>OY969934.1:0-3450992 GCA_963704725.1 uncultured Actinomycetes bacterium | reverse complement strand
CGAGGGGACGGCATCCGCGAGCATGCTCGAGCTCCGGTTCATCCAGACGGGCATCGAGCCGCCCGGCGACTGGGTCGGCGTCCAGGGCGCGATGGCCACGACGTACGTCGTTCCGCGCACGAGCCCGACCCACGCCGAGCTTCGGACGGCCGTCGACACGACCGACGGCGGGCCGTTCCCGGTGACCGGCGAGGCCGCGATCGCGCTCGACTGCTCGACCTGCTCGCCACCGGCGGGCTGATCCGCCCGCCCGTCTAGAGGAAGCGCACCGGCGCCGGCGGCGGAGGCGCCGAGAAGTCCATCGGGTGGATGTCCTCGATGTTCGTCCGGAACCAGGCGTCGAACTCGTGATCCGAGGTGGCGACCTTGCCGAGGAACCCCGAGGCGCCGGGGCCGTCGAGCACGACGATCGCGAGCTGGCTGCCGTCGGGGTTCTGCTGGAGCCACGCCGCATGCGTCGTCAGCCCCATGCGCTCGTTCATGTCGTCGAACCCGGCCTTGCGGGCGCCCGTCGCCTCGGCCACCCAGGACTTCCACGCCTCATCCTTGCCCGGCTTGATCGGGACCGCGAAGGCCTCCACGTGTGGCTCCTTCCTCGCTGAGGGTCGATGGCGGCGAAGCGTACGTGAAATCCCTGCGCTCGGGCAACGCGGCGATAGACCCGCGCTCGCCGGCGTGCACGATTCGCGCCCGGGTGGGATCCGTGCCAGGATGCGCGCGCCCGCGACGAGATCACACCCTGTGTGAGGTGGCAGCGTGCGCGAGCGGACCGGATCGCCGGGGAGCTACTCCCCTTACGAGAAAACCGCGGGCATGGGCGCGGTCGAGCGCGTCCGGCCTTCGGCGCCGGATCCCGAGCTCGATTGGGCCCAGTACCTCGACCGCCCGAGCGAGGACCGTAGGGGGATCTCGTGCTCGGGCGGGGGCATCCGGTCTGCCGCCTATTGCCTGGGCGCGCTTCAGGAGCTCCGGGCGCGAGCGTGGCTCGGGAAGGCCGATTACCTCACCTGCGTCTCCGGCGGCGGGTACATCGCGATCGCTCACGAGGTCCTCGTGAGCAAGTCGGTCTCGGGCGCGGCGTGCGCGGACGATCCCACGAACCCGTTCGCCGCGTTCGCGCCCTACGAGATCGGATCGCCCGAGGAGCGTCACCTCCGGAGCCACCTCGACTACCTGACCCCGGGCCTCGTCGGGCGGATCTGGGCGGCGATCAACCTCGTCGGCGGCATGATCCGACACCTGCTCCCGTTCGTCGTGATCCTCTACCTCGCCGCCTGGGCGACCGGCATGACCATGACCCGCTGGCTCGGCAGGTCGCTCGGCGCCTGCGCGGGATACGCGCTCCCGTGCGAGAAGGCGCCACCGGTCCCGCCGGGCCAGCAGGTCAGCCTCGAACCGTTCCTGTGGATCGTTCTCGGCGCCCTCCTGCTCACGATCGCGTTCGTGATCTGCCGGCAATGGGTCCAGGGGTGGTCGAACCCCGACGACGATGCGATCGGCGTCCTCCAGGGCTGGGCGCTGTGGTGGTTCTGCGCCGTGGGTTTCGCCGCCTTCTTCCTCGTGCTCGTGCCCGCCGGATTGCTCCTGCTGCACACCCGGCCGTTCGACCTGAACGGTCTGGGGAAGACCCTGACGGCGCTCGGCGTCCAGGGCGGCCTGGTGGGAGGGCTCGTCGCGCTGGTCCGGCTGGTGAGCAAGGGCAAGGCGAAGACCTTCGGCACGATCGCGACGCTCCTGCTGACGCCGATCGTGGTCCTGCTGCCGTTCCTGGGCTTCACCTACTGGATCGCCCAGGGCGGCCCGCACCTGTTCTCCGGCGCCCCGAAGTCGATGGCCCACGGGTTCGGGCTGACCGCTCAGACGTCGGTGCTCGCGATGTCCGCCCTGCTGTTCGTCGCCTTCCTGTTCACGAACGAGACCACGTCGCTCCCGCACCTCTTCTATCGCGAGCGGCTCGCCACGGCGTTCATCGGGAAGCGGACGCGGGGGGCTTACCAGGAGCTGGGCTACGACCAGCTTCCGTGGTCGGAGGCCCTGAAGTTCTCGGACCTCGACCGATGCGAGACCGGCCCGGCCGCCCTTCCCCGGCTGGTGGTCTGCGCCAACGTGAACGCGTCGGAGGTCGTTCCGCCGGGCCGCGGCGGGGCGTCGTTCACGTTCGAGAAGGACTTCATGGGCGGCCCGGTGACGGGATACGTCCGAACGACGTCGATGGAGCAGCGGACCAAGCTCGGGACCGTCACGCTGCCGGCCGGGATGGCCATCTCCGGGGCGGCCGTCGCGCCGAGCATGGGGAAGATGACCAGGGCGGGTCTGCGCTTCGCGATGGCGTTGTTCGATCTGCGGCTCGGCGTCTGGCTCCCGAACCCCGGTCGCGAGGGGTGGGACCGGTTCACCGCCCTCGACGTGTGGGCCGAGCGGCAGCTCGCGGAGCCGATCGTGAGCCCGCTCAGGGACGCCGACGCGGCGCGCGTGCGCGTCGATAGGCCCTTCCGGCGCCCGGGCATGAAATACGTGTTCTTCGAGGCGCTCGGCATGAACAGCCTGCGCGACCAGCACGTCTACGTGACCGACGGCGGGCACTTCGAGAACCTCGGCCTGGTGGAGCTCCTGCGCCGGGGGTGCGGCAGGATCGTGTGCCTCGACGCGGCCGGCGACGACGTCCACCACTTCAACACGCTCTCGGAGGCCATCGACCTGGCCCGCGCCGACCTCGGCGTGGAGTTCCACTTGAACCTGGGCCCGCTCACGCCGCCCGGCGAGGACCAGCCGAGCTCGAGGTGCTGCATCCGGGGGACCTTCACGTATCCGAACGGCGTCGAGGGCACGATCCTGTTCGTGAAGGCGGCGATCTGCGAGAACCTCCCGATCGAGGTCCTCGCGTACAAGGAACGGGACGCGCGGTTCCCGAGCCACCCGACGACCGATCAGTTCTTCAACGAGATGACCTTCGAGAGCTACCGAGCCCTCGGCCAGCACGCGGTCCGCGAGGGTTTCGAAGGCGGCCTGGCCCCGTGAACGTCTTCGGCTCGGACGGGCGCGCGTGGGTGACGGTGATCGCGGGCGTCGCCGTCGTCGCGCTGAACCTGCTGTTCCTGTTCGGCGGCTACGCCGCCGTGATGCGACGGCGGACGGGGCGCCGGGTCCCGGAGGGGAACGTGCGGATCTGGTCACGCCGCCTGTACACGGCGGGCGAGGTCTTCCAGTACATGGCCGACGCCGGCCCGGACGGCCGCCACGTCTACCGCCTCCAGCTCTGGTGGGACATGGTGTACGCGGTGCTGTTCGGCCTCGCCGGGTTCGTGCTGATGGACGGGGTCTTCGGACGAGCCTACGGCGTCGACCGGTGGTGGCTGTGGGCGCTCGACGTGTCGCCGGTCTTCGCGGGAGCGGCGGACGCCCTCGAGGACGCCGCGCTGCTGGTGGCGACGCGCGCGAGGCCGGCGGGGGAGGAACCCGGCCGCGCCGACCCGCGCGCGGTGGTCGATGCCGAGCGATTCACGAGGGCGAAGTTCCTGTTGCACGCCGTCTGGATCGCCGCGCTCGTGGTCGGGGCCGCGGAGCTGATCCGGGGATAGCCGCGACGTCTGCGAGCCCGCCGGTACCTCCATCGGTATCGCCATGGTCCGTGACCGATCCGGCCGTCGATCCCTCTTCGGCGAGGACGCGCTCGGTCCAGCCCGGCCACACCCGGCGGGCCGTCTCCTCGCGAACCCTTCCGCCGCGGAACATCGCCCGCCACACGCCGCGGTAACCGGGGAGCACGCCGATCGCGATCAGCACGTGGCCGAGGATCACCGGCGTCACGACGACCGCCGTCCACAGGTGGATCTTCGCGAGCACCGCGAAGACCGGACCGCCGTGCAGCATCGTGAGCGCGATCCCGGTCCCCGTCAGCATCAGGAGCCCGCCGACGATCACGACGTTGGCCACGCGCTGGCCGGGGTCGAACGCGCCCTCGTGCCGCGCGAACCGCCCCGTCAGCGCGCCGAGCGGCCATCGCCGCCACCAGCGCGCGTCGCCGCGGTCGCGCCGGAATGTCTCGCGCACGAACGTCCGCGCGCCACGCCATCCGACCACGAGCGCGACGACCGCCACGACCGCCAGCGCCCGCCCCGCCCAGACGTGGACGCGGATGTCGGCGACGCCGAACGCGCGGGCGAGGAGGCTCGGCCTGCCCTCCTCGCCCAGCAGCAGCCACCATCCCGTCCACAGCAGCCCGAGCGTGGTGAGCGCGACGGACGCGTGGAGCCACCGGACGCGCCGGGGGTGACGGGTCAGCGGCTCAGTAGCCATACCCTCGGCCGCCGGTCGTGCCCGTCGTCGTCGCGCCGCCCGAGCTGCTGGATCCGCCGCCGCTCACGGTGACCGTGATGGTGGCGCTCACGCCGGCGTCGGAGTGATCGGCGTTGCGCAGCGACGCCTCGATCGTGTGCGTCCCCGGCGAGAGCCCGGTGACCTGGGCCGAGTTCGCGTACGCGATCACGGACCCCGCCACGTCGTCGCAGCTCCCTCCGTCGAAGCACAGGTGCACGTGGTGGTCGCCGGTGCTCGGGTCGCCGATCGGCACGCTCGCGTCGAACGTGACCGTGAACGGCTCCGAGACCGTGGCGCCGTCGCCCGGCGACGTGATCGAGAGCGACATCCCGCCGCTCCCGGTGCTCGCGCCCGCGCTGGAGCACGCGGCCGCGAAGATCCCGATCGCGAACACGGCCCCGAGCAGGCGCACCCGTCCCTTCGTTCCCCGCATGGTCGACTCCTTCCCGTCGGTGAACGGCGGGTACTACCGGGAGCGGGGCGCCGGCGGATCGATCCGGGCGAAATCCACTCGAGAACGATCCGAAGGGCCCCTTCGGCCGGTAGTACCTCCCGTGGCAACCCCCGACCCGATCGCCCTGCTGACGCCCTCGGACGAGGCGCTGCTCGCCGGCATGGGCTCGGGGGACGCCGCGGCGGCCGCCGAGTTCGTCCGGCGGTTCGAGCGGCGCGTGTTCGGCCTGACCCTGTCGATCCTGCGGGACCGGGGGGCGGCCGAGGAGGCGGCGCAGGAAACGTTCGTGCGCGCGTGGCGGCACGCCTCGTCCTTCGACCCGCGGCGGGGCAAGGTGGCCGCGTGGCTGCTCACGATCGCCCGGAACGCGGCGCTGAACATGCTGCCGTCGCGCGGCATCGAGCCCGTCGACCCCGACGACCTCGTCGGTCTGGTCCAGACCCGCGGCGAGCGGGGCGGCACGGACGCGGACGAGGACGGGTCCCTGCGCGAGGCGGTCCGCCGGCTCCCCGAGGAGCAGCGCCGCCCGCTCGTGCTCGCGGCGTTCTACGGCTACACCGCGCAAGAGATGAGCGACCTGGACGGCGTGCCGCTCGGGACCGTGAAGTCGAGGGTCCGGGCCGGGCTCTTGAAGCTGCGAACGGAGCTGGGGGTGGGCGATGGTACGTGAGATGAGCTGCGAGGAGGTCGTCGCCCTGGCGCCCGAGCTGGCGCTCGACGTCGCCGACGGTCTCGAACGCGATGCGAGCCTGCGGCACGTCGGAAGCTGCGCGTCGTGCCGGCGCCTCGTCTCGGAGCTGTCGTCGATGGCCGACGATCTGCTGCTGCTCGCGCCCGAGCACGAGCCGCCCGAGGGGCTCGAGTCCCGCGTGCTCGGCGCGATGGAGCTGGCCGAGGGACCGGCGCCGGCCCCGCCGGTGTCGCTCGCGGCGGCCCGACGGACGCGCGCCTCCCGACGCACGCGCGCCTCCCGCCGCGCGTGGACGAGACCCCTGGCCGTGGCGGCGGGCTTCGTGCTCGCGATCGCGGTCGGCGCCGGGGCGATGTTCGCGGGGACGGCGGGAGATCGGCGCGTCGCAGGCGACTACCGGGCGCTGCTCGGGGTGGGCCACGGGTCGTTCTTCGCCGCCTCGCCGCTGCGCGAGGGCACCCGAGAGGTCGGCACCGCGTGGGGCTACGCCGGCAACCCGTCGTGGGTGTTCGTCTCGACGCCCGCGCCGGGCGGCGACGCACGGACGTTCCGCGTCTGGCTCGTCACCGCCGACGGTCGTGACGTTCCGCTCGGACAGGCGCGGCTGGGCGGGGCGTGGGCCTCGTGGGGCCGGGACATCCCCGTCGATCTCGACGCGGTGAGGGAGCTCCACCTCGCGCCGGTGTCCGGTGGGCCCGAGCTCGTCGCCTCCTTCCACCCCCACGACCCGTGGAACGGCGGCTAACGCCGCCCGCGGCGGCCGAGGGCGCACCGATCAGCGGTCGGGGACCGGCAGCCCTACCTCGAGCAGCTCGTCCGGGAATCCCACGCCAGGCGCGCCGCGGGCTGTCTGCCAGAGTCGTTGGACCTTCCGACGCCAGGATGGTGACATCCGTGCCGGGGGCCGACTCCTCGCCGAGCGCGCCCGGGCCGTGTCGTCTCAGAGCGGCATCGGCTCGTCGGCCGGGGCCGCCGGCAGGACCACGATCTCAGGCCGTTCGACCAGGGGGATGCCCGCGCCGAGTCCGACCTCGATCGGCAGCTCCACCCGGCAGGACCGCTTCGCCACCTCGACGCCGACGATGGCCAGCGAGGCCGAGACGTCCGCCCGGCCGGTGCGCAGGGCGGTCAGGCGGCCGCCGGCGACGACCGCCGTGACGGCGTGGAGCTCCGCCGCGAGCTCGATCGTCGCCTCGATCTCGGTGATCTTCTTCCCGTCGAACGTGACGTCGACGCTGGGGCGGTGGGTCGAGGTGATCTCGTGGTCGGCCAGCTCCACGATCTCTCTCGACCCGGGCGTCTCGAGGCTGCGTCGCGCGGCGGCGGAGATCTCGTCCCATCTTCGCCAGCCGGCGGCGAGCACGTCGGCCAGGCCCTGGTCGAGGACGCCGGCGATGACCTTCAGGATCTCCGCACGCGCGGCCGCTCGCAGGCCCGGCGGCAGGGCGCCGAGCCGGCCGTCGATCGCGCCGGTGGCTCCGGCGGCGTCCGCGGGTTCGTCGAGGTCACCGCCGCCGCCGTCGTCGAACAGGATCCGGCGGAGCGTCGGCCCGCCGTCGGCTTCCTCGATCATCGGTGGCTCCTTTCCCGGATCCGTTGGACGCCCGGATCGGCGCGAGGGACGAGCCGGACATGGTGATGGGCCGCCCCGTTCGGCTCGGGGACGAGGCGCACCTCCGGCTCCCCCGGGCGAAGGTGGATCTCGGGCCGTCCGGCCGGCGGCCGGCCGCGGGAGCGGATCGCTCGCCGGACGAACAGGCCGCCTCCGCCGGCCACGATCAACAGGACGGCACCGAGCACGATCCACGGCAGCGGCGAGGGCGACGGCACCGTCAGCGTGGCCGTCGCCTCGATGCGCGTCGGACGGTTGCACTGCTGACACGCGACCACGGTGTACGAGCCGCCGCCGAGCTCCGGCACGTCGAGGGGAACCGAGAAGGACCCGTCGGTCCGCACGCGGGCGAGGACGTCCGGCTCGGTCGTGGAGGCGGAGGGGTCGACGAAGATGCGCACCCTCCCCCCGTCCGGGTCCCATCCCTCGCCCACCGCGTCGAGGCGGTCACCCGCGCTGCCCTGCGGGGGCCGGAGCTGAAGCGTGGCCGTGGTCGCCGTCTGCTCGACCGTGAACGACGTCCCGGTCGAGATCTCGTTCGGCTCGCCGCAGTGCTGGCACGCGGTGAGGTCGAAAGAGCCGTCGGGGAGCGCGGGCACCTCGAACGCGCGCTCGAAGCGACCGTCCGTGTCGGCCGTCACCGTCGCGAGGGGCTCGCTGGCGGGCACGTCGGGAAGCTCCGCGAAGAGGCTGATTGGGCCGTTCGCGGGATCCCAGCGCTCGCCCGAGATCACGGCGGAGTCGCCCGGGCGGACGGTGTTCGGTTCGACGGTGACCGTGGGTTGGACCGTCGAGGCCTGGACGGTGATGGCCTGGGTCTGCGGCTCGGCGTCGGGGTCCGGGTCCGAGCAGTGCTGACAGGCCACGACCGAGTACTCGCCGCCCTCCGAGGGGGCGGTGAGCGTCGCCGCGATCGACCAGTCGGCCGGGTCCGGCGGGGCCGGGGGAAGCGACAGCGGCGGACCGCCGCCGGTGGGTTCGAAGGAGAGCTCGACCTCGCCGTTCTCCGGATACCACCCGGCGCCGGACAGGGTCAGCGAGCCGCCCGGCGCCACCGTGAGCGGAGCGACGCTGATGCTCGGGTCGCAGTTGGCCGAGGCCCGATCCAGGTTGCAGGTGTCGGTGCCCTCGCCGCCGTACAGGCGGTCGGTCCCGTCGCCGCCGTCGAGGATGTCGTCCCCCGCCCTGCCGAGGAGCCGGTCGTCCCCGTCCCCGCCGACCAGGTGATCGCCGGCGGCCCCGCCGACCAGGGTGTCGACGCCGCCCAGACCCGCGAGCAGGACCCCCGTCGTCTTCGCGGAGGCGTCGATCGTGTCGTCCCCCTCGTTGCCGAGGACCTGCTCGAGCTCCGCCCCGAGGAGCTCGCCGGCCCCGCCGTTCAGCGTGAACCCGCCGGCGCCGAGCGTCACCGTGTCGTCGCCGTTGCCCGCGTCGATGACGAATGTGTCGGGCGCGCCGTCTCCGAGGTCGATCGCCCACCCGATCGTGGTCGCGAACCCTGCGCCGTCATGGTTGTCGATGGCGAACCGCTCGCCGCCGCTCGGCGAGCCCAGGACGACGATGGTCGTGGTGTTGGTGTTCGAGGCGCTCCCGCACTGGGTGCTGAGATCGCCGTCGTCGAAGCCGGTCCCGTTGTCGTCGAACAGGATGGCCCCGGCGGGCGACTCGGGGTCGAGGCCGAAGTCGGAGCTCTCGACCGCCACGGCCGCGGTCTGGCCGGGGTCGATCGTGATGTTGATCGTCTGGGTCGCCGGGTTGTAGGTGCAGCCGGTCACGGCGTTCGCGAACCCGCCTCCGGCGACGATCGCGGCCGCGAACGCCACCACCATGGCCGCGAGGAGGCCCACCACCCGGTGGCGAGACGATCCTTGTCGGACGGGTTCCATGGCGCCCTCCCGTGGCGACGCTCACACCGCGGGCGGGCAGAGACAGAGGAATAGACCGGTCGGCGCCGGCGCGCCAGAGGGCCATTCGTCGGACATGCGTCGCCGGTACGCTTCTCCCTCACCGGGTGGTCTCGAGGTGGTCCGACGGAGGGGAGGCGGCGTGGCCGGGGCGAAGGGAAGCGGCACCAAGGAGGATCCCTGGAAGCTGAAGACGCCGCCGGGGACCTCGGACTACGAGATGTGGCGCGACGAGGGGGCCGACCCGCCGGCGCTCGTGTGCCAGGTGGGCAAGACCCAGCTCCGGTATCACCTGCGGTGCATCGAGGACCTGCACGCGATGCTCAAGGCGAACGGGGCCTGGGTCCCGCTCGGCGCGGCGGACGAGCAGAAGCCGGCGGCCGAGGGCACCGTCGAGGCGTGGGGCCGCTCGAGCGGGAACCCCGTCGGCGGGTGGTACGGCCTGAAGAAGGGCCTGCGCGGGCGGTTCGGGATGTACCTGCCTCCGCTGCTCGAGGCGCTCGGCCTCGCCGAGCTCGAGCACAACCCGCGGAACAACCGGATGCGCGCGACCTGACGGTCGCGTTCAGCGATCGCCGAAGCGTTCGGTGAGCAGCGCTCCGGCTCGGCGGACGTCGTCGGGCGTCACGCCCGGCGGGAAGTTGAAGATCATCCCGCCCAGCCCGGTGTCGAGGTACTCCTGGATGCGCCCGGCGATCGCGTCGGGCGTGCCCCACATGAGAGAACCCCGGACCGCGTCGTCGTCGAGGCCGCGGCGCTTCTGGAACGCCTCGCGCATCCGCTCGGCCGCCTCCATCGTGTCGGCGAGGGCCATCGTCCCCAGGCGCGTCGTGACGATCTCCGACGGGTCCCGGCCGGCGTCGCGGCAGTGCTCGGCGATCACCTCGAGCTTGTGCCGGACCTCCTCGGGGCTGCCGAACCCGTTCCACAGGTCCGCGTACCCGGCCACGAGCCGCAGGGTCCGGCGCTCGCCGCCGCCGCCGACGAGGATCCTCGGGCCGCCGGGCTGCACCGGCTGCGGCACGTTGTACGCGCCGTCGACGTGGTGGCGCGTGCCCCGGAACGTGCTCCGCTCCTGCGTGAACATGGCCCGGCAGATCCGCAGCGCGTCCTCGAGCCGCTCGAAGCGCTCCTTCACGCTCGGCCACTCGTAGCCGAACGCGCGCGACTCCTCCTCGTTCCACGCCGCGCCGATGCCGAGGATGGCCCGGCCCGACGACACGACGTCGAGCGTGGTGACCACCTTGGCCAGGAACGCCGGGTTGCGGTACGTCACGCCGGTCACCATGGCGCCGAGCGAGATCCGCGACGTACGCGCGGCCACACCGGAGAGCAGCGTGTACGCCTCGAGCATCGGCTCGTGCGGCGGGCCCTGCGTCCCGATCTGGTGGTAGTGGTCCATGACCCAGAAGGAGTCGAACCCCGACTCCTCCGCCGCGATCGCCGTCTCGGCCACGCGTTCGAACAGCGCGGACGTCGGCAGGCCCTCGAACGTGAAGCTCGGCATCTGCATCCCGAACGTGGTCATGGGCTCCTTCCTCGCGAGCGAAGGACCAGCCTAGGCGAGATCGCTCGAACGACGGCCGAAGCTCCCGTGGCGGCACCAGGCATGGCACCCGGGTATCGTCCGCGCCGTGGAGGCCTCGGGCGCGGCGCGGCGGCAGGCGTGGGGTCGATGGGCGATCGCCGCGTACCGGCTCGCGCTGGCGGCGCTGGTCGTGGCCGCGATCGTCGCGCAGTTCCGCGAGATCTCGACGCGGCCGGGGTTCGACCCGGTGAACTTCTTCAGCTTCTTCACGATCCTCAGCAACCTGTTCGGGCTCGGCGTGTTCGCGTTCCTCGGCGTGACGGCGATGCAGCCTCGGAGCCCGGGCGTCGACCTGATCCGTGGCGCCGCGGTCGTGTACCTCGCGGTCACCGGGGTCGTCTACGAGCTCCTGCTGTCGGGCGATCCCGCGGCGGTGGAGGCCACGCTGCCCTGGGTGAACGCGGTGCTCCACCAGGTGATGCCGATCGCGATCGTGATCGACTGGCTGCTCGATCCGCCCGCGAGCCCACTCGCCGCTCGCCGCGCGGCGTGGTGGCTGGCCTTCCCGCTGGCGTGGGTGACGTACACGCTCGTGCGCGGCCCGCTCGTCGACTGGTACCCCTACCCGTTCATCGACCCGAGGCGCGACGGCGGGCTCGCGGTGGCGATCAACGCCGTCGTGATCGGGGCCGGGTTCGTCGGCGTGATCGCGGGGGTGGCGTGGGTGGGGAACCGCATGCGGACGCGCGTGGACCGCGGGCGGCTCTGAGGCGCCCGCGGTCCGAACGGCGTCGCTACATCTCGACGATCTCGTACACGTTGACGGCGCCGCCGCCCTGCAGGACGGGCGAGCCCTTGGCCAGGATCGCCGCGGCGTCGAGCGAGTCCGCGGTGACGATCGTGTAGCCGCTGCCCTGGGGGCCGGGCGTGCCCTCGCGCACCGACCCGTCGGCCGCGACGGTCTTGGCCGCCCCGAAGGGGTTGCCGCCGTCCTTGATCGCCGACCCGAGCTCGGCGTACCAGTCGTTCCAGGCCTGCATGACCTTGGCGCCCTCCGCCTCGGTCTCCGGCATGCCGCCGCCCGTGTACAGGAACACGAAGTCCGCCATCTCCCGTCTCCTTCCCGGCCGCGTGGGCCGTGTCCGTCCGACGCCCCCACGACGAACGGGAGCGGGAGGTTTCGACAACCCGCGGCGGCGTTCTCGCGTCGGCTCTCGCCGTGTGTGTTCGCCGCGGAGCGATCGGGTAGGCACCGAACACGGAGGTGGTTCACATGGCCGACACCTACGGACCGACTCGGAACCGGCGAGGCCTCGCGATCGACATCGTGGTGGCGCTGGTCATCGTCGGCGGGATCGTTGCGATCGCCCTCGCGTCGGGCGGCGGTTCGGCGGCGGGTGGGTACGCCATCGTCGCGCTCTCGGCGGACCGACTGCGGGCCCTCCGAGGCTTCGTGAAGCGGGCCGCGCAGCACTAGGAGGCTCGGCCGCCGAGGACGGGGCCGGCGCCCGCCGAGGACGCCGGCCCCGGTGCTACCCTCGCGGCTCCATGGGCGAGGACCACACCGGCTCGGACGCGCCGATCTCCATCGACCCGCTGCTCGCCTCTCTCCCCGGGCCGTGGCAGCCCCGGGACGTCGTCGCGGTGAACGACGCCGTCGTTCGCGCAGCGCGGCTCGAGGGCGAGTTCCCCTGGCACCACCACGACGAGGACGAGCTGTTCCTGTGCTGGGATGGATCCTTCCGGATCGAGCTCGAGGGGCGCGAAGCCGTCGACCTGGCGGCGGGCGACGTCTTCGTCGTGCCCCGAGGTCTTCGGCATCGCCCGGTGGCCGAGCACGCTGCGCACGTCCTCATGCTCGAGAAGCCCGAGACCCGGCAGTACGGCAACTGAGCCCGGGGGAGCAGGCACCCTCCGGAGCGGGGAGGGTGGCGCCCTCGGGTTGTTCGGAGAGCCCGCTCAACAGCGGCGTTCGGAGAGCGCACAATCGCGCGCATGAGCGAGTCGGCAGCGCGGGGGACGGCCCGGCGCGTGGCGGTCTGGTCGGTGGGCACGGTCTCGATCGCGGCCATGCTCGGGACCCTGGTCATCATGTTCGTCGACCGATCCCGAACCGTGCCTTCGAACGTCCCGGCGTGGTCGCTGCCGGACGTCCTCGACGTCTCCGTGAACGTCGGGGTCCCCGTGATCGGCATGGTCCTCGCGCTCCGGCGTCCAGAGAACCGGATCGGATGGGTGTTCCTCGCGGCCGGCTTCGCCCTCGGGATGACCCAGTTCGGGAGCGCGTACGCGGCGCACGCACTGCGGGTGGAACCCGGATCTCTGCCGGCCGCCCTGTTCTTCGGCTGGCTCGGGAACTGGCTGTGGCCGATCCCCATCGGGGCGCTGCCGATGCTGTTCCTGTGGTTCCCCACGGGCGGGGTCAGGTCGCCGCGGTGGAGGCCCGTGCAGTGGCTGACCGTCGCCATCACGGGCGTGCTCGTCCTGGCGTCCCTCGTCGCGGCCACGGCGACCTGGCGGGACCCGATCTCGATCGACCAGCTGAAGATCTCGGGCTTCGCCGGCGCGGCGCTCACCACGCTCTTCGTCGTATCCACCATCGGGATCCCGATCGCCATGATCGCCTCGTTCTGGTCCGTGGCGCTTCGGTTCGTCCGCTCTACCGGGGAGGAGCGGCTCCAGCTGAAGTGGGTCGCGACCGCAGCCGCGTTCGTGGCCGTGTCGTTCAGCCTGGGGCTGCCGTTCGGTGACGCGACGCCGCTCTCGGTGGCCATCTCGGTCTCCCTGCTGTTCCTGTACGTGGCGATCGGCATCGCCGTCCTGAGGTACCGCCTGTTCGAGATCGACGTCGTGATCCGCAAGACGGTGGTGTTCGCGACGCTCGTGGCGTTCATCACGGTCGTCTACGTCGGACTCGTCGCCGGGGTGGGGACGCTCGCCGGCAACCGGCGGAATCCGCTGCTCTCTGCCGGCGCCGCCGCGCTCGTGGCCGTGGCGTTCCAGCCGGTGCGGTCCTGGGCGCGGCGCCTGGCGAACCGGCTCGTCTACGGCCGTCGCGCCACGCCCTACGAGGTGCTGGCCGTGTTCTCCGAGCGCGCGGCGGGGACGTACGACAGCGAGGACGTGCTGCCGCGCATGGTCCGGATCCTCGCCGACGGAACCGGGGCGACGTCGGCGACGGTCTGGCTCGTCGTGAGCTCGGAGCTGCGGTCCGCCGCCGCGTGGCCGGCCGATCGCTCGCTCGCCCCCATTCCGATGGCCGGCCGCGAGCTGCCGGCGTTCGCTCCGGGCGAGCGGGCGTTCCCGGTCCGGCACGGGGGCGAGCTCCTCGGCGCGATCACGGTGGTCATGCCGCCGAACGATCCCCTCTCCGGGGACCGCGAGGGGCTCCTCACCGACGTCGCGGGGCACACGGCGCTCGTGCTCCGGAACGTGCGGCTCATCGAGGAGCTCCGCGAGTCGCGCCGCCGGATCGTCGCCGCGCAGGACGCTCGGGCCAAGGCCCTCGAGCGGAACCTGCACGACGGCGCCCAGCAGCAGCTCATCGCCCTCGCGGTGAGGCAGCGGCTGGCCGAGGACCTGATCTCGAAGGACCCGGACAAGGCCAGGGAGCTCCTCGCGGGGATCCGGGCCGACACGCAGGAGGCGCTCGAGACCCTGCGAGACCTGGCCCGCGGCATCTACCCGCCGCTCCTGGCCGACCGGGGGCTCGAGGCGGCGCTGTCCGCGCAGGCTCGCAAGGCCGCGGTGCCGGTGGAGGTGGAGGCCGTCGAACTCGCCCGGTATCCCCAGGAGGTCGAGGCGGCCGTCTACTTCTGCTGTCTGGAGGCGCTACAGAACGTGGCGAAGTACGCGAATGCGACGCGGGCGCGCGTGCGCTTGTCCGCCCGGAACGGCGACCTGGACTTCGAGGTCGAGGACGACGGGTCGGGGTTCGATCCGAGCTCGACGACGTTCGGCTCCGGTCTGCAGGGGATGGCGGACCGCCTCGACGCGATCAACGGCTCGCTCGAGGTCCGCAGCGCGCCGGGGCAGGGGACGACGGTCGCAGGCCGGGTGCCCGTGACCACCGCCGGCTCGTGATCGGCGCCCAGAACCAGAACGAGAAGAGGGGACGCCCTTCGGCGCCCCCTCGGATCTCGACGGTACTGGCGGTCAGAAGCTGGCGCTCCCTCCGCAGGTCTCGCCCGTGCCCAGGTTCCTGGCCCGAGCGGTGAAGTCGTCCGCCCCGGCCTGATCGGAGGCGACCGTCCGAACCTCGAACGAGCCGCTCGGGCCCGAGGTCGTGCGGTTGCCCTTGAAGACCCGGTTCCCGTTCTGGAAGATCTTCACCTTCCAGGTCTGTCCGTTCACGTTCGAGTCCACCTCGTACTCGACCTCGATCCGCCCGTCCTCGGGCGACAGCTTGAGCTTCCAGTCGGCGCTGCCGCTGCAGGCGCCGCGGGCGATAACGTCGCCGTCCTTCGCCATCGCCGGCACGGCGCCGGCGACCGACAGGGCGAGCGCGCCGGCGAGGGCGACTCCCAGGATCCGCTTCATCGTGGACCTCCTTCGTTCGATCCGCCGGCCTGTCCGGCGTCTGCGAGGAGATTCGCGGTTGCGCGGTCGCGGTTACAACGGGACGACGGTCCCGGGACCCGGTCAGTAGCGGAGCGAGCCCGAGCAGGTCGCGCCGGTGTCCACGTTGACGGCCGTGGCCTTCACGCGGTCGTGTCCGTCGCGGTCCGCGGTCGTCGTCCGCACCCGGACGCTCCCACCGTCGTCGGCGACCTTGGTGCCGGCGAAGACCCGGAGGCCGTCGTCCGAGACGAAGAGCTGCCACGTCTCCGACGGGGCGCCGTGCTCGATCTCGAACCGGACGCGGAGCCTCGACCCATCCTCGCGAGCGACCTTCAGGCGCCACTCACCGGGACCGCCGATGCACGTCCCTCGAACCTCGTCCTGGCCGGCCCGAGCGGGTACGGCCGGGACCGCGAGCATCAGGGCGGCCACGAGGGACAGGCACAGGGATCGGGCTCTCGCACGCACGGTTCAAGGGTGAGGGCGGTCGCGTTCGTCGGCAACGCGACCTTGGTCCCGGGACCTAGTCGCGCAGTGCGCCGGTGCGCTCAGCCCACAGCGCCGCCTGGGTTCGATCGGCGACCCCGATCCGCTGGAACAGGTTGGTGAGGTGTCCCTTCACGGTCTTCTCGCTGATGCCGAGCCGCCGGGCGATCTGCTTGTTGGCCATCCCCGCGACGACGAGGCCGAGCACCTCGCGCTCCCGCGCCGTGAGGTCGACCGGCGTGGGCCGGGCGCTCCGCTCGGCGAGGAGGGCGGCCGCCGCCTTCGGGGCGAGCGGCGCCTCGCCCCGCGCCGCGGCGCGGATCGCCCCGTGGATCTCCTCAGGCTCCGCGTCCTTGAGCAGGTAGCCGATGGCCCCGGCGTCGAGCGCCTGCACGATCCGCTCCCGGTCGGAGAACGACGTGAAGACCACGATCCGTACGGGCGAGCCCGCCGCCGAGAGGCGTTTGGTGACCTCGACGCCGTCGAGGTCCGGCATCGAGAGGTCCAGGAGCACGACGTCGGGAACCTCGGCGAGGCAGAGGGTGACCGCCGTCTCGCCGCCGTCCGCGGAGCCGACCAGCTCGACGTCGTCGAACGTCGCCAAGAGCTGTTCGAGGCCGACCCGGACGACGCGGTGGTCGTCGGCGATGGCCACTCGGATGGTCACGCCGGAACCTCCACGCGCACCACCGTACCGCCGCCCTCGGCCGGCTCGATCCCGAGGGAACCGCCCGCATCGCGGACCAGCTCCTCGAGGATCTGCAGACCCACGTGCCCTTCGCCGCGGGCGCGCGCAACTTCCTCCGGCGCGACGCCTCGGCCGTCGTCCGCGACCTCGAGGACCGCCCGCGAACCCTCGCGCCGGACCTGCACGCGGACGCCGTTCGCGTGGGCGTGGGCCACGACGTTCCGCAGGGCCTCCTGGCAGGCGCGGTACAGGAGCTCGTCGACCTCGGGGTCGAAGCCCGTCGGTGGGTCGACGTCGAGCTCGACCCGGAGGCCCTCCTGCTGCAGCCGGGCCGTGAGGTCGGACAGCGCGGGGCCGAGCCCGGCCTGCTGCAGGTTCGGCGGATACACCCCGACGATGGCCGAGCGGAGGGTCCGCACGCTCGCCCGCGCCGCCGCGGCCGCCTCGCCGAGCCTGGCCCGCGTCCCGTCGTCCCGCACGCCCTCGGCCGCCGCGGACAGGCGCATCGAGAGCCCGACCAGATCCTGAACCGGTCCGTCGTGCAGGTCGCCGGCGATCCGGCGACGCTCGCGGTCGGAGGCGTCCACCGCGCGTTGGAGGAAGCGCGCCCGGTCGAGCTGCGCCCGGCTCACCCGCCGGGCGAGCGCCCAGGCGAGAGGGATCTCGATCGCCGCGAACGCGACGAGCGCGACGACGAGCACGGGGGCGAACGTGGCCAGGAGGTCGGCCTGGCTGCGGTCGATGCTCGAGGACCGCTGGTAGGTCTCGAAGAGCAGGGGTGTGTGGCTCGGGGTGGTCTCGATCGAGGTGTAGACCTCGAGGAGGTCCCCGAAGCCCCGCTCGAACCGGTTCTCGGGCCGGCCGAGGTCGGACACCTCCGCCGTGACGCCGCCCCCCTCGATCGCCTCCCGCTCGTCGGCGCCCAGGGCGTAGCTCTCGCCGATGAGGCGGGACTCGTCCGAGTACACGATCTCGCCGTCCTCGGTCCAGATCTTCACGCGAACGACCGGGTCGAACAGGACGGCGTCGTGGACGACCGAGGCGATGGCGAGGGTCGCCTCGGCGTCTCCGGTGAGCAGGCCGTCGGTGAGCCGCCGCTCGACGACGCGAGCGGAGAAGTCCGTGAAGTCGCGCGCCTGCGCCAGGGCCTGATCGGTGGCGAGGCGGCGGAGCACCAGGGTCCCCGCGACCCCGACCAGCGCGAGGACCACGAGCCCCAGGAGCGCGAACGTCAGCACCGCTCGGGCGACCGGTCCGAGCCTCTTCACGGCGGGATGGTACGCGCCCTCGAGGGGTCGCCCACGGCGCCGCGGGTCTCCGGTGGGGAGGGGGTGAGCCCGGGATCGCGCCGCGACAGCGGTCGTGGAGCCCGGCTCAGCGGGCTCCACTCCGCTCTTTCGTCCGCCGTGTTCCTTCTTCCGCCGATCGGGCCACCATGCGGATGGGCCGGGGCTCTCGCCTGCCAGTGCCGCTCGCCCAGCTCGGCGGTCAGGATCCTGCTCCCGAAGGTAGCGACCGGCCCGTCATCGGGCGGTTAAGCGCGCGCTCAGCGTGCGCCAAGGATCTCGGGTCTCATCGCGGTCTCATCGTGCCCGGCCTACGCTTCGATCCTGGAGGGCCGGGGATGCGGGTGCTCGTCGTCGAGGACGAGGTCAAGATGGCCGGCCTCCTGCGGCGCGCGCTCGAGGAGGAGGGGTACGCGGTCGACATCGCCTCGCGCGCGGAGGACGCCCTGTGGCTTGGGACCGAGCATGCGTACGACGCGATGGTCTTGGACGTGCTGCTGCCCGACGGCGACGGGTTCGACGTCTGCCGGCGGCTCCGCGAGACGGGGCGGTGGAGCCCGGTGCTCATGCTCACGGCCCTCGATTCGGTGCCCGATCGCGTGGCCGGGCTGGACGCCGGCGCCGACGACTACCTGACCAAGCCCTTCTCCCTCGTCGAGCTGCTGGCGCGTCTGCGCGCCCTGATCCGGCGCGGCGCCGTCGAGCGCCCCGCGGCGCTTCGCGTGAGCGACCTGATCCTGGACCCCACCGCACACACGGTGACCCGAGGGGGCGCCGACATCTCGCTCACCGCGAAGGAGTTCGCCCTGCTCGAGTACCTCATGCGCCACCCGGGCCGGGTGCTGGGCCGCACCACCCTCATCGAGCACGTGTGGGACTTCGCGTACGACGGGGACTCGAACGTCGTGGACGTCTACGTCGGGTACCTGCGGAACAAGATCGACCGCCCGTTCGGACGGGCATCGATCGAGACC
The DNA here is from genome assembly GCA_963704725.1 of uncultured Actinomycetes bacterium. GTDB lineage: Bacteria > Actinomycetota > UBA4738 > UBA4738 > HRBIN12 > CALGFI01. Next base: position 3,432,492 of record OY969934.1, on the reverse strand, counting down.
GTCCGCGGGTCGGGGTACCGGCTGCGAGCGGATGCGGACGATGCGCCTGCGGATCCGAGCTAGGCTCACGCTCGTCTCGGCCGCGCTCGTTGCGGTCGTCCTCGTCGCCGCCGGCGCGTTCGTCTACGTGGGGTTCGAGTCGAACCTGCTCCAGGTCGTCGACACCGGCCTTCGCGCCCGCGCCGACGCGCTGCTCGCCCTGCCCGGCGGTCCCGCCGTCACGGCCGACGCACCGGCCGGCGCGCTCGTCGAGCCGGACGACGCCTTCGCCCAGGTCCTGGCCGCGGACGGGCACGTGCTCGCGTCCTCGCCCGCGCTGACGGGCTCCCCGCTGCTGCGGACGACCGGACTTGGCCGGCCACGCATCCTCGAGGCGACCGTGCGGACGACGGCGCGCGAGCAGATCCCAGCGCGGCTGCTCGCGGTTCCGATCGACGGCGACCGCGTCCTCGTCGTGGGCGCCTCGCTCGACGACCAGCACGAGGCGCTCGAGCGGCTCGCCGTGCTCCTGGCGGTCGGGGGCCCCGCGGCGCTCGCGCTGGTGGTCGGCGTGGTGTGGCTGATCGTGGGGGCCGCGCTCCGCCCGGTCGAGTCGATGCGCGCCGAGGCCGCCCGCATCTCGGCGTCGGAGCCCGGGCGGCGGCTGCCCGTGACCGACTCGGACGACGAGCTCGCCCGTCTCGGCCAGACCCTGAACGCGATGCTCGCGCGGCTCGAGGAGGCGATCGAGCGCGAACGGCGGTTCGTCGGCGACGCGAGCCACGAGCTCCGCACGCCGCTCGCGAACCTCAAGGCCGAGCTCGACCTGGCGCTGCGGCGATCGCGAACCGCCGGGGAGCTGGAGGCCGCGATCCGGAGCGCCTCCGAGGAGACCGATCGCCTGTCCCGCCTCGCCGACGACCTCCTGGTGCTGGCCCGGGCCGACCGGGGGCGCCTCCCGGTGCGACGGAGCCCCCTGGATCTCGCGCGGCTCGCGTCGACCGCGATCGAGTCGTTCGAGGCGACCGCCCGGGACCACGGCGTCCGGCTCGAGCTGACCGGGTCCGGGCCCCTGGTCGCCGACCTCGACGAGGCCCGGATGCGGCAGGCCCTGGCCAACCTCCTCGACAACGCCATCCGCCACACGCCGCGCGGGGGGCTCGTGTCGGTCGACGTGAGCCGGCGCGACGGCGAGGTCCGACTCGCGGTGCGCGACACGGGGGAGGGGTTCCCCGCCGGGTCGGTGCCGGGCGTGTTCGAGGCGTTCGCGCGCCCCGACGGCGGACGGAGCCGAGCCGACGGCGGCGCCGGACTCGGCCTCGCCATCGTCAGGGCCGTGGCCGAGGGGCACGGAGGGACCGTCCACGCCGACAACGCGTCGGGCGGCGGCGCGGTCGTCACGATCACGATCCCGGCCGAACGCGGATCGGTCGGCGGGGGCGTGCGGTTGTAGCCTCGGGTCGTACCGCGATCGGGCAGATGGGGACGCAGGCGTGGGATCGCGTTCGGAAGGTCGCGGTGGGGGATGGGTCGCCGGGCAGCTGGCGTTCGGCGCGGTCGTCGTCGGGCTCGGGCTCGCCGGGCCGGGGTGGCCGTCGGGCGTCGAGGACGCGTTCGACCTGGCCGGGGCGGCGCTCGCCGTGCTCGGCGCCGCGATGCTGGTCGCCGGGGGCGCGTTCCTCGGTCCGTCGCTGACGCCGTTCCCGCGCCCGAAGCAGAACGCCGACCTGCGACAGCACGGGGTGTACGCGATCGTGCGCCATCCGATGTACGGCGGCGCCCTCCTGATCGGCGCCGGCTGGTCCCTCGTCACGAGACCCCTCGCGCTGGGAGCCACGCTCGTCCTCGGCGTGTACCTGGACCTGAAGTCCCGGCGCGAGGAGACGTGGCTCGCCGAGCGGTACGCGCGGGTACGAGGACTACCGGCGCAGGATCCGCTGGAAGTTCGTCCCCCGCGTTCGCTGACGTGCTCACCCCCGGCGCCACTCCTCCCGGACCCAGGCGATGTGGGCCCGATGCTCCGCCTCGTGCTGCAGCAGGTGATGGAGCACCCACGCCGGCGTGACGTCGTAGCCCTCGGAGGGGCGAGGGCGATGGAACTCCTCGACGGACATCGGCCGAAGGCGTTCGAGGAGCATCGACCGGACCGCGGCGAGGCGGTCGAGGTGCTCGTCCATGGTCATGCCCGTGACCGGCGTGAGCCGATCGCCCTCGACGCGATCGTCGAACGGCAGGAGGTCGCGGCGCTGCTCGCGATGCTCGGTCTGGCCGAAGATGTCGACGAAGAGCCAGTCGTCCTCGACGAGCGCGATGTGGTAGAGCAGCGTGCCCATCGTGTTGGTGCGCTCGTTCGGCGCCCAGTCGAGCGCGTCGTCCGGCACGCCGTCGAGCTCCTTCAGCGTGTCACGGCGGGCGTCCTCCATCGCCGAGAGCCACCGGCCGACCTCGGGGACGTCGGCGATCGGATCGAGCCGCAGCACCTCGCGGGGGTCGGTCACGCCTCCTCGCGCATCACGCGGATGCCGGCGCCTTCGCGCGCAGGATGTCCATGAACTCGCGCATCCACGCCGGGTGGTCGGGCCAGGCGCGGGCGGACACCATCACGCCGTCGACGACGGCCTCGGCGTCGACGAACTCGGCGCCCGCGGCCCGGACGTCGGGCTCCAGCGCCGGGTACGCCGCGGTCCTTCGGCCCTGCAGCACGCCGGCCGCCGCCAGCGCGAGCGGCGCGTGGCAGAGCTGCGCGACGGGCTTGTCCTCGCCGAAGAAGTGCTGGATGATCCGGCGGCAGTCCGGGTCGTTGCGGATGTACTCGGGCGCCCGGCCGCCGGGAACGACGAGCGCGACGTACTGGCTCGGATCCACCTCGGCGAACGCCAGGTCGGCCGGCCAGCTGTACCCGGGCTTCTCCGTGTACGTGTCGTAGCCGTCGACGAAGTCGTGGACCACGAACTGCAGCTTCTTCCGCGTGGGCCCGGCGATGTCGACCTCGTAGCCCTCCTCCCGCAACCGCTGGTAGGGGTAGAGCACCTCGAGCGATTCGGCGGCGTCTCCGGCGAGGATCAGGATCTTGGCCACGGACCTCACCTCCTGGAGACCCCGGGCGAGTCTCCTCTGCACAGCCTCCGACGATCGCCCTCGCCCGGTCAAGAGGACCGGCCGGGGTAGGCTGCGCGGATGCAGGCGGGTCGCCGTCCGCGGCTGGCGCGAGCGATGCGCGAGCACGCGCTGGCGCGGATCGTAGCGCGCCCCGAGCCGCCGACGTGGACGCGGCGCGAGGTGCTCCGCATGGGCGGGGTCCTCGGCGCCGGGATCGCTCTGGCCGGATGCACCCCCTCGACGCGCGACCGCCCAGCGCCGCCGGCGCGCCCGACGCCGCACGACCCGCGAGTGGTCGTCGTGGGCGCCGGTCTCGCCGGGCTCACGGCCGCCTTTCGCCTCTCGCAGGCCGGCGTTTCGGTTCGGCTGTTCGAGTCACGCGACCGCGTCGGCGGACGGTGCTGGACGGCGCGAGGCTTCGCCGATGGCCAGACGGCCGAGCACGGCGGCGAGTTCATCGACACGCGCCACGTGCACCTGCTCGGCCTTGCCGACGAGCTCGGCCTCGAGCTCGACGACCTGTGGCATGCGTGGACGCCGGGGTCGGTGTGGCCCAACTGGATCGACGACGAGGTGGTGCTCGGCAAGGACGTGCGGGAGCAGCTGGAGCCGATCGAGTCGGCCGTCGAGCGCGAGGCGCGGCGGATCGGCGTGATCGCCGGGGGTCGGCCGCCCTCGATCGCCGCGATCTCGTACGGCACGGCCACACCGGCCGCCGTCGAGCTCGACGCGCGCTCGATGGCCGAGTGGCTCGACGAGCGCGTTCCCGGCGTGCTCGGGACGCCGCTCGGCGGCTACCTCGACGAGTCGATGTCCGCCTGGTACGGGCTCGAGATGGACCAGCTCTCGGCGTGCACGTGGATCGACTACTTCGTGCTGCCGTGGCCGAAGGCCGACGAACGATGGCGGATCCACGGCGGCAACGACCTGGTGACGGCCGGCCTCGCCGATCGTCTCCCCGAGGGCTCCCTGCGTCTGCAGGCGCCGCTCGAGGCGATGCGTGCCCGGAGCGACGGGGTCCTCGAGCTCCGCTTCGGCGGCGTCGCCTCGCCGGTCGTCGCGGACCTCGTGGTCCTGGCCCTGCCGTTCACCACGCTGCGGCTGACCGACCTGGAGGGCGCGGGGTTCTCCGACCAGCGGCTGGCGGCGATCCGGGGTCTGGGGATGGGCCTGGACGTGAAGCTCCTCGTGCAGTACGAGCGGCGACCGACGGTCTTCGAGGTGGCCGGGCGGGCGTGGAGCGGGGGGATGGAGCACACCGCGCCGCACTTCGAGACGTGGGAGAGCTCGGCCGGCCAGCCGGGTACGTCGGGGCTGATCACGGTGTACGCCGGCGGCCGGACCGGGGCGAGCTGGTCCGCAGCCGAGCCGCACGCCGCTGCGCCGGCCGCGTTCGCGTCGGAGTACGTCGGCTACGTCGACGACGTGGTCCCGGGCACGGCGGCGGCGTTCAACGGGAACGCGTGGCTCGACCTGTGGACCCGGGACCCGTGGACCAACGGGGCGTACGCCGCCTTCCTCCCGGGCCAGTACACGCGCCTGTGGGGCTACACCGGCCGGGCCGAGGGGCGCGTGCACTTCGCCGGCGAGCACACCTCGACCTACAGCCAGGGCTACCTGAACGGCGGCGTGGAGAGCGGCCAGCGCGCGGCGATCGAGGTCCTGCGCGAGCTCGGCCTGCCGGTCCCCGCCGCCATCGGCGACCTGCCGTACTCAGCCCTCGACTGAGGCGCGTCTCAGACCGAGCGCTGGTACGCGCGGAACGCGCGCGTGGCCAGGAGCGTGCAGGCCAATGCGAGGAGCACGAGCAGACCCATGCGGATCACGATGAGTCCCCAGTCGGGGCTCGGGAACACGGCGCCGCGCCCCGCCTCCACGGCCCAGTTCACCGGGTTCAGCCGGGCGAAGGCGCGGATCCATCCGGAGAGCTGGTCGCTCGGCAGGAACACCGTCGACAGGAACGTCAGCGGCAGGATGACGAAGTTCACGGCGGCGATGACCGTCTCCTCCCTGCGGACGATGACGGCCAGCGCGTTGGAGAGCCCGCCGAACGTCGCGCCGAGCAGCATCCCGGCGACGATGAGGATGATGAGCCCGAGCACGGTCGAGTAGTCCGCGCCGCTGACGGCGCCGATCACGAGGAGGATGATCGACTGGATCACGGCGATGATCCCGAGCTGGAGCAGCCGGCCGACGATGATGGCCCCGCGGCTGACCGGGGTCACCAGGAAGCGGTCCATCACCCCGCGGTTGATGTCCTCGATGACCCCGAAGCCGTTCCATCCGCCGGAGAACAGCGCGGTCATGATGACGATCCCCGGGGTCAGGTACGTCAGATAGTCCGAGGTTCGGAAGCCCCCGAGCTGGGGCAGGTTCTTGAACGCCTGCCCGTACAGCAGGATCCAGATGATCGGCTGGATCAACGTGAGCGCGATCCACACGGGCTGGCGGAACAGCATCCGGAGCTGGCGCTGCGTCATGTACCACGTGTGGCGGAGCACGGTCGTCATCGGCGAACCTCCTGACGCTTCTTCCGTTCCTGCTCCTCCGCCGCGGCCTGCGACTCCGCGTCGGTGAAGCTGCGGCCCGTGTGCCGCAGGTACACGTCGTCGAGGGAGGGACGCGAAACCGTCACGCTCGAGACGGGCACGCCGTTCGCCTCGAGCGCCGCGAGCACGACGGGGACGGCCCTCGCGCCGTCGTCCGATCGGGCGCGGAGCGTTCGGCCCTCGACCGTGATGTCGTGCACCTCCACGAGGGACCCGAGCGCCGCCTGCACTCGCCCGTCGGCCTCCGGGTCGTGGAGCTCGACGTGGATCGCGTCGCCCTTCAGCTCGCCTTTGAGCTCGTCGGCCGTCCCCTCCGCCACGATGCGGCCGCGGTCCACGATCACCAGTCGCTGCGCGAGCTCGTCGGCCTCCTCCAGGTAGTGGGTGGTCAGGAAGATCGTGAGGCCCTGCTCGGAGGCGAGGCGGGTGATCTCCCGCCACATGCCGGCCCGGACCTCGGGGTCGAGACCGGTCGTCGGCTCGTCCAGGAACAGCACCAGCGGCTCGTGCACGAGACCGAGGGCGATGTCGAGGCGCCGCTGCATGCCGCCGGAGAACGTCTTGACGATGCGATCGGCGGCCTCGGCGATGCCGAACCGCTCGAGCAGCTCCGCGACGCGGGACTCGAGGGCCCGTCCCCCCATCCCGAAGAGCTGTCCCTGCAGCCGCAGGTTCTCGCGGGCCGTCGCTTCGCGATCCACGCCCGAACGCTGCCCGACGACGCCGATCGAGCGCCGCACGCGATCGGCCTCGCGCAGCACGTCGAACCCGGCCACGGTCGCCTCGCCCTCGGTGGGCCGCGACAGCGTGGTCAGGATCTTCACGGTGGTCGACTTGCCCGCGCCGTTGGGCCCGAGCATCCCGAAGACGGTGCCCTGCTCGACCCCGAAGCTGATGCCCTCCAGGGCCCGGACGTCGCCGGGATAGGTCTTCACCAAGCCTCGGGCCGTGATCGCGTCCGTCATGCCGCCGCCTCCTCGCCGGGCCACCGGGAACCGTGGGAGAGCCCAGCCTACCCACGCCTCCCGCGCCCGCGTCCACCCGTGCGGGGTCACACCTCTCCGGCCTCGCCGACGATCGTCTTCAGCGTCGACATCGCGTTCATGGCTGGCGGGAAGCCCGCGATCGTCGCGGTCTGGATGATCACCTCCCGCAGCTCGTCCGCGGTCAGGCCCGCCTTCAGCGACGATCGCAGGTGCACGGGGAGCTGTGACGACCGGCCGGTCGCGACGAGCGCCGCCACGGTGGCGATCTGTCGCTCCCGGAGCGCGAGGCCCGGGCGCGAGTACACGTCGCCGTACGCCACCTCCACGATCAGCCGGCCCAGGTCGCCGAGCGATTCCACCGTCGCGAGCGACCGCTCGCCGTGCACCTCGATGAGCTTCTCGCGCCCGCGCTGGTACCGCTCGTCGTCCGGCATCGTCCGTCCTCCTGCGCTCGAGTGGTGGGCAGGATAGGCCGAGGTGCGGGGGCTCGCGGAGCGCGCCGTCGTGGATACTGACGGCCGTCGTGGACGACCCCACCCTCACCGAGCCGACCGGCCCGCCGCCCTCGGGCGGCCCCGGCCACGGTGTGAGCGGGAACGGACGGGGGATCGCGGGCCGGTTCCGCTCGGCCATCGAGTCGGTCATGCCGCGGGGGCAGTTCGCCGACCAGCGGGACATCCTCGGCGGGGCGGGCCAGAACGTCATCGGGCTCGCCGCCGGCGTGCTGGCCACGTTCGCGACGCAGATCATCATGACGCGGACGCTCGGCAGCGCGCTCTTCGGCGTCGTGACGTTGACCACGCAGTTCGCCTTCATCGCGAGCACCGCCACGCGGTTCGGCATGGACGTCGCGAACGTCCGCCTGGTCGCGATCCTGATGGGTCGAGGGGAGGCCGGGCGCGTCCGGGCGCTTGTGCGCAAGTCGGCCGTCATCGCGACGGTGGTCTCCCTCGCCGTCGGACTGGTCGTGTTCGTCCTGGCGTCGTGGCTGGCGAGCACGTTCGTCGAGCCGGGGCTGCACACGGAGGGGGTGCGGTCGTTCTGGGCCGCGGCCCTGGCCGTCCCGTTCGCCGCGGTGACGTGGGCGTACCTCGGCGGGACCCGGGGCCTGAAGATCATGCGGCACACGCTCTACATCTTCTGGGTCGGCCAGCCGGTCGGGTGGATCGTCATCGCGATCGCCGGGTGGGTCCTGGTCGCCAAGACCGCCGCGTGGAGCTCGTTCGCCTACACGCTGTCGTGGATCATCGCGTGCGTCGCGGCGTGGTGGGCGTGGGAGCGCGAGACGCGCGGCTTCCAGGGCCGCACCGAGCGCGGCGGGATCCCCGAGGAGGGGACGCGCGCCCTGCTCACGTTCGGCCTGCTCCGGGCCCCGGCCACGCTCTTCTCCCAGCTCCTGTTCTGGATCGACACGTTCGTGCTGGCGGCGATCCGGCCCGGCCAGGTCGGCGTCTACGGGGCGACCGTTCGAACGGGCCAGTCGCTCCTGCTGTTCCTGACGTCGCTCTCGCTCGTCTTCAGCCCGTTCGTGGCCGACCTCCACCACCGCGGCGAGCGGGACAAGCTCGACGCCCTCTACAAGAACGTGACCCGGTGGGGGCTCGCCATCACGCTCCCCATCCTGCTCGCGCTGGCCATCCTGCCCGGAACGATCATGCGCGTGTACGGCAACGAGTTCGTCTCGGGGCGCTCCGCGCTGCTGATCCTGATCGTCGGGCTGATCGTGCCGGTGATCGTGGGAACCGTTGGGTTCATCCTCATCATGGTCGGCCGCACGGGGTGGGACCTGCTCGTGTACCTGGGGTCGCTGGTCACCGCGGTGGGCATCGCGGTCGCTCTCGTGCCGAGGCTCGGGATGCGCGGGGCGGCGATCGCCGAGGCCGTGACGCTGACCGTGTCGGCGTTCGCCCGGCTGATGCTGGTGAAGCGGTTCGTCGACATCTGGCCGTTCGACAAGTGGTTCCTGCGGCTGATCCCCCCGGCGATCGCCGGCGGCGTCGTGATGTGGGCGGCGCACCAGGTGCTGAACGGCCCGAAGTGGCTGATCGACCTGGGCGGCTCGATCCTGGCCGGCTCGGTCGTCTACGGCATCGGGCTCGTGCTCGTGGGCCTGCGCCCGGGCGAGCGGCGGGCCGTGCTCGGGCTCGGCCGGCGGCTGCTCGGACGAGGGCCGTAGCCGGGTGGCTCAGTCCCGGCGCCCGCGAGGCGCCGAGGCCAGGCGCCGGGACAGCTCGGTGGCCTCGCCTACGTCCGGAACCAGGACCAGGCGTGGCTCGTCCTCGCCCGGGGGCGGGACCTGCAGCTCCCCGAGCGCCGCGGCCCGGCGGAGCTCCAGGTGCTCGACCTCGTGCTCGAGCTGCGCCAGTCGAAGCTCGAGGAGCCGGGCCCGCGCCTCCTCCTCCGCGGCGCGGGCGCGCTCGTCCTGATCCGACACGCGAGCTCGATGCGATCGATCGCGCCGAACGGCCAGCACGCCGGCGGCGAGGACGACGGCCGCGCCGAGCGCCACACCGGCGGTGACGAGCGCCGCCGTCCGTGGGCTGAGGGTGGCGAGCGAACCCAGCTCGATCGTGCCCTCCGACGTGGAGGCCGAGAGCAGGGCCGCCAGGCCGATCGTGCCGAGCGAGCCAACGATCAGGAGCGCGATGCCGACGACCATGTGCGATTCCTCCCGACGCTTGACGAGAGCCCAGGGTCGCCCATCCCGGGGAGGGGCGCATCGGTCGTCGGTCGCCTCCCGCGCCGACCTTCGGCGGTACGCCGCACGCCGATCGGCGGGGACTACTCGGCGGCCGTCTGGCAGACGCCGGGGAGCACCTCGAGGACGATGCCCCTGGCGCGGGCCCGCTCGCACAGCTCCTCGAGACCCGCCGCCAAGGCCGGCGAGGAGCACCCCGCGTGGCCGCTCATGCGGATCGTCCGGATCCCCGGGCGCTCCACGAGCAGGCGGATCTGCTCGAGAAAGGGGTCGAGCTCGTCCGCGCCCTCGTCGTGGCGGAGGACGTGCGCGGTCCCGATCGCGCCGTTGAAGCCGACGTAACCGAGGGGGAGCCGGTTCGGGGGGGTCTCCGCGTCCGTCCGAGCATGGTGCCCGGGGTCCTCGAGAGCCGCCGGGGCCGAACGGCCCACACCGGCGGGGCCGGTCGAACCTTGGAGGGCCGGTCGTCGCCGGAGTGGCTCAAAGTCGGTCGATGGGGACGCGCTCCATGGCCTTGGCCACCGCCTCCTCGGGGTTCTTGGCGCGGATGATGGCCTCGACGCTCTCGCCGGCCCGGCGCAGCTCCCACGTCCCGAGCCCGACGACGGGCTTGCCCATCTTCAGCGCGAGCGCGATCTCCGACAGCGTGCCGAACTCGCCGTGAACCGCGATGACGACGTCGGCCGTGCGGACGACGATCGCGTTGCGGGCCTCGCCCATCCCCGTCGCCACCGCGATCGTCAGGTACGGGTTGCCCTCCAGTCGCGAAGCCGTGGGCAGGATGCCGACGGTCTTCCCGCCCGCCTTCACGGCGCCCCCGGCGGCCGCCTCCATCACGCCGCCCATCCCCCCGCACACGAGCACCGCGCCGGCCTGCGCCAGCCCTCGCCCCACGGCCTCGCCCAGCGCGAGCTCGACCGGCGTCCCGGCCGACGGCCCGACGACGGCGACGTACGGCTCCCTCATCCTCGAGGCCTCCCCAGCATCGCGGCGAGCAAGGCTACCGCGCCCGCCTTGTCGAGCGGCTCGTTCCCGTTGCCGCACTTGGGGGATTGCACGCACGAGGGGCACCCGTGCGGGCATGGACAGGTCCGGACGGTCTCCAGCGTGGCCTCGAGCCAGCGCTCGGCGGCGGCGAACCCCCGGTGGGTGATCCCGGCCCCGCCGGGATAGCCGTCGTACACGAAGATCGCGCACGAGGCGGTGTCGGGGTGGTACGCGGTCGAGACGCCCCCCACGTCCCACCGGTCGCACGTCGCGACGAGCGGGAGGAGGCCGATCGCCGCGTGCTCGGCGGCGTGCGCCGCGCCGGGGAGCGCGGACTCGCGGATCGCGGCCCGTTCGATCGTGTCGCGGGGGATCGCCCACCACACCGCCTTCGTCTCGAGCGTCTGCGGGGGAAGGTCGAGTGGGACGATCTCGAGGATCTCGCCCGTGGCCACGTGCTTGCGCGCGTACGCCACGACCTGGTCGGTCACGTGCACCGACCCGGAGAAGGCCGGTACCCCGCCGCTCGTCCTGTCCTGCTCGTCCACGCCCTCGACCCGGATGTCGGTCGTGTCCCGGGCCTGGGTGTAGAAGTCCGGATCGCTCCGCGCGACGAGCGCCGCGTGGCCCGCGAGGTCGAGCTCGCGAACCTCGAACTGCTCACCCTGATGGAGGTAGATCGCGCCCGGGTGGACCTGGGCGAAGGCGCGCGACTCGTCGACCGTGCCGAGGAGCTCCCCGGTCTCCTCGATCACGATGGCGAAGGTATGACCCCCGGCGCTGCGGAGGTTCACGCGCCGGTGCGGCGCCTCGCGACCCCGGTGGTGCCACCGGTCCTTTCGCCGCGTCAGCTCGCCGGCCGCCTGCAGGTGCTCGATCGCGCCCTCCGCGCCCGGCCAGAACGTCGCGACCTCGTCGACGGACAGGGGATACTCGCGCGCGGCGCACGCCAGGTGCGGCTCGAGCACGAACGGGTTCGTGGGGTCGATCACCGAGGCCTCCGGCGGCTTGTCGAACAGGTCGGCCGGGTGGGTGACCAGGAACTGGTCGAGGGGATCGTCCTGGGCGACGAGCACCGCCAGCGAGCCGCCGGCCCGGCGCCCGGCTCGGCCCGCCTGTTGCCACATCGAGGCCCGCGTGCCCGGGTAGCCGACGAGCACGGCCGCGTCGAGCGAGCCGATGTCGATGCCGAGCTCGAGCGCGTTCGTCGACGCCACGGCGATCAGCTCGTCGTTCGCGAGCTGCCGCTCGAGCTCCCGCCGGTCCTCGGCCAGGTAGCCGGCGCGGTACGACTTCACCCGGGGCCGGAGCTCCGGGTCGAGCTCGCGCCGGGCGAACTCGGCCAGGAGCTCGGCGGCGCGGCGCGACCGGGTGAAGCCGATCGACTTCACGCCGGCCTCCGCCATCCGCGCGACGAGCTGCGCGGCCTCCGTGAGCGCGCTGCGGCGCGCCCCGGACTCGTCGTCGATCACCGGCGGGTTCAGCAGCGCGAACAGCTTGCCTCCCGAGGGCGAGCGGTCCTCAGTCACGGCGTCGAACGGCACACCGACGAGCCGCTCGGCGAGCTCGGCCGGGTTGCCGATCGTGGCGCTCGCCAGCACGTATCGGGGCTCGCCGCCGTAGTGGGCCACGAGCCGCCGGAGCCGCCGGAGCACGTGGGCGACGTGCGAGCCGAACACGCCGCGGGCCACGTGCGCCTCGTCGACCACGACGAGCGACAACCGCAGGAAGAAGTCCGCCCACCTTGCGTGGTCGGGCAGCATCGACGCGTGGAGCATGTCGGGGTTCGACAGCACGAGGTTGGCGTTGCGTCGGATCAGGGGGCGCTCGTCCCTCGGCGTGTCGCCGTCGAAGACCGCGGCGCGCACCTGCGGGAGCTTGAGGTCGCGGATCTGGCGCAGCTGGTCGCGGGCCAGCGCCTTCGTCGGGAACAGGTACAGGGCGGTGCGCTTGGGGTCGGCCACCGCCTCGGCCGCGAAGGCCAGGTTGTAGACGAGCGTCTTGCCCGACGCGGTTCCCGTGGCGACCACGACGTTCCGACCGGAGCGCACGAGCTCGAGCGCCCGGAGCTGGTGCTCGTACAGGCCGGTGATCCCCACCAGCCCGAACCGGTCGACGACCAGACCCGGCACGTCGTCGGGGAACGGGCCCGGGTCGGGCTCGCGCGCGGGTATCTCGTGGAGATGGACGAACGACTCGTCGCGCTCGAGCGAAGCGAGGAAGGCGCGCGGGTCCACCGGCCGATGGTAGTCGGGGCGGCGACGAGCCCGGCGGTCTACTCGCCCGGGATCTCGCGTCCCAGATCCGCGTAGGACGTCCGGAGGCCGTCGCGGAGCAGGCCGACGAGCAGTCGGCGCTCGCCGGCGAGGATCCACACGCCGAGCGCGAGATACGAGACGGCGACGACGACGAGCTCGACGCCGTGGGCCGAATCCGGAACGGCCGCCCCGATCGCGAACTGGGCCCAGAACAGGCAGAAGAGGAGCAGCGCCTCGCGCGTGGAGATCGAGAGCGTGGCGAGCACGGCGAGAGCGAAGAACGACTGTGCGGCGGTGAGGAAGAGCTCCTGTCGCTGGTGGCCGTCGATGGGGAGCCCGTGCAGGCCGCCGAGGGCGATGGCGAACACGATCGGGAGCGTCCCCACGAGGAGCGTCCACTGGTTGACCTTGGACGAGACGAGGGTCCCGAGACCGGCGTTCGTGTTGAGCCGCCACGCGTACAGCCCGGCCACGAGCAGCTCCGGCGCCTCGGACGCGAGGGGCGCCAGCCACTGGACGAGGAGGAACTCGCTGATCCCCAGCTCGCGTCCGCTCGCGACCAGCGCGTCGGCGAAGTGCTCGGCGCTCAGCAGGATCACCGCCGCGGAGAACGCGAAGAGCGAGACGACCGCGACCCGGCGCCGGCGGACGCCGAACGTCCCGATGAGGCGCGCCGGCCCGACGAGGTGCGGTTCCTCTGCCGGGGCCCGGGAGACCCGCACGGTGTACGCGGCGAAGATGGCGACGAGGACGAGCGCGTCCCACGGCGTGACGGAGTGCTTCAGGGGCAGGGTGAGCGAGTACAACGTGGCGAGCGCCAGGAACGACACCTCGACGGCGTGGGTGCGTTCCAGGCGCACTTCGCGGATCCGGGTGCCCGTCCGGCGCGATCGCACCCACGCGATGAACACGACCGCCGACCATCCGATGCCGATGAGGAGCCGGTTCGCGCCGGTCATGTTCGCCAAGGCGAGCGAGCAGGCGGTCTCGCCGGGGGCGCCGGGGGCCTGGCATGAGGCCCCATACGCCGCGACGGCGCTCCCGCCCTTCGATGCGAACACCATGTCGACGGCGTACTCGGGCAGGACGGCGATCAACGCGAGGATCGCGATGGCCAGGCCGGCGGAGACGTCCAGCTGCGCGACCTCGGCGGCCCACGACAGCAGGAAGGCCGCCCCGACGATGGCGAGGCCGAACAGGAGCGCGGCCACGGGATCGCCGACGTGGAGGTTGGCGAGCCGCAGGACCAGGCCCGGAGCGGTGATCCCGGCCGCGAGCGCGATCGTCGGCCCGGCCCGCCGGGGCCGAGCCCGAAGCTCCTCGCCCGATACCACCACCCGTGACCTCCCAGCCCATCACTTCAGGGCCGAAGGTCTCGTCCCCGCCACGCGGGGGACCCGCCGGGCCGGTGTCGGCCGTGATGACGGCGAGATCCGCTTGCGGACTACTCCCCTCCGGGACTCCGGCAGCGTAGCACGGCCCCGGAGGCCGCCTGTGGGCATGGGAAGATGCCGCCGCCCATGCATCTGCTCGGACTCGTCGCCGCCTTCTGCGTGATCCTCGGCGGTGCCGAGCTGTTCACGAATGGGATCGAGTGGATCGGCGAGGGGTTCGGCCTGTCCGAGGGGGTCGTCGGGAGCGTCCTCGCCGCCGTCGGCACTGCTCTTCCCGAGACGATCCTGCCGATCATCGCCATCTGGTCCGGGCACGCATCCGGCGAGGAGATCGGCATCGGGGCGATCCTCGGAGCCCCGTTCATGCTCACCACCCTGGCGATGTTCGTCATCGCGGTCGCGGTGCTCATCTACGCCCGTACGAACGGACGGAGCCGGGAGCTCGAGGGCGACCGCGGCGTCCTCCGCGCGGATCTCGGCTACTTCCTGGTCATGTACGCCCTGGCCATGCTCGCGGGCCTGATCCACGTGCGCCCGCTGCACTGGGCGCTCGCGGTCGTCCTCGTGGTGGGCTACGGCCTCTACGTTCGCCGGCACCTCCGCGCGCCCGGCTCGAAGGATCTGGAGGAGGAGGCGCAGAGCGAGATCCGGTCCCTCTACCTGTGGGGCTGGGCCCGGCGGTTCCGCCGGCGGCTCCCCGAGTGGTCACGGGCGTCATCGAGGTGGCCGAGCATCGTGCAGGTTGGGGTCTCGCTCCTGCTGATCGTGGGCGGCGCCCGGCTGTTCGTGTACGCGGTGACCGAGCTCGCCGATCGTCTCGGCGTCTCACACCTGGTGTTCGCGCTGCTCGTCGCGCCGCTCGCAACCGAGCTGCCGGAGAAGTTCAACAGCGTGATCTGGGTCCGTCGCCGCAAGGACACGCTCGCCCTCGGCAACATGACGGGCGCGATGGTCTTCCAGTCCTCGTTCCCCGTGTCGGTCGGCCTGCTCCTCACGCCGTGGCATCTGGCGCACGAGGCGCTCGTCGCGGCCTGCGTGGCCCTCGCCGCCGGGTCGGTGCTGTGGTACACGCTGCGGGTCCGGCACCGGTTCGCGGCGCCGCTCCTGCTCGCGCAGGGTGCCTTCTACGCGGTGTTCGTCGCGTACGTGCTCACGCGGTGAGGCTCCGCGGGCCCCAGGCTCGACGACGCGGGCGTCAGGGGGATGGCGAAGGCTCGGGCGAGGGGAGGAGACCGGCGTTCGGCGACGGCGGGATGTGGGCCTTGGTGAGCAGCCCGTCGTTCTTCAGGTCCCTCGAGATCGTCTCCAGGACCGTCCCGTCGAGGTTGACCACCGACGTGTTGCCGACCATCGCCACCCCTCCCGGAAGGACGATGTTCGTGATCCGCTTGGGGTTCAGCGTGGTTCCGGTGAAGGCGAGCGTCAGCAGCTCGTCGAGCGGCACGTCCGTGCGGCTGTTGCGCAGCAGGGCCCCGATCCACGTGAGGAGCCGGCTGGGGTCCTTCGTGAACTCCCGGCGGAACTGCGCGAGCGCCGCGACCATCAGCCGGCCCTGGTTCTCCGAGCGTCCGAAGTCGCCGGTCGGCAGGGCGTGCCGGGCCCGCGCGAACGCGAGCGCCGCGCGCCCGTCGAGGACCTGAACCCCGGCCGAGATGTTCGCGCGCGAGTACGAGTCGACCACGTCGAAGGGCACGTCGACGGAGAGCCCGCCCACGTCGTCGACCATCTTCTGGAATCCCTCGAACCACGTCAGCGCCCAGTAGTCCATCGTCAGCCCGGTGAGGGCCTCGACGGTCTGGACGACGAGATCGGGGCCGCCGATCGTCATCGCCGCGTTGATCTTGTCGGAGCCGCGACCGGGGATCTCGACCCAGGAGTCGCGCGGGAAGCCGACGATCGTGGCCTTCCCCTTCGCCGGGTTGATCGCCACGATGTGGATCGAGTCGGCACGCTGGCCGGCGATGTCCTCGCCGGGGCGGGCGTCGCTGCCGATCACGAGGATGAAGATGGGCTCGGAGCCGTCGAGCGCCGGGACGTGGCTGGCGTGGGCGGCCTCGATCTGGAAGAGCGGGACGGCCTCGGCCCGCCGAGGCGCGGGGGCCGCGCCGAGCGTCGACCCGACGATCCACGCCGCGAGCAGGGCGATCGGAACCGCCAGGCGCCGCGAGCCGCGCAGGAGCCGGCTCACCCGCCGCTCGATCCCGAGGCGGACGCCGAGCTCGAGGGCCCGGGAGAGGGCGACGGGGCGCGGGTCGCCTTGTCGCTGCGCTGCACGTCGAAGGCCGTGATCTGCCATCCGCCCAGGTCGCGCAGGAACAGCTCGCCGGCGCTGATGATCGCCGTGTACGTCCCGTCCTGCCGCGCGCCGAGCGCCGTGAACCTGACCGAGACCACGACCGTGTCGGGATTGCCGTCCTGGTCGAACAGCACGCTGAACTTGAGGCTCCCCCGGGTCGGCGTGACCGTGTCGTAGACGTCGCCGGCCGTGGCGCCGAGGGTCAGGGTGGCGAGGTCCTGCTCGGCCGCCGGCGCGGCCTCGTCGGAGAACAGATCCACGACCTCCCCGTAGTCCCCGTCGCGCCAGTTGGTCGGGTCGAGGAACCCGTTCGTGTAGAGGTCGTCCAGGACGGGCGTGACCTCCTCGGCCACCGTCTTCGCCTGGGGTTGGAGCGCTGCGGGGTCCGCGTCCTCCGCCGTGGCGACGACGCTCGTCTTGCCGGAGCGGAAGTCGAACGGCGGCACCGTGTCATCCTCGCCGCCGCCGATGATCGGCCCGAGGATGCCGCCGCTCTTGCCGCCCCCGAGGACGAGGATGAGCACGACGCCGACGGCGACGAGGGCGACCGGAGCGAGCAGGAGTGCGAGCCGGGTCCGGCGCTTGCCGGTCGCGGATCGCCGTTCGGCACGGGTCGCGGTGACGGGGGGATCGATCTGGCTCTGCGTCAAACCGCGGTGAGGTTAGCGGCCGGGGACCCCTCCCACAACCACCAGGGTCCCGCCAAGAAGCGGGCCGGTCGGCCCGCGGTAGGATGGCGGTCGCTCGTCGGTGTGCCGGGAAGCCTGGTCGGCGGGGATCAGGCATGGGCACACGTCCGACGAACGCTCGACCCGATCTCGACCGCGGTCTCCGCGCGCCCTGGTCACGCTCGTCGCGCGCCATGCCGCGGCGCGTCGTGCAACCACTCCAGGCCTTCCTCGACCAGGAGGCGTCGAGCGGCGTGCTGCTGCTTGCCGCGACGATCGCCGCGCTGGTGTGGGCCAACTCGCCGTGGCATGTCTCGTACGAGCAGGTCTGGTCCACGCGGCTGAGCCTCCGGTTCGGGACCTGGTCGATCGCCGAGGACGCCCGGCACTGGGTGAACGACGGCCTGATGTCGCTGTTCTTCCTCGTCGTGGGGCTGGAGGTGAAGCGCGAGGTCCTGACCGGCGAGCTTCGGGATCCTCGGGCGGCCATCGTCCCCGTGGTGGCCGCCGTCGGCGGGATGGTCGTCCCGGCCCTCCTGTACCTCGCCGTGAACGCCGGAGGGGAGGGAGGTCGCGGCTGGGGGGTCCCGATGGCGACCGACATCGCGTTCGCCGTCGGTGTGCTGACGATCGCCGCTCGAGCGGCGCCGCCGGGGCTGAAGCCGTTCCTGCTGACGCTCGCGATCGTGGACGACATCGGGGCGATCCTGGTGATCGCCCTGTTCTACTCGGGAGCCATCGCGTGGCCCGCCCTCGGCGCGGGGGTCGCCCTCTGCCTCGTGATCGTCGCCCTTCGCCGGATCCACGTCCGGGCGGGCGCCGTCTACGTGGTGCTCGGGATGGCCGTGTGGCTGGCGGCATACCGATCCGGGGTGCACCCCTCGATCTCCGGAGTCGCCCTCGGCCTGTTGACCCCGGCCGCGCCCTTCCAGCGGCCGCGGGCCGTGAGTGGGGAGGCGCATCGGGTGGCCGATCTCACGGTGGACGAACCCGAGCCGCCGGACGCCGACGCCCACCATTGGCTCGGGCTGGCGTCCCTGTCGCGAGAGGCCGTGTCGCCGCTCGCGCGCGTCGAGCACGTGCTGCATCCCTGGACCAGCAACCTCGTGATCCCACTCTTCGCCCTGGCGAACGCGGGGATCCGCGTCTCCGGCGATCTCGTCGCCGACGCCGTCACGAGCCCCGTGACGATCGGGGTCGTCGTCGGCCTGGTCGTGGGCAAGGCCGCGGGGGTGACGCTCGCCGGCCTCGCCGCGGTCCGCCTGGGGATCGGTCGCCTCCCCGAGGGCGTGGAGGCCCGCCAGGTGGTCGGCGTCGGTATCGTGGCCGGGATCGGGTTCACCGTCTCCCTGTTCATCGCTGAACTGGCGTTCTCCGGTCCCGCCACGGACCTCGCCAAGGTCGGCGTGTTGCTCGGGTCCCTGGTCGCGGGTCTGTGCGGCGCGGTCGTGCTCACGGCCGGGAGCCGGCGTGCGTAGGCTGCCCGCAGCGGACGTGGCGAACGCATCGGGGAGGGATGGGCGATGAAGGCGCGCAACCTGGCCAGCCCGCGCGACACGGTTCGGATCCACGACCCGGCGAGCGCGGCGGCGGAGGTACTTGCCCGGCACGACGTTCGAGCGGTGCTCGTCGTCGACGATCGGGATGTGTTCGTCGACGTGCTCTCGGACTCCGAGCTGCTCAGGCGCCTGCTGCCCGGTTACGTGGACGACGACTCGGCGCTCGCTCGCGTCCTGGAGGAGGCGGCGTCCGACGTCCTGTTCCGCCGGCTCGAGGGCCGGACGGTTGCCGACCTCGTCCCGCAGGACCGGGACGCGGAGCCGGTCGTGGCGGCCGACGACACGCTGGTCGAGGCGGCTTCGGCGATGGTGCGGTCCCGGGCGTCGATGGTCGGGGTCGTCGAGGACGGCCGCCTGATCGGTGGCATCTCGATCGACGAGCTCTTGAGCCATCTCCTGGGGCGCCGGTGAAGGACGCCATCGCCATCTCCATCTTCGTCGGCGCGTACGCGCTGATCGCGACGGAGTGGGTGCACCGGGTCGTCGTCGCGCTCGCCGGTGCCGGGCTGATGCTGCTGTTCAAGATCGTCGACGCCAACGACGCTTTCCACTCGCATGAGTTCGGCATCGACTGGAACGTGATCTTCCTGCTCTTCGGGATGATGGTCATCGTCGGCGTCCTCCGGCGGACCGGCCTGTTCGAGTACCTGGCGATCTGGTCCGCCAAGCGCGCACGCGGACGCCCCTTCGCGATCATGACCATGCTCGTGCTGATCACGGCGTTCGTCGCGGCCCTGCTCGACAACGTGACGACCGTCCTGCTGATCGCGCCGGTCACCGTCCTCATCGCCGAGCGGATCGGTGTGCCGCCGGTGCCGTTGCTGGTCGCGGAGGTGTTCGCGTCCAATATCGGCGGGGTGGCCACGCTGGTCGGTGACCCGCCGAACATCATCATCGGGAGCGCCGCCGGGCTTTCCTATCTGGACTTCGTGGTCAACCTGGGCCCCATCGTCGCCGTCCTGCTCGCCATCTTCGTCCTCCAGGCGCGGTGGACGTTCCGCGGCGAGCTGGAGGCTCATCCCGAGCGCGTCCGCGAGCTGATGTCGCTCGACGAGCGCGAGGCGCTCCTGCCCGGCTCCCTCCTGCCGAAGGCGCTGGCGGTCCTGGGAGTGGTCACGCTCGCGTTCGCCCTGCAGGGGCCGCTGGGGTACGAGCCGTCGGTCGTCGCGCTCCTCGGGGCGGGCGTCCTGCTGCTGATCGCGCGCGGCGACCGCATCGACTACCTCCGCGACGTCGAGTGGCCGACCCTCGCGTTCTTCATGGGGCTGTTCGTCATCGTCGGCGGTCTCGTGAAGGTCGGTGCGATCGACGCGCTGGCCGAGCGGCTGGTCGACCTCACCGACGGGCGGCTGTTCCTGGCGACCGCGCTGCTCCTCGTGGGGTCCGCCGTGCTGTCTGGACTCGTCGACAACATCCCGTACGTTGCCACGATGGTGCCGATCGTGGGTGCGCTCGCCGCCGCCCTCCCCGGGAACACGACGGTGCTGTGGTGGGCGCTCGCGCTGGGTGCGGACCTCGGAGGGAACGCGACCTCGATCGGCGCCAGCGCCAACGTCGTCGTCCTTGGCGTGGCCGAGCGGAGCGGGCACAAGATCCGGTTCCTCCAATTCCTGCGGTACGGCCTGCCCGTGACCGCCGTCTCGATCGCCGTCTCGCTGCTGTACCTCTGGCTGCGGTACTTCGCGTTCGGATAGCGCTTCCTGTCGCTGCGGGCCGCCGTCTTCGCAGGTCACGGGGGGTAGCTTCTTCTCTATACTGCTGCCGGTCCCGTGTGGACCGGGGCCACGAAATCCCCTCACGAACCCGATCGAGGAGGTCCTCAACGTGTCCGGTGCGCTCGCGCAAGAAGGCGGTGCGATCAAGGCCGTCTTCGGCTCATTCGAGAACAACGCCCTGTGGGTGATCCTGGTCATCTCGCTGATCGCGCTCGTGTTCGCCTACTACCTCGTCCGCGAGGTCCTGAGCGCCCCCGAGGGCACCGAGAAGATGAAAGAGATCGCCCGGGCCATCCAGATCGGCGCCAAGGCGTACCTGAGCCGCCAGTTCCGCACCGTCGGGATCTTCATGGCCGTCCTGACGGTCGTGCTGTTCTTCGCCCTGCCGGTGTCGAAGACCGCGGTGCACGGGGAGACGTTCATCCGGGTGGGCCGGTCGATCGCCTTCATCCTCGGCGCGGGGCTCAGCGCGATCACGGGGTACACCGGGATGTGGCTGGCCGTGCGAGCCAACGTCCGGACGGCGAACGCGGCCAAGGAGTCCGGGCTCCGCAAGGCGATGCGGATCGCGTTCCGCGCCGGCGGCGTTGCGGGCATGTTCACGGTCGGTTTGGGGCTGTTCGGCGCGACGATGATCCTGCTCGTCTACAAGTCGGACGCGACGGGCGTCCTGGTCGGGTTCGGCTTCGGCGGCGCGCTGCTCGCGATGTTCATGCGGGTGGGCGGCGGCATCTTCACCAAGGCCGCCGACGTCGGCGCCGACCTCGTGGGCAAGGTGGAGCAGGGGATCCCCGAGGACGACCCGCGCAACGCCGCCGTGATCGCCGACAACGTCGGCGACAACGTGGGCGACTGCGCCGGGATGGCGGCCGACCTGTTCGAATCCTACGAGGTGACCCTTGTTGCCTCGCTGATCCTGGGCGCCGCGGCGTTCTCCGGCAGCGAGGTCGGCGCGATCGCGGGCGTGATGTTCCCGCTGTTCGTCCGCGCGGTCGGCGTGATCACCTCGATCATCGGGATCCTCGCCGTGACGCCCCGGAGCGAGGACGAGCACGGGATGCGCGCGATCAACCGGGGGTTCTTCCTCTCCGCGGCGATCTCGGCGGCCGCGGTCTTCGTAATCAGCGGGATCTACATGAAGGACGTCCGGCCGGCGGTCGCGGTGCTCTTCGGCCTGATCCTCGCGAGCGTGATCCAGCTCCTCACCCAGTACTTCACCGACACCAAGTACAAGCCCGTCCGGGAGATCGCCGAGGCCACACAG
The DNA here is from genome assembly GCA_963704725.1 of uncultured Actinomycetes bacterium. GTDB lineage: Bacteria > Actinomycetota > UBA4738 > UBA4738 > HRBIN12 > CALGFI01. The sequence goes on along the minus strand of OY969934.1, from coordinate 3,411,040 downwards.
ACCGGCCCCGCGACCACGATCCTGGCGGGCTTCGCGACCGGGCTGGAGTCGACGGTGTGGTCGATCCTCATCATCGCCGGCGTGGTCGCCGGGGCGTACGTCCTGGGGGACAACACGGCCGAGGCGCTCTACTTCATCTCGCTCACCGGGATGGGCATGCTCACCACGGTCGGTGTCATCGTGTCCATGGACACGTACGGGCCGGTCTCGGACAACGCCCAGGGCATCGCCGAGATGTCGGGTGAGTTCGAGGGCCGTCCCGCGCAGGTCCTGACCGGCCTCGATGCCATCGGTAACTCGACGAAGGCGATCACCAAGGGGATGGCGATCGCCACGGCCGTCATCGCCGCGACCTCGCTGTTCGGCTCGTTCGAGGAGGCGCTGCGGGAAGCGGGGTTCCACTTCCTCGGGATCCGCGTCGACGAGCCGCAGGTTCTCGTCGGCTTGCTGATCGGAGGATCGGTGGCGTTCCTGTTCTCCTCGCTCGCGATCCGAGCGGTGGGCCGGGCCGCGGCGCAGGTCGTGGTCGAGGTGCGGAACCAGTTCCGCGACCACCCCGGGATCATGGACTACACCGAGAAGCCGGACTACGCGCGCGTGGTCGACATCTGCACGAAGACCTCGCTCCGCGAGCTGATGACGCCGGCGCTGCTCGCGGTCCTGTCACCGATCATCGTGGGGTTCGCGTTCAAGGCCGAGGCGCTCGGCGCGTTCCTCGCCGGCGCGATCCTGACCGGGCAGCTCCTCGCGGTGATGCTGTCGAACTCCGGCGGCGCGTGGGACAACGCGAAGAAGTACATCGAGGACGGCCATTACGGTGGGAAGGGCTCCGACCAGCACAAGGCCGCCGTCATCGGCGACACGGTCGGCGATCCCTTCAAGGACACGGCCGGCCCCGGCCTGAACCCGTTGATCAAGGTGATGAACCTCGTGGCGCTGCTGTTCGCGCCGGTCGTGGTGGAGCAGGCGGACAACACGGGGCTGCGGATCGCGGTGGTGGCCGTCGCCGTGATCGTGGTGGGGGTCGCCATCTGGATCTCGAAGTCCCGCAAGTCGGAGCTGATGGTCGATCGGCCCACGGCGTCGGTCGACTGACGCGAGCGGGTGCAGCGGGGATGGGGCTCGTCGATCCGTTCCGGCGGTTCCTCCGCCGCATGGCCGAGAGCGACGAGCAGCGCTACGCCGAGGAGATCGAGGCCTGGGCGGCGAGGATCCCGGGCACGGTCCGTATCCGGGACGCCGCGACGCGCTCGAAGTCCCGGCTGGCCGGGGTCGTGCGCCGGATCACGGTGCGCCCGCTGGAGGGCGAGGAGTCGCTCGAGGCCGTCCTGTACGACGGGACCGGTGAGGTCACCGTGGTGTGGATGGGCCGCCGCTCGATCCACGGGTTGAACCTGGGCACGAGGCTCGTGGTCGAGGGGCTGCTCGCGGAGAAGCCGCACGCCGGCCGCAGGATGGTGAACCCGAGCTTCGAGTTCACGGCGTAGCCTCCCACCGAGAGGAGGGACATGAGCGCGGAGCCCGACGGCATGCCCGTCGTCGCCGGCGGTGAGTCGATCGAGGCCCTGGTCGATCGCGAGGTCGTCGAGGCGCCGAGCTCGGCCGCCTGGACCCGGGAGGAGGCGCATCGCCGCAAGGCGGCCGCCCTTCGCATGTACCTCGGCTCCGCGCCGGGGGTGGGCAAGACCTACGCGATGCTCTCGGAGGGGCATCGTCGGCTCGATCGGGGCACGGACGTCGTCGTCGGCTTCGTCGCCACGTACGGGCGTCGCCAGACGATCGCCATGCTCGAGGGCCTCGAGATCGTGACCATGCAGGTCCTCGAGTACCGCGGCCGGCGCTTCGAGGAGATGGACGTGGACGCCGTGATCGAGCGCCGGCCGCAGGTCGCGCTCATCGACGAGCTGGCGCACACGAACATCCCCGGCGCCCGCAACGGCAAGCGGTGGGAGGACGTGATCGAGGTCCTGGCCGCGGGGATCGAGGTCATCACCACGATCAACATCCAGCACCTGGAGAGCCTCAACGACGTGATCGCCACCGTCACCGGGATCCGGCAGCAGGAGACGGTCCCGGACTGGCTGTTCGACCTCGCCGACCAGGTCGAGCTCGTCGACATGTCGCCGCACGCGCTTCGCCGCCGCATCGCGCACGGGAACGTCTACCCGGACGGGCGGAAGGCCGAGCTCGCCCTGCAACGCTTCTTCACGATCGAGAACCTCACGGCGCTGCGGGAGCTCGCGCTCCTGAAGGTGGCCAACCAGGTCGACGACTCGCTCCTGGATCGCTACGCGCGCGAGGGGGCAGCGCCCGACGTGCGCGAGCGCGTGCTCGTCTGCGTGGCCCGGCCGGGCGAGCTCTCGGACACGCTGATCCGTCGCGGCGGGCGGATCGCACAGCGGGCGCGGGGCGACCTCGTCGTCCTGCACGTCCGCGAGGGGGAGGGCTCGACCGACCCGGACTGGCTCCGCCACGTCGAGACGCTCTCGCGCGACCTCGGCGGGACGTTCGACGTGATCGACTCCGAGGCGCCGGTCGACGCCGTCCTCGGGTACGCCTATCGGCAGTCCGTCACGCAGATCGTGGTGGGCGAGTCGGCGCGCTCGCGGTGGCGTGAGCTGGTATCCGGGTCCTTCGTCGCGCGGCTGATCCGAGGGGCGTCGAACCTCGACATCCACGTCATGGGCCGGCAGCGCTGACCGGCCCGGCTAGGCCGGCGGGCGCTCGAGCCTCCACCGGCGCGCCTCGCGGGAGCCGGCGACCACGCGGAGGGTGTCCGTGTCCCGAAGCCGCTCGCGCAGCCAGCCGGCGGTCGGGATCAGCTCCGCCGTGAGCACGATCCGACGCTGGGCGGCAAGCTCGAGCGCCGATTCGGTCAATCGTCGCTGCGCGGGCGTGGGGTCGAGCCCCAGGACGAGGACGGCCGCCTCCTCGCCCGACTGCACGTCGCCCAGGAGCTCCGTAGCCGAGATCCTCGGCCGCTTGCCGACGACCACGACGGTGCGGGTGGCCACGGACTTCATGCCGCCTGCTCGAGCGCGAGGTTGAGCTCGAGGACGTTCACGCGCTCCTGTCCCAGGAACCCGAGCACCGGGCCCTCCGTGTGCTCGACGATCAGCGAGCGGACCCGCTCGATCGACAGCCCTCGAACGTCGGCGATCCGCGCCGCCTGCAGCTCTGCGGCGGCGACCGAGATGTCCGGGTCGACGCCGCTGGCCGAGGCCGTGACGAGATCGACCGGGATGTCCGCCGCCGTCATGGCGGGGTGATACGGCCCCTCGAGCGCGAGGATCGCGTCCACCCGCTCCTTGATCTGGTCGGCGAGCGTCTGGGAGGTCGGACCCAGGTTCGACCCGGAGGACGTGGAGGCGTCGTACTCGATCGCGGACGGGCGTCCGTGGAACCACTGGTCTCCGTCCCAGGCCTGGCCGATCGACGAGCTGCCGACCAGCCGCCCGTTCACGCGGACGAGCGAGCCGTCCGCCTTGTCTCCCATCGTGAGCTGAGCGATCCCGGTGATGACGAGCGGGTACACGAGGCCCGTGAATACCGCGAGCACGATGACGGCGCGAAGTGCCCTCACGGCATCGCGGATCACGGGAACTTCACCACCTGGAGCAGCAGGTCGATGGCCTTGATGCCGATGAAGGGCACGATGATCCCTCCCAGTCCGTAGATGAGCAGGTTTCGCCGGAGCAGCCCGTCGGCGCCGATCGGCCGGTAGCGGACCCCGCGCAGGGCGAGCGGGACCAGGGCGACGATGATCAGCGCGTTGAAGATGACGGCCGACAGGATGGCCGACTCGGGCGTGTTGAGGTCCATCACGTTCAGCTTGTCCAGGACCGGCAGGGTGCCGGCGAACATCGCCGGGATGATCGCGAAGTACTTCGCGACATCGTTGGCGATCGAGAACGTCGTCAGCGCTCCCCGCGTGATCAGCAGCTGCTTGCCGATCTCGACGATGTCCATCAGCTTCGTGGGGTTCGAGTCGAGGTCGACCATGTTGCCGGCCTCCTTGGCCGCGGTCGTCCCCGTGTTCATGGCCACGCCGACGTCGGCTTGGGCGAGCGCCGGGGCGTCGTTCGTGCCGTCGCCCGTCATCGCGACGAGCTTGCCGCCGGTCTGCTCGCGCTTGATGAGCTCCATCTTCGCCTCGGGCGTGGCCTCCGCCAGGAAGTCGTCGACGCCCGACTCCTGCGCGATCGAGGCGGCCGTGAGGACGTTGTCGCCGGTGATCATCACCGTGCGGATGCCCATCTTCCGCAGCTGCGAGAACCGCTCGACCAGGCCCTCCTTGATGATGTCCTTCAGCTCGATCACGCCGAGCGGCGTCCGGTCCCGGGCGACCGCCAGGGGGGTGCCGCCGGCCCGGGCGATCCGCTCGACCTCCGCCGCCAGCGGCCGAGGAAGCTCGTGTCCGGACCAGCCGACGACGGCGTCGACGGCGCCCTTGCGGATCTCGTTGCCGTCGACGTTGATCCCGCTCATCCGGGTCTGTGCCGTGAATGGGATGAACGTCGAGCGCGTCTCCATGAGCTCGCGCTCGCGGATCCCGAACCGCTCCTTCGCCAGCACGACGATGGAGCGCCCCTCCGGGGTCTCGTCGGCGAGCGACGCGAGCTGGGCGACCTCGGCGAACTCGCGCTCCTCGACCCCCGGGGCCGGGATGAAGGCAACGGCTTGGCGGTTGCCGAGGGTGATCGTCCCCGTCTTGTCCAGGAGCAGGGTGGAGACGTCGCCGGCCGCCTCGACCGCCCGGCCGCTCATGGCCAGGACGTTGCGCTGCACGAGCCGGTCCATCCCGGCGATCCCGATCGCAGACAGGAGCCCGCCGATCGTGGTGGGGATGAGACACACGAACAGCGCGATCAGCACGGCGTCGGAGAGCCGCCCGCCCGAGTAGATGCCGAAGGGCTGGAGCGAGACGACGACGATCAGGAAGATGATCGTGAACTTCGCCAGCAGGATCGACAGCGCGATCTCGTTCGGGGTCTTCTGACGAGAGGCCCCCTCGACGAGAGAGATCATCCGATCCAGGAACGACTCCCCAGGATCAGCCGTGATCCGGACCTTGATCCAGTCCGAGAGCACCTTGGTCCCGGCCGTGACGGCGCTGCGGTCGCCGCCGGACTCGCGGATCACCGGGGCCGACTCGCCGGTGATCGCCGACTCGTCCACCGAGGCGATGCCCTCGACGATTTCCCCGTCGCCGGGGATCGGCTCGCCCGCCGTGACCATGACGTGATCGCCCGCGCGGAGCTGGGAGGCGGGGACGGTCTCCTGCGTCCCATCGCTCAGGAGTCGCTGGGCGACGAGGTCCGCCCGCGTCTTGCGCAGCGCATCCGCCTGCGCCTTGCCCCGACCCTCGGCCATGGCCTCCGCGAAGTTCGCGAACAGGACGGTGAACCACAGGCCGACCCCGATGGCCGTGTCGAACGCGATCGGTCCCTCGCTGGCGACGTCGGCGACGATCCTGATCGTGACGACGACGGAGACGATTTCGACGACGAAGATGACCGGGTTCCGCAGGAGGGTTCGCGGGTCCAGCTTGGCGAAGCTGTCGCGCACGGCCCGCTTCACGATGGGCCCGTCGAACAGCGGGCGCGCACGGACCGCCCCGTGCTCGATGGCGCCCGCCTCGGGTGTGGTGTGGACGGTCATCAGAACAAGCTCCCGGCGGTGAGGTGCTCGACGATGGGGCCCACGGCGAGGCCGGGGAGGAAGGTCAGCGCGCCGATGACGAGGATGACGAACGTGAGGAGGACGATGAACAGCCCCGTGTCCGTGTGCAGCGTGCCGGGACTGTCCGGCACCGTTCCGGCCCGTCCGAGGCTCCCGGCGAGTGCGAGCGCCGCCACGAGCGGCACGAACCGCGCGCCGATCATGAGCAGCCCGCCGGAGATCGCCAGGAACGGCCCGGTGGCCGTGAGGCCGGCGAAGGCCGAACCGTTGTTGTTGCCCTGGGACAGGAAGGCGTAGAGGAGCTCGCTGAACCCGTGGGGGCCGGCGTTGTTCCTGGCGTCCAGGCCTCCAGGGACCAGGACGGCGACCGCCGTGAGCCCGAGGACCAGGATGAACGGGACGAGGACGCCGATGGCGGAGAGCTTGACCTCTCGCGCGCCGATCTTCTTGCCCAGGTACTCGGGGGTGCGGCCGACCATCAACCCGCCGATGAAGACGGCGATGATGGCGTAGAAGATCATCCCGTACAGCCCGCTCCCGACCCCTCCCCAGATCACCTCGCCGACGGCGATGTTGAACATCGGGGCGAGCTGCCCGAGCGCGCGGTACGAGTCGTGCATCGAGTTGACGCTGCCGTTCGAGGCGTCGGTCGTCGCAACGGCCCACAGCGCCGACTCGTTCGCCCCGATGCGGACCTCCTTGCCCTCCAGGTTCTGGACGGACGAGGGAAGGCCGGCGGCCACCATGGCCTGGGACGCCGAGTGCTCGGACGGGACCGTGACGGCGAGCCCGCCGATCATGAGGACCATCATCACGGTGAAGATCGCCCACCCCTGACGGACGTTGCCGACCCACGTGCCGAACGTGTAGGTCAGCGCCGCGGGGATGGCCAGGATGGCGAACATCTCGACGAAGTTGCCGAGGGGCCCGCCGCCCTCGAACGGGTGCGCCGAGTTCACGTTGAAGAACCCACCGCCGTTCGTCCCGAGCTGTTTGATCGCGATCTGGGCGGCCACGGGGCCGCGGGCGATCGTCTGGTCGAACCCCTGGAGGCCGTGCGCGGCCAGCGACGGACCGAGCGTCTGGACGACCCCTTGCGCCACGAGAACCACCGCGACGACCGCCGACAGCGGCAACATGATGTAGATGGTGCCGCGGACGAGGTCGCGCCAGAAGTTACCGACCTCGTCTCGACCGGCGCGGGTGAATCCTCGGAACAGCGCGACGAGCACGGCCATGCCCGCGGTGGCCGACACGAAGTTCTGGAAGGTCAGCGCGAGCATCTGGCTGAGGTAGGACATCGTGGTCTCGCCGCCATAGGTCTGCCAGTTCGTGTTCGTGACGAAGCTCGCGGCGGTGTTGAAGGAGACGTACTTGTCCACGGCGCCGAGCCCGAGCGGGTTGAGCGGCAGGTGGTTCTGCAGGCGGAACAGGGCGTAGAGGAACAGCATCGACAGGACGCTGAACCACAGACACGAGTTCGCGTATCGGCGCCACGACTGCTCCAGAGTGGGGTTCACGCCGATCAGCCGGTAGACGGCGCCCTCGACGCGCCCGATCCGCTCGCGCTTGTAGACGCGATACATGTAGGCGCCGAGCGGCGGCGTCACCGCGATCAGCACGACGATGTAGACGAGGATCGTGACCATGTCAGAAGCGCTCCGGCCGGATCAGCGCGTATGCGAGGTAGGCCAGCAGTGCAACGGAGAGGATGAGCTCGAGGACGTCGGAGAGCTTCATACGCGCTCCAGCCCCGCGATCAGGGCGAACATCGCCCCGAAGGCCACGACCGTGAGCACGACCATCAGGACATCGAGCATCGCCGCTCCCCCTTCTCCCGATCCCGTCGAGCGTAGGTTCGGACCCGTCAAGGAGCCGTAAGCAAGCCGCGCTCCGGCGTATGGGATCCGTGAGGAATCCCTCGTGCCGCGACGGTGCCGGCCGGCTCGGTGGGATGCTGTGGCCGGTCCGTCGACTCGAGGGATGGCGTTGCTGGACGACATGGAGCGACCGTCTGCCGGGTCGAGGCTCCGGCTGATCCGCTCGCCGCGACCGCGCCGTCAGGCGATCGCGTACGCCGTGGCAGTGGGAAGCACGGCCGCCCTCATCGCCCTGTTCCTCCCGCTCCGCGAGGACCTCGAACCGCTGACGAAGGGGTTCGGGTTCGTCGTGCCCGTCGTGGCGGCGGCGTGGATCGGCGGCATCGGCCCCGGCGTTCTGGCGTCGTTGCTCGGCTTCGTGGCCTTCAACTTCTTCTTCATCCCTCCCTACGGCACGTTCGTGATCAGCAAGCCCGAGTACGTGGTCGTGCTCTTCGTCTTCCTCGCGCTGTCCGTGCTGATCGCGATCCTGCTCGGCCGCTCGATCGAACGCGCCGCGGCGGCCGAGGCTCGGGAGGCCGAGCTGCGCACCCTCCAGGACCTGTCGCGCGAGCTCGTGATGCGGGGCCCGGGTCCGGAGGCGTACCGGCAGATCATCGGGCACATCCTGGAGATGTTCGGGTACGAGGCCGGAGCGTTGTTCGTCCGCGACGCCTCGAACGCCGGCGGATTGCGCGAGGAGGTGGCGGTGGCCTGCTCTCCGGGGGAGATCGTCCCCGAGTGGGACCCGCGCTCGGCCGAGCGCCCGCCGGAGCGGCTTCCCCTCTCGGTGGGGTCCAACAACGTCGGTCTCCTCGTCCTGCGCGGATCGCGGCCCGCACCGGCGGCGTCGGAGAGCCGGGTGCTGCGGGCGTTCGGAGACCAGCTCGCCCTCGTGCTCGAGCGTGACCGGCTCCTGCGGACGGCGACCGACGCCGAGGTCTACCGTCAGACCGAGCGCCTGCGGCAGACGCTGCTCGCCGCCGTCTCCCACGACCTCCGGAGCCCACTCTCCGCGATCAAGGCCACCGTCACCGACCTCCTCGCCGAGGATGTGACGCGGTCGTCGGCGGAGCGGCGCGAGGCGCTGGAGGCGATCGACGCCGAGGCCGAGCGGCTGAACGCGCTCATCGCCAACCTCCTCGACATGTCCCGGATCGAGGCCGGCGTCCTGCACGCCAGGCTGGAGACCGTCGACGTCCTCGACGCCGTCTCGACGAGCGTCGCCAACGTCCGGCGCGTCCGGCCCCAGGAACGGATCCGAACGCGGGTGGAGGACGGCGACGTCGTCCGAGCGGACCGAGTCTTCCTCGATCGGGTGCTCACGAACCTGCTCGACAACGCCGCACGCTCGGCGAGCGCAACCTCGGCGGAGGTCGAGGTGACGTCGCGCTGCTCGGACGGCCGGGTCACGATCCGCGTGATCGACCACGGCCAGGGCCTGCCGGCAGACGCTCGGGAGGCGCTGTTCCACCCGTTCTACGACCTCGACCAGCGAAATCCCAGGCTGGGGAAGGGGCTCGGGCTCGCCATCGCCAAGGGCTTCGTCGTGGCGATGGACGGCGAGATCTGGGTCGAGGACACGCCCGGGGGCGGCGCCACGTTCGCGGTCGCCCTGGCCGGGAGCCGGGCCGAGGCATGAGCCGGATCGTCGTCGTCGACGACGAGCAGCAGATCCTGCGAGCGCTCCGCCGGGCCCTCGCCGCCCGCGGCTACGAGGTCCTGACGGCCGTCGACGGCGAGGACGCGATCGCCGAGATCGAGGCCACGGTGCCCGACCTCGTGGTCCTCGATCTCAACCTCCCCGGCATCGACGGCCTGGAGGTGTGCCGCCGCCTCCGGACGTGGACGAGCGTGCCGATCCTGATCCTGTCGGTCCGGGAGGACGAGGCGGGCAAGGTGAAGGCGCTCGACCTCGGCGCGGACGACTACCTGACGAAGCCGTTCGGCGTGGAGGAGCTGCTCGCCCGGGTGCGCGCGCTGCTGCGGCGGGCTCAGGCCAAGGAGGCGGAGTCGCCGCGCTTCGAGGTCGACGGCGTGGTGATCGACCTGAACGCGCATCGGGTGTCTCGGGACGGGCGGAACGTCCACCTCACGAAGACCGAATGGGCTCTCCTGGAGGCGATGGCGGAGCACCCGGGCAAGCTGCTCACGCACCGATGGCTGCTCGAGCGGGTGTGGGGGGCCGGCTACCAGGAGGACGTCGAGGTGCTCCGAGTGTTCGTCAGTCAGCTCCGGCGCAAGGTCGAGCCGAGCGTCGACCGGCCGTCGCTGATCCTCACCGAGCCCGGCGTCGGGTACCGGTGGGCGCCCCCGCCGGTGGCCGACCGGGCGGCCGGCGACCCCGGGGCCTAGTCTTCGGCCGCCTCGCCGAGGACGGCCGCACGCAGGGCGGACTCGGAGTCCGGGATCGTGAGCGCGATGACCTCGTCGCCGTCGGTGATCACGGTCTCGGGCTGCGGGATCACGACGTGCTCCTCGCGGATGATCGCCACGATCGCGGCGTCCGCCGGGAGCCGGAGCTCGTAGAGCGGCCGGCCCGCGTTCGGCGAGTCGGCGGGGACCGTGAGCTCGACGATCGAGATCCGCCCGCGCTCGAGGGGAAGGAGCCGCACCAGGTCGCCCACGGTGACCTCCTCCTCGACCATCGCGGTCAGGATATGAGGCGGCGATACGGGAGCGTCGACGCCCCACTGCTCGGTGAACAGCCACTCGTTGCCGGGGTAGTTCACGCGAGCCAGCACCCGCGGCACGCCGTACTCCTGCTTCGCGAGCAGCGACGTGACGAGGTTGTCCTCGTCGTCGCCGGTCGCCGCGACGACCACGTCGGCCGTGTCGAGCTTGGCCTTCTCGAGCACCCAGGGCTCGCACGCGTCGCCGAGCATGTGCTCGACGTCGGGCGCCCACTCCCGGGCGGTTTCGAGCACGTCGGGGTTCTGCTCGATCAGGGTGACGGCGTGGCCGCGGCTCGCGAGATCGGAGGCGAGATGCCGCCCGACGGCCCCGGCGCCGGTGATCACGACCCGCATGTCAGTGCTCCACCGCGGGTTGGAGCAGGTCGTCGAGGGTCTCCAGCGCGTCCTTCTGGACGATGACCGCGGCGTAGTCCTCTTCCTGGAACGCGCTCGAGGCCACCGGGATGAAGCCCTTGCCGCCCCGGTCGACCCCGGCCACGAGGATCTGCCCCGGGATCTCGAGGGTCGAGACCGGCTTGCCGACCAGGTGACTCGGGATCTGGATCCGCATCCGGAACAGGTCGCCCGCCGCGAGCGTCTCCTTGATCTCCTCGCGGGGGTGGCTGAGCATCAGCACCATCTGCTTCACGCCCCACCGGGTGGTCGACACGGTGGGGATGTTCAGACGCTCGTAGATGTCCGCCCGCATCGGGTCGTAGATGCGCGCGATGACCTTCGGCACGTGGTAGTGCTCGCGCGCCACCCGGGCGGACAGGATGTTCGAGTTGTCGCCGTTCGACACGGCAAGGAACGCGTCCGCCTCCTTGATCCCCGCGTCCTCCAGCACCTCTCGGTCGAAGCCGAGCCCGACGAGGGTGCGAGCCTCGAATCCGGGGGGCAGACGGTCGAAGGCCGACGCGTGCTTGTCGATCACCGCGATCTCGTGTCCGGCCTTCGCGAGCTCCTGCGTGAGCAGGATGCCGACGCGACCGCAACCCATGATGATGACGCGCACGGCTCGGTAGCCTAGCGCGGCCCGTCAAGGGACGCCGCCGCCTCGGCCGCGCCGGCCGGCGAAGCGGCCCGCTTGCCGAAGAAGTAGGGGACGACGGCGACGTCGAGGTGCTCGTAGCGGCCGAGGGCCCGCGCGATGCCCCTGCTGGTCCGGTCGTGCAGCACCCGGTGGCTGAGCCGAGCGAAGTCCCTTCGCGGGATGACGACCGTCACCTCGGTGCGCTGGCCCATGAGGTCCACCACATATCGCTCCACCGAGCGCGCCACGTCGCGATCCCAACACTCCACCAGGTCCAGGGCCACCGGGATCCGCAGGTCCATCCACTTGGTGATCAGCTCGTCCTGGATCTCCGGGTCCACGGCGGCGTGCACCGAGAACACCTCGTCGGCACCGAGCGAGAGCGCGTACCGGACGGCCTGGAGTGCCGCGCGGTCGGGCTTGTCGACGAGGACGACGGCTCGGTGGATGGCCCGGGGGAGGAGCCGGCGAGCCGTGGTTAGGTTGCCGTGCCGCTCGGGGTGGTCGCGGACGAGCGTGACCCGCACATGCGGGTTGGGGGCGAGCGCCCGCGCCAGCTGCGAGCCCGTGCGGCCGCGACGCAGCCGCTCGATCCGGCCCATCCGATCCGGGCCGGGGACGATCATCGTGACGTCCGTTTCGCCGGGGAGACTCGCCGCGTAGTCGGCGATCGTCTCGGCGACCCCGCCTCGGCGGGACAGGATCTTCAGCGGGACCTCGATCCCGAGCTCGGCCCATCGGCGCCGAAGGTCCTCTGTCTCGGCCGTGCCGCGCTCGACGTGGATCGCGTGCGTGGTGCTCGGATGGATCGTGCGCGCGTACTGCAGTGCGTGGAGCGTCTTGCGGTCGAGATCGCCGACGAGCACCACGGCGGCCGGTCGGCGGAGCTCCGCGCGTGTGAACGGCTCCAGCCCCTCGTCGAGCTCCTCGTGCTCCCGCTCGTAGTGGTGGTTCATGCGGACCAGGATCGACACCATGATGGGGACGAAGAGGATCACCGCCCACGCACCGTCGTGGAACTTCGTGTACGCCACAACGACGGCGACGACGGCCGTCGTGAGCGCCCCTACCGCGTTGATCGCGAGGCCGTGTCGCCACCCGAGCTCGCGATGTCGCAGGTGGCGACGGGCCATCCCGCCCTGTGACAGCGTGAACGACGTGAAGACCCCGATCGCGTAGAGCGGGATCAACCGGTGCACGTCCGCCCCGAACACGATGACGAGGCTCGAGGCGGCGATCGCGAGGCCGATGACCCCGTTCGAGAAGACGAGCCGGTGGCCTCGCTTCGTGAGCAGTCGGGGCATGAAGTCGTCCCGGGCCTGGAAGCTCGCGAGGCGCGGGAAGTCGGCGAAGGACGTATTGGCGGCCAGGATGAGGATCATCGTCGTCGCCACCTGCAGCATCAGGAACAGTGCCGTGCCGAACAGCCCGGTCCCGAACACGGCCCGGCCGACCTGCGAGATCACCGTCTTCGTTTCTGTGGGCGTGACCTTGAGCTTCAAGGCGAGGAACGAGAGACCGAGGAACATGACGCCGAGGGTGCTTCCCATCCACATGAGCGTCGTCCGGGCGTTGCGCCATTCGGGCGGCTTGAACGCGGGGATGCCGTTCGAGATCGCCTCGACACCCGTCACCGCAGCTCCACCCGACGCGAACGCGTGCAGGACGACGAAGAGGCCGATCGCACCGGTCGTTTCGCGCACGCCGGTTGGGATGGGCACGGGGTGGAGCCCACCGAACAGCGCCCGAGCGATCCCTGTCGCGAGTAGCACGAGCATCGTCCCGACGAAGAAGTAGGTGGGGATCGCGAACATGCGGCCCGATTCGCGGACGCCCCGCAGGTTCCCCCAGGCGATGAACCAGATGCACGCCACGGCCAGCCAGACGCGATAGGGAAACAGGCCCGGCGCCGCCGACGTCATCGCGGCGACGCCCGCGGCCACCGACACGGAGACCGTCAAGACATAGTCGGTGAGCAACGCGACACCCGCGACCTGCGCCGACAGGAGCCCGAAGTTGTCCTTCGTCACCACGTACGCCCCGCCGGCGCTGGGGTAGGCCTTGATCGTCTGCCGGTACGAGAAGAGGAGGATGGCCAGGACCGCGAGGATGCCGTACGTCACCGGCATCAGCAGCGTGAAGGCGGCGACGCCGACCGCGGGGACGCCGACCTTCAGGATCTCCTCCGTGGCGTAGGCAACCGAGGAGAGGTTGTCGCTGGCGAACACCGCGAGGGCCGTGGGCTTGCCCAACCGCTCGTGCTGGAGGGCCGCCGTGGGGAGGGCGGGGCCGAGAACGACCCGCTTCCACAGGTGTCCGAGCCCTCTCGTCTGGGGCTGCGGTCGGGCCGGCGCACCGGGCGGCGTGGCAGCCGCGGGCGGAGCCGTCCTGATGGCCATCCCGGATCCCTCCTCTCATCACTAGCCTCGGCGTGCGGCCGTAAAGGGCGCGTGAAAGGGCGGGACGGCGGCGTGAAGAACGTGTAGCGAAGCCGTAGCGTGGCGTCGTGAGCGATCGCTGGCTCCTCGTTCCGGCCGGGAGCTCTCGGGCCGGGAGCTCTCGGGTGCGGGCCTTGATCGTGTCGGTCGTGGCGCCGGCGAGCGCGCTGGGCGTGGCCCTCATCGTCCAGCCGCAGAGGGACCTGGGAGCCGTGTCCCTGTTCGTGCTTGCCGTCGTGCTGGCATCGGTGGCGGGTGGGATGTGGGCGGGTGTGGGCAGCTCCGTGCTCGGACTCATCGCACTGACCTTCTTCTTCACCGAGCCCGTGCACACGTTCCGGATCACCTCCCGGGACGATGTCGTGGCGGTCATCGTGTTCCTCGTGGTCGCGCTGACGGTCGGGGGCGTGGTGGCGCGGGCGGCGGACGAGCGCGATCGGGCCTCTCGACGGGAGCGGGAAGCTCGCCTGCTGAACTACTTCGCCACCAAGGTCATGTCGGGCGAGCCCCTCGATCGCGTGCTGAACGACCTCGCGACATCCCTCCTGGACGCACTCCGCCTGGCCACGTGCCACATCGAAGCCCGAGCGGATGGGCGCGCGTTCGACATCCGACGCGCTCAGCAGGGGACGGCGTCCGGCATCCCCGTCCGGGTCGAGATCGGGATCGGCGACGTGATCTTCGGCACGCTCATCGCATCACGGCCGAACGGCGAGGGGATCGCCTCCGACGATCTCCGTCTCCTGGAGGCGGCCGCCCGGCAGATCGCGGTGGTGCTCGAGCGCTCGGCGATGGACGCCCAGATCGCGAGCGCTCGCCTGGAGGCCGAGCGGAGCCAGGCCCGAGCCGCCCTGTTCTCCTCCGTGACGCACGACCTCCGCACGCCTCTCGCCTCGATCAAGACCGCGATCACGGGACTCATGCAGGGGGACGTGGAGCTCGACGACGAGCAGCGGGCCGAGCTCCTCGGCACCGTGGCGGAGGAGACGGACCGGCTGAACCGGCTGATCGGCAACATCCTCGAGCTGGCCAAGGTTCGCGCCGGCGCCCTCGTGCCGGCCAAGCAGCTCATCGGACTCGACGAGGTCGTCGAGTCTGTTCTCCATCGGATGGCGCCGACGCTTCGGCAGGTCCGCATCCGAACGATCTTGCGCGACGCCCCCGAGGTGCCGGCGGACCCGGTCCAGATCGACCAGGTCCTCACGAACCTGCTCGAGAACGCAGCGAAGTTCTCTCCGGAGGACGGTGAGGTGGTGGTCTCGGTGGCACCCTGGCGATCCGGTGTCCAAGTGCGGGTTGCCGACGACGGGCCGGGGATCGCGCCGAAGGATCGGGAGCGTGTCTTCGAGGCGTTCGTCCGCGGCGGGCGGAGCGGACCGGACACCGGGGGTGGCACCGGGCTGGGTCTGTCGATCGCTCGCGCGATCGTGCTCGCTCACGGCGGCCGGATCTGGATCGAAGGCACTCCTGCGGGTGGCACGGCGGTCGTGTTCGAGCTCCCGCAGCGCGACGCGGAACCCGTCGCGCAGGAGGCGCGCCCCGAGGCCGGCCGGCCGTGACGAAGGTCCTGGTCGTCGACGACGAGCCGCAGATCCGCCGCGCGATGCGAACGAGCCTTTCCGCGCACGGCTACGACGTGGCGACGGTGGGGACCGGGGGGGAGGCCGTCGTCGCCGCGGCCGAGCAGGCTCCCGACCTGATCCTCCTCGACCTGGGGCTCCCCGACCTCGATGGCAACGACGTCATCCGCCGGGTCCGCTCGTTCTCAGAGGTCCCGATCATCGTCCTGTCCGTCCGGGACCGACAGGCCGACAAGGTCGCGGCGCTCGACGCCGGAGCGGACGACTACGTGACCAAGCCCTTCGGGGTCGAGGAGGTGCTCGCTCGGCTCCGGGCCGCGCTGCGGCGGAGTCATGCGGGCGATCCGACACCCCCCGTTCTCGCGTTCGGCGACGTCGTCGTCGACCTGGGACGACGGCTCGTGTCCCTCCGCGAGCAGGCCCTGCACCTGACCAAGACCGAGTACGCCCTCCTCGAGGCTCTGGTCACCAATCCCGGCAAGCTCCTCACGCATCGGTGGCTGCTTCGCCGCGTCTGGGGACCCGGCTACACGGAGGAGGCCCACTACCTCCGGGTCTACGTTCGCTCCTTGCGCAGGAAGCTCGGGGACGATGCCACGGCGCCGCGCCTGATCCTCACCGAGCCGGGCGTGGGGTACCGCTGGATCGCAACCCGGACCGATGCTCAGGCGTCGTAGCATCTGCCTCCGATGTCGCTGAAGGCGCCTCCCGGGTCCGGTGGATCGGTCCTCAAACGCGTGCTGGTCGGCCGGGCGAAGGCGAGCAACCGTCTCGAGCACACGCTCCTGCCGAAGATCCTCGCGTTGCCGGTCTTCAGCTCCGACCCGATGTCCTCGGTCGCCTACGCCACCGAGGAGATCATGATCGTCCTGCTGGCGGCGAGTGCCGACGGAAGGCGGTTCGTGTTCCCGATCGCCATCGCCATCGCGACCCTGCTTGCGATCGTGGTCATGTCGTATCGCCAGACGGTGCGGGCCTATCCCACCGGGGGCGGCTCATACATCGTGAGCAAGGAGCATCTCGGCCAGTTCGCGGGACTCGTGGCAGCCTCGGCTCTGCTGGTGGACTATGTGATGACCGTCGTCGTTTCGGTCGTGGCGGGCGTCTACGCGATCACCTCGGCGGCCCCCAGCCTGATCGGTTCGCGGGTGGCGATGTCCGTCGGGTTCGTCGTGTTCATCACGCTGGCCAACCTCCGCGGCGTTCGAGAGGCGGGCACGCTGTTCGCGATCCCCACGTACGGCTTCATCGCGACGGTCCTGCTCATGATCGCGCTCGGGGTCGTCCGGTGCCTGGGCGGCTGTCCGGCGGCGGAGACCATCACGGCGGGTCACGATGTCGCGCAGGTCGCGGGCCCAATCTCCCTGTTCGTGATCCTGCATGCGTTCTCGTCGGGTTCGACGGCCCTCACCGGCGTCGAAGCCATCGCCGACGGCGTGCCGGCGTTCCGCCGCCCGCAGTCCAAGAACGCGGCCGAGACGCTCGCGATCATGGGGACGATCGCCATCACGATGTTCCTCGGGATCTCCTATCTCGCGACCCACATCGCGAACGTGACCGTGAGCGACGAGCGAACCGTGATCGCGCAGATCGGCCACGCGATCTTCGGCGGCGGGATCGGTTTCTACATCCTGTCCTTCTTCACGGCTGCGATCCTCATCCTGGCCGCGAACACGGCCTACCAGGACTTCCCACGGCTGTCGGCGATCCTTGCCCGCGATCACTTCATGCCACGTCAGTTCATGAACCGCGGAGACCGGCTGGTCTTCTCCAACGGCGTGGTGGGTCTGGCGTTCGTTGCGAGCCTCATCATCGTCGTGTTCAAGGCCAACCTCACCCAGCTGATCCAGCTGTATGTCGTGGGCGTGTTCACGGCGTTCACGCTCTCGCAGACCGGGATGGTCCGACGCTGGCTCGAGGAGCGACGGAAGGGGGATGAGGCTCCGCGCGGCTGGCAGCGCTCGATCGTGATCAACGGCGTCGGCGCGATCACGACAGGCCTCGTCCTCATCGTGATTACCTACACGAAGTTCAAGCACGGGGCGTGGCTCTCGATCACGGCGATGGCCTTGCTGGTGCCGACGTTCATGTCGATCCACCGCCACTACTCCGTCGTGATGCGGCAGCTCAGGCGGGGGACGGTCCGACCGGGCCCGGCCGGCGTGAATCACATGATCCTCGTGATCCGGGAGCTCGACGCCGCCGCGGTGGAGGCGATCGGAGTCGTCCGCTCCGTCCGCCCCTCCGATCTTCACATCGTCCATCCCTGCGACGGGCCCATCCCGATCGAGTTGCAGGAGCGATGGCGGGCCTTCTCGATGGAGGCGCCTCCGCTCGAGCCGCTCCCGATGGACGGCGCCAATCTGCTCGACGCACTCCGACGGTACGTGCGGGCCATCGACCGCGCGCCCGAGGACTTCGTGAACGTCCTGATCCCCGAGGTTGTGAAGGGGTCCCTGCTCGCGTACCTGTTCCGGCACACGGCACTGATCCGGCTGAAGGCCGGCCTCCTCCGCGAGCGCAACATCGTCGTCACCGACGTTCCCGTCGTCGTCGAGGACGGCCGCCCGGTCGGGGTCGACGCCCGGCCGTTGATCCCCACCCGCACGCTGGCGCTGGTGTTCGTGTCGGCGGTCCATGATGCGACCCTCCGCGCGGTGAACTTCGCGCTGACCCTCGAGGCGTCGGAGACCCGGGCGATCTACTTCGATCTCGACCCGGAGACCGCCCACTCCATGCAGCAGCAGTGGGCGGAGGCCGGGATCCCGGTCCCTCTCGACATCGTCGAGGCGCCGTTCCGCGATCTGACCGGTCCGATGCTGGATGAGGTCCGGCGGTTCTCGACGCGGCCGGGGACGCTGGCGATGGTCGTCGTGCCCGAGTTCGTCGTGTCGAAGTGGCGACATCTCCTGCTCCACAACCAGAACGCGCTGTTCGTGAAGCGGCTGTTCCTGTTCGAGCCCAACGTGATCCTGTCGAGCGTGCCGTTCGCGCTCGGGAGCGCAGCGAAGGAGGAGGCGGCACCGAGATGATGGATCGGGAGACCGCGCACGCGCTGGCGCGCGAGCGCTGCCTGAAGGAGACGACCGTGCGCCACCTCATCTCGGTGGAGGGCGTGATGCGCGGGCTGGCTCGGCGGTTCGGGGAAGACGAGGACCTATGGGGTCTCACCGGCCTGTTCCACGATCTTGACCAGGACCACACGGGCGACGACGCGTCAAACCACGCGCGGCTGGCGGAGGGCTGGCTGCGGGAGGCCGAGGTCGACGAGCGCGTGATCAACGGCGTGCTCGCCCACGCATGGCCCGAATACCGGACCGACCTGATGTCCCGAGCGGTCGTGCACGCGGACGCCGTGGCGGGACTCCTGGTCGCCGCCGCCCTCGTCCGGCCCGAGCGGTCGGTGGGCATGAAGGTCTCGAGCGTGAAGAAGAAGCTCAAGGAGAAGGCGTTCGCGCCCGGGGTGAACCGCGACGAGGTCACGGGCGTCGAGGAGGGGATCGGGCTGCCGCTCGACGAGTTCCTGGCGGTCTCGATCGAGGGGCTGCAGCAGGTGGCGGGAGAGATCGAGCTCTAGGCCGGATCTACCGCCGGCGTTCGAACGCCTGGAGGATCCGGGTGACCATGTCGGCCGGCCGGTCCTCGTCGAGCGGCCGGAAGCTCTCGGCGGGCAGCGATTCCACCCCGTACGTGTCGAGCATCCGCTGCTGCACCTCCTCGACGTCGAGGACGGTGCCCACCGCGGCCGGCCGGTCCGCGTGCGCGGCGCACGACGGCCGGAGGGTCCCGCCGTGCTCGAACACGCGGTCCGCGATCGCCGGCAGGCGCCCGTACCACAGGCACCACGAGCACACGAGCCGGAGGCGCGAGGGGTAGGCGAACTCCGCCCGATACCCCTTCGTGTGCTCCACCACCCGGCCCCACATCGCCACGCGGCCGACCACCGCGGCCGTGCGTCCGGACCTGGCCAGCCGCGACGGGTCCTTGAGCGCGTGGATCCCGCAGGTGCACCCGGGCTCCGGGCTGCGGTGGAACTTGGCGAGGTCCGGGTTGAAGATCATGTACTCGCGGGTGTGGCTCCCGCTGCACGTGGCGTGGATCGCGACGCGCGGCTCCCACGCCGAGCGCGGCGTCGTCGGGACGATCCGAAGGCCGCCCTCGAGCTCCTGCAAACGCCACGCCCTCCAGCCCAGGATGGGCTCGGTCGAGTGCTCGGCCTCGGGGAACAGTCCCATGCTCCGAATGTACGCCCCCGGGCGGGGAACGACGGGTGGGCTAGCATCGGGCTGTGCCGTACGGCTTCCGCACGATCATCGAGCCGTTCCGGATCCACTCGGTCGAGCCGCTGCGGTTCCTCACGGAGGAGGAGCGCGCCGCGAGGATCCGACAGGCCGGCTACAACCTGTTCAACCTGCACGCGGACCACGTCCTGATCGATCTCCTGACCGACTCCGGCACCGGGGCGATGTCGCGGGATCAGTGGGCGGCGATCCAGCACGGCGACGAGAGCTACGCGGGATCGCCCTCGTGGTACGTGTTCCTGGAGGCCGTGCAGGAGCTGTTCCCCTTCCCTCACGTCATCCCGACGCACCAGGGGAGGGCCGCCGAGAAGATCCTGTTCGCCGCGCTCGGAGGCACCGGCAAGGTCGTTCCGAACAACACGCATTTCGATACCACGCGGGCCAACGTCGAGTTCACCGGCGCGGAGGCCGTGGACCTGGTGATCCCCGAGGGGCGGGAGCCGGCCACCGTGCATCCCTTCAAGGGCAACATGGATCTCGAGGCGCTCGAGGACCTGCTGTCGCGCCGCGCCGGCGACGTGCCCGTGGTCTTCGTCACGATCACGAACAACTCCGGCGGCGGGCAGCCGGTCTCGCTGGCCAACCTCCGGGGGGTACGGGAGCTCTGCGACCGGTTCGGGGTTCCGCTGTTCCTCGACGCCTGCCGGTTCGCCGAGAACGCCTGGTTCGTGAAGCTGCGCGAGGAGGGCCAGGCGGAGCGCTCGGTGCCCGACATCGTCCGCGAATTCGCCTCGCTCGCCGACGGGATGACGATGAGCGCGAAGAAGGACCCCATGGCCAACATCGGCGGGTGGCTGGCGATGCGCGACGCCGACCTCGCAGAGCGCTGCCGGAACCTGCTGATCCTCACCGAGGGGTTCCCGACGTACGGCGGCCTGGCCGGCCGGGACCTCGAGGCGATCGCGCAGGGACTTCGCGAGTGCGTCGACGAGCACTACCTGCGGTACCGGATCCGCTCGACCGAGTACCTGGCCGACGGTCTCGAGCGCGCCGGCATCCCCATCGTCAAGCCCGCCGGAGGGCACGCCGTGTACGTGGACGCCCGCGCGCTGCTGCCGCACGTGCCCCCGCTCTCGTACCCGGGCCAGTCGCTCGCCGTCGCGCTGTACGAGGCCGGCGGGATCCGCAGCGTGGAGATCGGCACCGTGATGTTCGGGCGGCGCCCGGACGGGACCGAGGCCCCGGCGGCGATGGACCTCGTCCGCCTGGCGATCCCGCGCCGCACGTACACGCAGAGCCACGTCGACTACGTCCTGGAGGTGGCCGCCTCGGTCGCCCGGCGCGCCGGCGAGCTGCCCGGCTACCGGATCGTCCACGAGCCGCCGCAGCTCCGCCACTTCACGGCGCGGTTCGAGCCGCTCGGGTGAAGCGGGGGTCGCGCTCGGGGTAGGGTGTCCTCCCACCCCCGGGGAGGGCGATCGCGGTGAACATCCGGCCGGCCGGCTCGCAGGACGTGGGGTTCCTGAAGACCATGCTGTACGAGGCGGCCGCGTGGAACCCGGACTGGCCGCGGGAGCAGACCATCGCCGCCCTCGCGGACCCCGTCCTGGAGCGGTACCACCGGGCCTGGGGGCGCCCCGGCGACGCGGGCGTGATCGCCGAGCTCGACGGCGAACCGGTCGGGGCCGCCTGGTACCGCCTGTTCACGCAGGACGAGCCGGGGTTCGGGTTCGTGGACGAGAAGACGCCCGAGCTGGGCATCGCGGTCGTGCCGCTGCACCGGCGCAGGGGCATCGGCGAGACCCTGCTGCGGGCCCTCATGGTCCAGGCGCGCGAGGACGGGTTCCAGTCGCTCTCGCTCTCGGTGGCCGTGCACAACCGCTCGCGGATGATGTACGAGCGGACGGGCTTCCAGAAGGTGCGCGAGGACGCCGACGGCTCGACCTGGGTGATGCGCGCCGATCTCGGCTAGGGGGCCTGCCGCTCCACGATGTCGCCGGCGTCCTCGCGCGCCTGCGCCGCGACGGCTTCGGCCTCCTGCGCCCGGGCCCGCCGCTCCTGCTCGTCCCGGCGGATGGCCCGGAGGCGTTGCCGCACGAACCAGGCCCCGCCGGCCACGATCGCCACGGCGATGGCCCAGGAGAAGGGTCGGATGATGCGGTCCACCGTCTCCCACCGCTCCCCCAGGAGGTAGCCGAGCCACGTGAGGAGCAGGCACCACGGCACCGTCCCGAGCAGCGTGTAGACGGTGAACCTGCCGGCGCGCATCCGCACGACGCCGGCCGGCAGGCTGATGAAGGTCCGTACGACCGGCAGGACCCGCCCCCCCAGCACCGCGAGCTCGCCGTGGCGCTCGAACCAGTCATGGGCCCGGTCCACCTCGTGCGGCCGGATCAGCAGGTACCGGCCCCACCGGTCGATGAGGGGCCGTCCCCCGGCGTACCCGGCCCAGTAGGCGAGCCAGGACCCCACCAGGTTGCCCGCCGTGCCGACCGCCACGACCAGCCAGAACTCGAGCTGGCGCTCCGGGGCCAGGAACGAGGCCGACACCAGGGCGCCCCCGAAGAGCATGGTGACCTCCGAGGGGATCGGGACGCAGGCCGATTCCAGCACCATGAGCAGGAAGATCGCGAGGTAGCCGTACCTGGCGATCTCCTGCGTGACGAACGAGTTGAGGATCGCGAGCAGCGTGAACCCCCGGCCGAGCGGGAATGAACGGACCCTACCACCGTGTTCCACGAGCCGGTCGGGTTGACGCCCCGTACACCTCCCGGGGCCCTCGGGCCGATAATCCCGGGGTTGACCGTGGGGGCTGGTACCCTGCGCCGCGAGGTCCCCCTCGGGCGCCGGACCTCGAACTCCCACACGACGGACGTGATGAACGTATGGCGAAAACGCTGGTGGTTGTCGAATCGCCCGCCAAGGCGAAGACGATCGAGCGGTACCTCGGCACGGACTATGCGGTCCGGGCCTCCTACGGCCACATCCGCGACCTGCCCAAGAGCGACCTCGGCGTAGACGTCGACGACGACTTCCAGGTCACCTACGAGGTCCCCGAGGACTCGAAGAAGCACGTCTCGGCCCTGAAGAAGGCGCTGAAGGACACGGGCGATCTCGTCCTGGCGACGGACTACGACCGCGAGGGCGAGGCGATCGCCTTCCACGTGGCGAGCCTGCTCGGGGTGGACCCGGCCGGCGCCAAGCGGGTCACGTTCACCGAGATCACGCGCGACGCCATCCTCGAGGCCTTCCGCCACCCGCGCGAGGTCGACCTCAAGCTCGTCGACGCCCAGGAGGCCCGCCGGGTCCTGGACCGCCTGGTCGGCTACAAGATCAGCCCGATCCTGTGGCGCCGGGTCCGGCCGGGTCTGTCCGCGGGCCGCGTTCAGTCGGTGGCCGTCCGGCTCATCGTGGAGCGCGAGCGCGAGATCCGGGCGTTCACCCCGGTCGAGTACTGGAGCGTGGACGTCCGTCTCACGCCCGAGGGCGACCCGCAGCCGTTCGTGGCGCACCTCGCGCAGGTGCCGGACGGCAAGCTCGCGGCGTCGCCGGACAAGAAAGGACTGCTCCTGCGGGCGGAGGCCGACGCGGCCGCCCACGTCGAGCGCCTCCGCGCCTCCGCGTACCGGGTGGCCAAGGTCGAGCGCAAGGAGCGCAAGCGCTCGCCCTCGCCGCCGTTCACCACCTCCACCCTGCAGCAGGAGGCGGCGCGCAAGCTCGGCTTCGGGGCGCGCAAGACGATGACGATCGCCCAGCGCCTGTACGAGGGGATCAACCTGCCCGGCGAGGGAACGGTCGGGCTCATCACGTACATGCGTACGGACTCGGTGAGCCTGGCCGAGAGCGCGCTCCGTGAGATCGCCGAGGTCGTCCGGGGCGAGTTCGGGCCGGCGTACGCGCTTGCCGAGCCGCGGCGCTATCGGACGCGCTCGCGCAACGCGCAGGAGGCCCACGAGGCGATCCGCCCGACGTCGGTGCTGCGGAGCCCCGAGCGGCTGGCCGCCACGCTCGATCGCGACCAGCTCCGCCTGTACACGATGATCTGGCGGCGGACGGTGGCCACGCAGATGGCCGAGGCGCGCTTCAACCAGGTCGGGGTGGACGTGGAGGCGACGGCCGACGGCGGCACGTACGGGCTGCGTGCGACCGGGCAGACGTTGATCTTCGACGGCTTCATCCGCGTGTACACCGAGGGCCGGGACGAGGGGCCCGACGAGGACGCCGAGAACCGCCTTCCCGACCTCACGCCGGAGCAGGTGCTGCGGATGCTCGAGGTCCTGCCCGAACAGCACTTCACCCAGCCGCCGCCCCGGTACTCGGAGGCCTCGCTGGTGAAGACGCTCGAGGAGCTCGGGATCGGCCGCCCCTCGACGTACGCCTCGATCATCTCCACGATCCAGGACCGCGGCTACGTCCGGCTGGAGGACAAGCGGTTCTTCCCCGAGGACGTGGCCGAGGTAGTCATCGACAAGCTCGTCGAGCACTTCGCCGACGTCGTCGACGTGAACTTCACGGCGAAGATGGAGGGAGAGCTCGACGAGATCGCCGAGGGCGATTCGCACCGCTCGTCGGTCCTTCGCGAGTTCTGGGTCCCGTTCTCCGAGGACCTCTCGCGCGCCGAGGAGAAGTTCGAGCGCTACGTGGAGGACCTGGACGAGGAGTGCCCCCGGTGCATCGAGGAGGGGCGGACCCCGCCGGGACGGCTCCAGATCCGCCTCGGCCGGTACGGGCGCTTCATCGGGTGCACGCGCTTCGCCGAGGAGGACGGCGGGTGCAAGTACATCCGCAACCTCAACGGCGAGGTCCGCCCCGAGCCCGAGACGCTCGACGAGCTGTGCCCCGAGTGCGGCAAGCCGCTGCAGCGCAAGGTCGGCCGGTACGGCCCGTTCGTGGGGTGCTCCGGCTATCCTGAGTGCCGGTACATCAAGAAGGACCCACCCAGGAGCCTCGAGATCACGTGCCCCCAGTGCGGGCAGGGCCAGATCGTGGAGAAGCGGACGCGGTTCGGGCTCTTCTACGGGTGCGACCGGTACCCGGAGTGCGACTTCGCCGTGAGCAACCTGCCGGTGAAGGACCACCCGTGCCCGGAGTGCGGGTCGATCCTCCTCGAGCGGCCGAAGAGCTACCGGTGCTGGAACTGCGGCGCCGAGCTCGACCGCGAGTTCGCCGTCCACAAGCACGGAGACCCGGAGGCGGAGGCCCAGGCACGCGCGGCGAAGGCGGCAGCCCGGGCCGAGCGCTCGAAGGCGCGGGGCGCGAAATCCGCCGCCAAGCGTTCGAGCGCCAAGCGTTCCACGACCAAGCGTTCGAGGACCACGTCGAAGCGGCCGAGCGCCAAGCGATCCTCGCCCGGCGACGGCGACGCGCCCACCGCCGCGGAGGGATAGCCCAGGGTGTCCTCGCGAGCGTACGCCGAGGAGATCGCCGCGCTCCGAGGCACCCGGCCGGCCACGCTCAAGGACCTCGTCACCCACCCGCAGTTCTCCAAGCTGATCGTGGCGCAGACGGTCAGCTCCTTCGGTGACTGGGTGGGTTTCGTGGCCGTCGCCGCCCTCGTGCTGGCCAAGGGCGGTCGCGCCGGCGGGTACGCCGTGGCCGGCGTCATGGCCGCGCGCATGCTCCCGGCGATCCTGTTCGGTCCGCTGGCCGGCACCTTCGTGGACCGATTCAACCGCAAGACGCTGATGATCACGGCCGACGTCGCCCGGGGGTCGCTGTACGGGCTGATGCCGTTCCTCGGCCCCCTGTGGGCGATCTACCTCGTGTCGTTCGTGATCGAGTGCTTCTCGCTCCTGTGGACCCCGGCGCGGGACGCGTCCCTGCCGAACATGGTCCCCCGGCGGCAGCTCGCGAACGCCAACTCGCTCGGCCTCATCACAACCTACGGCACGCTGCCGCTCGGCGGTCTGGTCTACGCGTTTCTGGTGGGAGGATCCGACCTCATCCCCTGGCTCAACCAGAAGCCGCAGTCTCTCGCTCTTTGGCTCGACGCCGGCACGTTCGCCCTGTCGGCGTTCCTGGTCTCCCGGATCCGCATCCCCTCGCCCACGCCGACCGGTTGGGGGCGGTTCGACCTATCGAAGATGGGCCGGGACGTGGCCGACGGCCTCCGGTTCCTCCGCGAGAACTCGCTCGCCTCCGCGATGACGCTCGGCATCGTGTCGGCGTTCAGCGCGGTTGGCGCGGTCCTGGCCATCGGGCCGAGCTTCGCCAGGGACGCGCTCCACGCCGGTGACCCGGGATGGGGGGTGCTGGTGACGTCGTTCGGCATCGGCATGGGGATCGGCATGGCCAGCTCGAACAAGGTCGTCGAGTTCCTGGAGCGCGAGTTCCTGTTCCCGTGGTCGATCGTGGGCGCCGCGGGCACGCTCTTCGTCCTCGCGCTCATGCCGGGGATCGAGCTCGCCGCGGTGATGACCGTCATCCTGGGGGCGCTGTGCGGCGCCGCGTGGGTGAGCGGCTACGTCCTGCTGCAGGAGAACGTCACCGACGAGTTCCGGGGCCGGACGTTCGGTTCGCTCACCGTGCTGTCGCGGCTCGGGCTGTTCCTGTCCCTCACCCTGTTCCCGACGCTGGCCAACGTGATCGGCTACCACTCGCTCGAGCTCGGGACGCGCGTGATCGACCTGGGGGGGACGCGGGCCGCGTTGATGGTCGCCGGGCTCGGTGCCATCCTCGCGGGCATCGTGACCCGTCGAGGACTCCGCCGGTTCCGCGTGAGCCGGCCCCAACCGCTCGGCCTGGTGCCGAAGCTCAAGCGGCCGCCATCCGACGGGTTGTTCATCGCGTTCGAAGGGGTCGAGGGGGCGGGCAAGGGCACGCAGATCCGGCTGGCCAAGGAGTGGCTGGAGGAGCAGGGCGTCGAGGTGCTGGTCACGCGCGAACCCGGGGGAACGGCGATCGGCGAGGAGCTCCGGCGGATGCTGCTCGACCACGAGACCGGGCATCTCGAGCCGAAGACCGAGGCCCTGCTGTTCGCCGCGAGCCGGGCCCAGCACGTCACGACGGTGATCCGGCCCGCGCTCGCCGAGGGCAAGGTCGTGATCTGCGACCGGTACATCGACTCGTCCCTGGCCTACCAGGGCAACGCGCGAGGGCTGGGAGAGCAGGACGTGCTGACCCTCAACGTGTGGGCGACGCAGGGACTGTTCCCGGACCTGGTGATCCTGCTCCACCTCGAGCCCGAGGCGGGGCTCCTGCGCTCGCTGGAAGAGCCCGACCGGATCGAGATGGAGGGTGCGGACTTCCACGCAAAGGTCAGCGACGCGTATCTCCGGATGGCCGAGGAGCACCCGGAGCGCTTCGTCGTCGTCGACGCCGACGAGGTCCCCGAGAAGGTGCACGACCAGGTGGTCGAGGCCATGCGACGAGTCCTCAAGGAGCGGGAGGACAACGGTGACGAGCGCTGAGGTTCCGGTCCTCGACCTCGTCCCCGGCCAGGATCGCGCGATGGCGTTCCTGCGACAGGCGGCGGCCCGGCCCCACCACGCGTACCTGCTGGCCGGGCCGGAGGGCGGCGGGAAGCAGCAGGCGGCCCGGGCGTTCACCGCGGCCCTGCTCTGCAAGCTCGGCGGCTGCGGTGAGTGCCGGGACTGCCGCCTGGCGCTGCAGGACAAGCACCCCAACGAGGTCGTCGTCGAGCCCGAGGGCCGGGACATCCACGTGGACACCGTCCGCTCGGAGATCTGGCACCCGGCGTACCGCACGGCGCCCGAGCCCGGCCGCAAGGTCTTCCTGATCCGCGAGGCCGACCGGCTGAACCCTTCGGCGGCGGACGTCCTGCTCAAGGTGCTCGAGGAGCCGCCGGCCGACGCCGTCCTGCTCCTGCTCTCGGCCCGCCCGGACGAGCTGCCCGAGACCGTGCTCTCGCGCTGCCACGTGGTCTCGTTCCTGCCGCTGTCCGAGGACTTCGTGGTGGCGACGCTCACGTCCGAGGGCGCCGATCCCGCCCGCGCCGCGCTCGCCGCCCGCCTGTCGGGGGGCAACCTCGGCCGGGCCCGTCGGCTGGCCACCGACGAGGACGGGCTGTCCTTCCGGGACGTGGCCGCCGAGGCGCTGGAGCGGGCCCGCCGCGGGCCGGCGGGGGCCCTGGAGGCGGCCGACCTCGTGCTCGCGGCCGCCGAGCGCTACAAGAAGGACCTCACCGAGCAGCAGAAGGAGGACCTCGTCCCCTTCCTCGACGAGCGAGGCCGTCCCGAGGACGCCTACCGAGGCGCGATCCGGCGGATGCAGCAGCGGCACGACCGCCAGCTCCGCCGGGCCGAGCGCGACTACGTCGACCGGGTGCTGCTCGCCGTCTCCTCGTTCTTGCGAGACCGGATCGTGGCCGCCGTGGGCGGCGGCCCGGCCCAGCTCATGAACCCGGACGCGACGCCGCCGCCGACGCCGGTCCCCGCCGCCGCCCGGCGCCTGGCTGCGATCGAGGAGTGCCGTGCGGCACTCGCCGAGGACCTCAACCTCAACACCCGGCTCCTGCTCGAGCAGGCCTTCCTCCGCACCGAAGACATGGAGGGCGTGGCCGCCCGTCGCTAGGAGGTCCCCCTCCGGGGCGCAGGAAGTGGTGCTGGCATCACTGTCGCCGGCGCCGGGCCGGTGGGACCCTGGTCCCCAGGAGGCACCTCACATGGCGGTTCGGGTCCTCATCGTCGACGACCAGGAGCCGTTCCGCATGGCGGCGCGGCTCGTGGTGGAGGCCACCGACGGGTTCGAGGTGGTCGCTGAGGCCGAGAGCGGCGAGGACTCGGTCGCCATGGCCAGGACCCTCGAGCCCGACCTCGTTCTCATGGACGTCAACCTCCCCGGCATCAACGGGCTCGACGCCACGCGCAGCATCCTGCGCGAGTCGACCACGCCCGTCGTCGTCCTGCTTCTGTCGACCTACGAGGAGGACGAGTACGCGCCGAGGGCCGCCGAGTGCGGCGCGGCCGCGTACATCCCCAAGGCCGCCTTCGGCCCGGACCGGCTCGAGTCGGCCTGGGCCGACGCCGTCGGCCGAGCGCGCGGCAGCGGAGCCTGATCGCGCTAGGCCGGGGCCCCGCGCACGGACAGCTCGAGCACGTCGGTGAAGAGCGGGTCGCCGAAGTTGTCGAACATGACGAGCTTCACGAACCGCACCTTGTCCGTGCTCCCTCGGATCGGCCGAAGCGTGTGCATCACGCCGCGGCGCAGCGGCCGGGATCGGCGGTAGGCGGTGACCCAATGCCCCCCGCGCGCCTTGGTCTGGATCTCGAACACCCGCAGGGCTGCCTCGGGCCCGTCGCCGCACGTCCCGTCGCTGGCGAACCCGAAGCTGGTGATGTCCACGGCCCGCGGCAGCTTCACGATGTTGATCCTGCCGGTCGGCCGGTTCGTCGTGGTGGATCCCCATCCCGAGGTGAGGGCGGCGTCCCACAGGTCCTCTGGCCCGCAGGCGGGCGAGAAGTTCGGACCCGTGAAGTCGACGAGCCTGGCCCCGCCGCCGATCGACGCCCAGTCCCGCGTGAGCTCGATCGGCACCGTCGTCGGTCCGGTCACGTCGACCGGGACCGCGAAGGGCTCGTGCTCGTCGCTCTCCACGGTCACGACGTACTCGTGGAAGGGAACGTCCGCGATGGAGAACGCGCCGCTCGCGTTCGTCACGGCCGCGAGGTCGGTCGAGAAGCCGGAGGCGTGCCCGGCGATCACGACGTTCACGCCGTGCACCGGCCTGCCCGACTGCGAGTCGATCACGGTGCCCTCCACGGTGCCGCAGTCGGTCGGGCACACCGGCGGCGTGCTGAAGTCGGCCACGGGATGGACGTCTCCGCCGTCCAGGGCGATCGCGAAGAACCCCATGCCCCGCTGGGCGAAGAGCTGCCAGAGCTGATCGACGTGCGATCCACCGAACGCCACCTGGTCGGCCTCCAGGATCGCGTTGCGCATGTCGAGGAACGAGGGCTCCGGCGGCGACAGCTCCATGGCACGCGTGACGAGCGTGAGCGTCACGCTCGAGCCCAGCGCGGACCGCACGTCCCAGAGCGTCTGGCCCCAGATCTCCCCGTCGTCGTGGACCTCGGGACCGCCGCCGACGTGGCCGAAGTCCTCGTAGGTGAAGCCGCCGGCTCCCGTGCCGGGGCTGCCCGGGCAGTTCGGCGGCCCCGAGGTCACGGGGCAGTCGATCGCGTCGAAGCGGATGAACCCCACTCGGCCGCCGGCCACGTACCGCCCGAGGACGACGTCGGGGCCGGCCGAGTCGGTCTCGAGACCCTGGGCCACGAGGTAGTCGAGCGCGTAGAAGTCGCTCCACGCCTCGCCCATCGCGGCCGCCTGCGCCGAGTTCACCGCGCCGCTCCCATCGGCGAACGTCACGAGGCGGTTCGAGAGCCCATGCGTGTACTCGTGGTACACGACCGAGGCGTCGTCGCCGCCCATCGTCGCCGGCCTCCCGTCATCCGGGATCGACGGGAACAGGTACATCTGCATCAGCGGGGGATCGCCGTCGGGCGGCGTGAACATGTTCGCGTTGAACTGATGGAAGTCGTCGGGGAGCCCGGGAGTGCGCGAGGTGTCGGCTCCGTCCATCACGTTCGCGACCACCATGTCGCCGTCCTGCCCCTGGCCGCTGGCGTTGTCGACCTGGAAGTTGCCGGCGGCCTCCGTGAAACCGATCGGCGCCGCGAGCAGATGGTCGTGGAACGCGTTCAGGAAGTGGAAGACCTGCACCGCGCTGGACTCGACGTGCGGCTGCCAGCTGAAGGGCACGTTCGGATCCCAGGAACAGGGGAACAGGTCCGAGCAGGCGTTCGTGACGTCGGTCGTGTTCAGGACGGCCGGGTAGCTCCAGTCCACGCTCGAGGTCGCCGGGATGTCGCGGTCGGGCGAGTCGTCGTCGTCCACGTCGGGCCACGTCCAGGCGTTGTTCCCGAACAGCGCCGTGCCGTCGGCGACCGGGAACGTCACCTGGTGCTGGACCCCGCCCCCGCCGGGCACCGAGGCCGAGGGGTAGTACTCCCAGGCCTGGCCCGTTCCCGCCTGGTCGCTCTCGACCAGATTGGCGCGCCACAGCACCGCGCCGGTCTGCGCGTCCACGACGGACACGTCGATCTCCTGGGAGCTCACCGGCGTGGTCGTCCGCCACGCCAGCCGGGCGCCTCGGGCGGAGCCGAACAGCACGAGCCGCGCGTCCTGTCCGGATCCGAAGACAGTCCGCCGCTCGGGGCCCGCCGGGGTCCGTATCGGCGATCCGACGGCGGGTGCCGCGGCGCCGACGCTGCGGTACGCCACCACGACGGCGTCGCGTGCGGACAGGCGAGGGCTGACGCTCGCGACAAAGAGCCCGGGCATCGGGGAGCCGCCGATCGCGACGAGACGGCCATCGGCCGTCACGTGCGCTCGGAGGTCGTCGTCCCACGCGGCGATCCCCCGGTACCGCTGCTGCCAGACGAGGTGGTGTGTCCCGAGCACGTCGACGTAGTCCTTCACGAGCTCGAGGCCGCCGAGGTCCCGCGCCGTGAGGCCGAACGCCAACAGGTGGCTCCGGACGTAGCCCAGCGCGACGTCCTCGGGCGCCGCGGCGCTCGGTCCGGTCAGGAAGCCGTCGAGGCGGGAGACCATCCGGGGTGTCCCGGTACGCTCGTCGACGTCCACCAAGCCCTGCGGGCCGAGCGACCTCGCGAGCGCTCGCCGGGCGCGAAGGACCGCGCCCCCGGGGACGATCCCGGAGCCGCCCGCCCGGCTGTCGAACAGCGCCTCACCGCGGGCGGCCGGGGCGAACTGGCGGCGGCCGTCGGGGGACCGGCCGGCCGGATCGGCGGAGGAGGGCGGCACCGCCGCGAGCAGGGCCGCGGCGATCGCGATGGCGAGGGTGCTCACCCGGAGCCTGCGGCGGCTCCCGGGTCCGGAGGCGGTCATCGGCGTGCTCCTTGGGTCCTTGGGCGCGAGGAACGTAACAGGTTGGTTGCGAGGATGAGCAACCCGTGGCGACGAGCCGGGGCTACGGCTTCAGGCGGACTCGACGGGGATCGTGGCGCTCACCGTCGTGCCCCGCCCCGGGGCGCTGCGGAGCTCGAACGCGCCCCCGACGGCTTCGATGCGGTCCGCCATCCCCTGAAGCCCGCTCCCGCGCGGCGCGGTCAGGGGGTCGAAGCCGACCCCGTCGTCCCGCACCTCGAACGCGAGCAAGGACCCCTCCTGCCTGAGCCCCACCTCCACGTTCGAGGCCTCGGCGTACTTCGCCACGTTCTGCAGCGCCTCCAGGACGCAGAAGTAGACGCTCGCCTCCACCTCTCGCGCGTACCGGCCGATGCCGTCCGGGGCGACGTGGACCGGCACCGGCGAGCGCCGCGCCTGCGCCTGGAGCGCCATGGCGAGACCCTCGTCCGCGAGCAGCGGCGGGTAGATGCCCCGAGCGAGGTCGCGGAGGTCCTCGAGCGCGTCGTTGGCCTCGGCCTGGAGCTGTGCGAGCAGGGCGTGGGTCTTCGCCGGGTCGCGATCGAGGGCGGCGTCCGCCAGCCGGAGCTTCACGGCGAGCGCGACCAGTTGCTGCTGGGCGCCGTCGTGGATGTTCCGCTCGAGGCGCCGCCGGTTCTCGTCCACGGCGGCCACGATCCGCCGACGCGACCGGCGGAGCTCCTCGATCAGCCGGACGTTGCGAAGCACGAGGCCGGCCTGGGAGGCCAGGTCCCGGATCAGTCGCTCCTTCCTCGGGTCGAGCGGGTCGTTGGCCGGCGTCTCCACCGTGATCGCGCCGAGGAGGTCTCCTTGGTGTCGAACCTCGAAAGTGCCCTGGCGAGCGATGGCGTAGGCCGGCAACGTGCGCGGGTCGGTGGGCCGTCGCTCCCGGGGCCATGAGGCGACCGACCGTAGCTCGCCGCCGATGAGCAGCCAGATCGTCACGGTCTCGGCGCCGCTGCCCGCCGCGAGGAGCTGGGCCATCCGGGGCAGGACGTCGTCCGTGGAGTAGGCGTCCGACAGGCGCTCGGAGAACTCGGACAGCACCTCGTACGGCGTGGCCCGCTTGCCGTACACCAGCCGGTCGGCGAAGTGTCGGGCCCGCGCCCGTACCGGCTGGAACAGCAGCGCGACCACGACCGTGGTGACGAGGGTGAGCGGGCTGAACGCGCGCTCCCCGCCGACGATGAGCGCCGGCACCGCGAGCAGGACGACGGCGTAGACGACGGTGATGAAGGCCGCGACGACGGCGAACACGACCGTCTTGCGGATCACGAGGTCGAGGTCCCACAGGCGGTACCGCAGGATCGAGATGCCGATGGCCGCGGGGATGCCGATCCCGATCACCGCGAAGAACGCGTAGAACGAGACGTCGTTCGCGGTGCTCGACTCGTTCGAGGACAGGCCCACCGACGTCAGCATCGTGGCGACGAACAGCGCCGCCCCGACGACGCCGACGTACGCCAGCCAGCGGATCTGCTGCCGTTCCTCGTCCGCGGCCGCGCGGAACCGACGGATCAGCGCGAGGACCGGCAGCAGGGACAGGACGATGGAGAGGACCCCCGCCACGAGCATGATCGAGGGGAGGACGTCGCGCAGGGACTCGACTCCGTACGGGTTCAGGGGCCGCACGCCTGGATTGACGTCCACGCGGCCTGGACGGAGGAAGGTTCCGACGAGGCCGATCACGATCACCGTGATGAAGGCCGGCGGCAGCCAGCGCCAGCGGGGCGACGGCGGCCGGCCGTTCGGGAACAACAGGAGCAGGAGCGGGAGCGGCGCGATCCCCGCGATGAACACGCCGTTGTTCACCGCGATCGCCGCGTCGACGAGCGGATGCGATCCGGGCGACGTCTGCAGCGCCCACGTCACGTACTCGCTCGTGAACGCGGCGGCCAGGAAGCCGGCGCCCGGGAGCATCATGAGCCACCCGATCGGGTTGCGGCGGAGTCGCGCCGCGAGCAGGGCGCCGACCGTCGAGTACCCGACCATCATGAGGATCGCCAGGGGGATGAAGAACGCGTCGTTGTGGAAGTCGCCGTTGAGGCCGACCAGGACGAGCGTCAGAACGAGGATCGCCATGACGATCGCCCAGAGCACCCACGGCAGGCGCGTGCGCAAGGACTCGTTCACGCCGAGCGCTCCCCTGCAGGCGCGCGAACGCGGACGACGGCCCCCTTGCCCGGTGCCGCCGCGCCGGCCGACAGCAGCACGGAGACGAAGAACGTCCCCCCGGCCAGTGCCCGCACCCTCCCCCGCCTCATGCGGGCGATGCTGTCACGCTCCGAGCGGGGGTCCAAGAGGGTGGCGGCCACGACGGCGAGGGCCTTTCCCTCCCCATCGCGGGGTGCTGGCATCCCCACCGGCTTGTGGTGGGTATGCGGTCGCGTCGGAGCCCGGCGAGGCCTACCGTCGGGTCATCCCTCGAAGGAGGCTCACCGATGAAGAAGATCCTGGTCGGAACCGACACCACGGCGGCCGCCGACCTGGCCGTGCAGGCGGCCGCGGACCTCGCACGGGCCGGCGACGCGGAGCTTCTCGTCGTACACGTGCGCGCCGCCGAGGCGACGCGGGACGCCGCCGACCCGAAGAAGTCGGCCGACCCCGATCGGTACCTCTCCGGGATGACCGGGCGCTTCCCGGCCGTGGCCGTCCGCACCTGGAGCGAGTCCGGCGAGGCGGCGGATCGGCTCGTCGACGTCGCGGAGCGTGAGCGGGTCGACACCATCGTGGTCGGCAACCGGGGCACGCACGGATCGTGGTGGCGGGTTCGGGACAGCGTGCCCAACCTGGTGCTTCGGCACGCGCCGTGCTCGGTGTTCATCGTGGACACCCGGGCGGCGCAGTGAGGAACCTCGGGCGGCCGAGCCGGATCCGCTCAGCCGCGCCCGGGCTCGAACCGCTCGACCCACGGTGCCCGCCACTCGGGCGCGTCGAACGGCTCGGACCAGTACGCCGTCTCCCTCGCGATCTTCCCGTCCCGCATCTCGAAGATGAAGACGGTCTGGTAGACGGCTCCGCCGCCGTAGTCGAGCGTCGCCTCGGCGATCCACAGGTCGCCCTCGCCGAGGATCCGCCGGGGGGTGATCCTGGGCAGGGTGGGGAACGCGTGGTATACCCCTCGGCGGTTGTCTCCTCCGACGACCCGTTCGCCCGACTGCGGCCAGTCCATCACGGCGTCCTCGTGGAAGACCTCGTCCATCAGGTCGATGCGCTTGTCGTTGATCACCTCGACCAGCCGCTCGACGACCTCTCGGCCCCCCATCCGTTCCTCCCTCCGCTTGCGTCGGGCTCAGTTCGCCGGCTCGCGGTCTCGGAGGAACGCGAGCACCGCCTTGACGCGGCGATGCACGTCGACCTCCTCCGAGAGCCCGAGCTTGTGGAACAGGGAGTTGATGTGCTTCTCGACGGCACGCTCGGTGAGGAACAGCGACTTGGCGATCGCGGCGTTGTTCTGGCCCTGGGCCATATGCTCGAGGACCTCGCGCTCGCGGTCGGTCAGGAGCGAAAGGGGCGAGTGCGCCATGCGGTCCTTCGCCGAAACGAGCGCCTCCACCACCTTGGAGTCCAGGACCGAGCCGCCCTTGGAGACCTCGGTCAGCGCTCGGAC
Organism: uncultured Actinomycetes bacterium; assembly: GCA_963704725.1. Classification (GTDB taxonomy): domain Bacteria; phylum Actinomycetota; class UBA4738; order UBA4738; family HRBIN12; genus CALGFI01. The sequence continues at coordinate 3,376,015 of OY969934.1, read as the reverse complement.
GACCTCGTCGAGGTCGCTGACGCGCTCCTTGAGCAGGTAGCCGAGCCCGGCGGCGCCGTCCTTCAGCAGGTCGTAGGCGTACTCCTCCTCGGCGTACTGCGACAGGACGACGACGCCGATCTCGGGGTGTTCCACGCGGATCTGCCGAGCTGCGTCGATCCCCTCGGTGGTGTTCGTGGGGGGCATGCGGATGTCGGTGAGCACGGCCTCGGGCTTCAGCTCCTCGACGGCGGTCAGGAGCTCGTCGAGGGAGGCCGCCGTGCCGACGAGCTCGACCTCGTCGGAGCTCTGCAGGAGCGCGGCCGTCCCCTCGCGCACGAGGTAGTTATCCTCCGCGAAGACCACGCGGACCATGCGCGGATGGTACACGCGACGGTGGGGGGGCCATGACGCTTCGGGTCGTGCTCGGCGAGGACAACGTGCTCGTCCGCGAGGGCGTCCGGGCGCTGCTCGACTCGTACGACGACATCGAGGTCGTCGCGGTGGCCGCCGACGGCCCGGCGCTGCTCGAGGCGGCGGAGGAGCACCGGCCGGACGTCGTCGTGACCGACATCAAGATGCCGCCCAACTTCCAGCTGGAGGGCATCGACTGCGCGCACGCGATCCGGGAGAAGCACCCCGGGACCGGCGTGGTCGTCCTGTCCGCCCACGACGAGGAGGCCTACGCGATCGCGCTCCTGGGAAGGGGCCAGAGCGGGCTCGGGTATCTCTTGAAGGACCGGATCGCGCAGGGCGACGAGCTCGTGCGGGCGATCCGGGAGGTCGCCTCGGGCGGCAGCGTCGTCGATCCGGCGATCGCCGAGCGCCTGTCCGGGCGACGCGAGACCGGCGAGCACGATCGCGAGCTCCTCGAGCTGATGTCGCAGGGGCTCGGATACGCGGAGATGGCCGACCGACTGACCACCACCCAGGAGGCGGTGGACCGGCGCGTGACCGAGCTGTTCACGCGGATGGCCGCCGGCGCCGGCTCCGGCGACGCGAGCGCCGTCGACGAGATGAAGCGGCTCCACGCAGCCGTCGTCGCCAAGCAGACCGCCGCCGCGACGCTCTCCTCGTACGTCCCGGCCCGAGTCGCCGAGAAGCTCGCGAGGGGCGAGGTCTCGCGTGAGGAGCTCGAGGTCACGGTCCTGTTCAGCGACATCCGGGGGTTCTCCACGATGGCGGAGCGGCTGTCCGCGGCCGAGATCGCCGAGATCGTGGGGCGGCACCTCTCGGCGATGGCCGAGATAGTGGTCGAGCACGGCGGCATGGTCGACAAGTTCCAGGGCGACGCCGTGATGGCGGTGTTCGGCGCGCCCGACCCCTTGCCCGACCACGCCGAGCGGGCGCTGCGGTGCGCGCTGGCGATGCAGGGGCGACAGGCCGAGCTCAACGCCGAGGGCTGGGGACCGGGGGCGGTGGACGGCCTGCACATCGGGGTCGGGGTGAACACCGGCAAGGTCATCGCCGGAGCCGTGGGCGGCGGCGGCCGGCTCGAGTACACGGTGATCGGCGATGCCGTGAACGTGGCCCAGCGACTCCAGTCCGAGGCGGAGGGCGGTGAGGTCGTGGCGACCGCCGCGACGGTCGCCGCGGCGCCTGGCATCTCGGCGGAGCCCATCGGACCGCGCCGGGTGAAGGGACGCGCGGAGTCGGTGGACGTCTTCCGGGTGCTCGCAGGGGTGTGAGCGATCTCGTGACCGAGACCGGGAGGCGAGGACTGGCCCGTGCGGTCTTCGCGCTCGTTCTGGTCGAGCTCGTGGCCGAGGTGGTCTTCGGTGTGCTCGACTGGGGCCGGGCCCCGGGGAGCGTCGGCGACTTCGCGTTCCTCGGGTCGTTCGTGCTCTTCCCGATCGTCGGCGTGGTCCTTGCGACGCGTCGTCCGGACAACGCGCTCGGGTGGTTGATGCTGGCCATCGGCGTCGCCGCGTTCGTCCCGGCGGAGTCGTACGGCATGTGGGCGCTCCACACCGGTCGTCCCGGGGGCGACTGGGCGCTCGCGGCGACCTCGTGGACGTGGATCCCCGTGATCGGGCTGGCCGGGACGTTCGTGCTGCTGCTGTTCCCCGACGGGCACCTGCCGTCCCCGCGGTGGCGGTGGTTCGCCTGGACGATCGGGGTCGGGATGGTCCTCTCGTCGCTGGGGATCCTGTTCGGACCCGGGGATCTCGGGGACAGCGGCTTCCCGAACGTTCCGAACCCGTACGGGATCGAGGCCCTCCGTCCGCTCCTCCCGGTCGTGCTCGCCGCGATCGCCACGATCCCGCTGGGGATCCTGGGCTCGGCCGCCGCGCTCGTCGTGCGCTTCCGGCGCAGCGGCCCCACCGAGCGTTTGCAGATCCGGTGGCTCGCCAGCGCGGCCGCCGTCGTGGCCGTCGTCTACGCCGTGACGATGGTGGCCTCGGCCTCCTCGGCGGCCGGGTGGGCGGAGGGCGGCAACTGGGTTGGGTGGCTCCAGGCGATCTCGATCGTCCTCTTCGCGCTCCTGCCGATCTCGATCGGCATCGCTGTGTTGCGGTACCGCCTGTACGACATCGACCTCGTGGTCCGCAAGGCCGTCGTGGTCGCAAGCATCGCCGCGTTCTTCACGGCCGTCTACGCGGCGATCGTCGGCGGGATCGGGGCGCTCGTGCAGACGCGCAGCACGACGGCGCTCTCGTTCGCCGCGGCGGCCGTCGTCGCCGCGCTGTTCCAGCCGGCGCTCGGCCGGGCCCGGCGCATCGCGGACCGGATCGTGTACGGGAGGCGCGCGACCCCTTATGAGGTGCTTTCGGAGTTCTCGGAGCGCGTGGGCGGGACGTACGCGGCCGACGACGTGCTCCCGCGGATGGCGCGCATCGTGGCCGAGGGCGTCGGCGCGACCTCGGCGCAGGTGTGGCTCGAGCACGACGGCCGCCTGCGCGTCGCGGCGGCCTGGCCCGCGGGCGCCGACCCGCCCGAGGCCGTCTCGCTGAACGGCGGTGCGCTCCCGCCGCTGCCCGGCGCGGACGCGGCGTTCGCCGTCGAGCACCGCGGCGAGCTGCTCGGGGCGCTCGCCGTCGCCATGTCGCTCGCAGATCCCCTGGACGAGGCGAAGTCCAAGCTCGTCTCGGACCTGGCTGCCCAGGCCGGCCTGGTCCTGCGCAACGTGCGGCTCACGCAGGAGCTGCTCGAGCGGCTGGACGAGCTCAAGGCGGCGCAGAAGCGGCTCGTCAGGGCCCAGGACGCGGAGCGCCGGCGGCTGGAGCGCAACATCCACGACGGCGCGCAACAGCAGCTCGTCGCGATGTCGGTCCAGATCCGGCTGGCGCAGTCGCTCGTGGGCACGGACCCCGACCGAGCGGCGGGGATGCTCGCCGATCTCCAGGCGCGCACCACCGAGACCCTGGACGACCTGCGCGATCTGGCCCGCGGCATCTACCCGCCGCTGCTGGCGGACCGGGGGCTCGCCGCGGCGCTCGAGGCCCAGGCTCGCAAGTCGGCCCTGCCCGTCGAGGTCTCGGCCGGCGGCGTGGTCCGGTACCCGCAGGAGGTGGAGGCGGCCGTGTACTTCTCCGTGCTGGAGGCGCTCCAGAACGCAGCGAAGTACGCCGACGCCACGAGCGTCGCCGTCAGGCTCGGCGCCGACGACGGGCACCTGCGCTTCGAGGTCGTCGACGACGGCGTCGGATTCGATCCGGCAAGCGCCGGCCACGGCACCGGGCTCCAGGGCATCGCCGACCGCGTCGCGGCGCTCGACGGCGAGGTGGAGATCCGAAGCGCCCCGCACGCAGGCACGTCGGTCGTGGGGCGGATCCCGGTCGGGGCGGCTTGATGGCGCGCGGCGCGGTGCGGCGGTTCGAGCGCTTCGTGCTCGGTCTGGTGTTCGGCGTCGCGGCGTGGATCATCGAGCGGCGGGTGCTGAAGGCGATCCGTCGGCGAGGGCAGGCCCCGCCGAGGACCCCGATCGCCGATCAGACGACCAGCGAGCTACGGCGTCCCTCGGCCTGACCTACCGCTTCCTCCGGAGCAGATCCCCGATCAGCAGCAGCGTGAACCCCGCGCCGACCACGCCGAGCGTCACCGGGACCCACGCGGCGACGCGGTCGGAGGCGGCGGAGATCGCCGTTCCGAGCAGCGCCGAGCCGGCCATGATGCCGACCGCCAGCCGCCGTCCCACTCGCCGCACGGTGTCCTCGAGCCGCTCTGCGGTGAAGTTCACCTGCAGCTTGGGACCGGGGCGGGCACCGGCCAGGCGCTCGAACGCCTCGGCGATGCGCGACAGGCGCACCTTCACCTTCTGCGCCTCGTAGAACAGCTTCTTCGGATCGACCCGCTCCACCATGCGGCGCGTCACGCCGCGCATCAGGTACGAGCCGGCCACCTCGAACGGGTCGAGCTCGGGGTCGAGCTCGGCCGTCGCGAGCTGCATCTGCGCCATGGCCTTGCCCGTCAATGCGAGCTGCGCCGGCAGCGGGACGTCGTGGCGGATCGAGATCTCGGTGATCTCCTGCAGGATCGGACCGAGCTGGATCTCGCGCAGGGAGACGTTGCGGTACTTGGCCATCACGCCGCCCAGCTCCTCCTGGAAGGCGCGGACGTCGAGGTCCGCCCGCTCCGATCCGCCGGCGAGCATCAAGGTGACGTCGGTCAGGAACTGGACGTCCTCCTGCCAGAACGCCATCAGCAGGAGCATGAGGTTCTCGCGGATCTCCGGACCGAGCTGGCCGACCATCCCGAAGTCGAGGAAGTAGATCCTGTCGTTCCACCACATCAGGTTGCCGGGATGCGGGTCGGCGTGGAAGAAGCCCTCGCTGAGGATCTGCGCGTAGTAGGACTCGAGCAGCTGGCGGGCCGCCTCCGTGCGCTCCTTGCCGGGCGGCGCCATGCGGATCGGCGCGCCCTGGATCTCCTCCATCACTAGGAGCCGAGCCGACGACAGGTCGTGGTAGACGGCGGGGGCGTCCAGGCGCGGGTAGGGCTGGAGGATCTCGCGCATGCGGTCGATGTTCCCGGCCTCCTGGCGGAAATCGAGCTCCCGCCGCAGCGAGTCGGACAGGTGCTCGAACACCGCGGGCATGTCGATCACCTGGCGGAAGGCCGGGCGCGACTCGGTCTTCTCCGCGAAGAGCTTGAGGAGCGCGAGGTCCTGCATGATGTCTTCGCGGGCCGTGGGGCGCTGCACCTTCACGACGACGCGGCTGCCGTCGGCGAGCGTGGCCCGGTGGACCTCGGCGATCGTCCCGGCCGCCATGGGCGTGGGCTCGATCGACTCGAACACGTCCTCCCACGGGACGCCGAGCTCCTCCTCCATGACCGCCACCACCTGCGACTCGGACAGCGGGGGCACGCTGTCCTGCAGGGTGGCCAGCTCCTCGATGAACTCGGCCGACATGAGGTCGGGCCGGGTGGACAGGATCTGCCCCAGCTTGGCGAACGTGGGGCCGAGCTCCTCCATCCCGGCGCGGAGTCGCTCCGCCTGGCGCCGCCGGTTGGCGTGGGTGTCGGGGTCGCTCTTGGTGAACAGCTCCTTCAGGCCGTGCCGGGCCATCACCGAGCCGATGCGGGTGGCGCGGCCCACCAGGTGGGGTTCGGGCTCGGCCTCGACCGCGTGGGGGAGGCGGCCCGTCCCCGGCATCGACGGCGCGCGCTGGGTGCCGTCCGGCTCGAGCAGCGCCGTGTTCACGATGATCACGGTGCAGCGCGCGTTGTGGCTGATGCGGTTCGGCACGTTGCCGAGGAGGAACTCCTTGCGTCCGCTCATGCCGGCGTTGCCGACGACGAGCGTGTCGACGTCGGCCTCCTCCGCGACCTGCAGGATCGCGCGGGCCGGGTCGTCGTCCATGACCACGCGCGCCCTTCCTCGCGTCCCGGCGAGCTCCTGCGCGAACTGCCGCAGCTCCTCCGAGGCGAAGGTCGCCCGGGTGGCCTCGGCCTGCCCGCCCTCGGTCGCGCCGGGGTTCTGCGGCAGGACGACCTGGAGCAGGAGCAGCTCGGCCTCGTAGCGGTTCGCGAACGCGGCGGCCCAGCGGACGGCGCGATCGGCGGTCTCGGAGCGGTCGGTCGCGACCATGACTCGCCCGACCCCGGCCGCGCCTCGGCTCCCGTTGCCCCCGGCCATGACCGCCGCATCATGGCAGAGGGGTCGTGGGCCGGCAGCCGTGACACCACCCGGACGGCGCGGGTGGAAGCACCTCGGATGGCGTTGGGTACACTCGCCTGCACCGCCGGAGTAGCTCAGCCTGGCAGAGCAACCGCCTCGTAAGTGGTAGGTCCGGGGTTCGAATCCCCGCTCCGGCTCCAAAAGGCCCTGGTGACGGCCCGGTTGCGCTGACCGCCGATGCGGCCCATCCTCGACCTCGCAACAAAGGGCCTCTCGAGCACTGGAGATCGAAACCCGTGTCCTCCCGGCAACCTGCCAGCGTCTACAGGTACTGACCCGGGCGATAGCCCTCCCCTGCCAGGAGCAGGTCGAGATGGACCTGCACGAGCAGGGGCAGCTCGGCCTCAGGGACCTCGATCCTCGAACAGGATCCAGGCCGCGCCCGTGCGCTCGCACCGAAGGGTCGTCACTCCGTCGACGAGCGCGCGCAATCTCGGCGGTCGTGCCCGTTAAGGGACAGTCCCGTCCCAGTTCGGGATCGTGAGGTCGAACGACCCCACGGGCTCCCGATCGACGACGAGGTTCATCGTCACCGTGTCGCCCAGTGACGCGGGAACTCGGATGTAGCACTCGCCCCAGCCGGTCCGTCCGGAGGCTCCGCAGGTGCTCGTCGATTCGCCTGAACCCGGCCCTGGAGTGCCCGCGGACGTCAGCCGGACGTCGTACTGGGGAAGCGGACCCTCCCGCCGGAGCACGAAGTGGAGCGCCGTCCCGCCCTCCTCAAGGGCGACGGTGGACATCAGCACGACGTCCACATCGCCGACCGCGTAGACCTGGCCGAGTGGCGGCATCATCACGTAGTCGGAGACTCGAAGCCCGAGTTCGGGCACGTTGGCGGCAGCGTACGGGTCCTCTCGCGCGTGGATGATCCAGCTCGCGAGGGCTCCCCCGCCGATGGCGAGGGCAAGAACGAGGGCTACAGCGACGGCGACCGCACCCGGGCGGAGTCGCTTCCTGGGGGCAGCAATGGTGCCATCCATGCTGTTCTCATCGGCAGGGAGAGCCCGCCTGCTGAAGGAGGTGTAACCGCCATGCTGGCCGACGGCCCGAAGACCGTGGACGTGTCCGTCCACCTCGATCAATGGTCCACACAGATCGATGTGGCGGTCGCCCGGCAGCGTGTGGGTCCTCGACTACGGGGGAACCGTGACGCGGGTCGGGCTCGGCTGATCACCGCTGCTGCGCGACGACATCCATCGCCAGCGACGAAGGCTTCACCCTGAGTCCTCCGCACCTTCCGGTCACGCAGGTCCGCGGGAGGCCTTCTCGAAGTCGCCCTTCTGGGGCGTCACCGCCTGGCAGCTCCACCTCTCCCAGTGAGCGTCCGAAGCGAGTTCCCCAGCCTGATCGAGGAGCTCCTCGATCGCTACACCGCGGAGAACGGGTACGAACCGGGCGGCTTCGACTGGAGCCGCGTCGACCTGGTTGACGAGCCGGATGCGGAGTGGGTGATCGCCGGGATCCGCTCGGGGCTCGTCGAGCAGCTGCCCAGGGGGAGCTGTAGCTACCGGCCAGCAGCTTCAGGACCATGTTGTTCTGGGAGGGCAGCGCCAAGAGCTCATCCCCGGCCCGTCTCGCTGTTCATGGAGGGGATCGTCGCCGTGGCGACGGCCGCCCGGCTGCACTACCTGCACGGCTGGCCCAAGTGGAGCCTCGGCTTCGAGTCGACGGACTACGCCTTCGACCTCATCGGGCGCGTCTCCTTGAGGAAGCATGAGTGGCTCGCGGGGGAGCCGAAGTCGAGCGCGGGCAACGTCGCCCGGCTCATCGGCGGGTCAACCGATGCGGGGCCAAGGGCGCCCACGACGACTGCCTGTCAGGGCCGGCGTCCGTTCTCAACGCCCATCGCAAGTGGGCCGGCCTGGTCCGGTCGCGGGCACCGGTCTTCCTCGTGTGCGGCCCCGGCCGGGAGTGGCACACCTTCGGGGTGACGGTGTGCCCGGTAAGCAGGTCATCCTGGACGACGGCGACGAAGGGGACCTTCGCTACCCCCCTCGCACATGAGGGTTGGAGCGTGCGGGTCGTGAGGTTCAGGGTCCTCGACAACTCCTGAGGCCTCTTCCGCGTGAGGACCGACCAAGCGGCCCGACCCCGACGTGCTCGTGCGCGTCATGAACCGGCGGGCGGGCCGGTAGCAGGGGCCGACAATCCTCAGCCGCAGGAGGTGTACGTCGAGCTCGGGAGATGGGGGAGGACCCGGATTCCATCGATGCCGAATGTGCCGCTCACGAGCTCGAACGTCACCACGTTGGAGGCAAGCGTCAGGTCGGACGGGTCGACGCCGTCGAGGGAGAGCTGACGGGGCTCCGCCTTGGCCGAGTACAGGATGTCGCCGATCACGGCGCCGTTGACGGTGACGCGGACGCGGCCGGTGTGCCCGGGCGGGACCACTAGATCGCTCCCGAGCCCCTCGCCGAGCACGATCTGCGCGGTGGCACCCGGCGTGGCGGTCTCGTGCCGAGTCCCCGCGAAGTCGGTCGGGTCTGCGCTGGACGTCCACTCGCCCGAATACGTGAAGCGGGCGTCGTCGAACGGGATCGATGCAAGGGCTCCCGGATGGAGCCCGGACTCGTTGCCGGCGCGATCCACGGCCTTGACGCACAGGTGGTACGTGACGCCCTCCTCGCCGGTGAAGGAAGTCGTCACCTCTTCCTCAGAGCCCGTCGCGCTGTCCGTCCAGCCGTCGCTGTCGATCACCCTCGTCCTCAGCGTCCAGCTCGCCAGCCCGCTGCCTCCCGCATCCGACACCGCGAAGGACACCGGCACGACGGTGCTGGAGGGAACGGTCTGGAACACCTGGATGCTCGGCCCGTCGATGGTTGGCGCGGCGATGTCGTGCCACAGCCAGTCGCGGTCCGGGGCCGAGTCGGTGCAGCAGTTGCCCCCGGCGTTGGTGGAAGCGAAGGCGAACCACCGGTAGTCGGTCGTGCCGCGTGGGAGAGCCGATCGCTGCAACCGGATCACCACGGACCGGCTGGTGGGGTGGAGCACGCGTGCGGTCGCGATCAACCGCCGGCCGGACCCGGTGGTCACGACCCCGCGGAAGCGGGACCCGCCGACGACCATCGCGAGGCGTTCGACGTCCCGGGGATCCCCGTTCGTGTCGATCGCGATGCCGATGAGCGCCTCGTCGTCGGCGAGGCTGGCCGGCGAGAACGCCTCGAACGTGTCCACCCGGTGCAGGATCGAGCGGCCGTCGTGCTCGACGTTGGTTCGCCGAATGTCGAGGCTTCCGGCCGGCGTGTCGTTCCCGTCGGACACGACGACTCCATCGGCGACTGCGGCCGTGGGGACCAGGAGCGCGGAAGCCAGCCAGACCAGGATGGCGAGAGCGGCGCGGCGCACGTTGTCCTCATCGGCAACGCGCCGCCGCCGCTTGAACCGCCTACTGGTGCCACGGCTGCACGGGGCATCGCGATGGTTCGGTCGCGGTTCTGCCAGCTTGCCATGATCGCGTCGCCCGCTACGCCCGGGAACAGCGGGGGGTACGACTCGTGCCAGTGTCGGTCGTTAGTTCCAGAGATCGGGCGTCCCTATTCGAGGTACCGCGACAGGTCGAGCACCCAGACCTCGGCACCGCTGCAGTCGCCCGAGCATGTGTCTGCGAGTGCGACCGCTACGTCGGTATCGGACTGCATCCGTACATGCCCTACGACGCCGGGGGCGAAGAGCTCCCGCACCTCACCCGTCCGGACGTCGACGGCGGCGATGACGGGATCCTGGCGGTCCTGGTAGTCCCCGACGCCGTCGGGGCGCGAATGGTAGGCGAGCACGACGATCTCGCCCCCTGGGGCTCGCCCCGCCACGTCGACCACGTTGAGATCGGGAGGCGTGAGCTCCCGGACCGTCCCAGTCTCGAGATCAACCAGGCTCAGCGTGCTGCGGTCGAAGGACGAGTCCACCACCACGGCATGACTAGCGTCGACGTACACGGGACGGCTCGGCGACCCGAGGAACTGAGCCGGAACCACGCCAGCATCGCCCGTGCCAAGGTCGATGCGGTAGAGGCGGCCGACGTTCCGGACCTCGTCCTCCTCGTTCGCGAACCGGTCCGAGATGACGAGCGCAGAGGTTCCGTCGGGGCTCACGTCGATGCCAGCGAGGTCTTCCGCGACGAACGGAACACCGAAGGTCCTCTCCAGGCTGCCGGTTCCGAACGAGAAGATGCCGATGCGGTCACCGACCAGGCTCCCTCCATCCTCGAAGACGATGAGTAGCCGGCGCGAGTCCGGCATCCACGCGATGTCCGTCGGGATGAGTTCGCCCCCGCCGAGGTCCTCTCCGGTCCGCTCCCCGGTCGTCCCGGTCGCGCCGTCTCGGGTCAGCAGGCCGATTGCCCCCACGTCGGGGTACGACCAGATGTAGGCATCCAGCGACCCGTCGGGGCTCCGCAAGACGTAGCCGATCCCCCCGAAGCGGGCGATCTGCTCGTGCGGCGGAAGGCCGTGGCAGGGACCCAGGTCCAGCGCAACACAGCCCCCGAACGCGCCCACCGCGACCACCGTGGCGCTCGCGGCGATCCACACCACCGCCGCTGGCGCCGACCGTCCCCAGCGGGCGCGGAGCCTGACACCGAGATCGGGGCCCGGCCGAAGCTGTGGATCGGACCGCATCTGGGCCGCAGACCACCCTCCCTCGGCGTTCGGGCCCTGAGGGACCGTCAGGGCAGGGGCTCCCGCCGGAGTCGGAGTGGTCAAGGTTCGGCGAACCAGGAGCACCGCGACGACCGGGCCGACGATCAGAACGCCAATGCAGAAGCCCCAGAACCAGTAGACGAGCGTGAACAGGCCGAGGCCGACGCCCTCCCGATGCAACTGCCAAGAGTCCGCACCAGCGGCGACAAGCATCGACGCGACAGTGCTGAGAACGACGCCGGCGATCCATCCGACAATCACTGCGCCGAGCTTGCGCGCACCGCTCACGACCCCGAGGGTGCGCCCGCCCGGGGCGGGAAGCACGGGACCCGATCCCTGCCACCCGACCGACGCCCTCGGCTCCGCCGAGGTCGATGGGTCGTGGACGATCGGCGCCGATACGTCCGCCCGGCTGCGGACTTGGCCCGGTCTTACGCGGACGCGGATCAGCGCCCAGGTCCCCCAGAACGCCGCGATCCACCCTCCCCAGACGATCGTCTCGGTCGGCCAGTACACGTTCAGGCACGGCGGGTCCGCCTCCCGGTCGCACACCGGAAGGTCGCCTCGCACATCGCCGGGGACGAGCGTGGAGGCCCCGCCGATCCGGAGTTCCGTGAAGGCCAGGGCGGTCGAGACGGCCACCGCGACCAGCACGAGCGCCAGCACTGCGCGGGTCTGGGTCCGGCGAAGAACGATGAACGCGACCGCGAGAGTCACGACCGTCAGGCCGGCCGTGAGCGCGATCAAGGGGAGGATCGGGCTCGCATCCGTGAGTGGGCGGAGGACGACGCCCTCATCGAAGCTGGACTCGCTCGGCCACGCGCGCACTCTCGTCGAGACGGCGCCGCGGCAGGTGAGCAGCCCACCAGCGGCGGCGAGCACCGCGAAGACGCGCCCGCCCCGGAGCATGGGCGTCGCCCGGTTCTGGCGTGTCGGGGTGCGCTGCTCCATCGAGAGCCTCTCCAACCGTGGTACGACCCATCGTCCTCGGTGAGCTTCGGCGTGCGGCAGGGTCGATCGACGACCCACGCCCGGTCCTTCAGTCCACGGCCTGCCCCGAACGGGGAGGTCCGCGGGCTAAGCCATCCGAAGGCGTGGACGCCGGCAACGGCCCACAGGGCGCAGCAGCCACGAAGGAGGGCTCTCGGGATCGCGTGTCCTGGGTCTGGACTGTTGCCGAAACCAGGTCGCCGGGCGCCGGCTTCGTTGTGGAGAATCTGGCGGACGACCGCACTCCCGTGCCAGGCGGGCGCGGCTTCGGGTTCCCGCGGAAGCTGCCGCCCGGCACGCATATCTGGCCCCCCGACATCGCGGGGATCGTCGGTGCGTCAAACGGGCAACAGAACGGATAACAGGATGTTTCCGTCCCCGTCCGTGAGGATCTGTCCCTCATCGCAGGGACGTTCCCGAAGGGAAGGGGATTGAAGGGGACGGGAGCCTGGACGACGCCTCGTAAGTGGTAGGTCAGGGGTTCGAATCCACTCTCCGGCTCCAACGCCCGGTCCCCGACAACAGACCAGCCCCCAGAGTGCGCGTCGATCTCGCGGACCAACAGACCCGGTCGGCGCATGACGAACGGCCCGTCAAGGCCGTGGAGCCGCGTGTCGAGAGAGGGACATGCGCCCGAACGGGCTCCGCGGAGCGACATGACCGGTCGCCCGAACGATCCGCCTACCCCGCCGTTCGCTGCGCCGCTCGAGAGGTGGCCGCTCGACTCGCCGCGTTCTCGGCCGGCCGGACGACGATCACCTCGGATGCCCATCGCCCTGGGTGGTGCCTGCGTCGCCCTGGGCCTGGCCGGGATGCTCGGCGTCGTGACCCGGTCGCCGGCCCTCGTCCAGCTCGTCCGGGGGACCACGCCGATCCGATTCAACACCGCCGTCTGTTTCGTCGTGGCCGGCGCGGGGGTCGTCGCCGCGGCCGTGGGCCGACGAGCCGTCGTGTTGGTGAGCGCGGCCGTCCTGGCCACGATCGGCGGCCTCACCGCACTGGAGTACCTCTTCTCCGTCGATCTTCGGATCGACGAGCTCATCGTCCGTGACTTCCGGCTCACCCCGGACCAGCTGCCTCGGATGGCGCCGAACACCGCCGTGGCGTTCCTGGTCGCCGCCCTCGCCCTGGGGCTCATCGGCATCGGGCGCCAGCGGCGATGGATGCCGACGACGGTCGGGCTCGCCGGGATGTTCGTGGGCTCGGTCGGGTTCGTCGCGCTGGTGGGTTATCTGCTCGGGATGAGCACCGCGTATCGGTGGGGCGACGCCGAGGCCATCGCCGTTGGGACCTCCGCGGGCTTGGTGCTGTTGTCGGGTGGGCTGATCGAACGCGCGTGGCGGGGATCGACCGCCATCGAGGAGGGCATCCCCCGGTGGCTGCCCTGGGCGATCGGGATCGGTGTCGTCGTCACGAACTTCGCGTTGGTCGAGTCGCTCGCGAACGTGAAGCTGCTCGAGGGCGGCGCGATCCGGGACGTCGGAGGTGTCCGGGAGGTCCTCCTCGGCATCGCCGTCGTCTCGGCCGGGCTGCTCGGCCTCGCCACCCACTTCGCGCTGGTTGCGCGTCGGCGGGCGATCCTCCTGTCGCGGGACATCGCGGTTCGCACGCGAGCCGAAGAGGCGTTGCGGATCGAACGAGATCGCTTCCAGTGTCTCGTCGACGCCAACATCGTCGGCATCGGGATCAGCGACGGCACGGGCCGCGTCTTCACCGCGAACGACTACTACCTCGAAGTGATCGGCCACACCCGCGAGGAGCTCGAGGCCGGTGAGGTGAACTGGCGAGCCGTCACGCCGCCCGAATGGCTGGCTGCAGACGAGCGATCGCTCCGCGAGATCCGCGAGCGAGGCGCGTGCGTGCCGTTCGAGAAGGAGTACGTCCGTCGCGACGGCTCCCGGATCCCGGTGCTCATCGCCGACGCCCTGCTTCCCGGACCCGAGGAGCGCTTCGCCGGGTTCGTGCTCGACATGACCGAGCAGAGGCGGTCCAAGGAGCTGCTGCGTCGGAGCGAGCAGCGATTGGTCGGAGCCCACGAAGAGGAGCGCCGGCGGATCGCCTCGGACATCCACGACGATCCCGTCCAGAAGATGACCGCTGTGGGCATCCAGCTCGACGTCCTCTGCCGGCGCATCGCCGAGCCCGAGGCGCAGGAGGCCCTCGATGCCCTTGGGGAGTTGGTGCGACTCTCGATCGGTCGGCTCCGGCAGTTGCTCTTCGAGCTGCGACCCCCCGCCGTCGAGCGAGGCGGCCTCGCCGACGCCATCCGGCGGCTCGGTGAGGACCTGGGGGAAGCGGGCGTCGAGCTGCGGGTGGAGGATCGGCTCGCAGCCGAGCCGTCGAGCGAGACGAGCGTCAACGCCTATCGCATCGTCCAGGAGGCGTTGGCCAACATCCGGAAGCATGCGCGGGCCTCTCGAGCCGCGGTGACCCTCGAGACGAGGGAAGGTTCGGTGTGGATCCACGTCGAGGACGACGGCGTCGGGATCACGCTCGAGCGGCTCGCCGATCCCGTCCTTGGCCACATCGGTATCGACGGGATGCGCGAGCGGGCGCAGCTCGCGGGCGGGTGGTGCACGATCCACGGCTCTCCCGGTGAAGGAACGACCGTCGAATGTCTCCTGCCCGGCGATGCGACGACGCCGGCGCTCGCGCCCACCAGCGAGATCCCCGCGAGTGGGGATGGGCGCCTCGCCTCGGCCGTCTCGGGCGCTCGCTCGCTCGGCGAGGTCCACCTGTAGAATCCCCGCCGTGCTCGGGCAGACCATCGTTCCACCCACGGCCACGCCGATCCTCAACAACGGCGGCTGGGTGTACAACGCGGCGGTCCTGCTGGCCGTGCTCGGCGTGATCATGCTGCTCCTCGTGGTCTTCGGGTACATGCGCCTGGCGCCGCGGTTCCAGACCGCGGAGACGGCGCGGCGACCGGTGCGGGCCCCGCGGATGCAGCCGGGCAAGGACGTGCGCCGTCCGGTCAACATCACGAGCGCACCGCTGGTCGTTCAGCCGCCCGTCGCCGCGGTCGCCGCGGCTCCGACCTTCGCCGCCCCGGCTCCGGTCGCAGCAGCTGCGGCACCCGCACCCGCCGCGACCACTCCGTCCCCCGCGCCCGCCGCCGTCACACCGGCTCCGACTCCCGCACCCGCGCCCGCGGCGGCGGAGCAGCCTGCCGGAGCGGCGCCGCCACCCGCGGCGTCGGCGCCGGTCCCCGCTCCGGCGGCGGCGGAGCACCGTGAGGTCGCGCTCGACCAGGAGACGTTCGACGCCACGCTGGCCGAGCTGCTGGCGAAGGGGACCGACCGGCGCGTGGCCGAGGGTCAGGCTCGGCGCGCCGCGATGATCGCAGCACGGAAGAAGGCCGAGGGCTAGCCGCCCTCGATGGCCATGGAGGCCGCCGCCATCGACTGGTCCATGGGCTCCCGCGCCGCCGCGCTCGTCGATTGGGGTACCGCCGCCGACACCGGCCGCCGGGTCGGTGGCGGGGGACCCTCCATCCCGGCGGTGGAGAGGGCCCGGCTGCGGGAGGACCTCTCCGGTCTCGTGCCCGAGGCCGAGGGCTGGATCGGCGAGTTCACCGGGCTGCGCGCGGGCGGCTTCCGCTCGCGCGCGTGGGTGATGTCCCGCGGCGAGTGGGTGGGGGCGAACCTCAACGCCCTGCAGCGGTTGCTCGAGCCGCTCGCCGACAAGATGCTTCCGCCGGGCCGCAGCCGCGGCGAGATCCGGCGCAAGGCGCTCGGCGCGCAGATCGGCGGCCTGCTCGGATACGTGAGCCGCAAGGTGCTCGGCCAGTACGACGTGTTCCTGCCGCCGGACGACGAGGGGCTCCTGTACTTCGTCGGTCCCAACGTGATCGAGACGGAACGCCGGTTCGCGCTGCCGGCCCGCGACTTCCGGTTGTGGATCGCCGTCCACGAGGTCACGCACCGCGTGCAGTTCGGAGCCACGCCGTGGTTGAAGACCTACCTGAAGCGCCACATCGACCGGTACCTGGACACGGTGCAGGTCGACTCGCGCGAGGTGTTCGGGCAGATCAAGCGGGCCGCCGAGGAGATCCGCGGGGGTGCCGACTGGCGCGGCGCGCAGGGGATCCTCCTGTTCATGACGGACGAGCAGCGGGCGCTGTTCGCGAAGATGCAGGCCATGATGTCCCTCCTGGAGGGACATGCGTCGTTCGTGATGAACGGCGTCGCGGAGGGTCGCGTTCGCGATCTCGGGCGGATGCGGGGCGCCCTCCGCCAGCGTCGCCGGGCCGGCGGGATGGAGCGCGGGCTGCAGCGGGCGATCGGCTTCGAGACGAAGATCGCACAGTACGAGGCGGGCGAGCGGTTCGTGCGGGGCGTGGTGGACGCGCTGGGGATGGAGGGGTTCAACCGCATCTGGGAGCGCGAGGAGAACCTGCCGACCATGCTCGAGATCGCCGAGCCCGCCCGGTGGGTGGGGAGGGTCGCCGGCACCTGATGCGCCGCCCGCCGGCCGTCGCCCGCGTCCTCGAGCGGGTGACGAGGACGGCCCGCGAGCACGACATGTTCCTCCCGGGCGACACCGTCCTGGCCTGCGTCTCGGGCGGTCCCGACTCGATGTGCCTCCTGGACTCCCTGTGGCGCCTCCGACGCCTGTTCCGCATCCGATTGGAGGTCTTCCACTTCGACCACCGTCTGCGCACCGGCTCGCGGGGCGATGCCGAGTACGTCCGTCGAAGCGCCGGACGGCTGGCGCTCCGAACCCACATCCGGGTCGCCGAGGACGCGCCGGGCCGGGGTGAGTCGGTGGAAGCGTGGGCCACGGCCCGCCGTGGTGCCGCGGCGAACGAGGTCCGCGACCACGTCGGCGCGGCCGTGGTGGCTGAGGGTCACACGCTCGACGACCAGGCCGAGACCGTGCTCATGAGCCTGATCCGGGGGGGCGGGCTCGAGTCGGTCGCCGGCATCTGGCCGGGCGATCGACGTTCGGGCACGGTGCAACCGCTGATCGGTGTGGATCGCGCCGAGGTGGAGGCGTTCTGCCGGGCGCTGGGCCTGCGGCCCCGCCGGGACCCGACGAACGGCGACGTTCGGCTCCTTCGCAACGCCGTCCGCTTGCAGGTCCTGCCGGCGATCGAGCGCGCCACCGGGCGGGAGGTCCGGCGGCCGCTCGCGCGGACGGCGGAGTTGCTGCAACAGGATCGGGACGAGCTCTTCTCCGCGGCGACCGACGCCATGCCCCGCGTCGCATCCACCGCCGGAGACGGCGTCGCGTTCGACGCCGTCGCGCTGGGATCCCTCCCCAGGCCGATCGCCTCCCGCGTCGTCCGCCTGGCGCTGCGGGGGATCGCGGCCCCCGAGGATGTGGCGCCGTGGAGCCGCGAGGCGATCGAGGCGGTCCTGGATCTGGCCGCCGGCCGTCCGGGACGGCGTCGCGACCTGGGGTCCGGATTGAAGGCGAGCCGCGACCGGGTGTACGTTTGGTGCTCTCGCACTTCCCCCGAGAGCCGGGTGTGAAGGGGGGCGAGATGGAAGGCCTGGTTGCGCTGTCCGACGTCGAGGACGCAGTCATCGTGCCCGAGGTAGCGCCGCACGCCGAGGCGTACGAGCGCGACATCGAGCGGGTCCTGATCACCGAGTCGGAGATCCAGCGGAAGCTGCGCGAGCTCGGCGAGCAGATCACCGAGGACTACGCGGGCAAGGACCTCCTGCTGATCGGGGTCCTGAAGGGCGCGTTCGTCGTGATGGCGGACCTCGCCCGGCACATCCGCCTCCCCTGCGAGACCGACTTCATGGCCGTGGCGTCGTACGGCGCGGCGACGAAGACCTCCGGGGTCGTTCGGATCCTCAAGGACCTCGACCACGATCTCGAGGGCCGCGACGTGCTGCTCGTCGAGGACATCGTCGACTCGGGACTGACCCTGAACTACCTCCTGAAGAACCTCCGCGGCCGCCGCCCGCTGAGCCTGGAGGTCTGCGCCCTGCTGAAGAAGACGGGGATCCAGCGGGTGCACCTCGACGTCCGGTACGTGGGCTTCGACATCCCGCCGGACTTCGTCGTCGGGTACGGCCTCGACTTCGCGGAGAAGTTCCGGAACCTCCCGTACATCGCCACGCTGAAGCCGGAGGCGTACGCGAACGCCTGATCGTGGGGAACGGGGTGGTGGGGCCTTCCCGTCCAAGCCTCGTGAAGCGGCACCTCGCCGTCGCGCTCCTCGCGCTCCTGGTGCTCATGTCCGCGTGCGCGGAGCGTGACGGCAGCGGCGCCTCGCAGGATGGCGGCACGGTCCTCGGGACGGTCCTGGCCGGTCCCACCTGCCCCGTCGAGCGCGAGGAGAGCCCCTGCCCCGACCGCCCGGTCGGCGGCGTGAGGGTCCAGGCTCTGCAGGGCGGGCTCGTGTCCGCGGAGGCGATCTCGGCCGAGGACGGAACGTTCCGGATGGAGCTCGCCGCCGGCGACTACCTCTTGCAGTCCGTCGTCGAGCCCGAGGGGCCGGGCATGTACTCACCGCCTATGCGTGTCCGGGTGCCGGCCGGGGGCGAGGTGGAGGCCATCGTCATGCTCGACACGGGGATCCGGGCTCCCGTCGGCGGCGGCGGCTGACGCCTCGGCAGATCACCATCAGGGTGCTACCATCGCGCAGGGCTTCGAGCCGCCCGCGGGCGCTCGGGCCCCGAAGCGTCTTCGCGGCTCAATCACACGGAAGGAGCACGAGCCCTGGCTGCCGAACCAGGGTCGCCGTACCGTCGGCTGCTCCGCGGCCCGGCGATCTACATCATGGTCGTCCTGCTGGGCGCGGCACTGTTCATCTCGTTCGCCAACCGCGCGCCGCAGGGACGGGAGATCACCCTCAGCGAGTTCCTGACGCTCGCCGGCGACGGTGACGTCGCGACCGCCAAGTTCCTGCTGGGCGACGGCCAGATCGAGGGCGACCTCCGCACCGGTGAGTCCTACGAGGTGGCCTACGCCGGGGACCCCGGCAACGGCCTCACGGATCAGCTCATCGCCGAGGGCGTCGAGGTGTCCGCCGACCCTCAGAAGAGCTCGGCCGTCTTGGGGTTCCTGATCCAGCTGATCCCCGTGATCCTCATCGTAGGGGCCTTCATCTTCATCATGAACCAGTCGCAGGGCGGCGGCGGGCGCGTCATGCAGTTCGGCAAGGCGCGGGCGAAGCTCGTGACCAAGGACCAGCCGAAGACGACGTTCAACGACGTCGCCGGCGTCGACGAGGCGATCGAGGAGCTCCAGGAGGTCAAGGAGTACCTCCAGCACCCCGCCAAGTTCCAGGCCATGGGCGCGAAGATCCCCCGCGGCGTCCTGCTGTTCGGACCGCCCGGGACGGGCAAGACGCTCCTGGCCCGCGCCGTGGCCGGGGAGGCGGGCGTGCCCTTCTACTCGATCAGCGGGTCGGACTTCGTCGAGATGTTCGTCGGCGTCGGCGCGGCCCGGGTCCGCGACCTGTTCGAGCAGGCCAAGCAGAGCGCGCCGGCGATCGTGTTCATCGACGAGATCGACGCCGTGGGGCGGCACCGCGGCGCCGGCCTCGGCGGCGGACATGACGAGCGCGAGCAGACCCTCAACCAGCTCCTCGTGGAGATGGACGGGTTCGACCAGCGCACCGCCGTGATCCTGATGGCCGCCACGAACCGGCCGGACATCCTCGATCCGGCCCTGCTGCGACCCGGGCGGTTCGACCGGCACGTCACGATCGACCGCCCCGACCTCGAGGGCCGCAAGGCCATCCTGCGGGTCCACGCCCGGGGCAAGCCGTTCGACGAGACCGTGAACCTCGACATCGTGGCCAAGCGCACGCCCGGTTTCACCGGCGCCGACCTATCCAACGTGATCAACGAGGCGGCGCTGCTCGCGGCGCGATGGGGCCGCAAGGCGATCTCCATGAAGGAGGTCGAGGAGGCCATCGACCGCGTGCTCGCCGGGCCGGAGCGCAAGAGCCGGGTCATGAGCGAGCGCGAGAAGCGTGTGATCGCCTACCACGAGGGCGGCCATGCGCTCGTCGCGCACATCCTGCCCAACACCGATCCCGTCCACAAGATCTCGGTGGTTTCGCGGGGCCGGGCGCTCGGCTACACCCTCACGCTCCCCGAGGAAGACAAGTTCATGATGACGCGCGAGGAGCTCGCGGACGAGCTCGCGATGCTCCTCGGCGGGCGCGTGGCCGAGGAGCTCATCGTCGGAGACATCACGACCGGCGCGGCGAACGACATCGAGCGGGCCACGAAGGTCGCTCACCAGATGGTCACCGAGTACGGGATGAGCGACATGATCGGGCCCCGCACGCTGGGACAGAAGACGCACGAGGTGTTCCTGGGCCGCGACTTCCAGTCGCAGCCCGACTACTCGGACCAGGTCGCGTTCGAGATCGACAACGAGGTCCGCCGTCTGATCGACGAGGCGCACGACGAGGCCCTCGACATCCTCCAGGTGCACCGGGCCAAGCTCGATACCCTCGCCTCGCTCCTGATCGAGCGCGAGACCCTCGACCGCGACCAGGTGGAGGCCTTTCTGTCCGACATCCCCAAGCGGCCGCAGCGCGACCTCACGGTGCGGGGGGCCGGACTGGCCGTCTCGCGCCGGGCGATCCGCACCGGCGAGAGCCCGGCGTCGCACGGGACGATCCCGCCCAAGCCCGTCGGCTAACCTTCCCGCCGTGGATCGCTGGGCGACGTTCGACTGCTACGGCACGCTCATCGACTGGCTGGGCGGCATCCGCGACACGCTGGCCGACCTGTGGCCCGAGCACGACGCCGAGCTGCTGCTGGACCGGTACCACGAGATCGAGCCCGAGGTGCAGCACGGGCGCTCCATCTCGTACCGCCAGGTGCTGACCGAGACCCTGGAGCGGGTCGCGCACCGGGAGGGACTCGAGCTCGCGGGGGACGAGCGCGCCGCGCTGGCCGACTCCCTTCCCTCGTGGGCGCCGTTCCCCGAGGTTCCCGGATCGCTCGGCGAGCTGCGATCGCGTGGATGGCGGATCGCCATCTTGTCGAACACCGACCCCGATCTGCTGGACGCGTCGCTCGGGTTGATCGGCGTTGCGGTGGACCTGCGCGTCACCGCCGCGGAGGCCGGCTCCTACAAGCCGGCGCCCGGCCACTGGGAGCGGTTCTTCGCCGACACCGGGGCCGACAGGTCTGGGCACGTGCACGTCGGGGCGTCGCCGTTCCACGACCTGCGCCCGGCGGCGGAGCTCGGCCTGCGTGCCGTGTGGATCAACCGTCTGCACGAGGTCTCGGACGCCCCCCGCGTGGCCGAGCTGCCGGACCTGGGCGAGCTGCCCGAGACCCTCGACGCCCTGGTGCCGGTGTAGCCGTGGCGGCGATCGACCGGGACAAGATCGAGCAGGCCGTCCGGCTCATCCTGGAGGGCGTCGGCGACGACCCCGATCGCGACGGCGTCCGGGACACGCCGCGGCGCGTTGCCGATATGTACGAGGAGATCCTCGCCGGCATCGGCGTCGATCCCACGCCGATCGTTACCGTGGTGCCCGGCGCGGACTTCGACGAGATGATCATGGTCAAGGACATCCCGCTCACGGCGCTGTGCGAGCACCACATGCTCCCGTTCAACGGCAAGGCGCACGTCGCCTACATCCCGAACAAGGACGGGCGCATCACGGGCCTGTCCAAGATCGCCCGCGTGGTCGACGTCCTCGCCAAGCGGTTGCAGGTCCAGGAGCGGCTCACCACGCAGATCGCCGACGTGCTCGACCAGACGCTGCAGCCGCGAGGCGTCTTCGTCGTCATCGATGCCGAGCATCTGTGCATGACGATGCGCGGCGTCAAGAAGCCCGGCTCGCGGACGGTGACCTCGGCCGTGCGCGGGCTCTTCCGCTCGGACGAGCGCACCCGCCAGGAGGCCATCAGCCTCATCGGCAGGTAGCCGGGTCCTCTCGCTTAGAGGGGTCTAATCCGGGGGTTTCGCGACGCGAGCTTCATTCCCGCAGGTCAGAGCACATCGTTCGGTACCGAACGAGATTGACTGGAATCCGATCGCTTGAGTAGGATTCGGGTTGGCGACGGCGCCGGAAGGGTTCGGCAGGAGGGAACGGGATGCTGCTCCCAACGTTCGTGATCGGGCTTCGAGAGGGGATCGAGGCCTCGCTCATCGTCGGGATCATCGCGGCGTTCCTCATGCAGCGCGGCGAGCGGCGCGCGCTCCGGCCGATGTGGATCGGGGTGGGGGTGGCCCTCGCCATCTGCGTCTCGGTGGCGGTCGCGCTCCGGGTGATCGGTGAGTCGCTCCCGCTGAAGCAGCGAGAGGCTATGGAGGGGACGCTCGCGCTCGTCGCCGTGGCCGGCGTCACCTACATGGTCGTGTGGATGCGCCGCCACTCCCGCGAGCTGAAGGGGCGGCTCGAGGACCACGCGCAGCGGGCGCTCGTCGTCGGATCGGCGCTCGCGCTGGCCGGGATGGCGTTCCTCGCGGTCCTGCGGGAGGGTCTCGAGACGGCGATCTTCATGCTCGCCGCCTTCCAGAGCTCCTCGAGCCCGGCCGCTACGGGCACCGGTGCGACGCTCGGCGTGGTGGTGGCGATCGGGCTCGGGTACGCGATCTACAAGGGCGGGGTCCGGATCAACCTGTCTCGGT
This sequence comes from uncultured Actinomycetes bacterium, assembly GCA_963704725.1. Taxonomy (GTDB): domain Bacteria; phylum Actinomycetota; class UBA4738; order UBA4738; family HRBIN12; genus CALGFI01. The sequence continues at coordinate 3,353,722 of OY969934.1, read as the reverse complement.
TCTTCCGCATCACCGGGTTCGTCCTCGTGCTGGTGGCGGCGGGGCTCCTCGCCACCGCGGTCCACTCCCTGGCCGAAGCCGGTGCCGTCTCCGTGGGCCAGGGAACGGCGCTCGACATCTCCTGGCTCGTCAGCCCCGGATCCGTGCGCGCGTCGCTGCTGACCGGGATGCTCGGCCTCCAGCCCGTTCCGACCGTGGCCGAGGTCGTCGTCTGGCTCGTGTACGCGATCCCCATGGGTCTGTTCGTCCTGTGGCCGCAGCGGCCGCGACGGATGCAACCGGCACCCGTCGTGGCCTGACGTTCGCCGATCTCGAGGAGGCGGGATGAGGGCTCGATCGTTCGCGCCGGCGCTCGTCGGGCTGGGTCTGGTGGCCGCCGCCTGCAGCGGAGCCGATGCGGACGTCTCGGTGACGGTCCGAGATGACGGGATCACGGTGTCAGACGGCTCGCTCCCGGCGGGCGAGCACACCTTCGAAGGGACGAACGAGGGGACCGTGACCCACGAGTTCGAGATCCTGCGCGTGCCGGAGGGCGTCGACGCGAACGCGCTTCCCGCGGAGGGGACGACGGTGCCGGCCGACGACCTGCTCGACCCCGTCGACGAGGTCGAGGACCTCGCTCCCGGGACCTCGGCGACGCTGACCCTCGATCTCGAGCCCGGCACCTACGCCGTGATCTGCAACCTGCCCGGTCACTACGCGCTCGGCATGCACACCACGTTCACGGTGGCCTGAGTCCGCCGATACGATGGCGCGCATGGCGCCGTTGCGGTGGTGCGTCGGCGATGGGGCGTTCGACTGCTCCAGCCGCACGGTCGTCATGGGGGTCCTGAACGTCACGCCCGACTCCTTCTCGGACGGCGGCCGGTTCCTCGGAGTCGAGGACGCGCTGCACCACGGGGTGGAGCTCGCGGACGGCGGAGCCGACGTCGTCGACGTCGGCGGCGAGTCGACCAGGCCCGGCTCGGACCCCGTGACGGCCGACCAGGAGGCCGCCCGGGTCGTCCCCGTCATCGCCCGGCTCGCGGAGCGCCTCCCCGACATGCCCATCTCGATCGACACGCGAAAGGCCTCGGTCGCGGCCGCCGCACTCGACGCGGGCGCCACCATCGTGAACGACGTCTCCTCCGGCTCGGACCCGGCGATGTTCGAGCTGGTGCGCGAGCGCGGGGCGGCGCTCGTCCTGATGCACATGAAGGGCGAGCCGAAGACGATGCAGGAGGCTCCCGCCTACGACGACGTGGTCGGCGAGGTCCGCGAGTATCTGCGCGGGCGGGTCGAGGCGGCGGAGCTGGCAGGGATCGATCCGGAGCGGATCGTGGTCGATCCGGGGATCGGATTCGGCAAGGACCTCCGGCACAACCTCGAGCTGCTGCGACGGATCGACGCCATCGTCGGCCTCGGCCGGCCGGTGCTGGTGGGGCCGTCACGGAAGCGGTTCCTCGGGACGATCCTCGATCTGCCCGAGGACCAGCGCGTCGAGGGGACGATCGCCGCGGTGGCGTGGGCCGTCGACCACGGCGCGAACATCGTCCGCGTGCACGACGTCCGCGAGGTCGTACGCGCCGTCAGGGTGCTCGACGCGATCGCCGGATCCGGGGCGTGAGCGGGACCGAGAAGCGCCGCGTCGGGGTCTCGGCAGGGGAGCTCGCGTTCGTGGACGCCGGCGATCCCGAGACGCCGGCCGTCCTCCTGCTCCACGGCGACCTGACCTCGTCCTTCCTGTGGCGGCAGCTCGTCCCGCTGCTCTCGCCGTGGTTCCGCGTGGTCGCGCCCGATCTGCCCGGGCACGGCGACTCCGGGGCGTTCGCGGAGGCCGGACTGTCGCTCGGCGGGCGGGTGGATGCCGTCGCGGAGCTCCTGGAACGTCTGGAGATCGAGCGCGTTGCGGCGGCCGGCCACGGCGCCGGCGCCGCGGTCGCCATGCGTCTGGCCGTCGCCCGGCCGGTCGAGGGGCTCGTGCTCGTCGACGCGTTCGCCTTCGAGGCCTGGCCCCGGCCCTTCGCCGGCGACGTCGGTCCGGGGACCGGGCGGGCGCAGGTGGAGGCCCTGATGAGGCGTCTGTTCGACCGCGGCATGTCGCACCGGGAGCGGCTCTCGGAGGCGGAGCTCGACGAGTACCTCCGGCCCTTCCGGGGCGAGGACGGCGCCGCGGCGTTCGTCCGGGCGGCGTCGGCCGAGGGCGAGCCGGAGTTGCGAGATGCCGAGGCGTCGATGGCCCGGGCCGAGATCCCGGTGTTCGTGCTGTGGGGCGAGGACGACGCGTTCGTCTCATCCGGCCTGGCCGAACGGCTCGGCGACGCGATCGATCGCGCCTCGGTCGCGCTCCTGCCGGGGTGCGGGCACTTCCTGCTCGAGGACGCCCCCGAGACCGTCGCGCCGCTGATCTTCCAATGGCTCCGCTCCCAGTACCTGAAGGTGGAGCACCGGCACGAGACGGGCCCGGTGACCGTGTACCTCGGTCGCCGCCCGCCCGGAGAGGGAGGCGAGGAGGAGTGAGCTCGTCACGGTTGTTCCTGACGGGGATCGGCGCCGAGGGGCACCACGGCGCGAACCCCGGCGAGCAGGACCGGGCGCAGGCGTTCGTCGTGGATCTGGACGTGGAGGTCGACGTCTCGGGCGACGACCTGTCCCGGGCGGCCGACTACCGGCGCCTGATCGCCGCGGCGCGAGCCACGGTGGAGGGCGAGCGGTTCGACCTGCTCGAGAGCCTCGCGGCCGCCGTGGCTCGCGCCGTGGTGGCCTCAGAGGGCGTTGTCCGCGCGACGGCGATCGTGCACAAGCCGGCCGCCGCTGCCTCGAGCGACGTGCAGGGCGTCGCCGCCGCGGCGACCGTCGAGCGCGGCGGCTGAGCGCCGGCCGATGGCCGTCGCGGCCTACCTCGCGCTGGGCTCGAACCTCGGCGATCGGCTCGAGACGCTCCGTCGGGCCGCCCGGGTCCTGGATGCCCGCCCCGGGATCGAGGTGATCCGGTCCTCCCGCGTGTACGAGACCGAGCCGGTCGGCCCGCCGCAGCCCGCCTACCTGAACGCCGTGCTCGAGGTGCGCACCGACCTCGAGCCACGCGCCCTCCTCGAGGCCTGCCTGGCCGTCGAGGCAGAGCTCGGCCGGGTTCGTGCCGAGCGATGGGGCCCGCGCTCCCTCGACGTCGACGTCCTCACGTACGACGATCTCCAGGTGGACGAGCCGGACCTGACGATCCCGCATCCCCGCATGCACGAGCGTGGGTTCGTCCTGATTCCCCTGCGTGAGCTCGACGCGGACCCGATGCTGCCGGGCGGACGGTCGCTCTCGACGCTCCGGCTCTCGCCGGGGGCGGTGCTCGGCGTGGTGCCCTTCGCGCCGCCGCTCCGAACCCGACGATGAGCGAGGGCGACGAGCTCGTCGAGGGTCGGGCCCGTCGGGGGCGGGCGCTGATCGCGGGTGGGCTGGGCCTCGCCCTGCTCGCCGCGCTCCCGCTCGTGTCCGGGCTGCTCGCCACGGACGGCCCGGTGACGGGTGCGATCGGCCCGACCGGCTCGCTCGGCGACCCGTCGCCGCCGATGACATTCGCCGGGCTGTCGGGACGACTGGTCTACGTCGCCGACGAGCCCGGCCGGCCCGACCGCCAGCGGCTGTGGGTGCTCGACGTGGCGACGGGCTTCGTGTCCCAGGGCCCGCGCTTCCCGAACGCCGGAGGGCCGTACGAGCTGCTGGCGGCGGGTCCGCAGCGGGCCTGGCCGATCCTGTTGCGACACGGCCCCAGATCCTTCGCCTACCTCTTCCCCGACCTGGGGGCCACCGCGGAACCGCTCGAGATCGGACGTGCCGACCTCGTCGCGCTCTCCTCGGACGGGAACACGCTGCTGCTGGCGGACGCCGCCGCCGGGCGTTCGCCGGGGTGCGAGGAGCCGTCGTACCGGCTGCGAACGGTCGAGATCTACCCGACGCCGGCCGGCGCCCGTTTCGAGCAGCTGCCCTGCGGCCGTCTGACCAACGTGATGCTCTACGGGCCGGACCCGGTCGTCACGGTGCTCCGCGAGGGGCAGCGGCGGGTGTTCGTCCTGCGCCCGGACGGCGCCGACGAGCTGTTCCAGGGCGTCGTCGCGCTTGGACCGAGCGGCGTGCAGCTCATCGCGGCTCGTGGTTCGCGCCTGCTGGTCTGGCCGGGCGGCGGCGCCCTCCGGCCGATCGTCACCGGCTCGCAGCTGGCCGGGAGCGTCCTTGCGACCACGTTCGACGGCCGGTACGTGGCCGTGGACGGCCGGCTCGGGGACGACGAGGGGATCTGGGTGGTGGACGTGCCGGCGGGAACGGCCTTCCCCGTCCCACCCCGCGCGAACACCCCGTTCTCGCTGCTCTCCGACGCCACGTTCGATGGCGAGGGCCGGCTGTTCACGGCGGGACCGGGTCGGATCCTGGAGGTGAGGGGGTCTGAGGTGCTCCCGATCCGGCTTCCGCCCGGCGCGCCGCCGCCGGTCGGCCCCGTCGTCTGGGTTCCCTGAGCGGGATACTGCGCCGCGTGGATCTGGCGGTGATCGGTGCGGGACGCGTGGGGACCGCCCTCGCGGTCCTGTGGCGCCGTGCCGGGCACCGGATCGTCGGCGTGTCGGGTGGCGCGGCCACGCGCGGACGCGCCGCCGTGCACCTGCCGGGGGTCCCGGTGCTGGGCAACGCCGAGGCGGCGCGGGATGCGGGGGTCGTGGTGATCGCGACGCCCGATTCGGCGGTCGTCGCCGCGTGCGAGGAGCTGGCCCGGGGAGGGGTCCTCGGCCCGGGCGTGGCCGTGGCGCACGTCTCCGGCGCTACGGGGCTCGATGCGCTGGCCGCCGCCCACTCCGCCGGGGCGACGACGCTGGCCCTGCACCCGCTCCAGACGTGCCCCACCGTCGAGGCCGCGCTCGAGCGGATCCCGGGGTCGGGGTTCGCGATCAGCTCCCAGGCGCCCGAGGGGCTCGAGCTCGGCGAGCGTCTCGCCCTCGAGGCCGGGGGACGTCCGTTCCGCCTCGCCGACGAGATGAAGCCGCTGTACCACGCCGCCGCGGTCTTCGCGTCCAACTACCTCGTGACGGTCTCGGCGATCGCCCACGAGCTCGAGGGCGCGGCCGGGGTCCAGGACCCGGCGGCGATGCTCGGCCCGCTCCAGGAGGCGACCCTGGCGAACGTCGCCCGCGTGGGACCGGCGGACGCGCTCACCGGCCCGGCCGTCCGGGGCGACGCCCGCACCGTCGCGCGGAACCTGACGGCGCTCGCCGAGCACGCGCCCGCCGCCGTCGCGTCCTACGTCGCGCTGGCCGACCTCGCGCTCGAGCTCGCCGAGCGCTCGGGGCGGCTACCGGCCGGTGGCCGGGAGGCCGTCGAGGAGGTCCTCGACCGGTGGAGGTGATCCGCGCCATCGCCGGAACGCTCGCGGCGTGCGACGAGGCGCGGAGCCACGGCCGCTCCGTGGGGTTCGTGCCGACGATGGGGGCCTTGCACCCAGGCCACGAGTCCCTGCTCCGTCGGGCCCGCGACGAGCGCGACCTGGTCGTGCTCTCGATCTTCGTGAACCCCCTGCAGTTCGGCGATCCCGGCGACCTCGCCGCGTACCCCCGGGACGAGGCGCGCGACCTCGAGGTGGCCGAGCGCCTCGGCGTCGACCTCGTCTTCGCGCCCCCCGCCGCCGAGATGTTCGCGCGCGGCCGGCCGGAGATCCTCGTCGACCCCGGGCCGCTCGGGGACCGACTCGAGGGCGCGTCCCGGCCCGGACATTTCCGAGGGGTCCTCACGGTCGTGGCCAAGCTGCTCCACGCGGTGGGGCCCTCCACGGCGTACTTCGGGGAGAAGGACGCGCAGCAACTCGCGCTGGTGCGTCGCATGGCCGGGGACCTGTCGTTCCCGGTCGGGATCGCAGGATGTCACACCGTCCGTGAGCCCGACGGGCTGGCGCTGTCGTCCCGCAACGCGCGCCTGTCGCCCGAGCAGCGGGAGGCGGCGGGCTGTCTGTTCCTGGCGCTCTCGGAGGCGGCGGAGCTCGCGAGATCGGGGGAGCGCGACGGCCCCAAGCTCGTCGCCGCGATGGCGCGCGAGATCGGGGCGACCCCCGAGGCGCGGCTCGACTACGCCGCCGTGGTCGACGAGGCGACGTTCGAGGACGTCCCGATCGTGGACGGCCCGGCTCGGGCGCTCGTCGCTGCACGGTTCGGCGACGTCCGCCTCATCGACAACCTCCCGCTCCTCGGCCGGTAGCCCCGTGTCGGCCTCCGCCCCTGCGTGGCAGGATGAGCCGTCCGAGGAGGTGGGACCACCGTGCTGCTCGCCGTGAACGTCGGCAACACCAACACGATGCTCGGCGTGTTCCGAGGGACCTCGCTCGAACACCACTGGCGGATCTCGACCGAGCCCGAACGCACCGCCGACGAGCTCGCCGTCCTGTTCGCCGGCCTCCTCGAGCAGGCCGACCTCTCCTTCTCGAACCAGATCAGCGGCGTCGCCATCAGCTCGGTGGTCCCGACGTCGACGGGGGCGCTCCGCGACATGGTCCACCGCTACTTCAACTTCCCGCCCGTCCTCGTCGAGCCCGGGACCAGGACCGGCCTGTCGATCCTCACCGACAACCCGCGCGAGCTCGGGGCCGACCGCGTCGTGAACGCGCTCGCGGCGTACGACCGCTACGGCGGACCGTGCATCGTCATCGACTTCGGCACCGCGACGACGTACGACGCCGTCTCGGACAAGGGCGAGTTCCTCGGCGGCGCGATCGCGCCGGGCGTGCAGACGAAGAACGCCGCGCTCTCGCGCGAGACCGCGCGCCTGCCGCAGGTGGAGATCCAGGCCCCGCGCGGAGTGATCGGCAAGAACACCACCGAGGCCATCCAGTCGGCCCTCGTGTTCGGCACGGCCGCCGAGACCGACGGGATGGTGGAGCGCATGCGAAAGGACCTCGGCGGGAGCGCGACGGTCGTGGCGACGGGCGGCCTCGCCCCCTTGATCGTGCCGCAGTGCCAGTTCGTCGACGAGGTCGAGCCGTGGCTCACGCTCGAGGGCCTCCGGCTCGTGTTCGAGCGCAACGTCGGTCCCGCCGCCGATGCCTGAGGACGCCACGGGCCGCGAGGCCGAGGTCCTGCGGGCGCGACGCAGGAGCCGTGAGCGTCTCGGCGACCGCGCCTTCGCGCGCACCCTCGAGCAGGCCCTCGGCGTCCGCGACCACGATCCGATCGAGCGCGTCCGCGCGGCGGGCCGCTCCCTCGGACCCGACACGATCTCGAACGATCGCCGCACCGTCGCCGGACGGGTGATGCTGAAGCGCGACATGGGCAAGCTCGCGTTCCTGGTCCTGCGGGACCGGACCGGCGACCTGCAGCTGGTGTGCAACGAGGACACGGACCCGGCGAGCCTCGCGCTCCTGGAGGAGGTCGACCTCGGCGACGTCGTCGGCGCGACCGGGCGCGTGGGGACGACCCGCCGCGGCGAGCTGTCGATCTTCGTGGACCGACTGGCCATGCTGTCCAAGTCGCTCCGGCCCCTGCCCGAGAAGTGGCACGGGCTGAAGGACCCCGACCTCCAGCAGCGCCAGCGGTACCTGCACCTGGCGACCGATCCCACCGCGCGGGGGTATGCGATGGCGCGGGCCACCCTCCTGCGCACCCTGCGCGCCGAGCTCGACGCGCGCGGGTTCGTCGAGGTCGAGACGCCGGTGCTGCAGGGGATCGCGGGGGGCGCCATGGCCCGGCCCTTCACGACCCACCACAACGTGCTGGACGTCGACCTGAAGCTTCGCATCTCGCTCGAGCTGTACCTGAAGCGCCTGCTCGTCGGCGGGCTCGAGCGCGTGTACGAGATCGGACGCACCTTCCGCAACGAGGGCATCGACCGCGAGCACAACCCCGAGTTCACGATGCTCGAGCTCTACCAGGCATACGCCGACTACCACGACGTCATGCGCCTGACCGAGGAGCTCCTCGTGGCGTCGGCGCGCGCCGTCCGCGGCTCGCTGGTGTTCGAGTTCAGGGGCCGCGATCTCGACCTCACGCCGCAGTGGCGGCGCCTCACCGTCCTCGGGAGCGTGTCCGAGGCGGTGGGCGAGGAGGTGACGCTCGACGGGTCGGAACTCGCCGCCTTGGCCGAGAGGCACGGCGTCCCCGTCGACCCGGCGTGGGGGCCGGGCAAGGTCGCCGTGGAGCTGTTCGAGAAGCTCGTCGAGCCGACGCTGTGGGAGCCGACGTTCGTCTGTGACTTCCCGCGCGAGGTCTCGCCGCTCGCCCGGCCCCACCGGAGCGATCCGGCCCTCACCGAGCACTTCGACCTCGTGATCGGCGGCGTGGAGCTGGCCACGGCGTTCAGCGAGCTGACCGATCCCGACGAGCAGCGGGCCAAGTTCGAGCTCCAGGCCGCCCAGCGTGCCGCGGGCGCGGAAGAGACCCACCCGTTCGACGAGGACTTCCTGACGGCGCTCGAGCACGGGATGCCCCCCGCGGGCGGCATCGGCATCGGGATCGACCGGCTCCTGATGGTGCTGACGGACGCCCCGTCCCTCCGGGACCTGATCCTGTTCCCGCACCACCGCCCCGAGAGCGGTTGAGAGAGTTACTCGCCGTCGGCGGCTTCGTGCAGGACGAGGACGAGGTCCTCCAGGGCGGTCCCCTTCGCGAGGAACCCCGAGGCGCCGGCCTCGCGAGCCTCCTTCTCGACGCCGGGATCGGCGTGCGCCGTGAGGATCACCACGGGCAGGTGGGGCTTGCGCTCGTGGATCCGCCGCATCGCCGCGATGCCGTCCAGGTCCGGCATGGACAGGTCCATGAGGACGAGGTCGGGGTCCCCGTCGACGGCCCGCTGGGCCGCCTCGACCCCTCCGCCCGCCTCGCCGGCCACCTCGATGTCCTTGACCATCCGCAGGGCGGAGGTGAGGGCTCGGCGAAACGCCGGGTGGTCGTCGACCACCAGGACCCGCAACGGCGATCGTCTCCTTCTGGGGAAGGCATCGCTTCCGGCGGCGGGATCCTCGGATGGGATCTTCACGGAAGGCACGCTACGTAGGAATCCTCCCCGAGGCGAGCAGGCTCCGAACATTCCCCAGACGGGGGAATCTCTCCTGGTCCTTTCGGCCTATATCCAGGCTCAACGGGTTACATCTTCCAGCGATGCTCATCCCCGCCGAGATCGTGGCCGAATATACGGAACGAAGGTGCCGAACGCGACGTTGGGGTAAGCAAGAGGGGTGTGCCGGCCCGAACGGCCGTATCGGGGGCCAGGGGTATACTGACCGCTGTGGGGCGCTTCGGAAGGCGCGCTGAAAGGCGCACCACCGGGGCGCCCGACCTGCCTCGGGGGTAGGACGGGGTCCGCTGATCCCCGAGGCTGTTTTCGAACACAAGGGGCTCCCGGGCCCCGGGGGAGAGCGATGTTCGAACGCTTCACGGACCGAGCCCGCAGGGTGGTCGTCCTCGCCCAGGAAGAGGCGAGGATGCTGAACCACAACTACATCGGGACCGAGCACATCCTGCTCGGCCTGATCCACGAGGGCGAGGGGGTCGCCGCCAAGGCGCTCGACAGCCTCAGCATCAACCTCGACGCGGTGCGCCAGCAGGTCGAGGAGATCATCGGACAGGGCCAGGCCGCCCCCACGGGGCACATCCCGTTCACGCCCCGCGCCAAGAAGGTCCTCGAGCTCTCGCTCCGCGAGGCGCTCCAGCTCGGACACAACTACATCGGGACCGAGCACATCCTGCTCGGCCTGATCCGCGAGGGCGAGGGCGTCGCCGCCCAGGTGCTCCAGAAGCTCGGCGCCGACCTCAACCGCGTCCGCCAGACCGTGATCCAGCTCCTGTCCGGCTACACCGGCGGCAAGGGCGAGACGACGCCCGGCGGCCAGGGCGAGGGCCAGGGACAGGGCTCGATGGTGCTCGATCAGTTCGGCCGGAACCTCACGCAGCTCGCGCGAGAGGTCAAGCTCGACCCCGTCATCGGGCGCGAGAAGGAGATCGAGCGCGTGATGCAGGTGCTGTCGCGCCGGACCAAGAACAACCCGGTTCTGATCGGCGAGCCCGGCGTGGGCAAGACCGCCATCGTCGAGGGCCTGGCCCAGGACATCGTCAAGGGCGAGGTCCCCGAGACGCTCAAGGGCAAGCAGATCTACACGCTCGACCTCGGTGCCCTCGTCGCCGGCTCCCGCTACCGCGGCGACTTCGAGGAGCGCCTGAAGAAGGTCCTGAAGGAGATCCGCACCCGGGGCGACATCGTGCTGTTCATCGACGAGCTGCACACGCTCGTCGGCGCCGGCGCCGCCGAGGGCGCGATCGACGCCGCCAGCATCCTCAAGCCGATGCTCGCCCGCGGCGAGCTCCAGACGATCGGCGCCACCACCCGCGACGAGTACCGCAAGTACCTGGAGAAGGACGCGGCGCTCGAGCGGCGGTTCCAGCCGATCAGCGTGGAGGAGCCGTCCGTCGCCCATACGATCGAGATCCTGAAGGGTCTGCGCGACCGGTACGAGGCCCACCACCGGGTGAACTTCACCGACGACGCCCTCGTCGCGGCCGCCAACATGGCGGACCGCTACATCAGCGACCGGTACCTCCCGGACAAGGCCATCGACCTGATCGACGAGGCAGGCTCCCGGATGCGGATCCGGCGGATGACGGCCCCGCCCGACGTGCGCGAGATCGACGAGAAGATCGCCGAGGTCCGGTTGAAGAAGGAGTCGGCGATCGACGGGCAGAACTTCGAGCTCGCCGCCAGCCTCCGCGACGAGGAGGGCCAGCTCCGGGCGGAGCGCGAGCGCCGCGAGCGCGAGTGGAAGTCCGGCGAGATGGACATCCTGTCCGAGGTCGACGAGGAGGAGATCGCCGAGGTTCTGTCCACGTGGACCGGCATCCCCGTCTTCAAGCTCACCGAGGAGGAGACGGAGAAGCTGCTCCGCATGGAGGACGAGCTCCACAAGCGGATCATCAGCCAGGACGACTCGATCAAGGCGGTGAGCAAGGCGATCCGCCGGACGCGCGCCGGCCTCAAGGACCCGAAGCGGCCCGCCGGCTCGTTCATCTTCCTGGGACCCTCCGGTGTCGGGAAGACCGAGCTGTCCAAGGCCCTGGCGGAGTTCCTGTTCGGCGACGAGGCCGCGCTGATCCAGCTCGACATGTCCGAGTACATGGAGAAGCACACGGTGAGCCGGCTGATCGGCTCGCCTCCTGGCTACGTCGGGTACGAGGAGGGCGGACAGCTCACGGAAGCGGTGCGCCGCAAGCCGTTCAGCGTGATCCTGTTCGACGAGATCGAGAAGGCGCACCCCGACGTGTTCAACACGCTCCTGCAGATCCTGGAGGACGGGCGCCTGACGGACTCGCAGGGACACCACGTCGACTTCAAGAACACGATCATCATCATGACGTCCAACCTCGGGACCCGGGACATCCAGAAGGGACCGGGGATCGGGTTCGCGGCCCGGCCGGACGAGAAGGTCACGTACGAGAAGATGAAGGACAAGGTGATGGAGGAGCTGAAGCGCTCCTTCCGTCCCGAGTTCCTCAACCGCATCGACGAGGTCATCGTCTTCCACTCCCTCAGCCAGGCGGACGTGACGCAGATCGTCGACCTGCTGATGAAGCGGGTCCGCGAGCAGCTGAAGTCGAAGGACCTGGAGATCGAGCTCACCGACGGCGCGAAGGTGCTCCTCGCGGAGAAGGGGTACGACCCCTCGCTCGGCGCGCGCCCGTTGCGGCGGACGATCCAGCACCTCGTCGAGGACCCGCTGTCCGAGAAGCTCCTGTGGAAGGAGTTCCGGGCCGGCCAGACGATCATCGTGGACGCTCGCGACGGCGAGATCGTGTTCGAGGGCGCCGGCGTTCCGCCGGAGGTGCCTCCGGTGGAGCTCGCGGGGTCTCAAGAGGGGTAGCGGAGGATCCGACAACACAATCGTCGGGCGGTCCCCGCCGCCCGGCCGCAAGACCGATGGCCCGGCAACCGTGTGGCTGCCGGGCCCTTCGGTATCCAGGCTCGGGGTCGAGGCCGCTCGGCGTCGGGCCGGCGGATTCTCTAGGGGAACCCCGCTAGCGAGGCCGTGACGCCTTCGCTACGTTCGTCGCCGTGAGCACGCCACACGTTGCCGGGACTCAGGCAGGCCCTCGGAGGGGATCGGTCCGGCTGACCTTCGCTTACGACGAAGCGGGGCTGCGGCTCAAGGACCGGCTGCGGCGGCGCAAGTCGGCGCCGCCCAGCGCCCCACTGGACCGAGAGCCCCCGCCCAACGCCGTGATCCTCGAGCTCAGGTCACGGACCGACGAGGTCCTCTACCGCCGGGTGCTGAACGACCCGATCCCGCAGGACGCGGAGGTCGTCGACCCGGATGGGCGCCTGCGAAGGGTCGCGTTCGCCCGTCCGACCGGCGTGTTCACCGTCGTGGTACCTCGTACGGGAGCCGAGATCGTCGTCGTGGTGTCCGCCGGACCGGAGGTCGTTCTCGCGCAGGCTGGGCTCGCGCCCCCACCCGGCGGGGCGCGCGTCCGACGGGAGCTGCTCCGTCTCGAACTGGAGCCCGACTGAGATGACCACGAGTGACGGCTCGGTCGTCGGCACCACCAAGCTGGTGGACAACGGCCCCGACGAGGACAAGTGGAACCTGGTCGTCACGGGCGACGGGTTCACGGCCGCCGAGCTCGGCGCCTTCGAGGCCGTCGTCGACGACTTCGTGACGTTCCTCCCGACGCAGAGCCCGTTCGCCGGCTCGCTCACGTGGGACAAGGTCAACGTCCACAGGATCGACGTCGAGTCGTCGGAATCGGGGGCCGACAGCCCGGATTGCGATGGTTCCCTCGTGGCCACCTACTTCGACGCCGAGTTCTGCGTCGGGGGTACGGACCGCCTGCTGTACGTCGACGAATCGATCGTCATCGACACGGCCAACGTCGAGGTGCCCGAGTGGGACGCCCTGCTCGTGTTCGTCAACAGCACGGTCTACGGAGGCGGCGGCGGCCAGGTGGCGGTGGCGTCACTCTACGACCCGGATTGGATCGCGCTTCACGAGATGGGGCACGCGGCGTTCGGGCTCGCCGACGAGTACTGCAGCGGCGGCGGCTCCTTCGTGGGGAGCGAGCCGGTGGAGCCGAACGTCACGGCGGCCGCCACGCTGGCCGACCTGGCGAACGTCGGGAAGTGGGCCGATTCCATCGACCCGGCGACACCGGTGCCGACCGCGTCGAACCCGAACTGCACGCTGTGCGACACACAGGCAAGCCCGGTGCCTGTCGGGACGGTCGGGCTGTTCGAGGGCGCCAAGTACGTTGCCTGCGGCTGCTACCGGCCCGAGTACGACTGTCTCATGAACAACCTCTACATCCCGTACTGCTCCATCTGCACCGGGGTGGTCCTCGACACGCTCACCTGGGGTAGCCTGCTCGATCTCACGCCGTGTCTCGTGGCGAGCGCCGCCTACGGCGATCGGCTCCACCCGGACGTGGTCACGATCCGGCGCTGGCGCGATCGCCATCTTCGAGCGGGTGCTTCGGCGGCGGCGCTCATGCGACTGCTGGTCGCGGTGTACCGGCATCTCAGCCCGCCGCTCGCCCGCGTTGCCCGTTCCAGGCCGCGCCTTGCTCGGTTGCTTCGGACCGCCGTGTTCGCGCCGTGGGCGCGGGCGCTCCGCCGCCACGAAGGGTCCCCGTCGCGATGACGACGATCACCGGCGAACAGCTCGCAGGCCTGCGCCGCTTCGTCGCCGCGCACGCGACGGGTTCGCCGAACGGTCGGCGGTGGCTCGGGGCTCTGACGTCGCATCGCGACGAGCTGTCGAGGAGATACGCGGCCAGTCTCCGGCTGCAGCGGCGGACCGACCGTCTGCTCGCGGCCGCCACGCGGCTGATCGAGTCGACGGAGGAAGGGCATCACCGGCCCCTCACCGGGAACGACCTTGCCGCGGCGGAAGCCGTTCTGTCGGAGCTGGAGAAGGGTGCCAGCACCGGTTTGCGCGAGGTCATCGCGGAGGTGCGATCCGACCTGCGCGCGGGGCTGGGACGCACGGTCCTGCAGATCCTCGGTCCGCGGGACGGGTGATCGGCACGCTCGTCGCTCCCTGATCCTCGGCCGGGCCGTCGGACGGTCGCGGGCGACATCGCACGACCCTTCCATCGGCGCCGGATCCGCGTAGGTGATTCGGGGGAGGCGCTCGCGCCGGGAGCCCGCCTATGATCGCGCGATGAGCGAGGCGGCGCTGGCCTCAGGTCGATCGCGCGACATCGTGGGCCGTGATCGAGAGCGCGCCATGATCGAGGCCTTCGCGGCGGACGTCGCCCGCGGCCCGCGCGCGCTCGTCATCGGCGGGGAGCCGGGGGTCGGCAAGACGGCGTTCTGGCGCCACGCGATCGAGAGATGCGGGGAGGCCGGCCATCGGGTGCTCGTGGCCAGGCCGGCCGAGGAGGAGATGGCGCTCGACCTCGTCGCGCTCGCGGACCTGTTCGAGGGAGCCCCGCTCGACGTCGCCGGTCTCCGCGCGGACGACGACCCGCTCTCGCGCGGACGTCTGGTCCTCGGCGCGATCGGCGAGCTCGCCGACCGAGGTCCGGTCGTGCTCGCCATCGACGACCTCCAGTGGCTGGATCCGGCATCGGCTCGGGCCCTGCGGTTCGCGCTTCGGCGCCTCGAGGCGGCTCCGGTCGGCGTGCTCGCGACGACCCGGATGAGCGGCCGCACGGACGATCCGCTCTCCTGCTCGGACACCCTGCCTCCCGGACGGCTCCGGGAAGTCGATCTCGGCCCGCTCGGCCTGGAGGAGTTGCGTCGAGTCCTGGCCCGGGTCGTCACGGCGATCTCGCGGCCGACCCTCAGAAGGATCCACCGGGTCTCCGGCGGCAATCCCCTGTACGCGATCGAGCTGGCGCGCGGCCTGGCCGCCGACGAGCGGATGCGAGGCTCCGGGCGCACGCTCTCCCTGCCCGACTCGATCGGGGCGGCGATCACGCGTCGCCTGGAGTCGGCGCCGGTCGAGCTCGCGCCCCTGCTCGAGGCCGCCGCCGGGCTCGGACCCGTCCCGGTCTCGGAGCTCGAGCGGAACGTGCCCGAGGTGGACACCGACGACCTGCTCGCGCTCGCGGAACGACTCGGCATCCTGGTGGTCGAGAAGGAGGAGATCCGCTTCTCGCATCCACTCATCGGCGAGACCGTGTACGCGCGCATGACGCCGATGTCGCGACGAGCCTTGCACGGTCGGTTGGCGGACCTGGCGCTCGATCCCGACATCCGTGCCCGGCACCTCGCGTTGTCGACCGAGACGCCCGGCGCGGATGTGGCGCTGCTGCTCGAGCAGGCGGCGGAGCGCGCGTCCGGTCGGGGGTCCTTCGATCTCGCGGCGGAGTTCGCGCGGCACAGCGCGCGGGTGACGCCCGAGGGCGACGTCGAGAGGGCCCGCCGCCGCGTCCAGCTCGAGATCGAGAACCTGGCCGCCGCGGGTGAGGCCAGCCGGGCGCTGGCACTGGCGGACGAGCTCGTTGCCCGTCAGCCTCCTGGGCCGGGTCGGGCTCGAGCGCTCGTCCTTCGCTCGGACCTCGAGAACGACCGTCCGCGGACGAGCATCGCGCTGCTCGAGCGAGCGCTCGAGGACGCAGGCGACGACGAGCCCCTGCGGGCCCGGGTGCTCGACGAGCTGGCCTTCGCGCATTGGCTCTCGTTCGGCGCGGTGCGAGCTGCGATCGAATGCGCCGGGTCGGCGCAGGCGATCGCCGAGCGGCTGGACGACTCGCGGCTGCTGGCGATGACGCTGTCCGGTCTCGCGCACCTGGAGGCCATCGAAGGGGCTCGCGTCCTGCCGGTCATGGAGCGCGCCATCGCGCTGGAGGACGCCGCGGATGGGCTTCCACTGACGACCGGCCGTCGAGCTCGTGGCCTGCTCGCGAAGCAATACCGGTGGGCGGGCGACCTGGAGGCGGCCAGGACGCTCGTCGGATCCGGCGCTTCCTCCGACGAGTTCCAGAGACCGTTCCAGCTGTACGACCTCGCCCTGGCCGACGTGGCGGCCGGGGACTTCGCCGCGGCGGAGACGTTGGTCGAGCAGGGACTCGAGGCGGTCCGCGACTCGGGGAGCACGCTCGGGGACCGGTGGTTCCTCTATCCCAAGGCCCTGGTGGACGCCTGGCTCGGCCGAGCGTCCGAGGCCCGCTCCACCGCGCGGCGCCTCCTCGATCGGGCGGAGCGACTCGGGGAGCGGCCCGATACCGTGGCGGGCCGACGCGTCCTCGGGCTGCTCGCCCTCTCGGAGGGAGACCACCACGGCGCCGTGCACGAGCTCTCCGTGGCCGTTCGCCTCCTGCAGGAGATGGGCGTCGGACATCCCGGAGTCTTCCCTGCGCTTCCCGACGCGGTCGAGGCCGCCGCGCTCTCGGGCGACCTGCCGACCGCGAGGAGCTTCATGGATCGCCTGGAGCGCCAGGCGGCGGCGAGCGGCCACGCGTGGGGCCGGGCGGCCGCAACGCGATGCCGCGGGATCGTGCTCCTCGCGGAGGGTGACGCGGCAGGCGCCGCCGCGTCGGCGGAGGAGGCGGCCGCCCGATTCTCGGAGTTGGCGCACGAGCCCGACGCCACCCGTGCCGAGCTGTGGCGAGGCCGGGCGCTGCTTCGCGACGGCCGCCGCGCGCTCGCCGTCCGGGTCCTCGTCGACGCGAGGGAGCGATTCGCGAGGATCGGCGCCCGCCTGTGGGAGGCGCGAGCGGCCGAGGACGTCGATCGCGCCGCGCCGGGTCCGGCGGGCGGTCGTCTCACCTCGACCGAGATGCGGGTTGCCCAGCTGGTGGCAGGGGGCGGCAAGAACCGAGAGGTCGCGACGACGCTCTTCATGAGCGTGGCGACCGTCGAGGCCCATCTCACGCGCATCTACCGGAAGCTCGGCATCCGCTCCCGGAGCGACCTGGCACGGATGGTCGTCGAGGGCGGCGTTGACGTGGGCGTCCGGGACACCTCCTGAACCGGCGGATAATCGGGCGATGCGCCGAACGCCCAGCCCTCCGGCGTCGCCGACCCTCGTCGGCCGGGAGGTCGAGGTGGCGCGCGTCGACGCCTTCGTCCGCGCCGTGTCGACGGGGATGCGGGCGCTGGTCATCCGGGGCGACATCGGTATCGGCAAGACCGCGCTGTGGCGTCACGCGGTTGCGAGCGCACGCGCGGCCGGCATCGACGTTCGGCAGACCAGGCCGACGGAAGACGAGATGGCGCTCGACCTCGTCGGCCTGGTCGATCTCCTCCAGAGCCCGGAGTCGGAGCTCGAGGAGCTGCGCAGTGAAGAGGATCCGTTCGCTCGCGGGCGCCGGGCGCTCACGGAGCTCCGCGTCATCGGGGGGCGCGGACCGGCGCTGCTGGCGATCGACGACGTGCAATGGCTGGACTCGGTGTCCGCCCGGACGCTCCGATACGCGTTGCGGCGCATCGACGCCGAGCCGATCGGCATCCTCGTCACCGCGCGCCGGGAGACCGATCCCGACGATCCGCTCGCGCTGGCCGCGATCGTGCCGCCCGAGCGCCTCGAGCTGCTGGAGCTCGGCCCGCTCGACCTCGCCGAGCTCCGACGGGTCCTGGCCGGAACCGTCGCCTCCATCTCTCGGCCGCTGCTCCGAAGGATCCACGCGGCCTCCGGCGGAAACCCCCTGTACGCGATCGAGCTCGCTCGCGGCCTCGAGGGAGACGGCCGGTCCGGCCGCGGCCACGTCGAGCTCGCCTTCCCGAGCTCGCTCCAAGAGGCCATCGCGCAGCGGCTGGACCGTCTTCCGGGTGACCTCGTCCCGCTGCTGGAGACGGTCTCGGTGGTGGGCGGATCGTCCGTCCGGGAGCTCCAGGAGATCCTCCCGGCCCTGCAGCTGGACCGGCTCTTGCCCCTTGCCGAGGCGCACGGGCTCGTCGTGATCGAGGAGGACCTGCAGGTCCGCATCGCTCACCCCCTCCTGGGTTCGGGTGTGTCCGCCCGCATGGCCCCGCCGGCCCGTCGGGCGCTGCACGCCGTGCTCGCGGACCACGCCGTCGATCCGGACGTGCGTGCCCGCCATCTCGCGACGTCGATCGACCTGCCGGACGAGGACGTCGCGCGGTTCCTGGAAGAAGCCGCCGAACGGGCGGGGCGGCGCGGGGCGACCGATCTCGCCGCGGAGTTCGCACACCACAGCGCGCGACTGACGCCCCCCGGCGACCACGGCGATGCTCGCCGTCGAGCCATCGCGGAGATCGTCCACCTCGCGGCCGCGGGAGAGGCGAGCCGGGCCCTCGCGCTCACGGATCGCCTCGTCGCCGCCCTCCCGCCGGGGCCGATGCGAGCAGAGGCCCTCATCCAACGCTTCTACGTGGGGGACGAGGACCTCGAGCGCAGCGACCGGCTGCTCGTGCAGGCCATCGAGGACGCCGGCGAGGACGAGCTCCTGCGCGGGCGGGTCCTCGACATCCTCGGCTGGGCGCGCGGGATGTACCGCGGCGACCTACCAGCCGGGCTGGAGTGCGCTCGGCAGGCTGCGGCGATCGCCGACCGGCACGAGGACCCCGAGCTCCAGATGCTGGCCGGCGGCCACCTCGCCCACATGGAGGCGCTGTCCGGCAACCCCCGACCCGATCGTATGGCGCGGGCGGTCGCCCTCACCGAGGAGATCGGCCGGCCTCGCCTGGGGGGTGGTCCGATGGCGTGGGCGGCCAAACAGGCGCTCTGGGCGGGTGATCTTCCTCGGGCGCGAGAGCTCCTGGACGCGACGCTCGCCGACGACGAGCGCTCGGGTCACGAGCTGGAACGCCCGTACCGCCTCTACGACCTCGCGCTGCTCGAATGCGCGTCGGGCCGTCTCGCCTCCGCCGCAGAGGTCGTCCATGCGGCGATGGAATCCGCCCGCGACGCGGAGAATCCCGACGCCGAAGGCTGGCTCTTCTATCCGCTCGCGCTCGTCGACGCCTGGCTCGGACGGCGGGCCGAGGCGCGTGCCTCGGCCGAGCATCTCCTCGAGTGGGGCAGGCGGCGCGGCGGGCGGCCGAGCGTCGTTCGCGCGAAGAGCGTGCTCGGCCTGCTCGCCCTGTCGGAGGGCGACGCGGACGCGGCCGCCCGCGAGCTCACCGACGGCGCCCTGTTGCTGAAGGACTGGGGGTTCGCACATCCGGGCGCGGTGCCGATCGTCCCCGACGCCGTCGAGGCGTTGTCGGCATCCGGCGACGTCGCGGGCGCGGAGACGATGCTGGACCGGCTCGAACGCGAGGCGACGGCGCTCGACCTCCCCTGGGCCTGGGGCGCGCTGGCGCGCAGCCGAGGCGTCTGGCATCTCGCGATCGGGGAGGCCGACGCCGCCGCGGTGTTCCTCGAGAGCGCGACCGAGGTCTTCGACCGGCTCGGCCACGCACCGGACGCCGCCCGGGCCATGCTGCAGCGCGGACGCGCCCTCCTGCGCGCCGGCCGCCGGACGCTCGCCGCCGACATCCTGGAGGGCGCTCGAGCTCGGTTCCAGAGCATGGGCGCGGCGCTCTGGCAGGCACGGACCGAGGAGGAGCTCGACCGAGCGGCGCCGGGACGGACGGCCGGACGGCTCACCGACGTCGAGCGCCGCGTCGCGGCGCTGGTGAGCCGGGGCCTGAGGAACCGAGAGATCGCAGCGGAGCTGTTCATGAGCGTCGCGAGCGTGGAGGCGCACCTCACGCGCGTGTACCGCAAGCTTGGGATCCGGTCCCGCGCGGAGCTCTCCGGGCTCGTCGCCCAGGGCTCCCTGGACCTGTCGAGGCCGGGCGAGGACCGTGGAGGCGAGGCGGAGGACGCCTAGGGATGTCGGCCATCCCGCTAGGGGAATCCCGCTAGCTCACGCCCACGGCCGCGCCTAGCGTTGCGAGCACAGTCGATCGACAAGGAGGTCCAACATGCGCACCTCGATCGCGGCGGTTGCGGTGGCCGAGGCCGTGGTCCAGCCGGTGGACGCCCTCGCCCGGGCCCGGGAGCTACGCGCCGGGCGACGGGAGGCACGCCGCGCCGCGATGCGCCGGCTCGTCCGGCGAGTGGAGGGCGAGCCGGGCGCGGTCCGCGTTCGCAGGCCTGCGGCCACGTGAGTGCGCACGGCGCCTGCGGACGATGAGGGCGCCGACCGGCATGGGCCGAGCGCCCCGCACACGCGATGTCGGGGCCCTGGGTAGGCTCAGTGGGTGCTGGGGAACGAGGAGTGCTGGGCGGTCGAGACCTCCCGGGACGGCGAGCGCTGGCGGTTCTTCGGCAAGGCGTGGAAGTCGCCGGGGGAGGCGGTCCTGATGCACGCCCCGGTCCGGTTCGTCCGGTTCCGTCAGCTCATCCCGGCCGAGGACGCCGAGTGGTGCGAGCCGCTCGAGACGGACGGGCGGCAGCCCATCACGCTGGTCCGCATGGAGGAGCGCTCCCGCCAGGACCTGTGGCCGGGCGCGGAGCACGTCGGCCTCCCGATGCTGCTGCCGGGGGGCGAGGTCGGAAGGCTCCAGACGTTCGAGCACGCGGGCGACGGCTCGACGTGGCGCTACGTCCTCGAGTTCCGCGGCGCCCGGGACGGCTAGAGCTCGAGTTCCACGCGGAGCTCCTCCGGGACGAGGTCCGCGAACTGCCACGCGGTCCACAGGTCCGCGGCGATGCGGGGTGGGGACGAACGCACTCCGTGCCGTTCGAAATGCCCGCAGATGCGCGCCACGTCGCGCTCGAGCAAGGCGGGCGCGTGCCGGTTCTTCCGCGGATCGACGGCCTGCGGCAGGTCGATCACCGTGGCCCGTCCCTCCCACACGAGCACGTTGTACGCGGACAGGTCGCCGTGGATCACGTTGCGATACAGCATCAGCTCGACGGCACGGATGACCTGGTGGAAGAGGTCCTCGGCCTCGTCCCCGTCCGGCCGGTACGCGCGGAGCTGCGGCGCCGCGTCGGCTTCGTCCCCGATGTACGTCATCAGGATCGCGTCGTCCGTCGCGGCGAGCGGGCGGGGCACGGGCGCACCGGTCTCGGCGAGGGTGCGGAGCGTCTGCCACTCCCGGTCCACCCAGAGCGATCCCTGGACCTGCCGGCCGAATCGCGTCTTCTTGTCGAGGGCCGCTCGGATGCGGCGCTCCTCGATCCACTCCCCGTCGCGGTAGAGCGACTCGTCGCGGAAGTCGCGACGATCGAGCGGGTGGTACACCTTCAAGGCGAGCAGCGACTCACCGGTGGTCGAGTGGTTGGCCCGGCACAGGTGCACCGAGGCCTCCTTGCCGGTCCTGATGATGCGGATGGGTCCGGTGATCAGACCCTCGTCGACGAAGTGCGACAGCGCGTCGCCTTCCGTTGTTTCTTCGTGATCGCTCAACGCGAGGTTCCTTTCGATCGCTGGCGTCGGTCGGCCTTGCGGGGCAACGGTGACGTTCGTCGGCACGGCCTCACGCCCGTAGGAGGACAAAGAGAAAGCCGCCCCTTCGGGCGGCTGCGGACGGCGCGGCTCCGTGACGGACCCGGCTCGCTAGGCGGCGATCCCCGAGGGATGCGGCATCACGACGGTGGTGACCTTCGCCATGCGCTCATCCCTCCTCTCGCGTGATCGTTCGCTGATCGATGGACCATCCGAGTATACGCGGCCACGCCGCCGGTCGCCTCCGCGTCCGACCTGCGTGTCAGACCCCGTCGCTATCGTCGCTCGCCGTGGGCAAGGTGCGGACGGTGCTCTCGTGCCGGGAATGCGGGCAGCAGTTGGCCCAGTGGGCTGGGCGCTGCCCCGGCTGCGGAGCCTGGGGAACGATCGAGGAGCGGGCCGGCGGCACGGCTCAGGGTTCGATCGCGCTCGGGACGCTCGAGCACGAGGCCGAGGACGACCGGCGGATCGCGACCGGTCTGGCGGGCGTGGACCGCGTCCTCGGCGGCGGCCTCGTCCCCGGCACCGTCGCCCTCCTCGCGGGCGAGCCCGGCATCGGCAAGTCGACCCTTCTCCTCCAGTTGGTGGCGAACCTGTCGGCTGCCGGGCTCTCCTGCCTGCTCGCCTCGGGTGAGGAGTCGCGGCATCAGGTCGCGGCGCGGGCGAGGCGGCTCGGCCTGGACGGCGGCGCGGTCGCGTTCGTCCCCGGCCGGGAGCTGCCGGAGCTCCTCGAGGCGGCCCGGGCCACGCGCCCGTTCCTGCTCGCAGTGGACTCGATCCAGTCGCTGCGCGACCCGGCGGGGACCCAGGTTCCCGGCGGGCCGGCGCAGGTGCGGGCGTGCGCGGACGCGCTCGTGGGCCTGGCCAAGAGCGAGGGGATCGCGGTGCTGCTCACCGGACACGTCACCAAGGACGGGGACGTCGCCGGCCCCCGCACGCTCGAGCACGCGGTGGACGTCGTCCTGACGTTCGACGGCGATCCGCGCTCGGGTCTGCGGATGCTGACGGGTGGCAAGAACCGCTTCGGGGCCGAGGGAGAGGTCGCGTGGTTCGAGATGACCCTCCAGGGCCTCCGAGAGCTGGATCCGACCGGGCTGCTCCTGTCGGGGCAGGGCGAGCCCGGGGCGGCGGTGGCGCTTCCCCAGGCCGGACGCCGCGCCCTGGCCGCCGAGGTCCAGGCGCTGGTAGTCCCGTCGACCCCTCCGACCCGCCGGCAGGTCACCGGGCTGGACCCACGCCGGTTCCAGCTGGTCGCGGCGGTCCTCGATCGGGCGGGGGTCCGGGTGGGCGGCTCGGACGTGTTCGGGGCCTCCGCGGGGGGCGTGAGGATCGACGACCCGGCCTGCGATCTCGCGATCGCGGCGGCGATCGCCTCGGCGGCCACCGGGGTGCCGACGCCGGACGGCTCGGCGTTCGTGGGAGAGGTCGGGCTCACGGGTCTCCTCAGACCGGGCGGGGCCATGGCCACGCGCCTCGCCGCGGCCCGGGCGGCCGGTCTCCTCACGGTCTTCGCGCCCGTGGGAACGCCCCCCGTGGAGGGAGTCGACGTGCGCGCCGTCCGGCACCTCAAAGACGCGCTGACCTGGGCCCCTGCAGTGTCCGGGTAGCCCTTCGGGCCCGGCAAACGGCCCGCCGAAATGGGCCGAAAGCGAGGGAAAAGAGCCTCTGACCAGGGCTTTTGATTTGCGGGGCGGGCCGTCTGCGTGCTACTCTGGCTCTTGCCAGCCACGGCCAGCCGTCGATCCGAGGGGGTCTTGTGTTCCGCAAAGGTGACACCGTTGTGCATCCGGAGCACGGCGCAGCAGTGATCGAGGACCTCTGCGTCCGGGAGTTCATGGGCGAGAAGCGCAAGTACTTCAAGCTCCGGGTCTCCTACGGAGACCTCACCCTCATGGTCCCGATCGACAGCACCGACGAGGTCGGCCTTCGCTCGGTCGTCGGCAAGAACGAGGTCAAGAAGGTCCTGAACGTCCTCAAGGAGGACGAGTCCAAGATGGCCGCCAACTGGAGCCGGCGCTTCAAGAACAACATCGAGAAGCTGCGCTCCGGGGACATCTACCAGGTGGCCGAGGTGGTCCGGAACCTGTCGATCCGCGAGCGCGAGCGCGGTCTCTCGGCCGGCGAGAAGCGCATGATCACCAAGGCCCGCCAGATCCTGATCTCCGAGCTCACCTACGCGACCGGCGGCGACGAGGAGAAGGCCGAGGCAATGATCGACAAGGTCCTCGACGACTCCCACGGCGCCCGCGCCATGGCCGCTCAGGCCTGAGACCGGCTTCCGGCCTCCCCCGCCGGGGGATTCGACGCGGCGTTCGGTCAAGTCCGGGCGGCCCGTGGTCGAGGCATCATGGGAGATGCTCGTCCAGGGTGCTCGCTCGAGAACCGGCCGCCGCCTGCGCGCTCGCGTGGCGGGCGACCGCGAGCGTCTGCCGAGGGGCCGGCTCGTCGAGTTCGTCCGGCTGATCATGGTCCTGCTGTTCACCGTGGCCGGCTTCACGATCGGCACCCACGTTCGGGATCCGAACACCTCGAAGACGATCGTCGGCGTCGTCCTGGGATCGTCCACGGGGTTCGTGCTCGGTGGCGTGCTCGGGCGGCAGACCGCCAACGCGGTCCGGACGATGGAGGAGGAGCTCCGCCGCGTCCCGGCCGCCGAGATCGTGGCCGGTCTGGCCGGCCTCATCATCGGGCTGGTGATCGCCGCCCTGGTCTCCGTGCCCGTGTTCCGGCTTCCCCCCCTCGCGGCCTGGACGTCCGTGGCGTTCACGTACGTGACGCTCGGCTACGCGGGCTTCCGCGTCGGACGGACGAAGAACGACGACCTGTTCGGCCTGATCGGCCTGAAGCCGCGGGCGGCCGGGGTCTCTCGCGGAGAGGTCAGCGTGATCGACACCAGCGCGCTGGTCGACGGGCGGGTGCTCGACCTGGTGAAGACGGGGTTCCTGTCGGGGGACCTCCTCGTTCACACCGGGGTGCTGCGGGAGCTCCAGGCCATCGCGGACTCCTCGGACACGAAGCGGCGTTCGCGCGGCCGCCGCGGCCTTGACACGGTGGCCCAGCTCAAGCGCGAGGCCACCGTCGACGTTCACCTCGTCGAGGAGGACGGCGTCCCCGACGTGGACGCAGCGCTGGTCGCGCTGGCCCGCGATCGCGGCGCCTCGCTGATCACGACCGACTTCAACCTGGCGAAGGTGGCCCAGGCGCTCTCGATCCCCGTTCCCAGCCTGAACGACCTGGCCCTGGCCTTCCGGCTCCCCGTGGTGCCCGGCGACCAGCTGGAGGTCGAGCTCGTCAAGGCGGGGCGCGAGTTCGGGCAAGCGGTCGGGTACCTCGAGGACGGCACGATGGTCGTGGTCGAGACCGCCGGCGAGCAGATCGGGAGCACCGTGGTCGTGCTCGTTCGCAACGTGATCAGGACCGCGACCGGCCGGATGGTCTTCGCGAACCTCCAGTAGGCTGCGCGCCGTGGACGGCGCCGTCGCGATCGTGCTCGCCGCCGGCACCGGCGACCGGCTCGGCCTCGATACCCCGAAGGCGTTCGTCCCCCTCGCCGGCCGTCCCCTCCTGGCGCACGCCGTGGCGTCCGCCTGCGCGAGCCGCTCCGTGGCGTCGGTCGTGGTCGCGGTCCCGGCGGGCTGGGAGCAGGCGGCCCGGGCGATCGTGGAGCCGCTCGGCGTGCACGCGGTCGTCGCCGGGGGCGCGACGCGCCAGGCCTCGGTTCGCGCGGCGCTGGCGGCGATCCCGGGCGACGCCTTCGCGATCGCCTGCCACGACGCGGCTCGGGCGCTCGCGTCGGCGCGCCTGTGGACGAGGGTCCTGGAGGCGCTCGAGGGTTGGGACGGGGTCGTCCCGGTCGTCCCCGTCGCCGACACGGTCAAGCGCGTCCGCGGCGACGCGATCGAGGGCACCGAGCCTCGCGAACCCCTCGCGCTCGCGCAGACGCCGCAGGCGTTCGTCGGGACGGCGCTCCGGGACGCCCATGCGCGCGCCGAGCGCGATGGCGTCGAGGTCACGGACGACGCGGCGGTCCTGGAGATCGCCGGCTACCGAGTGCGAGCGATCCCCGGCGAGCCGGGCAACGTCAAGATCACGACCCCCGATGACCTCGCGCGCGCCGAGGCGTTCCTGTCCCGGGCTGCCGATGGCTGAGCGGCGGACGGGCATCGGCTTCGACACCCATCGGTGGGCGGCCGGGCGCCCGCTCATGCTCGGCGGGGTGCGCTTCGAGGGGGAGGACGGCCTCGCCGGGCACTCCGACGGCGACGCCGTGTGCCACGCGCTCGCCGATGCGCTGCTCGGCGCGGCCGCGCTGGGCGACGTGGGCGAGCACTTCCCCGACACCGACCCGCGCAGCGCGGGGATCACCGGCCTCGACCTGCTCGCCCGAACGGTCGAGCTGGTCCGCGCGGCCGGCTTCGGGCCCGACGCGGCGGACCTCACCGTCGTCGCCGAGCGCCCGGCGATCGCCCCGGTGCGAGACGAGATGCGGAGCCACCTCGCGTCGGCGCTCGGCGTGGATGTGTCCCGCGTGTCGGTCAAGGCGACCCGGCCCGAGGGGCTGGGCCTCGTCGGAGATGGGATCGGATGCCTGGCCCTCGCGGTCCTGCGCGGCGAGTGAGCCGCGGCGGCGTCGTCGCCGGCCGGCGCCCCGTGCTGGAGGCGATCCGGGCCGGTCGCGCCTCCGAGGCGCTGATCGACCGCGGCGCTCGGGAGACGCCGGCCCTCCGGGACATCCTCGAGGCCGCGGAGCGGCGGGGGGTGCCGCTTCGCGAGGTGTCCGTCGCGGAGCTCGACGCGCTGGCCGAGGATCACCACGGGGTCGTGGCCCGGGTTCGGGCGCCCGAGCCGGTGGGCGAGCGGGACCTGGCGCGATGGCCGTTCGAGGACGACGCGCTCGTGGTCGTGCTGGACGGGATCTCGGACCCGCAGAACCTCGGGGCGGCCGCGCGGTCGGCCGAGGCCGCGGGCGCGGCGATGCTCGTGACGCGCAGCCGCCGTTCCGCGGACGTGACCCCGGCGGCGGTGCGGGCGTCGGCGGGAGCGCTGCTGCACCTGTCGCACGCGCGGGTCGCCAACGTCGCTCGCGCGCTGGACCGTCTGAAGGACGCCGGGTTCACGGTCGTCGGGTTGGACGAGCGATCGGACCTCAGCGTGTACGAGGCGCCCCGGCCGCAGGGCCGCATCGCGGTCGTGCTCGGATCGGAGGGCGAGGGGATGTCACGGCTCGCGCGAGAGGCCTGCGACGTGCTCGTGTCGCTCCCCATGCGCGGCAGCGTCGGGTCGCTCAACGCCTCGGCCGCCCTCGCCGCGCTCCTGTACGCGTTCGTCCTCCGCCCGGTCGACGATCGCCGCACGTAGCCGTTCGCGCGCGGGATACCCACCGCGGTCCTGCCGGGTTCGCGGTGCCACCGCGTATGCTCGGCGCCGAGCGCCGGCGTAGCTCAGGGGCAGAGCGCCCGCCTTGTAAGCGGGTGGCCGTCGGTTCGATTCCGACCGCCGGCTCGACTCCACATCGGGGTGCTCGACGTCCTTCCCGTCGGGCGTCACCACGAACCGATCGTGTGACACGATGTCGCGAGGACGCCGTCGAGGGCACGACGACGGTGGGAACGGGTCAAGTCCTTGCCCGGGAGATGCCGATGGGATCGATCGTGAGGGCCATCTCGAGATCGGCGATCTGCGCGGCTCTCGTCGGGGCGATGCTCTCGCCCGCCGTGACCGCGCCGGCGTCGGTCCTTCGGCCGGTGAGCCGGAACGTGCCGAACACGGACTGCCGGATCTTCCCCGCCGACAACATCTGGAACACCCGGATCGACGCGCTGCCCGTCCACGAGATGAGCGACATGTGGCTCCGATCGGCGGACGCGGCGTCGACGGATCTGCACCCCGACTTCGGCCCTCCGAACTACGGGCTCCCGTTCATCACGGTGCCGAGGAACCACCCGAAGGTGCACATCGCCTTCCAGTACGCCGACGAGAGCGATCGCGGCCCGTATCCGTTCGACGCGAACACGCCGGTCGAGGGAGGTTCGGATCGTCACGCGCTGATCGTCCAGCGCGGGACCTGTCGCCTGTACGAGCTGTTCGCGGCCGACTGGAACGGCGGCCACCCGGAGGCCGGGAGCGGGGCGATCTGGGACCTCGACGAGAACGACCTCCGGCCCGCCACGTGGACCTCGGCCGACGCCGCCGGGTTGCCGATCCTGGCCGGGCTGGTGCGCTGGGACGAGGTGAGGGCGGGCGAGATCGCCCACGCCCTCCGCTTCACGGTCTCGTGCACCACGGATTCGTACCTGTGGCCGGCGCGACACGAGGCGGGGGTCGACGACCCCGACTGTCCCCCGATGGGGGCCCGCTTCCGGCTGAAGTCGAGCTTCGACCTCTCGGATTTCAGCGCGAAGGCGAGAGTGATCCTTCTTGCGATGCAACGCTATGGGATGATCGTCGCCGACAACGGCTCCGATTGGTACTTCCAGGGGACCCGCGACCACCACTGGCGAAACGGGCTGCTCGATCAGCTCAAGACGATCCCCGCGTCGGCGTTCGAGGCCGTCGACGAGTCGTCGTGCATGGTGAGCGAGGACAGCGGCCGGGCCGACTGCCCCGCCTAGACCTCACCTCGGCGAAGGGCGCGTCCGGCTCGCTCATGGAGCCTCCCGTCCCACGCCACCCGTCCGTTCACGACGACGAGCTCCACGCCCTCGGCGAAGGCGTGCGGCAGCGCGTAGGTGGCGCGATCGGCGATCCGCTCGGGATCGAACACCACCAGGTCGGCCATCGCGCCGGGCTCGAGCCGGCCGCGACCTGCGAGCGCGAAGCGATCGGCGGGCAGCGCGGTCATCTTGCGGACGGCGTCCTCGAGCGAGAGCAAAGCCTCCTCGCGGACGTAGGTCCCGAGGATCCGGGGAAACGTGCCGTAGTAGCGGGGGTGGACGGCGTAGGCGCCGAGCGGACCCCGGGGCGAGACCGCGAGGCCGTCCGTCCCGACGAGCACGTCGGGGCGGGACAGGATCGTGCGGACGTCGTCCTCGCGCATCCCGTGCCCGATCATCCCCGTGTGCGGATCGGCGAGCAGGAGCTCCAGCACGGCCTCGGCCGGTCCGAGCCCGCGCTCGGCGGCGAGCTCGGCGATGGTCCGGCCGGTGACCGAGGGATCGGGCACGTGCGAACCGACCACGATCCGATCCCATCCGAGCCCGGGACCCACGTTCTCCGAGCTCGGCTCGCCGTTCTCGACGGCGTCCACCAGCCGGCCCCGAGACCGAGGGTCTTCCACGACCCCGCTCAGCTCCTCCGGCGTGACCCACGGCGGAAGCGTCGTCGACAGCGAGGTCTCCCACGCCGTGTAGGGGTACTGGTCGGCGCTGACGTCGTCCCCGCGCGCCCGGGCGTCGTCGATCGATGCGAGCAGATCGGCCGCGCGCCCCCACATCCGGCGGCCCTCGACCTTCAGATGGCTCACGTGGGAGGGCACGCCGGCCCGGCGTCCGATCTCGATGCACTCGGCGACCGCGTCGAAGACGCGCAGGCTCTCGCCGCGGACGTGGCTCGCGTACAGCCCTCCTCGTCGCGCCATCGTCCCGGCGAGCTCGACGAGCTCGTCGATCCCGGCGTGGAGCCCGGGGGCGTAGATCAGCCCGGTCGACATGCCGAACGCACCCTCGTCGAGGGCCTCCTCCAGGAGCCGGCCCATCCGCCCGAGGTCGTCGCGGGTGGGCAGCCGGCGCTGCTCGTCCCGGACCTGCAGGCGAAGTGCACCGTGTCCGACCAGCGGCGCGACGTTCACGGCGGGACGGGACTCGGTGAGGCGCTGCAGGTAGCCCCCGAACGTCGTCCACGGCGCACCCAGGTCCGCGGCCGCCACCCCGGCGAGCGCCGCGACGTCGTCCAGGCCGGCCGGCGGGAAGGCCGACGACCCGCAGTTGCCCACGACGACGGTCGTCACGCCCTGCCGGAGCATCGAGTCCATCGTGGGCTCGACGAGCGGGGAGACGTCGGAGTGGCTGTGCGCGTCGATGAAGCCCGGCGCGGCGACGTGGCCGCGTGCGTCGACGCGACGGACGTCCGCCGGCTCGGGGCTCTCCGGCTCGAGCACCGCCTCGACCCGGTTCCCGGACACGAGCACCGACCCCGGACGGGCGGGCGCTCCGGTCCCGTCGACGATCGTCGCGCCGGCGATCAGCAGGTCGGCCACGCGCTCAACGGGCGATCGGGCCGATCCACACGCCGGACGTGAGCAGGATCGCCGGCAGGATGAACAGGCCGGCCACGAACAGCCACAGACGCCGGTTGGACGCCACGAGCCAGTCGTCGAGCGCCATGATCCCGCCCACCAGCGGCCGGTAGGCGAACGCCAGGAGGGCGAGCGACACGGCCGCGACGGCGATGGCCTGAGCCAGGACGATCTGGACGGCGACCGCGTTGCCGAGCACCATCGCCGCGACGAGGGTGTCGGCGAGCGTCGTGATGTTCGCCCCCATGATGTAGGGGATGGCCTCGCGCCGCTTGATGTACCCCCGGCTCGCGAGCGGCACGAGCAGCGTGAGCGCGACGGAGACCGAGAGCGTGAGCGTGGCCACGGCGCAGCCGAGCAGGAACATCGGCCAGGGGCGCTTCAGCCACTCCGCGCGCTTGCCGCCGTGGCGCTCGCCATCGAGCTGGGGCAGGACGCGGTCGAGCAGCTTGAAGGACACGAGCACGATCGCCAGCCCGATCGGCAGCAGCGTCCAGTCGGGCAGGTCCCTCAGGAGGTCCAGGGCCGGCCCCCACACGAAGTCGACCATCGACTGGACGTCCCCGGAGGCGTGCCACCGGATCCCGTTGAGCCATCCGGCCTTCAGGATCCCGTAGCCGATGAACATCCCCGGCACGTAGACGGCGGCGGTGAGACCGAGCGCGAGCACGCCCATCCCGATCGACTCCCCGCGGTTCCGGCCTCGGTTCCGCAGGGCGTACATGAACCCCACGAGGAGGACCACGAAGGACGCTCCGAGCCTCGACCCGGAGAGCATCGTGAAGGTCTGGAGCTCGGTCGACGCTCCACCGACGTAGAGGCTGAGCGCGACGGCGGCCACCGGCGAGCCCGACAGGACGACGTAGGCGCCCAGCCAGCCGGCGCCCAGCGTCGAGAAGAGGTTGCTGAACAGCGGGCTGTCGGACAGGGTCGGCCCCAACGCCTTCGCTCCGTCCTTCATGAGCTGGATCGCGAGCACGAACAGGAAGAGGGCGATCAACAGGTACGCGACCCTGGCGGCGATCGCCGTCCAGTCGCGGTCCCGTCGTCGCGATCCGGCGGGGGCCGCCGCCGAGCCCGGACCGTCCTCGGCGGTGGCCGTGGCGGTGATCGAGGGGCCCGGGTCGGGGTCGGGCAGGACGTCGTCGGGCATCTTCGCGTGGTCCCGTGGCTCGGCCATGGTCATGGGGGTGGGGGGAGAACCGCGCCACGCTACCGGCTGTCGCGTGGCCGAGGCAACCAACGAAGGGCCAGAAGCCGGGGCTCCCGATCGGCGGAGGTCCGAAGGTCCCGCACGGCCCGGGCATGAGGACCCCTCTCCGCGACCCGCCGGTTGCGCAACCTGTGACGGCAACGGGGACACACACAAGGGGTGCGAGATGGACGAGTCCACACTGTCGTTGGTCCTGTTCTCGGGAACCGATGACAAGTTGAACGCCGCCGCCGTGCTCACGGCCGGCGCGGCCGCGATGGGCCGCCCGGTCAGCGTGTTCCTCCAGTACTGGGCCCTCGACGCGTTCCGCGCGGATCGCGTCCTCAAGGACCACGGGGTCGCGCCGGAGGCCGGGCCCGAAGGGCTCGACGCCCTCCGGCGGCACAACGGCCAGCACTGGAGCGAGATCTTCCGGCAGGCGAAGGACATCGGCCAGGTGGCCATCCACGCCTGCTCCCTCTCGATGGAGATGTTCGGGTTGAAGGTCGAAGACCTCGATCCGCTCGTCGACGACCAGGAGGGGGTCGCCTCGTTCTTCCTGGACGTGGACGGCCCCGTGACCTTCATCTGAAGGAGGTACGAGATGACGACCGCCAACGTGACCCGTTCGATCGATGCCCGCGGCATGCCGTGCCCGGGACCGCTCATGAGCCTGATCGGCGCGATCCGTGAGGGCGAGGTGGGCGACATGCTCGAGGTTCTCTCCTCGGACGAGGGATCGCGCACCGACATCCCGGCGTGGATCCGCAAGGCCGGTCACGAGCTCGTCGACCTCCAGGAGGAGGACGGGTTCGTCCGCATCGTGGTGCGGAAGGCTCGGTGACCTAGGCGTGCCGGCAAGGGTCGTCGTGCTCGGTGGCGGGGTGGGAGGCACCCTCGCCGCCAACCTCCTTTCGAAGGAGCTCGGGCGCGACGTGAAGGTGACGGTGGTCGACCCCACCGGCATGCATCACTACCAGCCGGGCTACCTCTACGTGGCCCTGGGGCAGGCCAACGGGCGGTGGCTCGTGCGCGACGAGCGGACGCTGCTCCGCCGGGACGTCGAGCTCGTGGTCGAGCGCGCCGTCCGCGTCCACCCCGACGCCGGCACCGTCCAGCTCGAACGGGGCGGCAGCCTCGACTGGGACTACCTCGTCATGTCGACCGGGGCCCGACTGGTGCACGACCAGATCCCCGGACTCGTCCAGGACGCGCACGGCTTCTATTCGCTCGAGGACGCGCAGCGCCTCCGCGAGGCGCTGCGGCGCTTCTCGGGAGGGCGCATCCTCGTCGGCATCGCCGGCATCCCGTACAAGTGCCCGCCGGCGCCGATCGAGTTCGTCTTCATGGTCGACGAGTACCTGCGCCGTCGCGGCATCCGCGGGCGAAGCGAGGTGCGGCTGCTCTCGCCGCTCAACCGGGCGTTCACGATCGAGTCGGCAAGCAAGGTGATCCAGCCGATCCTCGAGCAGCGCGGCATCGGGCTCACGACGTTCTTCAACGTCGAGGAGGTCGACCCGTCCGCGCACACGGTGTCCTCGCTCGAAGGAGAGAAGGACGAGTACGACCTGTTGGTGCTCGTGCCGCCCCATCGGGGGCAGCAGATCGTGTCGGACTCGCACCTCGGAGATGCCGCGGGGTGGCTCCCCACCGACCGGCACACGCTCCAGGTCGAGGGGCAGGAGCGCATCTTCGCCATGGGCGACGCGACCAACCTGCCCATCAGCAAGAGCGGGTCCACGGCGCACTTCGAGGCGCCGGTCGTCGCGAGCCGTATCGCCAGCCTTGTGCACGGGACGGCCCCCAAGACCAACTACGGCGGCCGGGTCATGTGCTTCCTGGAGACCGGCAACCGCAAGGCGACCGTGCTCCGGTTCGACTACGAGCACCCCCCGGCCCCGCCGCAGCCCAACCTCGTGTGGCACACGGCCAAGTGGATGTTCAACCGCATCTACTGGGAGACCATCCCGCAGGGCCGGATGCCGGACAACGTCCCGCTGCCGATCCCCACGGGCAAGAGCACGGCGAGCCCGACACCCATCGGAAGGAGCCAACCATGAGCACACAGATCGCGAAGAGCCTGGACCTGAAGGGGTTGTCCTGCCCGCTGCCGATCGTGAAGACGGCGCAGGCCATGAAGGAGCTCGCGTCGGGCGACCTGCTCGAGGCGCTGGCGACGGATCCGGGTTCGGTCGCCGACTTCAACGCATGGTGCAAGAGCACGGGCAACGAGCTCGTCGAGCACGACGAGGCGGACAGCGTCTTCCGCTTCGTGATCCGGAAGAAGTGAGGGGGAGCGATCATGGCCGTTCAGGAACAGGCACTCGAGCTCCCGGTCCACGACCACCCGCACACGCAGCACAACCGGCTCGTGGTCATCGCTTGGTCGGGCGAGCTCGACAAGGTGTGGCCGCAGATGATCCTCGCCACCACCGGCGCGGCGATGGGCATGGACACGACCATCTTCTTCACGTTCTGGGGGCTGTTCTCCGTGGTCAAGGAGAACAAGCGCATCACGGGCGACAACTGGATGCAGAAGATGGTCTCGATGATGGACCGGCCGGGCATCGACCACCTCAAGCTCGGCCAGATGAACTTCGCCGGCGCGGGCCCCGCGATGATGAAGCACCTCGCCAAGGACCATCAGGTGGCCAGCCCCGGCGAGCTGCTCGAGATGGCCGTGGATCTCGGCGTGAAGCTCGTGCCGTGCCAGATGACGATGGATCTGCTCGGGCTCAAGCGCGAGGACATGATCGACGGCCTCGGCGAGCCGGCCGGCGCGACGACGATGTTGATGGAGGCGCAGAACGCGATCACGCTCTTCATCTGAGGGATTGTCGGGATAAGTCCATCGCACCCCGACAACGAGGGCCGGGAGGTTCAGTCCCCCACCGCCTCCCGGCCCTCACCTATCCCCGGGTCGTCGACGGCGCCCCGATGCCTGGTTGCTGGCTGCGGCGGGCCCGGAGGCGTAGGCTCGCGAGGTTCCATCGCCGCACAACGACTCTGGAGGGGGTTGACGTGCATCTCTCGGATCGGGAGTGGTGGGCGGTCATCCACGGCATGGGGCTCGGAGCCCTGTTCCTGCTGGCCTTCGCCGGCGGCCTGGCGGAGTTCTGGAGCCTCCGCGAAGGGCAGCTGACCGAGGCCGGGGTGGCCAGACGAACCCGGAGGCTCGCGATCGGCACGTGGACGATGGCCGGGGCGGCGTGGCTGACCGTCATCACCGGGTCGTGGATCGTCTACCCCTGGTATCGGGACGCGGCAGCCACGAGCCCGAAGAACCTCCTGCTCGCGGACCCGGGCACCGCGGACTGGCACGAGTTCGGGATGGAGTGGAAGGAGCACATCGCCTGGATCGCTCCCCTGCTGGCGACGGCGGTGGCGTTCACCGTGACCTACTACGGGACGTCGCTGATCCGACACCAGGGCGTCCGGAAGGCGCTGCTGGTGTTCTTCACGGCCGCGTTCGTGATCGCCGGCGTCGCCGGCGCGCTGGGCGCGTTCATCACCAAGGCCGCCCCGGTCTCGTGAGGAGGGCGTGATGATGCAGACATCGGAGGACATGGGGACGAACGTCGGGGCCGTCACCACGGACAAGCCCTTCGGCCCGGTCGCCGCGGTGTTCCTCGCGGCGGGGATCGGGGCGCTGGTGCTGGGGATCCTCACGACGATCTCGGAGGCGAGCGCGGACTTCGCGTCGGCCCTGCAGTGGTCGGATGCGGTCGGACCGCTCGCGGGCAAGACGATCCTGGCGGTCACGGCGTTCGTCCTTTCGTGGGTGGTGCTCACCGCGCTGCTGCGGGGGAAGGACCCGACCCCGCGGACGGTGTTCCTGTGGGCCGGGATCCTGGTCGTGGCCGGGCTGGTGCTGACGTTCCCGACGTTCTTCCAGACCTTCGCCCCGAAGGAGTGATGGGCCCCGACGCGGTCAGGCGTCGGGCAGGAAGACGTGGAAGGACGCGCCCCCGCCGGGGCGGTCCTGCACCCACGCCCGCCCGCCGTGGAGCTCGGCGAACCGCGCCACGAGGGACAACCCCACGCCGACCCCGGGTGACGGGTTGGGGCCACCATCTCCCTGGCGGAATGGTTCGAAGACAGCCTGCTTGAGGTCGTCGGTCACACCCGGGCCCGCGTCCTCGACCACGATGAGCACGCCGGGGCCTTCGCGGGTCACCCGAACCCAGAGCGGGGAGTCCTCCGGCGTGTGGCGGGCGGCGTTCGCCAGGAGGTTCTCCACGATCCGCTCGACCTTCGCGGCGTCGACGTTGGCCACCACGTCGGAGGCCTCCATCCGAACGTCCCGCCCGGCGAGGAGGTCGGACTCGCGCACGGCCTGCCTCACCAGCTCGGCGACGTCGGTCCGGCGTCGCTGCGGGGAGACGATCCCCCGCTGCAGCCGGTCCAGGTCCAGCAGGTCGGAGAGCAGGCGCTCGAGCTTGCGGGCGTTGGCGGCGATCCGGCGCAGGAGGTCGACCGCGTCCTCACGCGGGATGTCCATCCCGGCCTGCTCGAGCGTGACGGCCGAGCCGAGGATCGAGGTGAGGGGCGTCCGCAGGTCGTGCGATACGGCTTCGAGGAACGTGTTCTTCATCTCGTCGAGCGCCCGCAGCCGCTGGGTCGCCTCCCGTTCGCGCCGGAACGCCTCCGAGTACTTCTGCTCGCTCCGCTGCAGCGCCTGCTCCGCACGCTTGCGCTCCGTGATATCCACGATCAGGCCGCGGAGCAGCGTCGCGCCGCGCGCGTCGCTCCCCACGTGGACGAGGTCCCGCAGCCAGATCGGTTCGCCCTCGGGTCCCAGGGCGCGGTACTCGAGCGTGAGGTCGTCGCCCGGCGCCGCGATGCGCTCCCGGACGGCCCCCACGACCCGCTCCCTGTCCTCGGCGTGGACGTGGTCGCCCCAGGCCGCCGGACCCTCCTCGCCCCAGTCGCTCGACCGACCGAGCAGGACGGAGGCCCGCCGCGACAGGAAGCTGAACGCGAGCGAGGGGGGATCGGCCTCCCAGAAGATGGCGTCGAGGCTCTCCACGAGCTCGTGGAAACGCTCGAGCTCGTGGAACCGCTTGGCGCTCCCCAGGGCCAGCGAGGCGATGTCGCCCATCCCGCGCGCCAGCGAGAGGTCCCGGTCCGAGAACGTGGACCCGGGGGTCTTGGCCGTCGCCACCAGCACCGCCAGGCCGTCGGGCTCCCACCGCAGCGGGAGGATGATCGCGGGCCTCGGCTCGTCGAAGACCAGGTACTCGCGGGGAAGCGACGCCGCGACCTCGGCCGGCAGGATGAACGCCTCCGAGAGTGAGGACAGCAGGTTCGCGGCGATCTCGGGCTGGACCTCGGTGATCGCCCGTTCCTGGTCGGCGGAGAGGCCGCGCTGGGTCGCGAGCCGGAAGACGCCGGTCTCCGGGTCGCGGAGGTAGGAGAAGACCGCGGAGGACTCGATGAGCGACGGCACCGCGACCGTCACCCGCTCCAGGACGGTCGTCGTTTCGTGGGCGCCGGTCAGGGCCTGGGACAGCCCGAGCAGCGCCGACGCCGTCTCGGCCGCCTCGCGCTCCTGCTGCAGGAGGCGCGCGTTCTCGAACGCGACGGCGGCGTGGGAGGCGAGGACCTCGAGCACGCGAATGTCCTCGCCGTCGAACTGGTCGATCCCGAGGTTCGACAGGACGATGACGCCGTTCACCCGTTCGCCGATCTTCATCGGGACCGCAAGGATCGACTCGTCGATCTGTGACGTGCCCTCGATCTGCACGCCCACGGGGTCGTTGAGGGCGTCGGGCGCGTAGTGGGTCCGCCCCACCTCCACGGCATGCCCCGTGATGCCCTCGCCGACCACCGTCACGAGCTCCTCGAACGTCTCGCTCTCGTACTCGCCGAGGGAGCCGCGGAAGACGATCGGCCACAGGGTGATGCCGTCCTCGAGCAGCAGGTAGATCCGGCAGTTGTGGTAGTCGATGAGGGTCTGCAGCTCGACCGTGATGGCCCGCGCGATCGCGCCGACGTCGTCCAGGGCGTTGAGCCTCGGGGCGAGCCCGTGGAGGAATCGCAGCTGCGCGACCGATCGGAGCTCGCGCTCGTCCTCGGCGGCCCTGGAGTCCTGGTTCGTATGCACGTCGACCATGACGATATCGACCGGTGGCACCGGCCTCCTCCTCCTTGATTCTCGGCACGGGAGCGCTTCGAGTTGATGCCGGGGCCCTCGGCCGGCGTTCGCGGCCCGGGTACGATGGGCCGGTGAGCGCGACGGACGAGGCCGCTCCGGCCCTCCGGACGGTGCTCGACCGGCTGGTCGAGCTGGTTGCCGCTCAGGTCCCGCTCGAACGCGCCGAGGCCGTCGTTGCCCTGGCCAAGGCCTTCACGCGGCGGCTCCCGGCCGCCGATCTCGCCGGGGTCACCGCGGACGAGCTGCTCGGGATGGTGCTGGGCGTCCACCGGCTCGCCGACGCCCGAGGATCCGACGAGGTCGCCGTCCGGGTGTTCAACCCGACGCTCGGCCGGGACGGGTACCAGGCCCTGGGGACGGTGGTCGAGACGAACACGATCGACTCGCCGTTCCTGTTCGACTCCGTGAACGAGGAGCTGCAGGCGCGCGACCTCTCCGTCCGCCACGTGATCCACCCGGTGATCGGCGTCGAGCGCGGATCCGACGGCCGGATCCGCCGCGTGGTGGGCGTCCGGGAGGCGGCGACGCGCGAGTCGGTCATGCGATTCGAGCTCGAGCGGCGGCTCCCCGGCCCCGAGGCGGCGGACCTGGAGGAGGCCGTCCGCGGGGTGCTCGGCGACGTCCGCCTCGCGGTCCGGGACTTCGAGGCGATGCGCGACGCCCTTGGGCGGATGGCCGACATCGCGTGGGACGGCATCACCGCGTACTCGGACGGAGAGGTCGCCGAGACCGTCGCCTTCGTCCAGTGGCTCCTCGAGGACAACTTCGTCCTGCTCGGCTACCGCGAGTACGACCTCGTGGATACGCCCGCGGGCCGGGCGCTCGCGGCGGTCCTGCAGAGCGGGCTGGGGATCCTGTCCAAGCCCGGATGGTCTGCGTACGACACGCCCGTGCTCCTGTCTGCGATCGAGCCGAACCTGCGGGGACGGATCGAGGGGGGCGACCTGTTGATCTACTCGAAGACCAACCGTCCCTCCACCGTGCACCGGCGGGCGAGGATGGACTACATCGGCGTGCGCAAGGTCTCTGCGGAGGGCCGGATCGTGGGCGAGGCCCGGTTGGTCGGCCTGTTCACGTCGAAGGCGTACATGGAGCCCGCGAGCAAGACGCCGCTGCTGCACCGCAAGCTCCAGCAGATCCTGGCGGCCGAGGACCTGTTCGAGGGCTCGCACGACTACAAGGCCGTCGTCTCGATCTTCGAGAGCTTCCCCAAGGACGAGCTGTTCGCCGCCACTCCCGAGGAGATCCGGACGCAGGTGACGGGTCTCCTCGCCCTGCAGGAGCAGCAGCACGTCAAGCTGTTCGTGCGGCGCGACCTGTACGGCCGGAGCGTCTCGCTCCTGGTGGCCCTGCCCCGGGACCGCTTCACGCCCGAGGTCGGGCAGCGACTCCAGGAGCTGTTCCTGGGCCGGTTCCGTGGCTCGTCGATCGACGAGCACCTGGAGTTCGCCGAGAGCGGCCTGGCGCACCTGCACTACACGGTCCACGTCGCCTCGGGGCAGGTCCCGGACGTGTCCTTCGACGACCTCGAGCGCGACGTCGTCGAGATCGCCCGGACGTGGGACGACCGCCTCGAGGAGCGCCTGACCGAGCTCCACGGCGAGCACGGCGCCCGCGTCCTGTTCGACCGGTGGGCGCACCGGTTCCCCGACTACTACAAGGCCTCCACCGAGGTCGATCTTGCCGTGGAGGACATCCTTCTGTTCGAGGAGCTCGAGGCGGGCGACGAGGCCTTCGTGGTCGGTCTGGCCAACGAGACCGAGGAGGGCGAGACCCTGACGCGCGTGCGCCTGTACAAGGTCGGGGGCAAGATCCAGCTCTCCGACTTCGTGCCGACCCTCGAGTCCCTCGGCCTGCGGGTGATCGAGGAGTGGCCGACGCACCTCGCCGGCGAGGACGAGCGCTACCTCCACGACTTCGGCGTCCTCGGCGCCGACCACAAGCCGCTCGACGTCGAGCGGAGCGGGGCGCGGATCGCCGGCTGCATCGTGGCCGTGTGGAGGGGAGAGTGCGAGTCCGACTCCCTCAACCGGCTCGTCGTGACGGCGGGCCTGGACTGGCGCCAGGTTCAGGTCCTGCGGGCCTACCGCAAGTTCCACCACCGCGTGAACGCGAGCTTCCCCGTCGAGTACAAGAACGACGCGTTCGCGGGGCATCCGCACATCGCCGCCGGGCTGATCCGGCTGTTCGAGGAGCGCTTCGACCCGGAACGCCCTCGCGACGCTGAGCGGGTGGAGGCGATCCGCGCGGAGATCCTGCGCGACCTGGACGCCGTGGTGTCGCTCGAACACGACCGCATCCTGCGCAACGCGCTCGGCGTGATCGACGCGACGGTGCGGACGAACGCGTACAAGGCCCGCGCGGCCACGCTGTCGTTCAAGTTCCGCTCCGCCCAGGTCCCGGAGATGCCCAAGCCCACGCCGCTGTTCGAGATCTTCGTGTACTCGCCCGAGATGGAGGCGATCCACCTTCGCGGCGGAAGGGTGGCCCGAGGGGGCATCCGGTGGTCCGACCGGCGCCAGGACTACCGCACCGAGGTGCTCGGCCTGATGAAGGCGCAGATGGTCAAGAACGCCGTGATCGTTCCCACCGGCTCCAAGGGAGGGTTCGTGCTCAAACGGCAGATCGCCGATCCCAAGGCCCTCCGCGAGGAGGTCACGCGGCAGTACGTGGCGTTCATGCACGGGCTGCTCGATCTCACCGACAACCTCG
Organism: uncultured Actinomycetes bacterium; assembly: GCA_963704725.1. Taxonomy (GTDB): domain Bacteria; phylum Actinomycetota; class UBA4738; order UBA4738; family HRBIN12; genus CALGFI01. The sequence goes on along the minus strand of OY969934.1, from coordinate 3,314,153 downwards.
TCGCCGGCCAGGTGGTCCATCCCGAGCGCGTCGTCGTGCACGACGAGGACGATCCGTACCTGGTCGTCGCCGCCGACAAGGGGACGGCGACCTTCTCCGACACCGCGAACGCCGTCGCCGCCGAGTACGGGTACTGGCTCGGCGACGCCTTCGCTTCGGGGGGCTCGGCCGGCTACGACCACAAGGCCCTCGGCATCACGGCCCGCGGCGCGTGGGAGTCGGTCAAGCGCCACTTCCGCGAGATCGGCACCGACGTCATGAACGAGCCGTTCACCGTGACCGGGATCGGCGACATGTCGGGCGACGTGTTCGGCAACGGGATGCTGTTGTCGGATCAGATCTGCCTGGTGGCTGCATTCGACCACCGGCACGTCTTCGTCGACCCCGCGCCGAACCCCGCCCTGGGGTTCGCCGAGCGGCGGCGGCTGTTCGAGCTACCCGGCTCGACGTGGGACGACTACCGCCGGGACGCGATCTCGGCCGGAGGCGGCGTGTGGCCCCGCACCCTGAAGTCGATCCCCATCACCCCCGAGACGCGCCTGGCCCTTGGCATCCAGGACGAGGAGCTCGAGCCCGACCAGCTGATCCGGGCGATCCTGCGGGCGCCCGTGGACCTGCTCTACAACGGCGGCATCGGCACCTATGTGAAGGCTTCTTCCGAGTCGCACGCAGATGTCGGGGACCGCGTGAACGACGCCGTGCGCGTGGACGCCGGCGAGCTCAGGTGCCGCGTCGTGGCCGAAGGGGGGAACCTGGGGTTCACGCAGCGGGGGCGGATCGAGTACGCGATGCGAGGAGGCCGGATCGACACGGACTCGATCGACAACTCGGCCGGCGTCGACTGCTCGGACCACGAGGTGAACCTGAAGATCCTGTTCGGGCTGGTGGCGGCGCGGGGGGAGCTCACGACCCAGGAGCGGAACACCCTCCTGCACGAGGTCGAGGCCGACGTGGTCCGCCACGTGCTCTACGACAACTTCCTGCAGGCGCAGGTGCTCTCGCGGGAGGCCGAGCTCTCGGCCGGGCGGATGGAGGCGTTCGAGGACCTCATGCAGTCGCTGGAGTTGCAGGGCGTGCTCGACCGGGTCATCGAAGCCCTCCCCGGGTCCGAGGAGATGGCGGAGCGGCGGCGGGCCGGCCGGGGCCTGGTGCGCCCGGAGCTCGCCGTGCTGCTCGCCTACGCGAAGCAGAGCTTGACCGACTCACTCCTCGGGTCGTCGCTCCCGGAGTCGGGATACCTGGAGCAGGATCTCCGGTCCTACTTCCCGAAACGGGTCGTCGAGCGGTTCGCCCACGTCCTGCTCGAGCACCCGCTGCGACGGGAGCTGATCGCGACGCTCGTGGCCAACGACGTCGTGAACTCCGAGGGGATCACGTTCGTCTCGCGCGTGGTGGCGGAGACCGGCGCCGAGCCGTCGGATGTCGTCCGCGCGTACCGGATCGCGCGAGACGTCACCGGCGCCGTCGAGCGGTGGGGCGAGATCGAGGCCCTCGCCGGGATCCTCGATCCCCCGCTGCTCGACGAGCTGACTGGGGGCGTCGACCGGCTGGTCGCCATGACGGCGCGCTGGTACCTCCAGCACACGCCGGGACAGCTGGGCCGTGCCGTCGAGGCCCACACGGAGCCCTTCCGCCGGTTCTCCGGGTCGCTCCTGGACGCCGCGCCCGAGGCGTGGCGCGTCCAGCGAGAGCGCGAGGCGTGGCGCCTGATGGACGGCGGTGTGCCCGAGCCGGTCGCCCGCCGGCACGTCCTGCAGCCGTTCCTCGTGCACGGGCCGAACGTGGCGAGCGTGAGCTCCGAGACGGGTCGTCCCGTCGAGGAGGTGACGCGGGCCTTCTTCGTGGTCGGGGAGGCCGCGTACATCGACTGGCTCGAGGAGCGCCTCGCCGGCGTCCCCGCGACCACCCGGTGGCACCGATGGGCCTTGCAGGCGGTGGAGGACGACCTCCTGTCCGCGCGCCGTCGCCTGGCCGAGCGCGTGCTCGCTCACGCGGACGGACGGCCCGTCGAAGAGGGGCTGCGGGACTTCGCGGAGCGGCACGACGACCCCACTCGCCGCCTCGCCCGATTCATGCGGGGGCTGGCCCTCGAGGAGGTCAGCGACCTGGCCGCCGTGACGGTGGCGGTTCGCCAGATCCGCGCGCTGGCCGGATGAGCCGCCGTTCGCCCCGTCGGTGGTGGTTGCTAGCCTCCAAGGCGTGAGCGTCGCGCCGATCGTGCCCGTTCCCGAGCTCGACGAGCTCACGCGCCGGGTGCTGGAGCTGGAACGCGCCGGGCCGGGTCGCGGTCGCTCGAAGGAACGCGCCATCCGCGAGCGGCTGGGGATCTCGCCCACCCGGTACCACCAGGTGCTCGTGGGCGCGCTCGAGCGGCCCGAGGCGCTGGCCTTCGACCCCATGCTCGTCCGGCGCCTCCGCCGTCTCCGGGATGCCCGCCGGCGCATCCGTCTGGCTCGGCGCCTCGGGCTCAAGGAGCGAAGCGGGAGTCTTGGGTACCCCGGCATCCCCGGGTAGGATGGGCGCGCACAAGCCGCCGACGAACAGGAGCCTCTACCTCTCCGTGGCAGCCAGCACCCTTCGGTTCGTGATCATCCTCGCGCTCGTGGTGGGCGGCGTCGTGATCATCAACCAGGCGTTCCCCGAGAGCCCCGCCGGAAGCGTCGGGCTGCCGAGCGACGGGGGTTCCGGTGGCACCACCGGCACCACCGGCGGCACGACCACCGGCACCACCGGCGGAACCGAGACCGGCACCACCGGCACGACGGGTGGGAGCGAGGTCGGCCCGACCGAGGGCACGAAGATCGCGGTGTTCAACGGAGCGGGCGTGACCGGCCTGGCCGCGGACGTGCAGGACCGGCTGCTCACGCGGTACGGCTACGCGGAGGGACAGGCGCCGGGGAACGCGCCGTCGACGGTGGCCGTGACGACCATCTACTACGCCAAGAACGCCGACAGCGTGGAGGCGGAGTTCCTCGCCTCCAAGGACAAGTTCTTCAAGCAACTCGACGTCCAGGTGGCCAAGTTCGACTCGAGCACCGAGGTCGACAGCTCGGTGCAGCTCATCATCTACATCGGTACCGACTACGCGTCGCTCGTCGAGTGACCTCGGGCCGTTCCGAGCACGGGCCGGCGCCGGCGGCGTCGTGCTGGACTTCGACGGCACGCTCTCCGAGATCGTCGCCCGCCCCGAGCTCGCACGGCCGGTCGAGGGCGCGGCGGAGGCGCTCTCCGAGCTGACGACGTCGTTCCGGCTCGTCGCGATCGTCACGGGCCGCCGGTCGGACGAGGTGGCGGCGCTGCTTCCCGTTCCGCACCTCCGCCTGTTCGGACTGTACGGGTTCGAGGACGACGCACCCGAGCTCGTCACGGCGATCGTCCCCCGCGTCGAGGCGACCGTCGGCGCGGTGCCGGAGGCCTGGGTCGAGGACAAGGGTTCGTCGATCGCGGTGCACTACCGGCAGGCGCCCGATCCGGCCATCGCCCGATCGAGCCTTCTGGTTGCGCTGCAACCCGTCGCCACCGAGGCCGGGCTGGATCTGATCGAGGGCAAGATGGTGCTCGAGCTCGTGCCGCCGGGCCGGTCGATGAAGGGTGCGGCCGTCGAACGACTGGCCGGGGAGCAGGCCCTCGAGGCCGTGCTGTACGCGGGCGACGACCACGCCGATCTCGACGCGTTCGAAGCCCTGGATCGGATCGCGGCGCGCGGGCCGCTGACGGTCAAGGTCGCGGTCCGCGGGGCCGAGACGCCGCCGCCCCTGGTGGCGGCGGCCGACGTGGTGGTCGAGGGCCCGCTCGGGCTCGTCGAGCTGTTGCGTCAGCTCGTCTGAGCGCGCTCGGACGACCCCTGGTCCCGCCGCCGCCGGGCACGCTCGAGGTCGTCCAGCTGCTCGCGGACCCACCGGGCCGGCGGGTTCGACAGCACCAGGCGGGACAGCCCCCTGGCCCGCCGTGTGCGCTCGTCCATCGGCATCTCGAGAGCCGACTGCAGGGCGTTGCTCGTCTCGCGGAGGTCGAACGGGTTCACGGAGACCGCGTAGCGTCCCAGGCGGCCGAACGCCCCGGCGTTGCGCGAGAGAACGAGGACTCCCTGTCGCCGGTTCAGCACGGGCCCTTCCATCGCCACGAGGTTCATCCCGTCGATCACGGGATTGACGAACAGGACGTCGTACAGGCCGTAGGCGGCGAGCGCGCCGGGGTAGTCCTCCCGCAGGCGGAGCTCGATCGGCGTCCAGCCGTCCTCCATCATCTGCCAGTTGATCCGCTCCGCCTCGGCCTGGGCCTCCTCGGCGTATTCCCGGTACTCGGGGACCTCGCCTCGGGAGGGCGAGAGCAGGGCCAGGAACCGCACCCGTCCCCGCCAGGACGGCTCGCGCGTGAGCAGCATCTCGTACGCCTTGAATCCCCGGACGATGTTCTTGGTCAGCTCGAGCCGGTCGACCCGCAGGATGAGCCTGGCGTCGCCACGCCACGCCGCGAGCTCGCGGCGGAGGCCTCGGACCTCGTCGCTGGCGGCGGCCTCGCGCATCGCCCTGCCGTCGACCGAGATCGGGTGCCTGCGCACCGCGACGTCGCGGCCCCCGGCCAGGATGTGCGAGCGGCCGAGGTCGACCCGCACGCCGGAGAGCTGGCGCACCGAGAGCATGAAGTTCTCGGCCCACGTCTGGGAGTGGAACCCCAGCACGTCGGCACCGAGCATCCCGTGCAGGAGCTGGTCGTGCATCTCGACCGGCAGCATCCGCAGCGAGTTGGGTCCTGCCACCGAGGTGTGCGAGAAGTGCGCGATCAGGGCCTGGGGGCGGAGCTCGCGGAGGAAGCGTGGAACCAGCGCGAGGTGATAGTCCTGGACGAGGAAGGCGGGCTCCTCGCCGGCGCGCTCGCCCTCCTCGGCCAGGGCCTCGGCGAACCGCCGGTTGACGTCCACGTAGTGCGCCCACGACTCGGCGGCGTCGTCCCCGAACGCGGGAGAGTGGACCGTGTCCCACAGGTAGTGGTGCACGAACCACAGGATCTCGTTCGAGACCCGGTTGTAGTAGCCGTCGTAGACCTCGGGCGGAACGTCCAGGTATCGCACGCGATAGGGGGACCCGAACGCCTGCATGTCGATGCGGCCGCTCTCGGTTGCGCCGGCCATCTCGCGATCGCCCTCGGACATCGCGGCCGCGACCCACAACCCCCCCGCCTCCTGCAGCGCGCCGAGCAGGGCCGTGACGAGCCCACCTGCCCCGCGCCGGGGCGCGAGCACACCGTCCTCGCCCCGCTCGAAGGTCACCGGGCCACGGTTCGAGGCGACGATCAGCGGCCGCGACCGGGTCAACGGATCCTCGCCAGGAGCCGCAGATGGTCCTCGAGCTCGCGCGTGGTGAGGAACCTCCGGCGGACGCGATCCCGCCCCGCCGAACCCATCCGCTCGCGCTCCTCCGGGTCCCGGAGCAACCGAGTCACCGCCCCGGCGCACTCCCCGGTGCTCGAGACCAGGTACCCTGTCTCGCCGTCGACGATCTGCAGGCGGATGCCGCCCACGTCCCCTCCCACCACGGGCTTGCCCTTCCACATCGCCTCCGAGACCACGAGGCCGAACCCCTCCCGGATCGACTTCTGGATCACGACGTCGGCCCGTCGCTGCACGGCGTTGACCGCCTGGTCGCCCACGCCGGTGAGGTTCGTCAGCAGGTGCACGTCCCGGTCTCCGGCCGCGTGCTCGTTCGTGAGCTCGAGATAGCGCATCCCCTCCGGATCGTCGAGAGCGATCGCGCCGACCATCGCGAGCTGGAGGCCGGGGACATCGCGGCGGGCGATCCGGAACGCATCGATGACGCCGAGCGGGTCCTTCCACGGGTCGAAGCGGGACACCTGCGTGACGAGAGGCCGGCCGAGATCGATCCCGAGCGATGCCACCAGCTCCAGGACCGCGCCCGGGCTCATGTCGACGCTCTTGGAGCTGAGCGGGTCGATCGACGGAGGGATCAGGGCGATCTCCGGGACCGTGATCCCGGGTTGGACGAACTCCTCGGCCGTGAAGATGGCGGCATCGAACCCGTTCACGAGCGGTTGGAAGAGCTCCCACACGGGCCGGTAGGGGGCCGAGAGGTCGATGTGGCATCGCCAGATCCACCGACCGGTCCGCGCGCCTTCCTCGTCCACGAGCGTGAGGAGCGCCGCCGGCTGCGGGTCGTGGATCACGACGAAGTCGAAGTCGCGGGGCAGATGCGGCGCGTTGGCGCGCATCCGGTCCCAGTAGATCTTCTCCATGTCTTCCGTCAGGCGGTGCTCGGACCCCTGAAGCGCGTTGTGGATGGCCTTCGTCACGGCGAAGAACTCGTCGGACCCCTCGAGCACGCACCAGGTCGTCTCGAGCCCGAGGTCGGTCAGCAGCGGGACGTGGGTATGCAGGAGCTCCGCAACCCCCCCGCCGAACGGGGTGCTGTTCACCTCGAGCACGCGGGCTCCGCGCAGCGGCTCGGCGGCCGTCCGCAGCCGCTCGACCGCCTCCTCACCGGCCGAGGCCGCGTAGTCGGCCACGCTCCGTGGCTTCACCGGCACGACTGGGAGCACGTTGCGAGTGTAGCCAAGGGTCTTCGCGTGGGGCCGGCCCGCCGGCGTGCTCAGGCAGGCGGTTCGAGACGACCGAGCTCGACCTTGCGATGCGCGGTGCGCTCGACCGTGGGCATCTCCACCACCCGGTCGACGAGCTCGGCCAGCGCGACCGGGGAGAACGGCTTCGTGACGTACTCCGCGCACCCCGCCCGCCACCCGGCCAGGCGGTCCTGCAGCTGCGTCTTCGCGGTCAGCAGGATCACAGGCGTCTCGCGGGTCCTCGGGTCCTTGAGGAGGTCGGCGAGGATGGAGAGCCCGTCCCGGCTCGGCAGCATCACGTCGAGCACGATGGCGTCCGGACGCTCGCGCACGGCGAGCTCGATCCCGCTCTCGCCGTCCGGCGCCTCGAACACCTCGTGGCCGGCGAGCTCGAAGTTCACCCGGCACAGCAGGAGGACGTCCGGCTCGTCGTCGATCACCAGGACACGCATGGCTCTCTCCTTGAGGCTTCGGCAGGTCCGGGGGGCGCTCCATGGCCCGTTGGGATCATCTCGGGCTCCCCGTTCGAGGGGAGCGGCCGCCGCGGTCCGACGCTTCGTTGACACCCTCTCACGGCGTCCCTACCCTGCGAGAAGGGGGTGGCGACGTGCTGAGGATCTCGCAGAAGCTCGAGTACGCGATGCGCGCGATGATCGAGCTCGGCCTGCGCCGGGACGGCGGCTTGGTCCCCGCCCGGGAGATCGCCACCGCCCAGCAGATCCCTCTTCGTTTCCTCGAGCAGCAACTCGGCGCCCTGCACAAGGCCGGGTTGGTCGAGAGCTTCCGAGGCGCCGGCGGCGGCTGTCGCATCGGCGGCGATCCGACCGAGATCACGGTGGCGCAGATCGCGGACGCCATCGAGGGGCAGCTCTACCCGATGTTCTGCCTCGAGCCCACCGATCACACGTGCTTCGCGGACTCGCGGTGCGGGCTTCAGGGGTTCTGGGGGGACGTGGCCCGGGCCATCCAACGGGTGTTCGAGACCACGACGGTCGCCGACCTCATGACGAGGCACCAGCGGAGCACCGGACCCACGGTCTTCACGGCCGAACAGCTGCTCTCCGGCCTGAACTGACCCCGGGAAGGGTCGGGCGAACCAGAGACGAGGTCCCGGCCGGGCCTCGGCCCGGCCGGCCCGCGCCGGGGCCTAGGCGCTCTTGCCCAGGATCCGCATGACCTTGGTGCCGCACACCGGACAGGTGCCCTGAGCTGCCTTCCGGCCGTTCTTGAGCTCGACCACGCTGCCCTCGAACTCCCGCTTCGCACGGCACTTGACGCAGTACGCCTCGTACTTGTCGGCCACCGCGGGCCTCCTTCCCCCGTGCAGGCTTCGAGGCCGCCTCATGGCGGCCTCGTAGGCACGATGCTGGCGGGTCTCAGGCACGGATGCAAGCACCCGGCCGGCGGGGTGGGCAACTCCGGGAGGGCCGCCCCGGGCCGTTCGGACGTGTCGTGGCGGGCAAGGCGGAACCGCGTCGTGTGGTTCGCCCCGCTACGATGCCGGTTCGGACAACACTCACGAGGGGGTCGCGACCACCATGTCGGACGTCCAGCAGAACATCTCCGCACTGCTCTCCGAGAACCGCGTCTTCGAGCCGAGCCAGGAGTTCCGCGACCACGCCGTCGTGCGGGACCGCTCGCCCTACGAGCAGGCGGACTCCGATCCGGAGGCCTTCTGGGCCGCGCAGGCCGACCGGTTGGACTGGTACACCCGCTGGGACACGGTGATGGACTGGACCCCGCCCCTGGTGAAGTGGTTCGCGGGGGGCACGCTGAACGCCTCGGTGAACTGCCTGGACCGCCACGTCGCGGCCGGTGGCGGCGACAAGATCGCCTACTACTGGGAGGGCGAGCCGGGCGATGAGCGCGCCATCACGTACCGCGAGCTCCTGGACGAGGTGTGCAGGTTCGCCAACGGCCTGAGGTCGCTCGGCGTGCAGCGGGGGGACCGGGTGGCGATCTACCTCGGCATGCTCCCCGAGCTCCCGGTGGCGATGCTCGCCTGCGCCCGGATCGGGGCTCCCCACTCGGTGGTCTTCGGGGGGTTCTCGTCGGAGTCGCTGCGCGACCGCATCATCGACGCCCAGGCCAAGGTGCTCGTGACGTCGGACGGCGGGTACCGCCGCGGGTCGCTCGTCCCGATGAAGGCGAACGCGGACGAGGCGGTCGCGGCGTGCCCGACGATCGAGCACGTCGTCACGGTCCGCCGGACGGGCGGCGACCACCCGTTCACGCCGGGCCGGGACGTGTGGTACCACGAGCTGATCGCCGAGCAGCCGGCGGAGTGCGAGCCGGAGCACATGGACGCCGAGGACATCCTCTACCTGCTCCACACGAGCGGCACGACCGGCAAGCCGAAGGGGATCGTCCACACGACGGGCGGCTACCTGACGCAGGTGGCGGCGTCGCACCAGATGATCTTCGACATCCACGAAGACGACGTGTTCTGGTGCGCGGCCGACATCGGCTGGGTGACCGGGCACTCGTACATCGTGTACGGGCCGCTGGCCAACCACACCACGGGCGTCATGTACGAAGGCGCCCCGGACTGGCCGGACAAGGACCGGTTCTGGGCCATCATCGAGAAGTACCGGGCCACGATCCTGTACACCGCGCCGACGGCGATCCGGGCGTTCATGCGCTGGGGGACCGAGTACGTCACCAAGCACGACCTGTCCTCGCTCCGGCTCCTCGGCTCGGTCGGCGAGCCGATCAACCCGGAGGCCTGGGTGTGGTACTGGGAGATCATCGGCGGCGAGAAGTGCCCGATCGTGGACACGTGGTGGCAGACCGAGACCGGCGCGATCCTGATCACGCCGCTCCCAGGCATCACGTCGCTCAAGCCGGGCTCGGCGACCTTCCCGTTCCCCGGGGTCGAGGCGGACGTGTACGACGAGACGGGGAACTCCGTTCCGCTCGGCGGCGGCGGGTACCTGGTGCTGAAGCGGCCCTGGCCGGCCATCGCGCGGACGATCTGGGGGGACGCGGATCGCTACGCCGAGACCTACTTCAGCAAGTACGGGCCCGAGGTGTACGTGGCCGGGGACGGCGCCAAGCGGGACGAGGAGGGCTTCTACTGGCTCCTCGGACGGATCGACGACGTCATGAACGTGGCCGGCCACCGCCTGTCCACGTTCGAGATCGAGAGCGCCCTCGTCGACAACTCCAAGGTCGCCGAGGCCGCCGTGGTCTCGAGGCCGGACGAGCTGGTCGGCGAGGCCATCGTGGCGTTCGTGACGCTGAAGTCGGGGATCGAGGGCACGGAGGACGTCGCCAAGGAGCTGCGTGCGCACGTGGGCACGAAGATCGGCAAGATCGCCCGGCCGCACGGGATCATCTTCACGGCGGACCTGCCCAAGACGCGCTCGGGCAAGATCATGCGGCGGCTGCTCCGGGACGTGGCGCAGGGCCGGGCGCTCGGCGACGTGACCACGCTGGCGAACTCCGAGATCGTGGAGGCGATCCACGCGATGGTGGAGACGAGCTCCGGCCCCGCCGAGGAGTGACGGCGCCGCCCGACGCCGTGGTCGAGGGCTCGCCGGATCGGGTATCCCTCACCGTGTGCTGAGCGGGAGCGGCGGGCTGCGACGGGCCCTGGTCGTGGGATCGGCCGCCCTCGTGGCACTCGGGGCGTGCACGCCGGACCGACGCGAGACGTCGTTGCCCGGTCCCCTCTCGTCTCCGTCCGACGAGGTGTCGCCGCTTCCCACCATGCCCACGGCCCAGTCGGATCTCGTGTGCACGATCGTCGGCACGATCGAGAGCGACGTCCTGCGGGGGACGCCGGGTGACGACGTGATCTGCGGGGGGAATGGCGACGACGCGATCGTGGGCTTGGGAGGAGACGACACGATCTTCGGCGGACGCGGCAACGACCGGATCGACGGCGGCGGCGGCACCGATCAGGTGGACGGAGGCCGGGGAGCCGACCTCGTCGTCGGGGGGGCCGGGGTGGATCACGTCGAGGGAGGACCGGGCCGGGACGTCGTGTCCGGAGACGGGGGCTCGGACATCGTCCAGGGCGGCCGGGGGCTCGACTTCTGCGTGTCCACGGAGGACGGCGTCGGGAACAACGACGTCGCGAACGGTGGGCCGGGGTTCGACGTCGTGGACGCGGACCCCGGGGACCTCCTGGTCTCAGCCGAGAGCCCCCAGAACTGCTCCGGGCAGGCCTGAGCGCGCTCCGGGCGCCGTGCCGCCCTTGCCACTCGGCCCCCTCGTCGCTACGATTCATTAGCACTCACCGGCTCAGAGTGCTAGCAGTCACGAGCCGAGAGACGTAGGTCGAGGAAGCGGCCGAGAGCGGCCGGAGGAGAGCCCAAAGGAGGGCGGGGTATGGCACCGAAGATCATCTCGTACGACGAGGAGGCGCGTCGGGCCCTCGAGCGCGGCATGGACATGCTCGCGAACGCCGTGAAGATCACGCTCGGACCCAAGGGACGCAACGTCGTGCTCGAGAAGAAGTGGGGCGCCCCAACGATCACCAACGACGGGGTCTCGATCGCCAAGGAGATCGAGCTGGAGGATCCGCTGGAGAAGGTCGGGGCCGAGCTCGTCAAGGAGGTCGCCAAGAAGACCGACGACGTCGCCGGCGACGGGACCACCACGGCGACCGTGCTCGCCCAGGCCATCGTGAAGGAGGGCCTGCGCAACGTGGCAGCCGGGGCCAATCCGATGGCGATCAAGCGGGGCATCGAGCGGGCCGTCGAGCTCGCCGTCGAGAGCATCAAGAACCAGTCCAAGGAGGTCGAGGAGAAGGGCGAGATCGCGCACGTCGGCGCCATCTCGGCCGCCGACCCCGAGATCGGCGAGCAGATCGCCGAGGCCGTGGACAAGGTCGGCAAGGACGGCGTCATCACGGTCGAGGAGTCCAACACCTTCGGCATGGAGCTCGAGCTCGTCGAGGGCATGCGGTTCGACAAGGGCTACATCTCGGCCTACTTCGTCACCGACCCCGAGCGCATGGAGACCGACCTGGAGGACCCCTACATCCTCATCGCCAACTCGAAGATCAGCGCGGTGAAGGACCTCCTGCCGGTGCTGGAGAAGGTCATGCAGACGGGCAAGCCGCTCCTGATCATCGCCGAGGACGTGGAGGGCGAGGCGCTGGCGACCCTGGTGGTCAACAAGGTCCGCGGCACGTTCCGCTCGGCCGCCGTGAAGGCGCCCGGATTCGGCGACCGACGCAAGGCCATGCTCCAGGACATCGCGATCCTCACCGGCGGCCAGGTCATCTCCGAGGAGGTCGGGCTCAAGCTCGAGAACGCGACGCTCGACCTGCTCGGCTCCGCCCGCAAGATCATGGTGACGAAGGACGACACCACGGTCGTGGAGGGTGGCGGCAAGGAGGAAGACATCAAGGGCCGGATCAACCAGATCAAGGCCGAGATCGAGAAGACCGACTCCGACTACGACCGAGAGAAGCTGCAGGAGCGCCTGGCGCGCCTGGCCGGCGGCGTCGCGGTGATCAAGGTCGGCGCGGCCACCGAGGTCGAGCTGAAGGAGAAGAAGCACCGCATCGAGGACGCCGTGCAGTCCACGAAGGCGGCCGTGGAGGAGGGCGTCGTGCCCGGCGGCGGCGTGGCTCTGCTCAACGCCCAGACGGCGCTGGACAAGGTCGACCTGGAGGGCGACGAGCTCACCGGAGCGGCGATCGTGCGCCGGGCGCTCGAGGAGCCGATCAAGCAGATCGCCCACAACGCTGGTCTCGAGGGCGGGGTCGTGATCGACAAGGTCCGTAACCTCGACCTGGGCATGGGTCTGGACGCCGCGACCGGCGAGTACGTGGACATGTTCAAGGCGGGCATCATCGACCCCACCAAGGTGACGCGGTCGGCGCTGCAGAACGCCGCCTCGATCGCGGCCCTGTTCCTGACGACCGAGGCCGTGGTGGCCGAGAAGCCCGAGAAGGAGAAGGCTCCGCCCATGCCGGGCGGCGGCGACATGGACTTCTGAGCGACGGAGTTCGTCGAACCGACGGGGCGGCTCCGGCGAACCACCTTCTGGAGCCCCCTCTCTCCACGGATGGCCCCCGGGACGAAGGTCCCGGGGGCCATCGTCATCGCGGGCGTGGCAGGATGGCCTCCGGATGGCGAGCGCTCACCTGCACCTGACGTTCCCCGCGCATCTGATGTCCGAGCCGGTCGTGCACCTGATGGGAGCCGACTTCGGGCTCGTCGTGAACATCCGCCGCGCCAACCTGGAGGAGGACCGGGGCGGGTGGATGATCCTGGAGGTCGCGGGGGACGAGGATCGGATCGCGGCGGCGGTGGCGTGGCTGGCCGGCCGGGGCCTGCAGGTCGACCGGATCGAGACCTGATGCTGGAACGACGGATCGAGATCCGGTGGCGCGATCTCGACGCGTACGGACACGTCAACAACGCGGTCTACCTCAACTACCTCGAGGAGGCCCGCGACGCGTGGGCGCAGCAGGCGCTCGGCACGCTCACCGACACGTGGGACTTCGTGCTGGCGAGGGTGGCGATCGACTTCCGGCGCGAGCTGACCCAGGAGGATTCGGCGGTCGTGGTCCGGTGCGAGCTCGCCTCGATCGGGCGATCGAGCGTCACGACCCGGGAGACGATCCTCACCCTCGACGGCGCGGTCTCGGCGTCCTCCGAGTCGGTCGTGGTTCCCCGCGACCCGAAGAGCGGCCGGTCCCGACCGCTCACGGCGAAGGAGCGCGAGGCCCTCGAGCTCGAGCTGACGAACGCCGGCGACGTCTAGCGGGTTCTACTCGGCGATGCGGCGAGCGCGCACGAAGTGGTCCTGGTACCAGGTGCCCTCGACGTAGGTGATCGTCACGCCGGCGTTGCTGCCCCCGGAGTCGATCGCCCAGCCGTTGCCGATGTAGGTGTCCACGTGGTCGACGGTGCCGTCGTCGTCGCCGTCGTAGAAGAGCAGGTCGCCCGGCGCGATGTCGTTCCAGCGGATCCTCGGGCCGACCGAGGCCATCTGCGCCGAGCTCCGCTGGGGCAGGTCCCAGCCCTCGTACTCGCGCGGCGGGACGTTGTTCCAGGACGCGTCGCCTCTGCGCATCAACCACCAGGTCATCCCGGAGCAGTCGAAACCGCCCTGCGGCTGCCAGCCGCAGCAGTAGCCGGGGGGCGAGGCCTCGCCCCATTCGCCGCCCCAGATGTACGGGGTGCCGACCCATCGCACGCCCCACGCCACGACCTGCTGCATGTGGTCGCTCAGGTTCGGCAGCTCCATCGTCGCGTAGTTCGCCAGCGAGTCGCGGATCCACTCGGGAGCCGTCGCCGCCCGATACAGCGACCAGGCCACCTCGGACCGGGGCAGCGGCGAGTCGGGCGAGACGTCGAGGCTCTCGTCCCCGTGGTTGTAGCGCAACCCCAGCCGCATCCCGATGAGGAGCGTGCCGAAGCCCTCCGGGGTGGGCACCTTCGTGCCGTCCTCCAGGTGGAGCGCGTCGGCGCCGGCGGCCAGGTCCCCCAGCCCGAGCGCCAGCACGAGCGCCCGGTGGACCACGCGCGTCGTCACGGGCTCCATGGGCAGGAAGCTCGACCCCTGAGGCTCCATCCACCCCTGGGTCACGGCGACGTTGGCCGCCGTGAAGAAGCGGTCGTCGGCGGGCAGGTCCTCGAACGTGACGTTCGGGTCGGCCACGAGCGCCGCGCCGAAGGCCCGGTACAGCGCCCGCGCGAACAGCCGGCGGCTCTCGAGCGTGTCGGGCTTGAAGGGATACCGGCCGTCCGGCTGGAGACGGTAGTCGCGCATCCAGTCGTACGTCGCGCCCACGTAGTCGACCGCGGCTCGGGCCCAGTGCTTCTTGTTGACGTCGCTCCAGTGGATGCCGTTCGTGGCTTGGGGGGACGCGACCCTCCACGCCGCGGGACCGGAGCCCCGCTCCCCAGCCAGGGCGACCCGCGAGGCGCGCGTCGACGAGGCCGGCTGCGGCAGCAGCGCGACCGTGAGACACGCGAGGACGGCGATGAGACGCCGCAGGGGCCGCGTAGTCATCTCGGTAGGGTCCTCGACCCTACTCAACGGCTCCTTGAGCGGGAAGTTGTGAACGCGCTCCGCGTACGAGATGGTCTACGGCGACGGGAGGAGGCCACCCCGCCGGGGGTGCGCTACCCTCCGCGGTCATGCTCGGTGAGCGAGAGGGGGTCGTTCGTGACGTCCGGCGGGTCGAGATCCACGGATCGGCCCTCGTCGATGTCACGATCGCCTACGAGGGCGAGATGCTCGAGACGGCACGACTGGGTGCCGAGTCGGTCCCCGAGGGTCTCGAGGTGGGGGAGCGCGTGATGGTGGCCAGAGCCGTGAACATGATCGTCTCGGTCCGGCGGCCCTGATGTTCGCCTGGACGTATCTCGATCAGACCGGCCAGGAGGTCGGCCGCTCCCCGGCCTTCCCCGACACCGAGACCGCGGAGGCCTGGATCGGCACCTCCTGGCGGGACCTGTTCGAGAGCGGCATCGAGGAGGTCGTCCTGTTCGACCAGGTCCGGAGCCGGAAGGTCTACCGCATGGGCCTCGGCGTCGAGTAGCTCGGTCCCTACGAGGTCGGGCCCTCCCCGCGCACCCGCTCGACATGGGTCAGGGCGTCGCGGAGGTCCTTGAGCCACTCGTCCTGGCGCTCGGCGACGAGCCGAACGCACCACGCCAGGGCGTGGCTCCGCGAACGGGCCACGCCGGCGTCCACCAGCGTGTCGAGCACCCGGCGCTCGGGCATGCGCAGCCGGGTCATGGCGGGGACGCTCACCGTGGTGAAGAGCTTGCGGACGTCGCCGCTCTGGGCACCCCAGGAGACGCGACGACCGAACCGGTACTGGGCCTCGTCGGCGATCCGCATGCGGCGCTCCCGGGTGTCCTCCCGGAAGCCGTCGATCCGCGCGATCCTGGCCGCCGCGGCCACCTCGGGCGTGGCGCCCTCGGGCAGCTCGGGGTCCGAGAGCGTGCCCACGACGAGGATCTCCTCGCGGTCGGCGCTGACCTCGGCCGCGCCGACGAACCAATCGCCCGGCAGCCGCCCGGCGAACCATCCCTGAAGCTCGTCGCTGCTGTGTGTGGTGTCCATGCGAACAAGGATTACATCATTACACGGGTGCGTCAACGGGTCGTCCGTCCCGTTCGAAGGGGTCGCACCCGTCGACGAGACGGGACGACCGGCGGCGTAGGCTCCCGTACATGGCGCCGGTCCTGGAAACGTCCTCGCTCCGCAAGGTCTACGGGGGGACGGTGGCGCTCGACGACGTCGACCTGCGGGTCGAGGCCGGGACCGTCTACGGCCTGGTGGGGCCGAACGGCGCGGGCAAGAGCACCCTGATCGGCGTCGTGGCCGGCCTGCGCCGGCCGACGGGCGGCGAGGTTCGCCTGCACGTCGAGCGGCGGCGGGTGGCGGTGATGCCCGACACCCCCCTGTTCGACCCGTGGCTCACCGCCCGGGAGGTGGTCGACCTGGCGCGAGCGATGGTGGCGCCGGAGGTGCCGGGCTCGGCCGCCGACGACGCCCTGCGCGAGACCGGGCTGTCGGACGTCGCGACGCGGCGCGTCGGGGGGTTCTCGCGCGGCATGCTCCAGCGCCTCGGCATCGCGGCCACGATCGTCTCGGGGCCTGAGCTGCTCGTGTTCGACGAGCCGGCCTCGGCGCTGGATCCGCTCGGCCGGTACGAGGTCCTCGAGCTCGTGAGCCGTCTGGCGCGGCGGAGCACGATCCTGTTCTCGAGCCACATCCTCGGCGACGTGCAGCGGGTCTGCGACACGGTGGGAGTGCTGCGCGAGGGCCGGCTGCTGTTCCAGGGCCCGCTCGAGTCCCTGCTCACCGAGCGGGTGCAGCCGGCGTACGTGATCCGGGTCCGCCCGCCCGTCGAGCCCGTGGCGGCGGCGCTGCGGGCCGCGCCGTGGGCCGCCGGGGTCACGGACGCGGGATACGGCCGGCTCCGGATCGAGGTCTCCTCGGTGCCCGAGGCCGAGCGCGGGATCGCCGAGGTCCTGGCGAGGCTGGGAGCGCGGCTCATCAGCGCGGAGCCCGAGGCGCCGGACCTCGAGTCCGTCTTCCTGGAGCTGACGTCGTGAGCGTGTGGCGGCTGGAGGTCCTCCGGCTGTTCCGGACCATGCGGTGGATCGGCCTCCTCGGCTCGTTCCTCCTGTTCGGGATCGGCATGCCGATCCTCACCCGGTACCAGGACGCCCTGCTGCGGCATCTCGGCGGCGACGTCCAGGTGATCGTCCCGCCGGCCACGCCGCCGCAGGGGGTCGCGGCGTACCTGCAGAACGCCATGCAGATCGGCTTGCTGGTGTCGGTGCTGATCGCGGCCGGCTCGCTCGCGTTCGACGCCAAGCCCGAGTGGGCGGCGTTCCTGCGCACGCGGGCGCCGTCGCTCCGCTCCCTCGTCGTGCCGAAGTTCGCCGTGAACGCCGCGGCGTGCGCGACCTGCTTCGTGGTTGGGCTGATCGCGGCGTGGATCGGCACGGTGACGCTGATCGGCTCGGTCCCGGTCGGGGCCGTCGTGTTCGGTGCGGCGTTCGGCGCGTCGTACCTGGCCTTCGCGATCGCGGTGGTGGCCTGCACGGCCGCGATGACGCGCAGCGTGATCGGGGCGGGCGGGATCGCGCTCGTCGTCCTGATCGTCCTGCCGATCCTTGCCCAGATCCCCGTGCTCGAGCCCTGGCTGCCGAGCGCGCTGGTCGGCTCGCCGACGGCGCTGGCCGAGGGCGAAGCTGCCACGGGCTTCCTGCGCGCCGCCGGAGTGAGCCTGTTGGCGACGGTCGCGCTGGTGTGGCTCTCGACGCGCCT
Organism: uncultured Actinomycetes bacterium; assembly: GCA_963704725.1. Lineage (GTDB taxonomy): Bacteria > Actinomycetota > UBA4738 > UBA4738 > HRBIN12 > CALGFI01. Next base: position 3,296,819 of record OY969934.1, on the reverse strand, counting down.
GATGGCGCGGCGCGAGTCCTGAGCCTCAGCCGAGGTAGGCGGCCGGGTCCTCCACGAAGTCGTCGAGGCAGCCCTTGGAGCAGAAGTAGTAGGTCGTGCCGTCGTGCTCCGTCTTCCACTCGGCCGAGGCCGGGTCGACCTCCATGCCGCAGACCGGATCGATCTCCACCTGGTCCTCCTCGGTCGGAACGACCGGCAGCATACGGTGGACGGCCCCCACCGGCGATGGAAGGATGTGGCGCCGATCGAGGAGGAGGGGGAGATGCAGCAACCAAGCGAGGGCCGGGGCTCGCCCATCGGAACCGGCGTGGCCGTGGTGGGTGGCGCGCTCCTGGTGGCCGGGTCGTTCCTCACGTGGGTCACGCTCTCGGGCGGCGGCGAGAAGGTCTCGGCGACCGGGGTGGACGGAAGCGACGGCTGGATCACCTTCGGCGCCGGGCTCGTGCTGGTCGCGGCGGGCCTGATCGCGATGCGAGCGGGCCGCCGGGCGCTCGCGATCCTGGCCATCCTCGCGGCCCTGGCCGGCGGGGGCGTCGGCGTCTACGACGCCCTGACCGTCCGCGACCAGATCGCGGCCGACGTCGCCGAGCAGAGCGGCATCACGACCGAGCAGGCACGGACCTTCATCGACCAGGCCATCGACGCCGGCGAGTTCGATCTCAGCGTCGGTGCCGGCATCTTCCTCGTCATCGGCGGCGGCGCGATCGGCCTGATCGGAGGGGCGCTGCTGATGTCCGGCGGCGCGAAGCCGCCCGGGATGCCGGCCGACGTGGGCGCGGCACCGACGTCGGTCGCCGCTCCGCCGGCCGAGGACGCCGGCACGCTCGCGCAGGGGCCGGCGCCGTCCTCGGGGTCGCCGCCCGCCCCGCCCCCCCCGCCGCCTCCGCCCGGGCCGCCCGCGATCTGAGGGCCGCCGTGCGGGTCGAGGAGCTCACGCTCGACACGCGTGGGAGGCGGGTGCTCGACGTGACCGAGGACGTCGCCGCCTTCGCGGCGGCGGGTGGCGGCGACGGGCTGGTGCACGTCTTCGCGCCGCACGCCACGGCGGGCGTGGCGCTGATGGAGACGGGCTCCGGGTCCGAGAGGGACCTCGAGGAGCTGCTGGAACGGGTGGTGCCGCGCGACGACCGCTACGCGCACCGACACGGCTCGGTGGGTCACGGCGGGGACCACCTGGTCCCGGTCCTCGTGTCGCCCTCCCTCGTGCTGGCCGTGGAGGGCGGACGCCTCGTCCTCGGCACCTGGCAGCGCGTGGTCCTCGTCGACCCCAACCGCGACAACGACGTGCGGCGGCTGCGGCTGTCCTTCGTCGCCGGCTGAGCGCCGAGGTCCGGGCTACAGGTACTGGCCGGGCTGGCGCTCGGCGCCGTCGGCCGGCGAGGACACGGCCTGCACGTCGCGCTCGCGCAGCAGGAGGAACTCGCGGCCGTCGATCTCCACCTCGAGCCCGGCCTGGGGCAGGTACAGGATCCGGTCACCGGACCGGGCCGACCGCACGTCCGGTCCCACCAGGGCGACGACGCCCCAGACGCATCGCTTCGGCGCCGGCACGGCGGTCGCCGGGATCAGCAGTCCGCCCCGCGTCTTGCGCTCGCCGTCGTCGGGATGCTCGACGACGATGCGGTCGCCGGTCAGCCGGACGTCGTCGGACGGTGCGCGGGTCTTCCGCGACTTCGGCGTGGTCGTCTTCGGCATGCCAGCGATTGTCCCACGGCCGTGAGCCCGCTCACCGTGCCTGGTACCGTGCGGCCCGTGAACGCGTCGGAGCTTCTCGAACGCGCGGTCGGGACGCTTCGGGCGTCTCCCGCGATCGACCACTGGCAGAAGGACCGCGAGCTGATCGAGGCCGAGGACCTCCTGTGCCACGCGCTCGGCGTCGACGACCTCGACCCCGACGAGGAGGTCCCGGGTGCCGCCCGGCGGCGGTTCGACCGGATGGTGGCGCGCCGCGTGCAGGGCGAGCCCGTGCAGCTCATCAAGGGGTTCGCCGTGTTCCGGGGGCTCGAGATCGTGGCCAGACCGGGTGTGTTCGTGCCGCGCGACTCGACCGAGTTCCTTGCCGAGCAGGCCGTCCGCCGGCTCCGCCGGCGCCGGGAACCCGTCTCCGTCGACCTCGCCACCGGCGGCGGCGCCGTGGCGCTCGCCGTGGCCAACGAGGTTCGAGGCGTCCACGCGTTCGGCACCGACATCTCGCACGAGGCCGTGCGCGTCGCCCGCCGCAACGCCCGCCGCCTCGATCTGGATGCGGCGTTCGTCGTGGGCGATCTCTTCGGGGGGTTGCCGCGCCCGCTCGCCGGCGACGTGGACGTGATCACGCTGCACCCGCCGTACGTGGCGAAGCAGGAGCTGCGCGACCTGCCGGACGAGATCCGGCGATGGGAGCCGGTCCACACGCTCACCGATCACAGCCGGGACGGGCTCGGCCTGGTCGGCCGGGCGGCCGGGGAGGCCGGGGGGTGGCTCAAGCCGGGCGGCTGGCTCCTGATCGAGGTGAGCCCGGACCGAGCGCGCGCCGTGGCCCGGGTCATGCGGGCGAACGGGTTCGTCGACGTTCGGAGCACGCTCGATCGGGGATTCAAGGTGACGCGCGTGATGGTCGGCCGGTGGTGAGCGAGCCGGTCGTCGCGCCGTTCGGCACCTGGGCCTCCCCGCTCGGCCCGGAGGCGGTGGCGCGGGCCACGACGGGCGTCTCGATGGTGCGGCTCACCGGCGACGCGACGTGGTGGCTCGAGGCCCGGCCCGAGGAGGGCGGCCGGACCGTGCTCGTGCGCTCGGACGCCTCGGGCGGGCGCGGCGACGTCACGCCGGACACCTTCAACGTCCGCACACTGGTACACGAGTACGGAGGGGGCGCCTTCGCGGTCGCCGGGGAGACGGCGTTCTTCTCGAACTTCGACGACCAGCGCCTGTACCGGCAGGATCCCGGGGCGGACCCGGTCCCCATCACGCCGGAGCCGCGGGAGCGGCGCTCGCTGCGGTACGCGGACATGGACGTGTCGCCCGACGGGAGCCGGATCGCCTGCGTGCGGGAGCGGCACGGCGTCGAGCGCCTGGCCCTGAACGAGCTCGTCCTCCTTCCCACCGACGGCTCCGCCGAGCCCACGATCGTGGCCTCGGGCAGCGACTTCTTCGGCTTCCCCCGCTTCTCGCGGGACGGAGGGCGTCTCGCCTGGCTGCGGTGGGACATGCCGCGGATGCCGTGGGACGGCACGGAGCTCCTCGTCGCGCCCGTCGACGGCGACGCCCTCGGCGAGCCGCGGCTCCTGGCCGGCGGGGAGGCCGAGTCGATCTTCCAGCCCGCGTGGTCGCCACAGGACGTCCTGCACGTCGTCTCGGACCGCACGGGGTGGTGGAACCTGTACCGGCTCGAGGAGGACGGCGCGGCGACGAATCTCACGCCGGCCGCGGCCGAGTTCGGGGTCCCGGCCTGGGAGTTCGGCTACTCCTCGTACGCGTTCCTGGACGACGGGCGGATCGTCTGCGCCTACCGGCGATCGGGCGAGCACCACCTCGCGCTGCTCGACCCGGCGACCTCCGAGCTGATCGACCTCGACGTCCCGTACTCGTGCTTCTCCCCGCCGTACGTGAGCGCCTCCGGGAGCCGGATCGCGTTCGTCGGCTCGGGTCCCACCACCTCGCGCGAGGTCGCCGTGCTCGACTTCACCTCCAGGAGCGTCGAGGTGCTGCGGCGAGGCGAGGCCCTCGGCGTCGACGACGCGTTCGTGTCGGCTGCCGAGCCGGTCGAGTTCCCCACCGAGGACGGACGGACGGCGCACGCGTACTACTACCCGCCGCGCAACCCCGGGTTCACCGGGCCTGTGGACGAGCGGCCTCCCCTCGTCGTCCGCGCCCACGGGGGACCGACCTCGGAGACCACGCCCGACCTCAAGCCGTACGTGCAGTACTTCACCACGCGGGGGTTCGCCTTCGTCGACGTGAACTACGGGGGAAGCACGGGCTACGGGCGCGACTACCGGGAGCGGCTGTACGGGACGTGGGGGATCGTCGACGTCGGCGACTGCATCGCGGCCGCCCGGTATCTGGCGGCGACGGGCCGCGCCGACCCCGATCGTCTCGTGGTCACCGGGGGGAGCGCCGGCGGCTACGTGGTCCTCGCCTCGATGGCGTTCCATCCGCAAGCGTTCGCCGCGGGCGTGAGCTACTACGGCGTGGCGGATCTCGAGCCGTTCGCGACCGACACCCACAAGTTCGAGCTGAAGTACACCGACCAGCTGGTGGGGCCGTGGCCCGAGGCGGCCGATCTGTGGCGGGAGCGGTCTCCCGTGAACCGTGCCGACGCGATCGAGCGGCCCCTGCTGCTCCTGCAGGGTCTGGAGGACGTGGTCGTGCCGCCCTCGCAGGCCGAGATCATGATCGCGGCGCTCGAGGCTCGTCACGTCCCCTACGGCTACGTCGCGTTCGAGGGCGAACAGCATGGCTTCCGCAAGGCCGAGAACCTCGTGCGGTCGCTCCAGGCCGAGCTCGCCTTCTACGGGAGGATCCTGGGCTTCGAGCCTGCCGACGACCTCCCGCCCCTGGAGATCCGCCACCTTCCGAGCTGATCCGTCCGGCTCCGGCGGTCGCGCGCCGGGCCGCCGGACCCGCTCGCGTGGGGCCGGAGGACCTTCGCTGAGCGTCCCCGCCTTCCCGAGGATGAGGGAGGATGAAGGCCATGACGTCCCGATCCGAGCTCGCCTTCCGCGTGGGGTGTCGAGCCCTGCCCGCCGCGCTCCTGCTGTGGGCGGGGCTGACGAAGGCATTCGCCCGCCAGGACTCGATCCTGGCCGTCGGCGCCTACGACGTGCTCCCTGACGGCGGGGTCCGTCTCGTGGCGGCGGTGCTGCCGTGGGTCGAGATCTCGGTCGGCTTCCTGCTCGTGCTCGGGCTCTTCGTCCGGTTCGCCGGCGTCGCCACGGCGGCTCTGGCGGTGATGTTCATCGCAGCACTGTCGCAGGCGAAGGCGCGCGGGCTCGACATCAGCTGCGGGTGCTTCGGCGGGGGCGGGGCGGGGGACGGCGTGAGCTGGTGGGACATCGTGCGCGACGTGCCGATCGTCCTGTCCGGCGTGTACCTGGCGGTCCGCCCTCGAGGGCCGCTCCAGTTGGACAACCGATTCCTCGACGTGGAGGTCGACGATGGCGAAGGCGATGGAGCCCAGGAACCCGACCAAGCAGGAGCGACGGCGGGCCGCCGCTGAGGCGCGGGAGTCGGCGCGCCGGCGACAGGTACAGCGCCGGACGCTGGGCTACGTCCTGGGCGGCGCGGCGTTCGTCGCGGTGGTGGTCATCGCCGTCTTCGCGCTGACGAGCGGTGACGGGGCCCCGCAGAGCACGGCGATCCATCCGTCGCGCTCGGCCGACGTCACGACCTCGGGCCAGGCGCGGCAGGGGCAGCCGCTGTCGGCCGGCGAGTCCGTGCCCGACTTCTCCGCCCCGGCCATCGACGGCGGGACCTTCCGGTGGGGCGACTACGCGGGGGGGCCGGTCGTCCTGTCCGTGTGGGCGCCGTGGTGCCCCCACTGCCAGGTTGAGCTTCCGAGGCTGAACGAGGTCATGACGGAGTTCCCGGACGTGCAGTTCGTGACCGTGGTGACCTCGATCGGGGATCAGCCGGGTCCGGACCCTGCGGTGTTCCTGCAGGACAACGGCATCGTCGCCCCGACGGCGATCGATGACGGCACTCAGAAGCTCGCGAACGTGCTCGGCATCGAGGGGTACCCGACCCTGTACTTCGTCGGATCTGACGGCAAGGTCGTGCAGTACCTCAGCGGCGAGGTCGACGACGCCGACCTGCGGACCGTGATCGGATCGCTCACCTGAGCTCGGTGGAGGGGGGGCGCGGGGGGCCGGGTGACGGACCGGCCCCCCGCTCCAGAGGGGCGCATGCCTCTTGGCGGTCCGAACGCTAGCCGTGCCCCGTGGCGTCCCCGCGACGCTCATGTGACGGGGACGTGAATTCGATCCCGCCGCTTCAGTGCCGCATGGGCCACGCGACGAGGGCGATCGCGGCTCGACCGACCCGCCGAGTCAGGCTCCGCTCGTCGGCCGCATGAGCCCGGCGAGTCCGGCGGGCCAGCCGCTCCGCCTCGCCCTCGCGGACCCGCTCGGAGATCTTGTACCTCCCGACCTCGTCACTCAGCATCTCGCACCTCCTCGATGCAACGTCTGGGCGCAGGCTAGGCGTCGAGCCCGTTCGATCTCGGTGACCGGACGCACGGACCGGTGGTGACATCCGTCACCCTTGCCCCCGGGGGGCCCGGAGCCGAAGATGCGCCGATGCGTGACGTGGTGCTCGCCGTGGTGGTCGCGGTCCTCGTGGGGGGGTTCGTCGGCAACCTCGTGCTCTCCAGGCGGCGAGGGGCACCGCGCCCCTCCGCATACGCGTCGATTCAGCGTGGGATCGGATCCACTGAAGGTGGGGCGGCGGGACCGGCTCGAGGGGTGGAGGCGGCACTCGGGGCCGGAACGGTTACGGACCGGGACGGGCGAGGTCTGTGGGACGAGCTTGCCGAGCGGCTCGACCCGGCGGCCTTCCGTCCCCAGCTCGCCTCGGACGTCGAGGTCAAGACGTTCCGCCTCCGGTGGGGGAACGACTACGCGATGATCGCGAACCCCCGGGATCTCGTCCACTACCGGCTCGAGCCCGGAGAGACCGAGCTTCTGCCGCTCATGGACGGTTCTCGAACCGTGTCGGAGATCGTCGTCGACCGCCTCCGCGGGTCGGGCGACCTCGACCTATCCGCGGTCGCCGACCTCGTCCGTCAGCTCCGCGTCGGCAACTTCCTGACGACGCCATTCCTGGACGTCGACGCGGCCGTGCGCCGGGCCATCGATCCCGTCTCCGCGGCCCGGGCTCGCGCCCGGGCGTTCGCCAGGACTCTGTCGATCGAATGGAAGGGGGCGCACCGGCTGGTGTCGTGGTTCCACCGGTACCTCCTGCGATGGTTCTTCATCCCGGTTGTGGGCGCGGCCGCTCTGACCGTCGCCGTGGCCGGCGGGCTCGCGTTCTGGTCCGTGTATCACTCGGGCCGGTTCGGGCTCTCGGGCGATTCGCCGGTCGCGGAGTCCCTGATCCTGCTCGGGATGAACTACTTCTTGACCTTCATGCACGAGCTGGGGCACGCGGTCGTCCTGGTGCACTACGGGCGCCGCGTGAAGAGCGCGGGGTTCATGATCTACTTCGGCTCGCCCGCGTTCTTCGTCGATTCGTCGGACGGGTTGATGCTCGACCGGCGCCAGCGGATGGTGCAGTCGTTCGCCGGGCCGTACGTCGAGCTGATCATCGCCGGGATCGCCGCGGGGCTCGTCTGGATCTTCCCCGGATCGCCCGTCGCGCCCGTGCTGTACAAGTTCGCCCTTCTCAACTACTTCGTGATCTTCCTGAACCTCGTGCCGATGCTCGAGCTCGACGGCTACTGGATCCTTTCCGACGTTATCCAGGTCCCCGACCTGCGCCCTCGCTCGCTGCAGTTCCTCCGCTACGACCTGTGGCGCAAGCTCCGCCACCGGGAGCACCTCACGAAACAGGAGGCCGGCCTCGGGCTGTACGCCGTGCTCGGGGTGGCCTTCACGATCGTCTCGGTCTGGTGGTCGGTGATCTTCTGGGACGAGGTGTTCGGCGGGCTCGTCCGGGCGCTGTGGCAAGGGGGGGCGCTGGGCCGGGCACTGCTGGTCGCGCTCGCGTTGTTCGTCACCGGGCCCGTGCTCCGCGGCGCCATCTCGCTCGTGCGGTCTCTCCTGCGTCGCGCTCGGGCGGCCGTGGAGCGCATCCGGTTCCGGATGCAGACGAGGTGGCGCGTCGAGGCTGCAACCCTCATCGACGCCCTGCCGATCTTCGAGGACCTGCCCGAGGACGTGCTCTCGGATCTCGCGGGCCGGGTCCGCCTCCGGCGCTTCCCGGCGGGCAAGTCGGTGTTCCGGCAGGGGGATCGCCCGGAGACGTTCTACGTCGTGCGCCGGGGGGTCCTGCACGTGGTGGAGGAGGATCCCGACTCCGGGAAGGAGCGCGTGCTCCAGTCCCTGGGCCGGGGTGCGTCGTTCGGCGAGCTCGCGCTGGTCGACGCCGCGGCCCGGAGCGCCACGGTGCGAGCCGTGACCGACGCCCAGCTCTTCGAGGTTGCCGAGGGGACGTTCGATCGCCTCCTCGCCGACACCGTGCGCCTCCCGGCGTTCGCGCCGACCCTGCAGGCCGTGGTCGAGCTTCGCCGCCTGCCCGCCTTCGGGGCGCTCGGCGAGGACGATCTGTCCGAGGTGCTCGAGCGCGGGGCGTGGCTGAACGTGTCGCCCGGCGAGACGATCATCGAGCAGGGGGAGGAGGGGGACGCGTTCTACGCGATCGGGTCGGGCCGCGTCGACGTGGTGCGAGGCGGCGTGCTCGAGCGCACGATGGGGCCGGGAGAGCACTTCGGCGAGATCGCCCTGCTCGCCGGGGTGCCGCGGACGGCGTCGGTGGTCGCCCGCACGCCCGCGCGGCTGTTCAGGCTGGACCGGGAGGGGTTCGGCCGTGCGGTGGCCGGGGCCTTCCGCAGGGGCACGCTGAACCCCGCCGCGGCGATCGACCGGACCTGGCAGCATTAGGGCCGCGGGGCGGCCGAGGGAGCGGGAGGGACGATGGATTGCTGGCACTGCCGCAGGACGGCCGTCGGCACCTGCCGTTTCTGTGGCCGGGCGATCTGCGAGGACCACGTCGAGACGATGCCCTACGTCCTGGAGCTCTACCGCGCGAAGGACGTCATGCGCGCGCTCGTCGTGGAGGACGCGCTCTACTGCGGCGCCTGCACGCCCCGGCCCGATCCGATCGACCTGCCGGAGCTCGACACGGAGTCGTGATCCGACCCGGGATGTGACGATCATCACGTTCCGGTTCGTGACGTACGTCACATCCTCGATCCGCCGCCGGGCGCACGATCCGCGCGAACGTCCTGCTCGCCGGATCGGACGAGGGAGGTGATTTCGGTGGCGGAGAAGCGGATCTCCCCGAAGGCCGCGGCCCCCAAGGCGGCGAAGAGCTCGAAGAAGGCGGCGGCGACCCGGGTGACCAAGAAGAAGGTACTCAGGAAGATGAAGAAGGCCTGAGTCACCACAACCGATACCCCGACGCCGGGCCCGGGTCCTAGGATCCGGGCCCGCGGCGTCTGCGGACTATCCGGGGCCGAGAGCATTGACTACGCTTCGAGCGATGGTGAGCCGGGCCCCCGTGGCGGGACCCCTCGTGGAGGCGATGTCCCGGACGCCGCTGTTCGAGGGCGCGGCGCCGGGGACGATCGCGCGACTGGCCGAGCGTGGGACGACGCGCCGGTACCGCCGCAGCACCTATCTGTTCCATCAGGGCGACGATTCGCCCGCGGTGTTCTTCGTGGTCGAGGGCCGCATCGAGATCAGCTCGCTGTCCGCCGGAGGGCACCGCCAGCTGCACACGACGCTCGATCGGCCGCAGTTCTTCGGGGAGCTCGGCGCCCTCGGCCGCATGATGCGCACGGCCTCCGCGCTCGCGCTCGAGGAGTCGCAGGTCTGGGTCGTCTCCTCATCCGTGTTCCTGGACTTCCTGTCAGAGGAGCCCGCGGTCTCACAGGCACTCCTGCGCGCGCTGGCGCGTCAGGTGCAGTCGCAGGAGGCGTTCGTCGAGGATCTGCTCTACCTCGACCTCAAGGGCCGCGTGGCCAAGCGCCTCCTGCAGCTCGTCACCCCGTCGCTCGACGAGCTTCCCGACGACGGCGCCATGGTTCCCTCGGTCGTCACCCACGCCGACCTGGCGAGCCTGTGCGGGGGCAGCCGCGAGAACGTGACGCGGATCCTCTCCGACCTCCAGCGTCGCGGGTTCGTGGAGCGGAGCGGCCGCCGCTACGTTCTCACGAAGATCGCGGAGCTCGCTCGGCTCGCCGGCGTCGGCGATCGGTAGCGGCCGGATCGGGTCGGGCCGAGACCCTCAGCCGCCGATCGCGGACATCGATCGCTCGGGCTGGACGAAGTCCGGGTGGTTGATGCGATGCCCGGACCACTTGCGCCACACGTTCGCGCGGATCAGCGACTCGAGGTCGTCGTCGGAGGCACCGGCGCGGAGCGGGCCGCGAAGATCCGTCTCCTCGAGCGCGAACAGGCACGCGCGCACCTCACCCTCCGCCGTGATGCGCAACCGGTTGCAGGTCTCGCAGAACGGCTCGGTGACGCTGGCGATGACCCCGATCCCACCGGGGGCGCCGTCAGCGAACCGGAAGCTCGTCGCGGGCTCGTGATCGGGTCCCTGGGAGGCGAGCGGGAAGACCGCGTCGATCGCCTCGAGGATCCGTGACGACGGAACGACCTTGGCCCGCTCCCATGCGTGCTCCGCGTCGAGCGGCATGTACTCGATGAATCGGACCGGGTGGCCGTGCTGCCGGGACCAGGCCGCGAAGTCCACCACCTCGCCGTCGTTCGTCCCGCCGATCACCACGCAGTTGATCTTGACGGGGGTCAGCCCGGCGTCCTCGGCCGCGCGGATGCCGGCGAGCACGCGATCGAGCGCGTCGCGCCGGGTCATCTCCTCGAACCGGTGCCGCAGCAGCGAGTCCAGGGACACCGTCACCCGGTCGAGCCCGGCCCGCGCGAGCGGAGCCGCCAGGCGGTCGAGGAGGACCCCGTTCGTGGTCATCGACAGGTCGATGTGTGGAGCGACCCCTCGGAACATCCGGATCAGCTCGGGGAGGTCGGCTCGGACGGTCGGCTCACCGCCCGTGACCTTGACCGAGCGCACGCCGAGCCGGACGAACAGGCCGAGGAGGCGGGTCAGCTCCTCGAAGGTCAGGATCTCCCGCTTCGGCAACCAGGCCAGGCCCTCGGCCGGCATGCAGTACGTGCACCGGAAGTTGCACCGGTCGGTGACCGAGATCCGCAGGTCGTCGGCCACGCGGCCGAACGTGTCCACCAGCGGACCTCCGGGAGGAGGCGGCGAGGTCGGCGGCTCCCAGGGATCGGCCATGAACCTCCAGCCTACCCCGCCCCGCGTTTACGGCGGTGCCCCCCGGCGCCCTCGCGGCGAGACGCCTAGGCTGCCGAGATGGACGCGCGCACCACGATCCGGTGGTATCAGACGGCGGCGCGGATCTGGCTCTCGGCGGCGGCCCTGTCGCTGCTGCTCCCCGAGGCCGACCGCCGGGGGATCTGGCTCCCCCTGCACCTGGCGCTGGCGGGAGCGGTCTCCGTCGCGATCTCCGGCGCGATGCAGAACTTCGCCCTGACGCTCACGTCGGCGCCCGCGCCCGATCGCCGGCTCGTGTTCGGGCAGTTCGCCGCGGTGAACCTCGGCGCCGGGCTCGTGGCGGCCGGGTACCCGTCCGGCCATCCCGCGCTCGTCGCCGTGGGGGGAGCGTGCTTCGTCGCCGCGGCGTTCGTCCTCGGGTGGTTCGTCGTGCGCGCCCGGCGGGTGGGGTTGAACCTGAGACACCGACTGCCGATCGTCATGTACCTCGCGGCGGTGACGGCGGTGCTGGCCGGAGGCACGATCGGCGCCCTGATCGGAAGCGGAGCCGTGCACGACGGGGAGACGTGGGTCGCACTTCGAGCGGCACACCTCTCGATGAACGTCCTGGGATGGGCGTCGCTCACGATCGGCGGGACGCTCGTGACGCTGCTGCCCACGGTCCTGCGGATCCGGATGCCCACCTGGCACGGCGCCGCGACCGGGGTGGGCCTGTCGGCCGGCGTCGTGGCCGTCGCGGCCGGCCTCGCCGTCCGCTCCACGCCGCTCGCCACCGCGGGGGGTGCCGCGTACGCGATCGGTGCCCTCGGCCTGGCCTGGATGGCGGCCTCGGCGGTGCGGACGCAACGACGGTGGCCCGTGCCGGTGGCCGCCAAGCATCTCCTGCTGGCGCTGTGCTGGTTCGTCCTGGGGTCGGTCCTCCTGCCGTTCGTCCTGGCGGGTGGGCCCGTCTCGTTCGCGCGCTTCCGGGACCCCTACCTCGCGATCTTCGTGGGGGGGTGGGTGATCCAGACCCTCCTCGGCGCGTGGCAGTACCTGCTCCCCATGGCTCGCCCCGGCCACCCCGACGACCGGCGCCGGCAGCTCGCCGGGATCGAGTTCGGCGGAGCCATCCAGGTCCTGGCGCTGAACTCCGGGGTCGCGCTGCTCGCGATGTCGGGGGCCGGATGGTTCGGCGGAACGATGGGGGCGGTGGGCGCGGGCTTGGCGCTCGGGGGCGGCGGTCTCGCGCTCCTCAAGGCGTGGGCGTTCGCGCCCCTGGGGCGCGCTCGGGTGCTCACCGCGCGCCAGCTCGGCGTGTGGGGGGCGTGACGTCCCGCCGGTTGCGCCTCGCTGGCTAGGATGACGCCGATGGACCGCTCCCGGTCGGCCGCCGCCGTGATCACGGTTTCGGATGGGGTGACGCACGGCGTGCGCCTCGACGAGTCGGGCGACCTCGCGGCCCGGATGCTCGCCGACGCCGGCATCGAGGTCGCCGAGCGCGCGGTCGTGCCGGACGAGCGGGACCAGATCGAGGCGCTCCTTCGCACGCTGGCCGACGAGCGGGCCCTGGGGCTCGTGGTCACGACGGGTGGGACGGGGTTCGGCCCCCGGGACGTGACTCCCGAAGCCACGCGAGCCGTGATCGACCGCGAGGCGCCCGGCCTGGCCGAGCTGATGCGCCGCGCCGGGTTCGACCACACGCCGCTGGCCGCGTTGTCGCGGGCGGTCGTGGGCAGCCGGGGCTCCACGCTGATCGTGAACCTCCCCGGCAGCCCGAAGGGCGTGCGCGAGAGCCTCGAGGCCGCGCTGCCGGTCCTTCCCCACGCCGTCGAGCTCCTCGGGGGCCGAGCGGGGGCGCATCCGCCGGGTCACGGGGTTCCCGCCGCGCCGGCGCCGGCCGCCGAGGCCAGGGCATGGGTCGACGTGCGCGCGGTCGAGGTGGAGGGGTCTCCGCCGTGCCGTGTCGGCAACGCGATGCGGATCGTGCCGGGCGGCGAGGTCCACGGCACGCTGGGCTGTGCGGAGTTCGACGAGGCTGCGGCCCGGGACGCGGCCGAGATCGCCCGCTCGGGAACGCCGCAGACCCGCCGCTACCACCACGAGCACGGCGACGTCGTCGTGTTCTTCGAACCGCCACCCGTGTCTTCCCGGCTCGTGGTGGTCTCCGCGACGGACGTCGCTCGCGAGCTCCGTCGCCACGCGGCGCGTCTGGGCGACGAGACCGTCCTGGTCGAGACGCGGCCCGAGCGCGTGACGGCCGAGGACCGGACGCAGCCCGGAGCCGTCGCCTTCACGATGGATGAGGCCTCGCTCGACGAGCGCACCGACGTCGTATTCACGGATCACGACGCTCCGGGCATCGCCGGGCTGCTGGCCGAGGCGCTCCGCTCGCCGGCGCGATTCGTCGGCGTGATGGGGAGCCGGGGCCACGTGGGTCCCTATCTCGACGAGCTGCGGGCGATGGGCGTCGACGCCGCCGCGATCGGACGGATCCGCTCGCCGGTGGGGCTCGATCTCGGCGGCCGGCGTCCCGAGGAGATCGCGATGTCGATCGCGGCCGGACTCGTGGCCGCCCGCCACGGACGGAGCGGCGGATGGCTCGACGCCCGGTGACCGCGACGTCGCGGCACGTCCGGAAGAACCGGCGCTACTGGGAGGCCGAGAGCGCGCGGTACCAGCGCGAGCACGACGCCCAGCTCGGGTCCCGCACGCCGGTCTGGGGCGTCTGGGCGATCCCCGAGTCGCGCCTGCGCGTGCTCGGCGACGTCCGGGGCCTGGACGTCCTGGAGTTCGGATGCGGGGGCGGGCAGTGGTCCGGGTGGCTCGCCGCGATGGGCGCTCGGCCCGTCGGGCTCGACGTCTCCCTGAACCAGATCCGCCACGCGGCCTCGCGGACGCGCGGCGGGGTCCGGCTCGTGAACGCCGACGCCGAGCGCACCCCGTTCGCGGACGCGAGCTTCGACGTGGTGATGTGCGATCACGGGGCGATGACCTTCGCCGACCCCTTCCGCACCGTCCCTGAGGTGGCCCGCGTGCTGCGGCCGGGGGGGTTGTTCGCGTTCGGCCACGCCTCCCCGTTCCACTTCGTGTGCTGGGACGACGCGCGGGACCGGGTCGGCGATCGTCTGGCCCGCGACTACTTCGGGATCCGCAAGTGGGACCAGGAGACGGTCGACTTCATGCTGCCGTACGGCGAGTGGATCCGGCTCTTCCGCTCGAACGGCCTCGAGGTCGAGGACCTCGTGGAGCCTCGCCCCCGTCCCGACGCGACGACGACGTATCCCTGGTACGCGCCGCTGGCGTGGGCGCGCCGGTTCCCCGCGGAGAGCATCTGGAAGTTGCGCAAGCGGCTCGCCTGAGGGCCCGCCGGCTCGGGGCGGCCGCGGCGGCGGTCGCGGTCCTCGCCGCCGGTCTGTCACTCGGTTCCGGGACCGCGGTCGAGCGCGACCCGCGGTGGAACGTGGTCGTCATCATCACCGACGACCAGACCCTCGACTCCCTGCCGCACGATCCGCCGGTGATGCCGTTCCTGCAGGCCGCGGCGACCGATCGACGGGATCACTGGATCGTCTTCCCCAACTTCTTCGCCAACACCCCGCTGTGCTGCCCGTCGCGGGCGACGATGCTGACCGGGCGCTACGCGCACGAGACCGGCGTGGTGAACAACGACTCGGCCGTTCGGCTCGACGAGCGGGCCACGATCGCCGCGTGGCTGCACGAGGCGGGCTATCACACGGGCCTCGTCGGCAAGTACCTGAACGAGTACCCCTTCGGCCGCGAGGCGTTCGTGCCGTTCGGCTGGGATCGGTGGTGGGGCAAGGCCCAGGGGGCGGTGGACACCCTGTACCACGACTACACACTGATCCAGCAAGGCGTCCCGACCGCCTACGGGAGTGGGCCCGGCGACTACTCCACCGACGTGCTCGCCGGCGCCGCCGTCTCGTTCCTGCGGGACGCGCCACTCGACCGGCCGTTCTTCTTGTGGTTCGCGCCCACGGCGCCTCACCCGCCGTGGATCCCGGCCCCGCGGGACGCGGGCGCCGACGCCCGGATGCGGGTTCCCGTCCCTGCGAGCGTGGACGAGGCCGACGTGAGCGACAAGCCGGCGTGGGTTCGGGCGCTCCCGCCGCTCGGCCCCGCGGCACGGGCGGGGCTGGCCGAGGCCCATCGCCGGTCGTTCGAGGCGCTCCTGGCCGTCGACGACGCCGTGCGGGAGATCGTCGGTGCGCTGCGCGAGCGGGGCGACCTCGAGCGGACGGTGATCGTGTTCGTCTCGGACAACGGGTTCTCCTTCGGCGAGCATCGGTGGGTGACGAAGACGTGCCCGTACGAGGAGTGCACGCACGTCCCCTTCCTCGTGCGGTACCCGCCGGCCGGCCACGGCGTGGAGCGGGCGCTGGCCTCGACCGTCGACCTCGCGCCGACGATCGCCGAGCTCGCGGGGATCCGGCCGCCGACGGCCACGAGCGGCACGAGCCTCGTCCCGCTCCTCGACGGCCGGAGCGACGTCGGCTCGGGCCGGGTCCTGCTCGAGTGGATCGGCGGTGAGCGCGTGCCGGGGTGGCGGGAGGTGCGGACCGCTCGGTTCGCGTACGTCGAGCTCGAGACCGACGAGCGCGAGCTGTACGACCTGCGGGGCGATCCCGGCGAGCTCGAGAACGTCGCCGAGGATCCGGCCTACGCGGCCGCGGTTCGCCGCCTCTCGGCGGTGCTCCGTCGCTCCCGCGGTTCGTGAGCGGCGCGGGTCGCTGCGTCCCGGTCGAGCGGCCGACGGACGATAGGGTGTCGCCGTGAGCTACACGCCCGGCCCCGGCTCTCGCGTGCCGATCCCGAAGAGCCGGTTGCGCTTCAGCCGTCGCCGCGCCGCCCGTCGGCGCGGGTTCGCCGCGTTCCTCGGCCTCGTCGTCCTGTTCATCGGCGTGCTGGCGTGGGCCACGCGCGGCGACGACGGGGGGAGCACCGGCGCCGGCGCCTCGCCCACCGGTGGACCGTCGGCCGGTGGAGGCACGACCGGCGGGGGCGACGGCACGACGGGCGGCGGTCAGACGGGCATCGTGCCCGGCGAGACGCCGATCGAGCACGTCGTGTTCGTCGTCAAGGAGAACCGCACGTTCAACAACTACTTCGCCACGTACCCCGGCGCAGAGGGCGCCACGGAGGGCGGGACGATCGAGTGCACGCAGGACGGGTGTCACGACGGCCCCGTCGTGCAGCTGACGCACGGCGTCGATGCCTACGAGCACGACCTCACGCACTGCTTCCGGTGCGGGCTGACGGCGATCAACGACGGGAAGATGAACGGGTTCAACCGGATGAACGGCCCGATCCCGATCTCCGGAGACCGGGCGGACCTGTACGGCAGGGACATGGAGGGCTACTCGTACCTGGAGCGCGAGGACATCCCGAACTACTGGGCGTACGCGGATCGGTTCGTGCTGGCCGACCACTTCTTCACGTCGATGTACGGCCCCACGCTTCCAGAGCACCTGTACACGATCGCCGCGCAGTCGAACTTCATCGTCGACAACAAGTCCACGACCGACCACGAGGGCAGCTACTGCGACGACCCGACCGAGAATGCGACGCGATTCGACCCGCAGGAGATCCGTGGGAACGAGGATCGCATCATGAAGCTCGAGCGCGAGATCACGGCGAACGGGTCCAACACCTACGACATCGGCGACTACTGGGGAAGCGTCCGCCTGTGCTTCGACATCGACGTGCTGCCGGACGAGCTCGAGGACGCCGGGATCAGCTGGAAGTACTACGCGACGGAGAACGCCTGGCAGAACGCCATGCAGATGATCCGCCACGTTCGATACGGGCCGATGTGGGACAACGTCCAGCCGCCGGCGAACTTCGTCCACGACGTGCGGAGCGGCGAGATGCCACAGGTCTCCTGGGTCCTGCCTCCCGAGTCCTACAACGAGCATCCCGGCGAGGGAAAGAGCACCTGCGCCGGCGAGAACTGGTTCGTCGACCTCGTCAACACCGTGATGAAGAGCGAGTACTGGCGGTCCACGGCGATCGTCCTGGTCTGGGACGATTTCGGGGGCTTCTACGACCCCGTGGTGCCGCCGCAGTACGACATCATGGGCCTCGGGCCGCGGACCCCGGCGCTGATCATCAGCCCGTACACGCTCCAGGGCGACAACCCGGAGGGCGGATCCGTCGACCACACCGTGTACGAGTTCAGCTCGATGCTCGCCTTCGTCGAGCAGCTCTTCGGGCTCGACCCCATGACGGCGCGGGACCGAAGGGCCAATCCCTTGCTCGGGGCCTTCGACTTCGAGCACCCGGACTTCCACAAGCTGATCCTGCCGCTCCGCACGGACTGTCCGTACGGGACGTCGTCGAGCCAGTTCCGCGCGAGCTGGCCGTTCCTGCGGACCATCGGGAGCCCGTTCGACTGACCGCGGGCTCGGAGCCTCAGCCGCCACCCTGGTAGCGGCCGGGCTCGGGGAACTGCTCGGCAGGGCAGTCGGTCCGCAGCGGGAGAGCGTCCGGGGGCCGGGGCTCCTGCTCGAAGTCGAACGACGAGATCAGCGGTGTCGCGTCTCGATCGCGGTGCGTGAGCTGCGTGAGCCCCCAGTTGTCCTCGATGAACCGCAGCACGCTCGAGAACTCGCCGAGCTCGTGCGTGACGAACCCCCGCTTCGCGTAAGGGGAGATGACCAGCAGGGGCACCCGGATCCCGAAGCCGAAGTCGTCCACCTGGGGCGGCGGCACGTGGTCGTAGAAGCCGCCGTAGTCGTCCCACGTGATGAAGATGGCCGTTTCCTGCCAGTCGGGCCCCTGCATCACCGCGTTCACGACGCTGGTGGTCCAGTTCTCGCCGTTGCACATGCTGTACTCGGGATGGTCCGAGAGCTCGAACCGCGGCGTCACCCACGTCACCGGCGGCAGGAGCCCGTCCCGGGCCTGCTCGACGAAGTCGTCCACCGGGAACACGTGGGCCTGCCAATACGCCTCGTCCTGCCGGATGTGGCGGACGGCGTCGTACGCCGACCAGATGTAGCCGTTCTGGTCCTGCGACGCGGCGTAGTACGCCCACGGGATCCCGGCCCGGGTGAGCAGGTCCCCCTCGGTGAGGAAGTCGAAGCATGGCGGGACCCGCTTCGTGACGCCCTCGCTGTCGGTCACGGTCGAGTACGCCGTGTCGAGCGAGTCGCAGCCCCAGGCCTTGAACAGTCCGGTCGATCGATGGTGCTCCGTCAGCAGCGCCGGGCTCTGCGGCGGGTTCTCGTGCGTCCCCCCCGACTGCGCCGCGATCGTGAACAGGTGGTTGGGGAACGACGGGCCCTGGGCGCTGGCGAAGAAGTTGTCGCCGAGGACGAACTCGGATGCCCACCGCCAGTAGTTGGGCAAGTCGCCCGGCTGGAACTGCGTGTACGCGTACCGATCGGCCGCCGCGCTGATCGTGGCGAAGCCGTCCATGGCGCCGCCGTTCCACGCTTGGAGCGAGCACGTGTAGCAGTGCTTGATGTCCGTGGGGAGGCGGTCGAGCGTCGGCGTCAGCGTGCGCGGCTCGCCCTGGTCCATCCCCACGCTCACGCCGTTCGCCCCGGGGAACATCCCGTACATGTTGTCGAGCGTCCGGTTCTCCTTGATGACGAACACGACGTGCTTGATCGGCGTCATCGTCTCGAGCGCGGAGGCGTCGAACGGCGCGGGCGCGACCCCGTAGTCGAGCGGCGGCAGCGGATCCCAGGTGGGCGTGTCGTCTCCACGGCAGGCCGCCGCGACGAGCGCGCCGAGCAGCACGAGCGAGAAGGCGACGAGACGGCCCCGGGACACGGCCCCCGACCCTATCGCACCGGACGCGGCCGAAGGCTCACGCCGGCTGGAGCGTGCGACCCTGCTGCTGGGCGAGGAACTCCCGCCAGTACCGCTTCCCGTCCTCGGGCAGCGTGGAGACCGGGTCGTAGTACGCGTACTCGCGCGAGAGCGCGTCGGGGTCGTCGTACTCGATGCCGGTGCGGTAGTTCTTCTTCCAGTACGAGATGCCCTTCGTTCGGTCGTAGCTGCTGAGCATGTGGACCCAGCGCTTGCCGACGAACGGCACGTCGCAGACGAAGCGCGGCGTGGCGAACCCGGGCAGGTACCCCATGATCGAGAACTGGAGGTCCTGCGCCTCCCACAGCGCGAGCCGCCAGTGCTCGCTGCCCGGGATCATGTCGCACAGGTAGAAGTAGTACGGCATGATCTTCGCGTGATCCAAGAGCGTGAAGCACAGCTCGAGGATCTGGTTGGTGGTCGTGTTCACCCCGCGGAGCAGGACGCCCTGGTTCCGAACGTCGCGGAACCCCATGTCGAGGAGCTTTCGGACGGCCTTCGCCACGAGCGGCGTGACCTGCTGCGCGGCGTTGACGTGGGTGTGGATGGCCACCTCGACCCCGCGTTCGTGCGCGCGCCGCGAGATCGCGTCGTAGCCCTCGAGGACCTCGTCCTGCAGGAAGTGCTGGGGGATCCCCATCAGCCCCTTCGTGGCGATCCGGACCTCGCGGACGTTCTCGATGTCCATCAGCTCGAACAACCACTCCCGGAGCCGCTTGATCGGCACGTTGGCCATGTCGCCGCCCGACACCACGACGTCGCGCACGGACGGCGTCCGGCGGAGGTAGTCGAGCATCGCGGCCCAGCGCTCGTTCTGCTTCATGTCGAACTTGTACTTGAGGACCTGCGCCGTGTCGTTGCCGACGAGGTCCATCCGGGTGCAGTGGCCGCAGTACTGGGGGCACGTCGGGATCAGCTCGGCGAGCACCTTCGTCGGGTAACGGTGGGTGAGCCCCTCGACCGCCCACATGTCCGACTCGTGCAGCGAGTCGCGCGTGGCCATGGGGTGCGAGGGGAACTCGGGGTCGCGATCACCGAGCGCCGGCGCCATGTAGCGGCGCACGGGGTCGCTCCGCAGGTCGGTCTCGTCCATCGTGTTGACCATCTGCGGAGGGATCAGCATCGACATGGTGGCCCGTTCCTGCTGGTCGCGCTCGATGTCCGCGTACAGGTCGTCGTCCAGATGGTCGCCGAGCGCCCGCTTGAGCTCGACGAGGTTCTTGATCGAGTGGGCCCGCTGCCACTGCGCCGACTCCCACTGGTCCTTCGTCACGTCGGCGAACCCGGGCAGGCGCGTCCAGTCCGGCTCGCCGAACTCGCGCCGCATCGGATAGGCGAAGGGCTGCTCGGCCGCGTGGGCGCGACCGGCCTCGCGCTTGGGTCGTTGCCGTGCCGCGCCCGGAGCCGGCGTCGTCGCCTCGCTCATCCCTCGGCCCTCCTCCCACGCGTCAGCGGACTGAACGGATGGTGCCCGTACCGCGATTGTACCCGGGCTTCCTGCGGCGAAACAGGTCGTTCGCCGAAGATCCTTCGGCACGTTCGGCCCTACGGGGGTGCGACGTTCGGGAACGGCAAGAGGGTGGGGTGAGGGCGGGCGGGCGCTAGCGCCGGCCGCGTGGGCCGCCGCGGAACCCACCGCGGTCGCCGCCCCGGGGGCGACGCTCGAAGCGGCCCTGGTCCTTGTCGGGGCGGGGCATCCGCAGCTTCAGGGGCGTCGGCCCCGTGCGCTCGTAGCGGACCCAGATGTGGTCGATCTGCGGCTTGCGCTCCACCTCGCGCCAGCCGGCGGCGAGCAGGTGCCGGTGGCGCCCGGCGGCGTTCTTGCGCAGCTTGTCGGTGTTGGGCACCTTCAGGTACAGGCGCTCGGCTCGCGCTTCCTTGTAGTCGGCCACGGGCCCCAGGGTAGCAGGGCGTCGATATCCGCAGCCGGCACGTAAGCTGCGGCCGGAGCGGGTACACAAGCATCCCCGGGCAGGAGGCGAGCATGGACGACGCGGTCCGAGAGTGGAACGAGCTGGCCGCCCAGCTCGCCGTCGACTCGATCCGGTGCTCGACCGCGGCGGGCTCGGGACACCCGACCTCCTCGCTGTCGGCGGCCCATCTGCTCGCGGTGCTGTACGCCGGCCACCTGCGCACCGACGTCGCCGACCCCAAGGCGCTCGCCAACGACCGGTTCGTGCTGTCCAAGGGCCATGCGTCGCCGCTGATGTTCTCCATGCTCAAGGCGGTCGGGGCCATCACCGACGAGCAGCTCATGTCCTTCCGCCGCTTCGGCTCGCCGGTGCAGGGCCACCCCGTGCCGCTTCCCGACATGCCGTGGGTGGACGTGGCGACGGGCTCGCTGGGCCAGGGGCTCCCGATCGGGCTCGGCATGGCCCTGGCCATGAAGCTGGACCGGATCCCGGCGCGGGTGTGGGTGCTGCTCGGGGACTCCGAGTCGGCCGAGGGCTCGGTGTGGGAGGCGATGGAGAACGCCTCGTTCCACGGCGTCGACAATCTCGTCGCCGTCCTAGACATGAACCGGCTCGGCCAGCGGGGTCCGACGATGCTCCAGTGGGACGGCGATGCCTACGCCGCGCGAGCCGAGTCGTTCGGGTGGCTCGCCGTCCGTGTCGACGGTCACGACGTCGCCGCGATCGACGACGCCTACCGCCAGGCCGAGTCGGCGGGCCGGCCCGCCCTCGTCGTGGCCCGGACGGAGAAGGGTCACGGCGTCTCGTTCCTGGCGAACGCGGAGGGCTGGCACGGCAAGCCGCTCTCGGCCGAGGAGGCCGAGCGCGCGATCGCCGAGCTCGGCGGGGAGCGCGACCTGCGGATCACCCCGCCCAAGCCCGAGGCCGGCGTGACCCCACCGCCGAACGGCGCCCCGGTCGTCCTGCCCGAGTACGAGGAAGCGATCGCGACGCGCAAGGCGTTCGGGGAGACGCTCGCGGCGCTCGCCGCCCGTCCCGACGTCGTCGCGATCGACGGCGAGGTGGCCAACTCCACGTACACCGAGGATTTCCAGAAGGTGGCGCCGGAGCGATTCGTGGAGAGCTACATCGCGGAGCAGAACATGCTCGGGATGGCGGTCGGGATGCAGGTTCTGGGCAAGACCGTGTTCGCCGCCACGTTCGCCGCGTTCCTCACGCGCGCGTACGACTTCGTCCGGATGGCCGCCATCAGCCGGGCCAACCTCCGGCTCTCCGGGTCCCACGCGGGCGTCTCGATCGGCGAGGACGGGCCGTCGCAGATGGCGCTTGAGGACCTGGCCATGATGCGCGCCGTCCACGGCTCGACCGTGTTCTACCCGGCGGACGGCAACGCCACGGCCAAGCTCGTCGCGGCGATGGCGGACCTGCCGGGCATCTCCTACATCCGGACGACACGGGAGAAGACCGCGCGCCTGTACGGTCCGGCCGAGGAGTTCCCGATCGGCGGCAGCAAGACCCTGCGGTCGAGCGACGGGGATCGCGTGACGATCGTGGGGGCCGGCGTGACCGTCTTCCAGGGGCTCGAGGCCGCCGACGCCCTCGCCGCCGAGGGCATCTCTGCCCGGGTGATCGACGCCTACTCCATCAAGCCGATCGACGCCGCCGCGCTCCGGCGGGCGCTGGCCGAGACCGGTCTCGTGGTGACCGCGGAGGACCACTGGCCCGAAGGCGGGCTCGGTGACGCCGTGCTGTCGGCGATCGCGTCCGGCGGTCCGCTCACCGGGCGCGTCCACAAGCTCGCGGTCGAGGCCATGCCCGGCTCGGGGACACCCGAGGAGCTCCGCGAGTGGGCGGGGATCTCCTCGGCGAGGATCGCCGAGGCTGTTCGGGAGCTGCTCGGCGGGTAGCGGCTACGCCTCGAGCGGGACCAGCTCGGAGCGGAGCACGTCGATCAATCCCCGGTCGGTGAGCTTCAGCTCGGGGATGACCGAGAGCGCCATGAACGACATCGCCATGAAGGGCGAGGGCAGCGTGGCCCCGAGCGCCTTGTGCGCGGCCGTTTCCATCCGGCGGACCGCGGACGCCACCTCCTCCACCGGGAGGTCCGAGAGCAGCCCGCCGATGGGACACGGCACCTCCGCCAGGACCTCGCCGCCCGCCACGGCGACCTGACCGCCGCCGATGTCGCGGAGGCGGTTGGCCGCGGTCGCCATGTCGGCGTCGTCGACCCCGACCACGACCACGTTGTGGGCGTCGTGCGCGTGGCTGGAGGCGAGCGCGCCCCGCCGCAGACCGAACCCGCGGACGAAGCCGAGGCCGATCCGCCCGGTGTCGCGGTGACGCTCGATCACGGCCATCTTGGCCAGGTCGCGATCGGGATCCGCGGTGGCGTGGCCGTTGCGGTGGCCCGGGTCGTCCTCAAGCGCCTTCGTCACGATCTGCCCGGCCTCGACACCGATCACGCGCACCCGCCCGTCGATCGAGATCTGGAAGTCCGAGGCCTCCAGGTGGCGGACGTGGACGCTGCCGCGCATCCAATCGTGGGGGGTGACGCGGGGAACGCCGACGGCGCGACCGTTCGCGGCCGCCATGCGTCCCCGCTTGTACACCCGCACCGGCCGGAACGACTCGAGGTCGGCCACGGCGACGACGTCGGCGAGGTAGCCGGGGGCGAGGGCGCCGTGCTCGTACAGGCGGTGGTACCGGGCCGCGTTCAGGGTCCCCATCAGGACGGCATCGGCGGGCGGGCAGCCGAGCGCGACCGCCTTGCGCATCACGTCGTTGATGTGACCCTCCTCGAGGAGCTGGTCCGGCTCCCGGTCGTCCGTGCAGAGCAGCGTGTTCGCCGGGCCGTGCTCGAGGACCAGGGGCAGCAGCGCTTCCAGGTTCCGCGCGGCCGAGCCCTCGCGGATCATGATCCACATGCCGAGGCGGCGCTTCTCGAGCGCCTCCTCGTAGGTCGTGCACTCGTGGTCGCTGCGGACGCCGGCCGCCAGGTACGCGTTGAGCCCTCGACCCGACAGGCCGGGGGCGTGGCCGTCGATGTGACGTCCCGCCGCCGCGTCCACCTTGGCGAGCGCGTCGGGGTGGCCGTGCACCACGCCGGGCACGTCCATCATCTCCGCGATGCCGATCGCGTTCGGCTCCTCCGACAGGAACGCAGCGATGTCCTCGGCCGTGACCGTGGCGCCGCTCGACTCGAACGGCGACGCCGGGACGCACGAGGACACCATCACGAAATAGTCGAGCGGGATGTCGGCGGCGCGCTCGAGGATCGCTCGGACTCCGTCGAGCCCGAAGACGTTGGCGATCTCGTGCGGGTCGAGCACGACCGTGGTCGTCCCCCACGGGAGCGCGGCGCGGGCGAACTCGTCGACCATGAGCTTGGTCGACTCGAGATGCATGTGCCCGTCGATGAAGCCGGGGAGCAGGATCAGCCCCGAGACGTCGACGATCTCGACGCCGTCGTAGTCGGATCCGACGCCGGCGACGTGCTCGCCGCAGATCGCGATGTCCGCATCGAGGAGCTCGCCGGTGAAGACCGAGAGCACACGCCCGCCCCGAAGCACGAGGTCGGCGGGCTCGTCACCGCGGGCGACGGCGAGCCTGCGGACGAGGTCCGGGGCCATGACCGAAGGGTAGCCGATGGCGTGTTGCGGTACCATGCAACCGATGGCCGCCGCCGTGCTCGAGAAGCCTCGGCTGCGCGGCCGCATCCACCAGGTCGCGTTCTTCGTCTCGATCCCCGCGGGCGTCGTGGTCATCCTCGTCGCGCAGGGCGCCGCCGCGACGGCCGTCGCATCGATCTACGCGGCAAGCCTCACGGCGGTCCTCGGCTCGAGCGCCGCCTATCACCGAGGCGCCTGGTCCCCGGCCGTCCGCACCTGGATGAAGCGGCTGGACCACTCGATGATCTACGTCCTGATCGCGGGCAGCTACACGCCGATCACGGTCCTGGCGCTGCACGGGCCCTGGGAGGTCGTCCTGCTCTCGGTCATCTGGGCGGCCGCGGCGATCGGCATCACCCTGAAGATGGTGAAGCCGCACGGCCTCTCGATCGTCACCGCGACCCTCTACATGGTGATGGGGTGGCTCGCCATGATCGCCTTCCCCCAGCTGGTGCAGGGGCTGTCGCTCGCGGAGCTGATCCTGCTGCTGACCGGAGGGCTCCTCTATACGGCCGGCGCGATCATGTTCGCCTCGCATCGCCCGGACCCCCGACCCGACGTGTTCGGGTACCACGAGATCTGGCACGCGTTCATGGTGGCGGCCGCCGGCTGCCACTACGCGATGATCCTGCTCGTCCTGCGCACCTGAGCTGGTACGATCCTGCATGAGGAGCGGCATCGAGCCACTCCGTGAGGTTGTTTTTCCTCGTTCCTCCTTCCGGCGGTCTCGGGGCAAGGCCAACCTCCCCGTTGACCGGGCCGCGAGCAACGCGGTCAGAAGGAGTCGAACATGACCACCACCTTCGCCGATCTCGGCGTATCTCGCGCCGTGATCGACGTCCTCGCCGAGGGCGGCGTCGTCTCGCCGTTCCCGGTGCAGGCGCTCGTGCTGCGCGACGCCATGGCCGGAACCGACGTGCTCGCGCGCTCTGCGACCGGTTCCGGCAAGACGCTCGCCTTCGCGCTCCCGATCGTCGAGCGGATCCACGCCGACGACGCGACCCCGGCCGCCCTCGTCCTCGTCCCCACGCGCGAGCTCGCGCAGCAGGTGGCGGACGACTTCGAGCCGGTGGCCAAGGCCAAGGGCCTGCGCGTCGGCGTCGCCTACGGCGGCGTGAGCCTCCGGGAGCAGGCGCGCGGCAACAGCACGGCGCACATCCTGATCGCCACGCCCGGACGGCTCCAGGACCTGATCGAGCGCGGATCCCTCAAGCTCGAGCGCGTGCGCACCCTGGTGCTCGACGAGGCCGATCGCATGCTCGACATGGGGTTCCAGCCGCAAGTCGATCGCATCGTGCGGCACCTCCCCGCCGATCGCCAGACGATGTTCTTCTCGGCCACGCTCGACGGCGCGGTGGGGCGGCTGGCGCAGGCCTACACGCGGGCCCCGGTGCTGCACGAGGTCGAGTCGGACGGCGACACCGTGGACGGCCTCTCGCACCGGTTCGTCTCGGTCTCCGCTGCGGGCAAGGTCGAGGCGCTGATCGAGCTGCTCCAGCACGGCGGTGAGCTGACGCTCGTCTTCGTCCGGACCAAGCGCGGGGCGGACCGTCTGGTCCACAAGCTGAAGGCGAAGGGCCTCAAGGCCGAGGCGCTCCACGGCGACATGACCCAGACCGCGCGGCAGCACGCGCTCGCCCGGTTCGAGTCCGGACGCGCCCAGGTCCTGGTGGCCACGGACGTCGCGGCTCGCGGCCTCGACCTCGAGCGGATCAGCCACGTAGTGAACTACGACCCGCCGAACGACGACAAGGGCTACGTCCACCGCGTGGGCCGCACCGCACGGGCCGGCCGGACCGGGAACAGCATCACGCTGGTCACGGCGGATCAGCAGGGCGACGTCGGACGGATGGCCGCACGCCTCGACCTCCACGACGAGTTCGAGGAGGAGGGCATGAAGGTCGCGCCCCCGCGCGTGGTCTTCTCCGCCTCGGCTTCGGGTCGACGCTCCGGCCTGCGCAGGCCGAAGCGCCGGGTGCTGTAGCGGGCGGCGAGCCGCGCCACTAGGCGACGGTGAACGCCGTTCGCATGCCCTCCTGGTAGTGGGACTCCTGCTCGTCCTCGTCGTAGATGTTGCAGATGAGGACGTAGCTGCCTGCCTCGAGGTCCACCGTCAGCGTCTGCGTGTCCCCGACCGGGATTTCCTCGACCTCGTCGACCGGCTCGATCCCCTCGCCCTCCTCGTTCACCGAGCCGTCGTCGTTCGTCGGAAGCGAGATCGGATCGAGGTCGGTCCGGATGACGACGAACTCGTGCTCGTCCTCCGGTCCCTCGTTCGTGATCGTGAAGGTGACCGAGCCGGCGGGGGCCGAGCTCGAGTCCGGGACCACCGCGAACTCCTGCAGGGTGACGTCGACGGAGGAGTCGCCGCTCTCGCCTCCACCCTCGTCGTCCCCGCACGCGGGCAGCGCCAGCGCGATGGCGACGAACAGACCCGCGGCCACGCGCACCGCGCCCTGGGTCATGATCCCCTCCCTTCTGTCGGCGACCGCAACCCGCGATCGGCGCCGGAGTGTAGGACCGACCCACCGGCGCACCGAAGCGATGTGACCGCGCCGTCATCCCGGTGTCATCGCCCGTTCAGGATCCCTCCGCGAGGACGATGACCTCGGCGTCATGAACCCCTGCCGCTCGGAGGCCCGGTCGGCCTAGGATTCCCGACGTGCCGCGGGTCCTGGTCGTTGACGACGAGCCGAGGATCTCGAGCTTCGTCTCGAGGGCGCTGACGGCCGAAGGGTTCCAGGTCGATGCGGCGCCGGACGGCCGACGGGGTCTCGAGCTCGCGCGGAGCGGCCGGTACGCGCTCGTCGTGCTCGATCTCCTCCTGCCCGGGATGGACGGCGTCTCGGTGCTCCGGAGCCTGATGGAGAGCAGGCCCGAGCAGCGCGTGCTCGTCCTGTCCGCGCTCTCGGACGTGGAGAGCAAGGTGGAATGCCTGGAGCTGGGGGCCTCCGACTACCTCCCCAAGCCCTTCTCGCTCGCGGAGCTCCTGGCGCGAGTGCGAGCCCGGCTCCGCCAGGCGGCGTCGGGGCCGGGCGAGCGGTTCCTGCGGCTGGAGGGCGTCGCGCTCGACCTCGTCCGGCGCACGGCGGACGTCGGGTCGGGGCCGGTCGTCCTGCCCGAGCGTGAGTTCCTCCTACTCCGCCATCTCATGCAGCTCGGCGACGACGTGGCGACCCGCCAGCGGCTCCTGCAGGAGGTCTGGGGGTACGGGTTCGATCCGGGGAGCAATGTCGTCGACGTCTGCGTCGGCCGGCTCCGGGGACGGCTCGGCCCCGAGGTGATCGAGACGGTGCGCGGTGTCGGGTATCGCTTCGGTCGCGCGTAGGCACTGGGTCGAGGCGCTCTGGGGCGCATTCGCCCTCGCCAACCTCGTCGTGGTCGTGCTCCTCGCGGACTGGGAGACGATCCCGTTCCACTTCATCTGGGTCAGCTTGACCCTCCTGTACGGGTACCGCGTCTGGTCCGGGCAGACCACGGCGCTCGTGTTGGTCGCCGTCGTGGCGTTCACCGGCTCCGCGCTCACGTTCTCGGTCGTCCGTTCCAACGAAGGGTTCGACGAGATGGCGGAGGTGCCGCTGATGGCGTTGATGTTCCTCGCCATGGTGTGGCACGCGCGGCGGCGGCAGGTCGCGGTGGAGGAAGCGCGGCGGATGGCGGAGACGGAGCATCGGCTGCTCGAGCGCCAGCGCGAGTTCGTGCGCGACGCGTCGCACGAGCTCCGAACCCCCATCACGGTGGCCCAAGGTCACGCCGAGCTCCTGCGCTCGACGAGTGCGGACCCGCAGGTGATCGCCGACGCCGAGATCGTGGTCGACGAGCTCGAGCGGCTGTCTCGCCTCTCGGAGCGTCTGCTCGTGCTCGCGGCCGCAGAGCACGCCGAGCTCATCGCCGCGCGCCCGGTCGACGTCCGAGAGCTGGTCGAGGAGACGGGACGGAGGTGGCGGCCCTCGGCGGAGCGGCGCTGGGTGGTATTGGCCGAGGCCGACGGCACGATCCCGGGCGACGCGGATCGCCTGCGGGTCGCCGTCGACGCCCTCGTCGAGAACGCCGTCGAGGCCACGGACCTCGGCGGCTCGATCACGATCGCCGGTCGCGCTCACGACGGATCCTTCGTGCTGGAGGTCGCGGACGACGGCAGCGGGATCGACCCCGAGCACCTGCCCCGGGTGTTCGAGCGCTTCTACCGGGTGGATGCGCCCCGGAGCCGAGGCAGCGGCGGAACCGGGCTCGGACTGTCGATCGTGAAGGCGATCGCCGAGTCGCATGGGGGCACCGTCCGGGTCGAGAGCGCAACGGGGCATGGCTCGGTTTTCCGTCTGGTGCTCCCGGGCCTCGCGCCAACGCCGCGACCGGCCGAGCCGGCACCGGCCGGCATTTCCTGATCGATCAGCAGGCGTGCTCGTCGGGCAGGAGCGGCCGGAAGATCAGGCCGTAGTCCGTGCCGTCGCTCGACCAGGGCGTGAGCTCGTTGGCCGACCGGACGAGCGGCAGGAGCGCGTCGAAGTCGGCACCCGAGACGACGCCGCACCGGGCGTCCGACAGGTTCGGGTCGGGTTCCCCGAACGACCCGAGCGGCGCCGCGAGCGGCCAGTCGACGGCCGGCTCCTCGAGCTGGGGGTCGGCCTGGTACGGCTGCACGTAGACCCGCATCTCCGACGGCGTGTACTCCTCGGAGGCGCCGATCGAGCCGGCGGGGAGCCAGCTCTGGAGGTCCCCGAGCGCCGTCGCGAAGTCCTGGAGCTTGGTGCGCGCGTCCACGTTCGACCCCTGGCAGCTCCCACCGTCCTGGTCCATCCCGAGCGCGTATGCGGACACCGTGTGGGTGGCGCCGTCGGCGGTGACCGTGAACGTCGTCGTGGCCGCGTCGGCGATGCAGTTGTAGTCGTAGCTCGTGTCCCGCACGAGGAGATCGGCGTTGCCGGCCGCCTCGAGGATGGCCTGCACGGCCTCCTCGGACAGGCGCATGACCTGGAGGTTGGGCAGCGCGGGGCCGGGATAGATCTCGATCATCGGGCCCTCGACGATGAGGCGGCCGTCTCCGTAGAGGGAGAAGCCGGGGACCGAGCGGAGGGTGAACGACGGCATGACGAACCCGCCGCCGGTCTCCACCCGGAGGATCAGATCGCTCGCGCCCGTGGGGTGATCGATGGCGGGGGACCCACCGCTCCCGGAGTCGCCGGTGGCGCCGGATCCTCCGCTGCCGGCCCCTCCCTCGTCGTTGAGTCGGCCGCAGGCGGACAGGATCAGGGCCGGGAGCAGCAGGGCGAGCGCGAACGTCTTGGTCCTCATCGGGGCATCCTCCGTTGTCGCGTGTGGCGCCTTGGACGGTGCCGGACGGCCCGCTGGTTCCGGGCGGGGCCGCCTCGGATGCCGTTGCTCCGGGCAGGGTAGGCTCCCCGCCGATGGGCACGATGCGCGCCCTGCGGAAGACCTCGAGAGGCCCCGGTGCCAGGCTCGAGGACGTTCCGGTACCTCAGCCCGGCGAGGGCGAGGTGCTCGTCCGGGTCCACGCGGCCTCGATCTGCGGCACCGACCTGCATATCTACGACTGGAACGAGTGGGCGGAGGGCCGCATCCCCCGCGTCCCGATGACGTTCGGGCACGAGGTCGCCGGCTCGGTCGAGGTCGTGGGTCCCGAGGTCCATCACATCCAGCCGGGTGCGTTCGTCGCCGCCGAGACACACATCGCGTGCGGACACTGCTCCACCTGCCGGACCGGGCGGGCGCACATCTGCCGGAACCTGCGGATCCTTGGGGTGGACACCGACGGCGGCTTCGCCGAGTACGTGGTCCTGCCCGCCGAGAACGCGTGGATCGTGGGCGAGGGCATCCGGCCCGACCACGCCTCGGTCATGGAGCCGTTCGGCAACGCCGTGCACGCCGCGTTCGGGACCGAGGGCGGCGAGGACCTGCTCACCAACCCCGTCGCCGTGATCGGCTGCGGGCCGATCGGCCTGTTCTCCGTGGCGATCGCCCGTGCCCTCGGCGCGTGGAAGGTGTTCGCCATCGAGCCCAACCCGGACCGGCGCGCGCTCGCCGGCAAGATGGGCGCGGATCTGTTGATCGACCCTACGGTGGAGGACCCGGTTGAGGTCGTGCTCCGCGAGACCGACGGGGCGGGCGCCGAGGTGGTGCTCGAGATGTCGGGCAACGCCCGCGCCATCGACCAGGGGACGCGGATGGTCGCGCGCGGCGGCCGCGTCTCGCTCCTCGGCCTGCCCGACGGCCCGGTCACCCTGGACCTGAACGACCAGGTCATCTTCAAGGAGGCCCGGATCCTCGGCATCACCGGTCGCGAGATGTTCCGGACGTGGCAGCAGACGACCACGCTGCTGTCCACGGGCCGCGTGGACGTGTCGCCGGTCATCACGCATCGGTTCCCGCTCGAGCGATTCGACGAGGCCTTCGAGACGGCCCGCTCCGGGCACGCCGCGAAGGTCATCATGTTCCCGGGGGGTTCGGGGAGCTCGAGGAGCGAGCCCGAATGGGCGAGCGGTGGCCCCCCGCAGACCGGAGGCTGATCGATGGGCGCGCTGGACTACCTGAAGGAACGGCTGCACGAGCTCGAGGAGCAGGGCCTCGCGATCCATCCGCGGACCCTGGAGGGACCGACCGGGGCCCGGGCCCGATTCGACGGCCGTGAGGTGATCAACCTGGCCTCGAACAACTACCTCGGCCTGGCGAGCCACCCACGGATGAACGCGGCGGCGGCGAGGGCCGCGACCGAGCTCGGGGCGGGGAGCGGGGCCGTCCGCACGATCGCCGGCACGATGTCGATGCACCGGGACCTCGAGCGCCGCTTCGCCGACTTCAAGCACGCCGAGGACGCGCTCATGTTCCAGTCGGGGTTCACGGCCAACGCCGGCACGGTCGCCGCCATCCTCGACAAGGAGGACGTGATCGTCAGCGACCGGCTGAACCACGCGTCCATCATCGACGGCGCACGGCTGTCGCGGGCGGAGATCAAGGTGTTCGAGCACCGAGACGCGGAGCACGCCGATGCGCTCCTCGCGGAGACGGCGCGGCCGGGCCGCCGGCAGCTCCTCATCACCGACGGCGTCTTCTCCATGGATGGAGACATCGCGCCGCTGCCGGCCCTCGTCGAGGTGGCCGAACGCCGCGGCGCGATCATGATGATCGACGACGCGCACGCGTCCGGGGTGCTGGGATCGGGCGGCGCCGGGACGGTGGATCACTTCGGGCTCCACGGCCGCGTCGACATCCAGGTCGGCACCCTCTCGAAGGCGATCGGGGTCCTCGGCGGGTTCACCGCCGGCCCGAACGAGCTGATCGAGTGGCTCGTGAACCGAGGGCGGCCGTTCCTGTTCTCGACGAGCCTGCCGCCGGCCGTGACCGCCGCCTGCATGGAGGCGCTCGACATCATCCGCGACGAGCCCGAGCGCCTCGAACGCCTGTGGGAGAACACGCGCTCGCTCAAGGCCGGCCTGCAGTCCCTCGGGTTCGACACCGGCGCCAGCGAGACCCCCATCACGCCGGTCATCACCGGCGAGGAGGAGACGACCCAGGCGTTCGCCCGCCGGCTGTTCGAGGAGGGCGTGTTCACGCCGGCCATCGTGTTCCCGACGGTGGCGAAGGGGCATGCCCGCGTCCGCACGATCGTCACGGCGGACCACACGCCGCAGGACCTGGCCGAGGCGCTCGCCGCGTTCGAGCGGGTGGGGAAGGAGCTCGGGGTCCTCTAGACCTCGGCGGACGGCTTCGTGGCGGCGGCGATCGACCGGGACCGGGCCGCAAGTCCGGCGATCATCAGGTCGAGACCGAACTCGAACTGCTCGTCGTTCGGGCACTCGGCGAAGTACTCGAAGCACGCGGAGAGCCGCGCGAGTCCGGCCTCGCGGAGCGCCTCCGCGACGGCCTCGTGCTGGTGGGCGTGGTCGTGCGGCTCGTGGCCGGGCATGAGCCCCTGCTCCATCATCACGAACCCCATGATGTACCCGCCGAGGGCGTTGAAGGTCTGAGCGAGCTCGCGATCGGACAATCCCGTGCCGCTCAGCGCCTCGAGCGCGGCATCCATCGGCCGGTAGGCCGTCATCCCCTCAAGGGGCTTGTGTCGCTCCGCGAGGAGCTGCATGACGCCGGGATGCAGGCCGAGCAGCCGCCGCCACTCCAGCGCCATGCAGCGCGCGTCGGCTGCCCAGTCGCCGGTCGGCGACGGGATCTCGAACTCGGACATCACGGCCTCGCTGATGCCGTCGAGGATGTCCTCCTTGTCCCGGACGTGGTTGTAGAGCGACATGGCCTCGACGCCCAGCTCGCGCCCGATGCGGCGCATCGTGACGGCCTCCAGGCCCTCCGAGTCCATGATCCGCAGGGCCGCCTCGATCACGCGGGCCCGCGTGAGCGGGTCCCGGTGCGGCTTCTCCGGAACGACAGCCGATGCCCCCCGAGCCGTCCGGCTCACGTTCGTCTCCTGTTCATCCGGCCCTGGGAATCTCGATCCCGGGCTCCGTGGGTTGACACCTTACAACGTACGCCTATACTTCACTCACATTGTAAGCATATGGCGTAAGTGCCGCCCGGGGAAGTACCCGGGCCCGAGAGGTGGGGGTGGTTCATGAAGTTGAATCCCGAGACCCTGGCCCGCGCCAGCAGCCGTCACCCCTGGCGGACGCTCGGCATCTGGCTCGTCCTGATCGTGGCCATGGGGGCCGTCACGAGCAGCCTCCTGGCGGACGTACTGACCCAGGACATCGCGTTCACGAACAGCCCCGAGTCGGTCCAGGCCCAGGACGTGCTCGACGCCAAGTACGGGACCACGCGGTCGGCCGACACCGAGTTCTTCATCATCCACTCGGACTCGGCCACGGTGGACGATCCCGAGTACCAGACGTTCGTGACCCAGGTGCAGCAGCGGGTGGCGGCCATCGACGGCGGTCTCCTCGCCGACCCGCCCGTCACCTACTACGACCTCCTCGAGCAGGCGCCGGACCAGGCGCCCGGGCTCGTGTCGCAGGACAAGAGCTACACCCTCATCCCCGTCGACCTGACCGACGCCGAGGACACCACGATCGAGCGCCTCCGCACGATCGCGACCGAGTCGCAGGCCGAGGGCTTCACCGTCGAGGTCGCCGGACAGGGCGCGCTCCAGGCGGACTTCACCAAGATCGCCGAGGAGGACCTCCAGCAGAGCGAGTCGATCGGGATCGGCATCGCCCTGCTCGTCCTGATCGTCGTGTTCGCCGCGGTGGTCGCCGCCGTGGTCCCGATCGTCATGGCCATCTTCGCGATCTTCGTCGCGCTCGGCCTCGTGGCGCTGATCGGGCAGCTGTTCAACTTCAACCTGTTCGTCGAGAACATGGTGACGATGATCGGCCTGGCGGTCGGCATCGACTACTCGCTGTTCATCGTGTCCCGCTATCGCGAGGAGCGGAAGAAGGGATTCGCCAAGCTCGACGCGATCGGCGCGGCCGGCGCGACGGCCAACCGCGCGGTCTTCTTCAGCGGCCTGACGGTCGTCCTGGCCCTCGCCGGCATGCTCATCATCCCCACGACGATCTTCCGAGCGCTCGCCGGCGGCGCGATCCTGGTCACGATCGCCTCGCTCGCGGCGTCGATGACGCTGCTCCCCGCGCTGCTCGCGTTGTTCGGGGACCGCATCAACTGGCCCCGCCTGTCCAGGCGGGCCCGGATGGACTCCGAGCACGACCCCAGGGGCGGCTTCTGGGACCGCCTGACCCGTGGGGTCATGGCCCGTCCGTGGGTCTTCCTCACCGCGAGCGTGTTGGTGCTGGGCGTCCTCGGCTCCTTCTACTTCCAGCTGAACCGGGGGACCTCGCAGAACGTGAGCCAGCTCCCCGACGAGTTCGAGTCCAAGGCGGCGTTCCTGACGCTCCAGCGTGAGTTCGCCGGGAACCTGACCGACCCGGCGAAGATCGTGATCACGGGCGACGTGCAGTCGTCCGCGGTTCAGGACGCCATCGCCCGACTGCAGCAGGAGATCACCGCCGACCCGACGTTCGCGCAGCAGACGAACGTCGTTCCCAGCGACGACGGCACGACGATCCAGGTCCAGGCGTTCTTCGCGGGGCCCGACTCCTCGAACGACGCCGCGTTCCAGGGCATCCGGGACATCCGGGACACGTTCGTCCCGCAGGCCTTCGCGGGCGTGAACGGGGTCGAGGTGCTGGTCGGCGGGAACACCGCGTTCTTCACCGACTTCCTGGACGTGGCCGACCAGTACCAGTGGATCGTGTTCGTGTTCGTGCTCGGCCTGTCGTTCATCCTGCTCACGGTGGTGTTCCGCTCGATCGTCCTGCCGGTGAAGGCGATCCTGATGAACCTGCTGTCCGTGGGCGCGGCGTACGGCGCCGTCACCCTCGTGTTCCAGAAGGGCTTCGGCCTGTTCATCTTCAACGACATCCTGCAGTTCCAGTTCCGCAAGACGGAGTCGATCGAGGCCTGGCTGCCGCTGTTCCTGTTCTCGGTGCTGTTCGGGCTCTCGATGGACTACCACGTGTTCCTGCTCTCGCGGATCCGGGAGGAGTACGACAAGACGCACGACAACACCGAGGCCGTGGCGTACGGCCTGCGAACGACGGCGGGGATCATCACCGGGGCCGCGCTCATCATGGTCGCGGTGTTCACCGGGTTCGCCGCGGGACGGCTCGGACCGCTGCAGCAGATGGGCTTCGGGCTGGCGGTGGCGGTGTTCATGGACGCCACGATCGTCCGGACGCTGCTGGTGCCCGCCGGCATGCGCCTGCTGGGCGACTGGAACTGGTACCTGCCCAAGTGGCTCCAGTGGCTCCCGCAGATCAACGTCGAGGGCCACGAGCCGACGCGCGAGGAGCACGTCCTCATCCCCGAGCTCCAGCCGGCGGCCGCGAGCGGGAACGGTCACGTGGAACCCGAGGCGGTTCCGGCCCGCGAGGACGGGTAGGCCCGGCGGGTTCGCGAACGCATCGCTCGACGGCGGGGGGCTCCGGGTCGGAGCCCCCCGCCGCGTGTGTTCAGCGGCGGGGTCCGACGGCGGCGGAGCCAGAGCTCGCGATGCGCGCGAGACGCTCCTGCACCGCTTCGCTCTCGAGCTCGCGCAGCGCGTCGGAGGCGATCCATCGCGCGGACCGGGCGTCGATCTTCGCGATGCGGCGGGCGGTCGCGACGGCGCGGCGGTGCAGACGCGGGCTCCGCTTCCCGATCTGGCGGAGGGCCCAGTTGACGGCCTTGCGGACGTAGGTCCGGTCGTCGGCGGCCTGGGCCTGGATCATGGGCAGGAAGCGCTCGAGCTGCTCGTCCCCGAGGTCCTTGCGGTGCACGGCGGTCCAGGCCATGAGGGCGAACCCGGCGCGTTTGGTGAACTCGGGCTCGCGGGCGCTCCACTCGGCGGCCTTGTCCAGTGCGAACGGCGTCCGGTCGAACAGGTTGCCGCACATCCCGTCGCACAGGTCCCACGAGTCCACGACGCGCACCCAGGACTCCATCTGCTTCTCCGTGACCCTGGCGGGGTCGTCCACCAAGGTGGCGAGGATCCGGGCCTCGTGGATCCCCGTTCGCCACAGCGCGCCGGCGAGCTCGTGGTCGCGGCCCAGCTTGCGGGCCACCTCGCGCAGCTGGGTCACGGTGACGCCGAGGGCCCGGTCGGTCGCGATGCCGTAGCGGGCCATGCCTTCGAGTCGCGCCGGGTCGGCGATCCGGCGGAGAGCCTTCAGGACGGCGGCCGCGCGGTCGGTCGGGCTCGGGATCCGAGATCGCGCCGGCACGGTACGGTGGCGGTCAGCGGCCGCCG
Organism: uncultured Actinomycetes bacterium; assembly: GCA_963704725.1. Taxonomy (GTDB): domain Bacteria; phylum Actinomycetota; class UBA4738; order UBA4738; family HRBIN12; genus CALGFI01. The sequence goes on along the minus strand of OY969934.1, from coordinate 3,260,718 downwards.
GGGAGGGGGCTCTCGCCCGGGTCCCGACCGACGTCGTAGGCCTCCCGTCGGCGGCGGGCCTGGTCGATCCGGACCTCCACGTCCCGCTGGAACTCGCGGATGCGGCGTTTGGCGTACCAGATGCCGATCCACGTGAGGACCACGACCGACAGGATCAGCGAGAGGATCACGACCAGGGCGACCTTCAGAACGGCCCCCAGGACTCCCGGCCGCCGCGGCGACCAGCAGCAGGATCAGGATCATGACGAACACGCCGCCATCCTACGTTCGAACGACGCGAACGATGCGCCGAGCCAGGGCGTCCGGTCGTTGCAGCGGCAGGTCGTGGATCCCGGTCACCCACTCGAACCGGACCGGATCTCCGATCGAGCGGACGACGGCGGCCGCCCGACGCTTGTCCTCGAGCAGCCCGGCCGAGTCCGGCGTCCCGGGGAGCGCGCGCACGGCCAGGACCAGGGTGGGGACGCGGATCCGCTCGAGCAGCCCGATCGTGTCCTGCCCCCACAGCGCCCGGAGGATGCGGAGGTGGTTTGTCCGCGACAGCCGCGGGTGGATCCTTCCCTCGCGGTCGACGCGCATCAGCGAGAGGAACACCTCCTCGACCTCCGGCGTGAGGCCGATCACCGTCCCGGGGCCCTGCCGGATGTGGCGCAGGAACTCCTCGACCGGCGTCCCGGCGATCTCCGGCGGGGCGAGCGTCCGCCGGGCGGTGGCCCAGTCGAACCGCTCTCGCAGGCTCAGGAACCCCCCGTCGACGAGGACGACCCCTCGGACCGAGCGGGGGTGACGGACCGCGAGCTCGAGGACCACGTTCGCTCCCCAGGAGTGCCCGACCGCGACCGGCCGGCGGAGCCGGAGCGCTCGGATCACCGCGGCCGCGTCTGCCGCCGTGCGGTCGAAGCCGTACGCCCCGGCGGGCTTGGCCGATCGGCCGTGACCGCGCTGGTCGTACGCCACGGTCCGGATCTCGGCCCGCGACAGCCTCGGCGCGACGAGGTCCCAGATCCGCGAGGACGACGCCAGCCCGTGGACGAGGAGCGCCGAGCCCCGGTCGCCCGGCCACTCGCGCGCGGACAGCCGAACGCCGTCGCCGAGCACCCAGCGCTCCATCGCCATGACGAGCGAGCGTACCCGGCGCGCGCCGGACGGTGGGGGCCGCGCGGGTGGCGTATGCTCGCCGCCCTCGACGCGAGGGAGGGTGCGATGTACGGGACGGTGGCCAGGATGAAGGTCAAGCGGGAGAACCTCGACGCGCTGCGCGCGTGGGCGAGCGAGGCGCGAACCCGGCAGGTTCCGGGGTTCGTGAGCGCGCACGTGCTGCTCCCGGACGCCTGGGACGACGAGGTGATCGTCGCCGTGCTGTTCGAGGACAAGGACTCGTACGACACGAATGCGGACAGCCCCGAGCAGCACGAGTCGTACCTGAAGATGCGCGCGCTCCTGGAGGCGGACCCGGAGTGGACCGACGGGGAGTGGTTGCAGGACTAGCCCTTCCGCTCCGGCGTCGCCCCGCGATAGGCTGAATGGTCGTTCAAGAGCGGCACGGAGGGGGACCCGTGGCTGATGCGCTGCAGAACTACGTCGACGGTCGGTGGGTCGACGCCCTGGACGGGGAGCGGTTCGACGTGTTCAACCCCGCCACCGGCGAGGTCATCGCGACCGCGGCCCACTCCAAGCCGGCCGACGTCGACCTGGCCGTCGCGAGCGCCCGGCGGTGCTTCGACGAGGGCTCGTGGTGGCCGGGAACGCCGGCGCGCGAGCGAGGGCAGATCCTGTTCCGAGCCGCCGAGATCATCCGCCGCGAGCGGGACCGCCTGGCGCGCCTGGAGACGCTCGACTCGGGCAAGCCGATCGGCGACGCGCGGGGCGACGTCGACGAGGTCGCCTACATGTTCGAGTACTACGGCGGCTGGGCCACGAAGATCGACGGCGACGTCCAGCACGTCTCGCGCGACGCGATGTTCATGGTGTGGAAGGAGCCGGTGGGGGTCGCCGCCGGGATCACGCCGTGGAACTACCCGATGTCGATGGCGTCGCAGAAGCTCGCGGCGGCGCTGGCGGCGGGATGCACGTTCATCCTCAAGCCGCCCGAGCAGACCCCGCTCACGTGCCTCGAGCTGCCGAGGATCCTCGAGGAGGCCGGGTTGCCCCCCGGCGTGTTCCACGTCCTCACCGGGTTCGGCGAGACGGCGGGGGCGCCGCTCGTCGCGCACGCCGGCGTGGACAAGATCACGTTCACGGGCTCGCGCGAGGTCGGCCGGACCATCATGCGCTCGGGCGCGGACACGCTGAAGCGGGTCACGCTCGAGCTCGGCGGCAAGTCGCCGAACATCGTGTTCGCCGACGCCGACTTCGCGACGGCCGTGGAGGGCTCCTGCAACGGTGTGTTCTGGAACCAGGGCGAGATCTGCTCGGCCGGCACGCGCGTCTTCGTCGACCGCTCGATCTACGACGACGCCCTGAACGCGTTCGTGGACCTGGCCAAGGAGATCCGGCTTGGCGACGGGCTCGACGAGGAGACCACGATGGGTCCCCTCGTCAGCGAGGAGCAGCTGGAGCGCGTGGAGCGGTACATCGAGATCGGCCAGGCGGAGGCCACCCTGGCCGTGCAGGGCACGCGGCCGGCCGAGCCGCGGCTGGCGACCGGGTACTTCGTGCCGCCGACGATCTTCGCCGACGTGCACAACACGGACACGATCGCGCGAGAGGAGATCTTCGGGCCCGTCATGTCGGTGATCCCGTTCGGCGACGTCGAGGACGTGGTCGAGATGGCGAACGACAACCAGTACGGGCTCGCCGCGGCGATCTGGACGAACGACATCAAGAAGGCGCTGCGGACGGCCCAGGCCCTCCGGGCCGGGGTGGTCTGGATCAACGACACGCAGTCGGCACCGACCGAGATGCCCTGGGGCGGCTACAAGCAGTCGGGCATCGGGCGCGAGCTCGGCAAGGAGGGCGTCGAGGACTTCCTGGAGAAGAAGGCCGTCTACGTGAACCTCGAGTAGGGATCTGACGTGTCGAGGCCGGCCCTGGCTGAACGGCGATGCAAACGCCTGGGCACCTCGGGTATCCTCCGCGTGCCATGGCCGGGGGAGAGGTCCAGCTCGTCGATCTGGTGAAGCGGTTCACGGACGTGACCGCGGTCGCCGGGATCAACCTCGACATGCCCCCGGGCGAGTTCTTCTCGCTGCTCGGGCCCTCCGGGTGCGGCAAGACCACGACGCTGAGGCTGATCGCCGGGTTCGAGCGCCCCGACGAGGGGCAGATCCTCCTCGACGGCGTGGACATGGCCCAGACCCCGCCGCACAAGCGCAACGTCAACACGGTGTTCCAGAACTACGCCCTGTTCCCGCACCTGACCGTTGAGGAGAACGTCGGCTTCGGCCTCCGGTACCAGGAGGTCTCGAAGGCCGAGGTGCGGAAGAAGGTGGGAGACGCGCTCGCGCTCGTGCGGCTCGAGGGGCTCGGACAGCGCCGGCCCTCGCAGCTCTCGGGGGGGCAGCAGCAGCGCGTCGCTCTGGCGCGGGCGCTCGTCCTGAACCCCGCGGTGCTCCTGCTCGACGAGCCGCTCGGCGCGCTCGACGCCAAGCTGCGCAAGGCGCTGCAGATCGAGCTCAAAGCGCTCCAGGAGGAGATCGGCATCACGTTCATCTACGTCACGCACGACCAGGAGGAGGCGCTCACGATGTCCGACCGCCTGGCCGTCATGAGCAACGGCCGGGTCGAGCAGGTGGGCACGCCGTCGGAGGTGTACGAGGAGCCGAGGACCACCTACGTCGCGGATTTCCTGGGCGTCTCGAACCTGATGGACGCGCGGGCCGCGGGGGCTCGCCAGGACGGGCGGGCGGCGATCCGGCTCGGCGAGTTCGACCTCATGGCAGCGCAGGGCGACACCGACGCGCAGGGGGACGTGAAGATCGTCATCCGGCCCGAGCGCGTCCGGCTCCACGAGGGCGGCACCGCCGGCGAGAACCGGGTGCCGGGCATGGTCGAGCGCGTGGTCTACGTCGGCTCGATCATGCAGGTGATCGTGCACCTCGCGCCGGGCCAGACGATCCAGGTCTGGGTGCAGAACCAGGGTGAGGGTCTTCCCTTCGAACAGGGGCATCCGGTCTCGGTGCACCTGCCGCCCGACGCGCTCCGGGTGCTGGTCGACTCGAGCGCCGGCTCGCGGGCCGCCATGCTGGATGCGCCGGCTGGCTGAGCCTCAGAGCTCGGCGAGCCCGGCCGCCGACATGCCCTCGCCACGGCTCCCCGCGATCCGCCGGTAGAGCACCCACGCGAGCGCGATCGTGAGCAGGGTGGCCACGAGCATCACCGTGGCGGCGGCGTTGACCGCCGGCGTCGGCGAGGTCCTCGCGGCCGTGTAGATCTTCACCGACAGCGGCTCCGTCGGCGCCTGTGCGGACAGGTAACGGACGGTCACGAAGTTATCCACGGAGTCGGCGAAGACGAGCGCGGCGCTGGCAAGGATCGCCGGCCCGAGCAGCGGCAGCAGAACCCTGCGAAGGGCCTGGTTCGGCGACGCGCCGAGGTCCATGGCCGCCTCCTCGTACTCGGGCCCGATCGAGAGCAATCGCGCGCGCACGATGATCACCGGATAGGACAGCTGGAAGGTGACCAGACCCAGGATCTGCGCGGTGGTGCCGAGCGGGATCGCGTTGTGGATCAGGTTGGTGAACAGCAGGAACAGCGAGACCCCGAGGATGATCTCGGGGATCACGAACGAGAAGAGCATGAAGAAGTTGGCGGTGGCCGCCGGACGCCCTCGCCACCGGTCGACCCCGATCGCGAAGGCCGTGCCGAGCGGGACCGCCAACAGCACCGTCCCGAGCGAGAGCCGGAGCGTCTGGAACATGGCGGTTCGCAGCTCGGCGTCGCGCCACAGGGAGTCGAACGGGTCCTGAGTCCACCACCGGAGCGAGAACCCCTGCCACGTGCTCCGGGACCGGCCGGCGTTGAAGGAGAAGACGACCGCGATCACGACGGGCACGATCGACCAGAACAGATAGACCCAGGTGATGCCCTGCAGGACGCGCGGCTTGCGCCAGGGATTTCGGACCCACCTCGTGAGGCCCCTCGGCGCGCTGACCGCGGACGTCCTCTGTGGCTGGATCGTCGCCTCGCTCACGCCGACTCCACGGTGCGCCTGGTCGAGCGCAGGTAGTAGACCATCGGCACGATCACGATCGTGATGAGGAGCAGCACGAGCGCACCGGCCTCGGGCTGCTGGCCCGCTTGGCCTACCGCGTTGTCGATCAGGTTGCCGAACATCGACGTGCGCTGGCTCCCGAGCAGGTTGTTCGTGTAGTAGTCGCCGAACATCGGCAGCGACACGATCACCAACCCTGCGAGGATCCCGGGCTTGGACATCGGCAGCGTGACGCGCCGGAACGTCTGGAACGGGCTCGCCCCGAGATCGCGTCCCGCCTCCAGGAGTCGGTCATCGATCCGGTCGAGAAACCCGAAGAGCGGCAGGATCATGTACGGGATGTAGCCGTACACCAGCCCGAGGACGACCGTGACCGGCTGGCCGATCCAGTTCACGGGGGAGACGCCGAACACGCCGATCGCGTCGTTGATGTAGCCGTCCGGCTGTAGGAGGCTCTGCCACGCGTAGATCCGCATCAAGTAGCTGATCCAGAACGGAGCGATCAGCAACATCAGGATCAGCCCGCGCGAGCGCCCCGCGGAGCGAGCCGTGTAGTACGCGACGGCGTAGCCGACGACCAGGCAGATCAGGCTCGCGGCGAACACGTACGCCAAGGTGCGGATCAGCGGGTCGAGGTAGATCCGATCGCCCGCGTAGAACTTCTGGAAGGTCTCCGAGAACGTCGCGAAGCTCCACCACCACGGCTGGTAGACGGGCAGGGGCGTCCGGAACAGGGGCTCGACCGTGCCGAAGGCCACGGAGAGCACCACCCAGAACGGCAGGACGAAGAACACCGCCAGCCAGGCGCTCCCGGGTAGCGTGAACGAGGGCCAGTACCACCGCGGATACCAGACACCCGACCGGGTCTCGCTCGCTCGAGTCCGGCGCCGCCTGCGTCGCGGCGCCGCGTCGATCGAGCTAGCCACCGGCCTGGATCTCGCTCCAGGCGTCGATCCAGAGCTGGTCTGCCTCGGCCGTCAGCTCCGTCCCGTTGAAGTAGCCGGTCTTGAAGTTGTCCTCGGACACGACTGCGAGCGGCAGGGTGGGAGGGACGACGCCCTCGTCGATCAGCCGGGCCGGATCGATCGAGGTCATCGGCGGCTGGTAGCCGTTCCAGTCGGTGAAGTTGAGGTAGCCCCAGTGCGCGTCCATCAGGAAGTTCAGGAACTCGTGCGCGAGGCGCGGGCTCTGCGCGCCGGTGGGGATCGCGATCGTGTCGTTGCCGATCAGCCCTCTGCCGTCCGACGGGTACCAGTAGCCGAGCACGTCGGTGGTGGTGTCCTTCGGCAGGTACCACTGGGCGCCGACGATGTCGCCCGACCAGGACTGCGCGACGCTGAACTCGCCCTCGGGGAGCTTCGAGTACACGCCGTTGATCGTCAGGCGAGCGCCGTTGTCGACGATCAGCTGGAGGACGTCGTCCTTCGCCTTCCCGATCACGGCCGGATCGTCCGTGTTCATGTCCGTGTCCCCGTTGCGGAGCATCATCATGCCGAGCGCGTCTCGGTACGAGTCGTAGTAGCTCACGGCTCCGTTGTAGGCTTGGTTGAACAGCAGCTCGTATCCGGCCGCGGCGGCGTCCTCGTCGCTGATACGGTCGCGCCGGTACGCCACCCCCGTCGTGTAGATCGTGTACGGGACGGTGTATTCCCAGCCGAGGTCGTACCAGGGGCCGGGGTCCCAGAACGATTGCCAGTAGTTGGCCACCAGGTTCGGGAGCAGCTCGTGGTTGACCGGCTGGATCAGATCGCGCTCGACCAGGCGGGAGATGTAATCGGTGGTTGGGAAGAAGACGTCGGCCTGGACCTGGCCGGCGACGAGCTTCTGGATTCCCTCCTCCATGTTCTGGAAGGTGGTGACCTCGACCGTGACGCCGTACTGGTCCTCGAAGCCCTTGATCACCTTCTTGTACATGTAGTCGGCCCAGTTGTAGACGCGCAGGGTCCCCGTCTCGATCGGCGTATCGGTCGATATCGGATCGCGGCTCATGGGCAGGGTCACGGGGTTGTCCGGGCGCGCCAGGACTCGCCCGGCGGTTCCGCCCGTCGCGGCGGTTCCCCCGCCCCCGTCGCCACCGCCGCTGGTCGTCCCGGGCTTGGAGCAGGCGGCGAGGATCGCCGCGGCCGAAGGCAGGAGGGCGGCCGCGCCGACCGAGGTCCTCAGGAAGTCCCGTCGGCTCATCCCCGGCCGTCGCTCGAACGGGTGTGCCATGCCCCCCACCTCCGATTCGGTGTTTGTACGGCCGTACAAACGCCTGAGTAGCATAGGCACCGGTCGTTCCGCAACCCAGTCTCCCGGATGAGCAACCCCGACGTGGTCGTGATCGGTGCCGGCTACGCCGGCCTGGCCGCCGCGCTCGACCTGCAGGACGCGGGGCTCTCGGTGACCGTGCTGGAGGCGGGCGACCGCGTGGGCGGGCGAGCCCGGACTGTCCGGCTCGCAGGCGGCGCGCTGGCCGAGCTCGGCGGCGAGTGGGTCTTCGAGGGATACGAGGAGCTCGAGGGGGTGGCGCGGCGGCTCGGCCTGCCGCTGGTGCCGACGGGCGTCGACTTCGCCCGTCGCGAGCCCACGGGCGGGGCGGCGGGCCTTGAGCGCCAGGAGGCGTTCCTGGCGGCGGCGACCGAGGCCCTGGTGCGGGTCCCGCCGGCCGAGCGAGAGCGCCGTTCCCTGGCCTCGTTCCTCGACGAGCTCGGCGGGGACGCGGAGGCCGCGGCCGGCGTTCGAGCCAGGATCCGCGGGACCTGCGCCGTGCCCTTGCAGCGGGTCGCGCTGGCGGCGGCCGAGGACCTCCTGCACCCCGACGGCGCCGGGCCGACCCGGCGCCTCGCGGACGGGGCGCAGGCGCTCGCCGAGGCGATCGCCGACCGGCTCGCCGACGTGCGCCTGGGCTGCTCCGCGACCGGCGTGGTGCAGGATCGCGGAGGTGTGCGGGTCCGGCTCGACGACGCCGGGGGCGATCCGCGTTCGAGGGGCGGCGGCGAGGTGGACGCCGCCGCGGGGGTGGTCGCCCTGCCGCTGCCGATGCTGCGGGCGCTCCCGATCGAGCCGACGCTGCCGCCCGGGGTCCGCGAGGCGCTGGCCTCGCTCGACATGGGTGCGGCCGGCAAGCTCGTCTTCGAGCTCGCGGACGAGCCGGATCCCGCAGCGCGCCAGAGCCTGGAGGGGCCGTTCTGGTGGTGGACGGCGCTCGGCGAGGGCGGTCGCGCCCGGCGCTGCGTCATGTCGTTCGCCGCATGGCCGTCCACCGAGGCGGAGCTCGCGGGCGGCGGCCTCGACACGTGGATCCGCCGGCTCCGGTCGCTGGACCCGTCGATCGAGGCGGAGTGGGCGGCCCGCGTGGTTGCGTGGGGATCCGAGCCCTTGGCCGGGGGCGCCTACAGCGCCGTCCCGCCGGGCGCGCCGTCGCTGCTGCCGGCGCTGGAGCCGGCCGTCGGACGGATCGCCCTGGCCGGCGAACATACCGCGGGGACCCGGTGGCACGGGACCCTGGAGGGGGCGCTGCGCAGCGGCCGCCGCGCGGCGAGGGAGATCCGCGCGGTGATGGACCGCGTTTGAAGGGCCGTTCAAACCGCCGTGTATCATCCGGCCAGCCGCGGCTCGGTCCGGGCAGGGCTCGGGCCGCGGCGTCCACGTCGGAGGGAGACCCGTGAGCGCCGAGCCCGTGGTGGTGAGGGAGGACCTCGGCCCGGTCCGGCGGCTCACCCTGAACCGGCCGAACGCGCTGAACGCGCTGAACGGCGAGCTCATGGACGCGCTGATGGAGGCGCTGGACGCGGCGGCGGACGAAGACGCCGTGCACGCAGTGATCCTGCGCGGTGCGGGGCGCGCGTTCTGCGCCGGCTACGACCTGAACGAGGACGCCGAAGAGGGCGAGGTCGACGCCCGAGAGTGGCACCGCGTGCTCAAGCACGACAACGACCGGATGCTGCGGATCCTCGACCATCCCAAGCCGGTGATCGCGAGCGTCCACTCCTACTGCCTGGCCGGCGGCACCGACCTGATGCTCGCGTGCGATCTGGCCGTCGCGGCGGACGACGCGTTCTTCGGGTACGTGGACGTCCGGTTCGGCTCGGGCGTCGTGTCGATGTTCCTGCCGTGGGTCATCGGCGTCCGGTCGGCGAAGGAGCTGCTGCTCACCGGCGAGGACCGGGTGAGCGCGGCCGAGGCGCTGCGGCTCGGGCTCGTCAACCGCGTGGTCCCGCGGGACGAGCTCGACTCGGCGACGCTCGCGCTCGCCGAGGAGATCGCCAAGAACGAGCCGTTCGTCGTGCAGTCGACCAAGCGAGCGGTGAACCGCGCCTGGGACGTGGCGGGGTTCCGCGCGGCCATGGAGGCCAACGTCGAGATCGACGTGGGGATCGAGACGGCCAACCTGCCGGCGCGCGACGAGTTCCGCCGGATCACCCAGGAGCAGGGACTGAAGGCGGCGATCGCCTGGCGCGACGCGCGGTACCGAGACGGGGCGTGACCCGCCGCGACCTCCGGCCGCTCCTCGCGCCGCGATCCATCGCGATCGTCGGCGCCTCGGAAGCGTCCTCCTCCTGGGCCCCCGAGATCCACGGATCGTTGCGGCACATCGGGTTCGAGGGCGAGATCCTCCCCGTCAACCCCAAGTACGACCAGGTGTGGGGGCGCTCGTGCGCGGCGTCGGTGCTCGACCTGCCGCGGGGCGTCGACCTCGTCGTGCTCGTCGTCCCGGCGCGCGTCGTGGTCGAGACGATCGACGACTGCGGCCGGGCCGGAGCGCGCTCGGTCCTGGTGGTGTCGTCCGGGTTCGCCGAATCGGGTCCCACGGGGCGCGCGCTCCAGGAAGAGCTGCGGGCCGCGGCGTTGCGGAACCGCATACCCGTGCTCGGCCCGAACGTCGAGGGGTTCGTCAACTACGTCGACCGCGTGGCGCCGTACGGCGCCACCCCGCCGCCCCGGCCGGTGGCGGGATCGATCGCGGTGATCAGCCAGTCCGGGACCGTGGCCTGGACGATGAGCCAGCTCGCCTCGGACCGGGCGGTGGGCCTGCGGATCGTCCTCGGGGTGGGGAACGAGGCGGTGCTCGGGCTGGGCGACCTGTTCGAGTGGGCGGCCGCCGACCCGCACACCTCGCTCGTGGCCACCTACCTCGAGACGATGCGTGACGTCGAGGGCATCGGCCGGGGTCTCGACGCGCTCGGCGCGGCCGGCAAGCCGGTCCTCGTGTGCGCGCCCGAGGGCCGGAGCGAGGCGGTCCGGCGCTCGATCGTGGCGCACACGGGCGCGCTGGCGGGCGACACCGCGCTGCGCGACGCGTGGCTCCGGGGCCACGGGGCGATCCTCGTGGAGGACCCGGTGACGTTGTTCGAGACCGCGGTGCTGCTCTCGCACCATCGGCGGCTGCGGACGAGCGGGGTCGCGGCCGCGTTCCAGTCGGGCGGGGCGTGCACGCTGTTCGCGGATGCGGCCGCTTCCCGGGGGCTCGAGCTGCCGGAGCTCGCCGCGGCGACGAAAGCCGCGCTCCGGCGCGCGCTGCCGCCGTTCGCGTCGCCGAACAACCCGCTCGACGTGACGGGCCAGGCGGCCGTCGAGACCGACATGTTCGGCGCCGCGCTCGAGGCGCTCGCGAGCGATCCGGCCGTCGGGCTCGTCGCGTTCGACGCCTTCCCGCCGCGACTCGAGGACGGCGACGCGTGGGCCGAGCCGGTGCTGCACCGGGTGCGCGAGCTCCGACGGACCACGGGCGTCGCGTTCGCCTCGGTCGCCATGAGCGCGCTGTCGTACGGCGAGGCGGCCCGGGCCGCCGTGCGGAGCCATCCGCTGCCGTTCCTCCAGGGTCACCGGGCGGCGGCCGGCGCGATCCGCGCGCTCGTCGAGCTCCAGGGCTCGCGGGGTCGCCGGATCGTCGAGGTCGCGCCCCATCCCAACCGAGCGCGGGCGCTCCGGGCGCTCCGCGGCCGGTCCGGCCCCCTCGATGAGGTTCGGGCCGCGACCCTGCTCGAGCTCTACGGCGTCCGCCGCCCCCGGGGAACGGTGGCGCGGACACCGGCCGCCGCCGCGGCGGCGGCGCTTGCGATCGGCCTCCCGGTCGCCGTGAAGGCGCTCGCGGCGGAGATCCCGCACAAGGGCACGATCGGCGGCGTCCGGCTCGGCCTGTCGACCCCCGACGACGTCGAGGCCGCCGCGGCCGAGGTCCTGCGGGCGGCGACGCGAGCCGGCGCGAGCTCGCCGCGCGTGCTCGTCCAGCGCATGGCCACCGGGACCGAGGTGCTCGTCGGAGCGGTCGTCGAGGACCGGTTCGGCGCGCTCGTGACGGTTCGCCCCGGCGGGGCGATGGCGGAGGCCGGCGAGGCGGCGTTCGTCCCGGCGCCGCTGTCGCCGGCGCAGGCTCGCCGGTACGTCCTCGAGCAGGCCGCTCGGTGCGGCCTCGACCCGGACCGGCACGACCTGCGGGCGTTCGCCGGGGCGGTCCGGTCGATCGCCCTGGCCGCGCACGACCTGCGCCACCGGCTCGTCTCGCTCGAGGCGAACCCGCTGCTCGTCGGCCGCCGGGGCGTGGTCGCCGTGGACGCGCTCGCCGAGGCCCGGCCCGCGTGATCTTCGGTCTGGCGGCGGCGCTCGGCTGGGGGCTCGCGGACTATGCGGGGGCGCTCGGCGGGCGTCGGATCGGGAGCCTGCCCGCCGTGGTCATCGGCCAGGTCTTCTCGGCGGCGTTCATGGTCGTCCTGATGGTCGTCACCGGGCAGGACGTGTCGCGGGTGAGCACGTTCCTCGGGCCCCTCGCGCTGAACGGGATCTTCACGGCGATCGCGTACGCCACGCACTACCGGGCGCTCGAGCTCGGGCCCGTCGCCGTCGTCTCGCCGATCGGCGCGTCGTTCGCCGTCGTCGGGATCGCCCTCGCCATGCTCATCCACGACGAGCGGCCCGGCGGCCTCGCTCTGGTGGGCGCCGGCGTCACGGTGGCCGGGGTGGCGCTGGTGTCGACCGACCTCCGGGCGCTCCGAGCCGGCATCCGCGGACACGCGCCCGGGGTGCCGTGGGCGATCGTCTCGGCGGTCGGCTTCGGCGTGGCGGCGTTCATCCTGGGGCGGGCCGCGCAGGAGCTCGGGTGGATCCTCGGGCTCGGCGCGTCGCGCGTCGCGCAGGTGATCTCGTACGTCCCGCTCGTCGCCGCGCGCCGAGGGGCGTTCGCCCGTGTCCCCACGCTGCCCGGCGCCGCGGCCGGCGTGGCGATCGCCCTGTTCGCCGGCGCGGCCGATCTCCTCGGCGTGACCACCTACTCGGCCGGCGCCGAGCGCGGGCTCCTGTCGATCGTCCTGGCCGCCAGCGCGATCTTCCCCGCGATCGCCGTCGCCCTGTCGATCGGCTTCCTGCGCGAACGGCTCGTCCCCAACCAGTGGGGCGGGGTCGTGCTGACCCTGGCCGGGCTGCTGCTCCTCGGCCTGGCCTGAGTCGCGGCTACCATCGGCCGATGCGCACCGATCGCCTGGAGACGTTCGCCGACGGCGTGTTCGCGATCGCGGCCACGCTGCTCATCCTGAACGTCGACGGCGCGATCCGGGAGGGGACGACAGACCTCGGCGGCGAACTGCTGCGGGCCTGGCCGTCATACGTCGGCTACGCGGTGAGCTTCGTGACGATCGGGATCGTCTGGGTCAACCACCACCAGGTGATGAGCCTGATCGAGCGGGCCGACCGCCGGTTCCTGCTCGCCAACGTTGGCTTCCTGATGTGCGTGGCCTTCATCCCGTTCCCCACCCGCCTGCTCGCCGAGCACCTGCGCGAGGACGGGGCGCGGGCGGCCGCGCTCGCGTACGGCATCACGCTCACGGCGACGGCCGTGATGTTCAACGTGATCTGGTTCTCCGCGGCGCTGGGGCGGCGACTCCTGCGAGCAGACGCCGAGGAGCGCGTGGTGAGCGGGATCTCCCGGAGCTACCTGCCCGGCCCGTGGATCTACCTGATCGCGACGCTCGTCGCCCTGGTCAGTCCGACGACGAGCGCGATCCTGTACGCCGCGATCGCGCTGTTCTACGTGGTCGAGAGCTCGTTCTTCGGCCGGTCCACGGGTGCCTGACGAGCCAACTTCCCCGACCGGGCCGGATGGTCATAGGGTCATGGGGTCGGAGGGTTCCAAGTGCGTCGAAGAGAGGAGGCGTCATGAAGCGTCGTACGTCGTGGCTCAGGCGATCACCGCGGCTGGCCGTGATCGTCGGAGTCGCAGTCGTGAGTCTGGTCGGGGGGGCGGTGGCGGTCTGGGCAGCCGATCCGGCGATCCAGACGATCACGCCGCACTCGGAGCGGCAGATCACCAACCTGGACGTCCTGCGCCAGCAGATCCGGAACTACTACGGCGATCCGCTCGGTACGGGGGTGTTCGCGGACGACAGCTACTACGCGCGCGAGGCGCGGGGCGTCGCCGCCAACGCCGGTCACTACCTGAAGCTCGGCCACACCGTGGACTCCACGAAGACGATCGTGCTCGATGTCGACGACACGACGCTCGCCACGTGGAACTACGAGATCTTCAGCAACTGGGCCTTCAACTTCGGGACGAACTCGCAGTTCGTGACCGATCAGGCGTTCCCGGCCGTACCGGGCATGGTGGACCTCGTGAACGCCGCCGGGCAGGCCGGGTACACGATCGTCTTCCTCACCGGCAGGGGTGCTGCTCAGGAGGCGGCCACGCTCGGGAACCTGACCTCCGACGGGATCGGCGTCGACGCCGGGTACCCGATGCCCTCCACGCTGAACGACGGCGAGGACGGTCTGTTCACCAAGCCACCGGTCGGTTCCTACCCCGACTACCTGAATACGCCGGAGTTCTGCGGGCCGTCGATCGCCGCCGGCGTGTCGTGCCCGACGGTCCTGTACAAGTCCGGCACCCGGGCCCACATCGAGTCGCTCGGGTACGACATCGTGGGCAACTTCGGTGACCAGTTCAGCGACCTGAACGGCGGGTTCGCCAACCGCACGTTCAAGATGCCGAACCCGAACTACTTCCTGCCGTAGGCGATTGGATGGCCGGCGTCGTCCACGGGACGGCGCCGGCCATCGCTCCTAGGACAGTCAGAGGTCGGCGGCGGAGCCGGCTCGTCGGGTCCGCCGGTCGCGGCCTCGTCGACGACGTCACGTCGGGATTCCGTCACCCAGCCAGAGGTGAGAGCCGGTGTCGGTCGCAATCCTATTGATCGGTGTACCCCAGACGTTCGATGAGGAGGCTGACGAAAGGAGCGCGACGGCGAACGCATCGGTCGACCCGGACTTCTGGTAGACGCCAGCGCCACTGTCCCCCTGCATGGCTGTGGTCGAGAAGCAGACGTTGTTCCGTACCTGCTTCTGTAGCAGTGTTGGTGGGAACGTGTCGTTGTTCTCGAAGACGAAGGAAACGGTTTGTGACAGAGAGCCTATCGGACCGCACATCTCGACTGCGGTTCTGGCGCCAGAGTGGCAGATGCTTAGGCCGAGCGATAGCTGGGAGGGGTTCTTCTGGCCGGTCACCAGTCGTTGGAAGTTCGAGTTCACGATGATCTGCGTGTGGATGTCTTCGCGTTCGAAATCGATCGTGAATAGCACCGCGTCACCGATTGCCGGGCCCGTGGCACGGAAGAGGTTCGGGGGAACCGTGGTCCCGACGGTGGTGAATTCGAACTCGTCATCAGAGACGAGCATCCCAATGTTGTCGTACTGAGAGCAGTGCCCAGCTGTACTGCCGAAGAGGCTGCTCGCCCTCGCCCTCGGTCTCGAAGACGAATCCGGCTGTGCAGTTGCTGTCCGTACCCGTTTCTCCGGTCCCGCCCGTTCGAACGAGAACATGGATGCGCTTGCCCGCCTTGTATGGCGGCTGATCGGATCTCCCCACCATCGCGGCATATCTGTTGCGTTCTTCCCCATCGAGCACGCTGACGATGCATCGTTCCGCCAGTGGTCCGATCGCGTCGGTGACAGCGCTGGTATCTGTGCCCCACACCTCTGTTTCGAGGATGCCAAGGTCGGGGCGCACAGTGCTTGTGTACTCAACTTGCTGCTCTGTCAGCACGGCATCGACCTTCTCCTGGATCTCACTAAGTTCAGAGGAGCCGAGCGGAACATCGACCAAGACAAGGGGAACGCCATCGAGCGAATCTTCGCCCTTGAGAGCATGGAGCACGGATGCAACGTCTGCCTCCGTTGGCGAGGTAATCCCCAGATGGAGTGTCAAGGCGTCCCCATCGTTCCCGAACCACGTCCCAGAGAGTCGGTCAGGACCGATGGCCGCGTTCAGGGTCTCAAGGAAGCTCGAGAGATCGGGTACCGAGTCTGCCTCCACCGCCTTCGGAAGGTTCAGCCAAGGCGGCGACGGAACGCGTTGGCACCCGGAGTCCGCAAATGAGGCGTCTTTCGCCGAGTGGTTCCATCCGATCCCCAGGAGGGAGGTTGCCGCGATGAAGATCAAGAGGATTCGCCAGCCCGATCTCATCTCAGGCCTCCCGGTGCTCCGAGGGACCGTAGTATGCCCTCGCTTCGACGATGCACTATATGGGCGTTGGCACGCGACCACCCGTCCTCAGCTCCGACGAGTCTCTTCTGAACGGCCCGGCCGGGGAAGAGACGCATGTCCCAGCGAAGCGGGACCCGAAAGGACACCCGTTCGCCATACGGCGCGTGCGCCGCGTGAGAAAGCGCCAGGCTGTCCTGAGAGCGGCGCGCGGCGGTCAGTGTCTCTCTCCTCGCGGTCCGGATTGGTCAGCGCGGGCTATTCTGCGAGGCCATCGCGATGAACCGACCACGATCCCCGTTCGCGCAGCCACGTCGCCCGGCGGTCGCCGTCGAGCTCTCCGTTCGCGCCGGGACGGGAGCGGCCGTGCGTCCGCTGCTCGCGCTGGCGGGGAGCTGGCTGATCGCCGGGCTCGCGCAGGTCGAGGTTCGAGTGCCCTTCACGCCCGTGCCGGTGACCGGTCAGACCCTGGGCGTGCTGCTGGTCGGGGCCTCGCTCGGGATCGGGCTCGGGGCGGCCTCGCTCGGGCTGTACCTGGCACAGGGGGCGCTGGGGGCCCCGTTCTTCTCGGGCGGGTCCTCGGGCGTGAGCCTGCTCGGGCTGTCCTCGGCGACGGGCGGCTACCTGTGGGGGTTCGTCCTGGCGGCGGCTGCGGTCGGATGGCTCGTCGAGCGGGGCTGGGACCGCTCGGTCCGGCGGGCCGCCGGCGCGATGGTGCTCGGCGAGGTCGTGCTGTATGCGGTCGGCGTGCCCTGGCTGGCAGCCGCGCTCGGGGTGTCGCTTGGCCGGGCGGTGAGCCTCGGCTTCAAGCCCTTCCTCGCGGGCGACGCGCTCAAGCTGGCGATCGCCGCCACGCTGCTGCCGGCGAGCCGCCGCCTCGCGGACCGCCGCCGCTGAGTCGTACGTTGGGGGCCGTGCGGTCCTCGGCGCTCGACGTGGTGGTGATCGGAGGCGGTCTCGTCGGCCTCGCCACCGCGTACCGGCTGCTCGAGTCGTCGCCCGGCCTGTCGCTGACCCTCGTCGAGAAGGAGACCGAGGTCGCGCGGCACCAGAGCGGCCACAACTCCAACGTGCTGCACTCGGGCATCTACTATCGGCCGGATTCGCTGCGGGCGGCGCTGTGCACGACGGGCAAGCGCGAGCTCGAGTCCTACGCGGAGCGGCGCGGGATCGACGTCCATCGCCTCGGCAAGCTCGTCGTGGCGGTCGAAGACGCCGAGGTCGAGCGGCTCGAAGCCCTGTACGAGCGCGGCCGGGCGAACGGGATCGACGGCATCGAGATGCTCGACGCCTCGGCGATCCACGAGCTCGAGCCGGAGGTGACGGGCGTCCGGGCGCTCCACGTGCCGGGCACGGCCGTCGTGGACTTCCGGCGGGTCGCCGAACGGCTCGCGGAGGACGTCCGGGGGCTCGGGGGGCAGGTGGTGCTCGGCGAGGCCGTCCGTTCGACCGCCGAGGACGGTCGCGCCCGCCTGGTCGTCACCGACACCCGCGAGCTGCCCGCCCGCGTCGTCGTCGCGTGCGCCGGCCTGCAGGCCGACCGCGCCGCCTCGATGCTGGGCATGCGGACGCCGCACCGCGTCGTGCCCTTCCGCGGCACGTACCGCGCGCTGACGGCGGAGGCGAAGGACCTCGTGCGGGGGCTCGTGTACCCGGTGCCGGATCCGACGCTGCCGTTCCTCGGCGTCCACTTCACGCCGCAGCCCGACGGCTCGGTGTGGATCGGACCGAACGCCGTCCCCGCGCTCTCGCGGGAGGGGCTGCGACGCCGCTCGCTGTCGCCCCGCGACGCGCTCGACGCGCTCGCCTATCCGGGGCTGTGGCGCCTGGCCCGGCGGCACCTCGGCTCCGGCGCGTCCGAGATCCGCCGCGACGTCTCGGACCGGGCGTTCCTCCAGGCGTGCCGGCGGTACGTCCCGGCGCTCGAGGGTCGGCACCTCGGCGAGCGGTTCTCGGGGATCCGGGCGCAGCTCCTCAGCCGGGGCGGCGAGCTGCTCGACGACTTCGCCCTGGGCGAGGCGCCGGGCCGCGTCCTGGTCCTGAACGCTCCCTCGCCGGCCGCGACCGCGTGCCTCGCGATCGGCGAGACGATCGCCCGGCGCGTCCGCCGCCAGCTCGCCGACGCCGCGTGAGGTTGCAGCGCTCGCAACCGCCGGCTCGTCGCCGCACCCGGCGACGGCGAACCTCGGGGTCCTGATGCGCGAGCGGGCGGAGACCGTCGTCGTCGGCGCCGGGATGGTCGGCACGAGCGCCGCGTACCACCTGGCCGAGCTCGGTGCGGCCGACGTCCTCGTCCTCGACCAGGGTCCGCTGTTCGAGACGGGTGGGTCGACCTCGCACGCGCCCGGGCTCGTCTTCCAGACGAACCCCTCGAGGACGATGTGCCGGATCGCGCAGGACGCGGTCGCCCTGTACCGGACGCTCGAGCTCGACGGCGAGCCGGGATGGTACGGGGTCGGCGGGATCGAGGTGGCGACGACGCCCGAACGGATGCGGGAGCTGAAGCGGCGGCTCGGGTTCGCGCGGTCGTGGGGCCTCCCGGGCGCCGAGCTGCTCACGCCGGCCGAGGCCGCCGCGAAGATCCCGCTGCTCGATCCCTCGACGATCCTCGGCGCGTACCTCGTGCCGAGCGACGGCATCGCGAAGACGGTCCGGCTGGCCACGGCGCTCGCGCGAGGCGCCGAGGCGCACGGTGCGTCCTTCGAGGGCGGCGTGACCGTGACCGGGTTCGACGTCCGCGAGGGCCGGGTGCGCGGCGTCCGGACCGATCTCGGCGACGTCGAGTGCGAGCGCGTCCTGATCTGCGCCGGGATCTGGGGGCCGACCGTCGGCGCGATGGCCGGCGTCCCGATTCCCATTGGTCGCGGTGCAGCACCAGCTCGTGTGGACCGACCCGGTCCCCGAGCTCGAGGGCGAGGCACGCGAGGTGGTTCACCCCATCCTGCGTCATCCGGACATGGCCGTGTACCTCCGTCACCGCGAGGACCACTACGCGGTCGGCAACTACCACCACGAGCCGATCGCCACGCCGCAGTCGGCGCTCCGGCGTCCGGGAGCCGGGCCGATGCCCTCGCTCATGACGTGGACGCCGCGCGACTTCGACGTCGCCGAGGCCGAGGCCGCGCGCCTGCTTCCGGCGCTGGCCGGCCGGATGCGGCCCGCCGATCCCGACCGCTCGATCAACGGGATGCTCTCGTTCACGCCGGACGGCGGCTCGATCGTCGGCGAGTCGGCGAAGGTCCGCGGCGTGTGGGTGTGCGAGGCGGTGCGGGTGACGCACGGCGGCGGCATGGGACGGCAGGTGGCCGAGTGGATGGTCCTCGGCGAGCCCTCGTACGACCTGGCCGAGGCCGATGCGAACCGCTTCTACCCGTACGCGACCACCCCACCGTACGTGCTCGAGCGCGGCAAGCAGCAGTACCGCGAGGTGGACGACGTCATCCATCCGCGCCGGCAGATGCTGCGGCCCCGCAGGCTCCGGCTCACGCCCTTCTACGCCAGGCACGTCGAGCTGGGCGCCGAGTTCGTCACGGGCGCGGGTTGGGAGCGGCCGCAGTGGTTCGAGGTCAATCGCCCGCTGCTCGGCGGGGCGCCCTGGGAGACCCGGAACGAGTGGGCCGCGAAGTACTGGTCCCCGATCGAGGGCGCCGAGCACCTCGCGACGCGATCGCGCGCGGCGCTGTTCGATCTCACGCCGTTCGCCAAGCTCGACGTGACCGGCCCGGACGCGCTCGAGTTCCTCGAGCGGATCTGCGCCAACCGGATCGACCGGCCCGTCGGCACGATCGTGCACACGGCGATGCTCACGCCGCGCGGCGGGATCCGCTGCGACGTCACCGTGACCCGCAAGGAGGAGGACCTGTTCCGCGTCATCACCGGCAGCGGGTCCGGGCAGCACGACCTGGCGTGGATGCGGTCGCAGGTCCGGGCCGACGAGCGCGTCACGATCACCGAGCGCACGGGGTCGCTGTTCGCGCTCGGCCTGTGGGGGCCGAACGCGCGGGAGATCCTGCGCGCGGTCACCGACGCCGACGTGAGCAACGAGGCGTTCCCCTACCTGACCGCCCGCTACTTGAACGTCGGCGAGGTCGGGCCCGTGTGGGCGCAGCGGGTCAGCTACGCCGGCGAGCTCGGCTGGGAGCTGTACGGACAGTTCGCGATGGGGAACCGGGCGTGGGAGGTCCTGTGGGAGGCGGGGCGCGAGCACGGACTCGTCGCGGCGGGGCTCGGCGCGTTCGACACGTTGCGGCTGGAGAAGGGGTATCGCCTGTGGGGGCAGGATCTCGACATCGAGCGCGATCCGCTCGAGGCCGGGCTCGGCTTCGCCGTTCGCTGGGACAAGGACTTCCAGGGACGGGCCGCACTGGAGCGGATCCGCGAGGAGGGCGTCCGGCGCCGACTGGTGCCGATGACGCTCGACGATCCGACCGCGGTCGTCATGGGCAAGGAGCCGATCCGCCACGGAGGCGAGGTCGTGAGCTACGTGACCTCCGCCGGCTACGGCTACTCGATCGGCCGCGGCATCGTCTACGGCTACCTGCCGGCCGAGCTTGCGATGGAGGGCACACCCGTGGAGGTCGAGTACTTCGACGAGCGGATCCCGGCGACGGTCGCCTCGGACCCCCTGTTCGATCCGAACGGCGAGCGATCGAGGGCGTGACGCCGTCCGCAGAACGGAGACGGTCGCGGAGCTAACGCCGGACGATGCGGCGGGCGGAGACCGTGATCGGCGTGGTGCCGATCAGCGACTTCGGGATCTCCGCCATGTCGACGACCCGGTCCAGCAGGGCGCGCAAGACCTCCTCGGGCCCGTCTCCGGCGAGGTCCACCGCGACCTCGATCGGGGTCGACGCCGACCCCGGCGCTGGGAAGTCGCCGTCGACCTCCACGACGACGTCGGCCACGACGACCCCCATGGCCGCCGCCTCGCGGTACAGGTCGTTCGAGATGCAGGCGGCGATCGCGAGATACAGGAGCTGCCCGCCGTTGAATCCGAGCCCGGCGCCGCCGGCCGAAGTCGGTCGATCGACCACGAGCGTGTGGCCGCCGGCGGATCCGAGCGCCGTCGGCCCTCCGGCGACGGTCCGAAGCTCGACGCGATAAGCGCTCGACACGATGCGATCCCTACGCCGGCCCCAGCCCCATCCGCGAGCGCGCCAGGGCCACGGTCTCGGACGCGATCGCCCGTGCGCGCTCGGCTCCGTCCCGCAGGGTCTCCTCGAGGGCGGTGACGTCGGCGCGGATCGGACCGAAGCGCTCGCGCACCGGCGCGAGGAGCTCGACGACCGCCTCGCCGACGTCGCGCTTGAAGTCCGCGTATCCGGGCGCGTCCGCGTACGTCTTCTCCACCTCCTCGGGGGTCGTGCCCCGGGCCGCGGCGAGGAGCTCGATGAGGTTCGAGATGCCTGGCTTGTCCGGCCCGCGGACGATCTCCCGACCGGTGTCGGTGACGGCCGAGCGGAACTTCTTCCGGATCACGTCGTCCTCGTCGAGGATGTAGACGGTCCCCTGCTCCGTGCCCGCCGTCGTGGACATCCGGCTCTCGGGCACCTGGAGGTCCTTGACCCGCGCCGCCACCGGGGGGATGCGGTGCGCCGGGACCGTGAACGTGTCCCCGAACCGCGTGTTGAACCGCTCGGCGATGTTCCGCGCCAGCTCGAGGTGCTGTTTCTGGTCCTCGCCGACCGGCACCTCGTTCGTCTGGTAGGCGAGGATGTCGGCGGCCTGGAGCACCGGGTACAGGAACAGCCCGGACGAGACGAACGAGCGCTGCTGCTCGGACTTCTCCTTGAACTGCGTCATCCGGGAGACCTCGCCGTAGGACGCGACCGACGTGAGCATCCAGCAGAGCTCGGAGTGCTCGCGGACGTCCGACTGGCGGAACAGGATGCAGCGCGCCGGGTCGAGCCCGGCGGCGAGCAGGATCGCCGCGGTGTCGTAGAGGCGTTCGCGCAGTTCGGCGGGGTCGACCTCGACGGTGATGGCGTGCAGGTCGACGACGCAGTAGATGGCGTCGCCGTCTGCCTGCAGGGCCACGTAGTTGCGGATCGCCCCCAGGAAGTTCCCGAGGTGCTTCCGCCCGGTCGGCTGGATGCCCGAGAAGACGCGCACGGTCCCGGAAGGGTACCGGCAGGCGGGCTCCGCGACCGCCGCGACCGAGGAGACCTTCAGCGCTCCCCGGGCTTCGTGACGTCCGCGACCGCCGCGCCGAGGGTGGCCACAAGGTCGGGCCCGGCGAGGTGGAGGTTCACGCCGTGCGCGCCGCCGCCGATGGCGACGCGTGCGAGCGCCGGGACGGTCGCGTCCGCGACGACCGGCCACGCGGTCGCGGAGCCGAACGGCGTGATGGTCCCACGCTCGTAGCCGGTGGCCGACCTGGCCTCCTCGGCGTCGGGCAGCGAGAGCCGTGAGACGCCGAGGTGGGCGCGCAGCTTCTTCCAATCGATCTCGCGTCCCCCGGGCACGAGCACGAAGACGTAGTCGCCCGCGCCGCGGCGGACGACGATCGTGCGCAGGAGGCTGCCGAGCTCGATGCCCTGGCGCTCGGCGCTCTCCTCGGCGCTGCGGGCGCGCTCGGTGCGGACCACCTCGAACGCGAGGCTCGTCCCCTCGAGCGCCCGGAGCGCGGGGGTGTCGGGCATGGGATCAGGAGAACACGATCGGCTCGAACGTCTCCGCCCACTCGCGGTACGCGCCGGCATCGGTGTAGACGTAGTAGTTCCGCACGCGCGAGCCGAGCAGCTCCTGCTGGTCGCCGCCCTCCACGGCGTGGCCGACGAGGTCGGGGCCGGGGAAGACCAGCGGGCTCCCCGCCACCTCGGGGTCGTGCAGGCGCTGCGCCACGATCGGCTTCGCGGCCGGAACGGGGCAGAGGTACCAGACCCAATCCGCGATCAGCGCCGCGACCCTCGGCCGGTAGACGAAGTCCATGAGCGTGAGGGCGTCGAGCGGGTGGGCGGCGTTGCGGGGGATCAGCATGCTGTCGGTCCACAGCATCGCGCCCTCGTCCGGGACCACGAACCGGACGTTCGGGTGGCCGAGGTTGTTGAGTTGGACGATGTCCCCGGACCACGCGAGCGTGATCCAAGTGTCCCGCCGCGTCAGCGCGTCGATGTAGCCCTGGTCGTAGTAGCGGGGCTCGACGGCGTCCTGCTGCCGGCGGAGCATCCCGGCGGCGGTGCGCCAGTTGTCGGGGGTCGAGACCGAAGGGTCGACGCCGATCGCGAGCAGCCCGGCGCTCCCCAGCTCGACCACGTCGCTCATCATGCCGACCTTGCCGCGTAGAGCCGGGTCCCACAGGTCCTGGATGCTGGTCGGCTCGTGGCCGAGCGCCTCGACCGCCTCCGGCGCGTAGGCGATGCCGGTCAGCCCCGACTGCCAGGCGATCGAGTGCCGGTTGCCCGGATCCCAGATCGGATCGCGGACGAGGGGCCCTGCGTACCGGTCGAAGGTGGGGAGCCGGGAGCGGTCGAGCGGCGTCAGCCAGCCGGAGCGGATCATCTCCGAGAGCTCGGGGCCGTTGGAGATCACCACGAGGTCGTAGCCGATCGGTTCGCCGGCCTCCAGCGCCGGCCGGATCTGCTCGAGGAAGGTGGCGTTGTCCTGGATCGCCGGCGTGTAGGCCACGTCGATCCCGGTCTCGGCCGTGAACCGTTCGAGCGAGGGGTGGCGATCCCCCTTCGTCCGGTCGATGTAGTACGGCCAGTTCGCGAAGTCGACCTCGCCGGTGAGCTGCTGGTCCGCCCACCACGCGTCCCAGTCGACCGCCGGCTCGCCCGAGCCGGAGGCGGTGGCGGCGGGGGACGCCGAGTCGTGTGCGCCGGGCTCGCACGCCGCCAGGGAGGCCAGCAGGAGCGCCCCGGTCCCCATCCCGAGCGAGCGCAGGACCTCGCGTCGCGAGAGCGTCCGGCCGCGGCTCGCCTCGCCGCTCTGATGTCGGTCGGTTGGACGTTCCATCGTCGCCCCCCAGACGATCGACGCGTAGTGTGGGGCCTCGCGCCGGAGCCCCGCAACCTACCGGCATCCCCGGTGGCGTGTTCGAACGGCGGGGGGCTACATTCGGTGCATGCAGCCGACGGTCGTCGGGTCCGGCCGGCGATACCCCGTCTCCGAGATCCTGAGCGAGGACGCGCTCGGCACCCTCTGGCGGGGGGTGGACGACCGTTCGGGAGCGGCCGTCTGCGTCCGGCTTCTCGACGAGCGGTTGACGTCGGATCCGGCCGCCCTGCACCGGGTGACGTCGCAGCTCCGCCGGCTCCAGTGGCGGGCCGCGAGTCCCCATCTCGCCCCGCTGCTCCATCACGATCTCCGATGGGTGGCGGGGCGGCAGGCGGTGGTCGTGTACGGGGCGTCGGGCGAGCCGGTGGCTCGGCGTCTGGCGCGCGGCGAGGCGCTCGACGTCCCGGGATCGCTCCGCCTGATCGCGGCCGTGGCGGACGGGCTCGCCTCCGCGCACGTCGCGTGGATCTACCACGGGGCGCTCACGGCCTCGAGCGTGGTGGTCGACCAGGACGGCGGCGTCAAGGTGATCGACGTCGGACTCGGCGAGCTGCTCGAGGAGGGGGAGGCGCGGCGGGGCCCGACGCTGACCGACCGGGGGCCGGCCGACGTGCTCGCGCTCGCCGAGCTGTTCGATCGGCTCGTCTCGGGGACGGCCGCCCGGCCGGGCGAGGGCGAGGCCGAACGGCCGTGGGAGGCGGATCTGCCTGCGGAGGCAGCGACGCTGCTCGAGCGATCGCGGTCCCCCCACCCGCGCCTGCGGCCCGAGATGGCCCAGCTCGCCCGGGAGCTCGGCCGGAACGCTCCGAGCGCCGAGACTCCCGGGTCCCGGGCCCCCGCCGTGGAGCTCGAGCTCACGCCCGCCGACTGGCCGGCGGCACCGATCGTCGCCCCGTCGGTGGAACCCGAGGCACCGGCACCGATCGTCGCCCCGTCGGTGGAGCCCGAGGCACCGGCACCGCGGGTGCCTCCGGTCCGCGAGGATCGGTTCGTCGAGCTGCCGCCCTCCCCGAGGGCGCCTCGACGCTCCAGGCGACTCGTCGCCGCGCTGGCGGCGCTCGTCGCCCTCGCGGCGGTCGTCGGGGGTGCGCTCGTTCTCCTGGGCGGCGGCGACGCCCCGCCCGAGGCCCCGTCCGCCTCGGTCTCGGCGTCCGTCGTCGCGCCCGTGGAGCGCGCCACCGTTCCCGACGTCCTCGGGCACCGGGTCGACGAGGCGACGCAGCTCCTGGAGCAGGCGGGGCTGACGGTGGGCCTGGTCGCCTCGGTACCCGGACCCGACGGCGAGGTCGTCCGGACGGACCCGACGCCGGGAGAGGCGGTCGTGGCCGGTCGCGCCGTCGCGCTCTTCGTCGGCGACGGCTCCCAGGGCTGATCCGCTACCCGCCCGCCTCGGGCACCTCTCGCTCCGCCGCCCTGCGCGCTGAGCGCCGGGCCGGTCCCAGGGATTGCCGGGGCCACCTCACGGGAATCCTCGCCACGAACGCAAGGAGGCGGGATGCCCGACGAGGATGCTTCGACTTGGCAGGAACGGTTCGACCGCTTCGCGAGCGGCGGGGCGCGACTGACGGGACACGCGGGGGCCTTCGCGCTGGCCGCGGTGGTCGTCGTGGCATGGGCGGTGTCGGGGCCACTGTTCGGCTTCTCCGACACGTGGCAGCTCGTGATCAACACGGGCACGACCGTGCTGACGTTCCTCATGGTGTTCGTGATCCAGAACTCGCTCAACCGCGACTCCACGGCGCTGCACGTCAAGCTCGACGAGCTCATCCGGGTCACGACGGAGGCGCACAACGCGATCGTGGGTGCCGAGCGGTTGAGCGGGGAGGAGCTCGAGCGGCTGCGAGACCGAGAGGAGGAGTCCGCCCGATCGGGCGAGGGGGAGGAGGGGTCCCCCCGGCGGGATTGAACGATCGTTCAAGGCGGCCCTATGCTTCGCGCCGGAGGTGGGGCGGGATGACGTATCCGATGTCCGACGAGGACCGCGAGATCCAGGAGCGCGCCCGGCGCTTCGTCGACGAGGAGCTCATCCCGCACGAGGTCGAGGCGGAGATGCACGGCGGGCGGCTCCCCGACGAGCTGCGTGAGCGCCATCACCGACTGGCGGTCGAGCTCGGCCTGTACTCGATGAACATGCCGCGCGAGCTCGGCGGCGGCGGCATGACCATGCTCCAGCAGGTCCTGGTCTCCGAGCAGCTCGGCCGGGTGACGAACGCCCTCGGCTGGTGCGTGCACACGCCGCCGGCGTGGGCGCCGAAGGTCGTCAGCCCCGAGCAGCTCGAGCGCTGGATCGTCCCCTCGATCCGCGGCGAGCGGCGGGAGTGCTACGCGATCACGGAGGAGGGCGCCGGCTCCGACGTCGACGCGATCGCGGCCACCGCGCGCCGCGACGGCGACGGGTACGTGCTCGACGGCCTCAAGTGGCACGTCACGTCGTTCAACACGTCCGACTACCTGTTCTTCCAGGCCAAGGTCGCCGACGGACCGAACGCCGGCGCCCACGCCATGTTCTTCGTCGACAAGGACACGCCCGGCGTGCGTCTGGTGCGCGAGCCCGCGTACTCGCACACGTACGCCGATACCCACGCCATCGTGGCGTTCGAGGGCGTCCGTGTTCCCGAGGCCTATCGGGTCGGCGCCGAGGGCGACGGCCTCGACTTCACGTACGAGTGGTTCCGGTACGAGCGCCTCATGATCGCCGCCCGGTGCTGCGGGGCCGCCGAGCGGCTCATCGAGGAGGCCACGGCGTTCGCCAAGGGGCGCGTGCAGTTCGGCGCCCCGATCATCTCGTTCCAGGCGATCCAGCACATGCTGGCGGACTCGCTGACCGAGCTGTGGGCGGCCCGGCTCATGACGTACGAGCTGGCCAAGAACATCGACCGCGGCGTCGACCTCAAGGTGCAGCACGCCCAGTGCTCGATGGCCAAGCTCTACGCGAGCGAGATGGCCAACCGCGTGGCCGATCGCGCCCTGCAGATCTTCGGCGGCCGCGGATACATGCGCGAGAACGTCGCCGAGCGCTTCTACCGCGAGCTGCGCGTCGACCGCATCTGGGAGGGAACCTCGGAGATCCAGCGCAACATCGTGGCCGACCAGCTCGCCAAGCGCGGCGTCCGTATGCTGACCGGATGAGCGACCCGCGATCCGAGCTCGCGTCCCGCGAGGCCGACGCCTGGTCGGCGTTCGAGGCCGCCGTGCAGCGGATCCCGCGCGACCGGTGGGCGACCGAGGGCGTGTTGCCGGGCTGGTCGGTGAACGACCTGCTGTGGCACGTGGCCGGATGGGTCGACCGGTGCGCGGAGATCCTCGAGCGGCTTCGGGACGGAGTCCACGAGGGGCTCGAAGAGACCACCGACGAGGTGGAGGCGATGAACGAGGCGTTCGCGGCGGCGGCCCGGACGATGGACGGCGACGCGATCTGGTCGGGGCTCGCCGCCGCCCGCGACCTCGTCCGACGACGATGGGACGAGCTTCCCGAGGTGGATGCCGATGCCATCGAGTGGTTCGCCGGCGAGACGTTCGAGCACTACGAGGAGCACATGGCCGACCTCGAGCGCTTCGCCGGATGACGGCGACCTGGGACGAGTTCGAGCGGCTTGAGCTCGCGGTGGGCATGATCACCGAGGTCGAGGACTTCCCCGAGGCTCGGAACCCCGCGTACAAGCTGACGCTCGACTTCGGTCCCCGCGGCACGCGACGCTCGAGCGCGCAGGCGACCCACTACGCGAAGGACGATCTCGTCGGGCGCCAGGTGGTCTGCGTCCTCGGCTTCGAGTCCAAGCGCGTAGCGGGCTTCAAGAGCGAGGTGCTTGTGCTCGGCGCCTACTCGGACGAGCACGGTGTGGTGCTTCTCCGTCCCGACCGCGACGTCGAGCCGGGTTCTTTGATTGCCTAAGAAAGCGACCGGCACGTCTTTCCCCGGAGGTGAAGTTCCGACCGACGATGGGCAAGTGACTTCACTCCGGGCCGCCTCTCGCTTGCGAACCGAATCAATCGCGGGGCCTCCGGCGGCGAAGGGAGGCCATGAGGGGTCGGCTTCGTGGCCTCTATGCTCCGCTGGTGCGACCGAGCATGATGCTCCGCGATCTTCGGATCAGGGAGACATTCCCGGGGCGGCTATTTCTATTGCTAGTCGCTGCAGCGATCTTCCTAGCGGCACTCCTGTCGTATGACGCAAAGGGCCCCGCCCTCTTGGTGTCGGCCATGGTGGGGGGGTCCGGCGGCGTTGTGGCCGCCAGACGGTCGTGACGACGCGGCCCGCGTCGTCCTGAAACCCCGCCAAGAGCGGCGTGGGGTTGGGGACTTCTCGCAGTTGGTGCAGGGGCTGCAGTTGCGAGGTCCGCCCCTGGCGCACTGCCAGCCCTGTCTGGTGTCGTCGGCGGGTTCCTACTGGTCATGGGGATTGCGTCTCCACACACGTCTTTTCGAACCTGGTCGGACATCAAGACCCGACTCAGGAAGAGGGAGGACGAGTAGCACGAGGCGCTTGCGACTCATGGTCGTCGGAATGGCTGGCATTGCCGAGCGAGTCACGCCTTGGCCGCCGGCTCGAGCGCGAAGCCGAGCTCGTGGGCGGCGACCTCCATGCACGAGCGGTGCATGCGTTCCGGCGTGACCTTCGGGTCGTTCATGACGACCTGGATCGCGAGCCCGTCGATCAGACAAGCGAGCTGGAGCGAGACCTCGTCGACGTCGACCTTCGCGGTGAACTCGCCGGACTCTCTGCCGGCGCGGACGATCTCGGCGATCTGGCTGCGCCAGCGCTCGTCGAGGACCTCGCGCTCCTTGGCCATGTCGGCGTCGCGCAGAGCCCGGACCCACACCTCGATCCACAGCGCCCACTCGTCGAGGCGGCCGAACTCGGGCAGGTACCCCGGCACCGAGAGGTCGACGAGGCGGCGGAGCTGGTCGATCGCGCTCGGCATGCGGCGGATCTCCCGCGACGTCCGCAGGTAGAACTGGTCGTTGGCGAACGTGAGGGCCTCGGCGAGTAGCCGGTCCTTGGACTCGAAGTAGTACAGGATCAGCCCCGGCGAGACCCCGGCCTGCTCGGCGATGTCCGAGATGCGGGTCTCCGCGAGCCCCCGGTCTGTGATGACGCGGGCGGCCGCGTCGAGGATCTCCTGGTGCCGGTCCTTGGTGTTCTTCGCGCTCGTGCTCATGCCGTCCTTCCCTCCACCCGGCCCTCGACGCGGTCCTGAACGCCGGACAGCCGGGCGCGCGGTTCGACCACGCGTCTGAACCGAGGTTCAGCGGACTTTACCCCGCTGAGCAGGCATGTCAACCGACTGGCCGGTCCGAGAACGGCTTGACTGGCCGTTCAAAGACGTGGAAGGATGCCCGGGTTCCCAGAGCGAGGAGAGCGGCACGACCATGGCCAACGTCTACGACGCGATCGTGATCGGCGGCGGGCACAACGGGCTCATCAGCGCGGGCTTCTTCGCCAAGTCCGGCGCCCGGACCGTGGTCCTGGAGGGCCGGGACAAGACGGGTGGGGCGGCCGACACGAGCAGCCCGTGGCCGGAGCATCCCGACTTCCGCGTGACGACCTACTCGTACGTGATGAGCCTCATGCCGCCGACCGTGATCAAGGAGCTCGAGCTCGAGCGGCACGGCTACAAGGTCACGCCGTTCGGGCCCTACTACCAGGCGTATCCGGACGGCCGCTCGATCAAGATCTACGCGGACGACGCGAAGAAGAACTACGAGTCGATCTCGCAGTTCTCCAAGAAGGACGCCGAGGCCATCCCGAAGTGGGACGCGTGGCTCTCGGGTGTCGCGGACGTGATGGGGCCGCTGCTGCTGCAGGTACCGCCGCCGATCGGCTCGATGAAGGTCAAGGACCTGCTCGAGCAGCTCCGCGTGGCGTGGAAAGCGCGAGGGCTCGGCGTCCGCGGCGCCGGCGACGTCACGAAGCTCTTCACGATGAGCGTGAGCGACCTGCTGAACGAGTGGTTCGAGTCCGATCCCGTGAAGGGCATGCTCACCGTGAACGGCGTGATCGGGACGTGGGCGGGGCCGGACTCGCCGGGCACGGCGTACGTGATGCTCCACCACTCGATCGGCGACGTCGGCGACGGGCACCTCGGCTCGTGGGGGTACCAGGAGGGCGGCATGGGCGGCGTCTCCGACGCGTGCCGTCGGGCCGCCGAGTCGTTCGGGGCCGAGATCCGCACGAACGCCCGGGTGGC
This sequence comes from uncultured Actinomycetes bacterium, assembly GCA_963704725.1. GTDB lineage: Bacteria > Actinomycetota > UBA4738 > UBA4738 > HRBIN12 > CALGFI01. The sequence continues at coordinate 3,230,933 of OY969934.1, read as the reverse complement.
GAAGATCCTCGTCCGCTCCGGTCGCGCCGTCGGCGTCGCGCTCGAGAACGGCGAGGAGCTCCGGGCGCCCGTCGTCGTCACCACGATTCACCCGCAGATCGCGTTCCTGAAGCTGCTCGACGAGGCCGACCTGCCGGCCGACTTCGTCCGCGACATCCGCAACTTCCGCACCCGCAGCGGCGTGGTGAAGGTCAACTTCGCCATCAGCGAGCTGCCGGACTTCATCGCCGACCCCGGCAAGGAGCTCAAGGACCACCACACCGGCTCGGTCGAGCTCTGCTTCAGCCCCGAGTACGCCGAGAAGGCGTTCCAGGATGCGCACTTCCTGCGCAAGGCGTCCGAGCGGCCGTTCGTCGACGGCGTGATCCCGACGACGCTCGATCGGACCCTCATGCCCGAGGGCGTCCACAACTTCTCGATGTTCACGCAGTGGGTGCCGGACGATTGGGTGAGCGAGCCGCACCGCGAGGAGCTCGAGGCCTACGCCGACCGCATCGTCGACGCCTACACGGAGCTCGCGCCGAACTTCAAGGCCAGCGTGATCGCGCGCCAGGTGATCGGCCCGTACGACATGGAGCAGGAGCTCGGCCTGATCGGCGGGAACATCTTCCACGGCGAGCTCTCGGTGGACCAGCTCTTCCACATGCGCCCGGCCGTCGGGTACGCGGACTATCGGACGCCGATCCGGGGCCTGTACCACGGCTCGAGCGCGACGCACGCCGGCGGCGGCGTATGTGGCATCCCCGGCTGGCAGGCGTTCCGCCAGGCCAAGCGGGACCGGGCGGTCGGGTCCAAGAAGTAGCCTCCCGGCATGTCGGAGCGCACCCCCCTCCAGCGCATGCTGGAGGCGCGTTCGGTCGCCGTCGTCGGCGCGAGCGCGCGAGAGGGCTCCGTGGGCCACCAGAGCCTCGTCGAGCTCGTTGAGGGGGGGTTCGAGGGCCGGATCGTCCCGGTGAACCCCAAGTACGGCGAGATCCTCGGCCTGCCGTGTCTCCCCTCGCTGGCCGAGGTCGGCGAGCCCGTGGACCTCGCGATCCTGGCGGTGTCGAACGCCCGTCTCGAGGAGCAGCTCGGGCTGGCCGCCGAGGCCGGGGCCGCCTCCGCCGTGATCTTCGCCAGCGGCTACGAGACGCCGCGCGAGGGCCTCCCGCCGCTCACCGACCGCCTGGCCGCGATCGCGCGCGGGGCCGGGATGGCCGTGTGCGGCGGCAACGGGATGGGGTTCGCCAACTTCGAGCGGCGCGTGCGCGCGCTGGGGTTCTACGAGCCGAAGGACGTGAAGGTCGGGGGCATCACGTTCGTGTCGCACTCGGGCTCGGCCTTCAGCGCCGTGATTCACAACCGCCGCAACCTGGGCTTGAACCTGGCCGTGTCGGCGGGGCAGGAGCTGGTCACGACGGCGGCCGATTACCTGCGATACGCCCTCTCGCTCGACAGCACAACCGTGATCGGGCTGTTCATCGAGACGATCCGCGATCCGGTCGGGTTCGTGGATGCGGTGCGCCGGGCGCAGGAGCGAGACGTCCCCGTCGTCGTGCTGAAGGTGGGACGCGAGACCCTCACGCGCGCGATGGTCGAGGCGCACTCGGGGGCGCTGGCCGGCGAGGACGGTGCGTACGAGGCCCTGTTCGACGCCTACGGCGTACTCCGCGTCGAGAGCCTGGACGAGATGGCGGACACGCTCGCGCTGTTCGACGCCGGGCGCCGGGCCGGACCGGGCGGGCTGGCCACCGTCCACGACTCCGGGGGCGAGCGCGCGCTGCTCGTCGACTCGGCCGCCGCGGTCGGGGTTCCGCTGGCCCGGATCTCGGCGGAGACCTCCGAGCGCATGGCGGCCCTGCTCGACGAGGGGCTCCTCGCGGTGAACCCGCTCGACTTCTGGGGAACCGGGCGCGACGCGCACGAGGTGGTGACGGGGTGCGTCCGGGCGCTCCTGGACGATCCGGACGTCGCCGCGCTCGCGTTCGCCGTCGACCTCACGACGGAGGACAGCCCCGACATGGGCTACATCGGGATGGCCACCGCGACGTTCGGCGAGACCGACAAGCCGTACGCGATGCTCTCGAACCTGTCGAGCGGGATCGACCGGGGCGACGTTCAGCTTCTCGAGGACGCCGGCATCCCCGTGCTCGAGGGCACGCTCACGGGTCTCGCCGCGTTCCGCCACCTGTTCGAGTATCGGGACCACCGCGCGCGGCCCGCGCTCGAGGGCGACTCCCCGGTTGCGATCGGGATCCGCGAGCGATGGCGCGAGCGCCTGACGGAGCCGACGCCGCTGGGGGAGTCGGAGGGGCTCGCGCTCCTCGCGGACTGGGGAGTCTCCGTGGTCGACCGCCGCCTCGCCTCGACCGCCGCCGAGACCCTCGACGCCGCCCGGGAGCTCGGGTACCCGGTCGTGGTCAAGACGGCGATGCGCGGGATCGTGCACAAGTCGGACGTCGGTGGGGTTCGACTGAACCTCCGCGATCCGACGGAGGTGGTGGAGGCCTACGAAGGGCTGCGCGCCTCGCTCGGTCCCGCCGTGGTGGTGGCGCCGATGGCTCCACCGGGCGTCGAGATGAACCTGGGCATCGTCCACGACCCGCAGTTCGGCCCGCTCGTTCTGGTCGCGGCGGGGGGTGTGCTCGTGGAGGTCCTGCGCGATCGCCGGTTGGCCGTGCCGCCCCTGGACGAGATGCGGGCGCGGCGCATGGTCGACGGCCTGAAGGTGCGCCCGCTCTTGGAAGGGTTCCGCGGCGAGCCGCCCGCCGACCTCGACGCGCTCGTCCGAGCGGTGGTCGCGGTCTCCTGGCTCGCGCACGACCTGGGGGACCGCATCGACGCGCTCGACGCGAACCCCGTGATCTGCGGCCCGAACGGCTGCGTGGCCGTCGACGCGCTCGTGATCCAACGGTCGTGAGCGAGAGAGACCGAAGCGCTTCAGCGTTGGCGCGGCGCCCGTCTTCCGAGCCGTCAGACCCCCGTGCTAGCGTGATAGCCCGATGATCGCCGCGATCTGGACCGCGATCGGCCTGTTCGGCGCCGTCTCGCTCGGCACGCTGTTCTACCTCGGCGCCCGGATCGACGCCCAGGGTGCCCGGATCGACGCCCAGGGTGCCCGGATCGACGCCCAGGGTGCCGCGCTCACCGAGCGGATCGACGCGCAAGGCGCTGCGCTCATCGAGCGGATCGACGCCCAGGGCGCCGCGCTCGGGGCCAGGATCGACCACCTCGATGCCACGGTCGACGGGGTGGGGGAGTCCCTCGGCAGGCGCATCGATTCTCTCGAGAGCCGGATGGAGTCCGGGTTCGACGGGGTCGACGCGCGGCTCGACGCGATGCACGCGCGGCTCGATCTGCACGTCGAGCGGCACGCCAGCTGACGACTACACGAACTGCGTCGGATCGGGCGTCGTCGTGGAGGGCCACCCCGGGTAGTCGTCGCCGGGGAACTCCCACGGTGTGCCGTAGCAGTCCCGGGTCTTCGGAACGGGCCGGGCGTCGGTCCGCGGGTTCCGCCCGAAGTCGAAGACGTGCTCGAAGTCGTGCGCGCGCTCGATCCTCGAGGTGAGGTGCGTCAGCCCCCAGTTGTCCTCGATGAACCGCAGCGGGGTGGAGAACTCGCCCTCGGCGTCGTCGACGTAGCCCCGCTTGGCGTAGGGCGAGACGACGAGCGCCGGCACGCGGAACCCCAACCCCAGGTCGTCGACGGCCGGCGGGACCACGTGGTCGTAGAGGCCGCCCCACTCGTCCCACGTGATGAACATCGCGGTGTGCTCCCAGCCGTCGCTCTCGGTCACGGCGTTGACGACGTCGGCGAGCCAGTTCTGCGCGAAGCACGTGCTCTCCGGCGGGTGGTCCGAGAGCTCGAAGCGCGGTGTGACCCACGTGACCGAGGGCAGCGCACCGGCGCGGATGTCCCGCACGATGCGGTCGACGGGGCGGATCGTCTCGTCTCGCCACAGGTCGGTGTGGAACACGCCCGAGACGCCGTTCAGCGCGTTCCAGAAGTACCCCGGCTGGTACGGGCTCGCGGCGTAGTACGCCCACGAGACGCCGATCTCCTCGAGCTGCTCGGGCACGGTGCGGAAGTCGAAGCAGGAGGAGTGCTTGGCGAGGTTGCCGTGCTCGTCCTTCACGAGCACGAACACGTGGTCGCCCACGGCGTCGCATCCCCAGCTCTTGAACTGCCGGTTCCGCTCCTGGTCGACGCGCACCTCGATGTTCTCGGGGTTGTCGAGCGCGCCGCCCGACTGGCCGGCCACGAAGTAGAAGTGGTTGGGGTACGAGGGTCCGCCGACCGAGGAGAAGAAGTTGTCGCAGAGCACGTAGTCCTTCGCGAGCTGCCAGTACGCGGGGACGCGGTCGCCCTCGAACGCCGTGTACGCCCACGGGTCGCCGAACTGCCCCTGCCCGAACCCGTCGTACGTGCCGCCGTTCACGTCGTTCAGGTGGGCCGACCGGTCGTGCGGGAGGTCGCCGGGCAGCCAGTGCGGCGCCGGCAGCAGGTCCACCTCCTGCCCGAGCTTCACGCCCACCGTCGTGCCGTTCGCCCCGGGGTAGCGGCCGAACAGGTTGTCGAAGCTCCGGTTCTCGAGCATGACGTACACCACGCGCTTGATCGGCCACCGCGTCTCGACCGCCGCGACCGAGGCCGTGGTCGTCGGTGTGACCGGGTTCTTGCTCCCGCCGCCGGTGCAGGCGTACAGGGTGGCGCCGGCGAGCGCGAGGCCCGAGCGTCGGAGGAACGTCCGCCGGGAGAGGAAAGGCGAGAGTCCATGGTCACGGCGTTCGTATCCGGCGAGCGCTCGGACCGTCCGGGAGATGCACGGTCCCGGACCCTATCAATGACGGTATCCTGCGTAAGCCTCCGACCGTGACCTCCATGCGAACGCGCAACTTCTCCATCGCAACGCTCGTGCTGTCGCTCGTCCTCGCCGCCTGCACGGGCGACGGCGGCGGCGACGCGGCCTCGGGAGCGTCCTCGCCGCCCCCGTCGATCACCCCGATCGAGAGCCCGTCCGTCTCCCCGACGCCCCCGGCGTCTCCGGAGGAACCGCCGCCCACCCGCGGCGTCGCTGCGGTCGACTGTGTGAACGGCTGGGTGACGCCGCCGGCCGACTCGCCGAGGTTCCTGCAGCCGCTCGGGATCATCCGGCGGACCACGGACGTCCGCGGCCCGCTCGAGGTGGTGGACCTGCGCTATTTCGTCGGGCCCGAGTCGCCGCCCTCGGACAAGGGCTACCTGCTCGACGTGCAGCGCTGGTACGTGAAGCTCTACGCCAAGAACGACCTCGCGTTCCAGGGCAGGTTCCTCGTCGAGGCGCGCCGGTTCGGCCGCGGGCTCGTGGCGGTGGCGCCGTACGACACGTCGGGGTTCCACTCGCCGGACTGGATCGGGTTCCAGTACGACAGCGGCGACCCCGAGCCGAAGGCCTACGCCGGGCTGCCCGGCACGTGGCCCGGGATCCCGTACGACTTCGTGGAGGGCGGTGCGGGCCTGACCATCCCCGGCCTGCCCGAGCAGGTCTCGGGCTGCCTCGACGCCACGTAGCGGCTCAGCTGCCGGCGAGCACGGCGGCCCCCACCGCGCCCGAGAGGTCGCCGAACTGCGTCGTCAGCATCTCGGGGGCCGCGTCGGGGACGAAGAGCTTCGGCGCCATCTCTGCGGCGATGCGGTCGACGAAGGGCTTGCCGAGCCGGTCGCCCAGCCCACCCCCCACCACGATGGCCTCGAGCGCGAGCAGGTTCTGCACCGACGCGAGCGCCACCCCGAGCGCCCACACCGCGTCGTCGACCAGCTCGTGGGCGAGCTTGTCCTCGCGCTCGAGCGCCTCGGCGATCACGCCCGAGGAGAGCCGGACCCGGCCCTTCTTCTCCATGAGCTCGAACAGGACCGTCTTGCGTCCCTTCTCCACCAGCCGGCGGGCGCGCGCCTCCATGCGGCCCCGGCCGGCGTAGGCCTCCAGGTGCCCCCGGCGCGCGTCGGAGCACACGCGCCCGCCCGGTCTCACGACCATGTGGCCGATCTCACCCGCCGCCCCCCGGCCCTCGAACGGGACGCCGTTCAGGACGAGCCCCCCACCCACGCCGGTGCCGACCCAGACCCCGAGGAGGTGCCGGTACGGTCTCCCGGCCCCCCGCTTCCACTCGCCGAGCAGCGCGACCCGCGCGTCGTTCTCGAGCCGGACCGGCGTTCCGCCGGTGGCCTCGGACATCATCGCCGCGAGCGGCACGGGCTTCGCCCGGTCCAGGCCCGGCACGTTGTTCCCGACCGCGACGGTCCCGGCGGCCGCGTCGACCGCGCCGGGGACGCCGACGCCGATCGCCTCGACGTCCTTTCGAGTGGACCCCGCCTCGGCGAGCGCCTTGCCGAACGCGACGGCCATCGCCGAGACGAGCTCCTTGGCGCCCTGCTGCGGCGTCATCAGCCGATGCGCGCCGACGACCTCGCCGCCGCGCACGGCGGCCGCCTGGATCTTCGTCCCTCCGATGTCGACGCCGACCGTGATCTCGCCCATCGTGCCGCCCTCCGCCGCGCCGACCGTCCCGGGCCGGCCCTCGTCGTCACGCCGAGTATCCCTCGCCCGCCTCTCGGTGGGTCACGACGGGGGTTGGCAGGTCTTGCCGAGGATGGCGATCGTGCGCCGGCCGGCCTGGACGTCCTTGTATCCCACGCCGAGCACCGTTCCGTCGGGCAGGGCGTCGACGCCGGTGAGGGCGTCCGAGCCCGGCACGCCGGGTCCGGTCACCGGCCCCCATCGGAGCCCGTCGAACCGAAGGACGATCGACCTGGTCCCGCCCTGGGGAAGCGGCTGGAGCCCCACGGCCCACACGTCGTTCTGATCCACCGCGGCCACGGACAGGAGCTCGCCGTCCAGCCGGACGCCGGCCGCCCGCGCCCACCCCTGCCCGTCGAAGCGTTCGATCGGCGAGCCCACCGTCCAGGCATCGGTGGAGCTGACCGGCAAGACCGCGGCGGTCGTCCCGGTGGAGTCCGTCTCGGACCGCGTCCATTCGCTCCCGTCGTAGTGCACGATCAAGGGTTTGGTGTGCAGGTATCCCACGGCCCACACGTCGTTCGGCGCGAGCGCCTCCACGTCCAGGAGCGCGCTCCTGCCGACGCCGACGGCTCGGCCGGGATCGACGGTCGCCCAGAGCTGGCCATCCCAGTGCAGGATGAGGGCGTGCTCGAGCGACGCCGCGGCGTCGCCGGTGTAGCCGACGACCCACACGTCGTTCGACGCGGTCGCGACGACGCCGTTCAGCACGCCGGTGACCTCGCTCGGGAGACCGACGTCGAGCCACTCGGTTCCGTCGAAGTGGAGGACGAGAGGGCGATCGCCGAATCCGCTCGACGTGCGGCCCACCGCCCACACGTCGTTGTATTGGATCTCGTCGACGGATCCGACCGTGTCGACCGCCCGGAGCTCGTTGATCTGGGTCCCCGGCCTCGGACCCTCCTCCGCCGTCCACGCCGTCCCGTCCCATCGCTCGATGAGGACGGAGACGGGAGCCTCGGGGTCTCCGGACCCACCCACCGCCCAGGCCTCCGAACCGCTGATGACCGTCAGATCGGACAACCAACTCGGCGCCGCGCCGGGGTTCGCCGTCTGCGCGATCTCCCACGACGGAGTGCACGGCGGGGGCGCCGGCGTGGTCACGGTGGGGCTGGGGCTCCGCTCGGGCACGGCCGAGTCACGCGCGGAGACCCCGACGACGATCCCCAACCCGACCACGAACGTCACCGCCGTCGCGATGCCGCCGTTGACGAGCGCTCGCCGATGGAGCGCGTCGAGCCTGAGGTTGAACCTCACGCGGCCCCGACCCCCTCGGGTTTGCGAGCACGCTGTCGCGCCCGGTAACCTCGGTCTCCCGTGGGCGCGTTCGAGCGAGACGTCGTCATCATCGGGGGAGGCCACAACGGCCTCGCGTGCGCAGCCTACCTTGCCAAGGCCGGGCTGGACGTGCTCGTCCTGGAGAAACGCGACGTCCTGGGGGGCGCGGCCGCGACCGAGGAGCCCTGGCCCGGCTATCGCGTCTCGAGCGCCTCCTACGTGGTGTCGCTGATGCCGCCACAGGTCGTCCGCGAGCTCGACCTGAAGCGCTTCGGGTACCAGGTCTCGATCATCGCGCCCGACTACTTCGTCCCGTTCGACGACGGCTCCTCCCTGACGCTGTGGGGAGACGTGAAGCGCGACGCCGAGGCGATCGGCCGGTTCAGCGCCACCGACGCCGAGCGGTACGTCGCGTTCGACCGCTACTTCGACCACGTCGCCCGGCTGTTGAAGGACCTGCTGTTCGTCGTGCCGCCCAACCTGAACCTGCGCGACCTGCCGAAGTGGGCCACCACCGCCGGCCGGTTCCGCAAGTGGAGCGGCCGCGACGTCCACGAGGTAGTGCGCCTGTTCACGATGAGCGCGGCCGACTTCCTGGACGAGTGGTTCGAGGACGATCGGGTCAAGGGGGCGCTCGCGACGCAGGCCATCATCGGCGGGTGGTGCGGCCCGATGACCCCGGGGAGCGCCTACGTCCTCATGCACCACTGGATCGGCGAGATCGACGGCCACCCGGGCGCGTGGGCGTGGGTGAAGGGAGGGATGGGCGGCATCTCGCAGGCCATGGCGCGGGCGGCGGAGGCCGCGGGGGCGGAGGTCCGGACGAACGCGGAGGTGGATCGGCTCGCCATCAACGCGAGCGGCCGCGCCGTCGGCGTCGCGCTCGTGGACGGCTCGCTCGTCCGCTCGCAGCGCGTCGTCTCCGGCGCGCACCCCGTCACCACGTACCTCTCGCTCGTGGGGGAGGAGCGGCTGCCCGGCGACGTCGTTCGCGACGTGAAGCGCTATCGCACGCGGTCGGGCTCCGTGAAGCTGAACGTCGCGCTGTCCGACCTCCCGGAGTTCCCGTCGTGGGACCAGCCGGGCGAGGTGCACAAGGGCCTCGTCGCGGTCTCGCCCTCGATCGAGTACCTCGAGCGCGCGTGGGACGACGCGAAGTACGGGCGGATGTCCGAGCACCCCTACATCGAGGTCGTGTTCCCGACGGCCCACGAGCCGGAGGGCCTCGCGCCGGACGGCATGCATCTCATGCTGGGCTTCGCGCAGTACGGGCCGTACGACCTGCGCGAGGGATCGTGGGACGACGGCGGGCGTGAGGAGTTCGCGAAGCGGGCGCTGGCCGCGATCGGCGCGCACGCGCCGAAGCTCGAGGACTCGATCGAGCGGGTCGAGGTGCTCGCGCCCCGGGACATCGAGGAGCGCTTCGGGCTGCTCGGAGGGAACATCATGCAGGGTGAGCTGGCGCCCGATCAGATGTTCAGCTTCCGCCCCATCCCCAACTACGGCGACTACCGCTCGCCGGTGGCCGGGCTGTACCTGTGCGGCTCGGGGACGCACCCCGGCGGCGGCGTGATGGGCGTACCGGGGCGCAACGCCGCGAGCGTGATCCTGCGCGACCACAAGCGCGGCGAGTTCGTCACGCGGATCAAGAACCTCGGTCGATGATGCGCGCGCCCACGCGCGACGGCCGCTGATGCGCGCGACGACGCGCCACGGCCGCTGATGCTCGCCGAGCTCGCGGCGGCGGTCCGCGAGCGCCGCGTCTCGGCCGCCGAGCTCGTGACGACGGCGCTCGAACGCATCGAGCGGCTCGACCCCTCGCTGAACGCGGTGACGCTCGTGCGCGCCGAGGAGGCGCTGACCGAGGCTCGGGCGTTCGACGACGGGAGTCGCGGGGGAACGCTCGCCGGGCTGCCGCTCCTGGTCAAGGACAACACGGACGTGGCGGGGATGGTGACGCACTTCGGCTCGCGCCCGATGCTCGACCGCTCGCCGGCGGCGCGGAGCGAGGTCACGGTCGAGCGCATGGTCGCGGCAGGCGCGATCGTCGTGGGGCGGACGAACATCCCCGAGTTCGCCTTCCAGGGCTACACCGACAACGACGTGTTCGGTCCGACGCGGAACCCGTGGGGGCTCGAGTGGTCGCCGGGCGGCTCCTCGGGAGGATCGGGGGCCGCGCTGGCCGCGGGGATGACGCCGCTCGCGACGGGAACGGACGGCGGCGGCTCGATCCGCACGCCGGCCACGTTCTGCGGGCTCGTCGGGCTCAAGCCCACGGCCGGTCTGATCGGGCGCCGCCCCATCCCGTCGTGGCTCGAGACCTCGACCCAGGGCCCCCTCGCCACGTCGGTCGCCGACGCTCGGCTCCTGCTCGAGGTCATGCGCGGGCCGGTCGAGGGCGATCCCTCGGCCGCCCCGGAGTGGGCTCCTCGAGGCGGCATGCCGTCTCGCGTGCTCGCCGTCGGGCGGACCCGCGACGTCGGCCCGTTGCCCCCCGAGGTCGACGCGCCGTTCCGCGCGGCGCTGGATGCGATCGAACGCGACCTCGGCCTGCCGGTCGAGGAGATCGCGCCCTCGACGCTCTTCCCGAGCGCCGGCCCCGTCGGCGACGACTCGCGCGACGACTGGTACGTCACGGTCACGGTCGAGGAGCTCCACGTCCTGGGGCGGGAGTGGGTGATCGCGCATCTCGACGAGTTCAGCGCGGCGTTCCGAGGTGAGATGGAACATGCCCTGAGCTTCACGCTCCAGGACTACCTGGCCGCACGGCTCCGGCGGTTCGCGTACACGGCCGATCTCGACGCGCTGCTCGGGGCCGACGCCGTGCTGGTATGTCCGACGCACGGCTACGAGGGCTGGCTCGCCGACGGGACGCTCCCGGGGACCGGGCGAGTGGCGGGAGCCGACGGCTACCACACCGGCGAATTCAACCTGAGTGGGCATCCCTCGCTCTCGGTCCCGGCGGGGACATGCGCCAACGGGTTGCCCTTCGGGATCGAGATCAACGGCCCGCGGTACCGCGACGACCTCGTCCTCGAGCTCGCCGCGGCCTGGGAGCGGGCGCACCCCTGGCCGGCGGTCGCTCCCGGCCACGAGCCCTTCGCGATCCCGTGAGGATCGCGCGTGGCCTGGAGCGGGACCCCACGGGCTCGGATCGATGCGCGCCTTCGTGATCGACGGGCCGCGCTCGGCCGCCGTGGCCGACGTCCCCGAGCCGGTCGCGAGCACCGGTCGGGTCGTGGTCGAGGTGATCCGGGCCGGCGTGTGCGGGACCGACGTCGAGCTCTTCACGGGCTCGATGCCGTACCTGCACGACGGGTCGACCACGTACCCGGTCCGGATCGGTCACGAGTGGTGCGGCCGCGTGCGAGCGCTCGGCCCCAGCGTCGACGAGGGGTGGGAGGGCGCCCTCGTCACGGGCGACACCATGATCGGCTGCGGGCGCTGCGAGCGCTGCCGGGCGGGGCGGCACCACGTGTGCGGCGAGCGGCTGGAGCTCGGCATCCGCGACGGCCTGCCGGGCGCGCTCGCCGAGAGGGTCGCCGTCCCCGCGGTGGCTCTTCGCCGGCTGCCCGAGGGCATGGACCCGGACGCCGGGGCGCTGATCGAGCCCGCCGGCTCGGCGCTGCGCGCGGTCCACGCCGCCCATCTGGCGCCGGGGCGGCGGGTCTGCGTGTGGGGCTCGGGGACGTTGGGCCTGCTTGCCCTGCAGTTCGCGGCGGCGGAGGGAGCGGAGGTGGACGTGGTGGGGGTGCGACCGGAGCAGCTCCGCCTGGCCCGAGAGCTCGGGGCGCGGCGGACCTTCTCCCCCGAGGACGTGCCGGGCGCGGGATACGACGCGGTGATCGACATGTCGACGGCTCGGGAGGTGCCGGCCCGCGCCGTCGAGATCGTGGAGCCCGCCGGCCGCGTCGTGCTCGTCGGCATCGCCGAGGAGTCGAGCCTGCTCGACACCCGCCACGCCGTGCTCCGCGACGTGACGGTCGTGGGGATCCTCGCGGCATCCGCGGGGCTCGACCGCGCGATCGAGCTCGTCGCCTCCGGCCGGATCCGGACCGCGCCGCTCGTGGCGGAGATCGTGGGCCTGGAGGAGGTCTCCGAGGCGCTCGCCGGCGCGCGGTCCCCGTCCGCCCTGGGCGCTCCCAAGACGCTCGTGGATCCGCACCGATGATGAAGCGCGGGAGCGTCGTGGGCCGGGCTACGGTCCGAGGTTGTACCCGAGCCGCCTGGGCAGGTGCGCGAGCGCGTTCGTGATCGGATCCGGACGGCGGCCCCGGTCCTCGCGCGCGTCCTTGCGGAGGATGGCCCCGGTCACGAGCCGCTCGCCCGCCGTGAAGAGCGGTTCCCTCGGGAAGCGCTTGGGCTCCGTGTCCACGAGCGGCGATCGGGTGGCCTCGTCCTCGACGCCGAGCGCGAGTCCCGACAGGATCCTGCCTCCGAGATGGCAGGGGCCGACGCCGTTGCCGGTGAACCCGAGCCCGTAGTGCACGCGCCCGCCGGGCAGCGTCCCGAAGAACGGCAGGTGCCATCCGGACACGTCGATCGGGCCGCCCCACGCCGCCTCGAGCGCGACGTCGCGGAACGCCGGGAACCACGTCCGGAAGTCCCCCACCAGGTCGGCGACCGAGCGCTCGTCGTACCGGTATCGCGGGTCGATCCTCCTCGTGGACACGGCGTGACCGGCACCGCCGAACGCGATCCGACCGTCCGGGGTCGTCCGCAGGTAGTGCAGCGCGGTCCGGAAGTCGTACACGCCCTCCCCGCCGATCCATCGGATCCGTTCGAGGATCTCCGGTGCGGGGGCGGTGACGACGACGTAGGTCCCGCGAACCAAGAGGCTCCGGCGGAAGGCGTCCCAGCCCGCCGCCCACGCGTTGACGCCGAGGATCGCGCGCTCGGATCGGACTGCGCCGGCGGGCGTCTCGGCGAAGGGCGCCCGGCCCGATCGGAAGCGCGTCACCGGCGTGTGCTCGTAGATGCGCACCCCGCGCTCGAGGAGGACCCGGCGCAGGCCCCGGGCGAGACGGGCCGGCTGGACGTGCGCGGCGTGGGTGACGTGGACGCCGCCTCGGGCGATGGGCGAGACGAAGCGCTCGCGCACCTCGCCGGTGTCGAGGGGCCGGTACACGCCGCCGAAGCCACGCCGATCGAGATCGGCGACCACCTCGGCGAGCACGGCGTCCTGCGCCGGCGACGTCGAGATCCCGAGGTCGCCCGTCGCGCCGTACCACGCGTCGACGTCGTGATGCTCGCACCACGTCCCCACCTCGTCGATCGAGCGCGCCGCGAGCTCGGCGGTCCGGCGGCCCTCGTCGCCGAAGCGTTCCTCGAGCAGCCACAGGTCGTCGTAGAAGCCGTTCACGAACCCGCCGTTGCGCCCGCTCGGGCCGCCCCCGCAGATGTCCTGTTCGAGCAGCACCACGTCGAGGCCCGGCTCGCGCTCGGTCAGGAAGTACGCGCTCCACATCCCCGTGTAGCCGCCGCCCACCACGACGACGTCGGCGCTCACGTCCCGGTCGAGCGCCGGGCGGGGCTCGCCCGCGAACTCCGGGTGCGACAGGGCCTCCTCGAGCCACCAGCTCCGATCGGCCGGGCGCGGCAGCGCGCTCATCGGGGGCCCAGGTTGAAGCCGAGCCGGCGGGGGAGCCGGGCGACGAACGAGGTCAGCGGGTCGACGCGGCGGCCGTCGTCCTCCACGTCGTCCTTGCGCCGGATCGCGGCGTTGGCGACCAGCATGCCGGGCGAGCGGATCGGCTCCGGAGGGAACCGCTTCGGCTCACGCGTGATCACGCCGAGCCGGGTGAACCCGTCGTCGGCGTGCAGCGCCAGCGCCGCCAGGATCCGGCCGCCGAGATACGACGGCCCCACCCCGTTCCCCGTGTAGCCCAGCCCGTAGTGCACGTTGCCGTGGGCGCCCATCGACCCGAAGAACGGCATGGTGAATCCGGAGACGTTGATCGGCCCTCCCCACGCGGCCTCGATCGGCACCCCGGCGAACGCTGGGAACAGGCGGGGGAGGTCCGCCGCGACCCGACGCGCGTACCGCTCCGCGTAGTCGTACCGGTGGTCGATCCGGCGGGCGAGATCCGGCTGCAGCCCCCCGAGCCCGAGCGCGATCCGACCGTCGGGAGTCGTCCTCGCGTAGTGGATCGAGGAGCGCAGGTCCCGGATCTGCTCGCCGCCCGTCCAGCCCATCGCCTCGAGGCGTTCGGGCGCCGGCGCGGTGATGACCATGTAGGAGCCTCGCACGGTCGTCCTCGGCTTGAACGCCCGCCACCACGTGGCCCAGGCGCCGAGCCCGACGACGCCCTCGCCGGCCCGCACCACGCCGCCCGGGGTCTCGGCCACGGCCGGCCGGGACGCCCGGAACCTCGTCACCGGCGTCCGCTCGTGGATCCGAACGCCCCGCTCGATCAGCGCCCGGCGCAGCCCTCGCGCCAGGCGCGCCGGCTGCAGGTTCGCGGCGTCGTGGATCAGGAGCCCGCTCCCGAACGCCGGCGAGTCGCACCGGTCGCGAACCTCCTCGCGCGACAGCGCCGCGAACTCGCCCTCCACCCCGAGGCGAGCGGCGGTCTCGAACAGTCCGCCGAGGTGCCCCTCGTGATGGGCGTTCGTGGCCACGGCGAGGTCGCCGGCGTGGCGGAACCATGCGTCGACACCGTTGCGCGCGCACCAGGCGCCGATCTCCGAGGGCGAGCGCGCCCCCATGAGCAGGAGCTCCATCGCGTCGGAGTCGCCGTAGGTCCGGACGATGTCGACGAGGTGTCCCCACCAGCCGTCGCAGAACCCGCCGTTGCGGCCGCTCGGACCGCCGCCGCAGATGTCGGTCTCGAGCAGGACGACGTCGAGGTCGGGCTCGCGCTCCTTGAGGAACCAGGCCGTCCACATGCCCGTGTAGCCGCCGCCGAGGATGACCACGTCGGCGGTCGTGTCGCGAGCCAGCGGGGGAGCCTCGGGCCCCGCGAACTCGCCGTGCGCGAGCGCCTCCTCGAGCCACCACGACCGGACGGCCGGGCGCGGGGCAGGAGCGGCGGGCGGTCGCCGGGCCCGGGTCCCCACGCGTCCGATCCTCCACGTCTCCTCGAGCGCGGTCCCCCCACGGGCCCGCTGGTATCGTCGCGAGACCCATTCTGACCCAACGTTCAGGAGGTCACCGGTGGATCGCGACCCGAAGCGTCCTCGCAGCTGGCAGGTCACGGAGGGCCCCCAGCGGGCCGGGGCCCGGGCGATGCTCCGCGCCGTCGGGTTCTCCGAGGAGGACTTCGGCCGATCGCAGGTGGGGGTGGCCTCGAGCTGGAACGAGGTCACGCCCTGCAACTACCACCTCGACAAGCTCGCGGCGCTGGCGAAGGAGGGCGTCCGCCAGGGCGACGCCGTCCCCATCGAGTTCACGACGATCGCCGTCTCCGACGGGATCGCCATGGGGCACGAGGGGATGAAGGCCTCGCTCGTGAGCCGCGACGTCATCGCCGACTCGGTCGAACTGGTCATGCACGCGGAGCGCTTTGACGGGCTCGTCGGCATCGCGGGCTGCGACAAGTCCGAGCCGGGGATGCTCATGGCGATGGCGCGCCTCAACCTGCCGTCGGTCTTCCTGTACGGCGGCACGATCCTGCCGGGGACGTACGAAGGGCGCGACGTCACGATCCAGGACGTGTTCGAGGCCGTGGGCGCGCACGCCAACGGCTCGCTGTCCGACGCGGACCTGCTGGGCATCGAGCGGGCCGCCTGTCCCGGCGCCGGCTCGTGCGCGGGCATGTACACCGCCAACACCATGGCCGCCGCGGCCGAGGCGCTCGGCATGTCGCTGCCGGGTGCGGCGAGCCCCCCGGCCGTCGACTACCGCCGCGAGGTGCTGGCCCGGGACTCGGGCGTCGCCGTGACCGGGCTGCTGAGGGCCGGCATCCGCCCGCGGGACATCCTGACGAGGGACGCGTTCACGAACGCGATCGCGGTCGTCATGGCGCTGGCCGGATCCACGAACGCCGTCCTGCACCTCCTGGCCATCGCCCACGAGGCCGGCGTGGACCTCGAGCTCGAGGACTTCGACCGGATCAGCCGTGAGGTGCCGCACGTCGTCGACGTCCGGCCCGCCGGCCGGTTCGTGATGAGCGATCTCGACCGCGTGGGCGGCGTCCCGGTGATCATGCGGATGCTGCTCGACGCGGACCTGCTGGCGGGCGGGGCGCTCACCGTGACGGGCAAGACCGTGGCGGAGAACCTCGACGAGATGGAGATCCCCGCGCCGGACGGGGCGGTCGTGCGCCCGCTCTCGTCGCCGATCCACGCCGAGGGCGGCACGGCGATCCTGCGCGGCTCGCTCGCCCCGGAGGGCGCGGTGATGAAGATCGCCGGCGCCGCGACCCTCGAGTTCCGCGGCCGCGCCCGGACGTTCGACTCCGAGCAGGACGCGTTCGACGCGGTGACGGCGGGCCGGATCCGCGAGGGCGATGTCATCGTCATCCGTTACGAGGGGCCGAAGGGCTCGCCCGGCATGCCGGAGATGCTCGCGGTCACGGCCGCCGTCGCCGGAGCCGGCCTCGGCTCCGAGGTGGCGCTGATCACCGACGGCCGGTTCAGCGGCGCGACCAAGGGCTACAGCGTCGGACACATCGCCCCGGAGGCCGTCGTGGGCGGGCCGATCGCCCTCGTGCGCGAGGGCGACGACATCGTCATCGACGCCGCGAACCGCCGGATCGACGTCGTCGTCGACGAGGCCGAGCTCGACCGTCGCCGCGCCGAGTGGCTGCCGCCGGCGCCCCGATACACGACGGGGGTCCTGGCCAAGTACGCGAAGCTCGTGGGATCGGCCGCTCGGGGAGCCGTCACGGGATGACGATCGCCAGCCCCCAGGCGCTGGCGTGCCGGGAGTGTCGCGCGCGGTACCCGGTCGAGCCGCTCACGATCTGCGAGGAGTGCTTCGGGCCGCTCGAGCCCGCCTACGACCTGGCGGCGATCGACGGCGTCGACTTCCGCAAGCACGTCGAGGCCGGCCCGCCTTCGCTGTGGCGCTACGACCAGCTCCTTCCGGGGGGGCCCGACGTGCCGCGGGTGGATCTCGGCGCGGGGTTCACGCCGCTGCGCCGGGCGGACCGTCTGGCCGAGCGTCTCGGGCTCGAGGCGCTGTGGATCAAGGACGACAGCGTGAATCCGTCGAACTCGTTCAAGGACCGCGTGGTGAGCGTGGCCACGACGATGGCGCGAGCGTTCGGGTTCGAGGCGATCAGCTGCGCGTCGACGGGGAACCTGGCCAACGCGACCGCCGCCGCGGCGGCGAGGATCGGGATGCCCTGCTACGTGTTCGTGCCCGACGACCTCGAGCGCGCGAAGATCCTGGCGACGGAGGCCTACGGCGCCAAGGTCGTTGCGGTGAAGGGCAGCTACGACGACGTGAACCGGTTGTGCAGCGAGGTCGCCGACGCGCTGCCGTGGGCGTTCGTCAACGTCAACATGCGGCCGTTCTACGCGGAGGGCTCCAAGTCGCTCGGCTTCGAGGTCGCCGAGCAGCTCGGCTGGCGGCTTCCCGACCACGTGGTGGTGCCGATCGCGTCCGGCGCGCTGATGACGAAAGTCCACCGGGCGTTTCGCGAGCTGGTCGAGATCGGGGCGGTCGCCGACCGTCCCTGCCGGATCAGCGGCGCCCAGGCCGAGGGGTGCGCGCCCGTGGCCCGTGCCTTCGCCGCGAACGCGGACGAGGTGCTCCCGGTCAAGCCGAACACGATCGCCAAGTCGCTCGCGATCGGGAGTCCCGCCGACGGCTGGTACGCCATCGAGACCGCCCGGGCCACCGGCGGCACCATCGACGCCTGCACCGAGCGGGAGGTCATCGACGGCGTGCGTCTGCTAGCGGAGACGGAGGGCGTGTTCACCGAGACCGCCGGAGGCGTCACGATCGCGGTCCTTCGCCGCCTGTGCGAGGCGGGCCTGATCGGGGCGCAGGAGGAGACCGTGGCGCTCGTCACGGGCAACGGCTACAAGACGATCGAGGCGCTCGAGGGCTCGCTCGAGGCCAGCTACCACGTGGGCGCCGACCTCGACGAGTTCCTCGCCGCGATCGCGTAGGGCCCCGGGCGGGCCGTTTCCGTAGCCTCGGCGACCGACTTGACCCAGAGCGCGGGATGCGCGGGAATGGAACCCGCGCGTGGTGGGAGCGGTCTCGAAAACGCTTCCGGTGATCCGGCCGTCAGGCTCCGGAATCGTTTCCGAAGGCGTCCGCGGCATCGTGGCCGAGACGGCCGGGAGGAAGGGGGAAGCCATGGCAACGCGAGGGGTCCGTCGAGCCGTGGGGAGCGCGGTCGCGGTGGTCGCGCTCCTGTTGCTGTCGATCGTCGCTCCGGCCGCCGGGGCGGGCGTGCGCAAGCCCGAGCGGAGCGGCTTCTACGTGCCGCCGCCGAGCCAGGGGGCGCTGGAGCAACTCGCCGCGTTGCACCAGGCCGGTGACCAGCAGAACGCGGCGCTGCTGACGGCGATGCTCCGCCAGCCGCACGCGGTGTGGTTCACGGGCGGCGATCCCGCCGACGTGCAGCAGGCGGTGCAGCGCACGATGCGGGCCGCCTCGAAGCAGAAGGCGATCCCCACGCTCGTCGCCTACAACATCCCGTTCCGAGACTGCGCGCAGTTCTCGGCCGGCGGGGCGACCAACACCGAGGAGTATCTGGCGTGGATCGAGGGGTTCGCGCGGGGGATCGGGAACCGTCGGGCCATCGTGATCCTCGAGCCCGACGGTCTGGGGATCATCCCGTTCTACACGCCGATCGGCAGCACCACGATGGAGTGGTGCCAGCCGCCGGAGGCCGATCCCGCGACCGCGGCGAGCGACCGGTTCTTCCAGCTCAACCACGCCCTCGATCGGCTCCTGGAGCAGCCGAACGTCAGCGTCTATCTCGACGGGACCCACAGCGCATGGCTCGGGGTGGGCGACGCCTCCGACCGTCTGGTGAAGGCGGGCGTTCAGCGCGCGGCGGGGTTCTACGTCGACGTGTCGAACTACCGGTTCACCGAGCAGCTCGCCAAGTACGGGAGCTGGATCTCCAAGTGCATCGCGTTCGCCAACAACCCCGACGACGGAGGGTGGCGCCTCGGCCACTACGACTACTGCGCCAGCCAGTACTTCCCGGCCGACCCGAACGACTTCAGCACGTGGCACCTGTCGGACGAGTGGTACGACGCCAACCTCGGCGCGGCGGTCCCGACCACACACTTCGTCGTCGACACGAGCCGGAACGGCCAGGGTCACTGGACGCCCCAGGCGGGCGCCTACCCGGATCCGCAGGACTGGTGCAACCCGCCGGGCCGGGGGCTGGGGCTCCGGCCGACCCCGACGACCGGGGACCCGCTGATCGATGCCTACCTGTGGGTGAAGGTGCCGGGCGAGTCCGACGGTGAGTGCACGCGGGGCCTCGGGCCGGCCGGGACCACGGTCGACCCCGAGTGGGGACGCATCGACCCGGGAGCCGGTCAGTGGTTCCCGGGGCAGGCCCTGCAGCTCGCACAGCTGGCGAGCCCCCCGCTGGCGACCTGACGAGCGCGGGACGGGCACGCGGCCGGGCTCCGAGAGCCCGGCCGCGCCGGCCCGACGTGGCCTCCGGCGCCGCCCACCGCGCGGAACGTCAGCCCGTCGACAGCTCCCCGACGGCGTCCGCGTAGTACGCGGATCCGGCGACGCAGAACGCCATCTCCCGCGGCGTGTACGCGTCGCCCGGGGCCCGGTCGAGCTCGTCCGGTGGGACCGAGGCCAGACGGAGGCGCCAGATCTCGGCGAGCCGGGAGAGCCGGCTCCGCGCCTCGTCGAGATCCTCGAGACCGAACGGGGCGAGGTCGGCCGGGGTCGTGATGGCCGAGGCGTGCCACGCGTCGGGGATCGGCACCGCCCCGACGAGGTGCGCCTCGAGCTGCGCCAGGTGGTCGAGCATGTGGTCGGCCACACGGCGGATCGCCTTGTGCGGCGTGTACACGCGGTCGTCGACCGGCCGCGGCCGGCCGTCCCACGCCGTCCACGTCCGCGCCAGGCCGAGGACCCGCTCCACCATCTGCGCGATCGCCTCGGCGGGGTCGCGCTCGTCGACCTCGGGTCGCTCGTCGCTCATCGTCGCCACCTCCGTCCGTCGGGATGCCCGGCATGGTACGACAGTCATGATTCGGCTATCATCGAATCATGCATTCCGAGGCCGACATCGCCGCGGTGGCCGGGGCGATGGCGAGCGACGCCCGCACGGCGATGCTGGACGTCCTGTGCGACGGTGGGTCCCACCCGGCGGGAGACCTGGCGCGCGAGGCGGGGGTGGCTCCCTCGACGGGCAGCGCGCATCTCGCCGCGCTCGTCGAGGCGGGTCTCGTCGAGGTGCGGCAGGTGGGACGGCAGCGCCGGTACCGGCTGGCCGGCCCCGAGGTGGCCCGGGCGCTGGAGGCGCTCGCCGCGGTGGCGCCCCGCCGGCCGGCGACCTCCCTCCGTGGGGTCACGGCCGCCGAGCGGCTCCGGGCGGGTCGCACGTGCTACGACCACCTGGCCGGGCGGCTCGGCGTGGCGGTGACGGACGTGCTGGTCTCGCGACGTGCCGTCCGCCGGCGCGACGACCGCTTCGAGCTCACGCGGGCGGGGGCCGGCCTGCTGGCCGATCTCGGCGTCGACGTCGTCGCCGCCCGCGAACAGCGTCGCGGCTTCGCGCTCGCCTGTCTGGACTGGACCGAGCGTCGCCACCACCTGGCCGGCGCGCTCGGCGCGGGGCTGTGCGACCGGCTCTTCTCGCTCGGGTGGATCCGCCGGGCCGGGCCCGGGCGGGCCGTGGCGGTGACCGAGGCCGGCGCGACGGGCCTGCGCGCGGAGCTGGGGATCGACCCCCCCGGGTGATCGGCGTTGCGCCGGAACCCCGTGGAGGGCGAGACTGTCGCGTCCGAACCGGAGGAGGGGCGCATGGGCAAGCGGGTGACGTGGGTGGCCGCGGCGTTCGTCGCGGCGACGGCGCTGGTGGCGTCGTGGGTCTCGGTCTCGGCCGCGGGGCCGAACGTGCTGCGCATCGCGGTGATCGAGCATGCCACGACCGACACGGTGGTCGACCTCACGACGAACGGCGACTCGACCGGAGATCTCCTGACGTTCCACAACGAGATCTTCGACACCGACAACACGACCCTGATCGGGACCGACCAGGGCGAGTGCGTCCGGATCGAGGTCGGCGTGAGCTGGGAGTGCCGCTGGATCACGGCGCTGGAGATCGGGTCGCTCACGGTCGAGGGCCCGTTCTTCGACGCCGCGCCCTCGGTCATGGCGATCACGGGCGGGACCGGGGAGTTCCGGGGAGCCCGCGGCAGCATGCGCCTGGTGGCGCGGAACGACGCGGGCACGGAGTACGACTTCGTGTTCCGGGTGTTCATCGCGTAACCGTCTCGGCCCGGGGGCGCGACGCTCGCTAGGCTGCGGCGCGATGGACGCCGTGGTCGGGTTCGAGGACGCCCTGGTCCGCATCGCCGGACGCCGCGTGCTCGGGCCGATCTCGCTCTTGATCGGCGCCGGCGAGCGGTGGGCGATCCTCGGCCCGAACGGCTCGGGCAAGACCACGCTGCTCCGCCTGGCCGGCGCGATCCGCCAGCCGAGCGCGGGCCGCGTCGTGGTCCTCGGCGCCGAGCTCGGCCGGGTCGACGTCCAGGCGCTCCGCGAGCGCATCGCGTTCGTCGGGCACGCCGTCGCGGACCGTATCCCGGACGGCCTGGCGGTCCGCGACGTCGTCCTCACCGGCAAGCGGTCCACGCTCGTCCCCTGGTTCCAGGAGTTCGACGAGGCGGACCGTCGCCGTGCCGACGAGCTCCTCGTGCGGCTCGGCTGCGAGCACCTCGACGGTCAGGCGTTCGAGGCGTGCAGCCAAGGCGAGCGACAACGGGTGCTCCTGGCCCGGGCCCTGTTCGGCCGGCCGCGGCTGGTGCTGCTCGACGAGCCGGCGGCCGGGCTCGACCTGCCCGGTCGGGAGGCTCTCGTCTCGGCCCTGGAGGTGACGGGCGACCTCCACGACGTGCCGACGATCCTGGTCACGCACCATCTCGAGGAGCTCCCCACGACGACCACGCACGTCGCGCTCCTTCGCGACGGGCTCGTGGTGGCCGCCGGAAGCGCCGGCACCGTCCTGGTGCCCGAGACGGTGAGCGCCTGCTTCGGCCTGCCCCTGTCGGTGCGGCGGGTCGCCGGGCGGTGGGCCGCCGCCGCCGTCCGGTAGCGTCGAAACCGTGCTCCGTGGGTCCCCGATCGCGGCTTCCCGAGCAGTCCGGACGGTTGGGATCTGCGATCCGTCCCCCGACCGCCCGATGCGCGAACCGGTCGGCCGGAGGTTGACAGTCCCGGGTCCGCTCGTAGACTGAGCGGACCATGACGACGAGGACGGAGCTCGGGAACTCGCAGGTCCTCGTACTTATTACGTAGGCGCGGCCGGGCCCAGGAGGCCCGGACTCCGCGCCAGATGCCCCTCGCCGCGCGAGGGGTTTTTTCTACCCCGGATCCGGCCCCACGCCCCGCCCAGACCACGAAGGGAGCGCGACATGCGATACGAGTTCGAACGAGGGGGACGCACGCTGGCCAGCGTCGTCTGGGAAGGCCCCGCCCAGGTCACGGTGGACGTGGCGGACCAGGCCGACCGGCCGCAGTTCGACCGGTTCTTCGGCGAGGAAGAGGCCTATGTGGACGCCGGGTGGGACTTCGGCGGCGGGATGAACGAGGAGGGCATGACCTCCCACCGCCGTGACTGGACCCCGTGGGAGTTCGAGCGGCAGGTTCGGAACCTGGCCCACCGGCTGGGCGCCTCGGTGCGACGGGTCCCCACCGGCCCGGTCGAGGAGCGCACGCCCTGGGCGGCGGCGCGATGAAGGTCACCGGCGCCCAGGCGCTGTTCAAGGCCCTCGAGGGCGAGGGCGTGGACACGGTCTTCGGGATCCCGGGCGGAGCGATCCTGCCCGCCTACGACCCGCTGATCGAGGCCAACCTTCGGCACGTGCTCTGCCGGCACGAGCAGGGCGCCGGGCACGCCGCCGAGGGCTACGCGTGGGCGACCGGGAGGGTGGGCGTGGCGATCGCCACGTCGGGTCCGGGCGGCTGCAACCTGGTGACGGCGCTCGCCGACGCCAAGATGGACTCGGTGCCCCTGGTCGCGATCACCGGCCAGGTCCCGACGCCGGTGGTCGGCAACGACGCCTTCCAGGAGGCCGACATCTGCGGCATCACGATGCCGGTCACCAAGCACAACTACCTGGTGAAGGACGCCAACGACCTCGCCGAGACGATCCGCGAGGCCTTCCACATCGCCTCGACCGGCCGGCCGGGTCCGGTCCTGGTCGACATCCCCAAGGACGTCCAGCTGCAGGAGATCACCTGGCACTGGCCGGAGTCGGTGGACCTGCCCGGGTACAGGCCCACCACCAAGGGCAACCTGAAGCAGGTGCGCACGGCCGCCCGGATGATCATGGAGGCCGAGCGCCCCGTCCTGTACGTGGGGGGCGGCGTGATCAAGGCGAACGCCAGCAAGGAGCTGTTCCGGCTGGCGGTCGACTCGAGGCTTCCGGTCACCACCACACTCATGGCGCGGGGCGCCTTCCCCGACACGCACGAGCTCGCGCTCGGCATGCCCGGGATGCATGGTGCGTACACGGCCGTCACCGCGATGCAGAAGGCGGACGTGCTGGTCGCCCTTGGGTCGCGGTTCGACGACCGGGTCACGGGACACCTCGCGTCGTTCGCCGCCGGCGCCCAGGTGATCCACGTCGACATCGACCCGGCGGAGATCGGGAAGAACCGTGCGGCCGACGTGCCGATCGTCGGCGACGCGAGGGACGTGATCTCCAAGCTCCACGCCGAGCTGAAGCGCCTCCAGGAGGAGTCGGGTGGGGTTCCGGACCGCTCCGAGTGGCTCTCGACGCTCGAGGACTGGAAGCGGACCTATCCGTTGAAGTACGAGCAGCCGGCCGACGGCCCGTTGAAGCCGCAGTTCGCCATCGAGCGGCTGTACGAGCACACGAAGGGCGAGGCGATCGTGGTGTCCGGCGTCGGCCAGCACCAGATGTGGGCGTCGCAGTTCTGGCGGTTCACGCGGCCCCGGACCTGGATCAACTCGGGCGGCCTGGGCACGATGGGGTTCGCGGTGCCGGCGGCGCTCGGCGCGGCGGCCGGCCGTCCCGACGAGCGCGTGATCGCGATCGACGGCGACGGGTGCTTCCAGATGACGGCCCAAGAGCTCGCGACGTCGTCCACCGAGCACATCCCGTTCGTCACGGCGATCATCAACAACGCGCACCTCGGGATGGTCAGGCAGTGGCAGGAGCTCTTCTACGAGGAGCGGTACTCGCAGGTCTACCTGTCCTACGACACGCCGGACTACGTGAAGCTGGCGGAGGCGTACGGCGCGGTCGGTCTCCGCGCCGAGCATCCCGACGAGGTCGACGCCGTGATCGACAAGGCCCTGTCCGTCACCGACCGCAGCGTGGTGATCGACTTCCGCGTCGACTCGAGGGAGATGTGCTTCCCCATGGTCCCGGCCGGCGCCTCGAACGACGACATCATCGTCGGCCCCGAGGGCCTCAAACCCGTCAACGATCCCGCCGAGGCCCCCGTCGCATGATGCTGCACACGATCTCCGTGCTCGTGGAGGACAAGCCCGGTGTGCTGACGCGCGTGGCGGGGCTGTTCGCCGCCCGGGGCTTCAACATCGACTCGCTCGCGGTGGGCCCGACGGCCGACGACGGCCTCTCGCGGATGACGATCGTCGTTCAGGTCGACCGAAAGCCGCTCGAGCAGATCACGAAGCAGCTGAACAAGCTGATCAACGTCATCAAGATCCTCGAGCACGAGCCGGGGGAGGCCGTCGAGCGCGAGCTCATGCTCGTGAAGGTCCGCGCGGTGGGGGAGGACCGTCATCGGGTGATGGAGATCGCCACGGTCTTCCGCGCGACCGTGGTCGACGTGACGCACTCGACGCTCACGTTGGAAGCCACGGGCAAGCCGGAGAAGCTCGAGGCCTTGCTCTCGCTGCTCGGCGACTACGGCGTGATCGAGCTCTCCCGGACCGGCCGGATCGCGCTCGCGCGGGGCGACCGGGGGATCCGCGAGAAGAGCAAGCGCCCCCGCGCCGCCGCCGCCGGGGCCGAGGACTGGAACGGCGGCGGGGTCTGACCGCCGGCGCGAGCGAGAGGACGCGGATGGCCACGATCTACTACGAGAAGGACACCGACGCCTCGGCGCTCGCCGGGCAGCGGATCGCCGTGCTCGGGTTCGGCAGCCAGGGACACGCGCACGCGCTGAACCTCAAGGACTCGGGACACGACGTCCGGGTGGGCCTGCGCCCCGGCAGCTCCTCCGCGGCGGCCGCCGAGGAGGGCGGCCTGACGGTCCGGTCGATCGCCGACGCCGTCGCCGACTCCGACGTCGCGATGGTGGTCCTGCCCGACACCTCGCAGGCCAAGGTGTACGAGGAGGAGATCGCGCCGAACCTGAAGGCCGGCGACATGCTGATGTTCGCCCACGGCTTCAACATCCACTTCGGGACCATCGAGCCGCCCGCCGACGTCGACGTGACGATGATCGCCCCCAAGGGCCCCGGGCACCTCGTCCGGCGCACGTTCGAGCAGGGGATCGGCACGCCGGCGCTCGTCGCCGTGCACCAGGATGCGACGGGCCGGGCCCGCGACCGCGCGCTCGCGTACGCCGCCGGCATCGGCGCGGCGCGGGCCGGCGTGATCGAGACCACCTTCAAGGAAGAGACCGAGACCGACCTGTTCGGCGAGCAGACGATCCTGTGCGGTGGCACGAGCGCGCTCGTGCGGCAGGCGTTCGACATGCTCGTGGAGGCCGGCTACCAGCCGGAGATCGCGTACTTCGAGTGCCTGCACGAGCTCAAGCTCATCGTGGACCTGATCTACGAGGGTGGCCTGTCGTGGATGCGCTACTCCATCAGCGACACGGCCGAGTACGGGGACTACACGCGCGGGCCGCGGATCGCGGACGACGGCACGCGGAAGGAGCTGCGCCGCATCCTGGACGAGATCCAGAGCGGCGCCTTCGCCAAGGAGTGGATCGGGGAGGCCGACGCCGGCTTCCCCAACTTCCTTCGGATGCGTCAGGAGGCGCGAACCTCCCGCCTCGAGGACGTCGGGCGGGAGCTGCGCCGGATGATGCCCTGGCTGGAGTCCGAGAGGAAGGTGCCGCCGACATGACCACGGACCCTGACGTATCGCGCTCAAGCAGCGAAGCGGTAGCGCAAGCCGAGGTGCGCTCAAGCAGCGAAGCGGTAGCGCAAGCCGACCAGATACGGATCTTCGACACCACCCTGCGCGACGGGGAGCAGGCTCCCGGCATCGCGCTCACGAAGGACGAGAAGGTCGAGATCGCCGAGCAGCTCGCCCGGATGAACGTGGACATCATCGAGGCGGGGTTCCCGATCTCGAGCGAGGGCGAGTTCGAGGCGGTCCGCGAGATCGCCTCGAGCGTGCGCGGACCCGTGATCGCCGCGCTCGCCCGGGTCACGGCCGGCGACATCGACCGCGCCGCCGAGTCGCTGAAGGGCGCCGAGCGCTGGCGGATCCACACGTTCATCTCGACGAGCCAGATCCACATGCAGGACATGCTCCGCATGTCGCACGACCAGGTGCTCGAGGCGATCCGCGACGGCGTGGCGCGGGCCGTGGGGTACACGGACGACGTCGAGTTCAGCGCCCAGGACGCCACCCGGACCGAGCTCGAGTTCCTGCTCGAGTGCTTCCGGGTGGCCGTCGACGCCGGCGCCACCACGATCAACGTGCCCGACACGGTGGGCTACGCCATGCCACACGAGTTCGGCGATCTGGTCCGCACCGTCCGGGAGGCCACGCCGGACCCCGTGGTGATCTCCACGCACTGCCACAACGACCTGGGTCTGGCGGTGGCCAACTCGCTGGCCGGGATCGTGAACGGGGCCCGCCAGGTCGAGGTGGCGGTCAACGGGATCGGCGAGCGGGCGGGCAACTGCTCGCTCGAGGAGGTCGCCATGATCGTCCGCACCCGGCGCGAGGCGCTCGGCGTGGACCACGGCCTCACGATCAAGGAGATCACGCGCACATCGCGCCTCGTCGCGATGACGACGGGGTACAGCGTGCAGAACAACAAGGCGGTGGTCGGCGCCAGCGCGTTCGCGCACGAGAGCGGGATCCACCAGCACGGCGTCCTCAGCAACCGCGCGACCTACGAGATCATGGACCCGGTCGAGATCGGCCTGGAGGGCAACCGCTTGGTCCTGGGCAAGCACTCGGGACGCCACGCGTTCGCGGACGCCCTGAGCAAGATCGGCGTCGAGCTCGACCCCGATCACCTGAACCGCGCCTTCGCGCGGTTCAAGGACCTCGCCGACCGGAAGATCCAGCTCACCGACCAGGACCTCACGGCGATCGTGTCGGAGGAGCTCGGCTCGGCGGAGGACACCTTCGTGCTCGATTCGGTCGTCGTGGGCGGCGGGACCCACCTGCAGCCCCGGGCCACGGTGCATCTCAAGCGCGGCGAGGAGGTGATCGAGGAGTCCGCCATCGGCGACGGCCTGATCGACGCGGTGATGGGAGCCATCCAGCGCGCGGCCGGCGTCGAGGGGCGCCTCGAGAGCTTCAACGTCTCCGCCGTCACGGGCGGGACCGACGCCCTCGGTGACGTCGTGGTCCAGCTCGACGTCGGCGGCCGTCGGGTGACCGGCCGCGGCGTGGCCACGGACGTCGTCGAAGCCTCCGCCCGCGCGTACCTCGCGGCCGTGAACCGGGCCCTGGCCGTGGCGAACGGCGAGGAGACGGTCTCGCCGTGACGCCGCACCGGGTCGGGGTCATCGCCGGCGACGGGACCGGGCCCGAGGTCGTCCTCGAGGGCCTCAAGGTCCTCGACGCGGTGCGGCGGGGGTTCGACGTCGAGCTCGTCGAGTTCGACCTCGGCGGCGAACGCTACCTGCGGACCGGTGAGGTCCTTCCCGACGAGGAGCTCGAACGGTTGCGAGAGATGGACGCCGTCCTGCTCGGCGCCGTGGGCGATCCGCGGATCCGCCCGGGGATCCTCGAGCGCGACCTCCTGCTCCGGATCCGGTTCGAGCTCGACCAGTACGTGAACCTGCGACCCATGATCCGGTACCCGGGGGTGAAGACGCTCGTCCCCTCGCACACGGAGGACGACGTGGACCTGGTCGTCGTCCGGGAGAACTCCGAGGGCCTGTATAGCGGCGCGGGCGGGTTCCACCGCAAGGGCACCCCGCACGAGGTCGCCGTGCAGGAGTCGATCAACACCCGGCACGGCGTCGAGCGGATCGTCCGGTACGCGTTCGAGCTGGCAGCTCGGAGGCGCCGCAAGCTCACGCTCGTCCACAAGACGAACGTGCTCACCTTCGCCGGCGACCTCTACCAGCGGGTCGTCGACGAGGTCGGCGCCTCCGAGTACGCCTCCGTCGAGCGCGACTACGTCCACGTCGACGCCTGCTGCATCTACCTGCTCGATCAGCCGTCCCGGTTCGACGTGATCGTCACCGACAACATGTTCGGCGACATCATCACGGACCTCGGCGCCATGATCCAGGGCGGGATGGGCATCGCGGCCGGAGGCAACATCAACCCCGACGGCGTGTCGATGTTCGAGCCGATCGGGGGCACCGCACCCGATCACACCGGCAAGGGGACGATCAACCCGCTCGCGGCGATCGGCGCCGTGGGGATGCTCCTGACCGAGCTCGGCGAGGCAGATGCCGCGGCGCGTGTCGACGCCGGGATCCGGTTCGCGTGCTCGAAGATGGCGTCGATGCGCGCGGGCCAGATGGGGTACTCGACGAGCGAGGTCGGCGACCTGGTCGTGGAGGGAGCCCTCGCATGAGGGTCGAGCTCTACGACACGACGCTGCGCGACGGGGCGCAGGGCACCGGGTTCTCGTACTCGATCGAGGACCGCCTGCGGATCCTGCGCAAGCTCGACCAGCTCGGCGTCCCGTACGTCGAGGGCGGCTGGCCCGGCGCGAACCCGCGCGACACCGAGTTCTTCCGCCTCGCGACGAAGGAGGAGCTGAGGCACGCCACGCTCACGGCGTTCGGCATGACCCGGAGGGCGGGGGAGCGCGCCGAGGACTCGGCGGTGCTCCGCGACCTGCTCGACGCCGGCACCGAGGTCGTGTGCCTGGTGGGGAAGTCGTGGGACCTCCACGTCACGGAGACGCTGCGGACCGACCTCGACGAGGGGGAGGCCATGGTGCGCGACTCGATCGCGTTCCTGGTCGCCGAGGGCCGGCGCGTGTTCTTCGACGCCGAGCACTTCTTCGACGGGTACCGCTCGGACCCGGCGTTCGCCGTCCGGGTGCTCCGCGCGGCGGAGGAGGCCGGCGCCGAGCGCCTCGTGCTCTGCGACACGAACGGCGGCATGCTGCCGCTCGAGGTGGCGTCGGTCGTCGACGCGATCGTGCCGCAGGTCCGCACGCCGCTCGGCATCCACGTCCACAACGACACCGGCTGCGCCGTGGCGAACTCGCTCGTCGCGGTGGAGCACGGAGTCGAGCACGTCCAGGCGGTCGTGAACGGCTACGGCGAGCGCACCGGGAACGCGGACCTGGTCCCGATCGCCGCGAATCTCATCCTGAAGATGGGCGCCGAGTGCCTACCTCAGGGCTCGGTGGAGCGCCTCACGGAGCTCTCGCACTACGTCGCCGAGGTGGCGAACGTCGCGCCCGACGCGCGCCAGCCCTATGCAGGACGGTTCGCGTTCACGCACAAGGCCGGCCTGCACGCGAGCGGCGTGTCGCGGCTGACCCGGGCGTACGAGCACGTCGAGCCCGAGGCCGTCGGCAACCGCCGCGGTGTCGTGGCGAGCGACCTCGGCGGGGCGGCCACGCTCCGGATGAAGGCCGTCGAGCTCGGCGTCGCCATGCCGGAGGGATCGGTGCCCGGCCTGCTCGACGAGCTCAAGGACCGGGAGGCCCGCGGCTACACGTTCGAGGTCGCCGACGCCTCGCTTGAGCTGCTGATGCGCCGGGCCGACGGGTGGAGCCAGCCCTTCTTCGAGATCGAGAGCTACCGCGTGCACGTCGAGGAGCGCCACGGCGAGTCGCCGCTCGCCGAGGCCACCGTGAAGGTCGTGACGAAGGGGACGCGCCACATCGAGAGCGCCGAGGGCCAAGGGCCCGTCGGCGCGCTCGACAACGCGCTCCGCAAGGCGCTCACGAACGACTACCCCGAGCTCGAACACATCTCGCTCGAGGACTTCCGCGTCCGCGTCCTCGACGAGACCCACGGCACCGGCGCCGTCGTCCGCGTCCTGATCGACACCTCGAACGGGCAGCGCGAGTGGACCACCGTCGGCGTCTCGGAGAACATCATCGAGGCCTCGTGGGAAGCTCTCGTCGACGGCTACCTCTACGGGCTGCTCCATCCCCGCGAGGGCGACCCTGGCTGATCAGTTCCCACGGGTGCTGCGCGCCGAGATCCCGCGCAGGTAGAGTCGGTGAATAGGCTCGGACCATCAGCGAGACTGAGCTGGTAGGGACCTCGCGGGCGTGCTCCGCGAGACACAGACTGGTCACGTCATCGTCACGCGGAAGGGGACGCCGGTGGCCGAGCTCCATCCCGTGCGACCGCGACGGTTCGTCTCGCGAGCCGTCATCGCCGATGCCGCTCGTCGGGCTCCTCGGGTGGATTCCGCTCGACTGCGCGTTGACCTCGACGTCGCCCTCGGGGGAACCCTCGGCTGGCTGATCCCGAGTGACTCGCCTCCCTCGAGGCGTTCCAGTCACGTTTCCGACGACATCCCCGGGCTCGGTCCGAACCGACTCAGCGCGTCACCGGGTCCGTCGTCTGGGAAGAGCTCGCGTGCGTCATGTTCGGAGAGTCGTCGAATCACGTCGCGCCCAGGTGTGAGCTCGTAGAGCGTTGAGCACCGCGGACACTGGAGAAGCAGCCTTCCCAGTTCATTCGATCCGATCTGCTCTACGTGCCCGAAAGCCCGGTTCTGTTCGTCGGCGCAATACGCGCAGCCGAATCCGAGGTCCTTGCTCACTCATCCATCCTGCCACGCCTGGGCGCGCGAGAAGCGTCGGCAGGGTTGGGCGAGTCGGAGTCGGTCATCACGAACTAGGCTTCGACCGTGACCCTACGCATCCGCGAGGGCGAAGCCAAGGACGCCGAGGCGATCGCCGGGATCCACGTGCGCGCCTGGCAGGATTCCTACCGGGGCCAGCTCACCGACGACTACCTCGACGGCTTGAAGGTCGAGGACCGGCTCGAGATGCACCGCGGCTCCCTCGTCTCCCAGCCGCCCGACTACCGGATGTGGGTGGCCGAGGAGGACGGCCGACCCGTGGGGTTCGCGGTCACCGCGAAGAGCCAGGACGCCGACGCGGACGAGCGCACGGCCGAGGTCTACGCGATCTACCTGGAGCCCGATCGCGTCGGCGCGGGAGTCGGCCGGCGGCTCTTCGCTCACGCCGTCGACGACCTGCGCGAGCGCGGCTTCCGAACGGCGACCTTGTGGGTGCTCCAGAGCAACGAGCGCTCGCGGAGGTTCTACGAGATCGCCGGCTGGAAGCCGGACGGGACCACCACCAGCGAACGCGTCGATTGCGAGATGCGCCCGACCGTTCGGTACCGGGTCGACCTCTAGCGTTCGGGCGAGAGCTCGGTCTCGCGCTGGGCGAGAGCGCTTCGCGCCGTGAGCAGCTCGTCGACGGAGGCCATCGGCAGGGGCTTGGCGAAGTAGAAGCCCTGGCCCAGGTCGCAGTTGAGCGCGAGCAGCTTGTCCAGCTGATCGGCGCGCTCGATGCCCTCGGCGACCGGCCGGAGCTTGAGGATCGCGGCGAGCTCGATGATGGCCGCGGTGAGCGCCGACTCCTCGCCGCCCTCGCTGACGCCGTCCACGAACGACTTGTCGACCTTGAGGATGTCCACGGGGAAGCGGCGGATGTAGTTGAGGCTGGAGTAGCCGGTCCCGAAGTCGTCGACCGCCAGCTTGACGCCGAGCTCCTTCAGCTCGGCCAGCCGCTGGATCGACAGGTCCATGTCCTGCATCATCACGGACTCGGTGATCTCCAGGACCAGGCACGACGGTTCGTACCCCGTCTCCATCAGCGTGACCGCGACGTCGCCCACGATCTCCGGGCGCTGGAGCTGCCGGGCGGACAGGTTGACCGACATGTGCAGGGGGGGCTCGGCGGGGAACCGCTCCTGGAGCTCGCGGCCGCGCAGGCACGCCTCGCGCAGGACCCACGTGCCGATCTCGACGATGACCCCGGTCTCCTCGGCGAGCGGGATGAAGTCCAGCGGCGGGACGAGCCCTCGGACGGGGTGCTGCCACCGGACGAGCGCCTCGAGCCCCTCGATCCGGCCGGTCCCGAGCTCGATCACCGGCTGGTAGTGGACGACGAACTCCTCGTTGTCGACGGCTCGCTGCAGGTCCGCCTTCAGCTCGAGCCGCTTCAGGGCGGTGTCGTGCATCGCCGGCTCGAAGACCTGGTACCGGCCCTTGCCGGCCTCCTTCGCCATGTACATCGCCACGTCGGCGTTTCGCAGGAGCTCCTCCGCGCCCTCCGTCCCCGCGCCTTCCATGTCCTCGGCCGACGCGATGCCGATCGAAGCGCGGGCGAAGACCTCCTTGCCCTCCAGGTGGAACGGGCCCTCGAGCGAGGCCAGGATCCTCGACGCCACCTCGGCCGCCTCGAGCCCGTCGCCGCCGTCCTCGAGCAGGACGGCGAACTCGTCGCCTCCCAACCGGGCCGCGGTATCGGCCTGGCGGAGCGTGTTCTTCACGCGGTCGCCGACCTCGCCGAGCAGGCGGTCGCCGGCCGCGTGGCCGAGCGAGTCGTTGATCGTCTTGAAGTCGTCGATGTCCATGAACAGCACCGAGACCGGCTCGCCGTCGCGGCCCCGGCGCTCGAGTGCGTGCTCGACGCGATCCTTGAACAGGGCGCGGTTGGCCAGGCCGGTGAGGGAGTCGTGGAACGCCTGGTGCGCGAGCTGTTGCTCGATCGCCTTGCGCTCCGACACGTCCCGCGTGTTGAGGACGATGCCTCGGACGTTGTCATCGTGCAGGAGGTTCGTCTGCAGGATCTCGACGTCGAGCCAGTAGTCGTCCCGGTGGCGCATCCGGAACGGTGTCAGGACCGGGTGGTCGTCGCCCTCGCGGCCCTCGGTCGTGAGGAACTGAAGCATCTTCGTCTTCTCATCGGGGTGGATCCGCTCGATCAGCTTCCCGCCCTCGAGCTCGCGAGCGGAGTAGCCGAACACCCCCTCGACCGAGGGGCTCATGTATCGGATCGTCGAGTCGGCGTCCACGACCATGACCACGTCGGAGGAGTTCTGGACCAGCGAGGAGAAGCGCGCCTCGCTCTTGCGGCGCAGGAGGTCCTCGGTGAGCGTCGCGCTCTCGAGCCCCAGCGCGACCTGGGAGGACAGCGCCTCGAGTCCGTCGGCGGCGGCCGTGGGGAGCTTCTCGTCGGTGCCGAGGACGAGGAGTGCGCTCAGATCGCCCCGCATGAACAGCGGGATCACGAGCACCGAGGTCGTGGTCGGGGCGAGGGCCAGGTCGCGCGCCAGCCGGGGCATCGAGCGCTGGACCGAGTGGTGTTGCTCCAGGGACGCGCGATCGATCTCGGCGTCCATCACCTCGATCGAGGTTCCGACGGGCCCGGTGAACACGTCCGAGGAGGCGACGACCGTGAAGTGGTCCTCCTCGCCGTGCTCCAGCTTGATCAGCAACCGGGCGTCGCCCCGGGGCGCCAGCGTACCCACCGCCTGCATCGCGGCCGCCACGATCCCCTCCCGGTCGGTGGCCGTGACGAGGGAGGCGCCCGCCGTCCGCAGGGCCTTCTCGCGGCCGAACGACAGCTCGAGCTTGCGGACGAGGCCGGACATGCGAAGCACGACCAGGACGAACAGACAGGTGGTCGAGATCGTGATCACCCACAGGTCGATGGCGTCGTGGCGCAGGAGCGCGACCACCCGCACCCCCTGCGGGATCAGCGACGCGGCGCCGAGGAGGATCAGACGGCCTCGGGTGATCCGGACCTCCCGGGCGGGCGGGCGCTCGACGAGATGGCCCTGGGACTCGTGGAGCGCGGCGGCCCCCCACAGCAGGTAGAAGATCGCCCAGCCGGCCTCCAGGTACCTCGACTGGTCGGCAACGATTCCCTGCACCGAGACGTAGCCGGAGGCGAAGTCGGTGACGAACAGAGCCAGGGCGGCCGCCGGCAACAGGGAGAAGGCCCGTTCCCGGCGCCGTCTCGGGCCGATCACCAGGCGGACGATCACCGTCACCAGGATGAGGTCCATGAACGGATACCCCATGCTCACGAGCTTCTGTCCCGTCGTGGAGGTCGGGTCCTCGGCGGCCGGCGCCATCAGGAACACCCACGACATGACGCCGACGCCGATCGCGACGATGAGTGAGTCGATGAGGCTCTCGCGGCTGCGGAGGGGGTGACGGCTGCGGGCCAGGAGCAAGATGCCGGCGACGAGGAACGGGTAGGCCGACAGCCGCAGGACGTCGCCGACCGAGGGGACCGGCAGTCCGGTGCCGGAGAGCCGGTCGTTGCCGGCGGCGATCACATCCGCGATGGCGAACGACGCCAGGCCGAGGGCGAACAGATACCAGGGGGCCCTCACCGGCGGTTTCCACACACGGACCGCGACGACGACCGCGATCGGTGACGACACCGCGATCAGGTCGAAGATCGAGCGCTGCCGCAGGCCGGGCACCAACAGGAACGCGAGCAAGGCGGCCAGGCCGCAAGAGAGATAGAGCTGCCAGGCACGGCGCCGCATATGTTGGTCGTATCGGGCGGGTCGCAGGCCGACCTGAGTACCCGAGATGAGGGAGCCTCCGGCTCCCCTTCACCCGCCGGGTCTTCGGCGAAGCCCCCGGGTGGGAGACCCCGCGTTCACGGGTTCGCGCGGCGAGAGCCCATCGGCCCCGGCCACTTCAGGAGGCGACCTCGCTCTCGCGCTCCGCGAGGGATCTCCGGGCCGTGAGCAGGTCCTCGACCGCCTCCAGAGGCAGCGGACGAGCGAAGTAGAAGCCCTGCCCCAGGCCGCAATTCAGCGAGCGCAGCTTCTCGAGCTGATCGGCTCGCTCGATCCCCTCGGCGACCGGGCGGAGCTTGAGGATCGCCGCGAGCTCGATGATCGCCGCGGTCAGTGCGGACTCCTCACCGCCCCGGGTGACGCCGTCCACGAAGGACTTGTCGACCTTGAGGATGTCGACGGGGAAGCGGCGGATGTAGTTGAGGCTCGAGTAGCCGGTCCCGAAGTCGTCCACGGCCAGCTTCACGCCGAGCTCCTTCAGCTCGGTGAGCCGCTGTGTCGACAGGTCGACGTCCTGCATCATCACCGACTCGGTGATCTCCAGGACCAGGCTCGAGGGCTCGAGCCCGCTCTCCATCAGCGCGAAGGCGACGTCCGAGACGACCTCGGGCCGCTGGATCTGACGGGCGGACAGGTTCACCGCCATGCGGAATGGGGGGTCCGTCGGGAAGTGCATCTGGAGCTCCTTGGCGCGCCGGCAGGCTTCGCGCAGGACCCAATCTCCGATCGGCACGATCAGGCCCGTCTCCTCGGCGAGCGGGATGAAGTCCAGCGGCGGGACCGTGCCGCGGACCGGATGCTGCCAGCGCACGAGCGCCTCGAAGCCCTCGATCCGGCCGGTGTCGAGCTCGATCACCGGCTGGTAGTGGACGACGAACTCCTCGTTGTCGACGGCTCGCTGCAGGTCCGCCTTCAGCTCGAGCCGCTTCAGGGCGGTGTCGTGCATCGCCGGCTCGAAGACCTGGTACCGGCCCTTGCCGGCCTCCTTCGCCATGTACATCGCCACGTCGGCGTCGCGCAGCAGCTCCTCCGCGCCACGGACGGCGGCCGTCGCATGCTCGGTGGACGCGATGCCGATCGAGGCGCGAACGAACAGGACCTTGCCGTCGAGATGCACCGGCGTCTCGAACGCGCCGAGGATGCGCGAGGCGACCTCGGCCGCCTCGACGCCGTCGCCGCCGTCCTCCAGCAGGACGGCGAACTCGTCGCCCCCCAGCCGGGCGGCCGTGTCGGCCTGGCGCAGGGTCCCCTTCAGGCGGTCGGCGACCTCGCCGAGGACGCGGTCGCCGGCGGCGTGGCCCAGCGAGTCGTTGATCGTCTTGAAGTCGTCCAGGTCCATGAACAGGACCGTGACCGGCCCGCCGTCGCGGTTGTGGCGTTCCAGCGCGTGCTCGACGCGATCACGGAACAGGGCCCGGTTGGCGAGCCCGGTGACCGAGTCGTGGAAGGCCTGGTGCGCGAGCTGCTCTTCGAACGCCCTTCGCTCGGAGACGTCTCGCGTGTTGAGGACGATGCCGCGCACGTTCTCGTCGTGCAGCAGGTTCGTGCGCAGGGTCTCGACGTGCAACCAGCGGTCCTCCCGATGGCGCACGCGGTAGGCGGCGAGCGCCGTATGCGCGTCCTCGCCGACGCTCATCGTCAGGAACTGCAGCAGGCTCGCCCGGTCCTCGGGGTGTACCCCGTCGACGAGTCGCGTGCCCTCGAGCTCGCTCGGCGCGTAGCCGAGCACGCGCTCGGCCGAGGGGCTGACGTAGCGGATCCGAGAGTCCGCCTCGACGACCATCATGACGTCGGAGGAGTGCTGGACCAGGGTGGAGAAGCGGGCCTCGCTCTGCCGCCGGTGAACTCCCTCCGTGGCCGCCGCGCTCTCCAAGGCGAGGGAGACCTGGGACGCGAGCGTCTCCAGGCCGTCCGCCACCGAGCGCGGCAGCTCCTCGTCGGTGCCGATCACGAGGAGCGCGTTCAGCTCGCCCCGGGTGACCAGGGGCAGGGCCAGGACGGACACGGTGGTCGGGGAGAGGCGGAGGTTGCCGGCGAGCTCCGGCATGGGGCGCTGGACGACGCGGCTCGCCGGCAGGCCCGAGGGATCGAGCTCGGCCACCGGGACGTCGACCGACGCGCCGAGGAGCCCGACGGGCCCGTTCGACGCGGCGATCATGGCGAAGCGCTCGTCGTGATCGGGGTCTCGGATGAGGAGACGGGCCGACCCGTTCGGGACGAGCGTGCCGACCGCGCGCATCATCGCGGAATGGATCTCGTCGCGATTGGTCGCGGTGACCAGCGAGGCGGCCGCGCGGCGAAGGGCCTTCTCGCGCCCGAAGGACAGCTTCAGCGAGCCGACGAGCCCAGACATCCGCGTGATCACGAGCACGAACAGGCAGCCGGTCGAGATCGAGATCATCCACAGGTCCGCGTCGTGGCCCCGGAGGTGCTGGATCTCGCGGACGGCCTGGGGGATGAGCAGCGCCGCGCCAAGCATGACCAGGCGCGTTCGGGTGACCCGGACCTCGTGGTCGGGCGCCCGCTCGGCGAGGTGGCGTTGCGATCGGTGCAGGGCGGCCGCTCCCCACAGCAGGTAGAACAGGCCGGAGCCGACCTCGAGAGCGCCGGATCCGTCGTACACGAGTCCGCGGACCGAAAGGTAGCTGTCGGCGAAATCGGTCAGGAACAGGCAGAGGGCGGCCGCCGGGAGGAGGTAGAAGGAGAGCCCGCGGCGGCCCGGGCCGATCACCAGGCGGACGACCACGGTCAGCAGGAACAGGTCCATGAACGGGTAGGACACGCTCACGAGCTTCTGCACGAGGGTCGCGTCGGCATCCTGCGCCGTCGGAGCCATCAGGAACGCCCACGAGATCACGCCCACGCCGATGGCGACCATCAGCGAGTCGATCACGCTGTCCCGGTCCCGCCCCGGGCTGCGACGCCGGACGAGCAGGAGGATGCCGGCGATCAGGCACGGATAGACGGACAGGTAGAAGGCGTCTGCGGTGGAGGGGAACGGCGCCGGCCGCATGAAGAAGGTCTCGTAGTTGTACGTGATCACGTCGCCGGCGACGAAGAACGCCTGGCCGAGGGCAAACAGGTACCAGGGGGCCGAGTCCTCCGGGCGCAGGGTCCGAACCGCGATGACGATCGCCACCGGCGACGAGAGGGCGATCAGGTTGAAGACCCAGCCCTGGCGCAGGCCCGGGACGACGAGGTACGCGAGCAGGGTGGTCGTGCCGACGGAGAGGTAGAGGAACCACGCGCGCCGCCGCATACCGTTCCTATCGGAACGCTGTAGGCCATTCTTCGTACCCGGATCGGGGGAACTTGCGGTCTTCCACGCAGGCGCCGAGGTGTGGGAATCCCGCCGTCGGGCTACCGAGACGTCATCGACGGAAGGCGGCCCGGCCGAGCTCGTTCGTAGGTGGCGATGGCGTCCTCGTGCCGCAGGGTCAGGCCGATGTCGTCGAGCCCCTCCAGCATGCGCCACCGGGTGAAGTCGTCGATCGGGAAGGGCTGCTCGATCCCCGGCGCGGTCACGACCTTCTTGCGGAGATCGACGGTGATCTCGGTCTCCGGCTCGGCGGCCACCGCGGCGAGGAGCTCGCGCACGATGCCCAGCGGGAGCTCGACCGGGAGCAGCCCCACCTTCGTGCAGTTGTTCCGGAAGATGTCGGCGAACGAGGGCGCGAGGATCGCCCGGAAGCCGTGGTCCTCGAGCGCCCAGACCGCGTGCTCG
The DNA here is from genome assembly GCA_963704725.1 of uncultured Actinomycetes bacterium. Classification (GTDB taxonomy): domain Bacteria; phylum Actinomycetota; class UBA4738; order UBA4738; family HRBIN12; genus CALGFI01. The sequence goes on along the minus strand of OY969934.1, from coordinate 3,192,594 downwards.
CGGCTCGAGCCGCTGCCGAAGTTGGGCCCCGCGACCAGGATCGTGGCCCCCTGGTGCTCCGGCCGGTTGAGGACGAAGGCCGGGTCCTTGCGCCAGGCGTCGAACAGGAAGGGCCCGAATCCCGACCGCTCCACCCGCTTGAGGTACTCGGCCGGGATGATCTGATCGGTGTCGACGTCGGCTCGATCCAGTGGCACGGCGCGCCCGGTGTGCACGGTGAACGCCCTCACGGCAGGTCCTCCGGTGCGGCGAAGTGGCCGGCCACGGCCGTGGCGGCCGCCACGATCGGGCTGACGAGGTGCGTGCGTCCGCCCCGGCCCTGCCGCCCCTCGAAGTTCCGGTTCGACGTGCTCGCGCTCCGCTCGCCCGGCCCGAGCTGGTCGGGGTTCATGCCCAGGCACATCGAGCAGCCGGCGTCGCGCCACTCGAACCCGGCGGCCCGGAAGACGCGGTCGAGTCCCTCCTCCTCGGCCTGCCGCTTCACGAGCATGGAGCCGGGAACGACCATGGCACGCAGGCCCGCGGCGATCGTGCGGCCCTCCAGGATCGCGGCGGCCTCGCGGAGGTCGGTGATCCGCGAGTTCGTGCACGAGCCGATGAAGATCGTGTCGGGGCGGATCTCGCGGATCGGCGTCCCCGGCCGGAGTCCCATGTACGCGAGCGCGCGCTCGGCTGCGTCGTCGGCGGGCTCGGGGACGACGTCGTCGATCGTGACCGTTTGGCCCGGGTTCGTGCCCCAGGAGACGTGGGGCCGCAGGGCGGCGGCGTCGATGCGGACCTCGGCGTCGAACTCTGCGCCCTCGTCGGTGGGGAGCGAGCGCCAGTCCTCGAGCGCAGACTCCCACTCCGCGCCCGGGGGGGCGTACGGCCGGCCTTCGAGCCACGCGAACGTCGTGTCGTCGGGGGCGATCATCCCGGCGCGCGCGCCGGCCTCGATCGACATGTTGCACACCGTCATCCGCCCCTCCATCGACAGCGATCGGATCGCGGCGCCCCGGTACTCGATCACGTGCCCCACGCCTCCGCCGGTGCCGATCCGGGCGATGATCCCCAGGATCACGTCCTTCGCGGTCACGCCACTGGGGAGCTCGCCCTCGACCGTGATCGCCATGGTCCCCGGGGGACGCTGCGGCAGGGTCTGGGTGGCCAGGACGTGCTCGACCTCGCTCGTGCCGATGCCGAACGCGAGCGCCCCGAACGCGCCGTGGGTCGAGGTGTGGGAGTCGCCGCAGACGATCACGAGACCCGGCTGCGTCAGCCCCATCTGCGGGCCGATCACGTGCACGATGCCCTGCCCGAGGTCGCCGGTCGGGAACAGCGTGATGCCGAACTCCTCGCAGTTGCGGGCGAGCGCTTCCATCTGCCGCACGCTCACCGGCTCGAGCGGCCCGGGTCCCGTCGGCACGTTGTGGTCCATCGTCGCCACGGTCAGGTCGGGACGGCGGACCGGCCGGCCGGCCAGCCTCAGGCCGTCGAACGCCTGCGGGCTCGTCACCTCGTGGACCAGGTGGAGGTCGACGTACAGCAGGTCGGGCTCGCCGCCTGCCCGGTGGACGAGGTGTCGTTCCCAGACCTTCTCGGCGAGCGTTCGGGGGACCGGCGGCATGGCGGCAATCCTGCCCGACGCAGTCTCCGTCGTCCACATCGGTTCCATCTATCGGAACTTGCACTACCATCGTGCGGAACAACCATGGACACACCACCCACCGGGATCCTCGACCGCGCCGTGCTCGTGCTCGACGCCGTCGAGGCCGGGTCGCACCGCTTCACCGAGATCATGCGGGCCACCGGCCTGCCGCGCGGCTCCGCCCATCGGCTGATCCGGGCTCTGGAGGGGCACGGACTCCTGGCGCATCTCCCGGGGTTCGGCTACCGGCTGGGGCCGCGACTGCTCCGGCTGGCCAACGACGCGATGCGCGAGCTCCCCCTGCGCGACGTGGCCCATCCGGTGCTCGATCGCCTCGCCCGCGAGAGCGGGGAGAGCGCCCAGCTCTACGTGCGGTCCGGCGACGTGCGGGTGTGCATCGACGCGGTGGAGTCTTCGCAGGAGCTGCGGACGATCGTGCCGGTCGGCGCGTCGCTGCCCCTGTACGCGGGATCGGCGGCCAAGGTCTTCCTGGTCGAGGCGCCCGATCGCGACCGGCACGTGCGTATGGCCGGCGACCGGGAGCGATTCGCGCGCGACGTCGAGCTGGCCGGGTCGCGGGGGTGGGCGTCGAGCACCGACGAACGCCAGCCGGGGGTCGGCTCCGTGAGCGCCCCGGTCCGCGGGCCGTACGACATCCTGATCGCCGTCGTCTCGATCTCGGGGCCGGCGAGCCGGGTCGGTCGAGCCGACGCGCGGCGCCACGCCGCACTGGTCGTCGCCGCGGCGCGCGAGATCGAGCGCGGCCTCGGCCGCTAGCCGGAGGTCCGAGAGGTCGGGGGGAAGATGCGGAAGGGTGCGGTCAGCCCGCCTCGTTCTGCAGGAGGCGCACGATGCGGTCCTCGATGTCGGAGGCCACGGGCTTCGTCATGCCGGCCGACAGGATCGAGAACTCGATCCAGGCGTTCCGATGCTGCGAGAACACCCACCCCGACAGCGCGGAGACGTCCGTCAGCGTTCCGGTCTTCGCCCGGACCTGGACGTCGTGCAGCCGATGCACCAGCGTGCCCTGCCCGCCGGTCGGGAGCGCCCGCCGGAGCGCCTCCCCCCAGGGCTCGTCCTCGGCCTGCCCGAGGAGCTCCACGATGCCGGCGGCCGTGACGCGGTCGTCGTACGACAGCCCCGAGTTGTCGAAGAGCGTGAAGTCGACGCCCCGCTCCTCGGCCCAGGCCTCGATGGTCGCCGCCCCCTTCGCGATCGTGCCCGGGCCGCCTCGCACCTGGGCGCCGAGCCCCTTCCCCAGCACCTCCGCGCCGAAGTTCCACGAGGGCCGCAGGACCTTGGCCAGGATGATGCGGAGCTCCTTCGAATCGATCGAAGCGAGATCGCCCAGCCCGCCGGGCGGCGTTCCCGCCCCGGGACGGCCCGTCACGCGGATGCCGCGACGAACGAGCTGCGTCGTCAGCGCCTCCGCGGCCTCACGTTCGGGGTCGGGCGCCGCGTTGCCCTCGAACGTGAGCGACGTCGGCCGGTTCACGTAGTCGCGCGCTACGTCGTTCCAGCCCGGTGCCCCCCAGTCGCGCCGGAAGAATCCGGTGCTGCCCATCACGCTCCCCGACACGCGCCGCAGCCCGGCCTCGGCCAGCCGGTCGGCCAGCGCCGCGAGCGTGGACCGCCCGACGAGCGGATCGCCCCGGCCGAGGAGCCAGAGGTCACCGTGGACCACGCCGCCGGCGAACGTCCTGGCCGCGGCACGCGTCTGGATGCGGTGATCCGGGCCGAGCGCGTCGAGCGAGGCCATCGCCAGCAGGAGCTTCTCGTTGGAGGCCGGTGCGCGGGGGGTGGCGTCGGCGTGCCGGTACATCGTCGTGTCCTCATCGGCCACCGAGACCGAGACGGCACGGCCGCCGATGGCGTCGTCGATGGCCGTCATCCAGCCTGCCCTCGTGACCTGCAGGACCAGGGCGGGGCCTGAGGCAGACTCGTTCAGCGCGTCCTGCGCCGTCCACCGGAACCGGAACCTGGCCGTCCCGAGGTCGTCCCAGCCCAGGCACGGCTCGGCCCGGCCCCGGCCGTCGCCGTTCAGGATCACGGTCTCCGCGGTCGTCCACGCACCTTCGGAGCGGCGCTGGACGTCGACCGACTGACCCGGCTTGGGCGGCGAGACGAGGACCGCGAGCTCGCCACAGGAGCCGGCCTCGGTCGGCCCGGGCGGACCCGAGGACTCGAGCAGGACCTTGACCTGGACGGGCGACTCGTCCGACGTGGCCGACAGGCAGCTCCCGGCGTCGGGCAGGAGCGCTCGGAAGCGACCGGTGAACGACGGCGACTGCTCGAAGCCGAACGAGCCGTCACCGGCCGTCGTCGCCTCGGCCACCGTGGCGAAGTCGGACCCGTCGAGGGCGTGCCATTGCAGCTCGACGGCTCGCCCGGCCACGCACCCGGGGTCGCCGCTCGCCGTGCCGAAAAGGGTTACCGCGTCGCCGTACGTCATCGTGCCGGCGGACGCCGTGAGCTGCACGGACGCCGTGACCGCGATCGCCGTCGGAACGGCCAGCAGGGGCAGCAGGAGCGCCACCGCGACCAGCAGGACCCGGACGATCGTTCGGAACCTCACGACACCTCCTGCCCGACCTCGGATCGCCGGCGTTCCCGTATCGTCACGGCCGGCGCCTCGATGCACAACCACATCTCTACGAACGAGGCCCGCGGCTGCGGGTTGCAGAGCTCCCGCGGCGAGCGCGTTCTCGCAGGCGCCGGGGCTTGACCGGGGCGGTACGGTAGCGTGATGGACGCCTACATCTTCCTCCAGGTCCACGTGGGGACCGATGCACGCGTCGCCCGTCGGGTGGCCGACCTCCCCGGCGTGACCTCGGTGCACGTGGTCACGGGCCCGCACGACATCGTCGTCCGGGCGGAGGCCGACAGCATCGACGAGCTCGGCAAGCGCGTCCTGCGGCCGATGTCGGAGATCGAGGGGATCACGCGGACGCTCACCTGTCCGATCATGCGGCGGTGGACGTGGCTGACCGAGGGCGACGGCCCGGGCGAGGGCCCTCCGGCCGAGTGACAGCCGGCGCGACTCGCCGGAGACTGGTCCGGTGAGCTACGTCGAGTACCGCGCGCGTCCCGAGCTCGTCGAGCCGGTCGTAGTGTGCGCGTTCGGCGGGTGGAACGACGGCGGCGAGGGGGCGACCGGCGCCGCGCGGGAGCTCCGCGACCAGTGGGGGGCGCGGCGGTTCGCTTCGATAGACCCGGAGGAGTTCTACGACTTCCAGGTGCACCGGCCGACCGTCCGCCTGCTCGACGGACAGACGCGGAGGGTCGACTGGCCGTCGAACGACTTCTGGTGGGCCCGCGCCGGCAGCAGGGACGTCGTGGTGTTCCTCGGCGTGGAGCCCAACGTCCGGTGGCGGACCTACTGCGAGCAGATCCTCGCGGTGTGCTCGGACGTCCGCGCCTCCGTGGTGGTGACGCTGGGGGCGTTCCTCGCCGACGTGCCCCACACGGTGCCGGCGCCGGTGAGCGCGGCCTCGGCGGACCCGTCGTGGGCCGATCGCGCCGACATCGTGCCGGCCCGGTACGAGGGGCCCACCGGGATCGTGGGCGTGCTGAACGACCTGGCGGGCAAGGCGGGCGTCCCCGCGGTGTCGCTGTGGGCCGCCTCGCCCCACTACCTCCCGCAGACCTCCAACCCGAAGGTCACGCTGGCGTTGTTGGAGCGGCTGCGCGACCTCCTCGGCCTGGAGGTCGACACGCGGCAAGTCGAGCACGCCGCCCGGGCGTGGGAGGGCGAGGTGAGCGAGGCGATCGACGAGGACGGCAACCTCGCGGACTACGTGCATCGCCTCGAGGAGGCCTCCGAGGCGGGGCCGGGGGTCGAGCCGACCGACGCACCCTCCGGCGAGGACCTCGCCGCCGAGCTGGAGCGGTACCTGCGCGACCACGGCACCACCGAGGGCGACTGACCGAAGCTCGTGGAGCTCCGCCGCCTCGGCCGATCCGATCTGCGGGTCCCGGTCATCGGGCTCGGAACGTGGAGCGTGTTCGACGTCCCCGCGTCCGGAGAGTCGGGCCCGCGCGAGGTCGTCGAGGCCGCGTTCGCGGCCGGGGTCCGGCTGGTCGACACCTCGCCGATGTACGGCCGGGCCGAGTCCGTGCTCGGCCGCGCCCTCGCCGCGTCCGGGCTGCGGGGGTCGGCGATCGTGGCGACGAAGATCTGGACCCGCTCGGCGGCCGAGGGACGGGTTCAGCTCGCCTCCCAGCTCGCCGTGTTCGACGGCCGGGTCGAGATCGAGCAGGTGCACAACCTGGTGGCGTGGCGCGAGCACCTCGCCTGGCTCGGCGGGGACGCCGCCGTCGGCCTGGTGGGAGCGACGCACTGGGACGAGCGACGGTTCCACGAGCTCGCCGAGGTCATGCGCTCTGGACGGCGTGGCCTGCGTGCAGGTACCCTACAACCCGCTCGAGCGGCGGGCGGAGCGCGAGATCCTGCCCCTCGCCGAGGAGCTCGGCATCGGCGTCATCGCCATGCGGCCGTTCGGCGAGGGGGCGCTCCTGCGAGGCGACGAGCCGGACCCCGCGGCGATGCGCGAGCTCGGCGTCCGGACCTGGCCCCAGGCGCTGCTGAAGTGGACGCTCTCGGACCGTCGCGTCCATGTCGCCATCCCGGCGACGTCCGATCCGTCCCACGCCCGGTCGAACGCGGCGGCGGGTGAGCCTCCGTGGTTCGACGACGCGCAGCGAGCGCTCGTCGAGCGGCTCGTCGCCCCGCGCTGAGCTCCATACTTGCCGGGTGCGCGCCATGGTCCTCGACGAACCGGGGCGGCCGCTCCGGGCGGCCGAGCTGGCCGATCCGGAGCCGGAGCGGGGCCGGGTCCGGATCCGGGTCAGGGCCTGCGCCGTCTGCCGGACGGACCTCCACGTGCTCGACGGGGATCTTCCCGACCCCAAGCTCCCGCTGATCCTGGGCCATCAGATCGTCGGCGTGGTCGATCGGCTCGGCGAGGGGGTCTCCGACCTGCACGAGGGCGATCGCGTCGGCGTGCCGTGGCTCGGCCGGACCGACGGGACCTGCCGGTACTGCGCGACGGGACGCGAGAACCTCTGCCCGAACGCGCGCTTCACCGGCTACCAGCTGGACGGCGGCTACGCCGAGCTCGCGGTGGCCGATGCCCGGTTCTGCCTTCCCCTGCCGGAGGCGTTCACCGATGCTGAGGTCGCGCCGCTGCTCTGCGCCGGCCTGATCGGCTACCGGGCGCTCCGGATGGCCGGGGACGCAGGCGCGCTCGGCCTGTACGGGTTCGGGAACGCGGCCAGGCTCGTGTCCCAGGTGGCGGTGGCCCAGGGGAGGAGGCTGTTCGCGTTCACCCGCCCCGGCGACCGCGCCGCCCAGGCCGAGGCCCTCGAGCTCGGCTGCGCGTGGGCGGGCGACTCCACGGAGCCACCGCCCGAGCCGCTCGAGGCCGCGATCCTGTTCGCCGCCGTGGGCGAGCTTGTCCCCCTCGCGCTCGCCGCCGTCGAGCGCGGCGGGACCGTGGTCTGTGCCGAGATCCACATGACCGACATCCCGTCGTTCTCCTACGACCTGCTGTGGGGCGAGCGCACGCTCCGCTCGGTGGCCAACCTCACCCGGCGCGACGGCCTCGAGTTCCTCCCGCTCGCGGCCGAGCTGGGTCTGTCCACGCGGACCACGGCGTTCCCGCTGGAGCGGGCCGCCGAGGCGCTCGACGCGGCGAGGACCGGTCGTGGGGGGACCGCCGTGCTCGTGGTCTCCGACTGACGTCGCGCGCTCCGATCTGCAGGGACCGCAGGAACCGGCACGCGAGGGCCGAGTGTCCCTATCGGCAACCCCGGGGCGCCGGGAGCATGGTTCCGAGGGTCGGACGGAGGTGGATCGCATGATCGAGGCGTTCGTGCTGGTGCAGGTGGACGTGACGGTGGGGCGACGCGTCGGGGACGAGATGCAGCGGATCCCGGGCGTGCAGCTCGCGCAGGTGGTGACGGGTCCCTACGACGTGGTCGTCCGCGCCGAGGCGGAGACGATGGAGCTGCTGGGCAAGTTGATCGACGAGATCCAGCACATCCCCGGCGTGACGCGCACGCTCACCTGTCCCATCATCCGCGTCTGATCCGCGGGACGGTCCCGTCTAGAGAAGCGGCTCGATCGCCAGGATGCCCGTGCGGTAGGCCTCGGACCCTCCCGCCTCGTCCCCGTGGGCGCGCAACAGATCGCCCAGCGTGCGATAGGCGACCGCGAGGCCGATCGCCAGCTCCGTGCGCTCGTAGAGCTCGACGGCGATCCGGAGATGTTTCTCGGCGTCCGCTTCCCCGAGCGCGGCCAGCACGGTGCCGAGCTCCAGGTGCGCCTCCGCCGAGATCGGGTCGTCGCTGGTGCCGAGGAGTGCGATCGAGCGCTCCACGAGGATGCGAGCGTCGGCGGGGCGATCGTCGAGCCGGGCGACGCGCGCCAGCTCGTTCAGCGCCCGCGTCAGGTCCTTGGTGTTCGACGTGCGTTCGAAGATGTCCCGCGCCTCCTCGAGCTCGCGATGCGCGTCGGCGAACGCGCCCTGCCTTGACAGGACGTAGCCGCGGGCGAGGTGCGCGCCTCCCATCTCGGTGAGGAGCCCCAGCTGGCGATAGGCGTCCTCGGCGCGCTGCAGCGACGCCGTCGCGTCCTCGACACGACCGTCCGCCAGGTACTGGCGCGCGACGTTCATGTGCATCTGCGCGATCCTGGCGGGGTCGGCGACCCGAAGGGCTAGACGGTCGAGCTCGGCGGCCGAGCGAGCGGCGGCCGGCATGAGCCCGAGATCGAGGTAGAAGTACACAAGGCCGGCGTGGACACGGACGAGGGCGTCCGGGTCCCGCAGCTCGGCGCGCTCGATCTCGTCGAGCAGGCTCTCCAGCAGGAAGACCGCGTACCGGACGTCGCCGAGCGCCGCGAAGCACGTGGCCTTGCCATCGACGACGTCGGCGCGAGCCGTCGGCGCCTCTTCGCGCAGGAGCTCCTCCGCTTTCTGATAGTGCTCGAGCGCTTCCTCCGGCTCTCCACTGCGCTGGAGCCACAGCCCTCGAACCTCCTCCGCCTTCGCCTCGAGCCTTGGCAAGGTGTAGCGTCGCGCGTCCCGCACCACCCGGCGGAGCGCCGCGTCGGCCTCGTCGAACCGGCCGTCGGAGATCTGGACGCGCGCCTCCTGGAGCTGGACTCGGAGGCGAACCTCCAGGTCGGGGGCTCGTCCGGTCGACAGCTCCTCGACGTCGACGCCCAGCTTCGCGGCGAAGTGCTCGAGCGCCTCTCGCGACGGGTGACGGCGTCCGGCCTCGATCGTGCTGACGTAGGCGTGCGTGTACCGAGGCTCGCCGAGCTCCTTCTGGGTCAGGCCGCGCGCGACCCGGAGCCGCTTGAGCCGGGGGCCGATCATCCGTCTCCTCCGCCCATCATCGAGTCCTGATTTCGGATTCTCCCCTAAACCTCGGCAGCAGTCTGCCGAACTTAACCAGTGAGGTTGCTGGGAGACAAGTATGAAGTTACATTCGCGGCGAAGCATCGGGAAGAAGGAGGCAGTCCGATGCGCGCACGCGGATGGAAGGTTCGGGCCCGCGCCCTGGCGCTCACGCTCGGGACGCTCGCGGCGATGTTGGTCGCGGGGGCGGCCAGCTGGCCGAAGCACTAGGCCCATCGAGGACGGGGGGTACCGGGGAACCCCCGCCTCGAACGCAGACCCCCGGTAGGAGAGCCCGATGGACACGACCCTCACCCTCCAGGAGCGGTACTACCAGCTCGACGGGGTGGTCTTCCGCGTGCGACTCGATCGTCTCGAACAGGGTGCGCAGTACCTCCGGAACGGCATCTGGGTCTGGACGCCGGTCACGTCCGGCGGTGTGATCCACGACTCGTACGCTCGCGAGCTGGCGGAGGGCGACGCCGAGCGGTACCGCCTCATCGACTGAGCTGCGCCGGGGCCGGTCTCGTGGGCGGGAGCCCCCCACCGCGTCGGTCCCGGCGCTTCCTCGCTCAGGCGTGGCGCGAGCGGAAGCCGTCCATGAGCTCGCGCAGCGCGCGAACCCCCTCGACCGGCATCGCGTTGTAGATCGAGGCGCGGATCCCGCCGACGCTTCGATGTCCTCGTAGCTCGACGAGGTCGGAGCGCGCGGCCTCCTCCAGGAAGGCCGACTCGAGTTCCGGCGAGGCAAGCCGGAACGTGACGTTCATCAGCGACCGGGCGCCGGCGCCGGCGTGGCCTCGGTAGAACCCGTCGCTCGCGTCGATCCCCTCGTACAGCAGGCGGGCCTTCTCCCGGTTCCGCTCGAACACCTTGTCGAGGCCGCCGATCTCGTCGCGGAGCCACCGGGTGACGAGCATCAGCACGTAGACGGCGAACACGGGCGGCGTGTTGTAGCGGGAGCCGTGCTCGGAGAACGTGCGGTAGTCGAGCATGGTGGGAAGGCCCTCGGGGACCCTGCCGAGGACGTCACCACGGATCGCGGCGATCGTCAGCCCAGCAGGGCCGGCGTTCTTCTGCGCGCCCGCGTACAGCAGGCCGTAGCGATCGATCGGCAGGGGTCGGGACAGGAAGTCGCTCGACGCGTCGCACACCAACGGCGATCCGGAGGACGGCTCGAACCCGGGGGGGAACTCGACCCCCTGGATCGTCTCGTTCGACGTGACATGGAGGTACGCGGCCCCGGTCACCGACAGCGCCTCGAGATCGGGAACGTCCGTGAAGCCGTCCGCTCGCCCGTCCCAGACGATCTCGGCCGGGCCTTCCTTCCGTGCCTCGGCCACGGCCCGGGCGCCCCACGAGCCGGAGACGACGTACGCGGCCGGGACGTCGCGCCCCCGGAGCAGGTTCATCGGAGCCATCGAGAACTGCAGCGAGGCCCCGCCCTGCAGGAACAGCACGCGGTGGGTGTCCGGGATCTCGAGCAGTCCCCGCAGGTTCGCCTCCGCCTCCTCGATGACGCGGTCGAACGCCGGCGAACGGTGGCTGATCTCCAGGATCGACGCCCCGGCCCCGGGGAGCGCGAGCAGGTGCTCTCGGGCCTCCTCCACGACCGAGGGGGGGAGCATGGCCGGGCCCGGCGAGAAGTTCCACACGCGCGCGCTCATCCACCCATGCTCCCGGCTGGCCGCCGCAGCGTCACCCCGCCGTCGCCGGGTGGGGAAGGCCCTCGACGTCCGAGCCGGCCTCGAACCGGCGGGCCGAGCCGCCCGTGATCACCGTCACGCCGCCGCCGCCGGTGGCGCGCCACCTCCCGCCCGTCCACAGGGCTGCGGTGCGCTCATCGACGCCGAGCAGGACGGCGTCCTCGCGCGACGAGGCGCTGTCGATCCATCGGTGCCCGAAGGTCTCGAAGTGGGGGAGGAACGCGACGCCGGGCACGAGCCCCAGCGCCGGCGCGAACCGCCGCTGGTGGTCGCCGGGCATCCGTGCTCGCACCAGGGTCCACTCGCACAGCGCCATGGCCCCGGCCGAGGAGCCGGCGAGCGCCGCGCCCGCCCGCCACGCTCCGACCACGGCATCCCAGAGCGGCGAGCCCGCGAGGATCCTGGGCACGAGCCCCGGGTCCCCGCCCACGAGGTAGAAGAACCGGCCGCCGGCGGCGCGCTCGGCGTTCGCGGTCGAGGTGACGTCCGATCGCCGTACCGCGGGGAGCTCCTCGACGCCCAGACCGAACGCGGCGAACCACCGGACCGCGTTCGCGACGGCGAGGTCGGGGCGCTGGCGGGCGGCGGCGGTGGCCAGGACGAATGCCGGCCCGTCGCCCGCCGCCCGGGCGAGCTCGCCGTCGTGCGGCTCGTTCCCCGGTTTCAGCTCATCGCCGCCGACGAGCGCGAGCGGACCGGTGGCCATGCCACATGGTGTCACGAGAACGACGATCCCTCCCGCGGCTCAGGCCCCGGGAGGGATCGTCGTTCGTGGTGCCTCGTGGTCGCCGCGGCGTCAGTCCCGGTGCCGCACCTTCGGCGACTTCGCCCGGGCGCAGGTGTCGTTGGGACCCGCCGAGCTGGCCGGGACGAGGGCGCGGTACCGCCCCGCCCGGTCGCGGATCTCGGCGGCGTACTTCCCGGCGTCGTTCGTGGCGACGCTCTTGACCGTCCTCCATCCGCCCTTGCGCCGCTGGATCTTCACGGTGACGCCACTCATGCAGGCATCGAGATCCGAGGTCACCGTCCCTCGTGCTCTGAGATGACCCCGCAGCCGGAGCGTCACCGCCCGAGCGTGGTCGCTCGTCCCCGTGGTCACGGTGAAGTTGGTCGCGCTCGTCGCCGTCCCCGCCGGCGTCGTGACGACGATCGGGCCCGTGACCGCGGTCGCGGGAACCGTGGCCGTGATCTGCGTGGCGGAGTCGACCGTGAAGGTGGTCGCCGCGACGCCCCCGAACGTCACCGCCGTCGCACCCGTGAGGCCTCCACCGGTGATCGTCACCACCGTGCCGGCGCCGCCGGTCGTCGGGGTGAAGCTGGAGATGCACGGCCCTGCGGCCGTCGCCACCGTGAAGTTCGACGTGCTCGTTGCCGTGCCCTCCGAGTCCGTCACGGCGATCGCACCCGACGTGGCGCCGGCCGGAACCGTGGCCGTGATCTGCGTATCCGAGTTCACGATGAACGTCGTCGCCGCGGTGACGTTGAAGGTCACGGCCGAGACGGCGCTCGGCGCATCCTGGAAGGCCGTGCCGGTGATGATGACGGTCGTGCCCACCGCTCCGCAGGTCGGAGAGAAGGACGTGATCGTCGGCGGGGCGGCGAGCGCCGGCGCGCCTTCCAGGGCGACCATCGACCCGGCGATCAGCGTGACGAGGAGCGACCGTGTGCCGACCGATCGCATGGATCTCCACATGGGCAACCACCTCCCGTGGCTGGGCGGGACGTCGCGGGCTCGCGAACGCCTACCCGCCTGTCGAGTGACCTGGAGCTTCGGCGATGGCTACCCACCGGGACGCGTCGCAAACGCCCGAGAACTGATGTTTCCCGATGTCCCGGCGCCTCAGCGCGTCGGCCGGGCGCGCTCGCGGGCCACCCGGACCCCTTCCTCGATGCCGAGGTCGTCACGCTCGGGGAACAGCTCGCGCCGGCGCTGCCCCACCCACAGGAACAGGTCGGCGTGGGTGGCGCGAGGCCACAGCTCGTGCAGACCCTCGCGGTGGATCGCTTCCACGGTCGGCAGGTAGACGCGGTCGTACCAGTCGCCGGCGATCTCCTCCATCGAGAGCGGGGCCTTCCGCTCCATGAGGAGGTGGAAGCCGTGGATCTTGATGTGCTCGAGCAGCTCGATGTATCCCTGCGGCCGGCTGAACTCGATCTTGACCTCCGGCCGCGCTCGCTCGAGCCCCGACTCCTCGAGGAAGCGGCGGCACTGCTCCGCCATGATGATGGCGCCGATGTCGGCGTCCGGCGGGAGCGGCCACCGCGACCGCAGCCGCGTGATCTCGGCGTCGAGGAACTCGATGCCGCGCTGCCGCGCGATCGCCACGCGGTGGTGGCCGTCCACGACGAAGTACCGCCCGTCGAGCTCGTAGACGACGATCGGCGGGAAGTCGCCCTCGGGATACGTCTCCTCCACGCTGCGCCAGCGCTCCTGGATCTTGGAGCGCTTCGGCAGGAAGTCGCGGTCGAAGTCGTCGATCCGGCTGACCGTGCCGACGACGTCCGCGACGCGGATCGGCCGGACGCCGACGTACGTCTGCTCGAACGCGCGGAGCCGCCGCGAGACCTCGTCGAGCATGAGCAGCGGTTGTGACCGGTGACGCCCGGCGATCTGCGACAGGCGGCGGTAAGCCTCGCGCCGGCGCGCCTTGCGCCACGTCGAGCGCACGTAGTCCTTCGGCGGGTTCACGGCTCGAGGTCTATCACCTTGAAGGGGACGACATTGATCACCCGCGTGTCGTCCAGGTAACGATCGGGTCGGACGATCCCGTACGGGTGGATGTGGCCGTGGAGCATGAGCCGCGGCCGCAGCTTTCGCACGAGCGCGTGGAACGACTCGAACCCCTCGTGCGGGCGATCGTCCTCGTCGCCGAGTCCCTTCGGTGGGGAGTGCGCGATCATGACGTCGACCCCGCGCCCGTCCCGCAGCCGCCGCCACCGGGCGCGCCGTCCCAGCTTCCTCGCCCGCCGGGCCATCTGCCCCTGCGAGTACTGGTTGGGGCCCGGGCGGTACCGGATCGAACCGCCCAGCCCGGCGATCCGCAGGCCGGCCGCGTCCTCGATCCGGCCGTCGACGTTCGTGCACCCGCGCGGGCCGGGGGGGTCGTCCAGGTCGCGGAACTCGATCGAGGGCGGCCAGACCGGACGGCTGGCGGGGACCAGCGCCGGGTCGTGGTTGCCCGGGACGAACAGCAGCGGCACGTTCGCCAGGTCCACGATCCGCTCGAGGTCCTCCCAGGGCAGGTCGCCGCAGGACAGCACGAGGTCGGGCCGGGACTCCAGGACGTCCGGTAGGCCCGGGAACGGTTCGTCGGCGACGGCGAGGATGCGTGGCATCGGTGGGCGGGACCGGCTCCGATGCTACCGACCGATCGCCGCGGCGGCGCCCCGGTCCGCCCGACCCGCCGGCGGTGGGTCGGGCGGCCCCTGCCCCGCCCCGCGGGGTTGCCAGCATGGGGTGACCGACACAGGAGCCTCGCCATGACCGTCGTCCTCGATGGCACCTCGCTCACGATCGACGGACTGGCTCGGATCGCGCGTGGACGCGAGCCCGTGGAGCTCGATCCCGCGGCGGTGCGGAGGATCGCGGCGTGCCGGGCCATGCTCGAGGACAAGCTCGCGGCGGGCGAGATCATGTACGGGACCAACACGGGCATCGGCGAGTTCTCCGAGGTCGTCCTGTCCGGCGAGCAGGTCGAGCGGTTCCAGCGGTACCTCGTCTACAACCACGCCGCCGGCATCGGCGAGCCCTCGCCCCCCGACGTCGTGCGCGCGGCGATGGCCTCCCGGGTGAACGTCCACGCCCGCGGACACTCGGCGTGCCGGCCGGAGATCCCGGCGACGTACGTCGAGATGCTGAACCGCGGGGTCACGCCCGTGGTGTGCCGCCGAGGCTCCGTGGGCGCGAGCGGCGATCTCGCGCCGATGTCGCAGATCGCGCTGCTGCTCCTCGGCGAGGGCGAGGCGTACGTGGACGGCGAACGCCTCCCCGGCCATGAGGCTATGGAGCGAGCCGGCATCGCCGTCCCCGGGCTGAAGGCGCGCGACGGGCTCGCCGCGATCAACGGCTCGAACGTCCTGACCGCGATGAGCGCGCTGCTGCTGCGCGACGTCGATCGCTGGCTCCGCCAGGCCGAGATCGCGTGCGCGATGTCGCTCGAGGCGCTCCTGGCCAACCTCAAGCCGTACGACGCCCGTGTGCACGAGCTCCGCGGGTTCGCCGGCGCGATCCGCAGCGCGCGGTCGATCATGCGCTGCATCGAGGGCAGCGACCTGCAGACCGGCAGGATCAAGACCAAGGTGCAGGACGCGTACTCGATGCGTTCCTCGCCGCAGGTGATCGGCGCGGCGCACGACGCGACGGCGTACGCACGCTCGCAGGTCGAGATCGAGCTGAACGGCGTCGGCGACAACCCGCTGTACCTGCCCGAGGAGCGCCTCACGCTCACCGGGGCCAACTTCCAGGGCACGCCGGTGTCGCTGCCGATGGAGCTCGTGGGGCAGGCCGTGACGATGGTCTCGGTGCTGTCGGAGCGGCGGCTGAACCGGCTGACCAACCCCGCGCTCAGCCAGGGGCTGCCCGACTTCCTCACGCCGGACCCCGGCTTCTTCTCGGGGATGATGCTGTCGCAGTACGCCGCCGACACGCTCATCGTGGAGCAGCGGATCCTGTCCGCGCCCGCCTCGACGATGTCGATCCCCGCCGCCGCCGATCAGGAGGACTTCGTCTCGATGGGCATGAACACCGCCCTGAAGAACGAGCAGATCCTCGAGAACGCCCACGCCGTCCTGGGGATCGAGCTGATGGCGGCGGCCCAGGCCCTCGACTTCCGCGAGTTCACCCCGGGCAAGGGCGTGCAGGTCGCCCGCGAGGTCATCCGCGGCCACGTCGACCACCTCGACGAGGACCGCCCTCTGTATACCGACCACGACCGCATGAAGGAGCTCGTCCGCTCCGGCGAGATCCTGGACGCGGTCGAGTGCGCGGTCGGCGAGCTCGCGTAGGTCCGGGGCTCAGCCGCCGAGCAGGCCGTCACGGGCCAGGTCCCGGAACTGCGCGTACGCGCCGCCGGTCAGGAAGACGACGCTCCTGCCGCCGGCGCTGCCGACGCGACCCTGCGCGACCTCGTTGCGGATGCGCGACGGGTCGAACGCCGGCGCGGCGAGCAGCAGGTCGACGACGTCGGTGGGCGACAGATCGGTGCGGAGCTGCCGCGCGGCCGCGATGGCCCATGCGAACAGGGCCGCGTTGCCGTGAGCTCCGATGGCCTTGCGGAAGGTCGACAGGGCCGCGATCAGCAGCCGGCCCTGGTTCAGGGACCGGCCGAAGTCGCCGTTCGGCAGGGCGTGGCGGGCGCGCGAGAACGCGAGCGCCTCGTGGGCGGACAGGTGCTCCCGCCCCTTCTGGAACCGGGCGTGCGCGTACCGGTCGAAGATCGGGAACGGGATCGTGATGTCGATCCCGCCGACCTCCGCGATCGTGCGCTCGAAGCCCTGGAAGCCGGTCAGGACGTAGCCGTCGATGGGGATGCCCGAGAGCCGCTCCACCGTCTGCACGACGAGGTCGGGTCCCCCGACGGCGAGCGAGGCGTTGATCTTGTCGGTGCCCCATCCCGGGATCGGCACCCACGAGTCGCGGGGGATGCCGAGCACCGACGCCCGCCCCTTCCGCGGGTTCACCCCGACGATGTGGAGGGAGTCGGCGCGGGTGTGGGTCACCGATTGGCCGGGGCGGGCGTCGCTGCCGATCACGAGGAAGAACGTCGTGCGGCGCGACGGGAACCCCGGCACGAAGCCCGCCTTCGTGGGCCCGGCGATCGTCCGGCTGTGGACGTCGTAGCCGACGATGCGCCAGGTGCCGTTCACCTTGCGCAGGGTGTACTCGGCGTCCTGACGGATGGGGCGTTCGAGGTCGCCCTCCAGGCCCACGCCCTCGAATCGCATGTCGGCGACGGCCAGCTCGGGACGGTCCCGCGCATCCGCGAGGAACCGCATGTCGAGCCGGGCCACGCGGGGCCGGACTGCGTCGAGCTGCCCGGCCTGCCGCCCCAGCGTCAGCCGCTGCAGGTCGCCCTCCGCCTCCGCGCGAGCGTCGCCGGCGAACAGCGGGAACAGGCCCGGGAAGCGCCCGCCGTCCCATTCGGCGGGGTCGACGAACGCGATCCGGTACAGCTCCGTCATCGTCTGCTTGATCGCTCGGGCCGGACCGCGCAGATCCCTCGCACGGAGCCGCTCGTCGACGCCCTGGGCGCGGACGTCGCGGAGGTCGACCTGGAGCGTGAACGTCTTGGTACTCGCGGTGGGGGAGGAGGTGGCCGGCGGCCGGCTGCCGGGGGCGGCGGAGGGCGAGGGCGACTCACCGGCGTCGCCCGTGCAGCCGGCGAGGAGCACGGCGGACACGACGACGGTCGCGAGGATTGTGCGTGATCGCATGATCGGAAGGGTCGCGGGCAGGTCCGAGCCTACCGGGAGGATCCGCTGTGCACGATGCGTGGTCGTCGACCTGGTCGGTCAGTACCGAGGGCCGACGGCCTCGGGGAGGCGGTCGAGCTCGGCGAGATCCTCGGTCGACAGCGCGAGCGACGCCGCGGCGACGTTCTCCTCCAGGTACCGCAGACGCTTGGTGCCCGGGATCGGCAGGACGTGGTCGCCCTGGGCGAGGCACCACGCGATCGCGACCTGGGCCGCGGTCCCGCCGTGGCGTTCGCCCACGCGGCGCACCGCCTCGACGATCCGGCGGTTCGCGTCGATCGCCGCCTGTGTGAAGCGCGGGCTCGTGCGGCGGAAGTCGAGCCCCTCGAAGGACGCGGTCGTGACGGCGCCGGTGAGGTACCCCCGTCCGAGCGGCGAGAACGGCACGAAGGCCACGCCGTGCGCGGCGCACCACTCGAGGACGCCGCCGATCGGGTCCCGCGTCCACAGCGAGAGCTCCGATTGCAGCGCGGCCACGGGGTGGATCCCCATCGCCGTCTCGAGCTCGGGCACGCTCGCCTCCGACAGGCCGAGCAGGCGGACCTTCCCGGCGTCGACGAGCGAGGCCATCGCCCCCCACTGATCCTCGAACGGCACCGCGTCGTCGATCCGATGGAGGTAGTGCAGGTCGATCACGTCGGTGCGCAGCCGGCGGAGCGAGCCCTCGACCTCCGCCACGATGCGCTCGGGGCGGGCGTCGTGGATCAGGGGGTAGCCGCCGTTCGGCCCGACCCGCATGCCCACCTTCGTGGCGATGACGACGGCATCGCGATGGGGTTGGAGGCCCTCGCCCACGGTCGTCTCGTTCGTGAACGGGCCGTAGACGTCCGCGGTGTCGAAGTGCGTCACGCCGAGCTCGACGGCGCGGTGGAGCACGCGGATCGACTCCTCCTTCGACCCGCCGCCGAAGTAGCCCCAGTCCATCGGCATGCAGCCGAGGCCGATCACGCCGACCTCCGGGCCGTTGGCACCGAGCCTCCGCCGCTCCACGCGCGCATCCTATGCGGGCGAGGAAGCGTCCAGCCTCCCCTCGAGCGGGCGGGATACGTACTCGATTACGTACGCCCTTCGGATTAGACCAGCCCTCCGCTCGAAATCGCCGGACGGGCTATGGCCCCGGCGGTCACTTCTTCGTAGCCTGCTGCCGGAGGGAGAGCGCCGTGGACAGCAGCGACGCAAGCGAGGAGACGATGCAACGAAGGGGTCGCTTCCGGCACGCGCGAAAGCGCGGCGAGCGCGGTGCGATCGCCGTCGAGTTCGCCCTTATCGCCCCCATGCTCATCCTGCTCGTCCTCGGGATCATCGAGTTCGGATTCGCCTTCCACGCCTGGGACGCAACGCAGAACGCCGCCCGTGAGGGCGCGCGTCTCGGCGCCGTGGACGCCAGCCCGGTGGACATCACCGACCGCGTGCGCGGGACGACGGACTTCCTCAACCAGGCGGATCTCGACGTCACGGTCCAGTGCCGCCGGCCGCCGTCGGTGACCTTCGCCACGTGTTCGACGAACTCGGCGGACTGGCTCGAGGGGGACATCGTCCGGGTCACCGTCCAATACAGCTACGACTTCATCACGCCGCTGCCGAACCTCGTCGGGTTCGGCTCGCAGATGGACATGCGGTCGATCTCCGAAGCGAGGTTCGAGGGAGTATGAGCGCGCGTCGCGCTCGCGGCCGATTCGACGACGAACGGGGCGTCGTCGCCGTCATGGTGGCGCTCCTGATGATCGTCATGATGGGCTCTGCCGCGTTCGTGTTCGACCTTGCCCGGCTGCGGCACGAGCGGCACATGGTGCAGGCGGCCGTGGACCTCGGCTCCCTCGCCGGAGCCGCCTTCCTGCCCATCGACACCGCCGCCGAGAGGCTCACCACGTCGGACGCCGCGCGAGCCGTCGCCGTGCAGAACTCTCCCGAGCTGGGGGCGGGCGGGCTGACGATCAGCTACGGCTGCGTGGTCTCGACCCCGGTGAGCGACGACTTCGGGCTGAACTTCGCCTGCGGCCCGGCGGCCGGGACGTGGAGGGGCGGCTGGACCGTGCGGGCAGGCAAGGCCCTGCACGAGTGCCACCCGGAGGTCGGCGACCTGTGCAACACGATAATCCTGTCCGCGTCCAGCACGGTCGAGTACTGGTTCGCGCCGATCCTGGGCATCAACTCGGGCAAC
Organism: uncultured Actinomycetes bacterium; assembly: GCA_963704725.1. GTDB lineage: Bacteria > Actinomycetota > UBA4738 > UBA4738 > HRBIN12 > CALGFI01. Next base: position 3,173,226 of record OY969934.1, on the reverse strand, counting down.
ACCGGCGCGATCCAGGCCGCCGCCTGCCGTGGGTACTGCGGGCAGGCCGGTTCGATGCTCGACATCGTCTTTGTGATCGACCGGACGGGCAGCATGTCGAACACCGACATCGACAACGTCAGGGACGCGATCGTCGACACCAGCGCCGCGACGGACTCGGTCCTGGAGTTCTACGACCCCGCCACCGTGTCCATCGGGCTCGTCGCCCTCCCGTACCGGAACTCCAATCCCTGCGCCGTGGACACACATCAGTACTATCCGGCGCCGGTCCCGCCGATGCCTGGCGGCACGCTGGCCAATCAGGCCAAGTGGCAGATCGTCCCCTTGTCGAACGACTACCGGCTCAGCGCCACCGCCCCGATCAACACGACCAGCACGCTCGTTCAGCGGATCCAGTGCCTGCAGCACGCCGATGGGACCGTGAAGTCGTATCCGCCCTCCGGCGGCAGCGGCAATCACACGAACCACGGCGATCCGCTCGCCGCCGCCCAGTACCTGCTGACCACCGGGGGACGACCCGATGCCGAGAACGTGATCATCTTCTTCGCCGACGGGCAGGCCAACCAGCCCACGAGCACCCTGCACCCCTGCCAGTACGCGAACGACGTCGCCTCGACCGCCAAGCTGGCCGGGACCGAGATCTACTCGCTCGGCTACGGTGTGGACGGTACGAGGTGCGTGAGCGACAGCAACGGCCCCTTCCACAACCGGTACGGCACGTACTTCCTCGCCTCGGTCTCCGGTACCGCCCCCGACCAGGGATTCACCGACAGCTCGACGAGTGGTGGGTGCGTGGCGACCGAGAACACCGACCTCGACTACTACTTCTGCGAGGGCAGGGGCGAGGACCTCGAAGACGTGTTCCACCAGATCGCGATCCAGACGATCCAGCGGAGCCGGCTCCTGAACTTCTGACGGACCCGCCCGACTTCCCTCGATGCCCCCGTGCGGCGTATCCTGTGGCTCCTATTGAACGGCCGTTCAAGGAGCCGCCGATGCAGACCGAGCGCGAACGCCCCCACCTCCGGTACGACGAGCGCGACTGGCGCCCCCGGCCCACCCTCGGCGGGCACGAGTACACATCGTGGGAGACGTACGACGCCGAGCGCGAGCGCATCTGGTGGGGCGACTGGGTGGCGATCGGCCGGTCCGAGGAGGTGGCGAACCCGGGCGACTTCGCGGTGAAGGACCTGGCCGGCGAGTCCGTGTTCCTCGTCCGCAACGCGCAGGGCGAGCTCCACGGCTTCTACAACGTCTGCTCGCACCGGGGGACGAAGTTCCTCGACGACGGCGCCTGCGGCAACGCTCGCAAGGCGTTCCGGTGCCCGTACCACGCGTGGACGTACGACCTGAACGGCCGGCTCATCGGCACGCCGAACGTCAAGGAGGACGAGTTCTTCGACCGCGGCAGCTACCCGCTGCACGGGTTCGCCGTCGGCGAGTACGCGGGCTTCGTGTTCGCGAACCTCTCGCCGCAGCCCCGCCCGCTGATGGAGGCCCTGACCGACGGGGCCGAGTCGATCACGTCGTTCGAGCGCTTCGGGATGCAGGAGCTCCGCATCGGCGTGCGGATCGTGTACGAGGTCGAGGCCAACTGGAAGATCGTCGTCGAGAACTACAACGAGTGCCTGCACTGCCCGACGATCCACCCCGAGCTCGTCCAGGTCGTGCCGCTGTTCCGCTTCGGCGAGGTGTGGGACGAGGAGCTGCGCGACGACGGCAACCGCATGGTGGAGGGGGCCACGAGCTTCACGATGACCGGACGATCCGAGCTGCCGAAGCTGCCCGGCATCGGGCCCGAGGATCTCTCGATGTACTACGGCTCGTACGAGTTCCCCAACCTCATGCTGAACTGCCACCCGGACTGCGTCATGTACTACCTGGCGTTCCCGAAGGGCCCCGGCCACACGCAGGTCGTGTCCGAGTACCTGTTCCGCCCCGAGGTGATCGCGGACCCGGAGGTCTTCAAGCCCGAGCCGGTCGTCGAGCTGTGGGACCTCATCTCCGAACAGGACTGGGCGGTGTGCGCGCGGGCGCAGACGGGCGTCGGCTCCCGCGCCTTCTCGACCGGCGTCTACCCGCGGCAGGACCGGTTCCTCTACTGGTTCAACGAGGAGTACCGGCTGGCGATGGGACGCGAGCTCCTCGGGTGAGGTTCGGCGCGCGGGCGTGCGCCGTCGCGGCGTTGCTGCTCCTGTTCGCCTGCACGCCGGATCGCGGGCCGAACCCCGCCCCGTCGGCGACGCCGCGCCCCGTCACGCTCGCGGTGATGGAGTTCAACGTCGAGTACGGCGGCGAGGAGGTCGACTTCTCCGGCGTGCCGAAGGCGATCGAGGCGGGCGGGGCCGACCTCGTCGCGATCGAGGAGGGGTACGGCAACATGCCGCGGATCGCGCGCGCGGTGGGGTGGCCGTACTACGACCCGCGCACGCAGATCCTGTCTCGCTATCCCCTGCTCACGCCGCCGCACGACCCGCCGTTCGTGTACGTCGAGGTCGCACCCGGCCGGGTCGTCGCGATCGCCAACGTCCACCTCCCGTCGACGAGCTACGGCCCGTTCCAGGTTCGCGACGGCGCGAGCGCCGCGGAGGTCGTGGCGATCGAGCGGCGCAAACGCCTGCCGGTGATCGAGCCGGTGCTCGGTGCGCTCGAACGGCTTGCGGCGCAGGGTGTACCGGTGTTCCTGACCGGCGACTTCAACGCGCCATCGCATCTGGACTGGACCTCGGAGACCGTCGGCGCGCGCGACCAGGTTCGCTTCCCGGTGTCGTGGCCGGTGAGCATGGCCGTCGAGGGGGCCGGGCTCGTGGACTCGTTCCGGGCGGCGCACCCCGATCCGGTGACCGATCCCGGCGTGACGTGGCCGGCGGACCGACCGTTCGTCCCGGGGTACAACCCCGCCTCGCGCGGGGCGCCGGCCGACCGGATCGACTTCGTCTACGCCGGAGGGCCGGCAGAGGTGACCGACAGCGTCATCGTGGGGGAGACCGGCGGAGCCGGCGTGGACGTGCCGGTCGAGCCGTGGCCCACCGATCACCGCGCCACGGTCTCCACGTTCCAGATCCGCCCGGCGCCCGAGCCGACGATCGTGTCGGTCGACCGCCGCCTGGTGGCCGTTGGGGACGAGCTCCCCATCCGCTTCCATGCACCTGCGGACGCCTCGCTCGCGGTCGTCCCCGGCCTGGGCGGCTCGGCCCGGACGTCGGCGCTGGTCCGCATCCCGGCCGGTCCGGGCAGCGAGGCGACGCCGTCGACGACCGGCTGGGACCCGGGCCCGTACGAGGTCGTCCTCCTCGCCTCCTCGGGCGAGGAGCTGTCGCGGAGCGCGTTCTGGCTCGAGGGCCCCGGCAGTCGGCCGGTGCTCGGGACCGATCGCCGCGTCTACCCGCCGGGAGCGCCGATCCGCGTCGGTTGGTCCGACGCGCCGGGGAACCGGTTCGACTGGATCGGCGTGTATCGCCGTGGAGCCGACCCGAACGTCGCCTCCTACCTGCTGTGGGCGTACACGGGCGCGACGGTGAGCGGCTCGCTCGTCCTGGACCGGGACGCGAGCGGCTCGTGGCCGCTCCGACCGGGGCGGTACGCCGTGTACCTGCTCCGGGACGACAGCTACGTCAAGATCGGCGCGGTCGTGTTCACGGTTCGGTAGGCGACCAGGGGCCCTCGAACCCCGCCCACGGATCGAAGTCGACCTCGAGCGGCTCCTGCGCGGGGCGCTCCGCCTCCGGCACGTGGACGAGGTTGAGGCGGATCCGCGTCCACGTCGTGAACCGCCCGCGCATGGCGTCGACGAGCACGTCGGGAGGCTCGAGGTGAGGCCAGACCTTCGGGTGACGGGCCTTCCACCGGTCGAGCCCGGCCATGGCCTCCTCGGTCGTGGCGGCGCGGGCGATCTCGATCAGCGGCATCGTCGAGCGGCGGCGCCCGGTGGGGCCGGCGCGCTTGCCCGGCGCCGGCGGCGGGACGATCCCCGTCTTGGGCGCCTCGCCCGTCCGGCGCTTCGAGGGCTGGACGCGGGTCGGCTCGCCGGGTTGCTTCGCGTATTGAGGTGGCCACGGCGCGTCGCCGAAGCCGGCCTCCTCGTGCTGCGCGGACAGCTCGAGGAGCGGCTCGAGCGACCCTGCCGCCTCGTCGATGCCCTCGCTCGGATCGCCGATGCGCGCGAAGCGCTCCGGCACCGTGTCGAGCGTGAAGGCGTCCGGTTCGCAGTCCGGCACCTCGTCCCACGTGAGCGGCGCCGAGACGCGCGCGTCCGGCGTCGGACGCACCGAGTACGCGGAGGCGACGGTTCGGTCCTTCGCGTTCTGGTTGTAGTCGAGGAACACGCCGTGGCGCTCCTCCTTCCACCACCGGCTCGTGGCGAGGTCCGGAACGCGCCGCTCCACCTCGCGCGCCAGCGTGAGCGCGGCGCGGCGCACCTCCGGGAACGTCCACCGCGACTCGATCCGCGCGTACACGTGGATGCCGCGCGAGCCCGAGGTCTTCGGCCAGCCCACCAGCCCGAGGTCTTCCAGCGCCTCACGGGTGGCGAGCGCGACGTCGCGGATCTGCGGCCACTCGACGCCCGGCACGGGGTCGAGGTCGACGCGGAGCTCGTCGGGGTGGTCGAGGTCCTCGGCCCGGAGGGGATGGGGGTTCAGGTCGATGCAGCCGAGGTTGAGGATCCACACGAGCTGCGCGGCGTCGCGGACCACGATCTCGTGCGCCGTCCGCCCCGAGGGGAACTTCAGCTCGACCGTCTCCACCCAGTCCGGATGCGAGGTCGGGGCGCGCTTCTGGAAGAAGAAGTCTCCCTCGGCGCCGTTCACGAATCGCTTCAGCGCCATGGGGCGGCCGGACACCCCGCGCAGCGCGCCGTCGGCGACCGCGAGGTAGTAGCGGACGAGGTCGAGCTTGGTGTGTCCGGTGCGCGGGAAGAACACCTTGTCCGGGTTGCTGACGGTCACCTCGCGACCGGCGACCTCCAGGACCTCTTTCCGCGCAGCCATCCGCACACGATAGGTCAGACGCCGCCGACCGAATCGAGCGCGGCCCGGAGCCGCATGACCGGGCCGCGGACGCCCAGCTCGGCCGCGAGCTCCTCGAGGCCCGCGTCGTCGCGTTCGCCGTCCCACCGGTCGAACGGGGCGGTGGCGTTGACCGGGACGAGCCGCCGCATCGTGTCGAGGTAGTCGCCGGCCTCCCGCAGACGCGCCCGGAGCGCCGGCTTGCCGCGCAGCGGGCCGGGTCTCGGTTCCGGGGCGGCGGCGTCGGCCAGGAGCTCGTCGAGCGAGGCGTACGTCTGCACGAGCGCCCGCGCGGTCTTCTCGCCCACGCCGCGGACGCCGGGGAGGTCGTCGCTGGGGTCGCCCCGCAGGATCGCGAACTCCGCGTACCGGCTCGCGGGCACGCCGTAGCGTTCGAGCACGGTGGCCTCGTCGAGCACGAGCAGATCGGTCACGCCCCGCAGGGTGAACAGGAGCGTCACGACCGGGTCGCGGACGAGCTGGATCAGGTCGCGGTCGCCGCTCACGATCTCGACCCGGTCGCCGTCGGCGGACGCCAGGCAGAGCGCCCCGATCGCGTCCTCGGCCTCCCAGCCCCGGGTCTGGGCCTGCGGCATCCCGGCCAGGTCGAGCACCTGTCGCAGCATCGTGAACTGCTCGGGCAGGCCCTCCGGATCGGGGGGACGGGTGGACTTGTAGGCGGGGTACAGGTCGGTCCGGGCCACGGGGCGCCACTCGTGGTCGTACGCGTGGACCAGCTCCTGGGGCCGCCTCGACACCAGCAGCCTCGTGACCATGTCCAGGTACCCGCCGAGCGCACCGACGGGCCGCCCCGCCGGCGAGCGCACGGCATCGCCCATCGCGAAGTGGGCTCGGTACATGAGGCTCGAGACGTCGAGCAGCACCCGGTGCGTCACGGCCCCGAGCCTACGACTCGGTCGAACGGCCAATCCGGGGCCGACCATCGGCCTCGCCCGGCGACGCCGCCGGGCGCCGGGCGGGGGGTGGGGAGTCGTGCGCTGGTCGGGCCCCCGGTCGGCCGATATCCACCGACGCCGCAAGGGCCTACCGTAGGAGCATCATGGACGGGATCACGCGCAGGCTTCGCAGGCTCTCCGTTGCGGTGCAGGGAGAGCTGGGTGCCGTGTCGACCGAGTACGGCCTGATCCTGACCCTGGTGGCGGTGGTGATCGTGGCCGCGGTCACCCTCTACGGCGGAACGCTGCTCGGGCTGTTCCAGCAAGCCCCGACCAAGTTCCCGTAGTCGTCACCGGGCCGGTGCGGATCGAGTCGATCAGGTCCGACGTGCCCATGCGCGACCGGCCCGGGATCCCCAAGCGTCGCGCGACGTCGTAGAGCTGCTGCCGGTTCCGGTTCTCGAGCGCGTGTCCCGCCGTCCCCCCAGGGCCGTGGATTGCCCGAACCGGCAGCGCGGCAGATGATGTCTGCAGACCGATGCCCGAGGGTCCGCGCTCTTCGATCGCCGGCGCCGTCCGGCGCATCATCGGCGGCGAGCCGCCGATCGCGATCCGGCTGTACGACGGGGGGCGGCTCGGACCGCCCGAGGCGCCGGCCACTATCGTCGTCCGCTCGCCCGAGGCGATCCGTCGGATCGTGACCGCGCCCGGAGAGCTGGGGCTCGGGCGGGCCTACGTGGCCGGCGACCTCGACGTGGAGGGCGACGTCTTCGCGGCCCTGGCCGCGCTTCGCGAGCGGCTCCCCGCCGCCCGCATCGACGTCCGCGGCCTGCTCGCGCTGGCCCGGCTCGCCGGCACCGGCGGGGTGCGGCGCCTGCCGCCACCGCCGGAGGAGGCGAGGCTGTCGGGCCGCCGGCACTCGCGCGAACGAGACGCGGCGGCGATCTCGCATCACTACGACGTCTCGAACCGGTTCTTCGAGCTCGTCCTCGGTCCCTCGATGACCTACTCGTGCGCCGTATGGGAGCGGCCGGACGTGACGCTCGAGCAGGCTCAGGCGGCGAAACACGAGCTGATCTGTCGCAAGCTCGGGCTCGCCGAGGGGATGCGGCTCCTCGATGTCGGCTGCGGATGGGGTTCGATGGCCATGCACGCCGCCCGGGCGCACGGCGTCCGCGCGGTCGGCGTCACGCTCTCGGTCCGCCAGGCCGAGTGGGCGGAGAAGGCGGTCGCCGAGGCGGGGCTCGCCGACCGCGTCGAGATCCGGCTCCAGGACTACCGCGACGTCCGGGACGGCCCGTTCGACGCGATCAGCTCGATCGGCATGTTCGAGCACGTCGGGCTGGCCAACCTGGGGACGTACTTCGGCCGGCTCGGGAGCCTCCTGCGGCCGGGGGGCCGGCTCCTGAACCACGGGATCGCCCGTCCCGCCCGCCGCGGCGGTCGGACCAGGCGTGGCGTCCCCGTCACGCCGCCGCGGCTCCGCCGGAACAGCTTCGTCGACCGCTACGTGTTCCCCGACGGGGAGCTGCAGGAGGTGGGCTCGGCCATCTCGGTGCTGCAGGGGCGCGGCCTGGAGGTTCGCCATCTGGAGAACCTGCGCGAGCACTACGCGCTGACGCTGCGGGCATGGGTGGCCAACCTCGAGGCCAACTGGGACGAGGCCGTGGCCGAGGTCGGTCCGGGCCGGGCGCGCATCTGGCGCCTGTACATGGCGGCCTCGGCGCTGAACTTCGAGGCCGCCTCCATCCAGGTGCACCAGATCCTCGCGGTCCGCAACGACCGTGGCCGCGGCGGGCTCGCCCTCCGTCCGCGCTTCGAGGGCTGAGCCGGCCCGCCTTACGGCAGGAACGCGAAGACCGTTCCCGGGGCTCCCGAGCCGTGGACGTTGCGGGGGCTCCCCAGCACGATCCACGCCCCGAGTGGCGGAAGGGCCGCCAGGTGCGTGAGGTTCTCGATCGTGACCCGGTGTCCGTGCAACGTGAGCGAGGTCGGCGTGAACGAGGCGTCGGCGGAGGGATCCGGCCCGAACGTGTCGGTTCCGAGCGCGCCGGTTCGGCCCAGGACACCCGTCTCGATCAGCCACCTGACCGCGTTCCGCGAGAACCCGGGCTGGTGGAACCCCGCCATCCCGCTTCCGCAGTTGTAGTAGTTCGGCTCCCCGTCGACGTCGCCGTCCGCCCAGAACCGGGAGCAGCCCGTCAGCAGCAACACCGCGCCGCCGGCCGGCAGCTCGCCGTGGTCGGCCTCCCAGGCCCGAAGGTCGGCCACGGTCACGACGTGGTCCGGGTCCAGGGCCACCTCGTCTCGGACGTCGATCACCGCCGCGGGCAGGACGAGGTCGGAGACGTCGAGCTCGGGCGCGCAGGCCAGGTTGGGGTGGAAGTGGCACGGCGCGCTGTAGTGGGTCCCGGTGTGCATGCCCTCGTGGACGACCTCGAGGAAGAACCCGTCGTCCGCGACGGTGAAGGCCGTCTCGATGTGGAATCGTGGATCTCCCGGGAACAGCGGGGTCCTCGCCGGGTCGTTGATGTGGCTGAGGCTCACCACCCGGGTGAACCCCGGCAGGGCGGCGACCCCGCCGGTCGCGCGGTCCGCCGACGCGGGGCCGAGGCCCCCGGCGGCGACCCCCGCCGCGAACAGGCCGATGCCCGAGGCGATGCCCAGGAGACGCCGTACCGTTCGCGCCCTCCCCATGTCACGACCCCCTTCGCTCGATTGGGCGGAGGCTATGCCACCCGGACTCGGCGCGCGCGGGCCGAACAAGAGTGACAAGATCGGCGGATCGGGCTTGACCGCTCATCGAGCCAGGCCGTATCCTGCAACTGAGAGACCGCTGGGGCCCTCGGGTTCCGGCGGTTTCTCGCATCTCGGGCCGGCGAACGCTTCCGATAGGGTGCCGCCGTGGAGTTCGCGGAGGTGGTGGGGCGCCGGCGCATGGTTCGCCGGTTCGACCGCCGGCCCATCCCACGCAAGACCCTCGACCGGATCCTCGACCTCGGACGCCGGGCGCCCTCCGCCGGGTTCTCGCAGGGGCTCGAGCTGCTGGTGCTCGACACCCCGCAGACCGTGAGCGAGTTCTGGGAGATCACGCGGGACCCGGAGTTCGGGTGGGATCTGGAGGATGTGGCCGCGGGACCGACGGCCATCGTCGTCCCGCTGCCGGACCCGGCGCGGTACCTCGACCGCTACTCCCAGCCCGACAAGGCGCCGTTCGGGATGGGCGAGGCGGCGAACTGGCCGGTCCCGTTCTGGGACGTCGACGCCGCGATGGCCTCGATGCTGATGCTCCTGGCCGCCGTGGACGAGGGCCTCGGTGGGTGGTTCTTCGGCATCACCCACGGGGAGCGCGATCTCCTCGACCGGCTCGGGGTGCCATCCCATCTACACCCGATCGGGTATCTGGGGTTCGGCTTTCGCGCCCAGGACGAGCGCCCGAGGGGTTCGGGGACCACCCGGCCGCGCCGGCCGCTCGAGGAGCAGGTCCACCGAAACCGTTGGTAGGCAACGCGCCTACCCGATCTATGGGAGTTCCTCGACCCCGAGAATCACCCGTGCCGAGTAGCCCCGTCGTGCCCTCAAACGCTGGAGGTTTCGGGGTCTGGGGTCGATATGGGTAGTGCCATGACAACCATCCGGACCACCTGCCCCACCTGCGGCGAAGTGGACATGGGAGCCGCCGCGATCTCGCTGAGCCTGTCCGGCGACGGCGGGACGGCGGCCTACGCGTTCACCTGCCCCGAGTGCAGCGAGCAGGTCAGCAAGAGCGCCACTCGCAAGACCGTCGCCCTCCTGGTTGCGGCCGGCGTCGAGGTCGAGCGGCTCCACTCGGAGTCCGGGCCCGACGAGTCGCCGAGCTGGGAGCTCCCCGCCCCCGACCGAAGCCCCGCCCCCGACGCGCCCCCGCTCACCATCGACGACCTGATCGCCTTCCACTTCGTCCTGGAGGACGAAGCCGCGATCGAGCGCCTCCTCTACCAAGACCGCTGACGCGACGCGCCCCGAGACGTCCCATCGCTGCGTCTCAGGGCGCCGTCGGCGGTCCCGCCTTCCGCAGGAGATCGACGATCCGCGCCGCGCTCTCCCCGCCCGGGTCCCGCTCGGGGTTGAAGCAGTTGATCGCGATCGCCACGCATGCCGGATCGCGGGCCAACGGCGCGAGCAGCTCGCCGAGCTCCACCCAGTCGATACCGCCGGGAACGGGCGCGTCGTTCGGGAACACGCTCTCGTCGAGCACGTCGAGGTCGACCGAGACGAAGAAGGGCCGACCGCCCGGTGCGACCGCCGACCGGGCCCGGGCCGCGGTGGCGGCGGGGCCGGCCTCGCGAATCCCCGCGGTGTCGATGGCGGTCATCCCGGGCAGGTCCTCCGGCGTCACCGAACCGGAGGCCCGGGCCTCCTCGAGGTCGCGGAACCCGACGAGGGCGACGTCCTGCGGCCGAAGGAGCGGCGCGTCGCCGGCGATGGAGACCCACGCGGCCGGGCCGATCCCCAGGGCCACGGCCATCGGCATGTCGGCCGCCTCGCCGGTGGGAGAGGTCTCGCCGTCGTACAGGTCGAGGTGACCGTCCACGTAGATGACCCCGAGGTCGCCCAACCGGTCCCGCAGACCGGCGATCACGCCGACCGCGAGCGTGCAGCACCCGCCGAGAACGACCGTGGTGGACCCGTCGTCGCCGGGGCGTGAGATCGCTTCGCGGACCGAGCGCGTGACGGCGAGGACCGAGTCGGACCCGACGATGCCGGTGGTCGGATCGCGGACGGGGGGTTCGATGACGACGTCGAGGTCGCCGAGGTCCTGCGCGCCGAGCGCCTCCACGATCCCGGCGTCGCGGAGCGCGCGAGGGCCGAACGTCGTCCCGACGCGACCGCCGACGCTGTCGATCGGAACGCCCAGGACGCGGGTTCTCCTCACGCGTCCGGCGACTCGGCGGGGCCCTGACCGGACTCGACGATGTGGTCGGGCGTGTGATGGGCGGCGGGGATCGTCCCGAGCCGACCGGCCTGATAGTCCTCGAACGCCTGGAGCAGCTCGGCCTTCGTGTTCATGACGAACGGTCCGTACCAGGCGACCGGCTCACGGATCGGACGGCCGCCGAGCAGGAGCACCTCGAGCGCCGGGAACCGTGAATCCTGCGTCCCCGCGGCTTGCAGCCGCACCGCGTCGCCCGGTCCGAACACGGCAAGCTGACCCGTCGCGATCGGATGGCGCTCGACGCCGGCAGATCCGGCGCCGGCCAGCACGTACGCGAGGGCGTTGAAGTCCGCTCGCCACGGCACCTCCAGGATCGCGCCCGGCGCGACCGTGGCGTGCAAGTACGTCATCGGCGTGTAGGTCTGCCCCGGCCCGCGGTGGCCGGCGAGGTCACCGGCGATGACCCGCACGAGCGCCCCGGCGTCGGGGGAGGCGAGCAGGGAGACCTCGCTCGCCCGAAGGTCCTGGTACCTCGGCGGCGCCCACTTCTCCGCCTTGGGGAGGTTCACCCAGAGCTGGGTGCCGTGGAAGAGTCCGCCGCTCGCGACGAGGTGCTCCGGCGGCTTCTCGATGTGCAGGATCCCGGCGCCGGCCGTCATCCACTGGGTGTCGCCGTTCGTGATCACGCCGCCCCCGCCGTTCGAGTCCTGGTGCTCGAAGATGCCGTCGATCATGTAGGTGACGGTCTCGAACCCGCGGTGCGGGTGCCACGGCGTGCCCTTCGGCTCGCCCGGCGCGTAGTCCACCTCGCCCATCTGGTCCATGTGCACGAAGGGGTCGAGGTCGGTGAGGTCCACCCCGGCGAAGGCCCGGCGGACGGGGAAGCCCTCGCCCTCGAGCCCGCTCGGCGCCGTGGTCACGGCTCGCACCCGGCGGTGCCGTCCCGTCTCCGGAACCGCGGGGATCCGCTCGAGGCGGGTGACGTCGTCGACCGTGATCGCTGGCATCCGTTCTCCGCCAGGCTAACTCGGGCCCGCCGGTGGGTATTCCTGTCGAGCCCGCCCGTACTACCGTTCGCGCCAGTCAAGGCGCTCGAGGAGGGGGAGGCTGATGCGGCTGTTCTCGATCCGGCCCGGGGTGACGCTCCGGGGCCGCCGGTTCCGCGGGATCCGGGGATGGGCGGGCAAGCCGACCCACCCCCCGCTCACCGACTTCCCGATCGTCTGCTACGTGCTGGCGGCGATCTTCGATCTGGGATCGTTCGTGACCAACGACCGCGAGGCGGCGCGGGACCTGTTCCGGGCGGCGACGTTCGTGATCGTGGCCGGCCTGGTCGTGTCGCTCGCCACGGCCCTCACCGGGTTCTGGGACTGGTGGAAGGGGCTGGAGCGGGATCGGTCGAGCGGCTTCATCGGCCGGGCCAAGCACACCCAGGTGTGGCGGACGGCCAACTGGCACATGACGGTGATGCTCACCGTCACGGCGATCGTCGTCGTCGACGTGGTCCTGCGCATCACCGGTTGGGACGACCTGACGACCGGTCCGATCGTGGTCCTGTCGATCCTCGCCGCGATGTTGGTGGCGATCGGCGCCACGTACGGCGGGACGCTGGTCTTCGACTACCAGTTCAACGTTGAGCCGTTGAAGGGGAGCACGGTGTGGGACGAGACCGAGGAGGACCAGCTCCCCGGCCGGAAGGTCGCGCCGCCGCCGGCGGAGGGTGCGGGCTGAACGCCACCGGTCCGAGCGTGCTCAGGCGCCGAGCGCGGCGAGCGCGTTGGGGACGGTGTCCTCGGCCTTCACGTCGTACCAGGTCCGCTCGATCCGGCCCTGCTCGTCCACGAGGAACGAGGACCGGACGATACCCAGGAACGTGCGGCCCTCACGGGTCTTCTCGCCCCACGCGCCCCAGGCGTTGGCCACGGCGTGGTCCGGGTCGGATAGCAGCGGAAAGCCCAGGCCGAACTTGCGATCGAAGGCGAGCTGTTGGTCGGGAAGGTCGGGGGAGACCCCGATCGAATCGGCCCCGATCCCCGCAAGCTCCTGGCGGTGGTCCCGGACCGCGCAGGACTGGGTGGTGCAGTTGGGCGTGTCGGCCTCCGGATAGAAGTAGACGAGGAGCTTGCGGCCCCGGAAGTCCTCGAGCCGCACGGCCGACCCGTGCTGGTCGAGCAGGGAGAACGAAGGAGCGACGTCGCCGGTCTCGAGCCGGGTCATACCCCTACCCAACCACGGATCGGGAGCCCCGTGTTCCGGCTCGGCGCCTTGGGGCTCATGAGCGGTCGCGGAGGTGCCGATGACCATCGCGTGGAGGCGCGATCCCCCGCCCAGTCGCTGCGCGAACGCCATCGGCGGATGGTCTCGGCCGCGATGCTGCTCGTGGCCGAGGCGGCGGTCTTCGCCCTTGCGGGGATCCTGTGGTGGCCGCTATCGGCGCTGGCGATCGTGCCGATCGTCGTGCTCGGCCGGGCCACCCTGCTCGGCGGCCGCCTGGACCCGGTGCCGCTTCGGCGCGGGATCGTGGGGGAGGAGCGCGTCGCCGAGCTCCTCACGGAGCTCGAGCCCGAGGGCTACAGGGCCCTGCACGACCTCGACATCGGCCGAGGCGATGCCGACCACGTGCTGATCGGACCCGCCGGCGTGTTCGTGATCGAGACCAAGGCGTGGCAGGGCCGCTTCTACCCCAAACGGGGGCGACTGATGTTCAACCAGCGTTCGGCGGACGAGGTCGTGTCGCAGGTGACGGCCGCGGCGCTGGCGGTCAAGCGCCGCCTCGAGCGTCAGGGCATCGACGTGTGGGTCCAGGCCGTGATCGCCTCGACCCTGGCCAGGGTGTCCAAGACGCCGCTGCGCCTCGGCCACGTCACCGCGCTCGAGGCCGACGACCTTCCGGCGTTCGTCCGGAACCAGCGCGCCACGCTCGACGCGACGACCGCGGACCGGGCCCTGCACGCGCTGCTCGACGACGCCGCGGCCTGACGCCGCTCGATTCCGCGTTCGCGCTGCGCCGCCACGGGTCGACGTTCCCCAGACGGTCCGATAGCTTGCGGGCACTCGGGCCGGGGGAACGCGCAGGGGGTCGTGACGAGCAGGATCGGGTCGCGCAGGCGGTGGGTGACGCTCGTCTTCGTTCTGCTCACGCCGCTCTCCGCCTGGTCGGTCGTCCCGGCGCGGGCCGCCGACGGCGGTCCGGGCAGCGCGGGGTCGTCGGGAGACGCGATCTCCACGCTGCCGCCGGTGGCGCCGGCTCAGCCGGTCGGCGCGGTCCCCGGCATCGACGTGTCGCATCATCAGGACGCGATCGACTGGGCCCAGGTGGCGGCGTCCGGGCAGCGGTTCGCCATGGCGAAGGCGACCGAGGGGCAGACCTTCGTCGATCCCATGTACGCGGCGAACAAGATCGGGGCCGAGACCTACGGGATGGCGTTCGGCGCGTACCACTTCGCGCGCCCCGACGACACCCCCGACGACGCGGTGCTCGAGGCCGATCACTTCGTCGACACGGCCCAGCTCGAGCCCGGCAACCTGATCCCCGCGCTCGACATCGAGCGCACCGGCGGGCTGACCCAGGACGAGATGACCACCTGGATCCTGACCTGGCTCGGGCGCGTCACCGAGCGGCTCGGCGTGCGGCCGATGGTGTACACGAGCCCGAACGGCTGGCTCGTGCGGACGGGGGACACGACGGCCGTGGCCGCCGCCGGCTACGCGGTGCTGTGGGTGGCGCACTGGAACGTCTCGGAGCCGAGGCTGCCCGCGAGCGACTGGGGCGGCAACGGCTGGACGTTCTGGCAGTACGGCAACTGCGGTTCGGTGCCCGGGATCGCCGGCTGCGTGGACGTCGACTGGTACGAGACGTCGTCGTTCGACCCGGTCCTGATCCCGAGCCCCGACGTCACGCCGCCGGTGGCCTCGATCGCGCTGCCGGCCGACGTGCTCGGGACGACGACGGTCTCCTTCAGCGAGGTCGTCCACCGGGTCACGCCGGAGAACACGTTCATCTGGTCCGCCGAGACCGGCACGTATCCGGACGTCTCGCTCACGTGCCGCTCGGGATCGGGCGTCGAGGTCGACTGCGTGACCGGCAACGTCCGCACCGCCGTCGTCCGGCCCGTGCAACCGCTCGTCGTGGGCGAGCGCTACCAGGCCGTCGTCGACCCCGCGATCGTCCCGGTCGCGGTGGTCGATCGGAGCGGGAACCCGGTGCCGACGACGACGGTCGACTTCGCCGCGCCCACGGAGGTCGAGCAGACGAGCCCGGCCGTCGCCGACGCCTGGCGCACGGTCTCGAAGGCACGGGCCCTGGGGGGCTCCCTGGCGATCGAGCACCGGGCCGGCGCCTCGGCCTCCTTCGCGTTCTCGGGGCGGTCGATCACCTGGTTCACGGCGACCGGACCGGAGCAGGGCCGGGCCTCCGTCCTGGTCGACGGGCACCGCGTGGGGACGTTCGACCAGTACGCGCCGGGACCGGGATTCCGGGTCCCCCGCGAGGTCACCGGGCTCGAGCGGGGGCCGCACGTGCTCACGATCCGCGTGCTCGGGACCGCGTCGGCGAGCGCGACGGACACGCAGGTCGTCGTGGACGCCTTCGAGGCCGGGGGCGCCGTGGTGAAGAACCCGGCGCTCGACGAGGCGTGGGGGAACGTGCGGTACCCGAGGGCGTCCGGCGGCAGCGTGTCGTCCACCGACCTGGCCGGGTCGAGCGCGGTCATCGCATTCCGGGGGACCGGCGTCATCTGGACCACGGTGCGGGGGCGCGATCAGGGTCGCGCGCAGATCTGGGTCGACGGCCTGCTGGTGCGCACGATCGACAACTACGGGCCGAGCCGCACGTTCGGGGTCGCCCGCGCGGTCTCGGGGCTGACCGACGGGGTCCACACGCTCCGGATCGTCGTGCTCGGGGAGTCGAGGCCGGCGGCCACGGCGGCGCTCGTCACGATCGACCGGTTCGCCGCGATCGCCTGAGGGCGCTCAGACCAGCTTGGCGGGGACCACGAGCTCGTCGTACTCGGCCTCGGTGAGATAGCCGAGCGCGAGGGCCGCCTCCTTCAGGCTCGTCCCCTCGTGGTGCGCCTTCTTGGCGATCTCCGCGGCCCGGTCGTAGCCGATCTTGGGCGTGAGCGCCGTGACGAGCATCAGCGAGGAGCCGACGAGCTGCTCGATCTGCTCCCGGTTGGGCTCGAGGCCCTCGATGCAGAACTCGCGGAAGGTCCGGCAGACGTCGGCGAGCAGCCGCGCCGAGTGCAGGAGGTTGCGGATCATCACGGGCTTGAAGACGTTCAGCTCGAAGTTGCCCTGCGATCCGGCGAACTTCACGGCCGTGTCGTTCCCGAACACCTGCACCGCGACCATCGTCATCGCCTCGGACTGGGTGGGGTTCACCTTGCCGGGCATGATCGAGGAGCCCGGCTCGTTCTCCGGGAGGTTCAGCTCGCCGATGCCCGCTCGCGGGCCCGAGCCGAGCCACCGGACGTCGTTGGCGATCTTCATCAACGAGGCGGCCAGCGTGGCGAGCGCCCCGCTCATGAAGACGACGCCGTCGTGCGCGGCGAGGGCCTGGAACTTGTTCGGCGCATCGACGAACGGCAGCCCGGTCAGCTCGGAGATCTTTGCGGCACAAGCCGCACCGAACCCCGGCGGCGCGTTCAGTCCCGTGCCGACCGCCGTTCCACCGATGGCCAGCTCGTACAGGCCGGGCAGGGCCGCCTCGATCCGAGCGAGGTCCGCGTCGAGCTGGGCGGCGTACCCGCCGAACTCCTGCCCCAGCGTGAGGGGCACGGCGTCCTGCAGGTGCGTGCGCCCGATCTTCACGATGGCGTCGAACTCCGTCGCGCGGCGGGCGAGGGCGTCGCGCAGCTCGCGGACGCGGGGCAGGAGCTGCTCGACCACCATCCGGGCGCCCGCGATGTGCATGGCGGTGGGGAACGTGTCGTTGGAGGACTGCGACAGGTTCACGTGGTCGTTCGGGTGGATGGGCTTCTTCGAGCCCATCTCGCCGCCGGCCATCTCGATGGCGCGGTTGGAGATGACCTCGTTCGCGTTCATGTTGGACTGCGTGCCCGAGCCCGTCTGCCACACGTAGAGGGGGAAGTGGTCGTCGAGCGTCCCGTCGATCACCTCGTCGGCCGCGGCGACGATGAGCTTGCCGAGCGCCGGGTCCAGCCTCCCGTTCTCGACGTTGGCCAGGGCGGCCGCCTTCTTCAGGATGCCCATGGCGCGGACGATCTCGACCGGCATCCGGTCGGCGTCCGGCCATCCGATCGTGAAGTGGTGGATCGAGCGCTGCGTCTGCGCGCCCCAGTAGCGGTTAGCGGGCACGTCGATCGCGCCCATCGAGTCGGTCTCGGTCCGGTCGTCGGTCATGGGTTCCTCCTGGAGGCGTTCCGATGGGAGTGTGGCAGGCGGATGCGCGCCCGTCCCCGGCGCGAACGCGAGAGGCCCGCCGGGGCGGCGGGCCTCTCGTGAACGTCGATACGTCGAACGGTTATCGGGTGGTCGGCGTCTTGCCCGGCGCCACCTCCAGGGGCGTGGTGACCAGCGTCGCCGCCTCGGCCTCCTCCTCGGCTCCCTCGACCCGGAGCTGCGGGAGCCAGCCGAGCCATCTCGGCAGGTACCAGTTCCAGTCGCCGAGCAACCGCATGCTGGCCGGGACGAGCAGCGTTCGGACGATCGTGGCGTCCATCAACACCGCGATGGCCAGGCCGAACCCCATCTGCTGGAACTGTCCGAGGCGCCCCGCGGCGAACGCCCCGAAGACCGTGACCATGATCAGGGCCGCGCCGGTGATGATCCCCGCGGTGGTCCGAAGACCGTAGGCGACGGCCTCGGTGTTGTCGTGCGTCTTGTCGTACTCCTCGCGGATCCGCGTGAGGAGGAAGACGTGGTAGTCCATGGACAGGCCGAACAGGATCGAGAACAGGAACAGCGGGAGCCACGCCTCGATCGCCTCGGCCCGCTTGAACGGGAACCCCAGCGCGTTGAAGAAGCCGAGCCCGAACCCCTTCTGGAACACGAGCGTGACGGCGCCGTACGCGGCCATGACCGAGAGCAGGTTCATGACGATCGCCTTGAACGGCACGACGATCGAGCGGAACACCACCGTCAGGAGCACGAACGAGAGCCCGAGGACGAAGGCCAGGACGACCCACTGGTACGAGTCCACGATGCCCAGGAAGTCCACGAAGAAGCCGCTGTTGCCTCCGACCATCACCTCGACCCCGGGGACGCCGGCGAACGCCTGCGGGACGATCGTGCTGCGCAGGTCCCGGATGCCCTGGAAGGCCGCGTCGTTGTACGGGTCGCCGGCGAAGTAGACCGACATGAGCAGGGCGTTGCCGTCCTTCGACTGGGCCGTGCTGGTCCGGCTCGAGAACGTGTCGTCGGCCGCGATCCCGCGCTCGAGCCCCTTGACGGCCGCCTGCACGGCGGGCTTGGTGACGTCGCCGGTGATCACGATCTGCGCCGGGTCGGTCGCGCCACCCGAATCGAACTCGCTGACCAGCGTCATGAACGCCTGGCGCGAGGGGAAGTCCTCGGGCAGCCCGCTCACGTTGTTGGACGTGCCGCGGTGGAGCTGGAAGAAGAACGAGCCGAGCGTCCCCAGGATCATCACGCTCACCACGAGGAACACGACGGGCTTGGCCATGACGCTGCGGGTGATCCGGTCCCAGAACCCGCCCTTGGGATCGTGCGAGCTGTCGACGCGTGCGCGCTTGGACAGCCGGGGCCAGTTGATCCGGTCGCCGAGCAGGCCGAGGATCGCCGGCAGGAGCGTCATCGAGGCCGCGATGGCGCAGAGCGTCACCAGGATCGCCCCGCCGGCGAGGCTGCGGAACATCGAGACCGGCAGGATCAGCATCCCGAGGAGCGCGAGCACGACCGTGAGGCCGCTGAAGAAGACCGCGCGGCTCGCCGTGGCGCCCGAACGGCGGATGGCGTCGAGCTTGGGGTAGCCCTTCTTCCGTTCCTCGCGATAGCGGGACACGATGAACAGCGAGTAGTCGATGCCGACCGCCAGGCCGATCATCGTGATGATGTTCTCGACGAACATGTTGAACTGGAAGAGCTGCCCCACCAGCGCGACGAGGCCGAGCGACACGCCGATCGCGAACATCCCCATCACCAGCGGCAGCACCGCGGCGAGGATCGAGCCGAAGACGACGATCAGCACGATCAGGGCGACCACGAGGCCGATCGACTCCGACTTCCGCATGTCCTCCTCGGCGACCTTCATGAAGTCGGCGAAGAGCGCGGCCTGGCCGGCCACCTGCACCGTGTAGGTGTCGTTCGACACGTTGGCCGCCACGCGTCGCAGGTCGGCGACGACCGCCTCCGACTGCTCGACGATCGGCACGGCGACGAGGGTGGTCCGCTGGTCGCTCGAGATGAGCGAGGCCGCCTGCTGCGAGGCGTCGTATCCGCTGAACGGGGGAGCCGCGAGATCGGATCCGCCCGTGCGGGTCACGGCCGTCTCGATCGCGCGGACCGTGGCAAGGAACTCCACGTTGCCCGTCACGGCGTAGGGGTTGGTGATGAGGACGAAGGCCTCCGGCGGGTCGGGCTGCGCGGCCGCCGAGCCCGGATCGCCGCCCGAGAGCTCGGCGAGCTGAGCGGGCGAGAGGACCTGCGCCTGGTAGTCCGCGGGGGTCGCCGCGGCGACCGCGTCGCCGAGCCGGGCGATCACGGCGCCGGCGTTGCCGCGGAGTTGCAGCACGAGCAGCATGCCGTGGCCGTCCGGCGTGTTGAGCTGCGCGACCGCCGCCTGCGCGTCCGCGTAGGTGGCCACGGGCCCGTCGATCACGTCCGCGCCGAGGGCCTCCGTCCGGGCCTTCAGGTCCTGGACGTACGCGGCGAAGGCCTCGTCCCACGACCCCGTCGCCGACTGCACGACGAGGAACTCGGTGAATCCGGCCGCGCCCCCGAACTTCGCGTCGATCACGTCCTGGGCCTTGACGGCCTCCGGCTTGCTGGTGAACGCGATGTCGTCGGTCAGCACGCCGGTGAGCAGCTTGGTGCTGACGAGCCCCATCATCGCGATCAGGACGACCCAGGTGCCGAGCGTCCGCCAGGGGTGCCGGCTGGACGCCTTGGCCAGGGTCTCAGGGTTGAGCTTCATCGGTCGCTCCTCCTCGTCGATGTCCCCGACCCGAGCCTCGGGGTGGGCGCGAGCGTCGATCGGTGCTCCGCCGTTTCTGGCGCCCTTCCTTCCGTCAGACCCCCATACGCTGCGGGAGGGTCGCATCTCGAGGTAGGGGCCAAGGTCACACGGGCGTGAGGGCGTCCGGACCGCCCCCGAGCGGGATCGCGGGGGCCGTAGGCTGGGCCGATGCGGAGCGACGGGACCCGGTGATGGATCGACCGACGAGGCGCGACCCGGGCCGGGAGATGATCCGGGCCCGGGCCGGAACGCGGGCGGGGCTCTCGATCGGCGCCGGGGTGGTCGTGGGCGCCGCGACCGCCTTCGTCGTCCCGTGGCAGGTCGCGCTCCTGCTCGGGTGGGACGCCGCGATGGCGCTCTACGTGGGGTGGGTGTGGCTGGGGGTGGGGCACCTGGACGCCGAGCACACGAGGCTCGTGGCGATGCGGGAGGACTCGTCGCGCGCGGCCGCGGACGTCGTCCTGCTGTTGGCGGCCGTGATGAACCTGGCCGGCGGGGGGTTCGCGCTCGCGGAGGCGGCCGGGCTCTCCCGGGTCTCCGCGGGGCTCGTGAACGGCGCCGTGGTGCTCAGCGTGGGCCTGTCGTGGACGGCCGTCCACACGGTGTTCGCGCTCCGGTACGCCCGCCTGTACTACGAGCGCGGCGGGGGCATCGACTTCGGGGAGGAGCCGCCCTCGTACGTGGACTTCGCGTACCTCGCCTTCACGCTGGGGATGACGTATCAGGTCTCGGACACGCCGCTCACCGCGAGGGTGTTCCGGCGGACGGCGCTCCGACACACGCTGCTGTCGTACCTGTTCGGCGTGGTGATCGTGGCGACGACGCTGAACGTCGTCGCCGGCCTGTTCCGAGGGTGACCTCGTCGCGCTCGGCCCGGGGCGGCCGGGCGATCGGGCACGAAGCCCCGGCCGCCCGGCCGCGTGTTGGTCGATCCCGCGCGCCCTACGAGGCGGCCAGGCCGGCCGCCGAAGCCGGCAGCCCGGACGCGCCCGCGATCGAGGTCAGCGATCCGTCGTCGGCCACCACGTACGCGCTGATGTCTTGAGAGCTGGAGTTCCGCGCGTACAGGTATCCTCCGGCGACTCCCATGTCGACGGGGGCGCCTCCAGCGGGTGCGGGCCCGCTCGGCAGGAGGGTGAGCGAGCCGTCGGCGGCGATCGCATAGCCCGACACCGAGTTGCTGCCCGTATTCGTCGTGTAGGCGAACCGTCCGTCCGCGGTCACGACGACCCAGCACGCCGCCGCCTGCTGATCCGGGACCGACGCGCTGATCGTGCCGAGCAGCCCGGTCGGTCCGACCGAGTACGCGGACACCGCGCTCGCGCCCGGCGCGCCGCCGAACGCCTCGGAGACGAACAGCCGGCCGGAGCGGTCGAACGCGAAGCCGAACGGCGTCGCGCCCTCGGACGCCTGGACCCTCGGCTTCGAGATCCGACCGCTCGAGGTCACCTTGAAGACGTCGATGAGGTTCGTGTTCTTCTCGGTCACGACGAGCTTGTGGCCGTCGGGCGTGAACTCGATCTGTGCGGGGTCCACGCCGGGTGCCGAGAGGCCGGCCGTCGAGCCGGGGATCGGCGTCAGCGTGCCGCTCGCGTCGAGCCGGAGTCCGGACACGGAGTCCGTCCCGTCGTTCAGCACGAACACGAGGTTCCGATGCGCCGTCACGCTGATCGGCCGGGTGCCTCCCGAGGGCGCGACGTCGCTCGCCGCGATCCCCGTCGCGCCGACCGACAGGACCGACACGTCGTCGCTGCCCGCGTTCACGGCCAGCAGCCACGCGCCGTCGTCGGTCAGGACGAGCGCCCCCTGGCTGCCCAGCGCGTCCCCGGAGCCGTTCCCCCCGGTGGGGACCGATCCGGCGGGGGACAGGGTGCCGTCGTCCGCGCGGTCGAACACGAGCACGGCGTTGCCGCCCGGGTCGTTCGACAACGCGTAGACGGCGCCGGCGGTGGTGACGGCCGACGCCGGCGCCGACAGGAGCAGAGAGATCAACAGGGACCCGAGCGCGAGCGCGAGGATCCGAAGAGGCCTTCGCATGGATCGCACCTCCGTGGGATGAGTCGGGCCGGTCCGCGCGGCGCATCCTCACCTCCTCCGGTCCTCGCTCGTGCCGCGCTGCACCCTGGATACCGGAGGGGTCTTGCGGGGGCCTTACCGCGCGGTGAACGGGTCCCTACGATGTTGCGGACGCCGCGAACATGAGCGCGCGGAGGGTGCTCTCCGGGGCCTCGGGCGGCACCGAGCACCCCGGCGCGAGGATCAGCCCGACGCCGTCCGTGTCGGCGACGGCCGCCTCCACCTGCGCGCGCACGTCCTCGGGCCCCCCGCGGACGAGCGTCCGGATGTGGTCCACGCCGCCCATGACGGCGCGACCGGTCAGGTCGCGACCGTCGGCCAGCGAGGGGTTGCCGGGCTCGTGCACCGACCAGCTCACGGCGTGCGCGGGGAGCGACGACGCGAGCTCGAAGTGCACGCGCGCTCCGCACAGATGCAGGACGTCGAACCACGCGTCGGCCGGGACGG
The DNA here is from genome assembly GCA_963704725.1 of uncultured Actinomycetes bacterium. Lineage (GTDB taxonomy): Bacteria > Actinomycetota > UBA4738 > UBA4738 > HRBIN12 > CALGFI01. The sequence continues at coordinate 3,150,729 of OY969934.1, read as the reverse complement.
CGTCGAGCACGCGGCGGTCGTGGGGGAGGGCGAGCCGGGCGTAGTCGTCGTACGAGAGCAGGTCACGCGAGGCGTAGCCGGAGATCGCGTAGAAGATGCCGGCGGCACCCGCGTCCACGGAGGCGGCGGCGAAGCCGGCGAGCGCGTCACCGATGCGCTCGAGCGCCGGGCCGAGGAGATCCGGTCGCTCGCGGAGGGCCGTCGCCGCGCGGGGCTTGTCCTCGCCCACCAGGTACCCCGCCACGGTGAGCGGGGAGAACACCGTCTGGAGCACCGGCACCGAGGGCCCGAGCTCCCCGACCACGCGGCGCACCGCCTCCACCTGATCGGCCAGCGGCGTCGAGGTGGCGTCGGCCTCGGGGAGGCGGGACCAGTCCCTCGGGCCGGCGACCGCGGGTCGCACCAGGACGGGGCCGGTCCCGGCGTCGCCGGAGGGCCGGTACGAGGAGCCGAAGGCCTCGGCGAAGCAGCTCGCCCGGGGCTGGAGCTTGACCAGGTCCCAGCCGAACGCGCGTTGCCGGGCGGCGGTGACGGCGGCGAGGTCGGCCGCCGACCACTCCTGCTCGTAGGTGTGGCCCCACCACGTCGCGGGCGGCCGGTCCGGGCGTCCGAGCGCCAGCGCGGTCTCGACGCGAGTCCTCGGGTCCACCTGGGTACGGTATGGGCTTCGATGAGCATCGACACGGGGTTCGAGCCGATCGTCACCGAGCGCCTGCGGCTGCGCCGGTCGCTGCCCGGGGACGCCGAAGCCATCTCGGCCTACCGGAGCCTTCCCGAGGTCCGCCGCTACCAGGGGTGGGATCGGACCGATCCCCAGGGCATCCGTGCCGAGATCGAGGAGATGGCCGGTCGTGCGCCCGGTGAGCCGGGATGGGTGCAGCTCTCGGTGGAGGAGCTCGCGAGCGGGCGGCTCGTCGCCGACGTCGGTCTGAGCCCGGCCGAGGGCGAGAACGGCGTGATCAAGGTGGGGTACACGACGGACCCCCGGTTTCAGCGGCGCGGGTACGCCACCGAGGCGGTGCGGGCGCTCGTCGCGTACGCGTTCGACGCGCTGGGGGCCGACGTCGTCCGCGCCTACGCGAGCGCCGACAACGCGCCGTCGATCCGCGTGGCCGAGAAGGTGGGGATGCGCCTGACCGAGCGGTTCGAGCGTCGGTTCGAGGGCGAGGTGTGGTTCGGCGTCCGGTACGAGATCCGGCGGGATGACCGCGCCGCCACGTAGCTCCGAGGCCCGCCCGGTCACCGTATCTCCCGTCGTGGACCTTCGCCGGTGGATCGCCCCGGTCGCCGCGGTCGCGCTCCTCGCGGCCTGCTCCGGTGACCCGGCTGCCGCGCCGCGTCCGACGACGACCGCCCGGCTCTCGATGTCGCCGTCGCCCGAGGATCCGGCATCCGACGGACCGCCGGCGAGCTCCGAGGCGCTGCGGTTCCGGGCGGGCGACGGCACCCGGCTCGCCGGCCGGATCTTCGGTGCCGGCGACGTCGGCGTGGTCCTGGCGCACCAGATCGACAACGACCAGACCGCGTGGTTCGAGGTCGCCTCGGAGCTGGCGGCCCACGGATTCGCCGTCCTCACGTTCGACTTCCGCGGCTATTGCCCGGGCGGCATCGGGGGGTGTTCGGAGCCCGGCGCGCTGGCGGACACCTGGATGGACGTGCTCGGCGCCGCCCGGGTCCTTCGCGAACGCGGGGCGACGCGCGTGTGGCTCGTCGGCGCGAGCGTCGGCGGCGACGCATGCCTGCAGGCAGCGAGCACCGGTCCCCCCGACCTCGCCGGCGTGATCACCCTGTCATCGCCGAAGTTCCTCGGCGCGTACGACATCCGGCCCGCGACGATGGAGCCGATCGCCGTCCCCAAGCTCTTCATCGCCGGCCGCCGGGACGGCGACGCGCCGAGCTCCGCCCGGCGCTTCTACGCATGGTCCTCCGAGCCCAAGGCGATCCTGCTGGTCCCGACCGGCGAGCACGGCACCGACCTGTTCCGGTTCGCGGACGAGGCGATCCAGGCGCGCGTCCGGGACGCGATCCTCGACCAGCTCGACGCGTGATCGGGCTTTCGAGCGCTCACCAGGCCGGCGGCACTCCGTACTTCCACGAGTACCGGCCGGCGTCGAGGTCGGCGGCGAGGTCCCGTGGCCACAGCGACCGGTCGACGAGCAGGTTGCGCTCGTGCAGGCCGCGGCGGAACGGGTCGGCCCAGCTCGCGGGGCGCCGCGTCTCGGCGAGCGTGAGCTCGCGGCAGTCGCGGAGGTCGATCGCGAACTGGTCGCGGACCTCCCCGGGCAGCGAACCGCCCGAGGCGAAGACCGCGCTCTCGGTGTGATGGAACGCCGACCCGTTGGCGGTGTTGTACGAGCCGATCGCGCACAGCTCGTCGTCGGCGAGGAAGTTCTTCGAGTGGAACGCGCCGGGCCGCTGCCACAGGTGCACGTGGATCCCGTGCTCGATCAGCCAGCGGAAGTGGTTGCCGCACTCCCAGTACATCCAGCCGTACAGCCCGTGGCCCATGAGCGAGCGGGACGATGCCTTCGAGTTGCTGATGAGATGGACCTCGACGCCCCGGGCCGCGGCCTCGGCCAGCGTCTCGGCCAGGATCCGCGGCGGCCGGACGCCGTGGCACCCCCACCACACCGACCGGCGCGCGGCGCGGACGGCCTGGACGAACGCGTTCGTGAGCGGCAGGCGCTCCTCGTCGTACGGCTTGTGCCCGACGTAGCGGAGCCGGTCCTCGCCCGTCGGCGGGAGCGGGGGGAAGCACTCCGGGCGGCTCGATTCCACGGTCTCGGCCTCCGCGACGGCCCGCTCCACCAGCGCCTCCCCGTCGAACCCGGACTCCCGGCGGCGTCGCCACGCCTCCTCCATCGCCCGGGAGTACAGGAGCGACCCCAGGAAGCGGCGCTCGACGTCCGCGACGATCGGGCCGGTGAGGTGGCAATCGGTGTCGCGCCATCCCTTGGGGTCCTCGCCGCCCGTCGCGTACTTCGACCCCCAGTTCATGCCGCCGAGGATCGCCCGCGTCCCGTCGGCCACGAGGTACTTCTCGTGGAACCGCCGCTTGAACTGTCGCCGTGCCCGATTGAGGAGCTGGCGGATCTTGTGCCGGCGACGGAGGTCGACCCCGAGGTGGCGGAACGGCGGGTCGTAGCAGAGCACCTCGGCCCCGGCGGCGCGCATCTGCGCGACGATGCCGCGCGACCGCGTCGTGTACAGCGCCGCGTCGTCGCACACGATCGAAACCTCGACACCCTGCCGCACCTTCTCGGCGACCGTCCGGGCGAGTCGCTCGCTGGTGTCGTCGTCGATGATCGAGAACGTGACGAGGTGGATCGTGCGCTCCGCGCTCTCGAGGAGCTCCCACCGTCGCGCGTACGATGCCTCGCCGCTCGGCAGGAACGTCACCGCGTTCCCCTCGCGCACGACCGTGCCCGTCAGGCGGTCGGCCTCGGTCTCGAACGCGGGACCGAAGGCATCGTTCGCGCCTGGGACGTCCATGGCGCTCAGGCCTGCTCCGCGGCCTCCGCGTCCGCCTTGGTCCGATGCACCGTGCCGTCGGGGTGCTCGGGCGGCGCGTACAGCGAGTAGAGCTTCAGCTCGCCGGGCCCGGTGTTCACCACGTTGTGCCACACGCCCGCGGGGACGACCACGGCCCAGTCGCCCTCGACGTCGTGGGTCTCGTCCACGCGCTCCTCGCTCCGGCCGAACTCCACCCGCCCCGTCCCTGCCTCGATCCGCAGGAACTGGTCGGTGTCCGGGTGCGCCTCGCGCCCGATGTCCTCGCCCGGGCCGAGCCGCATCACCGTGAGCTGAACGTGCTCGCCGGTGAAGACCACGGTCCGGAACGCCTCGTTCTCGAGCGTGGTCCGCTCGACGTCGCCGACCCATCCGAGCATCCCTCTCACCCCGATCCGCTCTCGTCCACGTCTGCCCCCGATCCCGACCCTACCGACCCGCTGGCCCCGGCGCTCGGCCCCTCGCGCCCCGGCGCTCGGCCCCTCGCGCCCCGGAGCCCGGATGGCTACCATCGCGGAAGGCCGGGACGACGGCCCGGGCGTGAGCCAGGAGGAGCGCGATGGCGAGGACGGTGAAGGCCGCACTGCTGCAGACGGACTGGGCCGGGACCCAGGAGGCCATGATCGACAAGCACGAGGACGCGGCTCGCGAGGCCTCGGCCCAGGGCGCCGAGATCATCTGCTTCCAGGAGCTGTTCTACGGCCCGTACTTCTGCCAGGTGCAGGACGCCGAGTACTACAGCTACACCGAGCCCATCCCCGACGGCCCGACGACGAAGCGGTTCCAGAGCGTGGCCAAGGAGCTCGGCATGGTCATGGTGCTGCCGATGTACGAGATCGTGCAGCCCGGCCAGTACTTCAACACCGCGGCGGTGATCGACGCCGACGGCACGTACCTGGGGAAGTACCGCAAGCAGCACATCCCGCAGGTCAAGGGGTTCTGGGAGAAGTTCTACTTCACGCCCGGCACCGAGGGGTACCCGGTGTTCGAGACCGCGGTGGGCAAGGTCGGCGTGTACATCTGCTACGACCGCCACTTCCCGGAGGGCTGGCGCATCCTCGGCCTGCACGGCGCCGAGATCGTGTTCAACCCCTCGGCCACCCACCGCGGGCTCAGCGAGTACATCTGGCGCCTGGAGCAGCCGGCCGCGGCCGTCGCGAACATGTACTTCGTCGGCGCGATCAACCGCGTCGGGATCGAGCCGCTCGGCGACGACGACTTCTACGGGCAGAGCTACTTCGTCGATCCCGAGGGGCAGTTCGTCGGCGACCTCGGCGATGCCTACAAGCCCGAGCTGATCGTGCGCGACCTCGACCTCGGCAAGATCCGCGAGGTGCGCGACCGGTGGGCGTTCTACCGCGATCGCCGGCCCGACGCGTACGACGACATCGTGGCTCGCTGACGCCGTCGGGACCCGGGGCCGGCTTCGTGCCCGAGCGCTCCACGCACGCGAGCCCCCGCGACGGGTCGCGCTCGCTGCGGGACGAGACGGTGAAGCACTACCTCGAGACGATCTTCTACATCCAGCAGGAGGGCGAGCGCGTCCGGCCGAGCCGTGTCGCCGAGTGGCTCGACGTCACCCCCGCCACCGTGAGCACCACGCTCCGGAGCCTCGAGCGCGACGGGTGGATCCGGGTCGCGGCGGATCGGAGCGCGACGCTCTCGCCCCGGGGACGCAGGCTCGCCGAGCAGATCGTGCGAGCCCACCGGCTCGCGGAGCGCTGGCTGACCGACCGCCTCGGCCTGGACTGGACGGCGGCCGACGAGGAGGCCCAACGCCTCGCGCCGGCCCTGTCGGCCGAGCTGACCGACCGCCTCGACGCGCACCTGGGGATGCCGGCCACGTGTCCCCACGGCAACGTCATCCCCGGGCGGGAGGCGCCCTACGGCCCGCTCGTCGCGCTCGCCGATCTCGAGCCGGGGACGCCCGCCCTGGTGCGGCGCATCTCGGAGGTGGCCGAGCACGACGCCCCCGACCTCCTCCGGCTGCTCGACGAATCCGGGCTCGTGACGGGACGGCGCGTGCAGGTCGCCGCGACCCGGGCCTCGACGGGCGCGATCTCCGTCCGCGTGGGGCGCCGCCAGGTCGCGCTGTCCACCGAGGTCGCCCGCTCGATCTGGGTCGAGCCCGAGGGGTAGCGCCGTCGCGGGTCGCGCGTCCGGCGGGGTGTGACTAGCATCCCGGGGATGCCGAGAGGGGGGACGTCCGTCGTCTCGGCCGGCGAGCGACCATGTTCGCGTCGGCGCTGCTGCTGGTGGCCGTCCTGTGGGAGCTCTACAAGTGGCTCGGCCCGGACGAGGGCGGCACCGTCTTCGGGTGGAGGGTCCTGCCGCGGACGAGCGACCAGGCCATGCCGCACGTCTGGGAGATGCTCTCGCGCTTCGCCCGGCCCGAGCGCCGGGGTTCGTCGGAGCCGATCCTGCTCGTGGTCCTTTCCGGGGCGTGGTTCTCGCTCCGGCTGGCGCTCGCCGGATTCGTCATGGGCGCGCTCGTCGGGTTCGGCCTGGCGATCCTCATGGCCCGGCTCGAGGTGGTCGAGCGGGGACTGCTGCCGTACCTCGTGATCTCGCAGACCGTTCCGCTGATCGCGCTCGCGCCGCTCGTCGTGAGCTGGGGCGGCAAGCTCCACCTGGGCTCGTTCGCGTGGCCCCGCTGGCTGTCGGCCGCGGTGCTCGGGGCGTTCCTGGCGTTCTTCCCGGTGGCGGTGGGCACGTTGCGCGGGCTCACGTCCGCGCCCCCGGCCTCGCTCGAGCTGATGGACTCGTACGCGGCCACGTGGCGGCAGACGCTGTTCAAGCTGCGGTTCCCCGCGGCCGTCCCGTTCATCGTGCCGGCGCTCAAGCTCGCGGCGACGGCGTCGGTGGTCGGCGTCGTCGTGGCCGAGATCTCGACCGGGCTGGCCGGCGGGGTGGGACGGCTGATCATCGAGTACGCCCGCGAGGCCACGAGCGATCCGGCCAAGGTGTACACGGCCGTGTTCGGCGCGGCAGCGCTCGGACTGCTGATGGCCGGGCTGGTCGCGCTGGCCGACGTGATGCTGATGCGGAACCGCCCGCGGGAGGCGGTCGAGTGACCGCCGTCGAGGTCCGAGGCGTGTCGAAGGTCTTCAACGCGGGCCGGCCCGACGCCGTGCCCGCGCTCGTCGACATCGACCTCACGATCGAGCCGGGGGAGTTCGTCTCGCTGATCGGGCCGTCGGGGTGCGGCAAGTCGACGCAGCTCCGTCTGATCGCGAACCTCGTCGAGCCCACCACCGGCCAGGTGCTCGTGAACGGCAAACCGGCGCGGCGGGCCCGGCTGGACCAGGACTACGGCATGGCGTTCCAGCAGGCCGGCCTGTTCGAGTGGCGCACGGTGGCCAAGAACATCGAGCTGCCGCTCGAGCTGAAGGGCTGGGACAAGGCTCAACGCCGCCGCCGGGCCCTCGAGATGCTCGATCTGGTGAAGCTCCCCGAGTTCGCGGAGCATCACCCGTGGCAGCTCTCCGGTGGGATGCAGCAGCGCGTGGCGATCGCCCGCGCGCTGGCCGCCCACCCTCCGATCCTCCTGATGGACGAGCCGTTCGGAGCGCTGGACGAGATGACCCGTGAGCACATGCAGGCCGAGCTGCTTCGGATCTGCTCGGAGACCGCGACGACGGTCGTGTTCGTCACGCACTCGATCCCCGAGGCCGTGTACCTGTCGACCCGCGTGGTCGTGATGTCACCGCGGCCGGGGCGGATCACCGACGTGGTCGACGTCGACCTCGGCGCCGAGCGGACCCTGGAGACGCGCGAGGCCGACGCGTTCTTCAAGAAGGTCACCGAGGTGCGCGAGGCCCTGCGCGGCGCCGGCGTGGGGCCGTGAGCCGCCTCGTCCGCCTCGCGCTCCCGCCGATGGTGTTCGGGGCGGCGTTCCTCGTGCTGTGGGAGACCGTGGTGAAGGTCTTCGACCTCAAGCCCTACTTCCTGCCGACCCCGACGTCGATCTGGACCGAGTTCCGGGGGAACCTCGGACTGATCTGGGGCGCGGCGCGGGTCTCCGGCGGCAACGCCCTGATCGGGCTTCTCGTCGGCACCGTGATCGGCGTGGCGCTGGCGTTCGTGCTCGGCCGGTTCAGGCTGCTGAACGACCTGGTGACCCCGCTCGCGGTGGCGCTGAACGCGGTCCCGATCTTCGTGCTCGTCGCCGTCTTCAACAACATGTTCTCGATCACGAGCGAGGTGCCGCGCCGGCTGATGGTGAGCCTCGTCGTGCAGTTCATCGTGCTGGTCAACGTGGCCCGCGGCCTGCGCGAGGTCGACGCCATCCAGCTCGACCTGATGCGCTCCTACGCCGCGAGCGAGATGGCCATCCTGCGGAAGGTCCGGGTTCCCAACGCCGTCCCGTACCTGTTCACGGCGCTGCGGATCGCCGCGCCGGCCGCCGTGATCACGGCGTTCGTCTCCGAGTACTTCGGCGGTTCGCAGAACGGGCTGGGCAGCCGGATCGTCTCCAACATCGCGATCTCCTCGAACGCGACGGCGTGGGCGTACGTGCTGGGGGCCTGTCTGCTGGGGCTGGCGTTCTTCCTGACGGCGGTGACGCTCGAGCGCGTGGCCACGCCGGGCGCCCCTCGCAGGTTCCGGCCCGATGGGGCATGATGCGGCGATTCGAGGCCACGGGGGGCGGTGCCTCGGGGGTGTGGGGGCTCAGGAAGCGAGCGCAGCGAGCGATAGAGCCCACGAGAGCAGGGAGGGGGATGCGCATGGTGGGCAAGCGGTTCCGAGTCGTGGCCGCCGGCGTGCTGGCGCTCGCGCTGGCGGCGACGGCGTGCAGCAACGACGAGGGCGGAGGAGGCGGCGGGGGCGACTGCGCCTCGACCGACGCGGTGAGCCTGCAGCTCCAGTGGTTCATCCAGGCCCAGTTCGCCGGCTACTTCGCGGCACAGGACAAGGGCTTCTACGCCGACCAGTGCCTCGACGTGACGATCGTCGAGGGCGGCGTGGACATCGTGCCGCAGCAGCAGCTCGCGGACGGCGCCGTGGACTTCGCGCTGGCCTGGGTGCCGAAGGCGCTCGCCAGCCGCGAGGCCGGCGCGAACATCGTGGACATCGCGCAGGTGTTCCAGCGCTCGGGGACGCTGCAGGTCTCGTTCAAGGACGCGGGGATCACCTCGTCCGCCGATTTCGCCGGGCACACCATCGGCAACTGGGGGTTCGGCAACGAGTACGAGATCTTCGCCGCGCTCACGAAGGACGGGCTCGACCCGGCGAGCGACGTCAGCCTGGTGCAGCAGCAGTTCGACATGGTCGGCCTGCTCTCCGGGGACATCGACGCCGCCGAGGCCATGACCTACAACGAGTACGCGCAGGTGCTGGAGGCGGTGAACCCGGACACGGACGAGCTCTACTCGCCCGATGACTTCAACGTCGTCAGCTACGAGGACGAAGGCGTCGGCATGCTCCAGGACGCCATCTGGGCCGACGCCGCGCGACTCGATTCGGACGACGCCTACCGCGACATCGCCGTGCGGTTCGTGACGGCGAGCCTGCAGGGCTGGGCGTACTGCCGGGACAACGTCGAGGAGTGCCGCAACGTCGTCGTGGCCAAGGGTTCCAAGCTCGGCGACAGCCACCAGCTGTGGCAGATGAACGAGATCAACAAGCTCATCTGGCCGGCCGATGGCGGCGTCGGTGTGATCGACGAGGCAGCCTGGGACCGCACGGTGCAGATCGCCATGGACACCCAGAACCTCGAGGGGGCCACGGTGCTCACCGCGCCCCCCACCGACGGGGCATGGACGAACGACATCGTGAACGAGGCCCTGGCCAAACTGCAGGACCTCGGCGTCGACACCACGGGCTCGGACTTCCAGCCCACCGAGGTCACGCTCGTGGAGGGTGGCAACTAGATCGGAACCCGGGGGCGGGTCGCTCGGCGCGGCCCGCCCTCGGCAACCCAGCGGTATGCGTGCTGGTATGCTAAACGCATGTCGGAACAGATTGCGGTTCGCATACCAGACGAGCTGGCCTCCTCGCTCGAGGACCTCGTGGCCACCGGTCGCTTCGAGACGAAGGCCGAGGCCGTGAGGCTGGCACTCGAGACGCTCGTCGAGGCGGAGCGCCGCCGCCGCGTCCGGGAATCGATCGTCGAGGGCTATCGCCGCGTCCCCCAGGACGACGACGAGGTCGCCGCGGCCACGCGGGCCGCGATCCGCTCGATCCACGAGGAGCCGTGGTGAGCGAGCCGGCCCGTGGGGAGATCTGGTGGGGCGAGGCCCCGGACGCGAAGGGGCGTCCGTACCTCGTGCTGACGCGCGACGAGGCGGTCCCGGTCCTGCGGACCATCCTCGTCGCGCCTGTCACGCGGACGATCCGAGGCATCCCCACGGAGGTGCCGGTCGGCGCCGAGGAGGGCCTCCCCGCCGAGGGCGTCGCGGCGATGGACAACGTGCTCGCGTTCCCCAAGGCCCTGCTGGTGCGCAGGATGGGGACCCTCTCGGCGGAGCGACGGGGGGAACCGTGCGCCGCCCTCCGCGCCGCGACGGACTGCTGACCGGCCGGCGTCTCGGTCGTCGCGCCCGCCGGCGTATCGCGTACGCTGTCGGAGCAGCGGCTCCCGAGCGGGACCCGCTCGCGACGGCGTTCGTCCACCCCGCAGCACCGCGAGCCCTCGGCCCCTGGGTTCCCGATCACGCGGCAGCCCACTGATTCGCCGCGCACCGAGCATCCACGGACCTGAGGAGATCATGTGCAGCAGATCCGAACCGCGCAGCCTCACGCTGCGCCCGCACCACCCGTCCGGACCGAGCCCGGCTTCGACGCCTTCGGCGTCTCGGCTCAGGTGGTCCACGCTCTCGCGATGCGCGGGATCGAGAGCACCTTTCCGATCCAGTCGCTCGTGCTCGGCGACGCGCTCGCCGGCCGAGACGTGCTGGCGCGGTCGCGAACCGGCTCGGGCAAGACGCTCGCGTTCGCCGTGCCGATCGTGGAGCGCCTCACCGCCGACGGCCGCAGTCCCGCCGCGTTGATCCTGGTGCCGACCCGGGAGCTGGCCAGCCAGGTGACTGAGGAGTTCCGGGCGATCGCCGACGTCCGCCACCTCGAGGTCGCCTCGGTCTACGGCGGCGTGGGGATGGGGCCGCAGGCGAAGCGGGCCCGCCGCGCCGACATCCTCATCGCCACGCCGGGGCGGCTGCTCGACCTCGTCGCGCGGAAGCTCTTGCGCCTGGACCGCGTCCGGATCTGCGTGCTCGACGAGGCCGACCGGATGCTCGACATGGGGTTCCTGCCCGACGTCACGCGCATCTTGGAGATGCTCCGACCGGAGCGGCAGACGATGCTGTTCTCGGCGACGCTCGACGGCGAGGTCGGACGGCTCGCGGCCCGGTTCACCGACGATCCCGTATCGCACACGGTGGCGGAGGACCGGCCGGTCATCGCGGAGGCCCTGCATCGCTTCATCGCCGTGGAGCAGCCCGCGAAGACGCCGGCGCTCGTGCGCGAGCTGGCGGCCGACCGCGGCCTCACGCTGGTCTTCGTGCGCACCAAGCACGGGGCCGATCGCCTGACCAGGAACCTCAAGGCCCAGGGCTTCCGCGCCGGCGCCCTGCACGGCGGGATGTCCCAGCCGCAGCGCGAGCGCGCGCTGGGCCACTTCGCCTCGGGGGCCAACGACGTCCTCGTGGCGACCGACGTCGCGGCCCGGGGGCTCGACCTCGAGGACATCACGCACGTGATCAACTTCGACGCGCCCGCCGACGAGACCGACTACGTGCATCGCGTCGGTCGCACCGCGCGGGCCGGTCGCGGCGGCGAGGGCATCACGTTCGTCACGCCCGAGCAGCAGCTCGACGTCGGCCGGATCGCCACCAAGCTCCAGCTCCACGCGGAGTTCGTGCAGGCCGGGCTGCGGATCGACAAGCACGGATCGGCGAGGAACGGTAGTGGGAACCGGAACGGCAATGGGAACCGGAACGCGAACGGCGGCGGGAACCGATCCGGCAACGCGAAGGGGAACGGCCGCGGGCGCCGAACGCGGACCGGCCCGCGGCGATGACGTTCGGTCGTCGGGACGAGCCGGCGTGAGACAATGGATGCGAGCAGCGCTCACCGGGACCGCCTACGACGAGGCCGTCGGCCGCCCCTCTGATCGAGGAGGCGCACCATGACCATGCTGACGGACTCCGTTCGGCTCGACGTGCCCGCGAGGGCACCGATCGAGCCCACGGCTTCGGTCGACCCCGTTTCGAGGCTGGGACGCGCCGAGCGTGTGTTCGAGATCGAGTCTCCGAACGGATACCTGCGGACCGTCGCAGGCACGATCGAGTACCTCGACGACGCGGCGAACACGTACATGGTCCGCTCCAGCACCGGCGAGCTCCTTCGCGTCCCGCTGCGCGACATCCGTGGCGAGCACGGCGTGGTGCGGGTGGACCGGCGATGAGGCCGAGACGGAGCAACGGGTACACGCTCCGGATCGGCAACGGCACCGATCCGTACCGCAGCTGGGAGCGGGCGGTCGGCGCGGCGCGGTTCGCGGCCGACAAGTCGTGCTCGACCGTCTCGATGGTCGACGACGACAGTGGTCAGGTGTGGGACGTCTCGCCGGACGGTCTGGTCTCGAAGCACCACTGAGAACCCCCAAGCGACCGATTGACTCGCCCGGACGCCGCCGATTAGCGTGGGACGGCTGGCCCCAAGTCCCGGCCGGCACGCGTCCGCGGTTGGGGCGCACACCGGAGCCCAGAGGCACGCTCCTTTGCCGGAGGTGATCGCGATCCCTCCTCGAAAGGAGACGCCGTGGGCCAGCCGGACCTCTTCGGGGTTCACATCGAGAGCTCGAGCGACGTCGCCCACGTCCATCTGACCGGGCGCTTCGACGCGGTGGCGGTCCCGAAGCTCGACGACGCGATCGCCGAGGCGCGCCCCCGCCACGTCGTCCTGGACCTCGGCGAGCTCACGTTCATGGACGGCGCGGCGTGGCTCGCGGTGATGTCCTACGAACACCGGGTGCGAGCGTGGGGCAGGAGCCTCCGGCTGGTGAACGCGTTCGGAGCCATCCGAAGGATCTTCGAGTCCACCGAGACCGAGTACCTCCTCACGCGCCCGGTCACCCGATGATCGCGAGATGGGACCACCCGAGGGCGGATCCGCGTTGAGCTGGTTGCCCCGCGATCCGAGGGCCAACCCGCCGCGACCCGATCCCGCCGGGGATCGGCCGGCCGACAAGCTGCACATCTGCGCCCGCTGCGGGAACCGGTCCGCGCCGCCGGACGTTCCGGCGGGCCGGCACCGGTGTCCGGAGTGCGGCCGCGACGCCTGACGCGACGTCGGCCTAGGCTCGTGCCATCGTCACCTCGCGCACTCGTCAAGGAGGAGCCGTGGCCGTCGTCGCATCGAGGAAGCCGATCCATCCCGCCCTGCTCGAGCACGCGGAGGAACGGGCGCGGAGCGTCCAGAACCGGGTCGCCGACGCCATCACGGGGTTCGCCGGGTCGATGTGGTTCGCCTACGTCCACGTCGTCTGGTTCACCGTGTGGATCGCCGCGGGAGTCGAGACCTACCCGTTCGGGTTGCTCACGATGATCGTGTCGCTCGAGGCCATCTTCCTGTCGACCTTCGTGATGATCAGCCAGAACCGGCAGGACGACGCCCGCCGGCGCCTGGCGGACCAGGAGTGGCGGATGGTGCAGTCGGAGGGGCAGCAGAACGAGGACCTGCTCGCGATCTCCACGCAGATCCTCGATCTCACGAAGGCGATCCACGAGCTGACGCGGGCGCACACGGCGACCGGCGGTGGCGCACCGGCCGGCTCGAACGCCTGACCGGGAGGGTTCCCCTCTCGTCGCGACCGTGCCACGATCGACCGGGGTGGGGGAGATGGAGAGACCGGCGCAGGCGGCACCGGCGGCAGAACGAGTCGTCGTCGTCCAGGACGTCCACCGGCGGCGGCGGCCGACAGGGGCGCCCCCGCCGCTCCCGAAGGTCATCGGCCTGACGGGCAAGCTCTGGGTGGCCGCAGTGCTGCTCGTCGTCGTGTCCGGGACGGTATGGCTCCACCTCTCGACCGGCCCGCTCGATCGCGTCGACGCCCCCCTCATCCGCGTCGTCGTGTCGGCGCGAACCTCCTGGCTCGACTCGATCGCACGCTTCCTGAACACGATGGGCTCCCGATGGGCCCTCCCGATCCTGGGGCTCGTGTCCGTCGGGCTGGGGGCGGTCTTCCGCCGGTGGCGGCACCTCATCGTCTTCCTCGTGAGCCTCGCCGTCCTCGAGATCGTCTTCACGCTCGTGTATTCGCTGGCTGCACGTCCCCGCCCGTTCGACGTCCTCGCGATCGGGCACTGGGAGGGCTTCTCCTCGCCGTCGTTGCCGATCACGGCGCTGGTCGGCGTCCTCGTGGGGGCGATGTACCTCCTCGTCGTCCCCGGCCGGCCCCGGTGGCACGCGAAGCTCGTGGTCGCGGCGGTCGTCGTGTTCGTGGGCATCATCCGCACCTACCTGGGGGTGGATCACCCCACCGACGTCGTGTTCGCCGCGATCCTGGGGGTCGCCATCCCGGTGTCGCTGTTCCGAGCGTTCGTGCCCAACGAGACGTTCCCCGTGACGTACGGGCGCCGAGGGAAGTCGGCGCACCTGGACGTCGGCGGCCGCCGGGGCGAGGCGATCCGAGCGGCGATGCAGGAACAGCTCGGCCTCACGATCCTGGAGATGAAGCTGGTGGGGCTGGAGGGCTCGGGGGGATCCACTCCCCTGAAGCTGCGCGTGGTGGACGAGCAGGGCGTTGAGCGCTCGGTGTTCGCGAAGCTGTACGCCCGGAACCACGTCCGCGCGGATCGCTGGTACAAGCTCGGCCGGACGATGCTGTACGGGCGGCTCGAGGACGAGACGCCGTTCCAGACGGTCCGGCGGTTCGTCGAGTACGAGGACTACACGCTCCGCCTCCTCGGCGAATACGGGTTCGCGACGCCCGCGCCACTCGGGATCGTCGAGATCACCCCAGAGCGTGAGTACCTCATCGCGATGGAGTTCTTCGACGGCGGCGAGGAGATCGGCGACGTCGAGATCGACGACCGCATCGTCGACGAGGGACTCCAGATGATCCGGCGCATGTGGGACGTCGGTCTCGCCCACCGCGACATCAAGCCGGCGAACCTCATGGTGCAGGACGGGCACCTGCGGCTCATCGACGTGTTCTTCGTGCAGGTGCGACCGTCCCCGTGGCGCCAGGCGGTCGATCTCGGGAACATGATGCTCGTGCTGGCGCTGCGGTCGGACGCCGACCTGGTGTACGCCAAGGCCTTGCGGTACTTCACGCCCGACGAGCTCTCCGAGGCGTTCGCCGCCACGCGCGGCGTCGCCAGCCCCACGCAGCTCCGCAACTTCATGAAGCGCGACGGGCGCGACCTCCTCGAGGAGTTCCGGGCACTCGCGCCCGCGCGGCCCCCGATGAGGATCCAGCGGTGGTCCGTCCGGCGCGTGTCGCTGATCGTGCTGACCCTGCTCGTCGTCGTCGCGGCCGGCAGCTTCAGCCTGTCGCTGTTCTTCCCCGGCCGCCCGCAGACCGAGAGCCCCGTCTGCGGCTCGAGCCGCACGATGACCCTCATGGCGCAAGCGGTGCCGACGGCCACGCGGATCCCGTGCGTCCGGTCGCTCCCCTTGGGATGGAGCCTGTCGGTCTCGTCCGTCGTTCGGGGGCGGGCGACGATCGACCTCCTCGTCGCCGGCGGTGAAACGGGTGGCGGGCCGTTGGGCGTGCGGCTCGGCCCCACCGGCGGGTCGGCCAGGGTGCAGGTGACGCTGACGCGCACCTGCCCGGCCAGAGGTGACGACGTCACGGTTCGGTTCATCCGGATCGATGGTGGATGTGTCGCCTATCGCTCGTCGCTGCCGGCAGGGATCGAGCAGATCCCCTCCTTCGACCCCGGCGGCGGGCTGTCGTTCGTCGCGAGGGCCGGGCTCGCCGAGCGTGTCGAGCGTGAGGAGGACCTGCGCCTGTGCGGCGCCGGCGCCTCGTGCGCCTGAGACGCGCCGGGGGGATCAGCGAGGGCGGTTCGGCGGGACGGCCAGGTTGACGGCGGAACCGATCGCGACCCCCAGCGCGGAGCCGCCGACGAGGTCGAGCGGGAGATGCGCGCCGACGTACATCCGCGCGAAGGGCACGAAGCCCGACAGGACGGCCGCCACGGCCCGCCATCCGTTCGACAGGTAAGGCCAGGCGACGACGGTGAGCGCCGCGGAGACGGCGGCGTGGCCCGAGGGGAATCCCTGATCGCCCTCCTCGCTCCCCCGCAGGACGACATCCGTCAGGAGCGCGTCCGGGCGACCCCGGTTCACCACGGGCTTCACCGCCTTGGCCAGGAGCCACGCCGCGGTGCCGCCGGACCCCACGGCGACGGCCAGGCGCGGCCGGCGCCGGGCGAGGGCCACGGCCGCGGCAACAGGCACGGTCCCGAACGTGCCGTACTGCATCGGGCCCCAGATCGCCCGGTAGGCCCGTTCGGGGAGGCCGTTCGCCAGCCGGAAGAGCCTGGTCTCTGCGGGCGTGGCTCGGTGGTCCGCGAGCGCGGCCGCACCCGCCATCGCGGAGACGCCCACGGCGAGCCCGGCGACGTACCGAGCGGCGCTTCCCATCCTCAGGAGGAGGGAACGGGTGCCGCGACCGGAGTCTCAGGCTCCTGCGCCAGGGCCCTGCGCCAGCTCGTGTTGGCGCGCCAGATCAGGTACGTGAAGCCGCCGAGCGGGATCTGGATCGCGTAGGTCAGGACGCGGAACACGAGGACGGCCGCCGCCACCTGCGCGTGGAACACGTCCGAGGGAACGTCGGCGTGTGCGCGTCCCGCCAGGATCAGCCCGCCGATGTACGAGAGCTCGACGAACCCGAGGCCTCCGGGGGTGAGCGGGACCGCGGTGAGGAGCCGCCCGAACGCGTAGACGCCGAGGACCTGTGCCCAGCTCACCTCCTGCTCGGAGACCCCGACGTGGCGGAGGGCCAACAGGAGCACGACATACAGGGCGAGGTGGCTGACGATCGTCGTCGCGGTGAGCGCGACCCACCGTTTGGCCACGAGGTCGATCGTTTGCCGGCGGAAGCGCACCGCGGCCTCTCCCCAGTCCTCCACGGGGGGCTTGCGGACGAGCCGGCGGACGGCCGAGGCGGCGCGGCCGAACGCGGCGCCGATCCGGCGCGCCATCTCCTTCTTCCACAGGACGAGCGCGAACAGAACGACCGCCCCGGCGAGCACGGCCATCCCGATGAGGGAGGCGGCGACCAGCGCGCCGTTGGCGTTGCCCGTGATCGCCAGCGCGGCCAGCGCGATCAGCGGCAGGCCGAGCTTCAAGAAGATGTTCCAGATTCCGGTCAGCGCGACCGAGAGCGCGATGGCCGCGTTGGAGAAGCCCCACGAGCGGTAGATCGCGTACCCGACCCCGACGGCGATGTAGCCGCCGCCGGGGATCGTGTCGGCCACCGAGGTCGTCGTCTGATTGCACACCGCCGCCTGCCACAGACCGAGGCCGGGGATCGAGGCCATGTTCTGCCACCAGTACGTGAGGAGGTTGAAGAGCATCGCGGCGACGAGGGTGCCGAGCTCGAGCGGCGTGAGGTCCGTGATCGCACTCCACACCGACGAGTAGCTCGCGAGCTTCGGGACCGCGATGACGAAGATCAGGACCACGAGGACGATCGAGATGCCGATCTGGACGACTCGCCAACTTCGCTTGCTTCGGGCGGTCCGAGGAGACGAATCCATCCGGAGTGTCTATCACGACGCGTTCGCCGCGGATAGCTCCTGGGCATAGGGTTCGACCGCGCTGGGTATCGGGCCGGAGGGGAGAGGCACGTGTTCAGGCGCCGGATGAACGATCTCATCGCCGCCCTCGCGGGGGCCGCCGTCCTGGCCGCCTGCGGCATTGTCGTCTCGAACGGCGAGGTGGGCCCGGCCGAACTGAGCTTCTTCCACGCCGTGAACGGCCTGCCGAACCTGCTCTCGCCCGTGATGCGCGGCTCGCAGCTTCTCGGCGTGCTCGCGGCCGGGCCGGTCGCGGCGGCCGTCGCGGCGCTGCTCCGTCGATGGCGCCTCGCCGCCGCGGCGTTGCTCGTGACGGCCGCGAAGCTCCTCGGGGAGCGCGTGGTCTGGCATGTCGTGCAGCGGTCGCGACCGGGCACGACGATCTCCGACGCGATCGTGCGTGGGGACACTCCGGCCGTTGGGGCGTCCTTCGTGTCCGGGCACGTCGTGCTCCTGTCCGGATTGGCTTGGGTCGTGACGCCGTACCTTCGGGGGCGCTGGCGCGTCGTCCCCTGGCTGGTCGTCCTCCTGGTTGCGTTCGCGCGCATGTACCTCGGCGCACACGCTCCCCTCGACGTCGTGGGCGGCGTCGGGCTCGGAGTGGCGATCGGCGGCCTGGTGAACCTCGCCGTGGGCGTTCCCCGACGAAACGGCCACGCCGGGCTTCGGCGTCAGTCCTCGACCGGAAGCTCGGCGGTCACGGTCGTCCCTCCGGCCGGGGCCGAGGTGACCGTCAGCGACCCGTGAAGCTTCGCCGCGCGCTCTTGCATCGAGACGAGCCCGTAGTGCTGGTCGCCGTCGTGTCCGAACGTCCTCGTGGCATCGAACCCTGCGCCGTCGTCCTGCACGGTCAGTCGGATGGCTCGACCGGTCGGCTCCACGCGGACGTCGATCCGGCTGGCCCCGGAGTGCCGGTAGGCGTTCGTCATCGCCTCCTGGGCGATCCGGTAGAGGCCCGTCTGGACGTCCTCGTTCTGCAGGGCGTCGATCGACCCCTCCACGGTCGTGACGATCTTGCGCTCGGATGCGATCGAGCTGGCGTGGTCTCGGAGCGCATCGACCAGCCCGAGCTCGGAGAGCACGGGCGGTCGCAGCTGCGTCACGAGCGCTCGCAGGGAGCGGATCTCACGGTCGAGTCCGGCCTCGATACCCTCGAAGGTCCTCGTGGCCGCCATCCGGTCGCCGGCCCGCAGTTCCCGAAGGCCCAGATAGGTGCGCATGCCGAGCGCGGCGATCCTCTGGATCGGTCCATCGTGCAGGTCCGCCGCGAGCCGGGCGCGCTCATCCTCGATCGCACAGATGACCTCGTTGAGGGCGAGCACCGGATCGGCGTGCTCCACGCCGTTGCCCGCGGGAACGTTCTGGATCCATCGGGCTCCGCAACCGAGGCACGAGGTCGCGGCCGGACCGGCGACGTAGACGACCTGGGCGTCTTCGCAGACGGGGCAACGGACCATGGGAGTCTCCCTCCGCTCCCGTTCGATTCGTGGAAGCGAGGGGCGGGTGGCTCGATGGGCCACGGGTCGGTCGCGATTCGCGAACCGCAGGCTGGCACCTGCTACCTGCAGTTTACTCGGTTCGACCGCGTCCCCTCCGCGTCGGCTCCGAGGGCCCGACGCGACGGCTTGGGGTAGCGGCTACGTGAGGCGGACGTCGACCAGGATCAGCTCGCTCGAGAGGACCGCCTCGACGGCGACCGAGGGCTCGTCCCGGATCTGGGCCGCGTCGCCGGTCGCCATGCGCTCACCGTTGACCGTGACGTCGCCCTCGATCACGTAGAGGTAGCCGCCCCGGCCCGCGCCGAGGGTGTGGGACGCCGAGGCGCCCGGCGTGAGGTGGGACACGAGCACCCTCGCGTCTTGGTGCACGAGCACGGCATCGCCGCCCTCGCCGCCGATCACCTCGAGCAGTCGGTCGGTGCGGTCCTGCTTCGTGAAGATCTTCTGCTCGACGCCGGGCGGGAGCCCGCGCTCGTCGGGCAGGATCCACATCTGGATGAAGCGCATGGGCTCGGTCTCGCTCGCGTTCTGCTCGCTGTGGTTGGCGCCCGAGCCGAGCGTCATCCGCTGGACCGAGCCGGCCGGCAGGGGACCGGGCGGCCCGCCCACGTCGTCCTGGTGACGGAACGAGCCCTCCACCACGTAGGTCAGGCCCTCGATGTCCCGGTGGGGATGCATCGGCCAGATCGCCCCGGGGACCAGCCGGTCGTCGTTGAAGACCCGCAGCGTGCCGAAGCGCACGTACTCGGGGTCGCGGTAGGTGTCGAACGAATAGTGCCAGCGGGCGCGGAACCACCCGCCCTCCACGTCGCTGATCTCGACGTCGCGCCGGATCTTGATCGTCATCGGGAGCCTCCTGCGGAGCGGGGGTCAGTCTACGAAGGCCGCGCGGCCGCGGTGGGATGCAGAGCCGGGCGGTAGCCATGCCGCAGAACCTCGACGTTCGACGGGGGCGTGAGGACCACGGCGTCACCACGGGCGGGCCGGTCCAGGGGTGGCCCGTAGCCGGCGGCCGACCACGGGACCAGGCGATCGTCGAGCACGAGCGCGGGGGTTTCCCCGACCGCCACGAACGCGCCGGCCGGGAGGTCGCGCCACGCCGCGCGGTGTCGCCGCTGCACCCGGCCGTCGAGGCGCTCGGCGTGCAGGCGCCGGTCCACGGGGTCGACCGTCGGCCGGTCCCCGAACGCCGAGGCCCACGCGTCGAGCCAGGCGTTGAAGTCCGCCCTCCGGCACAGGGCGCAGGGCCGGTGCCCCGCCGCCAGGGCCACGGCCTCGTCCCAGAAGAACAGCGGCGTCCACCGGCCCGGCTGCCACGTGGGCGCGACCCACCCCTTGTACTCGAGGACGCAGGTGATCCAGCGGCGGACCTGCCACGGCCGAACGATCGTCCGGTCCCGGTGGATGCTGCCGCGGTTGCCCATGAAGAGCCCGCGCTGGGCGATGGCGACGATCTCGCCGAACGGCGTCACCCGGTTGCGCTCGGTCACGCCTGCATCGTCGCCGATGGGACCGACGCGCGGCGGTCCTCACGGCCGTCCTTCATCCGCTGCGGACGTCGGACGCGAGGCGCGACCAGACCTCGAGGTCGCCCCACCGGCCCGGCTTCAGGGGCATCGATCGAAGGACGCCCTCGAGGGCGTAGCCGCATCGCTCCGCGACGCGCTTCGACGACTCGTTGCGGGGGTCGATGCGGAGCTCGAGCCGGACGGCGCCGAGCTCCGAGAGCGCCCACACCGTCAGTTGCCGCAGCGTCTCCGTGGCCACGCCACGGCCCCGGGCGGACGGCAGGACCGAGTACCCGAGCTCGACGACCCGGCCGGGACGGTCGATCGCCACCGCCACGCCGATGCCGAGCACCGCGTCGCCGTCCGCCTCGACGACCGCGAACGCCTCCTGGGTCCCGTCGCGCCGTCCCCCCACATAGCGGGAGAGCCACTCGGCTGCATAGCCCGGAGGCGGCGGCTGGGGGACGCTGGTGAAGCGCTGGACGGCGGGGTCGCGGGTCAGCTCGTCGAGCGTCCCGACGTGCGCGGCGGTGAGTGGCTCCAGCCGGACGGCCGTGGGGTGTGGAGGGCGCATCGGGCCGCGATCATTCCAGAAAGCGGTCTGAACGGCGTGGCTCGTCGGGACCTAGCCCGGCCCCTTCGCCGCGGCCGCACGCAGGGTGCGTTCGAGCATGTCGGGGCTGCACCCCTTGGCCAGGAAGGAGCAGGCGCCGACCTCCTCGGCGGCCCGCCTGAACGTGAGGTCGTCGTAGGCGGACAGCAGCACGACCTGGACCGCGGGGCGCATCACACGGATCTGGCGCGTCGCCTCCAGCCCGTCCATCTTCGGCATGCGCACGTCCATGAGGACGACGTCCGGCCGCGCGTCGGCGACCACCGCCACGGCGGTGCTCCCGTCGCCGGCGAGCCCGACGACCGCGAAGCCCAGCTCCTCCAGGAGCTCTCGGATGGCGTCTCGCATCGACGCGTCGTCGTCCACGACGACGACGCTCGGCGCCGCCCGCGTTGGTTCGGCGACGGGCGTGATCACGGCTCCTCCTCGAGCGGAACGTCGGCGACCAGCGTGGTTCCCTGCCCGCGAACCGACGCGATGGTGAGCGAACCGTGCAGCATCGCTGCTCGCTCCCGCATCGCCAGCAGGCCGAAGTGCATGCCGCCGTCGTGACCGAGCTTCGTCCTCGTGTCGAACCCCACTCCGTTGTCGTGAACCATGAGCCGGATGCGTCCACCGGCAGGCTCGACGCGGACGTCGATCCTCTGCGCCCCCGAGTGCCGGCACGCGTTCATCAGGGCCTCCTGGGCGATGCGGTACAGGCCCGTCTCCACCTCCGCGTTCAGGCGGCCGACGATCTGTCCCTCCACCATCACGCCGATCCCCCGCTCCGAGGAGATCGCGTCGGCGTGGTCGCGCAGCGCGTCGACGAGCCCGCGCTCGGACAGCACCGGGGGCCGGAGCTGCGTCATGAGTGCCCTCAGCCCCTGCACCTCGCGGCCGAGGTCCTCCTCGATCTCCTCGAGGATCTTCGCGGCGGCTCCCTGGTCGCCCGATCGGAGCTTCCGCATCCCCATGTACGCGCGCATGCCGAGGCTCGTGACGCGCTGGATCGGCCCGTCGTGCAGCTCGGCGGCCAGGCGCATCCGCTCGTCCTCGATGGCGCGCGTGATCTCGTCGAGGACGAGCCCGCGATCGTGGTGGAGCCCGGTCAGCTCCGCGGTCTGTCGCTCGATCGAGCCGATCAGCGAGGAGAGCCGGTAGAAGACCATGCCGAGGACGAGCACCATGCCGATCGCCGTTGCGACGCGCGAGTCGGGCAGGCCGAGCCACGAGCCGAAGATCATCTGAGCCACCGGGAGCGAGGCCACGATCGCGAGCACGAGGGTCCGCCGGCGAGAGAGGGGTTGCTCCATCCGTTCGGGGGCCTCGGCGATCGTGACCATGGACGGATGCAGGGCCGCGGCGCCGAGGAGCACGTACCCGGCGAGCCAGCCGGCGTTGAGCGCGTCGTAGATCCCCCACGAGTCGGTGGCGACGACGTAGGCGTAGGCGATGTCGGCGACGAGGACGAGGCAGATGGCGGTCACCACCGAGGCGTAGGCGGGCGTGCGGTGCCCGGGCGCGAACAGGAGCCTGGCGAGGAACCCGACGAGGATCGTGTCCGCCAGCGGGTAGACGATGTTCACCGCCTCGCCCATGGTCACGCCGTTCGCGACGGCCTCCTGGAGCGCGACCTGCCAGACCATGAGCGCGAACACCACGGCGACGATGGCGGAGTCGATCCACCCGCTCCGGCGAAGCGCGGGACGACGGGTCCGCACGATCATGCCGATCGAGACCAGCAGCAGGGGGTAGCCGAGCAGGTAGGAGACGTCGGCGGCGGAGGGAATGACGAGGTCGCGACCGGTGAAGTACGGGTACCAGGACCACAGGACGTCGCCGATGAACCACATCGTCATCCCGCCGGCCAGGAGCCACCAGGGCAGACTCGGCTGCGGACGGAACCGCAGGGTCCCGATCGCGATGGCCGCCACGGAGCTGGCGGAGACCACCTCGTACACGATCTCGCGCCCCTGCCCGTGGAGCACGAAGTAGAAGGCGGAGAGCACGCTTGCCGTGGCGAGGTACAGATAGGCCGGCCGGGTGGGGTGGGAAGCGCTCGACCGCCGGGCTCGGGTGAGCCCGGCGAGCCGGTCGCCGGTCGAGACGGACGTGGCGGTCATCGAGGGGTCAGAACCTCCTCGCACCCTCACCCCCCACAGTCGGCCGTTCGGGGGCCGCGGTTGAGCGGTTCCGCGGTTGAGAAATGCCTGGTCAGAACGGCCTAATGGCCTTCTCGTGATCGCGACCACGCCTCGCCACGCACGGAGGTGCGCTCGGACCGCAGGCGTCCCCCATCGAGCCGCCTGCCGAAGGACCCGCCCGGCGGATGCGGGTCGGTCGAGCTCAGGGCACGCGAGGGGCCGGTGCTCGAGTCGTGGCGAGCCGAGCGATCGCGGTGATCGCCCTCTTCAGCCACGGCCGATCCCGGCCGATGGGAGACGAGGACGGCGCGTGCCGTCCAACCTTGCGTGGGAACGAGGGAATGCCGACCGCACGGAGCCGAGATCGCCGCCGGGGCCGCGGGGCTGACGACGCCGGGCACGACCCGACCTGCACCGAGGCGTACGAGCAGAGCTGGTACGCGCTCCTGGCTCGGCATGCGAGCGGCGAGCGTGACGGGACGGACCCCATCGCCGGGGAGTCGAGCTCGGACCCCGAGCCGGACCCCGAGCCGGTCCCGAAGGTCGAGGCCGAGGATCCGGGGCCGCCGCTCGCGACCGTGACGAAGCTCGTGGTGGCGGTCGAGCCGCCTCCCGATCCCCTTCCGGCCAGCGCCGCGCAGCCGGCGACGGTCAGGATCGGCGTCCGCCGGCTGGAGGATCCCGGGGCGGTCTACCTGCGATACCTCACGGCCTCGCCCCACCGGGACTTCTTCCGCGGCAAGCTCTGGCCCTCGTCGCCGACGATCACCCCGGTTCACCTGTGGCGGGCGAACCACCTGGGCGCCGGCTGGGACCTCGAGCTGGTGGAGCGATTCATGGACGGGGCAGCGTCGTCCGCGGACGCCCTGATCGCCTCGGCTCCACGCTCCGCTCCCGCCGGCAGCGCCGAGCGCCGGGCGTGGATCGACGCCTTCCTGTCGGCGGCCTGGGTGCGGGAGTTCGGCGTGGCCCGGGTGTCGAAGACCGTGTTCGCCACGCTCCCCGATCTCGTGCCCGACCTCGACCCCCGGCTCATGACGTGGGCGCGGGCCCGGTGGCTCGGCGTGCCCGAGTCCGAGGACGAGGACGAGACCGGCCGGTGTCTGGAGACCTGGGAGCTGCTCGAGGACGTCCTCGTTCTTCGCGGCCGGGAGCTCGGCCGGGTGTCGCGTGGGCTCCGGCGGCTCACCCCCGCGCTCGCGCCGGTCGGCTCGCTCGGCCTGATCCTGGCGGCGTTCTGGGACGACCTGCGCACCGAGGTCGCCCCGGCCCGCGTCCCGCGCATCCCGTCGCGCCGCGGCGCGTCCCGAGCCTCGGCCCCGGCGACGCCGCCGTCGACGGCGAAGGCCAACCGCCGGGCGAAGCCGAAGACCGCGCCGGCGGGGCGCTCCGTCTCGTCGAGCTGAAGCTGCGGTCGCCGCTCAGGACGGGCTCGCGGGCGTGCGGTGCTTCATCCACCACTCGGTGAACGCCTCGCACCGTCCGTCCCCGTCGAGGCGGATGATCCACAGGTTGCTGTACTCGCGCTTGGGCGGGTCGAGGTAGGTCGTCCACCCCCGGACGAACGCGAGGTCCCCGGCGAGCGCCATGACCTCGTAGCGGAACTCGGTCTGCCCCGGTGCGTCCTTGGCCTCGAGCCAGTGCGCCACGATGGCCTGGCGGCCCCGCCACGGCTCGGCGTACGGCTCGGTCAGGTAGCGAGCGTCCTCGGTGAACAGCGCGCCGATCGCCTCGGGCTCGTTGGACTCCCACACGGCGCGATAGCCGTCCACCCAGGCCCGCACGGCGTCGGCGTCCATCGCCGCACTCTACGCCGGGGCCGCTCGCCCGCGCTCAGTGACAGCCGTCGAAGGAGAAGTGGCCGGGGTCGCTGTCCGGGACCGCCTGGCACCAGCCCGCGTCCTCCAGCGCCGCGACGACCCCCGGCGCGTCGACCATCTCCTGCGTGACGTCGATGGCCTCGGCGCGCTGGTGCCACGACAGCCCGGGCGGTGCGCAGGTCCCGGGGCACCCGTGGCGCGAGCCGCAGATCCGCTCGCACGCCAGCGCCTGCTCCCGGCACGAGCGGTAGCTCTCGACGACGTCGATCGGTCGTCCCACGGCGTTCTCCGCCTCGAGGAACGCGTCCATCGCCTCCGGGATCAGCGTGACGGCGCCGCGCGTGCGCAGCTCCTCGGGCCGCGAGCACACGCGCTCCGCGCCGCGGTTGCGCACCAGGAGGAACCCCGCGACCGCGGCCCCGGCGACGCCGAGGACGGCCGCCGCGGCCACGATGCGCCGGCGCCGAAACGTCGCCGCGCTGTGGCGGCCCCGGCGGGTCACCGATCCACGCTAGCAGTCGACGCGTCGGATACCGGCCGGTGCCGGAGCGAGAGCCACGGTTCCGGTCGGGTTCGAGACCGTCGTCGGGCGCAGCGAGGGGTGAGGGAGCCGTGAAGCTCAGCGGTCGCATGGTCCTGATCACGGGCCGGTCGCGGTGAGGGGCCGGTCGCCCGGCCCCTCACCTCGCGTCGCGTCGGGTCTGGACCGCCTCAGGTCTTGATCGACGCCGTGTAGATGTCGCTCCCGAACCCGACCGGGATCAGCACGCGGGCGTCGTCGCCGGGAGCCGTGCTGAAGGAGAAGATCGGGTTGCGCGCATCCGTCCACACGGGATGCGCCCGCCCGTCGGATCCGACGGCGAGCCCCGAGTAGTCCCCCATGAACGTCGAGGCGCCGTTCGCGTCGGGGAACTCGTTCGACGACGGGAAGCTGGCGTTCGTCACCCGGACGGGTGCGCCGGAGCCCCGGAACATGGAGATGTCCATGAACCCCGTGGCCATGTCGTCTCCGTACTTGCGGTCGTAGTACATGGTGGCGACCTTCCCCTTCGGGGTCGACGCCGACCACTGCCACCATTGGTCGGCCAGCTGGGCGCCCTCGTCGTTCACGGAGGGCAGCTCGGACACGTCGGTGCTCGTCCCGGTGAAGGTCGCGCCCCCATCCGTCGAGACGCTCCGAACGATGTCGTTGTTGCACCCGTTGATCTCACCCACCCCGTCGTACAGGTTCAGGAACGTGTCACCGCTCAACCCTGCGGGCGAGCAGTTCCCGAGCGTGGGGTTCGAGTGCTGGTTGATGTAGCTGCCGAAGTCGATGACGATCTCCGAGTCCGAGACCGCGGCCGGGCTCGGGTAGTTCGTGGCGCGGAACACGCTCACGCCTGAGAGCGGCGCCGTCGGGACGCACGCCCGCCCGAAGTCGGAGCCGGTGTAGGTGAAGCAGTCGGGCAGGTCGTAGAAGTCCGTCACCTTGACGGGCTCGCCGAACGTGGCCCCGCCGTCCGTCGACTTCACGATCAGCATCTGGTTGTGGTTGTCGTTCGGGTCGCCCGTGCAGGGAGCGCCGAACGCGCCCGAGCAGTTGTTGAAGTTCTGGAACACCACGTAGACGTCCCCGTTGGGTGCGGTGAACGGGACCGAGAACTGGTTGGCGTCGCAGGTCCCGGCCGGCGCGCCGGAGAAGTTGACCGGGCACAGGTCCGTCGAGGGGCCGCTGACCGCGCCCGACTGGTGCCAGGTCACGCCGTGGTCGTCGGAGTAGGCGAGCGTGATCGGGTCCGCCGAGAAGTCGGTGCTGTACTCGGACCAGGTCACGTAGATCCGGTCGGCGTACGGGCTGTCCGACGAGGCGTCGATCGTCATGTACACCTTGTCGAGGAGACCGATGCCGTCGGCGCCGGTGGCGTCGCTCGTCTTCACCGGGCTGCCGGGGAAGCTCCACGAGGCACCCCCGTCGACCGAGCGGAACAGGAGGAACCCGCTCGGGCCGAACGCGCCGGTCCCGCCGTCGGCGACCGCGCCACGGTCGAAGACCTGGCACATGAGGTAGGCCGCGCCGGACGTGTCGAACCCGACCGAGGTGTCCCCACCGGCCTGCCAGTTGTGCCGGGGGTTCGTGAAGCCCGGCGTGAAGCCTGCCGGGGCGAGCGAGCTCCCCCAGTGCTTCCCGCCGTCCATGCTCCAGTCGACGCCGCACGTGCCGTCGCCCCGCCGGTAGTCGTTCTGGCTGGCGAGGACGTTCCGCGGGTTCAGCGGGTTCACCGCGACCGCGGTCTCGTTCTGGGACTGGCCGCGTCCGATGAAGCCCGCGGCGCTCTGGTTCGTGCATTCCTGGTTGACGCGGACGTTGTTGCCCGAGTCGACACAGCCGCCGGACGTCGTCGCCTGGACGGCGCCGGCGGCGCTCGCAGCGGCCGCCGCCGCGCCCGTTGGCCGGAGCGGTGAGGTCGAGAAGGGATCCACGGACACCACGCCGGACGGCGCGAAGCGGTTCGAAGCGTCGAGCGTATCCCCGGCGGCCGATTGCAGGATGCCTCCCACGGCCAGCGCCAGGACTCCGCATACCGACGTCGCGATGGCGAGCCTTCGTCGTCGCATCTGCCTTACCCCCGATCACGTGCGAAGGGTCCGGAACGCGGCGCCCCCTGGGGCGTCACCTCCTCGACTCGATGGGGCCGCGTCGATGGCAACGAGTCAGGTAACCGGGTTTGCCACGCCAGAATCAATACGGTGTCGTGCGCACGATTTCTGCGTCCGGTCACCCCGAACCGCGTATTGACTGAGGCGATCCCGCCCTCACCAGTACCGAGCGGTCGCCATCTCGAACGCGGCGATCACGATGAGCACGAGGCTCGTCCGGGCCGCGGCCTTCAGCCGGCCCTGGATGGCCTGGAGCTCACGGGCCTGCTCCGCGCTCGGCTCGCCTCCCCCCTGCGCGATCTGGCCGCCGAGCGCCAGCATCCGCCGGGCGTTCGGCTTGGTGACGGAGCCTCCGACCGCGAGCGCCCCGATGGCCGCGACCGCCCCGATCGTCAGCGACAGCCCGAACGCGCTCCCCAAGAAGTCCCCCAGGCCGCCGTAGGCGTGCCAGTCGTGCCAGTACAGGAAGAGGCCGCCGACGACCGTGATCCCGCCGAGCAACAGGATCCCGTCGATCAGCTTCCGCCGTCCCAGCAGCTCGCGCATGAAGGGGGCGCCGGCGGGCGCGATCGAGGCGACGCTCGGCTGGACGTACACCACGAGCAGGTAGGCAGAGCCTCCCCAGGCCACGGCCCCGAGGATGTGCACGGCCCGGAACACGATCAGGTACACGCTCGTTGCCAGCACGCGGTCCCCCTCCGTCGATCGACCGGCCGATTCTTCCGGGCGCCGGGGCTCCGGTCAACGCGCGGCGACTCAAGCCGGAGCGGCCGACCGCGGGGGACAGGAGGGAGCCGAGCGCGCGCTCGGCGCTCGAGGCGAGCGACTGGAGGACCTCCCTGGCCGTCGCCTCCTCGAGGTCCCCGAGCTCGGCGACGAGCGCGCGATAGGCGCCCTCGAACGAGCGCGACGCCCGGCGGTGCGTTCGCAGGCCCTCGGGGGTGAGCGAGAGCAGCGTGGCCCGCCCGTCGGCCGGATGCGGCGTCCGGCGGACGTGGCGTCGCTCGGTCATGGGCCGGAGGGCGTCGGCGACCGTCGTGAGCGGCATCCCGAGCTGTGTTGCGAGTTCCGTGAGCGTGAGCGGTCCGTTCTCGAACACCGCGCTGTACACGGCGTAGGCCTCCGGCGGCAGCGGGGCGTCGCGCATGGCCTCGGCCACGAGGGCACGGGTTCGCTGGCCGAGCACGAAGACGTCGAACAGGATCGACGTCGGACTCCCGAGCTGCGGCCGCCACATCGCCGAGTCGTCGATCTGGGGGGAGCGTCGCCGCGCAGGCACCGGACGAGCCTAGCACGGCGGAACCGATAATACGGATCCGTGCTATATAGCACGGATCCGTAGGATCTCTCGCTCGACGGGACGGAGCCGGAGGGTGCTGGCCCTCTGCGTCTGCCTGCTCCTCGCGGTCTCCGGGTGCACCCCTGGATCGTCGACCCTGCGCCGGTCGCCGTCGGGTCCGGTCGTCGCGACGAGGGAGCGCCGATGGGCCGAGGACATCGCGTACCTCGTCGAGCGGATGGAGTCGCTGCACCCCGACCTGTTCCACGGCGTGTCGCGCGAGACGTTCGGGGCGGCGGTGGACGGCCTCGTGGCGCGTCTGCCGGAGCTGGACGACGACGAGGTCCTCGTCGGCGTCATGCGGCTCGTGGCGATGATCAGCTCGAACGGTCGCGACGGGCACATGGGAGTGTGGCCCCCGGACAACACGCAGGCGATCCACCGGTTCCCGCTCCGCGTCTGGGAGTTCCCCGAGGGGCTGTTCGTGACCGCGGCCCGGGCGCCGAACGAGGACCTGGTGGGCTCCCGGATCGTCGCCGTCGACGGCGTGCCGATCGCCGAGGTGCTCGATCGGCTCGATCCGGTGGTGCCGAGGGACAACGCGTCGAACCTGCGGGCCGCGCGGACCGTGTTCCTCACGAGCGCCGAGGTGC
This sequence comes from uncultured Actinomycetes bacterium, assembly GCA_963704725.1. Classification (GTDB taxonomy): domain Bacteria; phylum Actinomycetota; class UBA4738; order UBA4738; family HRBIN12; genus CALGFI01. Next base: position 3,121,327 of record OY969934.1, on the reverse strand, counting down.
TCGCCGGCCTCGGCATCGCACACGATCGGCTGACGATGGAGCTCGAGGTCGAGGCGCCGGATGGGAGTCGCCGTGTGGTCGCGGTGGAGGCGGTCGACGGCGAGACGTTCGCGGACTGGGTCGGCGGATGGGAGCTGCCGCTCCCCGAACGCCCCGGGCTCGCGTTCCTCCGGGACCTCGACGAGGAGTTCACCATCGGCGCCCCGGCCCCGGGTGCGCTCGTGGTGCGCTACGACCACGTCGAGGAGAGCAGCGCCGAGCTCGTGGAGGCCATCCGCGCGGCGATGCGCGAACGCCCGGTCGACCGGCTCGTGCTCGACCTCAGGAGCAACGGGGGCGGGGAGGCCGGCGGCTACCGGGACCTGCTGCGGTTCCTGGCGAGCGGACCCGTCGACCGGCTCGTCGTCCTCGTCGGCCGCCTGACGTTCTCCGCGGCGGTGAGCCTGGTGGTCCTGCTCGAGCGGCGAGCGCCGAACGTCCTGCTCGTCGGCGAGGACACCGGCGGCGCGCCGAGCTTCTGGGCCGACCCCGCCACCGTGACCCTGCCGAACTCCGGCCTCCGGGCGCTCGTCTCGGAGCGGCACTTCGGCGACCGGGGCGATCCGAGGACGACGGTCGAGCCGGGCGTCAGGGTGCCGTTCACGTCCTCGGACTACTTCGGCGGGCACGACCCCGTGTTGGAGGCGGCGCTCGCCGGGGCGGCGTCGGATGACTAGGGTGGGGCCGTGGATGCCGACGACGAACGGATCGCGCTGTTCCTGGACTACGAGAACCTGGCCATCGGGGCGCGCGACGCGCTCGGCGGCCTGACCTTCGACCTCAAGCCCGTGCTCGACGCGCTCGCCGAGCGCGGCAGGGTGATCGCCCGCAAGGCGTACGCGGACTGGTCGGCGTTCGACGAGGACCGCCGGATGCTCACCCGGTGGCAGGTCGAGCTGATCGAGATCCCGCAGCGCATGCGGGCCTCGCGGAAGAACGCCGGCGACATCAAGATGGCCGTCGACGCGATGGAGATGGCGTTCGAGCGCGACTACATCACGACGTTCGTCATCTGCACGGGCGACAGCGACCTCACGCCGCTCGTCCACAAGCTCCGCGAGCTGAACAAGCACGTGATCGGCGTCGGGATCAAGGACTCGACCTCGGCGCTGCTCCCGCCGGCGTGCGACGAGTTCCTGTTCTACGAGACGCTCGACGGCGTGGACGTCCCGTCCGGCGCCGGCCGCCGCCGGAGCGGTGGGTCGCGCGGCGGGCGGTCCACGAAGAAGAAGGCCGCCACGCCGGAGCCGCCGGCCGAGGAGGTGGAGCCGGTCGCCGAGGAGGCGCCGCGCGACCTCGACGAGCTCGCGGTGCGCGTGGCCCAGACGGTGGCGGGGCTGCAGCGGTCCTCGGGCGGCACGGTGCTCGCCTCGACGATCAAGCGCGCGTTGTTGCGGAAGGACCCCACGTTCAACGAGGGCGAGTACGGCTTCCGCGCGTTCGGCGAGCTGCTCCGGCACCTGGCCGAGCGCAACGTGATCGAGCTGAGCGAGGGCTCGGCCAAGGGCGACCCCGAGGTCTCCCTGCCGGTCCACGGCGGCGAGACGGAGGCCTTCGCCCTGCTCCGATCCGTGGTGGCCGACCTGCAGGCGAAGCGCCAGACGGCGAACCTGTCGGGGCTCAAGAACAAGGTGCGCAAGGTCCAGCCCGGCTTCAGCGAGAAGACGTTCGGCTACGGGAGCTTCCTGCAATTCGTCAAGGCCGCCGACACCCAGGGCGTGATCACGCTGGAGTGGGATCCCGAGGACGAGGACTACGTGCTGGGGGTCCCCACCGCCTGAGCCGGTCGAGCCGTGCGCGAGCCGCGCCACCGGATCGCGGCCCGGCGGATCGAGGGCGGCTCGGACTAGACTCGCGCAGGTGAACGAGGAGAGGGCCGTGGACGACGCCGAACGTCTGCTACGCGCGATCGAGGAGTTCGAGGGCGTCGCCGACTCGATGACGGCGGACGAGGCGGCGGGATCGCTCGACGATGCGACCCTGCAGGTCTTCTGGCAGCGCTGGCCCCATGTCGGCTCGTGGGCGGGTGCGCTGTGGCGACGGCTCAACGTGGACGTCGCCGAGGCCGCCACCCCGCTCGAGGACTCGGAGCACCACGAGGTCGGCGGCGAGGGCGGCTGAGGGGCGGGCATGCCGAACCTGAAGGAGATCATGACCGGCGACGTCTTCACGACGACCCGGGACGCCTCGGTCGCAGAGGTGGCGGCGAGCATGCTGAAGGGGCGATTCGGATCCGCGGTGATCACCGAGGGCAGCTGGCTGGTGGGGATCTTCACCGAGCGCGACGTGCTCCGCGCGGCGGCATCGGGCGCCGACCTGCCCTCGGCCCGGGTCGGCGACTGGATGACCGAGGAGCCCGTCACCGCGACCCCCGACGTGGACGCGGAGGACGCCGCCGAGATCATGATGGGCCAGGGATTCCGCCACCTGCCGGTCGTCGAGGGGAAGAACCTCGTGGGGATCGTCAGCCTTCGCGACATCCTGCGGGTGCGCATCCGCCGGCCCTCACCCTAGGAGGCCGATGGGCCGCTGGCGCCATTCCCGAGGCCGAGACGAGTCGGATGCGCCGCAGGGATCTCGGATCCCCACGACCGAGCCGGCGGAGGTCGCGGAGGCGCCTCACGCCTCGACGGTGGAACGGGACGAGACGCGCGCTGCGCAGGAGGTGAGCATGGACCGCTCGCAGGACCCCGCCGACCTCTCCGTGGTGAGCCGGGGGACGAGGATCGAGGGCACCGTGGTGGCGGCCGGCTCCCTCCGCGTCGACGGCGAGGTCAAGGGCCGGATCAGCGCGGAGAAGGAGGTATCCCTGTCGGCCGGGGGCCGGGTGGAGGCCAACATCCAGGCCACCGACATCACGCTGGCCGGTCAGGTCAAGGGCAACCTCGCGGCCAAGGGCGACGTGTCCCTGCCCGCCGAGAGCCGCCTCGACGGGAGCATCCGGGCTCGCAACGTCCAGATCGGCGGGGTGGTCAAGGGCGACGTCGTGGGCCTCGGGAAGGTGGAGCTCGGACCCCGTGCCCGCGTCGAGGGCGACATCACCTCCAAGCGCCTGGCGATCGCCGCGGGCGCCGTGTTCATCGGCAGCTCCGTCATGGGCGACGAGACCGGCTGACCGGACCTCGGCCGGCCGAGCGGCGACCTTCGGATCGGTGACCGCTCGAGGTCCTGCCGAGTCGTTGCCGCATCCGGCACCCGGCCGCACAATCCTCGGATGGTCGCCCCCGCCACGCAGGAGCAGCTCGAGACCGGTCGCCGGGCCGTCGATCGGCGCGCATGGCCCGAGGCGTACGAGGCGCTCGCGGCGGCGAACGGGACGGAGGAGCTCGACGCCGCCGACCTCGAGGCCCTGGCGAAGTCGGCGTGGTGGGTGGGCCGACACAACGAGGCGATCGAGGTCTTCGAGCGCGCCTACGCGCGGCACATCGAACGCGGCGACCGGTCCCGGGCCGCTTTCGTGGCCCTGACCCTGCGGCGCGCGAACGCCACCAAGCTCGCGAGATCCGTGGCGCAGGGATGGCTCACCCGCGCCGAGCGGCTCCTGGCCGAGGAGCCGGAGTCCGTGGCCCAGGGATACCTCGAGCTCGCGAGGGCCACCGCGCCGTGGGGTCTCGGCCGGCTCGAGGAGGCCCTGGCCCACGTGCGGCGGGGCCTCGAGATCGCGGACAGGATCGGCGACGTCGATCTGCACGCCTGGGCCTCCACGTACTCGGGGATGCTCCTGCTCGACATGGGGCGCGTCGCCGAGGGCTGGCCCATGATGGAAGAGGTCTGCGCCGCAGCCGTCGGCGGCGAGCTGGGCGCCTACACGACCGGAGCCGTGTTCTGCAACGCCATCAGCGCCGGCCGCGACCTCGCGGACTACCGCCGCGCGAGCGAGTGGGCCGACGTCGCCACGCGGTGGTGCGAGCGCCAGTCGATCAGCGGCTTCCCGGGCATCTGTCGCGTGCGCCGCGCCGAGGTGATGCGGCTGCTCGGGAGCTGGGCCGAAGCGGACACCGAGCTGCAGAAGGCCACGGACGAGCTGTCCGAGTTCAGCCCGATGCACGCCGGCGAGGCCTTCCACGAGCTCGGCGAGATCCGGCTCCGGATGGGCGACGGCGCCGGGGCCGAGGACGCCTTCCGCCGGGCGACCGAGCTCGGCGCGGACCCGCAGCCGGGCAGGGCGTTGCTCCTGCTGCGCGAGGACAAGGTGGACGAGGCCGCGGCCTCGATCCGCCGGAGCCTGGACGATCTGGAGTGGAACCGCCTGATGCGGGCCCGTCTCCTGCCCGCCCAGGCCGAGATCGCGTGGCGCGCGGGCGATGCCGGGCTTGCGTGGTCCACCGCGGCCGAGCTCGACGACATGGCGGAGGCGTTCGGCAGCGACGCGATCCGGGCCGGCGCGGAGTGGGCCCACGGCCTGGCGGAGCTCACGGCCGGTGAGGGGAGCGCCTCGCGCCGGTTCCTGCGGGCCCGGCAGCTCTGGCGGTCGGTCGAGGCTCCGTACGAGATCGCCCGGGCGAGCCGGCTCCTGGCCGAGGCGCTCGCCGCCGAGGGCGACCGCGAGGGCGCCGCGATCGAGCTCGAGGGCGCCCGGTCGCTCTTCGCGCAGCTCGGCGCGGGGCCAGACCTTCGCGAGGCCGAGGCGCGGATGGCGGCCTTCCGCCCGGCGACGGCTCCCGCGCAGGCCGACCGGACGTTCGTCTTCACCGACATCACCGGCTCGACGGCCCTGCTCGAGGCGATCGGCGACGAGGCGTGGACCGATCTCCGCCGGTGGCACGACGAGTCGCTCCGGCGGTGCTTCGCGGAGCACGGCGGGGAGGAGGTCGACCACACGGGCGACGGGTTCTTCATCGCGTTCGGCGACGCTGCCTCCGCGGTCGCGTGCGCCCGGGAGATCCAGCGTCGGCTCGCCCAGCACCGGCGCGAGCACGGGTTCGCCCCCCAGGTCCGCATCGGCGTCCACGCCGCGGCGGCCGCGCAACAGGGCGGGAAGTACACGGGGATGGGCGTGCACGTGGCCGCCCGGATCGGCGCGCTCGCCGGCGGCGGCGAGATCCTGGCGAGCGCGTCGACCGTCGATGGGCTCGAGGGGCTGGAGGTCGCGGACCGCCACGCCGCCGAGCTGAAGGGCGTCAGCGAACCCGTCGAGGTGGTCTCGATCCGCTGGCGCTGATCAGAAGACGCGCTTCAGCGAGGCCGGCGTGGTGAAGTCGGCCCTCGTGATCTCGAAGATGCGGACCGGCCGGTGCACGTCCTCGAGCGTGATGGCGTCCACCGGCTCGGCCTCGACCCGGCCCCGGACGGCGGCCAGGGTCCGCTCGGACACGAGGATCTGGTTCGGGCCGGCCGACTCCGCGAGCCCCGAGGCCAGGTTCACGTGGTTGCCGATGACGGTGTACTCGGTCCGGGTGTCCGAGCCGATGTTGCCCACCGTGACGTAGCCGGTGCTGATGCCGATGCCGACGTTCAGCTCCTCGTGCAGGCGCTCCATCCACCTCGACCGGAGGCCGCGTAGGTGCGCGCGCATCTCGAGCGCCGTCGCCACCGCGCGCTCCGCGTGGTCCTCGAAGGGGATGGGGTCGCCGAAGAACGCGAGGATCCCGTCGCCGACGTACTTGTCGAGCGTGCCCCCGTGCCGGAACACCACGTCGGTCATGGCCGCGAAGTACTCGTTGAGCGAGTCGATGAGCTCCTCGGGCTCGACGCGCTCGGACATCGAGGTGAACCCGCGGATGTTCGCGAACAGGATCGTGAGGTTCCGCCGCGTCGACTCCAGCGTCACCGGCGCGCCGCCGGACAGGACGGCGTCGGCCACCTGCGGCGCCAGGTAGCGGCGGAGCCGCTCCGCCCGCCGGATCTGGCCGAGCTGCTCCTCCACGGTCCGCTCGAGGTTCTCGTTCAGCGTGGTGAGGTCGGTGTAGAGCTCGGCCAGCCGGCCGCTCGTCCGGTTGAGGTTGGCGGTGAGCCGGCCGAACTCGTCGCGGTTGGGGACCTCCACCTGCTCATCGAAGTCGCCGCTCGCGATCCGGGCCAGCGCCAGGTCCACCTGGCGGACCGGGCGGATCAGCGACCACGACAGGACGGCGCCCAGGCCGAGAGCGATGAGCAGGCTGACTGCGGAAAGGGTCACGACCGACGTCAGCAGGAAATGGTGCAGCGAAGCGAGCCGGGCCGACGCCTGCGCGATCCGCTCCTCCGTCGTGGCGATGAGCGCGTTGAGCGGGTCCTCGAGCTCGTGCGAGATCTCGTGCTCGGCGGAGATGTGGAGCGTGAGCGCGCGGTCGAGATCGCCTTGGTTGTAGAGCGCCAGGACCTCGGCCCCCGCGGCGGCGTACCGCGTGTTGATCTCGCGGAGCTGGTCGACGGTCTCCTGCACGCCGGGCCCGCCGACCGCCTCGATGCCGTTCAGCTGGGCGAGGAAGTTCCCCTTGGCGAGCGCGATCTTGTCGTTCCACGTGTCGTCCTGGGTGTTGAGCGCCATCGCCCGGTAGTGGCTCTGCGCCGTGATGACGTAGAGACCCTGCCGGGACAGGTCGCTGAGGCGCTGGAGCTCGATGAGCTGGTTTGCCTGGTGGTTCATGCGCCCGATGACGAAGATGCTCATCACGCCCATGCCGAGCATGAGGACGGCGATCACGAGGAACCCGGCCAGGAGCTTCGTGTGGACCTTCGCCCGGATCCTGGCGATGAAGTCGACGGCCGGCCGGATCAGCCGCGGCAGCCGTTCGGGATCCGGATCGGGTGGCGGCACGTCGTTCACCACCACCACCGGCGGCGCCGGTCGATCCTCGGTCTTCACGCGCCCTCCCCCAGCCCTGAGCGCGCATTGTGCCGGTACGCAGGTCAGAGGTCAATGTGACGATGAGCACGCGAAGGACGTGATCGGCGCCACGCGTAGTGAAGGTGGACCACGCCGCTGCCGAACCCCTCCTCGTCGGGCGCGGCCCAGTCGAAGCTCCCCTCCTCGTCGGCCACGTAGCCGTCGAGGGAGGCGATCGCCGAGTAGATGAGCTTGGCCAGGGTGACCTCCCGTCCGAGATCGTGGGCGGAACCCGAAGCCTAGTCGGCGCTGGCGGCCTACGGAGGGCAGCGCAGCCCGAACGACCGAGTCCGGCGAGTGGCCCGATTCCCTATGGTTCGACCACGGCGCGCGGCGGTTCGCGGCACTCACCGGAGGGGATGCCGATCCCACGGAGATGGATGGAGGCGTCCGCGATCGCTGCGGCGACCGCCGTCCTGGCGTTCGCGTCGCCGCACGACGCGGGGGCGATCGCCGACGACCGTGCGCCGGCCGACGGTTCGCTGGGAGGCGACGAGATCGTCGCCATGCTCGGGTCCGGAGCGCCCGTGGACCTGCGCGGCGTGACGATCGTCGGCGATGTCGACGTCCGGCCGATCGGAACGGTCACGGAGCCCGTGCGGTGCCGCGACTGCGCGCTCGAGGGCTCCCTCATGGCCACCGACGTCGTGTTCGAGCGTCTCGTCGATCTCGGTGGGATGCGGGTCGCAGGCGACGTCGAGCTGGGCGGCGCGGTCTTCGGCGACGCCCTGCTCCTTGAGGGAGCGGAGGTCGGTGGCGAACACCTGGGGGCGCGCCTGGCAAGGTTCACCGGCCCGGTGAGCTTCGACCGGGCGGAGATCGCGCAGAGCGCGGACTTCACCGGGGCGCGGTTCCTCGCCACCGCCTCGTTCGCAGGGACGGAGTTCGGGGGCTCGGCCGCGTTCGACCTGGCGACGTTCGCCGAGGACGCGGTGTTCACCGCGGCCGCGGAGGGCGACGCGCCCGCCGCCGGCGCGTGCGCCGGCTCGGCGGGCGCCTTCCGGGGCGACGCGGGCTTCGCCCGGTCGAGGTTCGGTGGCACCGCCGATTTCGGGAGCCGGTGCTTCGGAGGGCTCGCGCGCTTCGCGAGCGCGACGTTCGGCGGAAGCACCGACTTCGCGCTCACCACGTTCGAGTCGACCGCGACCTTCGACGAGTCGACCTTCGCGCAGCCGGCGTCGTTCCGGGTCACGGCCTTCGAGGCCCCCGTGTCGTTCGTGGGCGTGCGGTCCCAGAGCTCGGTCGACTTCCGCGGCGCGCGGTTCTCCGGTGGAGCGGCGCTGTTCGGCCTGAGCACCACCGGCACCCTCGACCTCACCGGCGTGGGGTTCGCCGAGGGACAACGCATCGACCTCACCGAGGTTTCCGCGGGCCGGCTGCGGATGGACGTCGGGATCGTGGGTCAGATCATCGGCGAGGGGGTGCAGTACCAGATGCTCGGCCGGCTGGAGGAGAGCGCCCGCGCATCAGGCGACATCCCGCTCGCGAACGACGCGCGCTTCATCCTCCTGTCGCTGCAGCACGAGGAGCGGAGCGGCGTCGCGAGGCTGTTCGATGCCGGGTACCGCACGATCGGCGGGTATCTCGTCAGGCCCAGCTATCCGCTCCGGGCGCTGCTGTGGCTGCTCCTGATCGCCACCGCGATCCGCGTGCTGGCCTGGGCCTGGTCGATGCGGTCCTTCCGCGGCTCGGGCCGAGACGGCGGTCGGACGAAGACCGGTGGGGCCTCCGCCATGCAGCGGGCGCGGAGCCGCGTCCTCGGCGGGCAGCGACTGGTGACCACGCTGCTGCGCAAGGCGACCGAGTCGATCGAGGCGGCGTTCCGCAAGAGTCCGGGGATCACGATCGAGAACGAGGAGAGCGTCTGGTCGTACTTCTACGCCGCCGGTCGCTGGGCGGAGTACCTCTCCTACAAGCTGTTGCTCGCGCTGTTCCTCCTGGCGCTCGCCAACTCCAACGCCACGGCGCGACAGATCGTCGACTCGATCAGGGGGTAGGGGGATGTGGCACATCCGGATGCGGACGGCGGCGACCCTGGTGGTCGTCGCGCTGATCGCCGGCGCGTGTGGCGGGGACGACGGCGGTGCAGGCGCGACCGGCGCCACCGGTGAGACCGGGGGCGCGACCGGCGCCACCGCCACGACGGGCGGCAACACCGGGACCACCGGGACCACCGGGACCACCGGGAACGACGGGGGGGACGACGACCGGGGCGAGGTCGTGGGTGAGATCAAGGGGGTCAACACCCCGGCCGGATTCGTGGACGACCTGCAGGTGTCGACGGGCGACGACATCCGGGCCCGCGCGTTCGTGTCGACGAACGGGGTCGGCAACCTCGACTTCATCGTCCGCAACGTCCTCGACTTCTGCCAGCTACTCGGCAGCTCGGAGGTCCGGGTCCGTCCGGAGGAGGGCATCGTGCTGTCGCTCGTCGCCGGCGAGACGCTCTGCAGCAAGGACGCCGACGCGGACTTCGAGGTCAAGCTCACGTTGCCCGACGACACCGTGGTGCGGATGAACGATCCGGTGTTCGCGGTGCTCGTCGTGGACGGCGGCAGCATGGTCAAGGTGGCCCAGGGGTTCGTCGCGATCGAGCCTGCGGGAGGCGGCGACTCCCTGCTGCTCGGTCCGGCGCAGCAAACGCTCGTCCCGACCGGCGGCGGGCCCCAGGCGCCGGGGGGGATGGAGCTGGACGAGGAGGAGTCGGCCGCGATGGGCAGCCTGCTCGGCCCGGTGCCACCGCCTGATCTCAGCCCGCCGGACCCCGCCGAGTCGCCGACGATGGCGAGGATCCGCGAACGCGGCCAGATCGAGGTCGTGACGGACGAGGCCGCGGGGGCGGAGGCGATCGATTCGTTCGCGAGCACCCTGCTGCTCGACCTCTCGAGCACGGAGGCGTGGGATCTGGGCCCACCCGACGTGTTCCCCACGGACCGGGAGACCGCCGTGCAGGTGGTCACGTCGGGAGAGGTCGACGCGTTCCTCACCCCCGATCCCCCCGAGGGGTTCGCGAGCGCCCTGATGTTCGCCGACCCGACGGGGCGCCCCTGGTACCTGACCTACGTCCAGGATCCCGCGTTCGGGGAGGCCCTCAACCGGTTCGTTCGGGGCGTGCTGACGAACGGAACCTACGGCGATCGCTACGTCAGGTTCTTCGAGGTGCAGCCGGGCTACGAGCAGCTCGGCTCGCTGGTGGGCTTCTGACGTCGAGCCGGGCTGCGCCCTTGACCGAGGGTGTAGGTTCGCGCAAAGGACTTTTGGACTAGACATTCGACCTTTGAGCGAACACGGGCTCGACGCCGAGGCGCTCGACGACGCCGTCGAGCGGCATGCGCGCCACGCCGTCGCGTTCCTCGAGCGACTCGTGGCGGCTCCGAGCACCGTGGGGAACGAGGCCGGGGCGCAGGAGCTCGTCGCCGAGGAGATGGGCCGGATCGGGTTCGATGTCCGCGAGGTCCCCGTCGAGGACTCGATCGGGCAGGACCCGCTGGCCGGCGTGCCGCTCGGCCCGTACGAGGGCCGGCCCGACGTGCTCGGGACGATGGGCGACGGCGACGGCCCCTCGCTCCTGCTCAACGGCCACATCGATGTGGTGCCGGCCGAGGAGGCCGAGCTGTGGGCGTCGCCGCCGTTCGTGCCTCGGATCGAGGACGGCCGGCTGTACGGCCGCGGCGCCGGCGACATGAAGGGCGGGTTCGCCATGGCCTCGCTCGCGCTCGAGTCGCTGCTCGAGGTCGATCCCCCTGCGATCCGCGGGTCGCTCTCGTTCCTTTCGGTGATCGAGGAGGAGTGCACGGGCAACGGCACGCTCGCCGCGGGCCGGGCCGGGATCCTCGCCGACGCGGTGCTCCTGCCCGAGCCGACCGACCTGCGGCTGCTCGTGGCCGGCATCGGGATCCTGTGGCTCGACGTGACCGTGGAGGGGCGGGCGTCGCACGCCCAGTCCGCCGACCGCGCGGTGAACGCGATCCAGGGCGCATACGTGGTGATCGACGCGCTCCGCACGCTCGAGCGCGACATGAACGCCGAGGTCGACGAGCCCGCGATCGACGACTCCACGCATCCGTACAACGTGAACGTGGGGACCCTGCGGGCGGGGGACTGGGGCTCGAGCGTGCCGGCCGTGGCCCGGATGCGCGTCCGCGTCGGCCATCCCACCGCCTGGAGCGCCGAGGAAGCCGAGACCCGGGTGCGCAAGGCGATCGACGCGGCGTGTTCCGAGGACGAGTGGCTCCGGGAGCACCCGCCGGCGGTCACGCCGTCGGGGTTCCGGGCCCAGGGCTACGGGCTCGACCGGGGACACCCGCTCGTGGCGCGCGTGGCGGCCGCCCACGCCGAGGTCCACGGCTCGGCCCCGGACGTCGTGGGGATGGCGAGCACGACCGACGCCCGCCACTACCTGAACGCGTTCGGCACGCCGGCGCTGTGTTACGGGCCGCGGACGCACCGCATCCACGGCATCGACGAGTGCGTCGAGCTCGACAGCGTGCTCGACGGGGCGCGGGCGCTGGCGCGGTTCGTCGCCGGGTGGTTCGCGGAGCCGGAGGCGCGGCCGTGACCGACGCCCGGCCCGCCGACCGCCGGTGGCTCGACGTCGGCGCGGCCGCCTCGGGCGAGTCGGTCCTCGAGCCGGTCCGCCTGCGCAGCGCCGGGGAGCACGTGGCCGACCTCCTCGTCACCGCGATCGCGCTCGGCGAGTTCGTGCCGGGCCAGCGCCTGCCGTCGGAGCGCGAGCTCTCGGCCACGCTCGGCGTGAGCCGGACCACGGTGCGCGAGGCGGCGCAGCGGCTTGCCGCGCTCGGCTACGTCGAGGTCCGCCGGGGCCGCAGCGGCGGCGCGTTCGTCAAGACGAGCTGGGGTCCCCAGGCCCGCGAGATGATCGGCCGGACGCTGCTGCCGGGGTGGGAGCGGTTCGAGCGGCTGTTCGACTTCCGCCGGCTCGTCGAGCCGCTCATCGCGCGGACCGCCGCCGAGCGCCGTTCGGCCGAGGACGTCGAGCGGATCGAGGCCGCCCTCGCGGCGTACCTCGCGGCGCCCGACCGCGAGGCCTCGCGCGCCGCCGACCAGGCGATGCACGAGGCGGTGGCCGGGGCCACGCACAACCCGTACCTGGCCAACCTCAGCTCGCTGATCCGGAGCGAGATCAGCCTGGGGTTCGGCGCCGAGCCGTACAGCCCCGAGATCCGGGCCAAGGCCGTGAAGGACCACACGAGGCTCGCCCGGGCGGTCTCGACGGGGAACGCCGCGGCGGCGGCCCGCGTGGCGGGGACCCACTTCCAGCTCACCGAGTCCACGCTGCGGGAGCTCAAGGCGCGGCTCGACGCGGGAGGCGAGCGATGAGTGCGCGGGCCCGGTTCGTCGTCCGCCGGATGCTGCTGGCGATCCCGGTGATCGTCGTGATGAGCGTGTTCGTGTTCCTCATGATCCGGCTCGTGCCGGGCGACCCGGTGCGGACGATGCTCGGGTTCCGGGCGACGCCCGAGAACGTGGCGCAGGTGCGCGAGGACCTCGGGCTCGACCGGCCGCTGCCGGCCCAGTACCTCTCCTGGGCCGGCGGGCTCGTCCGGGGCGATCTCGGGCAGGACTACGTGAGCCACGAGCCGGTGTCGTCGCTGCTGTCGACGCGCCTGCCGGTGACGATCGAGCTCACGGTCCTGTCGATGGCGCTGGCCGTGCTCGTGGGGGTGCCGCTGGGTGTGCGGGCGGCCGCTCGCGCCGGCTGGGTGCGGACCCTCACCGAGGGGTTCGTCGTGGCCGGGATCTCGATCCCGGACTTCTGGCTCGGGATCATGCTCGTGCTGGTCTTCGCGGGGATCAACCAGGTCCTGCCGCCGTCGGGGTACGTGCCGCTGCTCCAGGATCCCGTGCAGAACCTTCGCTACATGGTCCTGCCGGTCCTGACGCTCGCGGCCGGCGAGGCCGCGTACATCCTGCGGACGACGCGCGGCGCGATGGACGAGACGCTGCGCACGCCGTACGTGCAGTTCCTTCGCGCGAAGGGGATCCGCGAGCGGCGCATCGTGTTCCTGCACGCGCTGCGCAATGCGGGGCCGCCGATCGTCACGGTCATCGGGATCCAGTTCGGCGTCCTGCTCGGCGGCGCCATCGTGATCGAGACGCTGTTCTCGCTGCCCGGCGTGGGGCGGCTCATCGTGACGTCGATCCAGCAGCGCAACTACATCGTCGTGCAGGGCGGCGTGCTGCTCGTGGCGGTGCTGTTCATCGTGGTGAACCTGGTCACCGACATCCTGGTCGGCGCGCTCGACCCGCGGGTCGAGCAGGGGCAGGCGGCATGAGCGCGGCGACGGTCACCGTGGCGCGGTCCTCGCGTCGTGTGGTCCTCGGCTCGCGGTGGGCCACGGTCGGCGCGGTCGTCCTGCTCGCGCTCGTGGCGATCGCGATCCTCGCGCCGCTGATCGCGCCGCACGATCCCGAGGCGATCGACGGCACCCGCGTGCTGGGCACGCCGAACCTGGCCCACCCGTTCGGCTCGGACGCGCTGGGGCGTGACGTGCTGTCGCGGGTGATGTTCGCGTACCGGGTGTCGCTCTCGGTGGCGGTGGGTTCGGTGGCGCTGGCGTTCGCGCTCGGCGTGCCGCTCGGGCTGCTCGCCGGGTACCACGGCGGGTGGATCGACGCGCTCATCATGCGGCCGATCGACATGCTGCTGGCGCTCCCGGCGCTGCTGCTGGCGGTGGCGCTCATCGCGATCCTCGGGCCGGGGAGCCTCATCGCGCTGCTGGCGATCGCCGTGATCTACCTGCCGATCCTGGCCCGCGTCGTCCGGAGCGCGACGGTCGTGGTGGCGGCGCAGACGTACGTGGAGGGGGCGCGTGCCCGCGGCGCCTCCTCCATGCGCATCCTGGCCCGGCACGTCCTGCCGAACGCGCTCGGGCCGGCCATCGTCCAGGCCACGGTCCTCATGGGGTTCGCCCTGCAGATCGAGGCGGCGCTGTCGTTCCTCGGCCTGGGGGCGCAGCCGCCGACGCCCTCGCTCGGCGTGATGCTCGCCGACGGGCGCGACGTGCTGACGCAGGCGCCGTGGGCCTCGGTGGCGCCGGGCGCCGCGATCGCCGTGACGGTGCTGGCGTTCAACCTCGTCGGCGACGGGCTGCGCCGGCGGCTCGACCCCCGCGGGGTGGCCGAGTGACGAACGTCCTCGAGCTGGACGGCGTGCACGTCGACTTCGCCGCGCCCGAGGGGACGGTGTCCGCGGTGAGCGACGTCTCGCTCGAGGTGGCCGAGGGCGAGATCTTCGGCCTGGTCGGCGAGTCGGGGTGCGGGAAGACGACGCTGGCCACGGCCGTGATGGGCCTGCTGCCGCGGAGCGCATCCGTCGCCGGCAGCATCCGGTTCCAGCAGCGCGAGCTCGTGGGCCTCGGGGCCGAGGAGTACCGCACGCTCCGGGGCGACCGCATCAGCATGGTGTTCCAGGACCCCATGACCTCGCTCGACCCCGCGTTCCCCGTCGGCGAGCAGGTCGCCGAGACGATCCGCGCCCACCGCGACGTCGACAAGAAGGACGCTCGCGACCGGGCCACGGCGCTGCTGAAGGACGTCGGCATCCCCGAGGCCGAACGCCGGTACGACGACGCGCCGCACCGGCTCTCGGGCGGGATGCGGCAGCGCGTCGTGATCGCCACGGCGGTGGCGAACGAGCCGGCCCTGCTCCTGGCCGACGAGCCGACCACGGCGCTCGACGTGACGATCCAGGCCCAGGTGCTCGACCTCCTGCGGGAGCTGCGCGAGCGTCACCGCACCACGATCGTGCTGATCACCCACGACCTCGGCGTGATCGCGCAGGTCTGCGACCGGGTCGGCGTGATGTACGCGGGGCAGCTCGTCGAGGTGGCGCCGGTCGCGGAGCTCTTCGCGAACCCCCGCCATCCCTACACGCAGGCGTTGCTCCAGGCCCTGCCGAGCGCCGAGCACGCCCGCGGCGAGCTCCGCGTGATCGGCGGGCGCGTGCCCGACCTGTCCGATCCGCCGCCGGGGTGCCGGTTCTCGCCGCGGTGCCCGTACCGGATGGACGAGTGCGATCGCGTCCCGCCGCTCGCCCACGAGAGCGAGGCGCACGCCGTGGCGTGCTGGCTGAGCGACGCCACCCGCGAGGCGGCCGGCGTGGCGCCGCGCGTGGAACGGGAGCCCGCCCGATGAAGACGCTCTCCGATGCCATCGCGCCCGTGACCGGCGACCGGCCGCTCCTCGAGGTGCGCGGCCTCGTCAAGCACTTCCCGGCGGGGCACGGGTTGCTGGGGGGACGCGCCGTCGTCCACGCCGTCGACGGCGTCGACCTCGACGTGCGGCCCGGCGAGGTGCTCGCGGTCGTGGGCGAGTCCGGCTCGGGCAAGAGCACGCTGGCCCGGTGCGTCCTGCGCCTGATCGCGCCGACCGCCGGCTCGATCGTGTTCGGCGGCGAGGACGTCACGGGCGTGACCGGCCCTCGCCTGGCGAGGTTCCGCCAGCGGGTCCAGCCCGTGTTCCAGGACCCGTTCAGCTCGCTCGACCCGCGGTGGCGGGTGGGGCGGAGCGTGCGTGAGGCGCTCGACGCGTTCGGCATCGGCTCCCGCGACGAGCGCGACGCTCGGGTCCGCGACCTCCTGGACCGGGTCGGGCTGAATCCTTCCCTGGCCGACCGGCACCCGCACGAGCTGTCCGGCGGGCAGCGCCAGCGGGTCGGCATCGCGGCGGCGCTCGCGCCGAAGCCGGACCTCATCGTCGCCGACGAGCCGGTCTCGGCCCTCGACGTCTCGGTCCAGGCCCAGGTGCTCAACCTGCTGGCCGAGCTCCAGCGCGACCTCGGCCTGGCCATCGTGTTCGTGGCGCACGACCTGGCGGTGGTCGAGCACGTCAGCCACCGCGTCGCCGTGATGTACCTGGGGAAGGTGGTCGAGCTCGGCACGACCGAGCAGGTCTTCCGCGCCCCGCAGCACCCGTACACGAAGGCCCTCCTGGAGGCGATCCCGTACCCGGATCCCTCACGCCGGGTGAGCGCGCCGCCGCTGCGGGGCGAGATCCCGAGCCCGATCACGCCGCCCGCCGGGTGCCGTTTCCACACGCGATGCCCGGTGGCGATCGAGGTGTGCCGCACCGAGGAGCCCGAGCTCACGCAGTTCGACGACGGCCACGTGGCCGCCTGTCACGTCGCCCGCGCCGCGCTCGAGCAGGCGGCCGACCACGGAAGGGAGGAGTGATGCCGACGGCGAGCGTCAACGGCATCGAGGTCAACTACAAGCTCGAGGGCGATGGCCCCGAGACGATCGTCCTCGTCAACGGTCTGGCCGACGACCTCGAGACGTGGGCCTTCCAGATGGAGGACCTCCTCGGCGCCGGCTACCGCGTCCTGCGATTCGACAACCGGGGGGTCGGCCAGACGAGCAAGCCCGAGGGCCCCTACACGAGCCGCATGCTCGCCGACGACGCCAAGGCGTTGGTCGACGAGCTCGGCCTGCGGGACTTCCACCTCATGGGCGTCTCGATGGGCGGGATGATCGCGCAGGAGTACGCCATCGACTACGGCGCCGACCTTCGGTCGCTCACGCTGGCGTGCACGTACGCGGCGCCCGGCCCGTTCTGCTCGCGGATGTTCGCGATGTGGCACGACATGGCGCCGGTCAACGGGGTCCCGTTCATCATGCGCGACGTCACGCTGTGGGCGTTCACGGTCCCGTTCTTCGAGGAGCGTGAGGAGGAGGCCAAGGAGTTCGAGGCCGAGATGGCGGCGATGGACCTGTCGGTCGAGGCCTACCTGGCGCAGCTCAACGTGATCCAGACGCATGACACGACCGGCCGGATGAAGGGGGTCGGCGTACCGACGCTCGTGCTGTGCGGGGAGAACGACATCCTGATCCCGGTACGGCTCAGCCGGCGCCTGCTCGAGGAGGTGCCCGGCTCGGAGTTCGCCACCTCGAAGGGCGGCCACGCCTGCATGTGGGAGCACCCGGCCGCGTTCAACCGCACGTTCCTGGACTGGGTAAGGGGGCAGAGAGGATGAGCAACAAGCAGCAGCGACAGGCCGAGGCGTTGGCGCAGGGGTTCCTGCGGGGCGAGATCTCGCGGCGGGAGCTGTTCCGCCGCGCCGGCGGGCTCGGAATGCTCGCCATCGGGACGACGAGCCTGGGCGCCGTGCTCGCGGCGTGCAGCTCGAACGACGGCGGGGCTAACCCGTCGGCCTCGCCGGCGACGGGCGCGACCGGCGCGACTGGCGCGAGCGGCTCGATCCAGCCCGGCGGGACGCTCAAGGCCGCGCTCACGGGCGAGCCCGACACGCTCGACCCGGCGACCTCGACGATCTACACGGGGGCGCAGGTCTACGACAACATCTTCAACAAGCTGATCGACCTCGACCCGGACGGGACCGTCTACGGGCAGCTCGCGACGGCCTGGGCGGCCCCGGACGACACGACGTGGGTGTTCGACCTCGTCGGCAACGCCGTGTTCCACAACGGCGAGGCGTTCACGCCCGAGGACGTGAAGTACACGTTCGAGCGGATCCTGAACCCCGACACGGCCAGCTCGTACGCGCCGCTGTACGACGCGATCGACTCGGTCGAGGTGACGGGTGACACGCAGGTGACGTTCCACCTGAAGACTCCGTTCGGGCCGTTCCTGTCGAACCTGGCCAACAACGGCGAGATCGTGAACCAGGTGGCGATCGAGTCGGCCGACCCGGCCCGCAACCCGGTGGGGACCGGCCCGTTCAAGTTCGTCGAGTGGGTCCAGGGCGACCACGTCACGCTGGCCAAGCACGACCAGTACTTCCAGACGGGGCTGCCGTACCTGGACGGCGTGGAGTTCCGCTTCCTGCTCGTCGACCAGGGCCGGATCGACGGCCTGCGCTCGGGCGAGCTGAACTGGGTGGACGCGGTGCCGCTGCAGAACCTCGGCGAGCTGAGCTCGGACGCGAGCTTCAACTACGTGACCGCGCCGAACGCCGGGATCCCCGACTACCTGGCGCTGAACATCATGCAGCCGCCGTTCGACGACCCCCTGGTGCGCCAGGCGGTGTACTGGGCGCTCGACCGCGACGCCATCCGCCAGGTGGCGTACTTCGGCGCCGGCGAGACCGGCATCGAGGAGGTCCCCACGGGCTCGGTGTGGCACGACGGCGCCGCGGTGGTGGCGCCGGACCTGGACAAGGCGCGGGGCCTGCTCGATCAGGCCGGCCTCGGTGGCGGGCTGGAGGTCGAGTACCTGGGGCTGCCCCAGTACCCCGAGCTGCTCAAGACCGGCGAGGTGGTGCGCGAGCAGCTCAAGGAGATCGGCATCACGATGAACATCAAGCAGGTCGACGTGTCGGTGTGGTTCGACGCGTTCATCTCGGGCGACTACCAGATCACGTCGGCCTACCAGGAACGCACGATCGACCCGGACAACTTCTACGCGCTGGTGTGTCGCACGGGTGGGGACATCAACACGACCGGGTACTCGAATCCGGCGGTCGACGACCTGATCGAGCAGGCCCGGACGTCGACGGACGACGTGGAGCGCAAGGGCCTGTACCAGCAGCTCCGGCAGATCGTGTTCGAGGACGCGCCGATCATCTTCGTGCACTACGAGACCATCAACTACCTGATGCAGAGCAACGTCGTCGGCGCGAGTGTGAACCCGACGCTCGAGCTGCGACTGCTGAACGTGGGGTTCACCGGGTAGGGGGCGTTCTCGGTCCGCCGGCACGCGTGGCCGCGGCGTATCCGAGGAGCACGGCGTCGACGACCCGCTCGGCGAACCCCTGGTCGAGCTTGCCGCCGAACATCAGCCGGAAGTACACCGGCCCCACCAGGAGCTCGGTGGCGAGGGCGGGGTCGGCGTCGGGCCGAAGGTCGCCCCGGTCGATCCCGCGCCGCACGACGAGCGCGATCTCGTCGCGCCGGGCCTGGACCACGCTCCGGCGGAACGGATCGCCGAGCGCGGGGTTGATCGCGATCTGCGAGAGCAGGGCCCGGACGACCGGCCCGAACGGGCTGTCGGTGAGGGCTCGCATCGGCTGGGTGACCGAGGCGAGGAGCTCCGCCCGCGTGTCGCCCACGTCCTCGACGGCGATGTGCGGCGAGGCGAGCTCCATGAGCAGCTCGAGGGCGAGGGCCTCCTTGGTGGTGAAGTGGCGGTAGATCGTGGCCTTTCCCACGCCCGCCCGCGCCGCGACGTGCTCCAGGCGTAGGCCGGCGAACCCGTCGGCCTCGATCAGGTCGCGGGCGGCCTCCAGGATCGCCCGGTGCGCCCGCTCGCTCCGCGGCCGCCCCCGCCGCGGGCTCGGTCCCTTTGTGAAGATTCCGAGACGGCCCGTTCCGTTCGCCCCCTTCGCCTTTACGATACGAGTCGGTCCGTATCGACGCAAGTAATCGACGCAACAGAGAGGTGATCGCGGTGAAGGACCAGACCTGGGTGCTCGCCTATCTCGAGTCCGCCCAGCGGGAGCTGCCGACCTGCGAGGTGTGCTACGCGCCCACCACGCCCGTCGGGCGAGGCGGGGCACTCTGGCTCGAGTGCTCGGCGGTCCAGCGGGATCGGCCGTTCCTGAGCAGGCTGGTGAACCTGGACTTCCCGGCGCTGCACACCCGCCGGCTGCTGGTGGAAGACGCGGCGTAGGACAGGTCAGCGTCGCCGAGAGGTGGCGCGCTCGTCCGCCAGCCGGGCGATCGGCAGCAGGACGACCGGCACCGGGCTGTGCTCGAGCGCGGCCAGGACGAGCGGCGCGCTGGCGGTGGGCACGTCCCGCAGCCGGCCGATCGCCACGACGTCCGCGCACACCTCCCGGGCCACGGCCACGACGAGCTCCTCGGGCGGCCCGATGCGCACCTCCACCGCGGTGTCCGCGGCGGCGCCGGGGACCCACCGCGCCAGGAACTCATCCGCCCACGTCTGCATGTCGTAGTGGGCCTGGTCCTCGAAAGCCGGGATCGACAGCTCGTCGAGCGCGCGAAGGACGACGACGTGCAGCTGCGGGTTCCCGGCCAGGAGCACGACGCTCTCCAGGGCTTCGGCCGGCCGGCCCAGCACGGGGACCAGGACGGTATGGAGCTCGTACCGCTCGGGCGTGCTCGGTGGGACGACGACCACGGGCTTGGGGACGTTGCCGATGACGTCGAGGGACACGTGACCGGTCGGCGTTGGCCCGCCGACCTCCCGGCAGGCCCCGACCACGATCCCGACGGCGCTCTCGGCGGACGCCTCGGCGATGAGGACGGCCGACGGGTCGCCCCGGAGCACGCGAAGCGGCGTCTCGTCCGAGGAGACCTCGACGTCGGGTGGGCCGTTGCCCTCGTCGACGTAGACCGCGTCGACCCGGGCGTCGAGGACCCGCGCGACCTCGCGGGCGACGTCGAGGACCGCCCGGGAGATCGGGGATCCGTCGATCGCCGCCAGGACCGTTCTCACGCGCGCGTCTCCTTCCAGCGGTGGCTCGAACGGGACCAACGCCGGTGTCCGGGCCCGACCGTTATCACCATCCCACCGCGCAGCCGGATCCGTGTCGGCTCTTCGGCCCGGATCTCGAGGGACGTGGCCGACACGCGGACCCTGAGCCGGCTCCCGCGGAACCGCAGGCGGACCTCGAGGTGGCCCCAGGCCTCGGGCACGACGGGGTCGAGCTCGAGGACGTCGTCCTTGGGATGGGCGCCGGCGAACCCGAAGACGAGGGCCTGCCAGACGCTTCCCATCGTCGCGAGATGGAGTCCGCCCGACGTCGTGCCGGTCAGGTCGTTGACGTCGATCCTGGCCGCGACGTCGAGCGCGGCCAGGGCCTCGTCGAGCCGTCCCGCGCGGGCGAAGAGCGAGGCGTGGATCCCCGGCGACAGTGAGCTGCCGTGCGCCGTGCGAGGCTCGTAGTACTCCAGGTTGGGAAGCAGCGACCCCGGCGCGACCTGGCCGGGGACGAGGTGGTGGAGCATCAGGACGTCCGCCTGCTTGAGGATCTGGGACCGGCGGACGACGTCGGCGCCGAGGTACAGGTCGGCCGCGATGGGGCGCCTGGGCACGAGCTCCTCGAGCTGGACCGACTCGAGATCGAAGAAGCCCGCGCACTGCTCGTACAGCTTCGTGTGCGGGTCGTAGCCGTCGAGGAGCGCGTCCGCCGTCTCCACCCACCGGAGCCGCTCGAACTCGGAGACCCGTTCGTCTCCCTCCGCGACCTCCGCGGCGTGGCGCAGGTTCCACCGCGCCATCACGTTCGTGAACGCGTTGTCGTCGACGGTCTCGTGGTACTCGTCGGGCCCGATGACGCCGTAGAGGTGGGCGTTGCCGGCGCGGTCCCAGCGGACGCGGGACTCCCAGTACCGGGCGGTCTCGACGAACAGGTCGAACCCCGGGCCGTTCAGGAACGACGTGTCGCCGGTCCAGTCCACGTAGTACGAGGCCGCCCACGCCACGTCGGCGACGATGTGCTCCTCGATCAGCCCGGTGCGGATGGCGGTGACGTTCCCCACGCGATCGCGGCCGGTCTGCGGCGTGACGTCGTACCCGGTGTGCGCCGACTCCCACGGGAAACGCGCACCCTTGCGACCGAGGACGTTCGCGAGCGCGCGCGCGGCCGGCAGCCGCCGGATGCGGTACTCGAGCATGGCGCGCGCGGCCGCCGGGTGCGTGGCGGCGAGGAACGGCAGCACGAACACGTCGCTGTCCCAGAAGACGTGCCCGCGGTATCCGGGGCCGGACATCCCCCTCGCCCCGACGGCAGCCTCGCCCTCGTCCGCCACCGACGCCATGAGGTGGAACAGGGCGAGACGCACGTGCCGCTGGAGGTCCTCGTCTCCCTCGATGCGGACGTCCGCGTCTTCCCACCGCGCGGCCCACTCGGCGCGGTGCTCCCGGAGCAGCCGCTCGAACCCGGCCTCGGCCGCCTGCTGGGTCGTCCGGACGGCGCGACTCCTGCGGGGTCTGCGGTTGGGATCGGGGACGTAGGCCGCGAAGCGATCGAGCACGCTTCGGCCCTGGGCGTGGGACGAGCGATCGGTGACCGCGGTGGCGACGCCGCCCTCCGCCGCCTCGAGCCGCGCCCACGGGACGCCGTCGAGCTTGCCCTGCTCGCCCGCCAACCCCGGGGGGAGCGACGGCGCCGGCAGGGCGGCCACGGGCCCGGACGAGGACTGCGCCCGAAGGACGCCCAGGCCCGGCCGGGCGAGGCTGGCGAACCGGACCGAGCGAACGGCCGTCTCGGCGGTCAACGTCTCCTCGTGGAGCAGCCCCGAGCGCAGGTCGAGCATCCGGGCGACCTCGTCCTCGTCGTCGTCGATCCACAGCGAGAGCTGGGTCCACGCCGGACACGTCATGAGGGCGCCCTCGGAGCCGAGCCCGTCGTAGATCCCGGCGGCCACGACCCCGGGCGACGCGGCCGGGTGCAGCGCGAGAGGGGTGCCGCTCGTGCCGACGCGCCCATCGGCGAGCGTCAGCAGGCTCTCGTGCACGCGCTCGAACCGCGGGTCGATGCCGTCGACCGAGATCGTCCACTCGGGGTCGGCGAGTGGCTCGGGGACGTCGCCCCGCGTGCGCCGCGCGAGCTGGTCCTCGAGGAGCGCGAGGAAGGCGGGCGGACCGCCGGGGATCGGGACGACGCCGTCGGGGACGCCCTCGGGCTCGGCGCCGACGGTGACCGCGACCGCGCCCTCGCCCTCGGGGACGAGCATGAGGGAGTCGCTGCCGGGGAGGCCGCCGAGCGAGCCGAACTCGTCGCCGGCGACCAGGACGCGCTCCGGCGGGACGCCCAGCCGGCCGAGGGTCGCGAAGATCCACCGGCCGGAATCCGCCTTGTCGGTCAGGCCGATCTCGACGTGCTTGGCGTCGCTCGTGACCTTGGGGTCGGGGAGGCCGGCCTCGCGGGCGGCGGCCTCGGCGATGCGAACCGCCTCGGGGAGCCCTGCGATGCCGGCGGCGGCCAGGCGTCTTGTCACGGCCTCGAGCAGCTCGCCGATGCGGGCCTTCGGCGGGTCGGCCCATTCCGGCTCGGGGATGACGTCGATCTTGCGCCGGTTCAGCCGGTGGGAGACGACCTCGGCGCGAAGGCCGCGCTCGGCCAGGCGCTCGATCGTGAGCTTGGCCGCGACGTCGAGGGCGTGGTTCTCCTCGTCGGTCGGGATACGGCGTTCGACGAGGTGCTGACCCCGCCGGTCGACCCGGAACACCTCGGAGCCCCGGTTGAGCAGGAGGTGGAGCTCGCCGGGTCCCTCCGGACGGGCCTTGAGCTGCCCGTCCACGTTGCCGACGTGCGTGCCGCTCACCACGAGCACGTCCACGCCGGCGGCGCACAGCGCCTCGACGAGCCGGCGGACGGGCTCGGCGTCGGCGGAGCGGTCCGGGACCGCCGTCCCGTCCCAGTCGAACACCACGGCCTCGAACCGCCGCTGCACCCGCGCGGCGAGCAGGTCCGACTCCTCGACGGCGTGCGGGTGCTGGTGGCTCAAGGACACGGCCATACCCCTGACCATCGACTGGCCTTCGTCGCACGGTACAGGCCGAACGACCCGGCCGGTCGGAGGCGAGCGGCCGCAGCGACGAGCCGGGACGGCCGCGGGCGTCGGTCAGGCGGCCGCGAGCGGCGGGCTGCGGCCCTCGAGCGGAGTGCCGTCGGGTCGTCGGAACACGGGCAGGCCGTCGACGATCGCCACGCCGAACCCCCGGTGGATCACCCGGTGGTGCGGCCGGCACAGGAGCACGAGGTTCGACAGGCCGGTCTCGCCGCCGTCGCCCAGTGCCTCACGTGTGGGCGTCGCACCACCCAGGTGGTCGTTCGCACCCGGGGAACCGCGCATCCGCCGTCGCGGGCGATCCCACGAGCCGATCGCTCGAGCTCGTCCTCGGGTCTGACACTCGCCGCGATCAGCCGGCGATGGCCGCCACGAGCTCGCGGCAGAACGCCGGGATGTCCTCGACGACTCGGCCCCAGACGAGGTTGCCGTCGCGGAACGCGGGCTCGTCGACCCACGTGGCGCCCGCGTTGACGAGGTCGTCCTTGATCCCGAGGCTCCCCGTCGCCCGGTGACCCTCGACGATCCCCGCCGAGATCCCGACGAGCCCCGCATGGCAGATCAGGCCCACGATCTTGCCCTGGTCGTACGTCTTGCGGACGAGGCTCGTCACCTCCTCGTGCCGGCGGAGCTTGTCGGGGGCCCACCCGCCGGGGACGACGACCGCGTCGAAGTCGTCGGCCGAGACGTCCTTGGCGGCGACGTCGCTGGTGGCCTGCAGCGCGTTCTTGCCCCGGTGGGCGGCCCCGGCCTTCGTGCCCACGATCGTCACCGCGGCCCCCTCCTCCCGAAGCCGCATGACGGTCACCCAGAACTCGAGGTCCTCGAACCCCTCCTCGAGCAGCACCGCGACCTTCCGTCCCGAGAGTCGTTCCACCTTGTCCTCCTCGATCCGACCACGCGGGGCGGCGACGCCCGGCGACGGGTTCCAGCCTACGGCGGCGGGGCGATCCGAGAGGAAGCCCACCCGGTAGGCTCGGTGCCGATCCGCCGGTCGGGAGGTTCATCGATGAGGATCGCGGACCGGATCCACCGGCTCGGCGAGCGGAGCATCGTCAACTCGTACCTCGTCGAGGAGTCGGGCGAGGTGACGATCGTCGACGCGGGGGTGTCCGGCTTCTACGGCGACATCCCCCGCGAGCTCGCGGCGATGGGCCGATCCGTCGCCGACGTTCGCGCGCTGGTCCTCACGCACGGGCACTCCGACCACATCGGCTTCGCCGAGCGCCTCCGCCGCGAGCGCGGGGTCCCGGTCTCGGTGCACGAGCTGGACGCCGCCCTCGCGCGCGGCGAGGTGCCGAACCCGGCGAAGGGGTTCGGCCGGACGAAGCTCGGCCCCCTGCTCGGGTTCCTGTGGTACGCGGCGCTGCACGGCGGGCTCCGCACGACGAAGGTGCAGGAGGTCGCCACGTTCGGCGACGGGGCCACCCTCGACGTGCCGGGGAGCCCCCGGGTGACCCTCACGCCGGGGCACACGCCGGGGAGCGCGGCCCTGCACCTGCCGTCGCACGACGTGCTCTTCGTCGGCGACGCGTTCGCGACGTACGCCGTCACCACCGGCGCCCGCGGCCCGCAGGTCGCGCCGTTCACCGCGGACGCGAGCGAGGCCGTGGCGTCCCTGTCGCGTCTCGAGGGCATCGAGGCCGGCCTCGCCCTCCCCGGCCACGGCGACCCATGGACCGGCGGCGTCGACGAGGCGATCCGCCTGGTCCGCGAGCGGTCGAACCCAGGAGGCGAGCGGTGACGAGGACACCTGACCGCCCCTCACGGCTCGACCCCGACGAGCGACGGCGGCTCCGCGAGCTCCTCGAGCTGACCACGCCCGCCCAGCGGCTCGCCTGGCTCGAGGAGGCGATCGCGTTCGCCCACCGAGCGGGCGCGCTGCCGAGGCGCGCACCCGGAGCGCGCGCGGCGCGGCGGGAGTGAACAACAAGGAACCGACCAGCCGGCTGCGCTCGGGAGACGTGCGTGCTCAGGTCTCGACGTCGGAGTCCAGCTCGCGAAGCAGCGCCTCGACCTCGCCGCGCAGCGTCGGCAGATGCCGTTCGACGATGCCCCACACCACCTCGTTCGAGACCGAGGCGTACCCGTGGACGAGCCGGTTGCGGAACGCGATCACCCGGCTCGATCCCGAGATGCGTGTGGCGAGCCCGCCGTCCGCGGCGAGGACGCGCTTCAGGGCCTCGCCCGCGATCTCGAACTGGCGCTCGACGGCCGAGCGCAGCATCGCATCGGCCTCGTAGTCCTCGAGGGACCGGCCCTTCGTGAACCGCTCGATCAGCTCGCAGGCGCGAGCGATGTCGAACAGGTGCGCCCGGACGTCAGGCGACCGCATAGACCACGGTGCGATCCCGCGAGATCGCCTCCTCGAGGTACGGGTTCGTGATCGCCGACTCCTCGAGGAGATCGACCTTGCGGCGCAGGAGCCGCTCCAGGTCGACCTGGAGCCCGAAGAACGCGTCCGCGCGATCGCCGGGCGGCATCGGCCCGAACTCGACCAGCAGGTCCAGGTCGCTGTCTGCCTCGTCCTCACCCCGCGACGCGGAGCCGAAGACGGCGAGGGTTCGCACGCCGTGCGCGCGGCACGTCTCCGCGATCTGGTCCCGGAGCGCGTCGAGGAGCGCCGAGGACCGAGGGGGAGCGGACCGGCGCGCACGCTCGGCCTCGTCGATCAACGCCCGGTACCGCCGGTACCCGAGGAGCGCCCCCACCGGACGGCCGTGCCGCATCAACAGGATGTCGCCGTCCTCAGCGCTCCTGACGAGCCGGTTCAGGTGCGTCTTCGCCTCCGAGAGCGGGATCGGTTCGGGCTGCATCGGCTCATGATAGCGTCCGAATTCGGATCCGAATAGCGCTCTGATTCCAGATCCGATGTTGATCACGCGACCGCGAGCGGCGGGCTCCGGTCCTCGAGCGGGGTGCCGTCGGGTCGCCGGAACACCGGCAGGCCGTCGACGATCGCCACGCCGAACCCTCGATGGATCACCCGGTGGTGCGGCCGGCACAGGAGCACGAGGTTCGACAGGCCGGTCTCGCCCCCGTCGGCCCAGTGGTTCGCAAGGTGGGCGTCACACCACCCAGGTGGTCGTTCGCACCCGGGGAACGCGCACCCACCGTCGCGGACCGCCAGCGCCCGACGAAGGGACGAGGAGACGACCTTGGTGGTTCGTCCGACCTCGAGCGGCACCGAGCGGGCGTCGGTGATCACCCTCGTGACCGAGGCGTCGCACGCCAGGCGGCGTGCCGCCTCGGCGGTGACCGGGCCGACATCCTCGAGCGACGCCCGGCCGCCCGCGCGAGCCTGGAGCGCCGCAAGATCCATCGTCACCACGACGTGGGGGCGCTCGCCACCGAGGCCGGGTCGCTCGGCCAGGTCGAGCCACTCGCGGCAGATCTCGCCGAGCGCGTCGGCGCGGCGCTGAGCCGGGGTCCGCAGGTCCTCGGTCCGCCCGCGAGCCCAGGCGTCCACCTTGGCGCGAAGGGCGGTGATGAGGTACTGACCGTTCTCCGGGTCGAGCTCTCCGTCCGTGCGGACCATGCCGCCTGAGGCCGCGACGGCCGTGAACCGCCGGCGTGCGAACCGCTCCTGCTCGTCCCGGGCCGCCCGATCGGCGTCGACCTCCAGCCGCCACCGTTCGAGCTCGGCTCGAAGGTCCCGGTGCGGAAGCGACCGAGCGGACTCGACCAAGCTCCCTTCCACGCGAGCGAACGCCTCCGGCGCCGCATCTCGCGCGCGGACCAACGCGTCCGTGGCGGCGGTCGAGATCTCACCTCGCGACAGGGCCTCGGCCACGAGCGGCATGTCCCCCAGCGCCCGGGCCACCCGCACCTGCGCCTCGGCCGCAGCCTGCGACAGACCGTGCCGTCGCGCGACCCACGCCGCGGCCGAGAGCTGGCCATCCGCCGCGTGGACGCCTCGGCGCTCGATCTCGGCTAGCGAGCTCGCGCGATCCGCCTCGATCGCGCGAGCCGAGCGCTCGACCCGATCCAGGTGCAGCACGAGCTCGGCATCCGATAGCGAGCGAGGGTCCGGGGTCGGCGAACACATGTTCGGAACCCTATCGCGAGGGTGTGACACTCCGGGCGCGGGCGTTGGTCCGCGAGGACCTCGCCGAGCCGGCGCCGGACATGACGGACGACCCTCGCGAGCCGGAACCCGGGGCGTCGCCGACTCGCTCATCGCCGGC
Organism: uncultured Actinomycetes bacterium; assembly: GCA_963704725.1. Classification (GTDB taxonomy): domain Bacteria; phylum Actinomycetota; class UBA4738; order UBA4738; family HRBIN12; genus CALGFI01. The sequence goes on along the minus strand of OY969934.1, from coordinate 3,093,836 downwards.
CTGCGCCGCCGGGCGCGACATCGAGAAACCGGTCTACGAGGTCACCGTGTCGCACGCGAGGGCGGGACGCGGAACGAGCACCTCGGCCCGTGCGCCCGCGCCAGACGGCGGTCCAGCGTGACAAGTGGTGCGCCGAGCGACTCGGCCAAGGCGACGTACCAGCCGTCGTAGGCGGTGAGGGTGTCGCGGAGCTCCCAGACTCGCCCGGCGAGAGGCTCGTACGGGAACATCTCGATCCGCAGGTTGACGAGGTCGTCGTGAGCGAGCGCCGCCGTGTCGGCGGACAGATCGCGATGCAGGAGCCCCCGGCGGAGGATGTTGGCCGCCTCCACCGGCATGAGATGCGGCGCGGCGAGCGCGTCGTCCGTGAGCATGGACTCCGCCCATCGACCGGCAGGTCCGCCGTCGACGAGCGCGGCCACCACGGCGCTGGCGTCGACGACCAGCGTCATCGTCGGTCGGCGTCGCGGTGCGCGAGGATCCGCCGGGCGGGGAGGCGAGACTGTGTGGCCGCCTTGCGCTCGCGAACGCGCGCGAGCAGATCGTCGAGCGATGGCTTCCGGGCGAGCTCGATCAACTCGAGTCGGAGGTGTTCCTGGAGCGAGCGGCCCGCCCTTGCCGCGCGAGCAGCGAGCTCGTCGCGAACCTCATCGGGCACATCTCTGATCGTGATCGAGGTCATGCATGCATTATGCTGCGATTGCAGCGAGATAGCAAGCCGAGCATCGGGTAAGGCCGGTGACTCCGGCCGACGAACGCTCGTCACCGCCGCGCATCGACCACACGAAGCCCCAGAGCCACGAGGGCGTCCGCGCGCCGCTGTTCGGGGGTGCGGAGGGCGGTATCGGACGTGCCGATCAGATCGGCGTCCTCGGCGAGGAGCTCGGCTTCGATGCGCATGAGGGCGCGGACGAGGGGATCCGCCAGCTCACGATCGAGTTGAGCCGAGATCCTGAACCCGCCGTCCGGCCTCAGCTTCCAGGTGAAGTCGGAGAACGCCCGCAGCAACACGTCGACCGGCTCGCCCACAACGAACTCTTGATTCATGCAGCGAACCATAGGTCGTGCCACCGACACGTAAGGTCAGGATCGCGACGACGCGGTTGCCTCGGCCTCGCCTACGATGCGCCGGTGGCGATCCTGGAGACCCCGGAGGGCTATCCGCGGTTCTCGGACGCCGAGATGGCCCGCCGGCGCTCGGCCCTCGAGGCGGTGATGGACGAGCGCGGCGTCCGGCATGCGCTCCTGTACGGCGCCAACCGCTTCGGCTCGGCGGTGCAGTGGATCACGGGGTGGCCGGTGACGCGCGAGACGGCGGCGGTGGTCACGCCGGGCGAGCGCGACGTGCTGCTCGTGCAGTTCCACAACCACGTGCCCAACGCGCGCGTCCTGGCCCGGGACGCCGACGTCCGGTGGGGCGGCCCGTCCACGATCGGGACGGCCGCCGAAATCCTGGCCGCGCGGAACTCGGACGGCGTGGGGGTGGTCGGCCCGATCACCGCCGGGCAGCACGGCGCGCTGGCCGCTGCCTGCGGCCGCGTCGTCGACCTGGGCGCGGCCGCCACCGAGCTTCGGCTGGTCAAGTCCGACGAGGAGCTCGAATGGGTCCGCGTCGGCGCCGAGCTGTCCGACCGGTCGATCGAGGCCCTCCGGCGCGACGTGGTCCCGGGCATCACGGAGCGCGACCTCGCCGCGATCGTCGAAGGCGCGTACCTCGCGGCGGGCGGCGTGAACCACATCCACTACTTCGGCGTCACGTCGATGGACGAGCCCTCGAGCGCCGTCCCGGCCCAGTACCCCTCCACCCGCCGGCTCCGCGAGGGCGATCTGCTGGTGACGGAGCTGAGCGCGTCCTTCTGGGACCACCCGGGCCAGGTCCTTCGCACCTTCACGATCGCCGCCGACCCGACGGCGCTGGTCCGCGAGCTGCACGACGTGGCCCAGGCGGCGTTCGACGCGGTGCTGGGCGTCCTGCGGGACGGGGCGCCCGTCGGCGAGGCGATCGAGGCCGCCTCGGTGATCGAGGAGGCCGGCTTCACGACCGTCGACGACCTGGTGCACGGCTTCGTCGGCGGCTACCTCCCGCCGGTGCTGGGGAGCAGGAGCCGGACGCTCGAGCCCCCGCCGGACATGACCTTTCGCGCGGGCATGACGGTCGTGGTCCAGCCGAACGTCGTCACGCCCGACGGGCGCGCCGGGGTCCAGACCGGCGAGCTCATCCTCGTGACGCGAGAGGGTGCCGAGCGCCTGCACCGGGCGCCCGAAGGGCTTGCCAGGATCGGGGGCTGAGCCCGGGTCCTGTCGTGGTGGTGGGCGATCGTGGGGCTAGAACGCGTCGAGCTGTCCCGCGTCCAAGAGCTTCCTGGCAGCCTCCACCAGTGTGTCCGAAGTGGAGATCGCGTAATCGGCGTCCTCGTGCGTGATGGTCGGCGTGAGAGCGTCTGGATACTCCCTCCTGTTGCGGTCCCGCCGCAGGCGATGAAACGGCGCGAACGTGTTGCCGAACTGGGTCTGAACGACGTCGCCCACCGCGACGTGGCCGCCCCCGCTCGCGGCCCGCCCGGCTTTGAGCATCTACTGCGGGTCCAGGAGGCGAGCTCGAGGTGCTGGGAGTGATCGAACGGGTCAACCCTCGAAGCCGGCGGTGCACCTGTGCTACGATCGTCGCATGTCGGACGTGGCGTCCAGAGAGCTGAGGAACAACACGAGGTCGGTGCTTGCGCGGGTGGAGGCGGGGGAGGCCGTCACGATCACCGTCGGTGGCCGCCCCGTGGCGGTGCTGCAGCCCGTTGGACGCCGGCCCCGCTGGCTCCCCCGAGAGGAGTTCGCCCGCCGGATCGCCGCCCATCAGGCCGATCCGGGTCTCCGCGAGGACCTCGCCGAGCTGGCGCCGGACACGACGGACGACCTTCGCGAGCCGTGAGCCGGGGCGTCGCCGACACCTCAGTGTTCGTGGCGCGGGAATCGCGCCGAGCGATCCGCGACGAGCTGCTCCCCGACGAGATCGGCGTTTCCGTCGTCACGATCGGCGAGCTTCGGGCCGGCGTCCTGGTCGCGCGCGACGTCGAGACTCGAGATCGACGGCTCGAGACGTTGACGCATGCCCTCGGTCTGGAGCCGATCCCGATCGACACCGCGATCGCCGATTCATGGGCGCGGCTCCGAGTCCTTCTCCGTGACAGCGGGCAGCGGATGCCGGTGAACGACTCCTGGATCGCCGCCACGGCGATGGCGCTGGACGTCCCCGTCGTGACCCAGGACGAGGACTACGTCGACGTCCCGGGCCTCCAGGTCGTCCGAGTCTGAACGGTCGGACCACCTCGTTCGAGACAGAGGTGTCTACCCGTCGACGAGGAGTTGCCTATGGCGAATGGCTGAATCGCTCCAGGAACGACGCGGGCGTGAACACCGGGATCTCACCCTCGAGATTGAGGAGGTGACCGTCCCCGGAGACGATCACGGCCCGCTCCTGCGCGGCGAGCGCGATCAGGTAGTCATCGTCCGGATCGCGAGAACGTACCGACGGCGGGTCTTCCGGGTCCGGCGCCGACACGGCCCTCGCGGCGATCAGGTCCACGAACCGGCGAGTGTCCTCCGGGTCGATCCTGCGTCGCAGCTTGGGATACCCGAGCGCGCGCTCGACCTCGTCGAGGAGGCGAGGGCAGACGATGAGCTCGAACTCCCCCAGCAGCCAGGAGAGCAGGATCCTCGCTGGAGCACCGTGTGGGGACAGGAGCGCGGAAATGAGGACGTTCGGGTCGAGTACGGCCCGCACCGTCAGCGCCGGCGCCGGCGGGTGGCGTGCTGCGCCTCGACGGCGAGGGTGGTCGCCTCGTCCTCGGGCATGTCGTTGCGAGCCCAGAGCCGCTCGAGGAGGTCGAGGCCCAGCTCCCGTCGCAGGGCCTCCTCGATCACCTCGCTGTCTCGGCGACCGGTCCTGGCCGCCGCCACCCGCACGGCGCGAAGAACCTCCTCGTCGATCGTCAGGGTCGTTCGGACCTTCGGCACGACGGCATCATAGCATCACGGTGCGTCGGCATCGAGGCGGAGTGTTCGATCCTTCGGACGCCCTTCAGTCCCGAAGGTCGAGGGCGTAGTGGATCGCGGCCGCGAGCTCTCGCAGCTTCACCGGCCCGAGCGCGCCGAGAGGGTCCGGGTCGAGCCGCCGCTTGGGGATCGTGAGGATCTCGTCGGTGTTGACGACGGAGTCGTACGCAAGGCCCTCCCGGGCGCCGACCGGCACCTCACTGCGGATCTCGCGGATCGTTCGTGAGATCGGTGCGACCGTCACCCGATCCCGCAAGGAGATCACGACGTCGCGAGACAGGACCACCACCGGCCGTCGGCCGAAGCCCTCGGGGAGGTGGGCCCAGTGAAGCTCCCCTCGGTTCACGACTCGGACCAGTCCTCCTCGGCGAGGACCTCGGCCGCGAGGTGATCGAGGGCGGGGAGCTCGCGCGAGTCCTCGGGTGCGCTGCGGTAGGCCTCGATCGCAGCCCGATCGGCCTCTTCCAACTCGAGGTCGCGAAGATGCGTCGCGACCGCCACCCGGATCAACTCGCTGCGGCTCATCCCGGCCTCGCCGGCTCGGTGATCGAGGGAGGCCACCAGGGCGTCGTCGAGCTGGACGAGGACCTGCTTCCGTACCATGTCCGGCAGGTTACCATATGCTGTTTCATATGGTCCCAGATTCGGCCTCGGCCGAGGCCGACGCGAGTCCGGCGGAGCTCGTCTGCGGCCTCCGACAGGAGCTTGCGGGCTTGCGCGGGCGCGGCAACGAGCTCGAGCTGCAGGCCGGCGGGTACGAGCATTCAGCGGAGTGTTGCCAATTGACCGAGGCGGCGGGTGGTCTCGTCGAACGTCAGCGCGGTTTGGGGTGGGTTTCGCGCCAAATGGCCTTCGGGTCCTTCGCCTCTCGTTCGCGAAGGGTCACGATGTCCGGGTCGGGTGCGAACGGCGGAGGAGACTCAGGCGCAACAGCCGGCTGATCCCGGGGCGGCTCGGGCTCCTTCTCCATGACTCCTCCTCGTGACCTCAGTGTAGACCCAGACCGACGGCGATCAGCAAGATCGCCATGGCGAGCGCCGCCATGGCCAACTTCAGGGACCTCGCCTTGTGCTGGATGACTTCAGCCATCCGTTCGGCCATATCGATGTGCGTATCGAGGAGTCGCAGCCTCGCGAAGGCAGGTTCGGCTGCCAGGTATTTGTCGCGAAACGGCCTGAGGTCGGTGCTCCCGAGTTGCGCCGCGCGCGCTCGGCTCGCACCTCGTCACGGATGACGTCAAGCGAACGGATCCCCTTCGATTCGATCATGAAGTCGAAACCGTATGCGCACCCTCTGACACCGTCGCCGAGGGTGTCCTGTCCGAACGGACTCGAAGGAGGTGGTCACGCCTCGGGTCGCTTCCGCCCCTGGCTCCTCGAGCGCGACTGGAAGCGCATCGTCTTCCGCGTGCTCGGGTCGTAGGCGGGCTCGCTCATGGAAGCGACGTTGACGTCGAGCGTCTCGGCCTGCTCGAGGAGCTCGTCCGCCTTGGCCGAGGCAGGCGCGATCCGTCGGAGCTCGTCCGCGGCCTCCGACAGGAGCTTGCGGGCCTGCTCGAGCTCGCCGCGATCGGCGTGCTCGCGGGCCTGCTCCTGCGCCCGGGCCGACCGCAGGATCACGACCTCCTCGGTGAGCTCGGCGTCCGCAGTCGCCGCCGCGGCCTCGTCGGCGCTCACGAGGTTCACGACGAGCGGGATCGTCACCTCGTGGTGGGCGATCTCGTCGCCGATGGCTGTGTGTCGCAGGACGACGTCGGCCACGGTCCGGACGCCGAGCGAGGCCAGCGACGGCACGTGGAGCTCGAACACGACGCGCCGGGTCTCGTCGGCGTAGGCGTCGCCGAGGTCGACCTGGAGCCCGCCCGAGACGGGGACGACGGGGAACGCGTTCAGCACGCCGAGCACCTGCACCTCGTGCGTCGGCCGGATCTCGACGCTCACGTTCTGGGCGACCAGGCTCACCAGGTCCTCGAACTCCCGGGCGAAGATGGCGGGAGCGGCCTCCGGCGTCGGCGCGTAGTGGGCGTTGCCGCGGCCGGCGTCCGCCATGGCCGTCAGCAGGTCCTCGTCGAAGTCGTCGCCGAACCCGATCGTCGTCGTGCCCACGTCGCTCTGCTCGACGGCGTTCCGAGTCATCGAGACGAGCACGGCGGGTCGGCCACGCCGACGTTCGCGAGGCCGTCAGCGAGCCGGATGGGCCCACATGCGTCGACAGGCCGGGAACCGCGAGCATCCCAGGAATGGGGCTCCGTCCGAACCTCGTTTCCGATCGACGACAGTCCCTCCGCACTTGCAGCGATCTCCCGAGGCCGTGGGTCGAGGCCGGCCCGCTGCGCCCGTTTCGAAGGGTTGAGGCGGCGGCGGCAGCAGGACGGGCGCGGGTGGATGCGGATCGAACGCGCGATCAGTGTCAGTGTCGACTCTGGACGGGCTTACGCCCTCGACGAGTTCGAGGGTCTTCCGTCCATCGACCAGAGTCAGCGGCTTGCCGCGCGCGAAGTCCATCGCTTGGTGGGTGAAGGACCCTGAAGTGATCACGATGCCGGCTCGCGCCCCCTCCGCGGCCATCACGCCATAGAGCTCGCGCACGGGTCTCACGCCGACGGAGCGATCGGCGTAATGCTTGCATTGGACGAAGACTCGGTCAGAACCGCGGCCGAGCACGAGGTCTACTCCACCGTCCGCCCCTCGGGCCGTTTCCGTGACGGCATGGCCTTTGCGTCGGTACGCCTCCGCGCACAGCTCCTCGAACCCTCTCCACGAGAGCGCTCGCAGGCCGTCCATCGAATGGGCCCGGGCGATCAGCCTCCGACGACGCAGCTTCTGCACTTGGCCGGCGATCCCCGCGACGATGAAGAGCACCGATCCCAGGCGGGTGCCGATCGTCCACACGTCGGCCCACTCGTCACCGCCTGGCAGCCGGTCTCCGAGAATAGGAACAACGAGCCAGGAGGTGATTGCGAGGAGCAGCGGGAGCCAGACAGGGGTTACGGAGAAGATGGCCGTCAGGTCGTCATACCAGTCCGTCTTCCTGGCCTTTGGCACGCTGCCCGCCTCCGTGCGATGGGTATCGGCAAGAAGAGAGCCTCGATTGACGATCGGGGCGGCCACACGGTGAACGGGAGCTAGGATCGCTCGACGATGCTGGTCGCCGGGCTCGACGCATGCAGGGACGGCTGGGTGGGGGTCGCCCTGCAGGACGGCGAACTCCTGGAGGCGGTCCTTCTCTCCACGGCAGCGGCGGCGCTGGAGCGCTGGTCAGAGGCTCCGCGGATCGTGATCGACATCCCGATCGGGCTTCCCGGCGACGGGGACGTGGCGTATCCGAGGATGGCGGATCGCCAAGCGCGCGCGTTCCTGCAGAGCTGGCGCGCATCGTCGAGCGTCTTCCCGGCGCCGCCCGCCGCGGTCCTCGACACTCCTTCGTACGGGGAGGCGGTGAGCCTCATGAGGGCCACCTGCGGAGTCGGCATCTCACGACAGGCGTTCGCGCTTGCGCCAAAGATCATGGAGGTGCGCGCCCTCGCGAGCTCCGAGCCGCGCATCCTCGAGGGGCATCCCGAGGTGACCTTCCGCAAGCTGGGTTCGTGGAGCGACCCGGCAACGGGTCCCACGTCGTCCAGGAAGAAGAGCTGGAACGGGCTCCACAAGCGCCGGACGGCCCTCCAGGCGATCGGGATCGAGCTACCGGATCTCCTCGTCTCGGCCGGCGAAGCGAACGCGGACGACGTGATGGACGCGGCGGCGATGGCCTGGAGTGCATGGGCGGTTTCCACGAGCAGGTTCGGGTCGTTTCCGGATCCGCCCGAGACCGGGTTGAACGGTCAGCCGGTCGCGATTCACTTCCCGACGTAGCGGCAGCTGCAGGTGGACCTCGCGCGTTGGCGCCCGATCGGTCCGGCGGCCCTGTAGGAACTTCTTCCATCTTGTCGCACGGCTTGGGGCGGCCGGTTGGCCTCGATCCGCTCTCGAACCTCCGGAGGACGCTTGCGCTCCATCGTCATGGCGGGCTGTCCGAGCCCGGCGAATCCTCAGGCCTCACGACGGTGATGTCGAGCGCGGTGAGGAATCCTCGGTCATTCGTGAGGAGCGGCAGGTCGTGTCGCCGTGCCGTCGCGGCGACCCACAGGTCGGCGGTGCTCTTCGGCTCACCCTTCGCCTCCGCACGTGCCTTGAGCTCGGCCCACGAGCGAACCGTGGCCTCATCGAAGCCGAGGACCACGAACCTTCGGATCGCCGCGTCGAGCGCTTGGGCCTTGCGGTCTCCCCAGCCGTTCTTGATGGCGCCGTGCCACAGCTCGCCGACACTCTGAAAGGAGATGGCCGCGATCCGGCCTTCGAGGTGGCGAGCACAGAGCTGACCCAGCTCTCCGCCACTCATGAGGTAGCTCACGATGTTCGTGTCTACCAGGATCGTGGGCGCCGCCGTCTCGCCTATTCTTCCCTCCGACCCTCGCGGATCGTTTCGATGAAGCGCTCGAGCTCCGCCTCGTCGAAGACGTCGCCGGTGGCGAAATCGCCGATCGACACGATCGGGGTGACACCCTGCTCCCCGGCTTGCTCGGCCGCGGTCCTGTTCTCCCAGAAGTCACTGGGCAGGGGTACCTCCTCGGTGGCTGAGGCGAGATGCGTCACCTCGAGCCTGCCGTGTCTGCCAACGGCGACGTCGAACTCCTCCTGGCCGGAGACGACCACCATCTCGCCGACCAGGCGCTTCACCTGCGCCTCCAGCCGCTCGGGGAACTGGCACTGCACCCGCGCCCCCCGCTCGTCCTCGACGTCGATCCTCCCGGCCTTCAGGTCGACGAGGAAGAGCCGTCCGCGCGACGTCCGTGGCTGCCTGATGGGGGTGTGGCGCACGCGGAATCGATCGGCGATCGGGGGGGAGATCCGCGCCGTGCGCGGCGGTCTGCCGAGTGTCTTGGAGGTGAGCTCGATGACGACTTGCCGTTCCCTGGCGAAATCGGCGAGATCCTCTGCCACCTCCATGACCGCGTTGTCCCATCCGTCGGGCACGCCGGCCCTGCCCAGTTCGAGCTCGTGGATCCCTCGAACGAACGTGTCCATGGCTCGAAGGCCGAGATCGCGGGGCGGAAGGGGAAAGAGGCCCTCGGTGGCCTCGAGCTCGTCCGGAACCGGAAGCTCCAGAAGCAGTTGGGCGCTCCCGGCCTCGATGCCGACGAGAAGGAGGTTCGTGGTGTCGTGGATCTCCCGAGGAACCGGTCCTGGGGCCTGTCCGGGCTCGTTCCGAAGCACGCGTGCCGTCCGTTCCAGGGCTCCCTGGAGGATCGGTCCGAGCTTGGCAAGGTCTCTGACAGAGAGCTTGCCGGGCAGGATCGTCTCGCCCTCGATCCGAAGCTCGAATCGGCCTGGCTCGCTGGCTTCCTGCACGACCCTCGCCTCCATGCGGGCACGCTATGGGCTGATACTGACATGCCCGGTGGCCGCCGCCCAGGCCGGGCTCGACGTTCACTTTGAAGCCAAGACGACCGCACTGGCACCGCCGCGCGGTGGAGCGGGTCGAAGACGAGCCCGCTCATGCAGGCCGACGTGCGGTCCAGCGTCCGCGCGTGGCCAGGGTTAGCGATAGAGGTCGGCCGCCGTGAACGCGAGGGCGTCGCGAGGATCCACGTCCCGCACCTGCTCCCTAGCGAAGAGCGCCAGCGTCACGTTGGGCGCTCGGTTGGGGAGGACCTCGACCGATCGACGGAGGCGATCGAGCTCGGCACGCCCGACCGAGCGGGACCACTTCACCGACCCGGCCAGCACGACGGTCTTCCCATTCAGGCCAACGATGTCGATCTCCGTCGAACCGTCGGTCGACCACCAGCGGCCCACGCTCGAGACCGACGTCGGCAGGTCGCCCGTCGCCGCGAGTCGGCGGACGTGCTCGCGACAGAGCTCCTCCCACGGCTCGCCGAGGTAGTCGCCGAGGCCCGGCAGGATGACACGCCGGACGATCTCGGAGCCGAGCCCGCGCGCGATGTCGGCCCGGTGCCGGTACACGAACCGGAACCAGAACGCGAGGAAGTTGTCGGCGATCCGGTACACGACCTGCTTGGTCCGCGACGGATCGGCGGTCACGGGGACCTGCCGCTCGATGAGGCCGATCGACAGGAGCCGGTCGAGCTGTCGCTGGATGTCGATGTCGGCGAATCGCTTGATCGTTCCGTAGGTTCGGTTGCCGGCCGCGATCGCGAGCAGGATCCGGAAGTAGCCCGATCCTTCGGGAAGCTCGCTCGAGAGCACGAACTCGCCCTCCTCGACGAGCGGCGAGGTCGGATCCGCGAAGAGCCTGCGCAAGTTGGCCTCGTGACCCACGCCGTCGTTCCAGCGCTGGAGGTAGGTGGGCATCCCGCCCAGGACGGCGTAGCAGATCACCTGCTCGGAGGGGGCAAGCCGCGGCGTGAAGAGCGCGGCCTCCCGGTAGCCGAAGGGCCGGAGCTGGAGACGAAGGTCCACCCGGCCGAACAGCGGGGCCCCGCTCGACTGGAGCTCCTCCATCACCGCCTGCGCCGACCCGCACAGGATCAGGTGCAGCTTCGAGACCCTCCCCTGCTGGTCCCAGAACCGCTGCACGACCGAGGGCAGCGCCGGCTCCGCGTCGACCAGGTAGGGGAACTCGTCCAGGACCACGACGAGCCGCTCCCGTCCGGCCTTCGAGGCGAGGTAGGAGAGGGCGACCTCCCACGAGGGGAAATCACCGTGGCCGAGGAGGCGGCTCCGGCGGGCTGAAGGGCGACCGGACCGCCTCCGAGAACGCTCTGAGCTCGGCATCCGACGACTGCTCCGTAGCCCCGTAGTAGACGCCCCGCTTGCCCTCGACGAACCGGCCGAGGAGCTTCGTCTTGCCGGTCCGGCGCCGGCCCCACACGAGCGCGAGCAGGGATCCGGGGTCCTGCCATGCTCGCTCGAGACTCCTCAGCTCGTCGGATCGGTCGAGGAAGTCGTCAGCCATGCAAGTAGTATGCCATACAACTTAGTTGCCATACAGGTTCCTGCTCACGTCGCGTGGAGAGCCCCTTTGACCGGGCACCAGGGCAGCACAAGGGGCCTCGGTGCGCTCTACCCGGGAGGCTTGGGTCGTCCTCCGCGAGATTCGGATCCGTGCCTCCCGGGACCGGCGGAGGAGGCTGTACGGGCTCGGGGTCGGTCGCCCGTTGGGTCCTGCGAGCGCCAGGGAGGTCATTTCAGCCTCGACGGCTCGGCGGATCCTGCGGTCGCCGAGGGCGCCATCGACCAGGGACCCGAGGCTCTCCAGGTGATCCGTACCACCAGGCACGGGTGGGGGATCAGTGTGGTCGACTCCGCTCGGTCCGTCAGGGAAGGGCCCTTCGCCATCACCCGGCTCCCATGGCCAGGTCGTAGATGAAGACCGCCCAGCAGCGTCACGGAGACAATGAGGCTGAGAGCGCGGATGTCAGCAGACGCGCCTTCCACGTCAGCTTCCGGTCGTTCACCTCGATGCAGCGAGCACATTCCCCGAGAACCGCCAGCGCAACCACTCCGGATCCTGCTCATAATCGCACCGCCACGCGACGGCGCTGTGTCGTACCTCCGTTCGCAACGCGATGAGCTGAGAGCGAGTACACACCAGGCCACGCGCAGTCGCGTCAGCCCGCGCAGCGCCCGGAGGCTGGGCTCGCGCCCGAAGAGCAGTCCCGCCAGCACGCCGTCGATCGCCAGCAGACGCCGGTCTTCGTGTCCAATGCGTCGATCTTCCTCAACTGCTGCTGCAACGCTCGCGCCGATCAACGCAAGCCCCACCATACGTTACTCACGTCCACCCTAACCCGGGTCCGACACTTCACAGGAGCTTGCGGGCCTGCTCGAACTCGCCGCGATCGGCGTGCTCGCGGGCCTGCTCCTGCGCCCGGGCCGACCGCAGGATCACGACCTCCTCGGTGACCTCGGCGTCCGCAGCCGCCGCCGCGGCCTCGTCGGCGCTCACGAGGTTCACGACGAGCGGGATCGTCACCTCGTGATGCGGCGATCTCGTCGCCGATGGCCGTGTATCGCAGGACGACGTCGGCCACGGTCCGGACGCCGAGCGAGGCCAGCGACGGCACGTGGAGCTCGAACACGACGCGCCGGGTCTCGTCGCCGTAGGCGTCGCCGAGGTCGACCTGGACCCCGCCCGGGACGGCGACGACGGGGAACTCGTTCAGCACGCCGAGCACCTGCACCTCGTGCGTCGGCCGGATCTCGACGCTCACGTTCTGGGCGACCAGGCTCACCAGGTCCTCGAACTCCCGGGCGAAGATGGCGGGCGCGGCCTCCGGCGTCGGCGCGTAGTGGGCGTTGCCGCGGCCGGCGTCCGCCATCGCGGTCAGCAGGTCCTCGTCGAAGTCGTCGCCGAAGCCGATCGTCGTCGTGCCCACGTCGCTCCGCTCGACGGCGTTCCGGCGTCATCGAGACGAGCACGGCGGGTCGGCCACGCCGACGTTGGCGAGGCCGTCGGTGAGGAGCAGGACCTTGCGCGGCCCCGCGCCGGAGGCCCGCCCGAGCTCCTCGAGCCCCTTGAGCCAGCCGCCGGACAGGTTGGTCTGGCCGCCGGAGTGGATCGCCGCGATGCGCGGGAGGAGCGCCGCCGGTCGACGGGCGCGAGCGGCGACACGAGCCGGACGTCTGTGTCGTAGGCCACGATCGCGAGCTCGTCCGTCGGCGCGAGCCGCCGCACCAGGAACGAGGCGCACTCGCGGACGACCTCGAGCTTGCGCCCGGCCATCGACCCGGACCGGTCGAGCACGAGGGCGAGGTGGAGCGGCGGACGGACGCGGCCTCGGGGCCGGGGAGCGACGAGCTCGAGCATGCAGTGGACCCGATGCTCGGTCTCGACGGCGAGCAGCTGGTGCTCGAAGCGAGCGGTGACTCCATGAGGGGCCTCCTTGCGCAATGACGCCACGGCACGCAGCAGTGCCGACATTCCTCTCGCAACGGGCGCCGAAGGCCAGGGGATGATTATTTTTAAAAAAAAAAAAAAAAAAAAAAAAAAAAAAAAAAAAAAAAAAAAAAAAAAAAAAAAAAAAAAAAAAAAAAAAAAAAAAAAAAAAAAAAAAAAAAAAAAAAAAAAAAAAAAAAAAAAAAAAAAAAAAAAAAAAAAAAAAAAAAAAAAAAAAAAAAAAAAAAAAAAAAAAAAAAAAAAAAAAAAAAAAAAAAAAAAAAAAAAAAAAAAAAAAAAAAAAAAAAAAAAAAAAAAAAAAAAAAAAAAAAAAAAAAAAAAAAAAAAAAAAAAAAAAAAAAAAAAAAAAAAAAAAAAAAAAAAAAAAAAAAAAAAAAAAAAAAAAAAAAAAAAAAAAAAAAAAAAAAAAAAAAAAAACGTCACAGCCCTGGAGGTCTGTCACCATGGCAGACTTGAATGGACTTCCGCCCCGACCCCGTCTTCGCAGATAAGCTCCGGAGCTTCGAAACTCCCCCTGCAGGATGCTGGGCCTCCCCTGACCTGAGCACACTTTTTTTTTTTTTTTTTTTTTTTTTTTTTTTTTTTTTTTTTTTTTTTTTTTTTTTTTTTTTTTTTTTTTTTTTTTTTTTTTTTTTTTTTTTTTTTTTTTTTTTTTTTTTTTTTTTTCCCCCCCCCCCCCCCCCCCCCCCCCCCCCCCCCCCCCCCCCCCCCCCCCCCCCCCCCCCAAAAAAAAAAAAAAAAAAAAAAAAAAAAAAAAAAATAACCGTTGGGCACCGTCGGCACGAATCCGAGACGTTCCCCCCTCCGGGGGTGGGCTTGTAGGACGATTACAGTCCCCCTTGACGGGGCCCAAACGAACCCAGTCCCAGTCGGGGTATCCGAGGCCGGAGCCCACCAACCTCTCCCGCGGCCAGGAGGTATGCTACTCTGTAGGGAGTTCAGCGACTCGCTAAGCACTAATCTCCCCCTTTTTTTTTTTTTTTTTTTTTTTTTTTTTTTTTTTTTTTTTTTTTTTTTTTTTTTTTTTTTTCCCCCCCCCCCCCCCCCCCCCCCCCCCCCCCCCCCCCCCCCCCCCCCCCCCCCCCCCCCCCCCCCCCCCCCCCCCCCCCCCCCCCCCCCCAAAAAAAAAAAAAAAAAAAAAAAAAAAAAAAAAAAAAAAAAAAAAACGTACTCACTAGGCGCTTTACAGTAGAGGACTACGCTGCAGTGACCGGATATGACGCGGCCCTTCGCCGGGGAGTGGTCCGCGGGCACCGCCACTCTGGGCCAGTTGTGGGGATCTCGAAGAATTTATTCGACCCCCCCCCCCCCCCCCCCCCCTTTTTTTTTTTTTTTTTTTTTTTTTTTTTTTTTTTTTTTTTTTTTTTTTTTTTTTTTATAAAAAAAAAATAATTTAGCACGCAGGCGCCACTCCGCTCGTCATTGGGCTCCCAGGCGGTGGGGTGTCGCCTTGCACTTAGGCGATCTTGAAGGACGAGGGGCTCTCCGCGGAAGCACTCAAGGAGTGGTGGGTGACTGGAGAAAACGTCGCTCCCCCGTCCCCCGGATCACGCGTTCGAGCCAACGGAGTCGCGGGCGACCACGGTGTCGTAGAGGCCGTAGTGCGTGAGGCCGGGGTGCGAGTCGATGCCGGTGTAGGCGAGGCTGGAGTCCTCGTAGCGGCGGAACGCGAACACGGCCTGGTTCATCTGCTCGGTGTTGAAGACCTTGAGGCGCACCAGCAGGTGGAAGTCCTCGACCGTGAGGCCGGTGACGGCGAGGAACAGGTCCGGCTCCAGCTTGGTGATCACGTCCTGGAGGGTGTTCTCGCGGAAGTCGGTGAGGTACATGAACGCCGGGATGCGGGTCGCGAACTTGATCAGCTTCTCCTGGACCAGCTTGCGCTTCGACTTGTACTCCTTCTCCTCGTCCGTGAGCTCCTTCTTCTCCTTCGCCGTGAGGTCGCCGTCCTTGGCCTTGTTCTTGAGCTCCTTGACCTTCTCGCTCTTGTTGATGATGGTCTCGATGATGTTGTCGCCCAGCGCGCGCCAGCCTTCGATGCGCTCGACCGCCGCCATCGCTTCCGGGTTGTCGAGGATGCGGCGCAGGGTGTCGTTGTCGACGTTCACCAGCAGCGCGCTCTCCCACTTGCGAGCCAGCAGCGTCGCGGACGTGCCCGGCCATGGCGATGTCGAGGATGCCGCCAGCGTCGATCTGCGTCATGTGCGAGCCGTCGTAGGCGAGCACCGGCAGGAACGAGACGAGCTCCTCGACGGCCTTCTCGGGGTTCGGCTCGTTCGGCGACAGGCCGATGCCGTAGTCGGCGAGCTGGCGCAGCGCGCGGGTGGGGGCGAAGTCGAACACGAAGCAGACCGGCTTGAGGATCTCTTCCTCGTTCGGGTCGTCGCCGTTGGGGTTCTTGATCGACCACGGCGACTGAACCCGGAACGCGGCCTGGAAGTACGTCTCGGGCGACTTGAGGTTGCGCAGCATCAGGATCGACGACCACTGCGGGACGGTGACGCCGGTCGTGAGCTTGCCGCACGACAGCGTGATCGTCTTCGTGTCGAACCCGCTCCCGATCGCCTTGCGCACCGGCGGCAGGGCATCGAGCCCGACCCCGGCAGACGGGCCGGCAACGGTGAGCACCGTGTAGTCGTGCCAGAACGCGTTCTGCTTCTCGGCGAGCAGGTTCGCCATCGCGTGGCACGACGCGACCTTCGGCAGGAACCAGAACGAGTGCTGCAGGTAGGGCAGCAGCCGGACGTCGGAGTAGGGGAACGGCGGGCGCTGGCTGCCGAGCTTGAGGTTGTCGACCTGAGTCGGCGCGTAGGAACCGCGGATGATGTCGAGCCACTTCTGGACGTCGTTCTTGTGCTTGAACTCCGCGCTCGTCCCCGTGCCGGTGGCAGCGAAGAACTCGTTGAGGTCGAACTCGTCGAACTCGCCGCCGCTTGCGATCGCCAGCAGCTCGTCGGGCATCTGGTAGGTGAGCAGGCGCATCTGCGGCAGCGCGCCGTACGGGTTCCACTCGCCAGGGTGCTCGCCGGCGAACTCCTCCTTGGCGCGCTGCTCGTCGGTGTAGGTCCAGTTGAAGATCTGCTCCTCGATGAACTCGCCGGTCGCCAGCGCCCTGAACGGCGTGCCCGACAGGTAGAGGTACGCCCTCGTGGTGATCGGAAGGAACTCGTCTTCCTTCGCGGACAGCTCGCTCAGGTCCTCGTTGACCGTCTCGAGGTCGGCGGCGTACTCGAGCTTGGCCTCCTTCTTGGCGACCGCGTCGTCCTCGCCCTCGAACAGCTCCTTGGCGGTGTCACGCCAGGCGCCGAAGTGGTACTCGTCGAAGACGACGAGATCCCAGTTGACGTTGTGGAGCCACTCGTTCTTCGCCTTGATGTTGCCGTCGCGTCGCGGCCGAGGAGGTCTTGGAAGGAGCCGAAGTAGACGACGGGCTGTCTCGGGTCGATCTGCGTCGGGTCGCTGCCGGAGGAGCGCGAGAGGTACTGCCAGCCGTCGAAGTCGACGTGGGACTCGAGGTCGGTCTGCCAGGCATCCTCCACCGCCGGCTTGAACGTGACGACGAGCACGCGCTTGGCGCCGAGCCTCTTGGCCAGCTGGTAGGCGGCGAAGGTCTTGCCGAACCGCATCTTCGCGTTCCACAGGAAGCGCGGAACGCGTCGGCGTCCTCAGCCCAGATCGAGCTGTAGTAGCCGTGCGTCTTGTCGACCGCCTCGGCCTGCTCGCGGCGCATCGGGAACGTCTCGTGATGGGTGCCGTGAGCCGCAGGCCCTTCTGCAGCTCGGTCATCGCCGTCTTGACGTCGTCGGCCGTGCAGCGCATCCACTCACGCGACGCCCGATGACGACGTTCTCGAACCCCTTCTCGATCAGGCGCTGGCGTACATCGCCGTCGCGGAAGATCGATCCGTCCTCACGCTCGGCGAGGACGTCGACGTGCAGGGTGTAGGCCTGCTGCATCTGCCCCTGGGACTGCTTGATGCGGAGTTCACGTCCTCCGCGTGGTCTGACCCACCTTGATCAGACCGACGTACGCAGCCGGCGGATCGTTCGGCGTCCAGGCGTAGATGCGAAGCGCGACCTTCGGGCTTCGGCGGGAGGATGCTCCTCGATCGGCCTACTCATCGTCGTCGCAGTCGTCCATCGGGCGGACCATCTACTCGATGAACGCGATCTCGTCGTCGGTGATGCCGTACTTGGCGTAGAGCTCCGCGTCCGTCCACGCTTCGTCCACGCCTGAGTCGGCACGAAGGTGTAGACCTTGCGTGTCGTGTCCTGCGAGGGCTTGTGCAGCAGGATGAGGAAGCGAGTAAGCCGACACGATAGGTAGGACAAGACGCTCTCGGCCTCGCTCTTCGAATCGAACGGGCCGATGCACGAGATAGGTCTCCGAGGAGATGGTCGCCGGCGCCCCGACGAACGGCGTGCTGAGGATCCTGTGCGGATACGTGTCCCGGTTGCCGGTTCCAGGAGCGGCTCGGCCGGTGAAGACCTTCCACGTGTCGATGAGGTGAGCGCCGGTCGTATTGAGCTTCGTGCGATGTAGCCGGTCCCGCCGTTCTGGTAGACGAGTACATCGCCGGGCCGTTTGGCGATCTTGCCCTTGAAGGTCGTGTCAAGCCCGAACGGCTTTCTCGAACTCACTAGCCGGTCGAAGCGCTTGCTTTCAGGCAGCGAGAGTGAGTGAGTTCCGCCGCCGCTCTCGACAGCCACGACCTTCTTGAGGATCGACAGGCCTTCGTTGAAGCGGATGAAGACGTCGAAGCCCTCTTCGAGGAGCGGGCGTGTGGCCGTTGAGGGCGTCTCGTCCTTGAAGTGTGTCGTGACGCGGCAGGCGCCGGGGTTGTCGCGGTCCCAGAGGAAGTAGCAGACGCCGCCTTTGATCCCGACGCCGGGAAGACGTCCGATGCGTTGAGGTAGTCGTCGATCGAGCGCATACGGTCGTCAGTGAGCATCGACTCCCGGAACTCGTCCAGGCCCTTGCCGCCGGCGAACCACCGCGACGGGATGACCATGGTGAGGAAGCGCGGGTCGAGCTTCTTCGCCTGCTCGACGAACTGGTGGTAGATGGGCGCGGCGCTGGTGCCAAAGCCGCCGTCGTCGAGCTGGTACGGCGGGTTGCCGATGATCACGTCGAACTGCATGTCGTCTCCGAACAGCTCGGCGATCCGAGCCTTGATGTCGTCGGTGTGGATGAACGCGTAGGCGTGCGTCTCGAGTCCGTCGCCGCGGTCGAAGGTCTGCTGGCTCGCGCCGCAGTACTTGCACCTGCCGTTCGTGAACTTCTTGATCTCGTTGCCGTTCTCGTCGGCGGTAAGGACCCACTCGGTGCCGCCGACCCAGGTGTGCTCCATCGCGCTCGAACCAGATGTTGCCCTCGTCGCCGTGCGAACGACTTGGCGATCGAGTGCTGGCCGTTCGCCCACTTCGAGCAGTAGACGCTCCGGCGCGCGAGCAGGCTGGTGAGCGTAGGTGATGCCGATGCCGAAGACCTGCTTGGTCAGGATGTGGTCGACCCGCTCCTCCAGGTCGGGGATCTCGTCGCCGAGACCCTCGGCGAGCCGGCTGGTGATCTCGCGGAGGAACACGCCCGACTTGGTGAACGGGTCCAGGAACCGCACGGTCGGGTCGGCCCAGATGTTCGCCCCGTCGTTGTCGGCTCGCCCACGCCTCGGCGAGGGTGTCGAGCATCTGGTTGGCGAACTCCGGCGGCGTGAAGACCTCGTCGTTCGACAGGTTCGCGATGCAGGTCAGCACGTCGGGGTTGCGGCCCCGCAGCGCGAAGCCCGCCTGCGCGTCACTCACGCGGCCAGCTCCCTCACCGTCAGCGGCGGGTAGGTCCGTGTCGGGGTGAAGATCTCGTGCTTGCCGAGCTCGGCGAAGAGTGTGCCTTCCTCGCTGAAGGCCGACAGCCTGGGTGAGGACGTCGAGGCGGAAGTCGCGCCGCTGGAACTTGCCCTTGCCCAGGTAGCCCCACTCGGCGAAGACGATCGGCTGACCGAGACTGGTCCGCATGGTGAGCGCGTCACCGTGGATGAGGTTCTGCGACAGCACGTACGCGGCCGCCCTGTAGAGGTCGTCGGACTCGTCGAGGTTCGAGGTAGTCGGCGAAGATCTCCAAGAGGTTGTCGCGGCACTCGGCGATGTTGTCGGCCAGCAGTTCGATGCCGTAGATGCACATGAGGCCGAGCAGGGCGTAGTGGCGCCTCTCGAAGTCGGATCTTGCCGAACTTCAGCTCGACGGCGGCGAGCTTGCGCCGCAAGCACCTGGACCAGGAAGTTGCCAGCTCCCGCAGGCCGGCTCCAGGAAGCGGGAGTCGATTCGCTCGGTCTCCTCCTTGACCAGATCGAGCATCGCCTCGACCATCCACGCCGGGGTGAACACCTCCCCGTGGTCGGCCACCCGCTGCTTCGACCTCACCAGCTCCACGTCGTGAGTCTACGGCCGCACGGACCGGCGCACGGGTAGCGTGGCACGGGAGGGATGGATGATCAAACGCAAGAGGTGGCGTGCATCTGGCGTGATGGGCCCTGAAGGTGCACCCGGACACCGCGAGCGCCGCCGCCCGCCTGGGGGCGAACAGGGAGGCGAGCGGAACGTCCGATCGAGGTTTGGGCGATCGACGTCCAGTTCGACGCGACCTCGGACGAACGCATGCTCAAGCTCGCCAACGTTGTCGATGAGTTCACGGGGGGCCGATTCCGCGTGAGCACGCCGGACATGCCTCCCAGTTGCCCAAGGTGTCGCGATCTTCCACGCCGCGAAGTCCTCGCGCCGGGGGCTGGGCACAGAGCATGGGCCATCGACCAGGTGGGTTAACTACAGTGGCCTCCGAGAGGCTGAGCGTCTTGACGAATCAGTCCGTTCTACTCAACCTAGAGCGGCCCTTCGAGTTCAGGAGTCGACGTGACGGACAAAGTGGAAGATATCGAGGAAGTCGTCGAACTCGCGGTCGATGAGGGTGCGCCTGAAGACGAGAACGAAGGCCAGATCGACGAGTACCAGATTGCGTCGGCGCCAAACGACTTCAATGTCGTGACCATCGCGAACTTCATGGAGCAGGGCTCGATCATCATCCCCGGCTTTCAACGTCACTTTGTTTGGGACATGAAGCGCGCATCGAAACTGATTGAGTCCCTCATAATCGGCCTACCCATCCCACAAGTGTTCTTGTATGAGGAGGATCGAAACCGCTTCCTCGTTATCGACGGCCAACAGCGGCTTATGTCGATCTACTTCTTCGTGCGGCAACGTTCCCCAGGAAGGAGTGGCGCACGGAATTGCGTAACGTTTTCAACGCACATGGCCGCATTCCAGACGAGCTACTAAGTGACGACGGGTTGTTCCAGAACTTCAACCTCTCCTTGGGTCGACTCCCCGATGGAGCCGCTAATCGGTTCCATCGGTTGAATTACGGCACGCTCGGCGATCATCGTGCGTCCTTCGATCTCAGGACCCTACGCAGCGTGATTGTCCGACAACTCCACCCACGTGATGATGACTCGTCGATCTACGAGATGTTCAGCCGACTCAACTCTGGCGGAATGAATCTCAGGCCCCAAGAGATTCGGGCGAGCATGTACCACTCGCCGTTCTTCGATTTCCTGTTTGAGCAGAACCAGCGGACGGCTTGGCGGGCTCTCGTCGGGAGCGGCGTCCCCGATCTTCATATGCGAGACATCGAGATTCTCCTAAGAGCGGTCGCACTGCACGAGCTTGGCGACGCGTACCGCCCATCGATGACCTCCTTCCTCAACAGATACTCCAAGCAGGCGAAGGCGTACGGCGAGGCGGAGCTCGACGAGCTGCGCTCGCTCCTTGATTGGTTCTTCAAAGCCGCGCGGGATCTCACGAACGCCGTCTTTCGGACTCGCTCGGGCTTCAGCGTTCTGCTCTTCGAGTCGGTCTTCAACGGAGCGGTACACTCACGCAGCGGTCCGCTAGACACCCGCGCGATTGACCCAGCATCAGTTCTTGCGCTTCGCGATGATCAGGCCTATCGCGATCACACGGAGGTGAAGACGAATGACACTGTGAACGTGAACGGACGCCTGGCTCGTGGTCGTGCGCTTGTGCATCTTGTCTGATGGCCAACACTCGAGAAGGAGCCCGAGCCGGCGAATGACGATGCAACTGACGCTGACACGGGATCCGTGAGCACCGATCCAGTCGAGGAACTCTTCCACCAGCTCGATAGGCAGGTGCAAGCCCTTACCCTCGTCGGAGAACCGTCTCTCGCACTTCGAGTGTCTGAAGTTGCGTCGAAGTCGCTTCTGTTAGCTGCGGCCAGCCGATTCGAGTCGGAGCTAACGGAACTCATACGCGAAGCCGCGTTCAGGCTGTCGGAGTCCTCCATCATCGCTGAGTTCTGCGTGAATCAAGGTTTGATGCGCAAGTTTCACACGATGTTCGATTGGGAACGCAACAACGCGAACAAGTTCTTCCGTCTGTTCGGAGAGGACTTCCTGGAGCAAGCAAAGGATCGTGCTCTCCGCGATGAGGTGTTCGAAAAGGCGACCGTCGCCTTCCTGAATATCGGCAACTCACGGAACACGCTCGTGCATTCGGACTTCGTGTCGTTCCCGCTCACCGACACTCTCGCCGAGCTAATCGCCAAGTACCGCGAAGCACGCCAGTTTCTTGTTGTTGTCCGCGAACTGCTCATTCCTGATCGCAAGGATGCCGGCGTCGACGTTTCCGATGAGGCTCCTCGAGGAGTATGAGCGACGAGGCGCGTGTGAAGGCCGTTGGTGCGGTCACCTGGGAGATGTGTTGCCTGGGAGATGTGTGGAATGACCCACCGATTCCCTTGAGTTGCGATGCCCATTGAGTGCCTCAACTGAGTGTGTCCCGAGTACGAGGGATCGTGTCTGAGGTGGCGCGCGTGCCGGAGCGTCGGGCCGTCCGACTCGTCGAGCACGTCGCGGCGGACCTCGATCACGTAGTCGGGGCGCACGCCGAGCACGAACGAGTCGAACGCGCGGTAGTGGATCGCGCACATGGCGATCCCGTTCGGGACGACCGGCTCGCCGCCGTCCGAATCCTCCTTGATGTGCGCGACGTCCAGGAGCTCGCCGGGGCGGAGGCGGTACAGGGCGCACTGGGTCCGATAGGCCTGGAGCACCCGGCGGCGGGAGAGCGGCTGGTGCAACCTCTGGCGGACGGTCCACTCGGCGTACTCACGCCGGCGGACGAGGTCCGCGGGAGCCGGGAACGCCTCCGGCCGCCACGCCTCGCGCCTGATCTCGTCGAGGGCGAGGAGACCTGCTCGGGCTTGCCGAGCTCCATGGCCCGGCGGAGCGCGACGTTGTCGGCGTGGCCTGGGTCGGGGGTCGTCTGCCTGCGTTCCTTCGTCTGTCACTGCGGCGTCGAAGGGTCGCGCCATGTCCCACCGACGTCGATCGCTCGGCCATCTCTCAGCCGTCTTCCGCGTGCTTCAGACGCGCGGCCAGGTCGGCGGGTCGGATGATCGGGATCGCCTGGTGGGTCTCGAGCACGAGCAGATCCTGGTCGTCCGTCACGACCGCATCGGCTTGCCCAACGACCGCGGTCGCCAGGACCTGGTCTTCGTCGGGGTCGCGAGAGATGGCCGGCGCGTCGGCCGGCACGACGACCTCGGCCAGGGTTTCCAGCTCCGTCCGCACGGCGCGCGCGAACTCCGGTGGGAGCTCGAAGCTTCGGACGAGGACGTCCTCGAGCTCGTCCAGGAGCGCGGGGCTCGTGACGAGGTCGAACTCCCCCCGGATCGCGCGCTCGAGCAACGTTCTCGGCACACCTCGGAAGAGGATGCCCGAGATCAGGACGTTCGTATCCAGCAGGACCCGCACTACCCGGCTCGGCTGCGCCTGCGCTCCTGGACGGCCGTCGCCACGTCCTCCTCACGGACGCCGATGCGGGCGGCGGCCTGCTCGCCCGCGGCGAAGATCCGGTCCCAGCGGTCGCGACGATCCAGGTACTGACGCAGGGCCTCGCGGAACAGCTCGCTCCTGGTCCGCCCCTCGGTGCGCGCCGTCCGCTCGGCTCGGCGAGCGAGCTCGGGGGGGAGCGAGATCGTGACGGTTCGCGCTGGCTTCATGGGTCGGGCCTCTGTAAGACAGATTCCTACGGCATGGTAGCGATGACCCTGGGACGCGTCAACCGCCGCTACCCCGCGATCTGGCCGCGGCGGCCGATATCGAAATGGGTATCGACGGCTCCCGAGAGGTTGCCCGCCGCTCGACGGCTCGTTGTCAGTGGCGAGGGTCTGACGTCGGGCACCATGCCCGGAGCCTTCGAGCACCTGACGAGCCGGAGATCACGAGTCGCTTTCTTGCTCCGCCCGTCGAAGACGCCAGAACCCTCTGGGGTCCTTGGCCGAGGATCCGACGTGCTCGAGGAGGTGGAGTCCTTCGAGCTGGTGAAGGTACCCGAGGGCCGTGGGCCGCGAAACCCCGAACAGATCCACCGCCTGCGACGTTGTGACGCGACCGGTTCGCATCAGGAACTCGACGAAGCGTTCGGAGCCGACGGGAAGGCTCCGCAGCACCCGCCCGGCCAGGGGATCCGCGAGAAGGGTTACGAGCACCGACGCCGGTCCCTGTGTGAAGACGGGATCGGGCAGGCCGGCAAGCTCCATCTCCTGGAACATGCGGTCGACGCCCTCGCCGAGCTCGCGTCCGTAGCCGAGGTCGTTCATCGCTCTGGCGATCCGGGGATTGCGGGCGAACCTCGTGGATCGGATGTTCTCCAGGCGAACGAGGCCGGGCAGTCGTCCCGGGCTCTCGACCGTGAGGCGGTCCTCGAACAGCTCCACGCGGACGTGGTCGCCTCCCAGGCTGTAGGAGCGGTGAACGACGGCGTTCACGATCGCCTCGAGCCATGCGAACTGCGGGATCAGCGGCGACGGAGCGAAGCGCCCCGCCGGCCCGAGGCGGATGGCCGAAGGGAGCCATCGTCGCAGCAGTCGCCTGGCGGCATCGACCTGTCGTGGGAGTGGGCCCTCCAGACGACGGTCGCGCAGGACGTTCGACCGGGCTCCGGTCTCCCGGGAGGCTCCCGCGAACCGCAGCAGTCGCACCGACGCCTGGGTTAGCGTCCTCTGCGGTTCGCGGCCGAGCACCAGCAGGCCGGCCACCGAGGGGGCGAGTCGGCCCCGCCGGGGTACGAGGAGGCCGCGAGCGGCGAGCGCGCGGTCGCGATCGGCGGCGTGGATGCGCCGGAGGTACCGGTCCACCAGGTCGGGATCGAGGTCCTTGGGGGTCGCACCATCTG
The DNA here is from genome assembly GCA_963704725.1 of uncultured Actinomycetes bacterium. Taxonomy (GTDB): domain Bacteria; phylum Actinomycetota; class UBA4738; order UBA4738; family HRBIN12; genus CALGFI01. Next base: position 3,069,641 of record OY969934.1, on the reverse strand, counting down.
CGGCGGTCCCGTCGAAGATCGACTGGCCCTTGTCGAAGCGGAGCTCCTGAGCCGCAACGACGCCGAGACGCCGGTTCTCGTCGCCCACCCGGAGGAAGGTCTCGCCGCGGCTGTTCGTGTGAACCGTCTCGCTCGACTCGATCTCGCAGACGAGGACCTCGTCCGCCTGACCGGAGGCGTTCGTGCAAGGCACCGACTCGAATCGGTGCCGGACAGGCGGTTCTGTGAGGTCGATGGCGGCCTGGCGCCAGTCGTTCGCGAGCCGACCTGCTCCGGCGATACCTTCGACCTGCCCGCCGTGGATCCCGATCACGATCAGGCCTCCTTCCGCGTTGGCGAAGCCGGCCATCAGGTCGGCCAGATGGCGGGCGGTCGTACGGGCGCTCGTCCGATCGAACCACTGGTCCTCCGGCCGCGTCCGGAGCACCTCGAGGAGGCGTTCTTCGGGGAAGAGCCGGAGCTGCTCGACGGTCGAGATCCTGCTCATGGTGGCCAGAGCATAGCATGTACATTAAAGACTTTAGTGTTCTTACCGTCCCCCGTGGCTCGTCAGCCGGCCGCCCGGAACCGCTCGTAGCGCGCCTCGAGCAACTCCGGGATCCGGCCTCGCCAAGCGCCTCGATGGCACGAGCAGGCTCGAGCCGTGGACGCCCTGGAGCGCGTGGCGGAGCGTCGGGCCGTCCGCCTCGTCGAGCACGTCGCGGCGGACCTCGATCACGTAGTCGGGGCGCACGCCGAGCACGAACGAGTCGAACGCGCGGTGGTGGATCGCGCACATCGCGATCCCGTTCGGGACGACCGGCTCGCCGCCGTCTGAGTCCTCCTTGATGTGCGCAGCGTCCAGGAGCTCGCCGTGGCGGAGCCGGCAGAGCGCGCACTGGGTCCGGTAGGCCGCGAGCACGCGCCGGCGGAACATCGGCTGGTGCAGCCGCCGGCGGACCACCGCCTGGGCGTACTCGCGCCGCAGGGCGAGGTCCGGGGCGGTCAGGAGCGCCTCCGGCCGCCACTGCTCGCGCATGGTCTCGTCGAGCGCCAGGACGAACTGGTGCCGCTCGGGCTCCTCGTCGACGAGCCAGACGGGGACGTGGACGAGGTAGACGCCGGGCTCGACGCCCTCGAGCCACGCGAGCGGCTTGCCGAGCTCCATCGCCCGGCGGAGCGCGAGGTTGTCGGCGTGACCGGCGTCGGTGCCGCGCCACTTGTATCTCGGGTAGCCGTCCGCCCCGATGTCGTCCTCGTACGGGCGGTCCTGCGGGCGGAGGCGGTAGGTCGTGAGGATCGTCAGGGCGGCCTCGTACCCGCGCACCTTGCGGATGCCGGTCTGGCCGACGAGCGGGATCCGGCGGCCCTCGTGCTCGAACCGCTGGAGGTCGTGCCAGGAGACGACGCCGGCTTTGGTGGCGAGCCCCGCGAGGAACGCGAAGGCCGAGGCTCGGAGGCGATCGTCGTCGTCGGCGGGGCGGACCACGGGGGGAGTATCACCCGCGTTCGGGCTTCGGCGCCGAGGCCGATACCGAAATGGATATCGCCTGGCTCGCGGGTTGTGGGCCGCGAGGCTCGATCGGCCTGATGGCTCGCCACCTACGTGTGGCTACGACGCCAGCCCGTATGCTTCGGACGGCCGTGTCGGTGGCTCATGGAAGGATCCGCGCCGAGATGACCGATCCTCGCTTCGATCTCGAGCTCTACGCGCTGCCGGAGGCGGCTCGGCTTGCGCGGGTCCCGCGGAGAACCCTCGAGAACTGGGTCAAGGGCTACCGGTACCCCGTCAGCGGCGGCGTCGCGAGGGCGAAGCCCGTGATCGCACCGACGAGCGAGTCCTCCCGCGTGCTCTCGTTCATCAACCTCATGGAGGCGCTGACCCTCGCGGGCTTTCGTCAGATCGGCGTGCCGATGCAGCGGGTCCGGAAGGCCCTCGAGTACGCCGCTCGCCACACGAATGCAGACCACCTTCTGGCCAGCGAGCGGATCCTCACCGACGGCAAGGAGCTCTTCTGGGAGTACCAGCAGAAGTCGGCTGGTGAGGTGCATCTCGTGAACCTCAGCCGGGGCGGGCAGAAGGCGTTTCCTGAAGCCGTCATGCGCTACCTCCGCGAGATGGAGTGGGGGCGGGACCGCTTCGCCACCCGCTGGTGGCCCGGGGCGGCTCCCGGGGAGGGGATCGTGGTCGTCGATCCTCGGCGGGCGTTCGGAGCTCCCGTCGTTGCGGGAACCGGGATCCGGACGGAGGACGTCTTCTCGCGGTTCTCGGCCGGTGAATCCCTCGAGGACCTCGCCGGCGACTACGGACTGAGCCTTGACCAGATCCAGGCGGCCGTCCGGCTCGAGGTCAGGCTCCTCGAGCCCGAGCGCCTCGCAGCCTGAGCTCTTCTGCGACCGCAGCCTGGGGCGGCGCAAAGTGCCGGAGCGGCTCCGCGCTGTCCACGCTGCCGTGATCGCTCACGACGACGTCTTCCCGCAGGACACGGACGACCAGGTTTGGCTTCGCGAGGCCGGTCGACGGCGTTGGGTCGTCTTGATGAAGGACGATCGCATCCGGTATCGACCAGGCGAACAGCGAGCCGTCATCGAAGCCGGAGTGCCTTGCTTCTGCCTGCATCCTTCGAAGGGAATGACGGGTGAGCAGATGGGGCAGGCCTTCGTGCGAGCGCTCCCGAGGATCCTCCAGATCGTTTCCGAAGATCCCAGTGGCGGGTACATCTACGGCGTCAATCGCCTGGGTCGCGTGAGGCGCCTGTTCCCATAGGTCGGCGATAGGCCAGAGGGCGCTGGCCTCGGAGCGCGTGGCTTTCGGATGCCGTCCACGCGCGCGCCCATGGGGCTGTGTCACTGTCGCCGGGTAGCGTCCGCGACTTCGATGACCGCGTGGGACAGGGATCGCCTCGAATCGCGGCGGTGACAGATCGAGAGGCGGACGGGAACTGGGAGGATGAACTCGCCCGCGACGGACCACGTCGGCGATGGTGCGAGCTACCCGGTCGGCCGGCATGAGGAGCCGGCGGGGGATGTCGGACTGGGGGAACCCCTCGGTCGAGACGAACCACGGGTTGACCACGGTGACCAGGACCCCGAACGGCCGGAGCTCGTGGTACAGCGACTCGCTGAACGCCACCACCCCGTGCTTGGTCGCGCCGTAGACGGACGATCCGGGCGTAGCGAAGCGCCCGGCCAGCGACGCCACGTTGACGACGTGACCCCGGCCTCGCTCGAGCATCGACGGGAGGAACGCCTTCGTCACGAGCAGGACGCCGAGGAGGTTCACGCGGACGATCCGCTCGATGTGCTCGGCGTCGAGCCCGCGGAAGGGCCCACCACCGGGGATCCCGGCGTTGTTCACGAGCACGTCGCAGCGGCCGAACGCCTCGTGGGTCCGCGCGACGAGGGCCCTGACCTCGGCCGGCTCCTCCACGTCGCAGCGCACGGCCAGCGCGCGAGCTCCGTTCGAACCGATACGCTCGGCGAGCGCCTCGAGCCGCTCCACCCGTCGCGCCGCGAGCACGACCGCCGAGCCGCACCGGGCGAATCGGAGTGCGGTCGCCTCGCCGATGCCGGAGGAGGCGCCGGTCACGACGACGACGGCGCCTCGCAGGTCCACGCGGGGCAGCGTACCGGTGCGGCTCCCGTACAGTGGAGAGCATGGACGTCATCGGCTCGCACGCCGCCCGCCTCCCGGCGATCGACGATCGCTGGACCCCCCGTCCGGTCGACCGGGCCGAGCTGGTGCTCGGGATCATCGAGGGGCGGATCGCGTGCGAGGAGGTCACCCACCCCTTCGACAATGTGCTCGGCAACATCCGCAAGCTCGTGGAGCTCGATCCCGACAAGCAATTCGGCATGACGGGCATGCAGGCGTTCTCGGCGGGGGAGGTCCTCGAGCTCGTGGGCCGGGCGGCCGGATTCGTGCCCGACCCGAGCGTGCGGACGGGACCCGTGCCGATCGATCCGGAGCTGGTGCTGGAGGCATGCGAAGCGGTGGGCGACCGGCTGGCGCTCGCGTGCGAGCGGGGCGAGCGCGTGATCCTGGCCACCGGCCATCCCGTCGGCCTGGCCCACCTGTACACGGCGGTGGGACGGGAGCTGGTGGCGCGCGGCGTCGAGATCCTGCGGCCGGCGGACACGCTCCGGTGGCAGGACCCGGAACGCGATCACCCGTGGCAGATCCGCTACCTCGAGGGGCTGGCCCTGCTCACGGACGAGGCCAGCGCGCGGCACACGCACAGCGGCGACCCCATGAACCGGATGCTCGATGACGAGGTGCCCGACCTCGTCTTCGCCGACCACGGCTTCGCCGGCGCGGCGATCGAGCGCGGAGTCGACACCGTCTCGATCGCCGACGTCAACGACCCCGCCCTGATCGTGGCCAAGGCCCAGGGCCGGACCGAGACCGTGATCGTGATGGACGACAACGTCCGGCCGGAGGACTACTGGCCGTGTTTCCAGGCGATCGCCGGCCGCCTCCCCGAGGTCGAGCGCGGAGCGCGTTCGTAGCGGCCTCGACTAGGATGGGTGCCGAATGCACACATCCGACCCGAAGGCTCGGCTCGATCGCGTGAACGGCTCACCGTTGCCCGCATCCACCCATCCTGAGACGACCGTACGGACGCGCCGGCGGAGGGACCCGACGGCCACATAGCTGCACCCACGCGCTCGAACCGCCCTTCGGGGAGACCCGGAGGCGGACGTGAACGAGTACGAGGCGCTCGTCGACGATGCGGTGAGGACCAAGCACACGGTCCTGCTGGTCGGCGGGCTCGACACGGGCAAGAGCACGCTCTCGCGGTCGCTGCTCACCGCCGCGCTCGCGGCGGGCCGATCCCCGGCCTACCTGGACGCGGACGTCGGCGAGAAGTCCGTGGGGCCGCCGGCGACCATCGCCCTGAAGCGCGTGGCCTCCCCCGCCGACCTGGAGCCCGATCGGTTCGCCGTCGCCGACCGGCTCTCCTTCGTCGGCTCGACCTCGCCGGAGGGTCATCTCCTGCCGATCCTGGCCGGCATCGCGACGTTGCACCGCACGGCCCTCGAGGAGGGCGCCGACCTGGTCATCGTCGACACCTCGGGTCTCGTGTCCGGGATCCAGGGGCAGATCCTCAAGTACCACAAGGTGGAGCTGCTCCGGCCGGACCTGGTCGTCGGACTGCAGCGGGGAGAGGAGCTGCTCCCGCTCCTCGGCGTGATCCAGCGCTTCTTCGATACCGAGGTCGTGCCGCTGGCGGTCCATCCGGGCGTCGTTCCGACCACGGTCGACGAGCGCGCCGAGAACCGGGAGCGGTCCATGGCCCGATACTTCGCCACCGAGCTCCACCGCTTCCGGGTCAAGCCCACCGTGTTCATGCCGGCCCTGCCCCCGATGTTCGACCTGGCCCACCTGCACCGGCTCCTGGTGGGGCTCTCCGACGGGGCCGGCGCCTACACGGGCCTGGGGTTCCTCGAGCACACTCCGGAGGACGGCGTCCTGCGGCTGATCTCGCCCGTGGCAGCCGGGCCCAAGGCGCTTAGACTGGGGTCCGTCCGGCTCGAGGAGAGCTTCCGCGCCAAGCGCGTCGACCTCCGGAACCTGTTCGGGTCGGAGTAAACCGGACACCGAGAGAGGAAGCGCGTGCCGTCGCTCATCAAGAAGCGCCGCAAGAAGATGCGGAAGAAGAAGCACAAGAAGCTTCTGAAGCGAACCCGCTGGCAGCGGCGCCAACAGGGCCGGTAGGGACCCGGCCCGGGGGGGCGATGCACGCGACCCCACGCCGGCGGATCGGCGCCCTTGTCCTCGGGGCGATCGCGGCGACCCTGCTCGCCGCGTGCTCCGGGGAGAGCTCGCCGCCCGACCTCTCCGGCTCCCGGGCGGTCTCGTTCCCCTCGGCGGACGGCGTCCACCTCGAGGGCCGGCTGTTCGGTGACGGGACGTCGGCGGTGGTGCTGTCGCACATGCGCCCGGCCGATCAGACGTCGTGGTTCGCCTTCGCCGGGCGTCTCGCCGACGACGGGTACCTCGTCCTGACCTACGACTTCCGCGGCTACTGCCCCGGGGGGCAGGGCGGATGCTCGGGCGGCGAGACCGACATCTCCACCATCTGGCAGGACGTCCTCGGCGCGATCGACTTCGTGCACGCGCAGGGCGCGACCTCGGTCTCGCTCGTCGGCGCGAGCATGGGCGGCACGGCGTCCCTGGTGGCCGCGAGCCGCCTGGGCTCGGACGTGCGAGCCGTCGTCACGCTCTCCGCGCCCGTCTCGATCGAGGGATTGGTGGCCGACGCGTCCGTGCTGACCCAGATCACCGCGGGCAAGCTCTTCATCGCCGGCGTCGGGGACGCCTCGGCCGCCCGCGACGCCGAGACCCTGTACCAGCAGTCCCCGCCTCCCAAGGGCGGGCTCCAGATCGTTCCCTCGGACGACCACGGGACGGACCTGCTCACCGGGGCGCGGGGCGAGGACGTCGCCCGGCTGATCGAGAACTACCTCGAGCAGACGGGCGGTCCTTGAGCGCGCCTCAGCCGGTGGCCGACGTCGTCGGAAGCGGGGTGCCGGGGGCCGGCCCCGGGAACCGCTCGGTGCCCCGGTTCGCCAGCACGAGCTGGTAGATCGCCGTCCCCGTGAGCAGCAGGAACAGGCACACGAGCGTGATCAACGTGACCCGGCGCACCCGCGCAGGCTAGCAGCGGCCGGGAGACCGGTTCCGCCTCGGCCGCCGCGCGTCGGCGCGACGGCCACGACCTCGAGCCTCGGCAGCGGGGACGAAGAGAGCGCCGGGAGTGACGGACGACACGTTCCGTCCGTATGGGGCGTCACCCCGTCGGGAGGCGGTCGGCGAACTAGCCTGCTCGAGCGCGCGCAGGGAGGCCGCGAAGGCCTCAACCCTTACGGGAGAGGAGCGACATGAGAAGGATCTTCGTCATCGCCCTGTCGGCCGCGCTGCTCGTGGGCGCGATCGGCGGCACGTCGGTCGCCGTCGGAGCCGGCGACGAGGCCCGCGGTCGGGTGCTCGCGCCGAGCTCCGGTGTGGAGGTCACGCCCGAGCTCGCGGCCCAGCTCGCGAGCGCGAGGGAGGCAACGGCCCCGTACGCGCTCAACCTGCGGGCCGCGAGGAAGGCCGGGTACGTGATCATCACGCGGATGATCCCGGACATGGGCTACCACTACCTGAACCCCGCCGTGACGGACTTCGACGTCCGCCGCCCGGCGGCCCTGGTCTACCTTCGACGCGGGTCGGCCTGGCAGCTCGGCGCGCTGGAGTGGGTGTTCACCGAGACGCCGGTGACGCCGCCGCTGGAGGGCGCGACCTACGGCTCGTTCGGCGCCGCGTGTCACTACCGCGACGGCACGTTCGTGTTCCAGGCCGTGGAGGCCGCGTGCCCGACCGCCAGCCCCGAGACCGGAGCTCCGTTCCGCTTCTGGCACCCGGACCTGGTGACCCTGCACGTGTGGCTGTGGTACCCGAACCCCGACGGCCTCTACGCGGGGACCAACCCCCTGGTCGCGCCGTTCAACGAGTGAGGCAGGGGTAACGCGAACGGGGCGGGGTCGTCGCGACCCCGCCCCGTTCGGACCGTCGCCGGCGGCCTCAGCGAACCACCTGGATCGAGAAGCCGCCCCGTCCCCGGACGATCACGTCCTGGACGTGCGTCGTGGCCCGCCCGAACGCGTTCACGATCAGATCGTTCTTGTGGTCGCCGCTGTTCAGCATCGCGATCAACTCGTCGAGGCTGCTCACGTCGCGGCCCGGGTTGAGACGGCCACGGCCCCCGGCGAGGGTGACCTGCTCGTGGCCTCGGGCGTGCCGCGGCACCCGGATGCTGAAGGTGCTCACGACCGCAGGACCGTCGATCGGGGCCAGCGTGACCTCGACCGTCACGACGTCGCCGGGCGCGGCCCGGACGACCCCGCGCTCCCGCAGCGACGGGTCGAGCGGGCTCGAGACCCGGACGCGCGCGATCGGCGCGGTGAGGTTCGCCTCCGTGACGGTCCCGGTCACGTCGACGCCGGTGAACGAGATGTCCTCGAAGCGGTTGAAGGCCAGCGTGTACAGCGCGTTGGAGAGCGCGTACGCCTCAGAGCTCACGGTGGATTCGTTGAAGCCCATCAGCCGGTTCGAGATCGTGAACGGCGTCCCGTCCTCTCGTGTCCCGGAGATCGTCCACCCGAGCGCCAACGTCCCGGGCCCGTCCTGCTGCTCGACGTACGTGAGGTTCGACCACACGTGCGAGTACGTCGCGTCGGCCACGAAGTAGTCCTGGTCCCAGGCCACATCGGTCTCGCCCTCGCGCGACAGGCCCGTGTCGGGGCTCGAGAAGTCGCTCGTGACCGGGACGATCGCCGGCAGCTCGCCGAACACGCCGGCCACCCCCGAGAACCGATCCTGGGTCAGGGCTCCGTGCGCCGCCCCCAGCGTCCCGATCTTGGTCCCGAAGAACGTCCCGTTGTCGATGGCGATGACGTTGACCTCGTTCATCCCGAGCGAGACGCGCCCGAGGCCCCAGAACATCGGGTGTCCGAACCCGATGACGACGTCGCCGCAGACGGCCGTCGCGGTGCCGAAGCCGTAGTACGAGACGTCGCCGTACGTGAGCGCGACGCCGAGGCCGTCGCCGGGCTGGAAGCGGGTCGGGTCGATCGAGCCGGCGGTGGGCGCGGCGACCGAGCCGGCCCGGAAGGCCTGCACGGCGATCCCGTGGTCGGCGAACTGATGCTCGATGCGGGTCAGCGGCATGCCGGAGAGCCCCGAGACGCCGAGCGGCACGGGGAGCGCCTCGAGCGTGGCGCCGGGCTCGAGCGGGGCGCCCGCGGCCGTCGCGGCCCTGCGGACGCTCGCCGTGAGCGGGAGCCGGGCCGGCATCGAGCCGTCCTGCGCCGCACCGGGAAGGGTGAACATCCCGACCATGTCCTCCGCGGCCGTCAGGCCGAAGATCTGCCGGTCCTCGGCGATGGCCCAGGCCACGGCTCCGGCCAGCCGTCCTCCGAGGTACACGGGCGAGCCCGACATCCCGGCCACGGCGCCTCCGGTGGTGGTGAGGAAGCTCGCCGGTCCGGTGATCCGGGCGGCGACCACGTCGACGCCGAGGTAGATGGCGTTCGGCAGGACGCCGAGGATCTCCACGTCGAACGGGACGATCGTGGTGCCCTGCAGCACCGTGTAGCCGACGCCGGCCATCCCGGCCCTCATCTGGCTGGTGGGGAAGGTCGCGGGTGGGCCGCTGCAGGGCGTCGCGGCGGGTGCCGGAGCCGCGAGCAACGTGGCGGCGAGTGCGACGGCGATCACTGACGCCGCGACGACCTTTCGTTGCGCGCGTGTGGAACGGAAGGCGCGAACGGACATGAGCTTCTCCCCTCTCGGCTGAGCCGGATGCTAGCCCTCTGACGCAACTGCGAGGAGGTCCGTTCCACCCGCCCCGGACGGGTCTCGATCAGGCCGGCAGGGGCAGCCGGGAGGCGCAGAACTCCCGGTTCCGGATCAGGGCCGCCTTCAGGGCGGCGGGATCGGCGGCGTAGCGACGGAGGTCGAGCTCGAGCGAGACCGACCCGGCGAACCCCTCGGCCGCCAGCGCGTCGAGGAACCGGTCGAGCGGGAGCACGCCCTCCTCGAGCGGCAGGTGCGAGTCCCATCCACGGCCGGCGTTGTTGGACAGGTGCACGTGGCGGAGCCGGCTTCCCAGGTTGGACAGCGCCTCGAAAAGGTCGAGCCCGGACACGGCCGCGTGGCTCGTGTCCAACACCACGTGGTCGAACCCCTCGAGGTCCTCGAGGGTGCGGACGGCGTGGAAGGCGCCGACCTTCCGCCCCCGCACGCGGACGGGGAACATGTTCTCCACGGCCACCGCGACGTCGGTCCGTTCGGAGAGCTCGGGAAGGCGATCCCGCAACCAGGCGCGGTACCTCGATTGCCACCGGTAGGGCGGGTGGACCACCACGAGCGACGCGCCCACCTCCTCGGCGAGCTCGAGGGCCCGGTCGATCTTGCCCACCGGCTCCGTTCCCCAGACGCTCCGGGTCATCAGCAGGAACGGGGCGTGGATGGCCTCGATGGCCACGCCGTGGTCCTCCACGAGCTCCCGGAGCCGGTGCGGGTCCCGGGTGTCCGGGTCCTTCGTCACCATGATCTCGACGCGGTTGAACCCAGCCTCGGCCAGCAGCGGGAAGGCGGCGTGCAGGGGCAGCGAGAACACGCTCACCGTGGAGCAGACGATCCTCGGGCCGGCGGGCGGTGGGTCGGGGGGGACCACACGGCGATGCTAACAGCGCGGTTCCCCGCTCCCGCCGAGGGTCGATCCGATCGGGCGGCTCGGCCGGGGACCACGGGTATGCTGCCCGGCGCATGTGGGTGTTCCCCGCTCTCGCCGCGATCGTCGCGATCGCGTTCGCCACCCTGCTGGGACGGCAGTTCGCCCGGCACCGCCGCTCGTACCAGGCGTTCTGGGCGGTGGCGCTCCTGATGTACGCGGTCGCGTCGCTGTGCGTGGCGCTCGGCGCCGCGAGCGGTTGGACCTCCGGTGAGTTCCGGACCTACTGGTCGCTCGGCGCGGTGCTGAACGTGCCGTTCCTGGCGCAAGGCGAGCTCGACCTCCTGGTTCGCCCCCGCGCGATCCGCTCGGCGCTGTACGTCCTGCTCGTGTTCGTCACCGCCTACACGATCGCCGTGGTGCGGACCGCGGCGCCCTCGGCGGCCGCGTTGGCCCACGACCTCCCCTCCGGCAAGGACGTGTTCGGCGACGGCTCGGCGGCCCACCGGCTCCCGCAGCTCGTCTCGATCCCGGCCTACCTCGTCCTCGTCGGCGGGGCGCTGTGGTCGGCGTGGCGCATGCGCGGCCGGCCGGAGCTCCGCGACCGGTTCATGGGGACCCTGGTGATCGCGCTGGGAGCGACCGTGATCGCGGGCTTCGGGTCCGCGTTCGCCGCCCTCGGCCATCTCGTCCCGTTCTCCGTCTCGCTCCTGGCCGGGATCTCGATCATGTTCTGGGGGTTCCTGCGCGCCTCGCGGTCCTCGCCGCGACCGGCCGATCGGGTCGACGTCTCGGCCTGAACCGCCTCTTCCCGCCGCTCCTGCACCGAAAGGTGATCCGACCTGCGGCGCATCGCGAAGCACCGCTGACCGCGCCCGAGGAGCGAAGGAGGTGGGGGTGCGGGGGCCGGAAGTGCCGGTCCTCGGGGCGGAGGTCGTCGACGCACTCTCTTCCGAAGGAGGAATCCCGTTGCTTGTGAAGCCTCTGCGCACGCGCGCCCTCGCGGCGGCGGCGTGCCTCGCCCTGGCGGCCGGCCTGTTGGCCCTCGCGCCGATCGAGGGCAGGACGTCGAGCCACCGTGAGGCGCCGCTCGTGTCCGCGGACCCGCAGATCGACACTACCGACGTGTGGGCGTTCGTCAGCGAGGACCGCCCGGACACCGTCTCGATCATCGCCTCGTGGCTCCCGTTCGAGGAGCCGGCCGGCGGCCCGAACTTCTACTCCTGGGCCGAGGGCGCGAAGTACGACGTCAACATCGACAACGACCACGACGCGAAGCCCGACTTGGTGTACGAGTGGGTCTTCACCAACCACACGCGGAACCCGAACACGTTCCTGTACAACACCGGGCCGGTCACGTCGCTGAACGACGCGGACCTGAACTTCTACCAGACGTACGACCTGACCCTGATCGACAAGTCGACGGGCCGCAGGCGGGTCCTCGTTCACAACGCCGTCTCCGCGCCGAACAACGTGGGCGCGGCCTCGATGCCGAACTACAACGCCAACCTGTTCGACGCGGCGGTCGAGAGCTTCGGCCCCGGCCGTACCTGGACCGGTCAGTCCGACGACGCGTTCTTCCTCGACCTGCGGGTGTTCGACCTCCTGTACGGAGCGAACCTGAGCGAGGTCGGGGACGACACGCTCGCCGGGTTCAACGTCCAGACGATCGCCCTGCAGGTGCCGAAGGACGATCTCGCGATGGCGGGCGACGCCGACGCCAACCCGATCATCGGGATCTGGAGCACCACCTCTCGCAAGAGCGTCCGGATCCAGCGTCCCGACGGATCGACGAACAGCCAAGGCAAGTACGTCCAGGTCTCGCGTCTGGGCATGCCGCTCGTGAACGAGGTCGTCATCCCGGTGGGTCTGAAGGACTACTTCAACTCCTCCAAGCCCACGCAGGACCCGGCGGCGCTCCCGCTGGTCCAGGATCCAGAGCTGCCGCACCTGCTGAACGCGGTGTACGGGCTCGACATCCCGGACTCGGACCCGGACACGGACGGCATCCAGCGGGCCGACCTGATCAGCGTCTTCCTGACCGGCGTGGCCGGGCTCAACCAGCCCGAGAACGGCACGCCCAGCGAGATGCTCCGCCTCAACATGTCGATCGACCCCTGCTCGACGGCGTGCTCGACGCTCGGGGTGCTCGGCGGCGATCTCGCCGGGTTCCCGAACGGCCGGCGCCTGTCGGACGACATCATCGACGACTCGCTGCGCGTCGTGCTCGGCGTGCTCCTGCCGGAGCACCAGGCGATCGCCGACACGATCGGCGACGGCGTGGACGCGAACGACGTGCCCTTCAACTCGTCGTTCCCCTACGTCGCGTACCCGCACTCGGGTTCGGACGCCGACCCGCACTGACGGCAGCACGGGGAGGGGTCCGGCGCCCGCCGGGCCCCTCCTCACCACCTCTGGAGGAGCGAGGCATGAAGGCAGTCGTGAAGGCGGCGACGATCGGGGTCGCCGCGATGGCCCTGCTGGCGGGCGCCGCGGTGCTGAACCTCGGCGGGGGCTCCGACGGCGGTCCCGGGGACCGGGCGCTCGCGTCCGGCGCGTCGAGCTCGACGCTCCTACGGCCGGCGGTCGCCACCGGGTCGCTGCGGTCCTCGATCGAGGCCCTGCAGGACCGGCTCCGGGTCGTGCCCGACGACTGGCGAGGCTACGCGTCCCTGGGGCTCGCGTACGTCACGCAGGCGCGGGTGACGGCGGATCCCACCTGGTACCCGAAGGCCCAGGGCGCGCTGGAGCGCTCGCTCCGGCTGCACCCCGACGGCAACGCCGACGCCGAGCTCGGTCTCGGCGCGCTGGCCCTGGCCCGGCACGACTTCTCCCAGGCCCTCGAGCGCGGCCGCGCCGCCGAGGCCATCGATCCCTACGACGCCGACGTGTACGGCGTCGAGGGCGACGCGCTCCTGGAGCTCGGGCGGTACGACGAGGCGTTCACCACGTTCCAGACGATGGTCGACACGCGCCCGGACGTCGCCTCGTACGCGAGGGCGTCGTACGCGCGGGAGCTCCTCGGCGACGTCTCCGGGGCGATCGACGCGATGCGATTGGCGTTCGACGCGTCGGGCACGCCCGCGGACGCCGCGTGGGCGGCCTACCAGCTGGGGGAGCTCGAGTTCGGCCGGGGGGACGTCCGGGCCGCGGCCGGCTGGTACCGGCGGGGGCTCGGTCTGGCGTCCTCGTACGTGCCGAACGCTGCGGGTCTGGCCAAGGTGGCGTGGGCGCGCGGCGACGTCGAGCCGGCGATCCGCCGCTACGCGGACGTCGTGGCCGTCTACCCGTCCGTGGAGTTCGTCACGGCGCTCGGAGATCTGTACGCCTCGACGGGACAGCAGGACCTGGCGCGCCAGCAGTACGCGGTGGTCGAGGCGACGCGCGCCATCGCGCAGGAGAGCGGCGTCAACGTCGATCTCGAGATCGCGCTGTTCGACGCCGATCACGGCGACGCGCGCTCGGCGCTGGCCGCGGCGAAGGCCGAGTGGGCCCGCCGCCACAGCGTCCACGTCGCCGACGCCTACGCGTGGGCTCTGTACACCGGCGGTCGGTACGACGACGCGGCGAGGATGGCCGACCGGGCGCTGCGGCTCGGCACCCGGAACGCGACCTTCCTGTTCCATGCGGGGATGATCGAGCGCGCCCGCGGTCGCGACGGCGCCGCCCGGCGCCTGCTGCAGGAGGCGCTCGAGACCAACCCGCACTTCTCGATCCTGCACGCGCGGGAGGCCGAGCGCGCGCTCGCCGAGCTCGGGGCGGGACGATGAGACGGGCGCTGCTGCTCCTCGGCGTCGTGGGGTCCGTCCTGCTGGTGCCGGCGCTCGCGCTGGCCCATCCCCTCGGGAATTTCACGGTGAACACGTCCGCGGAGGTGGTGCTGTCGCCGGGGGCCGTCCGCGTCGAGTACGTGCTGGACATGGCGGAGATCCCGACCGTCCAGGCGATGCCGGAGCTCGACGCCGACGGCGACGGCACGGTCTCGGACGCCGAGGGCTCGGCCTGGGCGACCGCCCGGGCTCCCGAGCTGCTTGCCGGCCTCATGCTCACGATCGACGGCCGGCCGGTCGCGCTCGCCGGGACCGCGGCCCACGTGGAACTCCTTCCAGGGCAGGGCGGGCTCCACATCCTGCGACTGGAGGCGACGTTCTCCGGCGAGGCGCCGGATGCCGGGGCGCTCGTCCTTCGCGACGCGAACTTCATGGATCGGATCGGCTGGCACGAGGTGACCGCGACCGGCACGAACGGCGTGACCGTCCGCGGCTCGAGCGTCCCCGCGGTCAGCTCGTCGGACCGGCTCCGCTCCTACCCCGCGGATCTGCTGTCGAGCCCCCTCGACGTGCGAGAGGCCCACCTGCGCTTCGCCCCCGGCGCGAGCACCGCGGTTGCCGCGGAGGGCGGCGGCGGTGGCTCGGAGCGGCCCGGGGTGACGGGCGGTGCGTTCGCCGACCTCGTCGAGCGGACGGGCCCGGTCATGCTGTTCGCGCTCGTCCTCGCGTTCGGGTTCGGCGCGCTCCACGCTCTCGGACCCGGCCACGGCAAGACCCTGATGGGGGCGTACCTGGTCGGCGCCGGCGGCCGGGCGCGAACGGCCGTGGCCGTGGGTGGGGCCGTCGCCGTGATGCACTCGGCATCGGTGCTCGCGCTCGGGGTCGTGGTGATGTCGGCGACCCGCGTGTTCGCCCCCGAGCGCGTCTACCCGTGGCTCGGGCTCGCGTCCGGCGTGATCGCGCTGGGGCTGGGGGTGACGCTCCTCGTGGCCCGGCTCGGCGCGTGGGGCGATCACGGCGCCGGGCACGTCCACGGTCCGGCGACGCACGAGCATCCGCACGGACACGTGCACGAGGTGCTCGGGGCCCCCGTGCTCTCGCGGAAGGGGCTCGTGGCGCTGGCCGTGGCCGGGGGGATCCTCCCGTCGCCGACCGCCCTCATCGTGCTGCTCGCGTCGGTGGCGCTGCATCGGGTCGCCTACGGCTTGGCGCTGATCGGGGCGTTCAGCCTCGGGCTGGCCGCGGCGCTCGTGGGCGTCGGCGTCCTGGCCCTGCGGGCCCGCCATGTCGTCGAGCGGCGGATGTCGGGACGGTTCGCCCGCCTGGTGCCCGTGGCCTCGGCCGCGGCCATCGCGGTGGTGGGCATCGTGCTGACGGTGAGCGGGGCCTCCCGGCTCTGAGGCGCCCGGCGGGCGTCAGCCGAGCAGTCCGCTCCAGGATCGCCGCGACGTGTTCGGGGTGGCCGGCGTGACCCCGGCGACCTCCTCGGTGATCCAGATCGCGTCGAAGGCCGTGACGTCGACCGGGAGCCGGAGCAGGACCCGCCCGTCCGACGGCGAGAACCTCGCGATCGGGGTGAACTCGCCGCCCTTGCCCAGCCACAGCACGTACTCGTAGCTGGGATCCGGGTCGGGGCACTCCCAGGCGACGAGGTAGCTCACCCCGGCATCGGGCCGTGAGATCTCGAGGAATCCCGAGGACGACGGCGTGCCGCCCTTCGGCTCCAGTTGCGCGGAGGCGGAGCCGGGCGACTGCAGCGCGACGAGCGCCTCGAGCGCCGTGGCCGTGCTGTCCTGGGCGTTGCTCGCCCGGCCGGCCATGACGAACGACAGACCGCCCATGGCGACGAGGGCCACCACCCCGGCCGCGAGCGCGAGGAACGAGCCGCGCCGGGCCGGACGGCCGGTGAGGGGGACCTCGTCGATGGCCCGGTGGATCCGCGCAAGCGTGAGATCCGGCGGCGGGACGGGGTCGGCGGCGAGCGCCAGGTCCCCCGAGAGGATGCGGAAGTCGGACAGGGTCTGCCGGCAGGCGGGGCATCCCGGAACGTGATCGGTGAGGAGCCGGTCGGCCTCCTCGGCGTCCTGTCCGGACAGCGCGAGCAGCGCGTATCCGGCGAGGAGCTCCTCGATCCGCTCGTGGTCCTGCACTACGCCCCGTCCTCCTCGATGAGGGCCCGCCGCAGCTTGCGCATCGCCGCGAGGGTCCGGGTCTTCACGGTGCCGATCGGGATCCCGAGGGACTCCGCGATCCGGGCCTGGGTGTAGCCGCCGAAGTATGCCAGCTCGACCACCTGTCGCTGCTCCGGAGGCAGCGTCGTGAGCGCCTCCCGAACCTGCTTGCTCCGGACGTTCAGGTAGGCGCCCTCGACGACCTCGTCCGCAACATCTTCGCCACGAACCGGCTCGAGGTTCGAGGCCCGCTCGGCCCGGTTCCGCAGGCGCTCCTCGCGCCGGACCACGTCGACCGCCCGGTGGTGGACCAGCGAGAGGAAGAACGAACGGAAGGCACCCCGGGCCGGGTCGAAGGCCTCGGGCGCCCGCCACAGCGCAAGGAAGGCGTCCTGCACCACCTCCTGGGCCAGCGCCTCCTGGGCCGTGACACGGAGCGCCAGGCCGTGAGCTGCGGCCCCGTACCGCCGGTACAGCTCGTCGAACGCCGCCCGGTCGCGCGCGGACAGGAGCCGGTGAAGCTCGAGGTCCTGGACGTCCTCCTCCCTCATGCCGCGTTTCCTATCACAGGCACCTGTGCGTTCCCCGTGAGCCGGCCGGTAGCATCCGCGTTCGTGCACCGGGTCCTGATGTACTCGCGGCCGGGCTGCGGCCTGTGCGACGAGGCTCGCGAGGTGATCCTGGCCGAGCGCGAGCGGACCGGCTTCGAGTACCGGGAGGTCGACATCACCGGCGACGACGCGCTCGAGCTCGAGTACGGCATCCGCATCCCGGTCGTGCTCGTCGACGGGGACGAGGCGTTCGAGATCCGAGTGGACCCACGCGCGCTCGCCCGGGCCCTCCGGGGGTGAGACGCTCGTGCATTCGTGAACCGCGTTCACGAATGCACTATCATCCCGCGGCGTGACCGACCGGCCGATCCCCGAGGCGACGGTGAGCCGCCTCCCGCTGTACCTGCGGGCCCTCGTCGAGATCGCCGAGGGCGGGGTCCCCACGCTCTCCTCCGAGGCGCTGGCCGAGGCCACGGGGGTCAACTCCGCCAAGGTACGCAAGGACCTGTCGCACCTCGGCTCCTACGGGACCCGCGGCGTGGGATACGACGTCGCGTATCTGATCCACCAGATCCGGCGCGAGCTCGGGCTGACACAGCACTGGCCGATCGTGATCGCCGGGATCGGCAACCTCGGGCACGCCCTCGCCAACTACCGGGGGTTCGCGGAGCGGGGCTTCCGCGCGGCGGCCCTCGTCGACAACGACCCGGCCAAGATCGGTGAGACCGTGGGCGAGCTCCGGATCCGCCCCATCGAGGATCTCAGAGCCATCGCGCGCGAGCACGACGCGGTGATCGGCGTGATCTCGACCCCGGCGTCCGCGGCCCAAGAGGTGGCGGACGCGATGGTCGAAGCGGGGATCCGCTCGATCCTGAACTTCGCCCCCGTGGCCCTCGCGGTCCCCGACGGCGTGTCCGTGCGCAAGGTCGACCTCGCGGTGGAGCTCCAGATCCTGACCTACTACGAGCAGCGCAAGGTGGCCCTGGCCGACGTGAAGCGGAAGGGGCGTTCGGCGACGGGGTGAAGGCGCTACTTGGCGATCGTGAACCAGAGCGCGATGAAGATCACCACGACCATGATCCCGAAGATCACGAACTGCACCGCGCCCTGGTCGAGCAGCCGAGCTTCCTGAGCCAGCATCTGTGTGAGTCCTCCTAGGCGGGTCCGTACCACGGCGGGGCCGTCCCGCCCGTCAGGATCTCCTTGCGCGAGCGCTCGGCCCGGTCCAGGAACGGGATGTGGACCGCGAGCCCGAACACCGAGCCGATCAGGAACATCCACGAGTACCGGGGCACGCTGCCGGAGTCGTGGCGCATGTAGAGCGTGACCCTGGGGCCTCCCCCGGTGAAGTACCCCTGCGCCGCGGCCAGCGACACGCCCCCCGCCGTGGCGAACTCGATCCGGTCGATGGTGAAGTCGGTCGTCGCCAGCGCGTCCGGGTCGAACTCGCCCACGCCGAGCTCCTCGTTCCCCTTCTCCACGAGGAACGCCTGCGCCGCCGACGTCACCGACTGCACCGACGAGCTGTCGTTCTCGTTGTCGCCGGGTATCCGCCAGGCGTCGCCGTCCGGGTAGCTGGAGTACTGGTCGTAGACGGGTTCGGGGTTCGTCCCGAGCGACTCGACCACCCACGTGGGGTCGGTCCCCCGGGGGCCGAGGTTCCGAGGCGTCGTCGGGCCTTGCGAGATGAAGAACCCGGTGAGCCAGATCGTCGACATGATGGTCATCCACCCGAAGAACGCCACGGCCACGACGAGATACGCCATCTTCCGGCCGAACACGGCCGAGAGCAGCAGCATCACGCTGCCGACGAACAGGACGAACCCCATCACGACCGCCAGCCCGCCCTTGAGGAGGGTCTCGCAGGGGATCTCGAACCCGACGCACGACGCAGCCAGCATCACAGCTCCACGTTCGACGTCGGGTTCGGCTTCTTGCTGAGGTCGCCGCCCAGGAACTGATCCACCGCGGCCTGCTGGGCGTCCGGGTTCGTGCAGACGTTGTGGTCGTTCGTGACGACGGTCTCGTCCTGGATGCTCACGATGTAGTTCACGATGTCGTTGATCTGCTGATCGTCGAGCGCTCCGGCGAACCGGATGCTCCACGACGGCATGAGGCTCCGCCCCTGCTCGATCGTCGTGTAGATGTCGTTCAGCCCGTAGATGGCCGGGTGTCCCGTGAACGGACCGCCGCACACCGTCGTCAGGTTCGGCGTCACGAAGGGGACGGCCGGGTCCTGCCGGGTGTCGGGGATGACCGAGCCCGTCAGCTCGGGTCCGTGACAGCGGACGCAGCCGATGCCGGTCTGGTTCTCCTCGCTGAAGAGCTGGACGCCGTGGCTGCCCCGGGCGATCGAGTCGGACTTGAGCGCGCGCTCCTGGCCGAGGTTCCGGTCGGGCTCGAAGAGCCACGTCGCCGGCACCCACACCACGAGGAAGACGACGAGCACGACGCCCCAGCTCTGCAACTTCAGCAAGAGCGGCGTCTCCAGGTCCGCGTCGGAGGGGCCCGGCCGCATCCCGCGGGGGATGTCGAGGGCCGCGGCGGCGGCTTGACGCCGGCCCCGCAGGACCAGCACGCCGCCCGCGATGCCGAGGAAGATCGCCCCGCCGATCGCGAGGATGACGCCCTGTGCCTGCGACAGCGCCAGCATCATCCCGGCGCCACGCAGAAGGGGCCGGCCTGGGGACGGTGGAGCGTGTCGGTCCCGCGCGGCGGGCCGAGGACGACCTCCGACGTGTCGACCATGACGTCGCCGGCCGAGGTGACCTCGACGTGGAAGCGGTCCATGCCCCGGGGCGCCGGCCCGAGCTTGTACTCCCCGGCGGTGTTGTACTTCGATCCGTGGCAGGGACACTCGAACCACTGCGACTGCTCGCAGTACGGGACCCGGCAGCCCAGGTGGACGCACCGCTGGTACAGCGGCATGACGCCCTGGACCGAGAGTCCCTCCGCCTCGTAGTCGACGTCGCCGCTCGGCCGCCCGGCGTACTCGACGATGTAGAAGCGTCCGATGCCCGAGTAGAAGGGCTGGTGCGAGCTGTCGATCTCCGACTTGATGTCGGCGACCTTGCCGGCGTTGATCACGGAGCCGAACCCGCCCTTCAGGCTCGGCCACAGGAACGCGAGCGTCGCCCCGCCGAACTGCGCCCCGTAGATCAGGAGGGACGCCACGAGCGACCTCCGGAAGAACTCGCGCCGGCTCGTCGGCTTCGCCGCCTTGGGGGCGGGTCGTCCCAGCGCGGCCGCGGTGGCCGCGGCCTCGGCGGCGCGCTGCTCGCGGCGGGCGCGGACGAAGGACAGCCCGAAGAGGATGGCGAACAGGTCCAAGATCACGATCACGACGATCGCCGCGACGGTGCCGCTCGAGATGGCCAGGACGCCGGTCACAGCTCGAAGAACACCCCCTGCGCCCACGGCCACACCCAGTTGTAGCCGGTGCCGCGGAAGAACGACCCGATGATCGTCAGCGTCGCGCCGAACATCATCAGCATCGTGAACAGCGTGATCGCGATCTTGCGATCACCCGGGCGCGTGCTGGGGTTGCGGTCGAGATACGGCACGACGGCCAGCGCGAGCAGCACCAGGGTCGGAGCGAACAGCACCCCCGCGATCATGGGGTGGAAGTAGCGCAGCAGCTCCTGGAGCCCCAGGAAGTACCAGGGCGCCTTCGACGGGTTCGGCGTCAGGTTGGGGTTGGCCAGCTCGCGCAGCGGCGCGTTGATGAACGTCGAGAAGATCACGAGCGCGACGAGCACGAGCAACATCGCCACGAACTCCTCGATCAGCAGGTGGGGCCACACGTTGATCCGGTCCCCCTGCTCCCGCTCGACCCGCTGGATCCCCTCCGGCGGCACCAAGGCCAGGAGCCGGTGCTTCTCCTGCGCCCCCTTCTTCGCCTCCGGCACGTTCCCCGTCGGCGCCGGCGCCTGCCGAGCCGGCGCGATCGTGGCGGTTGCTCCGCCTGCAGCGACGGGCGCCGGAGCAGCCGCAGCCGCCGCCGGAGCGACCGCCGCCGGTACGGGCGTGGGTGGGCCCACCGGAGCGGAGGCCGCCGCAGGAGCCGGCGACTCCGCGCCGCCCGAAGCCGCGCCACCATCTCCGGCTGCCGGCGCGGTCGGAGCCGGCGTTGCGGCGGCCGGAGCGGCTGTGGGAGAGCCGCCACCTTCCTTAGCCTTCAACGCCCGAACCGCAGCCGACCGAGCCCGCCCCTCCGCCACGCGTCGGTCGGTGCCCTTGCCCAGCTCCTCGGCCAGGACCCGGTCGAAGGTCTCCTGGTCCAGCGGCGTGTCTTCGCGAGCCATGTCCCCCTCTTACAGCGGTCCCGAGATGCCGCCGTCCTTGCGGATCCTCCAGAAGTGCACGGCGAGGAAGATCACCAGGACGAACGGTAAGGCCAACACGTGCAAGACGTACCACCGTAAGAGCGTGTCCGGTCCCACCACCACCCCGCCCAGCAGAAGGAAGTTCGCCTGCTTGGCGATGAGGGGGGAGTAGCCGGCGAGCGAGGTCCCCACGGTGACGGCCCAGATCGCGAGCTGGTCCCACGGGAGCAGGTAGCCGGTGAACGAGAGGCCGAGCGTGAGGAACAGGAGCACGACCCCGACCACCCAGTTGAACTCCCGAGGCGGCTTGTACGACCCGGTGTAGAACACGCGGGCCATGTGCAGCGTGACGCTGAGCACCATGAGGTGCGCTCCCCACCGATGCAGGTTGCGTACCAGGTCGCCGAAGAAGACCGACGTCCGGATGTTCTGCATGTCCGAGTAGGCCTGCGCGGCGCCGAGCTCGGCAGCCGGCCGGTAGAAGAACATGAGGAAGATGCCCGTGACCGTGAGCAGGATGAACAGGAAGAAGGACAGGCCGCCCAGGCAGAACGTGTAGGTCAGCTTCAGCCCGTGCCGCTTCATCTTGACCGGGTGCAGGTGGTACAGGACGTTGTTCATCGTCGCGAGCGCACGGTCGCGCGACGTGTCCTTGTAGCCCTTGCGGAAGATCGAGCCGGGCCGGAAGATCGACTTCCAGGCCTCGGTCTCGCGGACCCGGTCCAGCACCTCGCTGGGCGAGGGCGGCTTGAGCTTCACCCGACTCCTTCTCCTTGTCCCGGCCGCTACTCGGCCTCGGCCCGTTGCGACTCGGGAACGGCCGCCATCGTGCGCTGCCCGCCCGAGGCCTCGGGCAGCCGCGCATAGTACAGCGTGTCGGTGGGGCATCGGTCCACGCACACCGAGCACCGCGTGCAGGCGTTGTCGTCGACGACGAACACCGAGTAGGCCTGGTCGATCTCCGCCTCCACGGCGTCGTCCGCCGCGTCCCGGACGATGCCCGTGGACATCATGTAGATGCAGTTCCAGGGGCAGACGTCCTCGCACGCGCGGCACAGGATGCAGTTGTCGGGGTCGAGCATGAGGTGCTTGGGCGACTTCACGCCCTTGGCCAGCCACGACGGGTCCACGGCCTCGACCACGTAGTCGGTGTGGACGTCCACCTCGGTCTTCGTGAACGGCATCTACACCCCCACCCCGAGCCTCACCGGTATCCGCCGGTCGGTCGATCCGCGGAGGCCCCCCGGAGCTTCCGGCGCCAGTTCTGCATGATCGCCGCGATCACCACGACGGTCACGAACGGGCCCGTCGCCAGGTTGGCGGCGATGAAGTCGCGGGCGAGCGGGCGCCAGTTCGAGGTCCCCGACAGGCCCCCCCAGCCGAGCTTCTGCTCCGCGAAGTACAGCCAGAACGAGGGGATCACGGCCATCGAGATCACACAGAAGAAGGCGAACCCGACCGAGAACACCACGGCCTTCGTCCAGGTCCACTCGAAGCCCTTGACGATCGGCTCGGCCCGCTCCTTCAGCTTCACGAGCCCCTGCGGAACCCTCACGCGAACCCCACCATGTCGCGGATCGCAGCTCCCTGGTTCGTCGTCGCCCCGTTCTCGCCGCCGGATTCTACACACCGACCTCGTTGGCCCCGAGGACGGCGTACCCGCCGCTCCGGCTCGTGAAAACCTTCACAAGCAAGAAGCGCCCACTATCGCAAGGTGCGGCGATCACCGCAACCCCGGACGCCGATCCGTCCCGACGCACGCCCGACCCTAGACTGCCGCCGTGCTGGCGGGTTTCGTCCAGGAGGGTCTGGCCTCGTGGTGGGCGCCGCTGCTGGCGTTCGCGGCGGGGGTCGTCTCGTTCGCCTCGCCCTGCGTCTTCCCGCTCGTCCCCGGATATCTGTCCTTCGTGGCGGGCGGCGAGGCGCAGCAGGTGCGCCGGCCCACGGTGCCCATCCTCCTGTTCATCGGAGGCTTCGCCGCGGTGTTCACCGCGCTCGGCGCCTTCACCGGCGCGATGACCCGCATCCTCAAGTCGTCCGCCGGCGTCCGGATCTCCGGGGCGGTCATCATCGCGTTCGGCGTGCTGATGCTCCTGTACGCGCTGCGCCTCGGCTCGCCCTCCCTGTTCACGGAGCGGAGGCCGCTGCTGCAGCGGGTCCGCCCGGGGCCGGTCTGGGCGTTCCCGCTCGGCGTCGCGTTCGGGGCCGGGTGGACGCCGTGCATCGGTCCCGTCCTGGCTGGGGTCCTGACGATCGCGGCCGCGCAGGGGGGCTCGCTCCGAGGCGCCCTGCTCCTGCTGGCCTACTCGGCCGGGCTGGGGCTCCCGTTCCTGCTCGTGGGGCTCGGCCTACGGCGTCTCATGGGGGCGCTGTCGTTCGTGAAACGCAACTACCACTGGTTCGCCGGAGTCTCGGGCGTCGTCATGATCGCGATCGGGGTCCTGGTCGTGACCGACCTTTGGACCCGCCTGCTCGGTCCGGTCCTGCGCGCCATCAGCGACTTCAACCCGCCGATCTGATCCGCCGTCGACATCCACGCTTCGCCGATGGTTGGTCGCCCCGCGCGAGTGGTACGGGTAGCTGGTGGTGGCTCTCGGGCCGGGCGTCCGGTTGAACGGTGCTACAGTGCGCGGGTTTCCTGCCCGGCTGAGATCGGCGCGGAGGGGTCCGGGGAAGGTGCGAAGGAAGACGTTGCTGGCCGTCGGCCTGGTGGCCCTGGCCGCGGTCGGCGCCGCCTGCGCTCCGAACGCCACGCAGGATTCCCTGAAGCCGGCGGGCGAGTTCGCGCGCAAGTCCTACGACCTGTTCGTCCCCGTGTTCTGGATCGCGGCCGGGGTCTTCGTGCTCGTCGAGGGCATGCTGCTCGTGTTCGTCTTCCGGTATCGCCATCGCAAGGGGCGCGAGGGCATCCCGCCGCAGATTCACGGCAACACGCGGCTCGAGATCGCGTGGACGATCCTGCCGGCGGTGATCCTGGCCGGCGTGGCCGTCCCGACGGTGGCCACGATCTTCGACCTGGCCCGCGACCCGAGCCCGGGGACGATGCGGATCGACGTGCTCGGCCACCAATGGTGGTGGGAGTTCAGCTATCGCGACCAGGACTTCACCACGGCGAACGAGCTGCACATCCCGACCGGCCGGCCCGTGTACCTCACCCTGTGCGCCGTCGGGCTGGCCGGGACCCCGGAGCAGCAGCAGCCCTCGCCCAGCGAGTGCCAGCCGGGCGCGCCGCAGGGGCCGCAGGAGGCTGCGGTTGGGGACGCCGTCGTCCACTCCTTCTGGGTGCCCGAGCTGGCGGGGACGCAGGACGTCGTGCCCGGCCAGACGAACCACCTGTGGCTCGAGGCCGACCAGCCGGGCATCTACACCGGGCAGTGCAAGGAGTTCTGCGGCCTTTCGCACGCGTACATGAAGTTCCAGGTCGTGGCCCAGACGCCGCAGGAGTTCGAGCAATGGGTCCGGGACCAGCAGGCCGCCGCCGCGACGCCGGAGGCGGGCGGGCCCGCCGCGGACGGAGCGCAGATCTTCGTCAGCCGGTGCACGGCGTGCCATACGGTGAACGGCCTGAAGGACGAGAACGGCAAGGACGTGGTGGGATCCAACAGCGCGCCGAACCTCACGCACCTGATGAGCCGGGGATGCTTCCGGGGCTGCACGATGCCCGTGAACGACGCGAACCTCGAGCGCTGGCTGCGGAACCCGCAGGCAGTGGAGGCGGGATCGTGGATGGTGCTGAACCCTGCGCTCACCCCGGACCAGATCGACAACCTGATCGCGTTCCTGAACACGCTGCGATGAGGGTGATGGGAGAGCCATGGCGAGTGTGAGCGTTCCTGTGGACCGACCCCGCGGCCTGCTCCGGCGCCCCTCGGCGACCTCGGGCTTCTGGTCGTGGATCACGACGGTGGATCACAAGAAGATCGGGATCCTCTACGGGGTCACGTCCTTCATGTTCTTCCTGGTCGGCGGGTCCGAGGCGCTCCTGATCCGCGTGCAGCTCGCCCGGCCGGACCAGAACATCGTGAAGCCGGCGGTCTTCAACGAGCTGTTCACGATGCACGGCGTGACGATGGTGTTCCTCGTGGTCATGCCGCTGTCGGCCGCGTTCTTCAACTACTTCATCCCGCTCATGATCGGGGCCCGGGACGTGGCCTTCCCCAGGCTGAACGCCTTCAGCTACTGGGCGTTCCTCGCGGCCGGCATCTTCATCTACTCGAGCTGGTTCCTCGGCGGCGCCCCCAACGGCGGCTGGTTCGGCTACCCGCCGAACTCGGTGCTCGATCCGACGCGGGGGATGACCTTCTACGCGCTCGGCCTGCTGATCGCGGGGATCGCGTCCACCGTCTCGGCGATCAACCTGGCCGTCACGATCCTGAACATGCGCGCCCCCGGGATGACGCTGTTCCGGCTGCCGGTGTTCGTCTGGATGGGGCTCGTCGTCCAGCTGCTGCTCGCGTTCTCGCTCCCGATCGTGACGATCGGGCTCGTCGAGCTCTTCTTCGACCGGCGGTTCGGCACGCACTTCTTCGACCCGGCGGCCGGGGGCTCGCCCGTGCTGTGGCAGCATCTGTTCTGGCTGTTCGCGCACCCCGAGGTCTACATCCTCGTCCTGCCGGCGATGGGCATCGTCTCCGAGATCCTGCCGGTGTTCTCGCGCAAGCCGCTGTTCGGCTACCAGTTCGTCGTGTTCAGCGGGATCGCCATCGGGTTCATCGGCTTCGGCGTGTGGGCCCACCACATGTTCGCGGTGGGGCTGGGGCCCATCGCGAACACGGCGTTCGGGATCTCGACGATGATCATCGCGGTGCCCACGGGGGTGAAGATCTTCAACTGGATGGGCACGATGTGGCGCGGGGACATCCGATTCGCCACGCCCATGCTGTTCGCCGTCGGCTTCATCGCGATGTTCGTGATCGGCGGGCTGTCCGGGGTCTCGCACGCTGTGGTGCCGGCCGACTACCAGCAGACCGACACGTACTACATCGTCGCCCACTTCCATTACGTGCTGTTCGGCGGGGCGATCTTCGGGCTGTTCGGCGGCATGTACTACTGGTGGCCGAAGGTGTTCGGCCGGATGCTCTCCGAGCGCCTCGGCAAGCTGAACTTCTGGATCATGCTGATCGGCTTCAACATGACGTTCGGGCCGATGCACGTGCTCGGCCTCCAGGGCATGCCCCGGCGGATCCAGAGCTACCCGGCCTCGCTCGGCCTCGCGTTCTGGAACCTCGTGGCGACCATCGGGGCGTTCCTGATCGCCGTCAGCGTCCTCGTGTTCCTCGTGAACGCGGTCTCGAGCTTCCGCAAGCCGCGGGAGATGGAGGCCGACCCGTGGGACGCCCGCACGCTCGAATGGCTGACCTCGTCACCCCCGCCGGCGCACAACTTCGACGAGATCCCGGTGGTGCACTCCCTCGACGAGCTCTGGCACCGCAAGTACGCCGAGACCCACGGGGGCAGGGTCGTGCCGGTGCCGGCGGGGGGCTCGGGCGAGGCCGATCACGGGGGCGAGCACGGGGGGCACGCCATCCACCTGCCCGGTCCGTCGTACTACCCGCTGATCGCGTCCCTGGGGCTGCCGATCGTGGGCTACGGGCTCATCTTCAACTGGGCGCTCGTGGGCGTGGGGCTCGTCGTCCTGCTCGCCGGCTTCTACGGCTGGGTCCTGGAGCCCTCCGCGGAGTGACCCCCTGATGGCCACCGCCGAGCACGCCGAGATCCGCCCCCCCGTCGTCGAGGAGCACGCGACGAGCACGGGCCTGCCGAACACGAAGCTGGCCATCTGGCTGTTCCTGGCGTCGGACTGTCTCCTGTTCGGCGCGCTCATCTCGACGTATGTGCTCTACCGGGGCGCGAGCGTCACCGGGCCCTACCCGAACGACGTCTTCGACATCCCGTACACGTCCGTCTCCTCCTTCGTCCTGCTGGCGAGCTCGCTCACCATGGTGCTGGCGCTGGCCGCGATCCAGAAGGGTGACGTGGCGCGCTCGCGCGTGTGGCTCCTGGCGACGGCGATGCTGGGGATGACGTTCATCGGCGGGCAGGTCTACGAGTTCACGTCGTTCGTCCGCGAGGGCCTGACGCTCAAGCAGAACGTGTTCGGGACCTCCTTCTACGTCCTCACCGGGTTCCACGGGACGCACGTGGCGGTGGGCATCCTCATGCTCCTCACGTTGCTGTCGCTCTCGCTCGCCGGGCGTCTCGGCCCCGACCGCGCGCAGGCCGTCGAGCTCGTCGGGCTGTACTGGCACTTCGTCGACATCGTGTGGATCGTCATCTTCACGGTCGTCTACCTGATCCCGACGGGGAACGGACCGGGCTGATGGCGACGGAGCGAACCCGGGTCGAGCCCGTCGAGGCGGTCGCGCCGCTCCCGCGGGGCCACACGCGTCATCCCGGCCCGAGGGAGTACATCCGGATCGCGCTCGTCCTCGGCGCCATCACCGCGGCGGAGATCGCGATCTACTACGTCGACTGGGTGCGCGAGCACGGGCTGCTCATCCCGCTCCTGTTCGTGTTCGCGCTGATCAAGTTCTCGCTCGTCGTCCTGTGGTTCATGCACCTGCGGTTCGACAGCCGGACCTACTCGCGGTTCTTCATGATGGGCCTAGCGGGAGCGGTCACGCTGTTCCTGGTCGTCCTGATGATCTTCCGGACCTTCGCGAGGTAGCGGGCATGCCCCCCTGGCACCCCCATCCGTCCGTGTGGCTGCTCCTCGGCGGGATCTGGCTCCTGTACCTGAGCGAGGTCCGCCACCACGTCCCGACCGCGCCGGTCGAGCGGGACGAGCGCCGGCGGCGGACGGCGCTGTTCTCGTGCGGCCTGGCGGTCCTGTGGGTCGGGGCCGACTGGCCCATCCACGACCTGGCCGAGCGCTCCCTGTACTCGGTCCACATGGTGCAGCACATGCTCTTCACGTTGGCCGGCGCCCCCCTCGTGCTGGCCGGGATGCCGTCGTGGATGTGGCGCGGCCTGCTCCGTCCCAAGCCGGTCGGCGCCGTCTTCGGCTTCCTCACGCGGCCGGTCGTGGCGCTCGTCGTGTTCAACGGCCTGCTGCTGTTCACGCACTGGCCCGAGGTCGTCGACGCCTCGGTCGGGTCGGAGTGGGTCCACTTCGGGCTCCACGTCCTCATCTTCGGCTCGGCCATCGTGATGTGGTGGCCGGTGCTGTCCCCGCTCCCCGAGCGCCCGGCGCTCGCCCCGCCGGGACAGATGCTGTACCTGTTCCTGCAGTCGCTCGCGCCGACGATCCCCGCCTCGTTCCTCACGTTCGGACACACGCTCCTGTACCCGGTCTACGGGACGTTCCCCCGGACGTGGGGGCTGTCCGCGCTGGACGACCAGCTGATCGCGGGGCTCGATCATGAAGATCGTCGGCGGGCTCGTCCTGTGGGGGTTCATCACCGTGATCTTCTTCAACTGGCACGCGCGAGAGCAGACGGGGTGGGACGCGCTCGCGCTCGGACAGGTCGAACGCGACGTCCGCACCAGAGTGGTGCGATGAGGCCAACCACCCGAGACCGGCTCGTGCTGCCGATCCTGTTGCCGATCGGGATCCTGGCCGTGGTCGCGCTCGCGCTGTGGGGTTTCTCGCGCGTCCTCCTCGGCGTGCGCGGCACCGGCGCGACGACCGTGGCGACCGTCGTGGCGGGCGGCATCGTCCTGGTGGCGTCGCTCGCCGCCGCCCGCCCGCAGGTGCGGGGCTCGACGATCGCGGCGATGGCCGGCGCGACGGCCGGGATCGCCATGCTCGCCGGTGGCATCGCGCTCGCCGTGCTCGCCGGCGGCGAGGAGCATCCCGGGGGCGGCCCGGGGCCGGGGGCCGGGATCCCGCTCGTCGCGCAGAACATCGCGTTCCAGCAGACGAGCCTGTCCGTTCCCGCCGGGCAGCCGTTCACGATCGCGTTCGACAACCGCGACCCCGCCACGCAGCACAACGTCCAGATCTTCGACAACCCGGACTTCTCGGGCACCCCGCTGTTCGACGGCGAGCTCATCACGGGGCCGGCGAAGGCCGACTACGCCGTCGGCGCGCTCGATGCCGGCACCTATTACTTCCGATGCGTCGTCCACCCCAACATGACCGGCCAGATCGAGGCGACCGCCGGGGGCGGAGGAGGCGGCGGTGGCATCACGGTCACCGCGCAGAACATCGCGTTCGACACCGACCGCATCGAGCTGCCGGCGGACGCGCCCACCACGATCACGTTCGACAACCGCGACCCCGCCACGCAGCACAACATCTCGATCTACTCGGACTCGAACCTCGGGGAGCGGCTGTTCCAGGGCGACCTCGTCACGGGGCCGGACACGGCGCGGTACGCGATCCCACCCCTGCCGGCGGGCCAGTACTACTTCCAGTGCGACGTCCATCCCACGATGAACGGCGCGGTCGTGGTCGGCGGCGGATCGGGCGGCTCGGGCCCGTCGGGCGCCTCGGGCTAGGCGAGCAGCCGGCCCGCGGGGAGCAGGGCGTCCACGGCCACCGCGGCGAACAGCAGCGAGAGGTACACGATCGAGTACCGGAACAGCCGGATCGGCTCGGCCGGTGAGGCGCTCCGCCACAGCCGGAGCGCCCGCCACACGAACCATCCGCCCAGCACGACCGCGGTGGCTCCGTACAGGGGCCCGAGGTGGCCGAGCGGCAGCAGCGCGAGCGAGGTCGCGAACAGCACCAGCGAGTACCGCAGGATCCGGCGCCGGGTCTCCGCCGGACCCCGGACGACGGGCAGCATGGGGATCCCTGCAGCCGCGTAGTCGCCCCGGTACCGCATCGCCAGGGCCCAGAAGTGCGGCGGGGTCCACACGAAGACGATCGCGAACAGGATCCACGCCGGCAGGCCGACGGTCCCGGTGACCGCGGCCCACCCCACGAGCACGGGGACGGCGCCGGCGGCCCCGCCGATCACGATGTTCTGCTCGCTGGTGCGCTTCAGCCACATCGTGTACACGAAGACGTAGAAGGCGATCGCCGAAAGCGCGAGGCTCGCCGCCATCACGTTCACCGCGATCGCCAGGAAGAAGAAGGAGATGGCGCCGAGGACGTAGCCGAAGGCGAGCGCGCGGTCGGGGTCGACGGCGTGGGTGGGGATGGGGCGCCGCCGGGTCCGGCGCATGACCTCGTCGATGTCGCGGTCGAGATAGCAGTTGATCGCGTTGGCCGATCCCGCGGCGAGCGCACCGCCGAGCAGCGTCGCCAGGATCAACCACGCCGACGGCATCGCCCGGGCCGCCAGCACCATGGCCGGTACGGTGGTCACGAGCAGGAGCTCGATCACGCGGGGCTTCGTGAGCTGGAAGTACGCGCCGGTGGTCTGTCGCAGCGACCCGCGCTTGCCGTTGCTCCGGACGTCGCCATCGGCCGGATTCTGACGGCCGGGGACGGCGAACCGCCGGCTGACGGTGGCGATCGCGACGAGCACGGCCCAGACGAGCGCCGAGACCGCCACGTGCGCCGTCACCGCGGCGGCCGAGAGACTCGACCACACGTTCGCGGCCCCGACGAGGACCTGGGCCACGAACAGCGCGAGGGCCGTCGTCGACAGGACCACCAGGACCCTCGACCGCTCCGCCATCGTCCTGGCGCGGATGGCCAGCCAGACCACCAGAACGGTCACCGCGGCGGCCAGGACGCGGTGGAGGAACATCAGGGTGGCGCTGCCGCCGAGGGTGGGCACGAGGCGGCCGTCCATGAGCGGCCAGTCCCGGAACGCGAGCCCCGCGCCCTCGGCCCGGACGTAGGCGCCGACGACCAGCAGGACCCCGGCCGCCGCGGCCGTGCCGAGGGACAGGCGCGCGAACGACGGGCCGGAGCCGTCCGTCGCGCGGCGCACCGCCGGTTCCCCCGCCGCGCCGAACGCGGTCGTCGTGAGGTACACCAGCACGCCGAGCAGGGTCATCGCGGTCGCGAAGTGCAGGGCCACCACCGTCGCCTCGAGCCCGCCCTCCACGACGACGCCGCCGAGCGCCGCCTGGAACACCACGAGCGCCACGGCGGCGAGCGCCGGACGCAGGATGCGCGGCTCGCGGCGGTGCCGGCGCCAGGCGAGGAGCGCCTGGATGCAGACGAGCACCACCGTGATCGTCGCGAGCAGCCGATGGCTGTACTCGATGATCGCGTGGTAGCGGAGGGGTGGGATCAGCCGGCCGAAGCAGGTGGGCCATCCGGGGCAGCCCAGGCCCGAGCCCGTGGCCCGGACGAGTCCCCCCACCGCGACGAGAAGGACGGTCGCCGTCGTCGTCGCGATCGCGAGCTTCTGGAAGCGGGTCATCGGGTCCCGTTGGTGTGCGGGGATGAACGATAGCAGTCGTCGCCGGCCGCACGGGTTGGGGAACGCCGTCGCCTTGGGATACTCCACGGGTGGTGGCAGGCGCCGTCGACGAGCCGCGGATCTCGATGGCTCGGCTCGACGTGGTTCGGGACCGCGTCGAGCCGGTCCTGTCGGCCTTCCTCGCCGACCGCCGGGCGGAGCTGGCGGGGATGGATCCGGCGGCGGCGGTGCTCGTGGACGAGCTCCTTCGGCTCCTGGCCGCGGGCGGGAAGCGGATCCGACCCGCCCTGTGTTGGTGGGCGCACCGGGCCGCCGGTGGGACGGACGGGCCCTCGATCGTCCGGGCGGCGGCGGCGCTCGAGCTCCTGCACACCTTCGCCCTGGTCCACGACGACGTCATGGACGGGTCGGACCGCAGGCGGGGAATCGCCTCCACGCCGGCCCGGTTCGCGGCGGAGGCCCCGATGGGCGTCGACCCCGCCACCTACGGCTCGTCCGTCGCGATCCTGGTCGGCGACCTCGCCGCCGTCCTGTCCGAGCAGCTCCTGCGGACCTGCGGGGCGGCTCCCGGGCCCCTCGCGCTGGCACTGGAGCGGTTCGATCGGATGCGCACGGAGATGGCGGCGGGTCAGTTCCTGGACGTCGCGTCCGGGCCCGCCGGGCGGGCGACGCCGCGCGTGGCCGCGCTGAAGACGAGCTCGTACACGGCCGAGGGACCGGTGCTGGTCGGGACGGCGCTCGCGGAGGCCCCGCCGGCGGTGGAGGGTCCGCTCGCGGTGTACGCGCGCTTCGTGGGGGAGGCCTTCCAGCTCCGCGACGACGCCCTCGACGGCGAGGCCGGGGCCGACGGGGTCGGGCGGATCGGCGAGCTGGTCGGCCGGGCGGTCGCCGCCCTCGAGAGAGCCCCGCTCCACGCCGAGGCCGGCGCCGCGCTCGTCGAGATCGCCGGGCTGCTGCGGCTCGGCCCCGGGGTGGGCTGATGCAGGTCCGGGACGTGGACGTCGCCGCCGCGCGCCGGATGTTCGCCGGGCTCCCGGTCGTGACCGTGGCGACGCTCGACCCCGACGGAGCCCCGCACGTCGTGCCGCTGTGGTTCGTGTGGCCCGAGGACGCGATCTACGTCTCGACGCGGCGCGAGGGCCGCACCTGGGCGAACGCGTCGACGGACCCCCGGGTCGCGCTCACGATCGACCTCGGGCGGGCCTGGGTGGAGATCGCCGGCATCGAGCTGCGGGGCCGGGCCGAGCTGCTGCCGGCCGAGCACGCGGAGCTGCGTAAGCCGATCTCCGCGTGGCACGAGAAGTACCGTCCCCTCCTGGCAGGAGACGGGTTCCCCAGGTTCGCCGAGGAGGTTCGGGGTCTGGGCTTCCTCCGGGTCGTTCCCGACCGCATCGCGGCCTGGGACCACGCGCGCGGCTAGCGACGCGGCCCCGGTTGTGCCGTTCGACGGCCCGGGCATAGGGTTTGTGACGAACTTCACAAGGCGGTTAGCATCCTTGTGAAGCAATTCACAAGCGTGGGGGAATAGCCGGTGCCGGGTGGGTCGAACGCGCACATCGAGACCGACGTCCTGATCGTCGGCGCCGGGCCCGGCGGGTCGGCGACGGCGTACCACCTGGCGCGGCACGGGATCGACGTCACGCTCGTCGAGAAGGCGAGCTTCCCCCGCGAGAAGGTGTGCGGGGACGGGCTCACGCCGCGGGCCATCGTGCAGCTCGAGCGGATGGGCGTCGACACGGAGGACCCCCGGTTCGAGCGGCACGAGGGCCTCCGGATCTACTCGCGCAAGACCGTCCTCGAGCTCCCGTGGCCGAGCCTGGACGACTTCCCCGGGTACGGCCTGACGATGACGCGCTCGAGCTTCGACGAGCTGCTGGCGCGGCGGGCGCAGAAGGCCGGCGCGGCGCTCCGGGAACGGACCGAGGCTCTGGCCCCGGCCGTCGACGAGGGCTGGGTCACCGGGGCGCGCGTGCGCGACCTCGAGCACGACGAGGAGGTGGACGTGCGGGCCCGCTTCGTCGTGTCGGCCGACGGCGCGGCCTCGCGCTTCGCCGGCCAGGCCGGCGTCCGCCGGGACCCGTCGAAGCCGCTCGGGATCGCGGCCCGCCGCTACTACCGGATCGACCGCCACCCCGGCCCGTGGCTCGAGGTCTGGATGGACCTGTGGGAGGGCGACGCCCTGATGCCCGGGTACGGGTGGCTGTTCGCGCTCGCCGACGGCTCCGTGAACCTCGGCGCCGGGCTGCTGAACACGTTCAAGAACTTCCGCGACGTCTCGGCCCAGCGGGTGTTCGACGCGTTCTCGCGCATGCTCCCGGAGGACTGGAACGTCAACGAGGAGACGGCGGAGGGCCGCGTGCTCTCGGGGCCGTTGCCGATGGGGATGTGCCGGGCGCCGCAGGCCGTTCCCGGGATGCTCGTCGTCGGCGACGCCGCCGGGATCGTGAACCCGTTCAACGGCGAGGGCATCGCGTACGCGATGGAGTCGGGGGAGCTCGCGGCCGAGCTGATCCACGACGCGCTCCTTCGCGACCGGCCGGGCATCGCGCACCTGTACCCGTCGATCCTTCGCGAGCGGTACGCCCGGTACTTCCGCATCGGGACCAACTTCGTGCGCGCCATCGGGCACCCGGTCGTGATGCGCGCGCTCACCGACTACGGGCTTCCGCAGGAGTGGCTGATGCGATTCGCCCTCCGGGTCATGGGGAACCTCACGGACGGCCGCGAGGGCGACGTCCAGGACAAGATCATGTACGGGCTCGAGCGGCTCGCCCGGGTGTCGTAGCCGAGGCCAGGGGGTCCAGGTGGAGCTGTCCCAGTACCTGCCGATCCTGATCCTGGCGGCGCTCGCCGTGCTGTTCGCGGTGCTCTCTCTCGGGGTGTCCTCGCTGCTTCGCCCCGACCGGCCGAATCCGGCCAAGCTCGCGCCCTACGAGTGCGGCATCGAGCCCGAGCGCCTGCCGAAGGGCGAGCGGTTCAGCGTGAAGTTCTACGTCGTGGCGATGCTGTTCATCATCTTCGACATCGAGACGATCTTCCTGTTCCCGTGGGCGGTCGGCTTCCGCCGCCTCGGGCTGTTCGGGCTCGTCGAGATGACCGTGTTCATCGGGCTCGTGTTCGTGGCCTACGTCTACATCTGGCGGACGGGCGGACTGGACTGGGAGCGTGACGAGCGCCGCCGTCACGAGAACGTCGCGGTCGAGGGCCCGACCGAGGAGCGGGAGCTCGTCGGTGCCGGTTGAGCGCGTCGAGGGGTTCCGGACCGGCCGGGAGGAGGACTCCTCTCCCGAGGAGCTCGAGCGCGGCCTGCTCCTGACGACCCTCGACAAGGCCGTGTCGTGGGGGCGGAAGCAGTCGATGTGGCCGATGAGCTTCGGGCTGGCCTGCTGCGCCATCGAGATGATGTCCACGGGGGCCGGCGACTACGACCTGGCGCGATGGGGGATGGAGCTGTTCCGAGCCTCGCCCCGCCAGGCCGACCTGATGATCGTGGCCGGACGGGTCAGCCAGAAGATGGCGCCGGTGCTCCGCACCGTCTACGACCAGATGCCTGAGCCGAAGTGGGTCATCTCGATGGGGGTGTGCGCCTCGGCCGGCGGCATGTTCACGAACTACGCCGTCGTCCAGGGCGTCGACACGATCGTCCCCGTCGACGTGTACGTGCCGGGCTGTCCTCCCAAGCCCGAGATGCTCATGTACGGGATCCTCCGACTGCACGAGAAGGTCCGGACCGAGGGCCGGGTGCGGTGAGGGCACCGGATCTCGCCGCCTCGCTCCGGGTCCGCCACCCCGAGGTGGTCGTCGTCCGCGACGAGGTCACGCTGGTGCTCGAGCGGACCGAGCTGGTCGCCGCGCTCGGCCGGCTCCGCGACGACCCGGACCTGTCCTTCGACTTCCTGTCGAGCGTGACCGCCACCGACTGGCCGGGACGGGATCCGCGCTTCTGGCTCGCCTACGAGCTCTTCTCCTCGGCGCACCTCCACCGGCTTCGCGTCAAGGTGGGCCTGCCCGAGGACGACGCCAGGGTCCCCTCGGTCACCGGGATGTTCCCGACCGCCGACTGGCACGAGCGCGAGACGTACGACTTCTACGGGATCGACTTCACCGGCCACCCGGACCTCCGCCGGATCCTGCTCCCCGATGGCTGGGAGGGGTGGCCGCTCCGCAAGGACGAAGAGCTCGGGGGCGTGAACACCGCGTACCGGGGCGCGTTCATCCCGCCGATCGACCGGAGGACGCCGTGAGCGAGCGGACCCCCGTGCCGGACGCCGGCAACGCGGACGTCTTCGGCGTCTCGGCGGAGGATGCCCGATCCACCCGGGAGCTCCGTCAGGAGACGATGGTCATCAACATGGGCCCGCAGCACCCGTCCACGCACGGCGTGCTCCGGCTCCTGCTCGAGCTCGACGGCGAGACCGTCGTCGCGTGCCGGCCGATCGTCGGGTACCTGCACACGGGCATCGAGAAGAACACCGAGTACCGGACGTGGCAGCAGGGCGTCGCCTACGTCACGCGCGCCGACTACCTCTCCCCGTTCTTCAACGAGGCGGCGTACTGCCTCGCCGCCGAGCGGTTGCTGGGCGTGGAGGCGCCACCCAGGGCCCAGGTGCTTCGAGTCCTGTTCATGGAGATGAACCGGATCGCCTCGCACCTGGTGTGGCTCGCGACGTCGGGGATGGAGCTCGGCGCGGTGAGCATGATGCTCTACGGGTTCCGCGAGCGCGAGATGATCCTCGACGTCTTCGAGGCCGCCACCGGCCTGCGCATGAACCACTCGTACGTCCGGATCGGCGGGGTCGTGATGGACCTGCCGCCGGAAGGCACGGATCGCATCGCCGACTGGCTCGACGTGATGCCCGGCCGCATCCGCGAGTACGAGTCCCTCCTGTCGAAGAACCCGATCTGGATCGAGCGCAACGCGGACGTCGGCCTGCTCGCCGCGGAGGATGCCCTGCGCTACGGCGTGACCGGGCCCGCGCTGCGCGCAGCCGGCGTCGCCCGCGACGTCCGGCGGCAGGAGCCTTACTGCGGCTACGAGAGCTACGAGTTCGACGTGCCGGTGCGCGAGGGAGCGGACTGCTACGCGCGGTACGAGGTGCGGATCGAGGAGATGAAGCAGTCGTTGCGGATCGTCGAGCAGTGCATGGACCGGTTGCGCGAGCCGGGTCCGGTGATGGTCGAGGACCCCAAGGTCCGGTGGCCGGCGCAGCTCGAGGTGGGCCCCGACGGGATCGGCAACTCGACCGCCTACGTCCGCCACATCATGGAGGAGTCGATGGAGGCCCTGATCCATCACTTCAAGATGGTGACCGAGGGGATCTCCGTCCCCGCCGGCGAGACCTATCTGCCGGTCGAGTCGCCCCGGGGCGAGCTCGGCTTCTACGTGGTGGCGGACGGGGGGCACCGTCCGTACCGCGTTCGGATCCGCGACCCGTCCTTCGCGAACCTCCAGGCGTTGCCGCACATGGTCGAGGGGGGCCTGGTGGCCGACGCGATCGCGGTCGTGGCGAGCATGGACCCCGTGATGGGCGGGGTGGATCGCTGATGGCGATGCGCTCCGACGAGCTCCGCGAGCGGGCGGAGGAGATCAAGGGTCGGTACCCGGCCGGACGCGAGCGCTCCGCGATCCTGCCGCTCCTGTACCTCGTCCAGTCGGAGGAGGGCTTCGTGACCCCCGACGGGCTGCGGGTCGTCGCCGGGTGGCTGGGCATCACGACCGCGGAGGTCGAGGCCGTCGCGAGCTTCTACACGATGCTCCGGCTCCGTCCGACGGGGACGCATCTGGTCAGCGTCTGTACCAACCTGTCCTGCGCGCTGCGCGGTGCGAAGGACGTCTACGAGGCCGCGCATCGGGCGACGGGGATCCCGCACGGCGGCGAGCTCTCGGACGACGGCGTGTTCTCGGTGCACGAGGAGGAGTGCCTCGGGGCGTGCGACGCCGCGCCGGTGGTCCAGATCGACTTCGCGAACCACGACCGCGTGACGCCGGAGCGCATGCGCGAGCTGATCGTGCGGCTGCGGGCCGGCGAGGTCCCGCCTCCCGCGCAGGGCGAGGCACCCGCCGACTTCAAGCACGCGTCGCGGATCCTGGCGGGTTTGGAGGACGCGTGACCGCCGACGCCGTGACCAAGATCGTCACGAGGAACTGGGGGGACCCGGACGTGATCCCGATCGGCGGGTACCAGGCCCAGGGCGGCTACGACGGGCTCAGGTCCGCCCTGGGGATGACCTCGGCCGAGGTGATCGACACCGTGAAGGCGTCGGGTCTCCGGGGGCGCGGGGGCGCGGGGTTCCCGACCGGCGTGAAGTGGTCCTTCGTGCCGCAGAACACCGGCAAGCCCACCTACGTGGTCTCCAACTTCGACGAGTCGGAGCCGGGCACGTACAACAACCGGGAGCTCGTGGAGCGGGAGCCGCACCAGTTCCTCGAGGGCCTGGCCATCGCCGCCTACGCGGTGGGCAGTCACGAGGCCTACATCTACTGCCGCGGTGAGTTCCTGCACCCCGGCCGGGTGCTCCAGCGCGCGCTCCGGGAGGCGTACGGGGAAGGGGTCTTCGGGGACTCGGTGCTCGGCAGCGGGTGGGAGCTGAACGTCGTGCTGCATCGGGGCGCCGGCGCCTACATCTGCGGCGAGGAGACGGCGCTGCTGTCCTCGCTCGAGGGCGACCGGGGGCAACCGCGTCTGCGGCCACCCTTCCCCGCCGTCGAAGGCCTGTTCGCCTGCCCCACGCTGATCAACAACGTGGAGACGCTGTGCAACGTGCCGCACGTGCTCCGCAACGGGCCCGAGTGGTTCGCGAAGATCGGTCCGGAGAAGTCGCCGGGGACGAAGGTCTTCAGCGTCTCGGGCAAGGTCGAGCGCCCCGGCAACTACGAGGTCCCGATGGGCACGCCGCTGCGGACGCTGCTCGAGGATCACGCGGGCGGGGTGCTCGGCGGCCGCCGCCTGAAGGCGTGGACGCCCGGCGGCTCGTCCACGCCCATGCTGACCGACGAGCATCTCGACGTGGGGCTCGACTTCGAGTCGGTGGCCGCGGCCGGTTCGCTGCTCGGCACCGGCGCCATCATCGTCCTGGACGAGACCGACTGCATCGTCGAGGCGACGCGGCGGCTCGTGGCGTTCTACGCGCACGAATCCTGCGGCAAGTGCACGCCCTGCCGCGAGGGGACGTGGTGGGCCCGGCGCGTGCTCGATCGCATCGAGACCGGCTACGGACGCCCCGAGGACCTCCCGCTGCTCGACGACCTGGGCCGGAACATGCTGTTCCGAGCGTTCTGCGCCCTGGCCGACGGCGCAGTGAGCCCGATCCAGTCGAGCCTGAAGCACTTCCGGGAGGAGTACGAGCGGCACATCGTGGAGCGCCGCTGTCCCTTCACCGGGGAGGGGCCGGGCGTCGAGCCGCGCGCCGAGGCCGAGTCCGGGCTGACCGAGGTCCTGGGATGAGCGACTCCGTCACGCTCT
This sequence comes from uncultured Actinomycetes bacterium, assembly GCA_963704725.1. GTDB lineage: Bacteria > Actinomycetota > UBA4738 > UBA4738 > HRBIN12 > CALGFI01. The sequence goes on along the minus strand of OY969934.1, from coordinate 3,030,891 downwards.
CGATCGACGGGAAGGAGGTCACCGTCCCCAAGGGCACGCTGATCATCCGCGCCGCCGAGCAGCTCGGGCTGGAGATCCCCCGGTTCTGCGACCACCCCTTCCTCGCGCCGGTGGGGGCGTGCCGCCAGTGCTACGTGGAGCTCGAGGGACAGCGCAAGCTCTTCACCTCGTGTACGACCGAGGTCGGGGACGGCATGATCGTCAAGACCCAGAACACGTCCGAGGTCGCGCACGAGGCGCAGGTCGCGAACCTCGAGTTCCTGCTTCTCAACCACCCCCTCGACTGCCCGATCTGTGATCGGGGCGGCGAGTGTCCCCTGCAGGATCAGGCGCTGGCGTTCGGCCCGGGGGAGAGCCGGTACGTGGAGCCAAAGCGCACGTACCGCAAGCCGATCCCGCTCTCCCCGCTCGTGAACCTCGACCGCGAGCGGTGCGTGCTGTGCGCGCGGTGCACGCGGTTCTGCGACGAGATCAGCGGCGACCGGTTCATCGAGCTGTTCGCGCGCGGCGCCGGCGAGCGCGTCTCGATCGCGGCCGGCGAGGACTTCCGCTCCCCCTTCAGCGGGAACACCGTGCAGATCTGCCCGGTGGGCGCGCTGACGTCGGAGACGTACCGGTTCGTGGCCCGACCCTTCGACCTGTCGAGCGCGGACTCCGTGTGCGGCCACTGCAGCGCCGGGTGCAACGTGAAGATCGACCTGCGGCGCGGCCGGGTCGTCCGAGTGCTGGCCAGGGACAACGTCGAGGTCAACGACGCCTGGCTGTGCGACAAGGGCCGGTACGCGTTCCGCCACCCCGATCTCGAGGGCCGGATCACGACGCCGCTGATCCGCGACCGGGGCCTGGAGCCGGCGTCGTTCGGCGAGGTCCTGTCCTCGGTCGCGTCGTGGATGTCGGGGGCCCGGGTGGCGTTCCTCGCGGGGGGTCGCCTGGGCGACGAGGACGCGTACGCCCTGTCCAAGCTGGCCCGCGCGGTCGTGGGGACGAACGATCTCGACCACCGGCGGGCGTTCCTCGGCGGCAGCGCCGAGGAGCTCGCCGCGTCCGCCCCGATGCGCACGACCTACCGGGACGTGGAGCGGGCCAAGGTCATCCTCGTGGCCGGGCTCGACGCCGAGCAGGAGGTGCCGATCCTTCACCTGCGGATCCGCAAGGCGGCGCGCCGCGGGGCGAGGGTGTTCGTCGTCCATCCGCGGGCCACCCGGCTGCGGGACGTCGCGGAGCACCGCCTGTGCCGCCCCGAGCACCAGTCGTACGTGCTGAACCGGATCCACGACGCCGATGGGAACGGCGAGGGGTTCGAGGAGCGGGTCGCCGCGGCGCTGGCCGAGGCGGGCGGCGAGGCCGTCGTGCTCGCCGGCGAGCGCCTGGCCGAGCACCCGCTGGCGGCCGACGTGGCGCTCTCGGTCGCGCAGCGGTTCGGGGCGCGCTTCGGCTTCGTCACGCGCCGGGCCGGCGATCGGGGGGCGCTCCGCGCCGGGGTGCATCCGGCCCTCCTGCCCGGCGGCCGGCGCGTCGCGAACGAGGCCGAGCGGGCGGAGGTCGAGATCGTGTGGGGCCCGCTCGCCGCCACCGAGCCCGGCCGCTCGGGCCGCGAGATCCTGGAGGCCTGCGCCCGGCGCGAGGTCGATGTGCTCTTCCTGCTCGGCGTCGATCCGCTGCGCGACGTGCCCGACGCCGAGCTGGCCCGGCGGGCCCTGGAGAACGCCCGGTTCAAGGTCGTGCAGGGATTGGAGCTCGGTGACCTGGAGCCGTACGCGGACGCCTTCCTCCCCGCGGCCGCCTGGGCCGAGCGCGATGGGTCGGTGAGCGACTGGGAGGGGCGGTCGCAGCGCATCCGCCCCGTCCGGGATCCCGCCGGCGTGTCCCGGCCGGACTGGGAGATCTTCGCCGGGCTGGCGGCGGCGATGGGCCGTGACCTCGGGTTCGAGACGGTGGACGAGCTGCGGGAGGAGGCCGCGGGCCTGCTCGCCCCGCGCGAGACGGCGGTGCGCACGGACGCGTGGACCGGCACCGGCCCGCCGACGCTGCTCGGCGACCTCACGCTGTTCAGCTACCCGCTCCTGGTCGACGAGGGCCGTCTCTCCGAGGGCGCGGCCGAGCTCAAGGCGGGCCTGGAGGACGACCCGTTCGCCGAGCTGCATCCCGAGGATGCGGAGAAGCGGGGCGTGGCGGACGGCGGCCGGGTCCGCGTCAAGACGGGAGCCGGCGAGGCCGAGCTCGCGGTCCGCGTGACCGCCGACGTCGCGCAGGGCGCGGTGTTCGTGCCGTTCAACCAGCCCGGGCTTGCCGCGAACACCGTGCTCGGAGGCGGCTTCGTGGAGCCCGTCGCCGTCGAGGCGGTCGCGGCGGAGGGGGCGGCCTGATGGACTGGCTCGACTGGATCCTGCTGGCCGGGCGCGTCGTGGTCACGTTCTTCTTGCTGCTGATCTCGGTGCTGATGCTGGTGTGGATGGAGCGCAAGGTGATCGCCGACATGCAGACGCGCATGGGTCCGATGCGCGCCGGACCGTTCGGCACGCTGATCACGCTGGCCGACGGGATCAAGCTCTTCTTCAAGGAGGGCATCACGCCCACGCTGGCCGACCGGCCCGTGTACGCGATCGCGCCGGTTATCGCGATGCTCCCGGCGTTCCTGGCGTTCGCGGTGATCCCGTTCGGGACGCACGTGACGCTGTTCGGCCGGCGGGTCCCGTTCCAGATCGCCGACCTCAACATCGGGATCCTGTGGGTCCTGGCCATGGGGTCGCTGATGGTCTACTCGATCGTCCTCGCCGGCTGGTCCAGCGGCTCGAACTACCCGCTCCTGGGCGCGATCCGGTCCTCGGCGCAGATGATCAGCTACGAGGTGGGCATGGGGCTCGCGCTCGTGGCGGTCCTCATGTACTCGGGCTCGCTGAAGATGTCGGCGATCGTGGCGAGCCAGGACTCGGTGTGGAACGTGATCCCGCAGTTCCCCTCGTTCGTGGCGTACCTCGTCGCCGGGCTGGCCGAGACCAACCGCCCGCCCTTCGACCTCCCGGAGGCCGAGACCGAGCTCGTTGCCGGGTACCACACCGAGTACAGCGGCATCAAGTTCGCGATGTTCTACCTCGGCGAGTACCTGAACACCGTCACGGTCGCCGCCGTGGCCACCACGCTCTGGCTCGGCGGGTGGCGGGGCCCGGCGCCGGACTTCCTGCCGTGGCTGTGGCCGCTGCTGTGGTTCGTCGGCAAGGTCCTGGTCATCGTGTACGGCTACATCTGGGTCCGGGCCACGCTGCCGCGCTTCCGCTACGACCGGCTGATGGCGTTCGGCTGGAAGCTGCTGATCCCGTGGGGCCTGCTGTGGGTGCTCGTGACGGGGGCCGTCGTCATCCTGCCGGGGATCTACGGCAGGGGGCCCTTCGTGACGGGCGTGCTGATCGCGCTGGGGGCCGCGCTGGCGCTCTCGTTGATCTGGCCTCTGTTCTCGCGCCCGCCCTCGTCGGAGGAGGCGAGCTCGTGACCGAGGAGCGTCCGCGCGTCGACCTGGGCAGCGCTGTGACGGCCATCGCCAAGGGCATGGGCACGGTCTTCAAGCAGATCTTCCGCCGCGACGTCACCGAGGAGTACCCGCGTGAGATCGTGCCCCCGCCGCCGCGGAGCCATATCGGCCGCCACCGCCTCAACCGGCACGAGAACGGGCTGGAGAAGTGCATCGGGTGCGAGCTCTGCGCGTACGCGTGTCCGGCGGACGCGATCTGGGTGGAGGGCGCCGACAACGACCCGGAGAGCCCGACGAGCCCGGGGGAGCGGTACGCCAAGGACTACCAGATCAACTACCTGCGCTGCATCATGTGCGGCCTGTGCGTCGAGGCGTGCCCCACGCGCGCGCTCACGCTGACGAGCGCGTACGAGATGAGCTTCCTGTCGCGCGAGGAGGCCGTCCTCGACAAGGAGCAGCTCCTGGAGCCGCCGCTCCCGCTGGGGACGGCGCCGGCCACGGGGGAGGGCCGGTAGTGCCGCTCGACAACGTGGTGTTCTGGGTGTTCGCCCCCGTCTCGGTGGGGAGCGCGATCGCGATGCTGTTCCAGCGCAACGCCGTCCACGCCGCGCTGTTCCTGATCGTCAACTTCTTCACGATCGCCGTCTTCTACCTGATCCTCGGCGCCTCGTTCCTGTTCGCCGTGCAGATCATCGTCTACGCCGGAGCGATCATGGTGCTGTTCCTGTTCGTGATCATGCTCCTCGGGGTCGACCGCGAGGAGTCGCTGATCGAGCGGATCCGCGGGCAGCGGACGATGGCCGTCGCGTTGGGGGCGGGGATCGCGCTCGAGCTGTTCTTCGCCGTCCGGGCGGGGGTCGGGCTGTCCACGCGCGTCTCGGCGGATTTCGACCGCGTGGTGAACCGCGGGGGCAACGCGGCGGCGCTCTCACGCGTCCTGTTCCGGCGGTACTTCTTCCCCTTCGAGGCCACGTCGGTGCTGCTGATCGTCGCGGCGATCGCCGTGGTGGTGCTGGCCGCGCGGCAGCGCCGGGCGATCACGCGCGCCGAACAGGCGGCGGTCGAGATGGCTCGGACGCCGGAGCCCGCGGCGTGAGGACGCCCATCGCGTACTTCGTGATCGTGTCCGTGATGCTGTTCGCCATCGGCACGACGGGCGTGCTCGTCCGCAAGAACGCGCTCATCATCTTCATGTCGGTCGAGCTCCAGCTGAACGCGGTGAACCTGGCGCTCGTCGCGTTCAGCCGGCTGCACGGCAACCTGAACGGCCAGGTCCTGGCGTTCTTCTCCATGGTCGTCGCGGCGGCCGAGGTCGTGGTCGGCCTGGCCATCATCGTGAACGTCTACCGGCGACGGCGCAGCGCCAGCGTGGACGACGCCGCCGTGCTGAGGGGATGAGGGGATGCTGGACGCCGCCTGGTTGATCCCGGCCCTCCCGCTGGCAGGGGCGGCCGCCAACCTGTTCCTCGGGGGGCGGCTCGGGAAGCGCGCCGGGTGGCTCGCCTCGGCGCTCGTCGGGGCGTCGTTCGCGATCGGGGTCGCGGTGCTCCTGGACCTGCTCTCGCTCCCCGCCGAGGGCCGCCACCACGTGGTCGACCTGTTCGCGTGGATCAGCGCCGGCAGCTTCCGTCTCGAGGCGAACCTGCTCCTCGACCCGCTCTCGATGACGATGGTGATGGTCGTGACGGGGGTCGGCACGCTGATCCACGTGTACGCCATCGGCTATATGGAGCACGACCCGCGGGTGGGCCGGTTCTTCGCCTACTTCAACCTGTTCGTGTTCTTCATGCTGGTGCTCGTCCTGGCGAACAACTACCTCCTGCTCTATCTGGGGTGGGAGGGCGTCGGGCTCTGCTCCTACCTGCTGATCGGGTTCTGGCACGAGCGGCCCGTCGCCGCGAGCGCGGCGAAGAAGGCGTTCGTCACCACCCGGATCGGCGACTCGGCCATGCTGCTCGGCGTCGTCCTGATCTTCGTACACGTCGGGTCGCTCGACTTCGCCGACGTGCTCGGCGGGGCGGGCACGCAGATCTCCGAGAGCGCCGCGACCGCGATCTCGCTGCTGCTGCTGGCGGGGGCGGTGGGCAAGTCCGCCCAGTTCCCCCTGCACGTGTGGCTCCCCGACGCGATGGAGGGGCCGACCCCGGTCTCGGCGCTGATCCACGCCGCGACGATGGTCACGGCCGGCGTGTACCTGGTCGTGCGCTCGACGCCGCTGTTCGCGTTGTCCGACGTGGCGCTCCCGGTCGTCCTGGTGATCGGGCTGGCCACGGCCATCTACGCGGCCCTGGCCTCGATCGGTCAGTTCGACATCAAGCGCACGCTCGCCTACTCGACGATGAGCCAGATCGGCTTCATGTTCTTCGCCGCCGGGATGGGGTTCTCCTCCGGCGCGATGCTCCTGCTCGTCTGTCACGCCTTCTACAAGGCCTTGCTCTTCCTCACGAGCGGCAATGTGATGCACGGGCTGGAGGACGAGACCGACCTGCGCAAGATGGGCGGGCTGCGATCCGAGATGCCGGTCTCGGCGGCCTGGTTCGCCATCGGGGCGCTGGCGCTCGCCGGCATCCCGCCCCTGGCGGGGTTCTTCGCCAAGGACCACATCGTGAGCTTCGCCTCCCAGAGCGGCCGGGGCGCCGCGTGGGCGGTCGCGTCGGTGGGGGCGTTCCTGTCGGCCCTGTACATCGCCCGGCCCCTGTTCCTGGCCTTCTTCGGGCGTTCCCGTCGCCGGGCCCACGGGCACGAGGCCCCGTGGTCGATGAACGCCCCGCTCGCCGTGCTCGCGGCCGGCGCGCTCCTGTCGGGCCTCGTGCTCGGATTGAAATCGGAGGGTGGCGTGCTCGGCAGGTTCCTGGAGCCGGTGGTCGGCGTCGCCCGGACCGCCGGGACGGGGCCCTCGGAGGCGGTCCTGGTCGCGATCTCGATCGTGCTGGCCGTGGCCGCCGTGGCGCTCGCCTGGTGGATCTGGGCGTCCGGGCGCGTGGACTGGGAGGCCTTCCCGCAGCGCCAGCCGGAGCTCGCCGGCTGGCTGGCGAACGCCTTCTACGTCGACGCGCTCTACGGGTGGCTGGTCCGCGCCCCCGGGATGGGGCTCGGCCGCGGCCTGCGGGCGGTGGACGACCGGGTGGTCGACGGCGCCGTGAACGAGGTGGCCGCGGAGGTGGGACGGGCCTCGCGCCTGGCCCCGGCGATCCAGTCGGGCTTCGTGCGCTCCTACGCCCTGGGTTTCCTGCTCGGCGCGGTCGCGCTGCTCCTGTATCTGGGGCTGAGGTTCTGAGATGCCCTGGCTGACCGTCGTGATCTTCCTGCCGCTGGCCGGCGTGCCCGTGCTCCTGCTGTGGCGATCGATGCGCGACGCGCACGCCCGATGGCTGACGCTCGCCGTGATGGTGGCCGACCTCGTCGTGGCGCTCGGGGTCCTCGGCGCGTTCGACCCCGGACGCTCCGGCTACCAGCTGGTCGAGAAGGTCGCCTGGGTCCGCTCGGCGGGGTTGTCGTACCTGGTCGGCGTCGACGGGTTCAGCGTGTGGCTGATCGTCCTGACGGCGTTCATGTTCCCGGTCGGTCTGATCGCGGCGTGGGGCACCTCGCACCGCGTGCGCGCGTACATGGCGCTGGCCCTGCTGCTCGAGACCGTGGTGCTCGGCTCGTTCTGCGCGCTCGACCTGCTCCTGTTCTTCGTGTTCTTCGAGGCCCTGCTCGTCCCGATGTTCCTCATCATCGGGGTGTGGGGCTCGGCTCGCCGCGTCTACGCCAGCCTCAAGTTCTTCCTGTACACGATGCTCGGGTCCGCCTTCATCCTGGTGGGGACGCTGTACCTGTGGTTCCAGAGCGCCCAGCAGTTCGGGCGAGGCAGCTTCGACCTCCGGCAGCTCGAGCAGCTCTCGCTCGGGGTGACGGCGCAGCGATGGCTGTTCGTCGCGTTCTTCGTCGGCTTCGCGGTGAAGGTCCCGATCTTCCCGCTCCACACGTGGCTCCCCGACGCGCACACCGAGGCGCCCACGAAGGGCTCGATCGTCCTGGCAGCGCTGCTGCTCAAGGCGGGGCCGTACGGGCTCCTCCGGTTCAACCTGGACCTGTTCCCCGAGGCGTCCCGCTACTTCGCCGACGCGATCGTCGTGCTGGCGCTGGTCGGGATCGTGTACGGGGCGGTCGTCGCGATGATGCAGACGGACGTGAAGCGCCTCGTCGCCTACTCCTCGGTGAGCCACATGGGGTTCGTGATCCTTGGGATCTTCACCCTGACGCCGGAGGGCGTGAGCGGCGCCGTGATCCAGATGGTGAATCACGGGCTGTCGACGGGGCTCCTGTTCTTCGCGATCGGGATGCTCTACGAGCGGACCCATACCCGGGAGATGGGCGAGATGGGCGGCCTGGCCCAGATCACGCCGTGGCTCGCCGCCACCTTCCTCGTGGCGACGCTCTCCTCGATCGGCCTGCCCGGGCTGAACAACTTCGTCGGCGAGTTCCTCGTCATCCTGGGGGCGTTCGGGTCGAACCGCTGGTTCGGCGCGATCGCCGTGACCGGCGTCGTCCTCGGGGCGATCTACATGCTCTGGGCGTACCAGCGGACGTTCCAGGGGCCGGACGGCGGGCGGTTCCGGGGCCTGCGCGACCTGCTCCCCCGGGAGATCGCCGCGATCGTGCCGGTGGTGGCGGTCATGCTGTTCATCGGGGTGTACCCCAAGGTCGTCCTGGACCGGATCAACCCGAGCGCCGACGGCGTCGTCCAGTGGGTGCAGACGGTGCGGATCGATCAGGCCGGGCTGCCGGGGGGTCTGCGGGCAGGGATCCAGCCGGAGTACCGGCCGCCGAGCGGGATCGCGCTGGGTCGGGATGCATCGGGGCAGACTCCGTGACGACCCCGGCCGTCGACCTCGGGCCCGTCATCCCCGAGCTGCTCCTGGTCGGAGCGGGGATCCTCGTCCTGCTCGGGGGGGCCGCCCTTCGGCGCGTCGAGCCGCTCGCGCTCCTGTTCGTGTCGCTCGCCGGCGTCGCGGGGGCGGCGACGGCGTCGGTGGCGCTGTGGGACTGGCACGGGGGCCTCACGGTGCTGGCCGGCTCGGTCGCCGTCGACCGGTTCGGCGTGATCGTCCGGCTCATCCTGCTCGCCACCGCCGCGTTCGGCCTGGTCCTCGGCCACCACTACTTCGAGCGCTCGGGCGAGGCCCGCAACGAGTTCTACCCGCTGGTCTTGTTCGCGACGTCGGGCATGACCCTGATCGCGGTGGCGTCGGACCTGATCGTGGTGTTCCTCGCGCTCGAGATCCTGTCGCTCTCCCTGTACGTGCTGACGGGCTTCAGCCCACGGCTCGGCTCGGTCGAGGCGTCGATGAAGTACTTCCTCCTCGGCGCCTTCTCCTCGGCGTTCTTCCTGTTCGGCGTGGCCATGGCCTACGGCGCCACGGGGTCCACGAGCCTGGCGGCGATCTCGCACGCCCTGGCCGGACGGACCGACGGCCTGGCGCTCGCGCTCGCCGCGGTGGGGCTGCTGGGGGTCGGCTTCGCCTTCAAGGTCTCCGCCGTCCCCTTCCACATGTGGACGCCGGACGTCTATCAGGGGGCTCCGACCGCGGTCACGGCCTTCATGTCCGCGGGGACGAAGGTGGCCGCGTTCGCGGCGCTGATGCGGGTGTTCAACGTGGCGCTGCAACCGCTCACCCTGGACTGGCGTCCGATGCTGTGGGGCCTCGCGGCCGTCTCGGTGGTGGTGGGGAGCGTCCTGGCCATCGCCCAGACCGACATCAAGCGGCTCCTGGCGTACTCGAGCATCGCCCACGGGGGCTTCGTCCTCACCGGGCTGGTGGCCGCGGGCCAGACCGGGATCAGCGCCGGGCTCTACTACCTCGGCGCCTACGCGCTCACCATCATCGGCGCGTTCGGCGTCGTGATGCTGGTCTCCGCCCGGGGCGAGCAGCGGACCTCGCTCACCGCCTACGCGGGCCTGGGCCGCCGGAGCCCGGTCCTGGCCGGCCTCCTGGCGCTGTTCCTCCTGTCGCTCACCGGGATCCCCCCGACCGCCGGGTTCATCGCCAAGGTGAACGTCTTCCGCGCCGCCACGCAGGCCGGCGCATGGCCGCTCGTGCTCATCGGCGTGCTCGGCAGCGTCGTCGCCGCTTCGTTCTACCTGCGGGTCGTCGTCCTCATGTTCATGCAGGAGCCCGAGGGGGACGCGGAGACCGACGAGACGCTCCTGCCGAGGCTGGTCGTGGCGGTACCGGCGGTGCTGGTGCTGGTGCTGGGCGTGTTCCCCGGGCTGGTGGCCGGTTTCCTGGACCAGGCGGCGGTGCTCCGATGGTGAGCCGGAGCCGCACCGAGCGGATAGGGTCGGTCCGGTGAGCCGCTTCGTCATCCCCGGCCTCGAGGCGCCCGACCCGGTGCTGGAGCGCGAGATCCGCTCGCGCCTGGACCACGTGGAGGAGGCGCTCGAGAAGGCGGTGCGGGCGGACTCGGAGATGCTCGAGGCGACCGCCCGCTATCTCCTTTCGGCGGGCGGCAAGCGCTTCCGGCCGATGCTCGTGCTCCTGGCCGGGTACTTCGGCGACCCCACGGACCAACGGCTGATCCCGGGCTCGGTCTCGATCGAGCTCGTGCACCAGGCGACGCTGTACCACGACGACGTGATCGACGAGGCCGACTCCCGGCACGGCGTGCCGGCGGCGAACATCCGGTGGAACAACACCGTGGCCATCCTGACCGGCGACTACCTGTTCGCGCGGGCCTCCGACATCGCGACGGACCTGGGGACCGACATCTGCGCCCTCCTGGCCCGGACGATCGCCACCCTGTGCGACGGCCAGATCCGCGAGGTGGAGGCGGCCGGCCGACTGGAGCAGTCGGTCGACTCCTACATGGAGATCATCCGCCGCAAGACGGGTGCGCTGATCGCCACGTCCTGCCGCCTCGGCGGGATGCTCTCGGACGCGCCTGGTGAGTCCCTGGACGTGCTGGAGCAGTTCGGCCAGGCGCTGGGGCTCGCCTTCCAGCTCTCCGACGACATCATGGATCTCACGGCGACGGAGCAGGAGCTGCAGAAGGAGCCGGGCCAGGACCTTCGGGAGGGCGTCTACACCTACCCCGTGCTCCACGCGTTGTCGCACGGGGACCGGGCCGGTGAGCTCGACGAGCTCCTGCGACCGGGTCCGCCCCAAGGGGACCGCCTGCGGCGCGCCCTCGACATCGTGCTGGACGCCGAGAACCTGACCGTGGCCCGGGCGGCCGTTGTCGCCGAGGTGGACCGGGCCCACGCGCTGGCCGAGCGGCTCCCCGACGGGCCGGCCCTGCGCGCCCTCGTCCAGCTCGCCGAGTTCCTCGCCGCGCGGTGCGCGGCCCGAGGGGCGTGAGAGGCGATGTTGCTAGAATCCGCGCTGCTCGGGAAACCGTTCACAAGCGTGGGGACCTACTACGAGTCGTACGGGGTCGTCCTCGCGGTCCTGGTCGCTGGCGTCGGGCTCGTTGCCGTCGCCTTCGGGGCCGCGCGGCTGATCGCACCCCGTCGTCAGCTGCCCGAGAAGCTGACGACCTACGAATGCGGGATCGACCCGGTCGGCGAGGGCTGGTCCCAGAGCCAGGTTCGGTACTACGTGTTCGGGTTCCTGTTCGTGATCTTCGACGTGGAGTCGGTGTTCCTGTTCCCGTGGGCCGGCATCTTCGAGCCCCTGGGGTACCAGGCGGTGGTCGAGATGGCGATCTTCATCGGCATCTTGGGCATCGGGCTCCTGTACGCGTGGCGCAAGGGGGTCCTGCGATGGGTCTGATCACCGAGAAGACGCCGCTCGCGCAGATCCAGCCGGTCAAGTTCCTCCTGAACTGGGGCCGCAAGTACTCGCTGTGGGTGTTCAACTTCGGGCTGGCCTGCTGCTCGATCGAGTTCATCGCGGCCTCGACCTCCAAGCACGACTTCATCCGATTCGGAGTCATCCCGTTCGCGCACGGCCCGCGCCAGGCGGACCTGCTGGTCGTGGCCGGCACGCCCACCGACAAGATGGCGCCGGTGATCAAGCGCCTGTACGACCAGATGCCGGAGCCCAAGTACGTGATCTCGATGGGCTCCTGCGCCAACTGCGGCGGCCCGTACTGGGACTCGTACTCGGTCCTGAAGGGCATCGACCAGATCATCCCGGTCGACGTGTACGTCCCGGGCTGCCCGCCCCGGCCGGAGGCGCTGCTCCAGGGCATCATCCGGCTGCAGGAGAAGATCGAGAAGGAAGACATCAGGGAGAAGTGGAGTGGCAAGCTCACGCCCGCTGCCACCTCCTGAGGTCGAGACGCGCCTCCGGGCGCAGTTCGGCGACGACGTCCTCGCCTTCGAGGACTCGTTCGGCCACCCGGTCGTGACGGTGAGCGTCTCGCGGTACCGGGAGCTGATGACCTTCCTACGCGACGAGCCCGAGTTCGCCTGCGACTACTGCGACTTCACCTCCGGCGTCGACCGCGGCGACGCGGGGATGGACATCGTGACCCACGTCTTCTCGACGCGCCTGCACCACAACGTCCGCGTCAAGGTGCGGCTGCCGGCGGACGATCTCGTCTGCCCCACGATCTCGGACATCTACCCCGCCGCCAACTGGCACGAGCGCGAGACGATGGAGATGTTCGGCGTCACGTTCGAGGGTCATCCCCAACCGGTCCGCCTGCTCCTGCCCGAGCCCTTCGAGGGCCACCCGCTCCGCAAGGACTTCCCCCTGATGTCCCGCGTGGTCAAGCCCTGGCCGGGCGCCGCGGAGGGCGAGGAGGAAGAGGAGGAGTGATCGGGGAGGCCGGGGTGAGCTTCGTCGACCAGTGGCTCGGCGCGTACTGGATGGTGCTCGTCGTCAAGGCCGCGATCGTCCTCGTGTTCTTCCTCGTGGCCCCGCTCGGCGTCGGCTACATGGAGCACAAGGTGCTGGCGCACATGCAGGCTCGCCTGGGACCGATGTACGCGGGGCGGTTCCACGGGTGGGCCCAGCTCGTGGCCGACGGCGTGAAGTTCGTGCAGAAGGAGGACATCGTCCCGGCGGCGGCCGACCACTGGGTCTTCTCGCTGGCGCCGGCGGTCGCCCTGATTCCGTACATCGTGCTGTTCGTGGTGATCCCGTTCTCGAACGAGATCTTCATCCTGAACCTGGACGTCGGGATCTTCTTCGTCATCGCGATCACGTCGGTGAACGTGATCGGCGTGCTGATGGCGGGATGGGCCTCGGCCAACAAGTTCTCCCTGATCGGGGCGCTCCGCGCCGCCGCGCAGCTGATCGCGTACGAGCTGCCGATCGTGCTCGCGGCGGCCTCCGTGGTGATGCAGGCAGGGACGCTCTCGATGATCGGGATCGTCGAGGCCCAGCAGCGATACTGGTTCGTCCTCACCCAGCCCATCGGGTTCGCCATCTTCGTCGTCGCGGCGCTGGCCGAGCTCACGCGCCCGCCCTTCGACATGCCGGTCGCCGACTCCGAGATCATCTTCGGCGCCCTCACCGAGTACACCGGCCTGAAGTTCGCGTTCTTCCTGCTGGCCGAGTACGGCGGGATCGTCGCCCTGTCCGCCGTGGCCTCGGTGCTGTACCTGGGCGGGTACCAGGCGCCGCCGGTCCTGGCGTTCATCCCGGACCCGCTGTGGATGGCCGCGAAGATCGGCGCGCTGTCGTTCTTCGTGATCTGGCTGCGGGCGACCTATCCCCGGATGCGCGAGGATCAGCTCCAGCGCGGGTCCTGGCTCGCGCTGATCCCGCTGGCCCTGCTGCAGGTGCTGGTCGTGGGCGTCGTGAAGGTCGCGGTGTAGGAGGCGGAGTGGCCATCGAAGAGAGGGACACGCTGAGCTCGCCCGACGTGCAGGGCACGGGCCTCGGCCTGGTCAAGGGTCTCGCCGTCACGCTGAAGCACGCCCTCCGGCGCTCGATCACCCAGCAGTACCCGGAGGTCAAGCCGGACCTGCCCCCCCGCACCCGCGGCGTGATCGCGCTGAAGCAGGCCAACTGCACCGTCTGCTACAAGTGCTCGCGCGAATGCCCGGACTGGTGCATCTACATCGACGCCCACAAGGAGACGCACGATCCGGCCTCGGGCGGCAAGGCCCGGTCGGCCAAGGTGCTCGACCGGTTCGCCATCGACTACGCGCTCTGCATGTACTGCGGCATCTGCGTCGAGGTGTGCCCGTTCGACGCGCTCTTCTGGAGCCCCGAGTTCGAGTACGCGGAGTACGAGATCGACCTCCTCACGCACGAGAAGGAGAAGCTGGAGGAGTGGACGTACACGGTCCTCCCGCCTCCCGCTCTCGAGGTGGGGGCGGTTGTCGAGACAGGTCCGGCCGACGGCTCCGGGGTGGCGGCTGCGGGCTCCGGTTCGGCGGCGGCGCCACCGTCCGCGGCCGCACCGGCGGTCGTAGCCGCCTCACAGTCGCCCTCCGCCACCACCCCTGCGCCGACCGTTCCACCGCAAGCCTCGGCGCCGGCACCCGCAGTCGCTCCGGGCGCCACCGCGCCCGCGCAGGACGCTCCGTCACCAGCAGCGGTGGGACCACCAGCGGCCGCTGCGGCTCCCCACGCCGAGGTGGAGCCGGATCAGGAGACGTACGAGCGGGTGCTCGCCGAGCAGTTGGGGCAGGGGAAGGACCGGCGGGTGGCCGAGGGGTCGGCGAAGCGGGCGGCGATGATCGCGGCTCGGAAGAAGGCCGGTGGGGCGTGAGCGGGCAGGAGTACGCGTTCGTCGTGATGGGGTTGGTGGGGGTCGTTGCGGCGTTCCGGCTGGTGACGGCGCGGAACGTGGTGCATGCCGCGCTGTATCTCGTGCTGACGCTCTCGATGGTGGCGGGGGTATACCTGTTGCTGTCGGCGGAGTTCGTGGCGTGGGTGCAGATCCTGATCTACGTCGGCGCGATCGTGATCCTGTTCCTGTTCGGGCTCATGCTGACCAAGGCGCCGATCGGGCGGGAGGCGCTCGACAACCAGCGGCGGAGCGTCGCGTTCCTGGTGGGCCTGGCGATCGTGGCGGGCCTCATCTTCATGATCCAGGGAGCGTTCCCGTGGGACGGCCCGCGGATCGATCCGAGCGGGGGCAGCGCGGCCAGCGTCGGCCTGTCGATCTTCAGCGACTTCGTGCTGCCGTTCGAGGTCATCTCGTTCCTGTTGCTCGCGGCCCTGATCGGCGCGATCGTGCTCTCGCGCAGGGACGACCGGACGTGATCCGTCTCTTCCTGCCGCTGACGTTCTCGGCCGTCCTGTTCGGCACGGGCGTGTACGGCGTGCTGGCCCGTCGCAACGCCGTGCTCGTGCTCATGTCGATCGAGCTGATGCTGAACGCGGTCAACGTCAACCTCATCGCGTTCAGCCAGGCGCTCGGCGACCTCACCGGGCAGGTGTTCGCGCTGTTCGTGATCGCCGTGGCCGCCGCCGAGGTGGGCATCGGGCTCGCGATCGTGATCCTGATCTATCGCAACCGCGAGACGATCAACGTGGACGAGGTGAACCTCCTCAAGTGGTAGGCGCGACCCTCCTGCAGGCCGAGCAAGCCGTGGCCGCCCCGAACTGGTTCGTCGACCACGCCTGGCTGATCATCGTGCTGCCGTTCGTCTCGGCGGCGCTCACGCTGTTCGTGGGGAAGCGGACCCCGGGCAAGGGGGCCGTCTACGGGATCACGGCGGTCGGCGTCTGCTTCCTGATGTCGATCGGTGTGCTGTGGCAGTTCGTGCAGCACGGCGGCGCCACGTACGAGAGCTCGGTGAGCTGGTTCCAGATCGGTCCGCTCCGGATGGAGCTGGGGCAGCTCGTCGACGGGCTCACCGCCGTGATGCTCATCGTCGTCACGGGCGTGTCGCTCTGCGTCCACGTGTACTCGGTCGGCTACATGCACGGAGACCAGCGCTACACGTGGTTCTTCGTGGTGCTGTCGCTGTTCACCGGCGCCATGCTGAACGTCGTCGTCGCCAACAACCTGTTCCAGCTCCTCGTGGGCTGGGAGATCATGGGGGTCTGCTCCTACCTGCTGATCGGGCACTGGTGGGAGGACGCCGTCAACTCCGGCTCCGCTATCAAGGCCTTCATCACGACGCGCATCGGCGACGTCCCGTTCATGTTCGGGATCTTCGTGCTGGTGGCCGCGACCGGGTTCCGAACCTCCAACATCCGCGAGATCGGGGAGATCGTGGCCGGCGGGAGGCTGTCGGTGGGGCTCGTCTCGCTGGCGGCGCTCCTGCTGTTCGGCGGCACGATCGGCAAGTCGGCCCAGTTCCCGCTGCACGTCTGGCTCCCGGATGCCATGGCCGGCCCCACGCCCGTGTCGGCCCTGATCCACGCCGCGACGATGGTCGCGGCCGGCGTCTACCTGGTGGGACGGATGTTCGAGGTCTTCGTCAACGCCCAGCCCTACGTGCTCCAGGTCGTCGGCATCGTCGGGGGCATCACGATGCTGGGCGCGGCACTCCTCGCGTTGGTGCAGAACGACGTGAAGCGTGTGCTGGCGTACTCGACGGTGTCACAGCTCGCCTACATGGTGGCGATCATGTCGGTCGGCGTGGCCGGCCGAGACGCCGCCTTCTTCCACCTGTTCACCCACGCCTTCTTCAAGGCCCTGCTGTTCCTCGGCTCGGGGTCCGTGATCCACGCCTGCCACACCAACGACATGAGCGAGATGGGCGGGCTGCGGAAGCCGATGCCGGTCACGTTCTGGACGTTCCTCGTCGGCTCGGCCGCGTTGGCCGGGATCCCTCCGCTCTCGGGCTTCTGGTCGAAGGACGAGCTGCTCGTCGGCGCGTCGCACGGCCACGAGATCCTCTTCGCCGTGATGGTGCTGACGGCGATCCTGACCGCCTTCTACACCACGCGGATGGTCATGCAGACCTTCTTCGGCACGTACCGGGGCGAAGGCCACCCCCACGAATCGCCGGTCTCGATGACCGGTCCGCTCGTCGCGCTGGGGACGGCCACGGTGTTCGTCGGGCTGCTGGGAGCCGGGGCCCTCGGGGCGCCGTTCTTCGACTGGGTGTTCCTGCACGAGCCCGAGGCCGTCGAGTTCGTGCCGTGGATCGCCGCGCTCTCGATCGGCGTCGTCGCGATCGGGGTCGGAGGCGGCTATCTCGTGTATCGCGAGTGGAAGGAGCGCGACCCGATCCGGTCGCTGGGACCGGGCTACACGCTCCTGGAGAACAAGTACTACCTGGACGACGTCTACTGGAAGGGCGTCATCCGGCCGATCCGGGACGAGGTCGCGGCCGCCGTCTACTGGACCAACCAGAACGTGCTCGACGGCGTCGTGAACGGCATGGCCGCGCTGGCTCGTGCGTTCGCGGGCGCGATCTCCTGGATCGACCGGAACGTGATCGACGGAGCCGTCAACGGCGCGGCCAACCTCGCCGGCTTCACCGGCGGGCTCCTGCGGTACGTCCAGTCGGGCAACGTGCAGCGCTACGCGGCGTTCCTGTTCACCGGCGTGGTGATCCTGGCCGTCGTCTTCACGAGGATCTGAGAGGGAGAAGAGAGACCGATGACCTGGGAGAACTCGGCGATCACGATCGCCACGTTCCTGCCGCTGGCGGGGGCGCTGGTGATCGCGCTCGTCCCGCGCCGGCACGAGCGCGCGGTGCGGGCGCTCGGCATCGTGTTCACGGGCGCGGCGCTCGTGGTCGCGATCGTGCTGGCGTTCGGCTTCGACTACGGCGGGTCCGGCGGCCTGCAGTTCGAGCTGAACACGCGGTGGATCCCCGCGATCGGCGCCCAGTACCACGTGGGCATCGACGGCATCTCCCTGCCCCTGTACGTCCTCACGTTCGCGCTGTCGTTCCTGTGCGCCATCTACACGTGGCACTTCGTCCCCAAGCCGGGGAAGACGAAGGCGTTCATTGGGCTCATGCTGCTGCTCGAGACCGGGATGGCCGGCACCTTCATCGCGTTCGACCTCATCCTGTTCTTCGTCTTCTGGGAGCTGGTCCTGGTCCCGATGTACTTCCTGATCGGCATCTGGGGCAGCGCCAACCGCGAGTACGCGGCGATCAAGTTCTTCCTGTACACGCTGTTCGGGTCCGTCTTCATGCTGCTGGGGTTCCTGGCGATGTACTTCCGGTCGGACCTCGGCGGCGGTCAGCACACGTTCGACATCGTGGCGCTGCAGAACTTCGCGTCGGGTGGCGGGTTCTCCCACGCGTTCCAGCTCGTGGTGTTCGCCGCCGTGGGGCTGGGCTTCGCCGTCAAGGTGCCGATGTGGCCGTTCCACACGTGGCTGCCCGACGCCCATACCGAGGCCCCCACGATCGGCTCGGTGCTGCTCGCCGGGATCATGCTGAAGATGGGGACCTACGGGTTCATCCGGATCGCGCTGCCGGTCCTGCCCTACGGCGCCCAGAAGTACGCGCCCTGGATCGGTGCGCTGGCGGCGATCGCGATCGTGTACGCGGCGCTCGCCTGCCTGGCTCAGAAGGACCTGAAACGGCTGATCGCGTTCAGCTCGGTCGGCCACATGGGGTTCGTGATGCTCGGCATCGCCACGCTCACGACGATCGGGATCAACGCGGCGATCTTCGGGATGGTCGCCCACGGGGTCATCACCGGGATGCTGTTCTTCTGCGTGGGCTCGCTCTACGACCGGTACCACACGCGCGAGATCGCGGAGATCGGCGGCGGGGTGATGCAGAAGCTCCCGTACCTGGGCGGCGTCTTCGCGTTCGTGGCGATCGCCTCGCTCGGGCTGCCGGGCCTGGCCGGGTTCTGGGGTGAGGTGATGGCCCTGCTGTCGAGCTACAACCCGATGGCGACGCTGAACACCGGCCTGTTCCGGGTGTTCATGGTGGCGGGCGGCGTGGGGACGATCCTGACCGCGGGCTATTTCCTGTGGATGCTGCAGCGCGTGAACATGGGCACGCTCCCGGAGAAGTGGCGGGGCGAGAGCTTCCCGGACGTCCTGGCCGTGGAGTGGGTCTCGTGGGCGCCGCTGCTGGTCGCCGTCGTCGCGCTGGGGGTCTTCCCCCGGCTGATCCTCGGCGTGACCCAGGAACCGGTCGAGGCGATCCTGCGCCTGTTCGGCGGCTGATCGAGGTGCGCGAGACGGCGACCCGACGATGAACCAGGCCATCGACTACCACGCCATCCTGCCCGAGCTGATCCTGTCCGGGACGCTCCTGCTGGTCCTGGTGGCCGATGCGTTCCTGTCGCAGCGCCGCAAGTGGCTCACGATGCCCCTCGGCCTGGCCGGGGTGCTGGCGTCCCTCGTCGCGGTGCTCACGCTGATCGGGGAGCGACGGACCACCTTCGGCGGGATGTTCGTGGTGGACGACTTCGCCGTCCTGTTCAAGATCTTCTTCCTGGCCGTGGCGCTCATCGTCCTCATGGTGTCGCTCCGGTACTTCCGGGACGGCCGCTTCTACCAGGGCGAGTACTACTTCCTGCTCCTCACGTCGTTCCTCGGGTGCCTGCTGATGCCGAGCTCGCGGAACCTGCTGATGCTGTTCATCTCCCTGGAGATGGTGAGCGCGCCGGGGTTCCTGATCGCGGCCTTCCGCAAGTCGGACCCGCGCTCCAACGAGGCGGGCATCAAGTTCTTCCTGATCGGCGTCCTGTCCACGGCCGTGATGCTCTACGGCATGAGCCTCGTGTACGGCGTGACCGGCACGCTCGATCTCCAGGGCATCGGGCGGGTGCTCTCCGAGCCGATCGCCGCGGGGCAGGAGACGCTCGTGTTCGCGGCCATCCTGTTCATCGTGGCCGGCTTCGCGTTCAAGGTGAGCGCCGTGCCGTTCCAGTTCTGGGCGCCGGACACCTACGAGGGCGCGCCGGTCCCGGTGGCGGCGTTCCTGGCGACGGCGTCGAAGGCCGCCGGGTTCGCCGGACTGCTCCAGCTCATGTTCGTGGCGTTCCCCCACCAGCACGAGTTCTGGACGCCGATCTTCGCCGCGCTGTCGATCGCGACGATGACGATCGGCAACCTCGTCGCCCTCCAGCAGCGCCAGGTCGTCCGCCTGCTCGCGTACTCGAGCATCGCCCAGGCCGGGTACATGCTGCTGCCGTTCGCGCTGGTCTCGGCCGACCGGGCCATCAACCAGGACGCGTTCTCGGCGGCCGTCACCTACATCCTGATCTACGCGATCATGACGCTGGGGGCGTTCGCGGTCGTGATCGCCATGTCGCGCGAGTCGCGTGGGCTGCTGATCGCCGATTTCGCCGGCCTGGGACGACGGGCCGGGGTGATGGCGTTCGCGATGACCGTGTTCATGGTCTCGCTGGCCGGCATCCCGCCCCTGGGCGGGTTCTGGGCCAAGTTCCTCGTGTTCAAGGCGGCCATCGAGCGCGGAGGGATCGGGACGACGCTGGCCGTCGTGATGCTGGTGAACTCGGTCGTCAGCCTCGTGTACTACCTGGCCGTCCCCAGGCAGATGCTCTTCGCCGAACCCGAGCACGACCGGCCGCTCGTCTCACCGGCCCTGGTCACGGCGGTCACGGTCCTGACGAGCGTGGCGGTCGTGGCCGTGGGGGTGTGGCCGGAGCTCCTGGCCCACTTCCCGCCGCTGTCCACGCTGGTCGGGCCCTAGGCCGGTCGCGAGGTCGCGAGGTCGCGAGGCGCCCTCGCGACCGGAGCGCTACCGCTACGCTGCTTGAGCGCTAGAACCCGGGCCCGAGGGTCGGCGAATGGTCCGGTAAAGGAGGGATCCGAACCATGATCGGTCTCAACAGGGTCAAGACCTGGATCCTGATCGCCGCCCTCGGCGGCGCGTTCGTGCTCGTCGGCTCGATCTGGGGCACCGGCGGCATGGTGCTGGCGCTGGCGATCGCCCTGGTCTTCAACTTCTCGATGTACTGGTTCAGCGACAAGATCGCCATCGGGAGCACCCGCTCCAAGCCGGTGACCGAGCAGGAGGCGCCGGAGCTGTACCGGATCGTCCGCGAGCTCACCCAGGCGAGCAACATGCCCCTTCCGAGGATCTACATCTCGGAGATGCAGCAGCCGAACGCGTTCGCCACCGGCCGGAACCCCCAGCACGCCGCCGTCTCGGTGACGAGGGGGATCCTCCAGATCCTCGACGAGCGCGAGCTCAGGGGCGTCCTGGCCCACGAGCTCTCCCACGTCGCCAACCGCGACATCCTGATCAGCTCGATCGCGTCGGGCATCGGGATGAGCATCACGTTCCTGGCGCGGTTCGCGCTCTTCTTCGGCGGCGGGGACAACCGCAACAGCCCCTTCGGAGCCTTCGGCATGCTCTTCGCCTGGATCCTCGCTCCGGTCGCGGCCGCGATCATCCAGATGGCCGTGAGCCGCTCGCGCGAGTACCAGGCCGACGAGTCGGGCGCGCTCCTGTCGCACGACCCGGACGCGCTCGCCAGCGCGCTCCGCAAGCTCGAGGCCACGGCGAAGCAGGTGCCGGTGCCGGCGAGCGTCAGTCCGGCCCAGGCGCACCTGTTCATCGTGAACCCGTTCCGGGGGCGTCAGGCGGCCGCCAGCCTGGCGAGCCTGTTCTCGACGCACCCGCCGACGGAGGCCCGGATCGCCCGGCTCGAGGAGATCAAGCGCCGGGTGGGCTGAGCTCTACAGCAGCTCCAGCAGGGCCCGGAGGCTCCGGATCACCCGGTGGCCTCCGGGCTCGCTCACACCCTCGACCGGGTCGACGTCGTCGCGCCGGATCAGGTACGGCGTGATCCCCAGGGCTCGCGCCCCGTCGCAGTGGCGCGTCTGGTCGTCGACGAAGGTCGCGTCCGCCGGATCGATCCCGCCAAGGGCATCCAGCGCCGCGAGGTAGATGCCCGGATCCGGCTTGGCGACTCGGGCCTCGAAGGACAGGACCACGGCGTCGGTCTCCGCCCCGAGCCCGAGGTGCTCGACGATGGGGCGGGTGGCGTGGTCGCAGTTGCTCACCACCGCGGTCCGCACGCCGCGACGCCGGAGCTCGCGGAGCGTGGGGATCGAGTCCTCCCACAGGTGGACCCCGGTGCCGAGGAGGATCCTCGTGCGCTCGGCGTCGAGCTCGCGCACCAGGTCGGGTTCGGGGGCGATGCCCGCGGCCTCGAGGATCGCCGCCAGGTCGCCCTCGGCGCTGCCGTACGCGCCGACGCTGCGGGCCTCGCGCGTGGTCGTGAAGGCGCGCAGCAGATCCCGCTCGCTCAGGCCGAAGCGGTCCTCGAGCCCGGCCCGCAGCGCCGGCCAGTCGGTCCACGCGAGCGTGTCGTACAGGTCCAGCAGGACCGCCCCGACGCCACTCACGACATCGTGCCGAGGATCGCGCGGACGTGGTCGATCGTCGTGAGGGGGTTGACGAAGCACAGGCGCGCCACCTTCTCGCCCTCCCACGAGGACGGCTGCACGAACCCGACCTGCGCGGCGAGGGCCCGGGGCCACCACGACTCGTAGTCCTGCGGCGACCAGCCGAGCCGGCGGAACAGGACGACCGAGAGCTCGGGCTCGAGGACCAGCTCCAGCTCGGGGCGCCGCCGGATCTCCTCGGCCGTCGCCCGTGTCAGGTCGAGCACGCGCTCGACCGCTTCGCGGTACGCGTCGGATCCGTACGTCGCGAGGGAGAACCACAGGGGGAGGCCGCGGGGGCGCCGGGACAGGTGGTGGGCGAAGTCGCTCGGGTTCCACTCGGAGGTGGCGTTCAGCGTGTCGAGGTAGGAGGCGTCCTGGCGGTGCGCGGCGCGGGCCATCGCCGGATCGCGGTACACGAGCGCGCACGAGTCGAACGGGGCGAACAGCCACTTGTGCGGGTCGACGATGAAGGAGTCGGCGAGCTCGATGCCGCGGAACCGCCCGCGCACGCTCGGCGCAAGGAGGCCGGCCCCGCCGTACGCCCCGTCGACGTGGAACCACAGCGCACGCCGCCGGCACACCGCGGCCACGCCCTCCAGGTCGTCGATCACGCCGGCGTTCGTCGAGCCGGCGCTGGCGACGACGGCGAAGGCGCCCTCGGCCTGCGTCGCGTCGAGGGTCCGCTCGAGAGCAGGGCCGGTGAGGCGGCCGCGCTCGTCGTGCGGCACGGTGACGAGCTCGGCGTCCATCACCCGCGCCGCCGAGGCCACCGAGGAGTGCGCGGTGTCGGCGCAGACGACCCGCCACCGGTCCGGGCGGGCCCGGTCGCTGCCGGCGAGGGCGGCGAACCGCGCCGCCACGAGGGCCGACAGGTTGCCGGCGGTCCCGCCGGACACGAAGCACCCACCGGCCTCGGGTCCCAGGCCGGCGAGATCGGCGACCCAGCGCAGGACCTGGTTCTCGGCCCAGACCGCGCCCGCTCCCTCCAGCCAGCTCCCCCCGTAGATCTCGGAGGCGCTGACGGCGAGGTCGAACAGGACGCTCGCCTTCGTCGGCGCGCCGGGGACGAACGCCACGAAGCTCGGGTGGTCCGTCGTGATCGTGGCCGGCGCGAGGACCTCGGCCCAGATGCGCAGGGCCTCCTCGCCGCCGATGCCTCTCGGCGTGATGGTCCTGCCGGCGCGCCGGTTCAGCTCCTCCGGCGAGGCCGGGCGATCCAGCGGCTGCGGGTTCGCGATGCGCCCGCGCGCGTACGCCACGACGGCTCGGGTGAGAGCCTCGGTCTCCTCGGTGTACTCGTGCATCGACGGCATGCGGTCTCCCGTGACGTGACCGGGCCGGCCCGCGATCGGGCCGGCCCGGGATGGTACTTGGCGATGAACGGCGTCGCTACCGGACGAGCTCCGAGCAGAACTCGCCGAAGGCGTCGACGTACCGGCCGATGTCCTCCTCGGTGTGCTGCACCGAGATCGTCCACTGCTCCTCGTCGCCGGGCGTCATGAACACGCCACGGTTCACCATCCACCCGTAGGACGCGTAGAAGAGCTCAGGGATCGTCTCGAGGAAGTCCCGGTAGTTGGTGAGCGGCTCCTTGCGGTAGGAGACGCATCCCTTGGCCCCGAGATCGACGGCGTGCGCCGGGATCCCGGTCTCGTCGATCGCCCGTTGGCATCCCTCGGCGAGCATCGTGCCGAGCGTGCCGAGGTGCTCGTACGCGTCCTTCGTCAGGACCTCGGTGAGCGCGGCGAGCCCGGCCGCCACCGACAGCGGGTTGCCGTTGAACGTGCCCTGCTGGGCGGCACCCTTGGTGACCCACTCCATGATGCGGGCCTCCCCGCCGAACGCGCCGATGGTGGCGCCGCCACCCACGGCCTTGGCGAACGCGGCGAGATGCGGCCTCACGCCGTAGCGCTCCGCCGTGCCGCCGTAGGCGATCGTTCCGCCGCACTTGACCTCGTCGAAGATCAGCACCGCGCCGTTCGCGTCGCAGGCATCGCGCAGGGCCTCGAGGTAGCCGGGCTTGGGTGGCACCAGCCCGATGTTCATCATGACCGGCTCGAGGATCACGGCCGCGATCTGGCCCGGGTTGTCGGCGAACGCCTGGCGGACCGCGTCGGCGTCGTTGAACGGGGCGACGATCACCGTGTCCCACAGGGCTTGGGGCACGCCCTTGGACGTCGGCCGCGTGGTGTACCAGGCTCGGCCGGCCCCTCCGGTCTCGAACTTCATGTCGAGGACGTCCGCCTCGGGGACGACCGAGAACAGGACGGAGTCGTGGTGCCCGTGATACGAGCCCTCCATCTTCAGGATCTTGTCGCGCCCCGTCGCCGCGCGGGCGACCCGGACCGCGTCCATCGTCGCCTCGGTCCCCGAGTTCACGAAGCGCATCTGCTCGAGCTGGAACCGCTCGCAGATCGCCTCGGCGAGCGCGACCGTGGTCTCGGTCGAGACGGCGAAGTGGATCCCCTGGTCGGCCACCGCGCGGATCGCCTCGACGATCTTGGGGTGGGCGTGCCCCACGACGTTGACGCCGAACCCGCCGTGGAAGTCGACGTACTCGATGCCGTCCACGTCCCAGACACGGGATCCCTTGCCCCGCTTCAGGTAGATGGGGTAGGGATGGCCGGCCTGGAAGTTGGACGCGACGCCGTCCGGCATGCTCGCGACGGCGCGCTCGAAGAGGTGCTTCGAGGCCGGCGTCCGCTCCAGCAGACGCTCGGTCTCCTTGCCTGCGATCTCGTTGGCCCTGGCCTTCAGACGGTCAGTGTCCACGGCGTATCACCCCCGTGGGGCCAATGTACCGGGGGGTTCGTAGGCGGACAATCCGCCGCCTCGGTGGGGAGGAGCCGGGCCGATGGGACGTCCCGGCTACGGACGGAAGTTCGTGAACTGCAGCGCGAGCCCGAAATCCTGCTCGCGCACCGCCTTGATCACGACCTGCAGGTCGTCCTTGGCCTTGCCGGTCACGCGCACCTGATCGCCCTGGACCTGGCTCTGGACCTTCACCTTCAGGCCCTTGATGAACTTCACGAGCTCTCGGGCCTTCTCGTCCGAGATCCCCACGTTCACGTTCACCGATTGCCTGACCGTGCCCTTGGCCGCCGGCTGGGTGGGCCCGAAGTGCAGTGCCTTCAGTGAGATCTCCCGTCTGACGGCCTTCTCCTTGAGGACCTCGACGGCGGCCTTGAGGCGGTCCTCCGTGGAGGAGCGGACCTCGATCAGCTTGTCGTCCTGCGACAGCGAGGTGCCGGTGTCCTTGAAGTCGAAACGCTGGGAGATCTCCCGGCGCGCCTGGTCGACGGCGTTGCCCACCTCCGGCATCGAGACCTCGGACACGATGTCGAACGAGAAATCGGCCTTCGCCATGGCCCGTATCCTAGCGGCGCCCGGCCGCCCACCGGAACCGTGTCCGGTTGCTATCCTTCCGGGTGCTTCCGGGAGGGTGCCCGAGTGGCCAAAGGGAGCGGTCTGTAAAATCGCCGGCGCAGCCTACGGAGGTTCGAATCCTCCCCCTCCCACTCACGCCAACCAACCACCACCAACCACCACAAGGGTTCTTCGTCGATTCCCGGGCCCCTCGGATGTCCAATCACCCTCCATCGTGCCATGAAGCCCCAAGTTCCGTGCGTTCAAGGCGAGAGGCTGTGTCGGGGTCCGCTTTGGGTTCGCTCACTGCGAGGCAACCATCTGCCTGAACATGTTCGGTGTCGGCCTCGGCATGATCCGCTGCACCGCTGAGCCGAACCGGTTGGCGCCGCGGAGGAGCATGTGCCGAACGTCGTGCTCCTGCATCATCGCCTCGAGCGCCGAGCGCCGGTGGGACATCTCGAGGTCCGAGAATCGCGGATACCCCTCCGGGCTTTCGGATCGCCGTCGGCGCATCGTAGGCGACCCCGAAGCGATCGCGTCACCCGCGATTCGTCAGTTGGTCGCGTTCTTCACGTCCACACCGCCGAGGATCGCGGTGGCGTGGACCTTCAACACGGGGGCGTCGGCGGCGAGCTCCCCGTCGCCCTCGGTCTTGTCCTCGCAGCCGCCGAGGATCGGCGTGCCGCCGAGCTCCACCCGCCATCCCTTCGGGATCAGGACGTCGACGCCGCCGAACAGGGCGAGGGCCTCGACCGAAGCCTCCCGGTCCACGTGCGCCTCCCGGAGGTCGAGCGTGGCCCCACCGAAGATCGCCGACACGTCCGCGTGGGTGAAGTGCTCGGACCGGTCCTTGATCTTCGTGCCTCCGAACATGACGACCGAGTTGTCGCGATGATCACCCCCGATCTGGCGACGCCAGAGCCCCGACAGGACGACGAGCCCGATCGTGACGAGCAACACCGGGCCGAACAGGTTCTCGTCCGTCCACTCCTGCTGGTCCGCCAGGAGGAGCACCCCGATCACGACGACGATCGCCGGCCCGAGCGCGATCCTGCGCTCGACCAGCATCCCGATCCCCCCTAGCCCGATGATGGCCACAGGCCACCATTGGTCGATCGTCTCGCTCGAGTCGAGGGTGCCGGTCGCGTCCAGGATCCCGAAGACGCCGAGCGCCACCAGCACCAGACCGATCCACAGTCGAATGGGCTTCATGACGTCCCTCCCGACTCGCTCCTACGGCCTTGAGCGTGCGACGGGGGGAGGGGACCTTCCTAGGGCCGTTCCGACCGCGGGCCGGGGGCCGTGGAGAGCTCCACGGGTCCCTCGGGTCCCACGACGATCGGAGCCGTCGCATCCACGTCCGGGGTCAGTACCAGTCCGCCGGCGGACCCTTGTACTCCTGGATCGTGTTGCCACCGTCGACGACGAGCGCCTGCCCGGTGACGTAGCTGGCGCGCTCCGACGCGAGGAAGAGGACGGCCTCTGCAACCTCGTCCGGCGTCCCGCTCCGGCCGATCGGCGTGTGGCGTCCCGCCAGGGACTCCTCGGGAAGCTGCGACCCCGTGGCGATCCATCCGGGGAGCACCGAGTTGCACGTGACGCCCGCGCGCGCCGCCTCGAGGGCGATCGAGCGCATCAGCCCGTCCATCGCCGCCTTCGCTGCCGCGTAGCCCGCGCTGCCGGGATTCGCGACGAGCGGGCCGGTGACCGAGCTCACCATCACGATCCGCCCGTAGCCTTGTTCGAGCATCCCGGGCAAAGCCGCCCGGGTGACGTGGACGGCCGTCCACAGGTTGAGCGCGAGATCCCGCTCGAACGCGGAGGCGGCGAGGCCCGCGAAGCGTCCGCCCGCGGCCTCGACCCCGGTCTGGACCATCCCCGCGTTGTTCACCAGCACGTCGAGTCGCCCGAAGCGCCCAAGCACCGCCCCCACGAGCTCGCGTGCCTGGCCCTCGTCGGTGAGGTCTGCGACGAACGCTGCCGCGTCGACGCCGTCGCCCTCCAGCTCTGAAGCGCGGACCGTAACGCGATCGGTCGTGGCCGTGACGGCGACGCTCGCGCCCTCCTGCCCCAGGCGGCGAGCCGTCGCGAACCCGATCCCGTCCGGGCTCCCGCCACCCGTAACCACCGCGACGCGTCCGTCGAACCGGCCCATGACGGCGGACGCTAGCAGCGAGCAGCGCACCATGCCGGCGTCCCTCGCCGAGTCGCAGCCGCGCGCGTACTGCCTGCCGGGGTGGGTATGCCGAGCGCATGACGACACTCGGGACCCCACGGCTCGGGACCTGCGCCGTTGGTTCGCCCAGGCGGAGCGCGCCCTCGACCGAGGCGTGGATGAGAGGGCATGGCTCGCGACGCCGACGGGGCGAAGGTTCGCGCCCTCGCAGCCCGGGTGCTCATGGCCGGCGCGCCGCTCGTGCTTCGGCATCCCTTCTTCAAGACGCCGATCGGCCGGCTCGTCGAGCTCACCAGCGGAGCGGCCCTCCTGGGTGCGATGGCGACCCTCCGACCCAACGACCTATCGGCCCGAGGACTCGGATCTGGCGGAGCGGATCGGCTCCACGCAGAACCCCGGAGGAGTCGCCGCTCAGGCCCCGGACTCGATCGTGCCGACCACAGTCCGTGCGTATCCGTTCGGCGACTCGATCTCGAACGTTCGCTCCGAGGGGCTCGGCTTCGACGGGGGATCGCCCGATGGATCCAGCGGGGCTGCGGGCCGGATGGCCGTCCTCGAAGGAGTGTCGATGCGAACGGGATCCATCAGCACGGCCATGTCGTCCTCCTCGAGGCGAGGGGCGGCCGACGGCCTCTTCGCAAGCTGTCCCGACGAGTGGTGCTCATCACTATTGTCTCACCTGCGGGTCTCGCATCGTGACCGATCGCAAGTCGGGCTCCGGCCGAAGGAAGCAACGGTCACCGTTGCAGGAGACGACAGCGAGGGCCCGGTTACCGGACCCTCGCTCGTGCGTGCACCGCGCGGCCTGATCGCCGCCCTCTAGTGCATCTGGCCGTAGTCTCCCGCGCCTTGGCCGTCCTCGACCACCTTCTCCGCGATGGCGCACTCAGTGGTCAGCATGAGCGCCGCGATGGATGCGGCATTCTGCAGGGCGGACCGGGTGACCTTGGCGGGGTCGATGATCCCGGCGATCCTCAGGTCCTCCCACTCGCCGGTGGCAGCGTTGAAGCCCATGGCTTCCGACTCCCTGCGGATACGCTCCACCACGACGGCCCCCTCGAATCCGGCGTTGCCGGCGATCAGCCTCGCTGGTTCCTGCAGGGACCGGCGAACGATCAGCGCGCCGGTCGCCTCGTCACCGGACAGACCGAGAGCGTCGACGTCGACCGCCTCCTCGGACCGGATCAGGGCGACTCCGCCGCCGGCCACCGTGCCTTCCTCGATGGCCGCCCGAGTCGCGGACACCGCGTCCTCGATACGGTGCTTCTTCTCCTTGAGCTCGACCTCGGTGGCCGCGCCGACCTTGATGAGCGCCACCCCCCCGGCGAGTTTCGCCAGGCGTTCCTGCAACTTCTCCCGGTCGTAGTCGGAGTCCGTCTTCTCGATCTCGGCCTTGAGCTGGCCGATCCGGCCCTTGATCTTCTCCGGATCGCCCTGACCCTCGACGATGGTGGTGTCGTCCTTCGTCACGATGACCTTGCGTGCGCTCCCCAACAGGTCGAGCGTCGCGTTCTCGAGCTTGAGTCCGACCTCGTCCGAGATGACCTGGCCTCCGGTCAACACCGCCATGTCCTCGAGCGTGGCCTTGCGACGGTCGCCGAATCCCGGAGCCTTCACGGCGACGGCCGTGAACGTGCCACGAAGCTTGTTGACGACGAGCGTGGCGAGAGCCTCCCCTTCCACGTCTTCGGCGACGATCAGGAGCGGCTTGCCGCCTTCCACCAGCTTCTCCAGCAGGGGCAGCAGATCCTGGATCCTCGAGACCTTCCTGCCGGCCAGCAGGATGTACGGATCCTCGAGGCGTGCCTCCATGGCCTCTGGGTCGGTGACGAAGTACGGCGAGATGTAGCCCTTGTCGAACTGCATCCCCTCGACGAACTCGAGCTCGATGCCGAAGGTCTGCGACTCCTCCACGGTGATGACCCCGTCCTTGCCGACCTTCTCGAACGCCTCTGCGATCGAGTCGCCGATGGAGTCGTCAGCAGCCGACAGGCCGGCCACGTGGGCGATGTCGTCGCGGCCCTCGACGTCGTGCGCCTGCTTGCCGAGGTGCCCCACCGTCGCCGCCACGGCTCGCTCGATGCCACGCTTCAGAGCCATCGGGTTGGCACCTGCGGCGACGTTGCGCATCCCGTTGTGGACCATGGCCCTGGCAAGCACCGTGGCGGTGGTGGTTCCGTCGCCGGCCACGTCGTTGGTCTTGGTGGCGACCTCCTTGGCGAGCTGTGCACCCATGTTCTCGAACGGGTCCTCCAGCTCGATCTCCTTGGCGATCGTCACCCCGTCGTTCGTGATCGTGGGGGAACCCCACTTCTTGTCGAGCACGACGTTGCGGCCCTTCGGGCCGAGCGTGACGGACACGACGTCGGCGAGCTTGTCGACCCCGGCCTCGAGGGCACGTCTGGCTTCTTCGTCGAACTTCAGTACCTTCGCTGTCATGACGCCTTCCTCGCTGAGCTGATGACGGCGAGCACGTCGCGGGCGGAGAGGATCAGGTACTCCTCGCTTTCCACCTTGACCTCGGTCCCGCCGTACTTCGAGTAGATGACGGTGTCCCCGACCTTCAGGTCCATCGGGATGCGTTCCCCGTCCTCGAACCGCCCCGGGCCCACCGCCATGACCTCACCCTCCTGGGGCTTCTCCTTGGCGGTGTCAGGGATCACGATCCCCGAGACCGTGGTCTGTTCCTCCTCGCCGGGGAGCACCACGATGCGGTCTTCCAGCGGCTTCAATCCGAACGTCTTTCCCATGTCGCCTTCCCTTCCTCGTGCCTCAGTGTGAAGGCCGGCGACGCCGGCCTCGGCCCTCGCCGGAAGCACAGCCATCGATCGAGGGACTGGTGACCGAGAACCATGCCGACCATCTCGTTCCGCTTTCCACTCCGGGGAGGCGTTTGGCCCGCTCGGATCGCGCTCACCGGGCGCCAGCGCGATCTACGCCGCGTGCTCCTGCAGCCTCCGGTACTCCATAGCCAGGCGCTCGCCCTCCTTCGTCAACCGGATGGGATCGGTGTCCCTAGGCCGCTGTCCGGCGGGGGCCCTGCGGTACAGGATGGCGCCACTGTCCTTCGCCCCGAACAGGTTTGCGGTGGACCGAACCTCGGGGCCCAGATGGTGCCGGCGGATCTCCCGAGACTGTCCAAGCGTCATGTGTCCACCGCCGTCCTCGAAAGCCTTCAAGTGGAGATGGGCGATCCGGCCGAGCTTCGCTACCCGAGGAGACATGATCGCGCTGCCCACGGGTTCGCCCTTGCTGCTCTTCTCCAGGATCGCCAGTCCCTGACGGATAAGCGCCAGCCCGTGCTCGAACGTCGCGTCCACAGCTGCTCCTCTTGTTCGCTCGTAACTACACGTAAGTATACGCGCTTCTACGTTCGGAGAGA
This sequence comes from uncultured Actinomycetes bacterium, assembly GCA_963704725.1. Lineage (GTDB taxonomy): Bacteria > Actinomycetota > UBA4738 > UBA4738 > HRBIN12 > CALGFI01. The sequence goes on along the minus strand of OY969934.1, from coordinate 3,000,309 downwards.
CCGATGGCAAGCGATCCCGGGCGGGGCCAGGAGGGGTTGGGGCCATCGGCCGAGATTGACTCTGGTCTCAGCCACTTGTACCGCCGGGCAATGCATCACTGTGGCCGGTCCGGTCATCGGGCGCCGATCTAGCCGAGGGACCTGTGAGGGAACCCACGGGCCGCCCCCTAACGTAGGTTCTGGGTGATGGCCGAGCCCACCACCCAGGTCAAGGAGCGAGCGCCGGCCTCTCCGTCGCACCCGCGCGGCCTCCCGGCGTTCCGGCGGGGGGCGCCGTTCCTCCTGTTCCGCCACCCCGCGCTCCTGGCCGCGGTGGCGCTCGGTTCACTCCTGCTCGCGGTGGCCGCCGCCGCCTACCCCCTGTTCATGGCCGCCACCACCAGCAACCTGGTCCGCGCCGCGCTCGATCGACCGAGCATCACCCGCTACGGCGCGGGACTGAGCTACACCTTCGCCGACGCGCCGCTCGACCGGGTCCAGCTCTTCGATGTCCCGCCCTGGGTGACCAGGGACGGGCCCGACCCATTCCAGGGCCGCCTGTTCACGCCGGGGACGGACGAACCGACCGATCCGTTCCGCCGGCTCGCGGCGGGGAGTCCGATCCTCGGGCCACCCGTCGCGGCGATCTTGGGGAACGCTCTCGACGTCTCCATCGGCGGCGGCGAGCCGCAGGATGGCCGTTTGTTCGCCTCGACCGGGGTCCTGGATCACGTGGAGCGCCTTGCCGGCACCGAGGGCGACGGCGTCTGGATCGCAGACCTCATCGCCGAACAGCTCGGCGTCGGGCCCGGCGACACGATCCAGCTCCAGGATCCGGAGGTCGGCACCGCCGTCCCGGTGCTCGTTGACGGGATCTATCGCGCGATCTACAAGATCCCGCCGGGCGGCTACTGGCTCCCCTGGACCGACCAGTTCCGCTTGCCCGACTGTGCGGACTGTGGACCGCTCCCACAGCCGATCCTGGCCGATCGCGACCAGCTGCTCGGCCTGGAGCGTGAGCTCGGCCAGACGACGGCGACCTTCCGATGGATGGCGCCGCTGGCCGTCGATTCGATCACCCTGGACCAGGCGCGCGCGCTCGAGCAGTACCAACGCGGCGTCATGGAGCAGATCAGCTTCCCCGACGGGCGCTACGGGGAGACCTTCCTCTGCTGCCAGCGGTTCTTCCACGGGGCGATCAGGCCCCTCGTCCCGCGGCTCGGCGCCTCCACGACGTCGTTCGCCTCCTCGATCGGCTTCGTCGTCGACGAGGCGGAGAAACGCATCGTGACGTTGGAGGGACCGGCGCGCGTGCTCGAGGTTGCGGGGATCGCGGTCGCGCTCGTCGTCGTAGCGGCGGCCGGCGCCTTCTCGGTCCGGTCCCGGCACATCGAGGCGGCGTGGCAGTTCGCGCGCGGCCGGTCGCCGGCGTTCGTCGGCTCGCGGACCGCGCTCGAGACGCTCCTCCCGTGCCTGGTGGGAGGCACCCTCGGGTTCGGGATCGCGGTCCTGGCCGTCGGGACCCTCGGGCCAGGCGGGCCGGTCGACCGTTCGACGTTCGCCGACGCCGGTCTCGCGACGCTCGCGGCGGTCCTCGGGGCGATCGTGCTCATGTCGATCGTCGCGGCGCGGACCTACCTGCGCGTGGTGGACCCGCACGGCCGGCGTTTCGCGCGGCTCGTGTCGGTCGTCCCGTGGGAGCTCGCGATCATCGGGCTCGCCTTCGTCGCGTTGCAACGGCTTCGCGAGACCGGCGCCTTCGTCACGGACGAACGGCTCGACGTCGTCCGGCCGAGCCTCGCTCTCATCGCGTTCCCGTTCCTCCTGCTCGCCGGTTTCTCGCTCCTCGCGGCGAGACTGGCCCGCCACGCGTTCACCTGGATGCGGAGGCCGACGACCTCCGCACCGGCGGCCACCTACCTGGCGACGAGACGGCTCGCCGCCGGGGGGGCGTTCACGATGCTCCTCCTCGGAGGGACGGGACTGTGCCTCGGCACGTTCCTGCACGCGCAGATCGTCTCCCGATCGCTGCAGTCCAGCGTCGACGCGAAGGCCCACGTCTTCGTCGGGAGCGACGCCTCGGCCCAGGTGATCGCGAACGGCACCGTTCCGGAGGACTTCCCGTATCCCGCGACCCGCGTCGTCCAGATCGGCGAAGGCGCGCGGCTGCCCTCAAGACGTCCGCTGGACCTGCTGGCCATCGACGCCGACACCTTCGCCGGCGCGGCGTACTGGAACTCCGGATTCGACGACGCCTCCCTCGAGGAGATCACCCGGCGGCTGGGCGCCGCGGGCGACGGGCCCCTGCCGGTCGTTCTCGCCGCCGGCGGCGACCTTTCCGTGCACGAGGTCCTCGTCGGGGCCGCGACCGTCCCCGTCGAGGTCGTCGCGCGTCCCTCGGCGTTCCCCGGCCTGTACTCGCGGCACCCCCTGCTCGTCGTCGACGAGGACCGGCTTCTGGAACGTCTCGACCTTCCCTACAACCCGCTCGCCCGGTACGGCGCCGAGCTCTGGGCGCGGGGCGATCCCGAGGGCCTGCGCCGCGCGTTCGCCGCGATGGAGACTCCGTCGTTCGTCGTCCGGACCGCGGAGGAGATCGCGGACATCCCGCACGTGGCGGCCGCGATCGACACGTTCATCGTCGTGAACGCGCTCGGTGCGATCGCCGCGGCGCTCGCGTTCGTCGGGATGCTGATGTACCTGCAGGCCCGGCAGCGATCCCAGGTCGTCTCCTACGCGCTTTCTACCCGGATGGGGATGCGGCACGGCCAGCATCGGCGCGCCCTGACGATCGAGCTCGGGGTCATGCTCGCACTGGCCTTCGTCGTCGCGGCCGCGCTGTCCTTCGCCGCAGCCCGGGTCACGGTTCCGCGACTCGACCCGATCACGGCGATCCCGCCACCGCCGCTGTTCGTCCTTCCGATCGCGCTCATCTTCGCCGCGGCAGCCGCGATCGCGGCGCTCGTATGGATCGGGGCGGCGGTGACGAACCGACGGGCCCGGCGGGTCGACCTCGGGGAGGTGATGCGCGTTGCGGAGTGAGGAGGCGGTGGTCCTCTGTCAGGACGTCGTGAAGACCTACCGCACGGCGACCGGGCAGGTGCGGGCGCTTCGCGGGGTGAGCGCCTCGTTCCCTCCGTCCGCGCTCGTCGCCGTCGCCGGACCGAGCGGGAGCGGGAAGTCCTCGTTGCTGCGGCTCATCGCCGGCATGGATCTTCCCACGTCCGGCTCCATCGTGGTGGCGGGGACGTCCGTCGGGCGTGCTTCCTCCGGCATCCGCCGGCGGCTCCGGCGCGAACGGATCGGCTACGTGTTCCAGCGACCCTCCGACAATCTCCTGCCGTACCTCACGGTCGGAGAGCACCTGGACCGCGTCGCGCGCGACGGGCATCCCCGCGACGTCCTCGACGCCCTCGGGATGGCGGACCGGGTCGACCACCTGCCGGTGGAGCTCTCGGGCGGCGAGCAGCAGCGGGCCGCGTTCGCCCAGGTGCTCGTGGGCGGCGCTCGCGTCGTGGTCGCCGACGAGCCGACCGCGGAGCTCGATACGGCCTCCGCCGAGGCCGTCCTCGATGCGATCCGGAACCTTCGAGGGCGCGGGGTGACCTTCGTGCTCGCGACCCACGACGCGACGGTGATGCGCATGGCCGACGTCCTGCTGCGGCTGGATCACGGCGAAGTGGTCGATCCCAGGAGACCGCCCTCGGGGGCGACCCCCGTCGGCGGCTTCGCATCCGCCGTCGAGCCGGACGCGCCGACGGTGCTTGGACTCGACGACGTCTCGAAGACGTACGCGCGAGGGTCGGACCTCGTTCACGCGGTGGATGGCGTGTCCCTCGCCGTCCGCGAGGGCGAGCTCGTGGGCGTCGTCGGACGTTCGGGATCCGGGAAGACGACGCTGCTGAACCTCGTGGCGGGGTGGGAGCACCCCGACCACGGCGTGATCGACCGCCCGGGGCCGACGGGCGGATCCGGTCCGCCCGCGTGGAAGGACGTCGCGGTCTTGCCGCAGAAGCTCGGGCTCATCGACGAGCTGAGCGTTCGCGAGAACGTCGCGCACCCCGCCAAGCTCGGCGGCTCCTTGGAGCGATACGCCGGCCGCGTCGACGAGCTGCTCGAGACGTTCGGGCTGACCGAGCTCGCCGAGCGCCGCCCGTTCGAGACCTCCGTGGGCGAGCAGCAGCGAGCCGCCCTGGCCCGGGCCCTGCTTCTCCGGCCGAGGATCGTCGTGGCGGACGAGCCGACCGGCCATCAAGACCGGGGCTGGACCGAGCGCGTGTTCGGCGCGCTCCGCGACGCATGCGACGCCGGGACCTCGTGCCTCATGGCCACCCACGACGAGGCGGCCAAGCGGTACCTCGACCGCACGCTCACGATCCACGACGGCCGGATCGCGGCCGGATCCACCGGAACCTGAGCGCCTCCATGCAGGACGACCATCTCGCCGCCGCACACGGGTGACATCCGCCTCATCCTCGAGCAGCTCCTCGTGGGCGCGGGCGCCTCTACGAGGCGATCGCGACTCCAGAGGCGCTCGCGGTTGGCTGGGCGATGTCGCCGAGAACGAGTCCGACCGGCCGTCGGCGTCGCCCGGAGGGCTGGCCCGGTCGGCGGCCGGGGATCAGGTGAGCACGCGCTTGCGGAAGCCCTGGATGCCCCAGCTCCCCAGCCCTACGATGAACCCGATCAGGGCGAGATACACGGCCACCGTCGGCATGTGGGGGAACTGGGGCGTGAGCGAGAGCCGGAACCCCTCGCTCATGTACACGAGCGGGTTCACCAGCACGAGCCACTTCAGCCAGGCGATGGGGCTGAGGCTCGACCACGGGTAGTAGGTGGCGCCGAGGAACGTGATCGGGATGACCACGACGCCGAACAGCAAGGGGACCTGGCGCGGGTTCACCCGGGTCCCGATGGCGAGCCCCAGCGACGCGCCGAGGAGCGCGGCGAGGGGGAGGACGGTGGCGAGCTCGAGCGGCCGGACGTTCAGGTGCACGGCGGTGGCGGGGACCACGGCGGCCAGGGGGAACACGATCGCCGCGGCCACCAGGCCCTGGATGGCGCCGGCCAGCACCTTCTCGACGGCGACCGCCGAGACCGGCAGCGGCGCCATCACCCGGTCCTCGATCTCGCGGCTGTAGCCGAAGTCCTGCACCAGGGGCAGGGCGACCGCCTGGATGCCCTGGAAGATGCAGGCGATCGCCACGACGCCGGGCACGAGCAGGCTGGAGAAGGTCTGCTCGCCGCCGCGCCCCCCGATGGCCTGCCCGATCTTCGGGAAGACGTACGTGAACACGAAGACGAACAGCAGCGGCTGCATGATCGTGCGCACGGTGAACTCGATGGCGTTCTTCCGCAGGACGGTGAGGTCGCGTAGGAGCAGCGAGCCGAATGCGATCCACGGCGTGCTCGTGTAGGCCTCGATCTCGGGCAGCGTCGCCGCGAGCTCGCGTGTGCCGTCCTCGGCGACCGTCATTCGCGCAGGTCCGTTCCCGTGAGGTTGATGAACACCGTCTCCAGCGTCGGGACGTCGATGGACAGGTCGCGGACGATGAACCCGGCCGCCTCGGCGTGGGTGAGGGCGCGTGGAAGGAGCCCCTCGCTCCCGCGCGCGGTGAGGTGCACGACGCCGTCGAGGGCGCGCGCGTCCGTCACGCCGGGCAGCGAGCGCATCTCCTCGGCCAGGCGCTCGCGATCGCCCTCGGCCACGATCCGCACGACCGTGTCCCCGCCGACCGTCTCTTTCAGCGCGTCGGGGGTGTCGAGCGCCAGGATCCGGCCGTGGTCCATAACCGCCAGGCGCTCGCACAGCTTGTCGGCCTCCTCCATGTAGTGCGTGGTGAGCAGGACCGTCTGCCCGTCGGCGTGGATCTCATGCAGGATCTCCCACATCGCGATCCGCGACTGCGGGTCCAGGCCCGACGTCGGCTCGTCCAGGAACAGGATCCGCGGCCGGTGCACGATGCTCCGCGCCACCATCAGGCGTTGCGCCATGCCGCCGGAGAGCGTGTCGACGGTGGCGTCCGCGCGGTCGGTCAACCGGAAGACCTCCAGCAGACGATCCGCCACCCGCCGCGACTGCTGCGCCCCCAGCCCGAAGTAACGGCCGTGGTAGTAGAGGTTCTCGCGGACGGTCAGGCTCCGGTCGAGTGTGTTCGTCTGCGAGACGACGCCGATCATCCGCTTGGCTCGCGATGGGTGGGCCACGACGTCGACCCCGGCGAGGAACGCTCGGCCCGCCGTGGGGATGACCCGGGTGGTCAGCATCCCGACCGTGGTGGTCTTGCCCGCACCGTTCGGCCCAAGGAGGCCGAAGATCTCCCCCTCCCGCACCCGAAGGTCGAGGGCGTCGACGGCCCTCACCCCGGTCGGGTACACCTTCGTTAGGGTCTCGGTCAGGATCAGCGCGTCATCGATCGAAGGCCGGCCGGGTTGAGGCGCGTCCACTGCCGTCCCTTCATCGTCGAACGGGTCCGCGGGTCCATCGACCATGGTAGAGGGGTCGGGGAGTAGCGTTGGGCGGCGATGCGGCCGGCGGTCACGCCTCGACGCGCTGATGAGCCCCCCCACCGCGCCACCGGGGCGTCCCGAGCCCTGAGGCGCGAACGGGGATCCAGGGCGGGCTCACCCCGCCGAGGCCTCACCGGCACGTGTGTGCGTCGAGCTGGGCCCGCGACGGCGGGTCCAACCGCAGGAGCTGTGGCACGGTGACCGTGCGGTACCCCTGCTCCCGGATCAGCTCCAGGATCCGGGGCAGCGCGAGCTGGGTCGTTCCCCGGTTCTCGTGGAACAGCACGATGTCGCCGGGTGCGAGCTCGGCGGCCACCGTCTCGTAGATCTGCTCCGCGTTCGCTCCCTGCGAATCCCCGCTGTCGAGGTCCCACAGCACGTCGAGCATGTCGTGGGACTGGACGTACGCGTCGACGGCGGGGTCGTGCCGCCCGAGGGGAGGGCGGAACAGGAACACGGGCCCGCCCGACAGCCGGGCGGCCTCGGTCCTGGTGTCGCCGATCTCCGAGGCGAGGCCCTCCGCGGACAGGCCGGCGACGGCCACGTGATCCCAGGTGTGGTCGCCGACGGCGCCGACCCGGGCCTCCTCACGAAGCAGCCCGCGGAACCGCGGGTCCTCGTAGAGCTTGCCGACGGTGAAGAAGGTGGCCGTCATGCCGTTCGCCCGCAGAAGGTCCAGCGTGGCCTGCGTGTACGGGCCCGGGCCGTCGTCGAAGGTGAGAGCGACGAGGGGCTTCGTGCCGGCTCCGCAGTGCACTGGCTCCCCCTGGGCGACGAGGTCCCGGATCGTGGCATTGGCCGCTCCAGCCCCCGTGGCGCGGTCGGCGTCCCGCTGCGCGGGGCCGCCGGTGGTGGGGCCCGTCGCGTCCTCGCGAGCTGTCGAGCGGGGGGGGACCTCGACACTTCGGTCGAGCCGGCTCGATGGGGGCAACGGCGCCGCCGACACACGGTGCCACGGGGCCGGGGCATAGCCGACCAACAGCACGATCAGTGCACCGAGAACGGTGCAGAAGACGGCGAAGCCCGTTCGGCGCGACGAATCATGCCCCGCGCCGCGGGACGGAAACGAGTACTGCTGGGCCATGGGGATGCAGTTGTCGGCCGGAGTATACGCCCGGCCCCTCCGCGGCCGATCGGCTCGGTGGGCCGTCGCGTTCGCTTCGAAGCAGGGGAGGCCGAGCGCGGTGACGGGGGAGAGCCGGAGGTTCTCGGGGACTCGGCGATCGTGGGCGGGGGTTCGGCGATCACAGCGTGTCCACCCCATCCAGCTCGAACACCTGACGTACCTCGACCTCGCCCTGAGCGCCGTACTCGCCTGGGTAGATCCGGGCAAGCGCCTCGAAGGGCACACGGGTTGCCCATTCGACGGCTTCGTCCATCGACTGCATGTCGAGGATCCAGTAGCCGGCGACCGCGTCCTTCTCGCCGAAAGGTCCGTCGACGACGGTGCGATCCCCCGCAGAGAACCTCACCCGCTTCCCTTCGCCGCTTGGGTGGAGCCCCGCAAGGTCGAGGAGCACTCCGGCCTGCTTGAGTTCGTCGTTGTACCTGCCCATCGCGGCGAGGAGTTCGTCGCTGGGCCGCGCGCCCGGTTCTGGGTCCCCCTTGATCAGCAACATCACACGCATGTCGTATCTCCTCTCCTTCCCGAACCGCGGACTCCGATCGATCCAGACTCCCTCCAAGAGCGGTGCTCCGCAACGCACCTCATCAAGACCGGCGACTAGGGTTGGCGAGGAGGTGGCTCTACGTGGCGACGATCGCCAACGTGAACCGCCCGGGTCTTCGATGGCCAACCACACACACCACGCGCACAGAGAGACAGCGCCTGTTGTGGGCAGTCGACGTCGAGCGGATCGTTCACCTCAGGGCCGAAGCGCCTTGCGCACGACCGGCCGCGACGGTTTCCGGCGGGCCACCTCCCGGAACCCGGTGCGGTCGAACATGGACTTGGCTCCGAAGAACAGGTCGTCGGGGTGGCTTCGCTCCGCCCTGTCCACGGGATAGGCCTCCACGAGGCGGGCGCCGCACGATCGGGCGTAGTCAACGGCAGCACGAAGCATCCGGTCCGCAAGTCCGCGGCTGCGGGCGCGCCGGTCGACGAAGAAGCACACGATGGACCACACGGGACGGTCGTCGACCGGCTTCATGATCGGGGATCGGCGGAGCTTCGCGTACTCTTCGCGCCGCCCGAGCGAGACCCACGCGACCGGAACGCCATCCTCGTACCCGATGAGTCCGGGCACGGTGCCCCGATCCACGAGGGCCTTCATCGCGCGCCGGTTCTCCCGGCCGACGCCGGTGCCCGTTCCCGTCTTCCGGTAGAACATGCAGAAGCAAGTTCGAACGATCGGCCGATCGAACAGCTCGACCAGGTCCGGCCACCGCTCGCTCGTCACCGGGTGTGCCACGAATGCCATCGAGACGAACCTACGTCAGGACTCAGGCTACGGCCAGGACGGGACGGCTCATCCGGCCCCGACACGCCGCTCGAGGACGATGACGAGTGGCAAGCTTCGGTCCGTCACCCGATCTCCACGAAGAGGCGGTAGGTGATCAGCGACGACGAGTTGCTGGTTCCCTCGACCACGGTCCGCAAGGGCTCGAGGTTCGGGATGACCTCGGGTGGCAGCATCGGCGTCAGCATCGAGATCACCGCCGCCGCATCGACGTAGAGCGTGCTCCCGCCCACCGGAACTCGGGCCAGGGCCTGCGTGTAGGTGGACGCCGCGGTGATGTTCGCTTCGTTCCCGCTCTTCGCGTCGATCACCTTCCGGATCTCGGCCGGGCCGGATCCGATGATCGCGGCGCCGTCGAACACCGCGTAGGCCGGGAGGAACCCCGCGCTGGAGATGCTCGGATCGTCCAGGTATCGGATCGTCGTGCCCTGGTAGGTAGAGGTCCTCCACGCGATCTTCGAGCGAGGGTGGGAAGCGCTCAGCACCAGGAGCTGCGACTCGGAGGAACCGCTCTGGGAGAGCGCGGCCGACTCCGACCTCCGCTGGGCGGCCAGCACCAGGCCGGCGAGCTCGTCGAGGGTGTGTTGGGCGGCCGGCTCGTCGCTCACGCCGATGAGGATCGCGCCGCCGAGGGGGACCGCGCCCGAGCCCGGGCCGACCACGAACGCGACGTCGCCGGTGAGGGCGGCCAGCGTGTCGTCCACGCCCAGTCGTTGACGGACCTGCTCCCCCTCGGGCGTGGCGAGCATCTGGTCCAGGACCTGCTTCAGGTTCGTGTCCACGTCCTCCTGCGTCGCCACCACGAACGAGTCCGCGGGGACGAACGGGAGCATCGCGTTCTCGTGGGCGGGTTGATCCAGTTGCGCTCGAGTGGCCGGGTCGAGCTTCGACGGGTCGAGGCGCATCGCGACGTCGAGCGCCAGGCCGTCGGGATGGGCGGACAGCGCCATCCCGATCCCCTCGATCGCCAGGATCGTGTCGAGGCCGGGAACGGCGCCGGTCGCCGCGGGCACGCCGCTCGCCGCCAGGGCCTGCTCGACCACCTCGGCGGCGTTCACGTACGCGAGCCCGAGCCTCCCCTCGGGCAACGACGAGATCGTGTCCAGGAACGCCGGATCGTCGGCGATGGCCGGCGTCGTGCCGTGCGACACGTCGATCACCCGGGTGAGACCGGTCGTCTGCTCGCCGAGCACCACGACGTGGTCGACGATCGCGAAGCTCGTGGACGAGGAGCCGAGGCTGAAGGTATGCACGGTCACGCCCTGGTACTCGCTCGTCTCCTCGCTGCCCCACGAGCTGAGACCCGTCTCCAGGGCTGTGGCTGCCGCGCCGTCGTCCGTGGTGGCGATGAAGAGGGATGCCGTCGGAGCGTTGTCCGGCCACAGGTCCACGACGACCGCCACCTCCGACCCGAGCCACGGACGCACGTCTTGGTGGGTGAGGCCGGAGCCGTCGAGCGCCTCGTCGAGCGCCTCGTCGACCTGCCGTCCGAGACGCTGGTCGTCCGCGAGCGCGGGGAATCGATGGACGAGCGTCATCAGGTTCACCTTCTGACCGGCCGACGGATCGAGGGACGCCGTCACGACGATCTCGCTCGACGCGGGGACGAGGTGCAGGAGCTGCTCGTTCGCCCCTCGGACCAGGAGGAACGCGGTCGCGGCGCCACCGCCCCCGACCACGAGCAGCGTCGCGATCACCACCGCCAGGAAGCGGCGCGCCCGGCGGGTCGAGGGCGCAAGCGGCGATCCCTCGGGCCTCGATCCGAGCGGTGGGAGCGGAGGCGGGGAGATGCCGGGGTCCTCAGGCGCCGGGCTCGGTGGGGGCGGCATCCATGGCGACGGCGGTGGGGCCGGTTCCGAGCCGGGCGATTCCGGATCCCATGGATACACGATCGGCCTCCTTGGGGCTTCGTCGCGACGTCCCCGGGGCAACGATCCAGGCACTTCGGGCTAGAAGCGTTATCGGCCCCCCGGGGCTGCGGGTACAGGGCCGTTCGGCGGTCGCCGACCACGCCCCGCGCTCGTGCTGAAGCCGTCCGACCTTCCCGCGGTGGGTCGCCCGGCCGTATGGACGCCCCGATCGGAGATCCAGGATTCCGATCGGGAAGATATGAATTGCCACGGTCGCGATCTCGAGGCTCCGGACGAGGCGTCGGACCGCCAGGGTCCGATCCTGCTCGTCGGCAATCCGAACGTGGGGAAGTCGGCCCTGTTCGCCGCGCTCACGGGCCGCTACGTGGCCGTCTCGAACTACCCGGGCACGACCGTGGAGATCGCCCGCGGCACCCTCGGCGTCAACGGGCACGCCCGGCCCGTCATCGACACCCCGGGGATCCGGAGTGTGGTCCCGCTCTCCGACGACGAGCGGGTCGCCCGCGACATCCTGCTCGGCGACGGCTCGGCGACCGTGGTGCAGGTGGCCGACGCGAAGAACCTCCGGCGGGCGCTCCTGCTCAGCCTCGAGCTGACCGACACGGGTGCGCCCCTGGTCCTGGTCCTGAACATGGCGGACGAGGCCGAGGACCGTGGCATCACGGTGGACGGCGAACGCCTCTCCGACGTGCTGGGGATCCCCGTCGTCTCGACGGTGGCGCCGCGGCGAACGGGCGTGCCCGAGCTGGTCCGGCAGCTGCCGGCCGCCCGCCCCGGCACCCACGTCGTGACCTTCGATGGGCCGATCGAGGACGCGGTCCGGCGCGTCGAGGGCCTCCTCCCGCCGAGCGGCCTTCGAGCTCGCTCGCTCGCGCTGATGCTGCTGGCCGGCGACGACGAGCTGATCGGCCGGCTGGAACTCACGGATGAGGCGATAGACGAGGTCGCGCGGGCGCGGCGGGAGGCGGAGCGCCTGGTCGGTGGTCCGCTCGCGTACGCCATGAACCGCCGGCGGCTCGCCGTCGCCGACGAGATCCTGGAGCGGGTCGTGCGGGGCGGGCACGCTCGGGGGTCGGTGCGGGAGGCGGTGGGCCGGATCGGCGCCCACCGGCTCGCCGGGTGGCCGGTCCTGTTCCTGGTGCTCGGGCTCGTGTACCTGCTCGTCGGGCGGCTCGGCGCCGGGACGCTGGTCGACCTCCTCGAGACCCGGCTGTTCGGCCACGTCGTCAACCCGTGGGCGAGGCACGTCGCGGCCGACCTGATCCCCCTCGACGTGGCCCGCCGGTTCCTCGTGGGGCAGTACGGGCTCGTGACGATGGCCCTCACCTACGGCCTGGCCATCATCCTTCCCGTCGTCTCCACGTTCTTCCTCGCCTTCGGGGTGCTGGAGGACTCGGGATACCTGCCACGGCTGGCGCTGATGCTCGACCGGACCTTCCGCCGCATGGGGCTGAACGGCAAGGCGGTGCTTCCCATGGTCCTCGGGCTCGGCTGCGTGACGATGGCGACGATGACGACCCGCATCCTGGAGACCCGCAAGGAGCGGATCCAGGTGACCCTCCTCCTGGCTCTGTCCGTGCCCTGCTCGGCCCAGCTCGGGGTGATCCTCGGCATGATCACGTCCACCGGCGCGGCCGGCGTCGCCATCTGGGCGGCCGTCGTCCTCGGCTCGCTCCTCGGGGTGGGGTTCCTGTCGGCCAAGGTGATCCCCGGGCAGGCCTCGGACTTCGTCCTCGAGCTCCCTCCTATGCGGATGCCCTCGGCGCGGAACATCGCGCTCAAGACCGGCGCGCGCATCGAGTGGTACCTGAAGGAGGTCATCCCCGTCTTCGTGCTGGGGACGGCGATCCTGTTCGTCCTCGACGAGACCGGCGTGCTCGGCGTGCTCGAGCGGAGCCTGTCGCCGGTCGTGGTCGGCTGGCTCGGCCTGCCCGCGGCCGCGACGGGCGTGCTGCTGATCGGCTTCCTTCGGCGCGACTACGGGGCGGCCGGGCTGTTCGCCCTCGCCCTGTCGGGCGCCCTCACGCCCGCGCAGGTCCTGGTCGCGCTGGTGGTCATCACGCTGTTCGTCCCCTGCATCGCGAGCCTGCTCGTCATCGTTCGCGAGTACGGCGCGCGGACGGCGGCGGCGATGCTGGCGTTCGTGTTCGCCTTCGCCCTCCTGGCCGGCGGGCTCCTGCACCTCGCGCTGGAGGCGCTGCATGTCCAGATCGGTTGACCGGACCGTCCGCTGCTCGCTGTGCGGGCATCGCTTCGAGCCGACCGGCATGGCCTGTCACGCCGAATGCCCGCTGGGCTCGCGCTGCGGGCTCATCTGCTGCCCGAACTGCGGCTACCAGGTCGTCGACGAGTCCCGGAGCCTGATCGGCCGTCTGCTGGCCGGCCGATCGGTGCGCTCGGCCGTCCCCGCGGGCCGGCCCGCCCGCCAGGTGGAGGAGGTGCCGCTCACCCACGTCCCGAAGGGCGTCGCGGTCGAGATCCGTTCGCTCCGCGGGATGCCCTCGGCCCGGAGCGCCCGGCTGAGCGCGTTCGGCATGGTGCCGGGGAGCTCCGTGACGATGGTCCAGCGCCGTCCGGTGCCCGTCGTCCGCATCGGCGAGACCGACCTCGCGCTCAGCGAGGAGATCGTCGAGCAGATCTGGGTGGCGACGAGCGCGGCTCCCCGCGGCTGAGCGTTCGGTCCCGGGAGCCCGTCGGCGCCGGGTGCGAACATCCGTTCGTGCCCACGGAGGGGACGATCCTGCACGCCGACGTCGACTCCTTCTATGCGTCGGTCGAGCAGCGGGACGACCCCGCCCTGCGCGGGCGGCCCGTCATCGTCGGTGGCGGCGTCGTGCTCGCGGCGAGCTACGAGGCCAAGGCGTTCGGGATCCGGACGCCGATGGGTGGGGCGCTGGCCCGCCGGCTGTGCCCGCAGGCGATCGTCGTCCACCCGCGGATGGATGCCTACAGCGCGGCGAGCAAGGCGCTGTTCGAGGTGTTCCGGAACACCACGCCGTTCGTAGAGGGGCTGTCGATCGACGAGGCCTTCCTCGACGTCGGCGGGCTGCGGATGATCTCGGGAACGCCGTCGGAGATCGCCGTGCGACTGCGCCGGGACGTGCTCGAGCAGGTGGGCCTGCCCATCTCGGTGGGGGTGGCCAGGACCAAGTTCCTGGCGAAGGTGGCGAGCGCCGTCGCCAAGCCCGACGGTCTGCTCGTGGTGCCGATCGACGGCGAGCTGGAGTTCCTGCATCCCCTTCCCGTCGAACGGCTGTGGGGCGTCGGGCCGGTCACCGCGACCAAGCTCCGCGAGCGCTCCATCACGACGGTGGAGCAGGTGGCGCAGCTCGGCGAGGTCGGGCTGGTCCAGATCCTGGGACGGGCGGCCGGCCGCCACATCCACGCCCTCGCCCACAACCGCGATCCCCGGCCGGTCCAGGTGGGGCGGCGCCGCCGTTCGATGGGGACGCAGCGCGCCCTCGGCCGCAGGCCGCGATCTCCCGAGATGCTCGACGCCGACCTCGTCGCGCTCGTCGATCGCCTCGCCCGCCGCCTGCGGGCGGCGCACCGGGTCTGTCGCACCGTCGTGCTCCGGCTCCGGTTCGACGACTTCACTCGCGCCACGCGCTCGCACACCCTGTGGGAGGCGACCGGGCAGACCCAGGTCATCCTCGCCACGGCAAGGGGATTGCTCGCGGCGGCCATGCCGATGATCCGGCGTCAGGGCATCACGCTCATCGGACTCACCCTCACCAACCTGACCGACGACCGCGCCATCCAGCTCGCGCTGCCGTTCGATCGCCGGCGCGTCGAGGCGATCGACTCCACGCTCGACGACGTGCGCGACAAGTTCGGATCGTCGGCCATCACCCGGGCCGTGCTCCTCGGTCGCCGACAGGACCTGTCGGTGCCGCTCCTACCCGACTGAGGGACGGTCGCCTCGTCTCGGAGGCGGCGCCCACGGAGCTCAGACCGCCGAGCGCATCGGCGCGTTCGCGAACGAGCGAACGCCCTCCTCGAAGGTCACCTGAGCTCGGAAGCCGAGCTCGCCCTGCGCGCGCCCCGCAGCGGCGAAGACATGCCGAACGTCGCCGAGCCGGTACTCTCCGGTGACCAGCGGAGCCGGCGCGTCCGGGCCTCTCGCAGCGGCCAACGCCCACGCCATCTCGCCGATCGTTCTCGGCGCACCGCTCGCGACGTTGAACGCGCCCTGCGGAGCCGGCTCGCCGAGCAGCGCCAGCGCATTGGCCCGAGCCACGTCCTCCACGTGCACGAAGTCCCGCAGCTGCCGCCCGTCCTCGAAGACCCGGGGCGCCCGCCCATCCTCCAGAGCGGTGCGGAAGACGCTCGCGACGCCCGCGTACGGCGTCTGGGCCGGCATCCGCGGTCCGTAGACGTTGTGGTAGCGGAGCATCGTCACCGGCGTCCCGGTCTCGCGGGCGAACGACGTGCACAGGTGCTCCTGGTGCACCTTGGTCGCCGCGTACACGTTCCGCGGGTCGAGCGGCGCGTCCTCCTCGATCGCCTCGGGAACGAGGTCGCGGCCGCACGCCGGACACTCGGGCTCGAACGCGCCGGAGGAGAGCCGCTCGCGAGGTCGAGGGCCGGGATGGACCACGCCGTGCACGGGGCACCGGTACCGTCCCTCGCCGTAGACCACCATGCTGCTCGCCAGCACCAGCCGCCCCACGGTCCCGACGCGGTGCATCGCCTCGAGCACCGTCGCGGTCCCGAGGTCGTTGTGCGACGCGTATCGGGTCAGATCGCCGAGGTCCACGCCGAGGCCCACCATCGCCGCCTGGTGGCTCACGGCGTCCACCCCTGTGAGCGCTCGATGCACCGTGTCGAGATCGCGGACGTCGCCCCGCACGAGCTCCGCATCCGGGTGCAGGTACCCGGGCGTTCCGCGGTGCGCCGAGTCGAGCAGGGCGTCGAGCACCACGACCTCGACGCCGTGGGCGACGAGCTCGTCGACCACGTGGGACCCGATGAAGCCGGCGCCGCCCGTGACCAGCACGCGTCTCACCACGGCTGCCTCACCAGGACCTCGAGCAGGAGCGCGAACGACACGCTCGCCGCCAGCCACGCGCGGCGGGAACCGGCCGGCAGGGCGCCGGCCGCGGCGAGCACCCAGACGGCGAACGGCAGCCAGATCCGCTCCACCTCCGCCTTGGACATCCCCGAGAGGTCGGCGAGCGCCGCGGCGGCGAGGGCGCCGCCGGCGAGCGACCACGTCGCCCGCCCCGCGCGCGATGCCAGGCCGGCGATGGGGGCGGGACCGACGATCAGCGCGAACGCCGCCACGTCCGCGATCAGGAAGTAGCCGTAGGGTCGGAGCCGCGCCACGCTCTGGAGGTACTCGACCCGCGTCGCGAGGAGCCCGTCGAGCCACCAGAACCCCGCCGCCCCGAACGCGGCGAAGACGGGGATCGCCCCCAGCGAGGCGAGCGCGACGGGACGCGCCCGGCGACGCATCACCGCGACGGTGAGCGGGATCGCGGCGAGCAGGACCAGGCCGTAGGACAGGAACGCCGAAACGCCGAACAGGAGCCCGCCCCCGAGCGCGATCGCGTCGCCCCGCCGGTCGCGCCGGCCCGTCGACAGGACGACGAGCGTGACGGCCCACGCGCCGACCCCGGCGAAGAACGCGTCTGCGGAGGAGGCCACGGTGATCGCCAGCGGTGCGAACGCGAGGAACGGCGCCGCCGCTCGCGCCCGGCCCTCGCCGGCGACCTCGCGGAGGGCGACGAGGACCGCGGGGACGGCGGAGGCCCCCACCAGGATCTCGAGCGCGGCGAGCCACCCGGGCCCGCCGCCGACACGCCACGTCGACCAGGCAAGAAGGGTCATCCCGGGCGGATGGGCCCGGACGTGCACGGTGTACCGGTCGATCTCGTCCACGTACGTGTGCAGGAACCGCGACGGGCTCTCGATCAGCGGCGCGTCGTGCAGGTAGTCGCGCGGGCTCGCCGGAGAGCGGACGAGCGCGCCGACGCCCTCGGTGAGCGCCAGGGAGACGGCCCACGCCGCGGCGGCGAGGAGGCACACGACGAGCAGGCGCCGCCAGGTCAGCCGGGCCGCGAGGCGGGGCCCGAAGGCGACGGCCCCGACCGCGAGCAGGGGAGCGGCGATCCCCGCCGCGGCGAAGCGCGGGTCGAGATGGCCGACGAGCGGCGGCAGGTTCACGAACAGGTGGTGGCCGCGGGCCTGGAGCCATCTACCCCACAGGTGCGTTCCGACCACGAGCACGCCCGCGACCGCGATCGCGATCGCCGCCCCGCGACCCGTCGCTCGCGGTCGTGTGGGCGACGGGCGGAGGCGTTCGGCGGTGGCGGTGCTCATCGCGACCTCGTGGGGCGACGCCCGGCCGCCACGATCCAGACGGCGGCGACGATCCACGTCGCCACGATCGACACGGCCAGCCCGGCGAGGTAGTTCCGGGGGAGGATCGTCGCGTTCCCCTGGGGGTCGCCGAGCAACGGCGGGAGCGAGATCAGGACCAGGACGGCGCTCACGATGGCCGCGACGAGCACGGCGCCGCGAACGCGCGGCGCGAGTCGCGGCGCGATCACGACGGCGGCGGCGGAGATCGCCGGAGCGACGACGAGGTCGTGCAGGAGCGTGAGACCCACGAACCAGGTCCCGAGGCTCAGCGGCCGGACCGCTCCCGCCCGCGCGAACGCCGTCCACACACCGAATCCGATCAGCGCCCACCCCGCGACGAACGAGCCCCGGTACAGCCACCCACGGGCCTCGTCGTGGTCGCCGGCGTCGCGTTCGCTCACGTCACGACCACCTTCGTCACCCACTTCGTCTGCATGACCCCGGGGCGGTTCGGCGCGATGAGACGCAGGGGGAACCCGTGATCCATGGCCAGCGGCTCGCCGTTGAGCTCCAGCGCGAGCAGCGTGTCCGGGTCGGCGGCATGGTCGGCGTCGAGCGTCGAGCTCGCGTAGGCCGTGCCCGGTCGCTGGAGGGAGACGATCTCGGCGCTCGTCGGCTCCTCGACCCCGGCCATCCGAAGGAGATCTCGGACCGGCACGCCTCGCCAGGTCCCCGAGGCGCTCCAACCGTCGACGCACGTGATCGGGAGGTTCGCGGATCGCTGCGGCAGTCCCCGGAGCTCGTCCAGCGAGAGGGAGAGCGCCGTCGCCACGTTGCCCTCCACGCTCAGCCGGTATCCGGGGCTCACCGCCGCATCCGTCACGCGGGCCGAGCGGGCCGTGCGGTTGACGGGCACGCCCTGCGGTCCGACCGCCGGGTCCCGCGGAGCGAGCACGGAGAGCGACCGAAGCGGCCGCAGGGTCTGGCCGACGGTGGCGATGGTCACGGCCGCCGCGCCGGCGAAGGCCGCGCCGAGGAACCCGCGGCGGGAGAGCCCGGCCGCCGGCGCCGAGTCGATGGGACCGGATCCCCGTTCGAGCGGGGCGGACCTGGAGAGGGCTCGGGCCGCGACGTGGAGCTTCGCGCCGACGTGGACGACGAGCGCGCCGATCGCGATCCACGCCGCCGCGTAGTGCGCCGCCGGGAACGAGAACCCCCACGGCTTGAACCGGTTGATGGTCCCGATGCCCGTGAACAGCAGGAACAGGGAGCCGCCGACCAGCGGGAACAGGCTCACCCGCTCCGAGAGGTGCCCGACGCTCCGCACGGGCGGCCACGTCCACAGGCGCGGCGAGACGACCCAGAGCTTCATCAACAGGAGCGGGATCGCCGCGAGGCCCGTCGCGACGTGGATCCCCTGCGTCACCCGGTAGAGCCAGGTCGGGCGGGCGGGCCAGGCGAACCACGAGAGCGGGTGCTGGACCAGGTGCGAGATCAACCCGGTCACGAAGCAGAGGGAGAAGGCGACCCCGAGGGCGATCCCGAGCCACGCGGCGTTCCGCTCCGCGTGCAACGGGCTGCGATAGGCGTCCTCGCGGAACGGTCCGATCCGGGGCGGCGCGAGACTCCGGAGCCGCTCGTCGAGCCGACGGCCGGGTCCCTCTGCTTGGCGTCCCGGGTCGCTCACGACTCGAGCCTCCCGAACCATCGATCCTCGTCGGCCCACAGCTCCGCCACCGTCAGGCCGGCGAGGTTGGCCACGGCTCCGAGGCCGTCGGCGCCCACCCGAGCCCACGGGAACCACGATCCGAGCCGCGCGCCCTCGATCCGGGCGCGGAACGACTCGGTCGGCGTGCCCGGGGGCTCCACCTCCACGAGGGCCCGCCCACCCTCGCGCAGCACCTGCCGGAGCCGGACGAGCAGCGCGACGGGGCTCCCGCCGATCCCCACGTTGCCGTCCAGGAGCAGGGTCGTCCCCCACGACCCCTCGTGGGGAAGCTCGTCGAACACCGACCGGTGCAGGACCGGGGCCCCGCGGCCCGTCGCCACGCGAACCGCACGCGGGCGAGATGTCCACGCCCAGCGCGGGCACGCCGCGGTCGAGGAGCGCCAGCGTGTGACGGGCGGGACCGCACCCCACGTCGAGCACCGGCGGGAGGGCTCGTGAGAGCACCCGGCGCTCCGCGGCGCTCGGTTCGGCGAACCACCGCTCCACCTGCAGGGGGATCAGGTGTCCGCGATCCGAGCGCAGCCCGGCCGGTGCCGAGCCGGGGCCGGCGACACGCTCCGCGACGGTGCTCACGAGCGCGCCGCCACCACCGGCGCGGGATCGCGCAGGCGCGCGAGGGCCTCGGCGAATCGTGACCCCCGCGCCAGCGAGGCGACCTCGACCGCGTCCCGGAACGTGTCCACGTCCTGCAGCGCGGCGAGCTCTCGGTGGGCCAGGCCGAGCGAGTGCAGCCGTCGCCGTTGCGCCGAGAGCGTCCCGGGCGTGCTCATCGGCACGTCCAGGAACACCGACGGATCGGCCTGCCGGAGCCCGATCGCCCAGAACCCGCCGTCGTACGCCGGCCCCAGGACCGCCCCCACCCCGGGAGCGAGCAGGGTCTCCGCGGCCGATGCCAACAGGTCCGGCGTCACCTGCGGCGTGTCCATGCCGATGAGCAGCGCGGGTCCCCCGACGTCCGCGAAGGCGGCGGCTATGCGCTCGTCGAGGCCGGCGCCGCGCTGCGGCACGACCTCCCACCCCGGAGGGAGCCACGACCCTGCAGCGCCGTCGAGCACGAGGACCCGTCGGCCGGTGCTCGACACTCCTTCGGCGGCCTCGAGGGTGTCCAGGAGCGCCGCCTCCGCCAGGAGCGCCGCCTCCGTCGGGGTGCACGGAGGGCAGAGCCGCGTCTTGCTCCGGCCGGCTGCCGGCGCCTTCGCGATCACCAGGAGCGCAACGCTCACCGCAGCACCTTGGCCATGTCGAGCATCGTGCGCGCGGTCCCGCGGACGGTCCCGGTCACCTTCGAACGGCCGGAGCGCGTCCGGTAGGGGACGCGAACCTCCTCGATCCGCCAGCCGGCGGACGCGGCGCGCACGATCATCTCGAGCGGCCATCCGAAGCGCCGGTCGGCGATCCCGAGCGCCAGGAGCTTCGTCCGGCGGGCCGCCCGCATCGGACCGAGGTCGCGCAGGCCGAGCCCGGTGCGCCGACGCACCTCCCACGCGATCGCACGGTTGCCGAGACGCGCGTGGAACGGCCACGCTCCGGGTTCGGGGACCCGCGCGCCGAGCACCAGGTCGGCCTCTTCGGCTTCGACGGGATCGAGGACGAGGGGCAGATCCCGCGGGTCGAGGGATCCGTCGCCATCCATGAAGGCGACCACGTCGCTCGTCGCGGCCGCGAGCCCCGCGAAGCATGCGGCGCCGAAGCCTCGCCGTGGCTCGCGGACGACGAGCGCGCCGAGCGCCTCCCCGATGGCCGCGGAGCCGTCGCTCGACCCGTTGTCGACGACGATCGGCCTGCAACCGCCGGGCATCCGCTGCAGCACCCACGGGAGAACCCCAGCCTCGTTCAGCACGGGGACGATCACGTCCACCATGGCCGATAGCCTGTCCATAAGGGATTACCGGATCCTTACGAGGGCCGATCCGATTCCTGAAATCCGCTCGCGGAGCGTGTTCCGTAAGGGTTCGGAAACCTCCCCGTCGCACCATGGGGAGGGAGATGCCGACCCACGGTGGGCGATCTCGCCGCTGACGGCTCGCGCGTCTCCGAGGTCGAGCCGCCAAGACCCGGGCTGCGCGGCCCGAACCCGCCGAAACGGAGCGTCCGTGCGAGACTCGTTGCCCATGCCGGTTCCCGGTTCGTCGAGGGTGAGCCCCACACTCCCGCTCGTCACGACGGAGGCGGGAGCCGGCGTGACGCTCCGCCATGTGTCCCACGCGTACGGGCGGGGCGCCGTCCCGGTGCTCCACGAGCTCGATCTCGACGTTGAGCCGGGCGGGTTCGTCGCTCTCACCGGCCCGTCGGGCGCCGGCAAGAGCACGCTGCTCTCGTTGATCGGCGGCCTCGAGACGCTGCAGTCGGGCTCGATCTCGGTGGGTGGGCGCGACCTGTCGAGCCTGTCGGGCGATGCGCTCGCCGACTACCGCCGGAGCACCGTCGGATTCGTGTTCCAGCACTACGGCCTCGTCGACGTCCTGACGGCTCGGGAGAACGTCGAGCTCTCGCTCGCCCTGTCCAGGATGTCGTCCGGCCGTCGCCGGATCCGGGCGCAGGGTCTCCTGGACGGCGTGGGTCTGTCCCACCGGGTCGAGCACCGTCCGGCGGAGCTCTCGGGCGGCGAGCGCCAGCGCGTGGCGATCGCCCGCGCGCTGGCCAACGAGCCGCGGTTGCTGCTGGCGGACGAGCCCACGGGGAACCTCGACGACGAGACCACGCAGCAGGTGCTCGACCTCCTCGAGCGGGTCCACGCCGAGACGGGGTGCACGCTCCTGGTGGTCACCCACGAGCGGCGGGTGGCGGAGCGGGCCGGATCGATCCGGAGGCTGCGGCAGGGCAGGTGGGCCGAGGAGTGACGTGGCGGGACGCGCTCTCGATGGCGCTGGCCAGCGCGTCGCGTCGATTCGGCAGGACGGCGCTCACGGCCCTCGCCGTCACGCTCGCGAGCGCCTTGCTGGTCGCGCTGGCCACGATGGTCGTGACGGCGAACTCGCGCGTCATCAGGCAGGTGAGCAAGGGCGGTCCGATCACGGCGGTCAAGGTTCTGGCCGCCGAGGCGGCACCGGGCCAGCTCGAGATCGACTCGCTTCGCCCCGCCGAGCCGCGAGACCTCACGCAGGCGGATCGGGAGCGGATCGCGAGCCTGCCCGGCGTCGCCTCGACGGCCGGCGTCCTGACGGCGGAGGTGCTGGTGATCCCGCCGTTCGCGCCCGGGGTGCCGCACCGGATCTTCGAGCACGCGGTGGGGATCGATGTGAGCGAGTCCTCGGACCTGCCGATCACCCTGCTGGCGGGTCGACTGCCCGCCGCCGGGTCGCTGTCGGAGGTCGCCGTCACCCAGGGGTATCTGGACCGGATGAAGCTCGACGCCGATCGGCCGGACCAGGTCCTCGGCGGGACGATCATGATGGGTTCGCCACAGGTGTACCGCCAGGTCGACGGCGAGCTCGACTACCGGGGCAGATGGGTCGTGCTCACGATCGTCGGAGTCGTCGCGCAGGACGCGGCCGTCGGTGAGTTCGTCGTCCCGATCGAGCAGACCCAGGCCGACCGTGACTGGGCGCTCGGCGGCGTCGGCGACGGCGATCGGTTCCGCCTCCCCACGTCGGACTACTCCGGCCTCGTGGTCGTGGCCGACTCCCTGGACGAGGTGCACCGGGTGCGAACGTCGATCGACGAGCTCGGGTACGCGACGAGCGCACCCGAGCAGCTGGTCGCCAACGTCCGGCGATACCTCCACGTCGTCGACATCGTGCTCGGCGGGATCGCCTCGATCGCGCTGGTCATCGCGTCGCTCGGGATCACGAACGCCCTGCTCGCGGCGGTGCGGGAACGCCGCCGCGAGATCGGGGTGTTGAAGGCGATCGGCGCCAGGGATCGCGACGTGCTGCGCTGGTTCCTGATCGAGGCCGCGTTCGTCGGTGCGGTGGGCGGCATGCTGGGCACCGCCATAGGGGTCGCCGTCGCCTTCGGCGTGGGTCTGGTCGTGAACGGATACCTCACGGGACAGGGCCTCGAGGGCGTTCGGGTCGTGGCGCCGGCCGTGGTCGTCGTCGGCGGCATCTTCGGCGCAACCGCCCTCGCGGTGGTCGCGGGGGCGCTTCCGGCCCGGCGGGCGGCTCGCCTTCCCGCCCGGGAGGCGGTGGGTTCGCTGTGAGGCCACGCGGTCTGTTCGCCGGCGTCGTCCTGCTCATGCTCGCCGTCGCGTGCACGGGCGGTGGGTCGGGCCGCGCGGCGGTCACCCCGTCGCCGGGAGCCGCCGCTCCGCTCGTCTACGCGGCCCTGGGGGCCAGCGAGACCGCCGGCGTCGGCACGGCCGATCCGATCGAAGATGCCTGGCCGCGTGTGCTGTGGCGGACGCTTCCGCCGGGCTCGGCCCTGTACGACTTCGGCGTCGGCGGCAGCACGACGCGTCAGGCCCTCGTGGAACAGGTGAACGCGGCCCTGTCCGTGCGAGCGGATGTCGCCACGGTGTGGTTCAACGTCAACGACCTCCTCCACGGCGTGACACCGGATCGGTACGGGCGGCAGCTCCGCGTCGTCGTCCACGACCTCCTCCGGGACGGGGAGACGATCGTGTTGGTGGCCAACACTCCTCGGCTCGACACGCTCCCGGTCTATCTCGCGTGCCGCTCCTCGAGCGGGAGCTACGTCGCCCCGCTGGGCAACGTCGTCGAGTGCCCCGCGGACCTTTCGATCGTGACCCCGTCGCCCCGGGCCGTCAGGGCGGCCGTCGCGGCCTACAACCGGGAGATCGAGACCATCGTCGAGGAGGAGGGCGCCGTCCTCGTCGATCTCCACGCGCTCGGCGACATCCCGACCGAACGCCCGGAGCTGGTCTCCGACGACGGTTTCCATCCGAGCACCGACGGGGCCAGGGTCGTGGCGTCGGCGTTCGAGACGGCCCTGGAGGCGACCGGCGTCATCGCCTCCAGCTGAACGGCCGGGTCTGCTCGGAGGCCGGCCCGGGAGCCATGAGGTAGGCTAGGGCGGATCCGGCGGGCACTGCTACCTGCGTCTCGGGGGATGCCTAGCGGTACTGGGTGTACAGGGCGCTCGCCGGATCGAAGAACCCGCCGGCGGGACGGGCGTGCGCGTGCCAGTGATCGGGGATGCGGCGGCGCTCGCCGTCGATCCAGAACCCGTCCGGGTAGCGCTCGGCGGCGACGGCCTCGAGCCGGCCGAGGAGATGCGTCTCGCCCTCGGGGTCGGGCAGGCCGTGTGATCGCCACACGATCATCGGCGTCATGCACACCATGCAATCGGTGATCCAGCACTCATCGTCCTCGAAGTGCCACGCGGTCAACCGCTCGGCCCGGCACAGCAGGCATTCCGGATCGGTCACAGGAACGCCTCGGTGGCGATCACGTCGCCCACCTCGACGCCGCGCGAGGCGAAGAAGCCCTCGTTGACCTCGAGGGCGCCGACGAAGGCGGCTCCCGGATCGTAGGTGGGGCACGGGTCCGCGCGGCACGGGGCCATGTCGAGGATCGAGATGATGCTCCCGTCGGCGTCCCAGAACGCGATCGACAGCGGGATCAGCGTGTCCTTCATCCAGAAGGAGACCCGGACGGGATCCGACCACAGGAAGGCCATCCCGGCGTCCTCGGGGAGGGACTCCCGGCCCATCAGCCCGGTCTCGCGTTCGGCCTCGTCGTCGGCCACCTCGACGCGGATCGAGACCCGCTCCGACCCGGTGTCGATCACGAGCTCGTCGGTCGCCCCACCGCCCGTGGTCCCACCGCCGGACGAGCACGAGGCCAGCGTGACGAGCAGGACGGCGAGCACCCGGCGCATCGAATCATCGTCCCACGCCGCTGGGCGGTCGGTATCATGGCCGCCCGGCCGGAGTAGCTCAGTCGGCAGAGCACCTCCATGGTAAGGAGGGGGTCCGGGGTTCGAGTCCCCGCTCCGGCTCGACGCTTCAACGGCGAGAGATCGGCTACCCGGCGGACAGGGGAGGCACGAGTGCGCGGAGCTGCCCCCTGAGCAGCTTGCCCACCTGGCTCCGCGGGAGCTCGTCGACGAACGCGACGGACGCGGGGACCTGGTGGGGAGCGAGGTTCCCTCGGCCGAACGCCAGGATCTCCTCCTCCGTCGCTCTCGAGCCCGGCGCCGGCACGACGACCGCGATCGCCACGCTGCCGACATCCGAGGGAACGTCCACCACGCCGACGTCCGCGATCGAGGGATGCCTCAGCAACACCCGCTCGACGTCTCCCGGATAGACGGTCCGCCCGTCCGAGAGGAATCGGTCCGCGATCCGATCGACGATCCAGATGTCGCCATCGTCGTCGCTTCGCGCCGCGTCTCCGGTCCTCAGCCATCCATCGGCCGACAGCGCGTCGCGGGTGTCATCCGGCCGCCTCCAGTACCCGGCCATGACGTTCGGGCCCCGCACGAGCAGTTCCCCCGTCCGGCCGGTCGGCACGGAGCGGCCGTCCGCATCCACGATCCGGACGTCGACGAACAGCGGAGGCCGTCCGGCCGCGCCGATCTTCGTGAGGGCGCTCTCCGGATCCAGCAGGAGCACGAGGGGAGCCGCCTCCGACAGCCCGTACCCCTGCAGCAGCGTCACGCCTCGCGCGAGGAAGGCGCGGATGAGCCGCTCGGGCACGGGTGCGCCACCCGTGAGCATGAAGCGGACGCTCGAGAGGTCGGCCTCCGGCCACGCGGCGGCGCGGACGAGTGCGTCCAGGCTGTCCGGGTTGCCGAACCCGATGCTCACGCGATGCGTCTGGATCGATCGAAGGACGTCGTCCGGGTTCACGAGGTCGGAGACCACCACCGTTCCGCCGACGAAGAGGAGGGGAAGGACGTTCACGCCCGTGCCACCCACTCGGAAGAACGGCGCGATCGCGACCGTCACGTCCGTGCTTCGGAAGTCCGCGCACGTCAGGAAGTTGACGACGTTCCACGTGACGTTCGCGTGAGTGAGCACGATCCCTTTCGATGGCCCGATCGTGCCCGAGGTGTGAGCGAGGAGGCAGAGCTCCTCCATCCCGATCTCGATGTCGATCGGATCGTCCGGGGACTCGGCGACGAGCGCCTCCAACACGATCGCGCCGTTGATCTCCCCATCGACGTCGAGTTGGTGCTTGACGGACCCGGGGATGGCGGTGGGATCGACGGGGCCCCGTCGGATCAGCACGGTCGGATCGGCATCTTCGAGGACGGCGGCCAGCTCACCTCCCCCCAAGCGGTGGTTGACGGGAGCGAGCGCGGCCCCGATCGACGCGGCGGCGAACAGGGCCTCCAGAGCCGCCGGGTGATTGGGGCCGATCCACGCGACGCGGTCGCCGCGTGCCACCCCGAGCTGCCGGAGGCCGTTCGCGAGTCGCCGGATCCGTGCGGCGAGCTCCCGATACGTGAACGATCGCTCGCTGCCGATGAGCGCAACGGCGTCCGGAGCGATCCTGGCCCGACGTTCGATCCACGTACCGACGCCGAGGTTCGACGGGACGTTCAGACCGGCAATCATGCTCCATCCACCGCAAGCGCCACCGTGCGGAGGAGCCTACTCGCACCCCCGCTCGTGGTCGCGTCCCGGGCCGCCGTTGCAGACGTCGCGGCCGGCGCCGCCCCTCAAGGTGTCACCGCCGGACCCGCCGTTCAGGCGGTCGTTCCCGGAGCCGCCCCGGAGCGAGTCGTTTCCCGACCCACCGATGATCCGGTCCTTGCCCGACCCGCCGGCGGCTTGGTCGTTCCCGTCGCCGGTCCTGAGTGCGTCGTTCCCGTCGCCGCCGGAGACCCGATCCAGGCCCCCGCCCGCGGCGATCACGTTCCTGCCGTCCCCACCCGTGATCACGTCGTCGAAGGCGGACCCGCCGACCTCCTCGATCCCGGTCAGCGAGTCCGATCCCTGGCCGGTGGCGGTGCCGTTGGCGAGGTTCACGGTCACGCCCGTCGAGGCCGTCGCGTAGTCGGCCCGGTCGCTGCCGGCGCCCCCGATGAGGGTGTCGTTGTTGTCGCCGCCCCGGAGCTTGTCGTTCCCATCGCCGCCGTCGAGGACGTTGATCCCGGTGGTGCCCAGCAGGGTGTCGTTCCCACTGCCGCCCGTGGCGTTCTCGATCCCCGAGATCGTGTCGGTGCCGGCGCCTCCGGTGCTCTGGGGCGTCGTCACGTTGAGGTCGACCGTGACGCCGGCCGGGCTGCCGGCGTAGGTCACGGTGTCGATACCCGCCCCTCCGCTGATGACGTCGTTGCCCGCCCCGCCCGACAGCGTGTCGTTCCCCTCGCCGCCGAACAACGAGTTCTCGCCGGAGGTCCCGGTCAGCGTGTCGCTCCCCGTCCCGCCGGTGAGGTTCTCGAACCCCGAGATGGTGTCGACCCCCGCCGGGCCGGTGGCCTGAGGGCCGGTGACGGCGAGGCTGACGGTGACGCCGCTCGTCAGTCCGGCGTAGGTCAGTGAATCGGTCCCCGCGCCCCCGTTCATGGTGTCGCTGCTCGCGTCCCCCCCGCCGCCGATCGAGTCGTTCCCGTTGCCGCCCGTGAGGGTGTCGACCCCGTTGCCACCGTGGAGCGTGAGGCGGCCTCCGAACGAGCCGCCGCTCACCGAGTCGTCTCCGGCGTTCGCGTTCACGAGGAAGCTCTCGATGCCGGTCTGGGTGACGTCGGCCCCGTCGACGACGAACGGGGTGAACGTGATCGTGTCGACCCCGCTTCGACCCGTGACGACCAGTGAGTCGTCCCCGCCGCCGAGGTCGATGGTGAAGTCGTCGTCGGCGTCGAACGCGCCGCCCGGACCCGTCTCGTCGATGGTGAACGTCTCGGCGCCGCCGGCGCCGGTGACGTGGATCGCATCGACGGCGGCCGAGGTGTTCCCGCCGCAGTCGCTGGCGGTCAGCCCGCCCCCGTTCACGCGGATCGTGTCGCCCGTGCCGATCCGGACGCTGACCGAGTTCCCGCTCGCGAGGACGACGTTGAGCTGGCTCCCGCCGGCCGACGTGTCGCACGTCGCCGCACGGGCGGGGGCGGCCAGATACGCCAGCGACACCAGCCAGACGCCTCCGGCGGCGACCCACCTGAGAGCGTGCCTCGAGCTCCGCCGCTTCGCCGTCTCTGGAATCCTGTCCTCGGCCATCTGAGACCCCTCTCATCTCGAATCGCGATCGGACCGTACCCAGCGCAAGCCCGTCCACAACCGACGGCTCGGTGCCCCCGAACGGTTCCGCCGGCATCGGCGGCGACCGCTCACCGATGGGAGCCCGACCCCGGTGTTCGCCTCCAGGACGCGCCGCCGTCACCGTCACGTAGCACGAGGGCGCAACACTGGCTTAGGCTGGCGTCTGGCAGCTCATCGGCTCCGCGACCCCACGCGGTCGCGCTTGGGAGGGGATCGACGTGGGTGCTCGGGCTTCGTTCCGGCGGCGGGCCATCGGGTCGTTCGCGGCCGTCCTTTCGATGGTGGCGGCGCTCGTCCTCGTGCCGGCGACCACGCAAGCGGTGTCCGCCGGCCTCGTCGTGAGCCAGGTGTACGGGGGTGGGGGGAACAGCGGCGCCACCTACACCCACGACTTCGTCGAGCTGTACAACCTGGGCTCCTCGAGCGTCTCGGTCGCCGGCTGGTCCGTGCAGTACGCGAGCGCGACCGGCACGGGAACGTTCGGCTCGTCGAGCACGATGCTCACCGAGCTGCCGGCCGTTTCGATCGGACCCGGGCAGTACTTCCTGATCCAGGAGGCGCAGGGCACCGGCGGGACCACGCCGCTCCCGACGCCCGATGTCGTCGACGCCACGCCGATCGCGATGGCCGGCGGCGGCGGGAAGGTCGCGCTCGTCGACACGACCACGCCGCTCGGGTGCAACGGCGGCTCCACGCCGTGCACGCCCGCCGCGCTGGCCACGATCGTCGATCTCGTCGGCTACGGGAACGCGAACTTCTTCGAGGGCTCCGGCCCCACGCCGGCGCCGAGCAACACGATCGCGGCCCTTCGCGGCTCCGACGGCTGCGCCGAGACCGACGACAACGCCGCCGACTTCGCGACGGGCGCCCCGACACCCCGCAACACCGTGTCGCCGCTCCACACGTGTGGGCCGTCGAACGCGGCCGTCATCGCCACCTGCGGGAACACGCTCACCACGGCCGAGGGCTACGCCGCCGCGCGCACCGTCACCGCGAGCGACGCCGACGGAACCGTCGTCGACATCGCCGTCGCGAACGTCACGCCCTCGCCGGCGCCGGGCTCGATCACCGCCGGGAGCCTCGTGCCGGCCGGCGGGGTCGGGGGCACGGCGAGCGCCGTCGTCACCGTGGACGACGCCGTCCCGCCGGGCATCTACTCGGTCACCGTCACCGCCACGAACGACGACCCGAGCCCGCAGACGGGGACGTGCTCGCTCACCGTGGTCGTGGCCGAGCTGATGACGATCGGGGCGGTGCAGGGATCAGTGGGGGACTCGGACGACGGGCTCACGTTCCGCTCGCCGTTCGCGCCGGCCACCGGGAACGCCGCGGGGACCACCACCGTGGCCGTGCGCGCCGTCGTGTACGAGAAGACCCTGGCCCGGACGAGCGCCGGGGCGAACCAGAACGGGCTCTTCATCCAGGACGCGGCCGCTTCGGCCGACGCCGATCCCCACTCCTCCGACGGGATCTTCGTGTTCATGGGGAGCTTCACCACGCTGCTGCGTTCGGGCGGCGGCACGTACGCGCCGCAGGTGGGCGACGAGATCGTCCTCGCGGGGCGGGTGTCCGAGTTCTTCAGCCTGACCGAGCTCAGCGCGGGGCTCTCGGTCGTCGACGTGGTCCGCACCGGCGTCGACCTCGGCGCCGAGGTCCCCGCGTTCGACGCGGCCCCGCCGGACGTCCTCGCCGACGCGAACCGGTACTGGGAGCGCCGCGAGGGCATGCGGGCCGAGGTGCCCTCCGGCAGCGTCGTCGTCGGCCGGCGGGACGTGTTCCCGAGCACGGCCGACGGGGAGGTGTGGGTCATCCGGGGCGACCACCCCGTGGCACAGCGTGCCGACCCGTACGCGCGGAGGGTGTTCCGCGACCCGCATCCGCTGGACGACGATCCGGCGCTGTTCGACGACGGGAACGGCTTCCGGATCATCATGGGGAGCCTCGGCATCAAGGCCGCGGCGGGCGACAACACGGCCCTCATCGCGCCGGCCCGGACGTTCGACACGATGACGGACGCCGGCGTGGGGGGTGTGTACTTCTCGTTCGACAAGTACCAGATCCAGGTGGGCGAGCAGCTGCAGCTCGCACACGGCGTGGATCCCTCCACGAACGCGCCCGTCCAGGCCATCGACCGCGACCAGCAGTTCAGCCTGGCCACCTTCAACATGGAGAACCTGTACGACTACCGCGACGACCCGTTCGACGGGTGCGACTTCGCCGGGAACACCGGCTGCCCGGGCGTGAGCCCGCCCTTCGACTACGTGCCGGCGAGCGAGGCCGCCTACGAGGCGCGCCTGGGCGTCATCGCGCAGCAGGTCGTCACCGACCTGCACGGGCCCGACATCCTGCTGGTGCAGGAGGCCGAGGACCAGGACATCTGCACGGTGAGCGGCGGCGCGCTCGCCTGCGGCGCCACGGACGACGCCGACGGCAAGCCCGACACGCTGCAGGAGCTCGCGGTCACGATCGCGGCCCAGGGCGGGCCGGCGTACGACGCCGCCTACGATCGCGACGGCGCCGACGACCGGGGGATCGTCTCGGCGTTCCTGTATCGGACCGACCGGGTCGAGCTGCTGCCGGCCCCGGCGGGCGACCCCGTGCTGGGGAGCTCGCCCACGGTGGACTACCGAGGGACCGCGCTCGGCTACAACGCCGACGTCTCGAACCCCAAGGTCCTGAACGCCGTCCTGCCGCCCGACGTGGACACGAGCACCGGCGTCGACGGCTCGAACGTGTTCACCCGAGCGCCGCAGGTCGGTCTGTTCCGGATCTGGCAGGGCGCGATCGGCGAGGGGACCTCGCTCGACCTGTACGCGGTGAGCAACCACTTCAGCAGCACGCCGAACGCCCGGGTGGGGCAGCGGACCGAACAGGCCGCCTACGACGCGGCGATCGTCGACGCGCTCCAGAGCGCCGATCCGGACGCGCTCGTCGCGGTGGGCGGGGACCTCAACGTGTACCCCCGGCCCGACGACCCGTTCGCGCCCGGCGATCCGCTGTTCCCCAGCGACCAGCTCGGCGCGCTCTACGACCAGGGGCTGGAGAACCTGTGGGAGGTGCTCGTGGACGAGGCGCCCTCGAGCGCCTACAGCTACGTCTTCCAGGGGCAGACCCAGACGCTCGACAACCTGTTCGTGACGCCCGCGCTCTTCGACACGCTCCGAGACTTCCGCGCGGCGCACGTGAACAGCGATTGGCCGGCCGACTTCGACGGGGACGGGGCGCGCGGGGCGAGCGACCACGACCCCCAGGTCGCCGCGTTCTGCCGCGACGTGACGGCCCCGGACCTCTCGGTCTCCGTCTCGCCGACCCAGCTCTGGCCGCCGAACCACAAGTACCGGACGGTGCAGGCCACGATCACGATCTCCGACGGCGCGGACCCGAGCCCGACGTTCGAGCTCGTCTCCGTCACGTCCAACGAGCCCGACGACGCGCCCGGCGGCGTGGACGGCAAGACCAAGCACGACATCGTCATCGTCGACATGGACACGTTCCGCCTGCGAGCCGAGCGATCGGAGCGCGGGACCGGGCGCGTCTACACGATTACCTACTCGGCGACCGACGCCTGCGGGAACACGTCGACCGCGACCGCCACGGTCACCGTCCCCATCAGTCAGTGAGCCGGATCCACCGGCCCGCGCTCCCGGGTGGGGGACCGGGGGGCCGGGTGCTCGACCGGCGGGCCGCGCTGCGGCTGGCCGGACTGTCGGCCATGGCGTTCGCCCTGGGCGGGTGCCGCGGCTCGGAGTCCGAGGCGCCAGCCTGTCCGATCGAGCCGCTCGATGCGAGCGCGGCCACGGTCGCGGACGGGTTCGCCCGGCCCGACGGTCCGATCGGGACGGCGGGAACCGGCCAGACGTGGGAGGAGGACGCCGGCGCGTGGACGATCCGCTCGGGCCGGGCCGTGGCGACGCCGCGGTTCCGCCAGGAGGTCTGCACGGCCGTGGTGGACACGGGGGCCGCGAACGGCCTGCTCGAGGTGATGCTCACGCTGTCGCCGACGAACCGGAGGGCCAACGCCGGCGTCGTCTTCCGGTGCGCCGACGCCGACAACAACCTGTTCGTGAAGCTGGAGCGCACGCCCGTCAACCCCGGCGGGATGCTGGCGATCGGCAAGAAGCAGGGTCGCGCCGTGACCTACTTCGCCTCGCGGACCTCGGACATCGATTTCGACAACGGGGACACCGTCCGCGTCCTCCTCGACTTCGAGGGGCCCCACGTCCGGGTCCGGGTGTCGACGTGCGAGACCGTGGGACACACGCTGAACCCGGCGGACATGGACCGGTACGGGGGCCTGACCCGGCACGGCCTCCGCGTGAACACGGCGCCGGACGACGACGACGGCCGGTCCTCCTTCGGCGACTTCCGGTTCGGCCCCTCGGTGTGAGGGGCGCCGTGCCGAGGGTCGACCGGTGCGGTGCGGGTATGCCCTGGTCAGGGATGCCGTGCACGGCGACGGCCGGTAGACTTCCTTCCCGCGCCGGGGCGGGGTAGCTCAGTGGCAGAGCAAGCGGCTCATAATCGCTGTGTCGCGGGTTCGAATCCCGCCCCCGCTACGAGCTGATCCCTCGAGGAACCGAGAAGGAGCACGACGAGATGGGCAAGCAGAAGTTCGAGCGGACCAAGCCCCACGTGAACATCGGCACGATCGGGCACATCGACCACGGCAAGACCACGCTGACCGCGGCCATCACCAAGGTCCAGGCCCAGAAGGGGCTGGCCGACTTCACCCCCTTCGACCAGATCGACAAGGCGCCGGAGGAGCGGGAGCGGGGCATCACCATCGCGATCGCCCACGTCGAGTACCAGACCGAGGCCCGGCACTACGCCCACGTGGACTGCCCCGGCCACGCCGACTACATCAAGAACATGATCACCGGCGCCGCCCAGATGGACGGGGCCATCCTGGTCGTCAGCGCCGCCGACGGCCCCATGCCCCAGACCCGCGAGCACGTCCTGCTCGCCCGTCAGGTCAACGTCCCCTACATCGTGGTGGCGCTGAACAAGGTGGACATGGTCGATGACCCCGAGCTGCTGGACCTGGTGGAGCTGGAGGTCCGCGAGCTGCTCTCGAGCTACGAGTTCCCCGGCGACGACGTCCCGGTGATCCGCATCTCCGCGCTCAAGGCCCTGGAGGGCGACCCCGAGGCCGAGGACCAGGTCCGCGAGCTCCTTGACGCCGTCGACAGCTACATCCCCGAGCCCGCCCGAGACGTCGACAAGCCCTTCTTGATGTCGATCGAGGACGTGTTCTCCATCACCGGCCGCGGCACCGTGGTCACCGGCCGGGTGGAGCGCGGGCTGCTCAAGAAGATGGAGGAGGTCGAGATCGTCGGCATCCACGACACCCGAAAGACCACCGCCACCGACCTGGAGATGTTCCGCAAGCTCCTTGACGAGGTCCGGGCCGGCGACAACGTGGGGGTCCTGCTGCGCGGCATCGACAAGGACGAGGTGGCCCGGGGCCAGGTGCTGGCCAAGCCCGGCACGATCACGCCCCACACCGACTTTTCTGCCCAGGTCTACGTGCTCAGCAAGGACGAGGGGGGCCGCCACACGCCGTTCTTCAACGGCTACCGCCCCCAGTTCTACTTCCGCACCACCGACGTGACCGGCAAGGCCGCCCTGCCCGAGGGCGTGGAGATGGTCATGCCCGGGGACAACGTGGTGATGACGGTGGAGCTCGGCGCCCCCATCGCCATGGAGGAGGGCCTGCGCTTCGCCATCCGCGAGGGCGGCCGCACCGTGGGTGCCGGACGCGTGACCACCATCATCAAGTAGCGAGGATCCGGGAAGAGGCCATGGCCAAGGGCGACAACCGACCGAAGATCACGCTGGCGTGCACCGAGTGCAAGCGCCGGAACTACGTCACGGTGAAGAACCGGATCAACGACCGGGACCGCATCGAGCTGCGGAAGTACTGCCGCTGGGAGCGGCGGCACACGCTGCATCGCGAGACGCGGTAGCGGCGGTCTCGCGGTGCCTCGCCGGCTCAGCCCTCGGTGAGGTCGACGGTCGAGACCTTCCCGTGTCGGATGGCGAGGACGAGCGCCTCCATCTTCGAGTGCACGCCGAGCTTCGTGAGCACGTTCTGCATGTGGGTGCGGAGCGTGTTCGGGCTCATCCCCAGCGTCTCGGTGATCTCCTCCGCCGTCTGGCCCTCCGCCATGTGCGAGAGGATCTCCACCTCCCGAGGGGTGAGCCTCTCGAGCCGCTGGGCCGCGTCGTCCTCCTGATCCCGGCGGTGACGAAGACGCCGGAGGGCGCCCTCGACCTCGTCCGGGGGATGCAGGGCCTCACCGCGATGCGCGCGACGAACCATGCTGGCCACGTTCACCACCGCCTCTGTCTTCCGCAGGAGTCCGATCGCACCGGCCTGCATCGCGCGCGCCAGCAGGTACTGGTCGTCCTGTCCGGAGAGGATGACGACGTGCACATCCGGGGCCGCTTCCTTGATCCGGCGGGTGGCCTCGATGCCGTTCATCCCGGGCATGGCGACGTCCATGAGGACGACGTCGGGCCGGTAACGATCCGCGTACCGCACCGCCTCCGAGCCGTCGGTCGCGACGTCGACGATCCTGAGGTCCTCCTCGCGCTCCAGGGCGAGCTCGAGCGCTTCGCCGAACGTGCGCTCGTCGTCCACGATCAGAACCGTGATCGGCCGCGTCGGGCCGCCGTTGCTTTCCGCCGCGGCGTTGCCGTTCCCCGGTCCGACGTGGTTCACGGTTGGCCCCATGGGTTCGCCGATCGTAGGACCCGGCATCGGTCGAGTCACGGAAGCTCCGACAGGTTGCTCGTGTACATCGTCGGGGCTACGTTCGCAGCACGATGGGGGCGTGTGAATCGGGAGAACGGCAGACCGCCGCGCGTGGGACACCGATGTCGGTCGAACGTCCGTATGGAGGCCGCCGAGCGTGAACGCCGCGCTCGTCGGGAAGGTGTATCCCCCCGAAACGTTCACGCTGCATCCTGATCGCGTCGCGGCGTTCGCGGCCGCGGTCGGCCATCGTGGCGATGCGGTCCCGCCGACCCTGCTGACCGCGCCGGAGCTGGCCGCGGGGTTGGCCCGGGTGGTGGGCGATCCCGAGCTGGGGCTGGACCTCGCCCGGATCCTGCACGGCGAACAGGAGTACCGATGGGAGCGCTCGTTGTCGGTCGGTGAAACGATCACGGCGGAGGCGACGATCGAGGACGTTCGTGTCAAGGGCGGGATCGGCTTCCTCGTTCTCCGCGCGGAGTTCCGAGACGCGGCCGGCGCCACGGTCGCGATCGGCCGAAGCACCCTGATCGAACGAGCGGGATCGTGAGCCGTTCGTTCGAGGACGTCCGCGTCGGGGACGAGCTGCCGACGTGGGAACGGGCCTTCACGCGCCAAGACGTGAAGGCCTACGCGGACGCGTCCGGCGACCAGAACCCGCTGCACCAGGACGACCGGGTGGCTCGCGCGGCGGGCTTCCCCCGCGTCATCGCACACGGGATGCTCACGATGGGACACCTGACGTCGTGCGTGCTCGACTGGGCGGGGGAGGGCGCGTTCCTCGTCCGGATGCGGGCGCTGTTCCGGGCTCCCGTGCTGGTGGACGAGACGATCGTCGCCGGCGGGACCGTTCGATCCGTCGACGACGAAGCGCGGACCGCGACGATCGACGTCTGGGTCAGGCTCGAGCGCGACTGCGCGGCGGAGTGGCCGATCCGGCGCGGCGAGGCCGAGGTCCGACTGGCGTGACGCGTCCGCGCCGCGCCTACTCGAGCTCGATCCGCGGCTCGGCGGCCCGTCGAGGCGCCGCCGCCGCCGGCCGGGGCTGGCCCAGGCTGGCCAACGCGTGCATCGCGTCGCCCATGCGGTCGATCACGATCTGGATGTCGTTGCCGTAGCGCTCGCCGACCTTGTCGGCCATCCGGTCGATCCGCTTGGCGAGCATCTCGTTCGAGCGCTCGATCGACTCGGCCAGCGAGGCGAACCGCTGCTCGACCATCTCGATGACCTCGGCGGGGAGGTTCGCCTGCAGCTCCTTCATGGATCGCAGGGCCTGCTTGGAGGCCTCCTGGTCGGCAACGATCTGGGCCGCGAGGGTCTCGTTGTCCGATCGGACGAGGCGGGCCAACGAGGAGATGCGCGTGTCCACGGTCGAGGCGATCGTCGCCTCGATCTGGGCGGGGCCGTCCTCGAGCGTCCGTTCGAGCCGTTCGATCGTCCCCGTCGCGTCGTGCAGGCGAGCCAGCACGTCGTCGAAGCGCGCGCCGATGGCGGCGTCTGCGGCGTAGGCCGCGCGGTCGCCCACGGCCCGGCCGAGCCGCTCGAACTGGCCCTCCACGGCGTCGGTCATCCGAACCATGGTCCGGTCGATCGACGAGAGGGTCTCGTCCGTGCGAACGTCGAGGCGCCGCGACCGCTCCTCCGCCTGTGCATCGAGACGGACGAGGGCCTCCTCGATCGAGCCGCGGATGGCGCGAGCGGTTTCCTCCTGCATCCACCGGCCGAGCTCGTCGATCATGCGGGCCGTGCCCTCGGTGACGGCGGTCGAGACGGCGGCGAGACGCTCGTCGAGCAACGACGCGGTCCGCTCGTCGAGCGACGCGGTGGAGCGGACCAGCTCGCGCCGCAGGGCCTCGGAGTCGGAGCGAACGAGCTGCGCGAGGCCCATGACGCGCGTCTCCAGGGCGGTCCGAACCTCGGCGACCGCGTCCCGGGACGTCACGTCGATGCGCTCGCCGAGGAGCTCGAGGTAGTCACCGACGGCGCGGATGCGCTCGTCGCTCCGCGACGTGTGCAGGCGAACCGCCTCCGTGACGGACGACGTGTCGATCGTCATCCGCTCGTACATGAGCTGGAACTGCTCGGCGAGCAGCGTCATCTGCTCCTCGACGGTCTTGCCGATCCGATCGGCCACCTCCCCGTCGCGCGTCGCGAGCGCGTGCAGCTGCACGTCGACGCTGCCGGCGAGCTGGCCGATGGCCTCGACCCCGTGCTGCACGTACGACTCCATCGCGGCCGAGATCCGGGTGGTCTCGTGCGTGATGAGCTCGCCGTGCTCGCGGACGCTGGCGCGAACCGCGTCGACGATCGCCTCGTCGCGCTCGGTCAGCGTTCCGAGGGCTGCGGCGACCTGTCTCGTGACCTCCGCGAGCTGTCTCCGGAGCTCGCTCTCGCGAGCGTCGCCTTCCTCCGTGGAGCCGAGCACGCCCACGCGATCGGCGAGCTGGTCCCGCGTTGCCTGCATCGACTCCGCCACGTGGTTCAGCGTGTCCTCGAGCCGCGCCGTCCGGACGGCGAGCGCCTGGAATCGCTCGTCCGAGTGCGCGATCAGGCTCCGGATGGCCTGATCCCTCGAGAGCTCGGCCAGGATCGCGGACCGAGCGTCGTCCTTGTCACCGCCGGCCGTGCGCCACACCTCGCTCGCGATCTCGTGCATCAGCGAGCTGGCGGTGGTCTGGATCCGGTGCATGCCCTCCTCCAGCTGACGCTGGATCGTGGCCTGCTGACTGCCCATCAGCTGCTCGACCCGCCGCGCGGCGTCGTCGAGCACGTCGTCGGGGTTGCCATGCTCGCGGCCGGCGAAGAGGCCGCGGCGCCTCGCCCGATCGTCGCCGGGCGGGGAAGGAACCGGCTCGTCCATATCGGCGCTCGCATTTCCGGGGCCGGCGCGACGCGTCCCGTGCAGTCTAGGAGAGGGCTGGTGCAACATCACGCACCTGCGGGCACGAACACACGATCGCGACGAACGCCCGGAATGACCTGCGGGAATCGCTCGCGGCCCCTCCGGGCGACCTTTGCCGAGCCTGAGGGGCACCCCTATACTGGGCGTTCGGTGTCCCCGACTTCCGGCCGGACCGCTGCACGGAGGGGCGTAGCTCAACCTGGTAGAGCACCGGTCTCCAAAACCGGCGGTTGGGGGTTCGAGTCCCTCCGCCCCTGCAAGGGAGTAGCACGATGAACAGGCAGATGAAGCGAGCGCAGCGTCGCCAGGGCACGCAGGTCGAGCGCGTCCAGGCGGCACAGCAGGCGCGTCGAGCGCAGCTCCAGCAGCGGCGCGAACGCACCGGCGTGCGTCAGTTCCTGAAGGAGGTCCGTCAGGAGCTGAAGAAGGTCATCTGGCCGACGCGCAAGGAGCTCGTGACCTACACGATCGTCGTGCTCTGCTCGGTCATCGTGGTCACGTCGTTCGTGTTCGGGCTCGACGTGCTGTTCTCACGATTCGTGCTCGACGTCTTCACCAACTGATCCAGAGGTCCTCCTCATGAACCAGATCCCCGAATCCGTTTCGGACGAGAACGTCCCGGCACCGGCCGAGCCGGTGGGCGGCGCCGATCCCGAGGGCGCATCGGCCCAGCCCGGCGAGCCCATCGAGTCCGAAACCGAGATCGAGGCACGAGCCGAGGGCGAGACCCAGACGGAGGCCGAGCCGGCGGCGGAGGTCGAGGTTGCCCTCGGCGAGCCCGACGTCCCCGAGGCCGCCGAGGATCTCCAGCAGGGCCAGTCCGACGAGGAGCCTCCCGCCATGGCCGGCGAGACCCCGGAGGTGACCGGCGAACCGGTGGAGGTCCCGCTCGAGCAGGAGGTGCCGCTCCCGGTGGAGGCCGCCGGGGACGAGGCGCCCAGCGCGGAGGCTGAGCCCGCCGAGGCCCTGCCGCCGAGCGCGGAGGCTGAGTCCGCCGAGACCGAGGTCGAGCCCGCGGCCGCCGAGCCCCCGCCGGCCGCGGAGCCTGCGGCGGCGTCGGTCGAGGGCAACGGCTCCGCGGAAGCCGCCGAGGCCGCCCAGGCCGAGGAGGCCGAGGGCCGCGCCCGCGATCCGTTCCGGGGCCCCGGCGACTGGTACGTCGTTCACACATACGCCGGGTACGAGAACAAGGTGAAGACCAATCTCGAGTCGCGGATCCACACGATGCAGATGGAGGACAAGATCTTCAACGTCCACATCCCGATGGAAGACGTGATGGAGATCAAGAGCGGCAAGAAGCAGGTCGTCCAGCGGAAGGTCTTCCCCGGGTACCTGCTCGTGAAGATGATCTACGACAACGACTCCTGGTACGTCGTGCGCAACACGCCGGGTGTGACCGGCTTCGTCGCCGCCGGCACCGGGAGCAAGCCGACCCCGCTGTCCAAGCGGGAGGTCGAGAAGATCCTGGTCGTGAAGAAGGAAGAGGTGAAGCCGCAGTTCCGCCTGGGATTCGAGGAGGGCGACGTGGTGCGGATCATCTCGGGACCGTTCGCCGACTTCAACGGCACGATCAGCGAGATCAACCTCGATCAGAGCAAGCTGAAGGTGCTCGTCAACATCTTCGACCGCGAGACGCCGGTCGAGCTCTCGTTCGACCAGGTGGCGAAGGTCTAGGAACAACGCTCTAGGCGGGAGGCCCGACCGGCCGTTTGGACCGCAGGAGGTGGATGCAGCAGATGCCCCCAAAGAAGAAGAAGGTCCTGGCGCTCGTCAAGCTCCAGATCCGGGCCGGTCAGGCCACCCCGGCACCCCCCGTCGGAACGGCGCTGGGCCAGCACGGCGTGAACATCATGGAGTTCTGTCGCCAGTACAACGAGCAGACCCAGCAGTTCGCCGGCCAGGTGATCCCGGCCGAGCTCACGATCTACGAGGACCGATCGTTCTCGTTCATCACGAAGCAGCCCCCGGCCGCCGAGCTCATCAAGCAGGCCACCGGGCTGGAGAAGGGCTCCGGCGAGCCCAACCGGACCAAGGTCGGCAAGCTCACCCAGGATCAGCTGCGGCGGATCGCCGAGCAGAAGATGGCCGACCTCAACGCGAACGACGTCGACATGGCGATGCGCATCCTGGCCGGGACGGCGCGGAGCATGGGCGTGGAGGTGGTCTCGTGAGCGAGAAGGGCAAGCGCTACGACGCCGCGGCCAAGCTCGTCGACCCGGAGCGCGAGTACCTGCCGGTCGAGGCGATCAAGACGCTCAAGGAGCTTCCGAACGCCAAGTTCGACGAGACCGTCGAGGTCGCCTTCCGGCTCGGGATCGACCCGCGCAAGGCGGACCAGATGGTCCGGGGCACGGTGTCCCTGCCCAACGGAACCGGCAAGTCGGTGCGCGTGGCCGTGTTCGCGCAGGGACCGAAGGCCACCGAGGCCAGGGAGGCGGGCGCGGACGTCGTCGGAGCCGAGGACCTGGTCGAGCAGGTGATGGCCGGCACGATCGACTTCGAGGCGGCCGTGGCGACGCCGGACATGATGGCCACGGTGGGCAAGGCGGGCCGCGTCCTCGGGCCCCGGGGCCTGATGCCGAACCCGAAGACGGGCACCGTCACCACCGACATCGCGAAGGCCGTCCAGGACATCAAGGGCGG
This sequence comes from uncultured Actinomycetes bacterium, assembly GCA_963704725.1. Classification (GTDB taxonomy): domain Bacteria; phylum Actinomycetota; class UBA4738; order UBA4738; family HRBIN12; genus CALGFI01. Next base: position 2,960,044 of record OY969934.1, on the reverse strand, counting down.
GAAGATCGAGTACAAGACCGACCGCACCGGCAACGTCCACGCCATCATCGGGAAGAAGTCGTTCTCGGACCGGCAGCTCCTCGAGAACTACCTCGCGGTGGTCGAGGAGCTCCTGCGGGCGAAGCCCTCGGCGGCCAAGGGCAAGTACGTGAAGAGCCTGACGATCGCCACGACGATGGGTCCTGGGATCGCGATCGACACCAACCGGATGAAGGACGCCGAGTCACAGCCGGCCGCGGTGTAGCGTCACCGCGTGCGCCGGGCCAACGCCGTCCATCGTCTCGGGCCGTGGGTCGTCGTCGGCCTCGCGATCGTCTTCAACCTGTGGGTCCTGCGGGCCGAGGCCACCCCGGTCCAGAACCTGAACGACGGCTCGGTCCATCGCTCCATGATCGGATGGGCCGAGCAGCGCTGGACGAGTGGGCACCTCCCCCTCGACGGGTGGTACCCGGAGCTCGCGCTCGGGTCCTCGCGGTTCCACCACTACCAGAGCCTCCCGCACGTGCTGACGGGACTCCTGGCGATCCCGATCGGGTCCGAGAGCGCCTACAGCTGGACGCTCTACCTGGGCCTCGCGCTGTGGCCGCTGTCGGTGTTCGCCGGCGGGCGGCTCCTCGGGCTCGGGCGGTGGCGCTCGGCGGGGGCGGCACTGATCTCCCCGCTCATCGCGAGCGCGCCGACCCTCGGCTACGAGTGGGGTAGCTACGCGTGGCGTGGATACGGCACGTGGACGCAGATCTGGGGGATGTGGCTCCTGCCGATCTCCTGGGGTCTGAGCTACCGCGCCGTCGTCCGCGGCCGCTCGTACCCGTGGGCGGCGCTCGCCGTCGCCATGACGGTGGCCGTGCACCTGCTCACCGGGTACCTGGCGCTGCTCTCGCTCGGAGTCCTCTTGTTGGTACGCCCCTCTCGGCTGCTCCGGCGGGTGGGGCGGGCGGCGGTCGTGGGGGTCGGCGCCGTGCTCATCGCCGCGTGGGTGGTCGTCCCTCTCCTGCTCGACCGCGCGTTCACCGTGCAGGACGAGTTCTCGCGCGGCAAGGTCTTCTACGACTCCTTCGGCGCCAAGCGCATCCTGACCTGGCTCGTCTCCGGCGAGATCTTCGATCGGAACCGCTTCCCGGTGATCTCGGTACTGGCGGGGATCGGACTCCTCCTGTGCCTGTGGCGATGGCGACGAGACGAGCGAGGGAGGGCGGTGGTCCTCCTCGGGCTCCTCTCGCTGGTCCTGTTCTTCGGTCGGTCCACGCTCGGTCCGGCGCTCCGGCTGCTGCCGGGCTCCGGCGATCTCTTCCTGCGGCGCTACGTGTTCGGAGTCCATCTGGCCGGCCTGTACCTGGCGGGGATGGCGATGGCATGGATCGGCCGGGCCGCCGTGGCCCGGCTCCGCCGTCGCGTTCCACGACCCGAGGTCGTCCTGGCCGGTCTGCTCGTCCTGGCCGTCGCGGTGCTGGCCCCCGCCTGGGGCGAGCGGGGCGCGTGGGCGGCCAAGGGCGCCCAGTGGATCCACGAGCAGGAGGTGTTCGACGCGAACGACGGAGCGGACGTCGCGGCGCTGGTGTCGATCGCCGAGCACATGGGTCCGGGCCGCATCTACGCGGGATCGCGATCGAACTGGGGGAGCCGGTACCGCGTTGGCCAGGTCCCCGTCTACATCGAGCTGCTCAATCTCGATGCGGATGCCGTGGGCTTCACCCGGCCGACCTGGTCGCTGTCCTCACCCGCCGAGTACCGGTTCAGCGACACGAACCCCGCGCACTACGACGTGTTCGACGTCCCGTACCTGATCCAACCTGCGGATCGCCAGCCGCCGGCTCGTGCGGAGCTCGTCGCCGAACGGGGGCGGCACCGGCTCTGGCGGATGCCGGTGAGCGGCGCGATCCAGGTCGTCGACACGTCGGCGCCGATCGTGGCCGACCGCACGAACCTCGGCGTGCGCATCGCGCCGTGGCTGAGCTCCCATCAGCCCGCGGAGGGTGTGTATCCGGCGATCTCCTTCGCCGGCATCCCGACGCCCGCCGCCACGCTTCCTGATGGCGAGTCGCCCTCGGAGCCTCCGGGCGAGGTCGTGGCCGCATCCCTCGATCTCGCCGACGGGAGGGCCTCCGCGACGGTCGAGACGAACCGTCCGGCGGCGGTGATCCTCAAGGCATCGTTCGACAACCGGTGGCGGGTGACGGTCGACGGTCAGGCGGTGGAGGCGGAGATGTTCGCACCCAGCCTGGTCGGTCGTCTCGTCCCGCCCGGCCGCCACCTGGTGGTGTTCCAGTACGCGCCGTTCCCTCGCTACGACCTCTTGTTGCTGCTCGGTGCCGTCACGTTCGCGACCCTGCTCGTCTCGTCACGCCGTCACCGCTACGGCGGGCGGCACGAACGCGCCAGGGCGGATCGGGATCGCTCGGCGCCGTCGCCGGCGGCGGGCGTCTAGCCGTCGGGTCCCATTAGGGGGACGGCGTCGCGGCCGCGGGGCTGCCGCTCGCGGGCGTGATCCGGTCGGCGAGTGTCGGATCGAGCCGGACCGCCTCGTCGAGCTCGGCCTGTCCCCTCGACTCGTTGCCGGCGTCGATAAGAAGGAATCCCAGGTTGAGGTGAGCGGCGGCCTGGCTCGGGTCGACCTCGATGATGTGCTGATACAGCTGGATCGCCTCGTCCGAGGCTCCGCCGTCGGCTCGAAGGATCGCCAGGTTGAACAGCGCCGCGACGAAGTCGGGGTCGATCGTGATCGCCGTCGTGTAGTTGGACTCCGCGGTGGCGAGGTCGCCCTCGGTCTGGCTGATGACGCCGAGGTTGTAGTACGCGAACTTGTTCTGGGGGTCGAGCTCGATCGTCTGGAGGTAGTCCGCCTTGGCCGTCTCGAGGTCTCCCTGCTGGTGCGCACTCAGGCCGTCCTGGAGCGCCTGGTCCGCTCGCTCCGCGTCGCTGCCCTGACCGCCGCGGGTGATGAGCAGGAGGCCGCCGGCCACCACGACGAGGACGACCACGAGCGCGAGGGCCTGACGGTTCTTGCCCAACGCCCGGAAGCGGTCAGATGGGGAGCGTCGTTCATCCATGGTTGGTCGCCTCGGATGGTACGACGCCACCGGCCTCGCCACGTGGAGGCGGGGGTCACCTTCCTGATCCCCGGAACGGTGGCCGCCACGGCGGCATCGACGCGGCCGGGTCGGTTCGGTTCGGGATACCCGAAACCAGGGGTTAACCGGACCCTCGGGTAACCCGATGGGTCAAACGTGGGACGCGGACACCGACCTCGACCGACCGAGCCCGATCCTGGCCCGGGCGAAAACGATTCCGGAAGCGCCCGCCGGCGGCGCCGGCGACGGATCGCTGCCGGTGCGGTACTCCTGCTGACACTCCTGTCACTTCTGTGGGCCGGGGCTTCTATCGGCCGTCGGTCGTCCGGCGAGCGCGTCAGCGGATGCGTCTCCAGCGCCACCGGGGCCGTACGGATCGTGAGCCCGCAGGCCGCGTGCCGCAAGGGTGAGTTCAGGGTCTCGTGGCAGCTCGTCGATCGAGAGGGCAATCGGCTGCCGTCCGGCGTGCTGGCGAACGATCTCCACAACGACGAGCCCCTCGTCGGGCCGACCGGTGCCTCGGGTCGGCGCGGTCCCGGCGGCACGGACGGCATCGATGGGACCAACGGCACCGATGGCATCGACGGGACCAACGGCGCCGATGGCCAAGACGGCACGAACGGGCTTGACGGCACGAACGGTCTTGATGGCGTCGATGGGGCCGCAGGCGCGAACGGTGCCACCGGCGCGGCCGGGGCGAACGGGGCGACCGGAGCTCCCGGAGCAACGGGAGCCGCCGGGACGACTGGACCCGCCGGATCCCCCGGCCCCGCGGGTCCTCCGGGTCCGGCCGGCGCGACGGGGGCGGACGGCACGTCCGGCGATACCGGTCCTGCAGGTCCTCCCGGCGACACCGGTCCGGTAGGTCCTCCCGGAGCGACGGGCGCGACAGGACCCGGTGGTGGTCCCGTGACAACCGGCCCCGCGGGTCCTCCCGGCGACACCGGTCCGGCAGGTCCTCCCGGTGACACGGGCCCGACGGGACCTCCTGGATCGACAGGCGCCTCGGGGCCAGGCGGTGGACCAGTCACGACCGGCCCCGTAGGTCCTCCAGGACCGATTGGGCCTACTGGCCCGGTTGGTCCTCAAGGCCCGGTTGGTCCTCAAGGCCCGGTCGGTCCGACCGGTGCCGTCGGTCCCCAAGGTCCCCAGGGCGATCCCGGTGTCGACGGTGCGGTCGGTCCGCAGGGCCCGGTCGGCGCCGTCGGTCCTCAGGGCCCGGTCGGTCCTCAGGGCCCGGTCGGTCCTCAGGGCCCGGTCGGTCCCGCCGGAGCTCAGGGTCCCCAAGGCGATCCCGGTGCCGACGGTGCTCAGGGTCCCCAGGGGCAGCAGGGCGATCCCGGTGCCGTCGGTCCCCAGGGCGACCCCGGTGTCGACGGTGCGGTCGGTCCGCAGGGCGACCCCGGCGCGGCCGGTCCTCAAGGTGATCCCGGTGCCGTCGGTCCCCAAGGTCCCCAGGGCGATCCCGGTGTCGACGGTGCGGTCGGTCCGCAGGGCCCGGTCGGCGCCGTCGGTCCCCAGGGCCCGGTCGGTCCTCAGGGCCCGGTCGGTCCTCAGGGCCCGGTCGGTCCCGCCGGAGCTCAGGGTCCCCAAGGCGATCCCGGTGCCGACGGTGCTCAGGGTCCCCAGGGGCAGCAGGGCGATCCCGGTGCCGTCGGTCCCCAGGGCGACCCCGGTGTCGACGGTGCGGTCGGTCCGCAGGGCGACCCCGGCGCGGCCGGTCCTCAAGGTGATCCCGGTGCCGTCGGTCCCCAAGGTCCCCAGGGCGATCCCGGTGTCGACGGTGCGGTCGGTCCGCAGGGCCCGGTCGGCGCCGTCGGTCCCCAGGGCCCGGTCGGTCCTCAGGGCCCGGTCGGTCCTCAGGGCCCGGTCGGTCCCGCCGGAGCTCAGGGTCCCCAAGGCGATCCCGGTGCCGACGGTGCTCAGGGTCCCCAGGGGCAGCAGGGCGATCCCGGTGCCGTCGGTCCCCAGGGCGACCCCGGTGTCGACGGTGCGGTCGGTCCGCAGGGCGACCCCGGCGCGGCCGGTCCTCAAGGTGATCCCGGTGCCGTCGGTCCCCAAGGTCCCCAGGGCGATCCCGGTGTCGACGGTGCGGTCGGTCCGCAGGGCCCGGTCGGCGCCGTCGGTCCCCAGGGCCCGGTCGGTCCTCAGGGCCCGGTCGGTCCCGCCGGAGCTCAGGGTCCCCAAGGCGATCCCGGTGCCGCCGGAGCTCAGGGTCCCCAGGGGCAGCAGGGCGATCCCGGTGCCGTCGGTCCCGCCCCAGGGCGACCCCGGTGTCGACGGTGCGGTCGGTCCGCAGGGCGACCCCGGCGCGGCCGGTCCTCAAGGTGATCCCGGTGCCGTCGGTCCCCAAGGTCCCCAGGGCGATCCCGGTGTCGACGGTGCGGTCGGTCCGCAGGGCCCGGTCGGCGCCGTCGGTCCTCAGGGCCCGGTCGGTCCTCAGGGCCCGGTCGGTCCTCAGGGCCCGGTCGGTCCCGCCGGAGCTCAGGGTCCCCAAGGCGATCCCGGTGCCGACGGTGCTCAGGGTCCCCAGGGGCAGCAGGGCGATCCCGGTGCCGTCGGTCCCCAGGGCGACCCCGGTGTCGACGGTGCGGTCGGTCCGCAGGGCGACCCCGGCGCGGCCGGTCCTCAAGGTGATCCCGGTGCCGTCGGTCCCCAAGGTCCCCAGGGCGATCCCGGTGTCGACGGTGCGGTCGGTCCTCAGGGCCCGGTCGGCGCCGTCGGTCCTCAGGGCCCGGTCGGTCCTCAGGGCCCGGTCGGTCCTCAGGGCCCGGTCGGTCCCGCCGGAGCTCAGGGTCCCCAAGGCGATCCCGGTGCCGACGGTGCTCAGGGTCCCCAGGGGCAGCAGGGCGATCCCGGTGCCGTCGGTCCCCAGGGCGACCCCGGTGTCGACGGTGCGGTCGGTCCGCAGGGCGACCCCGGCGCGGCCGGTCCTCAAGGTGATCCCGGTGCCGTCGGTCCCCAAGGTCCCCAGGGCGATCCCGGTGTCGACGGTGCGGTCGGTCCGCAGGGCCCGGTCGGCGCCGTCGGTCCTCAGGGCCCGGTCGGTCCTCAGGGCCCGGTCGGTCCTCAGGGCCCGGTCGGTCCTCAGGGCCCGGTCGGTCCCGCCGGAGCTCAGGGTCCCCAAGGCGATCCCGGTGCCGACGGTGCTCAGGGTCCCCAGGGGCAGCAGGGCGATCCCGGTGCCGTCGGTCCCCAGGGCGACCCCGGTGTCGACGGTGCGGTCGGTCCGCAGGGCGACCCCGGCGCGGCCGGTCCTCAAGGTGATCCCGGTGCCGTCGGTCCCCAAGGTCCCCAGGGCGATCCCGGTGTCGACGGTGCGGTCGGTCCGCAGGGCCCGGTCGGCGCCGTCGGTCCTCAGGGCCCGGTCGGTCCTCAGGGCCCGGTCGGTCCTCAGGGCCCGGTCGGTCCCGCCGGAGCTCAGGGTCCCCAAGGCGATCCCGGTGCCGACGGTGCTCAGGGTCCCCAGGGGCAGCAGGGCGATCCCGGTGCCGTCGGTCCCCAGGGCGACCCCGGTGTCGACGGTGCGGTCGGTCCGCAGGGCGACCCCGGCGCGGCCGGTCCTCAAGGTGATCCCGGTGCCGTCGGTCCCCAAGGTCCCCAGGGCGATCCCGGTGTCGACGGTGCGGTCGGTCCGCAGGGCCCGGTCGGCGCCGTCGGTCCCCAGGGCCCGGTCGGTCCTCAGGGCCCGGTCGGTCCTCAGGGCCCGGTCGGTCCCGCCGGAGCTCAGGGTCCCCAAGGCGATCCCGGTGCCGTCGGTCCCCAAGGTCCCCAGGGCGACCCCGGTGTCGACGGTGCGGTCGGTCCGCAGGGCGACCCCGGCGCGGCCGGTCCTCAAGGTGATCCCGGTGCCGTCGGTCCCCAAGGTCCCCAGGGCGATCCCGGTGTCGACGGTGCGGTCGGTCCGCAGGGCCCGGTCGGCGCCGTCGGTCCTCAGGGCCCGGTCGGCGCCGTCGGTCCTCAGGGCCCGGTCGGTCCTCAGGGCCCGGTCGGTCCTCAGGGCCCGGTCGGTCCCGCCGGAGCTCAGGGTCCCCAAGGCGATCCCGGTGCCGACGGTGCTCAGGGTCCCCAGGGGCAGCAGGGCGATCCCGGTGCCGTCGGTCCCCAGGGCGACCCCGGTGTCGACGGTGCGGTCGGTCCGCAGGGCGACCCCGGCGCGGCCGGTCCTCAAGGTGATCCCGGTGCCGTCGGTCCCCAAGGTCCCCAGGGCGATCCCGGTGTCGACGGTGCGGTCGGTCCTCAGGGCCCGGTCGGCGCCGTCGGTCCTCAGGGCCCGGTCGGTCCTCAGGGCCCGGTCGGTCCTCAGGGCCCGGTCGGTCCTCAGGGCCCGGTCGGTCCCGCCGGAGCTCAGGGTCCCCAAGGCGATCCCGGTGTCGACGGTGCTCAGGGTCCCCAGGGCCCCGTCGGTCCCCAGGGCCCCGTCGGTCCTCAGGGCCCCGTAGGTCCTCAGGGGCCGGTTGGCCCGCAGGGTCCTGCGGGCGCGACCGGCGCGACCGGGTTCGGGGCGACCGGAGCCACAGGCATCGGAGCCACAGGTGCGACGGGCGCCACTGGCGTCACGGGCGTCACGGGTCCGAGCGGCTTCGCAGACTACATTCGAGTGTCCAGTACCTCAGCGAACAACTCCAGCACTCCCAAGACGGCAACTGCGACCTGCACGGGTGGACGCGTCGTGCTGGGCGGCGGGTACAACATCAACGGGTCGCAAGCGCTCAACCCCGACATCGAGTTCCTGCGCGCGTACCCCGACTCCAACACCACGTATACCGTGACGGCGGTCGAAGACTCGCCAGTCAGTTCGAGCTGGTCGATCACCGCCTGGGCGCTCTGCGGGCTGCCGGGAGCGTAGGAGCGCAAGGAGAGCGCCCAGCTGCGAACGGATGAGCAGGCGAACTCGGGTGGGCGCGCCTCGATCCCACCGTATGCTCCGGATCAGCGACTCCTCCGACCGAAAGGTGCTCGATGCGTGTTCTCGTAACGGGGGTGGCAGGCTTCATCGGCTCCCATCTCGCGAAGCGGCTCCTCGTCGACGGTCACGACGTGGTGGGGCTCGATGACATGTCCGACGGCTCGGCGGAGAACCTCGAGCGGGCGGGCGCGATCCGATTCGTCGAGGCGGATCTTCGGGATCCCGCGGCGGTGGCAGGCGCGGCGACGGGGTGCGAGGTCATCTACCACCAGGGGGCGAAGCGCTCCGTCCCCCGATCGATCGCCGAGCCCGAGCTCTTCACCGACGTGAACGTCCGGGGAACGCTCAACGTCCTGCTCGCCGCGCAGCGCGAGGGAGCGAGGGTCGTGGCCGCATCGTCCTCCTCCGTCTACGGAGACCAGGAACGGTTCCCGTTGGTCGAGACGATGCTGCCGAGACCGCGCTCGCCGTACGCGGCCAGCAAGCTCGCCGGCGAGGCGTACTACCGGGCCTTCTGGTTCTCCATGCAGGTGCGGGCGATCGGCCTGCGGTACTTCAACGTGTTCGGGCCGGGGCAGGATCCGCAGAGCGAGTACGCCGCGGTCGTCCCCCGGTTCGTGATGGCGTGCCTGGAGGGCCGCCCTCCCGTGATCCACGGGGACGGCGGGCAGGCCCGCGACTTCACCTACATCGACGACGTCGTCGAGGCGAACCTCCTGGCCGGCCGAGCTCCCGACGAGGCGCAGGGGCTCTCCTTCAACATCGGCGGCGGGGCGAAGCCGACCTCGGTGAACGAGGTGCTCCGGGTCGTTGCCGAGCTGACCGGCTCGAGCCCGGAGCCGGTGTTCGAACCGCCGAGGGCGGGGGACGTGCGCCACACGGAGGCGGACGTCTCGCTCGCCCACGGGCTGCTCGGCTACACGCCGACCGTCGGCATGGCGGAGGGCCTCGAGCGCACCGTTGCGTCGTTCCGAGCGATGCTCGGCGCGTAGCGGCCGGAACCCCCGGCACCCGTTGTCGCGGCGGAGTCCCGTCGGTACCCTGATCGAGCCGCAGACCGCAGGGGCGCCGCATGATCCGGCCACGCCGGTACCTGCCGAGGCGAACGAACGTGCCACCACGCGCGCGCCTCCGCGAGTCCGCGGAGGCGTTTGTTGTGTTCCTCATGGAGGCGCGATGCCGAACGCTGAGAAGATCGACAAGGTCGCGGCGCTGAAGGAGCGGATCCAGGGCTCGAACGCCCTGCTGCTCGCCGAGTACCGCGGGCTCACGGTGCAGGACGCCACCGAGCTTCGCCGGTCCCTCGCGGACACCGGCCGGTTCTCGGTGGTCAAGAACACGCTCATGCTGCGGGCCGCCGGCGAGGCGGGGATCGAGGATCTCGACGCGCTGCTGACGGGCCCGACCGCCGTGGCGTTCGTCGACGGCGACGTGGTCGCGGCGGCCAAGCGGGTCGTCGACGCGGCGAAGAAGTTCCCGGCGCTCGTGCTGAAGGGCGCCTACATGGAGGGTAGGGTCCTCGGCGCGTCCGAGGCGCAGGCGCTCGCCACCCTCGAGTCGCGAGAGGTCATGCTCTCCCGCATCGCCGGGATGCTGAAGTCCGAGATGACCCGGGCGGCGTCCATGTTCCAGGCTCTGCAGTCCCGCTTCCTGGGCGTGCTCGAGGCCTATCGGGACAAGCTGCCGGGAGCTCCGGAGCCGGAGGGGGCAGCGGAGGTGGCCCCGGCGGAGTCACCGCCCGAGACCCCGACTCAGGAGGCCGAGCCTCCGCAGGCCGAGGCAGCCGTGGAGGAGCCCGCCGAGGAGGCCGCCGCGGAGGAGGCCGCCGCGGAGGAGCCCGCCGAGGAGACCGCCCCAGACGAGACGGTCGGTGAGGGATCGACGGAGGCCGAGACCTCCGCGAACGACGAGGAGGAGTGACCGATGGCGAAGATGAGCTCGGACGACCTGCTGGACCAGTTCAAGGACATGACTCTGCTCGAGCTCTCGGACTTCATCAAGAGGTTCGAGGAGACCTTCGACGTCCAGGCAGCGGCGGCGGCCCCGATGATGATGGCCGCGCCGGGCACCGGGGGACCCGCGGCCGAGGAGGCCGAGGAGCAGACGGAGTTCGACGTGATCCTGAACGCGGCCGGCGAGAAGAAGATCCAGGTCATCAAGGAGGTTCGGGCCCTCACGAGCCTGGGCCTGAAGGAGGCCAAGGACCTCGTCGACGGCGCGCCGAACCCCGTGCTCGAGAAGGTCACCAAGGAGGCCGCGGACAAGGCGAGGGAGCAGCTGGAGGCCGCCGGGGCCACCGTCGAGGTGAAGTAGGCCCTTCGGCCGTTTCTCCTCGGTGGGGGCCGATCGGCCCTGTAGAGCGCGCTTTGCGCTCGTATGCTGCCGTAGGGTAGATTCCCGAGGCAACGCGGCAGGGGGGCTGGCCAGATGAAGGACGAACGGACCTTCGGACAACGCCTGCGCGAGACCCGGATCCGAGCCGGGTACTCGCAATCGGACCTCGAGGAGATCTCGGGGATCCCGAAGGCGCGCCTTTCACGGTACGAGAACGGCCACGTTGCGCCCTCGATCCAGACGCTCGAGCGCCTGGCCAGGGCTCTCGAGGTCTCCGAGGCCTCGCTCCTCGGGGACGACCGCGCCTTGATGGAGGAGTTCTTCAACGTCCTCACGGCTCGGGGCGTCCGGATCCAGACGAGCGATCAGGCGGTCGCGCTCGGGACCGCGGTCGGGGACATCGCCCGAGCCCTCGGGATGGTCGACGAGAGCGTGCTCGGGGAGCCGGTGGCGGCCGAAGCCGTCGCGTTCTCGCAGCTCGCGTCTGCGGCCGACTGAGGATCCGGCTTCCCGAACGGGGAGAAGGTCCTTCGGCCGGTTGACCTCGCCATCCGGCGGGAGTAACCTCTGGCCGGTTCAGACCGGGCTCCCCACCCGGGGGTTGACGCTGCGCGTCTGCGCACCTAGACTACTCGTTTGCCGTGCCGCGTTCCGCATGCCCTGATCCCAGGCGTGTCCGTCGCTAACCCTAGGGGGGATAGTTCTTGCCTGACTCGCTCGTCCCTGTCCGCGACCGCGTCAGTTTCTCCAAGCTCCAAGAGGTCCTTCCTCTCCCGGACCTCGTAGGCATCCAGCGAGAGTCGTTCGACTGGCTCCTCGCCGAGGGTCTCAAGGAGGTCCTGGAAGAGGTCTCCCCCATCGAGGACTTCACGGAGCAGTTCCAGCTCCACTTCGGCAAGCACACCTTCAAGGACCAGAAGTTCTCTGAGGAGGAGTGCAAGGACAAGGATCAGACCTTCAGCCGCCCGCTCTTCGTCGAGGCCATGTTCGTCAACAAGGCCACCGGTGAGATCAAGGAGCAGGAGGTCTTCATGGGCGACTTCCCCATGATGACCCAGCGCGGCACGTTCATCATCAACGGCACGGAGCGGGTCGTGGTCTCCCAGCTCGTGCGCTCGCCCGGCGTGTACTTCAGCCGCGAGGCCGACAAGACCTCCGACCGGGACATCTACATCGCCAAGATCATCCCCTCGCGCGGCGCGTGGCTCGAGTTCGACGTCGACAAGAAGGACACGGCCGGGGTCCGGATCGATCGCAAGCGCCGCCAGAGCGTCACGGTCCTGCTCAAGGCGCTCGGGTGGTCGGCGGAGGAGATCCTGGCTCTATTCGACAACGCGGTCTCGATCCAGAACACCCTGGACAAGGACCACGTCACCACGCCGGAGGAGGCGCTCGAAGACATCTACCGCAAGCTGCGCCCCGGCGAGCCGCCGACGGCGGAGTCGGCCCGCACCCTGCTCGAGAACCTCTTCTTCAACCACAAGCGCTACGACCTGGCACGGGTCGGCCGCCACAAGGTCAACAAGAAGCTCGAGTCCGCCGCAGGCACACCGCAGACGCAGCTCAAGGCCCGCCACAAGCAGATGGGCGAGCTCGACAACCCCGACAAGAAGGGGTGGGACCAGCCTCGCTTCCGCGTGTGGGCGGAGCTCCAGAAGGAGGAGCAGGGCGAGGGCGGCCCCAAGTACAAGGGCATCCTCACGTACGAGGACATGCTGAAGACGGTCCGCTACCTCGTGAAGCTCCACGCCGGCGAGGAGGGCTACGAGACCGACGACATCGACCACTTCGGCAACCGGCGGCTCCGCTCGGTCGGCGAGCTGATCCAGAACCAGATCCGGATCGGCCTGTCGCGGATGGAGCGCGTCGTCCGCGAGCGGATGACGACGCAGGACGTCGAGGCCATCACCCCCCAGACCCTCATCAACATCCGACCGGTCGTGGCCTCGATCAAGGAGTTCTTCGGCACGTCGCAGCTCTCGCAGTTCATGGACCAGACCAACCCACTGGCCGGGCTCACCCACAAGCGGCGCATGTCGGCGCTCGGGCCGGGCGGGCTCTCGCGGGAGCGGGCCGGGTTCGAGGTCCGCGACGTCCACCCGAGCCACTACGGCCGGATGTGCCCCATCGAGACGCCCGAGGGACCGAACATCGGCCTGATCGGGACGATGTCGACCTACGGCCGGATCAACCCCTTCGGCTTCGTCGAGACGCCGTACCGGCGGGTCACCAACGGCAAGGCCACGGACAAGATCGATTACCTGTCGGCCGACGAGGAGGACCGGCACGTCATCGCGCAGGCCAACTCGGCGCTCAACCCCGACGGCTCGTTCCAGAGCGACGAGGTGTTCGTGCGGCGCAAGGGCGGCGAGGTGGACCAGGTCCCGGCGAGCGAGATCGACTACATGGACGTCTCTCCCAAGCAGATCATCTCGGTGGGAGCCGCCCTCATCCCGTTCCTCGAGCACGACGACGCCAACCGCGCCCTGATGGGCGCCAACATGCAGCGCCAGGCGGTGCCGCTGCTCCGCTCGGAGGCCCCCATCGTCGGAACCGGCGTCGAGTTCCGCGCGGCCGTGGACGCCGGCGACGTGGTGCTGGTGGACGAGCCCGGCGTGGTCGAGGACGTCTCGGCGGACGAGATCCTCATCCGGGAGCGCACCGGCACCCTGCGGACCTACAAGCTCGAGAAGTTCCGCCGGTCCAACCAGGGCACGTCGATGAACCAGAAGCCGATCGTGTCGGCCGGCGACCGGGTCGTGAAGAACCAGGTCATCGCGGACGGGCCGTCCACCGAGTCGGGGGAGCTGGCTCTGGGCCGGAACCTCATCGTCGCCTACATGCCCTGGGAGGGCCACAACTACGAGGACGCGATCATCATCTCCGAGCGCCTGGTCAAGGACGACGTCCTGACCTCGATCCACATTGAGGAGCACGAGGTCGACGCCCGCGACACCAAGCTCGGCGCCGAGGAGATCACGCGCGACATCCCCAACGTCTCCGAGGAGATCCTGAAGGACCTCGACGAGCGGGGCATCGTGCGGATCGGGGCCGAGGTGACCACCGGCGACTACCTGGTGGGCAAGGTCACGCCCAAGGGCGAGACCGAGCTCACCCCCGAGGAGCGGCTCCTGCGGGCGATCTTCGGCGAGAAGGCTCGCGAGGTGCGCGACACCTCGCTCAAGGTCCCGCACGGCGAGAGCGGCAAGGTGATCGGCGTCCGCGTGTTCACGCGCGAGGACGGCGACGAGCTGCCGCCGGGCGTCAACCAGCTCGTCCGGGTCTACGTGGCCCAGAAGCGCAAGATCAGCGACGGCGACAAGCTGGCCGGCCGCCACGGCAACAAGGGCGTCATCTCGACGATCCTGCCGGAGGAGGACATGCCGTTCCTGGCGGACGGCTCCCCGGTCGACATCATCCTGAACCCGCTCGGCGTCCCCTCGCGGATGAACCTCGGCCAGGTGCTCGAGGCGCATCTCGGATGGGCCGGCCTGGTCGGGTTCCGCAAGGACGGGCAGGATCACCAGGGCCCGGTCTACGTGAGCACGCCGGTCTTCGACGGCGCCCGCGAGAACGAGATCCTCGAGGCGATCCGCAGCGCGCACCCCAACTCGGACGGGGTCCGGCTGGTCGACGACGTGGGCAAGGCCGTCCTGTTCGACGGCCGCAACGGCGAGCCCTACGAGGAGCCGGTCACGGTGGGCGTGGCCTACATCCTGAAGCTGCTCCACCTGGTGGACGACAAGATCCACGCCCGGTCCACGGGTCCCTACTCGATGATCACGCAGCAGCCGCTCGGCGGGAAGGCGCAGTTCGGCGGCCAGCGGTTCGGCGAGATGGAGGTGTGGGCGCTCGAGGCCTACGGGGCCGCGTACGCCCTCCAGGAGCTGCTGACGATCAAGTCGGACGACGTCCTGGGCCGCGTGAAGGTCTACGAGGCCATCGTCAAGGGCGAGAACATCCCGGAGCCCGGCATCCCCGAGTCCTTCAAGGTGCTCATCAAGGAGATGCAGTCCCTCTGCCTCAACGTCGAGGTCCGCTCGGCCGAGGGCGAGGAGATCGAGCTCAAGGAGACCGACGAGGACGTCTTCCGCGCCGCCGAGGAGCTCGGCATCGACCTCAGCCGGCGCGAGCCGGCGGGGGCTGACTTTGACTAGCGGGGGGCGACCGGCGACGCTGTCACGTCGCTCCGATTCCGCTCCGCCCCGGCGTCGGCGGGCGGGAACACGTGTTTGTTGAACAGGGTGGTAGGGCGAGGTCTGCGAGGAGGCCTGCGTAGTGCTTGACGTGAACTACTTCGACGAGATCCGGATCGGGCTGGCTACGGCGGATCAGATCCGGGCGTGGTCGAACGGCGAGGTCAAGAAGCCGGAGACGATCAACTACCGGACGCTGAAGCCGGAGAAGGACGGGCTGTTCTGCGAGCGGATCTTCGGGCCGACGCGGGACTGGGAGTGCCACTGCGGCAAGTACAAGCGCGTCCGGTTCAAGGGGATCATCTGCGAGCGGTGCGGGGTCGAGATCACGCGCTCCAAGGTGCGTCGCGACCGGATGGGGCACATCGAGCTCGCGGCCCCGGTCACGCACATCTGGTACTTCAAGGGCGTTCCGAGCCGCCTCGGGTACCTGCTCGACATCGCGCCGAAGGACCTCGAGCGGATCATCTACTTCGCGGCCTACGTGGTCACGCGCGTCGACGCCGAGCGCCGGCACAAGGACCTGCCCGAGATCGAGACGCAGATCGACGAGGAGAAGAAGGAGCTCGAGGCCGAGCGCGACGACGAGATCAAGGTGCGCCTGGGTGAGCTCGAGGACCGGCTGAAGGAGCTCGAGGCCGAGGGGGCCAAGGGCGCCCAGCTCTCGGCCGCCCGGCGCGAGGCCCAGCGCGACATCGAGAGGATGACCGAGGCCACCAAGCGCGACACCGATCATCTCGACGAGACGCTGTCGGCCTTCAAGAGCCTGAACCTGAAGCAGCTCGTCGCCGACGACGCCGTGTACCGCTCCCTCCGCGAGCGGTTCGGCGACTACTTCGACGGCGGGATGGGCGCCGAGGCCATCAAGCGCCTGCTGCAGGACCTCAAGCTCGAGGAGGAGGCCGGGAACCTGCGCGAGCAGATCGAGACCGGCAAGGGCACGCGGCGGCTGAAGGCGATCAAGCGGCTCAAGGTCGTCTCCAACTTCACCGAGGGCCGCAACTCGCCCATGGGCATGGTGCTCGACGCCGTGCCGGTCATCCCGCCCGACCTGCGCCCGATGGTGCAGCTCGACGGCGGCCGGTTCGCGACGTCCGACCTCAACGACCTGTACCGCCGGGTCATCAACCGGAACAACCGGCTGAAGCGGCTCCTGGACCTGCAGGCGCCCGAGATCATCGTGAACAACGAGAAGCGGATGCTGCAGGAGGCCGTCGACGCGCTGTTCGACAACGGCCGCCGGGGCCGCCCGGTCACCGGGCCCGGCAACCGTCCGCTGAAGTCGCTCTCGGACATGCTGAAGGGTAAGCAGGGGCGGTTCCGCCAGAACCTGCTCGGCAAGCGCGTGGACTACTCGGGCCGCTCGGTCATCGTCGTCGGCCCGGAGCTCCGCCTGCACCAGTGCGGGCTGCCCAAGCAGATGGCGCTGGAGCTGTTCAAGCCCTTCGTCATGAAGCGGCTCGTGGACCAGGCGCTGGCGCAGAACATCAAGAGCGCCAAGCGCATGGTCGAGCGTGCCCGGCCCCAGGTGTGGGACGTGCTCGAGGAGGTCATCAAGGAGCACCCGGTGCTGCTGAACCGGGCGCCGACCCTGCACCGCCTCGGCATCCAGGCCTTCGAGCCGGTGCTGGTCGAGGGCAAGGCCATCCAGATCCACCCCCTCGTCTGCACCGCGTTCAACGCGGACTTCGACGGCGACCAGATGGCCGTCCACGTCCCGCTGTCCGCCGAGGCACAGGCCGAGGCGCGGATCCTGATGCTGTCGACCAACAACATCCTGTCGCCCGCCCACGGGCGACCGATCGCCGTGCCGACCCAGGACATGATCCTCGGGATCTACTACCTGACGATCGAGCCGGAGCGTCCCGCCAAGGACGAGGACATCCCTCGGTTCTCCTCGGTCGACGAGGCGATGATGGCGCTGGACCACAAGCTCGTGAAGCTCCACACCGTGGTGAAGATCCGGCTGCCGGGCAAGTCGCTGCCGGCCGACATGCTGCCCGAGACGGTCGAGGTCGACCAGGAGGGCAACGGGACCCGGGTCCCGCTGGTCGAGACCACGGTCGGGCGGATCATCTTCAACCAGTGCTTCCCCGACACCGAGGAGTTCGTGAACCGGCCGCTCATGAAGGGCGACGTCGGCCGGCTCGTCGACGCCTGCGTGCATCGGTACGACCGCACGCAGGTCGAGGAGATCCTCGACAACCTCAAGAACGTCGGCTTCCACTACGCCACGCGCGCCGGCGTCACGCTGGGGGTCGAGGACGTCACGACGCCTCCGGACAAGCAGAAGATCCTCGACCTGCACGAGGCGCACGCGTCCAAGATCGAGTCGCAGTACCGCAAGGGCATCATCACGGACGACGAGCGCCGCCAGGAGCTGATCGAGATCTGGACCAAGGCGACCGACGACGTGAAGGACGCCATGGAGGCCCAGTTCGGCAAGACCAACCCCATCTACATGATGGCCAACTCGGGCGCCCGGGGGAACATCATGCAGATCCGGCAGATCGCCGGCATGCGGGGCCTGGTGGCCAACCCCAAGGGCGAGATCATCCCGCGGCCGATCAAGTCCAACTTCCGCGAGGGCCTGTCCGTGCTCGAGTACTTCATCTCGACCCACGGCGCCCGCAAGGGCCTGGCGGACACGGCGCTGCGGACGGCCGACTCCGGCTACCTCACGCGTCGGCTGGTGGACGTCTCGCAGGAGCTCATCGTCCGCGAGGACGACTGCGGGACCGACCGGTCCATCCCGGTGCCCGTGACGTACGAGACGCCCCGCGACACCCGGGAGCCGAACGCCCACCTGGACACGTCGCTGTTCGGGCGCGTGCTGGCCGAGGATGTCAAGGGCGAGAACAAGAAGAAGATCGCCTCCAAGGGCGACGAGATCGACGACGCCCTCGGCGCGAGGCTGGTCGAGGCCGGGGTGGACACGGTGCGCGTCCGTTCGGCCACCACGTGCGAGGCCGAGTACGGCGTGTGCCGGCTGTGCTACGGGTGGTCGCTCGCCACCGGCCGGCTGGTGGACATCGGGGAGTCGGTCGGGATCGTCGCGGCCCAGTCGATCGGTGAGCCGGGCACGCAGCTCACGATGCGGACCTTCCACACCGGCGGCGTGGCGGGCGAGGACATCACGCACGGCCTGCCGCGCGTGGTCGAGCTGTTCGAGGCGCGCCGGCCCAAGGGCGAGGCGCTCATCACCGAGCTGCCGGGGACCGTCCTGATCGAGGACGACGAGGAGAAGAAGGAGCGGCGCCTCACGGTCACGTCCGAGGACGGCGACCAGGTGCAGTACAAGGTGGGGTTCCGCGCCCGGCTCCTCGTCGGCGACAACGAGGCCGTGGACGTCGGTCAGCAGCTCACGGAGGGTTCGGTGAACCCCCACGAGAAGCTGCGGATCGAGGGCGTCCAGGCGCTCCAGCAGCACCTGGTGGAGGAGGTCCAGCAGGTGTACCGGAGCCAGGGCGTCACGATCCACGACAAGCACATCGAGCTGATCGTGCGGCAGATGCTCCGCAAGGTGCAGATCATCGAGCCGGGTGACACCACGTTCCTGCCGGGCGACCTCGTCGACCGGCGCCGCTTCGAGGCGACGAACCGTGACACCGTCGAGAGCGGTAGCCAGCCGGCCACGGCCCGTCCGCAGCTGCTCGGGATCACGAAGGCCTCGCTCGCCACCGACTCGTGGCTCTCGGCCGCCTCCTTCCAGGAGACGACCCGAGTGCTGACCGAGGCCGCGATCGCCGGGAAGTCCGACGGCCTGCTCGGGCTGAAGGAGAACGTGATCATCGGCAAGCTGATCCCGGCCGGCACGGGCATGGGCCGCTACCGGAACGTGGGCGTGAAGGTCAAGCCCGAGGCGATCCCCGAGTACTGGCTGGCCCGCCAGCGGGAGCTCGCCGAGCAGGCGGCCGAGGCCGGCGAGCCTCGCGAGCCGGTCCTGGCGGGGCTCACCCGCGAGGAGGCCGAGCGCATGCTCGGCGGCTCGTACGCGCCCGAGGAGTAGGACTCCCGCGACACGGTAGGTCGGAGCCGGGCGGCGAAAGCCGCCCGGCTCTTTCCGTCGTATGCCCATCGGCCCCACCCGGGCGGAGGGGTTTGCACGGAGCGCGAACGGGGGACTCTCTGTTGTCCTTCGTCCGGGAGAGGGGGATGCCCCTGGGGATCCGATCCGCACGCTCGATCACTCTGGTGCCCGCGCCGTCTCGAGAGGAGGAAGCATGCGAAGGGTGGTGCTCGCGGCCGCGGCCGTGATCGCGCTCCTCATCGTCTACGTGCCCCAAGGGGTCTCCGGCCCCGCCGTACACCGGAGCCCGCTCGTCCTGCAGGCCCAGCGTGCGGCGGCCGGGAGGGCGCCCCAGCGCCTGCCGAACGGCCGGTTCGTGCCGGCGCCGTCGGCCGGGTTCGAGCAGACCGTCCAGGAGCTGCTCGCACGGTCGGCCCCGGCGGCCGCGCCTGCCGCGGGCACCGCGCCCAGGATCTCCACGTACGGCTGCCCGTTCGTCTTCAAGGGCAAGGGGCCGATCCCGGACAACGTCCGTGTGAACCAGGACTGCGGGTTCCGCCAGCAGGCCGAGGAGTGGGTCGCCGTCGATCCCACCAACCCCAACGTCATCGTCGCCGGCCAGAACGACTCGAAGTTCTTCGGCAACCGCACCGCGGTGGACTTCTCGCTGGACGGCGGGCGGCACTGGGGGGACTCCGAGCTGCCGAACGGCCGGGTGGCCATGGGCAACGTGCCGGGCGGGCAGTGGTCGTTCGACGCCTACAGCGACCCGGCGCAGACCTTCGACTCTCAGGGCAACCTGTACTACTCGGCGGTCGCGTTCGACGCCTTCCAGGACGGGGCCTCCGCCATGGTCGTGTGGAAGTCGAACACGTGCCTCGACGGCTCGGCGCTGCACACGCCCGGCTCGGGCGGGTGTGACCCGTTCGTCGCGCCGCTGAACGCGACGCCGATCGTGGTCCGGGACAACTTCGACAACGGTCTGCTCTCTGACGACAAGAACCTGATGGCGGCCGACTCGCACCCCGGCAGCCCCTTCGTCGACAACGTCTACCTCACGTGGACGATCTTCCGGTTCGACGACACCGGCCTGTACCTGGAGAGTCCGATCTTCATCTCCCGGTCCGAGGACGGCGGGGTGAACTGGAGCGATCCGCTCCAGATCAGCGGGAACTCGTCGGACTGCGTGGGCGGCGACTTCTTCGACCCGACGATCGCGCCCGACTCGTGCAACTTCGACCAGGGCTCGTTCCCGGTGGTCGGACCGGACGGAACGGTCTACGTGACCTTCAACAACTGCAACACGCCGGAGGGCGCTCCGCTCGGCGGGCTCGTCGCGTGCCAGCAGATGGTGGTCAAGTCGTCCGACGGGGGACTGACCTGGACGGCCCCGGTGGTCGCCGGAGACGACGTCGCCACCCAGCCGTACAGCCTGCCGGGCAACGAGATCACCGACTGTCCGTTGTTCCGGCAGTGCCTGCCGCCCAATGGCTACCGGATGAGTGACTTCCCGTCCATGGGGATCGACGAGACGACGGGTCGCCTGGCCGTGTTCTGGTCGGACTTCCGCAACGGCGGGCCGTGCGCCACCGACCCCACGTTCGGGGTCCCCGCGCTTCCGTGCGACACCATCAACAACGACGTCTTCGCCTCGGTGTCGACGGACGGCGGTGCGACGTGGTCCGGTCCGCAGCTCGTCTCGGCCGCCGACTCGACCTCGGCCCAGTGGCAGAACTGGGGCGACGTCGGCGAGGACGGCCGGCTCTACGTCGGGTACTACGACCGGGGCTACGGCGGTTGCGAGGCCACCGGCTGCAACGACATCACCCTCGCGAGCTCGACGACCGGCGACACGTGGACCTACCGGCGCGTGACGACGGGCTCGATGCCCAACGTGACCTGCGCGGCCAACCCGGCCCAGTGCGGGTTCCTCGGCGACTACATGTCGATCCAGGCCACGGGCGGCTTCGTCCACATGGTGTGGGCGGACTCGCGGGGCCGGAACCTCGGGGTTCCGGAGGCTGACATCTACTACGCCAAGGTCCCACTCGGGTAAGCGTTCGACGACGCGGTGGAGGGCCGGCTACCCCGGCCCTCCACCCGTTCCGCCCGCGTCTCGGTCGTACGCGTCGACGAGGGCCTCGAGCGGAGCACCGCAGAGCTCCTCGAACACGTCGGGGTGATAGGTCCCGGCCGAGAGCCGCCGCGCGATCTCGGCGACGGTCCCGGGGCGTCGCGCCTCGAACCAGAGCAGGAAGTGCGCGGTCGTCTGGTACCCCGCCGTGGCCATGCCCGGCTCGTGGTGGGCGAACGTCCAGGAGGCGTCGAAGCCGAGCGCGTCCCGCACGTAGTCCGCGATGCCCTCGATGAGCCACGAGGTCCCGGCCTGCCCCGGCGCCTCCATCACGGCGTGGGCGACCTCGTGCAGGAGGCCGCCGACGTCGTCCGGGTGCCGGGCGAACCAGCCGGCGTTCAGGGTCACCGTTCGCCCGCTCGTCCACGCCGCCCACTCGCCGGCGGGGGACACCTCGACGCGGATCTCGGGGACGGTCGAGCGGCCGACGAGCGACGCGATCGCCGCGCCGTGACGGGCGGACAGATCCTCCGCCCACCGGCGGAGGTCGTCGTGGCCCCTCCGCCGCCACCTCACGGCTCGGCGAGCGCGAGCAGCGCCGCGTGGACCGCCGCGGAGCCGGCCAGGATGTCGCCCGAGAGGTAGCCGGGGCCGCCTTCCCAGTCCGTGACCACGCCGCCGGCCTCCTCGATGAGCAGGGCGCCCGCGGCCACGTCCCAGGCGTTCAGGGCCAGCTCGAAGAACCCGTCGAAGACGCCGGCCGCCACCCAGGCCAGGTCGAGCGCCGCCGCGCCCGGCCGGCGGAGGTCCTCGAACCGCCGGAGCGCCCCGGACATCGTCGCGAGGTACCTGGGCAGGAGATCCTTGCGCCGGAACGGGAAGCCGGTGCCGACGACGGCGCGCTCCACGGCACGCTCGGAGACGGCGAGCCGGTCGATCCGGCCGTCGGCGCGGACCACGATCGCCCCGGACCCTCGGGCCGCGTGGTAGGTCTCGCCGAGGAACGGAGCGTGGACGGCGCCCACGACCGGCCGCCCGCCGTCGACGAGCGCCACCGAGACGGCCACCGCGGGGAACCCGTGGATGAAGTTGGTCGTTCCGTCCAGCGGGTCGACCACCCACCATCGGTCGCCCCGGTCGCCGCCGGTCTCCTCGCCGACGACGGGGATCCCCGGCGCCGCCCGGTCGAGCGAGGCCATGATGGCCCGCTCGCTCGCCCGATCGACCTCGGTCACGTAGTCGCCCGCCCCCTTGATCTCCGGGGCCGCCGAGCCGGCTCCGTCCAGGATCACCCGGCCGCCCACGCGGGCGGCCTCGGCCGCCGCAAGGGACAGGGACTCCAGGTCGAGGTCGCCGGACACGCCGGGAACCTAGCAGCGCGAGTGGTGGATTCGGCGCCGAAGGCGGGGCGCTGGCGCCCGGTAGGTCGTTCGCGGTAGATTTCGCCCCCATCCGGCTGGTTCCGGTTCCGTGGCGTGCCGGGTACGCTGCAGGGCCGGTCTGCGTCGGGCCGCCCGCGTCACTCGAAGGGGGAAAAGCATGAAGGAGTCGTCCGTTCGCGTCGTCCGGGGACAGGAGCCCTCACGCCGGCGCCTGCCGGTCACGATCTGGGTGGTGGCGGTCGTCGCCGCACTCCTCGTCTCCGCCGTCCCGGCGCAGGCGGGCCCTTCGCTCCCGAGTGAGCGGGCGAGCTCGGCGTCGATGTGGCATGCCCTGCGCTCGCTCCCGGCCTCGCCGCAGCGCGCGAACGCCGACGTCTCGGCCTCTCGGTACCTGGCGCTGTCGCTGGACCGTGCCGCGATGAAGCGCACGCTCGAGGCGGCGCCTATGGAGTTCACGCGAGCGGCGCGCACGAACCCGCTGATCCTCTCGCTCCCGACGCCGGCCGGGCCGTTCGCCCGGTTCGCGGTCCAGGAGTCGCCCGTGGTCGCACCCGCGCTCGCGGCCCGGTTCCCCTTCGTCACGACGTACAGCGGCCGGGGGATCGACGACCCGACCGCCACGATCCGCCTCGATCTCGGCCGAACGGGGTTCCACGCCCAGGTCCTGTCGGCGCACGGCGACTGGTACATCGACCCCTACTACCACCTCGATCAGAGCGCCTACGCCAGCTACTTCAAGCGGGACGCCGTCAACACCCATGGAGACTTCGTCGAGCGCGAGCTGCGGCGTGACGCGCGCGCCGAGGCCGCGGCGAAGGGGTCCCCGGGCGGTGGGCTGACCGTGGGCGACCAGCTGCGCACCTATCGCCTGGCGCTGGCGGCGGACGGCGAGTACTCGACGTTCCAGGGTGGGACGGTCCCGCTCGTGCACAACGCGCTGATCACCGCGGTGAATCGCGTCACGGGCGTGTATGAGCGAGAGTTCGCGGTCCGACTCGAGCTCGTGGCCAACAACGACAGCCTGATCTACCTGAACCCGTCGACCGATCCCTACAACAACTCGAATCCGTCCCAGCTCCTCAGCCAGAACCAGGCCAACATCGACGCCGTCATCGGCAACGCCAACTACGACGTCGGCCACGTCTTCACCACGGGCGGGGGCGGGCTGTCCGGCCTGGCCGTCGTCGGCCGGACTGGGCAGAAGGCGCGGAGCGAGACCGGCCTTCCCAGCCCGACGGGCGATCCCTTCTACATCGACTACGTGGCCCACGAGATGGGACACGAGTTCGGCGGGAACCACTCGTTCAACGGGACGCGGGGCAGCTGCGCGGGCAACGGCAACGCCTCGACGGCGACCGAGCCCGGCAGCGGCTCGACGATCATGGCGTACGCCGGCATCTGCGGCACGGACGACCTCCAGCTCCACAGCGATGACTACTTCGCCGCGGTCAGCTTCGACGAGATCGCCGCGTACACCACCACGCCCGGCTCGCCCGGCAACCTCGGGGCGGCGCCGAGCGGCAACACGCCGCCCACCGTGACGGTGAACGGCGGGCCGTTCACGATCCCCATGCGGACCCCGTTCACGCTGTCCGCCACCGGGTCCGATTCCGACGGCGACACCATCACCTACGACTGGGAGGGGATGGACGCCGGCGCGCTCCGCACGCTCGACGCGGCGAGCAAGCCGAGCGGGGCGCTGTTCCGATCGTTCGCGCCGACCACGAACCCTTCGCGGACGTTCCCCACCATGGCCAGCGTCCTGGCCAACCAGACCGACGCCAACACCGGGACGTGCCCGGCGCTCCCCGGCGGGCTCAACTGCTGGGTCGAGTTCCTTCCCACGGTCGGGCGCGCCATGAACTTCCGCGTCACCGTGCGCGACAACAACCCTGCCGCCGGGGGCGTGAGCGGCGCGAACGTCACGGTGACGGCCGCGGCCACCGGGCCCTTCCTGGTCACCTCGCCGAACACGGCGGTGACCCTTCCCGGGGGGTCGAGCCAGACCGTGACGTGGGACGTGGCGGGGTCCAACGCCGCGCCGATCAACACGGCGAACGTGAACATCCTGCTCTCGACGGACGGCGGGACGACGTTCCCGACGACGCTGGCGGCGAACACGCCGAACGACGGCTCGCAGTCGATCACCCTCCCGGCAACCGCCACGACGCAGGCGCGCGTGAAGGTCGAGGCCGTCGGCAACGTCTTCTTCGACGTCTCGGACGCCGACTTCACGATCACGTCGGGCGGGGGCAACGTCCCGCCGATGGCCAACGCCGACTCGGCGACGACACCGGTGGACACCGCCGTCGCGATCGACGTCCTGAGCAACGACACGGACTCCGACGGTACGCTCGTCCCGTCGTCGGTCACGGTGGCCGGCCCGCCCGCGAGCGGCGGCACGTCCGTGAACCCCACGACCGGGGCCATCACCTACACGCCGAACTCCGGCTTCTCCGGCGCTGACTCGTTCACGTACACCGTGAACGACGACGACGGCGCCACGTCCAACGCCGCGACCGTCTCGGTCACGGTCGGCTCCGGGGGCACCACCGACCTGTTCCCGTCCTCGTTCACGATCGAGTCCGGCTCGCTCGGCGGGGGATCGGCCGCCAGCCTGAACGCCGACGACGACAGCTTCCTGGTCGTCAGGACCCCCAAGTCCGGCACCGGTCACACGGCCACCTGGTACGGCACGTTCACCGGGGTGGACAACGGGATCGGATCGCTCGCCGCCACCTACAAGGGCAAGTCCTCGGCCACCTGCACCCAGACGATCTCGATCTTCCGGTGGACGGACTCCACGTGGGTCCCGCTCGACACCCGCTCGATCGGGACCACCGAGGTCCTGATCTCGGGCCTCAGTCCCTCGGGCACGCTCGCGGACTTCGTGAGCAACACCTCCGGGACCGGCGACGTCCGGATCCGGGTGAGCTGCAGCGGAGGCTCGACCTTCAACCTGAGCGGCGACCTGATGATGCTCACGGTGGGCTCCGGGGGCGGCGGGACCCAGACCCTCACGGTCGCCGTGGCCGGGACCGGGTCCGGGACCGTCACCTCGAGCCCGGCCGGGATCAACTGCCCCGGGGACTGCTCGGAGGCCTACACCACCGGGACCGTGGTGGACCTCACCGCGACGCCGGACGGAGGCTCGACCTTCTCGGGCTGGTCGGGGGCGTGCTCGGGGACGGGCGCCTGCCAGGTCACGATGAACGCGGCGGCCTCGGTCACGGCGTCGTTCGCCGGCTCCGGCGGCACCACCGACCTGTTCCCGTCCTCGTTCACGATCGAGTCCGGCTCGCTCGGCGGGGGATCGGCCGCCAGCCTGAACGCCGACGACGACAGCTTCCTGGTCGTCAGGACCCCCAAGTCCGGCACCGGTCACACGGCCACCTGGTACGGCACGTTCACCGGGGTGGACAACGGGATCGGATCGCTCGCCGCCACCTACAAGGGCAAGTCCTCGGCCACCTGCACCCAGACGATCTCGATCTTCCGGTGGACGGACTCCACGTGGGTCCTGCTCGATACCCGCTCGATCGGGACCACCGAGGTCCTGATCTCGGGCCTCAGCCCCTCGGGCACGCTCGCGGACTTCGTGAGCAACACCTCCGGGACCGGCGACGTCCGGATCCGGGTGAGCTGCTCCGGAGGCTCGAACTTCAACCTGAGCGGCGACCTGATGATGCTCACGGTGGGGTAAGGGGAGAGCGGAGCGCGGATCGGAGCCGACCGGGGGCGGCGGAGCTCGCCGCCCCCGGTGGTCCCGCGCCGCTATCCTCCGGCCGATGGCGCGCGTCTCGGTGGTGGTGGCCGTTCGCAACGGCGTGGAAACGCTCCAGCGGTGCATCCGCAGCGTCACCGCCCAGTCCCACGGAGACGTTGAGCTCGTCGTCATCGACGGCGCCTCCACCGACGGCACGCCGGAGGTGTTGGAGCGCAACGCGGCATCGATCGCCTACCAGGTCTCGGAACCCGACCGAGGCATCTACGACGCGTGGAACAAAGCACTCGAGCACGTCACCGGAGAGTGGGTGTGCTTCCTGGGTGCGGACGACGCCTTCGCCTCACAGGACGCCGTGGCGCTCCTGCTGGCGGCGGCGAGCGGAGTCGAGCTCGTCACGGCCAAGGTGGCCGTCGTCGATCAGAACGGACGAGTCCGCTCGGTCGTGGGGCAGCCGTGGGATTGGGACGGGATGCGTCGACATCAGGTCGTCGCCCACCCGGGCGCGCTGCATCACCGCACGCTGTTCGAGCGCCTGGGTCGATTCGACGACTCCTTCCGCATCGCGGGCGACTACCAGTTCCTCCTCCGACTCGGGCCCGATGCGCGAGTGGCCTTCGTGGACGCCGTGGTCGTCCTGATGGGGGAGGGGGGCGTGAGCCAGCGGGCCCTCCTTCCGTTCCACTGGGAGGCGTGGAAGGCCCAGGCAAGAAGCCCGGCGGTCGGCGTCCTGCGAGCGACCTGGAACCTCTCGATGGTTCTCGCGAGAGGGAGCGTGCGCCGCGTACTGAGACGGACGTGATCCGGACACCGAGGGTCAATGGGGGCCATCGACGTACCACTTGGCTCAGTCGCTACTTCCGCACGAGTCTCTCTTCTCCTGCCTGTGCCACTGCCAGACGTCCTCGTGCGCCAGATCTCCTCGGGTTCCGTTCCTGGGATTGCTTGTTTGTGCTCGTGTTCTCCGCGGCTCTCCTACGGGCCTTCGTCGGGCGTATCTTGCGGAGGTGGATGGCAAGCCGGAGTTACTCGGCTTCCTCGGTGGATCCGCCGGCGTCTTTGCTCAGTACATGTTCTCCGGATGCGGGAGGCTGGATCCTTCCGCCTGGGCTTTCTTCGGATTGGCCATGGCCGGCGTCGTCGTGCACGCTGATCAGGGCTCGATTTCGTTCTGGCGCCGCGGTCGTCGCGAGGGGGTAGACCACGCCCTTTTGGGGGCGATGAAGTTGGTGTCCGATGCCGGCTGTCGCGAAGGATGCCGCAATCCCGCAGGCCTGCTGCATTGGCGCCCAGGCGGCGATGTGTTCGCAGGCTTAATCGGGGCGGTCATCGCCCCGCTCATCGACAGCCTCCTCCTCGCGTAGCCTTGGCAGGGAGGAGTAAGGGGGGGCACGTGGATGGACGTCAACGAGGCGGTCGGACACCTGCGCCTTGATCCCGGCGCGGCGGACTTGGTCATGGACGCGTATCTCGAGGAAGATGTTGTGGTCGCCGCCGAGCGGTACCGGCGCTCCGCCGAGTTCGAGGCGATCTTGCGGATCGGCGGAGAGCTGGTACGAGGACGCGTGCTCGATATCGGGGCAGGGCGAGCGATCGGCGCGCACGCGTTCGCGACCTCCGGGGCCGCGGCCGTCGTGGCGCTCGATCCGGATCTGGGCGAGGTCGTTGGGCTCGGTGCCGTCGCGCACCTGGGCTCGGAGACTCCCGTCGCGGCCGTCGGCGGCGTGGGCGAGCGCTTACCCTTCCGCGATGACGTGTTCGACGTCGTGTCCCTCCGTCAAGTCCTGCATCACGCGTCGAGCGTGTCGGCCCTAATCGGCGAATGTCGCCGCGTCGTGAGGCCGCTCGGACGCGTGATCGCCGTGCGCGAGCATGTCGTCGACGACGACCATCAGCTGGCCGAGTTCTTGTCCAACCATCCGGTCCACCAGCTTGCAGGTGGGGAACACGCCTACCGCTTGGAGGACTACATCGCGGCATTCCGCGCGTCCGGGCTTCGCCTGGAGCGGGTCCTGGGACCCTGGGACACTGTGATCAACGCATTCCCGGCGGCACGGTCCGACGAGGAGGTCAGAGTGCGCCCGCGCGTCGTGCTCGAGCAGCGGCTGGGCGCGTTAGGCCGGCGACTCGGGACAATCCCCTTGGTCGAGCGGACGATACGCTCGATGATGAATCGACGTGGGGCCGGGAGGCTGTATTCGTTTGTCGCGACGAAAGAGTAGGGCGACAGGGTGTCCGGAGATCGACCAGTTCGTCGGCCACCCCCATTCCGGCGCTGGGTCGACCAGTTGTAGTCGTCCAGGTCGACTCGAGGGTGTCAACAGCGTGCTCGAATCGCATCACGGCTCCCGGCGCCAGCCAAAGGATCGTTTTGTCGACGGAGGTGAGATGTCTCGTCGCGTGAGCAGGGATCGATGGATGCAGGCGCAGAGGTGGGAACTGAGCGTGTGGCGCGACGCCGACCGGAAGAAGGGCTGGAAGCGTCTGGTGTGGCCCCTCGCCCGTCCCGTCCTCGCGCGAACGAGGGGACTCCCCGAACACGATGACTGGAACCACTGGTGGGCGGAGAAGTTCGACTCCTACCGATTCCTTCCCTCCGAGGTCGGCGACTACCTGGAGGTCGGGTGCGGGCCGTACACGAACACTCGCCTGATCCTGCAGGAGCGAACCGCGCGCCGTGTCCTCTGCAGCGACCCGCTCGTCCGGCAGTACGTGCGATTCCGACAGTCCTGGCTGGCGGACGCATTTCGCGATGGCCGAGCCGAGATCGATGACCATCCCGCCGAGGAGCTGGATCTCCCGGATTGGAGCCTGGAAGTGGTCGTCATGATCAACGTCCTGGACCACGTCTATGACGCTGATCTCGCACTCGCGAACGCGGCGCGACTCGTTCGCCCGAACGGCTTCCTCATCTTCGGTCAGGATCTCATCGACGAGGACGATCGCTTCCACGACGAAGACGTCGGCCACCCCATCGCGCTCACCGAGGCCGACGTCCGCCCGCACCTCGCGACGTTCGCGCCGGTTCTCGACCGTGTCCTGCCACGCGAGGAGGGGCGCAATCCCGACGCTCATGGTGCGACGCTCATCTACGCCGGACGCAAGCTGGCCGAGATGGCATGACGCTCGTTCATCTGATCTACCCGCACGGCGACCGGATCTCGTGCCCCGATGCGATCGGACGCAAACTCGCCGAGCGACTTGCCACCCGCTACGAGGTGGAACTGCACGACTGGGACGAGTTGCGTCCGATCAGGCCTCACCCGGACGCTGTGCTCCTCGGCCATCCTCATCCGATGCCGTTCACCGTGTTCCGCCGCAGCGCGGCGAGCCCTGGCTGGCGGCGGGTCGTGATGCTGAGTCCCTTCAACTTGGACCCCCAGCAGGTCGCCTTCGCCGATCCGGTCCTTCCCCGATGTGATCGATATCTCGCGATATCCGGCAGCTACTGGTTCGACAGGATCGGTGCGTCGCCGTTCAGGCGGTGGCTCCCGAGGATGACCCATCTCGATCTGGCAGTGGACCCCGTCGACTTCCCGCGGGTGAAGCGTCGGTTCGCGCCCTCAGGCCGACGGAAGCTCCTGTACATCGGACATGCGGGGTGGCAGAAGAATACCTCCTACCTCTCCGAGATCGCCGCTCGTCTCCCCGGTGTTGAAGCGTCATGGATCGGTGGGCCCCGAGGCAGCGTCGAAGGCTTCCGTGCCTTCGGTCCTCAGGACTTCCGTCGACCCGAGGCCAGGGCTCTCGTCGCCGACCACGACCTGTCCATCACCGTGGGCCGTCACGACGCGGGTCCTGCGACCGTCCTGGAATCGATGGCGTGGGGGTTGGTGCCCGCTTGCACCCCGCAGAGCGGCTACGAAGGGTATCCGGGCATCGTTGCGCTCCCACTCGACGATGCCGAGCGGGCAGCGGCGCTCCTGCGTGAACAGCTCGAGGCACCTGAAGCTTCGTTGGATGAGATGCGGGGGATGAATGACGAGTTGCTCGCATCGCAGTTCACCTGGGAGCGGTTCGCCGCAGAGGTCGTCGAGGCCATCGAGGCGGACGATCGCGCGCCGCTGGCGCCTGGGTCGGCCATCGAGCGCTTGCGATTGGCATGGCTCTCCTTGATCTCGCCGTACTCCCCGGTCCGTCCCACGATGCTGAGAACCGTGATCCGCTCGGAGCTGCACCGCCGGAGATGACCACGCTATCCTGCCCTGGATGGCGCGGGTTTCAGTCGTCATGGACGTTCGCAACGGTGCCAGCACGCTTCAGCGGTGCATCAGCAGCATCGCCGCCCAATCCCACCGCGATCTGGAGCTCCTCGTGATCGATGGCGTTTCTACCGATGGCACCTTCGAGATCTGGAACGCAACGCGTGGTTCGGTGTGCTCGAAGGGGGTCGCGCGACGCGTACTGAGGGAAGGCGCGACGTCGCTCCCCGAGCCCCGGGGCGGTCGCGTAGGGGCCCTCTGCCCGCGAGGCCCTATCGGGCAGATGGTGCTTCAGTGCGGGTGGGCGATCCTTGATCCGACAGGCGCCTGAGGGTCGAACGGGCATAGAACGCGCATGGAAGCAGCACGAACAGGACCTGCGAGATGACCGAACCCCATGCGGGACCTGAGACCCCGACGGCACGCGTTAGGGCGATCGAAAGCGCGAGATTGGCCACCATCATGACACTGGCGCACGCCGCCTGGATGCCGAGCGCGTTGGCTCCGTTCAGGTACATGGCGATGGGCCCGGCTAGGCAGTTAACCGCCGCCCAGGCAGCGAGTGCGAGGAGCAGCGGGGTGGTGGGCTCGATCGCGCTGCCGGCCCAGACACGTATCACGGGGGCCGCTACGACCAGCAGCGCCGCGGACACGGTCAATCCAAGCGTTGCGGAGATGGCCAGGGATCGGGTCAAGGCGCGTCTCACCCAGGCATGATCTCCACGGGCGAGCGCCTCCCCATACGCTGGCCAGAGCGGGGCGAGAGCGAAGCTCAGGAGGAGGGGCGTCATCATGAAGAGCTTCATCGGGATGGCGTACTGAGCGACCTGCTCCGGGCCAAGCAGCTGCGCGATCACTATGTTGTCCGTCTCGTAGGCGACGGCTGCGGCGATCGCAAGGATGAAGAACATCAGCCCAAGCCTCATCAGCCGCTTGATAGCGGGGAGGGTCGCCTCCTTCAGGCGGGGGACGAGCCAGGGTCGTCGGCGGACGAGGACGACGCCGTTCAGGAGCGTCGCGACCACCGGCCCGACGCCGAAGGCGAGGACCAACCACGGGAGATCTGCCTTGAGGGAGATGGCGACGACGATCCCGATCAGCGAGATGACACTGCCCGCGCCTTGCCAGGCGCTGCTCACGAACCCCTCTTGGAAGCCGGCCTGGATGCTCTGGACGACACCAAGGGGGAGACTCACCAGGCTGAGCGCGAGGAAGACCGCCATGGCGGGACCGGCAACCGCAGCCGCATCCGACGAAGCGACGTTGAACACGCGGGGCCACGGGATGAAGCGGTAGGTCGCGGCGAAGGAGATGGCCAAGATCCCCATCACGCCGAGCAGCAGATAGAACGCGCTGGACACGTATCCACGGAGGGCCTCTCGATCGTTCCTCCCATGTGCCTCGGACACTCCGTTGACGAGGCCGTTGCTCAATCCGAGATTCGCGAACCCCAACAGGGCAGTGACGGACGTGATCGTGACCCAGAGTCCGTACTGCTCGGCACCGAGATACCGAACGGTCAATGGAAGGGTGATCAACGTAGTTGCGATACCCACGCCCCGCGCGCTCATCGACGCTATCGCGGTCAGGCCGATCCGCTTGTAGCGCTCGCGGGAACGGGCTTCGGAGGAAGGGTTGCGAGCTCTCGAGGGCGCAGGCGCTCCACCACCCTCCTCATCAGGCCCATCATGGACGAACCCATCCGGATGCCCGCCAGCCTCCGAGCAGTGGAGAGTGATGACGTCAGGCTGCTCCGGCGGGAACCATAGCAAGGAGATCTGCGCGGGTGTCGCAGGCGGCGGGCGCGCGCGGTACGCTTGCTGGCCGAGCTGGGCGGGTGCCGCGATCGTCCGTGTGAAGGAGAAGGCGGAGCGCTGCGAACCGCATCGGCGACGAGATTCGAGGCGCCGAGAAGGGTGTCGACGGTGGTGAGCGCGACCGCATGCCGGTTCCCTCCTCTCGGGAAACGCCGAACGTCCGACCATCTCCGCAAGAGCCCGAAGCGTCCAACGGCCTCGAGGCGTCCGGCGCCGGGGGTTCGCTCTCGGTGAGGGTGCACTACGACGATCAGATCTTCGTTGCCCAGCGGCGCGGAGGTGTCTCACGCTACTTCGTCGAGCTGATCAGGGAGCTCACGGAGGATCCGGACCTTGGCGTTCAGGTCCAGCTGGGGTGGCGATGGACGCTCGACGCCACGCGCTGGAAGCCGGCATCGGCAGGTCGCTTCGGATCCCGGGTGGTTCGAAGGCGCGCGCACTTCGGTGGGCCAACAGGACGATGGATATCACCCGGCCCCGAGCCGACCTCACACACCGCACCTTCTACTTGGCGGACTACCTCCGCCAGGGTCCCAGCGTCCCGATGGTCGTGACCGTGTACGACATGATCCCCGAACTGTTCCCCGATCTCTTCCCCCGGGGCAATCCGCACATGCACAAGCGGGAGTACGTGAGGCGAGCGAGCATGGTCCTGTGTATCTCCGAGAGCACCCGCCAGGATCTCCTGCGCGTGTACGGTCCCCTCGAGTCACCAGCGCTGGTGACGCACCTCGGTGTCAGTCGTCGGTTCGCCCCCCGGTCGCCCCTTCCCTCGTGGTGTCCCGACAACTACGTGCTGTTCCTGGGCAATCGAAGCGGATACAAGGACTTCCGCGTCGCGGTTGAGGCGTTCGCCGAGATCGCCCCGAAGTGGCCCGCCACTCGGTTCCTCGCCGTCGGGGGCGGGTCGTTCTCGGAAGCCGAGGATGCTCTGCTTTCACGGTGGAGCGTGCGCAGCCTGGTCATCCAGCGGGATGCGAGTGATGAGGAACTGCCTGGTGTGTTCGGGGGAGCGAGTGCCTTCGTGTTCCCCTCAAGGTACGAGGGTTTCGGCCTGCCCACGCTCGAGGCGATGGCCTGCGGTACGCCGGCGTTGCTCGCCGATTCCTCTTCCCACCGGGAGGCAGGGGGGGATGCGGCGCTCTACTTCCCTCCAGGAGACAGCAGCACCTTGGCGTCCCAACTCGACCGACTGCTGTCCGACACCGAGTTGCGTCGCGGCGTTTCGGAGCGGGGTGTCGTGCACGCAGGGCGCTTCACATGGACCAAGACAGCGGAGAGCACGTCGGCCGCCTATCGGATCGCGTCGAACGCGGTCTGACCGTCCATCACGGAGGATCGGTGCGTTGGAGGGCGCTCTCCACCTCCATGTCGGCGGCGACCATGATGCGCACGAGCTCGTGGAATCCGGTTCGAGGGAACCAACCCATGGTTTGCCTGGCCTTCGAGGCGTCCCCACAGAGCTCAACGATGTCCGTTGGTCGCAGGAGGCTGCGGTCCTGCCGCACCATCGGTCGCCAGTCATCGACGCCGATCTCCTTGAAAGCGGCATCCAGGAAGTCCCGGACGCTGTTGGTCACGCCGGTTGCGATGACGTAGTCGTCCGGTTCCGGCTGCTGCAGCATCATCCACATCGCCTCGACGTATTCGGGTGCGTAGCCCCAATCCCGGCGAACGTCGAGGTCCCCGAGGAGGATATGGTCCTGGAGGCCGAGCGAGATACGGGCTACCCCGCGGCTGATCTTCCGCGTCACGAACTGCTCTCCCCTCCGCGGCGACTCATGGTTGAAGAGGATCCCGCAGACGGCGAACAGTCCGTGCACCTCGCGGAAGGTGACCGTGGTGTGATGCGCGAGCACTTTGGCGATGGCGTATGGGTGTATGGGCGCGAACGGCGTCGTTTCCGACTGGGGCGAGGTGACCGCGCGCCCGTACATCTCCGAGCTAGACGCCTGGTAGAACCGCACGCTTCCGGCAGCGCCAACCAGCCGGATCGCGCCGAGCATGCGGAGTGCGCCGATGCCGGTCACCTCCGCGGTGAGCTCCGGTTGCGCCCAAGAGCGGGATACGGAGGAAAGGGCGCCGAGGTTGTACACCTCGTTGGGCTGTGTGCGCTCGAGTGACCTCACGAGCGAGGTCAGGTCCCGGAGGTCGCCCTCGATGAGGTCGACGAAGGGGAGAAGCCGCCGCACGGCCTCGGTTCTCGGCCCGGCGAGGCTCCTAACCATCCCGGCAACGCGATAGCCCTTCTCGCGCAGCAGCTCGGACAGATACGCACCATCCTGGCCGGTGACCCCCGTGATCAATGCGGTCCTCGGACTCATGTGCTGCTCATTTCACGGCTCTCGTGGCGAGGACGGGAAGCGGCCGAGCAGAGAGTGGGCCACCCTCGCGTGTGACGGATCGTCGACGTTCGTGGGGCGCAACCTTCATCCCGAGGATGCCGTGTACCAACGGTAGGTCTCCAGCAGCCCATCGCGCAGGGCGATCCGAGCCTGCCAGCCGAGGGAAGCGAGACGGGACACGTCCAGGAGCTTCCGCTGCATCCCATCGGGCATGTCGGTGTTGAACACGAAGGCGCCATCCCAGCCGACGACGTCCGCGATGAGCTCGGCGAGCGCGCGGACGGAGATGTCCTTGCCGGTCCCGACGTTGAGGTGCGCCTCTCCGTCGTGGTTCCGGAGCGCGAACACGGCCGCATCGGCAAGGTCGTCGATGTGAAGGAACTCGCGCCGCGGTTCCCCGGAGCCCCAGACCTCGACTGAGCGGGCCCCCGACACCTTCGCCTCGTGGATCCTGCGCAGGAGACCAGCCAACACGTGGCTTGTGAAGGGATCGAAGTTGTCTTCGGGCCCGTACAGGTTCGTCGGCATGAGCGAGATGACATCCATCCCGTACTGCCGTCGGTACATCTTGCCGAGCTCGAGCGTGGCGATCTTCGCGATTGCGTACCCCTCGTTGGTGGGCTCCAGGAGACCCGTGAGGAGCGCCTCCTCCGGGATCGGTTGCGGCGCCTCCCGCGGATAGATGCACGACGAGCCAAACACGACCGTCTTCTCGACGCCGGCTCGCCGCGCAGCCTCGAGCACGTTGGCCCCGATCATCAGGTTCTCGTAGAGGAAGTCACCCTGCGCCATGCGATTCGCTTGGATCCCGCCCACCTTCGCGGCCGCCAAGAAGAGAACCGTTGGCTGGGTGCTAGAGACGAAACGCTCGGTTTGGTCTTGGCGACGGAGATCGACCTCACTTGAAGGTACTGTCACAACTTCCGCTACCGGTTCGCGTTCCAGCCTGCGAAGCAAGGCGGAACCCACCAAACCTCTGTGGCCAGCGACCCACACTCGCTTGCCCGTCAAGTCAAACAGGGGCGCGCACCTGCCCTCCGGCGACGCGCTCCCGCGCTGCCTCAAGGGTGAGTCCCGCTTTCGCGAGGTCGGCCTCGACCATCGACGTCACCAGCCGGTCGAAGCTCACCGTCGGTGTCCAGCCGAGTTCGGCGCGCGCCCTCGATGGGTCCGCGACAAGCTCATCCACTTCGTTCGGCCTCACATACCGGGGGTCGAACATCACGAACGGCGCCCACTCGAGCCCAACATGGCCGAAGGCCAGTTCGCAGAACTCTCGGACGGTGTGCCCCTCGCCCGTGCCGATCACGTAGTCCCTTGGAGCGTCCTGCTGGAGCATCAGGTACATCGCCTGCACGTAGTCGCGAGCGTGGCCCCAGTCGCGGACGGCGTCCAGGTTCCCGAGGTACAGACGAGTCTGTGCGCCGGCCACGATCCGTGCAACAGCCGCCGTAATCTTGCGACTCACGAATGTCTCGCCCCGGCGCTCACCTTCGTGGTTGAACAGGATGCCCGATACGGCGAACATCCCGTAGGCGTCCCGGTAGGTCCGTGTCAACCAGTAGGCGTAGAGCTTCGCCACCGCGTAGGGGGAGCGCGGCTCGAATCGGGTCGTCTCGGACTGAGGCGGGGGGGCGTTCCCGAACATCTCCGACGACGATGCCTGGTAGAGGCGCGTGGGCACGCCACTCTCGCGGATCGCCTCGAGCAATCTCGTGATACCGAGGCCCGCCACGTCGCCCGTGTACTCCGGCTGTTCGAACGAGACTAAGACGTGGCTCTGCGCCCCGAGGTTGTAGATCTCGTCGGGGCGAATAGACCGGATCAACCGCGCCAGCTGCGACCCGTCAACCAGGTCGCCGTAATGCAGGAAGAGCCGAACGCTCTCCTCGTGCGGGTCCTGGTACAGGTGCTCGATGCGCCCGGTGTTGAAGGAGGAGGAGCGGCGGATCATGCCGTGGACCTCGTACCCCTGCTGGAGCAGGAGCTCCGCGAGGTATGAACCGTCTTGCCCCGTGATCCCAGTGACGAGGGCTCGCTTCATCGCGTGGCCTCCTTCGCCGGATCGGTCGTGGGGGAACCCGATCGTAGCAGCGGGCCGTGGGCGCGAGGCCGACCCCGAGACTTTGCCGGCTTCCGGGCCCTCCGCCCGGCTCGAAGGCCATCGCCCCCCGAAGCATCCGCCAAGAGGGCAGGCCGAGGCCAACTATGCGGCCCTCGCCCAATCACATCGGCGATGACTTGAGGCACGTCGACCAGGCAGAAGATGGCCCGGAGTCACCGCGACGAGGGGTCCCACCACGACCTATCGAGAGCAGGATCGATGGCGTCGCTGGCAGGAAGGCTAGGCCCGGCCGGCGACGCCAGAGGGCAACGAGGAGGGACGCGAAGGCCGATACGGCCGAGCCCTGGCGCGTGAAGCGGCTTGTCCGCTAGGCGGGAGGCGCACCTCACGCAGGCAGGAGGGGCCTAGGACGGCCCGAGCCGAACGAGCGTTCGGCCTTCTCGGGTCGGCTCGTTGACGCACGCGCTCCGTGCCTAGTAGCCTCATTGCTCGCGTCGGGCTCGGCGGGCGGGTCCGGCATTCAGCACGCTTCCAGGAGGGACGCTCCAGGCAGATTCTGCGCCCAGAGCAGCACCACCACCCTGGAAGCCGGGCCCGCGGTCCGGCTTCATCGACGTTCGGGCCACCGGTTCGGTTGACAAACGAGAGTGCAGACGAGAGGCGCCATGCCCACGATCCAGCAACTCGTCCGGAACGGCCGGAAGCGGCCGAAGGAAAAGACGAAGGCCCCGGCCCTGAAGGGCTCCCCGCAACGGCGGGGCGTCTGCACGCGCGTGTACACCACCACCCCCAAGAAGCCCAACTCGGCGCTTCGCAAGGTCGCCCGGGTCCGCCTGACGTCCCAGATCGAGGTCACGGCCTACATCCCGGGCGTCGGCCACAACCTGCAGGAGCACTCGATCGTGCTCGTACGGGCCGGCCGGGTCCGCGACCTCCCGGGGGTCCGCTACAAGATCATCCGGGGCACGCTGGACACGGCGGGGGTCAAGGACCGCAAGAAGGCCCGCTCCCGCTACGGGGCCAAGAAGGGCGGCGACTGAGCATGCCGCGCAAGGGTCCCGCCGCGCATCGAGACATCCAGCCGGATCCGGTCTACCAGAACGTCCTGGTCACCCAGCTCATCAACAAGGTGCTCCTGGACGGCAAGAAGACGCTCGCCGAGCGCACGGTCTACAAGGCCCTCGAGGTGATCAGCGAGCGGACCGCGAACGACCCGGTCATCACGCTGAAGAAGGCCGTGGAGAACGTCCGGCCCCTGCTCGAGGTCCGCTCGCGCCGGGTGGGTGGCGCCAACTACCAGGTCCCGGTGGAGGTCCGGCCGCCCCGGGGGACGACGCTCGCGCTGCGGTGGCTGGTGAACAACTCGCGGTCCCGCAAGGAGCACTCGATGGCCGAGCGGCTGGTGAGCGAGATCATGGACGCCGCCAACGGCCAGGGCGTCTCGGTCAAGCGCCGCGAGGACATGCACAAGATGGCGGAGGCGAACCGGGCGTTCGCGCACTACCGATGGTGATCGACGAGCACACCGTGGCCGGGCTCCGACGGGGCCCGGCGATCCACGAGGGGGTCCGTTGATGGCGGTCCCCGCGGAGAAGATGGACGTGGCTGAGACGGTCGAAAAGGTCGAGGGACGCGCCAAGCCCGGCAAGGGCCTGGTCATCCGCGAGTACCCGCTGGGCAGGACCCGGAACATCGGGATCATGGCCCACATCGACGCGGGCAAGACGACCACGACCGAGCGGATCCTCTACTACACCGGCAAGGCCTACAAGCTCGGCGAGGTCCACGAGGGCACCGCGCAGATGGACTGGATGGTCCAGGAGCGCGAGCGCGGCATCACGATCACCTCGGCCGCGACCACGTGCCACTGGAAGGACCACTGGATCAACATCATCGACACGCCCGGCCACGTCGACTTCACGGTCGAGGTCGAGCGCTCCCTCCGGGTGCTCGACGGGGCCATCGCGGTCTTCGACGCCGTCGCCGGCGTGGAGCCGCAGACCGAGACCGTGTGGCGCCAGGCGGATCGGTACCAGGTGCCGCGGATCTGCTTCGTCAACAAGATGGACCGGACGGGAGCGGACTTCCGGCGCACGGTCGACATGATGGTCGATCGCCTGCACGCCGAGCCGCTCGTGCTCCAGCTCCCGTGGGGGGTCGAGTCGAGCTTCCAGGGCGTGATCGACCTCGTGGAGATGAAGGCGCTGCACTGGATCGCGGAGATGGGCGAGGAGTGGGAGACCACGGAGATCCCCGCCGACCTGCTCGAGGAGGCCAAGCGCGCGCACCACGACCTGTTCGAGAAGCTGGCCGACCACGACGAGTCGCTCATGGACAAGTTCGTCCACGAGAACGAGCCCACGCCGGAGGAGTTCCGCCGCGCCATCCGCCGCGCCACGCTGGCGAGCGAGGGCGTTCCGGTCCTGTGCGGATCCGCCTTCAAGAACAAGGCGATCCAGCCGCTCCTGGACGCGATCGTGAACTACCT
This sequence comes from uncultured Actinomycetes bacterium, assembly GCA_963704725.1. Classification (GTDB taxonomy): domain Bacteria; phylum Actinomycetota; class UBA4738; order UBA4738; family HRBIN12; genus CALGFI01. The sequence goes on along the minus strand of OY969934.1, from coordinate 2,921,431 downwards.
GCCGGCGCCGTCCGACGTCCTGCCGGTCGAGGGCCACCGGCCGAATGGCGAGCACGCCGAGCGCCGGGCCGACGACGCCGAGCCGTTCAGCGGCCTCGTCTTCAAGATCATGTCGGACCCCTTCGTGGGGCGGCTCACCTACGTCCGCATGTACTCCGGCGTGCTCCGGGCCGGCTCGCACGTCGAGAACACCACGAAGGACCGCAAGGAGCGCGTCGGCCGCATCCTGCAGATGCACGCCAACCACCGCGAGGACATGGAGGCGGCGTTCACCGGGGACATCGTCGCGATCGTCGGGCTCAAGCACTCGATCACCGGCGACACGCTGGCCGATCCGGCCAACCCGATCATCCTGGAGTCGATCAGCTTCCCCACCCCGGTGATCTCGGTCGCCGTGGAGCCGAGGACCAAGGCCGACCAGGACAAGCTCGGAGGCGGCCTCCAGAAGCTCTCCGACGAGGACCCCACGTTCGTCGTGAAGTACGACGACGAGACGGGGCAGACCGTGATCTCGGGCATGGGCGAGCTCCACCTCGAGATCATCGTGGACCGCCTCCGCCGCGAGTTCAGCGTCGACGCCAACGTGGGCAAGCCGCAGGTGGCGTATCGCGAGACCGTCCGCAAGGACGTCCACAAGGTCGAGGCCCGGTTCATCCGCCAGACCGGCGGCCACGGGCAGTTCGGCCACGTCTACATCGACCTCGAGCCGACCGGCCAGGGCGGCGGGTACGAGTTCACCAACAAGATCACGGGCGGCAAGATCCCGCGCGAGTACATCCCGGCTGTCGACCAGGGCATCCAGGAGGCCATGGAGTCCGGCGTCCTGGCCGGCTACCCGCTCGTGGACGTGCGGGCGACGCTCGTGGACGGGTCGTACCACGAGGTCGACTCGAGCGAGATGGCGTTCAAGATCGCCGGCTCGATGGCGCTGAAGGAGGCCGCCAAGCGGGCGGACCCCGTGCTGCTCGAGCCGATCATGGAGTACGAGGTGATCACGCCCGAGGAGTTCATGGGCGAGGTGATGGGCGACGTCACGTCCCGGCGCGGGCGGATCGAGCGCATCGACGACCGGACCGGGCAGAAGGCGATCCGGGTGCTGGTGCCGCTGGCCGAGCTGTTCGGCTACGCCACGGACCTGCGCTCGCGCACGCAGGGGCGCGCCTCGCACACCCCGATGCAGCTGCAGTCGTACGCCGAGGTGCCGGCCAACATCTCCAAGGAGATCGTGGCCCGCGTCCGCGGCGAGTAGGCCAGAGGAGACGAGGAGAGATGGGCAAGCAGAAGTTCGAGCGGACCAAGCCCCACGTGAACATCGGCACGATCGGGCACATCGACCACGGCAAGACCACGCTGACCGCGGCCATCACCAAGGTCCAGGCCCAGAAGGGGCTGGCCGACTTCACCCCCTTCGACCAGATCGACAAGGCGCCGGAGGAGCGGGAGCGGGGCATCACCATCGCGATCGCCCACGTCGAGTACCAGACCGAGGCCCGGCACTACGCCCACGTGGACTGCCCCGGCCACGCCGACTACATCAAGAACATGATCACCGGCGCCGCCCAGATGGACGGGGCCATCCTGGTCGTCAGCGCCGCCGACGGCCCCATGCCCCAGACCCGCGAGCACGTCCTGCTCGCCCGTCAGGTCAACGTCCCCTACATCGTGGTGGCGCTGAACAAGGTGGACATGGTCGATGACCCCGAGCTGCTGGACCTGGTGGAGCTGGAGGTCCGCGAGCTGCTTAGCTCCTACGAGTTCCCCGGCGACGACGTCCCGGTGATCCGCATCTCCGCGCTGAAGGCCCTGGAGGGCGACCCCGAGGCCGAGGACCAGGTCCGCGAGCTCCTGGACGCCGTCGACAGCTACATCCCCGAGCCCGCCCGAGACGTCGACAAGCCCTTCTTGATGTCGATCGAGGACGTGTTCTCCATCACCGGCCGCGGCACCGTGGTCACCGGGCGGGTGGAGCGAGGGGTGCTCAAGAAGATGGAGGAGGTCGAGATCGTCGGCATCCACGACACCCGAAAGACCACCGCCACCGACCTGGAGATGTTCCGCAAGCTCCTTGACGAGGTCCGGGCCGGCGACAACGTGGGGGTCCTGCTGCGCGGCATCGACAAGGACGAGGTGGCCCGGGGCCAGGTGCTGGCCAAGCCCGGCACGATCACGCCCCACACCGACTTCACCGCCCAGGTCTACGTGCTCAGCAAGGACGAGGGGGGCCGCCACACGCCGTTCTTCAACGGCTACCGCCCCCAGTTCTACTTCCGCACCACCGACGTGACCGGCAAGGCCGCCCTGCCCGAGGGCGTGGAGATGGTCATGCCCGGGGACAACGTGGTGATGACGGTGGAGCTCGGCGCCCCCATCGCCATGGAGGAGGGCCTGCGCTTCGCCATCCGCGAGGGCGGCCGCACCGTGGGTGCCGGACGCGTGACCACCATCATCAAGTAGCGAGAGCGAACAGAGAGAAGGAAGGCAGTGGCCGGACCGAGGATCCGAATCAAGCTCCGGGCCTACGACCACCGGATGCTGGACGTCGCGGCGCGCGAGATCGTCGAGCACGTGACGCGCACCGGCGCCAAGGTCGTCGGGCCGGTGCCGCTGCCCACCGAGCGGTCCGTGTACACGGTGATCCGCTCGCCGCACAAGTACAAGGACAGCCGCGAGCACTTCCAGATGCTCACGCACAAGCGGCTCATCGACATCGTCGACGCCACGTCGAAGACGGTCCAGGAGCTCCAGCGCCTGAACCTGTCGGCCGGCGTCGACATCGAGATCAAGCTGTAGGAGCGCGCGAGGACGGGATGGGACAGGTCAAGGGGATCCTCGGGACGAAGCTGGGCATGACCCAGATCTTCGACGACACGCGCGCCGTGCCGGTCACCGTCATCCAGGCGGGGCCGTGCGTCGTCGCGCAGGTCAAGACCGAGAAGACGGACGGGTACCGTGCCGTCCAGCTCGCGTTCGGCCAGGTCCGCCCGGCCTCCGTGAACAAGCCGAGCAAGGGGCACTTCGACAAGGCCGGCGTCGAGCCGGGGCGGTACGTGGTCGAGATCCGGACCGACGACGCGGACTCCTACACCCCGGGCCAGGAGCTCCGGGCCGACCTGTTCGCCGCCGGCGAGCTCGCCGACGTGGTCGGGGTCTCCAAGGGCAAGGGGTTCGCCGGCGTGATGAAGCGCCACGGGTTCAGCGGCCTGTCCAGCAGCCACGGCACCGAGCGCAAGCACCGCTCCCCGGGGGCGATCGGCGCGTGCGCCACGCCTTCGCGAGTGTTCAAAGGCATGCGCATGGCCGGGCAGATGGGGAACGAGCGCGTGACCGTCCTGAACCTCGAGGTGGTCCGCGCGGACGCCGAGCGCAACCTCCTGCTGGTGCGGGGGGCCGTCCCCGGTCCGAACGGCGCGCTCGTCATGGTGCGCTCCGCCGTGAAGTCCCCCGCCGACAAGGGGGGTCGCTGATGCCGACGGTCGACGTCCTGTCCTCGGTGAGCGGCAAGAAGGTGGCCTCGCGCGACCTGTCCCCGGAGGTGTTCGAGGCCAAGGTCAGCGTCCCGCTGATGCACCAGGTGGTCCTGGCGGGGATGGCGGCCCTTCGCCGGGGCACGCACAGCACGAAGACGCGGGGCGAGGTCTCCGGCGGCGGCAAGAAGCCGTGGCGCCAGAAGGGGACCGGCCGGGCCCGGCAGGGCTCGAACCGTTCCCCCCAGTGGGCCGGCGGCGGCGTGGTCCACGGCCCGAGGCCTCGGGACCACGACATGCGCGTCAACAAGAAGATGAAGCGGGGCGCTCTGCGCTCGGCGCTGACCGACGCGCTCGTGAGCGGCAAGCTGGTCGTGCTCGACGACCTCTCGATCACGGTGCCCAAGACCAAGACCGCCGTGGACGTGATCACGGCCCTCGAGCTCGACGGCCGGATCCTGCTCGTGCTGCCCTCGCCGAGCGAGACGGGCGCCGTCGAGAAGTCGTTCCGGAACATCGCCGGCGTACGGATCGCCTACGCCAAGAGCCTCGGCGTGTACGAGGTCGTGGCCGCGGACCGGGTCGTCCTCACGCAGGGGGCGCTCGACGTCGTCGAAGGGCGCGAGCCGGCCGTGGTCTCGGCGGCCCCGGCCGACGAGGAAGCTGGTGAGGACGCATGAAGGGGCCCCGCGACGTCATCTACCGCCCGGTGGTGAGCGAGAAGTCCTACGCCGGGCTGGACCGGAACACGTACACGTTCCTCGTCGACAAGCGGTCGAACAAGACGGAGATCAAGGAGGCGGTCCAGGCGATCTGGAACGTCCGCGTGGTCGCCGTGCGCACCCTGAACCGCAAGGGGAAGGTGAAGCGCCGACGCTTCACGATGGGCAAGCGCCCCGACGAGAAGCGCGCCGTCGTCACCCTCGCCGAGGGCGACAGCATCGAGATCTTCGAGACCGGGAAGTAGCGAGATGGCCGTTCGAAAGTACAAGCCGACGACGCCGGGCCGACGCGGCGCCAGCGTCTCCTCGTTCGAGGAGATCACGCGGGCCACGCCCGAGAAGTCGCTGCTCGACAAGGGCCGCAATCGCGCCGGCCGGAACTCGGGCGGGCGGATCACGATGCGCCACCAGGGCGGAGGCAACAAGCGGCGGTACCGCATCATCGACTTCAAGCGGAACAAGGACGGGGTCCCGGCCAGGGTCGCGCACATCGAGTACGACCCCAACCGGACCGCCCGGATCGCCCTGCTGCACTACGCGGACGGCGAGAAGCGCTACATCCTCGCGCCGACGGGGCTGGCGACGGGTGACCGGCTGCTGTCGGGCGACGGCGCCGACATCCGGCCGGGCAACGCCCTGCCGCTGCGCAACATCCCGGTCGGCACCACGGTGCACGCCGTGGAGCTGAAGCCGGGGGCGGGGGCCCGCATGGCGCGCTCGGCCGGCGCGAGCATCCAGGTGATGGCCAAGGAGGGCGCCTACGCCACCCTGCGACTGCCCTCCGGCGAGATGCGGATGGTGCTCGCGGCCTGCAAGGCCACGGTGGGCGAGGTCGGCAACGCGGAGCACGAGCTGATCCAGCTCGGCAAGGCGGGCCGCAACCGGTGGAAGCGCAAGCGCCCCTCGGTCCGCGGCGTGGCCATGAACCCGGTCGACCACCCCCTGGGCGGCGGCGAGGGCAAGAGCTCCGGCGGCCGCCACCCCACGAGCCCGTGGGGCAAGAAGGAGGGACGGACGCGGGACAAGAACAAGGCGTCGAACAAGCTCATCGTTCGACGCCGCGGGAAGGGGCGTGGCTAGCAGATGCCCAGGAGCATCAAGAAGGGGCCGTTCGTCGACGAGCACCTCATGGTCAAGGTCGCCGAGATGAACCGCCGGGGCGACAAGAAGGTCATCCGGACCTGGTCCCGGCGCTCGACGATCACGCCGGAGATGGTCGGGCACACGATCGCCGTGCACGACGGGCGCAAGCACGTCCCCGTGTACGTCTCGGAGTCGATGGTCGGGCACAAGCTGGGCGAGTTCGCGCCGACCCGGACGTTCCGCTCGCACGCCCGATCCGAGCGGTCGAGCACGGCACGATGAGTCGGAGAAGCTAGGGACATGGAAGCGAAGGCCACCGTCAAGTACGTCCGGGTGACGCCACAGAAGGCGCGCCGCGCGATCGATCTGATCCGCGGCCGCCAGGTCGAGGACGCCCGGCGCATCCTGCGGTTCTCGCCGCTCGGCGCGGCCAAGACCGTGGAGAAGGCGCTGAACTCGGCCGTGGCCAACGCCGAGCAGCAGCCCGGCGTGGCGCCCCAGAACCTGGTCGTCGAGCGGGCCTGGGTGGACGAGGGGCCGACGCTCAAGCGGTGGCGGCCGCGGGCGTACGGGCGCGCGACCAAGGTCTTCAAGCGCACGTCGCACATCACGCTGGTGGTCCGGTCGTTGGGAGAGGACGAGTAGTGGGTCACAAGGTCAATCCGTACGGGTTCCGGCTGGGGGTCATCTACCCCTGGAAGTCCAACTGGTACGCCGGGCGCGACTACGCGGCCCAGCTCCACGAGGACGTCTGGGTCCGCAAGCACATCCGCTCCCGGCTCTCGCGCGCCGGCATCTCGAGCATCGACATCGAGCGCAAGGGCGACCAGATCTGGGTCTACATCCGCACGGCCCGCCCCGGCATCGTGATCGGGCGCAAGGGCGCGGAGGTCGACCGGATCCGCAAGGACATCGAGCGCGTCACCAAGCGCCGCGTGGACGTGAAGGTCGAGGACATGAACTCCGCGTCCTCGGAGGCCCGGCCCGAGACCGACGCCACGCTCCTCGCGCAGGGCGTGGCCGAGCAGCTCGCCGGCCGCGTGAGCTTCCGCCGCGCCATGCGGCGGGCGGTCCAGACCGCGATGCGCTCGGGCGCGCTCGGCGTTCGCGTGCAGTGCGGCGGTCGCCTCGGCGGCACCGAGATGTCGCGGCGCGAGTGGTACCGCGAGGGCCGGGTTCCCCTGCACACGCTGCGCGCCAAGATCGACTACGGCACGGCGGAGGCCAAGACCACGTTCGGCCAGATCGGCGTGAAGGTGTGGGTCTACCACGGTGACCAGATCCCGCAGGCCGAGCAGGAGACCGAGCGTCTGCGGGCCCGGGCCATCGCCCAGGTCTCGAGCGGCGGCGGCGCCTCCACCGGCGCCCTCATCACCGACGTCCGTGAGGCCGCCGAGGTCGCCGAGGTCGCCGAGCCCGAGACCCCCGCCCCAGCCGAGCCCGAGACCCCAGCCGAGCCCGAGACCCCAGCCGTCGAGGCTGAGGCTCCGCCCGAGCCGGTCGCGCCCCCCGAGCCGACGGTCTCGACGGAGCCCGAGTCCGAAACGACCGCCACGGCCGAAGCGGAGGGACCCGGCGGCGACTCATCGACGCCCGAAGCCGCGCCGAGCACGGACGCCGCCGTCGATGCGGAGCCGAAGGGCCCCGCCGCGGAGGCCACACCGCCGGTCGCCGAGGGGGAGGCGGAGTAGATGCTGGCCCCGAAGAAGGTCAAGCACCGCAAGGTGCACCGTGGCCGGCGACGCGGCCGGGCCAAGGGCGGGACCGAGGTGCATTACGGCGACTTCGGCCTGGTGGCCCTCGAGGCGGCGTGGATCACCAACCGCCAGATCGAGTCCGCCCGTGTGGCCATCACCCGACACATCCGCCGAGGCGGGAAGGTGTGGATCAACATCTTCCCCGACAAGCCCTACACGAAGAAGCCCGCCGAAACCCGCATGGGATCGGGCAAGGGCAACCCCGAGGGCTGGGTGGCGGTCGTCAAGCCCGGCCGGGTGATGTTCGAGCTGGCAGGCGTCCCCGAGGTCCTTGCCCGCGAGGCGATGCAGCGCGCGGCGCACAAGCTGCCGATCAAGTCGAAGTTCATCACCCGGGCGGGAGGTGGCGAGTCGTGACCAGGGTTCGCGAGCTCCGCGACCTGGGCGACGAGGAGCTCGTGGCGCGTCTGGACTCCTCCAAGGAGGAGCTGTTCAACCTGCGCTTCCAGCTCGCGACGGGCCAGCTCGACAACCCGATGCGGATCGGAGACGTCCGTCACGACGTCGCCCGGATCCTGACGATCCTGCGCGAGCGCGACCTCGAGCGCGAGGCCGAGGCGTGGGAGGCCGAGGTGGCCGGCGCTCCGGCGGACGTGCAGGAGGGCTCGGGCGCCGAGAGCGAAGCCCCCGCGCGAGGCTTCGGCCGCCGACGCCGGCTCCGCAGGGAGCAGGCCGCGAGCGCCGAGGCCGCGAGCGCCGAGGCCGCGAGCGCCGAGGCCGAGGCACCCGCTGAGGCCGAGGCACCCGCTGAGGCCGAGGCACCCGCTGAGGCCGAGGCACCCGTCGAGGCCGACCCCGCCGAGATGGAGGCCCCGGGCGAGGTCCCCGAAGGAGATGAGACGTGAGCGAGCAGGAAGAGCCGACGACGCCGATCGAGGAGCCGGTCGCCGCCCCGGCGGCGCGGGCCCCCGAGACGGCTCCGGCCGCGGTGCGGGGTCGGCGCAAGGTCCGGACCGGGGTGGTCGTGTCCGACAAGATGGACAAGACCGTCCTCGTCCGCATCGACCGCAGGGTGCGCCACCCGCTCTACAAGAAGACCGTCGCGCGGTCGAACAAGCTCGCCGCGCACGACGAGAACAACGAGGCGCACGTGGGCGACATGGTGCGCGTGATGGAGACCCGCCCGCAGTCCAAGACGAAGCGGTGGCGCCTCGTCGAGATCGTCGAGCGGGCGAAGTAAGGGGAGACGGTGATCCAGCAGGAGACGCGCTGCAAGGTCGCGGACAACACGGGAGCCAAAGAGGTCCTGTGCATCCGCGTCCTCGGCGGGAGCCACAAGCGGTACGCGCGGGTCGGCGACGTGATCGTCGGGTCCGTGAAGGACGCGCTCCCCGGCGGCGGCGTGAAGAAGGGCGAGGTGGTTCGGGCGGTCGTGGTTCGGACCGCCAAGGAGCGCCGCCGACCCGACGGCTCCTACATCAAGTTCGACGACAACGCGGTGGTGCTGATCAACGAGCAGCGCAACCCGCGCGGGACCCGCATCTTCGGTCCGGTCGCGCGCGAGCTGCGGGAGAAGCGGTTCATGAAGATCATCTCGCTCGCCCCGGAGGTGCTGTGATGCCGGGAGTGAACATCAAGAGGGACGACACGGTCACGGTGATGGCCGGCAAGAGCCGGGGACACACCGGGCGCGTGATCCGGGTGCTGCCCCGCGAGGGCCGGATCCTGGTCGAGGGCGCCGCCATGGCCAAGAAGCACCAGCGGACGTCGGGCAAGCGTTCGGCGAGCGGCTCCCAGCTCCAGCAGGGCGGCATCATCGACACGGAGCTGTTCATCGACATCTCGAACGTGCAGATCAACTGCCGCTCGTGCGGCAAGCCGACCCGCGTGGGTCACCGGCTCGAACCCGACGGCACCAAGGTCCGCGTGTGCCGCAAGTGCGGGGAGGACCTGTGAGCGATCGCGCCTATACGCCGCGCCTGAAGGCGCGTTTCCGGCAGGAGATCGTGCCGCGCCTGATGCGCGAGCTCGAGCTCTCCAACCCGATGCAGGTGCCGCGGCTGGAGAAGGTCACCATCAACATGGGCGTGGGCGACTCGCTGAAGGACGGTCGTATGCTGGAGGCCGCCGTCGACGACCTGGCGATCATCGCCGGGCAGAAGCCGGTGGTCACGAAGGCTCGCAAGTCGATCGCCGGGTTCAAGCTCCGCGAGGGGATGTCGATCGGCGCGAAGGTCACCCTGCGGGGCGACCGGATGTGGGAGTTCATCGACCGGCTCGTCGCGACGGCGATCCCCCGGATCCGGGACTTCCGAGGGCTCAACCCGAACGCGTTCGACGGGCACGGCAACTACACGCTCGGGCTGACCGAGCAGCTGATCTTCCCGGAGATCGACTACGACAAGGTGGTCAAGGTCCGAGGGATGGACATCACGGTCGGAACGACCGCGAGGAACGACGAAGAGGGTCGGGCGCTGCTCGTCGCGCTGGGGTTCCCGTTCGAGGGGATCCCGGTGGTGACGGCGGCCGCGTCCTGACGGAGACGACGTATGGCGAAGAAGACGCTGATCAACAAGCAGCAGCGACAGGGCAAGTTCAAGGTGCGCGAGTACACCCGGTGCGCCCGGTGCGGGCGCCCCAGGGCCGTGTACCGCAAGTTCCTGCTGTGCCGGATCTGCTTCCGCGAGCTGGCGCACGCCGGCGAGCTGCCGGGGGTGACGAAGGCGTCATGGTGAGGCTCGCGACCAACGTGACGGATCCGATCGCCGATCTGCTGACGCGGATCCGCAACGCCAACCTCGCGTACAAGGACGACCTGCTGGTGCCGGCGTCGAAGATGAACGACGCGGTCCTGAAGATCCTGCAGACCGAGGGCTTCATCGCCTCGTACGCCCCCGAGGGCGAGGGCATCGAGCGCGTGCTCCGCGTGACGCTGAAGTACAGCCCCAAGCGCGAGCGCACGATCACCGGGCTGAAGCGCGTGAGCACGCCGGGACGGCGGCTGTACGCCAGGCGCGACGGTCTCCCCAGGGTGCTGGGGGGGCTGGGGATCGCGATCGTCTCGACGTCGCAGGGTGTGATGACGGACCGCGACGCCTCCCGCAAGGGGATCGGCGGCGAGGTCCTGGCCTACGTGTGGTGAGGGGTAGAGCAGGGTGAGTCGGATCGGGAAGCAGCCCATCGAGATCCCGAGTGGCGTCGACGTGCAGGTCGGCGAGGACGCCGTCGTGACCGTGAAGGGCCCGCGGGGGACCCTGGTCCAGCGCCTGCATCCGGAGATGCGGATCGTCAAGCAGGACGCCACGATCCGGGTCGAGCGGCCGAGCGACGAGGGGATGCACCGCAGCCTCCACGGCCTCACGAGGACCCTGATCGCCAACATGGTCGAGGGGGTCACCAAGGGCTACGAGAAGCGCCTGGCCATCGTGGGCGTGGGCTACCGAGCCGCCATGAAGGGCTCGGACCTCGAGGTCCAGGTGGGGTACTCGCATCCGGTGCTCGTGCCGGCGCCGGCGGGGATCGAGTTCGAGACGCCGAGCGCCACGTCCATCGTGGTGCGCGGCAACGACAAGCAGCAGGTCGGCGAGGTGGCCGCCAACATCCGGAAGATCCGCAAGCCCGAGCCGTACAAGGGCAAGGGCATCCGGTACGAGAACGAGTACGTCCGGAAGAAGGCCGGCAAGGCCGCGAAGGGCAGCGCGTGATGGAAGCCAAGACCAAACGCCGGGCACGCGTGCGGCGCCACGTCCGGGTCCGGCGCAAGATCGCCGGGACCGCCGAGCGCCCCCGCCTGGCCGTGTACCGCTCCAACCGGCACATCTACGTCCAGCTGATCGACGACGACGCCGCCCGGACCATCGCGTCGGCCTCCGACCGCGAGGTCGAAGGCGGCGGCGACGGCAAGACCGAGGCGGCCAAGGCGGTCGGCGCGCTGATCGCCGAGCGGGCCAAGGCGTCGGGGATCGACCGGGTGGTGTTCGACCGCGGGGGCCGGCTGTTCCACGGGCGCGTGGCCGCGCTCGCCGAGGGAGCGCGCGAGAAGGGACTGCACATCTGATGCGCCGATACGACAACCAGAGCGAGAAGAGCATCTACGAGGAGCGGGTCATCGCGATCAACCGCGTGGCCAAGGTCGTCAAGGGCGGCCGCCGCTTCTCGTTCGCCGCGCTCGTCGTCGTCGGCGACGGGGCCGGCAGGGTCGGCCTGGGCTACGGCAAGGCCAAGGAGGTGCCCGCGGCGATCGCCAAGGGCGTTGAGGAGGCCAAGCGCAAGATGTTCGAGGTGCCGATGATGGGCACCACGATCCCGCACCAGGTGACCGGCGAGGACGGAGCCGGCGTCGTCCTGCTGAAGCCTGCCGCCCCGGGCACCGGCGTGATCGCCGGGGGCCCGGTCCGGGCGCTCGTCGAGTGCGCCGGCATCAAGGACATCCTGTCGAAGTCGCTGGGGTCCTCCAACGGCATCAATATCGTCAAGGCGGCCATGGCCGGCCTGAAGAGCCTGAAGCGCCCCGAGGAGGTGGCCCGCCTGCGCGGCCGCGAGCTCCGGGACGTGGCCCCCCGGCCGATGCTCGAGGCCGTGGCCGCCGCCCAGGCGCGGCTGTCGGCGACGCGCGCCGCCAAGCTCGAGGAGGTCTACGGCGACCAGGCCGGAGCCTCCCCGGACACGCGCCCGCCCTCCGGCCCGCGAGGAGGCCGGCGATGACCAAGCTCCGGGTGACCCAGGTTCGCAGCGTGATCGATCGGCCGAAGGACCAGAAGGACACCGTCCGCCGGCTGGGGCTGCACCGCATCCGCGACTCCGTGGTCAAGGACGACAGCCCGGCCGTGCGAGGCATGATCGGCAAGGTCATCCACCTGGTGACGGTGGAGGAGGTCGAGGGATCGTGAAGCTCCATCATCTCAAGCCAGCCGAGGGGGCCAAGCGCGACCGCAAGCGCGTCGGGCGCGGCCGGGCCGGCGCCGGCGGCAAGACCGCGGGCCGGGGCACCAAGGGCTGGGGCGCCCGCCACAACCCCAAGCCCGGGTTCGAGGGCGGCCAGATGCCGCTCCAGCGCCGCGTGCCGAAGATGAACGGCTTCACCAACCCCAACCGCGTCGAGTACGCGGTCGTGAACGTGGAGACGCTCGGCAAGGTGTTCGAGCGCGGCGAGGTCGATCCGGCCTCCCTCTACGAGCGCGGGCTCGTGCGGAAGGGTCGGCCGGTGAAGATCCTGGCCCGGGGCGAGCTGCAGGCCGCGCTCACGGTCCGCGCACACGCCTTCTCCGAGGCCGCCAGGGCGAAGATCGAGGCCGCCGGGGGCACCGCCGAGGTCATCGCCGAGCGGGCGTAGGATAGGGACCTCGTGCTCCGAGCCTTCGTCAACGCGTTCAAGGTCCCGGACCTCCGGAACAAGATCTTCTTCACGCTGTTCATCATCGCGATGTACCGGCTCGGCTCCCACGTGCCGGTCCCCGTGGTGGACATCAACATCCTGCAGAACGCGCTGCAGAACCAGGGTGCGGGCGGCTTCCTCGACTTCATCAACCTGTTCTCGGGGGGCGCGCTCACCCGGATGGCGGTGTTCGGGCTGGGGATCATGCCCTACATCACGTCCTCGATCATCATGCAGCTCCTGACCGTGGTGATCCCCAAGCTCGAGGCGTGGCAGAAGGAGGGGGAGCAGGGCACCAAGAAGATCAACCAGTGGACGCGCTACGTGACGGTGGTCTTGGCGCTGCTGCAATCCACCGGTCTGGTGTTCCTGTTCCACAACCCAAACAGCTCGCAGGGCCTGCGGATCGACATCTTCCCCGCGGGCGCGTTCACCGCGCCGAACATCGCGCTCATCGTGCTGGTCATGACGGCCGGCACCGCGATGATCATGTGGATGGGCGAGCTCATCACGCAGCGCGGGATCGGCAACGGCATGTCGATCCTCATCTTCGCGAGCGTGATCTCTCGGCTGCCGCAGGAGGGGCACGCGATCCTCCTGTCCGGCGGCGGGCCCAAGTTCGTCACGATCCTGGTGATCGGGATGGCCATCATCGTGGGGGTCATCTTCGTCGAGCAGGGACAACGGAGGATCCCCGTCCAGTACGCGAAACGGGTCGTCGGCCGGAGGATGACCACCGGCGGCAGCACGTACATCCCGCTCAAGGTCAACCAGGCCGGCGTCATCCCCATCATCTTCGCCAGCTCGCTGCTGTACTTCCCGACGCTGCTCGTCAGCGTCTACCACGCGGCGTGGTTCACGAACTTCGTCAACAACTACGTGGTCAACACGCGAAGCCTCGTGTACATGGCGTTCTACGGCCTGCTGGTGGTCTTCTTCGCCTACTTCTACACGGCGATCGCGTTCAACCCGGTCGATACCGCGGACAACCTCCGCAAGTACGGCGGGTTCGTCCCCGGGATCCGGCCGGGTCCACCCACGGCCGACTACCTGAGCTTCGTCCTGAACCGGATCACGCTGCCGGGCTCGATCTTCCTGGCGACGATCGCGCTCCTGCCGGCGATCTTCTTCGCGTACTTCCTGCCGGTGGGCCAGTTCCCGTTCGGAGGCACGTCGCTGCTCATCACCGTGGGCGTCGCGCTCGAGACCATGAAGCAGCTCGAGTCCCAGCTGCTCATGCGGCACTACGAGGGATTCCTGAGCTAGGGGGGCCCCGTGCGGATCATCCTGCTCGGCCCTCCGGGCGCGGGGAAGGGGACGCAGGCCAAGCGGTTGGTCGAGCGGTACGGGCTCACCTGGATCTCGACGGGCGACATCTTCCGCGAACAGATCTCCCGGGGGACGGAGCTCGGCATGCGCGCCAAGGAGTACGTGGACCGCGGCGAGTACGTCCCCGACGAGATCACGACGAAGATGGTCCTGGCCCGGCTCGGCCAGCCCGATGCGCACGAGGGGTTCATCCTCGACGGCTACCCGCGGACGGTCCCGCAGGCGCAGTCGCTGGAGCTCGCGCTCGCGGCGGCCGGCCGGCCCCTGGAGGCCGTGCTGAACTTCAAGATCTCCGACGCGGTCGCGCTCAAGCGCCTCACCGCCCGGCTGGTGTGCCCCAACTGCAAGCGCAGCTACAACCTCGAATTCAAACCTCCCCGCGTCGAGGGGATCTGCGACGTCTGCGGGCACGAGTTGAAGAGCCGGAGCGACGACGACGAGGCGACGATCCAGCGTCGCCTCGAGGTCTACCACAACGAGACCAAGCCCCTCGTCCTGTACTTCTGGGAGCGCGGGCTCCTGCGGGACATCGACTCCGAGGCCGCCGAGGAGGTCGTCGCCGACCGAACGGTCGAGGCGATCGCGGACCTCACCGAGGAGTACGGATGATCATCTACAAGTCGCGCGACGAGATCGACAAGATGCGCCGAGCGGGGCGCATCGTCGGCGGGACGATCGACCGCGTCGTCGGCGCCGTGAAGCCGGGCGTGACGACCGCCGAGCTCGACGCGGTCGCCGACGCGTACATCCGCGAGCAGGGCGCCAAGCCCTCGTTCCTGGGCTATGGCGGCTCGTCGACGCGCAAGGCGTTCCCCGCGGTGATCTGCACCTCGCTGAACGAGGAGATCGTCCACGGGATCCCCTCGCCCAAGCGCGTGGTGGCCGAGGGCGACATCCTGTCGCTCGACTTCGGGGCGATCTGGGAGGGGTTCCACGCCGACTCGGCGGTCACGGTGATCGTCGGCGACCCCCCGTCGGCCGAGGCGGAGAAGCTCGTGCGCGTGACCGAGGACGCGCTCGAGGCGGGGATCTCGCAGATCCGGCCCGGCGCCCGCCTGTCGGACATCGGGGCGGCCGTCCAGCAGGTCGCCGAGGGAGCCGGCTTCTCGGTCGTGCGCGAGTACGTCGGCCACGGGATCGGCCGGGCCATGCACGAGGACCCCCAGATCCCCAACTACGGAAAGCCGGGCCGCGGCGTTCCACTCAAGCCCGGCCTGGTCGTGGCCGTCGAGCCCATGGTCAACGTCGGCGACTGGTCCACCCGGGTGCTCGCCGACGACTGGACGGTCGTCACCGAGGACGGGTCGCTCTCCGCCCACTTCGAGCACACGATCGCGGTGACCGAGGACGGGCACGAGATCTTGACCGCGCGAGGCTAGGCACCGACCTTCGCCGGCCCGTACGCACAGAAAACCGCCTTTCGGCACGTGCCGGGGGTCGCCCGAAGGGGGTACGTTGCCTGCCGGGAGGGCGACTCCGACCGCCCGTCCGGACAGGGGAACCATGGCCGTTGAGCAGCCCGAGCTCGCCGGGGCGGCGGGACCGCCGCCCGCTCAGGCCGAGCCTTCCTTCGATCTCGTGCGTCGGGGGTACAGCCCCGACCAGGTCCGGGAGCATCTGAAGCGCGGGGAGGAGCGCATGCGGGAGCTGGAGGCGCGCCTGGCCCGCGCCGTGGGTGAGCTCGCCGACGCCCGGCAGAGCGTGGAGTCGGCCGCCACCGCCCGCCGGGATCCGCTCGAGGGCGTCTCGCAGCACGTGGTGGACCTCGTCCGGGGGTTCGACGAGGAGATCGAGCGGCAGCGGCGCATGGCCGACCTGGAGGCGACCGGCCTGCTCGCAGAGGCCAGGACCGAGGCCGCCCGGATGCGGATGGACGCGCAGTCGGTCGCGGACCAGTCCCGGGGCCAGGCCGAGCGGATGCTCGCCGAGGCGCGGGAGGAGGCGGCTCGCATCCGCGAGCAGGTCGAGACCCTGCGCGCGTCCACGATGAGTGACGTTCGCGAGCTGCGCGACCGCATGCGGGCCTCGCTCCGGGAGCTCGATGCGGCGGTGCCCGACGAGCCGGGTCAGCCCAGGGTGATCGTCCTGGAGGAGCCGGTGGGGAAGGTTCCCCCCGCCCCGCAGCCGAGCGCGCCCCCGTCGAGCGATCCCTCACCGGGCGCCTCGGGCGATCCCTCCTAGGCGAGGTCGAACACCCAGCTCAGAGCCCGTTCGCCCTGCTCATGGACGGTTTGGTCCTTCCGCCCTATACTGCAGGTCCGCCATCGTCCGGTGGCGGTTCCGGCTCGCCCGCGGGTGGGTCGGGCGTGCCCATGACGAGGAAACAGCCGGAGCTTGCCGAAGAAGGACGCGATCGAGGTCGAGGGAACGGTGACCGAGCCGCTCCCCAACGCGATGTTCCGGGTGCAGCTCGAGAACGGGCACAACGTGCTGGCGCACATCTCCGGCAAGATGCGGATGCACTACATCCGGATCCTGCCCGGGGACCGGGTGCTGGTGGAGCTGTCGCCGTACGATCTCTCGCGCGGCAGGATCGTGTACCGCTACAAGTGAGTGTCTCGGGGCAAGGGAAGGGTTCGGCGCCATGAAGGTCCGCCCGTCGGTCAAGAAGATCTGCGACAAGTGCAAGATCATCCGCCGGCGCGGCCAGATCCGGGTGATCTGCTCGAACCCCCGGCACAAGCAGCGGCAAGGGTAGTCGGAGAGAGGGGAGACCAGCGTGGCCCGAATCGCAGGCGTCGACCTCCCCCGCGACAAGCGGGTCGATGTCGCGCTCCGCTACATCTACGGGATCGGCCCCACCCGGGCGTTCCAGATCGTCCAGGGGTCGGGCGTCGAGGGCGGCACCAAGGTGCGCGACCTCTCCGAGGACGAGGTCAGCCGGATCCGCGAGTTCATCGACCGCACGTACAAGGTCGAAGGTGACCTCCGCCGGGAGGTCGCGCAGGACATCAAGCGGAAGATCGAGATCGGGAGCTACCAGGGGATCCGGCACCGCCGGAGCCTCCCGGTCCGCGGGCAGCGGACGCACACGAACGCGCGGACCCGCAAGGGACCGCGCAAGACGGTCGCCGGCAAGAAGAAGGCCGGGAAGAAGTAAAGGGGCGTATCCGTGGCGAAGCCGAAGGCCAAGAAGACCAAGCGTCGCGAGAAGAAGAACGTCGTCCACGGCCAGGCCCACATCAAGTCCACGTTCAACAACACGATCGTCACGATCACGGACCTGCAGGGCAACACGATCTCCTGGGCGAGCGCCGGGAACGTCGGGTTCAAGGGCTCCCGGAAGTCCACGCCCTTCGCGGCCCAGCTGGCGGCGGAGTCCGCCGCACGCAAGGCGCAGGAGCACGGCCTGCAGAAGGTCGACGTGTTCGTGAAGGGCCCTGGGTCGGGTCGCGAGACCGCGATCCGCTCGCTCGCGGCGACCGGCCTCGAGGTCGCGGGCATCCAGGACGTCACGCCGGTGCCGCACAACGGCGTCCGGCCCAAGAAGCGCCGGCGCGTCTAGTGCCGGCCCGTCCGCGCCAGGTCGACGCGGGCGTCACGGGGCTCGAGCAGCGAAGCGGTAGCCCCGCAACGCAGAGGTGGGGTAGGAGTGGATGATCCCCCGCCGGAGGAGGTAGCCAGGTGTTCATCGTCGCGAGACCGCAGATCCAGGAGGAGTCCGTCTCCACGACGCGGTCCAAGTTCGTCATCGAGCCCCTCGAGCCGGGGTTCGGGTACACCGTCGGGAACTCACTGCGGCGCACGCTGCTGTCGTCGATCCCCGGCGCCGCGATCAGCTCGATCCGGATCGAGACCGTGCTGCACGAGTTCTCGACGATCCCCAAGGTCACCGAGGACGTCACCGACGTGATCCTCAACATCAAGGAGCTCGTGATCCGCAGCGAGGCGGACGAGCCGGTCACGGTGTACCTCAAGGCCAAGGGGCCCGGCGAGGTCACGGCCGGCGACATCGCGCCCCCGGCGGGCGTCGAGATCCTTAACCCCGACCTCCACATCGCCACGATCGGCAAGGGTGGGTCGCTGGAGATGGAGATGACGGTCGAGCGTGGCGTCGGATACCGCATGGCCGACAAGAACAAGAAGCCCCGCGACCCGATCGGCGTGATCCCGGTGGACTCGATCTTCTCGCCGGTGCGCCGCGTCTCCTACGCGGTCGAGAACACGCGCGTCGAGCAGATGACCGACCGCGACCGGCTGATCCTGGACGTCGAGACCGACGGCTCGATCAGCCCGCGCGAGGCGCTGGCGAGCGCCGGCGGGACGCTCCTCGAGCTCGTGCAGCTCGTGAGCGACCTGGCCGAGGCTCCGTCGATGCAGGTGGGACCGGCCGAGGACGAGTCCGTCCCCTCGGACTACGCGATCACGGTCGAGGAGCTCAACCTGTCGGTCCGCTCGTACAACTGCCTGAAGCGCGAGGGCATCAACTCGGTCGGCGACCTGGTCCAGAAGTCCGAGGCGGAGCTCATGGACATCCGCAACTTCGGCCAGAAGTCGATCGACGAGGTCAAGGCCAAGCTCGAGGAGCTCGGCCTCGGGCTGCGGGAGGAGTAGGGATGCCCAGGCCGAAGAAGGGCCCGCGCCTCGGCTCGGGTCCGGCGCACCAGCGGCTCCTGCTGAACGGGCTCGCCGCGCAGCTGTTCACGCACGAGGGGATCAACACGACCGAGGCGAAGGCCAAGGCCGTGCGCCCCGTCGCCGAGAAGCTGATCACGTTTGCCAAGAAGGGCGACGTGGCGGCGCGGCGCGAGGTGCTGAAGCAGATCCCCGACCGCGACATCGTGCACAAGCTGTTCAGCGAGATCGGTCCCCGCTACGCCGAGCGCAACGGGGGGTACACGCGGATCCTCAAGCTCGGCCAGCGGCTGGGCGACGCCGCGCCCATGGCGAGGATCGAGCTCGTCGGGAACGAGTAGCTCCGCCGGCCGCCGTGACGGTCGTGCGGATGCGGCTCGCGTACGACGGGACGGGGTTCCGCGGCTGGGCCAGGCAGCGGGGCCTTCGCACCGTGGAGGGCGCCCTCGAGGGCGCCCTCTCTCGCGTCCTGGGGTCGCCGCCGAAGCTCTCGGTGGCGGGCAGGACGGACGCCGGCGTGCATGCACGGGGCCAAGTGGCGTCGTTCCGCGCGGATCGGCCGGATCCGTCCAAGCTGCAGCGGGCGGTGAACGCCATGCTCGCCCCCGAGGTCGTCGTGCTCGAGGCTGGGCTCGCCCCGGACGGGTTCGACGCCCGGTTCTCGGCGACGTTCCGCGAGTACCGATACCGGATCGACCTCGGTCCGTGGCCGGATCCGTTCGAGGCTCGGTACGTCTGGCATCACCCGGGCGCGCCCTCCCTTCGCCAGATGCGAGCCGCCGCCCGGGCCCTCCTCGGCGAGCACGACTTCGCGGCCTTCGGCCGCGCCCCTCGGGACGGATCGCCGACCGTGCGGCGGCTCGACCGGCTCTCGGTCTCCCGAGCGGGCGACCGGGTGGAGATCTCGGCCCGGGCGAACGCGTTCGTCCATCAGATGGTGCGGAGCCTCGTCGGGACCCTGGTCGCGGTCGGGGAGGGCCGCCGGAACCCGGACGCCATCGGCGCGATCCTGGCCTCGCGGGACCGGAGCCGGGCCGGGGAGCTCGCGCCCCCGCACGGCCTGACGCTCGAGCGCGTCGGCTACGGGCGCCGGTAGGGGCCCACTCCGCCCCCGGGGGAGGGGACCTTCGGCGGTGCTCGGGTCGCGCCGGCGACGGGAACATCGGACCGTCGAGCCGTCTCACAATGGGAGGAACCCCGTGGACCAGACCCCGCAGCGCCGCGTCGAGCTCGCGGCGGTCGCCGACCCCGCACCGCTCGGGCTGGCCGCCTTCGCGCTCACCACGTTCCTGCTCTCAGCGAAGAACGCCGGCTGGACCGACGGCGGCAACGCGTGGCTGGGCTTCGCGTTCGCCTACGGCGGTCTCGCGCAGCTCCTGGCCGGGATGTGGGAGTTCCGGAACCGCAACGTGTTCGGGGCGACCGCGTTCTCGACCTACGGGGCGTTCTGGATCGGCCTCGGCCTGTACGTCCTGCTCGCCGAGGGCGGCAGCGCGAACCCGCTCAACGACCTCGGGTTCATCCTGCTCGCCTTCGCCATCTTCAACACCTACATGCTCCTGTGGAGCTCGCGGGTCTCGGTCGCGGTGTTCCTGGTCTTCTTCACGCTCGAGGTGACCGAGATCGTCCTGTCGATCGGGTTCTTCCGCGAGGCCGACGGCATCATCAAGGCCGGCGGCGTGATCGGGATCATCACGGCCGCGGTCGCCTGGTACACCTCGGCGGCCGGCGTCCTGAACGGGATGGCGGGCCGCAAGCTCGCGCCGGTCGGAGCGCCCCTGTGGAAGGAGCCGCCGGTGCCGGTCGAGACGACGATCGGCCCGGAGCTGAAGCCCGAGCACGCGGGTGCCAAGGAGCGCGTCTGGTAGGTCGGGCCGCCCGCCCTGGGGCGGCGGGTCCGCCTGCGGGTGGATCGGTCACGCTCCGGCATGGGCCGGGCCGTCCCTCCGCACCTTTGACGCTTGCGAGAAACCGCAGGTAGCATGGTGCGTCGGCCTTCCCGGCCGGCATCTTCCTGTATGAAGACCTACTCGCCGAGACCGCGCGACATCGAGCACCGCTGGTACGTGATCGACGCCAGCGGGGCTGTTCTCGGACGCCTGTCGAGCGAGGTCGCCGCGATCCTTCGCGGCAAGCACAAGCCGATCTTCGCCCCCCACATGGACACCGGCGATCACGTGATCGTCGTGAACGCCAAGGGCGTCCGGCTCACCGGCGGCAAGGAGGAGACCAAGGTCGCCTACCGCCACTCGGGCTATCCGGGTGGCCTCACGGCGACCAAGTACGGCAAGCTCCTCGCGGAGAAGCCCGCGTTCGCCGTCGAGAAGGCGATCCGGGGGATGCTCCCCAAGAACCGTCTCGGCCGCGCGATGTTCAAGAAGCTCCAGGTGTATCCGGGCCCCGATCACCCCCACCGGGCCCAGAAGCCGGAGCCGCTGGTGCTCGGACAGATCCCGAAGTGGGAGGGTCTTCCCAAGCCGCAGGACCGCCCGGCCAAGCCCGTCCCGCACGAGGCCGCTGAGGCCGCTCCCAAGCGGAGCACCGCCAAGCGCGCCGCCGCGAAGCCGGCGGCGAAGGCCCCCACGGCCGAGCCGGCCGCCGAGAAACCCGCCGCCAAGAAGAGCACCGCCAAGAAGAGCACCGCCAAGCGTGCGACGGCGAAGTCGACCGCCGCGAAGTCCCCGGCCCGCAAGCGCGTCGCGGTCCGGCGGACCAAGAAGGAGGAGTGAGCGTGGCGCAGATCGCGACCGGCCGAAGGAAGGAAGCCGTGGTCCGGGTCCGCCTGGTCCCCGGGACCGGCGAGTTCCGGCTGAACGGGCGCTCACTCGACGAGTACTTCACGACGCGCGCCCACCGCATGGTCGTCGCGGCGCCGCTGCGGCTGGCCGGACGCGACAAGGAGCTCGACGTCGTCGCCCGGATCGAGGGCGGCGGGGTCTCCGGGCAGGCGGGCGCCCTCCGGCTCGGCATCGCCCGGGCCCTCATCGAGATGGATCCCGAGCTCCGACCCGCCCTCAAGAAGGAGGGCTATCTCTCGCGTGATCCCCGCGAGAAGGAGCGTCGCAAGTACGGGCTGAAGAAGGCCCGCAAGGCGCCTCAGTACTCCAAGCGCTGACGTCGGGCGCGAACACCGTTCGCGTCGCCGGCCGTCGAGCGCTCAGCCGTCCGCCGCGGAGGTCGTCCGCTCAGGCGTCGTCCTCGGCGTCCGAGACGGGTTCCGCCGCGGACGCCAGCAACAGCCGCGCCTGCACCTCGAGACCGGCCGGCACGAGGAGGTGGATCGGGCCCAGCCGGTAGGGGCCCTCGCCTCCGCCCTGCATGAGGACGGGGATCCCCTCCTCCTCGAGCAGGCCCTTGGCGATCTCTCCCTCCGGGACGGAGGACGTGGTGAGCACGCGCACCAGGTCGTCGTTCACGGTCTCATCCTCCCACTCCGGCCGCCCGGAGCCGCGACGCTGAAGGCATTGACAGTTGTCGATGTATCCGTCAGACTCTGCATCGACGAACGTCGATGAATGAGATCGCGACGGCGAGGGAGGATGCGCGATGGGGAGCTTCCGAGGACGCAGGCACGACGATCGGGCCGATCGCTCGGCTCCCCTTCGATTCGAGTACTGCTGCGGCGCCGAATGCGACGCCGAGTGCCGACGGGCCGCCCGGGACGAGGAGATCCTGCGGTTGTCTCCCCGGCTGGGCCTTCGGGTCGGCTGAGGATGCGGGCCCTGACGGTGCTGCAGCCGCCGGCCGAGTGCTGCGTGCCCCTGGCCGAGGTGGGCATGTCCCAGGAGGAGGCCTCCGCGACGGCGAGCGTGTTCAAGTCGCTCTCGGATCCGAGCCGCGTGCGCATCGTGAACCTGCTGGCCACGGCGGACCAGCCGGTCTGCGTCTGCGACCTCACGCCGCAGCTCGGGTTGTCCCAGCCAACCGTGAGCTTCCACCTGAAGAAGCTCGCCCAGGCCGGGTTGCTCGAGCGCGAGCAGCGCGGCACCTGGGCCTACTACTCCGTGAACCGCGAGGCGCTGGAGCGCCTGGCGGTCGTGTTCCGGCCGAAAGAGGAGGCGACGAGATGACCGACGTGCGAGATGAGGTCCGGGAGCACTACCGGGGTGCCGCGCTGAAGGTGCTCGACCAGCAGGCGGGCGGGTGCTGCGACGACGGGTGCTGCGGCGGCGCGGCCGAGGACGACGGATCCTCCTTCTACGGCACCCTGGATCGCGCCGACCTGCCGGACGCCGCCGTGCTCGCGAGCCTCGGCTGCGGGAACCCCACGGCGGTGGCCGAGCTCCGGGCGGGCGAGACCGTGCTGGACCTCGGCTCCGGAGGAGGCATCGACGTGATCCTGTCGGCCAAGCGGGTCGGGGCGACCGGCAGGGCCTACGGCCTCGACATGACCGACGAGATGCTCGAGCTGGCCCGGCGGAACTCGGACGAGGCCGGCGTCACGAACGTGGAGTTCCTCAAGGGGTACATCGAGGAGGTCCCGCTTCCGGACGCGAGCGTCGACGTCGTCATCTCCAACTGCGTGATCAACCTGGCGGTCGACAAGTCGAAGGTGTTCGCGGAGATGCACCGCGTGCTCCGCGAGGGCGGGCGCGTCGGCGTCGCGGACGTCGTGGCCTCCGACGAGCTGACGCCCGAGCAGCGCGCCGAGCGCGGGAGCTACGCCGGGTGCATCGCCGGGGCGCTCTCGTTCGCGGAGTACCGCGACGGGCTGGCGCGGGCCGGCTTCGAAGGGATCGAGATCGTCCCGACGAACGAGGGTCCCGACGGCATCTTCGCCGCCATCGTGCGGGCGCGCCGGGGCGCCGTCGGGGCGACCTGATCGTCTGGTGGGGGCGTCGCCCGGCGTGGAGCTCCCCGGCGCCGCCGGTACGCTTGCGGCCCACATGGGGCGGCTCTTCGGGACGGACGGGGTCCGAGGGCGGTTCGGTCGCGAGCTGACGACCGATCTGGCCCGCGATCTGGGACGGGCCGCGGTGGCCGTGCTGACGCGGTACGAGAGCGAGGCCCCCGTCTTCGTGATCGGACGGGACACGCGGGCCTCGGGCGAGCTCCTCGAGGCGGCGCTCGTCGAGGGGATCACGGGGGCGGGCGGGGACGTGTACCTGGTGGGGGTGGAGCCCACGCCGGCCGTCGCGTTCCTCACCCCCGCGCTGAAGGCGGGATCGGGCGTGGTGATCTCGGCCTCCCACAACCCGCCCGAGGACAACGGCATCAAGTTCTTCGGCCCCTACGGGTTCAAGCTCTCCGACGACCTCGAGAACGAGATCGAGGCGGTGCTCGCGCGCGGTGACACCGCGTCCCGTTCCGGCGGGCGCGTCCTGGACCTCCCCGCGGACGCGCCCGACTACGTCGACCATGTCGTCGCGGCGGCCGAGTGCCGCCTGGACGGGCTCCGGGTGGTGGTCGACTGCGCCAACGGCGCCGCCTCGCGCGTGGCGCCCGAGGCTCTCCGCCGCCTCGGCGCGCAGGTGTTCCCGATCTTCGCCGACCCCGACGGCTCGAACATCAACGTGGGGTGCGGCGCGCTCCATCCGGACGTGGTGGCGGGGGCGGTGAGGGCCGCGGGCGCCGACGTCGGCGTTGCGCACGACGGGGACGCCGACCGCGCGCTGTTCGCCGACGCGGAGGGCAACGTGATCGACGGCGACCAGGTCCTGGCCGCCTGCGCGATCGCGATGAAGGAGGAGGGCCGCCTGGAGGGCGATCTCGTCGTCACGACGGTGATGTCGAACCTCGGGCTGCGCCTGGCGATGCGGGAGGCGGGGATCCGCGTGATCGAGGCGCCCGTGGGGGACCGCTACGTCCTCGAGCAGATGCAGGAGCACGGCGCGGTCCTCGGCGGCGAGCAATCGGGGCACCTGATCTTCCGCGACCACGCCACGACCGGGGACGGGCTCGTCACCTCCGCCCGGTTCCTCTCGTTCGCCCGCCGTCGAGACGTCTCCGTGCGCGATCTGGCCGGCGCGATGCGGCGGTTCCCGCAGGTCCTGGTCAACGTCGAGGTGGCGCGGCGCGAGGCGCTGGAGGGCGCGGACGACCTGTGGGCCGCGGTGCGCGCGTCCGAGGCGGAGCTGGGGGAGACCGGCCGAGTGCTGGTCCGCGCCTCCGGCACCGAGCCTCTCGTGCGCGTCATGGTCGAGGCGGAGTCGGAGGACGTCGCCCGGCGTCACGCCGAGGCCCTGGCGGCCTCCGTTCGCTCTGCGCTGGGCTGATCCTCGACCGTGTCGTCTTCGGGGCATCCCCGAGTCGGCGACGGTCGAGAGCTCCGTCCCCCACAGCGTGCGGCCGGGCATGCCTGAGCACGACGCTCCCCTGAGTGGGCCAGGCCGGATGGCCCGTCGGGACTAGGTCTTCATCCCCTGAGCTTTCCCCGATCCCTGGCCGATTTGGATCGAGACATCAGAGGGAGACCTGCCCAGCGGCACCCCGTGGCGAGGCGAGTGTACGGCCCTGGTGCTTCCCGGGCCCGAGCCAGCGACGAAGCCGCCTCGACCAGATCTCCCTCCTTTCGGATCGGAAGGGGAGGTCGGAGATGCACCGGAATCGACGCGAGGGTCCAGCTCGAGCGAACTGGCGGACGTTGTTCCTCGCTGCCGCCATGACCACGGCGATCGCCGTCGCCACCGTCCCGACCGGTGCGGCATCGGCCACCCCGACGGCTCCCCCGAGCGTGCTGCTCCCGACGAACGGCGCCTACTTCGGTGCGTGGACGAAAGCGCATGTCGGCGAGACGCAGCAGCAGGCGATCCAGCGGGTCGAGTCCATGGTCGGTCGCCGGTTCGCCGTCGATCACCAATACCGAAAGTGGGATCACGCCTTCCCGACCTCCTACGACACATGGACGGCCGGCCAAGGCCGGATTCCCTTCCTGAATTGGAAGCCCGTTCGGTTGAACGGCGCCTCGGTCACGTGGACCTCCATCGCGGCCGGTGCTGAGAACGCGTGGATCACGCAGCGAGCCAACGCCGTCAAGGCGATGGGCAGCCCGATGTATCTCTCGTTCGACGCGGAGCCCGAGGACAACGTGGGCCAGTTCGGCACGGCGGCCGACTACGTGAACGCGTATCGGCGGGTCGTCGACATCTTCAGGGCTCAGGGCGTGACGAACGTCGCCTTCGTATGGAACCTGATGGCCTGGTCCTTCGACTCACGGTCCGGGCAGAACCCGTCGGCCTGGTATCCAGGCGACGCCTACGTCGACCTGCTGGCTGCGGACGGCTACAGCTGGTTCCCGGGACGAGCCCGATCTTCGTGGTCCTCCTTCCAGAACGTCTTCCAGTACGCGCGGTCGTTCGCGCTCGCGCACGGGAAGCCGTGGATGGTTGCCGAGACCGGCGTCCAGGAGGACCCGGCCACGCCGGGACGCAAGGGCATGTGGTTCCGTGATCTGACTACGACGGCGCAGCAGTGGCCGGATCTTCGTGCCGTCATCTACTTCGACAGCGACAACCCCTATCAGTGGTGGATCGACACGTCGCCATCCTCGACCGCTGGCTTCCGCGAGGCCGGAGCGACCGCCTGGTTCAACCCGGGCGCGCCGACCCCGTCCCCGTCTCCGAGCCCATCTCCGTCTCCGAGTCCGTCCCCGAGCCCGAGTCCGTCCCCGAGCCCGAGTCCGTCCCCGAGCCCGAGTCCATCTCCGTCTCCGAGTCCGTCCCCGAGCCCGTCACCGTCCCCGAGCCCGTCACCGTCCCCGAGCCCGTCACCGTCCCCGAGCCCGTCACCGTCCCCGAGCCCGTCACCGTCCCCGAGCCCGTCACCGTCCCCGAGCCCGTCACCGTCCCCGAGCCCGTCACCGGTCGTTGGTCCCATCACGAACTCCTTCGACGGTGGGCAAGTGGGCGCCGCCCTCACCCCGACGAACACGGGTGGGAGCAGCGGGACCGCGTTCAACGAGGTGGAGGCAGATCCGGGCGCGAGCCTTGTCTTCGACGACAAGCACACGCGAGGCGAGGGCCTCTCGGCCAAGCACGTCGCTGGCTCCGGCCTGGAGTCGTACTACGCGTGGAGCTCGGCGTTCGGAGAGCAGAGCCTGTGGTTCGGACGCATGTACCTGTGGTTCGAGCGGCTCCCAGCCGGTGATGTCCGGCTCGTCACCGCATCGGGCGACGATAGGCTCGGTCTCTCCATCGAAGTCACGCAGACGGGCCGCCTCCGGGTTCGCGACGGCGCCGGCGTCGCCATCGCGACGACGTCGACGTCGGTCGCCGCCGGGAGATGGGTGCGCATCGAGTGGCGAGTGGATCACACGACCGGCCTCGTGCAGATCAAGCTGTTCAACAAGGCGAGCGCGACGAAGGCGACGCAGGCCGTGACGTCGCCCGCCGGTCAAGCCATCGGTACCGTCACCGACGAGGTCGAGCTCGGCCCCTGCGGGGTTGTCGGATCGGACGTGACCTTCTGGGCGGACGACGCGGCCGTCGATTTCACGACGTTCCTGGGACCTGCCCGCTAGACCCGGGCCGCGCGGCGCGAGGGTCCGGCCGAGGCACGGCCGGGCCCTCTCGGCGTCGGCGTGTGGCTTAGGACGAACGTCCACCAGATGGCAGCAAATGAGCCGTTCGGATGAGGTCCGCGCGGGGTTGAACCGCCATGATTGCCCTAATCGAACTCACCTGTTCGGGCGTCCGCCGCTGGCATCCGGTCGACCGATCCGCTCAGACGTGATCGTCGACCGGACAGTGACGGAACGTGCAACAAGACATGCAACGGGGGGTAGTCATGAGGGTACGAAGGCGCAACGGCAGACGTCGCGCGATCTTGCTGCTGGGGCTCACGGTCCTACTGGCCGGACTGCTGGAGGCGGTGGCGACGCCGGCCCTTGCGGCGCCGATCTTCTCCGACGACTTCGCGAGCGGGAGCTTCTCCAACTGGACGTCGGCGACGCGGCTCACGATCGACAACGGCAGCGGCTCGCCGGCCGCGCCGAGCGCGCGGGCGCAGGTCACGGGTCAGTCGGCGTTCGCCGATCGTCAGCTCGGGTCGACCTACGCCCAGGTGTGCATGAGCGAGGACGTCAACCTGGCGTCGGGGTCCAGCATCGTGTTGCTTCGCCTTCGCACCGCGGCCAACGGCGCGATCCTGAGGGTCTTCGTGACGTCGGCGGGTGCGCTCGCGATCCGCTCCGACGCGTCGGGCACGCAGAGGGTCTCGGGTGTGGCACTGGGATCGGGCTGGCACAACGTCGAGGTCTGCGGCTCGATCGGAACGAGCTCGACGTGGGACCTGTACCGGGACCAGATCCGGATCGTGAACGCGTGGCAGGCCAATACCGGCACGACGCCGGTGGGCCGGATCATGATCGGCGACAACTCGGCCAAGACGTTCACCGCCAACTTCGACCATGTGATCCTCGACCAGTCGGTCGGCGACGAGGGCGTGGCGGACACGACGCCCCCCACCACGCCGGGCCAGCCCACGGGAAGCAGCCCCCTGCCGGGCACCATCCAGATCTCCTGGGCCGCGTCCACGGACGCGTCGCAACCGATCACCTACCGCATCTACCGTGACGGGGGGGCGACGCCGGTCGGAGCGACGACCGCCACCTCATTCGGCGACACGGGTCTCGCGAACGGGTCGACCCACACCTACACGGTCGACGCCGTCGACGCGGCCAACAACGCGAGCGCCAAGAGCCCCCCGTCGGCGTCGATCACGGTCTCCTCGCCGGTGCCGCAACCGGGTCCGGGCCACACGACACTTGTCCCCGCCACGGCGCGGAACAACCTTCCGCGGATCACGTCGGGCCGCGTCACGGATATCGAAGCCATCGGGAACCGGGTGTTCATCGTCGGGTCGTTCACCTCGATCCGGAACAATACGCCGACCAACACGACCACGGTGAATCAGCCAAGGCTCGCGGCGTACAACATCGACTCGGGGCTCGTCGACACGGCCTTCCGCCCCACGTTCGACGGCAGCATCAACGAGATCGAAGCGTCGCCCGACGGCACCAGGCTCTACGCTGTCGGTCGGTTCAACACCGTGAACGGCGTAACGAAGCGCAAGGTCGTCGCGCTCAACCCCACGACGGGTGCAACGATCGCCGGCTTCACTGCGAACGCGAGCGCCGTCGTCGAATCGGTCGATGCGACGAACACCACCGTCTACCTGGGCGGCGACTTCACCGCCGTCAACGGCGAGCCGCATGTCGGCCTCGCGGCGGTGAACGCCGGTACCGGCCAGGTCGTCTCCAGCTTCGTCAACAACATCTCCGGCGGCATCGCCACGGAGGGTCGTCTGACCGTCCACGCACTCGTGGTCACGCACGACGGAACCAAGCTGGTCGTCGTCCACACCGGACGACAGGTCAACGGGCAGGACCGGCACGGCGTCGCCCTGATCGACCTACGGACCAATCAGCTGCTTCCGTGGCACTCCACGATCTGGGCGGACAACCTCCAGGCCGTCGGAGGGATCCAGCGGATCTTCGCGGGGGCGATCGCTCCGAACGACCAGTACTTCGTCGTGACGTCGGGCAACGGCGGCGACGCCCCGCCGATCAGCGATACCGCGATCGCCTTCCCGATCGACGGTGGCGAGGGCGTGCAGCCACTATGGATCACGCGGAACTTCGACAGCATCTACTCGATCGCGATCAGCGAGGTCGCCGTGTACATCGGCGGCCACTTCCAGTTCACCGAGTCGCCGACCGCTCCGGACCCGTGGCCCGGGCTCGACGACGTCGGCTACGGCACGGGTCAGGGACTGTCCGGCTACGGGCTCGGCGACGAGGTCGTCCGGGTCGATCACATCGCCGCGCTCGACCCCGTCACGGGACACGCGCTCGAGTGGAACCCCGGGTCGAACTCGTCGCACGGGAACGAGGCCATGCTCGTCACTCCCCGCGGCCTCTTCGCGGGAGGTGACGGCAACCTCCAGGGCGACGTGACTACCGGGCGGGTCGCCTTCTACGACCTCGACACGCTCCCGGCGCCCGAGGCGAACGAGTCGAGGATCGTGAACCCGATCGAGGGCCGCGTGGAGGAGGCCGACGTCGAGTTCGTCGTCGACGGCACGGCGAGCGCCAACAGCGGCGTCCAGCGTGTGCAGGTGGAGATGATCCAGCGCGGGAGTCCGCAGCGATGGCTCCAGGACGACCTCGTGACGTGGTCGACGGCGTTCAACGCGATCAACGCGAACCTCGTGTCGCCGGGCGCGACGTCGACGGCATGGTCCCTGCCGTACACGATCTCGGGGAACCGAACGCTGCTGGTCCGGTCACGGACGTTCGGCGTGAACGGAAGCCGTGAGAACTCCCTTCCGACCAAGAAGTTCGAGACGTTCGGGTTGGCGGACGCCACCCCCACGACGTCGATCACGGGTCCCACCGCTGCGGTGATCCCAACGCTGACCTTCACCGCGACCGGTACGGCACAGGACGACCTCGGCGTCAACTCGATCAGGTATTCGCTGCAGGACGAGCAGGAGCGATACCTGCAGGACGACGGGACGGTCGACCCCATCTACAACTCCTTCCGCGGCGCCCCCGACGTCATCGGCGCGACGAACGCCACGTGGTCGTGGGAGTGGACGGTTCCGTTCGAGGGCGAGTGGAAGATGCAGGCGACGGCGGTCGACACCACGGGTCAGTCCGACCTGCGAAGCTCGGTGCGCACGTGGCTCGTGAGCGCGAACGCCATCGCGCCGAGTGTGTCGATTACGACGCCGGCCGTGATGAATCCGCCGACGCCGGCGAGCCCGCTGACGATGTCGCCCGGGAATCCGGTGAGCTTCTCGGGGTCCGCAACCGACGACCAGGCCCTGAGGAGCGTCGAGGTCTCGCTGCGCAACTCCGTCACCCGGGAGAACCTCGCCTCGGACGGCACGTGGGGAGCGGGCGTGGTTGCGGGGTGGTACCGGATCACTCCGCTGAACCTCACGGGGACCAGCTACAACTGGTCGTACACGACGCCGTTCAACCTCAAGCCCGGCCTGTACACCTTCCAGGTCCGGGCGACCGACAACCTGGAGCTCACCACCTCATCGGCGAACCGCGGATCCCTGACGATCACCGTCCAGGTCCCCGGCGACGCCTTCCCGGACACAGGGCTCGACGTCACCGGTACCCAAACCGGCCTGCAGGTGCTGCACCTCGACCTGACCGGCACGGCGACCGACGACATGGGCGTCAAGGCCGTACAGGTGTCGATCCAGGACCGCGATACCAGCCTGTACGTCCAGCCGAACGGCACGATGGGCGCTTTGTTTTCC
This sequence comes from uncultured Actinomycetes bacterium, assembly GCA_963704725.1. Taxonomy (GTDB): domain Bacteria; phylum Actinomycetota; class UBA4738; order UBA4738; family HRBIN12; genus CALGFI01. The sequence continues at coordinate 2,890,971 of OY969934.1, read as the reverse complement.
GGGCTCGTCGCGACGCTCGCCAACCCGAATGCGACGAGCTCGAGCTGGTCGCTGGCCGTCGACCTGCCGAACGCCGGCGACTACTCGGTTACGGCGTTCGCCTTCGACACGTCGGACCAACAGGACGCCTCCACGTCGGGGGCGACCGCTCGATACGTCGTCTTCCCCGGCGACACGCCTCCGGCGCTGTCCTCGACGGAGGTGTTTGCCCCCTCCGAGGGCGCCGTCTTCACCGACGCGAGGATCCTCGTGAGCGGCCGATTCGAGGACGACCAGCAGATGGCGTCCGTGCAGGTCTCGATCCGGGACAGCCTCGGCCGGTACATGAGCTCGACCGGTACGTTCACCAGCACGACGCAGAGCTGGCGAACCGCGTTCCTGAACAGTCCCGGCTCGCCCGGGTCGAGCTTCGCCTACACGTCGCCGGCGATCCCGGCGGGCGCCTACACGGTCTTCGCGCGCGGTGTCGACCAACACGGCTTCTCCACGACGCCTCCGATCGAGCGCGGCGTGACGGTGCAGGTGCCGCCGAACGACCCGCCCGTCGCGAGCTTCACGTACAGCTGCGTCCAGAACGTGTGCTCGTTCGACGGCCGGTCGTCGACCGACGAGCACGCGGTGACCCTCACGTACTCCTGGAACTTCGGCAACGGGTCGGGATCGGGGCCCGTGCCGACGCGGACGTACACGGCCGCCGGCGCGTTCACGGTGACGCTGACGGTGAGGGACGAGTACGGCGCCACGGGCTCGTCCTCCCAGACCGTGACGATCGCGGAGCCGACCGGGAACGTCGCCCCGACGCCAGTGATCAGCACACCGTCGTGCGCCGGGCTGACGTGCAACCTCTCAAGCGCGGCGTCCACGGACCCGAACGTGGGCGACACGTTCACCCGGGTGTGGGACTTCGGCGACGGGACCCCGACGAGCACGTCGACGGCGCTCTCCCATACGTTCTCCGCCTCGGGCACCTACACCGTCACGCTCACGGTGACCGACGGGTGGGGGAGGTCGGCGAGCACGTGGATCCAGATCACCCGGACCGAGCCGTCGGACAACGCGGCGCCGGCGCCGCTGATCAGCAGCCCGGTCTGCACGGGGTTGGTCTGCTCGTTCTCGGGCATCGGGTCGACGGATCCGAACGGCGACGCCATGACCTACCTGTGGGACTTCGGCGACGGCACGCCGACAAGCACGTCGTCGACGCCGTCCCACACCTACGCGGCCGCGGGCACATACACGGTGACGCTCACGGTGAGCGACGTGTGGAAGCGGTCGGGGACGACGACGAGGCAGGTGATCGTGGCCTGAGGCGCCGAGCCTCAACGGCTCGTCCGTGACGGGGACGTTCGTCGACGCCCACGTGGGGCCAGCCGCGATCAGGAAGGGGGCCTCCGCGGACGGGCCCCACGACCCGCGGTGCCTTCGGGACGTGGCGCTGCCGGAGATCGTCGGCGAGCTCGCTTCTCGGTCGACGCCGCGGTCGCCGAGCTCGTGTACCGCGAGGAGCAGCGGCTGCTGGGGGCGGCCGGGAACGCGGCTCGCAACGCCTCCCAACGCCCGCCGATCCGGCCGTCGATCCCGGGGAGCGGAGGGATTCGGCCTCCGCCGCAATCGCATCGTGGGCCTGCTACCCTCGCGTTCCGATGTGCGGCATCGTGGGCTACGTGGGCCCCGACCAGGCGCTCCCCGTCATCCTCGAGGGTCTTCGACGCCTCGAGTACCGCGGGTACGACTCCGCCGGCGTGGCGCTGATCGATCACGGCCTGGCCGTGGTCAAGCGTTCGGGCAAGCTGTCCGAGCTCGACGGCGCGCTGGCTGAGCAGGCCCCGCCACCCGGCACCGTGGGGATGGGCCACACGCGGTGGGCGACGCACGGAGCCCCCACCGACCGGAACGCGCACCCCCACGTCGACTGCGCGGGTCGGATCGCGGTGATCCACAACGGGATCGTCGAGAACTTCGCCTCGCTGCGGGCGGACCTGGAGAAGCGCGGCCACACCCTGAGCTCGGACACCGACACCGAGGCCGTCGCCCACCTGATCGAGGAGAAAGAGGGCCCACTGCCCGAGCGCGTGCGCGCGACCGTGCGCGAGCTCGAGGGCGCGTACGCGCTCGTCGTGCTCTCGCTCGACGATCCGGAGGTCATCGTGGGCGTGAAGGTCTCCTCGCCGCTGATCGTCGGGCTCGGTGACGGCGAGAACGTCCTCGCGTCGGACATCCCCGCGGTGCTCTCGCGCACCCGCCGCGTGCTCCCGCTGGCCGAGCACCAGGTGGTCGAGGTGCGCGCCGACTCGGTGCGGGTCACGGACTTCGACGGCGCGGAGATCGCGGTCGAGCCGTTCGAGGTGAGCTGGGACGTCGCCCACGCGCAGCGGAGCGGCTACGACGACTTCATGCGCAAGGAGATCGACGAGCAGCCGGCGGCGATCCGCGACACGCTCGTCGGCCGCCTGAACGAGCGGGGGATGCTCACGCTCGACGAGGTCCACGTCGACCCCGACCTCCTGCGCAACGTGAACAAGGTGTTCGTCGTGGCGTGCGGCACGGCGTTCCACTCGGGCCTGGTGGCCAAGTACGCGATCGAGCACTGGACGCGCATCCCTGTCGAGATCGACATCGCCTCGGAGTTCCGCTACCGCGACCCGGTGCTGGGGCCCGACACGCTGACCCTCGCCGTGAGCCAGTCGGGCGAGACGATCGACACGCTCGAGGCCGCGCGCCACGCGCGCCGGCAGGGCTCGCGGGTGCTGGCCGTGACGAACACCGTCGGCTCCTCGCTCGCGCGGGAGGCCGACGCCGTCATGTACACGCACGCCGGGCCGGAGATCGGCGTCGCCGCGACGAAGACGTTCGCCACCCAGATGGTCGCGCTGCATCTCGTGGCGCTGTACCTCGCGCAGGTCGGCGGGCCGATGTTCCCCGACGAGGTCGGCGAGGTCGTCGAGCGGATGCGCGAGCTGCCCGACCAGGTCGAGGCCACCCTCGCGCTCGATGAGCAGGTCCGCGGGATCGCCGAGCGGATCCGCGACGCGCGGGACGTGCTGTTCATCGGCCGCCACACGGGCTTCCCCGCCGCCCTCGAGGGCGCCCTGAAGCTGAAGGAGATCAGCTACGTCCATGCCGAGGGCTACGCCGCCGGCGAGCTGAAGCACGGGCCGATCGCGCTCGTCGAGGAGGGCGTGCCGGTCGTGGCCGTGGCGACCGAGTGCCACGTGTATCCCAAGATGCTTTCGAACATCCAGGAGGTGCGGGCCCGCGGCGCCCTCGTGATCGCCGTGGCCAGCGTGGGCGACGAGGAGATCGGCCGGTACGCCGAGCACGTCCTGTTCGTCCCGCGCGTCCCCGAGCTGCTGGCGCCCGTGGTGGTGACCCCGCCCCTGCAGCTCCTGGCCTACCACGTCGCCAAGCTCCGCGGCTGCGACGTCGACCAGCCCCGGAACCTGGCCAAGAGCGTCACCGTCGAGTAGCCCCTCCGGGGCCGCCCTCGCTGGCTAGAGTGTGGCCGTGGAGATCCTCGGCCTCGGCGTGGACATCTGCGACATCGCGCGCATGGAACGGGCCCTGGAGCGGCATCCCACGATGCGCCAGCGGGTCTTCACGCCGGAGGAGATCGCGTACTGCGACGGGAAGGCTCGCCCCGCCGAGTCCTACGCCGGGCGGTTCGCGGCGCGGGAGGCCGTCATCAAGGCGATGGGCGGCTACCGGGGGAAGGGCTGGCACGACATCAGCGTGACGCGCGCCCCCTCGGGCGCGCCGTCGATCCGACTCGAGGGCAACGCGAAGCAGCGGGCCGATCGGCTCGGGATCGACCGCATCCTCGTCACCTTCACCCACGAGCGGACGAGCGCGGTCGCGTTCGCGGTGGCGGTGCGCGGGTGAGGCCGATCCTGTCGCCGGCCGAGGCGGCCGAGCTCGACCGGGCCTCGCAGGAGCGAGGCGTGCCGGCCTCGGCGCTGATGGAACGGGCGGGCCGCGAGGTCGCGAGCGCCGCCGTCCGCCTGGCCGGCGGGAGCTACGGGCGCCGGGCCGTCGTCGTGTGCGGCCGGGGGAACAACGGGGGCGACGGGTTCGTCGCGGCGCGGTACCTCGCGTCGTGGGGCATGGGCGTCTGCGTGCTGCTGCTCGAGCCGGAGACGGATCTCCGCGAGCCGGCGGCGTCCAACCGTGAGCGCCTGGGCGCGACGCGCGTCCGGGTGCGCCCGTGGACGGCCGTCGCCGCCCTCCGCGAGTTGGCGCGGGCCGACGTGGCCGTCGACGCGATCTTTGGGACCGGGTTCCGCGGCGTCCCGGAGGGGGTCCACGCCGAGGCGATCCGCGGCCTCGACGGGGCCGTGCCGGTCGTCGCCGTCGACATCCCCTCCGGGGTGGACGGCGCGACGGGGGAGGTGGCGGGCGACGCGGTTCGCGCGGACCTGACCGTCACGTTCGGCGCGGCCAAGCCGGGTGTGGTGTTCCACCCGGGGGCGGCGCGGTCCGGCGTCGTCGAGGTCGCCGACATCGGGTTCCCCGCGGACCTCGTCGCCGGCGAGCTCGGCCTGGTCGAGGAGGAGGACGTGGTCGCCTGGCTCCCGGCCCGCGAGCCCGACACGCACAAGCGGGCGGCGGGGTACGCGGTCGTGGTCGGGGGGTCGCGGACCATGACCGGCGCCGTGGCCCTGATGGCCGGGGCGGCCTATCGGGTCGGCGCCGGCCTGGTCGCCGCGGCCGTGCCGGCCTCGATCCTGCCGGTGGTCCAGGGCGCGATCCGCGAGGCCGTGTTCGCGCCGCTGCCGGAGACCGACGCGGGGTCGATCGAGGGCGGCAGCGACCGGCTGGAGGAGATCCTCGGGCAGGCCGACGCCCTCGCCGTCGGCCCGGGGATGACGACGGACGAGCGCACCGCGGCGTGGATCCGCGAGCTCGTCCGCACCTCGGAGATCCCGGTCGTCCTCGACGCCGACGGACTGAACGCCTTCGCCGGCCGGGCGCCCGAGCTCGCCGACCGCAAGTCGGAGCTCGTGCTCACCCCGCACGGCGGCGAGTTCGCCCGGCTGGCCGGCGCGGGATCCCGTGAGGTCGCCGCGGATCGCGTGGCGCGGGTGCGCGAGCTCGCCGCGCAGACCCGGGCGGTGGTCCTGCTCAAGGGGTCGCGCACGCTCGTGGCGAGCCCGGACGGCACGGTGCGGGTGAACCCCACGGGCGGGCCGTTCCTCGCCACCGGTGGGACGGGGGACGTGCTCACCGGCGCGATCGCCGGTCTGCTGGCCCGGGGGCTCGCGCCGGCGGACGCCGCGTCCGCGGCGGCGTTCGTCCACGGCGTGGCCGGCTCCGCGGCGGCCGAGGTCCGCGGCGAGGGCGCAACGGCCGGCGACGTGCTCGACCGGCTCGCCCAGGCCGTCGCCGAGGTGACGCGGCGGTGACGCGATTCCGCCCGACCGTGGTCGAGGTCGACCTCGACGCCGTGCGTCACAACGTGCGGCTCCTGAAGCCGGCCCGCGCCGAGCTCCTGGCCGTGGTGAAGGCGGACGGGTACGGGCACGGTGCCGCGCCCGTGGCCAGGGCCGCGCTCGAGGCGGGAGCGACGCGGATCGGCGTCGCGCTCGTGGAGGAGGGCATCGACCTGCGCGAGCGCGGCATCGACGCCCCCATCCTCGTGCTGTCCGAGTTCCCTCCGGGAGCCGAGAAGGAGGCCCTCGCCGCCGCCCTCACGCCCTCCGTGTACACCGGGGACGGCCTGGCCGGTCTGGCCGAGGCCGCGGGGTCCCTCGGCCGCCCCGTGGGCGTTCACCTCAAGCTCGATACCGGGATGCACCGCGTGGGGCTGTGGCCTGCATCGGCCGCCGGCGCCTTCGCCTCCGCCGTGCGCGCGGCGGGCCTGGGGCTCGAGGGGTTGTGGACCCACTTCGCGGCGTCGGAGGAGGACGAGGCCGGAACGCGGGAGCAGCTCCGGAGGCTGCTCGAGGCGCGCGACGTCCTGGCCCGCGAGGGCGCCGTTCCCGCGTGCCTGCACGCCGCGAACAGCGCCGCCACGATCCGCTTCCCCCAGAGCCGCCTGGACCTGGTGCGCCCCGGGGCTGCCGTCTACGGGATCGACCCGGGCGGGGGGATCGGTCCGGCCTTCGGGCTCCGGCCGGCTCTCACGTGGCGCTCGGCGGTGACGATGGTCAAGCGCCTGCCCGCCGGCGAGCGGCTCTCGTACGGGTGGCGCTACACGCTGGAGCGGGACGCCACCGTGGCCACGGTCCCCGTCGGGTACGAGGACGGGTACCAGCGCGCGTTGTCCTCGAAGGCGGACGTGCTGATCCGAGGGCGTCGCCACCGAGTGGCCGGCACGGTGACGATGGACCAGATCCTCGTGGACTGCGGCGACGAGCCCGTGGAGGCGGGCGACGAAGTGGTCCTGATCGGCTCCCAGGGGGGCGAACGGATCACCGCCGAGGAGCTCGCCGGGCACGTCGGCACGATCGGATACGAGATCGTCACGGCGATCTCCGAGCGCGTGCCGAGGGAGCACCTCTCGTGAGCGGCCGCCGCACCGCGTTCGTGACCGCCGGCGTCGCCGCCGGCGCCGTGACCGCCGGGATGGTGGGCCGCACGCTGTTGAACGCCCGCCGCCGCCGGGGCGACGCGGAGGCCCTCGAACCGCTGTCCCTCCTGCCACCCGACGACCTGGGGCCCGTCCGGTCCTTCGACGGGACCGAGCTCGCGGTGCGCGCCGCCGGCGACCCCAAGCTGCCCGTGATCGTGTTCGTCCACGGGTTCAGCCTCGACATGACCGCGTGGCACTACCAATGGACCGAGCTGTCGGCCGCGTACCGTTGCATCCTGTTCGACCTGCGCTCGCACGGGCGGAGCGCCCGGGCCGCGGGGGGAGACCTGTCGCCCGCGGCGTTCGGATCGGATCTCGCCGCGGTGCTCGAGGCCACGGCCACCGATCGCCCGGTCCTGGTGGTCGGGCACAGCATGGGGTCGATGGCCATCCTGGCGCTCGCGGAGGCGCGCCCGGAGCTGTTCGGGACTCGGATCGCCGGGTGCGCGTTCGCCGGTGCCGCCGCCAGCGATCTGCTGCGCGGCGCGATGGGCTCGATCACGGGGCTGTTCCGGCCGCGGCTCGGATCGCTGCGCCAGGCCGCGACCCGCGTGAACCGGATGCGCCAGCACGTGCTGTCGGGTCCGCGGGACGTGGGCCACCTCGTGGCCCGCGTCACGCAGTTCGGGCCGCACGCGTCGCCGCACGTGGTCGACCACGTCGTCGAGCTCGCCGGGCGGGCGCCGTCGGAGGTGTGGACGGACGCGCTCGCGGGGCTCATGGACATGGACCTTCGACACGCCGTCCGCCACGTCGGCGTCCCGGCCCTCGTCCTGGTCGGCGAGCACGACCGCGTCACGCCCCCCTCCTCCGCCGTCGCGCTGGCCGGCGACCTGCCCGACGGACGACTCGAGGTGATCGAGGACGCCGGGCACATCCCGATGATGGAGGCCCACGAGGAGTTCAATCGCCGGCTCGCCGCCTTCGCCGAGCGGGTGCTCGGCGCGCCGAAGGGGCGCCGCCGGAGGAGCGCGTGAGCAGCGCGCCGAGGCGCCCGTGATCACGCGCGTGCCGGGCATCCGGGTGGGTCACTGGACCGACCGAGAGGGCCTCACCGGCTGCACCGTGGTCCTGTGCCCGCCCGGGACGGCGGGTTCGGTGGACGTGAAGGGTGGGGCGCCGGGAACGCGCGAGACCGACGCGATCCGGCCGGGCACCCTCACGCCCGAGGTGCACGCCGTCCTGCTCACGGGGGGGAGCGCGTTCGGCCTGGCCGCGGCGGACGGCGTCGTCCGGTGGCTCGAGGGGCGCGGGATCGGGTTCGACACCGGGGTCGCCCGGGTCCCGATCGTGCCGGCGGCCGTGCTGTTCGACCTCGCGGTGGGGGACCCGGCCGCCCGGCCGGACGCCGGGGCCGGGGCGGCGGCGTGCGAGGCGGCGACCGACGGCGAGGTCGCCGAGGGCAGCGTGGGGGCGGGCACGGGGGCGACCGTGGCCAAGGCCCCGGATCCCACGGCGGGGTGGAAGGGTGGCGTGGGGACCGCCGCCGAGGAAGACGGCGACCTGATCGTGGCGGCCCTCGCCGCGGTGAACGCGAGCGGCGCGATCACGCAGGACGACGGCACCCCGATCGCCGCCAACCGCAACCCGGAGGCCGAGCCCGTTGGCTGGCCCGGCGGGAACACCACGCTCGTGGTCGTCGCCACGAACGCCACGCTGACCAAGGAGCGCGCCCAGCTGCTCGCGCAGGCCGGCTCGGAGGGGCTTTCGCTCGCCGTGCGGCCCTCGCATACGATGTGGGACGGGGACACGGTGTTCGCGCTGGGGACGGGGGCGCTGCCTGCCCCGCAGCCGCTGCTCGAGTCCATGGCGACGCGGGCGGTGGCCGGGGCGATCCGCAGGGCGGTCCGGCTGGCCGAGCCGCTCGGTGGCTACCCGGCGGTCGGCGGGGGCCGGCGTAGCCGCGCACCGGAGGGACGATGACGAGAACGCTGGAGGAGGCGGCCCTCGACGCCGCCACGTGCACGAGATGCCGGCTGTCGCAGGGCCGGACGCAGGTCGTCTACGGCGTGGGGGATCCGAACGCCGATCTCATGTTCATCGGCGAGGGACCCGGCTTCCACGAGGACAAGCAGGGGGAGCCGTTCGTCGGGGCGGCGGGGCAGCTCCTGAACCGCCTCCTGGCGGAGATCCAGATCCGGCGCGAGGACGTCTACATCAACAACGTCGTGAACTGCCGGCCGCCGGGCAACCGGGATCCCCTCCCGGACGAGACCGACGCGTGCAAGCCGTGGCTGGACGAGCGGATCGCGCTGATCGACCCGGTCGTGATCGTCACGCTCGGCAACTGGGCCACGCGGTACATCCTCGGCGGCAACGTCTCGATCAGCCGCGTCCGGGGCCAGCGCTTCCGGTGGAACGGACGGACGGTGATCCCCACGTTCCACCCGGCGGCGATCCTGCACGGCGGCGGTGAGAACTCCCGGCAGATGGCGGCGCTGCGGATGGACTTCCAGGAGATCCTCCGCGCGCTCGCCGAGCGCCCCCAGCCCGCCGAGGAGCAGCTCGGGCTGTTCTGATGCCCCTCGAGCTGGCCGCGCCGACGGCCGAGGACACCCGGGCCATCGGCGGCGCGCTGGCCTCCCTCCTGCGTCCGGGCGACGCCGTCGCGCTGACCGGGGAGCTCGGCGCCGGCAAGACGACGCTGGTCCACGGCATGGCCCGCGCGCTCGGCTACGAGGGCGCGGTCGCCTCGCCGACCTTCACGCTGGTGCGCGAGTACCGCGCGCCGTCGATCACGCTCCTGCACGCCGACGTGTACCGGCTCGACCGCGTGCAGGAGGCGGTCGATCTCGGTCTCGCGGAGATGCTCGACGACCGCGGCGTCCTGGTCGTGGAGTGGGGGGACGCCGTCGAGGCGCTGCTGCCCGACGATCACCTCGTGGTCGAGCTCACCGTCCCCGGCGAGGGGGACGAGCGGGAGCTCGAGGTCCGGCCCGTGGGGGCGGGGTGGGCGAGCCGGTGGGAGCGGCTCGAGCAGGCTCTGGACGGTTGGAGTCGGGGGTGATCGTCCTCGGGATCGACACGTCGACGAGCCACACCTCGATCGCGCTCGGGACGGAGATGGGGACGATGGCCCAGGCGCAGTTCGCGGGTCCTCGGAAGCAGGACGACGTGGTGCCGGCGATCCGGCGCCTCCTCGAGTGGTCCGGGACGGACCTGGGGAGCGTGGGCGGGATCGCGGTCGGGCTCGGCCCCGGCCTGTACACCGGCCTGCGGGTGGGGATCGAGGTCGGCAAGTCCCTGGCCCAGGTCCTGCGCGTCCCCATCCTGGGCATCGCCTCGCTGGACGTGCTCGCGTTCCCGTTCCGAACGGCCCGCCGGCGCATCGCGGCGATCCTGGACGCGCGGCGGGGGGAGGTCTTCTTCGCCTTCTACCGGAGCGTGCCGGGCGGCATCGTGCGGGAGGGCGCCTATCGTGTCGACCGGCCGGGAGCGCTCGCCGCCGAGCTGGTGGCGAGCCCGGAGGAGGTGCTGCTCGTCGGGAACGGTGCCATCCTGTACCGACGGGAGCTGGAGGAGCCGGGCAGCCGGGTCGCCTTCGCCCCTGCGGCGCTGGCCCATCCGTGGGCTCCGGCGCTCGTGGAGGTGGCGGCACCCCGGTTCATCCGGGAGCAATCCGACCGGCCGAGTGACGTCGTACCGCTGTACCTGAGGAAGACGGATGCGGAGATCGCCTGGGATCAGCGAGCTCGAGGCGCCTCGACTTGAGGTGACCCGGATGCGACGCCGCCATCTGCGAGGCGTGATGGCGATCGAGCGTCAGGTGTACCCACGCCCGTGGAGCCCGAACCTGTTCCTTTCGGAGATGAACGAGTCCCGCAACCGGTGCTACCTGGTGGCGCGGATCGACCGGGAGGTCGTCGGGTACGGGGGGTTGATCTGCTACGGCGAGGAGGCCCACGTGACGAACGTGGCGGTCGACCCCCTGCAGCATCGGCGGCGGATCGGCAGCCGCATCCTCCACGACCTGATCTTCGCCGCGGTCGACATGGGGGCCGAGTCCGTTTCGCTCGAGGTGCGCGTGACGAACTGGGGGGCCCAGCGCCTGTACGGGCGGTTCGGGTTCCGGCCCGTCGGCGTGCGCAAGAACTACTACCAGGAGATCAACGAGGACGCGCTGATCATGTGGCTCGACGCCGTCCGCACGCCGGAGTTCGAGGAGCGGATGCGCGAGCTGATGGGGGAGGCGCCCCAGGGCATCCGTCCGGACGGGCGCGAGTGAAGGTCCTCGGCATCGAGACGTCCTGCGACGAGACCGGCGTCGCCATCGTCGAGGACGGCCGCGTGCTGTGCGACCTCATCGGCAGCCAGGTCGACCTGCACGCCCGCTTCGGGGGCGTGGTCCCGGAGATCGCGAGCCGCGCGCACGTCGAGGCCCTCAACCCCTTGATGGAGGAGGCGCTGGACCGGGCGGGGTGCCGCTTCGCCGACCTCGACGGGGTGGCCGTGACGGTGGGACCCGGGCTCGTCGGCGCCCTGCTCGTCGGGATCGCCGCGGCCAAGGCGGTGGCGTTCGCCACGGGAACGCCGCTCGTCGGCGTCAACCACCTCGAGGGCCACATCTACGCCAACTTCCTCGAGCACCCGGGGCCGCTCGTGCCCGCCGTGTGCCTCGTGGTCTCGGGAGGGCATACGATGCTCGTCCACATGCCCGAGGAGCATCGATATCGCGTGCTCGGGCAGACCGTCGACGACGCCGCGGGCGAGGCCTTCGACAAGATCGCCCGCTTCCTCGGGCTCGGGTTCCCGGGGGGACCGGCCCTCGACCGGCTGGCCCGGGCCGGCGACCCGGCCGCGATCTCCTTCCCCCGCGCGATGGCGACGACCGACGACTACGACTTCTCCCTCTCGGGACTGAAGACGTCGGTCCTTCGCCACGTCAAGCGGGAGCGCGCCGCCGGTCGCGAGGTCGACGCCGCCGACCTGGCCGCCTCGTTCCAGGAGGCCATCGTCGACGTCCAGGTGTCCAAGACGATGCGCGCGGCGTCGGAGCTCGGCGTCACGACGGTGCTCCTGGGGGGCGGCGTCGTGGCCAACTCCCGCCTCCGCGAACGCATGGCGGCCGCCGGGCAGGAGCGCGGCGTCCGAGTGGTGTTCCCGTCGCCCGCCCTGTGCACCGACAACGGCGCGATGATCGCCCGCGCCGGGGCGTCGCGCCTGGCGCTCGGGGAGCGCACGCCGCTGGACGTCTCGGTCGACCCCTCGATGGTGCTGGCGGGATGACGACCTACCTGGTGACGGGCGGAGCGGGGTTCATCGGCTCCCACCTGTGCGACCGGCTCCTCGCCGAGGGTCACCGCGTGATCGCCGTCGACGACCTGTCCACGGGCAGGATCGCCAACCTCTCGGAGGCCCGTGGGTACGGCAAGGACTTCACGTTCTTCAACATGGACCTGCGCGGCGACGGCCTCCTGTCGCTGTTCGAGCGCCACCGTCCCGAGGTCGTGATGCACCTCGGGGCGCAGTCCTCCGTCGCGGTGTCGATGGAGAACCCGGCGCTCGACGGGTCCGTGAACGCGATGGGCTCGCTGAACGTGCTGGAGTGCGCCCGGCGTGCCGGCGTGCGCAAGGTGGTGTTCGCGGCGTCGGGCGGCACGCTGTACGGCGACCCCCGTCGCCTCCCGGTGAAGGAGACGGCACAGGGCGGCGCGCGGCCGGTGTCGCCCTACGGGATCAGCAAGAAGGTCGTCATCGACTACCTCGCGTTCTACGAGCGCTACCACGGGATCGAGTGGACGGCGCTGGCCTTGGCCAACGTGTACGGGCCACGGCAGGACCCGCATGGGGAGGCCGGGGTCATCGCCATCTTCTCGGCGATGATGCTCTCCGGCCGCGCCCCGGCGATCTTCGGCGACGGCAACCAGACGCGCGACTACGTGTTCGTCGACGACGTCGTCCACGCCTTCGCCCTGGCCGCCGACCGGGGGAGCGGCCGGGTCGTGAACGTGGGGACCGCCGTCGAGACCTCCGTGAACGGCCTCTACCGGATGCTCGCGGAGCTGACCGGCTTCACCGGGGAGCCGGCACACGGTCCCCCGCGCGCCGGAGACCTCCGCCGGAGCGTTCTGGACATCGCGGCGGCGGCCGAGGTTCTCGGGTGGCGGCCCTGGACGCACCTCGAGGACGGACTCGGCGAGACGGTCGCGTTCATCCGGGGCGTCTGAGGCCGGTCAGCGGAGACCGGCGCGCCCCAGTCCGAGCGGATCCACCACCAGGACGGGCTCGGACCCGGACCCCTCCTCGTCCCGCTCCAGGCGGTGGGCGATCGCCGCGACGATCCGCTCGGGCGCGACCTCGTACACCTCGGCCAGCGCGAACAGGCGCTCCAGCGAGATCTGCCGCTCCCCGCGCTCGTACGAGGCGATCGAGGACGGCTTGAAGCGGCCGCCGGAGCGGACGGTGACCTGCCGCAGCGACAGGGATCGCCCCACCCGGACCTGGCGCAGGACCTCGCCCGCCGCCGCCGCGAACGTTGCGGTCGTCGAGGCGTCGATGGGGGAGTCCTTCCCCCGATCGCGCTCGCGGACACCTCCGGGCGGTCGGGGGGCGAGGTCGTCCCGGCCGGTCAGGAGGGGCGCCGGGCGGGCGACAGAAGCTCGAGCAGCTCGCCGCGGTCGCGGCCGGCGACCCGCGCGATCACCTCGAGGTCCGCGTGGCGGAGGGTCACCATCTCGCTGTTGGGGGATCCGCGGAGGTCGCGCACGCGGTCGGCGAAGCTCAGCACCGTGGCCGCCTCCGGCAGGTCGAGCCGGTCGAGGGCGGTCAGGTCGAGCTCGATCCGGGGCTCGCCGTGCGCATCGGAGAGGATGCCGTCCATCAGCCGGGCCGGGTCGACCTCGTACACGGCCGCCAGGTCGCAGAAGCGCTGAACGGTGATGGCGCGCTCACCGCGCTCGTACCCGGCGATCGACGAGGGCTTGAAGCGCCCCTGCGAAGCGCGCGCCGCGCCTCGGAGCGTCATCTTCCGGGCCATCCGGACGTGCCGGAGCACCCGACCGATCTCGTGCGACAGATCCACCTTGACGATCACCCACGACGTCGTATCTCGGTCCCGCGGCAGGGGCCATCGAATCCTAGTGACGATGCATTCCGGATACCAGCATCCATTCTCCGTAACCTTCCCAGTCCACAGCACGTTCACTGGTTGTGGTGTTCCCCCCAGACCACCAGGGTCGGGCTCGAGGGTGGCCTGCGATCCGCGGGGCCCGGAGCGGCGAACGCCGGTCGTGACCTTCTCCGGCGCGCCGACGGCCGGGCAGCGAGCCCCCCGGACGGTCTCGAAGGGCCCCGGGGCGAGCCCGAGCGTCGTCCCCCCGGCCGGGGCGGGCGGGATACGTCGTATCGGTGGGACCAGGTCCGTCGAACGGATGAGATTCGGTCCTTCCGAAGGGTTTACAGGAACGCGCTCCGCGTCCTACTCTTCTCGCCCCGACTGATTGGAGCTGCCCCCCGGATGCGGAGTATCGAGAGCGCCCCCCGCCCCACGCCCTGGCAGGACGAGCGGGCCGTGCTCCGGGCGCTGTGCCACGCCTTCGCCTCGGCCGATACGGAGGACGAAGCCGTCTCCTCCACCCCCGGCTGGGTCCGTGCCGCCCTCGGGGTATCCGAGGCGCACGTCAGGATCTCGCTCCCGGATGCCGGAGGCCGGCTCCGCCCCGCGTGGGCCGACCCCGGTCTCCAGCAGGGCGGCCGCAAGCGGTCGGCTCGCCGCCGGGCCGTCTTCGTCTCGCGGCGGGCGATGCGGTTCGAGCTCCAGGCCCCGTCCGGGGCCATGCTCGCGATGCTGCCGCTCGTCTCCCGCGGGGAGGGCCTGGGGGTGCTCGAGGTCGTCGCCCCCATCGACGCCATCACGTGGCGATGGGAGCCCCTCACCGCCGTGGCGAGTCAGCTCGCGATCGCGCTGCACCACGTGCGCCGGCACGAGCAGGTCCGCAGCGAGCTCGGTGCGGTTCGCCGGGCCGTCTCGGTGGGCAAGACCATGTCCTCGGCCGGCACGACGGAGACGGCGCTGCGGGCGGCGGCCAGGTTCGTGTCCGACCGGTTCCGCGCCCCGGTCGCCGTGTGGTGCGCCTCCGACGACTCGCCGGACCTTCGGTTGATCGACGTCCGCGGCGTGGGGAACCGCAAGCGCCGCGAGCTGCGCGCGGCCCTTCCGACGCTGCCGCGCGGCCCACGTGCGTCGCGGGCGCCGCACGAGGCGGTGGCCAAGGAGTTCTCGCGCCTGCTGCTCGGCATCGAGCGCGCCGAGGTCGTCGACGCCGGCGACGCCGTCATGCTCGTCGGGATCTCGCCGTCCGCGCCGTCGGCCCCGATGGGCATCGTCGCCGGCATGCTCGAGGAGGCCCTGCGTCGGCGCTCGGCGTCGCCGCACCTCACCGGCGCCGGCCGCGGGTCGCTCGGGATTGCCTGGACGGCTCACGAGCTGCGAGGGCCGCTCCTCGGCGTGAAGGCGGCGCTCGAGCTGACGCTCCTGGAAGGGGGCACCGTCGACGAGACGGATCGCGAGCGGCTGTCCCGATCTCTCGAGGAGCTGGAGCAGCTCGCCGGCCTGGTCGAAGGGCTCCTGGCGTGGGGCGCCGGGGCGCAGCCCCTCCAGCGCCGACCCGTCGACCTCGTGGCCCTGCTGGATGACGTCGCCCGCAGCTGTGCCAGCGAGTTCGGGCAGGACCGCGTCGTCGTCCACGCGCCGGGAGCGGCCATGGCCCGGGTGGACGCCGTGCACTTGCGCACCGCGGTGCTCAACATCGTCCGGAACGCGCTGACGTACTCGCGCCAGGGGACGAAGGTCGAGGTGTCCGTCGAGGTCGGGGACGGCATGGTCCTGGTCGGGATCCACAACGAGGGAGCGCCCATCCCGGCGGGCGGCCCGTCGCTGTTCGACCCGTTCGTCCGCACCGACAGCGGCGACCGGCATCCGGCGGGGCGGGGTCTCGGTCTGTTCATCGCGCGGCGCGTCGTGGAGGCTCACGGCGGAAGGATCTGGTTCGAGTCGGACTCCGACGGCACCACGTTCTTCATCCGGCTGGCGGCCAGGAGGGGGTTCGCCAGGTGAGCCCGATCCGGTCATGCTCGAGACAAGAGCTCCGCGGTCCCGCCGCCGGAGACGGGGGGAATCCGCCATCGGCGGCATCCTGATCGTCGACGACCACAAGCTCTTCGCCGACGCGATCCGAGCGGCGCTCGTTCGCCATCACTACGAGGTGAGCGAGCCCGTGGGGAGCGCCAGCGAGGCGATCCCGGCAGCCCAGAAGCAGCAGCCCGACGTGGCGCTCGTCGACATCGGCCTGCCCGACGAGACCGGGCTGCAGGTGGGTCGCAAGATCATGGAGGTCAGTCCCGCCACGCGCGTGGTCGCCGTGACCGCCATGGACGACCAGCGCCTGGCCGAGGACATCGTTCGCGCCGGCTTCCGGGGCTACCTGCTCAAGGACGCGAAGGTCTCGCAGCTCCTCAGCGCCATCCAGGTCGTGCTGAGCGGCGAGGTGGTGTTCCCGCCCCGGCTCGCCCGCTCCTCCTCCCGGGACAGCCGTCGGTCGCAGGCACGACTGCTCGGCCAGCAGCTCACGCCGCGCGAGGTCGAGGTCCTCCAGATGCTGGCCCAGGGGGCGGGGGGCCGCGAGATCGCCAAGGCCCTGGGGGTCGCGCCCAACACGGTCCGCACGCACGTCCAGAGCATCCTGTCCAAGCTGCAGGTGCACTCGCGTCTGGAGGCGGCCGCGTTCGCGGTCAGGCACGGCCTCGTACGGCCCACGTCCCGATCCTGAGGTCGCCGCGTAGATGCGCACCGAACCCGGGGAGGGCCCGAGCACGGTCCCTCGCGGATCTGCGGCGAAGGACGTAGGCTGTCTACGCTCCTCGCCGCGTGCACCGTAGGTCCGCTACCGCTAGCGTCACCAGCGGGGGGCTGGAGGGGAGGGCGAGTGAGCTCGGAGCGGATTCGGGTGCTGCTGGCGGACGAGCAGTCGCTGTTCCGCGAGGCGGTTCGCGCGGTGCTGCAGAGCGAGGAGGACTTCGACGTCGTCGCCGAGGCGCGAGACGGGCTCCAGGCGGTGGCGGAGGCGGAGCGGGTCCGCCCGGACGTGGCGATCCTGGACGCCGGCCTGCCCAACTGCGACGGGATCCGCGCGACGAGGCTGATCTCCGAGAGCCTGGAGACGTGCCGGGTGCTCATCCTCGGGGTGGGCTCGGAGCTCGGGCAGGTGGTGGAGGCGCTCGAGGCGGGCGCCCGCGGATACCTGACGAAGGAGATCCCGCTCGCGGAGCTGATGGACGCCACCCGGCGGCTCGCCGCCGGCGAGACGCTCATCCCCCCCGGGATGCTGGGCTCCCTCCTGGCCCATCTCATCCACCGGCACCGGGAGGAGGAGGAGGCCCGCAAGCGGGTGTCGCAGCTGACCCGCCGCGAACGCGAGGTCCTGGCCCTGCTCGCCGACGGCGCCGACAACGACTCCATCGCGCAGCGCCTGGTGATCAGCCCCGAGACCGCCCGGACGCACGTCCAGAACGTGCTCCACAAGCTCGGGGTGCACTCTCGGCTGGAGGCCGCGGCCTTCGTGCTGCAGAGCGGGATGCTCCGCGAGCTGGCCGCGGCAGGTCGATGACCAACGAGGTTCGGCAGGGACGTCCGGCGCGTCGCGAGGGCGTCTGGCTCCGGGCCAGCGGCAACGAGAACGCCGTCTTCGACCCGGCGACCGGCGGGCTCCACCTGCTGAACGAGACCGCGCGAGCGATCTGGGAGCTCTGCGACGGACAGACCACCCTCGAGGAGATGGTGGAGGCGATCTGCGAGGTGTCCGGGCTGCACGCCGACGTGGTGACCGAGGACGTCCGGCGGACCCTGGTCGAGTTCGAGCGCCTGGGCATCCTTCGCTGGGAGGGGTGACGTGGCCGCCTCGCGCCCCCGCGTCCGCGAGGACCTCACGGTCGTCGAGCTCGACGGGGAGGCGGTGATCTACGACGAGCGCTCGGGTGAGCTCCACCACCTCAACCCCTCGGCCACGTTGGTCTTCGGGCTCCTGGACGGGACCGCCACGGTCCGCGAGCTCGCGGCGGAGGTGGCCGACGCGTTCGGCGTACCGGCCGACCAGGTCGAATCGGAGATCCGGGCCCTGATCCGGAGGCTCCGATCGCTGGGCCTGATGAACGGCCGCGCCGAGCCCGCCAGATGACCGAGCCGGGGATGCGGCCGTACGACGCCCGCAGACGGGCTCGGATCGGCAAGCCGCGCAGCACCTGAATGGTCAAGCTGGACCACCTCGGGTGGGTGGTGGAAGGCACGTTCAAGCTCGGCGGCGCGCGCGTCGGCGTGCGGACGACGTCGGAGCGGGTCGGCGCCTGGATCGACGAGGTCCTGGCCGAGCATCGGATGACCCGGTGGACGGACGCGTTCTACTCGCTGGTCGTCGCCGAGGGCGACGAGCGGGCGGGACGGCGGAACCTCCACGTCCTGTACAAGGGCACCGTGCCGGTGTGCCGGACGGCCGACCTCGGGACCCTGGCCCGCGCGTTCCTGGACGAGATCGAATCGCACACGTTCCGCGCTCGACGAGACGCCGTCTACCTCGACGCCTCGCTGCTCGCCGGGGACGGCGGGATCGCGCTGATCCCGTCCTCGTTCACGCCCGCCCTGGCCCCCCAGAGCCGCCGGGCGGAGCGGCTCGGGCTGCGGCTGCCGGCGACCACCTGGGTGGCGATCGATCCGGCCACCGGCCGCGCCGTCCCGGCGGCGAGGATGCTGCGGATCCCCCCGGACGCGGTGCAGCGCCTGGTCGGGCCGGGGTGGGAGGGTCGCATCGACCGGTTCTTCCTCGACCGACCGACCTCGGTCGACGCCGTCTGCCTGGTCAGCGACCGGCCGGCAGGTCCCTTCGAGCCGGTCTCTCGCTCGTCCGTCCTGTACCGGTTCGCGGCGATGAGCCAGAACCTCCCCGCGGTGGGAGGGCGCCGAACCCTGGAGGGCCTCGGGCGGCTCGTGTCGACCGCGGTCTGCTACGGGATCGCCCCGATGAGCGCGAGCCAGGTGCTCGAGACGCTGGCCGAGCTCACCGGGCCGGTCGGCGGGGTACGCGCCCTGACGTAGGCAAGATACGCGCGGCGATGGATGAGAGCGCAGATCCGCCTTACCTAGACTCGGGACTTCGTTTTCCTTCGGCAGGAGGGCCCGTGCAGGATGTCATGACCGAGGAGCCGGTCAACGCCGCCTCGCGAATCGTCGCCAGGGTCCGGAGCGATGCGCCACTGGTGCTGTTGGACATCCTGCTGGTCATCGGCTCCTACCTGGGAAGCCTGGTTGTCCGCCTCGAGGGAACGGTGGAGCCCAGCTGGTGGCACTCGTTCTGGCGGTTCCTTCCGGCGATCGTCCTGATCCACGTTGCCTGCAACTTCCTGTTCGGCCTGTACGGGCAGATGTGGCGATACGCGAGCGTCCAGGAAGCGCGCCGGGTCGTGCTGGCCGGGGTGACGGCCCTGGGGGCCGTGGTGGCTCTGGTTGAGGTGACCGCGGTGGAGGTCCACGTGATCCCGCTGTCGGTGGCCGTGTTCGGTCCCACGCTCGCGTTCATCGCGTTCGGTGCGGTCCGTTTCCAGAGTCGCCTGTTCGCCTTCCGGCGGCGCGTCGCCCATGACGAGCCGACCCGGGTCCTCGTGGTGGGAGCCGGCGAGGCCGGGTCCATGGTGGTCCGCGACATCCTGCGCAGCCACGAGCTCGGCCTGGTGCCGGTCGGATACGTCGACGACGACCCGCGGAAGGTCGGACTGTCGCTGCACGGCATCCGGGTGCAGGGTTCGCGCGCGGCGCTGGACGCGATCGCCAGGCGGACGCAGGCCGACCAGGTGCTCCTGGCGATCCCGTCGGCGACGAGCGACCTCGTCCGCGACGTCGCGTCGCGGTGCGAGGAGGTGGGGCTGACCCTGCGCGTGCTCCCCACGGTCCGAGAGACCGTTCGCGGGCGGGTCACCGCCCGCGACATCCGCGACCTGAGCATCGAGGACCTCCTGGGGCGGCAGCAGGTGGCGATGGACGACGAGGCGGTCCGCACCATGCTCGCCGGGCAGCGGGTGCTGATCACGGGCGCCGGGGGCTCGATCGGATCGGAGATCGTCCGCCAGGTCCTCACGTTCGAGCCCGAGCACGTGACGCTCCTCGACCACGACGAGACCCATCTGCACGACGTGATGTCGGACCTCGACCCGGCGCTGCCGGTGAGCTGCGCGCTGGCCGACGTCCGCGACCGGGACCGGGTGCTCGAGGTCTTCTTCTCCGAGCGGCCCGACGTGGTCTTCCACGCCGCCGCCCACAAGCACGTCCCGCTGCTGGAGACCCACCCCGCCGAGGCCTTCCGCACGAACGTGCTCGGCACCGCCAACGTGGCGGAGGCCGCCTCTGCGGTCGGCGTGGGCCGGTTCGTCCTGGTCTCCACCGACAAGGCGGTCCGCCCGGAGAGCGTGATGGGCTCCTCGAAGTGGTTCGCGGAGCAGATCGTCCGGAGCCTGCAGGCCACCGGATCCGTCATGTGCGCGGTTCGATTCGGCAACGTGCTCGGGAGCCGGGGCAGCGTCGTCCCGACGTTCCTCCGGCAGATCGCGGCCGGCGGCCCCCTCACCGTCACCGATCCCTCGATGGCCCGGTTCTTCATGAGCATCCAGGAGGCCGTGTGTCTCGTCCTGCAGGCCGCGGCGATGTCGGAGGGGGGCGAGGTGTTCACGCTCGAGATGGGTGAGCCGGTGAACATCCTGGATCTGGCGCGGCGCCTGATCCATCTCTCCGGGCGGGTCCCCGGCAAGGACGTCCGCATCGACGTGGTCGGGCGGCGCCCCGGGGAGAAGCTCATCGAGGACCTGCTCGACCCGCGGGAGCACCCCGAGGCAAGCGGCCACGAGGGCATCATGGTCTCCCGCCCCGAGGCGCCCGACCGGGCCGCCCTGAAGCGGGCGCTCCGCGAGCTCGAGCTCCTCCAGGACGACCACGAGATCCTCGCCGGACGGATGAAGGACCTCGCGCAGACCGGATTCGTGCCGGACGTGGTACGCGTATGACCGTCTGCACGGTCGTGGTGGCCCACCGGCAGGCCATGTTCGCCGAGGGCCTGGCGACGGCGCTGGGCCGGTATCCGGGCATCGCCGCCGTAGGGACCGCCACCACCGAGACCGAGGTCGTCCGGCTCGGCCACCGGGTGGACGCCGTGGCCATCGACACCGAGATGCCCGAGGCGGAGAGCGCCGCCCGCCGGCTGCGGAGCCTCGGCATCCGCGTCGTGTTCATCGGCGGCGACGACCCGGACGGCGAATCCGTCCGCGTCTCGCCCGAGGCGCGCGTCGCCTCGCTCGCCGCCGCGCTCAACCCCAACGGTGGATCGCCGCACGCCAGACCGCACCACCTGACGAGCCGCGAGAGCGAGGTGCTCACGCTGGTGGCGCGGGGCCTCGCCGGCAAGCAGGTCGCACGCCAGCTCGGCATCAGTCCGAAGACCGTGGAGCGTCACAAGACGAAGATCTTCTCGAAGCTGGGGGTGCCGAACGCTGCGGCCGCAGTCGGACTCTTCCTCTCGAGGAGCGGTGGAGGTGACCGCGCATGGGTCTGACCGAATACCTCGGCGGCATCGCGCGGCGATGGAAGGTCGTCCTGGCCTGCCTCATCGTCGCGCTCGCCGTCGGCTGGCTGCTGTCGCCGAACGAGCCCTCGCACGTCGAGGCGCCGAGCACCGGGTTCACGGCCACGACCTACCTCCTCAGCACCTCCACGAGCTTCGGCGTGCGGGGGGGCGGGAGCCTCGACACCGTGGCCGCCCTGGCCACCCTGGGCGAGGTCCCGCGACGGGTCGCGGACACGATCAGCTTCGACGGGGATCCTGCGGCGCTCGCCGCCACCGTCTCGGCCGTGCCCGACGACACGACGCAGCTGCTGAACATCACGGCGAGGGCTCCGACGGCCGCGCGCGCCAAGCTCGTGGCGGACACGTTCGCCAACGAGCTCATCGGGTTCCTCTCCGACCGAACCACGGTCCAGGTGGAGTCGCTGCGGCGTCAGATCGACCGCCTCGACCGGCGGATCGCGCGACTCACCGACCAGTTGCCGCCGCCGGCGGCCGGGGACAGCGGGATCCACTCGACCGTTCCGTCCACCGGAGGCGGGGAGGGTTCTCAGATCCAGGCGCAGATCGACTCGCTCGACGGACAACGCCAGATCCTCCAGCAGCAGCTCACCAACCTGTCCACGGACTCCGGCGGCAACCTCGCCGGGTACGAGGTCGTGGAGCCCGCGACCGCGACGCGGGTCGCCACCGACCCCGGCATCCAGGCGCCGCGCTCGCGGACGATCCGCCTGGCGATCGCCGGCGGGATCGGACTGCTGCTCGGGATCGCGCTGGCGCTCCTGCTGGAGCGGTTCGACACCAGGATCCGGAGGAAGCCCGCCGCGGAGGACGCCTACGGGCTCCCCGTGCTCGCGGTGATCCCGTCGACGGGGAGGCGGCGCCGCGCCGCCCTCCTCATGGAGACCGCACCGCGGGGTCCCGCCGCGAACGCGTTCCGGCTCCTCGCCGCGTCCCTGCAGCTGGGCTGGCAGCAGGGCTCGCCGGGTGAGGGCCAGGGCGACGCCGGCTTCGCGCACACGGTGCTCGTGACGAGCGGTGAACCGCGCGAGGGACGGTCGACCGTGGCGGCCAACCTCGCCGCCACGTTCGCGGAGAACGGCAAGCGCGTCGTGGTCGTGGGCGCCGACTATCGTCACCCGACGTTGCACGCCGCGCTCGGCGTCGCGCTGGAGCCCGGCCTGACCGAGTTCCTCGAGGGCGGGGCCGTTCGGCTCGAGTCGGTGCTGCAGGACACGGCGCTCGAGGGCCTACGCGTGATCTCCACCGGGCGGGTGCCCAACAGGACGGCCGGCCTCTTCGGGTCCGATCGCGTCCAGGAGCTGCTCGCCGCCCTGCGCTCGTCGGCCGACGTCATCGTCGTCGACACGTCGCCTGTGCTCACGGCGAGCGACTGGACCCAGCTGATCCCGTCGGTCGACGCGGTCATCGTGGTAGCGCGCGCGGGGGCGACCGATGCGGGATCGGCTCGGCGGACCGCCGAGGTCCTCGGGCTCCTCAAGGCGCCCGTCACCGGCGTCATCCTGAACGGGGTGGCCCGGGGTCTCATCCGGCAGGCCACCGATCGCTCGCGGTACCGCTACCAGGCTCCGGCACGAGATCGGTCGGCGTCCTCGAAACCGCCGGCTCCGCCCGTCGTGCTGGTTCACGAGACGAACGGCGGCGCCGCGCACGGGAACGGCGAGGCCGCCGCGCACGGGAACGGCGAGGCGACGAGATCGGATGAGGGTATCCCCCACCTGTCGCGTCCCGCCACGAAGGAGTAGCCTGCAAGATGTCGGCGATTCTCGACTCCGCATCCGACGTGGTCCGCGGGCTCATCACGTACACGGACTGGTGGCAGCCGACCTCGTCTTCGGTGCTGCTGGTGGGGGCCGCGAGGCGCTCCAGCGAGATGGCCGACGGCATCGGAACCGGGCTCCTGGACCGGCTGGACGAGCGGTCGGAGCTGCGCCGACGGATGCAGCACCTGAGCGAGCCGGATCGCCGGCTCCTGTATCTGTGGTACGTCGTGCAGGAGCCGGCCACGAGCATCGCGAGGACGCTGGGGATCTCGCGCCGACAGTGCTTCCGGCGTCGGGCCTCGGCGATCAAGCGCATCGTCGAGCTCAAGAGCGGCTCGGCCGCCTGACGCCGTTCCACGATCGAGCCAAGGACGCCGGGGAGGAACCATGGACCGTGCCGCAAGCATCCGGGACTACATCAAGACCGAGCTGCTCCTGGACGACGACACACAGCTGAGCGACGACACCCCGCTGTGGGGGGGTGTGCTCGACTCCGTCGGGCTCATGCAGCTGATCACGTTCATCGAGGAGCGGTTCGAGATCGAGGTCGACGACCAGGAGCTCACGTCGGCGCACTTCGGCACGGTCCAGGACATCGCCGCCCTGGTGGAACGGAAGGTCGCCGCCGCGTGACGGTCACGGCGCCGCCCCTCCTCGAGTGGGTGACGCCCGAGCAGGCGGCGTTCTACGACGCCGTCGTCGGCTTCGCCCGCACCCTGCCCCGAGACGACGTCCGCGCCCACGATCGCGACGCCATCTTCCCGCGCGAGGTGTGGGATCGGTGCGGGGAGTTCGGGATCCACGGGCTGCCGGCTCCGGAGGAGTACGGCGGCGGCGGTGCCGACGTCGTGACGACCATCCTCGCGCTCGAGGCCCTCGGCTACGGATGCGTCGACAACGGGCTCGTCTTCGCCATCAACGCACACATGTGGACGAGCGTCGTTCCGCTGTGGCACTTCGGGACCGAGGACCAGCGGCGGACCTGGCTCCCCGGGCTCTGCTCGGGCGCCCTCGTGGGCTGCCATGCCATGACGGAGCCCGACGCGGGCTCCGATCCGTTCTCGATCACGACCTCCGCCATGCGGGCTCCGGGTGGCTGGGTCCTGAAGGGCCGGAAGACGTTCATCTCCAACGCGCCGGTCGCGGACCTGCTCATCGCGTTCGCCAGGACGAGCGAGGGGATCGGACCCTACGGGATCACCGCGTTCATCGTCCCGGGCGGCACTCCCGGGATGGACGCCACCGGCGAGATCGACAAGATGGGCCTGCGGACCTCACCGATGGCGGAGGTCGCGTTCGACGAGTGCTTCGTTCCCGACGACGCGGTCCTCGGCCGCGTCGGCCGGGGGGCCGAGGTCTTCATGCGCTCGATGCAGTGGGAGCGCGCGTGCATCATGGCGAGCCAGGTCGGCCTCATGCGTCGCACGATGGAGACCTGCATCCGGTACGCGAAGGATCGCCGGCAGTTCGGACAGCCGATCGGGCGGTTCGAGTCCGTCTCGGACAAGATCGCCGACATGCGCGTCGCGGTGGACGCCGGTCGCGCGCTGGCCCTCCGCGTCGGATGGCTCATGGACCAAGGCCGCGAGACGACGCTCGAATCCGCGATCGCCAAGCTCTTCATCAGCGAGGCGAACGTCCGGACCCACCTCGACGCGGTGCAGATCCACGGCGGGTACGGCTACACGACGGAGTTCGAGATCGAGCGCGCGCTCCGCGACGCGGTCGGGGGGCGGATCTACTCGGGGACGTCGGAGATCCAGCGCCGGATCATCGCCAAGCGTCTCGGGCTGTGAGGCGGGCGTTCGCATGACGAGGAGCAACGGGGTGTCGGTCTTCGCGCTGCATCAACTGGTGGACCGGGTCGCGGGTTCGTCGCCCGACCACGAGGCGATCCGCAGCCACGGGCGATCGCTCACGTACGGGGAGCTGGCGCGCGGCTCCGCGGCCGTCGCTGCAGCGCTCCTGGACGCGGGCGTCGGCCGGGGCGACCGCGTCGCGCTCTACGCACCGAAGGGCGTCGAGACGGTGACGGCGATGTACGGCGTGCTGCGGGCGGGGGCGGCGTACGTGCCGATCGATCCGAAATCGCCCGTCCTGCGCGCCGGGGCCATCGCCAGGGACTGCACGGTGAGCGCGATCGTGTCCACCGCGGACCGGGCACCCGGGCTGCTCGACGCGCTCGAGGGCCACCGGCCGCGCCTCGCGATCCTCGTCGGCGACGGTGACGCCTCCCTCCCCGGCCTGGCGACCGTGCGGTTCGACGACGTCGTGCGCTCCGGCCCGACCGAGGTGCGGATCCCCGTCATCGACACCGACCTCGCCTACATCCTCTACACGTCCGGGTCGACGGGCGTGCCGAAGGGCGTCATGCTCACGCACCGGCACGCCCTCACGTTCGTCGAGTGGTGCGCGTCGGCGATCGGGACCGGCCCCGAGGACCGTTTCTCGAACCACGCGCCGCTCCACTTCGACCTGTCGGTCTTCGACTTCTACGTGGCCGCGTTCGGCGGCGCCACCGTGACGGTCGTCCCTGAGGAGTGGGCGTACTTCGGCCGCGACCTGGCCGAGTTCGTGCGCCGGGAGCGGATCACCGTGTGGTACTCGGTCCCGTCCGCCCTCATGGTGCTGACGCGCGCGTCGCGTGAGGGGGACACGATCCCCGACCTGCGGGCCGTGGTGTTCGCCGGCGAGGTCTACCCCACGAAACACCTGCGAGCGCTCCGCACCCTCGTTCCGAACGCCGACCTGTGGAACCTCTACGGACCCACCGAGACGAACGTCTGCACCTACTACCCGGTGCGCGATCTTCCGGAGGACGACGCCACGATCCCGATCGGACGCGCGTGCGAGAACACGGACGTGTTCGCGCTCCGGGAGGATGGGACGCTCGCCGCCGTGGGCGAGGAGGGCGAGCTCTACGTTCGGGGATCGGCGGTCATGCAGGGGTACTGGGGCCGGCCCGAGCGCTCGGCGGAGGTCCTCGTCCGCGATCCGCTCCGGCCCGAGCTTCCCCAGCCGGTCTACCGGACGGGAGATCTCGTCCGGCTCCGACCGGACGGCGACTACGACTTCCTCGGTCGCCGTGACCACCAGGTCAAGAGCCGCGGCTACCGCATCGAGCTCGGCGAGATCGAGGCGGCGCTGAACGCCGATCCCGCCGTCGAGATCGCGGTCGCGGTGGCGGTTCCTCATGAGGATTGGGGGAAGGCGATCGTCGCGTACGTCGTTCCGAGGGACGGGGCGGAGGTGACCGCGCTCGATCTCAAGCGGGGGGCGGCGCGCCGGCTGCCCCGCCACATGATCCCGGTGGGTGTCGAGGTGCGGGCCGGGCTCCCCACCACGTCCACCGGGAAGGTCGATCGCCGCGCGGTGGAGGACGAGGCGATGTCGAAGGCGTGGTCATGGGAGTGAGGAGGGTCGCGGCGGTGAGCCGGACGGCGTCGAGGGTCGCGGCGGCGACGGTGCTCGTCGCGCTCCTCGCGATCCCGGGACGGAGCGCGGCCCAGACCGAGGTCCAGGTCGAGTCCGACATCCACTTCGCGACGCACGGCGGTATCCCGCTGGCGCTCGACGTCTACCTGCCGCCCGGCGATGGACCGTTCCCCGCGGTGATCGTGATCCCGGGCGGCAAGTGGGTGGAGATCGACAAGACCAAGCACGCGGACGTGCCGGCGTACTTCGCCCAGCACGGCATCGCGGCCTTCTCGATCGAGTACCGGTCCGCGCTCGAGTTCCCGTACCCCGCCGCCGTGCGGGACGTCCGGTCCGCGGTCCGATGGGTCCGCTCACACGCCGCGCAGTACCAGGTGGATCCGAGCGAGCTCGGGGCGATCGGCGTCTCGTCCGGCGGACATCTGGCGGCGCTCGTGGCCGCGATGGGAGCCGGGCCGCTCGACCAGGGGGCCCGGGTGTCCGTCGTGGCGTCCTGGTCCGGGATGATGGACCTGCGTCCTCTGGTGGACTCGTCCGACGAGGTCATGCGGTCGGCCGTACGGACGTTCCTCGGGTGCTCGGGTGGCCCGTCATGCGCCGACACGGCGCGGGCGGCTTCGCCCATCGTCCACGTCGACCCCTCCGATCCGCCGATGGTCCTCGTGAACGGCTCCGACGAGATCGTCCCGATCGATCAGGCGCAGTCGATGGGCGATGCCCTCGCCGCGGCCGGGGTCGAGAACCACGTGCTGATCGCGCAGGGGGGCCACGGGGCCGGCTACGGCGGCGGCAACAAGATCCTCGACCAGGTGATCCCCTACGTCCAGGCGTGGATCACCGGCCGGCCTGCGCCTTCGACCGCGCCGCAGGGGGGGTCGGGATCGCAGGGGAGCGACGGCAAGGGGGGCCAGGCACCTGCGCCCACGGGCTCGCCGGTGGCGCCGTCCGGCGGCTCGGCCCCACAGGGGAAGGACCACGCGTCCGAGGTGGGGTCCGCTCCGCGGTCGACCCGGGCCTCAGAGGGCGGGTCCTCGGTGGGCGTGATCGTCGTTGCGGTGGCGATGGTCACGTTGTTGGTCGTGATCGGGCAGCTCTTCGTGATCGCCGGGCTCCGCCGGCGCATGGCGGCGCTCGGAACCGGACTTCGGGAGGACGGCATCCCGCCCCCGGCGAGCGTGGAGGGTGCGTGACCCCGGACGCCCTGGCCCCCGAGCGGTCTTTCCCGTTCGTCGTCGCGCGCGGCCGCTCCGGCACCACGCTCCTGCGGGCCATGCTCGACGCGCACCCGGACATGGCCATCCCCAACGAGTCGCACTTCGTCGTGCAGCTCGCCCAGCGGAGGCGCCGGTACGAGACGGAGGCGGGGTTCGACCTCGCCGCCTTCGGCCGGGACCTGCTCGATCATTGGGCCTTCCGCCGGTGGGGGCTCCCCGGCGACGAGGTGCGGGCCGCCTTCGTCGCCGAGGCGCCGCCCGACGTCCCGTCGGCGATCCGAACCGTCTTCGCGACCTACGCCCGGCATCACGGCAAGACCCGCTACGGCGACAAGACGCCCAGCTACGTGCTCAACATCGACCTCCTCGCGTCGACGTTCCCCGAGGCCAGGTTCGTCCACCTCATCCGGGACGGCCGCGACGTCGCCCTGTCGTACCTCGCCGCGGACTTCGGATCGAGGACGTTGGGGCAGGCGGCCGTGTACTGGGATCGGTTCGTCCGGGTCGGGCGCGCGGTGGGGGCGCGCCTCGGGCCGGAGCGGTACCTGGAGGTCCGGTACGAGGAGCTCGTCGCGGCGCCGGAGCGCGTCCTGCAAGACGTGTGCGCGTTCGTCGGCCTGGACTTCGACGAGCGCATGCTCCGCTACCACGAGCGCGCCGACCGGCTCGTCCCGAGCCTGTCGCACCACGAGCACCACGGGAACCTGTACAAGCCGCCGACGGCGGGGCTGCGCGACTGGCGGCGGGATCTCGCGCCCAGGGACGTCGCCGTCTTCGAGGCGCTCGCGGGGGACCTGCTGGACGAGCTCGGGTACGAGCGCGCCGCGCCGCGACCGGGCGTGGCCGCCCGGCTCGCGGCCGGCCGGTACCGCCTTGCCACCCAGCTCCGACGGGCGGCACACGGCGCGCGTGTCCGCGGCCGCAAGCTTCGCCGGCGGGTCGCGAGGGCCCTGCCGCACCGACCGCCGGCCCTCGACGAGGGTCCGGCCGACATCTCTGCAACGGACATCGGCTCGGAGGTCGTTCGATGAGAGCAACAGCATCCCTTCGGCGCCGGATCGTCTCCCGGCGTGCGAGCGTCGCCGTCATCGGTCAGGGCTACGTCGGCCTCTCCCTCGCGTCCGCGGCATCGGAGGCGGGGTTCCGGGTGGTGGGCGTCGACACGGATGCGGGTCGAACCGCCGACCTCGCCGCGGGCGTGCTCTCGGTCCCCGGCGTGGACCCGAAGCTCTTCCAGGCCGGGATCGAGGCCGGGAACGCGACGTTCTCCGTCGACGCCGCCGCCATCGAGGGGGCCGACGTGGTCCTGATCTGCGTGCCGACGCCGGTCCGCGACCACACCCCGGACCTCTCGTTCGTGGAACGGGCCACGCGCGACGTCGCCGAGCGGCTCACGCCCGGGTCCCTGATCGTCCTCGAGTCCACCACCTATCCGGGCACGACCGAGGAGCTCGTCCGGCCCATCCTGGAGAGCACGGGCCTGGCCGCCGGCCGTGACTTCGCGCTGGCCTACTCGCCCGAGCGGATCGACCCGGGCAACGAGGTGTTCGGGCTGCGGAACACCCCGAAGGTCGTGGGCGGCATCTCACCGGAGTCCACGGGTCTGGCGGCGCTGTTCTACGAGCAGCTCGTGGAGAAGGTCGTCGTCGTCTCCTCGTCCCGGGCCGCCGAGCTGTCCAAGCTGCTGGAGAACACCTTCCGGCAGGTGAACATCGCGCTCGTGAACGAGATGGCGACCCTGTGCCACGAGATGGGCATCGACGTCTGGGAGGTCCTGGAGGCGGCCGCGACGAAGCCCTTCGGGTTCATGCCCTTCAGCCCGGGCCCCGGCGTGGGCGGGCACTGCATCCCCCTGGATCCCGCGTACCTGGCCTGGCAGGTCCGCCGCGACGTCGGCCACCAGTTCCGGATCCTCGAGCAGGCGCAGGATGTCAACGCGCACATGCCGCGGCACGTCGCGACTCGGATCGGCGACGCGCTGAACGAGGCGGGGAAGGCCGTGAAGGGTGCGCGCGTCCTGGTGCTGGGCGTGGCGTACAAGCCCGACGTGGGCGATGTGCGGGAGTCCCCATCGCTGAAGGTGATCGCGCTGCTGCGGCGTCGCGGCGCGGACGTGGTGTACCACGACCCGCACGCCCCCCGGGTGCAGGCGAACGGGACGGTCATGTCCAGCGTCGAGCTCACCCAGCGCGAGATCGCCGCCGCCGACTGCGTGGCGCTGCTCACGCCGCACCGCGCCTACGACCTCGACTGGATCGCGGATCACGCCGCGCTGCTCTTCGACGCACGGAACGCGTTCGGCTCAGATCGCCGCTCGAACGTGGTGCGGCTTTGACGGGACCCTTCTACGGTCGATCGGCGACCGCGCTGTGGAGGCGGTCCGGCGCCGAGGTGGTGCTGACCACCGCGGAGCGATCCGACGTCCACGCCCTGTCCTTGCCGGCGTCGGCGGCCTGGCTGCTCCTGGACCGGCCGCGGACGCTCTCGGAGATCGCCGACGCGCTCGCGGACGAGTTCGAGGTCGGACGGCCCGAGATCGACGAGCGCGTCGCGGGTCTCGTGGCCGAGCTCGAGTCGGCGGGGTGGCTGGTTCGGGGGGGTGGATCGTGAGCGACGCGCCGGTCGCGGCGCCCGAGGTCCGTCGCATCGCCGCGGCGGGCCTTCGAGGCTCGGCCGAGCCCGTCCGCGTCACGGCCGACCGCTGGCCGCTCGTGCTGTCCGGGCTCGACCTGCATCGGCTCACGGGGGTGGCCATGGTCGCCTGTGAATCGGGCTCGGTGGAGCTCTCCGACGAGCAGGTCGACGGTCTGCTTACGCACCACCAGGCGGCGATGGTGCAGGCGCTCACGATCGAGCAGCGCCTCCTGCGTCTCGCGGCCGCCTTCGAGACCGCCGGGATCCGGGTCGTCGTGCTGAAGGGACCGGCGGTGGCGCACGCGGTCTACCCCGACCCGTCCATGCGCCCGTTCGGCGACCTGGACCTGCTCGTCTCGACCGCGGACTGGCACCGCGCGTGCGACGTGCTCGAGGCGAACGGATACCACCGCGACCTTCCCGAACCTCGGCACGGCTTCGATGAGCGGTTCGGGAAGGCGGCCACGCACTCGGACGCGTCCGGGATGCAGGTGGACCTGCACCGGACGCTCGTCCTCGGCCCGTTCGGCCTGTGGCTCGACCCGGCCGAGCTGTGCCGGCACACGGAGACCTTCGACCTCGCCGGGCGGCGTCTGGAGCGGCTCGACCGCACCGGGATGCTCGTCAACGCCGCGCTGCACGCGGGGCTCGGAGCGTCGCCGCCCCTGCTGCTGCCCCTGTGCGACGTGGTCCAGACGGCGGCGCACCCCGGCGTGGACTGGGACCGGGTCGGGTCCTGGGCGGAGCGGTGGCACCTCGGCGCCGCCTTCTCCCACGCCTTCGCCGTGGCGGGGCGGGAGCTGGAGGCCGACCTGCCCGCCCCGGCCCGGCGCATCGCGGCGCGGGCCCCTCGCCGCGCCGAGCGCCGGGCGATGCGTGCCTACACGGAGCGCCGCCGCGCCGGAGGGATGGCGCTGGCCGCGACGAGGGCGATCCCCGGCGTGCGGGCCAAGACCGTGTACCTTGCCGAGCTGCTGCTGCCCAGCCGCGAGTTCCTCCGGGCCCGCGCTCGCGGGTCCTACCTGGCGAGGTGGAGCGTCCCGCTGCACTGGATCCACCTGATCGGGCGACACCGATGAACGTTCGCACGACACGAGAGACGAGGTCGATGGATGATCGCTGAGACGTGGAGGGGACGCACCCTGGTGCTGTCCTTCGTCCGACGGCAGTACCAGCTCAGGTACCGGCAGTCGCTGGCCGGTCTCGGATGGGCGGTGATCCCACCGCTCATCAGCCTGTTGGTGGCGACGGTGGTGTTCCACAAGGCGCTCGGGGTCGAGTCGGGCGATACGCCGTACTACCTGTTCGCGCTCTCCGGCCTCGCCCCCTGGTCGTTCTTCTCGAGCGTGCTCACGGCCGGTGTGCCGAGCGTGGCGATGCAGCAGACGATGGTGACGCGCCTGGCCTTCCCACGGGCGTCGATCCCGCTGTCGATGATCGGCACGGGGCTCATCGACCTCGCCATCACGGTGGTCCTCTTCATCATCGTCGTGATCGCGAGCGGCATCGGTCTCCCACTCACGTCGCTGTGGGCCTTCCCCCTGCTCCTGATCGAGATCGTGCTCGCCACGGGGCTGATCCTGTTCGGGAGCGCGCTGAACGTGTTCGCCCGCGACATCCGCCTCGCGGTGCCGCTGATCACGCAGATGTGGCTCTACCTGACCCCGGTGATGTACCCGTTGAGCAAGGTCCCGCACAGCCTCCTGCCGTTCTACAGGGCCAACCCGATGACCGGGCTCATCATGTCCTTCCGCCGGGTGCTGATCGGCGGCCACGCGCCCGACCTCGGCGACCTGTGGCCCTCGATCGTCGGCGCGGTCGTGGCGCTCGTGATCGGCGTGTGGTACTTCGGCGCAACCAAGTCGCGGTTCGCGGACGTGATCTGATGGATCTCCTCACGCTGGAATCCGTGACCAAGACCTACCGGGTCGGGGTGGGCCGAGCCCGCGTCCGCGAGATGCTGCCGTTCCCGATCGACTCGCTCGTCCGCCGGACGTTCCCGAACTGGTGGGCGCGCGACACGTTCGACGCGCTCCACGACGTCTCGCTGACCTTCCCCGCCGGATCCTCCGTGGGGATCGTCGGTCACAACGGGGCCGGGAAGACGACGATGCTGAAGGTCATCGCCGGTGTGACGGCACCGACGACCGGCCACGTCGCCACGAGAGGCCGGGTGGCCGCGCTCATCGACGTCGTCGTCGGCCTGCACCCCGACCTCACGGGCCGGGAGAACATCTTCCTCCTGGGCGCGATGCACGGCCTCGGCCGCCGAGCCATGCGCAGCCGTATCGACCGCGTGATCGAGTTCGCGGAGATCACGGAGCAGCTCGATACGCCGCTGAAGCGCTTCTCGGCCGGGATGATCACGCGGATCGGGTTCGCGGCCATCACCACGCTCGACGCCGAGGTGCTCCTCATCGACGAGGTGCTGGCGGTGGGTGACGCCAACTTCCAGAAGAAGTGCGCGACGTGGCTCGAGGGGTACCGGGCCTCCGGCGGCACGCTCCTGTTCGTCTCCCACAACCTCGGGCTCGTCCGGAGCATGACGGATCGCGCCGTGTGGCTCGACCACGGGAAGGTCGTGAGCGACGGCGACACGCCTTCGATCCTGCTCGAGTACGGCCGCGCCATGGAGCGTCGCGAGGCGCCGGAGGAGGTCCGGGCGAAGGGGCAGGTCAAGAAGCTGATGATGCAGCGCGGCATGAACCGGTGGGGGATGGGCGGCGTGCGCGTGGAGCAGGTGCACGTCGGAGAGGTCGCGCAGGGCGGGACCGAGATCGACTTCCGGATCGCCTACGAGGACTCGGAATTGGACCGCGCGATCTTCTGCGTCGGCTTCATCGACGAGGGCGGCCACGAGATCGGGGCCGCCGCGTCTCCGTCGCTCGCGCTCCACAAGCCGTCGGGCGAGATCACGTGCACGATCCGGCCGATCCCGCTGCGGTCGGGCATCTACTTCCCGGTGGTCGCGATCCTGTCGGAGGACGGCACGGTTCGCGACCGGTGGCAGCTCGACCGCTCGGTCGTCGTCGACCGAAACGGGAGCGGATCCCTCCCCGAGGGGTTCGGTCCGGTCAACCTCGCCGCGGGCTGGTCCGGCGGAGGCATGGAGGCGGCGGAGCATGGCTGAGCCGGCCCGCATGCCGGACTTCGTGATCATCGGGGCGATGAAGTCCGCCACCACGTCCCTGTTCCGGTGGCTCGACGAGCAGCCGGAGACGTGCATGGCCCACCCCAAGGAGACGCGCTTCTTCAGCGATCTGTGGCCGAACGGCCGGGCGTGGTACGAGAGCAAGTTCGCGGAGGCGACGCCCGAGCAGATCCTCGGCGAGGCCTCCCAGAACTACACGAGCCCCGTATACGCGCCGGACGCCGCCGAGCGGATGGCGGAGCTCATCCCGTCCGCGCGCCTCATCTACATCATCCGGCACCCCGTCGAGCGGATCCGATCCCACTACCGCCACGAGGTCCAGCGCCGGCGCGAGTCCCGGTCGCTCGTCGAGGCGCTGCGCGAGCCGGGCAACCCGTACCTCGGCCACAGCAGCTACGCCGCCTGCCTGCAGCCCTACGTCGACCGGTTCCCCCGGGAGCGGATCCTCGTCGTCCGGTTCGAGGACCTCGTGAGGCAGCCGGCGCCGGCGTGGTCGGAGGTCCTGCGCTTCCTGTCGCTGTCCGATCGCCCGCTGCCCGAAGGGTCGCACAACGTGAACGCCGAGAAGGCCCAGTGGACGCGCGCCATGGCCTGGGCCAAGAGCCGGGGTCTGGTGAACTCCCGCCGCATCGCCCGGGTGCCGAAGCCGCTCCGGCGCGTGGCCAAGCGGGTGTTCGCGCGGGAGGGCGACACCTACGCCCGCCGGCTCGAGGCCTCGCGAGCCCCCATCCCCGACGACGTGCTGACCCCGATGTGGGCCGACGTGGCGCGCCTGGAGGCCTGGCTCGGCCAACCGCTGTGGCGGCCGGGCGACACGCCGGCGGGTCTGAGGGCGGTCGGGTGAACCCTCGCGCCGAGGTGTGGCTGGACGCCGTGCTCTCGCGGAGCCCGGCGCAGCCGGTCTTCGACTGGCGGGCGGCGCGGCGGCTGGCCGTTCTCGCCTACCACGGGATCGACGACGCCGAGCGCTTCGGCCGCCACCTCGACCACCTGCGCAGGACGTCCTACCCGGTCTCGCTCGAGCAGGTGCTCGACTCGATGCGCTCGGGGCCGGCGCTGCCTCGGCGGGCCGTCCTCATCACGTTCGACGACGGCCACCGAAGCGTCGTGGACGTCGCGATGCCGATGCTCGTGGAGCGCGGGCTTCCGGCCGTCGTGTTCGTCGTCGCCGGCCTCGTCGGATCGGACCGCCCGTTCTGGTGGAGCGAGGTGGTCGAGCTGGCGAGCCACGGGGGCACCGTGACCGGGCTGCCCCCGGTGGCGCCGCCCGACGTCGTCCGGGCGCTCAAGCGGATGCCCGACGAGCGCCGCCTCGCCGCCGTCGAGGAGCTCCGCCGGACCGCCGTGACGGCCGCGCCGCCGATGCGCCAGCTCACGAGCGCGGAGCTCCTGGCGCTCGAGTCGTCCGGGATCGCCGTCGGCAACCACACGTGGTCGCACCCGTGCCTCGGCCGTTGCTCGGACCGGGTCTGCCGGAGCGAGCTCGAGACGTCGCATCGGATGCTCACCGAGGCGCTGGGTCACGAACCCCGGGCGTTCGCCTACCCGGACGGAGACCGCGACGTTCGGGCGGCGACGATCCTGGGCGAGCTCGGCTACGAGGCCGCGTTCCTGTTCGACCACCGGCTCAGCTCCCTCCACCCGAGCGACCCGTTCGCGATCTCCCGACTCCGGGTGAACTCGACCACGACGCTCGACCGGTTCCGCACGATCACCAGCGGACTCCATCCCACCGTGCACCGGGTCCGAGGAGGGGTCTGAGGTGCGGATGCTCAGCGTCATCGACGGGCTGGGGTTCGGCGGCGCGGAGCGCTCGCTAGCCGAGCTCCTGCCCGGTCTGGCCGAGGCCGGCATCGAGCCCGTCGTGGCCTGCCTGCGGCGCCGCCCCGGCGGCGTCGAGGACGACGTCCTCGCCGCGGGCTTCGACGTCCGGTTCCTGCCCGGTCCGCCCGCGGCCCGGGTTCGAGCCCTGCGCCGGCTGATCCGCGAAACGTCGCCGTCCCTCGTGCACACCACCCTCGCGGCCGCCACCCTCACCGGACGGTTCGCCGCGGCGGGCTCGGGGATCCCCGTGCTCACGAGCCTCGTGAACCAGTCGTACACGCCCGAGCGGATGGCGGATCCGCACGTCCGTCCGGTCGCCCTGCGGGGGATCCGGGCGGTCGACGGGTGGACCTCGCGACATCTCACCTCGCACTTCCACGCGATCACGGGCGCGGTGAAGACGTGGGCCGCCGCCACGCTCCGCGTGCCGCCGTCCCGCATCACGGTCGTGGAGCGCGGCCGCGACCCGCGACGGCTCGGGGAGCCGGGACCGGAGCGGCGGGCCCGCGCTCGCGAGCGGCTCGGCCTGGAGCCGGACGCACCGGTCCTGGTCGCCGTGGGTCGGCAGGAGTTCCAGAAGGGCCACCGCTTCCTGCTCGAGGCCATGCCGGCCGTCCTCGCCGCGCACCCCGCCGCCGTCCTGCTGCTCGCCGGCCGGGAGGGTGAGGAGACGGCGCACCTGCGCTCGCTGGCCGCACCCTTCGACGGCGCCGTGCGCTTCCTCGGCCACCGGGACGACCTGCCGGACGTCCTCGCGGCGTCCGACCTGTTCGCGTTCCCCTCGCTGTGGGAGGGACTGGGCGGGGCGGTGCTCGAGGCCATGGCGCTCGGCGTGCCCATCGTGGCCAGCCGGCTCGATCCGGTCCGCGAGGTGGTCGAGGACGGTCGCTGCGCGGTGCTCGTCCCGCCGCGCGATCCGCCGTCGCTCGGCTCGGCGATCTCCTCGCTCCTGGCGGATCCGGCCCGGGCCGCCGGGCTCGGCGCGCGGGGCAGGGAGATCTTCACCCGCCGCTTCACGCTGGAGCGGAGCACGGAACGGATGGTGGACCTGTGCCGCCGGGTCGCCCGCTCCGAGTCGCGCGTGCTCGCCGTCGACGACGGTGTCGAGGTGGCCTGACATGCGGCTGCTGCACGTCGTCGCCACGGGTCAGCGCCGGGGGGCCGAGATGTTCGCCTCGGACCTCGTGCGAGCCCTCGACGGGATGGGCGGCTACGACCAGCGGGTGGTGTTCCTGCACGGGCCGTGGCCGACGGCCGTGGCGTACGACGCGCCCGTGCGGCCCCTGCGCTCGGACGGCCGTCGGGTCCCCGGTCTTCGGATGGATGCCGCCACCCTGGCGGACCTCCGCCGCTCGATCACCGGGTTCCGGCCCGACATCGTGCACGCGCATGGGGGCGAGGCCTTCAAGTACGCGGCGATCGGAGCGGCCGGGACCGGGACCGGGACCGTCTACCGCCGGATCGGGACGGCGCCGGCGAGCATCACGCGCGGGCCGAGACGGGCGATGCACGCCGCGCTCCTGCGCCGGGCGGGCGGGATCGTCGCGGTGGCCGAGTCGGTGCGCCGGGAGACCCTCGAGGTCTTCGGGATCCCGCCGGAACGGGTCGTGACCATCCCCAGGGGCATCGACCCCGACCGCATCCGCCCCGTTCGCGGACGCGACGAGGTCCGCCGAGAGCTCGGCATCGACGGCGCGGCGCCCGTGGCGATCTCGGTCGGCGCCCTCAGCCCCGAGAAGGACCCGCTCGCCCACCTCGACCTGTGCGCGAAGATCGCGGGGTCCCTGCCCGACATCGCCTACATGATGGCCGGCGACGGGCCGATGCGCGACGAGGTCCGCGACGAGGTCCGGGCGCGGGGCCTCGGGGACCACGTCCGGCTGCTGGGCACCCGGTCGGACGTGGGCGACCTGCTCGGCGCCAGCGACCTGCTCGTGCTGGCCAGCCGGACCGAGGGGATGCCCGGGTGCGTGATCGAGGCCGGCATGGCCGGCGTCCCCGTCGTCTCGTTCGGCCTGGCGGGCGTGCCGGAGGTCGTGGCCGACGGCGTCACCGGCTTCGTCGTCCCCCCGGGCGACCACGCGGCCCTGGCAGAGCGGACGTTGCAGCTGCTCGAGGACCGCGCGCTCCGCGAGGCGATGGGCGCTGCGGCGGCGGCGCGATGCCTGCCTCGTTTCGACATCGCGAGCGTGGCCCGGCGGGTCGCGGACCTGTACGAGACGGTGGCGGCGTGAGGACCCGAGAAGCCCTCGAGGCCGTGGGCGACGCCGCTGCGCCGGCGGGCGCATCCCGGGCTCGCGTCCTGCTGCTCATCAAGGGCCTCGGTCGCGGAGGGGCCGAGCAGCTCCTCGTGAACGCGGTCGAGCACGGCGACCGGACGCGGTTCGACTACGAGGTCGCGTACCTGCTCCCGTGGAAGGACGCGTTCGTCCCCGAGCTCGAGGCCCTCGGCGTCCAGGTGACCTGCCTGCAGGGGGCGCGGGGCATGGGATGGATCGGTCGTCTCCGCTCCCTGATCCGCGGTCGCGGCATCGAGGTGCTCCACGTGCACTCGCCGTACGTCGCGGCGATGGTCCGCGCGTCCCTCGGTCGAGCGCGCCCCGTGCTGGTGACCACCGAGCACAACGTGTGGGAGCGG
Source organism: uncultured Actinomycetes bacterium (assembly GCA_963704725.1). Lineage (GTDB taxonomy): Bacteria > Actinomycetota > UBA4738 > UBA4738 > HRBIN12 > CALGFI01. Next base: position 2,853,132 of record OY969934.1, on the reverse strand, counting down.
TACCACCGCTCGACCTATTGGGCCAACGCGATCACGTTCCCCCGCAACGATCACGTCTTCGCGGTCTCGGAGGAGGTGCGGCAGTCGATCCGCTACCCGCGAGCCCTCAGATTCCTCCCGACGCCGCGGCTGGAGACGCTGCATCACGGGATCGACGTCGACCGCGTGGTCGCCACTCCCGGTCCGAACGGCGTCCGGGACGAGCTGGGTATCGCTCCCGGAGCGCCCGTGGTCGGGACCGTGGCGAACTTCAAGCCTCACAAGGGCTACGAGTACATGCTGCAGATCGCGGCGCACGTGGCCCGGGAGCGGCCGGACGTCCGGTTCGTCTTCGTGGGGCAGGGACCGATGGAGCAGGAGATGCTGGCCGAGGCCCGCCGGCTGGGGGTCGCCGACACGATCGTGTTCGCCGGCTTCCGGGAGGACGCGCTCCGGCTCGTCCGATCCTTCGACGTCTTCGCCATGTCGTCGATCCACGAGGGGCTCCCCCTCGCGCTGTTGGAGTCCATGGCCCTGGGCTGTCCCCCGGTGGCCACCCGCGTCGGCGGCGTCCGGGCGGTCATCGAGGACGGCGTGAACGGCGTCACGGTCGAGGCCCGCCGGCCGGAGCAGCAGGCGAGGGCGGTCCTGGGCCTGCTCGAGGACGACGGTCTCCGGCGAAGGCTCGCCGCGGGCGCGCGCGAGCGGGCCCGGGCGTTCGACGTGCGGCAGGCGGTGCGACGGATCGAGCAGGTGTACGGGGAGCTCCTGGCGTGAGCGGGGACACGTCGATGCGCACCGACCTGCTGGTCCGGCCGTACCGGGACGCCGAGGAGCCCGAGGTCCTCGACCTCCTCCGCGGCTCGCTCGGCGGCGGCCCGGGAGGCCAGCGCACGCCCGAGTACTTCCGGTGGAAGCATCTCGAGAACCCCTTCGGGCGCTCGTTCATGATCGTGGCCGAGACCGGCGGGCGGATCATCGGCTTCCGGGCTCTCATGCGGTGGCGGTTCCGGATAGGGGACCGGACGATCGAGGCGGCGCGTCCCGTCGACACCGTGACCCACCCGCAGGAGCGAGGCCGGGGGGTCTTCTCCACGCTCACACGGGCCGCGCTGGACTCCCTGAAGGGCGAGGTCGACCTGATCTTCAACACGCCGAACGAGAACAGCCTGCCCGGCTATCTCAAGATGGGCTGGCAGATCACCGGCCGGATCCCCGTGTCGGTCCGCGTCCGTCGCCCGATGGCGTTCGCGCTCGGCAAGCTCCGCCGCGGCCGGTCGAACGCCTCCGAGCGTCCCCTCGTGTCCGCCCCCCGCGCCGACGAGGTCCTGGGCGACGAGATGCGGATCTCGGCGCTGCTCGATCGCGCCCAGCCGCCGGGCCCGGGCTACGCCACGCCGAGGTCGGTCGAGTACCTGCGGTGGCGCTACGGCCGGGCGCCGCTCCTCGACTATCACGCCGTGCTCGAGGAACGAGGCGGCGAGGTCACCGGGCTGGCGCTGTTCCGGCTCCGTGCCGAGGGCTCACTGTGGGGGATCTCGGTGGGGGACGTCATCGTCCGTCCCGGCGACGTGCAGGGCGCACGGCGGCTGCTCGCCGCCGTCCGCCGGTCCGCGGACGTCGCGTACGTGGCGGCCGCGTTCCCGCCGGGGTCCTCGGCCGGACGGGCCCACCGAGGACCGACCACGATCCGCGCCCCGAAGGGCATGACCTTCGTGGTGAACCCTCTGCGCGAGGGCCTCGCCCCCGATCCCCGGCTCCTGTCGTCGTGGTCGCTCGCCACCGGCGACGTGGAGGTGTTCTGAATGGTCGGCGCCGAGCGCATCCGCGAGGGTTCGCCCAACCGGACGATCGTCGTGGTGGGGCTCGCGTTCGTGGCGGGCTACCTGACGCTGCTCTTCTATCTCATGGACCGGACGTCCTGGGACTCGTGGGGGGCGATGCTCGTCGGCCCCGTGCTGTTCGTGGCCACGCTTCCGGCGCTCGCCCGTCAGGCCCGGCGGGAGGGCGACCGACGGGTCTTCTGGTTCCTGGTCGCCGCGCTGTCCGTGAAGATGGCGTTCTCGCTCTTCCGCTGGTTCCACGCGTTCCACGTCGTCGAGAAGGCAGACGCCCGTTCGTTCGACAACTTCGGAACGGACATCGCCGAGCGGTTCCTGCACGGGAACTTCGATCCGCAGCTCGGGAACCTGTACGACACGAACTTCATCCGGCTGTTCACCGGGATCGTCTACACGATCATCCGGCCCAGCGTGATCGCGGGGTTCCTGATCTACGCGTGGCTGGCGTTCTGGGGGACCTTCTACTTCTACCGGGCGTTCGTGCTGGCGCTGCCCGAGGGGAACCGGCGCAGCTACGCCCGCTGGTTGTTCTTCATGCCCTCGATCCTGTTCTGGCCCTCGAGCATCGGCAAGGAGTCGTGGATGATGTTCGGGCTGGGGATCGCGGCGTTCGGCGCGGCGACGATGCTGGCGCGCAAGATCGTGCCGGGGCTCCTGATCGCGGCGATCGGGATCGGATTGGCCGCGCTCGTTCGGGCGCCCATCGCCGCGCTCATGGGGGTCGGGTTCGTCGTCGGGGGTCTCCTGCGCAAGCCGAGCCACAGCTTGCGACAGCTCGGCCCGATCGCCAAGCTGGCCACCGTCGTCCTGTTCGCCGGCGTCCTCGTCGTGCTCGGCGTCACGATGCGCGGCTACCTGGCGCGCTCCGGCCTCGGCTCGAGCTTCGACACGGTCGTCGCCGAGCAGCAGCGGGTGACGAGCGCGGGCGGTTCACAGTTCAACGCGCCATCGATCACCTCGCCGTCGGGCCTCGCGCTCTCGGTCGTCACGGTGCTCTTCCGGCCCTTCCTGTTCGAAGCGAACACGGTCGAGGCGGCGGTCACCTCGATCGAGGGGTCGCTCCTGCTCCTCGTCGTCGTCGTGCGCTTCAGGTCGATCCTGGCGGCGCTGCGCTCGGTCCGCAGGACCCCGTACGTCGCGGTGGCCGTCGTCTACGTCGCCGGATCCATCGTCGCGCTGTCGGCCGTGGCGAACTTCGGGATCATCGCCCGCCAGCGGACGCTGCTCTATCCGATGTTCTTCGTCCTGCTGTGCGTCACGGCCCGGCGGCGCGTCGACGAGCCATCCGCCGTGGGAGCCGTCCCCGAGCCGTCGGTGTTGGCGGGGGCTCGCACATGAGCGCCCTCCAGCGCGGATCGGAGTGGTCGGCCGGCTCGGCGGTGGGCGGCGTGGCCCTGCTCGGCGCGGCCGGCGCATGGTGGCTGGTCTCGGGCACGAGCGCGGGCGGTTCCCCCGCACCTGCCGTGGCGCTCATCGGTGGAGCCGCGACGACGCTCGTCGTGGCGTGGGTGGCCGCCGCTCGCCGGCCCACGCTCGTCCTGCTCGGCCTGGTCGGGGCCGCGATCGCGGTCTTCGGGTCGGACGCCGGTGCGACGCTGCGCGCCGGACCGCTCGAGGGGCCGTTCGGCTATGCGAACGCCTCGGCCGCGTTCTTCGCGCAGGCGTTCGTGGCCGCCCTCCTCCTGACCGTCGTCGGTCGCGGCCCACTCCGGGTCGTCGGCGCGGCGGCGGCGATCGCCTTCACACCGCTCGTGCTCGTCTCGGCGTCCTGGACGGCGGGGATCGGCCTGCCCCTCCTCGTTGCCGTCGCGCTCGGCGTGGAGCGCCTTCGCGGCGCTCGCGCCGCCGTTGCGGCCTGCGCAGGCGTGTTCCTCGTGGCCCTCGTGGCCACGATCGTGCTCGGCGCGATCGGGGTCCGGTCGGGCGCCGGCCCCCTCGACCGGCTCGTCGATGCGACGCTCTCGCAGGAGCGGGTGGCGCTGTGGAACGACGCCCTGTCGATCACGGCGCGACGTCCCATGTTCGGCGTGGGACCCGGCCGATTCGCTCGGACGAGCCCGATCGCGCTGTCGGATCCGGACCTGCGCTGGGCGCACAACGAGTTCCTGCAGGCGGGGGCCGAGACGGGGCTCGTCGGGTACGCCCTCCTGGTCGGCGTCTTCGTGTGGGGGTTCGCCGCCCTGGCCGAAGGGGCGCCCGGCCGCGTGGCGGTCCTGTCGGCGGCCGGGGTGTCGGTCCTGGCCGTCCAGGCCACCGTCGACTACGTCCTGCACTTCCCCTTCGTGGTCCTGGCCGGCGCGGCGGTGCTCGGGGCCGGCCTGGGGATCACCCGCGGCCTCCCCGGGAGGATCCCGTCGTTCGTTCCGGGCGAGCCGGTGCGAGGGCCGGCGTGAGCGAGCCGCGGCACCGTCTCTTCGGCGTCCTCGTCACGTATCGGCGTCCCGCGGCGCTGGCCATCACGCTGCAGCGCCTGGCCGACCAGGACCGCCGCCTCGACCGTCTCGTGGTCGTCGACAACGCGCCGACCTCCGAGTCGCGTGACGCGGTCTCGGGTGCCCGCGCGGTCGCGGAGGAGGTCGACCACCTGGAGCAGGACGACAATCTCGGATTCACCGGAGGGGTGGCGGCGGGGATGCGGCACGTCCTCGAGCTGGCCGACGATCGCGATTGGATCGTCGTCCTCGACGACGACGATCCGGTGCCGTACTCCACGGTCTTCTCCGAGCTCGAGCGGTTCGCCGAGCGGATGCTCCAGGACGATCCGAGGACCGCGGGGGTCGGCATCAGCGGTGGCCGATACGACTGGCGGCGGGGCCGGATCCGCCGCGTCCCCGACCGCGAGCTCCACGGTCCCGTGGCGGTGGACCACGTCGCCGGCAACCAGGTCCCGTTCTATCTCGTTTCGGCGGTGCGCGACGCCGGCACGTTCCACGCCCCGCTCTTCTTCGGCCTGTCCGAGATCGAGTTCGGCCTCCGGGTGACGCGGGCCGGCTACCACTTCTACGCGCACGGCGACCTGTGGAAGCTCCGCCGCGAGGCCGCCGGACGGATGGGGCTGGACCTGGTCCCGGGCAAGCGCCTCGCGCCGATGAACTGGCGTCGCTACTACGTCCTGCGGAACTCGATCTACATGCTCCGGCGGTTCGGCCATCCCTGGACGGCCGCCCGCGTCGCGACGGTCAACATCGGCAAGCCGATCGTGAACCTGCCGCTGGAGCCGAAGCTCGCGATGGATCACCTGGTCATGAACCTCCGAGCCTGCCGGGACGGCTGGGCCGGGCGCATGGGCCGCCGCGTCGAACCCGACGCCGATGCCCGGCACGCCCGCAAGGCCGGCGCGGCCCCGGTGAGCTAGCCGAACCCAGCCCGTGAAAGGAGCACCGATGGTCCAGTCCGATCCCGTCGTCGCCGCAGAGGCGACACGGGTCGCGGCAGACGGTTCCGTGGAGCGCGCGGAGCTGCGTGGCCCGGCGGGGGGCCGGGTGCTCACGTTCGTGCACCTTCCGGCGTCCCGGCCGCGCGGCGCCGTGGTCGTCTGCTCGCCGCTGCTCGGCGAGTTCATGCACAACTACCGGCGTGAGGTGCTCATCGCGCGGCGGCTCGCGCATCGCGGGTACGCCGCCCTGCGCTTCCACTACCGATTCACCGGAAACAGCGACGGAGACGACGAGGACCTGACGTTCGCGTCGATGCGCGAGGACGCCCTGGCCGCCGCCGAGCGCATCGACGAGGAGGTCCCGCCGGGGCCGCGGTTCTTCCTCGGAACCCGGTGGGGGGCGCTCATCGCCGCCTCGGCGGCTGCGGCGCATCCGGGCGCCGGGGTGGTGCTCCTCGAGCCGCTCCTGGAAGCCTCGGCGTTCTTCAAGGCGGCCTTCCGGAACCTCCTGGTGAAGGCGATGCGTGACGGCGTCGAGCATCCGCCGACGAGCCAGGAGCTCGAGCAGCGGCTGCGCGACGGAACGCCCGTGGAGGTGCCCGGGCACCGGCTGATGCCGCAGCTGTATGGCTCCTCGGTGGGGCGGTCGATCGCGGGAGAGCTCGGCCCGGCGCCACGGCCGATCCTGGCCGTGCAGATCGGGCCGACCGGTTCCGTGCGCCACGACCTCGCCCGCCAGGCCGAGCGATGGCGGGCGGACGGCTTCGACGTGGAGACGCCGGCGGTGCGAGGCGAGGAGAGCTGGTGGCTCGTCGACGAGCGCTGGAGGGACGAGGCCCAGCGGCCGCTGACGAAGGAGCTGATCTCGCTCACCACGCGCTGGGTCGAGCAGCGCTCGCCGATGGAGGTCGCATGAGCGAGCTCGCCGTGACGACCACGTACGTGGAGACGCCCGTCTACTTCGACGCCGGCGGCGAGACCCTGTTCGGGATCCTCACCCTGCCCGCCGAGGGCGTCGCGCGCACGGGCCTCATCATCCTCACGGGCGTCGGGACGCCACTCACGATCAACCGCAACCGGCTGTCGGTCCGGATCTGCCGCGAGCTCGCGGCGCTCGGCTACGCCGGGTTCCGGCTCGACTACCACGGGGTCGGGGACAGCACGGGCTCGGTCGACGAGTTCCGCCTCGACCGCCCGTTCATCGACGACGTTCGGGGTGCCGTGGAGTGCCTGCGGCGGGCCGGCGTGGAGCGCGTGATCCTTGCCGGATCGTGCTTCGGCGCCCGGACCGCGGTCGCCGCCGCCGCCGAGCTCGACGGCGTCGACGCCGTGATCCCGGTGGCCATGGCCCTTCGCGATTACGCGCTCGGCGAGAACAAGAGCCTGAACTACGCGCGCAAGAAGAGCTTCGCCCGGTACGTGCGGGTGGCGCTGCGTCCGAGCACCCTGCGCGGGCTGCGACACGGGCGTGTGCGCCACACGTACGCGAAGTACCTGCGGGGCAAGCTGCGCGTGACGGCCGCCAAGCTGCCGCTCCTTCGCCGGCTGGTGCGGGACCGCCCCACCTCCACGGAGGAGGTAGCGCCGAGCTTCGAACGCCCGCTGCGAGCGCTCGTCGAGCGCGGCGTGCCCGTCTGGTTCATCTACGGGGCCGAGGACGGCTTCTACACGGACGAGTACCTCCCGGCGGCGCGGGGCCGGCTCGCCGACGTCCTGGACGAGGGGCGGGGGATCGTCCGGGTCTCGGTCCTGCCGGGCAAGCTCCACGGGTTCACGACGGTGGCGGCCCAGGACTCGGTCGCCGAGGAGATCGTCGGCTGGGCGGCCGAGCGGCGCACGGCCGGGTGACGGACGGCACGACCGGACGAGGAGCGACGATGGCGATCGAGGTGGATCGGGCGGGACCGGCGGTGGCGACCGCCGTGGCCGCTGATGGCACGACCGAGCGCGCCGAGTTCCGGGGCGACATCGGTGCCCGCATCTTCACGTACCTCCACCTGCCGGCATCGGCTCCCAGGGCCGCGGTGGCGATCTGCTCACCGCTGCTCGGAGAGTTCGCGAAGAACTACCGGCGCGAGGTCCTGCTCGCCCGTGCCCTCGCGAGGCAGGGGTTCGCCGCCCTGCGGTTCCACTATCGAGGTTCGGGCAACAGCGACGGGGACGCGGCCGATCTCACCTTCGACTCGATGCGGGAAGACGCGCTCGTGAGCATCGAGCACCTCCGAGCCGTGGCCCCCACTGGGCCGCTCACGATCGTCGGATGCCGTTGGGGCGCACTGATCGCGGCATCGGCGGCGAACGCGGTTCCAGGGGCCGGGGTCGCGCTGTGGGAGCCCCTGCTCGACTCGGCGGGCTTCTTCAAGGACGCGTTCCGGAGCCGGCTCGTTCGGGAGATCCGTCGGGGCGTCGAAGGTCCGGCGTCGGGGAGGGAGCTCGAGGAGCAGCTCCGCAGGGGGGAGTCCGTGGACGTCGTCGCGCACCGGCTGGACGCGCCCCTGTACCGTTCCTCGGCCGGCCGCTCGCTCGAGTCCGAGCTCGGGTCCGCGCCTCGGCGCGTGCTCGTGGTCCAGGTGGGTCCAACCGGCTCGGTGCGTCCCGACATGGACCGGCTCGTGGAGCGATGGCGCGCCGCCGGGATCCGGGTCGACGCCGAGGGTGTCCGGGGGGAGGAGACGTGGTGGCTCATCGAGGAGCGATACGTCGATGAGACCACGCGGTCGCTGACGGGCGCCCTGATCGGCCGAACGGTGGCGTGGATCGGTGCGGGCGCCGGCGGAGGAACGATGTGAGCGACACGATGGTGACGACCGGATACACGGAGCTGCCGGTCTTCTTCGAGACGACCGACGCGAGGCTCTTCGGGGTCGTGACGCTGCCGCAGAGCGGGTCGGTGCGGACCGGCATCGTCATCCTTCCCGGAGCGGGCACGCCGTTCACGGTCAACCGCAATCGCCTCTCGGTCCGCATGGCGCGCCAGCTGGTTCGGCTGGGGTACGCGGTGCTGCGGTGCGACTACCACGGCACGGGCGACAGCACCGGCTTCGTCGAAGGGTTCCGGCTGGACCGGCCGTTCGACGCCGACGTCCGCGCCGCCGTGGCCAGGTTCCACGAGCTCGGTGTGGAGCGCGTGATCCTCGTGGGGTCCTGCTTCGGAGGCCGGAGCGCGCTGGCGGCGGCGGCCGAGATCTCGGACGTGGACGCCGTGGTGCTGCTCGCGACGTCGCTGCGCGATCACGAGCGTGGCGGGCGCAAGGCCGCGAACGCCGCGGCGACGTGGAACCTCGGCAGGTACGCGGTCGAGGCGCTCCGACTGCGGCGGCTCAAGGGCCTGCTCGACCGGCGATCCCGAGAGCGCTACGCGAGGTACGCGCGCGCGAAGCTCCGCAGGAGCGAGGATCGATCCTCGGGGTCGGCGCTGGTGGGTCCCAGCTACGAGCGGCCGATGCGCGCGCTGCTCGAGCGCGGCGTCCCGATCGTCCAGATCTTCGGGACCGACGACTCCTCCCTCCAGGAGTACCGCGAGGCGACCGCCGGCCCGCTGGCGGATGCGCTGCGAGCGGCCCCGGATGGTGTGGAGGTGCGGACCATCCCCGGCAGGATCCACGGGTTCCTCAGCCCGCCGATCCAGGATGCGGTGGTCGAGGCCGTGGTGGCCTGGGCCGCCGAACGCGGTGCAGGGGATCCGGCACCCGCTCCGGCGTCGAGCGAGACGGCATGACGGTCGAGGGCCTGGTCCGAACGGGGGTGAAGGTCGCGGCGTTGCCGCTCGGCGTGGCCACGCGGCGACGTCCCGGCGACGTCACGATCCTGTGCTACCACCGCGTGGGTGCGGGGGATCGGGAGATCGACGTGCCCGGCGCTCTGTTCGACGAGCATCTGGCGTCACTCGCCGCCGAGGGCAGCGTGCGGACGCTGGAGGACGCCCTGTCGGATCCGCGGGGGGGCGTCGTGATCACGATCGACGACGGGTTCCGCGACTTCCACGATGCGGTGCTGCCCAGCTTGGTCCGGCACCGCCTGCCGGCGCTCCTGTACCTGGCGACGGCGTTCGTCGAGGCCGGTGACCCTCGCACGGGGGTGGGGCCCGGCGGCGCGCTGACGTGGCCCATGCTCGAGGAGGCCATCTCGACGGGGCTCGTGACCGTCGGCTCGCACACCCATGGACACGTCGACCTGTCCCGCGCCGGCGAGCAACAGAGCGAGGAGGAGATGCGCCGGTCCGCCGAGCTCGTGGAGGACCGTCTGGGCACCCGCTGCTCACACTTCGCCTTCCCGTGGGGCAAAGCGTCCCCCGCCGCCGAGCGCACGGCGCGCCGGCGGTTCGCCACCGCCGCCGTGGAAGCGTGGAAGACCAACCGGGCGGGGCGCATCGACCCCCACCGTCTGGGGCGGACCCCGATCATGCGCAGCGACGGTGGGTTCTTCTTCCGGGCGAAGGCGCGCGGACGGCTGGACGGGGAACGGCTGGCGTATCGGGCGCTCCGCAGGGGTCCATGGGCGCCGGCGTGACGCGGACGGGTCGTTCACCGGCCACCTCCGAGGTCGCGCGGCGGCCCTACCGCGTGGCGCACGTGACGACCGTGGATCTCACGCTGCGGTTCCTGCTGCTCGAGCAGCTTCGCCGCCTTCGGGACGAGGGGTTCGAGGTCACGGCGATCAGCGCGCCGGGGGAGTGGGTCGACGATCTGCGACACGAGGGCATCGAGCACGTCGCGTGGCGCAACGCCACGAGGGCGTGGAGCCCCGCCGCCGATGCCCGGGCGTTCGTCGAACTGGTCGGCATCCTCCGACGAGGGCGGTTCGACGTGGTCCACACCCACAACCCCAAGCCGGGGCTGATGGGGCGGGTGGCGGGGCGGGTGGCCGGCGTGCCGGTCGTCGTCAACACGGTCCATGGGTTCTGGGCGACGCCCGAGGACCCCGCGCGCAAGCGCGTGCCCGTCATGACCCTTGAGTGGCTCGCGTCGCGCCTCAGCCACGCGGAGCTCTACCAGAGCGAGGAGGATCTGCGGTGGGCGCGGCGCCTGCGCATCGGCCGCCGGGGGAGGTCCCACCACCTCGGCAACGGCACCGACCTGTCCACGTTCGACGCCGCGGCCGTCGATCCCGATCGGCTCGCCGCCGCTCGAGCCGAGCTCGGGCATCGACCCCGATGCCCTCGTGGTGGGCATGGTGGGGCGACTGGTGCAGGAGAAGGGCTATCGGGAGTTCTTCCACGCCGCTCGGGCCATCCGGGCCCGGCGCCCCGGCGTGGTGTTCCTGGCCATCGGGCCGTCCGACCCCGACAAGGACGATGCGATCTCCGCCGCGGAGCGCGAGACCGTCGCTTCCGACGTGGTGTTCGCCGGCTACCGCAGCGATGTCCGTGACCTGCTCGCGCTGATGGACGTGTTCGTGCTCCCCTCGTGGCGGGAAGGGATGCCGCGCTCGGCCATCGAGGCGGCGGCCATGGGCCGGGCCATGGTCCTGACCGACATCCGGGGCTGCCGCGAGGTGGCGCGGGACGGCGTGGAGGCTCTGCTGGTGCCGCCCCGCGACGCGCCTGGGCTCACGGAGGCGATCGATCGTCTCCTGGGTGACGCCGGCCTGCGCGACCGTCTCTCGCGCGCCGCCCGGGAGCGCGCGCTGGAGCGCTTCGACGAGCGCGCCGTGGCGTCGCGGGTGGTCGGCGTCTACCGCCCCCTCCTGCCCGAGCGGCGCCGGCGGGTGCGGCCGGTGGAGTTGGAGGGGCTGCGCGATGTGGTCATCCGGCCGGCGACGCGCGCGGACGTCCGGGCCATGGCAACGCTTCACGCCGGCGTCATGACGAAGGCGTTCCTGCCCATGCTCGGGGAGCCTTTCCTGCGGCACCTGTTCCGAGCGCTGGTCGACGATCCCACGACCCCCACGTTCGTGGCCGATCGCGGCGGGGACGTCATCGGCTACACGTCGGGTGCCGTCTCGATGCGCGCCTTCCGGCGGCGGTTCGTGCTCCGGTACGGCGTCCCCGCGGCGATCAGCGCCGCGCCCAGGCTTCTGCGCCCGGGCGTCCTCCGCCGCGCGTATGAGCTGTTCCGGTATCCGGAGCAGACCGAGGGCCTGCCCGACGCCGAGCACACGCTGATCGGCATCCGGCCGAAGACCGCCCCGGGCCTGGGGACCGAGCTGACGCTCGAGGCCCTCCTCGCCCTCGAGGAGCTGGGGGTGGACGAGATCAAGTGCTACGTGGCGGCGGACAACCTGACCATGCGGCGGGTCGTGAAACGGGTCGGGTTCGAGCCGCGAGGAGAGATCGCGCTGCACGACGGCGTGCCGAGCTACGTCTGCGTCTACCGATGCCGTTCATCCTCGCCCTCGCCATCGGCCTCGTCCTGACGCCGCTGCTGGCCCGCGTGGGGCCGGCGGTGGGCCTCGTGGATCGACCGTCGGGCGACGGCCTCAAGATCCACGCCGAGCCCAAGCCCCTCACGGGAGGACTGGCGGTGGCGACGGCGACGCTCGCCGCGATCGCCATCGTGGGCGAACGCCCCGCGCTGTGGTCGGTGGCGGCGATCCTTGCGTTGCTCGCCGTCGGCGCGGCCGACGACCTCGCGGGCCTGCCGGCCCTGGCCCGGCTGGCCGTGGAGCTCGTCGCCGGCGGCATGATGGCGGTGGGGGGCGTGACGTTCTCGCCGCTGGGCGGAGTGGGCAAGGCGGCGGTCGTGCTCGCCGTGCCCGCGCTGGCCAACGCCGTGAACATCGTGGACGGGCAGGACGGGCTCGCCGGCGGACTCGCCATGGTCGCGGCGGGCGGCATCGCGCTGATCCTTGCGGCGCAAGGGGATCCCGGGGCGCTGGGCCCCGCGCTCGTGGCGGCCCTGCTGGCCTTCCTGCTGTGGAACCGTCCGCCGGCGAGGGTCTTCCTCGGCGACGGCGGGGCGTATGCCGTCGCCGGAGCCCTCGTGCTGCTCGCGGCGTCGGCCACACCCTCGTGGCCCGCGCTGCTCGGCGTCGTGGTCTGTCTCGGTGTGTTCTGGCTCGAGATCGGCTCGACGGTGATCCGGCGGGCGATCCGGCGCGAGTCCCTGACGGGGGGCGATCGCGCGCACGTGTACGACCTCCTTACCTTGCAGCTCTCGAGCCGGACGCGGTCCACGGCGGTCATGGTCGCCGGCGGAGCCCTGCTGGCCGCGCTGGGGTGGGCGGCGACGAGGGTCCCGACGCCGGCCGCCGCCGCGATCGCGGCCGCGGCGGCGATCGCGGCGTCGGCCGGGGTTCTCCTTCTGTGGCGTGCCAACCGGGCCGGACCACTGCGTTCGCGGTAGGGGAGATACGTTGCCGAAGCCTTGGTCGGCGCGGGCGGGCTCACTACGGTGCCCTGGGGCACGGTGGGGGGCCATGCCGACGTTCGACCTGAATGGAGGTATGGATGCGCGTTGAAGCCGTGGACCTGCCCGCCGCCCGAGGGGGGAGCCCGGCGTTCCCCGGGGGCCTGCCCCTCGCGCGTCCCCGGTTCGCCGACCCCGCCGCGCTGGCCCGCGAGCTCGAGCGCATCGTGTCCAGCGGCGTGCTCACCGACGGTCCGACCGTCCGCCGGCTCGAGGAGCGGGCCGCCGAGTACCTCGGCGTCCGTCACTGCCTGGCCGTGGCGTCCTGCACCACCGGGCTGATGCTCACGCTCCGCGCTGCGGAGGTCTCCGGTGACGTGATCGTGCCGTCGTTCACGTTCGCGGCCACGGCCCACGCGGTCGCCTGGAACGGGCTGCGGCCGGTCTTCGCGGACGTGGATCCCCGGACCCTGACGCTCTCCCCGACCGCAGCCGAGCGCGCCATCGGCGTGCGGGTCTCGGCCATCCTCGCCACGCACCTGTACGGGGCTCCCTGCGACGTGCAGGGGCTGGCCGAGGTGGCGAGCCGAAACGGCATCGGGCTCTTCTTCGACGCGGCACACGCGTTCGGCGCGCGGCGAGCGGGTCAGCAGGTCGGGGGGTTCGGCGTCGCAGAGGTCTTCAGCATGACCCCCACCAAGACGCTCATCGCCGGCGAGGGGGGGATCATCGCCACCAACGACGATCTCCTCGCCGAACGCTGCCGGATCGGGCGCAACTACGGGAACCCCGGCGACTACGACTGCCGATTCGTCGGGCTCAACGCGCGGATGTCCGAGCTGCACGCCGCGCTGGCACTGGCGTCCTTCGACGACCTCGAGGAGCGGATCGCCGAGCGGGGCGAGATGGCGGCGCGGTACCGGGACGTGATGGGAGCGATCCCCGGCATCGGGTTCCCGCACGTGCGAGGCGAGGACCGCTCGACGTACAAGGACCTGACGATCCTCGTGGACGAGGCGGCGTTCGGCCTGTCCGCCGACGAGCTCGCGGAGGCCCTGTCCGCGGAGGGGGTCGAGACCCGGCGCTACTACTCTCCGCCCGTTCACCAGATGCGCGCGTACCGAGCCCTCGCGGCCGGGGTCGACCTCCCGGTGACGGAGGCCGCAGCACGGGCCGCGCTGGCGCTCCCCCTGACCTCGGACATGACGGCGGTTCACGTCGAGCGGCTCGGTGAGGCGGTCGCCCGGATCCGCGCCCACCTGGGGCAGGAGAAGTCACACGGGCCGTCGCAGGAAAGATACGACGGACAGCCCATCCGGCTCGGCGAGGACGCACCGTAGGGTCCAGGAACGAGCGGCGAAGGGGAGTCCCCGATGACGGACCGCGCCCCGAAGAAGATCGACCCGGGGAAGGAGCCCGGCCTCTCGCGCCGGGACCTGCTTCGGCGCGGTGCGATCGTGGGCGGCACGCTCCTGTGGGCGGCTCCCGCCGTTCAGAGCATCGCGAAGCCGGCCTACGCCCACACGGTCCAGGGCTCGGCCAGGTTCTACTGCTGCTACTGCTGGCGCCCCACGAAGGCCGGCGTCCTCGCCTGCAGCTGCGCAGCGAATGGGGCGCCTCCGCTCGTCCCGAACAACGACGCGGATTGCCAGGCCCTGTGCCGCAGCCAGGGGTACGCGAATCACGACTTCGACTCCGGCCTGAACTCGTGCTCGTGCAGCGCGAGCCCCTGCACGCCCTGCAACTGCACCTGACACTGCCAAGCCGCGCCGATGATCGGCGCCCCCGGGCGCGGTTCGCGTATCGTCGCGCTACCAGCCACCCCACCCATGTCGATCGAACGTCGCTACCGGGTCCTCGCCTATCCGCTCCGAATCGTGGCGTCCCCCCGGCTCGGTGCCTTCCTCCGGCGCTTCCTCGCGCCCTTCGAGGTGGACGTGGGCCCCGAGGTCCCCGTCTACGAGCTTCGCCGGGAGCCGGGGCAGGAGAAGCCGTGGGCCGTGTACCTGAACGGCTCGTCGCTGCACCGCGGCCGAACGCCCTCGCGGATCCTCGAGTTCACGCTGTGGGACATCAGCACGAAGGCGATCGGCTCGGATCACGGCTTCTTCGCCGTGCACGCGGCCGCGGCGTCGTGGCGCGGCTCGGGCATCGTCCTTCCCGCGCCGCCCGATTCGGGCAAGAGCACGCTCGTCGCCGGGCTCACGCGCGCCGGATGCGCCTACCTCACGGACGAGGCGGCCTTGATCGACCCGAGGACCGGCCTGCTCCAGCCCTTCCCCCGGTCCCTGTGGCTGGCGAAGCCCTCCGTCGAGGCCGTGTTCAAAGAGAAGTCGAGCCGGATGCGATGGACCACGGGCCGTCAGTTCCACGTGCGGCCCAGCGACCTGCGGGCCAGGGCTCTCGGACGGCCCTGTCCGGTGCGGTTCGTCATCGCGCCGAGGTACGAGGCCGGCGCGGGTGGTGAGCTCGAGCCGATCGCCCGCGCCGAGGCGCTCATGGTGATGGCCCGCAACGCCTTCTATCTGGACCGGTTCGGCGCCGCGGGGATCGAGTTGCTCGGCCGCGTGATCGGCGGCGCACGATGCTACCGGATCCGGATCGACGACCTGGACGAGGCCGTTCGATCCGTCTTGGAGGTCGTCCGAGGCGCCTCGCGGGACTCGCCCGAACGCGAGGTGGCGCGATCCCGCAGGTGAGGGCGGCACGCGCGCGCCGCCGGCCGCGTCGGTCCCGTCAGTTCCCGGTCGTTCCGCTGGCGCCGCTGGCTCCCGTCGCGCCGCTCGGGCCCGTCGCGCCGCTGGCTCCCGTCGCGCCGCTGGAGCCCGTCGCGCCGCTGGAGCCCGTCGCGCCGCTCGCGCCCGTGGGTCCGGCCCCGTCCGCTCCCGGGGCGCCGGGGGCACCCGTGGTTCCCGTGGCACCGCTCGCGCCCGTGGGGCCGGTCACCCCGCCGATCGGGACGCAGACCACCATCTCGACCTGCGACGTGGTGTCGGCCCTCGCTCCGGAGAACGCCCACGTCCGGGCGTCCGCCGACGACAGCGCCGGCTGACAGTTCCCGTCCGAGCTCGTTCCCGTGTCGACGACCTGGACCCCTTCGGCCACGGCGACCGTGACGCCACCCGGGCCGGATCTCGCGCTCACGAAGCCGCATCCGTCCGTCTCGCCGAGCTCCGGAGTGACGCAGTTGTACGCCGCGGCGTTCTGGACGGGGACGCACTGCCCGTTCGCGTCGATGATCACCGAGTAGCACTGCTGCGACGGGGTCCCCGCGTACGCACGCGTCGGATTGATCGACTGGATCACCGGCGTCGCCCACGCCACGGCCCCAGCGACCGCGGCGCCACGCAGGACCTGCCTGCGGCTGATGGGATGGGGCTGGGTGTCTCGATCGGTCACGAGCCGGCTCCTTGTCGGGGGGTTACCTCGCCGCTGCCTTGAGCAACCTACCGTATCGAGCGGGCACCGCTCCAAGGATGCGTTGGACTACGTGTTTTTCCTACGGGACGTGACGGGAGCGCCGGGGTCCGCGGGGACGTGCCCTCGCGACCGGCGCCTTCTCCGGGGATGCTCGCCGGTGGAACCCCGCCCCCGAGCGCCGAGGGCGGGGTCGACCGATCGCGCTCTTCAGGCCGAGCAGGCGGGCGGGCGCGGCGTCGCGAACATCGTCGTCATGCCGGCGAAGTCGTTGTTCTCCACCGTGTAGTCGCACCCGCCGTCCGCCGAGACGATCACGCCGGCGGTGTTCGGGGCGAAGTGCTGCACGTTGCCCACGATCAGCACGTGGTTGACGTACCGGAAGCTGAACAGGGCGGTGTCGCCTTGAGCGAGCACGTCCGAGGTGTTGCCGTCGAACGTCAGGTGCTGGTGCACGACGCCGTACACGCCGGCGGGAGGCCCGATCTTGAGGCGCATCGTGTCTCCGACGATCCGGTTGTGTCCGAAGTACGCGCCGTTGACCGATGAGCGGCCGCCCATCGCGATCCAGTTCAGGCCGAACTCCTGGAACACGTTGTTCGTGATCCTGGCGTCGGAGACCGTCCGGCCGGGCAGCAACTCGATGTCGATCCCCGACCGGGACATGTCGCGGAAGCTGTTGCCGTCGATCGTGGTGTTCTCCGAGTTGCCGGTCATCGCCACGCCCTGACGCCCGGCCACCTCGAAATGGCCTCCGGTGAGCACGACGCCCCGGGCGGGGATCGTCGTCGCGGGGTTCCCCGGGGAAGGGTTGTAGTCGGTGATGACCGCGAAGTCGCCGTAGACCTCTCGGATCGTGAGGTTCGCCAGCAGGGCGACCTGGGTTCCCTGCACGGCCAGGCCCGCCTCGGGCTCACGCTCCTGGAGGTAGGCGCCCGTCGGGTTGGGGCCGTCGATCGTCAGGCCGTCCAGGGTGATGTTCGACCCACCCTGGATCTGGAGCTGGCGTCGGTCCGAGCTCCCCCCGCCCTTCCCGTCCGGGTTGATCGGGTCGAGCGTGTCCGTGAAGATCGTGGCGCCGGCGGCGTTGATCGTCAGGTCGTGGCGCTCCCGGAGGTACAGGGTGTCGTCCACGCGGTACCTGGCCCCGGAGGGAAGCGTGATGCACGATCCGTCCGGGACCCCGTCGATGAAGGCCTGCAGCTCGGCGCGCACGTCGTGCGACCCGTCGGAGGCGATCGAGCTCGGCGGGGTGGCGCACGACGACGGGCCCGGCGTGGGGCCGGGGCTCGGAGGCAGAGACGGCGACGGCGATGGCGGCACCGAAGGTGTTGGGCTCGGGGTCGGTGGAGTGGTCGGCGACGGAGGTGGGCCGTGGGGCGGCTTCGTCGGCGAGGGGCTCGGGCTCGGCTTCGGCCTGGAGCCCGCCGTCGGCGGATCGGCCGGATCGAACGGGTCGGTTCCGTTCTCGAGCTCCGACCTGTTGGAGAGCCCGTCCCCGTCGAGGTCCTCATCGCCGTCCGCCGTCCCATTGCCGTTGCTGTCGCGGACGGATGCCCGGTAGGGGAACAGGGGCCGGCCGTCCCCGCGCATGTCGAGGACGAACTCCTCGATCGCCCGGAGGCCGTCGCGGTCCAGATCGGTCCCGGCGTCCGCCCGGCTCGGGTCGAGCCCGTTCTTGCGCTCCCAGCAGTCGGGGAGCCGATCCCGGTCGGCGTCGGGGGCGCCGGCGGTGCAGCGATCGCTGTAGGGGACGGCGGGTCGCCTCGATGCGCGAGCCACCGTGTACGTGGTTGCCATGGCCACCACGAGCGCGATGACGGTGAGCGCTCGGGCCCGTCGGTGAAGTGGACCGGTGATCGACATGCTGCTCCTCCCTCGAGATGACCATGTGGGCATGGCCCGCATGGGTCCCTTAGGTATCGGCCGCCGACCCCGAGGTCTTGCTCGGCTGTGCGGGTGAATTCGTCGGTTCGGTTACGCCGGATGGGGGACCCTTCACAGGCCCTCTCGGCGGGCGGCGGGGGCCCGGGTCCGACCGGGTCGAACGGTCTCCCCGGATTCGGGTAGTCCGGCCGAGGCTGCTCCTGCGGCGGCGGTAGGAGGTTTACGACCGTCGTCGTATGTGAGCTACGGCGCGGTGCCTCACACTGGGCGGACACCTTCCCAGGGGATCGAACGATTCGATGAGTGCGGATCTCATGGACGCGCCCGTGTCGAGGGTCGGCGTTTCCGTCGCGGGCATCACCTTCGGAGCCGGTCATCCGGTCCGCGTGGTCGCCGGCCCCTGCTCGGTGGAGGGCCCCGAGCAGTTCCGGGAGGCCGCGCTCGCGGTAGCCGCAGCGGGGGCCGTGCTCCTGCGGGGCGGGGCGTTCAAGCCGCGGACCTCTCCCTACAGCTTCCAGGGTCTTGGTGAGCGCGGCTTGGCCATCATGCGAGAGGTGGCCGACGAGCTCGAGATGGGGGTCGTCACCGAGGCCATGTCCGCGGACGAGGTCGCCGCCGTGGCCCGGTACGCGGACATGGTGCAGATCGGCGCGCGGAACATGGACAACCGGGCGCTCCTGGAAGCCGCGGCGGCGTCGGGGCGACCCGTGCTGCTGAAGCGGGGAGTCACCGCGACGATCGACGAGGTCCTGGCGGCCGCCGAGTTCATCGTGGTCCGGGGCAACGACCAGGTCGTGATCTGCGAGCGAGGGAGCCGAACCTTCGAACCGGCCACCCGCAACAGCCTGGACATCGCGGCGATCCCCGAGATCAAGCTCCGCAGCGATCTGCCCGTGGTGGTCGATCCGTCGCACGGCACGGGGCGGCGGGACCTCGTCACCCCCGTGGCGCTGGCGGGGATCGCGGCCGGCGCGGACGGCGTCCTCGTCGAGGTCCATCCCGACCCCGCGGCGGCGCTGTCCGACGGCGACCAGTCGCTCGAGTCCTCGACGTTCGGCGGGTTCATGGGACGGGTCCGCAGCATGGCGCTTGCGGTGGGCAGGTCGGTCTAGTGCAGGTCACGGCCCCCTGCGTCATCGTGCTCGACCCCTCGGCGGCGGAATCCGACCTCGCCGACGTGCTCGCGGTCGCTGGGGGCCTGCTCCCGGGCGCACGGGTGACCCGGGGCGACGGGTGGGCCGCCGTGCCGCTCGGCGACGGCGTGCGGCCCGTGGAGAGCGAGCCGTTCGAACGCCTTCCCTCGGTCCGCCGCCTCGTGCAGGTCTCCGTTCCCTACCGACTGGCGAGCCGGGAGCTCTTCGACGAGGACGTCGCCATCGAGATCGCGCTCCAACGGGACGGGCTCGCGCCGCCCGAGATCGTCCGGTTGGGGGGCCGGGCCCCGCTCGGCGTCATCGTGAGCTCGAGGTGGGCCGCCGCGAGCGACGCGAGGTTCCGGTTGTTGGCGCCGCTGCTCCGCGAGGCGGGATGCCGCGTCTTCCACGCCGGGCAGATCGCCCTGACCCCCCCTCGCGACGCGGCCTCCGGGCTCACCCCCGACGCGCTGGCCCGGCTCCGAGACATCGCGCACGAGCACGGGCTGGCGCTGTGCGTGGAGGTCGCCGACGCGAGCCACCTCCCGGCGGCCGTCCTGGTCGCCGATCTGCTGCAGGTGGGGAGCCGGAACATGCAGGACTTCAGCCTCCTGCGGGACATGGGCCGGACGCAGCATCCGGTGATGCTGCGGCGCGGGCCGGGAGCGACGGTGGAGGAGTTCCTTCTCGCCGCCGAGTACGTGCTCCTGCACGGGAACGGGAAGGTCATCCTGTGCGAGTCGGGGATCCGCACGTTCGACGCGCTGCGCAAGCCGCGGTTCGAGATCAACGCCGTCCCGCTCATCAAGCAGCTGAGCCACCTCCCGCTCGTCGCGGATCCGTCGCAGACGGCGCCTCACGTCGGCACCGTGCCGGCGATGGCCAAGGCCGCGGTCGCCGCGGGAGCCGACGGCCTCGTCCTGGAGGTGGGGACCGAGGCCGTCCACGACCCCGACGGCGTGGCGATCGACATCGAGGCCATGCGCGAGCTCATGTCCGAGCTCCGCCCGATCGCGCGCGCCGTCGGCCGGACCGTGGGGACGTTCGAGGCGGGAGACGCCGGGCTCCCCCTGGATCCCGCCGCCGTGCTCCGGATGACCGACCGAACCCTGGCGCAGACGATCGAGTCCATCACCGGCGCCCCGCCGCACCTCGAGGTGGTGTCCCAGTGGAAGCTCCAGCCGCCCGTCCGGTGGCTGAGCCCGCCGTTGTCGGAGGACGGTGAGGTCTTGGCCCGTTGCACGGGGTATCGCATGGGATCGGTGTGGCTGTCACGGAACCTCTCGTACGTGGACCTGGGGCAGATCGACCCCACGCTCGCGGCGCTGCTCGAGGCGACACACCTGAACCTCGGGCAGCTGTTCGTCGACCCCAGGATCGAGAAGCTCGAGTTCGAGTTCGGAACGCACGAGACCGCGGGGGAGATCGACGAGGTGTTCCGGCGCTGCTTCCCGCAGGAGGTGGACACCCTCCACCCCTACGTGTGGCGGCGCTACCGGGCGGCCATCGGCGGGGTCGTCATGTTCGTCGTGATCGAGGCGCTCCCCACCCCCGTGTGGGAGCGGATCCTCGATCGGGAGACCGATCTCACCCGGGGCAGGGAAGCTCAGGCATGAGCGAGCGCGCCGCGACCGAGAACGGTGCGTCGTCCTACAACGCCGCCGTCGACCTCCTCGAGCGCAACCTCGCTCCGGGCCGGTCCGACCGGCCCTACCTTCGGACGTCGGCGCGGGCGTGGTCCTACGCGGAGGTCGCGGCCGCGGCCGATGCGGCCGGAGCCGGGCTGGTGGGTCTGGGGCTGGAGCGCGGCGACCGGGTCGTCATCGCCACCCGCGACCGCCTCGAGTTCGTCGCCACGTTCTGGGGGGCCGTCAAGGCCGGGCTCGTCCCCGTCCCCGTGGCGCCCATGTTCTCGGCCTCCGACCTCCACTTCATCCTGACCGACAGCGAGGCTCGCGCGCTGGTGTGCGACGCCACGTCGGTCTCGGCCGCGCGCCGCGCGGTCGAGGGCACGTCCGTGGCGTGCCTGCTGGCCGAGCCCGAGCCCATGGACGAGACCATCTCGTGGTCGGAGGCTTGCGGCAGGCCCGCGACGCTCGAGCCGGCGCCCACACGGGAGGACGACATCGCCCTGTGGCTCTACACGTCGGGGACGACCGGCCTGCCCAAAGCCGCGATGCACCGACATCGCCACCTGCGGTTCGCGCCCAACGGGCTGGCCGCGCAGGTGCTGGCGATGGAGGCGGACGACGTCGCGTTCTCGGTGTCGAGGATGTTCTTCGCCTACGGGCTCGGCAACTCCGTGTACCTGCCGGCCTCGGTGGGCGCCTCCGTGGTCGTGGCCGAGACGCCGGCGATCCCCGCCATGGTCAACGACCTCCTCGGCCGGAGCCACCCGACGCTGCTGTTCGGCGTGCCGGCGTTCTTCCGCGGCTTCGCCGGCCTGTCCGGGGCCGATCTCCCCTCCTCGGTCCGGGCGGTCGTGAGCGCCGGCGAGGCGCTGGACACCGATCTGTACGAACGCTTCCGGAGCGCCTTCGGCCGGTCGCTCCTCGACGGGCTCGGCTCGACGGAGGCCCTGCACCACGTCACGTCGAACCGGCCGGACGACATCGTCCCGGGAAGCGCGGGGCGGGCCCTGGACGGCTACGAGGTCGCGGCGCTCGACCGGGACGGGCAGCCGATCCCCGAGGGGGACCACGGCGAGCTGTGGGTCCGGGGACCGACGACGTTCGCGGGCTACTGGCGGCGCCCCGAGCTCACCGAGCGCGCCTACCAGGGCTCGTGGATGAGGACGGGGGATCGCGTCCGCATCGTCGAGGGCCGGGTGTACCACGCGGGACGACTCGACGACCTCGTGAAGCTCGGCGGCATCTGGGTGGCGCCGACGGAGATCGAGGACGTGCTGCGTGGCCACGACGGCGTCGTCGACGCCGCGGTGATCGCCACGGACGACGGGTCGGGGGTCCCCGTCCTCAAGGCGTTCGTCGTGTCCGACCGCGACCCTCGCGAGCTCTCGCGCGAGCTGCTGCGTCTGTGCCGCACTCGGCTGGCGAGCTTCAAGGTGCCGCAGGCGTTCGAGGTCGTCGACGAGCTCCCCAGGACGCCGTCCGGCAAGCTCCGCCGCTTCGTCCTTCGTCGGGGAGCGGGGTCGCACTCCGTCCGAACATGACCGGGAGCCCGCGGGGTCACGACCCGGGGCGCCCGCGCGGTCATCCGGCCTTCCGGGGCTCGCACCCTGCCTCGGCCGAACCAGGTTCCCCCACCTGCGCGGGCGCCCCGGTCGCTGCGCGGACGGTACCGAGACGGTCGCATCGGAGCATCGGATCGATGGGTGAGACTTCGTACCGCCGTCGGGCGTTGTGCCGGATCGACACGGCGGCGGGATGATCGACCCCGCCGTCTCCGAGACCCCGTCGTCGAACCTGGCGACGATCGTGATCACGACGCGCGATCGTCCCGGGATGGCTCGCCGAGCCCTCCGCAGCGCCCTCGCGCAATCCGTCCCGCCGTCGCAGGTCGTCATCGTCGACGACGCATCCGATCCACCGTTCGAGCTGCAAGACGCCGACGCCCGCGTGTCGGTGGTGCGCTTGTCGAGCTCCCGAGGCGTGTCGGCGGCCCGCAACGCGGGGTTGGCGCGGGCCACGGGTGAGTGGGTCGCGTTCCTCGACGACGACGACGAGCTCCTGCCCGACATGTTGGAGCGGTCGCTCCGGGCCGCCGCCCGCTCCACGCTGCCGCCCCCCGTCGCCGTCCTGGGCGGGGTCGAGACGGTGCGAGCGGACGGCTCCACCGAGGCCACGCGCTTCCCCAGGTCCATGCCCAGGGGGATGGACTACTTCCTCGACGGCGCGCCCGTTCGGGTCGGCAACAGCCTGGTCGTGCCGCGCGACGTGCTCGTCCGTCTCGGCGGCTTCGACGACGAGCTTCGGAGCGCCGAGCACAGCGAGCTGCTGCTGCGTCTGAACGCGACGTGCTCCATCGAGGGACTGCCCGTCGTCACCTATCGGATCAACCGACATCACCTGGGGCACATCCACGGCGACCCCCTGGCCCGGGCACGCGCGATGGACCGGACCGAGCGGAAGCACCGCCTCGCCTTCGTCCGCCACCCGCGACGCCATGCCGAGTACCTCGCGGCGATCGGGATCTGGTACCTGCGGGCCGGTCGGTGGGGGCCGGCGGTCCGCCCGGCGACGCGGGCGCTCGCGACGGACCCGTGGAACGGGAAGGTGGCGGGTTCCTGGCTCGTCGTCCTCGGGGGTCCGGCGTCGCTCGCCCTCTACCGCAGGATCGTCCGACCCCTCCGCGATCGAGGCCGGCGGCGAACCTAGACGTACGGGTAGAAGGCCCGGATGTCGCGGACGCCGGACGCCGTGAGCTCGAACGCGCTGCGGTCCGGGCGCTGGACGCGCACGACGGTGTTGGGGTTCAGGGAGGTCACCGTGAAGCTCGCCGGCTCGAGCCCGCACTCGACGAAGTCGATCGCGCCCGGGTCCCCCTGTCCATCGTCGAGCGTGACGGTCGGGAACGAGCATGTGCGGAACAACACGGGCGCGGTGCCCGGCAGGTTGTGCGACTCCACCACCAGGGTCCCGCCGTTGACGTTCGTCCACGACTGTGAGCGCCCGTCCACGTCGGGGCGGCCGGCGGCGACGAGCTGGATGCCGATGGGCTGGTCGCGCAGGTCGAGGTCCCGGTAGTGGTACGCGTTCACGTAGGCGCCGTGGATGATCCCGGCCGCCCCGTTGTGGTAGGCGGTGAACCGGGCGATGCGGTGCGGCTCGGTGACGTTCTGCCACACGAAGATGCCGGCGAACTCGTTGTTGTGGGCGAGGTTGTCCTCGAACTTCCATAGGCCGGACGGCGCTTCCGGCCAGACATAGCCCGCCGCGTCCCGGTTGCCGTGCACCGCGAACGCGACACACCGCCGCATCTGCATCCGGCGCCCCAGCCCGAGCAGGAAGCCGGCGAGGCGGTATCCGTGCTGATCCGGGTCGAAGTGCACCGAGGCGGCGACGCATCGTTCGATCACGAGGTCGTCCGTGGGGTCGTGCGGATCCCACCAGTAGGCCTCGTCGAACGTCTCGTACGAGATGCAGCCGCGGATGGTGATCCCGTACGACATGTGCGGCACGAACGCGTGGTTGCCACAGTCCCGAACGACCACGCCCTCGAGGAGGCTGCCCCGCGAGCCCCCGTGTGCGTGGTGGAAGTGCAGGCCGTACCGGCCGAGCACGCCCACGGTGGCGTCGCCCTCCGGTTGCCGGGGGCCGAGATACCGCAGGGCCGCGTGGCGGATCGACTGCGGCTGCGTCGACCGGATGAAGACGTGCGCGCGGCCGCCCGGCGTGCCCTCGATGCGGACGTTGCGCGTCAGGTTCAGCACCTCGGCCCGGCGACGGCCGGAGGAGGGCACGGGGTCACCGAGGGTGAACGGCCGCGGCGTGAAGTCACCCGGATCCACCGGCGCGACGACGAGCTCGTCGCTCCGATCCCACGTGCCGGACGTCCCGGCCCGGTTCCAGGCGGCCTTCTCCGTTCCCTGGATGTCGAGCACGCCGTCGCCGACGACCCACAGGCCGACGTCGCTGTCCAGCGGGTCCATGCCGCCGCCAACGAACGCGCCCTCGTCGACGTCCACGAACCGCAGGACGTGCTCGACGCCCGGGTTCGGCCGCATCCGGAGGCGGCCGAGGACCACCAGGTTGCCGGTCAGCTCGAGCGTGGTGTCGGCCGCCGGGTCGAAGGTCAGCGTCCGGCCGGCCGCGATCTCCATCGCCCCGACGCGATGGGTGCCGCGGATGGTCTCGCCGAGCCGGCTGACCGAGGGACGCTCCCCGGCCAGCGCCGCGGAGCCATCGGCCATCCGGCACGCGCCGAGGGCCAGCAACCCGGCACCGGCAGCTGCGCCCCGGAGCAGCTCTCGGCGGGTGAGGGGGTCGGGCGCGGGGTTCGGCGTGTCGCGGTCGCTCACGCGGGAACCTTCTTGGCTCATCGGGGACGGGCGAGCCTAGCACAGGCCCCGCATCGGACGAGGGCTAGCCCGAGGCCTCCTCGATCCGGATCCGGGGATGCCCCAGCGTGCCGGTTCGCACCAAGAGCTCGCGCGAGGGGTGCTCGGGCCGGATGAGGACGGAGAGACGGCGGCCGCGCTCCCACATGCGATCCGCCAAGCTGCGCAGCGCCCAGCACCCACCGATCGTGAGCTCGTCGACCTCGGTCAGGTCCACGGTGACGTCGCCGTCCTCGGCGATCGCTCGCTCCAGGAGCCGCTGCTCGTCACCCTCCCAGACCCGGCCGTGCAGGACCAGCCAGGTCGTGGCGTCCGCCGGCCCGAGCTGCTCGATCGCGGCCACGGGCAGATGGTCCGCTCACGAGGCCCGCGGACAAAGACGGGTTCTCCCCCACGCCGCACGGGGCAGAGGGTTCACGCTTCCTTCCCGAGGTGGGGCGGAGTCGGCCGTCCTATGCTTCGCGCCATGAAGGTTGGGGTGATCGGCGTCGGGCATGTGGGCCTGGTGACGTCGGCCGCGCTCGCCGAGATCGGTCACGACGTCGTCGCCATGGACCTGGACCGGTCCAAGATCGAGCTGCTGCGGGCGGGCAAGCCGCCGTTCCACGAGCCGGACCTGGACGACCTGATCGGGCGGCAGGCCACGACAGGCCGCCTCCGCTTCCTCTCCGACCCGGCCGAGGCCGTGCGGGACGCGGAGGTTCTGTTCATCTGCGTCGGGCGGCCGACGACCGCCTCCGGCGACGCCAGCCTCACGGCCGTCGAGGCGGTGGGCCGCGACCTCGCCCAACACGCGTCTCCCGGCGTGGTGATCGCGGAGAAGTCGACGGTCCCGCCCGGCACGGCGGACCGGCTCCGGCTCACGATCGCCAGGGAGCGGCCCGGCCTGCGGTTCAGCGTGGTCGCCAACCCCGAGTTCCTGCGTGAGGGGCACGCCGTCCGCGACACCCTCGAGCCCGATCGCATCGTGGTCGGCTCGGACGACGAGCCGGGGTTCGAGGCGATGCGCAAGCTCTACGGTCCGCAGATCGAGCGCGGCATCCCGCTCATCGAGACCGACGTGCGCACCGCCGAGCTGTCCAAGCTGGCCTCCAACGCGTTCCTTGCCACGAAGATCTCCTTCGCCAACGCGCTGGCCCGGGTGGCCGAGCTCACCGACGCGGACGTGGTCCGGATCACCGAGGTCATGGGGGCCGACCCCCGGATCGGGCCGGACTTCCTGAGGGCGGGGCTGGGGTTCGGCGGCTACTGCCTCCCCAAGGACACCCACACGCTGCATCGGATCGCCGAACGCGCCGGCTACGACTTCGCGCTCCTGCGAGAGGTCATGCTCGTGAACGAGCACGCGGTGACCGCCGTGGCGGCGAAGGTCGAGGAGGCCGTGTGGAACCTCGAGGGCAAGCGCATCGCGCTGCTCGGCCTGGCGTTCAAGGCGGGGACGGACGACGTGCGCGGCGCTCCGGCGCTCGCGCTGGCGCGTCGGTTCGTCGACGAGGGCGCCGTCGTGGTCGGACACGACCCGGTGGCGTCCGCGGAGGCGCGAGCCGCCGTTCCGGAGCTCGAGATCGCGGACGAGGTGGACGAGGCGCTGGCCGGCGCCCACTGCGTCGTCATCTGCGCGGAGTGGCCCGAGTACCGCGACCTGGACCTGGACCACCTCCGGTCGCTCTTGGCCTATCCGATCGTCGTCGACGGCCGCAACGTCCTGGACCCCGCTCGGGCGGAGGCGGCGGGGCTCACCTACCTGTCGGTCGGGCGGCCCGAGCGCCGAGGCGAGACCAGCCCCCGCTGAGCGGCGGGCAGACTCCGATCCGCGTCTCCGGAAGCCCCAGAGCCGCCGGTGGGCCGTGGTACCTTCCGTTGATGGAGTGAGACGGCGCCCATCCGGCGAGCGGGTGGGCGCCGCTGCATATCCGGGGCTGTTGGGGCCGGGTTCGGAACGGGGGAAGCGGCATGGAGATCGAGATCGGCAAGGCGAAGGTCGCGCGGCGGGCCTACGGGTTCGACGAGGTGGCGATCGTGCCGTCCCGCCGAACTCGGGATCCCGACGACGTCGACATCTCGTGGGAGATCGACGCCTACACCTTCCGCCTCCCGATGATGGCCAGCGCGATGGACGCGGCGGTGTCGCCCGCGACCGCCACCCGGATCGCCCGCCTCGGCGGGAGCGCGTGCCTGAACCTCGAGGGGCTGTGGACCCGGTACGAGGACCCGGAGCCCGTCTACGAGGAGATCGCCTCGCTGCCGGACGAGAAGGCCACCCGCCGCATGCAGGAGCTCTACCGGGAGCCGGTGAAGGAGGAGCTCGTCGGCGACCGGATCCGCGAGATCAAGGAGGCCGGGGTCACGAGCTGCGCCTCGCTCACCCCCCAGCGGGTCGAGCGCTACGCGAAGCTCGTGCTCGAGGCCGGTCTCGACATCCTGGTGATCCAGGGAACGGTGGTCTCCGCCGAGCACGTCTCCAGCCAGACGGAGCCGCTGAACCTCAAGGAGTTCATCCGGACGTTCGACCTGCCGGTGATCGTCGGCGGCTGTGCCTCGTACACGACGGCCCTGCACCTCATGAGGACCGGTGCGGTGGGGGTCCTGGTCGGCGTGGGACCGGGGAACGCGTGCACCACCCGCGGCGTCCTGGGCGTGGGCGTGCCCCAGGCCACGGCGATCGCCGACGCCGCGGCGGCCAGGATGGAGCACCTGCGCGAGACCGGGCGCTACTGCCACGTCATCGCGGACGGCGGGATGCGCACGGGCGGCGACCTCGCCAAGGCGGTCGCCTGCGGGGCGGACGCCGTCATGATCGGGTCCCCCCTCACGCGGGCCTACGAGGCCCCCGGCCGCGGCTACCACTGGGGCATGGCGACGTTCCATCCGAGCCTGCCGAGAGGAGCACGGGTGAAGATGCAGCAGACGGCCTCGCTCGAGGAGATCCTCGTCGGGCCCGCCCACGAGAACGACGGCACGTTCAACCTGTTCGGCGCGCTCGCCACGTCGATGGCCACCACGGGCTACGCGACGATCCGCGAGTTCCAGAAGGCGGAGCTGGTCGTGGCCCCTTCCATCAAGACCGAGGGCAAGACCTACCAGACCGCGCAGCGGGTCGGGATGGGGCACTGAGCCGAGCGGTCCGGCCCCTCTCTTGGCCGGGCGGGGACCGCCTCAGCGCAACGGTTGGCTGGTCCTCGGGACCCTGGGCCTCTCGGGCCCGGCCCGAGTCGAGCCCGCGGCGCCTCCGGATAGCTCGGAATCGGCACGCGGCTTAGGACTAAGGGATGGCCCAGGAATCACTCATTTGCACGAGGATGCTGTAACCCCGGTGACCCACAATACTCGGAGGTCGGGGGGTCACCGGCCGGGTCCTTCGCCAACGGGGGGGTGATGGACCTTCGGGGTAGCGACCCTCATGTTTTCGGGGGCAATCAGGCACGGAAGGGGCAGGCACTTGAGCAACGGTCCACTGGGGCTCGAAGGCACCCAGTTTCCAGATTCGCTTTCGGTTTCGGCAGTTGAGACATCCCCCACGATCGGCGGGCTCGCCCTGTCGGGCGGCGGCGGTGAGACGGTCCTGGACCTGACCACCGATCTGGTCGTCCTCGAGGCCCCGGCGCGGCATCGCGAGCGCCGGGGGTTGCTCGGGGCGGCATCCTGGCAGCTCTTCGTGAAGCGCGGCATCGATATCGTCGGCAGCGCGCTCCTGATCGTCCTCCTGCTGCCCCTCCTGTTGGTCACGGCATGTGCCGTCGCCGTCTCCTCTCGGGGACCGGTTCTGTACATGCAGAAGCGGATCGGGCGGGACGGAGAGCCGTTCCGGATGCTCAAGTTCCGGTCCATGCGCGTGGACGCCCACGAGGATCGCGGGGACATCGTTCACCTGAACCAGGCCACCGGACCGATCTTCAAGATCCCGAACGACCCGCGGATCACGAGCGTGGGACACCTCATCCGCAAGCTCTCGGTGGACGAGCTGCCTCAGCTCATCAACGTGCTGAAGGGGGACATGAGCCTGGTCGGTCCGCGCCCACCGCTTCCGGACGAGTACGCGACCTACGGTGCTCGGGAGCGTCAGCGCCTTGCGGTGACCCCGGGGATCACCTGCGTGTGGCAGGTGAGCGGGCGGTCGGACCTCGACTTCGAGACCTGGGTCGAGATGGACCTGGCGTACATCCAGTCCTGGACGGTTCGCGAGGATCTCAGGATCCTGCTGCAGACCATTCCCGCGGTCGTTTCCGGACGCGGCGCCTACTAGGCCCCGCCCGCCCCAGCCCGCTCCGCTCTCAGCCTTCGTCGCTCGCGGCGCGGCGTCCCGATTTGTCGTCGCCCAGCCGGGTCGGCCGCTTGAGGCTCCGCCCCTGGATCTCGGGAGCGGGGCGGGGGCCGAGGTGGCGTGGGCTGGTAGGGCCCTGTTCGAATTCGAGGTGCTGGGGCGGCGCCGAGTAGTACCCGTAGTGCTGCCTCCACCCTCGGGGGAGGCGGATGCCGTTGACGAACGCGCCCTCGAACCGCGCCCCCACCCGCGCCAGCTGATCGCAGGCCTCGACGATCGCGCCGCCGCGGGACTGTTCGGCCCGCACCACGACGAAGACGGCGTCGGCGAGCGGGACCACGGCCAGGCAGTCGGACAGCCCCAGGACCGGGGGGCAGTCCAGGACGACGAAGTCGAACGCGTCGCGGAGCTGGGCGAAGCCGGCGGCCAGCGCGGGCGACTGGAGCAGCTCCGCCGGATGGGTCGGCGCGTGACCTCCGGGCAGGACCCAGACGTTCGGAAGCCGGCTCTTGGCGATGGCGTCCGTGATTTCCAGGTCGCCGCGCAGCACCTCGCTCAGGCCGATGTCGTTGGTCACGCCGAAGAACTCGTGGACGTGAGGCTTCCTGAGGTCGACCGACACGACCAGTACGTTCTTGTCGGCGTGGGACAGGGCCGTCGCCAGGTTGGCGGCGGTCGTGGACTTGCCCTCGCCCTGCATCGGGCTGACGATCGCGAGCACGTTGATGTTGCGGCGCGCCGCCATGGCGAGCACCGCGGTCCGGGCGGTCCGGTAGGACTCCGCCGCGGGGCTCCTCGGGTCGCTCTCGACGACCAGGCGGGCCCCCACCTGCTGCGGCCGCACCCGGGGGACGTAGGCGAGGACCGGCAGCGGCAGGTACAGGGCCAGGTCCCGCCGATCGTGGATGCGATCGTCCGCCCGGTCCCGCAGGAACGCCACGACGATCCCCAGGAACAGGCCGAGGAACAGGCCGACGGCCCCGTTCATCGCGTGCTTGGGGCTCGAGGGAGAGGCGGGGGGCATCGCGGGCAGGATCACGCTCCCCGGGTCCACGACCCCGCCGACCGTCACGAGCTGCGACGTGAACAGGGCCATCTGGACGTCGATCCGGCTCAGCTGGTCCTGGGCGGCGACGTACTCGGGCGATCCCGGCGTGCTCTGCTCGATGATCGCGTTCTGCTCGCGCTCGACCGAGCGGAGCTCGGAGATCTGGTCCTCGATCACGGCTCGCTGCTGGGCGATGTTGTCGAGCGCCTGCTTCCGCTTGTACTCGAGGTAACCGTTGGCGAAGGCGTTGGCTCCCTGCGCGGCGACCACCGGCTTGGTGTCGGAGTACAGGACGTCCAGGATGAAGGTGTCGGGCGCCGTTTCCACGCTCACGTGCTTGAGGAGTTGGGTGATGGTCATCGTCGTGCCCAGGGACTCCTTGGCCAGCTGGGCGATGGGGGCCGACGTCACGATGCGGGCCTCGGTGTCCAGGCTGATCGCCTGGTCCAGGCGAACGCCCTGGCTCGACATCGGCGGCTGGACCAAGACCGCGGTCCGCGCCGTGTAGGTCGGGGTCTGGGAAACGGAGTACGCGAGCGCGAGGCCGAGGCCGATGATCGCGATCAGGGAGATCGTGAGGGCTTGGCGCCGCAGGACCTCCAGGTAGTCCTGGATCTCAATGCCGTCGTCGCGGACGGGAAGGAAGGGATCTCGGGGTGGCATCGACTCTCCAGAGGCTGGCTCGCTGCGGCCGATGATACGCCGCCTCCGCTGCTCACCCAATGACCCGTCGGGAGCAGGTGCGACTCCGAACGGCCTAGGACGGCGCAGAAGGGCCGGGTTGCGTGCCCGGCGCGGTTCGCGGGAGGCGGTGGGGAGCGGGTTGGGTGCGTCGAAACTCCACGTCTCCGCAACACGGCCCCGAACGCTCCCGCCCGCCGATCCGCGAAGGGCGTAGGCCGTCCGCTCACGTTCCGGTCCACCGGTGGAGCCGAGGTATGGACCATCTGCCGTAGCCGGGCCCACCTGCCCCCGGTAGGGTGGGTGACCTACGACGGGCAGTGCAGGGGAGTCGTTTTCGCCATCGACCGATCGACGCGCCTGCTTCGTGCTGCCCGTCGCCGGGTCCGGATTGCAGCCGATCGCCCCGCCCGCGTCTCACTGATCGAGGAGGAACCGATGTCGTCTCGCCCTCGCCGCGCCGGGCTCTCGGCGTCCCTGATCGTGATCGTGCTCGCGACATTCGGCGTGCCCGTCCCGGCGGGAGCCGTCCAGAACACGCCGCACGCGGTCGTCGTCTCGTCGAACCCGGTCGACTGGACACCCCACGTGCTGGACGGGGTCATCAACGCCATCCTGCCGGTTGGGGGGCGCATCGTGGCCGCCGGCGAGTTCACCCAGGTCCAGGCCGCGAGCGGCGGCCCCGCCATCGCCAAGGACAACATCTTCGCGTTCGACGCCACCACGGGGGCCATCGACCCCGCCTTCAACGCTTCGATCATCGGGACCGTCAACGCGCTCGAGCTGGCGCCGGACGGCAACGTCTTCGTCGGGGGCGCGTTCAGCACCGTGAACGGTGAGAACGTCCGGCGGCTGGTCAAGCTCGACGCGAACACCGGGACCAGGATCAACCAATTCCGATCCTCGCCCGACGATCCCGTGACCGACCTCGAGGTGTTCGGCAACACGCTGTACGTGGCGGGCCGGTTCCTCCAGATCAAGCAGACGCCGCGCTCGCTCCTGGCCGCCGTCAACGCCACGAACGGCGACCCGGATCCCAACTTCGACCTCCCGGTGACGGACCCGCGGCGGCCCACCGACCCCCCGTGGATCACCGACATCGCGGTGAGCCCGGACGGGACGAGGCTCGTCGTGCTGGGCAACTTCACGAAGATCGCCGGGCTCACCCGGTGGCAGGCCGGCGTCATCGACCTGACGACGACCCCCGCAAGCGTCGCCGACTGGTCCACCGATCGGTTCACGCCGATGTGCTCGTCGACCTTCGACACGTACATGCGCGACGTCGAGTTTTCCGCCGACGGCTCGTACTTCGTCATCGGGACGACCGGGGCGTACTCGGCCGCCACGCTGTGTGACACGGTCTCGCGGTGGCCCTCGGACGCCTCGGGCTCCGCCCTCCAGCCGACCTGGGTCGACTACACGGGCGGCGACTCGATCCACACCGTCGCCATCACCGGAATCGCGATCTACGCCGCGGGACACAACCGCTGGTTCAACAACCCCTTCGCCGGCGACCGCGTCGGCCCGGGGGCGGTCGTGCGCGAGGGGATCGCCGCGCTCGATCCCGCCAACGGGGTCCCGCTGTCCTGGAACCCCGGCCGCGACCGCGGCAAGGGTGTCTTCGCGCTCGTGTCCACGCCCGCGGGGCTGTGGGTGGGCAGCGACACGGACCACATCGGCGGTGAGACCCACCGCAAGATCGCGTTCTTCCCCGTGGAGGGCGGGACGACCGTCCCCTCGGACGCCTCGTACCACCTCCCCGCCGACCTGTACAACTTCAACGGCGTGCGCTGTGACGCTCCCGACGCGTCGGTACTGTTCCGGGCCAACGCGGGCGGGCCGGAGATTCCGTCGATCGACTGCGGCCCGAACTGGATCAGCGACAGCACCAACAGCTCCCCGGGCGCTGCGTTCCACCTGAGCGGCTCTAACGCGGAGTCGTTCAACGCGGACTACACCGTCCGGTACCAGCCGATCGGGACGGTGCCGGTCACCACGCCGCGCGAGGTCTTCGCGACGGATCGGTCCGATTCGATCGGCGGAAACGAGATGCAATGGAACGTTCCGGTCGGCGCCGGCACGCCAATCGAGGTTCGCCTGTTCTTCGCGAACAACAGCAGTACGACCGGGCCGGGCGGCTCGACGCGGGCGTTCGACGTGCGGATCGACGACGCGCTCGTGCTGGACGACTACAACATCATCCCGGACGCGGGCCATCGCGCCGGCACGATGAAGTCGTTCGACCTCACGGCGGACGGGAACGTCGACATCGACTTCGCCCACGTGGCGAACAATCCGATCGTCAACGCGATCGAGATTGTGCGGACCGACGTCGAGCCGGGGCCGTTCCCGGCCTGCCCCGGAACGGATCCGTCGATCCTGCAGCGCGTGAACGCCGGCGGTCCGGCCATCGCGGCGACTGACTGCGGTCCGGGGTGGCTCGCGGACAGCGGCTCCTCGTCGCCGGGGGCGGTCTTCCACTCGACCGGGAGCAACTCCGCCACCTACAACCAGCCCTTCGCCGTCCAGTACCAGCCCGCCGGGCCGGTGCCGACCTCCACGCCTTCCTCGGTGTACCTCAGCGAGCGGTGGGACCCGAGCGGCGGGAACGAGATGGAGTGGAACTTCACGGTCCCGTCGGGCGTGCCGACCCAGGTTCGGCTGTACTTCGCCAACCAGTGCTCCTGCACCGGTCCCGGGTCGGCCACGCCGCGGGCGTTCGACGTTCGGGTCGACGGCTCGCTCGTCCTGGACGACTACAACATCGTCGACGACGTGGGAGACAGGACCGGCACCGTCAAGACCTTCGACGTCACGAGCGACGGCAACGTGGACGTCGACTTCGCCCACTTCTCCGAGAATCCGCTGCTCAACGCCATCGAGATCGTCCGGACGGACGTGGCGCCCGTGACGCCCACGCCGACCGACCACATCGAGCGGCGGCAGTTCGACGGGACCGCCTTCTCGCCGCACGAGTCCCTGACCACCGCGGGGATCGACTGGACGAACGTCCGGGGCGCCTTCGCCCTCAACAGCGTCGTCTACACGGGGTGGAGCGACGGACGGTTCACCGCCCGCGGGTTCAGCGGCAACCTGTTCGGACCCCAGCTCGACGTGAACCTGTTCGGACTGACGAACTTCCCCGTCGCGACGCTGACGGGCATGTTCTACGCTAATCACGGCATCTACTACACGGTCGAGGGCGATGCACGGATGTACTACCGCTACTTCACGCAGGAGTCGCGGATCGTCGGCGCCGAGGTATGGACCGTGAGCGGATCCGGCGACGGGCTCAACTGGAGCTCGGTGCGAGGCGTCACCATGGTCGACGGCAAGCTCTACTTCGCCAGGATCGACGGCAACCTGTACGCCATGGACTTCGGAGCCAACGGCGCCGTGATGGGCGGTTCTGCGCCCGTGCCGGGCACGGAGACGCTCGCGAGCCCCGCGTCCGATGGCTTCAACTGGACGTCCAGAGGCATCTTCGCGTTCACATCGGTCCCGCTGGACACGGCGCCACCGACGGTTCCCGGAAAGCCGACCGGCCTGAGCACCGAGGCCGGGACGATCGCGCTGAGCTGGCCCGGCTCCACCGACGACAACCCTCCGATCTTCTATCGGATCTACCGCGACGGGCAGCCGGTGCCGGTCGCCCAGGTGACGGGCACGTTCTACCTCGACCAGGGACTGAACCCGGGCGATGTGCACACGTACGCCGTCCAGGCGCTGGACGGCCTCGGCAACGCGAGCGAGATCGGCACGAGCTCCGATCCCATCGAGGTCGACTCCGCGATCTTCGCGGATGACTTCTCCAACGGCGACTTCTCGCTGTGGAGCGGGGTGACCGCGCTCACGGTGGACAACGTCGTGGGCGATCCGTCCGCGCCGAGCGCCGCCGGGAACCCCGCCGGAACGAGCGCCTTCGCGGTGAAGGAGCTCGGCTCGAGCTACCTGGACGCGTGCGTCAGCTTCCGCGTGAACGTGGCGGCGCGTACCGGGTCCATGGTGCTGAGCAGGTTGCAGACGGCAGGGAGCGCACCGATCGTCCGGCTCCTGCTCTCGAGCTCCGGCATCCTGCAGATCCGCTCGGACTTCGCCGCCACCACGTTCTCCTCGGGCGTCGCGCTGGGCACCGGCTGGCACAAGCTGGAGCTCTGCGGCACCGTCGGCGGCACGTGGGACCTGTACCGGGACGGGGTGCAGATCGTGACCGGCTGGACGGCGAACACCGGCACGATCCCGATCGGGCGGGTGGAGATCGGCAGTGCGGTGGCCGGTACGTGGACGGCGAACCTCGACGACGTTCGTGTGGATCAGGCCGTCGGCGAGCACGCGACGCCCGACGTCCTGCCGCCGAGCGTTCCCGGCCAGCCCGTGGGCGCGAGCTCTGCGCTCGGCACGGTGTCGCTGAGCTGGGCCGCGTCGACCGACGACTCGCCGCCCATCACGTACCGGATCTATCGGGACGGCGGAGGGACGCCCATCGGGCAGTCGACCACGGCTTCGTTCACGGACCCGGGTCTCGACCCGGGCTCGAGCCACACCTACACGGTGGACGCCGTCGACGCCGTCGGCAATGCAAGCGCCCAGAGCGCGCCCTCGAGCCCCGTCACGGTCGAGTCCGCCATCTTCGTCGACGGGTTCTCTTCGGGCAACCTCTCCTCGTGGACGTCGTCGACGCGGTTCACGATCGACGGCGGTGTTGGGAATCCCTCTCCGCCGAGCGCACTCGGAAACGCAGCCGCTCAGAGCGCGACCCTCCTGAAGGATCTCGGCGCCTCGTACGGCAGCCTGTGCGTGAGCTTCCGCGTGAACGTCACGGCCCGGTCCGGCTCGATGGTCCTCACGCGGTGGCGGACCCCGGGGAGCGGCCCCGTCGCCAGGATGCTCGTGAACAGCGCGGGGATCCTCCAGGTGAAGTCGGACGTCTCCGGTGTGACATCCACCTCGGGTGTCGCGCTCGGCAGTGGGTGGCACAAGCTCGAGCTCTGCGGAACGGTCGGAACGTCCGGGGCGTGGAGCCTGTACCGGGACGGCGCGCCGGTCGTCGCGAACTGGATCGCCAACACTGGCGTGACCCCGATCGGTCGCGTCGAGATCGGGAGCCCGGTGGCGGGAACGTGGACGGCCAACTTCGACGACGTGCGAGTCGACCAGGCGGTCGGCGACAGCTCCGGGCCCGACGTGACCGCCCCGAGCGTTCCCGGCCGGCCCGTGGGCTCGAGCCCGTCGCTCGGGACCGTCCTCATCGCCTGGGCCGAGTCGACCGACGACTCGCCGCCGGTCACCTATCGGATCTACCGCGACGGCGATGGGAGGCCGATCGGGCAGTCCACGCTCGCATCGTTCACCGACTCGGGGCTCGTCCCCGGATCCAGCCACACCTACACGGTCGACGCCGTCGACGCCGCGGACAACGCGAGCTCCCAGAGCCCCGCCTCCGATCCGATCGTGGTCCAGTCGGCGATCTTCTCCGACGACTTCTCATCGGGCGGCTTCTCGGCCTGGACGAGCGTCACCCGGCTCACGATCGACGCCGGCGCGGGCGATCCCGCGCCGCCCAGCGCGGTCGGCAACCCGACGTCGCAGAGCGCGTTCGCGACGAAGGACCTCGGAGCGACGTACGGGAGTCTCTGCGTCGGCTTCCGGGTGAACGTGACCGCTCGAAGCGGCTCGATGGTCCTGACCAGGTGGCGCACGTCGGGGAGTGGCCCGATCGCCCGGCTGCTCGTGAACGCCTCCGGCATCCTCCAGCTCAAGTCCGACGTCTCGAGCACGACGTTCAGCTCCGGCGTGGCGCTCGGTTCCGGATGGCACGAGCTGGAGTTGTGCGGAATCGTCGGTACCGCCGGCCCGTGGGATCTGTACCGGGACGGCGTGCAGATCGTGACCGGGCAGGTCGCGAACACCGGCACGATCCCGATCGGGCGTGTCGAGATCGGGAGCCCGGCGGGGGAGACCTGGACCGCCAGCTTCGACGACGTCCAGATCGATCAGACAGCCGGCTGAGCAGCGCTGCGAGACCGGATGGGACCCGTCTGCAGGGGCGTTCCGTCCGGGCGCGTCAGAGGTGCCGGATGCGGGACTTCGACCGGCCGCAGATGTCGCCGGACGCGAGCGTCTCGCGGCCGAGCCGAACGCGGTAGGCACCCGAACGGTGGTGCAGATGTACGCGGAAGGTCCCGTCGGGGTGAGTGAGGGCGGTGACCACGGTCTTCCACCGTGAGCCGGGAACGCGGCGCTGAACCTTCACGGAACGCTCCTGGATGCAGGCGGTGAACCCGTCCTCGACCCGGATCGCGCCCGACGCGGCGGGCGGGGACTCCCGCAGAGTCATCGACACGTGCCGCCCGTGCACGATCGCGAAGATGGGGCCGGAGGCCCGGCCGGCCTGCGTCACCACCTCGATCGGACCGGTCGTGGCGCCCGCCGGCACCGTCGCGGTGAGCGTGGAGGGTGTTCCCGCGGAGAACGCCGACGCCACCCCGTCGAAGGTCACGGCCTGGACGTTCCCGAGATCCGAACCGTGGATCGTGACGACCGTGCCCACCCTCCCGGCAGGCGGATCGATCGAGGCGATCGTGGGCGGTGCTCCTCCGTAGAAGAAGGGATCGGTTCCCATCGCCGCGAACGCGGCGATCGAGGACTGGCTGGTGTCGGCCCAGATCGAACAGCCTGGGGTCTGCGAGTGCCAGTACAGCGCCGCATCGAACTGCTCCCAGCCGGGCGACTGCAGCGTGGCGCGAGCGCCGTCGATCCACTCGGCCTTCCGGCCGGAGGAGCCGGGGTCCTCCACGGAGCCCCATTCCCCGACGACGATCGGCTTGGAGGGGTGCGCAAGGCCGAACTGCCGGACCGGTTCGAAGATCTGCGCGAACTCTCGCCACGAACCGTTCAGCCCGGGGCTGCAGCCGAAGAAGTTGTATCCGTCGGTACCCAGCGCGTCGACGAACTCGTCACCCGGGTACCAGGCCGATATGCCACCGGAGTCGGTGCGCCCGTACGTGTACGCGGTGAACGTCACCACGTGCCGTGCGTTCGTGACTCCTCGGTCGCGGAAGATCGAGACGACGTTCCGCCAAGCGGCCACGAAGTCGGCCGGCCCGCCCATCGTCCCGAGGTTGCCCGTCTCGGGCTCGGGGTCGAATGAGAAGTAGAGGGAGGCGCCGTACGCATGCACACGATTGGCCCAGCTCACGATGCGGTCGTAGAGGTCCGAACCGGGTTGCGCGTTCGCGATCGCGCGCCATGGGACGTTGCTTCCATCGAGGCGCTGGGCCGCCACCGAGAGGAAGAGCATGTGGCCCGTGCTTCGGAGCCACCGTTCGTAGTCGGTCGGGAACCCGGCGTCCCAGCGTTTGAAGACGCGCACCACGGCGAGCCGCCGGCCGATCTCCCCCTCCAGCCGTTCGACGGCATCGCGCGGCGACTCGTCTCCCCGCTGCCCGGCCGAGGAGCCGAACAGGACCGGCACCTCCGCAACGCCGCGGCCCGGCACGACAACGATTGCCGCGATCATCGACAGACCGACGGCCGCGCGGACGAGCACCGAGATCTCGAACGCACGAGCCCGGCGGCCGGGTCCGCGACGGGCGGGCATCTCACGGGCGCTCGACCGGGAGGGGAGTGGTTCGGTTCCCTCGATCTCGCCGGACGTGAGCCTGCCCACCTGAGCACCCCCTCGACGCTCGTCGCGCTCCCCGCCGACCGGCGGTCAGCCTAGGGCAGGGGACGCCGTCGGGGCAAGCGACCCGCCTCAGCGGTCGGCGGGGGTCACGGGGTCCCGTCGGTTCCGTCGCTCACGGAACACGTCCAGCACCACCCGGACGTTCAGGGTCTCGCGGAAGCGCCACAGCAGGCCCGCGTAGGCGAACGTGGCGAGCACAGCGGATACGACGAAGGCGGCGATCGTGGGTCCGAGCCAAATCCGGGCACCCAGTCCCAGCGCTCCGTAGGTTGCCGAGGCGGCCAGCGCCGCACGAGGGAGGCCGTGCCCCAGCGGGTGCAGGTGCAGGAACCGCCAGCTCTGGAAGAGCGGCAGGAGGTTGTTCGACAGGATGCTGGCCGCCCATGCGATCGCGGCGCCCGAGATGCCGAGCCGGGGGATCAGGAGGAGGTTGAGCCCCACGTTGAGCACTAGGGCGATCACCGTGTTGAGCAGGTTCCACGAGCTCTTCCCCGCCATCAGGAGCACCACGTCGACCGGTCCGCACGCCGTCGCGACGAGCATGGTCAGGCCGAGGATCTGCAGCGGTCTCGCCCCCGGCAGGAACCCTCGGCCGAAGATCGACACGAGCACGGGCGCGAAGATCACCAAGGTCAGGTAGAGCGGCCAGGTGAGCGCCACGTACCAGGCCGTCGTGCTCTGATAGACGGAACGCGCAGACTCGTGGTCGTCGAGCGCGGTGAGCTCGCTCATCTTGGGCCCGAACACCTGCGAGATCGCGACCGTCGCGAACGTCCCGACGAGCATGTACCGCGTCGCGGCGGAGTAGATCCCAGCCTCGCGCGTGGATCGCAGGGCACCGATCAGGAGCGTGTCGATCCACACCACGGCGACCTGGAACATGCCGGCCAGGCCGCGAGGAGCCGTGAAGCGCCAGAAATCGCCGGCCAGATCCCACCGTCGCTGCGGCTCCAGGAGCGGCGCGCGCGCGTTCCTGGTCGCACGACGTTGCAGGGCAATGGTAGTCAGCAGAGCGGCCACGAAGCCGAGAGTGATCGGGCCCGCCCATGCGATCGCAAGCGCGGAGGCGTCCCATCCGATCCACACGACGAGCGATACCACGACTACCTGCAGCAGAGGCTTAGCGATCCGGTCGATCAGGAAGGACGGCACCATCGTCCCGAACCCTCTCGTGGCCGCCACAACGACGGTGTATGCGGAGGCGAAGGGCAGGAAGAACGCGAACACGCGGACGAGATCCGCGACCGGGCCCGGAGTTCCCCCGGCGAAGACACGCGCGAACGGCTCCGCGAACACGTAGATCGCGATCGCGGCCGCGACCCCTGCGCCGAGAACCGGCCCGACCGCGATCGCGATCACCCGGGGGAGGTCGCGATGACGGCGGAGCGCCACGTATGCCGAGACCGTCCGCACCAAACCGGTGTCGGCGCCGAGCTCCAGGGTGTTCGTGAGGAGGCTGAACAGGGCCAGGGCGACGAAGAACGCTCCGGCACCCTCGGCGCCGAGCCCTCTCGTCAGGATCGTCACGAGCGCGAAGTTGAGGATCGCGCTGGCCGCCGCGCCGCCGAGATTCAGGGCGCCTCCGGAGGCGATCGATGAGATGTGCGTCGAGGAGGGTGGCCCCGCGTCGAGCGAGGGCGACGCGGGCTCGGCGATCCGGTCGGGGGTCGGGACGTCCTGTGCGGTCACCTAGGAGCTCCAGCCAAGCTCGATCCCCAGGTGCTCGGCCAGGCTCCGATTGTGGGGCTCGAAGTACCCCTCGAGCCGCTCTCGCGTCTGCGGGTTCAACGCCGCGGGACGCGAGGCGTTGTAGCGCGCGAACGCCCGGGGGCGCCACGGCGGGAGGCCGAGGAACACGAGCACCTTCGCATAGCTCGACTCCGGGTCCGAGAAGAAGTCCTCGGACCGCAGGATGAGCATCCGCTCCGGCGGGAACAGCGCCTGCCAGGCGAGGATCTGCTCCAGGTACCGGCCCCGGGCCAGGTACGAATAGTGCTGGTGCTCGAAGCTGCGGTAACCCGGATCCTCGAGGATGCGCTCCCGCTGTCCGGCCAGCCGTCCCGGCTCGGCGTCGATCGCCTCCTCGAACGTCGGGAGGTGCTCGAAGCCCCGTCCCACCTCGTGGCGGTACTGCGAGTAGGCGCGCTCGACGGGATCGCGAAGCATCAGCAGGAGCTTCACTTCGGGGACGGTCTCCGCCACGCGCTGCGGTGCCAGAGGGTGGAACACGTAGTACGGGCTCCCCTCCCCGGTGACGAAGGGGCGCCCCCGCCGGTGCTCCGCGGCGGCCCGCCACCGCATCGGGAAGTGCGATCGATACCAGCCCAGGCTCTTGTCGTAATTCGTGCTGAAGTAGTGCGCCCCCTTCTCGAGCACGAGGGGTCCGACGGCAGGGTTCTGCCCGAGGTAGTTGTAGAGCGACGTCGTGCCGCATCGCTGCGCACCGATGATGAGGAAGTCCGGCAGCAGCCGGGCCGGGCTGGTGGGCATCACGTAGACGGCGCGGATCACGGTCTTCAGGGCACGCCGCACCGGTTTCGGGGTGCCCTGGATGAGCTTCGCGCGCACGCTCACGCCTCGGCCGCCGTGCGTTCGATCGCCGCCAGGATCTGC
Source organism: uncultured Actinomycetes bacterium (assembly GCA_963704725.1). GTDB lineage: Bacteria > Actinomycetota > UBA4738 > UBA4738 > HRBIN12 > CALGFI01. Next base: position 2,811,904 of record OY969934.1, on the reverse strand, counting down.
CGGCGCGTCCCGGCGTCGGCCTCCGCGACACCCTCCCGAGCGCCGTCCGCGTAGCGTCGGTAGAGCTCGAACAGATACAGGCAGACGATCGCCCGCCAGGATCCGGCGACGACACCGAGATGGGCGAGGGGCAGGTCGGCACGGCAGGCGCCTCGGGCGGCGTCCACCGGACCCAGCCCCGACCGATGCACGCCGAGCTGATAGGCGAAGTGGGCGAGGTCGAGGCCGACGGGAACACCCGACCGCGCACGCTCCCAGTCCCACACGATCAGGCCGGTGCGCGTCCGCGACATGTTCCACGGAGCCCAGTCACCATGCCACGCGCCGGCGACGATCTCGGTGTCGCCGTGCTCCGCCTCGAACCGCCCGGCGAGGGCGACGGCCTCCTCCCCCGGCCGGTCGTACGGTGCGGCAAGCTGGTCTTGGATGTCCGTCCACGATCCGAGCGACGACAGCGGCCGTGTGGCGACGCCCCCTGGGCAGGACACCTCCTGCAGCACCTCAACCGGGGGCAGCCGATCGAGCGGGCCGCTTCGCCACAGGTGGTGCCGGAACGCCTGCGTCACCACGATCTCGTGTTCCAGCCACAGGCCGTCGTGGACGAGCGATGGCACGCGGAACCTCTGAGGCGGGGCCTCCGCCCAGCGCCGCAGGACCGCGGCCTCGTTGCGCACGAGATCCGTGGTCAGCTCGTTCCAGGCCACCTTCATGTAGGCGATCGGTTCGCCCCCGCGCTCGATCGCCTGCAGGACCGGCTTCCGGTTGGGTCGAGGGGACCCGAAGGTGATGGCCACCGGGACCTCGCGACGACCAAGGATCGCGGCGAGGCCCGACTCCGGCAACAGCCCGGCGAGCTCCTCTCGCGAGCGCATGGCCGAGACGTGGACGTGGATCCGATCCCGCACCAGCACCCGCGCCGCGAACCGAGCCGCCAGGCCGGCGCCCGCTTTGGAGATCCGCGCTCGTTGCGTCATCCCGTCGTTGAACTGCCAGAACGCCGTGCGCCGGGCCGCGGGTGCAAGCAACGGAACGAGCAGTCGCGGCCGCCGAGCGCTCGGGACGGCGCCGTACGTGAGGACGCGGCGGAAGCCGGCCGGCGGCTCCTCATCGAAGGTGACACGGAGGTCGGCGTGCGACCACAGAACGGATCGAAGCCACTCGAGGTCGGAGCCTAGCGCACGTGAGGTTCCGATCGCTGTCATCGCGTGGCCGATGGCGATGAGAGAGCGGGCTCCGGCTCCTCGAGCGGGCGCTGGATGTCTCGGAGCGCGAGCGCCGCGGCGACCATGGTGACCTGGATCTGCGCGGGGAGTTGTGCGTAGTACGGGAGCTGAACGATCGAGATGAAGACCACGACGTTGCACCAGAAGGCCAGGCGGCTCCGCCCCCTCCGCGTCAACCAGAAGCACCAGCCGAACCACCCGATGTAGAGGGCGAGGCCGGGAAAGCCGTGGGAGTACATGACCAACCAGAGCTGGCCGTGCGTGCCGACCTCCGGCAGACTCGGGTCGCTCTCCGACGGTCGTGGTGATCCGAATCCGAGGAGCGGAGATTTCAGCGCCCCCTCCGTTGCTTCGGAGTACAGGGTTTCCCGCCCCCGTACGCTGTGCGACGTCGAGAATCGGGCCTCGATCAGACCACGCAGGGGCGACGCGAACACGATCGTGACGGCGATGACCAATCCGATCATGAGCCCGAACAGGGGGCGCACCCGCCCCGCGGCAGCCATGCGCGCGGCGGCGAAGACGAGCCCGAGGCCCAGGCTCAGCCACAGCCCGCGGTTGAGCGACGCGACGACCGGCACGACGGCCGCAACGAGGAACAGCCGGATGGCCCAGCGCCACAACGGGCTCCGCGTCACGGACCACGCCAGGATCACGAACGGCGTGCTCAAGGCGAACACGGCGCCCCACACATTCGTGTACTCGAACGGGGCCTTGGGCCGGGCCGTGTCGTAGCCGAAGATGTTCTGCACCTGCGAGGCCGCGGGGTGTACGAGCTCGTGGAGGAAGGCGTTGTGCGCGAGCCCCCCCGGCAGGATCGCCTCCACCGGGCTCCGGAACTCGAATCGCGGCGCGAGCAGTCCCAGGAAACCTCCCGCCGTTACGACCATCCAGAACATGGCGACGGCGAGGATCACGCGGTGATCGGGGAGGGAATCTCGCGAGGAGTTGTAGACGTACAGGAAGATCGTCGTAGCGGCCAGGTAGATGCCCACGCGGTAGCCGAACGTGATGCCCCGGGATGCCTCCCCGAGCTGGGTGGCGCTGCCCAGCATCCACAAGAGGAAGAGCAGCCAGATGCCGAAGCCCCTCGGCACGCGCACGTTGCGGCGCAAGAGGCTCAGGGCCATCGGCACGGCGAAGATCGGCCAGATGAACGCGCTCAGGCCCATCGCCCACCACACGGGGAACAACCCGAACATGATCAAGAGGGGCCATCCCGGCAACGACCCTCGTGATCGCCGAACGCCGAGCGCCGGTCCGGCCGGGTAGGGGGCGAGGGTGCCCTGCACGTCACATCCCCCGGCCGGTGGCGTTGAGGGTCCTGACCACGAAGCGCGGTGACAGGCCGATGGTGACGAGGTGTGCCAGGTACCCTCGAGGCTGCCGCCAGTCGAGCCGGATCGACCGGTTCGCCCAGCTCCGCGCCTGCCGTCTGCGGCTGAGCGCGGCATGCGCGAAGGCGATCTGACCATACATCCGCGACAGGTTCCGCGGGTTCCGGGAAAGCTCGGGGTGCTTGCGGAGCTGGTACTCGTGCGCGAGCACGATGGTCTCCCACCGACCTGAGAAGAACGATGTCTGCCAGTACACGCGAACGAGCGGCCGCGGGACGGAGACGAGCGGACCGGCCGCCGCGGCGCGCAGGATCCAGTCGAGATCCTCGCCGTAGCTGCCGGGGATCTCCTCGTCGATCATCCCGATCTCGCCCAGGAAGCGCTCCCGCTCGACAACGAGCGTGCTCGAGTGCACATCCATCCGGCGAGAGCGGGTGAGGTCGTCCAGGGTCACGAGCTCGTTCGGGGGCAATCGCGGGATCTCTCGCTTGCCGGTCACGACCAGGATGCCGCTCGTCGCTGCGGAGGCACCGGGTGCCCGTATCAGGGCGGGCACCTGGAGTCCGAGCTTGTCACGATCCCACTCGTCGTCGTCGTCGCAGAACGCGAGGTACGAGCCTCGGGCGGCGAGCGCGCCGGTGTTCCGGGCTCCGGCCAGGCCCGGCGTCCGGTCGTTGACGACGCCGCGCAGCACGCGGTCGGTGACGGGAGGGAGCTCGGGAAGCCGGATCTCGCACTGGTCGAACGCGACCAGGCACTCGATCGGACCCGGGTACCGCTGATCCAGCACGGCCCGGACGGCGCGCCGCAGCAGCTCCGGACGGTCGCGCGTTGGGATGACGACGCTCACCCGAGGGAGCGTGGTGCCCGGGGAGGGAGGCGCGGTCTCGCTCACACCTTTCCCCGGACGCGATATCCGTAGATGCGCATCAGGGGCCACGTGAGGACGGTGACGAGCGCGCGCTGGCCGGAGGGCATCGCCGTACGCCAGGCCTCGTCGATACGAAGAGCGAGCCGCCCCTGCTTGAACCGCATCGGGTTGCCGGCCACCGTATGCGTGGGGAGCAGCTCGACCGCTCCTCCGTCGATGAACCCGAGATCGGCCGGACCGGGCATCGGCTCGGCGAGGGACAGGATCCGTTCGGTCTCCCGTCGTGGCCCCCGGACGAACGACTCGTATCGCACGAAGATCGATCGGGTCCCGGTCACCCGGAGGAAGTGGAAGAGCAGGTTGTACACGACCCATCGCCCGGCCATCCTGCTCGGATGGTATTGGGGCATGTACTCGGTATGGTCGATCACCTCGGGTTTCGCGACCTCCTTGGTCCACGAGTACGCCACCCCGCGAGGGTCGCGAGCGAGATGCACGATCCGCAGCTCCGCTCCGGGTACGTGCCGGAGGAGGAACGCGTACGACGCGTGCTTGGTCGAGTCGACGATCATCTCCGCTCCGCTCACCTTCTGGATCGCTCCGTAGAGGCGGGCGAGGTATCCCGCGTACCGTTCGAGGTCCCGGCGGTACGAATGGGACAGCCACGGAGCGATCATGAGTGGGACGTACCGGTGACGGTCCACCTTCTGCTGCAACCGGAGGATCGCCTCGACGTCGAGCATGTCCCATCCGCCGAACGCCTCATCGCCCACCTGCGTCCAGAACGGACAGTCGTGGAACGCCGCCCCGCACCCACACAGCTGATCGTCCCCGACCCCCCGTCGCCAGATGTGAACGATCTCGCCAACCGACCACAGTCCGTCCACCTGTCCGAGGATCCGGTCCAGGAGCGTGCTCCCGCTTCGGCCGCAGCCGCCGATGAACAGGATCCGGAACGGCCCGGCCGGGCCGTCGGCCGCGGACAGTCGGTCCGCGGAGGTCGATGCCGATCGACTCATCGAGACCTCCGGGGGGAGCGCTGCGTCGCGGCCGTCGACCCACGACGCCTGCGGCGGAGGAGCTCGTCCACGAGCTCCTCGAATCGGCGGACGGAGTCGGGCACGTCGCCGTTGGCCGAGGCCAGTCGAAGGTCGAGGCGCCGCTCGACGGCATCGTCCATCAGCTCGCGGAGCCGAGCCTCCGTCTCCGCGAGCTCGATGTCGCCGCGCGCGGCCATCATCCGTGCGAACGAGACCTGATGATCGTCCACGCTCTCGCCGTACGCCTTGACCCGGGGGACCACGATCGGCTTCAGCCCGAACTGGCGGGCGAGCATGATCGTCCCCGGTCCACCGTGACAGACAACCAGGTCGGACCGGCGGAACGCAGCCTCGACCGCTTCGAAGCCGAGGTACGGGTGACATTCGGCGCTCGCAGGCGGCGGGGAGGTGCCGTGTTGAGCGAGGCAGGGGATGCCCCTGCCCAGGGGCGTCCGCAACCAGGCGTCGATCCAGCCCAGGAGGCGATCGAAGGGGTAGTGGGACGCGCCGATCGTCACGAAGAGGCTGGGAGTCGGCCCGCCCGGCGCCTCAGAGGAGGGCACCGATGACCTCCCCCTTCGGGTAGAAGCCCCGCTGCTCCTCCCACTGAAGCAGGAAGAGGTCGCTCAGCGGGTAGCACAACCGACCGCTGAGCGTCCGACTGTCGATGCGATCGAAGACCTCCACGTAGACGGTGCGGATCCCGAGCAGGCGCGCGATGAGGAAGAACGGCGGCGCGACGCCGGCCCCGGTCGACACCACCACGTCGGGCCGCTCGCGGCGAAGGGTGTTCCAGGCGAGCCCGGCGTTGCGGAACAGGTTGAGGAGGCTCCGTTGCGTTGGGTGGAACGCCCAGACCACGCGCTCCCCCGCGAGCAGCGTCTCGGCGTCGGCCTGTCGGAACGTGACCCACACGCGGTCCAGCCCGTCCCACCACGGCCGTAACGCCTTGAGCTGGAGCAGGTGACCGCCGTTCGAGCACACGAGGAGAGCCCGCCGACGAGGGCTGGCATCCGGTCGTCCCGGCGAACGGCGTTGGTTTCGCGAGCCGATCCTCATCGGCCGCTCCATCGCGAGTACGGGTCTGGAATGGGTGGCAGCATCCTCATGACGGTTCTGGGAATCGGGTGACCGCGTGGCGTTCTCGTCCGGCGTCCCCCCGACCCGGCCGCCAGCTGAGAGTACGACATCGAGGGACCCAACTCATCAGCCGGAGGTCCCCGAGAATGCTCGACCGAAGGGCGTAGTGGATCGGCCGGCCGGCCGGCGAACGGCCTCGGTCGTTCGGGGGGATCCAGCATTCACCGCCGGGGGATTCTGCCGTCCGCCCGTGCTCACCAGCCGGACTAGCTCTTCCGCCCCACCACATCATTGACACGTAGAGGGCCCTGCCCTTCGGTTCGAGGTGTCCAAGCCACGGACCGAGAGGAGGGCCCTCATGGCTCAGCATGGCAGCGCCCGGTTGTCGGTTCACTCGCACCTGACGATCGCGCTCCGGGTGCAGGAGCAGGGTTGGACGGTGACGGCGGCGGCCCGCGCCGCCAACGTGAGTCGTCAGACGGCCTCCAAGTGGGTCGGGCGGTACCGCGAGCTCGGTGAGGTGGGTCTTTCGGATCGGTCGACACGGCCCCGGACGATCCACCGACGGCTCGGTGCTTCGGTCGTGCGGCAGATCGAACGGCTGCGGCGCCAGCGCCTGGGGTCGCACCGGATCGCCTGGATGCTGCATCTGGCCCGATCCAGCGTCTACCGGGTGCTCCGCCGGCTCGGGCTGCAGCGGCTGCCGCGTCTTGAGCCACGCCCCGATCCGAACCGCTACGAGTGGCCCACCCCGGGTGATCTCGTGCACCTGGACACCAAGAAGATCGGCCGGATGGGCCGCAGCGCCGGCTGGCGCTTCGACCTCTCGCAGAGGGGCCGCAAGACGCGCTTGGGATGGAGCGTCGTCCACGTCGCCGTGGACGACCACTCTCGGCTCGCCTACGTCGAGGAGCTGCCCGATGAGCGGCCCGAGACCGCCGTCGCATTCCTCGGACGGGCCCTGGAGTTCTACGCCGGGCACCAGATCACCGTCCGGCGCGTGATGACCGACAACGGGAATCCCTACCGCTCGCTCGCGTTCCCCGCCGAGCTCGGGCGCCGGCAGATCCGGCACATCCGGACCCGGCCCTACACGCCACGGACCAACGGCAAGGCGGAGGCGATGGTCAAGATCCTGCTGAACGGCTGGGCCTACGCGAGGCCCTATCGATCCGACTCAGCTCGCTCGGCAGCGCTCCAGCCGTTCGTCGACTTCTACAATCGCGAGCGTCCACATGGCGGCTTGAACGGCGCCCGACCGATCGACCGGGTCCGTCAATGATGCCGTGGAGCGGAACAACTAGCTCGATCGGATTCCCTGCCCTCCCTGAAGGCGGTGACCCGCCCGGACCGATTGACGTGGAACGCCGAGGGGCGTCGGTCCGAGGCGCGGGCGATCGGCGCGGATCCGTACCTGGGGCCGACGATCACGGCCCCGGGCCCGTCGGCGAGTCCGAACCCCTTGCCGAGCCTGACCCCGGTTCCCAGCCCGTCGCCCGCCCCTTCGCCGAGTCCGAGCCCAGGTTCGATCGGCGCATGGTCGAACACCCTCGATGCCGGCCCGCAGGGCGCACCGGTCACGTCGTCGACCTCGGGTGGGCTGAGCGGAACGGCTTTCGGCGTGGTCTCCGTCACGGGCGGCGCGTCGCTCACGTACGACGCCGGTCGCGCGGTCCGTGGTGCGTCCGCCCGGCACGTCGTCGGCCCCGGCGAGGACTCGTACTACGGCTGGAGCGTGCCGACGTCCCAGCGCGCGTGGTGCGGCCGCGTCTATGTCTGGTTCGACTCTTACCGGGATCGGCCGCGCGGATCGTTCAGGGAACCGGCTCCGGAACCCTTCGGTTCGCCATCGACGTCCTCTCGGGCGGATGGGTCCGCGTCGTCGACTCAGGCAACGGGAGCGCCCTGGTGACCAAACAGAAGATCGCCACGGGCCGGTGGGTTCGGCTCGAGTGGTTCGTTGATCAGGCCGAAAGCGTCCTCGTGCTGCGGCTCTTCCATGACGGGGGATCCGCGAACCCGACCGAATCGACGACCTCGGCCGTGGGACGGGTCCTCGGTGGTCCGGTCGACCGGTTCCAGATCGGCCGGTCGGGGAGTCAGGTGGGTGCCGCAACGTTCTGGACGGACGAACCGGCGCTGTCGCCCAACGGCTTTCCCGAGATCTCCTAGGTCGGCGCCCACGATACGTCAGACGGCGTCGGTCACCACCACGTCATCGATGTTGAGCGTGACGGTCTTGGCGGCGTCGTCGCCGATCTGCACCCGCGTGATCGGCGCGGTGCCGTTGTTCGCGCTCCATGAGCCGATCTGCGAGCCGTTCAGGAACAGCGTCCAGGTCCCCGACGTCCCGACGACACCGCACAGACGGACCGTGCTCCAGCCTGCGGGCAGCGCGACGCCGGAGGAGAACGTGATCCCCGGGATGTCCGCACGCACGTGCAGGACGCGGGAGGGATTGGCGAACACCCGGCCCACGGACTGGTTCGTGGCCGTGCGCATCTTCAGCAGCGCCACGGCGCTGCCCGAGATCGAGGACAGGTTCACGGCCTCGCTCGCGCAGAGCGAGGGATAGGACGCGCCGAGGTCGTGGTAGGCGAAGGCCCGGAGGTTGCTCACCGAGGCCCGCACGCTCGGCGCCGAGCCGCTCGGCGGGAAGTTCGCGGCGTCCACCGTCAGGTTCGTGACGCTCGTCCACTGGGCCAGACCGGCGTCGAAGCCGTCCTGGAAGACCGGGCCGGGGGGTGGCGGGGGCGGAGGCGCCGACCCCGGATTGAAGTACGGGTCGGTGGCCATCGCCTTGAAGGCGTTGTACGAGGTCGTCGACGAGTCGGGGCGCCAGTTGTAGGTGATCCCCGAGTGGACGAGCTGCGTGTCGAAGTACACGAAGGCCTGCACCATGGCGAAGCTCGTCTCCAGGATGTTCCGCGCATCGGTGATCCACGCTGCCTTGTCGCCCGGATTGCGCTCGAGGACCCCCGTCTCCGCGATCATGATCGGCTTCCCCGCGGTGGCGGCCCAGTCGTAGAAGGCCTGGAAGATCTGGGCGAACGACCGCCACTGCGTGCCCGGCTTGTTCGGGGCCCAGTTGTACCCGTCCGCCGCGACCCAGTCGACGTAGGCGTCTCCCGGATAGAAGACGGGGGGAAACGGGCCGCCCGTCACGAACTTCCACGCGGTGGGACACCAGACCCATACGGCGTTCGTCGCGCCCTCCTGGACGAAGATGTCGTGCACCCGGCGCCACGCCGCGATGAAGTCTGAGGGCGAGTGAACCTTCGACGCAGTCGAGTCCGCGTCCATCTCGGCCCAGTATCGGAAGAAGAACGGACCCGGCAGCTGGGCGAGACGCTGCGCCTGCGCCCGGATCCAGACGTCCTGGGACCCCGACGTGATCGTGAGGACGTCGGGTTTGCCCCACGTGAGCATCGGGATCCTGCCGTTCGCGAGATCCCATGCCTCCTGGGCGGAGGGCATCTGCTGGTTCCAGGTGTAGAAGCGGCTGTCGACGTCGATCTTCCTGCCGAGGTCGGTCTCGAGCGCCTGGACCTCCGAGCGCGTTCCCGATCCGCCGTCGGCGAGGTTCTGATTCGCGGTCGCGCCGAACCATGCGCCCGATTCGCGAGCGAGCGGGCCGGCCGGCCGCGCGACGGCCGTCGCCGGGATCGTCGACGTGACGACCAACGCCATCCCGAGCACGAAGACGACGGCTCCGCGCAAGCGGTGGTGGCGTGCGTGAACCGGTGCGACGAATTCGCCGTGGGTCACTGCGTCATCCCCCTCTCCGCGGACCCAGGGTACATCCGTCGGTCAAGGGGCCTACGAGCATTGCACGAGGGAGCACCGCATCGATGGGTATCGCGGCGATGCTTGCATCCCCACCGCCCAGGAACGTAGGCTCCAAGGCTCGACAGTGCGGTAGCCGCGACGGCTCGCGATCCGTGAAGCTCGTGCGTTCGCACGAAACCCTCCCCCCCCCGACGGCTCGATGTCTTCGCGCGCGCGCCGAGAGGTCCCTGCACGGGAGGGACTTTTGGCTCACCACGGCGACGGGGAAGGATGAGGAGGTGGGGGGAGCAAGAAGGATCATCCCGGTAGGCGCGTCGGATCCATCGATCCGACCTACACCGAAAAGGAGGGCGCGATGAGCCTTCGAAGTGACGTGCGTGGGGTGAGTTGGCAGCGAGTTGTCCTGATCCTCTTCTTGGTGTTCGCCGTCGTCTCGCCCGTCGGATCGCGGTGGCTGACGAGCGCCAAAGCGACGTCGGCCGCCGTTGCGCTGCCGGCTCCGGGCAAGGCATATTTCGGCACGTACACGCCCCCCGTCAGCACGTGGACGGCGGCCGACCAACGGAACGCCTATCTCAACCTCGAGCGCGACATCGGCCGAGGGCTCGACATCGCTCAACTCTTCTACCGGTGGAACGGCTCGTTCCCCGGATGGTGGGAGAGCTGGCAGCTCAACGGGGGACGGATCCCCCTCATCGCGTGGAAGGGCTTCGACACGGACGCCATCAACGGCGGCTCCCAAGACGCGTGGATCCGTGCCCGCGCCGACGCCGTGGCGGCGCTGGGGCGGCCGGTGTTCATCCGCTGGGGATCGGAGATGGACGGAACGTCGAACGCGAGCTGGTCCAAGTCGCCGACGAAGTTCGTCGCCGCCTGGAAGCACATCGTCTCGATCTTCCGGGCGCGGGGCGCGACCAACGTGAGCTGGGCGTGGTGCCCCACCGCCTACGGGTTCCAGAGCGGAGCGGCGCAGCCGTACTACCCCGGCGACTCCTTCGTCGACTGGATCTGCTCCGACGGCTACAACTGGGCGCCCGGCCGGGCCGGCGACCCGTGGCGGAGCTTCGCCACGATCTTCCAGTCCTTCTATGACTGGGGAACCGCGCGCGGCAAGCCGCTGCTGATCGCGGAGTACGGCGTCTTGGAGCGGAACGCCGGCGACAAGGCCGCGTGGTTCCTCGCAGCGCGCGACGCCTTGAAGACGCAGTTCCCCAACATACGGGCGGTCGTGTACTTCGACAGCAGGCGCGAGTATGACTGGCGAGTCCGGAGCTCGACCTCGGCCCTGAACGCGTTCGGCCAGATGGGTCGCGACCCCCACTTCGTGCAGGGGTCCTCACCGAACCCGTCGCCCTCACCGACGCCGACGAGGTCTCCGAAACCGTGAGCCCCGACGCACCGGAGAAGGCGATCGCCGCGTAACCATACTGCCCGCATGCCCGGGGACCGGGCCGTCTCAGACGGCGTCGGTCACCACCACGTCATCGATGTTGAGCGTGACGGTCTTGGCGGCGTCGTCGCCGATCTGCACCCGCGTGATCGGCGCGGTGCCGTTGTTCGCGCTCCATGAGCCGATCTGCGAGCCGTTCAGGAACAGCGTCCAGGTCCCCGACGTCCCGACGACACCGCACAGACGGACCGTGCTCCAGCCTGCGGGCAGCGCGACGCCGGAGGAGAACGTGATCCCCGGGATGTCCGCACGCACGTGCAGGACGCGGGAGGGATTGGCGAACACCCGGCCCACGGACTGGTTCGTGGCCGTGCGCATCTTCAGCAGCGCCACGGCGCTGCCCGAGATCGAGGACAGGTTCACGGCCTCGCTCGCGCAGAGCGAGGGATAGGACGCGCCGAGGTCGTGGTAGGCGAAGGCCCGGAGGTTGCTCACCGAGGCCCGCACGCTCGGCGCCGAGCCGCTCGGCGGGAAGTTCGCGGCGTCCACCGTCAGGTTCGTGACGCTCGTCCACTGGGCCAGACCGGCGTCGAAGCCGTCCTGGAAGACCGGGCCGGGAGCCTCCACGACGGTGATCGGATCCGATGCGGCGCTCGGGTCGCTCCAGTTGCTGCCGTCGCCCGCGTCGACCCGATACGTGTGGGTGGATCCGCCCGCCAGCTCCGAGTCGGTGAACGAGACGGTCGAGCTCGACGCGCTCGTGACGCTTCCGACGGGAAGGGACCCGTCGTCGCGGTAGACGCGGTAGGTGATGGCGGTCGCGCGATCGTCCGTGGAGGCCGCCCAGATCAGGTCGATCGCGCCCTGGGTTGTGCTCGATCCCACAGGCGTTCCGGGGACGCTCGGCGGTGAGACGTCCGGGGCACCTCCACAGTCGACGCTGAACGCCGAGCCGGGGGCGACCGCACCGGTCTGGTTGCGGAACTCTACGTCGAGTCGGCCGGCCTGGCCGGATGCTCCGCCGACGAGCGTGAGGTAGGCGGCGCCGGCCGTGCCCGTCAGGTGCCACGCGTACCGTGGGTCGTTGTCCGACACGGACGTGAGCTGGTGTCCGGCCGTTCCCACCGTGAGCTGGACCATGTGGGAGTCGGGCTGCCCCACCTGGAGCGCGGCGTTCAGGGGGGCGGTTCGCAGCGCTGTGTGGTCGTGACCGTCGAGAACCAGGTCGCCGCCGTTGTCGGCGAGCAGCTTCCAGAGCGGTTCCATCGTCGGGGTGTCCTGCCACACGCTGAGGACCGGGCGATGCCAGAAGGCGACGATGCAGCTCTGCGTGTTGGCCGCGAGCGCGTTGGCCACGAATCGATACTGCGCGCTCGCCGTCCCGCAGCCGCCGACACGGTTGCATTCGCTGTTGAGGTCGAAGAACCGGACGCCGCCGTAGACGAACGTTTCCCAGTTCGGGCGGCCGTGCCAGTAGTTGCGCCAGGTCGGGATGTTGAATCCCTCGTGATTGCCGAGGGTCGGCTTGGTCCACCGGGCGAGAGCTCCCCACTGGCGCGCGCCCGCTTCGAACGACGAACGCCCGTAGTTGAAGTCGAACTCCGCCGCCGTCCCCCGCTCGTAGAGGTCGCCGAGGTACAGCAGGACCGATGCCTCCGATGCCCCGACAGATGCGGCGAGGGCGTTGGATCGCGTGGTTCCGTCGCCCCCGTCGCCGGCGGCCGCGACCACGGGATCCCCGGACGCGGGTCGCGGGGAGAACAGCTGGCTCCAGTCCGCCGGACTCTGCGGCACGCTGGCGTCGTTCCCGTTCTCGAGGGTCGTCTGCAGCGCCACCGGCGCGCCGACCGTCGTGCCGCCGCGCTCCACGCGGGCGTTCACGAACTGGGTCGCGTCGAGGTACTGAGACGTTCGCCACACGAACGTGTAGGGAGCCTCGAAGTCGCTGAGGAGCTGGTTGGCGTTCGAGGCGGTCGCCCCCCACGAGAAGATCATCTCGCTGATGCCGGCGGTGGATCCGTTCACGGTGACCGAGATGGTGACGTCCCCGCTCAGGGTGCCGGTCGGGACGTTCAGGCAGATGCTGTATCCGGCCGAGGCACCGCACTGTTGCGCCGCGCCGCTCTTCGTCGGCGAGGCGACGAGGGTGAGGCTGCCGATCAGGATCGCGGAGGCGAGGCCCATCCACCTCCGGCGCTGCGGCCATCCGAACCCCGACCCGTACCGCTTGGACCGCGCCTCGCTGTCCGTTCCCATGGCGGCTCCCCCCGTCGTGGCTGCGCCCGGCGGCCACCCTATGCTCCTGGCCGGCCTCCGGTCCACCGCGCCGCGGCTCCACCGGTGGTGAGTTCACCGGGCTCACGAGTCCCGGCGTGCGCCGAAAGGTGGTCAAAACGACACATGCCCGTAGTCCAAACGACGGATGTGTTTGAGTGGCACCCGAGCTACGTTGAACGGCCCGGGAGTCGGCGGTGTGCCCTCCGAACGCCCGGCGGCTGGATTTCGAACTCGAGGAGGATCCGATCGGGATGGTGCGACGCCGGTTGTTGATGCCTGTGGTGTGCCTCGTTGCCGCGGTGGGGCTGGTGCCGGTCGCGGCGGAGGCCACGGATACGCCTCACGGCGTCGTCGTGAGCGACAACCCTGTGAACTGGACGCCGAACGTCCTGACCGCCGGGGGGCAGGTGAACGCGATCGTCCAGATCGGCGACACGATCGTCGTCGGGGGCGACTTCACCCAGGTCCGGGAGGCAGGGAGCTCGACGACTCTGACCCGGACGTACCTGTTCGCCTTCAACGCCACCACGGGGGTCATCAGCCTGACCTTCGCGCCGGTGCTCGATGCGAAGGTCTTGGCGCTCCTGCCTGCGCCGGACGGGTCGGTCTACGCGAGCGGGGCCTTCAACACGGTGAACGGCGTCAGCCGCCGCAAGATCGTCAAGCTGAACGTCTCGACGGGCCAGGTGATCACCGCGTTCAACGCCAACACCGGCGGTTTCGTCCACGACATGGCACTTCGTGGCAATCGGCTGTTCGTGGCGGGATCGTTCACCGCCATCCGCGGGGTTCCGATCCAGGCGCTGGCGACGCTCGACCCAACGACCGGCAACGTCGACACGAGCTACCTGAACTTCTCCTTCACGGATCCTCGGACCGGTAACAAGGAGCGCGTCCTGAACTTCGACATCACGCCGGACGGCTCCCGGATGATCGCCATCGGCAACTTCCAGCGGGTCAGCGGAACGGACCACAAGCAGATCGTCATGTTCGACCTCGGCCCGACGTCCGCCACGATCGCGAACTGGCAGACCGACATGTACCCCCAGGTCGTCCCCAACACCACCACCTCGTGGTGCTCTCCGACCTACGACACCTATATGCGGGACGTGGACTTCTCCCCGGATGGCTCCTACTTCGTGATCGGAACCACGGGGGCGTACCGGGCCAACCGGCTCTGCGACTCGATCTCGCGGTGGGAGACCTCCGCGACCGGGTCCGGGCTCACCCCGACCTGGGTCGACTGGACCGGTGGGGACAGTCTCACCCAGGTCGCGGCGACGGGCACGGCGGTGTACGCCGGGGGCCACCAGCGCTGGCAGAACAACCCGTACCGCGGCGACAACCCCGGGCCGGGCGCCGTCGACCGGGTCGGCATCGCCGCCCTCGACCCGGTCAATGGGATGCCGTTCACGTGGGACCCCACCCGCTCGCGCGGCAACGGCGTCTTCGCCTTCCTCGCGACGCCACAGGGCCTGTGGATCGGCAGCGATACGGACCTGTTCGCCAACGAAACGCGCCAGAAGCTCGCCTTCCTCCCGGTCGCGGGGGGATCGACACCGCCGGTCGCCCAGACCGCATCACTCCCGGCCGACCTGGTCAACCTCGAGCTGGGCGGGAACATGGTTCGTCGCGGATACGATGGGGCGACCTTCGGCCCCGCTTCCGTGGTGCCCACCGGGGTCGACTGGTCGCAGGCGCGAGGCGTGCTGGCTCTCGACGGCCAGCTCTACACGGGGTGGAGCGACGGGAACCTCTACCGCCGCACGTTCGACGGTTCCACGGTCGGCCCGGCCATCCCGCTCGACCTGCACGGGCTCAACGTCCAGCCGCCCAACGGCTTCTTCATCCCCGGCACCACCATCCGGATTCCGGCGTTCACGACCCAGCTCCAGAACGCGACCGGCATGTTCTACGACGGCGCTCGGATCTACTACACGGTTCAGGGAGATCCGCGGCTGTACTACCGCTACTTCACCTTCGAGAGCGAGATCGTCGGCGCGAGCCTGTTCGTCTCGAGCACGAACGCCGACGGCGTCGATTGGGGTGCGGTGCGCGGGATGACACTGTCGAGCGGGCAGCTCTACTTCGCCTCGTCGAACGGCGCCCTCTCGAGGGTGGCCTTCGCGAACGGCAGTCCATCCGGCGCTCCCGTCGTGATCGGTGGCCCCGCGGTGGACGGCTACAACTGGGCCTCCCGCGGCCTGTTCGCATTCGCGTCGGCTCCGGCGGCGGACACGACGCCGCCCACTCAGCCGGGCAAGCCGACGGGCGTCAGCAACGCCGGCACGTCGATCGACCTCTCATGGGCGGCATCGACCGACGACGTGAGCTCCGAGTTGACGTATCGGGTCTACCGGGACGGCGACGCGAGCCCGGTGGGGACCGTGGTGAGCAGCTCGACCGGCATCGTCGGCTTCAATGACTCGGGGCTCGCTCCGGGGAGCACGCACACGTACATGGTCACCGCCACGGACGAGTCCGACAACACCGGCCCGGCGAGTGCCTCTTCGGATCCCATCACCACGGTCGCCGCGTTCTTCGCCGACGACTTCTCGAGCGCCGGATTCGGGGCCTGGACGACCGTCACACGCCTGACGATCGATCCCGGGAACGGGGCGACGACCCCGCCGAGCGCACGGGGATCGGTCGCCGGACAGAGCGCGTTTGCGGCCGTGAATCTCGCAGCTCCCCAGAGCACCGTCTGCATGAGCCTCTCGCTGAACGTCGAGAGCCATGCGGCGGAACCCATCGTCGTCATGCGGCTCCGGACGGCGACCAACGGACCCGTCGCGCGCGTGTTCCTCAGCGCCAACGGAACGCTCTTCGTGAAGTCCGACGTGTCCGGCGTGCAGCGGAGCGCGAGTGGAAGCCTGACGCCTGGGTGGCACTCGGTGGAGCTGTGCGGGACGATCGGAACGTCGACCACGTGGGATCTCCTCCGTGATGGTGGCGTGGTGATCGACGACTGGGCCGCCGATACGGGTACGACCCCGGTGGGCCGCGTCGAGATCGGTGACACATCGGCTCGAACATGGACGACCAATTTCGACGACGTCGTCGTGGATTCGCACGTCGGATAACCCTGCCCGCAGCGACCGTGGTGAGACGCCGCTCTCCAGGACGCCCTCGGCGTGCGCCTAGAATCGGCCCGGCGCGTTCCGGCGCAGGCAGGTTGTCTCCGGGCCATGGCTCGAGACGGGAGGGCAGGATGAGTGGACGTGGCGTCAGACGAGCCGCGTGGTCGGTGACGGCGGTCGTGGTCGTACTCCTCGCGGCGATGACTGCCGTCCCGGCGGCGGCGACGGCAACGTGCGGGTTCGCGGACGGCTCGGTGACCGTCACCCTGCCCGCAGACGGGGATACCGCGAGACTGGTGGTGGGGACGGGTGCGGACGAGGGGATGATCCTCTTCGGCGTCGGGGAGGCGACCGCCGTTCGGTGCGGAACGGCCGCGGTCACGACGACCGACACGGTCGTCGTGAGCGGCGACGACGGGACCCAGGAGTTCCGGATCAGCCTCGCCGGTGGTCCATTCGCGCCGGGAGCCACGGCGGAACCGGATGGGAGTTCCGAGATCGAGTTCGCCGTGGACCTGGGCGGCGGTGAGGACGACAACCTCACGATCGCCGGTGGGGTGGCGGGCGATCATCTTGTGGTGGGCGTCGACGGCGTGAACCTCAACGCGGGGGAGGCGGCCGACGACGTCGACGTCACGGTCGCGGGCGCGGAGAGGCTCAACGTCGAGGGCAACGCGGACAACGACCTGCTCTCAGGCGCGGGAGGCGAGGGAACGGGTGGAGCCTTCGTGGACGGCCGGCTCGCTTTGCGGGGTGGGGCCGGAGACGACTCTCTGACGGGTGGTCCGGGAAACGACATCCTCAACGGCGGCCTGGGGGCGGATCATCTCGACGGCGGTCCTGGCGTGGACACGGCTAGCTTCTTCGGCGCCCCGGCGGGGGTCTCGGTCAGTCTCGACGCCGGGACGACGAGCGGCGGCGACGGAGCCGACACGCTGGTCGGGTTGGAGAACGTGACGGGCTCCGCCTTCGCCGACACTCTGATCGGCGACGAGGGGGACAACGTCCTCACGGGGCTCGAGGGCGACGACACCATCGACGGGCTCGGCGGGATCGACGCCGCCGGCTACCTGCTCGCCGAGTCGGCGGTCACGGTGGACCTCGAGGCCGGCACATCGAGCGGTGGACACGGCGCTGACGCGCTGACCGGCGTCGAAAACGTCCTCGGGTCGAACTTCGGCGACAGCCTCGTCGGTGACGGCGGCGCCAATCAGATCATCGGCGGCCCGGGCGTGGACGCCATCCGCGGCGGTGGCGGCAACGACCACCTCCTCGGCGGCGACGGGGATGACCGGCTCCTCGGGGGGGCCGGCAACGACGGCATCGCCGGCCAAGCCGGCAACGACACCATGCGCGGGGGATCGGGCAACGACACCATGCGCGGCGGGGGCGGCGACGACGTGCTGTTCGGCGGACCCGGGAACGACGCCCTGCGGGGCGGGCCGGCCGAGGACACCTGCAGCGGTGGCCCGGGCACCAACCAGGTCCACTCCTGCGAGGCCTGACGGCCCTCGGGCCGGGTCGGACCGGATCCACCTGAGGCCGGAGCCTTCGGGCTCCGGCCTCAGGCGTTGACCCTTGGCACTCGCGTGGCTATCCTGTTAGCACTCACCCGCCGGGAGTGCTAAGCGCGCTGAGCGCGCGACCCCCGGCGAGGGACCGTGGACGCAACAGGCACAAGGAGGGAACGGATGGGCAAGGACTTCAGCCTGAAGCCCCTGGAGGACCGGATCGTCGTCAAGCCGAGCGAGGAAGAGCAGACGACCTCCTCCGGCATCGTGATCCCGGACACGGCCAAGGAGAAGCCCCAGGAGGGCTCCGTCGTGGCCGTCGGCCCCGGACGGTTCGAGGACGGGACCCGCGTCCCGCTCGACGTCGCCGTGGGCGACAAGGTCATCTACAGCAAGTACGGCGGCACGGAGGTCAAGGTCGCGGGGGACGAGTACCTGATCCTGTCCGCCCGGGACGTCCTGGCCGTCCTCACCAAGTAGGGAACCCGAACCTCCGGGCGGGGGCTCGCGCGCCACGCGCCGGGCCCCCGTTCGACGAGCGGGAACCGAGCCGACGGCGGGGAGTGTGGCGCCGTCACACAGAGGAGGTTCGATGGCTAGCAAGCTCCTGAAGTTCAGCGAGGACGCCCGTCGCTCGCTCGAGGCCGGGGTGAACAAGCTCGCCGACGCGGTGGCGCTGACGCTCGGGCCCAAGGGCCACAACGTCGTCCTCGACAAGAAGTGGGGCGCCCCGACGATCACGAACGACGGTGTCACGATCGCCAAGGAGATCGAGCTCGAGGACCCGTGGGAGAACATGGGCGCGCAGCTCGCCAAGGAGGTCGCCACCAAGACGAACGACGTCGCCGGCGACGGAACCACCACGGCCACCGTCCTGGCGCGGGCGATGGTCCACCATGGGATGCGCAACGTCGCGGCCGGCGCCAACCCGATGGGGCTCAAGCGCGGCATCGAGAAGGGCGTCGCCGCCGCGGTGGAGGCCATCAAGGACCAGGCCAAGGACATCGAGTCCCGCGACGACATCGCCAACGTCGCCGCGATCTCGGCGGCCGACCACGGCATCGGCGACGTGCTCGCCGAGGCGCTCGACAAGGTCGGCAAGGACGGGGTCGTCACGGTCGAGGAGTCGAACACCTTCGGCATGGAGCTCGAGTTCGTCGAGGGCATGCAGTTCGACAAGGGGTACATCTCGCCGTACTTCGCCACCGATCAGGAGCGGATGGAGTCCACGCTGGAGGATCCCTACATCGCCGTCGTCAACAAGAAGATCGGCGCCGTGCAGGACCTCCTGCCGTTGCTGGAGAAGGTGCTGCAGTCCGGCAAGCCGCTCCTGCTGATCGCTGAGGACGTCGAGGGCGAGGCCCTGGCCACGCTCGTCGTGAACAAGATCCGCGGGACGTTCACGGCCGTGGCCGTGAAGGCGCCGGGGTTCGGCGAGCGGCGCAAGGCGATGCTGCAGGACATCGCGACGCTCACGGGAGGACAGGTGATCTCCGAGGAGGTCGGCCTCAAGCTGGAGAACGTCGGCCTCGACCTGCTGGGCCGGGCGCGCAAGGTCGTCGTGACGAAGGACGACACGACGATCGTCGAGGGCGCCGGGGCCGAGGACGAGGTCAAGGGGCGGATCGCTCAGATCAAGGCGGAGATCGAGAAGACCGACTCCGACTGGGACCGCGAGAAGCTGCAGGAGCGCCTGGCCAAGCTCGCCGGCGGGGTCGCCGTCGTCAAGGTCGGCGCGGCCACCGAGGTCGAGCTCAAGGAGAAGAAGCACCGCATCGAGGACGCGCTCTCGGCGACGAGGGCCGCGATCGAGGAGGGCATCGTTCCCGGCGGCGGCGTCGCGCTGATCCGTGCCGAGGCCGCGCTCGACAAGCTGGATCTCACCGACGACGAGGCCACGGGCGCCCGGATCGTGCGAAGCGCGCTCTCGGAGCCCGCCCGTCTGATCGCCGACAACGCCGGCGACGAGGGCGCGGTGGTCGTCGAGCGGATCCGCACCGAGGGCGACGCCCGGGGCTACGACGCCGCCACCGGCCAGTGGGTGGACATGTTCAAGGCCGGCATCCTCGACCCGGCCAAGGTGACGCGCTCGGCGCTGCAGAACGCCGCCTCGATCGCGGCCATCCTCCTCACGGCCGAGAGCGCCGTGGTCGAGAAGCCCGAGGACGACGAGCCGGCGGCCGCTGGCGGCCACGGCCACATGCATTAGCGCAACCGATCGTCGCGAGGGCCGAGCGCGAGGGGACCGGGAACCGGTCCCCTCGCGCGTCCCCGGCGCTCGCGACGGGGCGGGACGAGAGGAAGCTGTCGAGATGCGTCGGGTCGGAGCCCTCCTGCGCGCCCGGCGCGTCCGCATCGGGCTCGTGCTCGCGCTCGGCGTCCTCGTGGTCCTCGGCCTGGGCGGGATCCGCTCGGCGCTGTCGGCGCGCCGGTCGCTCACGCAGGGACGGGACGCGCTCGCCCACGGCCGCGACATGCTCGCGAAGGGGGATGCGACCGCCGCCGGCGCCGACTTCAGGCGTGCCGCTTCGAGCTTCCGGGATGCCCGGGACGACGCGAACGGCCCGTGGCTGGGGATCGCCGGCCGGGTCCCGCTGCTCGGGAGGACCCCGGACGCCGTCGGGGCCATCGCCGATGCCGGCGTCCGCGTCTCGACCGCCGGATCCACCCTGGCCGAGGCGCTCGATGTGGCCGGAGGGATCTCGGCCCTCGCCCCGAGCCACGGGCGGATCCCCGTCGAGCCGATCCAGGAGCTCGCGCCGACCGTCGCGGCCGCGGCACGGGAGGTCGGGCTCGCCGCCGACGAGCTGGACGGGGCTCCGGAGACGCTGCTGCTCGGACCGGTCGGGTCGGCGATGGCGGATGCGCGCGAGGAGATCGGCTCGCTCGACGACCTCCTCGACACGGCCTCCGCCGTGCTCGACGGGCTCCCCGAGTTCCTCGGCGCCGACGGAACCCGCCGCTACTTCTTCGGCGCGCAGAACCCCGCCGAGCTCCGGGGGACCGGCGGGGTGGTGGGTGCCTACGCGATCCTGACGATCGACGACGGGGTCCTGGACTTCTCGGCGTTCCGGCCGATCCAGAGCCTTCCGTTGCTCTCGGTCGAGGACGTCCCGGGGCCGACGGACGAGTACGCGAGCAACTACGACCAGTTCCGCGGCGACGGCCGCTTCTGGCTGGCGATCAACGTCACGCCCGACTTCCCCACGGCCGCGCAGGCCATCGTGGACGCGTACGCCGTCGCGACCGGTGACCGGCTCGACGGCGTCATCCTGTCGGATCCGTTCGCGCTCGAGGCGTTGATGCGGCTGACCGGCCCGGCCGCCGTGCCGGGGCTGGACGTGACGCTGACGGCCGACCGGGTCGTGGCCTTCACCGCGAACGAGGCGTACTCCCTGCTCACGAACCCGGAGGCTCGCAAGCGGCTCCTCGGCGCGGTCGCCCAGACCGTCGTCGGCCGGTTCCTGCAGGGAGGGGAGCTGGACGCCGGGGACGTGCGGACGCTCGCGCGCGTCGCCGGCGCGGGACACGTGCTCGTCTACAGCGCCGATCCCACGATCCAGGCCGCGCTCGAGCGCACCGGCGCGGGCGGCGCCCTGCGAGCGGACCAGGGCGACCTGCTCTCGGTCGTCGAGAACAGCTCGGGCGGCAACAAGGTCGACTTCTACGAGGATCGTTCCGTCACGTACGAGGTGTGGTTGCGGACCGACGGCTCGGCACGGGCCACGGCGACCGTCACGCTCACCAATCACGCGCCGACTACCGGTGAGCCGAAGTATGTGATCGGGCCCTACAAGAGCTTCTCCGCGGCGGGGGAGAGCGCCCAGATCGTCAACGTCTACTGCGCCTCCGGCTGCCGATTGATCCGGGCCGAGCGCGACGGGGCCGAGATTGGGGTGGGGACGGGCACGGAGCTCGGCTATCCGTTCTTCCAGGACGACTTCCGCACGCCGAGCGGCGGCACGAGCGAGCTGGCGCTCACGTGGTACGTGCCGCGGGCCTGGGAGGGTGGGTCGCTGGGGGGCGTCTACCGCCTGACCCTGCTCGACCAGCCGACGATCCGCCCCGACCTGACGAGCGTGATCGTCCATCTCCCGGAGGGGATGGACGTCACCGACGCCTCGCCCGGGGTCCGCTCGAGCCAGGACACGGCGACGTGGCAGGGAGCCCTCGAGGGACGGCTGGATATCGTCGTGCCGTTCCGGCCGCCAGCGCTCACGCGACTGTGGCGGCTGCTGACGCCGGGTTGATCGGCGGTGCGGCTCGGCGATCGATGGTGCGGTGAGCGGCTACCGGCTGGTGGCCAGGTGCCGCCGGCTTGCGATCAGCAGGGCCGTGCCGACTAGGAGCAGGACGCCGATGGCGAGCAGCCACGGGAAGACGTCCGACCCGGTGAAGGCCGTGCCGCCCGGGGGAGTGACGACGTCGCCGAAGACGTCCGGGCCGTTTGGGGGCGGGAGCTCGGAGCCGGCCAGGGCGGGCAGAGCCATCGCCATGAGCAGTCCGAACGCGGACCCCACCACGAGCGCGATCCTTCTCATGCACACTCCTACGTCGAAAGGACGACCTAGTGTAGGCCGCCCGGCCGACAGCCTGCAATGGGCCGAATGGACGGTTTCCCCTCACCACTGCGCAGGTGAGTCGGAGCTGCCTCGAACGCTGTTCGAGGCAGCTCAGGGGCCCCTTTGGCTGTGCTCAGACCGGCGAGCGCTCGGTGCCGGCCCTGGCAAGCGCCACGATCTCGGCGACGCCGAGCGCGCCGTTGACCACCGCGGCGGCCCACCAGGGCCAGGCCGGGGCTCCACGGGGCGGCGCCACCGCCCCAGCGGCCAGGACCGCCACGGCCCCCACCTCCAGGAGCACGAACGTCCACGACCACCACCACAGCTCCTCCACCCGGTGGCCGACGAGCACCATCTGCCCGGCGAGCGCCACGGCCGCCACCCCGGACAGTCGCAGCCAGGCGGCCTCGCCGGGCGGGGGCTGGTCCATCACCGACTCGACGAGCCACCCGGGGGCGGCCAGCAGGGCGACGCCGGCGAGCGCCCACACGACGGCCTGGAGGCGGAGCGCGCCTCGGAGCATCCTCACGGCCGCGCATTCTCCCAGGTCGTGAGCGCCATCGAGCCGTTGGTAGCATGGCGTTTCGGGGACCCCGTCGGGGCTCCTCGTTCCCCTGGACCGATCCGTTCGAAGAAGGACTGCGCATGACCGACACGCCCCGGGTCGCGGTCATCGGGCTGGATTGCGCCACCCCCCAGCTCCTGTTCCGCGACTTCGCCTCCGAGACGCCCAACATCCACGCGCTGATGGAGCGGGGGATGTGGGGCGATCTGGAGAGCATCACCCCTCCCATCACCGTCCCCGCCTGGGCCTGCGCCATGACCGGCAAGACGCCCGGACAGCTCGGGATCTACGGGTTCCGCAACCGTAAGGACTCCACGTACGACGGCCTGTCCATCGCCACCTCGGGCGCCATCACCGAACCGGCCGTATGGGACGCGATCGCCGCCAAGGGCCTGCGCTCGATGCTGATCGGCGTCCCGCCCTCGTTCCCGCCCCCGAAGCAGTTCCCGGGGTGGCGCGTGGGGTGCTTCCTCACGCCGCCGTCGGCCAAGTCGTGGGCGTACCCGGCCGAGCTGGAGACGGAGATCTGCGAGGAGCTCGGGGAGGGCAACGACTACATCTTCGACATCCCGGACTTCCGGCGCGCCGGGTACGACGTGGCGCTCGACCAGGTCTTCAAGATGACGGAGCGCCGGTTCCAGGTCGGCCGCCGGCTCGCCACGAGCAAGCCGTGGGACTTCTTCATGCTGTGCGAGATCGCCCCGGACCGACTCCACCACGTGTTCTGGCAGCACTGGGATCCGCGGCATCCGCTGTACGAGCCGGGGAACCGCTTCGAGTCCGCATTCCAGGACTACTACCGATTCCTGGACCACGAGGTGGGAGCGCTCCTGGACGTCCTGCCCGACGGCGCGATCACGATCGTCATGAGCGATCATGGTGCCCGTCCGATGATGGGCGGGCTCTGCTTCAACGACTGGCTGATCCGTGAGGGCTACCTCACGCTCGAGGCGCAGCCCTCGAAGGTCATCCCCATCAAGGACGCGGCGATCGACTGGAGCCAGACGGTGGCGTGGGGCGACGGTGGCTACTACGGCCGGCTCTTCCTGAACGTCAAGGGTCGCGAGCCGCAGGGCATCGTGGAGCCGGTTCGCTACGAGCAGACGCGCGACGAGCTCATCGAGCGGCTCGAGGCGGCCCCGGGTCCCGACGGCGAGCCGCTCGGCACGAAGGTTCTGAAGCCCCAGGACGTCTATCCCGAGGTTCGGGGCGTCGCGCCCGACCTCATCGTCTACTTCGGCGACCTCGCCTGGCGCTCCGTCGGCTCGGTCGGCAACCGCAGCATCTACACGTACGAGAACGACACCGGGCCCGACGGCGCCAACCACGATCGCACCGGGGTCTTCGCCATGTCGGGAGTGCCGGGCCAACGGCTCGGCGAGACCCACGGGATGCACCTGGTCGACGTGGGGCCCACCATCATGCAGCTGTTCGGGGTGGAGGCGCCGGAGGGCGCCGTAGGGAGGAGCTTCCTGTGACGCAAGCGTTTCCGAGCTCGGGTGAGAAGAAGGGATTCACCGTCTGGTTCACCGGCCTGTCCGGGTCTGGCAAGTCCACGATCGCCGAGATGCTCTACCACGAGTTCCAGGCGCGAGGGTTGAAGACCGAGATCCTCGACGGTGACGAGGTGCGCAAGAACCTCAGCAAGGGTCTCGGGTTCAGCAAGGAGGACCGCGACACCAACATCCTGCGGATCGGCTACGTGGCCAACCTGCTGACCCGCAACGGCGTGGCCGCGATCTGCTGCCCCATCAGCCCGTACAAGGCGACGCGCGACGAGGTGCGCGCGATGATCGGCGCGTTCGTGGAGGTGTACGTCTACGCGACGCTCGACGAGCTGGCGCAGAACCGCGACCCCAAGGGCCTGTACAAGAAGGCGATCGCCGGGGAGATCACCGGCTTCACCGGCGTCGACGATCCGTACGAGCCGCCCGTGGATCCCGAGCTTGTCCTGGACACGATGGTGGAGGAGCCGATCGACTCGCTCCGGCGGGTGCTCGAGCGGCTCGCGGAGCTCGGCTACCTCCAGGACGCGACGATCATGGTCGAGGGCGAGCGCCTGCACTCGGGGCTGACGGACCTGCGGGTCACCGAGACCGGCCACGTGGCCGAGGGCCGATAACCCGATCCCGGGCCGTCGCGTTCGGCTGCTACCGTTCTCGCCATGCCCGCGCCGCGCCCGGTCCTGGTCGTCGATCTCGGCGCCCAATACGCACAGCTCATCGCGCGGCGCATCCGCGAGTGCCACGTGTACTCGGAGATCGTCCCGTTCGACCTGAGCGCGGCGGAGCTCGCCGCGCTGCGTCCCGCCGGCATCGTCCTGTCGGGCGGGCCGGCCTCGGTCTACGAGGTGGGGGCTCCCTCCGTCGACCCCGGCGTCTTCGAGCTCGGGGTTCCCGTGCTCGGGATCTGTTACGGCCATCAGCTCATGGCCCAGGCCCTCGGCGGCGAGGTGGCGGCGACGGGGCGGCGCGAGTACGGCGGCACCGTCCTGCACGTGGACGACCCGGGCGTCCTGCTGAAAGAGCTCGACATCCAGGAGCCGGTCTGGATGAGCCACGGCGATGGCGTGACCCGCGCACCGGCGGGGTTCCGCGTGACCGCGCACACGGACGCGATCGAGGTCGCCTCGATGGAGGACCCGGAGCGCGGTTTGTTCTCGGTCCAGTTCCACCCCGAGGTCGCGCACACGCCCAAGGGCGTCGCGGTGATGAAGCGGTTCCTCTACGACGGCTGCGGCCTGATGCCCGAATGGACGCCGGCGAACGTGATCGAGCGCAGCGTGAGTGCGGTCCGCGAACGCGTTGGCGAGGGCGAGGTCCTGTGCGCGCTCTCGGGTGGCGTCGACTCCGCCGTCGCGGCGCTGCTCGTCCACAAGGCGGTCGGCGACCAGCTGACGTGCGTCTTCGTCGACACCGGGCTCCTTCGCGAAGGCGAGCCGGAGCAGGTCGAGGAGACGTTCGGCCGCCACTTCCAGGTGCCGCTCGTCCACGTGAAGGCGGCTGACCGCTTCCTGGCACGGCTGGCCGGCGTCACGGGTCCCGAGGACAAGCGCCGCCGGATCGGCGAGGAGTTCATCCGCGTGTTCGAGGAGGTTGCCCGCGAGTATCGAGGGGCCCGGTTCCTGGTCCAGGGCACGCTCTACCCCGACGTGATCGAGAGCGGCTCGCGAACCGCCGCCCGGATCAAGAGCCACCACAACGTCGGCGGGCTGCCCGAACACATGGATCTCGAGCTCGTGGAGCCGCTGCGGGACCTGTTCAAGGACGAGGTCCGCTCCGTGGGCGCGGAGCTCGGGCTGCCCGAGGAGATCGTGCAGCGCCAGCCGTTCCCGGGGCCCGGCCTCGCCGTGCGCATCGTCGGCGAGGTCACCGCGGACAACCTCGACATCGTCAGGGCGGCGGATCACGTCGTCCGCGAGGAGATCCGGCGTGCCGGACTCGACCGCGAGACGTGGCAGGCATTCTGCGTCCTGCTGGCCGAGGTCCGGAGCGTCGGGGTCATGGGCGACGGCCGGACGTACGAGCACCCGGTGGTCCTGCGAGCGGTGACGAGCGAGGACGCCATGACGGCGGACTGGGCCCGCCTGCCGTACGACATCCTCGATCGCATCGCCGGGCGTGTCGTGCGGGAGGTCCCCGGCGTGAACCGAGTCGCCTACGACGTGACCTCCAAGCCGCCGGGCACGATCGAGTGGGAGTAGGCGCGCCGAAGCTCGTCTACATCGCCGCGTGGGGCCGCAGCGGCAGCACGATCCTCGGCAACATCCTCGGCGCGCTGCCGGGCGTGTTCGACGCCGGCGAGCTCCGCCACTTCTGGAGCCGGATGGGCCGTGCCGAGCACGCCTGCGGGTGCGGCCGGTCCCTGGCCGAGTGCCCGTTCTGGGCCGAGGTCCACGACGAGCTCATGGCCGACGCCGAGCTCCCCTCGCGGGATCTGCGTGAGGTGCGGGCGTGGCAGACGGAGGCGATCCGGATCCGGCGAACGCGCCGGGTGGTGCGTGCCTCGTCGCCCTCGGACCTGCCCGAGGAGCCGTTCGGCCGATCCATCGCCGCCCTGCGGTGTCTCTACCGCTCGATCGCGCACGTGAGCGGCGCGCCGGTCGTCGTCGACAGCTCCAAGAAGGCCGGGTACGGCGCGCTCGCCGGCTTCGCGTCGGAAGGCCCGCCGGTCCTGGTCCACATGATCCGGGACCCGCGCGCGACGGCGTTCTCCTGGCAGCGGACGCGGAGCGCCGGGCCCGGCGAAGGCCGAACGATGCCGCGGCACAGCCCGACGTCCAGCAGCGTCAACTGGGTCGTCTGCAACCTCGGGGCCGACCGGCTCCGTCGACGGGGGCGAGGCCCGGCCGTGCGCCTTCGATACGAAGACTTCGTGGCGTCCCCCCGCCACACGGTCGGTGTGGTCGCGGACGCGATCGGACGCGATCGGCCGGGACCGCCGTTCGTCGACGACCGCACCGTGGAGCTGCCACCCAATCACAGCTTCGCCGGCAACCCCTCCCGGTTCCGCCATGGCCCTGTCGAGCTGTCGAGCGACGACGAGTGGATCCGCTCGCAACGCCGGACCGACCGCCTCGTGTGCGACCTCATCACGCTCCCGCTCCTGCCGCGCTACGGCTACCCGCTCCGCGTGGCGTAGGGACCGGGGTCTACGAGTTCACATCACGGCCCACGGCCTGCGGCTCCGGGTCGTGCGCGGACGACTTCCCGTGTTGAGCCGAGCCACCGCGGGGGCTAGCGGATCGGGAACTGGATCTCGGTGAGAGCCTCCTCCTCACCGACCTCGTGCGGGTCGTTGAGGTACAGCTCCCTCGGCGGGCCGGCGTGCTCGTGCCCGTGCTCTTGGATCCACGCGGTGAGGACCTGGTAGGCGGCCGCGCACTCCTCGTACGGTCCGCGATGGATCGTGAACGCCACCGTGCTGGCGGGCATCGTCTTCACCCCGACGCCCTCCGGGGGATCGAAGGACCTCGCGGCCGGCACGAACACCTCGATCGTCCCGTCGGTCCACTCGTCGACGACGTCGTGATAGACGACGCCGGGCATCCCCGGGCCGAAGCCCACGGGCCCGATCGCCTGCATGAGGGTCATGAACCCCTCCTGAACCTCCTTGCCGATCGTTGCCAGTGAGGCCTGCCGCGTCGTCGACGCGACGAGCATCTCGGGGACCTCCTTCACCCGCACCTCGTACGGCATGACACCCTCCTTCCTTTCGATCAGGCGACCGAGGTAGGCGAGGGCGCGGCTCTGCCGCTCGACCTCACCCTCCAGTCGACCCCGGTGAAGCTCGAGGAGCTTGATCGCAACCTCGGGATCGTCGGCTGCGAGGACCTCGCGGATCTCCTCGAGAGGCATGTCCAGGCCGCGGAGAACGCGGATCGCCTCGGCGCGGTTGGCCTGGGACAG
Source organism: uncultured Actinomycetes bacterium (assembly GCA_963704725.1). Lineage (GTDB taxonomy): Bacteria > Actinomycetota > UBA4738 > UBA4738 > HRBIN12 > CALGFI01. The sequence continues at coordinate 2,783,771 of OY969934.1, read as the reverse complement.
CCGGTAGTACCGATAGCTGGAGAGGGGATCGACCACCGCCGGGACGAGTAGCCCGATCTCGTCGTAGTGGCGAAGGGCCTTGATCGAGAGCCTGGTCATCCTGGAGAAGCGCCCGATCGGGACGAGGTTCTCCATGCTCCATCCTCACTGCTCGACGGGCTGACGGATGATCGTGCGAAGCCGCTCCGGCGCGGTTCTGCGGAGATCGCTCAGGTAGATCTCGTGGTGGCGCCCGGTCCGGCGTAGCCCCCGGTCGGCGATGAATCCGTGGAGCCTCTCGATCGTGGGAGGCTCCTCGGCGAACGGGCCCACGTGCAGGATCTCGGCGGCGAGCCCCTCGGCGAGGCGCTCGAGGCGCATCGGGGTCTCGAGCCCCTTCTCCCGTGCGACGGCCTGGACCACCTCGGGGGTCACCTCGTCGGGCTGCTCGATCATGAGCGTCCACCGCCACGCGGAGCGGTCCTGTTGCCAGGATCGCTCGTCCTCGGCCCACCACAGCCCCTCGAGCGTCCCGACCTTCCGGTCCACCCCGTGCGAGCGCTTCAGGCGGAACTTCACCCCGTACGAGATCGTGTAGAGGGCCTGGACGGCATCCTGGAACTCCTCCGACCCGTTGGGGTCTCCACGCCCGTCGATCATCAGGAACGTCCGCTCGGACACCTCGACGAGGTGCGGATCGGTCTTCGGCGCGCTCTTCACCGTCATGCCCGCTCGCCTCCCGGGGCCAGCCTGCCCTCTCCCCCGAGGGGAGGGTCAAGGACCTTCGGCCCGTCCCGGTATGGGCCCCGGGGCGGGCTCAGACGCGGCCGACCCGGTCGGCGAACACCACCAGCCGCTCGGCCGCCGAGAACCGGGGGTTGCACGTGGTGAGGACGAGTGTCGGCCGGGCGGTCGGCTCCAGGACCGAGCCGTCGGAGGGATCGATGATCCTGGAGCCGGTGACCCGGTAGTCGAAGATCCCGTACTCGGTGGCGAGGACGATGCGATCGCCGGGCCGGAGCTCGTCCAGCGACCAGAACGGCGCGCCGTACGTGGTGCGGTGGCCGGCGATCCCCACCCGTCCTCGGTCCTGCCACGGATACGCCGTCCCGAGGTAGTGCCCGGGTCCCTTCTTGAGGGACTCGGTGTCGGTTCCCTCCACCACGACCAGGTCCACGTCGATCGCGGGGATCTTGATGATCGCCACCGCCCTGCCGGGGACGTTGGCGACGCGGGGCGGCGGGGCCTCGGCCGGCGCGACCGTCGCCACGCGGCGCTCGAAATCGGGACGAAGCTCGTTCTGGGCGGCTCGCGCGGCGAACCCGGTGCCCCATTGCTGCCACCAGACGTAGCCGCCGAGCGCGAGCGCGGCGGCGATCGCCAGGAGCCCGGCCGCGCGGAGGATACGGCCGAGCCGCCGGCGGCGGGCCCGGGTGGCGTCCTCGACGTCCGGCGGGGTGGCCTCGCTCCGCGTGTCGACGTCCGTCACGGGTCAAAGTGTCGCAGGTTCGGCGCGGCGGTCGGTGGGGTCGGGGGCCGGCCGTAGGATGATGGGCCGGATGCCGGCCGGATCGCCCCTGCTCGAACACCTCAACCCCATCCAGGCCGAGGCCGTCCTGCACACCGAGGGCCCGGTGCTGATCGTCGCCGGGGCCGGGTCGGGCAAGACCCGCGCCCTCACGCACCGGATCGCCCATCTCATCCGCGAGCGCGGGGCGAGCCCGTACGCGATCCTGGCCATCACGTTCACCAACAAGGCCGCGCGCGAGATGGCCGAGCGCGTGGAGGACCTGCTCGGCGGCCGGATCGCCCAGGGCATGTGGATCCTCACGTTCCACTCGTCCTGCGCCAGGATCCTGCGCCGCGAGCACGAGCATCTCGGCCTGCCCCGGAGCTTCACGATCTACGACGAAGGCGACACCGAGCGGCTGATCTCGGGGGTCCTGCGCGACCTGAACCTGGACGTGAAGCGGTACCCGCCGCGGGCCATGGCCGCCGCGATCGGCAGGGCGAAGGACCACGTGCTGTCGGCCGACGAGTTCGTCGGTGCGGCGAGCAACTTCTACGAGGAGACGATCGCGAAGGTCTACCAGGCGTACGAGGAGCGCAAGCGGGCGGCCGGGGCGCTGGACTTCGACGACCTGATCTCGGAGACGGTGCGGCTGTTCCGCGAGCACCCCGACGTGCTCGAGCACTATCAGGAGCGCTTCCGGTACATCCTGGTGGACGAGTACCAGGACACGAACCGGGCCCAGTATCTGCTCGTCAACCTCCTGGCGGCGAAGTACCGCAACGTCTGCGTCGTGGGCGACGCCGACCAGGGCGTGTACTCATGGCGGGGCGCGACGATCCAGAACCTCCTCGACTTCGAGCGCGACTATCCGGACGCCGAGGTCTTCCTGATGGAGCAGAACTACCGCTCCACGTCGAGCATCCTGGCCGTGGCGAACGCGCTGATCGAGCACAACGTCCAGCGCAAGCCCAAGAGCCTGTGGACCGAGACCGACGGCGGCGAGCTGGCCATCCGCTACCGCGCGGACAACGAGCACGAGGAGGCCCTGTTCGTCGCCGAGGAGGTCCACCGCCTGACCGAGGAGGAGAGCTACCGGTATTCCGACGTCGCGATCTTCTACCGGACCAACGCGCAGAGTCGCGTGTTGGAGGACGTCTTCGTCCGCTCGGGAACGCCGTACCGCGTCATCGGCGGCGTCCGCTTCTACCAGCGGAGGGAGGTGAAGGACGTCCTGGCGTACCTCCGGCTTCTGGTGAACCCGCAGGACGTCGTCAGCGCGCGGCGCGTGATCAACACGCCGAAGCGCGGCATCGGGGACGCCACAGTGGCTGCCCTGGAGGGTCTGGCGGCGCTCGAGGAGATCCCGTTCCTCGAGGCCACCCGGCGCGCGGACGAGATCCCGACGCTCGGCTCGCGGGCGAAGGGGGCGGTCGAGGGGTTCGTCCAGGTGATGGATCTGCTTCGGGCGGCGTTCGATTCGGGCGCGGGGCCGAGGCGGATGATCGAGGCCGCCGCCACCGAGTCCGGCTACATGCTCGAGCTCGAGGCGGAGCGGACGGTGGAGGCCGAAGGCCGGATCGAGAACCTCCGGGAGCTCGGTGGCGTCGCGGGCGAGTTCGAGGAGCGTGATCCGGCGGGCTCCCTGTCCGACTTCCTCGAGCAGGTGTCGCTCGTGGGCGAGCAGGACGAGTACGACGAGGAGGCCGGGAGCGTCACGCTCATGACGTTGCACAACGCGAAGGGCCTCGAGTTCCCCGTCGTGTTCATCATCGGGCTGGAGGACGGCGTCTTCCCCCACTACCGCTCGATGGGCGACCCGTCGCAGCTCGAGGAGGAGCGCCGGCTGATGTACGTCGGCGTGACGCGCGCCAGGGAACGGCTGTACGTGACCCACGCGTGGAGCCGGACGCTGTTCGGGACGACGTCGTACAACCCTCCCTCGAGGTTCCTGGGTGAGATCCCCGCCGAGCTTGTCCGGGCGATCGAGGAGGACGAGTCCGTGATCGGGGCCGGGGAGCCCTCGCCGATCCGAGCCGCGGTCGAGGGCCGTCGCGAGCCGGTCGCCGTGTCCGCTGGGGACACCGTGCTGCACGAGCGGTGGGGCGAGGGCGTGGTCCTCACGGTGAGCGGCTCGGGCTCCGACGCCGAGGCCACCGTGCGATTCGCGGACGTGGGCGAGAAGCGCCTGCTCCTCGCGTACGCGCCGCTGACCCGCGTCTGATGAGGGACCTCCGGCGCGCGGCCCGGCCGGGCGTCCGATGCATCCCGAGGCTCAGGCCACCGCGCCCTCGAGGGTGTCCTGGATCGAGCCGCCCTCGAAGTTGTCACGAGCTCCCTCAGCAGCGTCCACGAACGCGTTCGCGGTCAGATCGCCCAGGAGGTTGTGCCAGATGTGGTCCGGGTTGCTCTCGACGGCGCGAACGGTGGCCCGCATCTTCGACAGCACGGGCGGCTCGGCCTCGTCGTAGACGTCGCCCTGCAGGAGCTTCAAGACGTCGAGGCGGTACCTGGGGTCCCGGACGAACGCCGTGAAGAGCACGTTCAGCCGATAGTAGACCGAGATGAAGCGGTACCAGTTCCGGGTCCCCAGCCGCAGCACCTGCTCGTACGTCTCGAAGGCCGCGCGGGAGAAGTCACCGGTGTCGAACGCCTTGAGAACGTCCTTGTGGGCGAACCGAGCGCAGTTCATGGCGATGCTCACGCCGGTCGAGAAGATCGGGTCGACGAAGCGTCCTGCGTCGCCGATCAGGACGAGGCGGTCGCCCGCGAGCTGCTTCATCGCGTAGCTGTAGTCGCCCTCCTCCTTCAGGCCCCGGAGCTGGGTCGAGGCCTTCAGCGCCTCGTACAGCTCGGGACGCGAGCCGATGCAGTCCCAGAAGAACTGCTCGCGCGACTCCTTGCTGCCCCGGAAGTGCTTCTTCTGCGTGACGACGCCGATGCTGGTGACCGAATCGGTGATCGGGATCTGCCAGATCCAGCTGTTCGTGATGGGCAGGAAGTGGACGTAGATGTAGTCGCGCAAGGTGTCCCGGGGCGCGACCGTCAGGCGGTCGTACCCCTCGAACCACGTGTGGATCGCGTACTGGTCGAAGACCTCGTCCTTGATCCGCCACTTCATCTGGTTGCCCATGACCGTCCGACGGCCGCTCGCATCGACCAGCATGCGGACCGTGGTCTCGGCGTCACGCCGTCCGAGCCCGTACTTGACGCGGACGACCTCGGGGTCGCTGAAGTCGGCGCCCTTGACGGCCACGCCCTCGTAGACCTGCGCGCCGTACCCGTGCGCGTGCTGCAGGAGGAGGTTGTCGAACAACCCCCGGTCCACGTGGTAGGTGTAGATCTGGTCGACGCCCTCCTGGCTCCGCTCCTCGAAGCGCAGGTCGGCGACGGAGTCGGCGACGAGGCCCTCCCAGTCGTGCTGGTACGCGTTGGCGTTCTCCGCCGCCGCGGTCCAGACCGCGCCGTACTTGTGCGGGAACTTGTACTGCTCCATCACCGGGATGAAATCGAGGTCCTTGAAGATGCGGGTGGAGGAGGGGACGAGGGACTCGCCCACGTGCTGGCGCGGGAAGAGCTCGCTCTCGAACACCACGCAGTCGACGCCCGCCTTGGCGAGGTATGCCGCCATGCTGCCGCCGGCGGGTCCGCCGCCGATGATGCCGACATCGAAGTCGGTTTTGGCCATGTGAAATCCGCTCCCTGCTGAGGTCGTCGCGACGTGCCCGGCGGCCCGCGCGGGCGCCGAGGGCCAAGGATGCCCGAGGTCCGCCACCCGGGGATGACCCGTCCGGCGTACCCTTCGTACGGCATCCGGCGTGCCGCTCCCAGGACCGCCCGACCGGTCAGCCTGTGCGGAGGTGGTCGCCCAGGCGCAGCGCCAGGGCGACGATCGTGAGCGTCGGGTTCGCGTAGCCGCTGGTGGGGAACACCGAGCTCCCGGCGACGTACAGGTTCTCGATGCCGTGGACGCGGCAGTCCCGGTCGACCACCGACGTCGTGGGGTCTGCGCCCATCCGCGTGGTGCCGGTGTGATGCGAGGCGTCGCGGGCGATGGGCCAGGGCCCGTCCTCCGCCGGGAGCAAGGGGCTCGACACCGACCCGAAGCCCCGCCGCCGCAAGTCCTCGTCCAGGGCCGAGTGGAGGCGCCGGACCGTGCGCCGGTCGAGGTCCCCGACCGTCCAGTGCACCCGGGCCAGCGGCATGCCGAACGGGTCCGTCCGATCCGACAGGACCACCCGGTTCTCGGGCCTCGGCTCCAGCTCCATGAACGTGTGGATCTCGACGGCGCGGACCCGTCCCACGTTCAGGGTCTTGAACACGCCCAGCGCGACGATCTCGGGGAGCCCGCCGACGAGGCCGCCGAGGACCCGGGGGTTCCGCAGCGCCCCGAGACGGTGACGGCGGAGCTCGCGGAGGGCCGCGGCCCCGGTCCCGGCACCCTCGAGCACCGGGTGGAAGCGCACGTACGAGTCGAGCAGCTCCTCCCGCCGCTGGCGCTCGTCCGACAGCCGGATGCCGAGCCGGAAGCGCCCGGGCCGTGCGTCCCAGTACGCCGGGTGGATCAGGCGGCGGACGCCGGGGTCGATCCGGATCTCGCCGACGACGCCCTTCGCGTGGTCCATGTAGTACCGGCCCACGGCGTCCCGGCTCGCAGGGCCGGGGAGCCGGGAGGCGAGGAGGAGCCTGGCGTTCTCGATCCCCCCGCACGCGAGCACGACGGCCCTCGGGCGGACGCGGAGCCGGCGGCCGTTGATCGTCCCGACCTCCAGATGGTCGACGGCCGTTCCCGAAGGGGTCGCCACGACCCGCGTCACGTTCGCGAACAGGAGCGACTCGATGCCCCGTCCCGCGCGCACGGCCGGCATCAACAGCTGCCGGAACCGGCGAGGGTGACGCGGCCAGTACAGCGTCACGGTGTCGAGCTCGGGGGTGCGCACGAGGAATCCCCGGCCGCCCTCGAACCGCTCGAGCGGCGTGGTGGTGAGGTCCGGAACGCCCAGGATCCGGCAGCCCTCCGCGTAGTGGGGGAGCAGCTCGGCTCGGTCGATCGGCCAGCCGGTCGCGCCGACCCACGATCGCGGAGCGAAGTCGATGTCCTCGAGCATCGCCGCCCCGCCCCACCAGGTGTTCGTCGTGCCGCCGAGGAACCGCTGCCGGGACTCCGGACCGATCGGCAGCATCGGCGCGTCGACGTCGGTCATCGACGACGTCACCGGATCCGGCCGGAACCCGCCCGATTCCAGGAGCAGCACGGCGCGCCCCCGCTCCCGGAGGCGGAGCGCGAGGGTGGTCCCGGCCGCGCCCGAACCGACCACGCACACGTCCGCGGCGATCTCGAGCCCGTCCTCGAGCGTCCGGGCGTCGACGAACCCGGAGGGCACGGTGCCGGCGGCCGTGGTCTCGAGGGACCGGGCCGGAACGGCCTCGGCCGTCACGCCGGCTCGCCCCCGCCGCGCACGAACGGGGCGGCGAGCCGGCCGGCGGACCGGAGCATCGACCCGCGCGCCGGGGCGACCCGCAGCCGCTCCGCGAAGTGCATCGCCAGGTTGTCCTCGATCGCCTCGACGGCGGGGTAGCGGTCGGGTGAGCCGGGATCCCCCAGCCCCCGCAGGAGGTCCATGGCGCCCCGGATCTTCATCTGGTTCATGAGGGAGTCGTCCTCGAGCGGCACGCCGTCGAGGGCCGACGAGTAGGCCTCGTCCAGGGGAGATGGGACGGGCTCGTCGTCCACGGTGAGGCCGCGGAACCGGCCCTTCACGGTTCGGTAGCCGACCCGGACGGCTCGGGGGTGCTCGACCGGGTAATCGGCGACGAACCCCGTCTCCCCGACGATCATGGCGCGCCCGATCTCGTAGCGGCGGGGCTCGACGATCTGAGCGCGCACCCCGCCGGGGAAGGTCACGTGGACGTCCGCGCACCACCGGTTGGCCCGGTCGACCGAGACACGCCGGGGTCGCACCCCGGTGAGTCTCTTCAACCCGGCGAGGGCGTGATGCCGGTAGCCACTGTGGAACAGGTAGACCCGGCGCAAGCGCCCGATCCTCCCCTCGTCCACGAGGCGCCGCACCAGCACGTAGAGCGGCAGGCAGTAGGTGTCCTCCGAAGCGAGCACCGCCCGGAACCTTGGGAACGTCGCGGCGGCACGCAGGTGGGCGGGCTCCAGCACCGGCGTGTCGAGCATGAGGGTGAGCGTTCCTGCCTCTTCCCGCGCGGCGAGCTCGCCGAGGACGGCCTCGACGCTTTCGGCCCCCACCGAGACGACGACGGCGTCGGTGTTCGACACGTCGGTCTCGGGCAGGAGCGAGGTGGTCGTTCGGACTCGCCCGCCCAGGAGCTCGATCTCCCGCACCGAGCGCGCACACACGGCCGTCACCTCGACGTGCGGCGCACAGGCGTGTATGGCGGGCAGGATCGTGTCCCTGGCCCGTCGTCCGGCACCCACGAGCACGACCCGCGTATGCCGGGGCTCAGGCTTCGCCACCCCCGCATCCCTCCCCCTGCGAGGCAGCCCCCCGCCTGCCTCACCGGAAGGATGACGGGCGGGAGCCGGGAGAGGATGCCCGATCCACCGTAGGGCCTCTACCCCACGATGGGTGGGGGATCTACGTTCGCCCCTCGCGGCCGGCGCGCCTCAGTGGAGCTCGATGCGGCGCAGGCCGCGCACGGGGTCCCAAGCCAGCGCGCCGCCGCCCGGACCGAACTTCGTGTAGCCCGCGGACGCGACGTCCACCGAGAAGCAGTGGTACTCGGGCTCGTCGGGTGCCCAGTCGGTCCGTGCGCGGATCGCCTCGCGGAACGCCGCACGCAGGGCGGGGTCCTGCTCGTCGACGATGTGGCCGTACAGCTTCACGTCCCCCTCGGTGCCCGACGTGTCGCACGTCATGCTGTGAACCGCGACGCGGGGGTCACGGAGCAGGTCGAGCGCCTTCTTCGACCGCCACATCATGCTCACGAACAGCCGGCCCTGCGCGAAGTCGCACTCGTTGGGACTGATCCTGGGCGAGCCATCGCGCCGGATGGTCCCCACCAGCACGAGCTGGTCCTTCGTGAGCCGCTCCCTCGCCACCGAGCCGATCTCCGGGCAGGCGACCTCGAACTCCTCCCAGCGCATGACGGTGCCTCCCTCCGGGCGATGAGCGATCGTACGCAGGAGGCCGACGGGACTCACGTCGACAGGCGGTCGAGAACGTTGCGCGTGATCCGGTCCACGACGGGGTCGGCGAGTCCGAGCGCCCAGTCGGTGACGCCGGCGTTCACCACGGTGCCGCCGCCGGGCCTGGAGAAGACCGCGAAGACGGCCCGGCCGTCCGAGAGCTCGGCGAGGTGCTCGGGATCGGTGTCGCCGAACACGGCCTCCGCCGCGGTCTCGAGGTCACCCGGGTCCGCGACGTAGCGCGACGGCTGCTCGTGCTGCGCCCACAGGTGCGCCGGCGCCGTGGCCAGGATCTCGAGGCCCACCGGCGCGCCGTCGGCGTGCGTCGGGACGGGGAACCCGTGCGGGTCCGTGCGGAGGGCGCAGCCGTCGCACTCGTACGCCACGATGGCGTCGGCGCGCCCGAACTCTTGGCCCGGCTCCAGCCCGGTCCCGGCGAAGGCCCAGTGCTCGGGGCGGTGGACCACGTAGGCGGCCGCGCTCTCCGGCGCGCCGAGCCCGTAGCGCGAGTAGCCGCCCCGGGTGAACGTCAGTCCGAACGTCGACGTCTCGGGGCGACCGACCCGTCGATCGGACCACGAGCCGGTGAGTGTGTGCTCGTCGGGGGTGCCGAGCACGGGGTCGTGCCCGGCCAGGTACTTGTAGCTCGTCATGGCCCGGTGCTCGTCCTCGAACCGAACCTGCCAGCAGCACGTGTTGCCGCTCAAGATGGCGGCGTTGCCCCCGTCCCCCACGAACGCGTCGAGCGCGTCGCGCATCCCCCACGACCAGTACTCGTCGTGGCCGACGCACACGAAGAGGCGATGGCCGTCGACGATCTCCGGATGGCGTTCCAGGTCCCAGCTCACGGCGACGTCGAGCGTGTAGCCGTTGGATTCGGCCCACCGGGTGAAGGGTCGCTCCCAGTTCCACCACCCGGACGATCCGCTCCAATCCGACAGGCCGAGCGGCCGGGCCCAGCGGCGGTAGCCCATCGCCTCGCGATCGGGCGCGGATTGCATCATGCGGCCGGCCGGCTCGGGCTTGACGAGGAACCCCCCGGCCATGGGGCGCTCGAACGAGACGCGGGTGCCCCCCGTGTACAGGGACGGGCCGCCCCAGTCGTTGTACGCGTGGTACGTCGTCGTGGACAGCACGAGCAGGATCGGCGCGCGCTCGCCGGGCGGCGGCCGGACGACGAGGAACGCGTCGGCTCGCTCGTCGCCGGCCGTGACCGTGACGGCGTAGTACCCGGAGCGCCACCCGTCACCGACGGGGATCCGGGTCGCGGCGGGCCAGCCGCAACCCCGGGCCGAGGCGTCGGGAGGCGTGTCGTGGAGGCCGGCGGGGACGCCGCTCGCCCGCCAGGCCGCCCTCCGTTCGGCGCCCTCGCGGGCGACCTCCACGTCGACGACCCCGGCGTCGGTCGAGACGTGGAGCCCCGCCGGCTCGCCCGGCCCGACGGAGAGCGGCCAGCAGTAGGCCTCCAGGGTCACCGCAGGAGCACCAGGATCCCGGCGACCACGATGAGGACGCCGGCCACCAGGGGCGCGATCACCCAGCCCAGGCCGAGGCGGCCGCGGTACGGTCCGAGCGTGCCGACCTTGGTGGTCGGCTTCAGGCCCGGCGGACGGAACCGGATCCGCTTCGGCATCGGGTCGAGTATAGGAACGGCCCGGCCGATCTCCGGTCCTCCCGGTCGGTCGGGCCGTCGCTAGACTTGGCGCGCATGTCCGCGAAGCGCCGCATCATCGTCGCCAAGCCGGGCCTCGACGGTCACGACCGCGGGGCGAAGGTCGTGGCCCGCGCCCTTCGGGATGCCGGCTTCGAGGTGATCTACACGGGTCTGCACCAGACGCCCGAGCAGATCGCGGAGGCGGCGATCCAAGAGGATGCGGACGCGGTCGGCCTGTCGTGCCACTCGGGGGCGCACATGACGCTGTTCCCCCGGGTGGTGGCGCTCCTTCGCGATCGCGGGGCGGGGGACGTGCTCGTGTTCGGGGGGGGCATCATCCCCCGCGACGACATCCCCAAGCTCGCCGAGGCGGGGGTCGAGCGCATCTTCACGCCGGGGGCCTCGACCGGCGAGATCGTCGGCTGGCTGAACGATCGACTCGCGGAGAAGCAGGCCAGCTAGTGGATCTGTTCGAGCACCAGGGCAAGGACCTCTTCGCTCGGCACGGGGTCCCCCTGGCCGAGCGCGAGGTCGCGACGACGCCGCAGCACGCCGCGGAGGCCACCGAGCGGCTCGGCGGCCACGCCGCGGTCAAGGTGCAGGTCCAGGCGGGCGGCCGCGGCAAGGGTGGCGGCGTGGTCCTCGTGCACTCCCCCCACGAGGCTGCGGAGGCGGCCCGGCGGATGTTCGACGAGGGTTTCAAGGGGATGAGGGTCGTGCGCGTCCTCGTCGAGCGGCTGGTCGACATCGAGGCGCAGTACTACGCCGCGATGTCCCTCGATCGCAGCGCCGGCACGTACCTCGCGATCGTCTCCAACGACGGGGGTGTGGAGATCGAGACCGTGGCCAGGGAGAACCCCGACGCGATCCGACGCCTGCACGTGGACCCCGTGATCGGCCTCCGGCCGTACCAGGCCCGCCGGCTGGTCGGCCACCTGCCGCCGTCCTCCCGCGAGGGCTCGGCCGACCTGCTCCGCAAGATGTACAACGTCCTGGCCGACGTCGACGCCACGCTCGTCGAGGTCAACCCCTTCGTGCGGCTCACCGACGGCACGATCATGGCGCTCGACGCCAAGGTCACCGTCGACGACAACGCGCTCTACCGCCAGACCGAGATCGCCGCCATGCGGGACACGTTCCCCATCGACCCGGTCGAGCGCCGGGCGCGGGACGCGGGGTTGCAGTACGTGAAGCTGGAGGGAGAGGTCGGCATCATCGGCAACGGCGCCGGCCTCGTGATGTCGACGCTCGACGTGGTGCAGCGGGCCGGCGCCCGGGCCGCCAACTTCCTCGACGTCGGGGGCGGCGCGCGGGCCGACCTCATCGCCACCTCGCTCGAGGTGATCCTGTCGGATCCCAGCGTGAAGAGCGTCCTCATCAACATCTTCGGCGGGATCACCCGCTGCGACCTCGTGGCCAAGGGCGTGCTCGAGGCGCTGTCCCGCGCCACCCCCCGGGTGCCGATCGTCGTCCGCCTGGACGGCACGAACGCGGACGAGGGGCGGGCCATCCTGGCGGCGGCCGATCACCCCCGGATCGTCTCGGCGCCGACGATGCTCGAGGCGGCGCAGCGCGCGGCGGACCTCGCGCATACGGAGGCGGTGTAGGTGTCGATCCTCGTCGACGAGGGCACCAAGGTCGTCGTCGCCGGAATCACCGGCTCGGAGGGGACGTTCCACACGCTGCGCAACCGCGCGTACGGGACGAAGGTCGTGGCCGGCGTGACCCCCGGCAAGGGCGGCCGCGACGTGGACGGGATCCCCGTGTTCGACACCGTCGCCGACGCCGTCGAGGAGACGGGCGCCAACACCTCGCTGATCTTCGTCCCTGCCCGCTTCGCGGCCGAGGCGATCTACGAGGCGGCGGACGCCCACGTCGACCTGATCGTGTGCATCACCGAGGGGATCCCCGTCCGAGACATGGCCCAGGTGGGCGCGTACCTGCGCGCCCGGAGCGCCGCGCTCGTCGGCCCGAACTGCCCCGGCGTGATCTCGCCGGGCGTCACGAACGTCGGCATCATCCCCGGCGAGATCTGCGCCCCCGGTCGCGTGGGGCTGGTAAGCCGCTCCGGCACCCTCACGTACCAGATCGTGCACGAGCTCACGCAGCGGGGGATCGGGCAGTCGACGTGCGTCGGCATGGGCGGCGACCCGGTCCACGGTGTGGGGTTCATCGAGTCGCTCGAGCGCTTCGAGGCCGACGACGGGACGGACCTCGTCGTGCTGATCGGCGAGATCGGAGGGGACGACGAGGAGCGCGCCGCCGCCTTCGTCCGGGATCGGATGACGAAGCCCGTGGTCGGGTATATCGCCGGCTTCACCGCGCCCCCGGGCAAGCGCATGGGGCACGCCGGCGCGATCATCACGGGCTCGAGCGGCACGGCTCAGGCCAAGGCCGACGCGCTCGAAGCCGCGGGCGTCCGGGTCGGCCGGACACCAACCGAGGTCGCCGAGCTCGTCCAGGCCGCCGTGTCGTGACCGCCGCGGGGCCCGTCCCGGACCGCGAGGCCGGCGGCGCCCCCGCTCGCGGCGGAAGGCGAAGGCTCCTGGAAGGATGGCGGCGCCGGCTCACGCCGGGGTTCCTCGCCTTCCTGGCGATGGCCGCGATCGGACAGGGCCTCGCGCTCGCGGTGTGGTCGGTCGGGGGGCGCGGCTCGTCGTTCGGCGCGTTCGCCCGCATCGGCGCGATCTACCTCGGCGCGTTCCACCACGTCGCGATCGAGTTCGAGATCCCGCGGACCTCCGAAGCGGCGACGGCCGTCGGGGCGGCATCGCTCTCCGTCGGCGTCGCGCTTCTGTCGGTCACCGCCGTCGCGGTCTGGCTGCTCTACCGGGCGGGTCGCGCCCTCGCCGACCGGGGAGGCGGCGGCCGCGGTGTCCGGGTGCTCCGCGGCATGTGGGTGGCGCCGTCGTACGCGATCCCCGTCTTCGCCGTGGCCGTCCTCGTCGACGTCCGGACGACGTTGCGGTCCGTCGGGCTGGGCGAGGTGCACGTGAGCCTGTCGACCTGGCAGGCCCTCGCGTTCCCGCTGGCGATCGCGGCGGCCGCGGGGGCCGCGGGAGGGCTCCGATCGGCCCTGGCCTCCCGCGCATCCCTCGACCCGGCGATGGCGCGGGTGGAGGCTGCGGTCGCGGGTGGGTGGCGCATGCTCGTGGTCGGGGCCGTGCTGTCCCTCGTGGGGCTGTTCCTCGCCGGCGTCGTCCAGCCCGACGGGCCGGCCGCGCTGCTCACGCCCACGACCGCGCGATACGTCCGTGGCGTGTTCGACCGGCCGGCCCGGGGTCTCGTCCTGTTGGCCCACCATCTGGCGCTCCTGCCGGACGAGGCCCTGTGGACGCTCGTCCCGGCCATGGGCGCGTGCGACGGCGTCCACGGCGACGCGAGCGAGAACGTCCTGTGCTACGGGCGGTTCCCCCTCGAGGTGACCACGACGCCACAGCCGATCAACGGCGACGAGGTCGTCCCGGTCCCGCTGGGGCAGATCGGGTTCGGCACCGCGCCCCCCGCGTACCTGCTCTTCCTGCTCGCCCCCGGCGTGGCGAGCGTGCTCGGCGGGCGACGGGCCGCAGCGCGTGTGGGCGGTCCGATCCGCCGGGCCTGCCTCGCTGGAGCGAGCGCCGGCGTGGTCTTCGCGGCGCTCGTCGGGGCGGTCGCGGTGCTCTCGAGCGTGACGGTGGGCTACGGCGGGGCCGGTCGCACGGGCTGGGTGATCGCCGGGCCCGACGTGGGGGCGGGGATGCTGGTGGCGGCGGCCTGGGGGATCGTTGGAGGGGCGGGGGGTGGGGCGACGGTCGCCTGGTCCGGGACGATCGGTCGTGCGGTGCGCTCGCTCGGGGTGGGGATGCCTCCGCGTTGACGACGGCACCCGGGCAGAGCGGAGGCCCGGCCGCCGGCCGGGCCTCCATGATGCCGAGCTTCGGGATCAGCTGGTGAAGCCGCCTCCCGTGGGTGGCGGGGGGATCGCGCCGCCACCGCCGCCGCCTGTGGCCCCGGCGCCGGCCTGGTGTTCCTGCCAGCGCATCCATCCGCCGTACCCGATCGCGAGCGCCAGGATGAGCCCCACCCACGCGAACAGGTAGATGAAGTCGTTGTCGACGAGGATCTTCAGGATTGTGAAGACCAGGATCGCCGCGGCCAGTCCCGCGCTGATGAGCGCTCGGGGCGCGGCGATCTTGACGCTCGAGAACGCGAGTCCCTCCCAGACGATCAGGGCGAGGGCCAGGATGAGGTTCAACGCTCCGAATCCGTGCGTCCCACCAACCGAACCGCAGAACCCCCCGATGCACACGCGCTGCCAGGGAAGGAACAAGTCGATGAAGTACAGGATGCCTGCGCCGAGCAGGATCTTGGTCGGCGTCGACAGCTTCGAGATGTCGAAGCCGCTTGATTGGGACATGACGCTCCTTTCAGGCTGCGTCGGTCGTCACGGCGTGATCGGCCTATGGAACACCGTGCCCCTCGCGGAGTCAAACACTCGCCCCGCGCCGGTCGGAGGGCCTGCGGAGGGCCCACAGGGACGTTCCCGAGGCGAGGAGCCCCGCGCCGAGGGCCGCCCACGGGCCGAGCCAGGGGGCGGCGAAGGCCGGCGGCCGGGTCAGGGCCAGGACGCTGCCCCCCGCCACGAGGAGCCCGGCGGCGACGGCGGCCGCGTCCCACGCCCGGGCGCGGCGGCGGCCGAACGGTCGCGCGATGACCAGCAGGACGCCGGCCACCGCGGCCAGTGCCGGAAGCATCGACCACCGCGGTCCGGCGCTCCACGCGCCGAACGGGTGGGAGCCGGGCCCGAAGCGGCTCCACGGCAGGGCGGTGGCGATGACCGCGACGACGAAGGCCGCCCGTGCGGCGGCCCGGGCGGACCATCCCCGTTCCCGCTCGGCGGGCTCCGGCACCGGGGCGTCGGGGCCCAGAGCCGTCGCCAGGCACTCGGCGCCGAGGGTGCGCCCTCGGACCGGGATCGCGCACGCCAGGCACAGCGGCCGCCCGCAGGCGTCGCACGCCGCGATCGAGGGCGTCGAGCCGTGCACGCTGCACCGCTGCGCGCTCCGGGTCCGTTCCTCCGCCGGCACGTCCGCAGCGTACGTCACCGCGTTTGACGCCCGAGCGCGCCGTCCCTAGCGTGCGATCGTGGCCGAGGTGCGGCTGGCCGTGCTCGCGTCCGGCGGTGGGACCAACCTCCAGGCGCTGCTCGACGACCCGGTGGTGGGTCGATGGGTGGCGCTCGTGGTCAGCGATCGCGGCGACGCCCGCGCCCTCGATCGCGCACGAGACCGAGGGGTCGAGGCGGTGTTCCTGGACCCGGCGGCGTTCGGCGACCGCGCCGCGTTCGACCGGGCCCTCGTCGAGCTGCTCGCGTCGCGGGGGATCGAGCTCGTCGCGCTCGCCGGCTTCATGCGGATCGTCGGTCCGGACGTGGTCCGAGCCTTCGAGGGCCGGATGCTGAACGTCCACCCCGCCCTGCTGCCGGCCTTCCCCGGCACGACGTCGGTGGCCGACGCCCTGGCGTGGGGCGTCGCGGTCACCGGCGTCACGGTCCACTTCGTCGACGACGAGGTGGACCACGGACCGATCGTGTTCCAGGAGGCGATCCCGGTGCTGCCGGAGGACGACTGGGACGCGCTCGAGGCGCGCGTCCACGAGGTCGAGCACCGCCTCCTACCCGCCGCGGTCCGGGCGTTGGCCGAGGGGCGAGTCGTGGTGAACGGCCGGAGGGTCACCGTCCTCGAGGAGGTGCCGGCGTGAGCGACGTGCGTCCCGTGCGCCGGGCGCTCCTCGCCGTGTACGACAAGACCGGGGTGGTCGAGCTCGCGCGGGGCCTGTCCGAGCTCGGCGTGGCCCTGGTCTCTTCGGGCGGGACGGCGGCGACGCTGCGCGAGGCCGGTCTCGACGTCACGCCGGTCGAGGAGGTCACGGGCTCGCCCGAGATGCTCGACGGCAGAGTGAAGACGCTGCACCCCAGGATCCACGCGGGAATCCTGGCCGATCGGCGCAAGCCCGAGCACGAGCGGCAGCTCGCCGAGCACGGGATCGAGCCGTTCGACCTGGTCGTCGTCAACCTGTACCCCTTCCGCGAGACCGTCGCGAGCGGAGCCTCAGAGGACGAGGTGATCGAGAAGATCGACATCGGCGGACCGGCCATGGTGCGCGCCGCGGCCAAGAACCACGCCTCGGTCGGCGTCGTCGTCAGCCCGGCTCGATACGACCCCGTCCTCGACGAGATCCGGGAGGGCGGCCTGTCGGCAAAGACGCGGCGCGAGCTCGCCGCCGAGGCGTTCGCGCACACCGCCGCGTACGACCAGGCGGTGGCGAGCTGGTTCGCGTCGCGGGAGGAGTCCCTGCCCTCCTTCGTCGGCTTGACCCTGGAGAAGGTCGCCGACCTCCGGTACGGCGAGAACCCGCACCAGCGGGGTGCGGTCTACGCGGAGTCGGCCGGCCCCGGCGTCCTCGGCGGCGCGCGCGTGCTCCTCGAGGGCAAGGAGATGTCGTTCAACAACTGGCTCGACGTCGACGCGGCGTTCGGGCTCGCGGCCATGCTGCCCGAGGCGGCGTGCGTGATCGTGAAGCACAACAACCCCTGCGGCGTCGCCGTCCGCTCACGCTCGGCGGAGGCCTACCGCCTGGCCTTCGAGTCGGACTCCGTCTCGGCGTTCGGCGGGATCGTGGCGTTCAACACTCCGTGCGACGCCGACGCCGCCGGGGCCATGCGCGAGGTGTTCACCGAGGTGGTCGTGGCACCATCGTTCACCGACGACGCGCTCGCCGCGTTCGCCGAGCGCAAGAGCCTGCGCGTCGTCGAGGCACCGCTGCCGGAGCGCGGCGGGCTGGAGATCCGTCCGCTCGCCGGCGGCGGGCTCGTCCAGGATCGCGACACGGTGATCACCGAGCGGGACCGTCTCGAGGTCGTCTCGGCGCGCGAGCCGAGCGAGGACGAGTGGGCGGACCTCCTGCTCGCGTGGACGGTGGCCTCGCGCGTCCGGTCGAACGCGATCGTGTTCGTCCGGGACGGCGCCACCGTGGGCGTCGGCGCGGGGCAGATGTCGCGCGTCGACGCGTCGTGGCTGGCTGTGCGCAAGGCCGGCGACCGGGCCAAGGGGGCCGCGATGGCCAGCGACGCGTTCTTCCCGTTCCCCGACGCCGTCGAGGTGGCCGCCGACGCGGGCGTCTCGTGCGTGATCCACCCCGGCGGGTCGATCCGTGATGACGATGTTCTCGCCGTGGCCGAGTCCCGCGGGATGGCCGTCGTGACGACCGGCCGGCGACACTTCCGCCACTGAGCGAGCCGACCGATCCGCACCGTCTCGTCGAGGCGGGCTACGACCGGATCGGCGAACGGTACGCGGCAGAGGCCGAGCACGGCCGAGGGCCCGAGAGCTACTTCCGGAGCTTCCTCGACCGGGCGCGCGCTCGCCTGCCTTCGGAGGCTCGCGTGCTGGACCTGGGCTGTGGCGCCGGGCTCGTGGCGGCCGAGCTCGGAGCGGCGTCCCGGGTGGTCGGGGTGGATCGCTCCGGGCGGCAGCTCGAGCTCGCTCGGGCACGCGCGCCGCGAGCCGCTCTGGTCCGAGCCGACCTCTCCCAGGTCGAGTTCCAGGCCGGGTCGTTCGACGCCGTGGTGGCGTTCTGGTCGCTGATCCACGTCCGGCGTGAGCTCCACGCCGGCGTGCTGTCCAGGATCTCGGCGTGGCTTCGTCCCGGCGGGTTGTTCGCCGGAACGCTCGGCAGCGGGGATAACCCCGAAGAGCGGTCGGAGGAGTTCCTGGGCGCGCCGATGTACTGGAGCCACTTCGACGCGGAGACGAACGTACGGCTTCTTCTGAACGCCGGGTTCCAGATCGAGCAGGCCGACGAGATCGAGGATGCAGGCGAGACGCACCTCTGGGTCCTGGCCACGGCCGGGCGCTCGTGACCCAGCGGGCGGCCATCCGGCTTGACATGCTGCGTACATGTGACATGCTCTGCACATGTCGAAGATGATCCAGGTCCGGAACGTTCCGGACCGTCTGCACCGGGAGCTCGGTCGTCGAGCACGAGCACGAGGGCAGACGCTCACCGACTACATCCAGGAGCTCCTCGAGCGCGAGGTCGCGAGGCCGCCGGCAGCCGAGGTTTTCGACAGGATCGAGGCCAGGTCTCCGGTCAAGCTCGGGCGTCCCGCGGCAGAGCTCGTCCGCGAGGAGCGTGCGTCTCGGGAGGCATCCTGAGGGTCGTCGTCGCCGATGCCTCGGCGATCCTCGAGTACCTCCTCGGAACGGATGCCGCGGAGCCGATCAGGGCGATCCTGCGAGCTGAGGACCTCGACCTGGAGATCCCCGCGCTGTGCGATGTGGAGGTCGTCGCCGGACTGCGGCGCGCCGTGCTCCGCGGGGCGGTCTCCCACCGCCGCGCCGGTGATGCGCTCGCCGACTATCTCGACCTCCCACTGAGACGGCTCGGGCATCAGGGGCTGGTCTGGAGGATGCTCGAGCTCCGTGAGAACTTCTCGGCCTACGACGCCGCATACGTTGCCCTCGCCGACCACGTGGGAGGCGCCCTCCTGACCGCCGACGGCCCGCTTGCCCGCGCCGTCCGGACGCACACGGCGATCACCGTCCTCCCCTGAGCGGATCCGCGAAGCCGGGCCCGCCCGATCTCGGCGCACGCGCGACCGTCGTCGTCCGCCCCGGCGCCCCGACGCTTATCGCCTCAACGCGGCGGGCTCGAGCCACCAGGGCCAGAACCCGCGGTCGTTGCCGTCGACCACCGTTCCCGGCGGGACGAGCTCGTCGATCGCGTCCAGCGTCGAGCCGTCCAGCCGCACGTCCGCTCCGGCGAGCAGATCGTCGAGCTGCTCGGGCTTGCGGGGGCCGATGATCGCCGACGTCACGGCAGGGTGCGCGAGCGTGAACGCGATCGCCAGGTGCGTCATCGAGACGCCGGCGTTCGCGGCCACCTTCGCCAGCTCCTCGACGAGCTCGAGCTTGCGCTGGTTCTCGGGGCGGGTCATGTCGAACTGCTTGGCGACCGGACCGCCGCGCTCCTTCGTCCGGGCAGCTCGGGCCTCCGGCGACGTGTCGAAGTCGTCCCGGCGGTAGCGCCCGGTCAGCCAGCCGCGGCACAGCGGGCTCCAGACCAGCACCCCCATCCCGTACCGCTGCGCAACCGGCAGGACGTCCCGCTCGATGCCGCGGACGAAGATCGAGTAGGGCGGCTGCTCGGTCCGAAAGCGTGACAGGGCGCGGCGCTCGGCGGCCCACTGCGCCTCGACCATGAGCCAGCCGGGGAACGTGGAGGAGCCGAAGTAGCGGATCTTCCCCTGGCGCTGGAGGTCGGTGAGGACGCCCAGCGTCTCCTCGAGATCGGTGGCTCGCTCCGGCCGATGGACCTGGTACAGGTCGATGTGATCGGTCCGGAGGCGCCGCAGGCTCTGCTCCACCTCGCGGGCGATCCATGCGCGCGAGTTCCCCCGATCGTTACGACCGGGGCCCATCTCGCCGTGGACCTTGGTGGCGAGCACGACCTCGTCGCGCCGCCCGTCGAGCGCCGCCCCGACGATCTCCTCCGAGCCGCCCGACGAGTACACGTCGGCGGTGTCGACGAAGTTCACCCCGCCGTCGATGGCCGCGTGGACGATGCGGGCGCATTCGGCGGCGTCGCGGTTGCCCCACTCGCCGAACATCATCGCGCCGAGGCAGTGGGTGCTGACCTGCAGGCCGGTCCCGCCGAGCGTGCGGTACTCCATAACACCTCCTCGACTCGATCCCCACCATCATGCGGCACGCGACCCGCGAGCGGCGAGCCCGGGCCGGTTACCGCGGAGGGCGTCGGATAGGATGGGCCGCCGTGACCGCCACGATCCTCGACGGGAAGGCCGTCGCCGCCCAGATCCGCTCGGAGGTCGCCGAACGCGTGAAGGCGCTCGCCGACCGAGGGGTTCAGCCGGGGCTCGCGGCCGTGCTCGTCGGCGACGACGAGGGCTCCCGCATCTACCTCGGCGCCAAGCACAAGGCGACCGTCGACGTCGGGATCCGATCCGAGCAGATCGACCTGCCCACGTACGTCACGGAGGGAGAGCTCCTGGCGACGATCCGCCGGCTGAACCGGGATCCGGAGCTGCACGGGATCATCGTCCAGCTCCCCGTGCCCCGGCACATCAGCGAGCTCGCGCTCCAGACGACGATCGACCCCGCCAAGGACGTCGACGGGCTGCACCCGCTGAATGTCGGGCTCATGGTCCGCGGCGATCCCTCGTTCCCGCCGGCGACGCCCTACGGGATCGTGGAGCTCCTGCTCCGCAGCGGCGTCGAGCTCGAGGGGGCGGAGGTGGTCGTGGTCGGCTACGGCGACCTGGTCGGGGCGCCGCTGTCGATCATGCTGGCGCAGGACTCGATCCGGGGGAACGCCACGGTCACGATCTGCCACGTCAAGACGCGGGACCTGGCCGTGCACACCCGGCGGGCCGACATCCTCGTGGTGGCGACGGGCATCCCGCAGCTCGTGACGGCCGACATGGTCAAGCCGGGGGCGATCGTCGTGGACGTCGGCGTCCACCGCACCGAAGGGGGTCTCGTGGGCGATGTGAAGTTCGACGAGGTCCGGGAGGTGGCCGGCGCCATCACGCCGGTGCCCGGCGGGGTGGGGCCGATGACCACGGCGATGCTGCTGCTGAACACGGTCACCGCGGCCGAGGGGTTCGTCGAGCGCCGTTGAGGGAGCCCGCCGGCCGTCTCGAGGCCATCGTCCGGTCCCGCCGCTTCGCGGTCACCTCCGAGGTGGTGCCACCCCGCTCGGGCGATCCGGCCGCCATGGCGCGGCAGGCACGTGACCTGGTCGGGTACGCGGACGCGGTCAACGTCACCGACAACCCGGCGGCGAGCGCGCACATGTCGCCGCTTGCGGGGGCCTCCGCGGTCTCCCGCGCAGGGCTCGAGCCCACCCTGCAGCTCACGGTGCGCGATCGCAACCGGCTCGCGCTCACCGCGGACCTCCTCGGAGGCTGGGCGCTGGGAGCCCGCAACCTCCTGTGCCTGACCGGCGACCCCGTCGGGATCGGCGATCATCCCGACGCCGCGGTGGTGGGGGACCTCGCCGTGACCGACCTCGTCCGGCTCGCCGCCGAGCTCCGCACCGATGGGCGCCTGCTGTCGGGGGCCGGCATCGCGGATCCGCCGAAGTTCTTCGTCGGCGTGACCGACAGCCCGCTCGCCCCGAGCTACGACCCGGCCCGCCTGGAGGCCAAGCTCGACGCCGGGGCCGCGTTCGTGATGACCCAGATCACCTACGACCTCGAGGCGCTGACCGCGTGGGCCGATCTCGTCCGGTCCCGCGGCATCGCGGAGCGCGCAGCGCTGATCGTGGGCGTCGCGCCGATCCGCAGCGGGAGACAGGCCCGCTACCTCGATGAGCACCTGCCCGGGGTCACGGTTCCGCTGGAGATGATCGCGGCGCTCGACGACGCCGGCGACGAGGCGGAGGCCCTGGGGACCGCCCAGTGCGTCGAGATCGTGACCCGTCTGCGCGAGATGTCCGGCGTCGCCGGAGTCCACGTCATGGGTCTGGGGCGCGAGGAAGCCGTCCGGCACGTGATCGAAGATGCCCGGCTCCTTCCGAGGCCGGCGGCGACCGCCGCGTAGACTCGCCCGGGGGAAGGAGGCCACGATGGCTGAGACGGTGACGATCAACGGACAGTCGTTCCTGAAGCGCAACCCACTCGGTGTCCTCGGGCTGAGCTTCATCACGATCGGGATCTACGGGCTCTACTGGTACTACAAGGTGAATCAGGAGCTGCAGCGGTTCGAGCGGGACGACACGATCAGCCCCGCGCGGTCGCTGCTGGCGCTGATCCCGGGGGGCTTCATCATCTTCCCCGCCATCATCGCCGTGTACAACACCGGCCAGCACATCCAGAAGGCGGAGGCGCGGATCGGCGTTCAGAGTCAGCTCTCGCCCGCGCTCCTGGCGGTCTTGGCCCTGGTCTTCTCCATCGCGATCGGTCCGTACGCCCAGGAGCACATGAACCGGATCTGGGACGCGGCGTCGACGGTTCAGGGCGGTATGGGGAGCGGTCCCGCGGCACCGCCTCCGCCGCCCCCGCCGATGGGCTAGCGGCGCCCCTCGATCGGGACCCAGTGCTGGTCCCGGGGCCCCACGTACTCCGAGTCGGGGCGGATGATCCGGTTGTCCGAGTACTGCTCGCGGATGTGCGCCGTCCAGCCGGCCATGCGGGCCACGGCGAAGATCGGCGTCATCAGGTCCGTGGGGATGCCGAGCACGTGGTAGACGCTCGCGGCGTAGAAGTCGACGTTGGGGTTCAGCTCCTTCTCGTCGAACACGACGCGCTCGATCGCCTCCGAGATCTCGTACCAGCGGAGGTCGCCGTGTCGCTCGCCCGTGTCGCGTGAGAGGAGCTTGAGGATCCGGGCGCGCGGGTCCATCGTCCGGTAGACGGCGTGGCCGAACCCCATGATCTTCTCCTTGCGCGCCAGCCGGGCTCTCACGTAGGCGGCCGCCCGCCTGGGCGAGCCCACCTCCTCGAGCATCTTCATGGCCTCCTCGTTGGCGCCCCCGTGCAGCGGTCCCTTGAGGGCGGCGATGGCCCCCGTGACCGCTGAGTGCATGTCGGCGAGCGTGCTGGCGATGATCCGGGCCGTGAAGGTCGAGGCGTTCATCGTGTGGTCGGCGTACAGGACGAACGTGGTGTCGAGGACGTCGGCGTCCTCCTGGGACGGCTCGACCCCGGTGAGCATGTACAGGAAGTTGGCGGCGTGGGGGAGCTTGGGGTTGGGGGGCACGAGCTCCTGGCCCGTCCGCAACCGGTGGTACATGGCCAGGAACGTGGGCGTCCGGGCGATCAGTCGGAGCGCCTTGCGCTCGTTGGCCTCGGTGGAGTTGTCCCACCCGTCGGGGTCGTAGGCGGAGGCCGCCGAGACGCTCGTCCGGAGCATCGACATCGGCGACGTCTGCTGCGCGAGGGTGAGCATGAGCTCCTCGATGAACGTCGAGGCGTCCCGCTGCTCGACCATGAACTCCTCGAGGTCGTCGAGCTCGCCCTGGGTGGGGAGGCGGAGGCGCTGGAGCAGGTAGGTGACCTCTTCGAACGAGCAGTGCTGCGCGATCTCCTCGATCGGGTACCCGACGTACCAGAGCCGCCCGTTCGTCCCGTCGATGTCCGACAGGCGCGTCTGGGCCGCGACGATGTCCCGCATCCCCTTCTCGGCCATCGCGAGCTCCCGACGTCGGCGGACCGGCGCCGCCGCTCGAGCTTCGCGGCACCGCCCATGCCTATCCTTTCAGCACCGAGCCTACCGCGGCCGGCCGCTCGGGACGCGGCCGGAGGACGTCGCGCGAGGCTCCGACCGTCCGAGGAGGCGGCATCTGGCAACCCACCGCGCCACGCTGATCCCGGGCGACGGGGTCGGTCCCGAGCTCGTCGAGGCGGCTCGCCGCTCGATCGAGGCCACGGGTGTCGCGATCGACTGGGACGTCCAGGAGGCGGGCGCCGAGGTCGCCGAGCGCGAGGGGATGCCGCTGCCTCCGCGCGTCCTCGAGTCGATCCGGGAGACCGGGGTCGCCCTCAAGGGTCCACTGGTCACGCCGGAGGGCGGGTACCGGAGCGTGAACGTCTCGCTTCGGGTCCAGCTCGACCTGTTCGCCTGCGTTCGCCCGTGCCGTTCGTTCCCGGGGGTCCGCTCACCGTACGAGGACGTGGACGTGGTGATCGTCCGGGAGAACACGGAGGACGCCTACACGGGGATCGAGTTCGAGCAGGGCGAGGACACCACGGCCGAGCTGATCGGGTTCGTCGAGCGAGCCACCGGCCACCGGGTTCGCGAGGACTCGGGCCTGAGCATCAAGGCCATCAGCGCCTCCGCCAGCGAGCGCATCGTGCGCTTCGCGTTCGACTACGTCCGCAGCCGGGGCCGGCGCAAGCTGACCGCCGGGCACAAGGCGAACATCATGAAGGTCTCCGACGGCCTGTTCCTGGAGACGGCGCGCCGGGTGGCGGCCGAGCATCCCGACATCGCGTTCGAGGACCGGATCATCGACAACCTGTCGATGCAGCTGGTGCAGCGGCCCGAGGAGTACGACGTGCTCGTCCTGCCCAACCTGTACGGGGACATCGTGTCCGATCTGTGCGCCGGGCTCGTGGGGGGACTCGGCCTCGCGCCCGGCGTCAACCTGGGAGAGGGCCGGGCGGTGTTCGAGGCGACACACGGGGCCGCGCCGCGGTACCGCGGGACCGACACGGCCAACCCCATGGCCCTGATGCTCTCCGGGGCGATGCTGCTCCGGCACCTCGGCGAGGTCGAGGCGGGGGACCGGCTCGAGCGCTCGGTGGCAGAGGCCGTCGCCGCCGGTGAGGTCACCGCCGACCTCGCCGGAGAGCGGGGGATCGGGACCGAGGCGGTGACGGAGGCCGTGATCCGCCGGCTGGCGTGAGCCGTCCGCGCCCCGAGTAGGGTTCGGGCGTGTCGCATCTCGTCACGTTGATCCCGGGGGACGGCATCGGCCCGGAGGTCTCGGCGGCCGCCCGGCGGGTCCTGGATGCGACGGGGGCCGGCATCGAGTGGGTCGTCCAGGAGGCCGGCGCGGCGGTCCTGGAACGCGAGGGGACGACGCTCCCCGCCCGGGTGCTCGAGGAGATCCGGCGTTCGCGGGTCGCGATCAAGGGGCCGATCACGACCCCCGTGGGGTCCGGCTTCCGCAGCGTGAACGTGGCCCTGCGGCACGAGCTCGACCTGTTCGCCGCCGTCCGGCCGTCCCGCTCGCTGCCCGGCGTCCCCACCCGCCACGACGGCGTCGACCTCGTGGTGATCCGCGAGAACACCGAGGACCTGTACCGGGGCATCGAGTTCGAACGGGGAACGCCGCAGGCCGAGGAGCTGCGCGCCGAGCTCCGGCGACTCTCGGGGCAGGAGGTCCGGGGGGACGCGGGCTTCACCGTGAAGCCGATCAGCGTGACCGGCGCCCGGCGCATCGTCCGGTTCGCGTTCGAGTTCGTCCGGGCGAACGCCCGGCGCCGCATCACGCTCGGCCACAAGGCCTCGATCATGCGGTTCTCCGACGGGCTCTTCCTGTCGATCGGGCGCGAGGAAGCCGCGGCGCATCGAGACGTCGGCTTCGAGGACATGCCCGTCGACCTGCTGTCGATGCGACTGGCCCGGGAGCCGCAGCGCTTCGACGTGCTGCTGCTGCCGAACCTGTACGGGGACATCCTGTCCGACCTGTGCGCGGGCCTCGTCGGCGGGCTCGGCATCGCGGCGGGGGCCAACCTGGGCTGGGAGTACGCCGTGTTCGAGCCGGTCCACGGGAGCGCCCCGGACATCGCCGGGCGGGGGATCGCGAACCCGGTGGCGATGATCCGATCCGGCGCGATGCTGTTGCGGCACCTCGGCGAGCGGGCGAGGGCGGACGCGGTCGAGGCGGCCGTCGACCGCGTGCTCGCCGAGGGCGAGGTTCGCACCGGCGATCTGGGGGGGAGCTCGACCACCGACGAGATGGCCGCGGCCGTCGCCGGGGCCCTCGATCGCTAGGACCCTCGGTCTGGACCGGGTCGGGGCCGGCGCGCAAGGATGGGGGTCGACACCGGGTGCAGAGGAGGGCCGGATGAACGCGAAGATCGGCGATCGGATCGTCGTCGAGTCGGAGACCGTCGGCACCCCCACTCGCGAGGGGAAGGTGCTGGAGGTGATCTCGGGGGAGGTCGGCGTGCGCTACCGGGTGCGCTGGCAAGACGGACACGAGACCGTCTTCACGCCCAGCGGTGGTTCCGCAAGGTTCATCCGCACGAGGGCACGGACGAAGCGGTAGCGCCGATCATCGGTGATGTCCCCCGGGGCCCCGACCGGGGCCCTGTCCCTGCACCTGTCAGCAGCCGGGTTCGCCGAGGTGTCCGCAGCACTGCTGCCGCGAGAACGTCGCCCGCCATCGGTTCCGCGCGGTGAGGCGCAGCTTCGTGGAGAGCGTCGCGTCGTACTCCCGCCAGTTGGTGAAGAACGTGCGCGTGTGCGTGCCGACGAGCCGGAGGAACCGGAGGACGCTCATCGCTCGATCGGTCCGACGATCCTCATGACGTGATCCTCCCCGCCGATGCTACCGCCGCCTCTCGTTCGGCGACCGGGCGGCGGTGAGAGGATGCGCCATGCCCCGAGAGATCCTCTCGACCGCCCGCCCCACCGCGCTGCGCCTGTGGGGGTTCGTCACGCTGGTGCTGGGTGGCCTCCTCATGGGCATCGGCGCCATCGGCGAGTGGGCGACGGTGAGCGGGTTCGACACGCCGACGGCCGGCGTCGACGTGTGGGAGGGGCTCGTCGCGCTCGGCGCCGGGTTCGTGACGCTGATCGGCCTGCTCCTCCTCCGGCTCTCCGGTCCCGCCGTCGCGCGTGCCATCGCGGCCGTGATCATCGTGGTCGGCCTCGCCGCCGCCGGCGTCGCCGTGGCCGACGCCGCCCGCGCCCGGACGAGGTTCACCGACCCCGGGCAGCGGGATCGGATCGCCCAGAAGCTCGCCGCGGAGTCGGGCCTCCCGGTGGAGCCGATCCGCGAGGCGATCGAGGCGCAGTTCCGATCCCGCTTCGAGGTCTCGCTCGGTCTCGGCATCTTCCTGACGATCGCCGGCGGGGCGCTCGGAGCCACCGGCGGGGCGCTCAGCCTCGTGTGGATCCGCCGGCGCGAGGGGGTCCCGCCGAACCGCGACGAGCCATCGGGTGCCGGGGACGATCTCGCTCAGAGCTGAGCGAGATCGGCGCACTTGTCGCGGATGCCCTCGGCCGCGGCCCGCAGGGCCCGGAGCTCGTCCTCGTTGAGGTCGAGCTCGACGATCTGCTCGACGCCCCCTCGCGACAGGCGGACCGGGACGCCCACGTAGACGCCGTCGATGCCGTACTGGCCCGTGCACCACGCGCAGACCGGGAGCGTCTCGTCCGTTCCCCCGGCGATGGCCGCGATCATCCTGGCCACCGAGGCCGAGGGGGCGTAGTACGCGCTGCCCTTCTTCAGGAGCGCGACGATCTCGGCGCCCGCGTCCCGGGTGCGGGCGTACAGGCGTTCGAGCGTCGCCTCGTCGGCGATGTCGGTGAGCGGCTTGCCGTCGACCGTGGCGTGCCGCGGGAGCGGCACCATGGACTCGCCGTGGGAGCCGAGCGTGATGGCCTCGACCACGAGCGGGGACACCCCGAGCTCCTCGGCGATGAAGTACCGCAGGCGCCCCGAGTCGAGCACGCCGGCCATGCCCACGACGCGCTCCTTGGGGAACCCGGACGCCTCCGCGGCGAGGTAGGTCATCTCGTCGAGCGGGTTGGAGACGACGATGATGATCGCCTCGGGCGAGCCGGGGACGAACCGCTCCACGACGCCGCGCACGATGCCGGCGTTCTTGCCCAGCAGGTCCATGCGGCTCATCCCGGGCTGCCGGGGGAAGCCCGCCGTGATCACGACGACGTCCGAGCCGGCCGTGTCCGCGTAGTCGTTCGTGCCCACGATCCTCGGCTCGAACCCCACGACGGGAGAGGACTGCTTCATGTCGAGCGCGAGCGCCTGGGGGAGACCCTCGATGATGTCGATGAGCACGACCTCGGCGAGGCCTCGCTCGACGAGCCGCATCGCGGTGCTCTGTCCGACGAACCCGCTTCCGACCACGGTCACGCGCATGCCCGGTGCTCCTCGGATCAAGGGGCCGGAATCCTACCGCTCGGCCGGGCTCAGAAGCGCTCGAACAGGATGGAGCGCTTCACTTCCTGGATCGCCTTGGTCACCTGGATGCCGCGGGGGCAGGCGTCGGTGCAGTTGAAGGTCGTCCGGCACCGGAACACCCCGGTCTTCTCGGACAGGATCCGCAGGCGCTCCTTGCCGGCCTCGTCCCGCGAGTCGTAGACGAAACGATGGGCGTTCACGATCGCCGCCGGGCCCACGTACTCCTCGTCGCCCCAGAAGATGGGGCACGAGGTGGTGCAGCAGGCGCACAGGATGCACTTGGTCGTGTCGTCGTACCGGTGGCGGTCCTCCGGGGACTGCCGGCGCTCGGTGTCGGGCTCGCCGGAGTCGTTCACGAGGTAGGGCAGGACCGAGCGGTACCCGGCGAAGAACGGTTCCATGTCGACGATGAGGTCCTTCAGGACCGGCAGGCCGCGGATCGGCTCCACGGTGACCTTTGGGGCGATGTCGCGGACGATGACCTTGCAGGCCAGGGCGTTCCGGCCGTTGATCATCATCGCGTCCGAGCCGCAGATGCCGTGGGCGCACGACCGCCGCAGCGCGAGCGTGCCGTCGTGGTACCACTTCACCTGGTGCAGGGCGTCGAGGAGCCGGTCGTCCGGATCGGCCTCGATCGTGAACTCGTCCCACCACGACTCCTCGCCGCGGACCTCCGGGTTGTAGCGGCGGATCCGCACCGTGAGGGTCAGCCGGCGAGACGCCCCGGCCCGCTGCCGGTCCGATCCCTCCAGGACGTCGCCGAGCTCGGCCATCAGTACTTCCGCTCCATCGGGACGTACGGTCCCAGCTTCACGGGCTTGGTCTCCAGACGGACCGAGCCGTCGTCGTTGCGGTACGCGAGCGAGTGCTTCAGCCAGTTCGCGTCGTCGCGCAGGGGGTGGTCCTCCCGGTAGTGGCCGCCCCGGCTCTCGTCCCGCGCCAGCGCGGCCGCGACGAGCGTGTCGGCGCAGTCGAGCAGGAAGCCGAGCTCGACGACCTCCATGAGCTCCGTGTTGAACAGCCTGCCGGTGTCCTGGACGTAGACGCGCTCGAAGCGCTCGTGGAGGCCGGCCAGGATCGCCTGCATCTTGCGCAGGCTCTCCTCCGTCCGCACGACGAACGCGAGCTCCTGCATCTGCTCCTGCATCTCGGCTCGGATGTCCGCGGCGTTGGCGCCCTCGGGCCGGCCCCGGAGGCCGTCGAGCCGGTCGGCGACGGCGCCCTCTGGTCGCTCGGGGAGCTCCGGGAGCTCGGCGTCCTCGGCGAACGCCGCCGCGCTCTTCCCGCTCCGGCGGCCGAACACCACGATGTCGAGCAGCGAGTTGGTGCCCAGACGGTTGGCGCCGTGCACGCTCACGCAGGCGCACTCGCCGGCCGCGTACAGGCCGGGCACCGGCGTCTCCTCCTCGCCCGTCACCACCTGCCCGTCGACGTCGCTGGGGATGCCGCCCATCGCGTAGTGGGCCGTCGGCTGGATCGGCACCAGCTCGGTGGTCGGCTCGACGCCGAGGTACACGCGAGCGAACTCGGTCACGTCGGGGAGCTTCTCCTCGATCACCTCGCGCGGGAGGTGGCGGACGTCGAGCCACACGGCGTCGCGGTTGGGCCCGGCGCCGCGTCCCTCCTTGATCTCCTGGAAGATCGCCCGGGAGACCATGTCCCGGGGCGCGAGGTCCTTCACGGTGGGGGCGTAGCGCTCCATGAAGCGTTCCTCCTCCGAGTTCAGGAGGATGCCCCCCTCGCCGCGAACGGCCTCGGACAGCAGGATGCCCATCTTGTAGACGCCGGTGGGGTGGAACTGGAAGAACTCCATGTCCTCCAGCGGGATGCCGCGGCGATACAGGACCGCCGGCCCGTCCCCGGTCAGCGTGTGGGCGTTCGACGACACCTTGAACATGCGGCCGAACCCACCGGTGGCGTAGACGACGGCCTTGGCCCGGAAGACGTGCAGCTCGCCGGTGGCGAGTTCGTACGCCACGACCCCGGCGCACCGGCCGTCGGTCATGAGCTGGTCGAGCACGTAGAACTCGTTGAAGAACCGGATGTTGCGCTTGACGCACTGCTGGTAGAGCGTCTGCAGGATCATGTGGCCGGTTCGGTCCGCCGCGTAGCACGCCCGCTTGACCGGCGCCTCGCCGTGGTTGCGCGTGTGCCCGCCGAACCGACGCTGGTCGATCTTGCCTTCGGGCGTGCGGTTGAACGGCAGGCCCCAGTGCTCGAGCTCGTAGATCGCCTCGACGGCCTCCTCGCACATGAGCTGTGCGGCCGGCTGGTCGACGAGGTAGTCCCCGCCCTTCACGGTGTCGAAGGCGTGCCACTCGGGCGAGTCCTCCTCGACGTTGGCGAGCGCGGCGCACACGCCGCCCTGGGCCGTCCCGGTGTGCGAGCGCGTCGGGTACAGCTTGGAGATCACGGCCGTGCGCACGCGATCGGACGCCTCGATCGCCGCGCGGAGCCCCGCGCCCCCGGCGCCGACGATCACCGTGTCGTACGTGTGGAAGGTCGTCATGTCGTCTAGGTCGCGCCCGGCCACTTGCTCGGATCGAACGTGAGCACGATCACCGTTCCGAGGATGAACAGCCCGAACCCCAGCACGTAGAAGAGCATGTTCACGGCGAACCGGGCGCCGGGCCACTTCACGTAGTCCTGCACGATCACGCGGAGGCCGTTGATCCCGTGGATCAGCGCCAGGGTGAGCAGCGCCCAGTCCCAGGTCCTCCAGAACGGGCTGCCCCACCGCGTGGCGACGAACCCGAAGTCGACCCGGTTCACCCCGTCGTCGAGCACGTGCATGATCAAGATGTGGCCCACAGCTAAGAACAGCAGCACGATCCCGCTGATCCGCATGAACAGCCACGACCACAGCTCGAACCCGCCGGCCGGGCGCTCGCGCCCTCGAGGGCCGAGGAACCCGCCGTCGCGGGACGACGGGGACGGGGTGGCCCGGCGCTCCGGCGTCTCGACCGCCATCAGAGGATCCCCGCCGCGTCGAGGATGTCTCGGCCCATGATCCAGGTGATCGGGACCATCGACGCGAGGAACAGGGCGGTCGAAGCGGCGGCGATCGGCCGCATGTAGCGGGTGGTCGACGGCCAGAAGTCGAACACCATGATCTTCACGCCGTTGATCGCGTGGAACAGCACCGCGGCGACGAGGCCGAGCTCCAGCAGCTTGACGGCCCAGTTGTGGTACACGCTGACGACCCGGTTGTAGGCGTCGGGGCCCCAGCCGATCACCGCGGTGTCCACCACGTGGGCGAACAGGAACAGGATGACCGCGACGCCGGTGATGCGATGCGCCAGCCACGACCACTGCCCCGGACTGCCCTTGTAGAGCGTCCCGACGTCGGACTTCCGCTTCGCCATCAGCCTCTCCGAAGAGCCTATCGTCGGCAACGGGGGCTCCCATCGCCGACCCGTCCCGAGACCGCGCGGAGTCTACTGCGGATCGTCGGAGCGAAACCCCGCTGATGCGCGAAGACGTCGGCCTTCACTCGTGACGACCCGCGGGAAGCCGCTAAGCACGACGTCGGAGAGTCCGGGCTGGGACATCAGGGCTACGCGGTCCGGAGCGCCACCAGCACGCCCTCGCGAGTGGGCAGGATGGTGGAGACGTAGCGCTCGTCCTCGGCGATGAGGCGGTTGTGCTCGCGGATCGCCTCGAAGCGCGGGCCCTCGTCGAGGACCGTGCCGCTGCCGGTCCCGATCGTGTTGTCGCACAGGTACAGGCCGCCGAGGCGGATCCGCTCGCGGGCCGCCCGCCACGCGTCGGGGTACCCGGGCTTGTCGATGTCGCAGAACACGACGTCGAACTCGCCGCCCTCGGCCGCGAAGCTCTCCAGGGCGTCGCCGACGTGCCAGCGGATCCGGTCGCCGACGCCGGCGCGCCCCAGGTAGTCGAGCGCCTTCGGCTCGTTGGCCGGGTCGCCGTCGGTGCCGTGGACCTCGCCGCCGGGACCGACGGCCCGGGCGAACCAGTACGCCGAGAAGCCGAATCCGGAGCCGAGCTCGAACACGCGCCGGGCGCCGATCGAGCGCGCGAGGAGCTCGAGCCAGACGCCGCACAGGCGGCCGATGATCGGGAAGCCTCGCGCCGCGCCCTCAGCCTCCATGTCGAGGAGGACGGGCTCGTCGTAGCGCTCCAGGAGCGACCCGATGTAGCCCTCGACCTGCGGATTCACGATGTCCATCGGCGCACCTCCGTCGGTTGATCACGGCCGCCGGCTCCGGCGACACAGCTCATCGACTTCGGGGTCAGCGTATCCCGCTCGTCGCGGGGGTTCGATGCGGGCAGGTGTCGGGGGTGGACCGTGTGAAACTCCCCGCGTGCGCATCGTCGTCTGTGCCGAGGCCGAGGTTCCTCACGACCTGCGAATGCAGGTGGTCGCTCTTCAGCATCAGGCATGGCCGTCGGACTCTGCGCTCGACCCGGCACCCTGGCACGACCCGGCCGAGGATCCGCTCTCCGTGCTGCTGCTCGACGATGACGAGCGCGTGGTCTCCGCGCTGGACATCCTGTCGAAGGAGATCGTGCACGGGGGGGCGAGCTATCGCGCGAGCGGCATCAGCGCCATGGTCACCGGCGTCGCGGTTCGCGGACGCGGGTTCGGGCGCCGGCTGGCCGGGGTGGCGCGCGAGACGATGCGGGTGAGCGGCGCCGATCTCGGGATCTTCACATGCGACACCCCCTTGCGGGAGCTCTATGCATCCGCCGGGTGGGAGCACCTCCCGGAGACCGTGCTCGTCGGGGGTACGCGCGAGGACCCGTTCCCGAGCGACCGGTTCGACAAGGTGACCATGGCGTGCTTCTTCTCGCAGAAGGCGAAGGCTGCGAGGGAGGGGTTCATCGGGGCGCGCGTGGAGCTCTTCTCCGGCTCGATCGACAGGCTTTGGTGAACCCGGCACCGCTCCCGGAGGCGGGCGCCCCTCGGTACGCTGGCGGTCATGGACGGCGTCGATCGACGTGTCACGGACTCGGGCATCGAGCTGAAGCCCGTCTACCGAGTCGGGGACGTCTCGAGCCTTGATCCGGCGCGCGACCTCGGGCGGCCGGGCGAGGTCCCGTTCACGCGAGGCGTCCGTGTCGAGGGGTACCGGGAGCGCCTGTGGACGATGCGCCAGTACGCGGGCATGGGCACGGCAGAGGAGACGAACCGGCGCTTCCGCTACCTCCTCGAGCACGGGCAAACCGGGGTCTCCGTGGCGTTCGACCTGCCGACGCAGATGGGGCTGGACTCCGACCACCCCCGCGCCGAAGGGGAGGTCGGGCGGACCGGCGTGGCGATCGACACGATCGACGACCTGCGCCGGCTCTTCGACCGGATCCCTCTGGACCTCGTGTCCACCTCGATGACGATCAACGCGACGGCGCCGATCCTGCTGCTGCTGTACGAGCTGGTGGCCGAGGAGCGCGGGATCGCGGCGTCGGCGCTGACGGGCACCGTGCAGAACGACCTCCTCAAGGAGTACGCCGCGCGCGGCACGTACATCTACCCGCCCCAACCGTCGATGCGGCTGATCACCGACCTCTTCGCGTACTGCGGCGAGCGGATCCCCCGTTGGAACACGATCTCGATCAGCGGCTACCACATGCGGGAGGCGGGGGCGACGGCGGTGCAGGAGGTCGCGTTCACGCTCGCGAACGGCATCGCGTACGTGCAGGCGGCGCTCGACGCCGGGCTGGCCCTGGACGAGTTCGCGCCGCGCCTGTCCTTCTTCTTCGCCTGCCACATGAACGTGTTCGAGGAGGTGGCGAAGTTCCGCGCCGCGCGCCGGATGTGGGCTCGGATCATGGCCGGGCGCTTCGGCGCGACCGAGCCCCGCAGCCTGATGCTCCGGTTCCACACGCAGACGGGCGGCGCCACCCTGACGGCGCAGCAGCCCGAGAACAACGTGGTGCGCACGGCCCTCGAGGCGGTCGCGGCGGTCCTCGGCGGCACACAGTCGCTGCACACGAACGCGTTCGACGAGGCCCTGGCGCTCCCAACCGAGCGCGCCGCCAAGACGGCCCTACGGACCCAACAGGTCATCGGCCACGAGACCGGCCTGGCGAGCGTGGCCGACCCGCTCGGCGGTGCGTACTTCGTGGAGGCGCTCACGGACGAGGTCGAGGCGGGCGCGAACGCGTACCTCGAACGGATCGACCGCCTGGGCGGCGCCGTCGCCGCGATCGAGGCCGGCTTCTACCAGGACGAGATCCACGAGGCCGCGTTCCGGATCCAGCGGGGCGTCGAGTCCGGCGATCGCGTCGTGGTCGGGCTGAACCGCTTCGTCGACGCGGAGGAGCGTCCCGTCGAGCTGCAGCGGCTCGGTGAGGAGGAGGTGGCCCGGCAGGTCGAGCGGCTCCGGGCCTTCCGCGCCGACCGCGACGCCGAGGCCGTCCGGAACGCACTCGCCGAGGTGGAGGATGTTGCGCGGGGCGAGGGGAACCTCCTGCTGCCGATGCGCGAGGCCCTGTGGCGCAGGGCGACCCTCGGCGAGGTCTCGGACGTGCTCCGAGCCGCGTTCGGCGAGTACCGCCCGCGCAACTAGCGGTGATACTCCGGGTATGAAGACGGCCATCTCGATCTCAGACGACCTCTTCCGCGAAGCCGACGCCCTCGCGAAGCGCCTCGGGAAGTCCCAGAGCCAGCTCTACCAAGAAGCCCTGGCTGAGTACCTGCTCCGCCGTGGCCCACATGCCGTGACGCGTGCCATGGACGAGGTGTTCGGCGACGATGGCGCCGAGCTCGATCCGTGGCTCGGCGAAGCCGGCCGCAAGGCGCTGGAACGCAGCGAGTGGTAGTCGCCCAGGGGGACATCTACACGGTGGTGGTTCCGCTCACCAGCAATCTCCGGTGGGCTGGGGCGCCGGGGAACGTGCTGCTCCGCGGGCGCCGGACGGGACTGCCGAAGGATTCGGTTGCGAACGTCTCCCAGATCGTGGCCGTCGATCGCGACGTGCTCGTGGAGCACGTAGGACGAGTGGGCCGGTCGGAGCTCGATCTCGTCCTCCACGGGATCGATGTCGTTCTCGGCCGAGGGGCCCGCGGTTGATCGCTCCAGCCAGGACGGCGCGCTCCCGACCGCGGGGAGCGGGCGATCCGGAGCGGGGCCGACTCAGGTGGAAGCGGAGCCCTTCGTCGGCCGCCGCCGCGCCGTGGGGTAGATCGTCTCGCCCGCGGCCAGCATCTCGACGGATCGGGCGATGCGGCGCTCGCGCGTCTCGGGGCGCTTCGCCTGGCCGATCCGGTGAAGGATCGCGTACCGATTGGACCCGTCGAGTTGGTCGAAGAACGCGCGAGCCTTCGGGTCGGCGTCGAGGGCCTTCTCGAGGTCGTCGGGAACCGTCGCCGCCCGCGCTCCGGGGTAGGCGGCTTCCCACCGGCCGTCCCGCCTGGCTCGATCGACCTCCTCGAGACCCGCGGGCCGCATCCGGCCCTGCCGGATCAGCTCCTCGGCGCGCCGCCGGTTGATCTGCGACCAGGGGCTCTTCGGGCCTCGCGGCGTGAGCCGCTGCCGGAACCACCGGTCGTCGATCCGAGCCCCCTGCGAGTCGATCCAGCCGAAGCACAGGGCGCTCTCGACGGCCTCGGCCTGGGTGATGGTTCGCTCACCCGAGCCCTTCTTCGCGATCCGGACCCAGACGACCCTCGCCGTACGGTGGTGCCGCTCGAGCCAGGCCTCCCACTCGGCCTGGGTGGCGAAGGTCAGCAGCTCGGTGTCGACGTCCATCCGCCCATCCTCCCGCATCAGAACGACACGGCCGCGTGGGCGACGGCCGTCACGCCCGCCAGGGCGAGCACGGCGGCAACGACGCGCAGACGGCGCGGCCAGGCGAGCGCGGCCCCGGCGAGGCAGGCGAGCCCGACCGCGATCTCGATCAGGTTCGTGAGCGTCCTGGCCACGGCGCCACAGGGTCCCATGTCCCCGGTCCGGTTGGGCCGTCCGGCCCACTGGCCGGCCTGGACCGCTCGACTACCCTGGCCGCCATGGACATCTCAGTGATCGGCGGAACCGGGGAAGAGGGGTTCGGTCTCACCCTCCGACTCGCGAAGGCGGGACGGCACGTCATCATCGGCTCTCGATCCGAGGAGAAGGGCCAGACGGTGGCCGGCAAGGCTAGGGAGATCATCGGCGCCGACGCGCTTGTGGACGGGACGACGAACGAGAAGGCGGCCGAGCAGGGCGACATCGTGTTCGTCACGGTCCCTTACGGGGGACAGGCCGACATCTATCGGGCCATCAAGGATCACGTCGCCGACGGCAAGGTCGTCGTCGACTGCACGAGCCCCCTGGCGACGGCGGTCGGGGGCCGAGCGTGGCAGGTGATCCGGCCGTGGCACGGCTCGGCCGTGGAGCAGGCCAAGGCGCTGATCCCCAAGGCGAACTTCGTGTCCGCCTTCCACACGATCTCGGGGGAGCAGCTGCAGGACCTGGAGCACGCCATGGAGAGCGACGTGTTCGTGTGCGGGAAGGACCCGCAGGCCAAAGCGG
The DNA here is from genome assembly GCA_963704725.1 of uncultured Actinomycetes bacterium. Taxonomy (GTDB): domain Bacteria; phylum Actinomycetota; class UBA4738; order UBA4738; family HRBIN12; genus CALGFI01. The sequence goes on along the minus strand of OY969934.1, from coordinate 2,747,337 downwards.
CGGTCGGGGAGCTCGTCGAGGCCATCCCGAACCTGCGGTGGGTGGACGCCGGCGATCTCACGATGGCGCGGATCGCCGAAACGATGACGGCGCTCCTGGTCTCCATCAACCGGACCTACAAGCTCCACGACAGCGGCTTCCGCATCACCGGCCGCGACGCCTGGGGCGCGCCGGGGCCGAGGTAGCGAGACCGGGTTCAGTCGAGCACGACGAGCGCGTCGCCGGCCTGCACGACCTGACCGGCGGCGATCTTCACCTCGGACACCGTCCCGTCGCGAGGGGCGGGGATGGCGTTCTCCATCTTCATGGCCTCGAGGATGCAGACGACGTCGCCGGCCTGGACCCCCTGGCCGGGCTCGACCAGCACGCGGACGATCGTGCCCTGCATCTGGGCGGCCACGACGCTGTGGACGGCCTGCTCGTGGTGCGCCGAGTGGCGGCTCGGCGGCTTGGGCGCCGACTCCCGGCGCTGGTCGAAGATCCGGACCTCGACGCGGCGCCCGTCCACCTCGAGCAGGAGCTCGGCCGGCACGGGAGGCTTCGCCTCGCCCTGAGGCTGCGCGCCGTCGACGGGGAGCGCGAGCTCGGCGTCGCGGAGCGCCTTCTCCAGCCAGGTCGTGGTGTGGGTCGACTTGTGGAACGCGCGCGTCTGCAGGATCCACCGGTGCAGCGGGATCGTCGTCGGCACGCCTTCTACGCGGAACTCGTCCAGCGCCCGGAGCATCCGCGCGATGGCGCGGTCGCGTGTCTCCGCCGACACGACCAGCTTCGCGAACATCGAGTCGTAGTCGGCGGGGACCTCCCGGCCCTCCTCGACGGACGAGTCGACGCGGACGAACGGCCCGGCCGGCTCCCGGTAGGCGGTGATGCGGCCCGGCCCGGGGAGGAAGTTCCGAGCCGGGTCCTCAGCGTTGATCCGGCACTGGATGGCGTGTCCGCGAGGTCGCACGTCGCTCAGGTCGAGCTTGTCGCCGAGGGCCACGCGGATCTGCAGGGCCACGAGGTCGAGGCCGGTCACCATCTCCGTGACGGTGTGCTCGACCTGGAGCCGGGTGTTCATCTCGAGGAAGTAGAACGACCCGTCCTCGTCGACGATGCACTCCACGGTGCCGGCGTTGACGTACCCGGCCTCCTTGGCCAGCGCCATCGATGCCTCGCCGATCCGCTGCCGGAGGTCGGTGTCGACCACGGGCGAGGGGGTCTCCTCGATGAGCTTCTGGTGCCGTCGCTGGACCGAGCAGTCCCGCTCCCCGAGGAAGAACACGTTGCCGTGCGTGTCCGCCAGGATCTGCGCCTCGACGTGATGCGATCGGTCGACGTACCGCTCGAGGAACACCTCGGGGCGGCCGAAGTACGCCTGGGCCTCGCGCGCGGCGCGGGTCAGCGCGTTGGCGAGCTCCTCGGGCTTGCGCACGATGTGCATCCCGCGGCCGCCGCCCCCGAACGCCGCCTTCACCAGCACGGGGAAGCCGATCCGCTCGGCCTCGCGGGGCGCATCCTCGATCGTGACGGGTTCCGGGGTGCCGGGCACGATGGGGACCCCCACGCGGTCGGCCGCCTGCCGGGCCGCCGACTTGTCGCCCATCACCTCGATCGCCTCGGGCGGTGGTCCGATGAACGTGAACCCCGCCTCCCCGACCGCCTGCGCGAAGTGGGCTCGCTCGGACAGGAACCCATAGCCGGGATGGATCGCGGTGGCCTTGGCCTTGCGGGCGGCGTCGAGGATCGCCCCGATCGACAGATAGGAGTCGGCCGGCAGCGGCGGCCCGATCCGGTACGCCTGGTCGGCCATCTGGACGTGGAGGGCGTCGCGGTCGGCGTCGCTGTACACGGCGATCGAGGTGTACCCGAGCTCCCGGATCGTCCGGATGATGCGCACGGCGATCTCGCCGCGGTTCGCGATCAGGATCCGAGGTTTCGCCACACGCTGCTCCGGCAGCCGATAATCGAGTACCCCCCAACGGGAGTCAACGTCCGTGCTGTCCGACCACGCCCTGGATCGCGCGCTCGAACGGGTGGGCCTCGCGGCGCCCGTCCGGTTCGACGAGGTTACCCGCTCGACGCAGGAGACGGCCCTGCGCCTGGCGGCCGAGGGCTCGCCCCAGTGGACCCTCGTCGCCGCGGCGCATCAGACGCGGGGGCGCGGCCGCCTCGGCCGGACGTGGCGCGACGAGCCCGGGCGGGCGCTGATGTTCTCGCTGGTCCTGCGTCCGGTGGAGCTCTCCCCGCCTTTCGGAGGCCTGCTCAGCTTGCTCGCCGGGACGGCGCTGGCCGAGGCCGCAGAGCAGGTCGGCGATCAGCGGGCCGCCTGCAAGTGGCCGAACGACGTGCTGGTGGGCGGCCGCAAGGCGGCGGGCATCCTGGCCGAGTCGCGCCTGCACGACGACCGCCTGGACCACGTCGTGCTCGGCGTCGGCGTGAACCTCGGCGAGCCACCGCAGGAGTTCACCGACGCCGGCGCCGTCGACGCCGGGGCGGAGGAGCTCCTCACGGCCTTCCTCCGCGTCTTCGCCGAGCGCTACGAGCCCGGACACCCCGCCTTCCCCGGCGCGGTGGTGGCCGCGTACCGGCGGCGGTGCGCGACGCTCGGGCTCCGCGTGCGGGCCACGACGACCGACGGATCCGTGGTCGAGGGCGAGGCGGTCGAGGTCGACGAGGCAGGCGGGTTGCTCGTCCGGACGGAGCGAGGGACCGAGGTCGTCCGGTTCGGCGACGTCCAGCACCTGGAGTAAGCTCCGCGCATGGCGTTCCCTCGCAGGCTGTTGATCGAGGGTGAGGAGATCGTGCTCGACCTCCGTCCCCACTGGATCGCGCTGGTGATGCCGGCGATCGTGACGGCGCTCGTGCTGGCCGGATGGATCCTCGCGGTGGCGAAGGCGCCCGACGACGGCGCCGGGCGAAGCGTCGTGATCTGGGGGTCCCTCGCGGTCGGCGTCGTGGTCCTCGTGTGGTATCCGCTGCGCGCGTTCATCGCGTGGGTCACGTCGAACTTCGCGGTAACGAGCGACCGGGTGATCCACCGCGAAGGGTTCATCGCCAAGCACACGATGGAGATCCCCCTCGAGGCCATCAACGACGTGCGGTTCAACCAGTCGATCCTGGAGCGCCTCGTCGGGGCCGGCGACCTGATCCTGGAGTCGGCCGGGGAGTTCGGCCGGAACACGTTCGCCAACGTGCGGCACCCCGAGTCCGTCCAGAAGGAGATCTACGAGCAGGGCGAGCGGAACAAGGAGCGGATGTTTCAAGGCCGGGGCCGGGCCGCGGCCTCGCCCTCCGGGCCCTCCGCCACCTCCGAGCTCGAGCGTCTGGCCGAGCTCCGCGACAAGGGCGTCCTCACCGAGGCGGAGTTCCAGAACCAGAAGAAGAAGATCCTCGGCCAGTAGCTCGCCTTGCGCCCGCGCCGCGCGTGCGCCTACGCTCGGCCCGTGATCCACCCTCGGACCGTCGGAGGGCGCACGCTCGCCGCGCTCTCGGTGGCTCTCCTCGCGTGGATCGCCGCCGGCCGATCGGGCGGAGAGGCGCCCCTGTCCGACCCCTCGGGGCGGCAGAAGGCGAGGACGATCGAGGCGGTCCCGACGGTCATGATCACCGTCTCGGACCGGCCCGCGTTCTCCGGCGGTTGGCGCCGGACGGAAGGGCCACGCTCCCTGGCGGCCACCGACGCGCGCGTCGTCCGGCTCCAGGCATCGGTCTCAGCCGGCCGGGACCTCCTTCGCTCCCGCTTCATCCAGACCGCCGGGCCGTTGGCGCTCGGCTTCTCTCGCCACGGTCCCCCGGCGTCTCTCGAGATCTAGCGCGATCATCGCGAACGCCTCGTCGCCATCGGCGAGGCGGATCCGCCGACCCGTTCTCGGGTCCACGGGCGTGATCTCGCGTCGACCGTTGATCCAGCGAGGAGGAGACATGTCATTCGCCGACGACGTCCGAGATCTCTCAGTCGCGCTTGCGCGCACCGAGGCCATCCAGGAACGAGCCCTTCACGAGCTGGAGACGTTCTGCGGCGGGCGCCGGGTGTCGGTCGTCCGCGCCAGGCAACAGCTGCTGTCGCCGGCCGGCGAGGCGACGGCCGACCCGGACACCGCAAGGGCCGTCCAGCTCCTCGACGAGCTCCTGGCCCGCCTGCCCGCGTAGGAGGAGGCCGGAGACCGACGACTCGAGCCGCGCACGACGGGCGGGGAACCTACGGCACGTACGTTGGTGGGAGAATCCGGGCGTGGACGCGCCGAGGATCGCCGTCGTGGGCATCGGGCACGCGGGGTTCGCCCCCATCACGGCCGGCGTCTCCTACAAGGAGCTGATGTTCGAGGCCGCCACCCGCGCGTACTTCGACGCCGGCGTGGACCCGCGAACCGAGATCGACTCGTTCGTGTGCTGCTCGGAGGACCTGCTCGAGGGCACGTCGATCTTCGACGAGTACGTGCCCGACCAGCTCGGCGCGATGCAGCGGCCCGTGCACAGCGTGGCCGCCGACGGGCTGTTCGGCCTGGCTACCGGCGTCATGCTGATCCGCTCCGGCCTGGCCTCGGTGGTCGCCGTCGAGGCGCACAGCAAGGCCTCCGACGTCCGCTCGCTCGGCGCGATCGAGGCCTTCGCGCTCGACCCCGTCTTCAACCGCCCGCTCGGGATCTCCACGCTGGCGGTCGCCGGGCTCGACATGAACGCGTACCTCGAGCGTACGGGCCTGTCCGAGGAGCACTGCGCGGCCGTTGCCGCCAAGAACCGGACGAACGCGCTCGACAACCCGCGGGCGGCCTACGGGGCCGCGCTGGCCACCGAGGACGTCGACGACTCGCCCCCGGTGAGCTGGCCGCTCCGCCGTCTCGAGGTGGCCGAGCGGGCAGACGGCTGCGTCGTCGTGGTGCTCGCCGGCGGTGACCGGGCTCGCGACCTGTCCGAGGCACCGGTGTGGGTGCTCGGTACGGGATGGGCCTCCGGCTCGCCCTCCCTCGAGAGCCGGCTGTGGGGCGAGAGCGACGCCACCACGGCGGCCGCGCGGATGGCGTACCGGCAGGCGGGGATCGTGGATCCCGGCGAGGAGATCGACCTCGCGGAGGTGGACGACCTGTTCTCGTTCCGGGAGCTCCTGCATCTCGAGGCGCTGGGGCTTGGGTCGGCCGAAGACCTCGCCGGGCTCCTGTCCGACGGAGAGCTCGACCCCGACGGGGACCTCCCGGTGAACGTGTCGGGCGGCTCGCTGGGGCAGGGCGACCTGTTCGAGGCGAACGGGCTCGTGCGGGTGCTGGAGTGCGTGGAGCAGCTGCGAGGGGAGGCCGGGGAGCGGCAGGTGGACGAGACGTTCGTCGCCGTGGCCCAGTCGGCCCGGCACGTTCCGAGCACGTCGGCGGCCGTGGCCGTCCTGGCCGGCGACTCCGGGGCGGGCGCATGAGCGTCGGCGCCGTCGACCACGTGTGGTTCTGGGTGACCGACATGGATCGCTCCGTCGCGTTCTATCGCGACGCCGTCGGGCTCGAGCTGCGGATGCGGCACGAGGACACCTGGGCCGAGTTCGCGGCGGGCCCGATCCGCATCGGGCTGCACGGCGCCGGCGAGAGCACCGCGCGGCACGGGGGGACCGCGGTCTTCCTGGTCGACGACCTCGACCTCGCGAAAGCGTCGCTCGAGGCGCGGGGCGTGGCGTTCGAGGACCATCTCGGCGAGGTCCCCGGCTACGCGCGCTACGCCTCGTTCTCCGATCCCGACGGGAACTCGATGCAGCTGATCGAGTACCGGACGCAGGGGGAGGGCTGACGGTGGCGCGCCGGGTCGCGGTCGTCGGGGCGGGGATGACGAAGTTCGTCCGCCGCGCGCTCGAGACCGGCAAGGAGCTGTCGTGGGAGGCCTCGCGAGCGGCACTCGACTCCTGCGAACTCTCGCTCGCCGACGTCGACGCGGTCTGCCTGACGAGCGCGCCGGACGCGTTCGATGGCGTCCACATGAAGGGCGAGTACCTGTCCGACGGCGCCGGTGCGTTCGGCAAGCCCTTCATCCGGACGTACGTCGGGGGCGGCAGCGGCGTCTTCACCGCGATCCAGGCGTACTACACGGTGGCGAGCGGGATGGCCGACGTCGTGCTCGCCGTGGCCGAGGAGAAGATGTCCTCGACCCAGCCCCACCCCCAGGGCGCGTTCCTCACGATCTTCGACAACGTGCTCGAGCGGCCCCTCGGTCCGAACCTGCTGTGGATCTTCGCGCTCGAGATGAACCGCTACATGAGCGTGTACGGCCTCGACAAGCGCGACATCGCGACCGTGGCGGTGAAGAACAAGCGGAACGCGGCCGACCATCCGGCGGCGCTCCTGGGGCAGGCCGAGATCACGGTAGAGGACGTCCTGGCCTCCGAGACGCTGGCGTGGCCCGTGCAGCGGCTCGACGTCTCGCCGATCAGCGACGGCGCCGTGGCCATCGTCGTGGCGAGCGAGGAGGCCGCGCGGCGCCTGACCGACAAGCCGGTGTGGATCCAGGGAGTCGGCTGGAACCTCGACACCGCGTACTGGACCAACCGCGACCTCGTCTTCCCAGAGTACGTCGCGAACGCCGCTCGCATGGCGTACGAGATGGCCGGCGTCACCGAGCCTCGCAAGCAGATCCACCTGGCCGAGCCGTACGACCCGTTCGACTACAAGGAGCTCCACCATCTGGAGGGGCTGCTCCTGTTCGACAGGGGCAGGGCCCCCGAGGCGGCGCGCGACGGTGTCCTCAACCGCGACGGCGACCTGCCGAGCTGTCCGTCCGGCGGCCTGCTCGGAGTGGGGAACCCCATCGCCGCCGCCGGATTGATGAAGGTCGCCGAGCTCTTCTGGCAGCTCCGGGGGGAGGCCGGGGCGCGGCAGGTGCCCGGCACACCCGAGCGCGGTGTCGCGCAGGCGTGGGGCGACCTCATGCAGGTGGGCACCGTCGTCGTGATGGGCTCGGAAGGCGGGCCGCCCGCCACGGCCACGGAGCTCCCGGTGGTCCAGACGCCCCCGCTGTCGGCCGGCGGGCACGCGCTCTCGGACGGAGAGTTCCGTTCGGGGACCGGAGGCCTCGATCACGCCGTCGATGCCCGGTACACGTGGGACGCGGGCGTCGCCGTCGGCCGGTACCTCGACGGGCTCCGCGCCGGCCGCATCCTCGGCCGGCAGTGCCGGGGATGCGATCGGGTCCTCGTGCCGCCCCGGATGTTCTGCGAGCGGTGCTTCCGCGGCACGGACGCGTGGGTGGAGGTCGAGCCGACCGGCATCGTCCAGACGTTCTCGATCTGCCACGTTCGATGGGACATGGAGCGGCTGCCCGAGCCCGAGCTCCCCGCCGTCATCGCGATCGACGGCTCCGACGGCGGGTTCCTCCACAAGCTCGGCGAGGTGGCGCCCGAGGACGTCCGCATCGGCATGGCGGTCGAGGCCGTATGGAAGCCCGAGGCCGAGCGGACGGGCTCGATCCTGGACATCGCCCACTTCCGGCCCCGGGCCGGAGCCGCCGAGGGGAGCGGCTGATGCTCGAGCGCATCGCGCGGCCCGACGAGGTCCGGCGGTGGGAGGGCGATCTCCCGGTCCGTCATCGGTACACGCCGGGCGTCGCCGGCGAGGTCTTCCTCACCGCGCTCCGCGACCGGGGCGTGCTGCTCGGCTCGAGGTGCGAGGCGTGCTCCTACACGTACGTCCCCGCTCGGCTGTTCTGCGAACGGTGCTTCGCGGAGCTCGCCGCCGACACCGAGGTCGGTCCCGGCGGAGTGCTGGTCTCGTTCACGATCGCGTTCGCGGACCTCGAAGGCGAGGCGCTCGAGGAGCCCGCGACGATCGGCCTCGTGCGCCTGGACGGAGCCGACGCCGTCCTGCTCCACCGCGTGCTCGACGGGGGCGAGGAGCCTCTCGAGATCGGCGAGCGGGTCGAGGTCGTCCTGGCACCCGAGCGCACGGGCTCGATCCTCGACATCGCGGGGTTCCGCCCCGTCGAGTAGGTGGGTCGCAGGCCCTGCGTATCCTTGGCGCATGCCCGTCACCCTCTGCCAGCGATGCGGCGAGCCCCTGCCGGAGGCCGCGCGGTTCTGCCCGAACTGCGGCTATCCCGTCGACGCGCCGCCGCCCGAGGAGCGCAAGGTCGTGACGGTGATCTTCGTCGACCTCGTGGGCTCGACGAAGCTGTCCGCGCAGATCGACCCCGAGCGGTTCCGCGAGGTCATCGCGTCGTACTACCGGACGGTCTCCGAGGAGCTGGAGTCGCTCCGGGGCCGCGCCTACAACTTCGCCGGGGACGCCGTGGTCGGCGTGTTCGGCATCCCCAAGGTGCACGACGACGACGCGCTCCGCGCGGTCCGGGCGGGCCTCGCCCTCATCGAGCGGATCGGGCGGATCGGCCAGAGCCACGGCCTCCCCGTCCCGCTTCGGGCGCGCGTCGGGATCAACACCGGGCCGGTCGCGATCGGCACCGAGTCCTCGGAGCAGGGCCTGTTGTTCGGCGCCACGGTCAACTTCGCGGCGCGGCTGCAGCAGGCGGCGGACCCCGGGACGGTACAGGTGTCCGAGCAGACCTGGCTGCTCACCCGGACACAGGTCGAGTACGCGCCGGCGCGCGAGATCTCGGCCAAGGGGTTCGACGACGGCGCCCGAGGATGGCCGGTGGTGGCCCTCGCCCCCGGTAGCACCCGCCGGACCATCCCCATCGTCGATCGCAAGCGCGAGCTCCGTCTGATCCACGACACGTTCGAGGGGGTCGTCGAGACGCGCCGCGGGCACCTGGTCTCGTTGTTCGGCGAGCCCGGGATCGGCAAGAGCCGGGTGGCCGAGGAGTTCGTCGCCGGGCTGCCCGACGAGGTCAAGGTGCTGCTCGGCACGGCCAGCCCCTACGAGGAGGACGTCACGTTCGCGCCGCTCGCGCAGATGCTGCTGCAGGAGCTGGGGGAGCGGGCGGACTCGAGCCCGGCGCGTCTGTTGGCTCGCCTGGAGGAGCTCGCCGCGAGCTGCTGTCCCGCCGACGAGATCCATCCGGTGGTCGCCCGGCTCGCGCTGGCGCTCGGGATCGGCGAGGAGGAGACGCGGGGGCAGGAGCACCGCTACCCGGTCGCCGAGATCCGGGCCGGCCTGCTCGCGCTGCTGTCCGGGCTCGCCGCCGCCTCGCCCGTCGTCCTCGTGTTCGAGGACGCGCACCAGGCGCAGCCCTCGATGCTCGACCTCATCGAGCAGGTGGTGCGCGAGGCCAAGCGGATCCCCTTGCTGGTCCTGTGCATCGCCCGCTACGACCTGCTGGACGAGCGTCCGGAGTGGGGCGGCGGGCTCGGCGACTCGCTGAACCTGTACCTGGAGCCGATGTCGTTCGACGACGCCACCCAGCTGGCGCAGGAGGCCGGCGAGCACATCGACGTGGCCACGGCGGAGCGGGTGGCCCGCCACGCCGGCGGCAACCCGTTCTTCATCGTGGAGACCACCGGCATGCTCCGGCACGCGGAGCACCACCTGCCCTCGGACACGGACTCGCTCCCCGAGGGACTGCTGCCGCCCACCGTCCAGGCGGTGATCGCCTCGCGGATCGACCACCTGGCCCAGCCCGCCCGGGATCTGGCCCGCACGGCGTCGGTGTTCGCGCGCTCCACGTTCGATCTGTCGGAGCTCGCGCTCGTCGCCGAGCCGGACGAGAAGGTGCTCGAGCTGCTCGAGAGCGAGGAGCTGCTGGTGCGCGACACCGAGCGCCCCGGCGTGTGGCGGTTCCGCCACGGGCTCGTGCGCGACGTGGCTTACGAGAGCCTCCCCAAGCGCGAGCGGCAGCGGCTGCATCTGAGGATCGCCGACGGGCTCTCGGCCGACCCCGAGACGGCGGCGCGGTACCCGCGCTCGATCGCCTACCACCTCGAGCGCGCGGCCCGCGCTTCCCTCGACCTCAACCCCGGCGATCGCGAGCTCGCCGAGCGCGCCGTGCAGGCCCTCGCCCACGCCGGGCATCTCGCGCTCGACGCGTCCGACACGCGGGCGGGCGCCGACCTCTACGCCCGGGCGCTGGTCATGAGCGGACCCGAGCGGACCTGGGGGTTCCGCGAGGCGGAGATCCTGTCGCACCTGGGCGAGGCCCGGTACTGGCAGGGGGAGTTCGAGCGGGCCGCCGCCGCGCTGGGGCGCGCGCTCGACCTCGCGCCGCAGGACCCGGCCATCCGCGCGCAGGCCTCCCGTTTCCTCGGAGACATCGAGATCTCCGTCCACGGCAACCGAGAGCGCGGCGCGGAGCTGTTCGAGACGGCGCTCGAGGCGGCCCGGGAGCTGGGGGACCCCTGGACACTGGCCCGGACGCTCGTCGTGTCCGGCTGGGGTCCCTACTGGTTCGGCGACATGGACGGGGCCGGCGCGATGTTCCGTGAGGCGCTCGAGGTGGCGCGGGCCAACCCCGAGGGCGACGGATGGGCGGAGGCCCGCGCCCTGGCCAACCTGGCCACGATCGAGACGGAGACCGGCGACGAGGAGCGGAGCCTGGCGCTCGCCTCCGAGGGCCTGGTCATCGCCGAGAGCACCGGGGACCGGTTCTCGATCGCCACGGCCAGGGAGAGCGTCGGCGGCTCGCTCCGGCGATTGGGCCGCTTCGACGAGGCCTTGGCGCACGCGGACGCGGCCGTCGAGGGGTTCCGCCAGCTCGGGGCACGATGGGAGCTGGCGAGCACGCTGACCGGCCGGGGCAACCTGCACCGGGTGTCCGGCAGAACGACCGAGGCGGTGCGGGACCTTCGCGAGGCGTACCGGCTGTGCCAGGAGCTCAAGGAGCGCAGCCTCACGGTGTTCACGGCGACCTCGCTGGCCAAGGCGCTCGTCGCGGCCGGCGAGACCGGGCGGGCGCGGGGCGTCCTGGCGGAGGCGGCGGGTCTGTCGAGCGTCGACGGCGCCCCGGGCAGCCGGCTGCTCGACTCCGAGATGGAGCTGTTCCTGGCCGAGGGCGATCGCGAGGAGGCGCTCGAGCGCGCCCGGCGGCTCCTGCGGGAGCCGGGGGAGCTCGCGCAGCCCAAGGACGAGGCGGCGGTCGTGTGGTTGGTCGGCAGCCTCTTCGGACCGCAGGAGGTCGGCGGCGCCGAGGCGCTCGAGGCGGCGCGGTCGCTCCTGGAGCGGACCCACTACGAGCTGGCCCTGCGACGACCCGCGCTGCTGGCCGGGGCCGAGCTCGGCCCGGCTCCGGCGAGCGGCTAGTCTGCGCCCGTGGATTTCGAGCTCACCGAGGAGCAACGGGCCTTCCAGCAGCTCGTCCGGGAGTTCGCCCAGGAGGTCGTGGCGCCGGCTGCCGCCGGTTACGACGAGCGCGAGGAATTCCCCCTCGAGATCGTTAAGCGCATGGCGGAGCTCGGGTTCTTCGGCATCCCCTTCCCCGAGGAGTACGGAGGCCAGGGCGGGGATCTGCTCACGTTCTGCCTCTGCATCGAGGAGATCGCGCGATGGGACTCGTCCGTGGCCATCACGCTCGAGGCCGCCGTGGGGCTGGCGGCGAACCCCGTCTACCGGTTCGGCACGCAGGAGCAGCGGCTCCGGTGGCTGGAGCCGATGGCGCGGGGCGAGGCGATCGGCGCGTTCGCCCTGACCGAGCCGGGCGGCGGGTCCGACGCCGGCGCGGTGCGCACGACGGCACGTCTGGATGGGGACGAGTGGGTGATCGACGGCTCGAAGGCGTTCATCACCAACTCGGGGACGCCGATCACGTCGGTGGTGCTCGTCGCGGCTCGCGACCCGGGCACCGAGGGCGGCCCGGTCTCCACCGTGCTGGTCCCGGCCGGGACGCCCGGCATGACCGTGGGCGCCGCCTATCGCAAGGTCGGCTGGCGGGCGAGCGACACGCACGAGGTGGCCTTCGACGGGTGCCGGGTGCCCGCCGACCATCTCCTCGGCGAGCGCGGGCGCGGGTTCGCGCAGTTCCTGGAGACGCTGGCCGACGGACGGATCGCCATCGCCGCGCTCTCGGTTGGGCTGGCCCGGGGATGCCTCGAGGAGAGCGTGCGGTACGCCGGCGAGCGCGAGGCCTTCGGCCGGCCGATCGGCGCGTTCGAGGGGCTGCAGTTCAAGATCGCCGACATGAAGGTGGCCGTGGAGCTGGCCAGGCTGGCCTATCAGCGGGCGGCGTGGCTCCGGGACACGGGCCGGCCGTACGCGACGGAGGCCTCGATCGCCAAGCTCTACGCCAGCGAGATCGCCACGACGTGTGCCCGCGACGCGGTCCAGGTGCACGGTGGCTACGGCTACACGGAGGAGTTCCCCGTGGCCCGGTTCTACCGGGACGCCAAGGTCCTGGAGATCGGGGAGGGCACGAACGAGATCCAGCGCGTGCTCATCGCCCGGTCCCTGGGGCTGCCCGGCACCGACCTGTAGGCACGGGACCCGACTCCGGGGGGCCCTCAAGCCCGGCGACGAGACCGCCGAGGGTGATTGCATCGGGGGTTGCCAGGCGCCACCCTCGTCCCGGCCGGTGGTTGACACCCCCGTCCGGGGTCCGGTAAGCAAGGGGCCCTTCCCATGGCCGAAAACCGATCGAGCGCCCGAAGCTTGGCCCGCCGCACCCTCGGCGCGCTCGCGGCATTGGTCCTGCTGGCCTCGGTGGCTCAGGTCGCCGGCGCCGAGACGACGAAGCAGCAGCTCGACCGGGCCGAGGCCGAGTTCGAGCAGCTGCGCCACGAGATCATTGCGCAGCAGCGCGTCCTGGGTCGCCTCCAGCTCCAGGCGGCAGTGATCGCCAACCGCATGGACATCGCACAGGGTCGCTGGGAGCAGATCACCGAGGAGCTGCGGACCACGACCAACCAGCTCCATGACGCCCAGGCCACGTACCAGGGGCTCCAGGACAAGCTCGAGTCCCGAGCCCGCGAGGCCTACATCACCGGCCCGGGAAGCTCCATCGAGTTCCTCCTCGGCGCGACCTCGCTCGCCGACCTGTCCGCCCGCATGGAGTACGTGAACGCGCTGAACGGGGAGGACGCCGATCTGGCCAACGACGTCCAGAACCTGAAGAACGAGCTCTCGGCCAAGCAGGACGACGAGGCGAAGCTCCAGGAGAAGGCGGCGAAGGCGCTCCAGGAGGTCCAGGCGCAGAAGGCCGCCCTCGACGCCAAACTCTCCGATGCCCAGGGGGTCTTCGACCATCTCAACGCGGACAAGGCCCGGGCCGAGGAGCTGGTGCAGAAGCTCACGAAGAAGTACAAGGCGGAGCTGGCCGCCCTGGCGAACCTGCGGTTCTTCCCGGACGCCATCCTGCAGATCTGCCCCGTGGACCAGCCGCACGCGGTCTACGACGGGTTCGGGGCCCCCCGCTACGCGGGCGGATACCACCCCCACGCCGGCAACGACATCATCGCGCCGCAGGGGACCAAGATCTTCGCTCCGTTCGACGGGTATGCCCACACCTCGACGAACACCCTCGGCGGCTACGCCGAATACGTGACGGCGCCCGACGGGTCCTACGTCTACAACGCCCACATGATGCAGCCGGGGATCACGGGCCCGGTCACCGCCGGCACCGTGATCGGCTACGTGGGGGCCACCGGCGACACCAGCACGCCACACGACCACTTCGAGTGGCATCCGAGCGTCATCCCGAGCAACTGGCAGGTGAGCCCGTACGGCTACACGGTGATCGGGACCGCCGTGAACCCCTGGCCGCTGCTCCAGCAGGTCTGCTAGCGCAGGCGCCACGGTCGCAGCGCAGCGGCGGCCCCCACCACCAGCACGATGAGCGCGGCGACGATCACGACGGTCGCCGCCGTCGAACCCCCCTGCTCCGCGCCGCCTGAGGGCGAGACGGTCGCGGACCGGTTCGTCGAGGCGGCGGCGACGTAGCCGAGCTGGGATACCGCCGCGTCCGCCTGCTGGACGCTGGGGAGGTCGTTCGTGTCGAGGGCCCGCCACCTCCTCCCGTTGGCCGAGACGAGGAGCTCGTGCCCGCCGTGGTCGCCGGCGAGGAGGGGATAGACGAGGACCACCCGGGCGTCGATCGCGAGCGGCGCGGGATCGCCGGACGGCCGGTACGTCGCGCCGAGCCGGTAGACGTTGCCCGCGATGCGGTCGGGCTCCTCCGGTGCCCCAACCGTGGAGGGGCCGACCGGCTCGACGGTGACCTCCACGGCGTCCTGGGCCGGGGCGACGTCGAACGCGCCCCTCGGCAGGATCAGCGACACCTGCGCGTCGTCGGTGGTGAACACGGCGGTGCGGCTTCCCGCGGCGCCGAGCGCGACGCGGAACGTCCCCGAGGACGGCTCGAGGTTCGTGCTCTCGAGCTCTGGGGGCGGCTCCACCCAGCGGTACGGGGTGGGGGGCGCGAGGCCGTCCAGGAGGGGCCGCCGGGCCGACGGGCTGAGGTGCCCCGAGAACACGGCCGAGCCGGCGTAGAGGGCGGCCACGACGATCCCGGCGGCGAGGGCTGCGGTCCGACGACTCCTCACGGCAACGGGTCGATCCGCTCGAGCGGGGCGGTCGCGTACCCGGCCGGCCAGACCACCGCGCGTTCGTTCGGCGCGGTCCACTGCTCGATCACGCCGAGCGCCAGCAGGTTGGCCCCCGCCGTCGCCGATCCCGGCTCGCCGAACTCGAGGCCACTCCCGTTGGGCAGCGAGCCCGGAGGGAGCCGGATCGCGTTGGCCGCCGAGGCGACGGCCGCCGGCGTGATCCGCTCGGCCGCGGGCAGGACCTCGCCGAGCAGGGCCCACGCGGCGGAGAACCCCGCCAGCGCCGCCTCGCTCATGTGATCGCCGAACCGCTCCTCGTAGGCCGCCTCCGCCCGCTCGAACAGCGCCCGCCCCGGCGCGGTGAGGGCACCGGGGTCCAGGACGTCGGCGTCCGGCTTGTCCGACGCGAACAGCCCCACGGCCTGGTCGCCGAGCCGGGCGCCGAACCTCGGCATGCAGTAGCTGGAGGACGTCCCGATGCCGGCGAGAAGGTGAAGACCCTGGGCCACGGTCTCGCGGCGCATCGCCACCGAGTCCGCGACGTACCCGGACACGAACAGGACGTCGGGGTGGCTCGCGGCGAGCCGGCGGACGAGCCTCGCCATGTTCACGTGGTTGGGGTCGTAGGCCAGGGTGGTCGCGAGCGTGAACCCGCGGGCGGCGATCTCGTCCAGAGCCCCCTGTGCCACGCCGTGGCCGTAGGCGTCGTCCACGAGGGTGACGGCGTATCGGAGGCGCGCGGGATCCACCCCGAGAACCGGCGCGTAGCGATCCGCGACGAAGTCGATCGCGTTGCGGCCGAGCACGGTGCCGTTCGGCGCCACGCGGAACACCAGCGAGCCGGCGCCCTCACCCGACATCTCGCCGACCGCGCCGGACTCCCAGAACAGCATCCCTCGCCGGGCTGCCGCCCGTGCCGCGGGAGCCGAGATCGTGCTGCCGTAGCTCCCCAGGACGAGGTCGACGCCCTCGGCATCCAGACGGGCGATCGCACCGGGAACGGCATCGGCCCCCGGCACGTCGATCGGGACCAGCCGCACCGACCGCCCGTTCATGCCGCCGTCGTGGTTCACGAGCTGGGCGGCGAGCTGCACGCCGCGGAACTCGTCGACGCCTCCCGGGCCCTGCGACCCCGACAGCGGATAGACGGCTCCGATGCGGATCGGCGGCTCCTCGTTCCCGATCGAGCAGGAGGCCCCGGCGAGGAGGCTCACGGCCAGCAGCAGCTGCGCGGCCCGCCTCATCGAAGCACCGCCAGGGCGTTCGCCACGACGTGGGTGGCCGCGGGAGCCGTCCAGCTCCCCGACGCCCACCGCTGCCACGAGAGCAGCAGCCCCGCCCCGAGGTCGACCGGAAGGACGGTCAGGCCATAGGCGGGGATGTGGACGGCGGCGAACAGGGCCGCCGATCCGACCACGGCGACCGGGGCGCCGAAGCGCTCGAGCCATCCGTACGCCGCGCGCCGGAACAGCGCCTCCTCCGCCACCCCGGCCAGGCCCGCGAGGGGCAGGGCGGCCGGTCCCCACGGAACCGGGACGGGGGGGCCGAGCGTGCCGACGACGGCCACCGCGAGGACGCCGAGCGCGAGGGCCGGCGCCCACGGAAGGACCGGGGCGATCGCCGTCCGGCCGGGGAGGGACACGGCGGCCACGCCGATCACCAGGTACGCCGTGGCGAACAACGCCGTTCGGCCTCCGGGCGCCGCGTCGACGAACGGCCGGGCGAGCAGGATCGCCGCCCCGGCCAGCACGACGGCCGGGGCCGCGACGGCGGGGTTCGGCGAGGTGCCGCCGACGCGGGCGCTCACGGCTGCACCTCGAACTCGGTCACGGCGACCACCCTCGGGTCGAACGGGGCATGGTCGCTGGCCACGAACTCGACCGTCAACCGGTGCATCCCCGGCGAGAGGTTGGGGATCGACTGGTGCAGGCCCTCGGTCATCGAGATCAGGGAGTCGTCCAGGATGACGTGGAGGTGCCCCTCGTCGGGCACGATGTCGGTCGTGGTGGCGGGGACGAGGCGGGCGCCCTCCAGATCGACGCGCAGCTGGACGGTCGAGCCGTGCACGACGTGGCCGGCCTTCGGCGCCTCGATCGAGAGCCGGGCGGGGCTGCTCGGACGGGAGGACGTTCCCGAGCTCGGCGACGCGGCGTCGCCGGACCCGTTCCCCCCGCAGGCCGCCAGGGTCACCGCCGCGACGATCGACAGGGCCACGGTGTGGGTTCGCGTCACGATCGCTCCTTTCATCCTGCGAAGGTCTCCTGGAACGACGCCGCGAGATCGCGACCGTCCCTGGTCAGCATGGAGATCGCGAACGTCGAGGTCCCTGACGCGATCTCGACGTTGGCCACGAAGTGTCCCGACGAGAGCCGGATCAGCTCGGGCTCGAGGAGTTGACCGTCCTCCGGGGTGATGTCCAGGACGGCATGGTGCAGGGGCAGCTCGGCGCCGCCCGCGTCGAAGGCGGTCAGATGCACCTGGTTCGTCTGCCCGGGCGTCCCGGGGTCCACGTACGCCTGCACGGTCACGCCGTCCTCCAGATGGATCGTGTAGATGTCGGGCTGCCCCTCGGCCCGCGACACGTCGATGTCCTGCCGCGGGGACTTCGGCGTCACGCGAAGGGGCACCTCGACCGAGCCGGCCGAGCCCTCCACGAGGACGCGGACGTCCCAGGTGCCGTCGAGCGACAGCGACGTCCCCCCGGCCCGCCACGTCCCGTTCGTCCCGCGCTCGAGCTCGAGCGTCGAGTCGACCTCGGGGCGCTCTGGGAGCGAGAACTGCAGCGTGACCTTTCGGGCGTCCACCGGCTCGCCCGTGTCGTAGTCGGTGACCCTCGCCTCGAATGCGTTCGGGCCGACGGTTCCGGGCGAGATCTGCAGGCGCACCTTCGTGGTCGTGGCGAAGTCCGATCCCGTGACGACGAGCGGTGCGGGGGGACGGGGGCCCGCCGATGCCACCACACCCTGGGGGGCGAGCCCTGTCAACAGGCCGGTCATGGCGAGCGCTCCGGCGGCCAGGACGAGCTCGCCGCTCACCGTGCGGAGCAGAGGACGAGCCCCGAGCGCCTCGTAGCGGCGCACGTTCCGGTACCGGTTGACCGCGCCGAGCGAGACGAGCGCGGCGACGATGGCGAGCTTGACGACCAGCGCCACGCCGTAGCTGTTGTCGAACGCACGCAGCCACCAACCGAACCCCCCGAGCTCGTTGGTGGCTCGCAGGTACCCCGTGACCACGATGACGGCGAGGCCGGTCGCGGCGATCGTCGAGTACCGTCGCACCCGCTCCGGCTCCGCCCCTCGCCGCACGGCGAGCACCAGCCAGACGAGCCCCCCGATCCACGCCCCCACGGCGGCAAAGTGCGCCGCCTGAAGCGTGCCTTCCAGCACGGACGGCCCGGCATGGCCGGCGAACGCCCGGACGGCCATGGCGGCGGCCGTGGTCCCGGCGAGGAGCACGAGGGTGGCGGTCCCCGGTCGCAGGCTCGCCGCCAGGGCGACGAGGCCGACGAGGGCCACGGCGACCGCGAGCCGGGCGAGCGACGCCCCCGCATCCGATCGGAGCAGCGTGCCGAGCGACACGCCGACCGTGGCGCGCTCGTCCAGCGTCGTGACGACCACGCCGGCCGCGGCGAGCGTCCACGCCCCACCGAGGAGCCGCGGTCGGTGCACGCTCAGCGGGCCGAACGCGAACAGCCCCCCCGCGGCCGCGCCGAACAGGACCGCCAGGCCCGCGTACAGTGCCCATCGCCCGGCCACCCCGGCGGCGGTGGGCGAGGTCGCTCGCGCTCGATCCTCCTGCCGGACCGGCGTCACGTCGGCCGCGGAGACGCCCACCCCGAACGAGAAGGACCCCGAGGTGAGGTGCCCGTCGGTCGCCGAGACGGTCCGCCACGACACGGTGTAGACGCCGTCCGGTAGGTCTTGCAGCGCAACCCGGATCGTCTGGTCGTCGCCGCCGGCGACCTCCACCGGCCCGGTCCGTACCGCCGTTCCGGTGCGGTCCACGACTCCGATCGTCGTGAGCGAGAGGTCGGGCGGTTCGGTGAAGGAGAGCCGGATCTCCGCGGGCGAACGGTCGAGCAGCTGGCCGTTGGCCGGCTCGCTCCGCTTCAGGGCGGCGTGCGCACCGGCGCGGACCGCGGAGGCGGTCCAGGCGCCCACCAGGGCGAGCGCCACGACCGAGACGACGACGGCCCGCCTCACGTCGCGGCCTTCACGAACGTCACCGTCGCCACCACGTCCGGGTTGAAGGGTGCGTGGTCGGCCGCGACGTACTCGGCCCGTAACCGGTGGACGCCGGGTGTCAGCCCCGCCACGCCCACCTCCTGCTCGAGGCCGTAGGTCATCGTCAGGAGCTGCCCATCGAGGAAGACATGGACGTGCCCGGTGTCAGGGGTGACCGTCGTCGAGGAGCTCTCCACGATCCTGCCGCCGTCCAGCTCCAACCGCACATCGAGCAGGTCGCCCGTAACGCTCTGCCCCGGCTTCGGCGCGACGAACGAGATCGACGCGGTCGAGGCCGGGCGCGGTCCGCTCGCGGACGGGATGGGCCACACGAGCGAGGGCACCACCACGGACGCCACCACGATCACCGGCGCGAGCGCGAGAAGGGTCACGCCGGCCGCATGCGGCAGCCGCCGGAAGCCCCGACCCCGCAGGCGGCTGAGGCCGACCCAGCCGGCCACCACGCCGCCGGCGACGAGCATCGACGAGGCGAACTCGGGCGCGCCTCCCGCGTGTGCGAGCATCCTCAGCCCTTCGAACACACGAGGCTCACGCCCTCGCCCTGCGCGACATGCCGATGGCCGCCGCGGCGGCGATCAAGCCGAGCCCTCCCACCGCCACTCCGATCACGCCGACGGTGCGCGCGCCCGATGCATCGTCGGAGGCGCTCTGCGCCGCGGCCAGGGCCGAGCTCTTCACTCCGCCGATCGCATCGTTGAGCCTCGGCACCTCGCGGTCGATCCGGTCGGCCAGCTCGCTCGTCGAAGGCGGCTGATCGGGGTACTCGGCGTCGGTCGGGGTCTCGACGTCGTTGAACGTCTGGGGGCCGGAGACGAAGGTCTCGTCGACGTCCTGGCCGTCGATCGTCCCCGTGAAGTGGAACGTGTACTGTCCGGCGCTCGTCGGGATGAACCAGGCTCGATAGTCGCCGGGCGTTCCGAACTCGCCCTCCTCGAAGAAGGGCTCGACGGACAAGGGGAACGGGGCCGCGTCGCCGAACGACACGTCGACGCTCAGGGTGTCGCCCAGGTCTACGACCGGCCGACCGCCACGCGACAGCAGCAGGATGGCGCTGTTCGGCTCGCCCACGTATGCCGGCTCCGTGCCGAACCCCACGGTGAGGTCGAAGTCGCCGACCGCGCGTTCCTCGTGCGCAGTCGCCGGTGAGGCCAGCAGGCCCACGAACCCCACCGTGAGCGCGGCAGCAGCCATCAGTCTGGTGATGCGATCGATCATGCTCGTCCTCCTTGAGGCGTCTCCGAGCGCGACGTCCGTCGCGCGCAGGTTGGGGGAGGCGTCAGGCGGAGGGAGGAGCCCGGTCGCGCCGGGCCGTGGCCGCGACGCGGCCGTGGGGGACGTCGGCCGGGGCGGTGGCCGCCAGGACCAGCGCCGGCCGGGGGGTGGCGGTGCGACCGCCGGTCGTCTCCGCCACGGCCGCGGAGGCGCGGGCCAGCCAACGCAGCATCGCGGCGGCCGCCAGGGCCAGGGGGATCTGGAGCAGGACACCGATGGCAAGGACGTGATCGTGCACCAGCTCGCCGAGGGGCGACCGCGTGACGAGTCGCTCCAGGACCTCTTGGCCCAGGAACCCGGAGACCTGGACCGCCGTCAGCAGCCCGGCCAGGCCCCCGAACGAGTCCCGTCCCTCGCGCCGCCCACGAGACCACGCCCGGACGACGACCGCCGCGACGCCGGCGAGCAGGAGCACGAGCGCCGCCTCGCCCGCCGCGGGCAGGTACGCGTGTCCGGTCGTCCGCAGGACGAGATCGCGGTGGAGCGGGTCCGGGATCGCCAGGAGATACGTGAGCGTGTGCCCGAGGAGGACCCCGGCCACGGCGAAACCGAGCACCGGGAGGCCTCGAAGGCGCGGCGTCGCAGGCACGGGCGTGGCCAAGGTTCCGGTGATTGTACGCTTGCCCCCTGACGCCGGTTCGACCCGAGGGGGCCCCGTGAAGGGAGAGGACGTCCGCACGCTCGGGGTCGTCGGCTGCGGGCTGATGGGCTCCGGCATCGTGGAGGTCGCCGCCCGAGCGGGTCAGCAGGTGATCTACCTGGAGTCGAGCGACGAGCTGGTCGAGTCGGGGCGATCACGCATCGAGGTCTCGACGCTGCGCGCGGTCGAACGGGATCGGCTGGCGTCGCCCGATCGCGACGAGGCCCTGGGCCGGATCACCGGGACGACCGACGTCGAGGCGCTCGCCGACGTCGACCTGGTCATCGAGGCCGCCACGGAGGATCCCGGCACGAAGCTCGAGATCTTCCGCCGGCTCGACGAGGTCACCCGATCCGAGGTGATCCTGTCATCGAACACCTCGTCGATCCCGATCGCCGACCTCGGCGCGGCGACCACGCGCCCGGAGCTCGTGATCGGGCTGCACTTCTTCAACCCGGTCCCGGTGATGGGCCTCGTCGAGATCGTGAGGGCCATCACGACGTCGGACGAGACCGTGGAGTTCGGCCGGGCCTACTGCGTGACGCTCGGCAAGACCACGGTGCTGTCGCGGGACCGGGCCGGGTTCATCGTGAACACCCTCCTCATCCCCTACCTGAACGACGCCGTCCGCATGCTGGAGGACGGGTTCGCGACGCGCGAGGACGTCGACACGGCGATCCACCTCGGCCTGAACCACCCCTTGGGGCCGCTCCGCCTGGCCGACCTCATCGGGCTCGACACGTGCCTGCAGATCGCGAACGTCCTGTACGACGAGTTCAAGGAGCCACGCTTCGCCGCGCCGCCGCTCCTCAAGCGGATGGTCACCGCGGGCCAGCTCGGCCGCAAGACCGGCCGTGGCTTCTACGAGTACGACGCCTGAGGGCTACCCGCCGGCGCCGCAGCTCTCGAAGTAGGCATTCACGTTGTCGACCGCGGCCTGGAACTCCGCCGAGTCGAGCTCCTGGCTCACCTGCGCGAGCTGGGCGATGACCTCGGGCGGCGGCGGCTCCCCGCTCGTCGGGTCGAAGCCCGCCGACTGCATGGCCTCGGCGATCTTGGCGTAGCCCTCCACGATGACCTGCATGTCGTCGCTGATCTCGTCGGGAGCCGCCTCGGCGAACGCCCGGAGCTGCTCCATGGACTGGTCGAGATCGGCCGTGCTCCCGGAGAAGGCCGCGGGGACCGCGCTGGCGGCCGCCGCCATCGCCGCCGCCACCTCGGCGCATTGGGCCGAGTCGATCACCCCCGCGGCGCCGTCCCCGCCACCGCTATCCGCGACGGCGCCCGTCGATCCGCCACCGCCGTCGCCACCGGCGTCCGTCGATCCGCCGTCGTCGCCACCGCCGCCGCACGCGGCGAGCAGGAGCGAGGAGAGCAGGAGCAGTCCGAGCACGCGTCGATGCATGGAGCCTCCCTCCGTCGTCCGCGGCGGCCCGTCGCCGCAGAGGCCGAGTCTACCCCTGTGGACCCGGGTTTCCGGCCCTCGGGCGGGATCGGAGACCATCGACGTAGCCCGCCATCTTCGCCGCGTCGACGAGCATCATGAGCGCGGGAACGGCCATCGCGGCGCGGGCGCGGTCGCCCGCGTCCTCGAAACGCGCCATCGCCCGCCGGATCGGTCGTGCCGCGTACGCCGCGGCGCCCGCCGCCGCACCCAGCTTGCGGAGCGTCCCCTTCGAGCCGGCGGCGTACAGCGCGGCGCCGTACACGCCGAACCGGAGCGCGTGTCGCTCGGGATGCATCCCGGCGATCGCGTCCCCGCGCGCGTACCGGAAGTACTGCGCCCAGGTGTCGCGCAGCGACGTGCGCAGTCGCCAGTGGACGACGGCACCGGGCACGAACCGCATGTCCAGGCCGAGCTCGCGCCACCGGTGGTCGACGTACATGTCCTCGCCGATGTCGAGCCATTCGGGGTAGCCCCCGGCCTCCTCGATCGCCTTGCGCCGGAACGCCACCGACCGGGACGACGGCATGAACGTCGACTCGTCGATCTCGTCGGCGTCGGGCAGGTTGATGGCGGCCATGCACGCCGGAACGAACCCGTCGGCGATCGGACGCGAGAACCCCATCGCGACGTCGGCGCCGGCCCCGATCGGCGCGAGCAGGCGCTCGAGCCACTCGGGCTCCAGGACGCAGTCCGCGTCGGTCACGGCGACGACGTCGTGGGCGGCGGCGGCGATGGCCAGGTTCCGTCCGCGGGCGATGTTCGCGCCGGGCTCCTCGATCAGCGTGATGCCGCCGGCCGTGCGCAGCCGTTCGAGCGTCCCGTCCGTGGAGCCACCATCGACGACGATCGCCTCGTCCGGCGCGCGGGTCTGTCCGGCCAGGGACGCCAGGAACGGTTCGATCGCGTGGGCCGCGTCCTTCACCGTGGTGACGAGAGAGACCTTCACTTGCCGCCCAGCACGTGCTCGTAGACGTCGAGCGTCAGGCGCGCCGTCTCGTCCCAGCTGAAGCGCTCGGCCTGGGCGCGGCCCCGCGCGGCGAGCCGCTCGGCCAGGCCGACGTCGGACAGGACGGACTCGATCCCCCGAGCGATCTCCCGGACCGAGCGCGGATGCACGCCGACGGCGGCGTCGCCGGCGACCTCGGGCAGCGACGACGTGGTCGAGGCGACGGTGGGCACGCCGCGGGCCATCGCCTCCAGGACCGGGAGGCCGAAGCCCTCGTACAGCGAGGGGTAGACGAAGACCTGGGCGGCGCGGTAGACGGCGTCGCGCTCCCGTCCCGACAGCGGGCCCGTCATGACGATCTCGCCGGGGCCCCGCAGGGTCAGCTCGCGCATCAGCGACTCGTGGTGCCACCCCAGCGGGCCGGCCAGCACCAGCGCGTGGGGGAACCCGTCGGCCGCCACGCGTCGGTACGCCCGGACCAGGCGCACGAGGTTCTTCCGCGGCTCGAGCGTCCCCACGAACAGGATGTACGGAGTCCGAACCTTCAACCGGGCGAGCACCTCGTCGGCGTCGAGCGTCCCCTCGGGCGCCGACGACGCGAGCGGCACGACGTGGAGCTTGGCCGGGTCGACGTTCGTGCGGGACAGCACGTCCTCCGCCGTGCTGCGCGACGGCGTGACGATGGCGTCGGCGCGCTTCACCGCGGCGCGCAGGCCGGCTCGGTAGAGCGCTCGCCACGCCCGAGGGAACATCCCGGGGAAGTGCTCGAACGCGAGGTCGTGCACGGTGACGACGAGCCGCTGGCCGTCGCCGGCGGGGGGGACGGCAGCGTGGTTCGTGGCGTGGAGGATCTCGGTCGCGCGCAGGGTCGCCGGCAGCGCCGGCCGAGCGAGGAGGTCCCATCGAGGGTAGAGAGACCGGATCGTCGCGGGGAGCTCCTCCACCCAGTGCTCCCGCATCCAGCGCTCCGGCGCCTCGGGCGAGGCGAACCGCGCGTGGAAGAGCGAGATCCGCAGTGCGGGGTCCCGGGCGGCCATCGCCGGCACGAGGTTACGGATGTAGGTCCCGATCCCGCCCGGGGCCTGGAAGAAGAGCTGGTCCACCTGGATGGCCACCCTCATCGCGACGCCTCCAGACAGGAGCAGCCTTCGGGTCCGACCGTCGCGGCGTGCTCGGTGCCGGGTTCGAGGTCGAGCCGGTCTCCGGCCTCGAGCGCGACGTCGCCCTCTCGCAGGTGGAACGTGATCGAACCGTCGAGGCAGAACAGCACCTTGTGGTAGTCGTGTCCGTGCCACCCGTACGTGTCTCGCGGACCGTTGGCCCACGAACGCGGCGCGGAACAGTCCTCATCGCGGAGGGCGCGAAGCGCCGACCCCCGGTCGGGCGCGGCGCCGGTCAGCCTGGTGGCACCCATGTCGAGCCTATGGTGGCGCATCGAGGCGCCGCCCGACACGCGGCGGGCTCAGTCGCCGTAGAAGACGACCGTGACCCAGAGGACCCCGTCGGCCCGCACGACCCCCACGGCCGCGTGATCGTACGCGGGCCCGAGGACGTTGGCCCGATGGGGCGGGCTGGCCATGAAGGCGCGCTCGATGCTCGGAACGCTCGCTCCGACGCCGACGTTCTCGCCGGCCGTCTCCCAGCCGGTTCCCTCGAGCGCGTCGCGGAGCTGCCGCTCGCCCGAGTGGAAGATCGAGCCGAGCTCGGCCATCCGCCGGCTGTGCCGAAGGGCGTATCGCGACAGCCGCTCGGCCAGAGCGAGCGCTTCGTGACCGCCGGTCGCTCGATCCGCGTTGGTCAGCGCGAGCAGGTCGTTACCGAGCTCCGGCAACGGCACGATCGCGGCAGGGGTCGGGGCGGGGCGCTCGGACGCTTCGGCGTCCAGGTGCGCGGGGAGGAGGCCGATGAGCACGAAGGTGCCCACGGTCAAGGCGGCGAGGGTGATCCGGCGGCCGTGCCCGATGCGAACGAGACCCATCCCCTGTCCTCCCGACTTGCTATCGGACGATGGGTGTCTCGCAGGCTATGTACGGGACCACAGACATGGAAGACGGGCGTTTCCCCGATCGGGGCGTTCGGGAAACTCACCAACGCGGCGAGGAGCCGCTACCCGGCGTCGCCTCGGCCGCGGACGGGCGGAACGCCGGGGCGGGCGAACGAGGCGAAGCGTCCGACGGCCCACGGGGCCTCGGTGTAGCGCCTGGCCTGCAGCGCCCCGAGGCCGGTCGCGTCCACGCGGCCGATCAGGACCCACGGGTTCGGATGCGGGCTCTCGCGCGCGAAGTAGCGCTCGAGGGCCCGGATGACCGCCCGTTCCTGTTCGGGCGCGAGGTCGCCGGGGAGCTCGAAGCGATGGTCGTCCGTCACAGCGGGATGTTCCCGTGCTTGCGGGCCGGCACCGCCTCGCGCTTGGTGGCGAGCATCCGCAGCGCCTTGATCAACCGCGGTCGGGTCTCGGCGGGCTCGATCACGTCGTCGACGTAGCCGCGCTCGGCGGCGATGTAGGGCGTGGCGAACTTCTCCTGATACTGACGGATCAGGTCGGCGCGGGCGCCGGACGGATCGTCGGCCTTCTCGATCTGCTTGCGGAAGACGATGTTGACGGCTCCCTCCGGGCCCATCACCGCGATCTCGGCCGTCGGCCATGCGAAGGAGACGTCGGCCCGCAGGTGCTTGGAGTTCATGACGAGGTACGCCCCGCCGTAGGCCTTGCGTGTGATCACCGTGAGCCGGGGCACCGTGGCCTCGGCGAACGCGAACAGGAGCTTGGCGCCGTGGCGGATGATCCCGCCGTACTCCTGTTGCGTCCCCGGCAGGAATCCCGGCACGTCGACGAAGGTCACGATGGGGATGTTGAACGCGTCGCAGAACCGGACGAAGCGCGACGCCTTCTCGCTGGAGTCGATGTCGAGCGTGCCCGCGTTGACCTTCGGCTGGTTGGCGACGACGCCCACGCTGCGCCCGTCGAGCCGCGCGAAGCCGATGACGACGTTCATGGCCCAGTACGGGAAGACCTCGAAGAAGTCGCCGTCGTCGACGATCCGCCGCACGACCTCGTGCATGTCGTACGGCTCCCTCGCCGAGTCTGGGACCAGGTGCGTCAGTCCCTCGTCGAGCCGCTCGGGGTCGTCCACCGCCGCGTAGGAGGGCGGGTCCTCGATGTTGTTCGGCGGCAGGTAGGACAGGAGGTGACGCACCATCGCCAGGCACTCCTCCTCGTCCTGCGCGACGAACGACGCCACCCCGGACCGGGTGGCGTGCGTCATCGCGCCCCCCAGCTCCTCGAACGTGACCTCCTCGCCGGTCACGGCCTTGATGACGTCCGGCCCCGTGATGAACATGTGCGAGGTTTCGCGGACCATGAACGTGAAGTCGGTGATGGCGGGGGAGTACACGGCGCCGCCCGCGCAGGGCCCCATGATGACGCTGATCTGCGGGATCACGCCCGACGCGCGGACGTTGCGCTCGAACACGTAGGCGTAGCCGGCGAGGCTGGCCGCGCCCTCCTGGATGCGCGCCCCGCCCGAGTCGTTGATCGCGATGAACGGCGCCCCGGTCGACATCGCGAGATCCATCACCTTGCAGATCTTCTCGGCGTGCACCTCGCCGAGCGATCCCCCGAACACCGTGAAGTCCTGGCTGGCGACGAAGATCCGGCGCCCGTCGATCGTGCCGTAGCCGGTGACGACGCCGTCCCCCGGCGGGCGGTTGCGGTCCATCCCGAAATCGTGCACGCGATGGACGGCGAACGGGTCCGTCTCCTGGAACGAGTCGCGATCGAGCAGCAGGTCGATGCGCTCCCGGGCGGTGAGCTTGCCCTTCTCGTGCTGCTTGCGAACGGCGTCCTTGCGGGCGGTGTCCAGGAGCGCGGCCCGGCGCTTGCGGAGCTGCTCGATCCGCTCCTCGACGGTCTGGATTGGCGCGGGCGGACGTTCCTCGGTCGTCGCCATAGACCCCGGAGTGTAGCGCCGAGGCTCAGCAGTCCCCGGCGCCCTGCCACGGGCCCCAGCCGTTCGTGTTGACCATCCGCATCGTCACGACGGCGTTCGTCCGGCCGGATAGGGCGCTCTCGTCGAGTCCCCACGCCTGGCGCGTCCAGATCCGGTAGCGCTCCGGCCATGCGTCGGCGCTGTGCTGGAACAGCCCGAGGTACCGGCGATGCTCGGAGGTCGCCTCGGGGTCGAGCCCGCTCTCGGCGTCCGCGATGCACACGGCCTTCTCCCAGCCGCCCGGGACCTCCCAACGGTCGGCCGCACACCGGATCAGGCGCTTGGAGAACGAGCGCACCGACTCGTCCTCGCCCTGGTGCAGATCGCACGGGCCGGACCCGGTCTGCGCGAGGGCCGAGGTGGGAGCGGACAGCAGCGCGAGGACGACGAGCGTCGCCATCGCGCGGTTCGGGGCACGCACGGCTGCGAAGCCTAGCAGCGCAAGCCGTTCCGCGTGAGTGGCGTTGCGCCCGGGCGCAGCGGGTCGTTAGTCCTCCACGCGACCGCCCGTGCGCCAGTACTCGCCCCGTTCCCGCGAGAGCAGGCCCTCATCGACGAGGTAGCGGCGGATCGCGGCGTAGTCGTTGAAGAATCGCCCCACGATCGCGTTGACGGTGCGCTCGTCGTAGCGCAGGCCGGGCTCGAACTCCAGCGCGATCCGCTCGAGCACGATCCGGCGCTTGGACTCCTTCGCCGGGATCTCGGTCAGCCGGCCGTCCCGGAAGAACGTCCGCAGCACGGCCTCCTCGTCCTCGTTCGCAGCGCCCAGCGCGAGGCCGGCCTCTCGAGGGGGCCCCACCTGCTCCGCGGCCCACCGGAGGGTTTCGGGGTCCAGGCGATAGGTTCGGCGATCGTCCCCGAGCCTGGCCACCCCGGTCGAGGTCAGTCGGTTGAGGTGACGGCGGACCCGGGCCACCGGGAGCCCGAGCCGCTCGGCGAGCTCCGACGACGTCGCCTCGACGCTCGCCAGCATCCCGGCGATCGCCAGGCGCTCGGGATCGGCCAGCGCGCGGAGGATCTCGTCCGGCGTCTCGGCCATGTCAGTGGTACCTCATACCATCCCGGCGCGGTGCACACACGAGCGGTGGGGCGATGACGGCGATCGGAACGGTCGCGCTCGAGCTCACGCCGGCGCAGCGCCGGACGCTCGACGGGCTGATCGGGACCGCGGAGCGCCCGGTGTTCCCCGGGGACGTCGTCCCACGGATCCGGGACCGGATCGAGGAGACGGCGCGGGTGTTCGAGCTCGAGGAGCCTTTGTGGCTCGGCAAGTCCAACCTGAGCGACCTCGGCCGGTGTCCCGGGCTGTTCGATGCCGTGCGCGCCGGCGAGCGCGGTCCGTTCTCGTTCTCCGCCCGGTTCGCTGCCGGACGGCTCGCGCACAAGGCGGTCGAGCTCGAGGTGGCCGGGCGCGAGGATCGCGATCCCCACGGCATCGTCGAGGCCGCGGCCGAGCGCCTGCGCGAGGACGGCGCGTTCTGCGGCTTCTGGGACGGGCTGGATCCGATTCGGCGCGACGAGACCCTCATGGATGCGGCCAAGACGCTCGAGCTGTTCCGCTCGACGCTGCCGCCGCTCCGGCGCATGCGCCGCGAGCTCGCCCCCTCCACCGAATGGCACGTGCGGGTCGAGCTGCTCGGCGGCTCGCTGATGCTGTCGGGCCAGCTCGACCTCGTGCTCGGGTCCGGCTCGGCCGCCGAGCCCAACCGAGCCACGCGGCTGGCGATCGACCTCAAGACGGGGCGAGCGTGGCCGGAGCACGCGGAGGACATGCGGTTCTATGCGCTGCTGCTCGCCCTGCGCTTCGGCGTTCCCCCGTACCGGGTGGCGACGCTGTACCTGGACTCCGGCGAGTGGCAGGCGGAGGACGTCGACGAACGCGTGCTCACCCGGGCGGCCGATCGCGTGGTCGACGCCGTCCGCGCCGCGTCCGCCTCGCAGAACGGCAGACCCCTTCCCCTGCATCCGGGGCCGTACTGCACCTGGTGCCCGCGCGCCGCGTCCTGCCCCTCCAGCCAGGCGGTCCCCGCGGCGGTGGGCTGAGTCAGGCGGTCACCCGCACGACGAGCACCGCGACGTCGTCGCGGGGGTCCGGGTTGAACCGGGTCACCGCCTGCTCGATCCGGTCCGCGATCTCCGCGGGCGACAGCGCGGAGGCGCTTCGGAGGAGGTTCGCGAGCTCCGGCGAGCCGAACTCCTGACCCGTGCGCTGCTCGATCACGCCGTCGGTGAAGAGGACCACCGTGTCGCCGGGCTGGAGATCGTGCACGGTCTCGGACAGGCGAACGTCCGGCAGCAGGCCGAGCAGCGATCCCGGCTCGCCGAGCTGCTCGACGGATCCGTCGCCGTGCACGAGCAATGGCCGGGGATGCCCGCCGAGACTCAGATGGACCCGGAGCCCCGCGCCGGTCCGATCCAAGCGGCCGAGCGCCACGGTGCAGAACTCCTCCTCCCGCCCCTCGCGCTGGATCGCCTCGTGGACGAGCTCGAGGATCCGGGCCGGGCGATCCATCAGCGACGCGGCCGTCCGGATCGTGTGGCGCGCCACACCCGTGAGGACGGCCGCCGTCGGGCCCTTGCCGCACACGTCTCCCACGGCGATGGCGACCGAGGCCTCGTTCAGCTCGAACACGTCGTAGAAGTCCCCCCCGACGTCGGCGCCGCCCCCCGCGGCCCGGTACCGCGCCGCAATCTCCAGCCCCGGGACCTCCGGGATCTCCGCCGGGAGGAGGCCCCGTTGGAGCGTCCGCGCGATGAAGTCGCGCTCGCCGTACAGCTTCGAGCTCTGGAAGGCGAGCGCGACGCGCTCGGCCAGGGCCTCGAGGGCAGCCAGGTCGCTCTGGTCGTACCGTTGCCCGCCCCGCTCCAGAGCGGCGGCGAGGACGCCCAGCACCTCCTCGCCGGCGCGGATCGGCACGATCGCGGCGCTCCCGAGGCGTGCCAGCCTCGCAAGCTCGAAGAGCGCCCGTCCCCCGGCGGGAGGCTCGACGACGTCGTCCACGTCGTTGACCAGGACCGACCGATGGATCAGGACGGCCTCCCGGGCGGAACGGCTGGGCCGATCCTGGAGCCGGAACGCCTCCCGGACCGGGCCCTCGATCGCGCTCGGATCGTTCGCGCGGAGGTCGACGAGCCGGACCGCGTCGCCCTCGTCGACGTACAGGGCGGCGACGTCGGCGTTCCACCGGATCACGGCGTCCAGGAGCGCCCCGAACCGCGTCTCGCCCTCGAGCGAGAGCGCGAGCGCCCTCCCCGCGTCGGCGAGGAGCCGCTGGAAGCCCTCGCGACGCCGCTCCTCGGTCGCGTCGCGGAAGAACCAGATCCGTCCCCATCCCGCGCCGGCCTCGTCGATCAACGGCTTCGTGTGGCGCTCGAACGAGCGTCCGTCGAGCAACTCGATCTCGTCGGACGCCTCGATGACCGGATCGGCATAGAGGTCGTCGATCCGCCTACGGAAACCCTCCGGATCCGCGACCTTGGACAGCACCGAGTCGATCGCGAGCCGATCCGATCGAGAGGCGAGCACGTCGTCCGGGATGGCCCACATCTCGGCGAATCGCTGGTTCCACGAGACCATGCGCCCGTCGGTGGCCACGACGAGGATGCCCTCGACCGAGGCCTCCGCCTGCGCGTGGAGCAGGGCCGCCTGGAATCGGAGCTGTTCCCTCGCCCGGCGTTCCTCGGTGATGTCGTGGAACAGGTTGATGGCGAAGGGAACGGTCCCGTGCTCGCCGGCGGCCGCCGTGGCCCGGACCCTCCTCCATCGCTCCACGCCGGTCTTGCGATCGCGGATCTTGATGATGGCCTCCGGGCCCGGCTCGCCGAGGAGGGCGCGTCGCCCCGGGAGCTGCGAGGGCTCGAAGGGCATCCCGTGCTCGTCGAAGAGCTCCCACCGATCGCCCATCGCCTCGACCCCCTGCAGGAACTCGGGGACCGAGTCGAACCCGGACAGCCGCGCCGCCGCGAGGTTGGCGTACACGACCCGCCCGTCGGCGGCCTGGATCGTGAGCCCGTCCGCGCTACCGATCGTGATGAGGTCGAGCTGGGCCTGGGCTCGTTCCAGCGCCTCCTCCGCGCGCGCCCGCGTGAGCGCGAACGCAACGTGGTCGGCGATCGCGACGGCCAGCTGCGACTCGGAGGAGGACAGCGATCGCGGCGCGTCGAAGTAGAGCATCACCTTGCCGAGGAGCCGGCCCTGGTGCTGCAGGGCGACGAATGAGAGGGCTCGGATCCCCTCGGCGAGCACCGAGTCGCGGAATGCGTCGATCGAGGGGTCGGCCTCCGCGTCCGGCACGTGAACCGGCGGGAATCCGTCCTCGACGCCGGCCCACGGGTTATGTCCCTCGACGGCCTGGCGATAGGCCTCGCCGAGCCCACGCCACGCCCGGAACCGCATGACGCCGTCCTCGTCGAACAGCAGGATCGAGGCCCGGTCGGTGTGCAGGGCGCGCTGCAGTGCGTCGAGCGCAGCCTCGAAGATCCGCTCGTCCGATCGCGCTCGCCCGAGCGCCTCGATGAGCCGGTAGAGCACCTGCGCGCGCCGCTCGGCCACGCGCCGCTCCGAGACGTCGCGGGCGATCTCGGCGAATCCCGTGACCGTCCCGCTCGTGTCGCGGATCGGTGACACCGAGAGGGAGACCTCCGCCGGGACGCCATCCTTGCGGAGGCGGATCGTCTCGAACTCCCGGAGCCGGCGGCCGCGCTGGAGCGCCCGAAGCTTGCCCTCGGGCTCTCCGCGCCGCTCGGACGGCGCGAGGACCGAGAGGTGCCGGCCGACGATCTCCTCCGGTCGGTACCCGAAGAGGCGCTCGGCGCCCTCGTTCCACGTAAGGATCGTGCCGTCGATCGACCCACTGAAGATCGCGTCGTTGGAGGACTCGACGATCGCGGCGAGCTGGGCCTCCGTCGCCCGCAGAGCCCGGACCACGGCGTCGCCGCTCTCGCGCAGGATCAGCACGCCCCACCGTCCGTCCTGGGACTCGATCGTGGTCTCCCGGGCCTCGGCGGAGAAGGTGGTTCCGTCGGCGCGACGCAGCTGGACCTCCCCCCGCCAGGCGCCCTCGGGGCTCGACCGGGCCCACTCAGCATCCGGGGGCTCGGAGGCGACGACCAGGGACAGTGGGAGGCCGATGAGCTCGTCGCGGGTGTATCCGAGCAGGTCGGCGGCCGTCAGGTTGGCCTCCACGCAGCGCCCCTGCTGGTCGCTGACCACGACCCCATCGGCGAACCGGTCGAACAGCTGGGCGCGCAGCGAGGGAGACGGGCGCTCGACCCTCGACCCCGTGGCACCGGGATGTTCGTCGGTCGGTTGCACCATCTCGGGATCGGGCTCCCGGGTCGGAGAAACCGAGCATACGGTGGTCGCCTCCGTTCGCGCATCCCCCTGGAGTGGTCTCTTGTCGCCCCGGCGAGCGCGGGGCTAGGCTCCGCGCCGACCCGTCCGACCCTCGAGAGGTCCCGATGCCGAACGACGTGTACGAGATCGGTGAGCTGCCACCGGTGGGCGAGGTCCCGGCACGCATGCACGCCCAGCTCGTCCGGCCCGATCGCTTCGGCGAGCCGGCGGGGTCGATCCGCGACGAGGTGATCGACGTCCCGGAGCTCGGCCCGCACGAAGCCCTCGTGCTCGTCATGGCCGCCGGGGTGAACTTCAACAACGTGTGGGCGGCCCGCGGCGTCCCCGTCGACGTGACCAAGACCCAGGCTCGGTGGGGCGAGCCTACCGAGTTCCACGTCGTGGGCTCGGACGCGGCCGGCGTCGTGACCGCCGTCGGAGACGCGGTGACGAACGTGCAGGTCGGCGATCACGTCGTGGTCCACGCCGGGCAGTGGGACCTCGACGACCCGTGGGCGGTCGCCGGGAACGACCCCGGCCTCGCGCCGAGCTTCCGGGTGTGGGGGTACGACACGTGCTGGGGGTCGTTCTCGCAGTTCTGCAAGGTCCAGGCCCACCAGTGCCTGCCGAAGGCCGAGCACCTCACGTGGGAGGAGGCCGCCGCTCCCACGCTGACCGGCTCGACCGCGTACCGGATGCTCCACGGCTGGCCGCCCCACACGGTGCAACCGGGCGACGTGGTCCTGGTGTGGGGTGGGTCGGGAGGGCTCGGCTCGCTCGCGATCCAGCTCGTGACGATCGCCGGCGGCCGGGCGGTCGCCGTGGTGTCCAGCTCGAGCAGGGGCGAGTACTGCATGGACCTGGGCGCCGTCGGCTACGTCGATCGAACCCGGTTCACGCACTGGGGCGTGCCTCCGAGGTGGAACGACCCGGGGTGGAAGGACTGGTTCGAGGGGGCCAAGGCGTTCGGCAAGGCGATCTGGGACGTCCTGGGGGAGCGGACCAACCCCCGGATCGTGTTCGAGCATCCCGGTGAGGACACCATCCCCACCTCGAACTTCGTGTGCGACCGGGGCGGGATGATCGTGATCTGCGCGGGGACGACCGGCTACGACACGGTGATCGACGTCCGGTACCTGTGGTACCTGCAGAAGCGCTACCAGGGCTCGCACCTGTTCAACGACGAGCAGGCCGCCGCGTTCAACGACCTCGTGCGGGCGGGGACCGTCCGCACCACTCTGGGGCACGCGTACGAATACGAGGAGACGGGACGGGTCCATCAGCTGATGGCCGACGGGCAGCTCCCCGAGGGCAACGTCGCCGTCCTCGTCAACGCGCCGCGGCGGGGCCTCACCGGCCTCCCCTGAGGGGCGTCGCACGGCTACGCTCCGGACGCGCCCTCCTGCACCAGCTCGACGAGGACGCCGCCGGTCGCGCTCGGATGGACGAACGCGATCGAGGTCCCCCGAGACCCGGGACGGGGATGCTGGTCGATCAGGCGGAGTCCTCGCGCTCGCAACTGCTCGAGCGCGCCGGCCAGGTCCTCGACGCGGTAGCCGACGTGGTGCATGCCCGGCCCGTTGCGTTCCAGGAACCGTCCGACGGGCGTGTCCGGCGCCAGCGCCCCGAGGAGCTGGACGTACGACCCCCCCACGTCG
This sequence comes from uncultured Actinomycetes bacterium, assembly GCA_963704725.1. GTDB lineage: Bacteria > Actinomycetota > UBA4738 > UBA4738 > HRBIN12 > CALGFI01. The sequence continues at coordinate 2,713,438 of OY969934.1, read as the reverse complement.
AACAGCACCTCCTCGACGCCCTGAGCGTCGACCCGCTCCCGATGGACGGGCTCGATCCCGAACGCCTGCCGGTAGCTCTCGACGGCGGCCTCGAGGTCTTCGACCGCGATCCCGACGTGGTCGATCCGCGTGAGCATCACCGGGCCGCCCGCCGCCGGCTCGCACCCAGCGCCGGCTGGAGGCGGTCCATCAGATCCTGCGCCCGCTTCACGTGGTAGGCGGGCAGGGCCAGCGCCCTGGCCACGGCGGCGACGGCCTGAGCACGGAGATCCTCCTCCGGCTTCGCGCCGTCCGTCGGCAGCGCGTGGAGCGTGTAGAACTCGACGAGGTCGAGGAACTGCTGGAGCGAGGGCGTCAGGCCGCCGCGCTCGTACGCGTAGATCGTCTGGCGCGCCGCCGGGAACCCGGTCGCCGAGGCGGCATCCTGCACCGCGCGGTAGCCCGCCGCACGGCGAAGGCTCCGCAGGAGCGCGCCGACGACCTTCGCGTCCTCCCGGGCGACCGGAGGCAGCTTCTTCCTGGCCACGAGCCCGCACGATAGCCGCTCGACTGCGGCGTCGACAGGCTCGAGGCCCCGGCGGAAGGCGTAGTGCGAACGCCGGATGCGTCCATCGGCCGGCTCACGTAGGGTTGCCCGCAACCGACGTACAGCCGTTGGAGTCGCCGTGAACAAGACGAACCGGTCCACCGCCGCCCTCCTGCAGGGGTCGGAGGTCTTCAAGAAGGGTCGGGCCGACGTCTCCCGGGTCCGTGAGCGCACCCGCCGACGCCGGCTGTGGCGGCTCGTCATCACGCTCGGGCTCTTCGACGGCTACCTCTGGTACCGGTACCTGACGCACAACCCGTTCGCGCTCCCGGCCCTGGGGTCCGAGTGGGTGATCTGGCTCCCGTTCATGGTCCTGATCCTCCTCATGGGCGTCGTCATGCTGATGCCGCATGTTCAGCGGGCGCTCGCCGCACATGGTCGTGCGTCCCGAGGAGATCGAGGTCGGGCTGGACGAGGTCCGCGGCCTCGACACCCAGGTCGACGAGGTCGCGCGCACGCTCGATGTCTTCCTGGGCTATGCGACGTTCCGCGACGAGCTCGGCGGCAACCCTCGTCGCGGCATCCTGTTCGAAGGTCCGCCGGGGACCGGGAAGACCTACCTGGCCAAAGCCATGGCCAAGCAGGCGGGCGTCCCGTTCCTGTTCATCTCGGCCCCGGCGTTCCAGTCGATGTGGTTCGGAATGACCGGTTCCCGGATCCGTCAGTTCTTCAAGACCCTGCGCAAGCTCGCCCGCAAGGAGGGCGGCGCGATCGGGTTCATCGAGGAGATCGACGCGATCGGAGGGAGATCGTGGCGGCGCGAGCGCCAGCCCGGACCCCACGGGTCTCGGTCGCGTGGCGTCGAACTTCGTCGGCCCCGCCGGGACGGGCATGGTCAACGAGCTGCTGATCCAGATGCAGTCCTTCGACCAGCCCCCGAGGCGTGCCCGCGTCCGGGCGCGGCTGATCGAGACGGTCAACGGCTACCTGTCGCCGGAGCATCGCATCCCCGCCGGGAAACCCGCCTACAACAACATCCTGCTGGTGGCGGCGACCAACCGGGCCGACAACCTGGACACGGCGCTCCTTCGCCCGGGGCGCTTCGATCGGAGGCTCTACTTCGACGTCCCGACCAAGAACGGGCGGCGCGAGCTCGTCGACTTCTTCCTCGATCGGAAGTCGCACCACGAGCTGCTCGACGACGACGAGGCGCGCGAGCGCCTGGCCCACGACACGTTCGGCTACACGCCGGTCATGATCGAGCACCTCTTCGACGAGGCGCTGCTCGTCGCGCTGCGGAACGGCCGCAAGCAGATGAGCGTCGACGACGTCTACGAGGCCAAGCTGACCGAGGAGCTCGGGTTCAAGCAGCCGGTCGTGTACACGGAGGCCGATCGGGTGGCGGTCGCGACGCACGAGGCGGGGCACGCAGCCGTCGCATACTTCCTCGGCAAGGGCCGCCGGCTCGAGGTCCTGTCCATCATCAAGCGGCGCCAGTCGCTCGGACTGCTCGCGCACGGCGACGAGGAGGAGCGGTTCACGCGGACCCGCACGGAGCTCGAGGCCGGGATCGCGATCGCCCTCGGTGGCCTGTCCGCCGAGGAGGTCTTCTTCGGCGAGAGCGGGACGGGGCCGGCGTCGGACCTGCAGCACGCGACGACGCTCGCGGCGCAGATGGTCGGCTCGTTCGGGATGGCCGGCTCCCTGATCTCCTACGACGCGATCGCCGAAGGCCCCATCGGATCGAAGAACCTCGTCGGCAGGGTCCTGGCCGACCCCGGGGGCAAGGAACGGGTCGAGGAGCTGCTCATGGCGCAGCGCGTTCGCGTCTCGGCCCTGCTCGAGGAGAATCGCGATGTCGTCGTGGCGCTCCGCGACTCCCTCATCGCCCGCGACGAGCTCGTCGGCGAGGAGATCGCGCAGATCATCGAGGTTGCGCTGTCCTCCCGTGACGTGATCCGGCTACCCGACGAGCCCGAGGACCTCGAGCGGGTCCGACAGCACGACGTCGGCTTCGACTGACGGGTCGAACAGCTCGCCCCACCCCGCCGCGACGGCGAGCGATCCGGCCGCCCGAGCGCACGCCACGTCGTGGGGGGAGTCTCCGACGTATGCGACCGCCTCCGCGGGCACGCCGAGGAGCCGACTCGCCTCGAGCAGCCCGTCCGGGGCCGGTTTCACGTGGTCCACCTGGTCCCCGCCCACCACGACCCGGAAGTGGCGGGCGAGCCCGGAGGCGGACAGCAAGATGGCGGCCGAGCGACTGCTCGCGCCGGTGAAGACCGCCGTCGGCGTCGCGAGCGCTCCGAGCGCGGCCGAGATCCCCGGGTAGACGGGCGCGGCGGGCGCGAGCTCCGCCAGGTGAGCGTGGTACTCGCGCGACGTCCTCCTCGGTGGCCGCTCGCCCCAGCAGATGGGTGAGGATCGAGCCGGCCGGCCCGGTGAACAGCGTCGCGGCGATCTCCTCGCGCGAGTGTCGGTCCTCGCCGAGGGACCGCAGGGTCGCGGCGACGGCGTCGACGACCCGGCCGTGCGAGTCCAGCAAGGTGCCGTCCATGTCGAACACGACCGCTCGAGGTGCCGTTCGTCGGATCATCGCGGCAGGATAGGCGCATGGCGGAGCACCCGGATCCGGGGGACGAGCTCGTCGACGTGGTTGATGCGTCCAACGTCGTCGTCGACGTGGTGCCGAGGCGCGTCGTGCGGCGGCGCCGGCTGTGGCACCGCTGCACATACGTCTTCGTGCTGGATGCTGCGGGACGAGCTGTACGTCCATCGACGGACCGAGACGAAGGACGTCTATCCGGGCTATCTCGACGTGTGCGCCGGTGGCGTGAACGCGGCCGGCGAGTCCTACGACACATGCGCCGCCCGCGAGCTCGAGGAGGAGCTCGGCGTCTCTGGCGAAGCCGGTCTTCCGGTTCCTCCACCGGTACGAGGGAGCGGGCGGCCGGGTGTGGGGCGCCGTGTACGACGTCCGGTGGGATGGGCCGATCCGGTGGCAGCCCGAGGAGGTCGTGTGGGGAGCGTTCGCCGACCCCGCCGAGGTCGAGGCCATGGCCGCGCGAGAGCCGTTCTGCCCGGACGGTCTCGAGGTGTTCCGCAGGTGGCGGCGGTGGGACGGCATCCGGACGGCGGTCCCCACCGACGTCGGGCCGGGTCCGACGCGTGGTGCGGGCGGCCTTCGCGCCGTACGTGGAGCTGATCGGCAGGGAGCCGGCCGCGATGCTCGAGGACTTCGGCGAGGCGATCGCCCGCGCGGAGGCCTATGTCTCGGACGACGGGAACGCCGTGATCGTCCTCGTACCCCGCGAGGATCATCTCCTCGTCCGCGACGTCGCCGTCCTCCCGGCGTCGCAGGGACGAGGTTTCGGGACCCGGTTGATGCGCTTCGCCGAGGTCCGGGCGGCCGAGCTCGGGCTTGGGGAGCTCCGGCTGTTCACGAACGTGGCGATGGTGGAAGACCATCAATTCTACACGGGGCTCGGCTTCGAGGAGACCGGCCGCGAGCAGCAGGACGGCTACGACCGTGTCTTCTTCCGCAAGTTGTCCCACGGGGCGATGAGGCCGTGAGCCGCTGGCGGGCATGATTGCTCCTACATCGTGGGACGCACCCAGCCTCGACGAGTCCCAGGCAGTCTTGCACGGCGCGCCGCCGCCGAGCACGACGACATCGCATCTGATCCGCGAGGCCGGTGATGGGTGCCGGGCAGGTCAGCCGCCGACGAGCGAGCGCGGTTCGAAGCGTTCCGGGCCGCAGTTCACGGCCGCAGGTACGGCGGCTCGGTCGCCCGAGGGCCGCCGAGGCGTCGAGGAGATGCGTCGGGCCGATGCGGCACGAGCTCGCGAGCTCGAGCGCCGCCGCCGCTCGTGATCGCCTCCTCGACACGACGGTCCTGTCGATGTCCTGCGCGGCGATCGCGGGAGCGGTGGACTTCCTCACCGGCTTGACCGACGCCCGACCTCCTCGGGGGGGACGCGCGTGGAGGTGCTCCGCCGATCCAATTCTGAACCCCGCGGAACACGGCTCTTCCAGCCGGCTCGAGACTGGATCGCCGTGGACGAGTCGGTCGCGCGCCTCGCCGGAGAGCTTGGGCGCGGCCTTCGTCGGAGCCACACGGGGACCGGTGTCGCGGATCTCGTCATCGCCGCGACGGCGGAGCTGCTCGGCCTCGAGCTCGCAACGACGAACCTCCGGCATTTCCCGACGATGGGAGATCTCCGGGCGCCGTACGGTTCTTAGCTCGGACGATCACACGGATATCCTTGCGAACGGATTCACCTTGCGCAAGGTTGTGGCTCAACCTGGCGCAAGTGGGTCTTCGACGCCGGGATCGACGCCCGTCGGCGCGTCGCCGACTTCGGTCGTGAGCCCGCGTACCACCGGAAGCACGTCCTCGGCCAGGCGGCGCATCTGCTCGGCGCGATCGCCGGCGATCGAGAGATTCAGCACCGTGAAGCCGAAGCGGAGCAGTCCCGCCAGGCCGTCGGCGACCTCGCCTGGCGCCCCGGCGATCTGGCGGGCCGGATCACGCGGGGGCCCGCCCCCTACCCGCACCGGGACGTTGTAGGCGAAGTCGAGGACGTCGGGGTTCCTCCCGGCTCGCTCGGCCGCGGCGCGAACCCGATCCATCGACGGCCGCACCTCGGACGGGGGCAGGTAGGGCATTGACGGGATCCAGCCGTCGGCCAGGCGGCCGGTCAGGTCGAGGGCCCGCGGGCCGTACGCGCCCACCCAGATCGGGATCGTTCGGGCCGGCTTCGGCTCGATCCGGGCCTCCTCGTTCCGGTAGTAGGCGCCGTCGTAGGTGAAGACGGGTTCGGACCATGCCCCGCGGATGATCCGGATGGCTTCCTCGAGCGCCTCGATCCTCTCGGCGGGCGGACGGACGGGAGCCCCGAGCGCGGCGGACTCCTGCTCCGAGGAGCCGGCGCCCAGCCCCAGGATCAGCCGGCCGTCCGAGAGGCGGTCCAGGCTCTCGGCCATCTTCGCGATGAGGGCCGGCAGGCGGTACGGCAGGCTGAGCACGTCGGAGGCGATCGAGATCCTGGTCGTGCGGGCGGCGATCCAGGTCATGAACGTCCATGCCTCGAACGAGGGGTGCTCGCCGTGGGGGTGATCCCACACCGCGACGAGGTCGAAGCCGAGCTCCTCGGCCCGACGGGCCTCCTCGATGGGATCCGATCGACCGGACGCAGACGGGATGATCGTGACGCCGAAACGTGGTTGCACGCGGGCTCCCTCCCCCGGGGATCCTGCGAGAAGCCCCGGCGTAGACTGGACGATACCGCCCACGACGAAAGGCACGAGCCATGACCGCATCCGTCATCGTCGCCGGCGCGCGGACGCCGATCGGTCGGTTCCGGGGCGCGCTGGCCGGCCTGTCCGCGGTCGAGCTCGGTGCGGCCGCGATCCGGAAAGCCCTCGCCCGCTCCGGCGTCGAGGGCGCGGGGGTGGACTACGTGGTCATGGGGCAGGTGCTCCGGGCCGGCACCGGGCAGGTCACGGCCAGGCAGGCGGCGGTCGCCGCGGGGATCCCCAAAGAGGTCCCGGCGCTGAACGTCGACAAGGTGTGCCTGTCGGGGATCACGGCGATCGCGCTCGCGGACCAGATGATCCGGGCCGGGGACGTGGACGTGGTGGTCGCCGGCGGGATGGAGTCGATGACCCAGGCTCCGTACCTCGTGCCGGCGGCCCGGGACGGCTCGCGCCTCGGGCACACGCAGATGATCGACTCGATGGTCCACGACGGGCTGTGGTCGAGCTTCCGCCGGCAGCCCATGGGCGCGTCGTCGGACGAGGTGAACGCGGAGCTCGGCATCACCCGCGAGGAGCAGGACGCGTGGGCGGCGCGGTCGCACGTCCGCGCGCACGCTGGGTGGGAGTCCGGACGGCTCGCGGAGGAGACCGTCCCGATCGAGATCCCCCAGCGTCGGGGCGACCCGGTGGTCGTCGATCGCGACGAGGGCATCCGGCCGGAGACGACGCCCGAGGTCCTGGCGAGGCTGAAGCCCTCGTTCAACGAGGACGGCACGATCACCGCGGGCAACGCCTCCCAGCTCAGCGACGGCGCGGCGGCGGTCGTGGTGACCAGCCGGGAGCGCGCCGAGCAGCTCGGGCTGACGCCGCTCGCCGAGATCGTCGCGCACGGGATGTCGGCCGAGCGCTTCACCTATCTCCACACCGTCCCGGCGATCGCGCTGCAGCACGCGCTGAAGAGGGCGCAGCTCGACGTGCACGACCTCGGCCTGCTCGAGGTGAACGAGGCCTTCGCCGCGGTCTCGCTGAACGTGACCCGAGTGCTCGGCTTCGACGAGGAGCTGACGAACGTGAACGGCGGCGCCGTCTCGCTCGGCCACCCGATCGGGATGAGCGGGGCCCGGATCGTCTTGACGCTCGCCCACGAGATGCGCCGGCGGAGCGTCGACCTCGGCGCGGCGACGATCTGCGGCGGCGGCGGCCAGGGGGACGCCCTGGTCATCCGGCGGGTCGCGTGACCGAGCCATGAGCGACCTGGAGCGGTTCGAGCTTCCCGAGGAGCTGGAGGAGTTCCGTCAGCTCGTCCGGCAGATCGCGGAGGAGAAGATCGCGCCGCGTGCCGACGAGATCGACCGGTCCGACGAGTGGCCGGACGACCTCTATCGGGTCCTGGTGGAGAACGAGCTGACCGGCGTCGGCTACGACGAGGCGTATGGAGGCTCGGGGGGTGGCTCCCTCGCCTTCGGGGTTCTGGTGGAGGAGCTGTCTCGCGTAGCGGCCGGGCTCGCCCTCGCGCCGGCCGTGAGCAAGCTCGGCGTGATCCCCCTGCTCCTGGCCGGCACCGAGGAGCAGCGCACGACGATCATCGGTGGCATCGTCCGCGGCGAGATCCTCATGTCGTACGCGCTCACCGAGCCCGGCGCCGGCTCCGACGCCGCGTCCCTGGCGACGCGGTATGCGGCCGAGGGCGACGGGTTCGTGTTGAGCGGGACCAAGCGGTTCATCACCGGCGCCGGCGTGAGCCACGCGTACGTCGTGTTCGCGACGCGGGATCGGTCCGAGGGCTCGAAGGGGATCAGCGCGTTCATCGTGATGAAGGACGATCCGGGCGTCTCGTTCGGCCGCAAGGAGGACAAGATGGGGATCCGCGGCTCGCCGACGCGCGAGGTGATCCTCACCGACGCTCGCATCCCGGCCGACCGCCTGATCGGCACCGAGGGCGAGGGCTTCAAGATCGCTCTCCAGACGCTCGACTACTCGCGTCCGCTGATCGGCGCGCAGGCGCTCGGCATCGCCCAGGGCGCGTTCGACTTCGCGGCCCGGTACGCTACCGAGCGGCATCAGTTCGGCCGGCCGATCGGCGAGTTCCAGGGCGTGTCGTTCATGCTCGCGGACATGGCGATGCAGCTCGAGGCGGCGCGGATGCTCGTATACAAGGCCCTCGCTCTCTGCGACGCGGGAGACAAGCGGATGACGTACTTCTCCAGCGTCGCCAAGTGCTTCGCCTCCGACGCCGCGATGCGCATCACGACCGACGCGGTGCAGGTGCTCGGTGGCTACGGCTACATCCGCGAGTACCCGGTCGAGCGCCTCATGCGCGACGCGAAGGTCACCCAGATCTACGAGGGAACGAACCAGATCCAGCGCATCGTCATCGCCCGGGAGCTGCTGAAGGCGTTCGGCTGAGCCGCCGGGCAGCCGGCGCCGGCGGCCTCGGGTCGGGCGGTGCAGACGCTCGGCCCGGGCCGGGGAGTCGGGGACCTACAGGACGACCTCGCCCGAGACGTCGACGTCCGGCGAACCGTGACCGTTCGTCGAGACCACGGCGCGGTCCAGCGGCGCGTTCGTGTCTCCCTGGTCCCGGTTGACGAGCGCCCTGGCCAGGGCCACGGCTCGGTCGTCACTCGAATCGAGCACCCGTGCGGCGGCGCGGTCGTCCGCGGAATCCACTCGCGGCTCCGTGTTCGGCTCCCGTGCTGCAGGTAGGAACACGCGGAACGATGCGCCGCCGCCGGGCCGCTCCTCGACCCAGGCCCTGCCGCCGTGGATCTCGGCCAGCCTCGCCAGCAGGGTCAGCCCCGTCGCGCCTCGCGGCCTTCTCTGCCGTGCGGCGGGACCGTCGTCCGTCAGCGCTGCGACCATCGCGCCTCGCAGCCCCGGCGGGACCTCGGGACCGGTGTCGTCGACGGCGATGACGGCACCCTCCTGGTCCGAGGAGATCTTCACCCACACCGGGTTGCCCGGTGTGGTCCTACGTCCGGCGTTCGAGAGCAGCGTCTCGACCATCTGCTCCGTGAGCGCCGGGTCGACCTGGATCGCCACGTGCTCGGACTCGATCTTGATGTCGCGGTTCGCGAGATCCGGCGACTCCTCGACCACGCGGCGAACGAGCGCCTCGAGATCGGTCCGACGCAGGTTCGGCTCGAACGCGCCGCTCACGATCTTGTCGAGCGCCAGCATCTCGCCGACGAGGCGGTCGAGCTTGCGGGCGTTCGTGGCGAGCTGACGGATCATGTCCCCGCCCTCGGTCGACTGCGGGTCGGCGTGCTTGAGCGCGAGGGTGAGACCCAGGATCGACGTGAGGGGGCGCCGCACGTCGGCCGCGACGGCCTCCTGGAGGGCGTTGCGCTCGTCGTCCACGATGACGGTGACCTGTGGCCGTGACTCCGCCTCCTGCGCGCGGGACTCGAGCGCCTTGAGCTGCTCCTCCATGAGCTCGGTCCGCTCGATCGAGATCTTCACCCGCTGCTCCGCCCGGCGGGCGCGCTCCTCGGCCTCGACCTGGGCGGTGCGAGCCTCCTCGACCGGTTGCCCGGCCGCGCGGGCGCGCTCTTCGGCCTCGGCCAGGGCCGTCCTCGCGCCTCCTGCAGGGGCTGCTCGGCGCTCCGGGCGCGCTCCTCCGCCTCGCTCTGAGCCTGCCGGGCCAGGCTCAGCAGGTCGAGGAGCTCGGCGTTCTTCGAGGCCCCCTGCGCCATCTGCTCCTCGGCCGTGCGACGGCGAGCCTCGGCGTCGCGAGCGTGTTCCTCGGCGTCCATCAGGTGCGCGGCGGCCTGCTTCAGCTCGTCGGCGGCCTGGGAGACCTGCAGTCCGGCCACCGCGATCGTGCGCGCGAGGTCGTCGCTCTCGGTCTGCTGCTGTGCCTGCATCGTGTCCACCGACTCCGCCATGGCCACGTCACCTCACCTTCTGGGGCGTCGTCGAGTGGCCCGGCGCGTTCCGGATGATCATGGGGTGCTCGAAGAGGTTGTCCTCCTCCTCGATCTCCAGGTCGTCGTCATCGAGGTCGCGGAGAGCCGTCGAGGATCCGTTCGTGTGTACCGCTGCGTTCGCGTGCTCGAGCTGGCCGCCGAGTTGATCGATCCGGCGCTCCAACGTGGCTGCGAGCTCGTCGGCGGCCGCGAGGCGGGACCGCAGCTCGTCCGCATCGACCCGGCGCCGGACCTCGGCGAGGAGGCGCCGCGCCTCGTCGAGCTCCTGCTGCCGCAGGGCCATCCGCTCGCGCAGGGCGTTGTTGTCGAGGTCGGCCTTGTGCAGGCGCTCCGACGTCTCGCGGAGCTGGTCGCGCAGGGCCTGGAGTTCCCCGTCGTTGGTCGTGGCCTGCGTCTCGTTCATCGCCAGCTTCTCCTCGAGCTCCTTCACCTGCGCCAGGGAGTCCTTCAGCCGCGTCTGCACGGCTCGGAAGTTCTCCTCGATCGCGTAGGCCCGCCGCTCCGCCTCCCGCCGTGCCTCTTCGAGGTCGCGGAAGCCGGCGTGCTCGTACAGAGGGGCGTCTGCGGAGATCGGCTGATGGTCGCGGGGAACGTGACGCATGACGGTCGAGGTGTAGACCTGGACCGGCGCCGGACGCGCCGCCGGTGCCCGCGAGGTGACGACCACCATGGCCAGGCCCGCGAGCATCAGCAGACCGGCGATCGCGGCGAGCCTGATCCAGTCGGCCGTTCCCTCCGCCGAGATGGGGCCGACCGGCTGCGAGAGCTCCGCGACGGCGACGTCGCCGTTCGGGTTCATCCATACGGGCACGTAGGTCTGCAGGAATCCCTCGCGAACCGCGCTCGTCGACGTCCCGTCGGCGACCCCGAGCACCAGGTCCCGCAGGTAGGAGGGGCGCGTCCCGATGTACTTCGTCTCGGACGCGTACAGGATGCGACCGGCCGAGGAGAAGATCCGGACGTCCTGGATCGGGCTCACCGCCACGATCGACGACTCGATCCCCGACGCGAGCTCGCGCGCCCGGGTGCTCGTCATCGGCGTGCTCAGGTCCCGGGCTTGGAGCAGGGGGGCGAGCTCGGTCTGGGCGGCCAGCTCGGCGTCGCGAGAGGCCTGCCGCATGGCCTCGTCGCGGCCGTTCATCGCCGCCCACAGTGAGAAGCCCACGGCGGCGAGGCAAAGGAAGGTGAGGATGCCCCAGAGCGGCCGGCGCTCTCGTCGTGCCAAGGATGCCATCATCTCGGGTCCCCTCTCGAGACTCCCTTGGGGCGTCGTCTCCGGGCGGTCAAGCCTCCTATCGGCTCCCCGGACCCCGGGGTGTAGTCCCCCCGATGGGGGAAATGGCCCGGAATGACTAGTTCCGGCTCTGAAGATCGGCTGAGGACACCCCGTTCCTAGCCCGTCGGGCCGACTCCCAGATACCGTTTGCACATGGGTAGGCGATGGCCGGGCACCGGCATCATGGTCGTGGCGGCGGGCCTTGCGCTTCTGCTGCTCTCCGGGTGCGAGAGCACCCCCCCTTCCTACACGAAGCGGCATTGCGACGCTTTCGAGCAGGCCTGGGCTCACCAGGACCTGTCGGCCATCGAGGAGGTTCTCGAGTTGGCATTCCCGCCGGACGGTCGGGAGGTCGTTGACGCCGTCCACGATGCGGCCTTCCTCGTATCCTTCGCTGTCCTCGGCGACCCCCCACGTGATGCCGACGTGGATTCCCAGGCGATCCGCGCCGATGTTGTCGCTGCGTACCAGGACCTTGTCGCCAAGTGCGCGCAGGTCACGGAGTAAGACGTCGACACGCGGCCGGTACTCGGAGCCCGCCGCCCGTCCGAGCAGCGTGCCGGCCGAGTTCCCGTGGCCTGCGGGGTCCGTCCGGGGCGTCCGGTACGCTTCGGCGGGTGGAGGCGCGAGTGCTCAGCCTCGACCTCGTCGAGCCCGGTCGGTTGGACGAGGCCGCTACGTTCGTCGTGGAGCTCCTCGAGCGTCCCGCCTCCGAGATCCACGTGCTCGAGGGCCAGCTCGGGCTCGACGAGGCGCTCGTGGTTCCCGGCCACCCCGACGGTTACGAGCTGGATCCGGTCGAGCCGGCCGACCCAGGGACCGTGTGGGCGGTCGACGGCGGGTCGTGCGTGGTGGCCGACGGGCGCTCATTCCAGGTCGCCGCGTACCGGGCGGCCCGGGTCCGGTTCTCCGGCGGCGCCACCGTGGGCGTGGACCGGCCGCAGCTCGTCGTGCGGGCGGTCTCGCCGGAGGAGATGGCGCGTCTGGCTCGCTCCGCGCTGACCGAGCTCTGCGGGGCCGAGCCCGAGCGCCTGCCCGAGCTGCCGCGGCCCGTCGACGCGCTCCGAGAGTGGTCCGAGTGGGCGGCGGTCGGGGCGACCGTGGCCGAGGCCTCGCCGGGCGACCTGGTGCTCGTGGACGGCTCGCTCCACGGTGGCCCCCTCGTCCCCCAGGTGGTGGTGCAGCGGGTGCACGCCGCGGCCGTGGCCCGCGGCGTCTCGCTGGCCGGCGTCGTGAAGGCGTCCACCCTGTACTGGGGCAGGAACGCGCCCCTCGTCACGCTGCTGAAGCGGCGGGGCGACCGCGAGGTCGGGCCGACGCGGTGGGCGGCCCGGATCTCGACGGACCCGATCTTCGGCAGGCTCTACATCGGCGATATCTTCGTGGCCCATCTCGCGCCCACCGCGCCGCACGCGTTCCGCGTCGACGTGGCGCGGGGGCCGGAGCCGCCCGCCGCGGTGCTGGGCCGGCTTGCCGCGCTCGCCGACGACCCGGCGTTCGTCGGCTATCCGTACCCGCTCGCCCGAGCGCACCAGGCGGCCCGGGTCACCGGCTACGACGTCGTCGACGTCCGCCGCTCGTTCCGGGACGCCCTGGCCCGCCGGGGGATGGGACAGGACGACGTCGAGCTGCTGTTCCAGGACTTCCACGAGGTGCTGAACCGATGACGGAATACAAGGGGCGCATCTTCGGCAAGAACGTCCTCGAGTCGACGTTCCGCTCGTTCTACGGCACGGATCTGTTCCTCGGCGAGCTGCTCGCGGCGGAGGATCCCGAGCGCGCCCGGCGGTTCCTGTTCCGCGTGATCCAGGTGACCTACGGGTCGGACTCCTCGGACCCGTCGTGGTCCGAGCGCACGGCCGGCGCGTACATGACCGGCGACGTCGCGGGGACCGAGTACACCCTGCACGACCCCGAGCAGCGCCTGTACAAGGTGGCGACGTGCCAGCCGCTCGGCTACATCGACGCCGCGGGCACGTTCCGCAAGCCCAAGTCGCTGCCCGCCCAGTTCGCCCGTGTCACGGCCCCCAGCGCGGCCGACTTCGACTTCCTGCGCGAGCGGATGGGCGACGTGCGGGTCGGGCTGCTGCGCTCGGGCGAGGACACGATCGACCTCGAGGTGGGGATCCGCGGCGAGACGCTCACGTCGCACGTCGGCGTCTTCGCCACCACCGGGATGGGCAAGTCCAACCTGATGAAGGTGATGGCCGGGCAGATCCTCGCGTCGCAGGGCAGGTACGCGTGCCTGCTGTTCGACCCGCACGGCGAGTATCTCGAGGGCGGCAGCGGCATCCGCCGGGGGCTGCGCGACCACCCGTGGGCCGCGGACCGCCTCCGCGTCTACGCCACCCGCGCGGCCGGGGCCGGCGCCACGGCGCTCCGGCTCTCGCTCTCCGAGCTCACGCTGGGCGACCTCCAGACCGCGTACGAGTGGAGCCACGCGCAAGAGGACGCGATCTACCGGCTGATCCGGTTCTTCCGGGAGGAGTGGATCGTCCGGGTCGGCGAGGAGCAGGACGTGGCCGCCCTGGCCGAGAGCCTGAACGTCGCGACGAGCACGCTCCAGGTGATCCAGCGCCGCGCGCAGCGGATCCTCGACATGCCGTGCATCTCCCGCGACCCGTCGCAGCCCTCCCTGTCCGAGCGGATCGTCGACGAGCTGATGGACGGGTACTCCGTGCTCGTCGACACGAGCGGGCTGTCGTCGATGGAGGAGATCCTCGTGGCCTCCGTGATCACCCGGCGTGTCCTCGACGCGTACGGCAACGTCTACCTGGACGACCGGGAGCGCTTCGCGGCGCTGCCGCCCACGCTCGTCGCGCTCGAGGAGGCTCAGCGCGTGCTGTCGCGTGCGACGCGATCGGACGAGAACGTGTTCCCGCGCGTGGCGCGCGAGGGCCGCAAGTTCAAGGTCGGGCTGTGCGCGGTCTCGCAGCAGCCCAAGCTGATCGACGACGAGCTGCTGTCCCAGTTCAACACGTTCTTCATCCTCGGCCTGGCTGACGAGAAGGACCGGAACATCCTGCGGGGCAGCTCGAAGCAGGACATCTCCGATCTCGGGCCCGAGATCCAGACGCTCATGCCGGGCGAGGCCATCGTGACCAACCTCGAGGCGCCCTTCGCCCTGCCCGCGCAGGTGTACCTGTACGAGGACTACCTGAAGTCGGTGGCCGGTCCTTCGCACCTCCCGCCCCGGCCCGAGGGCGCGGCGAAGGGGTTCGCCGAGTAGATGACGAGGCTCGTCGCGCTCGGCGACGCGCACCTCGGGCGCTCGCACCTCGCGCACCTGCGGGACGATCGGGGCCGCAACGTCCGCGAGGAGGACTTCCTCCACTCGTTCGCCTGGGCCGTCGACGAGACGATCCGCCTCGAGCCCGACGGGTTCCTGTGGCTCGGCGACGTGTTCGATCACGCGCGTCCCACGTACCGCACGTTCGCGCACGTCCTGGCCGGTCTGCAACGGCTGGCCGACGCCGGCCTGCGCGGCGTCGCCATCAGCGGGAACCACGACACGCCCCGCGTCCGCGGGACGGGCTCTCCGTACGACGCGCTGGAGCGGGTGTTCCCGGGCGTCACGTTCGCGTGGCGCATGGAGTCCGTCCTGGCCGAGCTCGCCGGCGTCGCCGTCCACGCGGTGCCCCAGACGCTCGGCGGCGGCGATTTCCGGACCCAGCTCGACCTGGCGGCCGGGCGGGCGTCGGCGGATGCCACTAACCTGCTCATCGCCCACGTCGCGCTGACGTCGATCCCGGCCGGGGCGTACCCGGACATCAACGAGATCGAGGTGGAGGAGTCGGCGTTCGACCGCCGGTTCGACCTCCTGGTCCTCGGCCACTACCACGCGCTCCAGAGGGCCTCGCGGCGGACCTGGTACGCGGGATCGACCGACACCTTCTCCTTCGCCGATTCGCCCGAGACCCCCAAGGGGATCGTCGTGGTCGACACGGACACCGGGAAGGTGGAGCACGTGCCGAACCCGGGCGAGCGCCCCCTGGTGACGGCCTCCGTCCCGGCCGCGGGGCTGTCCGCCGGCGAGCTCGTCGACGCCGTCGATCGGGCGACGCGCGGCACGCCCGAGGGCGCCGTCGTCCGCGTCTTCCTGAACGAGGTGGACCCCGCGTCGTACCGGCAGGTGGTGAACGACCAGTTCCAGGAGGCCGTGCCCGGCGCCCTGTGGGTCCAGGTGGAGCCCGACTTCGGGGCCGAGGCGCTCGCGGTCCAGGGCGGCCCGACGGTGGGATCGCTCGAGAGCGAGTGGGCGGCATACGTCGAGATCCAAGACCTCGCCGGGCTCGAGCGCGAACGGGTGGTCTCGCTCGGCGCCCGGTTCCTCGACGACGCGCGCGGGGAGGCCGTGTGAGGGTCCTGGAGCTGTCGCTGCGCAACTACCGTGTGTTCGAGGAGGTCGACCTCGAGCTCCCGGCGCGGGTGATCGGCGTGTTCGGCGAGAACGGAAGCGGGAAGAGCTCCCTCCTGGAGGCCATCGCCTTAGCCCTGTACGGGGTGAAGGCCGCGCGGACGGAGAAGCAGGCCATCCGCACCCACGGCGTCCTCACCGACTGCGAGATCCGCCTCGTGTTTGAGCACGCCGGGCAGCACTACGAGGTTCGGCGCTCGCTCAAGGGCCGCGGCCACACGCCCGAGGCCGAGCTCTCGGGCGGCGACCTCCTGCTCGCCTCGGGCACCACCGACGTCGACGCCGAGGTCCGTCGCCTCCTGCACATGGAGCTGCCGATCTTCAAGGCCTCCGTCTATGCGGAGCAGAAGCAGCTCGACGCGTTCTCGGAGGTGACGCCGGGCAAGCGCAAGGAGATGGCGCTTCGGCTGCTCGGCATCAAGCCCGTCGACGACGCGAGGGCCGCCGCCCGCCGGGAGTCCCGGACCGCGAAGGCCGGCGCGGTCCAGCTGGCGGAGGCGGTGGGCGACCTCGCGGCGCTCGAGGCGGAGCTGAAGGACGCGAAAGAAGCGGCGGGCGAGGCGAAGAAGCTATCGACCGCCGCCGCGGCAGAGCTGCGCACGGCCACCGCGGCCGCCCGGGCTGCGGATCGGGCGTTCGCCGACCTTGACGCCGTTCGCGAGCGCGTCGAGAAGCTCACGGTTCGCCTGGCCGGCAAGGTCGAGCAGCGCGACGCGCTCGTCGAGCGGCGAGACGCGCTGGTCCAGCGGGTCGACGTGCTGGCCGCCGACCTGGAGGACCTTCCGGCGCTGGACGAGGAGCTGCGAGAGCTCGGCGACGTGGAGGAGCGGTTGCGTGCGGCGACCCGGCTGGCCGAGGCCTCCGAGCGGCTGGCGGCTGCGGAGCTCGAGCTCGCCGGGCAGCCGGAGCCCGACGTCGAGGCCGCCGAGGCGGGGCTCGAGGAGGCCGACGCCGCCCTCGCCGCGGCACGGACGTCCGCCGCCGAAGCGCAGGCGGAGCTGGGGCAGCGCCAAGCCGCGCTCGGGGAGGCCGAGGAGCGGCTGGCGCACACGGCGGAGGCGGATCCGGAGCAGCCGTGCCCCACGTGCGGCCGTCCCCTCGGCTCGGACTTCGCCGACTACGTGAGGCACTGCCGGGCGGCGGCGGCCGACGCGGCGAAGGCGGCGAAGGCCGCGGACGGGACGTCGAAGCGCGCGGCCGCCGATCTCGACCGGGCGGAGCGGGCGCACCGTGTCGCCGCGGTGGCGGGCCGGGCCGCCCGGGAGGCCGGCGCTGCGAGGTCGCGGCTGACCGAGGGGGTCGCCACGATGCGGGCCGAGGTCGTGCTGCTCGGCGAGCCGTTCGGGCAGGAGATCCCCGACGTGGACGAGGTCCGAGCGCGGGCGGGCCGGGCCAGGGAGCTCGCCGCGCGGGTCGCCGAGCTCGGGGTCGAGCGCAAGCATCTCGAGACCGCGACGGGCGACCTGGCGGCGGCGGAGGACGGCCTGGGCGCGCTCGAGGACGAGCTGGCCGCGCTCGCCGAGGAGGCCGAGGGGTTGGCCTTCGACCAGGGCGAGCACGAGCGGCTCCGCTCGGCCTGCGAGGAGGCTTCCGCCATCCTGGAGGCCGCTCGCGCGGCCGAACGGACCGCGAGCGACGCGCGCAAGGACGCCGAGAAGCGAGCGGCCGAGCTCGCCGCGGGTCTGGAGCGCGCGAGGGAGATCCAGGCGAAGGTCGAGGAGCTGCGGTCGGAGGCTCGCTACGTCGAGCGCGTGGCGATGCTCCTGGACGGGTTCCGCGACCACCTCGTGGGGCGCGTCGGCCCCGAGCTCTCCCGAGAGGCCGAGTCGCTGTTCCGCGAGCTCACCAACCACGAGTACGACGACCTCCGGGTCGACGAGGAGACCCTGTCGATCCAGATCGCCGACGGCGACACGTACTTCCCGATCGGGCGGTTCTCGGGCTCCGAGACCGACCTCGCCAACCTCGCCCTGCGGGTGGCGATCTCGACGCACCTTTCCCGTGTCTCGGGCGCCGACGTCGGCATGATGGTGCTCGATGAGGTCCTCGCCTCGCTCGACGAGGAGCGCAAGGACCTCATGGTCCTCGCGCTCGGCAGGCTCGCGTCGCGCTTCCACCAGCTCTTCGTGATCACGCACGCCGAGCGGGTGAAGGACCAGTTCCCCGCCTCGATCCTGGTGCAGAAGACGGGGCGGCGCCGGAGCACGGCCGTGCTCGTCTAGACATCCCACGGCCCGAAGACGTCAAACCGCGGCATCGAGCGAGCCTGGCCAAGCGATCTCCTCGCAGTAGTGACTCCGGTGTCGGAGGCACCCGTGAAGGACGCCGACGAGGCGGTTCGAGAGCGCGCGCAGCGCCTGGTGGTGGGTGGCTCCTCGAGCCCGTCGGGCGTCGTAGTAGCGACGAGCGCCCGGCGAGGCACTGAGCGCGGAGAAGGCCCAGAGGTAACAGGCGTCGGCGAGGCGGCGGTTGCGAGCCACCCGGGCCAGCACGACGAGCCGCTTTCCCGAAGCCCTGGTGACCGGGGCGCTTCCCGCATAGCACCTCCTCGCCCTAGCATCTTCGTAGCGGGTCGGGTCGTCCCCGAACTCCGCCAGCACCCGGGCGCCGAGGATCAGGCCGAGTCCGGGAAGACTGCGCAGGATCTCGGCGTCCGGGTGACCTTCAAAACGCTGGGCGAGCTGGCGCTCCAGCTGTCCGATCTGGTGCGTGAGGCGATCGATCACGAGCACGAGCGAGCCGACGACCTCCCCGTAGGCCTCGGCCAGCACAGACGGGGCCTCCAGCTGAGGAGCATGCAGGGCCTCATAGATCTGCTCCGCCTTCCGATCGAGGTTGCGTGAGCGACCAGAGCCAGCGAGGGAGCGCCGGATCCTCGAGCGCGTGAGACGTCGTCCCAACTCAGGCGTGGGGGCCATTCCCAAGATGCTGCACGCCTCGTGGGAAGAAAGATCACCGCTCAGCGCCTGCAGCGCACCCGGGTAGAACTCTCGAAGCATGCTCCGGAGCTGGTTCACCTGCCGCTGGCGCGACCAGACGAACGACTGATGCGCCCGGGCGAGCACCTTGATTGCCTCGGCGAGCTCGGTGTCGCCGGCCACCTCCCGGTGGTTCTGCCGATCGGTGCGTACGAGATCGGCGAGGACCTTCGCATCGCCCGGGTCGGACTTGGCGCCGGAGGTCGCGTGGCGATCGCGGTACCTCGAGACCGAGAAGGGATTGACCGCGTAGACGTGGTAGCCACTCTCGACGAGAGATCCCACCAGCAGTCCACGGTCGAGCTCGATACCGACCACCACCTCGGTCGGGTCCTCCGCGTGATCGGCCACCATGGCGTGCAGGAGGCCGAGGCCCTCCACGCCGTCAGGCACTCGCCCCTTGGCCACGACGTGCCCTTGATCATCGAGCACGCAGACGTCGTGGCGCGCCTCGGCCCAATCGATGCCGACGAAGATCACGACTCCTCCTTTCCGGGGCCGCTGAGCCCGGAGGAGGTACGCGGCGACCTAATGGATCAGTGCTCGAGGCACGCCATCCCACCAGCCGTCAGACCCCCTCGCCAACCGGTGGGGGCACGATCTAGACGTAGAGCTTGAGGGCTCTGGGCTCAGCAGTGCTCACCCGCCGGCGGCTCAGGGACAGCATGCCCCAACGCACGCCGTCGGGTCCCATTAGGGGCTCGGGGCCGGTGACTCGACGACGTCCGTCTCGACGAACGCGGAACCATCCCACTCCAGCGTCGTCGTCCGGAACGCGCTCGGGCAGCAGTGGGAGTCGCCGGGCTCGAACACGGCCTCTCGGACCGTGAGCGACGCGCCTTCGCCGAGCTCGATCGACGTGTCGCACCCGCCGTGGCGGAAGACCTGGGTCGCGGTGCCCTGGGCCGGGCTGAGCACCCTCCACGTGGCGCAGGCGCCGCTGCCGCCGCGGTCCTCCCGGGTGAGGAAGTCCGAGATTCCGTCCCCGGTCAGGTCCGCCGCCCCGAACGTGATCCCGAGGACGCCCTTGGCGGGTCCGTCGGTGAACGCCGACACCGCCCGCCAGGCCGGGGAGTCCTCGAAGCGCTGCCACACGGAGAAGCCGAGCTCGCCGGCGAACGGATCTCCGCGCCGCCAGGCGAACGCCACCAGATCGACCGGATCCTCGGGGGTTGAGAAGCTCGCCGTCGACGTCAGGGTCGCGCCGGGCGGTGCGAGCGGCGCGAGGTCGTCGGTCAGCGTGCCGTCGTAGGTCGTGGGGGCGTCCGGGGGCAGGTGCAGCACCGGGGAGGGGGTCGGGCTCACCGTCGGGTTCGGCGTGGGGGTGGGCGTGGGCGGCGGACCCGTCGTAGGGTTCGGTACCGAGGGGCTCGGACTTGGGGAGGACGCGGGGGTCGGCGAGGCTGCGTCACCGCCGGAACGATCGCAGGCCGCGAGCAGGCCCAGGGTCAGCACGAGCGTGAGGAGCGCCCCCGACCGCCTCACGAGCCGTAGTGGTCCGCCAGCACGGACGCGACGTAGCTCGATCCGTCGATCGTGAGGTGCCCGGTTCCGTCCCGGAACTGGGAGCAGTCGGCGACGAGGAGGTCGGGGCCGGCGACGACGTCCCCCGTCGTCACGGCCGCGATGGCATCGACCACGGGCGGGTTCATGTACGAGGCCAGGATCCCCTTGTCGGGCGCGCGCGGGTCGTCGCACGGCCGCCCGCCCGGGCCACCGACGATCGGGATGAGCTCGATCGTGCGGAGGGTCGGCCACGTCGCACGGATGTTGTCGATCGAGGAGCGCAGCTCCGCCTCGACGGAGACCGGGTCCTGCCAATCGAAGGCCGCGATCTGGAACAGCACCCGGTCGGGGGGGTCGGCGCACGGCGACAGCGGCGCGTCCGTGTACGGCAGGCCGTTCGGATCGGCGAACAGCCCCACGTCGTAGCCGCTCTCCCAGATCAGCTCCCATCGGGCGTCGAGGATGCCGGGTCGGGATTCGAACGCTCCATCCAGGAACCAGTTCGCGGTGACGGACATCCCCAGGACCAGCGTGCAGCGGGACCGTCCGGGCGGCGGCTGCGCCGACGCGACGACCGAGGGCGTCGGGTCCGCTTCCTCCGAAGGAGAGGTCGAGGACGAAGGAGCGGTCGAGGGACGCTCTCCCTTCGGGCTCGGCGTGGTCGTGGCAGCCGTGCCCGAGTCCCCGCACGCGGAGAGCGCCGCCATGAGCGCGACCGCGAGCGCCACCCGCCGGCTCACGCTCCGCACGCTCCGATGGTACCGGTCCCGCCTGCTACGGTTCGACGCATGGCCGAGGCCAAGCGCGTCGCCGACTCCGAGACCACGCTGGTCCAGCTCATGGAGATCACCCACGCGAACATCGCGGGGATCGTGCACGGCGGCGAGGTGATGAAGCTGGTCGATACGGCCGCCGGGCTCGCCGCCATCAAGCACGCCGGCGGCATGTGCGTGACGGTCACGATCGACGAGATGTCGTTCCTGCACCCCGTGCACGTCGGCGATCTGGTGACCGTGCGGGCGTCGGTGAACGACGTGGGCACGACCTCGATCGAGGTGGGGGTCCGCGTCGAGGTGGAAGACGTCGTCTCGGGGGAGCGCCTGCACACCGCGAGCGCGTACCTCGTGTTCGTGGCGCTCGGCCGGGAGGGCCGGCCCCGGCCCGTGCCCCGGCTCGTCGCCGAGACCGAGATCCAGCGCCGCCGGCAGACCGAGGCGAAGATGCGTCGAGAGACCCGGCTGGCGCACCGGGAGTCCATCCTCAGCCACCGGCGCGAGGTCCGGGCGACCGGGTCTGGGACGATGGAACCGTCATGAGCAGCGACCTCGGTGGGGCGCGGGGGCGTCTGGAGACGGCCGGCGGGACCGTCGAGCTGTTCCGCCTGCGGTGGCTCGGGGAGCAGGGGATCGGGGACGTGGACCGCCTTCCCCACACGCTCCGCATCCTGCTCGAGGACCTGCTTCGGCGGGCCGGATCGCGGGACGTCTCCGACGACGACGTGCGAGCGCTGGCCGCCTGGCCCCGGCCGGCGGACGGCGCCAGGGTGGCGTTCATGCCGAGCCGGGTCCTCATGCAGGACTTCACCGGCGTGCCGGCCGTCGTCGACCTGGCCGCGATGCGCTCGGCCATGGCCCGGACGGGAGGCGACCCCGCTCGCGTGAACCCCCTCGTCGACGTCGACCTGGTGATCGACCACTCGGTCCAGGTCGACCTGTTCCGCTCGCCGGCCGCCTACGAGGCCAACATCGAGTGGGAGTACCGGCGCAA
The DNA here is from genome assembly GCA_963704725.1 of uncultured Actinomycetes bacterium. Classification (GTDB taxonomy): domain Bacteria; phylum Actinomycetota; class UBA4738; order UBA4738; family HRBIN12; genus CALGFI01. The sequence goes on along the minus strand of OY969934.1, from coordinate 2,691,779 downwards.
TGGCGAGCGGTATGCGCTCCTGCGCTGGGCGCAGCAGGCATTCGACGGGCTCCGCGTCGTCCCCCCGGGAGCCGGCATCTGCCACCAGGTCAACCTGGAGCACCTGGGGCGTGTGGTGACCGTGAAGGACGGCGTCGCGATGCCCGACACCCTCGTCGGCACGGACTCACACACGACCATGATCAACGGGCTCGGCGTGCTCGGGTGGGGCGTCGGTGGGATCGAGGCGGAGGCCGCGATGCTCGGGCAGCCGATGTTCCTGCCCACGCCGGTGGTGGTCGGTATTCGGGTGACCGGCGCCCTGCCCGCGGGAACGACCGCGACGGACCTCGTCCTCACGCTGACGCAGATGCTGCGGGCGCACGGGGTCGTCGGCATGTTCGTCGAGTTCTTCGGGGACGGCCTGTCCTCGCTCGGCCTTGCCGACCGCGCCACGCTCTCCAACATGTGCCCGGAGTACGGGGCCACCGCCTCGTTCTTCCCCGTCGACGAGGAGTCGGTCCGGTACCTCCGCTTCACCGGGCGCGAGGACCGCGTCGACCTCGTCGAGCGGTACACGAAGGAGCAGGGGCTGTTCCGCAGGGACGGCGATCCCGAGCCCGTGTTCAGCGAGGTGATCGATCTCGATCTCGCCTCGATCGAGCCGTCGGTGGCGGGGCCCAAGCGCCCGCAGGACCGCGTGGCGCTGCCGGGCGTGTGGGGCTCGTTCGTCGAGGCGTTCCGCGACCGGCTCGAACCAGACCCGCCGCAGGTGCAGGTCTCGGACTTCGTCCTGGAGGGCGGCGCGCAGACGGGGGGTGGCGAGCCCTCGATCGACACGGGCCGCGCCGTCGACCCCGACGACCCCCCGGTCGACTCGGTCCGTCACGGGTCGGTCGTGATCGCGGCGATCACGAGCTGCACGAACACCTCGAACCCCTCCGTGATGCTCGCGGCGGGCCTGTTGGCGAAGAAGGCGGTTGAGGCGGGGCTCGAGATGAAGCCCTGGGTCAAGACCTCGCTCGCCCCCGGGTCGCGCGTCGTGACCGCGTATCTCGACGCGGCGGGGCTGCAACCGTACCTGGACAAGCTCGGCTTCTCGCTGGTCGGGTTCGGCTGCACGACCTGCATCGGCAACTCCGGGCCGCTTCCCGACGACGTGGCGGACGCCGTGACGGCGGGGGACCTGGCCGTCGTGGCCGTGCTCTCGGGCAACCGCAACTTCGAGGGCCGCATCCACCCGCTGGTGCGGGCGAGCTACCTCGCCTCGCCGCCGCTGTGCGTGGCCTACGCGCTCGCCGGCCACGTCGGGATCGATCTCACGACCGAGCCGCTGGGCCACGGCGCCGACGGCGCCGCCGTGTACCTGCGCGACCTGTGGCCGACCGCCGAGGAGGTCCAGGCGGCCGTGGCCGAGGCGATCACGCCCGACCAGTTCCGCCTCGAGTACGGCCGGATCTTCGACGGCGACGAGCATTGGAACGCCCTGCCCTCGCCCACCGGGCCGATGTACGCGTGGAGCGAGGCCTCCACCTACGTGCGCGAGCCCCCGTTCTTCGAGGACCTCGGCGACGCCCCGGCGGAGATCGGAGACATCGTGGGCGCCCGGTGCCTGGTCAAGGTCGGCGACTCCATCACCACGGACCACATCTCGCCGGCGGGCTCGATCAAGCTCGACGCCCCGGCCGGGCGCTACCTGCTGGAGCGCGGGGTGGAGCAGCGAGACTTCAACAGCTACGGCGCCCGTCGCGGCAACCACGAGGTGATGATGCGGGGGACGTTCGCCAACGTCCGGTTGCGCAACGAGCTCGCTGCCGCGACGGAGGGTCCGTGGACCACCCTGTTCCCCGACGGCGACGTGATCGAGATCTACGAGGCGGCGCTCCGGTACCGCGAGCGCGGCGTCCCCCTCATGGTGCTGGCCGGCAAGGAGTACGGCAGCGGCTCCTCGCGCGACTGGGCGGCCAAGGGGCCGTCACTGCTCGGGGTCCGGGCGGCGCTGGCCGAGAGCTTCGAGCGGATCCACCGGAGCAACCTGGTCGGGATGGGCGTGCTCCCGCTCCAGTACCGGCAGGGCGAGAGCGCCGCCGCGCTCGGTCTGGGCGGCAGCGAGGAGTTCTCCGTCTCGGGGCTGGCCGGCGGCGTCCGTCCCCGGCAGGAGGTCGAGGTCGTCGCGACCGCATCGGACGGCACGCAGACGCGGTTCACCGCGATCGTGCGGATCGACGGCGACGCCGAGGTCGAGTACTTCCGCCACGGCGGCATCCTGCAGATGGTCCTGCGGCAGATGCTCGCCGGCTGATCGCTGGTTTGCTCGGCCACCGAGAAGCGGCTACGGTGCCCTCGCGATGGGGGGAGCTCGGATGCGGCGGACGATCGCGCGCGCTGCGGCCGTCGTGTGGTCCGTGGGGTGCCTGTCGCTCGCGCTCGCCGCGCCTGCCTTCGCGAGCATCACGACCGGACCCTGCGACGGGAGCGTGACGATCCAGGGCGTCAAGTACACGCCCGCGAACGACACGCCCTCGAACCCGGTCCTGATCCCGGACGGATCCGGCATCGTCGTCCAGTACACGGGGACGACGGGCGGTGTCGTGATCAAGAACCACCACGGCTCGATCGCCGTCGACGTCGGACCCATCCCCATCACGGTGGCGGACTGGTCGGGGGAGAACGCCGACGAGAAGGTGGAGAAGACCGGGACCTATGCGCTCGACGACGCGCTCGCGAAGCTCCCGATCGACATCGTCGGCATCTTCCGCGTCTCGGGGACGCATGAGGGCCGAGGGGGGACCTGCGAGGGGTTCGCCTACGTGAAGATCGAGGGCAACCCGCTCGGCACCATCCCCGGCGTCGCCGCGGCCGGGGTCACGGTCGTCGCCGCGGCCGGGGTCGGGGCCGCCGCCGCGGCCCGCAAGCCCAGGGCGGTGCGGTGAGGTTCCGGGGACGCCCCTGGCTGGGTGGCGTGTCGGGGTTCTTCCTCGGGGTCGGCGTGGCGGTCCTGCTCCAGCAGTTCTCGATCCGGCCGCTCGACAACATCAGCTTCTTCGGGCTCCCACTCGCGGGCGTCGTGCTCGGGCTCGCCATGGCGGCGTGGGCGCCGCTCGGTCGCGGCCGGGCGGTTGCCGCCGGTTCGACGGCGCCGCTCTCATCGGTCGAGCAGGAACCCGGACCGACCGAACCGCCACCTCGGTCCACGCCGCCGCCGCCCCCTCCGCCGGTCCAGTAACCCGGCGCAGCACCCAGGCCCCCCGGGACACGGCCGGCCCGGCGCGCGAGGGCCGATGGACTCCGGCGGCATCAAGAGGATCGGCCTACGGTGAATGCCGATCACGGCCAAGCGGCTTTCGCTCACCAGGGAGCGTCGCGATGTGTCTGTCGGGCCTCACCTTCGGATTCCCCCGGATGCACAAGGAGCGAGGCGAGCGTCGCGACTTCCTTCCACCCCTGGTCGGTCTGCTCGCGAGCCTCGGCTGCCGCGTGTCCGTCGAGTCCGGCATCGGGTCCGGCATGGGCTACGCGGACATCGACTACGTCGCGGCGTGCCCGGATCTCGTGCGGGTGGTGGACGAGGACCTGGTCTATCGGCAGGACGTCGTGCTCGTGCTCCGCGCGCCCGTGGGACGGTTCGAGTGGCTCCAGCCCGGCTCGACGCTGATCTCGATGCTCCACTTCCCCACGCGGCCCGCAAGGGTGCTGGAGCTCGAGGAGCTCCGCCTGGAGGCCGTCAGCCTCGACTCGATCGAGGACGACGAGGGCCGGCGTCTCGTCGTGAACAGTCGGGCGGTGGCCTGGAACGGGCTGGCGGCGGCGTTCGAGACGCTCGAGCGTACCTGGCCGTTCCTCACCTCCCGCGAGCGGGGCCCGGTGCGCGTCACCGTGATGGGGGCGGGCGAGATCGGCCGGCACGCCGTCGACGCGGCGACGCACTACGGCAACGTCCAGCGCTCCCGTCTCCTCAGCCGATACGGGCTGGCCGGCGTCGAGGTCACGACGATCGGTCGCAACCTCACGTGCAGCCAGGGGTACCTCCGCGAGCGTCTCGAGGTGACCGACATCCTCGTCGACGCCACCCAGCGCGACAATCCGTCCGTCCCGGTGATCGTCAACGCCTGGCTCGGCCGGCTCCCCGCGCACGCGGTGATCTGCGATCTGGTCGTGGACCCCTACCTACTCGAGGCCCACCCGCCGACCGTCCGGGGGATCGAGGGGATCCCTCAGGGCAACCTCGACCGGTACGTGTTCGAGGTGGACGATCCGGCGTGGGACGCGCTCCCTTCGGCGATCCCGACCGGCGAGCGGCGACCCGTCGTGTCGTGCTACTCGTGGCCGGGGGTGCATCCCAAGCGGTGCATGGAGCTGTACGGGACGCAGCTTGCCCCGCTGCTGGAGGCGTTCGTCCGGTGCGGCGGCACGGCGGGTCTGCGTCCCGACGGCGCCTTCCACGAACGCGCGCTGTACCGGGGCAGCCTCCGGGCGTGGAGCTCCCGGCACGCGCTCGGCGAGCTCACGCTCGTCTAGGCCTGGACGGACCCCGGGATCTCACGCCAGTCGTACGGGCTCGAGTAGTTCACGAGCATCCGCATGTAGTTGGCCCGCGCGAACGCCGACGGATCGGCGACGTTGGCTTGGCTCACGCTGCCCTTGAGCTGCTCGACGGAGAGGTAGCCGTACTCGTCGAGCCACTCCCGGAGGCCGGTGAGCACGGTGGCCAGGTGCTCGGGGCCGTTCTGGAACAGGGCGGACGCCATCATCGTCACGTCCGCGCCGGCGAGCAGCAGCTTCACCGCGTCCTCGGCCGTGTGGATGCCGCTCGTGGCCGCTAACGAGCATGGGACGCGCCCGTGCAGGATCGCGATCCACCGAAGCGGCAGCCGCATCTCGTCCGAGGTCGACAGGTGGAGCGTGGGATCCACCTCGAGCGTCTCGAGATCGATGTCCGGCTGAAAGAAGCGGTTGAAGAGCACGAGCCCGTCCGCCCCCGCCTCGGTGAGCTGGCGCGCCATGTTCGCGACGGACGAGAAGTACGGGCCGATCTTGACGGCGAGCGGGATCGTCACGCTGTCTCTGACCGTGCGCACCAGCTCGAGGTACCGCTGCTCGACCTGCCACCCGTTCTCGTCCGGATCGGCCGCGACGAAGTAGACGTTCAGCTCCAGGGCGTCGGCGCCGGCCTCTTGGATCAGCTTCGCGTAGCGGATCCATCCACCGTCGCTGGAGCCGTTCAGGGACCCGATCACCGGGATCTCGAGCTCCTTCTTGCAGGACTCGAGGTGCCGCAGGTACTCATCCGGGCCGGTGTTGTAGTCCTCGAGCTCGGGGAAGTGGGTCAGCGACTCCGGGTTGCTGTTCGCCCCGGTCTCGAGCATGCGGTGGATCTGGAGTTCCTCGTGCTCGATCTGCTCCTCGAACAGCGACTGCATGACGATGGCCGAGGCACCCGCGTCTTCCAGGCGCTTCAAGTTGTCGATGCGCGAGGACAGCGTTGAGGCCGACGGCACGAGCGGGTTGGACAGGGAGAGTCCCAGGTACGTGGTCCGAAGGTCGGCCGTCACGATTCCACCTCCTTGGTTTCGGCGGGGGCCGGTTCCATGTGGCCGTTGCCGCCCATGTGGCCCGGTGCGTGGCGCTGGACACCGGCGAGCTGCTCGTAGAAGGCGCGGCGCTCCTCGGCGTCGGCCTGCGCCAGCGCCTGCAGGGCGTCGAACTCGGCGGGCCGGGTCCGCGCGAGCATCGCGAACCGCGCCTCCTTGGCCTGGAACTCCTTCAGCGGGATCGTCGGCGCCTTGCTGTCGAGCTGGAACGCCGTCTCGCCGTCCACAGCCTTGCGCGGGTCGTACCGGTACAGCGGCCAGAACCCGGACGCCGCAGCCTCCTTCTGGTGGGTCATCGACGTCGCCATGTCGATCCCGTGCTCGATGCAGGTCGAGTACGCGATGATCAGCGACGGCCCGTGCCAGGACTCGGCCTCCGCGATCGCCTTCACGGTCTGCGCGTTGTCGGCGCCGAGGGCGATCTGCCCGACGTACACGTTGCCGTATCCGGCCGCGATCATCCCCAGGTCCTTGCGCCCGATGGGCTTGCCGGCCGCGGCGAACTTGGCGACCGCGCCGCGGGGCGTCGCCTTGGACGCCTGGCCGCCGGTGTTCGAGTACACCTGCGTGTCCAGCACCAGGATGTTCACGTCGCGGCCGCTGGCCAGGACGTGGTCGAGGCCGCCGAACCCGATGTCGTACGCCCAGCCGTCGCCGCCCACGATCCACACGCTCTTGCGGACGAGCGTGTCGGCCACCGCGAGCAGGTTCCTCGACTCGGCGTCCTCACGCGCCTCGAGCAGCCCCTTGAGGCGGGCCACACGCTCGCGCTGCTCGGCGAGCTGCGTCTCGTCTTCCTGCGGCGCCTCGAGGATGTCGCGCGCCAGGTCCTCTCCGACCGATGGCGCGAGCCCCTGGAGCAGGAGGCGCGAGTACGCGACCTGGTGGTCGAGCGACAGGCGCATCCCCAGCCCGAACTCGGCGTTGTCCTCGAACAGCGAGTTCGACCAGGCGGGGCCGCGGCCGTTCGCGTCCTGCGACCACGGCGTCGTGGGGAGGTTGCCGCCGTAGATCGAGGAGCACCCGGTCGCGTTGGCGATGAGCACGCGGTCGCCGAACATCTGCGACATCACCTTCAGGTACGGCGTCTCGCCGCACCCGGCGCAGGCCCCCGAGAACTGGAACAGCGGCTCGAGCATCTGCGAGCCCTTGATCGAGGAGGGCTTGACCAGGCGGCGGTCGAACGGCGGGATCTCGCGGAAGAAGTCGAAGTTCGCGCGCTCCACGTCGAGGTGATCGTCCTTGGGCATCATGTCGATCGACTTGTGCTTCACGACCTCCTTCGACTTGGCCGGGCAGACGTCCACGCAGACCCCGCAGCCCGTGCAGTCGTCGGGGGCGACCTGGATCGTCATCCACAGGCCCGGGTTCTCCCGGTCCTTCCACTCGCGGTGCTGGAACCCCTCCGGCGCCCCCGCGACGGCGATGGGCTCGTAGACCTTCATCCGGATGGCCGCGTGCGGGCACACGAGCGCGCACTTGGCGCAGTCGATGCAGATGTCCGGGTCCCAGATCGGGATCTCGCGCGCGATCGAGCGCTTCTCCCATTGGGCGGTGTCGGTCGGGAACGTGCCGTCGACCGGCAGCGCCGAGACCGGCAGCAGGTCGCCCTTGCCGGCGATCATCATCGCCGTGACGCGCTGGACGAAGTCGGGGGCCTCCTCCGCGACCGGCGGCAACCGGTGGAGGTCGCCCGAGACCTCCGCAGGCACCGCGACCTCCTGGAGGCCGCTCAGCGCCGCGTCCACGGCCGCGAAGTTCTGCTCCACGACCGCCCGTCCCCGCTTGCCGTAGCTCTTCTCGATCGCCGTCTTGATCCGTGCCACGGCATCGGCCTGGTCGAGCACGCCGGCCAGCGCGAAGAAGCACGTCTGCAGGATCGTGTTGACGCGAGAGCCCAGCCCGACGGTGTTCGCCACCTTCTGCGCGTCCACCACGTAGAACCTCAGCCCCTTGTCGACGATGGCCCGCTGCGTTTCGACGGGCAGCCGGTCCCACACGATGTCGGCCTCGAACGGGCTGTTGAGCAGGAACGTCGCGCCCGGGGCGGCCACGTCCACGACATCCGTCCGCTCCAGGAAGTTGAACTGGTGGCAGGCCACGAAGTTGGCCTGCCCCGACCCGATCAGGTACGAGGACCGGATGGGGTGCGGGCCGAACCGCAGGTGCGACGTGGTCATGGCGCCGGACTTCTTCGAGTCGTACACGAAGTAGCCCTGGGCGTACAGATCCGTGCCCTCGCCGATGATCTTCACGGAGTTCTTGTTCGCGCCGACGGTCCCGTCGGCGCCGAGCCCGTAGAAGACGGCTCGCACGACGTCGTCCGCCTCGGTGGTGAACGAGGGGTCGACGTCCAGGGACGTGTGCGACACGTCGTCGACGATCCCGACCGTGAAGTGCTTCTTCGGCGTCGCCTTCTCGAGCTCGTCGAAGACCGCCTTGGCCATCGCCGGGTTGAACTCCTTCGACGAGAGCCCGAACCGGCCGCCGATCACCTTCGGCATCGACGGCTGGGCTCCGGCCTCCACGCGCTCCGCGAGCGCCGTCACGACGTCCTGGTACAGGGGTTCGCCGATGGAGCCGGGCTCCTTCGTGCGATCCAGGACGGCGATCGACCGAACGGTCGCCGGCAGGGCTCCTGCGAAGGCGTCGATGGAGAACGGGCGGTAGAGCCGGACGTTGACGACGCCGACCTTCTCGCCGGCCGCGACGAGCACGTCGACGGCCTCCTCCACGGCGCCGTTACCCGACCCCATCACCACGACGACGCGGTCGGCGTCGGGGGCGCCGTGGTAGTCGAAGAGGTGGTAGGCGCGGCCGGTGAGCTCCGCGAACCGGTCCATGGTCCACTGGACGATCTGCGGCACGACCGCGTGGAACGGGTTCGAGGCCTCCCGGGCCTGGAAGAAGACGTCGGGGTTCTGCGCGGTTCCGCGCAGCACCGGGTGGTCGGGCGACAGGGCGCGCTCGCGGTGGGCCCGGACGAGGTGGTCGTCCACGAGCTCGCGCAGCACGTCGTCGTCGAGGGCCGTGATCACGTTGACCTCGTGCGAGGTCCGGAAGCCGTCGAAGAAGTGCACGATCGGGACCCGAGACTCGAGCGTCGCCGCGTGCGAGATCGCCGCGAGGTCCTGCGCGGCCTGCACGTCCGAGGCCGCGAGCATGGCCCACCCCGTCTGACGGACGGCCATGACGTCGCTCTGGTCGCCGAAGATCGACAGGGCGTGCGTGGCGAGGGTCCTCGCGGCGACGTGCATCACGGCCGGCGTGAGCTCGCCGGCGATCTTGTACATGTTCGGGATCATCAGCAGGAGCCCCTGCGACGCGGTGAAGGTCGTGCACAGGGCGCCGGCCTGCAGCGCCCCGTGGAGCGCGCCGGCGGCACCGGCCTCGCTCTGCATCTCGATCACCTGGGGGACGGCGCCCCACAGGTTCGTCGTGCCGGCGGCCGAGTAGGCGTCGGCGTGCTCGCCCATGGGCGAGGAGGGCGTGATCGGATAGATCGCGATCACCTCCGAGAGCCGATGCGCGACCCTCGCCACCGCTTCGTTGCCGTCGACCGTGATCAGCGTGCCCTGCTCGCTCATCCACCTCACCCCGTGATCGCCATACCTGCAGAGTCTCGACCCATGCTTGCGCGACGGAGATGGGCGGACCGGGGCCGTTCGACCCATGCCGGACGTGCCGAGAGGCGGTCGTTCGGCCCCCTGCCGGGCGCGGCTCAGCCCTGGGTGCCGGGTGTGGTGGTGTGGCGGGCGAGGTAGGCGGCGGCCTCGGCGCGCCGGGCCACCTCGAGCTTGGACAGGATGCTGGAGACGTAGTTCTTGACCGTCTTCTCGGCCAGGTTCAGCTCGTCGCCGATCTCCTTGTTCGTCTTGCCGTCGGCCACGAGCGACAGGATCCGCTCCTCCTGCGGGGACAGGCGGGCGAGCTTCTCGTCCTTGAGCAGGTGCTTGCCCTTGCGGAGGCGGTCGAGCACCGCGCTCGTCACGGCCGGGTCCAGCAGGCTCTCGCCCTTGCCCACCGTGCGGATCGCCCGCACGAGTTCGCCGCCCTTGACCTGCTTCAGGACGTACCCGGAGGCTCCGGCCATGATCGAGGCGAACAACGCCTCGTCGTCGGCGAACGAGGTCAGCATCACGACCTGGGTCTTGGGGTGGCGGGCCCGGATCTCCCGCGTCGCCTCGATGCCGCTGCCGTCGGCCAGCCGGACGTCCATGACGACCACGTCCGGGCGCGTGCGGTCGGCCTCGTCGACGGCCTCCCGGACGGAGCCGGCCTCGGCGGTGACGACGATGTCCTCCGTGGCCTGGAGCAGGGCTTTCACCCCGCTCCGGACGACCTCGTGGTCGTCGACGAGCAGGACGCGCAGGGGTGGGAGCTTCGTTGCCTTCTCGGTCACGGGGCGAATCCTACCGCTCAGGCGGTCGTCGTCTCGTGAGCGAGGATCCGTTCGCCGACCCGGTCGAGGAAGTCCTTGATGGTGGCCTCCGCGACCCGGTGGAGCATGGCGCGATCCAGCGCGCGGCCGACCGCTCCCATCGGCGGGCGGTACCTGGCGCTGATCGAGAGCTGGGTCCGCTTCGGCCCGAGCGCGGCGACCTCGATGTCGGCGTCGAGCTGAGGGAACATCCGCTCGGCCCCGGTCGCGCTCCACGTCATCGGCAGGAGGGTCTTGGACGGGATCCGGTAGGGCGTACCGAGCCGGATCTCCACCTCCTTGTCGATCCGGCGGGCCTCCACGGCGAACCCCACCTCGGCCAGGAGCCGCTCGCCCCGATCCTCGGCCGCCCGGAGCAGGCCCGGGACCCAGGTCTCCGAGTGGTCCAGGAGGGATCCCTCCACCGCCTCGAACGGGACGGTCAGGTCGAGGAAGTAGCGCACGAACATGCGACCTAGGATGGGCGTCCCGCGCGTAGGCCACTCAGGGTCGAAGGGCCTCACCGGCGAGGGACCCGAAGCCGGCGACCGGGCCGACCGGTCGGCGCATGCTTGGCCGGATGGCCGAGGGGGCGGACACGGGCGGCAGCGTCCTGATCGTCGAGGCGGATCCCCTCGAGCGCGCCCGTTTCGGCGGCTGGCTCGAGCGCGAGGGGTTCGAGGTCGTCCTCTGCCCCGGCCCAACCGAGCCCGATTACACCTGCGTCGGAGCGCGAGGGGGGACGTGTCCCCTCGCCGCCGAGACGGACCTGGTCGTCCTCGACATGAGCCTGCAGAGCGAGGGAGTGGTCATGGGGACGCCGGCCGAGGAGCTGCTCGGCCTGTACCTGATGTCGGGCCACCGCGTCGTCGCGCTCGGCTCGCACCCGGGCGACGACGTCCCCGGCCAGCTGCGCAGGCTCCATCGCCACCCGAGCCACGACGAGCTCGTCGCCGCGGTCCGTACCCTGGCCTGAACGCCCGCGCGGGGCCGTCCGCCCGGGCCGCAACGGGCCGTCCGGCCCTCAGCGCGTCGCTCCCGATCTCGTTGCATCTACCGCCATGCGATGGACGCACGACGGAAGGAGACGCTCGATGACGACGAGGCGGGTCCAGGCGTTCGCGGTCGGGGCCGCGGCCGCGGTGCTGATGCTGGCGGCCGGGGCGTGCGGCGGTGACGGGGGAGGGACGCAGGAGGGCGACGGTACCCAGGCGGCGCCGGCCTCGTTCGCCGTCTCGCTCACCGAGTTCGCGATCACACCGGCCCACATCGACGCGCCCTCCGGGCAGACCCTGTCGTTCGACGTCTCGAACGACGGCACGGCCGCCCATACCTTCGCCGTCGACACGGGGAGCGGCGTCGAGCAGACCCGCGAGCTGCAGCCCGGCGAGACGCAGACGCTCCAGGTCGCGGGGCTCGACGCGGGCGACTACCGCTACTCCTGCACGATCGCCGGCCACGCCGACCTCGGGATGGTCGGCTCGCTGACCGTCTCCTCCGGAGGCGTGGTGGCGGCCGGTGCGAGCGGGGCCTCCGGCTCCTCGGGCTCGATGCCCGGGATGAGCTCGCATGCCGGGATGAGCAGCCAGGAGATGCTCGACGGCCACCGCGCGGCGATGGAGGCGTTCCCCGCCCAGACGCAGGGCCAAGGCAACCAGGTCCTCGAGCCCACGATCGAGAACGGCGTCAAGGTCTTCGAGCTCACGGTCCAGGAGGTCCGATGGGAGACCTCCCCGGGCGTCTTCGTGGACGCCATGGGCTTCAACGGGACCGTCCCCGGCCCCGAGATCCACGTGAACCAGGGCGACAAGGTCCGGATCGTGGTGCGCAACGAGATGTCGCAGCCCACCACCGTCCACTTCCACGGTCTCGAAGTGCCGAACGACATGGACGGGGTGCCCTACATCACGCAGGATCCCATCCTGCCGGGCGGCTTCTTCACGTACGAGTTCCCGATCGTGGATCCGCCGGGGATGTACGTCTACCACTCCCACTTCAATTCGACCGAGCAGGTGGGCAAGGGTCTGTACGGCGCGCTCTACGTGGATCCGCCGAACGGCGACTGGAGCTCCGTCTACGGCCAGAAGGTCGAGGTGGAGAGCACGCTGTTCCTCGGCGACGGCCCGTTCGGCTACGTGCTCAACGGCAAGGGCTTCCCCGCGACCCAGCCGATCGTGGCCCAGCTCGGCGACGACGTGCTGATCCACATCGCGAACGACGGCGCGATGATCCACCCCATGCACCTGCACGGCTTCCATTTCGAGGTGGTCGCCGAGGACGGCTACGCGTTCAGTCGGGCCAACCGGTACCTGGCCGACACGATCATGGTCGCCCCCGGCCAGCGGTTCGACGTGCTCGTGCACGCCGACAACCCCGGCGTGTGGGCGTTCCACTGCCACATCCTGCCGCACGTGGAGGGGCCGCAGGGCATGTTCGGGATGGTCACCGCGCTCGTCGTGCAGTGATCCGCGAGCGCTACAGGGGCAGCTCGATCCGCACCGTGGTGCCCTGGGTGGGAGCCGACTCGATGAAGGCCTTCCCGCCCAGGGCCTCGGCGCGCTCCTCGAGGTTCGTGAGGCCGTCCCCGCGACGCACCGTGTCCGGGTCGAACCCGCTCCCGTCGTCGTCGATCACCAAGACCGCCGTCCCGTCACGTTGCGACAGGGAGACCCGGCATGTCGTCGCCGAGGCGTGGCGCCCAACGTTCGACAGCGCCTCGCGGGTGAGCTGCACGATGTCGGCGGCCATCGGGGAGATCTCCGAGGCCACCGACTCGTCCAGCTCGATGATCGTCACGACGCCGCTCCGGCTCTGGAACTCCTCGACGAGCGCCCGCAGCGCCTTGTCGAGCTGGCGATCGGCCAGGATCCCCGGCCGCAGCCCGAAGATGTAGTTGCGGAGGTCCCGGATCACGCGGTCGAGCTCGCCCACCGCGCCCTCGATCCGGGTCGACAGCTCGTCGTCGCCCGACATCAGCGCCGTCCCCTGCAGCCCCATCCCCACGGCGAACAGCGCCTGGATCACGCCGTCGTGGAGCTCCTTGGCGATCCGCTCGCGATCCTCGAGCACCACCAGCCGCTCCGCCTCCCGCTGGGCCCGCCCGTACTCGAGCGCCAGCGCCGCCTGATCGGCGAAGGACTCGAGCAGGCGCACCTGGTCGTCGTCGAAGAACCCCTCGCCCGGCTCGTGGGCGGCGGCCAGGGTCCCGAACGCCCGCCCGTGCGCGGTGAGCGGGAGGATGACGGCGGGTCCGGTGTTCCCGGCCTCCACCATGGGAAGGAACGCCCGCTCGTCCTGCCTGGGGTCGGTGACCACCACGGCATGGCCGGTGCGGACCACCTCGCCGGAGATCGAGCCCTCGAGCGGGACCGCCATCCCCAGGATCGATTCCGCCCGGGCGCCGTCGGCGAACGCCACGCGAAGGATCCCGCCCGGCTCCGGGGTCACGACCCAGGCCAGGTCCGCCTTCACCAGCTCGCGCGCCCTGGACGTGACCAGCTGCAGCGCCTCCTCCGGGTGGGAGCGGGACAGGATCGCGCTGGCGATCTCGGCGGTTGCGGCCAGCCAGCGCTGGCGAGCCTGCGACTCCTCGTACAGGTGCGCGTTCTCGATGGCGATGCCCGCCTGGGCCGCCAGGATCTCCAGGGACTCCTCGTCCTGCGCGTCGAAGGATTCGGCGCCCTGCTTGTCGGTCAGGTAGATGTTCCCGAACACCCGTCCCCGGGCGGTCACCGGAGCTCCGAGGAACGACGTCATCGAGGGATGGTTCTCGGGGAAGCCGTACGAGAGCGGGTGGTCCGCGAGGACGGCGATCCGGAGGGGGCGCGCCTCGCGGATCAGGAGGCCGAGGATCCCGTGGCCGGTGGGCGGATCGCCGATCCGGGCCCGCTCCTCGGCGCTCACCCCCGTGGTCACGAACTGGGCGATCCGCCCGTCGGATCCCAGGACCCCCAGGGCGCCGTACCGCGCGTCCGTCAGCTCGGCGGCCGCCTCCACGATGCGCTGGAGCACGACCTCGAGGCTCAGCTCCGAGGCGATCGCGAGGCCGGATCGGATCAGTCGGTTGCGCCGGTCCATTCCCCATGAAGCGTAGCGCGCGCCGAACGGCCCGTGCGGGTTCGGGACCTGCGGCCCGCCCGCGTCGGGCCGCGGCCGTGCCTACGAGGGTCCTCCGGCCGTGGGGGCCGATCGAGCACAGGCCTACCGTGAGCCTGAGCACCACTCCCTCGTGGAAGGGGACGGACGATGAAGCGGACCGTTTCGGACGTGATGACCCGCACCGTCGTGTCCGTGAACGCCTTCACGCCGTTCAAGGACATCGTGCGGAGCATGCAGGAGTACCGGGTGAGCGCGGTCCCCGTCGTCGACGAGGACCAGCGGGTGCTCGGGCTCGTCTCCGAGGGCGACCTCATCTTGAAGGAGGACCCGGAGCTGGAGGGGGAGGCCCACCTCTTCGAGGGCGTCCACCGCCGGCACGACCGCTCCAAGGCCGCGGGGCTCGTCGCCTCGGAGGTGATGAGCGTGCCCGTGATCTCCGTCGGGCCGGACGCGAGCCTGGGCGAGGCGGCCCGGCTCATGCACCGCCGGACCGTGAAACGGCTCCCGGTGGTGGACCCTGACTCCGGCGCGATCCTCGGGATCGTGTCCCGCACGGACCTGCTCAAGGTGTTCCTCCGCGAGGACGCCGACATCGCGAACGAGATCCGCGAGGACGTGATCCGGCGGACGCTGTGGATCGATCCGGATACGATCCGGGCCGTGGTCCGCGACGGCGTCGTCACGATCGAAGGGCAGCTCGAGCGTCGCAGCCTGATCCCCGTCCTCGAGCGCCTCGTGCTCTCGACCGAGGGCGTGGTCGCCTTCGAGCACCGTCTCACCTACCTGACCGACGACACGGCGCCGCCCTCGGACCTGCCTCTGCCCTGGACGACGATCGTGCCGAAGGTCTCTCGTTGACGGGAAGCCCCGGTCTCCCCTCCCGGATCCTGGCGGCCACCGACGGGTCCCCGCGTGCCGACGAGGCCGTCCGTCAGGGGGCGCGGCTCGCCTCGACCACGGGCGCCGCGCTCGAGGCCGTCTTCGTCGTCGACACCGGCCGTGCCCATCGCGACGACGTGGAGCGCGAGGCCGAGGACGCCCTGGCGCGCGCGTCCGTGCTGGCGGCGGAGGCCGGCGCGACGGTCGACGCGCGGATCCTGGCGGGGGACCCCGCCCGGACGCTGCTCGAGGAGGCCGTCGCGGAGGGCGCCGACCTGATCTGCGTGGGGCCCGACGCCGGCCTCATCGGCGGCGCGATCCGGATCGGACAGGTGGCGGCGCACGTCCTGCGCGAGTCTCGCGCGTCGGTTCTCGTCGCGCGGGCGGCCGGCCCCGAGTTCCCGCGCCGCATCGCGTGCGGCGTTGACGGCTCGGATGCCTCGGCGGACACCGCCGCCGCGGCCGCGGGGATCGCCGCCGCCGCCGGCGCCGAGCTGCGCCTGGTGCACGTCATCCCGGTCTTTCGCGGCGACGACAACGAGTGGACGCTCGACGAGGACGAGCCGACGCCGCCGGAGCTCGAGCCGGCGGTGTTCGCGTCCACCTCGCGCGGTGTCGTCCCCGTTCGGGACGTGGCGATGGGACGTCCCGAGCACGCGCTCGTGAAGGCGGCGAGCGGTGGCGAGACCGATCTGCTCGTCGTGGGCCATCGCGGGCTGAGCGGAGTGCGCCGAGTCCTGCTCGGCAGCGTGAGCGAGTACTGCGCGCAGCACGCCCCCTGCTCGGTCCTGGTGGTCCGGCCGGGCTGAGCCGGCGTCAGCCCGCCGCGGCGCGTGCAGCGAGCGGTTTCAGCGGCGGCCCCTCCTGCACCCGGACCCGCGCGTCCACGATCAGCGCCCCGCGGGGCAGGACCATGACCGGGTTGCAGTCCATCTCCGCGATCCCCGCGTGGTTCTCGACGAGCTCGCTCACGCGCAGGAGGACGTCCTCCAGGGCGGCGACGTCCACCTTCGGCGCGCCGCGGAACCCCTCCAGGAGCGGGAAGGTCCGCAGCGATCGCACCATCTCGCCCGCGTCCAGGTCGGTGATCGGCGTCAGGCGCACGGCGACGTCCCGGACCAGCTCCACGGTGGTGCCCCCCGCGCTGCAGGCGATCACGGGGCCGAACAGGGGGTCGTGCGCCACGCCCACGAGCATCTCGACGCCCTCCTGCACCATCTCCTGGACGAGGAAGCCTTCGAGCGTCAGCCCCGCGGCCGCGACGCGCTCGGCCATCTGCCGGGCCGCCGACGTGGTCTCGGCGGGCCCCGACAGGCCCAGCGCTACAGCCCCGACCTCGGTCTTGTGGACGATGTCCGGTCCGAAGGCCTTGATCGCGACCGCGGTGCCGATCCGCGACGCGGCGTCCCCGGCCTCCTCCGCCGTGGCGACCCGTTCGGATCGGGCGGTTCGGAGCCCGTAGCAGGCGAACAGCCGTTCCACCTCCTCCGCCGTGAGCCATCCGGCGTCCGCCCGTCCCAGGGCGGCAGCGATGACGGCCACGGCCTCGTCGGTGTTCGTGTCGTGGAACCGGGGGATCGAGCCGATCGGGCGCTCGCGCCACCGGCCGTAGCGGGCCGCGTGGGCCATGGCGATCGCGGCCTGCTCGGGGAAGGCGAAGGATGGGATCCGCGTCCCGGCCTCCTGCAGCTCCTGAGGCAAGCCCTTCGTCGACATCCACGTCGTCGCGATCGGGATGCGCCCTCCAACCTCGTTGATGGCCCGGACGATGGCATGGCCGATCTCGACCGCCTTCGTCGCCTGCGGCGGGATGTAGATCACGATGACCGCGTCGACCTCCTGGTCGGCGGCGACGGTCTCGATGGCCCGCTCGTAGTCCTCCGCGGTGGCCGAGGCGATCATGTCGACCGGGTTCTCGACGGATGCCTCGGCCGGCAGGAACGTGCGCAGCGTCGCCTTCGTCTCGTCCGAGAGCGGTGGGACCCGCAGACCGTTCCCCTCGCACGTGTCCGCGCACAGGATCCCCAGGCCGCCCGCGTTGGTGACGATCGCCACGCGATCGCCCTTGGGCGCCGACTGGTTCGCCAGGATCGTCGCGACGTCGAACATCTCCTCGAGCGTGTCGGTGCGGATCACGCCGGCCTGGCGGAACAGCGCGTCGACGGTGATGTCGGACGCCGCGAGCAGCGCGCCGGTGTGGGAGGCCGCTGCGCGAGCCCCGGCCGCGCTCCGTCCAGACTTCACGCAGATGACTGGCTTGCGCCGGCTGACGTCGCGGGCCAGCCGCGCGAACCTGCGGGGGTTGCCGAACGACTCCAGGTACAGCAGCACCACGTCGGTCTCGCCGTCCTCGTCCCAGTAGGCGACGAGATCGTTGCCCGAGATGTCCGCCTTGTTGCCGATCGACACGAACGAGGAGAGCCCCAGGTCCAGCTCCGTCGCGTACTGCATGACCGCCAGACCGAGGGCGCCGGACTGGGACAGGAACCCCACGCGGCCCGGCGGCGGGTAGACGGTCGCGAACGTCCCGTCCATCCGGATCTCCGGGGACGTGTTCACGATGCCCATGCAGTTCGGTCCGATGATCCGCATCCCATACGCGCGGGCGATCTCCACGAGCTCGTCCTGGCGCTTCGGCCCGTCGCCCCCGACCTCGCTGAACCCGGAGGAGATGACGACGAGCCCTCGCACGCCCTTCTCGCCGCACTCGCGCGCGACCCCCGCCACGTAGGCCGCCGGCACGCAGACGAAGGCCACGTCCACCTCTCCGGCGATGTCCTTGATGGACGGATACGCGACGACGCCGTGCACCACGTCCGCCTTCGGGTTGACGGGGTAGACGGGGCCGTGGAACTCGTTCGTCAGGAGGTTGTGGAAGAGCTGTCCGCCGATCGTCGACGAGTCCCGCGACGCCCCGATGACGGCCACCGAACCGGGGCGCAGGAACGTGCGCATGGCATTCACGGCGGCCTGGGTCTCGCGATCCTCGAAGCGCTCGACGGCATCCTCGGTGAGCAGGATCGGGAACTCGACCTCGATCGAGCCGGGGGTCGCGCGGATTGAGACCGTGAAGCCGCTCGCGCGGAAGACGTTCACCATCTTGTGGTTCTCGGGCAGGACCTCTGCCACGAACGTCGAGATGCCGTGGCGGGCGGCCTCCTGGGCCATCTGCCCGAGCAGGATCGAACCCATCCCCTTGCCCTGGAACTCGTCGGCGGCCGACAGGCTCACCTCGGCCCGGCCGCCTTCGATGCGGATGTACTGGGCGCCGCCGACCATGCGGCCCTCGTCGCCGCCCTGCAGGACGAGCAGCGTGAGGTGGTCGTCGTAGTCGACGTCGACGATCTTGCGGGCGAGGGCCCGGACGTCGATGGCCTGGGACCAGAACCGGAGCCGCCTCGTTTCGGGCGATAGCCCGATCAGATAGTCCTCGACGCGTGTGGCGTCGGTGGGCCGGGCCGGGCGGACGCGAACGGTCGAGCCGTCCCGGAGCACGACGTCGGAAACGAGATGGTCGGGGAAGGCGGCCATGGCCATGCCGCCATCCTACGGCGAGCGGTCCGGCCGCTCCGGCCGACCTTCGGCCCGTCCGGTCGGGGTCAGACGACCGCGGGCTGCGCTCTGAGCTCGGCCCCGGGATCCCCTGGCGGCGGGGGTAGCTCGGACGGCGCCGCAACGGCACGCACTCGCTGCGCCGGACGTTCGGCGGGCGCCGCAGCCGCCGCGGCGCGGGGGCGGGGTTCGGGCCGCGGGGCGCGTTCGGGTCGGAACCCGCTGGTGAGGCCGCGGACCACGAGCAGGAACAGCACGATGAGGGCGGTCGCCACGTACGTCCACCACATCGCCGGCCGGGCGGCGTCGGTGCCCGCGAACACGCCGTGGATCATCGAGAGCACGAAGGTCGGGACGGCCAACAGGTGCGTCCGACGCCACCACTTCGTGCCGATCGGCTTGCGCAACCACGACGTGACGATGACGAACACCGTCGCGTACATGGCCACGATGCCGAACGTCACGGCCACCGGGTGGAACGTCGTCGACATCGGGATCGTGACGTCCGCGACGGAGAACGGCGTGAACGTGTCGACCAGCAGGCCGCCGATGTGCACGGCCAGCAGGACCAGTCCGCACGTCGCGGTGAACTGGTGCACCGTCGTCATGGAGGCCTTCGAGAACCGCTTGCCGAGGATCGTGGTGGTCGACGCCAGCCCCCACGCGACCGAGAGGAACAGCATCACGTAGGCGCCGATCCCGGCCGCCCGGAGCACGATCCACGTCGTCACGCCACGACCTCCTCGTTCCGCGGGGCCCCCGGTACCGTCGAGCCCTCCTCGACGGGGCGTGGCCCCGATCCGTCGTCGGGCCCCGGTTCCTGGACCACCATGTTCGTCACGATCCGACCGTCGCGGAGCACGAGCGTAGCCGCGCCGCGGTCCAGGTAGGGCTCGCCCTCCAGGAGCGCCTCCTTGGCCCGGATCTCGGCCTGGGCGCACGTGGGGGCCCAGACGGTGGCCTGGAGCACCGCACCGTCGGACGGCAGGCCCGTCCACGGATCGATCAGGTGGTGGAGCCCCGCGCCCCACGCCCGGCGGGTGACGGAGGAGGTGGCGAGCGCGCCCTCGTCCAGGATCAGCCGTCCCACCTCGGCGTCAGGGTCCTGTGGATCCTCGACGCCCACCTCGACCCCCTCAGGGGGTGGCGACCCCGCCACGCGCAGGTCGCCGCCCGCGTTCACGAGGGCCCACGGCAGGCCGAGGGCCACCGAGGTCTGGGCTGCCACGTCCACGGTCCACCCCTTGGCGATCCCACCGAGGTCCAGGCCCACCTCCTCGGGCAGGCGCAGCATGGTGTCTTCGAGCTCGACCTCGTGGACGCGACCGCACGGCCGAGGTGGGCGGACCGCTCCCCGCGCTCCCGCCAGGAGCTCATCGAAGTCGCGGTCGTAGCCCGCCGCGATCACGGCATCGAGCACCGTGGGGTCGAAGCGTCCGGCCGTCTCGTACCAGGCCGCGAGCGCGAGACGGGTCACGGCCGCGAACTCCTCAGACACGCGGGTCCAGCTCCCGGCGCGGGCGTTCACCCGGGACAGCTCGCTGTCCGCACGGAACCGGGAGAAGCGCAGGTCCTGTTGGTCGAAGACCGCCCGAGTTGCCGCGTCGGCGATCTCGAAGCCGTCGGACGCGGGTCCGATGAGCGACACGTTCGTGCCCATCGAGCGGAACGCGGACCGGCTCAGGGGGGCCATCACGATCCTCCCGTGGTGGTGGGCGGCGGCGGAGGAGGAGCGGGCGCGGGCGCGGGTGCCGGCGCCGGCGCGCCGCCGCCCCCGCCGCCGCCCGGGCTTCCCCCACCGGAGGGTGCGGCCACCGTGCCCGATCCGGAGGGCGTGTATCCGGAAGAGGGCGCGTAGACGTACCGCACGGGCGCGGGGGCGGGATCGCGGATGATCACCTTCCTGGTGATCCTGCGGACGATGAGGACGGGGCGGCGAGCCTCGCCGGCGACGTTCGCAGCCGGCTTCGGGGAGGCGCCGAGGGCGGCGAACGGCGCGAGGAACGCCAGCCCGCCGCTCACCCAGGCCCAGATCCGCAGGGCGCGGCGTGAGATCCGCCGCCGGGGACGGTGATCGGCCGACCGCTCAGTCATCGAACCCGCCGTCGTCCTCGCCATCGTCGTCGGACTCGTGGTCCTGGCTGTGGTCCTCCTCGCTCTCGAACTGGTCGTCGGACTCGTCGTCGCTCTCCGACCATGCCACCGCTCGGCGTGCCGGACGACGGGCGGTCGGCGGACGGCCGGGACCTCGTTGCCGGCGCGGCCGGGGCTGGGGCGGCGGGCGCCGGGATCGTCCGGACGACGGGCGCCGGGGTGTGCTTGGACTTGCGGTGGATCTTGATCGTTCGCTCGATCGTGCGGACGCGGGGCTCTCGGGTCGTCGGGGCGGCCGTCGTCGAAGGGGAGCCGCTCGCGAACCCGAGCGACAGGGCCACGGCGCCGGCGAGCAGCGCTGCGACGAGTCCGCCCGCGATCGTCATCGCGGATCGCTTCTTCATCCGTCAACCTCCTCGGTCCGGGGACAGGGGTCACGCTACGGACGGGTGGTTCAGGCGGATTCCAGGTGATGGTTAAGGGCTGGGTAAGCCTGCGAGGCGTCGTGCGGGGACGAGCGTTCGAGCGGAGTGGGCCGAGCCCGCCGATGGGACCGCCCGGGGCGGCCCGTACGGCCCTCGGAGCGCTGGGGCGGGGGCGGGATGCTTCGCGCCAGGAGGAGGTGGTGGCGGTGTTCGAGAAGATCCTCCTCGCCGTCGACGGTTCGCGGCACAGCGCGAAGGCCATCCCGGTCGCGATCGACCTCGCCCAGCGCTATCGGTCCGAGATCCTCGTCTTCCACGCCCGCGAGCACGAGGTCGCGCTCGGGGTGGACGTCGATGCGGAGAGCTCGGACGAGGCGATGAACCTCGTGGATCGGATCGTGCGGCAGCTCAAGGACGACGGGGTCAGCGTCCGGGGCGAGATCGTCCGCGTGCCGCTCGGTCAGACGCCGCGCGCGATCCTGGACGCGGCTCGAGACGAGAACGTCAGCCTCATCGTCCTCGGTACGCGTGGGCTCTCGGAGTGGAGCCGCCTGCTGATGGGCAGCGTGGCCCACAAGGTCGTGCACCTCGCCGAGGTGCCGGTCCTCGTCGTCCGCTAGCCGGGTCCGGGCGCTCAGGCGATCTCGGCCGACAGGATCGGCGTGGTCGTGGGGGCCGAGGGGCAGTCAGACGGCTCGATCGTGACGGCCATCGCGTCCGTGGTTCCCAGACCGGCGTCGACGAACTCGAAGACCGACCCGTCCTGCGACGGTCGGAAGCAGGTCGTCGGCACGGGCGTGCCGCCCTGGAACATCCAGACCTCGTAGACGCGGCCCGACGGGGGCTCCTGCAGGCCCGAGCCCAGCAGGTAGACGCCGTCGTTCCCCGGCCGGAAGGCCACCGACAGCGACCCCGCGCCCTCGCCCTGGAACGCCACGACCCGCGCGTCGGGCGGCACGCCGTCGCCGCCCCCGGATGCCACCACCCCGACTCCCAGCCCGGCGGCGAAGAGCACGACCGACGCGGCGATCGCCACCAGGGGACGCAGTCGCATCCCGGGCCACCCCGTCGAGCGCCGGCCGCGATCGCCCGCCGGCCGGAGCCGGACCCGCTCGCGCGTGGCGGCGGCGACGAGCCGGTTCTCGGCGCCGTCGCGAACGTGCACGGGGTCGAGGGCGAACGCCAGCCGGCCGGCCACCTCGCCCAGCTCGAACTCGAGGCGGCGACACTCCTGGCAGTCGTCACCGTGCTCCGCCATCTCCCGGCGGAGCCGTTCGTCGTCGTCCGCATCGAGGCCGCCGAGGGCCCGGACGGCCAGGAGCTCCTCGATCGCCTCGTGATCCCTCATCGCTCCATCCCGATCAAGGTCTTCCGCAGGCGGCGCATGCCGAGCAGCGTCCGTGACTTCACCGTGCCGAGCGGCAGACCGAGCCGCTCGGAGATCCTGGATTGCGACAGGCCGCCGAAGTACATCAGCTCGATCACCTGACGCTGCTCGGCCGGCAGGTGATCGAGCGCGGCGCGGACGGCCCGGCGCTCGTCCGGCAGGCCCAGCTCCTCCACGACCGCCTCGGCGGGGTCCGCCACGACGACGACGTCGGTGGCCTGGGCGTCCTCGGCGCGCCGGCGCTGTGCCTCCTCCCGGCGGATGGCGTCGACCGCCCGGTGGTGGACCATGCCCATCAACCAGGACTTCACGGAGCCGCGCCCTTGGTCGTATCCGGACGGGTTCCGCCACACGGCCAGGAAGGCCTCCTGGACGATCTCCTCGGCCAGGAAGGGCTGGCGGGCCACCTGGCGGGCGAGCGCCGTCGCGGTGGGGCCGTACCGCCGGAACAGCCCCCGGAACGCCTCCTCGTCGCCGGCCTCGATCCGCTGGACCAGGTCGCGATCCCGCGCCTCGCTCAGATCGAGCGCCACGGTCGTCTCCGATCGGCCGACCCGGTTGGGGTCGAGCAGGGTCGCGCTCGCCATGGCTCCTTCGCTCGTGCCGTCGCTTCGCCGAACCCGCTCGCCGAGTCACTCGCGCGCGCCGGGAGCGGGGGGACGTCGGTGGGGATTCGCGGCCGGGTGGGCCGCGGATCGCTCGACGGCGCGCGGGGCGGGCTCACGCGGGCTCCTCGGGGGTCGCCCCGACCCGGTCGGCGGCGGCGAGGAGGTCCCCGAGCGTCTGGGGGTTCGAGGGGTCGTAGGTGGCCGCTCCCACCGAGAGGGAGAGGTTCCCGGTGCGGCCGGCCCGGGCGTTGCTCACGGCCAGGGCGTTCACCAGCCGCGAGAGCACCAGCGCCTCGGCGCCGACGGCGTCTCCGGTGAGCAGGACGCAGAACGCGCCGCCGTCTCGCCTGGCCAGGACGTCGCAGTCTCGGACGGCGGCGCGCAGGACCTCGGCCGCATCGGCGAGCGAGTGGTCCCTGCGCGGACCCCGATCGGCCGCGTTCGCGCCGGATGGGCCGTCGATCCGCACGGACAGGATGACGAGCGGCCGCGACGAGCGGCTCGCGAGCGCCATGTGGTGTGCCGCGAACTCCTCGAACCCCCTCGCGTTGTACAGCCCGGTGACCTCGTCGACGATCTCGCGGCGGTGGAGCTCGGTCCGCATGCGCTGGAGGGCGACCGCGTACCGGGCGGCGCGAGCGAGGAGCTGCGATCCACCGTCCGGCGGGACGACCTCGTCGGCGCCGGCCCCGAGCGCCGACGAAGCGAGCGCGTCGACGGCCACGACGACGATCGGCACCTCCGGAACGCGCTCGCGGATCGCCCGGATCGCGTCGAGACCGGGCTCGTCGGGCAGCTCGAGCGAGAGCAGCACGAGATCCAGCCCGCCGTCCGCCAGCCGCGCGAGCGCCCCGATGAGGTCGTCGGTCGTCTCGACGGCGGCGCCGGGGAGGTCGTCCACCGCCACGCCCACGGCGAGGACGGACATCGGTGGCGCCGGCATGACGCCTAAGCGTAGTCGGGTTCAGACGGCGCTTCGGATCGCCTCGATGGCCGTGGGGTTCTCCAGGCTGGAGAGGTCGCCGGGGTCCTCGCCGGCGACGGTGGCCCGGATGGCTCGGCGCAGGATCTTCGCCGAGCGCGTCCTCGGCAGCTCGGGCACGAACACGATCCGGCTCGGGCGGAAGGCCTTGCCGAGATGGCGGGCCACGAGCGCCCGGAGCTCCTCGCCCAGACCCTCCTCGGGCTCGACGCCGGGACGCGCCACGACGAAGCACCAGATCGCCTCCCCCTTCAGCTCGTCGGGGATGCCGACGACGGCCGACTCGGCGATCCGCGTGTCGAGCGTGAGGATGCTCTCGACCTCCGCGGGCCCCAGCCGCTTGCCGGCCACGTTCATCGTGTCGTCGCTGCGGCCGTGGAGGAACCAGAAGCCGTCCTCGTCCACGCTGGCCCAGTCTCCGTGCGTCCACACCCCGGGGAATCGCCGCCAGTACGCGTCGAGGTAGCGCTCCGGGTCGCCGCGGAGGCCTCGGGTCATGGCCGGCCACGGCTTGCGGCACACTAGCTCGCCGACCTCGCCGGCCGCGGCCTCGGTCCCGTCGGACCGGTAGACGGCGATGTCCATGCCGAGCGCCGGCCCCCGCAGCGAGCACGACTTCAACGGGCTGATGGGATGAGGCGAGAGGAAGCACGCGCCGACCTCGGTCCCACCGGACAGGTTGATGATGGGGAGGTCTCCCCTGCCGACCTCCTCGAGGAACCACCGGTAGGGCTCGGGGTTCCACGGCTCGCCCGTCGACGCGAGGATCCGCAGGGACGAGAGGTCGTGGCTCCGGACCGGCTCCTCGCCGGCCGGGATCAGCGCGCGGACCAGCGTGGGCGAGACGCCGAGGTGCGTGATCCGGTGGCGCTCGATCATCGACCACAGCCGGTCGGGTCCGGGGTGGTTCGGCGCGCCGTCGTAGAGGAAGACCGTGGCGCCGAGCGCCGTGGCGCCGACGACCTCCCACGGCCCCATGATCCAACCGAGGTCGGCGAACCAGAACAGGATCTCGCCGGGATGCACGTCGGCCTGGTACGCGACCTCCTCGGCGATCTTCACCAGGAAGCCTCCGTGCACGTGCACCGCGCCCTTGGGCCGGCCGGTCGTCCCGCTCGTGTAGGCGACGAACAGCGGATGCTCGGGATCCAGATGTCGGGTCTCGAACGGCCCGGTGTGCTCGTCGAGGAGGCGCTGCCACATCACGTCGCGCGACGCGTCCCACGGGACATCGTCGCGGCCGAGGCGGGGGACCACCACCGTGCGCGCCACGGTCGGCGCGAGGGCGACCGCCTCGTCCGCGACCTCCTTCATCCGGACCTGGCGGCCGCGACGGGGGAAGCCATCCGCCGTGATGAGCACCTTCGCCTCGGCGTCGGCCAGTCGCGTGGCGACGGCGTCGGCGCCGAACCCGCTGAAGATGGGCAGCCACACGGCACCGAGCTTCGAGCACGCCATGACCGAGGCCACGGCCTCCGGACACATCGGGAGGAAGATCCCCACGGCGTCGCCGGTCCCGACGCCGAGCGCGACGAGCCCGTTCGCGAGCGCGTCCGAGGTCTCGCGGAGCTCTCGATAGGTGACGCGCCGGACCCCGCCCTCCTCGCCCTCCCAGATCACGGCGATGGCGTCCGGCGTGCGCTCGGCCCATCGGTCGACGCAGTCGTGCGCCAGGTTCACGGTCCCGCCCCCGAACCACGTCGCCCACTCGGGACCGTTCGAGACGTCCAGCACCCGGTCGTACGGCTCGAAGAACTCGAGGCCGAGGTCCTTCACGACCGCGTCCCAGAACCATGCGACGTCCGTCGTCGAGCGCCGGATCAGCTCCTCCTCCGTCTCGATGCCGTTGGCCCGCATGAAGCGCGTGACGTTGGCGCGCTCCAGGTAGGCCTCGGTGGGTTGCCACACGATCGTCACGGGCGCCTCCGTATCGGGCTGGGAGGGCTGCGGGTAGGCTCGTCGGCGAAAGCCTATGTCCGACGGACCCGCCACGCCCGCACGACAGGGCCACCCGCATCCCCACCTGCGCCGCACGCTGCTCGGCGCCTCTGCCGCGTTCGCCGCGCTCGTGATGCTGGGCTCGGCCGTCGGCATGGGGGCGTACGTCTGGGCGAACGCCCAGCGACAGACGATCGACATCGTCGACGCGCCCGTGCCCTCGGGCTCGCCGCAGCCCGACGTGCACGACATCCTGGGCAAGTGCGCGACGCACGCCTGCAACTACCTCCTGCTGGGGAGCGACTCGCGGCAAGGGCTCTCCGCGCAGGAGCAGGAGCATTTCGGCACGAACGCCGACATCGGCGGCGAGAATCGTTCCGACACGATCATCCTGGTCCACACGCGCCCCGGTCAGAAGGAGGCGACGTTCCTGTCCTTCCCACGCGATCTGTGGGTCGACATCCCGGGGATGGGGCAGGGCAAGATCAACTCGGCGTTCTCGGGCGGTATCAAGGGCGCCGGGGCAGCCAGGGTCGCGCGAACCGTCACGCAGATCACCGGGATGCAGGTCCACCACGTGATGTACGTGTCGCTCGCCGGCTTCGAGGGACTGGTGGACGCGCTGGGCGGCGTCCGGATGTGCGTCCCCTATCCGATGCAGGACGAGCTCACCGGGCTGGACATCGGCGCCGGGTGCCAGGACTTCGACGGGGCCACGGCGCTCGCGTACGTGCGGACACGCCATCAACCCTGTGACCGCGTCCCCGACTTCGCCCGGATCGGACGACAGCAGCAGTTCCTGCGCGCCGTCATCAGCAAGCTGCTCCAACCGGGAGAGCTGCTCCACCTGCCGAGCCTCGTCCCCGAGCTCCTCGACAACCTCGTCGTCGACGAGGGGATGAACGTGGCCGACCTCGTGTACCTCGCGGACCAGCTCGGCAGCGTAGGGACGGACAACGCCGATTTCCGCTCCGTGCCGAGCACCCCCGCGGGGATCTACGACAGCAACGGCACGTTCCTGTCGATCGTGAACATGGTGCAGCCGGACGCGAATGAGCTGTTCAGGCGGCTTCGCGACAACCAGCCGCTCGGCGACCTCGGCCTCGAGCTCGCCGGCGTCGCCCCCTCGCCCGCCAACATCGTCGTCTCCGTCGTGGACAAGCGGTCGGGCGGCGTCGCGACCGAGGTGTCGACGGTGCTCACCGAGGGCGGGTTCAACACGTCTCCGGGGATCGTCGACGCATCGGCGGTCGACGCGCCGCGCAAGGGCGCGATGATCCTGTATCGCGAGGGCACCGAGGACATGGCCAAGGTCGTGGGGACGTACTTCCCCAACCTGGAGCTCGTCCCGGCGCCCCCCGGAACGCTGCCGGTCGGCCAGGACGTGGCGGTCGTCATCACGGGCGGCTACCGGATCCCTGCGCCGCAGACCGGTCCACAGGTAGAGTGCCCCACGTGAGAGCGCTCGTCCTCTCGGGCGGGGAGGGCTCCCGGCTCCGCCCGATCACCCACACGAACGCGAAGCAGCTGATCCCGGTTGCCAACACCCCGATCCTGTTCCACGTGCTGTCGGCGATCGCGGAGGCCGGGATCGTCGAGGTGGGGCTCGTCGTCGGCCAGACCGCGGACGAGGTGCGGGCAGCGGTCGGCGACGGCTCGGCGTGGGGCCTGGACGTGACCTACATCCACCAGCCGGCGCCGCTCGGACTGGCGAACGCCGTGACGACGGCCGCCGACTTCGTCCGAGGCGAGCCCTTCGTGATGTACCTCGGCGACAACGTCCTCATGGGCGGGATCCGGCGCTTCGTCGAGGAGTTCGAGCGCCACCGGCCCGACGCGCAGATCTTCCTGGCCCGGGTACCCGAGCCCGAGCACTTCGGCGTGGCGGTGCTGGAGGGCGACCGGGTCGTCCGGCTGGTCGAGAAGCCGAAGGAGTTCCTGTCGGACCTCGCGCTCGTCGGCGTGTACCTGTTCGACGACTCGATCCTCGAGGCCGCCGCGACCCTGAAGCCCTCGTGGCGGGGCGAGTACGAGATCACCGAGGCCATCCAGTGGCTGATCGATCACGGCCGGACCGTCCGGGCCGAGATGGTGACGGGCTATTGGAAGGACACCGGCCGCCCCGAGGACCTGCTCGAGGCGAACCGGATGATGCTCTCGGTTCTTGAGCCGAGGATCGCGGGAGAGGTCGACGAGGCGTCGGAGCTGTCCGGGATCGTCGTCGTCGAGGCCGGCGCGAAGGTCGTGCGGTCGACGATCGTCGGGCCGGTGATCGTGGGGGCGGGCTCGCTCGTCGAGGACTCCACTCTCGGACCCGACGTCGCGCTGTCGGCGTCGTGCGTCGTCGCCTCGAGCCGCGTCGAGGACTCGATCGCGATGGAGGGTTCGCGCATCGAGGGGGTGCGGACGGTACGCGGTTCGATCCTGGGACGCAACGCCGAGGTCCGCCACTCCGGCGTGGAGGGCGTCCAGCGCCTCGTGATCGGCGACCAGAGTCGCGTCGAGGTCGACTGAACCGGCGTGCGCATCGCGATCGACGCGCGCCCGGCACTGGATCCGCACGGCACCGGCGTCGGCCACTACACGCGCCAGATCCTCCGGCACCTCCCGGCCGAAGACCCCTTGCCCGAGTACGTCGCCTGGTACCTCCACGCGAAAGGCCTGGTCACGCGGCGCCGGTTCTTCGAGGGCCTCGCGCCGAACCTCACCGAGCATCCGTCGCGCTTCCCCGCGCGCGTGTTCCAGCCGGTCACGTGGCGGATCGGGATGCCGCGCCTCGAGTGGCTGCGGCTGGACTTCGACGCGCTGCTGGCGACCAACTTCCTGCCCCCGGCCACGAGGAGCCGAGGGGTCGTGCTCGTCGTCCACGATCTCGCGTACGAGCGCTTCCCCGAGATGGCTCCGCAGATCGACGCCCGTTGGCGGCGGGTGTTCCGTCGATGGCTGCGCCGAGCGGCAGGCGTCATCGTCCCGTCGGAGAGCGCGAGACGCGATCTCCTGGTCCATCACGACGACGTCGACCCGGCCCGGATCCACGCGATCGCCCACGGCGCGGAGGCGTTCGTGCCGCCGCCGCCGGCCGAGGTCGCGGGCGTCCGCGAACGGTTCGGCATCGGCGGGCGGTACGTGCTGTTCGTCGGAGGGATCGACCCCCGCAAGAACCTGGTCCGGCTCGTCGAGGCGTTCCGCGCCTGCGGTACCGACGCCTGGCTCGTGATCGCCGGGGGTGAGGTGAACTGGATCCCCGACGAGGCCGGGCGGCTGCGGGCGGCGGTCGAGAAGCTCCCCGAGGCCGTCCGCCGGCGCGTCGTCCTCACGGGCTACGTCTCGGAGGCGGACAAGCGTGCGCTCCTCGCCGGGGCGGAGGCGCTCGCGTACCCGTCGCTCCACGAGGGCTTCGGGTTCCCCGTGCTGGAGGCGTTCGCCGCCGGGCTCCCCGTGCTCACGGCCGACACCTCCGCGCTTCCGGAGGTGGCGGGGAGGGCCGCGCTGCTCGTCGATCCGCTCGACGCCGCGGCCATCGCCGACGGCCTCGATCGCCTCCTGCGCGACGAGGGGCTCCGGGAGGGGCTGCGCCGCGCCGGGGCCGAACGGGTCCGGGCGTACACGTGGCAGGAGACGGCCCGGCGCACGGCCGAGGTGCTGCAGGCGGCGGGCGCCGGCGCAGGGCACCGCCGGTAGACTCGGGCGCACCATGGCCGAGCGTCGTGAGCACGTCCTCGTCACGGGAGGGGCCGGCTTCATCGGCTCCCACCTCGTGGACCTGCTGCTCGAGCGGCCCACCACCGACGTCACCGTGCTGGACAAGCTCACGTACGCCGGTACGCGACGGAACCTCGTCCACCACGAGCCCGATCCGAGGTTCCGCTTCGTGCTCGGCGACGTGGCGGTCCCGCAGGACGTGGTCGGTCTGGTCGAGTGGGCGGACAAGGTCGTTCACGCCGCCGCCGAGTCCTTCGTCGACCGCAGCATCGACGACGCCCGGGCGTTCGTGCTCTCGAACGTCCTCGGCACGCAGGTCGTGCTCGAGGCGTGCCGCGAGCTGGGCAAGCCCTTGCTGTTCGTGTCGACCGACGAGGTCTACGGGTCGAGCGAGTCCGAGCCGTTCGGCGAGGACGCTCCCATGCTTCCCCGGAACCCGTACGCGGCGAGCAAGGCCGGCGCCGACCTGCTGTGCCGCTCGTACGCGATCACCTACGGCCTGCCCGTCACGACGATCCGGGGCACGAACGCGTTCGGCCCGCGGCAGCACCCGGAGAAGGCCATCCCCACGTGGGCGAACGCTGCGCTGCAAGGACTTCCCATCCCCGTGTACGGCGACGGCCGCAACCGCCGGGAGTGGCTGTACGTCCGGGACTTCGTTCGGGCCGTCGGGCTGGTGCTCGAGCACGGCCAGGCGGGCACGAGCTACAACATCGGCGGCGGCACCGAGATGACCAACCTCGAGCTGGCCAAGCGCATCTGCTCCTACCTCGGCGTCGACGAAGGCCTCGTCACCTTCGTGCCCGACCGACCCGGACACGACCTCGCGTACGGCCTGCGGTGGGATCGGCTCGATGGCCTCGGGTGGCGACCGGCCACGCCGTTCTCGGACGGGCTGGCCATCACGCTGGCCTGGTACCGCGACCACCAGGACTGGGTGGGCGAGGTGCTCGCGGGGGCGCCCGCGTGAGCCGAACGGAGGCTCCCGCGTGAGGATCGCCGTGACCGGGGCCGGGGGCGGCCTCGGGCGGGCCTTCCTCGACGCCTGTCCGTCGCATCACGACCTGCATCCGTTCGGGCACGAGGACCTCGACGTCGGCGACCATCACGCGGTGATGCGCACGCTCGTGCCGCTCGCGCCCGACCTGATCGTGAACGCAGCCGCCTTCACGCAGGTCGACGCGTGCGAAGCGGATCCGGCGCGGGCGGCGCGTGACAACGCCCTCGGTCCGCAGTCGCTCGCGCTGGCGGCCAGATCGACCGGCGCCGTGCTGGTGCACGTCTCGACCGACTACGTGTTCGACGGCGCGAAGGGCGCGCCGTACGACGAGCTCGACGCGACCGGGCCCCTGAGCGTGTACGGGCGGAGCAAGCTCGCCGGCGAGCGGCACGTCCGCGCGCTCGCGCCCGAGTCCTTCGTCGTGCGGACGGGGTACGTGTTCGGCGGGGGAACGGACTTCCTCACCGGGGCGCTCCGCCGGCTGGCGGTGGGGGAGCCCGCCGGCGGTCTGGTCGACCGTGTCGGCACCCCGACGTTCGTGCGGGACCTGGCCGAGCGCCTGCTCCCGCTGGCGCTCACCGGCCGCTTCGGCACCTACCACCTGGCCGGTCCCGAGCCGACGACGTGGTTCGAGGTCCTGACGCGGGCGAGATCGATAGCCGGCCTGCCGGGGACCGTGCAGGAGCAGCGGGCCGACCAGCTCGCGCTGCGGGCCCCCCGCCCCCGGTACAGCGCGATGACGAGCGCGTTCGTCCCACACCTCGGACTCCCGCCGTTCCCTCCGCTCGACACCTCGATCCGGGGGGTGCTGGGCTCGCTCTGACCGCGCGCGTCGGCGGGGGGATCGATCACCGGGCCGGCCGGCCGATCCGATCGAGGTCGGGCTGCTACCGTCCTCGCACCGATGCGGCACCCCCGTAGCCCGCGCGCCCTTCGCTGGGCGGCCGTCCTCCTCGCCCTCGCGCTGGTCGCGGCGGCCTGCGACGGCGGCGACGACGCTTCGCAGCGGTCGCCCTCCGCCTCCCCCTCGGCGTCGGCGAGTCCGAGCGTGATCACGACGGGGGCGCCCGAGGCCTTCGATGCCGGCTCGCTGCCGACCGAGTTCCCCATCAAGCACGTGGTGTTCCTGATCAAGGAGAACCGGACGTTCGACAACCTGTTCGGCACGTTCCCCGGTGCGAACGGCGTGAGCGTGGGGCGGCGAGACGGGCGGGCGTGGCCCCTCATCCCGGGCACCGACGGGCGGCTGCCGGGTGACCTGCCACACTGCTACCAGTGCGCGCTCGAGGCCTGGAACGAGGGCGCGATGGACGGGTTCTGGCAGGGCGAGAACCCCGAGTGGGCGTACTCGCAGCTCGTCCGCGACCAGCTCCCCAACTACTGGACGTGGGCCCAGGACTTCGTGCTGTTCGACAACTTCTTCGCCAGCGCCCAGGGGCCGTCGTTCCCCAACCACCTCTACTCGATCGCGGCCACCTCGGGCGGTGCGGTCGACAACCCGCGACGGAGCCTCCCCTCGACCCGCGGCTCGAACACGTTCGGGTGCGACGCCCCGGCCCAGCAGCTCGTCGAGGTGCACGACAGCGAGGGCAAGATCAAGATGGTCGCGCCCTGCTTCGACTTCCTCACCGAGGGCGACCTGCTCACGCGCTCGAGCATCCCGTGGGCGTACTACGCGGCGCAGGAGGACCAGCGCGGGTACATCTGGTCCGCGTACAGCGCGATCCACCGGTATCGCATGCATCCCGATCGCTGGCAGCGGCACATCTACCCGGTCGACAACGTGATCGACGACATCCGGGCGGGGCTGCTGCCGCCCGTCACGTGGATCACGCCGCGATTCGAGCTGTCCGAGCATCCGGAGTTCAACTTCTGCCACGGCGAGAACTGGAGCACGAAGGTCATCGACGCGATCATGCGCTCGCCCATGTGGAAGGACACCGCGATCTTCCTCACGTGGGACGACTACGGGGGCTTCTACGACCACGTCCCGCCGCCTCAGGTCGACCAGTTCGGCTTCGGGATCCGCGTCCCGATGCTCCTGATCAGCCCGTACGCCAAGCAGGGCCTGGTCTCGAGCGAGCTGGGGGAGTTCTCGAGCGTGCTACGTTTCATCGAGGACAATTGGGGCCTCACCCAGCTCACCCATCGCGATCGCGACGCGACGCCCCTCCTGTCGGCCTTCGACTTCGATCGGGAGCCACGACGGCCGGCCGTGCTCCCCCTGCGCGACGACTGCGTCGGACCCATCTGGGCGCCGTCGAGCTGACCACCGGGCGCAGCTTGCTACTGTGACCCGCGTTCGTCACGACGAGACGGGGCAGGGGGCCGGATGGTCGAGGAACGCCGACCGCGCACCGACTGAGAGGCCGAGCTCGAGCGGCTAGGTTGGGTCGCTACGGATCACTACACGGTGGACGCCCTCGGCTTCACCGTGCGCGCCACCGACGAGAGCTTCCTGGAGCTCCTGCGCGCCCACCTGCGCGCGTTCCGCGTGGAGCGGGCCGAAGCCGTCAATCACTTCTCGGCGGACGTCGGTCCGGACACCGTGCTCGCCGGCGGAAAGGTCGTCCGGGGCAAGAGCCGCCTGTACATCGGTGCGCTGAAGATCTTCGAAGGGGTCGACCGGGACGAGATGGCCGGCCGGATCATCTCCGGGGTCCGCGACCTCGCGACGCAGCACTCGAACGAGTACATCCGGGTCCGCGCCGGCGGCGTGGCGATCGGGAAGCGGGCGCTGCTGCTGCCCTCGGTTCCCGAGCCGCACCTGCCCGCGCTCGTGGGGGCGATGGTTCGCCGCGGCGCGGGCTACTTGGGCGACGAGCTCGTGAGCCTGGACCCGGTGCTGCGCCGGGCGCACGGCTCGGTCCTGCCGCTGCTGATCGACACCACGGACATCGGTCTGTTCCCCGAGCTGGGGCGGGCGCCGGGGCGGCGGCGCCTGACGCTGCTCGCCGATCCCGACAGGCTGGGGGCGAGGACGCCCCGGCGGCCCGTCCGGATCGAGGAGTTCCGGGGGGCGGCGGCCGAGCCGACGCTCCCGGGGTGGATCGTGTTCCCCACGTTCGCGCCCGGCCGCCCCACGGAGCTGCAGGAGATCGGGCGCGCCGAGGCGCTGTTCCGGTTCACCCAGGCCCTCCTCAACCTGCACATCTGGACGGACCGGGCGTTCCTCGTCATGCAGGACCTCCTGGGTTCCGTGCCGGTGGCCACGTTGGTCGTGGGGTCGATCCCGGAGGCCGCCGAGCTCCTCGTGACCACGGCGACAGAGCACGAGTGAGGGGGTGAGCGAGGTGGCGGACGAGCGAGCGCCGGTGCGGTCGGGCGGCGGCTGAGTGGACGACTTCGACCCGGGCTGGGTCGCAGAGGATCACTACCGGATGCTGTCGCTCTCGTTCACCGTCCGATCCACGGACGAGGGCTTCGCC
Organism: uncultured Actinomycetes bacterium; assembly: GCA_963704725.1. Classification (GTDB taxonomy): domain Bacteria; phylum Actinomycetota; class UBA4738; order UBA4738; family HRBIN12; genus CALGFI01. The sequence continues at coordinate 2,657,696 of OY969934.1, read as the reverse complement.
GAGGCGCTGGCCTGGCACCTCGCGCCGTTCCGCCGGGCGACGCCGGAGGTCTCGGCCTTCCCCGTCGACCTGTACGTGCAGGAGCAGGACATCGGAGCCGACCCGCCCCTGTACTCGCTGTTCGTGGGGAACGCGCTCCGTTATACGCAGCACGACCTGAGCGGCGTTCTCGCGCACGCCGTGTGGTTGCTGCACGCGGAGGTCTCGGCCCGCACCCGCGACTTCGTCCTGATCCACGCCGGGGCCGTCGAGCGGAGGGGTGAGGCGATGCTCCTGCCGGCCCGGCCGGACGTGGGCAAGTCCTCGCTCGTCCTCGGCCTCCTTCGGCGGGGGTTCTCGTACCTGTCGGACGAGCTTGGAGCGATCGATCCCGTCACCGGGCGCATCCATCCGTTCGAGCGGCGGATCGCGGTCGACGACGAGGCGCTCGCGTTCTTCGGAGACCTGCACGAGCGCCTCGAGGACCGCGGGGGGCTCGGCGCCGGGCTCCCCACCAGGCACGTGCGCCCGGAGGACCTCGGCGCGACGGTCGCGGGGCCGACGGACCCCCGATGGATCGTGTTCATCGGGGAGGATCGTGTGGGCCCCCCGCGGCTCACGCCGGTCACCCGGGCCGGTGCGGTCGAGCGGATGGCCGCGCACTCGACGAACCTGTACCGGTACGCGGAGCGGGGGGTGATCCTGCTCTCGCGGGTCGCGGAGCGGGCCGAGGCGTTCGAGCTGGCCGGAGGGACCCCACCGGAGCGGGCCGAGCTCCTGGACGAGCGATTCCCTCCGGGCTGACGCGCAAGAGCGGCGGGCGAACGCCCGCCGCTCTCGGTCCGCCGCTCGTGTTCAGCCGGCGCAGCCGGCCAGCGACCCGTTGTACGTCGCCACGCCGTTCTGGGACGTGCTGCACGTGAAGTTGGCCGGGTCGCACAGGCCGGGGTTGCAGCACGGGTTGCCGCCGCCCGCTCCCGGCGGGCAGTACGCGGTGCACGGCCCGTTCGCGCTGTTCGGGTTGTTGCCGCCGCACTGGTTCCCGCCGCAGCCGGCGAGGTCCGCGCAGGCGGGCATGCAGCCGCCGTTCGTCCCCGTCGAGTGGAAGCAGCCGCCGTCGGACGGGGGGCTCCCCTGGGTCTGCGCGAACGCCGGGGTCGCCGCGACCGTCTGGATGACCGGCGCCGCCCACGCCGCGGCCATCCCCGTCACGGCGGCCCGGCGCAGGAAGTCGCGCCGCTTCAGCTCCCCATCCCTCGAGTCCATCGTCGGCTCCCCCTCCTCCGGGCTCACGAGCCGTCCGTCGCGGTCGGCCTCTCGGCCCCGCCGGCGTCCTCGATGAGCCCGAGCGCGTCCAGCTCCTGGATGAAGCCCTCGACCTGAGCCGCGACGGCGTCGCGATCCAGCCCGAACGCCTCGGCGATCTCGGCGGCCAGCTCGGTGCCGTCCGCCTCCCCGTCGCACAGGTTCCACAGGACCGACGCCGAGGGGTTCAGGTGATGAACCAGGCTCGAGTGCTGGTCGTAGAGGATGACCCCGTCGCCCATGTCCAGCGCGAGGACGTCGCTCCGCGTCCGGGGCACGTACCCGCTCGCCCGCCCTGCGCCGGGCTCGGTCGTGCCGACGTTTCGACCCGCGTCGATCTCGGTCTCCCGTGTTCGTGAGTGCCGTAAGCCTGTCGGGGGACAGCGCCCCGGGCATCCCGTCGCCGCGGTATTTCGCCTACGCAGGCCGGCGCCCGAACGTACGCTCGCCCCACCCTGCGGTGCGAGGTCTCAGTCACGCCTCCGCGCCAGCCAGGCCTCCTCGATCGGCCATCGCCGGCTCCAGTCCGCCGTGGCCAGCGGATCGGTCGGGGGGCTCGCCCCGAGGGCGTCCTCCGGCGCCCGGATCTCGACGAGGTCCTCGACCTCGAACCCGGACGAGCGGAGCAGCCGGATCATCGCCCCATGGGTGATGTGGAAGTCCACCGCGCCCTCCGCGTCCGGCCACTCGAAACGGTGCATCCCGAAGTGGTCGCGCTGCAGGGTCTCGGTCGCGGGGCCCACGTCGGGGAACGTGAGCATCGCCACGTAGGAGTTGCCCAGGAACACGAGACGCCCGCCCGGTCGCAGGATCCGTGCCGCCTCCGGGATCCACACGTACGGGTCGCACCAGATCGCCGCGCCGTACTCGGACACGGCGAGGTCGAAGCGCTCGTCTCGAAAGGGCGGTCGCTCGGCGCTGGCGTGCACGAGGGGGAACCGCAGGTCGAACTCCTCCTGGAGCCGTCTCGCCGTCGCCAGCTGCTGCCCGGAGTTGTCGAGCGCGACGGGCCGGGCGCCCAGGCGCGCCAGCCAGGCCGAGACGTAGCCGGTCCCGCACCCCAGCTCGACGCAGTCGAGCCCGTCCACGTCGGGCAGGAGCCCGAGCTCGGACTCGGGCACCTGCCAGATGCCCCAGGCGGGCTCGCCGGCCCAGGAGGCCCGCCCGCGTTCGACCCAGTTCGGGGCGTCGGCGTCCCAGGTGGCGCGGTTCGCGAGCACGTGATCCTCGGTCACGCCGGCCACGATAGCCGCATCCCGCCGCGCATCCGATCGGCGAAGCCAGGGTGGGTGTTCTCGAACGAGGCCGTCGCGGCGAGGGCCGATGCTACGCTGCGGGGGCCGATGACCAGCGAGAACGATCTGCGCGAGGCGCTCGCGCGCGAGATGTATTGGGCCGAGGAGGCGACGCCCCGCTCCAGGATGGACACGGGGGATGTCCGCGACGCGCTGCACGACTTCGCCGTCCTCATGCGGGACGACGAGAAGCAGATCGTGCCGCGCGGCGAGCCAAACCTGTCCTCCCGGACCCGGTGGCGCCGGCGGCTCAAGTTCCGCCTGTTCCGCCTGCTCCGCCCCATCAGCTGGCGCTACGACCGGCTGCTGGGCGACCTCGGCGAGCTGACCGCCGCCCTGGCCGACCGGGTCGCGGTCCTGGAGGCCGAGGTGGCTCGCCTGAAGCGGGAGCGCGGCGAGTGAGGATCGCCGTCGCACACGCCCAGACGCCGTTCGTCCGGGGCGGCGCGGAGACGCACACCGAGGCGCTCGTCCGCGCGTTGCGAGCCGCCGGCCACGAGGCCGAGGAGGTCGTGGTGGCCGGCAAGTGGTACCCGGCGACCGAGCTCCTGCACCAGATGGCGGTGTGGCGCTCGCTCGACCTGGCCGAGTCGAACGGGCTGAAGATCGACATGGTCATCGCGCTGAAGTTCCCGGCGTATCTCGTCCCGCACGAGCGCAAGGTCGTGTGGCTGATCCACCAGCACCGCAGCGCCTACGAGCTGTGGGACCACCCGGAATTCGCGGACCTGTCCAAGCAGGAGGAGGGGCCGGCGCTGCGCGACATGGTGGTGCAGAGCGACCGCGTCGCGCTCGGCGAAGCGAAGCGCATCTTCACGAACTCGCGCAACGTGCAGGACCGCCTGTGGGGCTCGATCCGGCTCTCGAGCGAGGTCCTCTATCATCCCTCGCCCATCGCCGAGGCGCTGCTCTGCCGCGAGCCCGGACCGTACGGCGACGCGGTGGTGTTCCCCAGCCGGCTCGAAGCCCTGAAGCGCCAGCCCCTCGTCGTGGAGGCCATGCGCCACGTGAAGACGCCGGTGAAGCTGGTCCTCATCGGCGGCGGGCCCGATGAGCCGGCCATCCGCGAGCAGATCGCCCGACACAAGCTCGGGGGACGGGTCGAGCTGGCGGGCCGTGTGCCCGACGAGCGCCTGCACGAGCTCTACCTCGGCGCGCTCGGCGTGTACTACGGCCCCTACGACGAGGACTACGGGTACGTGACGATCGAGGGGTTCGCCGCCCGGCGCCCCGTGGTCACGCTCACCGACGCCGGCGGGCCGCTCGAGTTCGTCGCCGACGGCGAGACCGGCCTGATCACGCCGCCCGAGCCCGAGGCCATCGCCCACGCGTTCGACGTCCTGTACTCGAACCGGCCCAAGGCGAAGGCGATGGGGGAGGCGGGCCACGCCCTCGTCCGCGAACGAGTCCCCGGCTGGCCCGAGGTCGTCGCCCGGCTCACCGACTGAGAGAGGGGTGTGGGGGGCTGAAGAAGCGAGCCTGCAGGCGAGCGGTAGTTCCCCACGACTGACCATGGGCAATCGGATCGTGGGGGCCGCCCGTCGTGCCTTCCGGTGGGACTACCGGATGGATCCCCGGATCGCCTGGCTCTCGCCCATGCCGCCCGCCCGGTCCGGGGTCGCCACCTACTCGCGCGCCGTGATCGAGGGCCTGGAGCGGATCGGGTTCGCCCAAGGTCCCCATCGGATCCGGCCGATCTGGCCGATCGAGCCGAAGCACGAGGGCACGATCCCGTGGCACACGATGGGCGTGTACCACCTGGGCAACAACGTCGAGTTCCACCGCGCGATCTACCGGCACGCCATCCAGACGCCGGGGCTGGTCGTGATCCACGATCTCGCGCTGGACGACTTCGTCCGGGGGATGATCGCCGGCGGCGATCCGCTCGGCCACCAGGCCGTCCGCGAGGGCCTGGCGAACGCGTCCGGGCTCGTGGATCTGAGCGACGCGGTCGTGAACGAGCCCCTGCGGGTCCCGCTGGTCGCGCACGTCGTCCGGCGGGCCCGGGGGATCGTCGTCCACGCGCCGTTCGTCGAGCGCTACCTGCGCGGGTTCGGGTGCCGGACGCCGGTGTTCGTCGTCCCGCATCCGGCGGTCGAGACCGATCAGGCCGTCGGCAAGGCGCTCGCCCGGCGCCGCGTCGTCCGGGCGCCGCTCGAGGTGATGGGGATGCGTTCGCTGGTCGGCGTCTTCGGCGATCAGAACGCCGCGAAGCTCGTCGACATCGTGCTCGCCGCCGCGGCGACCCTTCCCCCCGACGTCCATGTCGCGCTCGTGGGGCGTCGGATCGAGGCCTACGATCTCGACGCCGTGGTCCGCGCGAGCGGGCTCGGCTCGCGCGTCCACGTCCGCACGGATGTGAGCGACGACGACTTCCTGGCGTGGACGTGCGCCGCCGACGTCGCGGTCGACCTCCGCTTCCCGCATCGGGGCGAGGTGAGCGGCTCGCTGGCGCGCTCGATGCAGTGCGGGCGGCCGACGGTGGTCAGCGCCACGGGGACGTATCTCGATCTGCCGGACGAGCTGGTCGTTCACGTCCCGCGGGGCCGGCTCGAGCCGGCCGAGCTGGCGACGATGCTGCGCGGTCTGCTCGAGGACGACGAGCGGCGCGAGCGGATCGGCGCGGCGGCGCGGGAGCACATGGCCGCGCTGGTGAGGACGGAGGCCACGGCTCGCGGGTACGCGGAGGCGATCGAGCGGACGCTGGCGCTGCTGGCCGACCCCACGCGGCGCGTCCTGGCCCGCTGGGGCGGCGCGCTCGTCGATCTCGGCGTGACCGAGGAGACGCTCGCGCAGGGTTACGGCCTGTCGTACGCCCGCGCCCTCGACGATTTCGCCACACCCGCATCCCGGGGGTGACCAGCGGCGATTGCTAGACTCGGCCGGAGTCCGGCCGGGCCGTGCGGCCGCCGGCGCGTGCCCATGGCAGTCACCGTCCAGACCGTCGAACGAACCTCCGAATCGCCGCGCTTTCGGGTCGGCGAGCGCCTTCGCGACCTCGCCGCGCACCGCGAGATCCTGATCAACCTGATCCGCAAGGAGCTCAAGGTGAAGTACGCGGCCTCCGTGCTCGGGGCCATCTGGTCGCTGCTGAACCCCGTGGTGTTCCTGATCGTCTTCACCTTCGTCGTGGTGATCCTCGGGAACAACGTGCCCCAGTTCCCCGTGTACCTGCTCTCGGCGCTCCTGGCCTGGAACCTGTTCAGCGCGTCGATGCTGAGCGGCGCCCGATCGGTCCTGGACAACTCGAACCTCGTGAAGAAGGTGGCGTTCCCCCGGGAGATCCTGCCGCTGTCGGCGATCGGCGTCGCGCTCGTCGACTACGTGCTGCAGGTCGCCGTGCTCGCGCTGTTCATCGTGGCGACCGGGTACGGCCTCCACGTGCCCGAGCTCGCGCTGCTGCCGCTGGCGTTCGCCACGCTGCTCGCATTCACGACGGCGGTGACGTTCTGGGTCGCGGCGCTCAACGTCCGCTACCGCGACGTCGGGCACCTGCTCAACATCGCGGTCCTGGTGTGGTTCTGGGCGTCCCCGATCGTGTACCCGGAGTGGCTCGTGCAGGACAAGCTGCTGCCGCACGGCATCCTGTGGCCGCTCTACTTCGCGAACCCGCTGACCTCGATCTTCGGGGGGATGCACCGCGCTCTCTACGCCGTCGTCCACCCGGCCGCGGCGCCGGACCCCGTCCTGTTCGAGGTGAGCCTGCCGTGGCTGGCGCTGGTGCTCGGCGCCGTGCTCGTCCTGTCGCTCGGCATGCTGTGGCTCACGTGGCGGTACTTCTTCTCGCGGTCCGGCGACTTCGCGGAGGAGCTGTAGTGCCGGCCGCGATCGAGGTCGACGGCATCTCGAAGCGCTTCCGCGTGTTCCGCGAGAAGCCGACCTCGGTGAAGCAGCGACTGGTCACCGCGCACTCGCGCTCCGAGGACTTCTGGGCCCTTCGCGACGTCTCGCTCGACGTGCGGGAGGGATCGACGTTCGGCCTGATCGGGCACAACGGCTCGGGCAAGACCACGCTGCTCAAGTGCATCGCGGGGATCCTGCGACCGACCGAGGGCGTCGTCCGCCAGCGCGGACGCCTGGCCGCGCTGCTCGAGCTCGGCGCCGGCTTCCACCCCGAGCTCACCGGGCGCGAGAACGTCTACCTGAACGCGTCGTTCCTCGGGCTCTCCCGCAAGGAGACGGATCGCGTGTACGACGGCATCGTGGCCTTCGCGGAGCTCGAGGACTTCATGGACAACCAGGTGAAGTTCTTCTCCTCCGGCATGCTCGTGCGGCTGGGGTTCGCCGTCGCGGTGCACGTCGACCCGGAGGTCCTGCTCGTCGACGAGGTCCTGGCCGTGGGCGACGAGGCCTTCCAGGCCAAGTGCATCGACCGCGTCCGGGAGTTCCAGCGCGAGGGCCGCACGATCGTGCTCGTCACCCACGCGCTCGACACCGTCCGCGAGATCTGTGACCGCGCGGCGATGCTCCATCACGGGCTCCTGCACGCGCTTGGGCCGCCGGACGACGTCGTCCGCGAGATGCGATACGTCCTGCTGGGCGTCACGGATCCCGGGTTCGTCCCGGAGGAGGGCACGCGCGAGGCCGAGATCGTCGAGGTCCAGATCATCCGGGCGAACGAGGCGGGGGCCGGGCCCCTGCTCCGCGACGACCCGGTGACGATCCAGGTCGACGTGCGGACGAACGCGCCGGTCGACGATCTCGACGTGGACGTCGCGGTCCTCGACGGGGCGACGAACCACCCGGTGCTCGACGCCCGGACGTCGCGCGCCGGGATCGATCTCGGCAACGTCGACGGGAAGCGGCGGGTCCGGTTCCGCATCGACCACTTCCCGTATGAGGCGGGGAAGTACTGGGTGACGGTGGGCCTGAGCTCGACGGCGACGGGACACCTCTATCACGTGCAGACCCAGCGGTACCTGTTCGAGGTGGTCGACGCCCCGCAGGTGCAGGAACGCCTCGACGTGCCGGTTGCGGTGGAGACCGAGGAGCTGTGAGCGCGCGCGAGATCCGCGCATCCGGCGCCGCGGGCGACGTCGACGCGCCGAACGCCACGAAAGGACACCTGACGATGTTGATCGCGATGATCCTGCTGTCCGTCGCCGTGGCGGCGGTGGCGCAGCTCGCGCTGAAGCACGGCATGAACCGCGTGAACGACCGGCTCTCGCCGGGGACGTTCTCGTTCGACGGCGCCTCGCTCCGGGCCGTTTCGAGCGAGGCGTTCGTGTGGACGGGGCTGGCGTTGTTCGGGCTCTCCGCGCTCGTGTGGCTCGTCGTGCTCTCGCGCGCCTCGCTCTCGTTCGCGTATCCGTTCGCCGCGCTGACCTACGTCCTGATCCTCGTGTTCGACCGTTTCGCGCTCGAGGAGGAGGTCCCGCCGCTCCGGTGGGCGGGCGTCGCGTTCATCGCCGTCGGGATCTTCCTGGTCTCGCGCACGCCGCACACGTGATGTCCACCGCCGACCTGGCCGTCGTGATCGTCAACTACAACGCGGGCGGATACCTCACGCGATGCGTCGAGTCGGTGTTCGCGAACGACGGCGGGCTCGCGCTCGACGTCCTCGTCGTCGACAACGCGTCACGGGATGGGAGCGCGCGCGCCGCGAAGGACGCCCTGCCGGCGATGCGGCTGATCGAGAACCCGTCGAACCGGGGCCTGTCCGCGGCGTGGAACCAGGGCGCGGCCGAGACCGACTCGCCGTGGATCCTGTTCCTGAACCCCGACGCCGAGATCTGGGCGGGCGATCTGGCGGCGTTCGTGAAGGTCGGCGAGGCCCATCCCGACGCGGCGCTGCTCGGGCCGCTCGTCCGCAACGCCGACGGGTCGATCTACGAGAGCGGACGCGTCTTCCCGGGCGTGGGACGAGCCCTGGGCCACGCGTTCCTCGGCCCGTTCGTCCCCGGCAACCGCTTCACCCGCGCCTACCGCCAGTCCGAGTGGGACCGGTCGAGCGAGCGGGCCGTCGACTGGGTGAGCGGCGCCTGTCTCCTGTTGCGCCGCACCGCGTTCGAGGAGGTGGGGCGGTTCGACGAGGCGTTCTGGCTCTACGCGGAGGAGCTCGACCTGTGCACCCGGCTCCGCGACGCGGGGTGGACGGTTCGCTACACGCCCGAGCTCGAGATCGTCCACGAGGGCGCCGTCTCGACCGGCCGCTCGCGCCGGATGCACGTGATGCACTCGATGAGCGTCTATCGGTACTACCGCAAGCACCGGTCGGCCGGCTGGCGGCGCGCCACGCTTCCGGCCGCGTGGCTCGCGCTTCGGGCCAGGGCGGAGCTCGTCGCGCTGAAGGATCGACTGGCGGCCCGATGAAGGCGGTCGTGCTCGTCGGCGGGGAGGGCACGCGGCTCCGTCCGCTCACCGAGACGATCCCCAAGCCGCTCGTGCCCCTCATGGACCGCGCCAGCCTGGACCACGTCCTGGACCACCTCGCGCGTCACGGCGTGCACGAGGTGGTGCTCTCGAGCTCGTACCTCGAGGAGACCTTCCGCGCCTTCGTCGAGGCCCGCCGGGGCGACCCGGCGATCACCTGGATCACCGAGTCCGAGCCGCTGGGGACGGGGGGCGCGATCGTGAATGCGCTCTCGGCGATCGACGGGGACGAGGCCTTCCTCGCGCTGAACGGCGACATCCTCACGGACCTCGACCTCACCGCGATGGTGGCGCTGCACCGCGACCGGGGCGCGGCGGCCACGATCGCCCTGACGCACGTCGAGGACGCCCGCCCGTTCGGGCTCGTGCCCATCGAACCCGACGGGCGAGTGATCGAGTTCCGCGAGAAGCCGGCCGAGGCCGTCCCCGGGGACGTGAACGCCGGCACGTACGTGCTCGAACCCTCGTGCCTGTCGTCGTGGTCGCCGGGCGGGACCCTCTCGATCGAGCGCGACATCTTCCCGGCGCTCGTGGCCGCCGGTGAGCGGCTCTACGGGTTCGTGTCCGAGGCCTACTGGCTGGACCTCGGCACGCCCGAGAAGTACCTCCAGGCGAACTTCGACATCCTCGAGGGCCGGGTGGGGTTCGAGACCCGGTACCCCGCCCCCTACGTGGCCGAGGGCGCTCGCGTCGACCTCCGCGCGCATCTCGGGCGGTGGGTGGTGATCGGCCCCGGGGCGGATGTGGGTGCGGAGGCCACGATCGAGGACTCGGTGGTGCACTCCGGGGCGGTCGTCGAGCCGGGGGCGACCGTCGTGGGCTCGATCGTGGGTCCTCGCGCCCGCGTGGGGGCCCGGGCGCTGGTCGAGGGGTCCGTGCTCGCCGAGGGGGCGTCGGTCCCGGCCGGCGCCAGGCTCGCGGACACCGGCGTCTCGGCCGGTCGCGAGGCGGATCCGGGCGGGATGCCCGGGCCGGGGCAACCCGTGGGGTAGGATTCGCGTTCGCTCCTTCGGGAACCCTCACAACCCGACCGCGCGCAGAAAGGCCCGACCATGCGCAGAGTCCTCGTCGCCCTCCTCCTCCTCGCCGTCGTCCTTCCCGCGCCCGCCGCGCTGGCGCGGAGCGCGTCCGACGATCGAACCCGCCAGGCCCGGATCCCGGGGTTCCGCTTCTACGGCTCGGGGTTCGGCCACGGGCTCGGGATGTCCCAGTGGGGCGCGTTCGGGCTGGCCCGGGACGGCTGGAGCGCGCGGCGGATCCTCACCCACTACTACTCGGGCACGCGCGTCACGCAGATGCCGCCCCTGGCCGAACGGTTCCGCATCGGGCTCGTGCAGTCCGTGCCGGCGGTCCGGGTGGAGGCGCAGCTCGGCGCCGTCGAGCTCCACCTGGGGGATCGAACGGGGGACCTGGTGGCGAGCGTGCCCGCCGGCCAGACGTGGCGCGTCCGCGTGTCGCAGGACGCGTACCGCATCGTGGACGGGGGCGGGGCCACGGTGGCGACCGTCGGCGGACCCGACACGCCGCTCGTCGCCGTCTACGAGCCGGGGGCGCACGTCCGGATCCCCGAGGCCGGCCACGCTTACGCGCGAGGCTGGATCGAGTTCGGCCTGTACAACTGCACGAACGGGTGCGCCATGCGGCTCGTCCTGGTGATCGGCCCGGAGGAGTACCTGTACGGGCTGGGTGAGGTGCCGAGCTCCTGGCCCACGCCTGCGCTGGCGGCGCAGGCCATCGCGGCCCGGACGTACGCGTACACGAAGGCCGCGGCATCGCAACATCGCCCGGTCTGCGACTGCGCGCTCTACGCGAGCTCGTTCGACCAGGTGTACGCGGGCTGGGACAAGGAGAGTGGCACGGACGGCGACCGATGGGTGGCCGCGGTGGACGGCACGGCGAACGAGGTCGTGGCGGACGGCGGCGACCCGATCCAGGCGTTCTACATGTCCTCGTCGGGTGGGTTCACCGAGGACAACGAGAACGTGTGGGGCGGAGAGCCCATCGGATACCTGCGTGGCGTGTGCGATCCCGGCGACTACACGCTGGACAACCCAAGCGCCACGTGGGAGGTGACGGTCCCGGCCCAGGACGCGACGCAAGCGCTCTCCCTGGGGATCGGCACCGTCACGGGGTTCGTCGACGCCCAGCGCGGCGTGTCCGGACGGATCATCTCCGTCACGGTCAGGGGCCAGAACGGCACCGCCTCGATCAGCGGCGCGACTCTGCGCTCCGCCCTCGAGCTCCGCGACGACCGCGTGTGGATCGACCGGAACCGGCAGATCACGGGCCAGATCCGAGCCAAGTACGACGCGGAGGGGTGCTCGGCCGGACTCGCCACGTCCCGGCAGGTGGCGGTGGCCGGCGGGGTGCGCCAGACGTTCGAGCGGGCCACGATCTACTTCCGGGAGGGCGTGGGCGCCCACGAGCTGAGCGATCCCGTGCTCGCCTTCTACCTCCGCAAGGGCGGACCGGGCGGCCGGTTGGGGTTCCCCACCTCGGACGTCCGACGGCTGCCGAACGGCAACGAGCGCGCGAGGTTCGAGCACGGCACGATCACGTGCACCTCGAGCTCCTGCAGGACGGGCTAACCGGAGAGCAGCCGGCCGATCAACCCTCGAGGCGCTTCGGGCGCGTTCGTCGTTCCGGCGTAGGCCTGGATGAACGACCGCGCCATCGTCGTCGCCTGCTGGGTCGTGATCGCTGCAGGGCAGAGCCACCGCGTGTTCCAGGCGACGAGCGCGAGCGCACGGCCTTCGGGCAGGTCCGGGTAGGGCGCCATGATCACGCGGTCCTCGGCCCGCGCCACGGTCTCGAGCGCGTCGACGGCGTCGCCGGAGGGTCCGCCGTCCGCGGTGGGGCGATACCAGATGAGCACGTAGGCGTGTTCGAGGTTGTGCACGGCGCGGGTCTCGGAGACGGGCTCGGGGTGGACGTGGGGATCCGGGGGCAGCGGATCGGGATCGTGGGGGCCGGCCGCGGGCGGCCGGTCCGGGTAGTCGAAGCCGCTTCCGGGGTCGAGGTGCGATCGGCTCGGGTCGGCGAGCACCGGGCGCTCCAGGTCGTCGCAGCCGGCGGCCTCCGCGGCGTCGAGCGCGGCGGCGGAGATCGGGCCCGGCCCGGCCGCCCGCAGGAAGAGGAACCAGCCGAGGACGGCCACCACCACGATCGTGGCGGTTCGGTACGCGAGCGATCGCCGCTCGCGATCGGGCGGCCGCGCGGGCGGGGCCGTTCGAGCCGGCGGACGACCGCTCGGGTCCCGCCGCCGCTTGGTCCCGGACACGGGGCTACGGCGTGATCGAGCCGAAGTCGAACGTGCTGGGGATCGGGCTCGGCAGCTCGTCCGCGGTGCCGAACGTCACGACGACGACCGACTGGTCGTCGAGCACGACGCCGCGGATCGAGGTGGTGACCTCCGTGCCGTCCACGAACACCTGCACGTGGTCGGCTCCCTGGTCGCAGAACCCGCCCAGGCACGTCGAGCTCAGGCGAACACCCCACACGTCGAAGAAGTCGCCGAGCGTGAAATCGCGCTGCGTGTCGGACTCGATGTGGACGACGCCGTCGGCCGTGTGCGTGTGGATCGACGCGTCGTCGTTGCCGTTGATCCCGATGCCCTGGGGGACCTCCTCCTGCGTCCCGTGGACGAAGAGCTGGACGTTCGCATGGATGTGCAGCGCGGAGCCGGCGCCGGGCAGCCCGCGATCGCCGGCGCGGTCCAAGACCAGCGCCGAGTTCGCCGGCCACGGGACATCCTGCGTCTTCAGCAGCCCGGGGAGCTGGCCGGGGGGCGTGAGCTCCTGGTTCCGGTCGAGAAGCAGCAGGCTGGCCAGCGAGAGCACCGCCGCGATGCCGGTGATCCACACGAGCCGGCGCGCGCGCTGCACCCGCTTGATGCGGCGGCGGATCTCGTCGCGCTGCCTGCGCGCGAGCTCCTTCTTCTCGGCCCGCGTGCGCCGGGGACCGCCGCCCCGAGGGGACGATGGCGACCGCGAGCCCGGCTCGGCATCCGTCCCCGCACGCGCCCGGGGCTCCTCGCCCGGGCGTTCTGCGGTGCCGACGGCGCCCTGGGCGTTCGGGTGGGGGCGTGTCCGGTTGCCGGTCCTGCGTCGCTTCTTCGCCATCGACGGTTCCTTCCGCGCTTCGGGCCCGCGTCAGAACGCGGCGCCCGCCTCCGGGGCGTCCCCGAGGTACCGTCGCCCCTCGAACGTCGGGAACGAGTATCTCGCGGTGAAGTCGAACGCGGCGGCGAGGTTCACTTGGGCGCAGGTCTCGACGTGGTGCCAGGAGACGAGCGCCATCTCGGTGCCGGCGGGGAGCCGGCCGGCGTCGCCCTGGTCCGGGTAGTCGTACGGGGCGACGATGACGCGAGCGCCGACGGAGCCGCCGTAGAAGTCGCGGATCCGGTCCAGCTGGGCGCCGCCCGCTCCCGGCGCGTACCACACGATCGCGGCCCCGTGCTCCAGCGAGTGGACCACCTGGTCGATGGGCGGCGCCGAGCCGTAGACGCCGGCGCCGAACGGGGTCGGATTGTGCGGGCCGGACGCCGGCGGCACGGAGGGGTACGTGGATAGCGGCGGCATGGGCTCCGTGTCCGACGTGTGCGCCTGGTCCTGATCGCTCGGCTGATACGGGCCGACGTCCCGCACGTCGGCGCACCCGGCGGCCTGCGTCGCCGCCGCCGCCTGGTCGAGCAGCCCCCCGGGGTCGACGGAGGCCGCCTTCGGCCGCGTCAGCGCGAAGGCCGCCGCTCCCGCGGCGACGACCACGACCACGCCGAGCGCGATCCACCGGTTCCGCCTGGCCCGGGCCAGCCTGCGCTGGATCTCCTGGCGCTCTTGCCGAGCTTGTTCCTTGCGGTCGGCCTTCGTCGAGCGGTTGGTGCCGGCCTGCCGGTTCGCCATGTCGTCTCTCGTTCGCCGGGTCTGGGGTCACTCAGGATACCGAGGTCGATGGCCGCCGATGTCCCGGGCCGTTGGACCCGCCGAAGCAGGGGCGGGCACCGAGCGCCCCGGATGCCTCGATGCGATACTCGCTCGAGGTGGGGGAAAGGGGGGAGTCTTGATGGATGCAAGCGCACGCCGTCGGCTGCCGTTGCTCCTGGCGCTCGTCGCCGTCCTGGCCCTGGTCGCCGCGTCCTGTAGCGACGACGGGGGCGATGGGACGACGAGTCCCGAACCCGGTGGAGCGACCGGCGCCGAACCGAGCCAAGCACCGATCACGTTCGGGATGATCCTGGTCGGTCCGCAGAACGACCACGGCTGGTCCCAGGCGAACTACGACGCCGGCAAGTACGTCGAGGACAAGCTCGGCGCCACGATGATCGTGATCGACAAGGTGAATCCGTCGGATCGTCCGGAGACGAGCGTCGAGCAGGTCGCCTCCGACATGATCGACCAAGGTGCCCAGCTGATCTTCGCGACGTCCGACGACATGAAGGACGGCATCCTGGCCGCCGCCGCGGAGCACCCGGACGTTCCGATGATCTGGACCTCCGGCGACAACGCGTGGACGGACGGGCAGGACTACCACGCGGACCTCACGAACCTCGGGAACATCATGGGCCGCATGGAGTACGGCAAGATGATCGGCGGGTGCGCGGCGGCGCTGACCACCCAGACCGGCCAGATCGGCTACCTGGGGCCGCTGATCAACGACGAGACGCGGCGCCTGGCGAACTCCGTCTACCTCGGCGCGCGGTACTGCTGGGACAACTACCGGGGCGAGGACCCTGCCGCGCTCCAGTTCTCGGTGAACTGGATCGGGTTCTGGTTCAACATCCCGGGCGTGACGCTCGACCCGACCCAGGTGACGAACGACTTCTTCGACTCGGGCACCGACGTCGTCGTGAGCGGCATAGACACGACCGAGGCGCTCGTGCGGGCGGGGCAGCGCGCCGACGCCGGCGAGGCCGTGTGGGCCATCCCGTACGACTTCAAGGGCGCGTGCGACCAGGCCCCGAACGTCTGCCTCGGGGTCCCCTACTTCAACTGGGGACCGGCCTACGCCGACGTCGTCGGCTCCGTCGCCGGGGATTCGTTCTCGGCCGGGTTCGCGTGGAACGGCCCGGACTGGGCCGATATCAACGACCCGGACACATCCGCCGTCGGGTTCGAGAATGGCCCGGCCCTGTCGTCGGACAACGCGGCGACCCTCGACCAGTTCATCGCGGGCCTCGCCGACGGGTCGATCAACCTGTACACCGGACCGTTGAACTGGCAGGACGGGTCGACGTTCCTGGCCGACGGTGAGACGGCGACCGACCTGCAGATCTGGTACCAGACGCAGCTCCTGGAGGGCATGGAGGGCGCGAGCTCTGCCGACTGACCGGTCGGCGAACGGCGGGGGCGGGGCGGGCCTCGTGCCCATCCCGCCTCGGTCGTCGACGCCTTCGCTCGCGAGCTGTCCGCGCGCATGAGCCTCGAGCTGCGGTCGATCCGGAAGTCGTTCGGGCCCGTCCATGCCAACGACGGCGTCTCCCTCACCGTCGAGGCCGGGACGCTCCACGGGCTGCTGGGGGAGAACGGGGCCGGCAAGTCCACGCTGATGAAGATCCTGTCGGGATTCATCGGGGCGGACTCCGGCGACATCGTGCTGGACGGCGTCCGCCTCGAGCTCGCCTCCCCCCGCGAGGGCATCCGCGCCGGCATCGGCATGCTCCACCAGGACCCGCTCGTGTTCCTGCCGTTCAGCGTCCTCGACAACTTCCTGCTCGGCGGCCCCGGCGGCGTGCGCATCGACCGGCGCGCCGGGGCGCGAGCGCTGCGCGAGATGTGCGACCAGTTCGGGTTCGCGTTCGACTTCGACGCGCCGGCGCGGAGCCTCACCGTGGGCGAGCGCCAGCAGCTCGAGATCGTCCGCCTGCTCTGGCTGGGCGCCAAGGTGCTCGTGCTCGACGAGCCCACGAGCGGCATCTCGGCGAGCCAGCGGATCAAGCTGTTCGAGATCCTGCGCACGCTCGCCTTCGAGATGCAGATGATCGTGATCTTCGTCTCGCACAAGCTCGAGGAGGTCGCTGAGCTCTGCCAGCGCGTGACCGTCATGCGCCGAGGGCGCTCGGTCGGCGAGGCCGAGCTGCCGTGCCCTACGGATCGTCTCGTCGAGCTGATGTTCGGGCGGGTCCTCGTGGAGTCCCAGCCGGCCGACCGGCCGCCCGGCGAGCCGGTGCTCGAGCTCGAGGGCGCCACGCTCAGGGGCACCACGATCACCACGCACGACCTGTCCCTGGTCGCGCGGGAGGGCGAGGTGATCGGTCTGGCCGGGCTCGAGGGCAGCGGCCAACGAACGCTGCTTCGCGCGTGCGCGGGGCTGCTCGAGCCGGTCTCGGGCCGCGTGCGGGTGGGGGGCCGCGATCTCACGGGGCGGGGCTACCGGGAGTTCCTCGAAGCGGGCGTGCACTTCCTGCCCGCCGGGCGACTCGAGGAGGGCCTCGTGGCGGGGCTCACGATCGCCGAGCACTTCGTCCTGACCGGCGGCGATCGCGGCTTCTTCGTCGACTGGGACGAAGCACGCCGATCGGCGCAGGGCAGGATCGGAGATCACCACATCGTCGGCTCTCCGGACTCGACGGCCGACGCGCTGTCGGGGGGCAACCAGCAGCGGCTCCTGCTGGCGATGATGCCGGCCGAGGTTCGGCTCCTGCTCATGGAGCACCCCACCCGGGGGCTCGACATCGAGTCGGCGAGCTGGGTGTGGGCGCGGTTGCTCGAGCGCCGCGACGCGGGGAGCGCCATCGTGTTCGCGTCCGCGGACCTCGACGAGCTGCTGCGCTACAGCGACCGGATCCTCGTCTTCTTCTCCGGCGCGGTGCTGAGGGTCCTCGACGGGCGCGCCACCACCGGCGAGGAGCTCGGCCATCTCATCGGCGGCGCGGAGGTGGCGTGAGTCCCCGGGTGCGGACCGCCGCCGGGCTGGCCGTCCCCATCGCGCTGGCGTTCGTCGTCGCGATCGTGCTCCTGCAGCTCGCGGGCGCGCCGCCGTTCGAGGCGCTGCGGCTGCTCGCGGACGGCTCAGTCGGCAGCACGGCCAAGATCTCGGACACCCTCGCGGCGTGGGTGCCGCTCGCGCTCGCCTCGGCGGGCCTCGTCGTCACGTACGCGGCCGGCCTGTGGAACATCGGGGTCGAGGGCCAGATCATCGCCGGCGCCGTCGCCGGCACGTGGATCGCACGCGAGGCGCCCGGTCCGGCGCCCGTGCTGATCCCGCTGATCCTGGTGGCGGGGGTCGTCGGCGGCACGCTGTGGGCGCTCCTCGCCGGCGTTCTGAAGACGCGGGGGGGCGTGAACGAGATCTTCGGGGGGCTCGGCCTGGATTTCGTGGCCTCGGGGCTCGCGATCTACCTGGTCATCGGACCGTGGAAGCGGGCCGGGATCGCCTCGACGAGCGGCACGGACCTGTTCCGCCCCGAGGCGTGGCTCCCCACGGTGGGGAAGGCCCAGATCCCCGCGATCGCGATCGGGCTCACGGTCGCGAGCGTGGTGCTGGTCTACCTCCTGATGCGTTCGACGATGTTCGGCCTGCGCCTGAAGGCCGTGGGGAAGAGCACGCGGAGCGCGCACCTCATGGGGATCCGCACCGAGCGTCACACGCTCGGTGCGTTCGCCGTCTGCGGGGCGCTCGCGGGGCTGGCCGGCGCGATCCAGGTCGCCGGCGTCTTGCACAAGCTCGTCCCCGCCGCATCGGGCGGGTACGGGTTCCTGGGGATCCTGGTGGTCCTGCTGGCCGGATTCCGCGCCGCGTGGACCGCGCCGATCGCCGCGTTCTTCGCCGCGGTGGCGGTCGGGAGCACGCAGCTGTCGCTCCGCCTGGACCTCGACTCGTCCCTCGGCGGCGTCCTGCAGGGGATCCTCGTCCTGTTCGTGATCTTGGGCGGGGGATGGCAGGTTCGCCGGGCGCGACGGGCCGGCGCCGCGATCGCCGCACCGGCCGCAGCCACCGAGCTCACGGAGGACGGGTAGCCGTGGGCTCGACCCTCGCGTCCATCGTCGCGGCGGCCAGCCCGCTCGTGTACGTCGCGGTCGGAGAGACGATCGCCGAGAAGGCGGGCATCGTGAACCTGTCGCTCGAGGGCAGCATCATGCTCTCCGCGATGACCGGCTTCGCCGTCGCCTACGTCACGGGCCAGGTGGTGCTCGGCTTCCTCGCGGCGATGGCGGTCGGGATGGTCATCGCGGCGATCGTGGCCTTCGCCAGCATCGAGCTCCGGCTCAACCAGATCGCGGTGGGGTTCGTGCTGACGCTGCTCGCGATCGAGCTCAGCAGCTTCCTCGGGGACCCCTACGTCGGTCAGCCGGGGCCGGCCGTTCCCGCCCTGCGGATCCCGCTCCTCGCGGACATCCCGTTCCTGGGGCGGGTGCTGTTCCGTCACAACCTGTCCGTGTACGGGAGCTACCTCGCGATCGCCGGGGCCTACCTGCTGATCTTCAAGACCCGGCGCGGCCTCGAGCTGCGCGGCGTGGGGGAGCGCCCCGAGGCCGCGTTCGCGCGGGGCATCCCGGTGAATAGGCTGCGGTACCTCTACGCGATCGCCGGCGGCGCGATGGCCGGGATGGCCGGTGCGGCGTTCTCGCTCGACGTCAAGCTGGGGTGGCGCGAGGGGCTCACGTCGAACTACGGCTGGATCGCGCTCGCGATCGTGATCTTCGGGGGCTGGCATCCGGTCCGTGTGGCGTTCGGGGCTTACCTGTTCGGCGGGCTCCAGATCGCCGCTTTGAAGCTGCAACCCATCTTCCCGGGCCTGTCGCAGATCCTTCCGCTGCTGCCGTTCCCGCTGATGATCTTCGCGCTGGTGCTCGTGTACCTCCGTCTCTTCCGGGACCTGGCGGACCGACATCCCGCCCTTCGCCCGTTCCTCACGGCGGATCCGCCGTCTGCGCTCGCGACGTCGTTCCATCGCGAGTGAGGGGTCACCGCTCCGACAGCAACGTCCCGAGGTCGAGCGGCGGTCGCGGGGGCGGGACGCCCTTCGGCATCGGGCCGACCGCCACCGTCCCGAGCGCGAACCACCCCGCCGGCATGCCGAGGGCCTCCCTCGCCTCCTCCTGGCAGAACAACGTCGTGGGCGTCCAGCAAGAGCCGTAGCCCTGCGCGTGGAACGCCAGCAACAGGTTCTGGATCGCGGCGCCCGATGACAGCAGGAACAGCTCCTGCTCGGCATGCGACCGCTCGGCGTCCGGGTAGCGGTGCATCGCCTCGAACCGGACCCACGGGACCACGAGCACCGGCGCCCCGCCGAGGAGGGCCTCGCTCCTGCCCACGCGGTGCTCGATCTCGCCCGGAGGGATCTCGTCGCGTTCGAGGTCCGCCCGCCACGCCTCGGCCACCGCGGCGACGAGCCGGCGCTTCGCCGCCGATGACACGACCGCCGTGAACGACCACGGCGTGGAGCCGTGGGGCGAGGGTGCGGTGCCGGCGGCTCGCACCGCCTCCTCGACGGCCGCACGAGGGACGCCGCCCTCGCCGAAGGATCGGATCGTGCGCCGCGCCGAGATCGACAGCAGCGGCGACTCGCGGAAGAGGTCTTCCTCCGGCGGCCGCACCAGCTCCCGTGCCGGCACCGGCGGCGCCGCGACGTCGAGCCCACGCACCACCGCGACCGGCACGCGGGCGGCCTTGCCCATCACCAGGCCGCTCGCCGCGGCCACCTCGTCGGCGAGCGCCACGACCGTCACCTCGAGCTCGCGGCCCTCGTGGTCCTTCGTCCCGCGCAGGTCGACGAGCGCGGGCAGGCCGGCGCAGCCGATCGCGACGTTGACGAGGCCCCGGCGCCACGCCCGGCCGAACGTGTCGGTCACCACGACGCCGACGTCCACCCCGAGCCGGTCCCGCAGGGCGGAGCGGAGCCGGTCGGCCGAGCCGTCCGGGTCGGCGGGCAGGAGCGTGAGGAAGCCGGCCTCGACGTTCGAGGCGTCGACGCCGGCGTTCGCGCAGACGAAGCCGTGCTCGGTCTCCGCGATCACGAGGTCGTCCCGACGGGCCACCACGCGTCGCGTCTCGCGCTCGACCCACGCGGCCCGGCCCTCGCCCTCCTCGGGCACGATGCGACCCTCCGCCTTCGAAACGACCTTCTGCGTGACCACGACGACGTCCCGCTCGCGCACGCCGAGCGCCGAGAGCGCCGGCGAGAGCATCGCCGCGAGGTCGTCCCCGGGCCGAACCTCCGGAAGACCCTCGACGGGCAGGACGCGGATCGTCACGACAGGAGCTGCAGCGCGAGCCGCGCCAGCGCCTCCGCCTTCGCGTCGTCGGTCATGATCGTGTCGGTCACGCCGACGCGGACGCCGGCCGCCTCGATCCTCGGCGCGAGCCCTCGATCGGCCTCGTCGATCACCCACGCCGCGAGCAGGCCGTCGTAGCACTCGGCCGCGCCGGCCGCGGTCACCTCGACGCCCGCCACCGGCATCAGCTTGTCCGCCATCCCGGCGAGCGGAGCGCCGCCGACGATCCCGCTGATCCCGACGGCGCGATCGCTCCTTCGGGCCAGGGCCTCCCGGATCCCGGGAACGGACAGGATCGGACCGAGCGATGCGACGGGGTTGGAGGGGCAGAGCACGATGGCGTCGGCGTCCGCGATCGCCTCGAGCACGCCGGGGGCCGGCCGGGCCCGAGGTGCGCCCTCGTAGCGCACGGACTTCACCTCGTCCCGTGCGCCGCGGCGCACCCAGTACTCCTGGAAGTGGAGGTCGGTCTCCTCCCCGTCTTTCACCACCGTGACGCGAGTGGTCACCGCCTCATCCGACATCGGCAGCAGCCGCGCGCCCACGCCGAACCGCTCGGCGATCCCCGCGGTGACGTCGGTGAGCGTCGCCCCCGAGCCGAGGCGGTTGGTCCGGTAGAGGTGCGTCGCCAGGTCGAGGTCCCCGAGGTTGAACCACGCGAGCTCGGGATCGAACGCTCGGAGCTCCTCGGTGGCCCGGAACGTCTCCCCCCGCCGTCCCCATCCCCGCTCCCGGTCGAACGCGTCACCGAGCCAGTAGGTGACGGAGTCGAGGTCGGGAGAGACGTGCAGACCGTGCATCACGACGTCGTCGCCCGTGTTCACGACCACGGTGACGTCCGCCGGCGGGACCACGCGGACGAGGCCGCGGAGGAACTTGCCCGCGCCGATCCCGCCGGCGAGCGAGAGGACCCTCACGGCCTCGTCACCGCGAACAGTCGCCACTCCCCGGGAACGCCCTTCAGCTCGTGCGAGCCCTGGTCCTCGAACTCGATGCCCGATCCCGCCACCAGATCCCTGACGGTACTCGACGCCAGCACCTGGCCGGGCTCGGCGCCGGCCGCGACCCGGGCGCCGATGTGGACGGCGATGCCGGCGATCCGATCGCCGACGATCTCGACCTCGCCCGTGTGGAGCCCGACCCGGATCTCCAGGCCGATCGCCCGGACGCCGTCGCGGATCGCGCACGCGCATCGGACGGCGCGGGCGGGCCCGTCGAACGTGGCGAGGAAGCCGTCGCCGGCGGTGTCGATCTCCCGGCCGCGGTGGCGTGCGAGCTCGGCCCGCACGATGTCGTCGTGCGCGGCGCGGAGGTCCCGCCACGCCGCGTCCCCGAGCGAGGCCGCGCGCTCCGTGGACCCCACGACATCGGTGAACAGCACGGTCGCGAGGACCCGGTCCGACCCCGGGCTTCGGCGCGAGCCCGTCAGGAACTCCTCGACCTCGTCCAAGATCGCGTCGGCATCGCCGACGAACCACAGGTAGTCGTCGCCCGGCAGCTCGACGTAGCGCGCTCCGGGGATGCGCTCCGCCAGGTACCGGCCGTGCCGGACGTCGACGAGCCGGTTGTCCGAGCGGTGCACGATCAGGGTCGGGACGCGGATCGAGGGCAGGACGTCGCGGACGTCGAGCTGCTGCAGCATGTGGCGGGTGGCCCGGACGACGCCGGGGGTCGACCCCAGGCGCTGGTACCGGCCCCACCACGTCCGGAACCCGGCGTCGTGCGCCACGCTCGGGCCGACCGTCTCGAGCAGCACGCCCCGGCCCCATCCGAACTCGAGCTCCTTCTCGATGCGCGCCTCGAACTCGGGCGAGGTCCCGACGGGGTAATCGGGCGCGCGCGTGTACCGGGCCGTCGAGTTCACCAGGACGAGCGCCCGCACGCGCTCGGGGAAGGTCGCCGCGAAGAGCATGCTCACGCCGCCGCCCCCTCCCGATCCGAGCAGCGCCGCCCGTTCGGACCCCACGGCTTCCATCACGGCGATCACGTCGTCCGCCCACACCTCGAGCGTGGGGAGCTCCGACAGCGAGACGGGGTCCGAGGACCCGGTCCCTCGCTGGTCGAGACAGATCACCCGGGCGAACGAGCTGAGGCGTTCGAGGCAGCGGCGATAGTCCGCCTGCTCCCACATGGCTTCGATCGAGTTCCAGAACTCGGCGACGAAGACGAGGTCGAGCCGGCCCTGCCCGAAGACCTGGTAGGCGACGTGCACGTCGCCGCTCTTCGCGTACCGGGTCTCCGGAGGGGTCATCGCCCGGAGTGTGCGGTCCACCCGGGGGTGGGCGCAAGGCGACGACAGTACGGTGATACGCTCGCGAGCCGATGGCCGCGCCCGCGAACCCTCGCGCCGTGCATCGCGCGATCGCTCGCGCGGAGGCCGGGAAGCCGCTGTCCGTCGACGAAGCCGGGGCGCTCCTGCAGGCTCGGGGGGAGCAGCTCGACGAGCTCATGGCGGTGGCCGCGCGGCTCCGCGATCTCGGACACGGGACCACCGTCACCTACTCCCGCAAGGTCTTCGTCCCCCTGACGATGCTGTGCCGAGACCACTGCCACTACTGCACGTTCGCGAAGCCCCCCGCCCGGCTCGACGCCCCGTTCCTGTCGCCGGAGGAGGCCGTCGCGATCGCCGAGGGCGGTCGCCGGATGGGATGCAAGGAGGCACTGTTCACCCTGGGCGACCGGCCCGAGGACCGGTACGAGGTGGCGCGGGAGTGGCTGTCTTCCCGTGGCCACGCCTCGACCCTGGATTACGTGCGCGCCGTCGCCATCCGCGTGATCGAGGAGACGGGCCTCCTGCCGCACCTGAACCCGGGGGTCATGTCGTACGAGGACCTGGCCCGCCTCAAGCACGTGAGCGCGTCGATGGGCCTCATGCTCGAGACGTCGTCCGATCGTCTCTCGCGGCGCGGCGGGCCGCACTTCGGCTCCCCGGACAAGGTGCCGGCCGTCCGGCTGCGCACGATCGAGGACGCGGGGCGGCTGGCCATCCCGTTCACGACCGGGATCCTCGTCGGCATCGGCGAGACGGCTCGCGAGCGCGCGGAGTCGCTGTTCGCGATCCGAGACGTCCACCGCCGGTACGGGCACGTGCAGGAGGTCATCGTCCAGAACTTCCTCCCGAAGGCCGGCACGGCGATGCACCGGACGCCGCCGCCGGAGGAGGAGTTGTACCTGGCGGCCGTCGCGACGGCGCGCATCGTGCTCGGGCCGAGGATGACCGTCCAGGCCCCGCCGAACCTGTCCGACCCGCCCGGACAGCTCCGGCTCCTAGACGCGGGGATCGACGACTGGGGCGGGGTCTCGCCCCTCACCCCGGACCACGTGAACCCGGAGCGGCCGTGGCCGGCGATCGAGGCGCTCGGCTCACGCACGGCCCAGCGCGGCCTCGAGCTCCGGGAGCGGCTGACGATCCACCCCGGCTTCGCCCGCCGCCCGGATCCGTTCCTCGCCGGCAAGATGCGAGCGCCGGTGGCCGCGCTCATGGGCGAGGACGGGCTCGCCGTCGCGGGGAGGGTGGCGGAGCCGGTGCCGTGGCAGGACCCCGACGTCCAGTGGAAGCCGCGGTCGACCGAGCTCACGTTCGCCAAGGGCGCGACGGCGGGCCTGCGTGCGGACGCGGAGGTCGTCTACGGCGACCTGGCCGGCGTGGACGTAACCCGCGACTGGTCGAGCGCCCGCGTCGCGCCGGAGCGCATCGACGACGAGATCCGGACGGCGCTGCGCAAGGCCGAACGCCACGAGGCGATCTCGGACGACGAGGCCCTGGCGCTGTTCCGCGCGGAGGGAGCGGCGCTCGAACACCTGTGCCGGGTCGCGGACGACCTGCGCCGCGAGGCCGTCGGCGATGCCGTCACCTACGTCGTGAACCGGAACATCAACTTCACGAACGTCTGCTACGTCGGGTGTCGCTTCTGCGCGTTCGCCCAGCGCGAGGTCGACGCGGAGAGCTACACGCTCACGCTCGACGAGGTCGCGGAGCGGACGCGGGAGGCCGTGGCGGTCGGCGCGACGGAGGTCTGCATGCAGGGCGGGATCCACCCGGACCTGCCCGGGACCTTCTACTTCGACCTCCTGGACGCGGTCAAAGGCGCCGCGCCGGATATCCACATCCACGCGTTCAGCCCCATGGAGATCCTGAACGGATCGACCAAGCTCGGCGTCTCGTTCGCGGAGTTCCTCCAGGAGTGCCGTCGTCACGGGCTGGGAACGATCCCGGGGACCGCCGCCGAGATCCTGGATGACGACGTCCGGTGGCTCCTGACGAAGGGCAAGCTGCCCGCGGACACGTGGGAGGAGATCGTCCGCACCGCCCACGGCCTGGGCATCCGCAGCTCGTCGACGATCATGTACGGGCACGTGGACGCGCCGCCTCACTGGGTTTTCCACATCCGGCGCATCGCGCGCATCCAAGGGGACACGGGGGGGTTCACGGAGTTCGTGCCGCTGCCGTTCGTCCATCAGAACGCGCCGATCTACCTCGCCGGCAGGGCCCGGCCGGGGGCGACGTTCGCCGAGAGCCGCCGGATGCACGCGGTGGCCCGCGTGCTGCTCGACGGAGTTATCCACAACGTTCAGGTGTCGTGGGTCAAGCTCGGCGTCGAGGCTTCGAAGGTCATCCTGCAGGGCGGAGCCAACGATTTCGGCGGAACGCTCATGGAGGAGACGATCAGCCGGATGGCGGGCGCGGAGTGGGGGATCAGCATGGAGGCGCGCGAGTTCGACGAGGCGATCCGCTCGATCGGCAGGGTCCCCGTGCAACGCACCACCACGTATGAATTGCACCGCAACAGTTCACAGGACTCCGTGATCGGCGCAGACGGCGCCGTGTTCGCTGCCGCGCGCGACTGAACAGCACCGCTCGGTGCGTTCTGAGGGCGAGTCCATCAATGAGATTGACCATTCTGGTCAATCTCGTTTACTGCGACATTTCTGGGGGAGAGCCCTTGCACATCGCGTTGCGCCTGTATTCCATTCATGTGGGGAACGCATGTTGAGGTGCTCCGGATCTCGGGTTTCCCTCTTGTCAAGGAGGGAACGGATGCCGCAGAATCACAAGCGTGTGATTCTGGGGGGGAGAGACGGTGCATCACTACATCCCGTGGCAAGAACGGGCGCGGTGCCGCGAGCACGACCCCGAGGTCTTCTTCCCCGAGAAGGGAGGGTCATCGAGGGAGGCCAAGCGGATCTGCGCTGACTGCCCCGTTCGCATCGAGTGCCTGAACTACGCGCTCCGCCGCGACGAGCGATACGGAGTGTGGGGCGCCATGAGCGAACGGGAACGGAGACGCCTGAAGCGCATGGCGTCCTGAGCGGATGGGAAGGGGGTGACCGATGTCCCCAGCGAGGAAGAAGTCGACAGCGAAGCGGAAGACTGCCGCCCGGAAGCCGGCGGCCAAGAAGACGACCGCGAAGCGGAAGACCGCCGCGCGGAAGCCGGCGGCTCGCAAGACGACCGCGAGGAAGTCGACCGCCAAGAAGAAGACGACCGCGAAGCGGAAGACCGCCGCGCGGAAGCCGGCGGCCCGCAAGCCCGCGGCCCGCAAGTCGACCGCCAAGAAGCGGACCACGCGGAAGCCGGCGGCACGCAAGCCCGCGGCGCGCAAGCCCGCGGCGCGCAAGTCGACCGCCAAGAAGCGGACCTCCGCGCGCAAGCCGGCGGCCCGCAAGCGGACCGCCGCCAAGCGGTAGGCCTGCTCGCACGAACGACGGTTCGGAAGGGGGGCGCGCAGCCCCCCTTCCCCGTTTCCGCCACGGGCGCGTGCTAGGCTCGCCGCCGCGCTCTCGCGCACCCTCATGGCCACGACGCACGCAGAACGACCCGCCGCCAGCGACGCCGTCCGGAACCCGAGCGTCCTCGTCGTGCTCGTCGCGCGGGACGCTTCCGGATGGCTGCGTGGCTGCCTGCAGTCGCTCGCGAACCAATCGCACTCGCGTCTCGGTGTGGTCGCCGTCGACAACGCGTCGACCGACGGGACGCGCGAGCTCCTGGAGCAGGCTCTCGGCGAGCGACGCGTCATCCGGCTGGAGGAGAACGGCGGCCTGGCCGGAGCGATGCGCGCGGCGAGCGAGCTCTCGGCCGCGCGCGCCGCGGACTACCTGCTGATCCTGCACGACGACACCGCGCTCGCGCCGGACGCCGTGGCCAGGATGGTGGAGGCCGCGGAGGGGATCGCCGGCGTGGAGCAGGTCGGCATCGTCGGACCCAAGGTCGTGGACTGGGAGGACCCCCGACTGCTCCGCGAGGTTGGGCGTTCCACCGACCGGTTCGGCCACCCCTACACGCCGCTGCAGGAGGGCGAGCGCGACCAGGGGCAGTACGACCGGGTCCTGGAGGTCCTGTTCGTGTCGAGCTGCGCGATGCTGGTCTCGCGGGAGGCCTGGCAGCGCACCGGCCCATTCGACGAGCGATACGCCGGCCACCACGACGACCTGGACTTCTGCTGGCGGGCCCGGCTGGCCGGCTTTCGCGTGCTGATGACGCCGCTCGCCGTGGCGCGCCACCGCGAGGCCACGGCGCGCGGCGAGCGCCCCGTGGAGCATCGCCGGCGCAGCACGCGCTACTACGCCGAGCGGGCGGGCCTCGCCTCCATGCTCAAGGACTACGGCCTGTTCACGCTGATCTGGCTCCTCCCGGTGTACGCCGTGCTGGGCGTAGCGCGACTGGCGTTCCTCG
The DNA here is from genome assembly GCA_963704725.1 of uncultured Actinomycetes bacterium. Classification (GTDB taxonomy): domain Bacteria; phylum Actinomycetota; class UBA4738; order UBA4738; family HRBIN12; genus CALGFI01. Next base: position 2,630,859 of record OY969934.1, on the reverse strand, counting down.
CCGTGTCCCGGCGGTTCGAGGACGCGTTCGACCTGCTGGCCGGCTGGGGGTGGAACCTCGTGCACCTCCCCGGGACGATCCGCCGGCGCGTACGGGCCCAGTCCGTCCGATCGGTGCGCGATGGGACGGTCCGGCGGTTCATGGCCTCCACGTTCCGCCTCCCGCGATGGTTCGAGCGCGCCGAGGAGTTCCTGGAGGAGGGGTTCGAGGGCGCGCTCGACGAGGAGCCCGAGGCGGGCCGGCAGCTCTCGCGGCGGGCCGCCTCGGTAGCCATCGGCCACCCCGTCCTGATCGCCTCGACGGTGGGGATCGTCCTCGGCGCCCTCGCGGTGCGTCACTTCGTCGGGCCCGAGACGCTCGCCGGGGGCGCGCTCGCCGCGTTTCCGCCCGCCACGCGGGACTTCTTCCACGAGCTGCTGTCGGGTGTGCGAACCACGGTCCTGGGCGGAGCTCAGCCGGCCAGCCCGTCCCTGGCCGTGCTCGGCGCCGTATCGTGGCTCTCGGCTGGGAACACGGCCCTCGCGATCAAGATCGTGCTCGGGGCGCTCCCGCCCCTGGCCGCGATCCTCGCGTACCGCGCCTTCGTCCGTCAGACCGGCAGGCCCGCCAGCGCCGTGGTCGCCGCGGCCGCGTACATCCTGTCGGGCGCCGCCCTGTGGGCGTTCTCGGAAGGGCGGATCGACCTGCTCGTGGCCCTGGCCGCGCTCCCCGTGGTGTGGGACCGGCTCGACGGCGCCTTCGGTCGCCGGCGGCCCGAACACGCGATCCGCTTCGGGGTGAGCCTCGGCGTCGCGGTGGCGGTCGGCGCCGCGTTCGAGCCGGGCCTCCTGCTCGGCGTCGGGTTGTTCGGGGCGGCCCACGTGCTCGGCGCTCGCCGGCGCGACCGGGGGGTTGGCCTAACCGTGCTGGGCGCGGTCTCGGCGGCGCTGCTCGTCTTCCCCGTCGTGGGCGATCTCCTTTCGGATCCGGGGGCGTCGCTCGGCTCCGTCGTGGGCACGGACGATCCGTGGTCGGTCCTTCGCCTCGCCCCGGGGCACGGCCCGGGCTCCTGGGCGCTGGCGGCGTTCCTTCCTCTCTCCGCCCTGATCTGCTTCGCCGCCGTCGAGCGGGCGCACCGGGGCCGGGCCTGGCGGGCCATGTCGGTGGCGGTGGCCGCTACCACGCTCGGGTGGCTCTCCGCAGCCGGCTACCTCCCGGACTTCCTGTCGAACGCCCCCGTCTACCTGGTGACGGCGGCCTTCGCCGAGGCGGCGCTCGTCGCATACGGGGCGCCGGGTCTGGTCACCGGGCTCGAGCAGCAGTCCTTCGGAGCGCGACAGCTCGGGTCGGCCCTGCTCGCCGTCGTGCTCTTCACGGGGATCGGCGCGCAGGCCCTTCAGGTGACGTTGGCCGAATGGGAGGTCCATCCGAACGGTCTCCCTCCCGCGTGGCCGGTCATCGACTCGACCGCCCCGGGCGACTTCCGGATCCTGTGGATCGGCGATCCAACGGGGAGCCGGTTCCCCGCCCCGGGGGGCGACCCCCTTGGCATCGTGGAGGCCGGCGACGCGAGCGTGCGCTTCGCCCTCACCGACCGGCACGGCATCACCGCGCTCGACACCGGACGGCCCGCCTACGGTCCCGGCTACGACCTGGCCAACGACGCCCTGGAGGAGCTCGTGGCCGGCCAGACCGCCCACGCCGGATCGATGCTCGGCTCGCTCGGCGTCCGCTTCGTGGTGGCGGAGGCCGGCGACCTGCCGGGGCCCGTCCAGTCGCGGCTCGATGCGCAGGCGGACCTGGACCGCGTCCCCGCCGGCGGGCTCACGATCTACCGGAACGCGGCCGAGCTGCCCACGGCGTTCGTGGCGACGGACCCGGCGTGGACCTCGAGCACCGAGACGACCGACCCGGCGGCGATCGGCGCCCGGCCCGTGGTGGCCGTCGAACGCATCGCCCCGCCCGATGCGGGCGAGCGAGTCTCGGTCGTCGCCCCGGCCGAGATCGTCGCGGCCGATCAGTTCGACCCGGGCTGGCGGGTGCGCGACGGGGACCGGCAGGTCGCGCCCCGCCGGGGGTTCGGCTGGGCGGTCTCGGCCGCGCTCGAGCCGGGCGAGGTCTCCTTCTTCTATGCGGCGCAGTGGGTCCGCACGCTCGAGATGTCGGTGCTGGGCGTGCTGTGGATCGCCGCGCTGTGGATCACGAGGAAGCCCGGTTCGGCATGAGGCGCCTCCAGGTGCTCACCGCGATCGTCATCCTCGCGCTGCTCGTCGGCGGCGCCGCCTACGCCGACCGCGAGCTCGGGCCGCGAGCCCCCGGCACGGCCGCACCCTCAGCGGCCGCCTCCGGCGAGTGGTTCTGCCCACACGGCGGCGGCGCGTCGGACTGGGAGGTGGTCCTCCAGGTGGCGAACCCGGGGGACCGGCCGGCGACGATCCGCGTTCGCACGCTCGGCGCGACGCGACCGACCGCGCCGCAGACGATGACCGTCGAGCCGCGCTCCCTCCTGCGCGTGCCGGTGCCCGCCGAGGGGCGCGAACGCGCGTCGATGGTCGAGTGGTTCGACCAGTGGGTGGCCGTGGGATGGGTCGCGCACGCCGGCGGCGGCGAGGGCGGCGTCGCGGCGGAGCCCTGCGCGCCGGCGGCCGGGACCCGCTGGCTCCTGCCCGACGGCACGACCGAGACGGACGCCGACGAGGACTCGGTGGTGGTGATGAACCCCTTCGCGCGCTCCGCCGTCGTGTCGGTCGTCCTGTACTCCGAACGCAACGAACCGGTGATCTACGGCCGGCTCACCGACATGGAGATCGGGGCCTACCGGAGCCGGGTGGTCCGACTCAACGTGGTGAAGGGAGAGCGAACCGTCTCGGCGCTCGTCGAGGCGTCGGTCGGCCGGGTCGCCGCCGCGACGCTCGGCGTGACGACGACGGGGGGGATCCGCTCGGCGATCGGGTATCTGGGCACCCCTCCCGAACGCCTCGCGTTCCCCGGCGGCGCCGACGCCGGCCGCACGGACCTCGTGGTCATGAACACCGGGCTCGAGCGCATCGCGCTCGGCGCGGAGCTGCAGGAGAAGGAGGCCGCCCGGCCCTTCGCCGGCGTCGACGACTCGCCGCCGCCTCCCGAATCCGGACGGACGTTCACCTCGACGACGTCCGGGCCCACGTCGATCTCGCTCTTGGCGGACGCGCCCGGGCTCGCGGCCTCCCGTCGGACGTTCGGCCAGACCTCGGACCAAGCGGCCTCGAACGGCGCCGCGCCTGGGACGGCCTGGCTGGTCCTGCCCGCGGTGGCCGGCGCGCCGTCGCACCCGGGGCTCGTGCTCTCCAATCCCGGATCCGAGGCGGCGGAGGTCACGCTCACGTACCTGGGCGCCGCCGGCCCGGAGGTCTCGATCTCCGTGCCCGCCGGCCGCACGGCCACGGCGCCGGCGGAGTTCGTGCAGGCCGCCCCGCAGGGAGCGGTGATCGCCGTCGCCAGCTCGGGAACCTTCGTGCCTGCGGCGGCGTCCTACTCCCTCGGGCGAGAGGGTTTCGCTTCCTACGCCGTCGCCCTGGGGATCCCGATCCCCGACGATTGGCTGCCGGCGTAGACGAATCGCTCGGCTCTCCTATCATGGAGGTTCGCCGAGGACCCGACCGAGGGGACGAGCACGTGGCCGCACGACACAAGCGCAGGGCTGGACGGGGATGGAAGATCCTCCTCGTCTGCCTCGGCGTGTTCGCGCTCCTGGGGGGCGGCACCGCCTACGCCGCGTACCGGTACGACCGGTCGGCCTCCGGCCGGATCCTGCCCGGGGTCTCGGTGGCCGGCGTGGACGTCGGTGACCTGACCCGGGACGCCGCGATGCGCCGCGTCCAGGAGCAGGCCGATCTGCGCCTATCCGGCTCGGTGACGGTGCACGCCGGAGACCGGTCGTGGGAGCTCACCGCGGCCGACCTCGGCGTGTCGGCGGACGTCGACGCGGCGGTCGACCAGGCCCTCGCGCTGGCCGACGACCTGTCGCTGTTCTCCCGCGTCTACCACCGGATCGCCGACGAGCCCATCGAGCGGAGCTTCGACCTCGAGTTCGCGTACGACCAAGCGGCGGTCGACGCGTTCGTCCGGCAGGCGGCCACGGAGGTCGCGGTCGAGCCCGTGGACGCGCGGTTCGTGCTCGAGGACGGCGAGCTGGTCACCCGGCGGTCGCAGACGGGGGTCGAGCTCAAGTCCGGCGTCGCCGTGCAGGTCATCATGCGGGCGCTTGCCCACCAGGGGGACACCGTGGACGTTCCGACCCGGGCTTTGGCGCCCGAGGTGACGACGGCATCCCTGGGCAAGTCCATCGTGGTGGACATCTCCGACAACACGCTGCAGCTCTACGACGGCCTCAAGGTGAAGCGTCAGTACCGGGTGGCCACCGGCACCCCGCAGTACCCCACCCCCGTCGGGACGTTCGAGATCGTGAACAAGGTGGAGAACCCCACCTGGTACAACCCCGCCCTCGACACTTGGGGTGCGGGCTTGCCCGCCTCGATCGGGCCCGGACCGGGCAACCCACTGGGGACGCGGGCCATGTACCTGAACGCGCCCGGGATCCGCATCCACGGGACCTGGGACGACTCCTCGATCGGGACCGCGGCCTCGCACGGCTGCATCCGGATGCACGTCCAGGACTCCGAGGCGCTGTATCCCCACGTCCCCATCGGGACCCGCGTCATCGTCAAGCCGTAGCGGGGACCGGCACGCGGGATCGGGAAAGGCTTGAAATCACACCTGTGTGATCTAGCATCGCCGCGTGCGCACGTGTGCGAAACCGCGATGTGGTTCTCTGGCCTCGCTAACGGCCGCCCTCCGCTATGAAGACCGCGAGGTGCTCGTCGGCGAGCTGACGCCCGAGCACGATCCCAACCTCGTGGATCTGTGCCGGGAGCACGCCGAGGGCCTGACGGCGCCGATGGGCTGGAGGATCGTTCGGGAGCAGGTCCGGCTGCCGGCCTGAGACCTTCGGCCTCCCCCTGCCCCCGGGCTCGCGGAGACCGGGGTGATGACCCATGCCGCGAGCCGACCGACCCACCTCCTGACCCCACCGGATGACCACAAATGACCGTGGCGTGCTATGGGCCGCGGAAGCCTCGTGCCCCAGGATATGGGCATGGAATCGAACGTCCAGGGCTCCTGCCCCGTGTGCAACCACGGTGATCTCATCAGCATCACGATGACCGTCAGCGGCAGCGACCTGTCCTTCACCACCTGCCACATGTGCGAGGCCAAGTGGTGGTACCGGGACGGGGAGGCCGTGCCGCTCCAGTCGGTCATCGGCAACGTGCTCGCCCAGCGGGCCTAGGCTCGGCCACCGAGGGCGCCGCCGGGTACGGGCGGCTGCCTCGACCCACGGCCATCCGACGCTTCAGTAGGATGCCGTGACCGTGCCCCCTCGCGATCTCAGCTCCGTCTTCAAGGCCTACGACGTCCGCGGCGTCGTCCCCGACGAGCTCGACGAGGTCGCCGCCCGAGCCATCGGCGCGGCGTTCGCGGAATGGTCGGGGGTTCGCACGATCGCGGTCGGGTACGACTGCCGCCTCTCCTCGCCCGCGCTGTCGGCGGCCGTCCGGGAGGGCATCGCCTCACGCGGCGCCGACGTGATCGATCTCGGCCTCGCCTCCACCGACCTGCTGTACTTCGCCTCGGGCTCGCTCGACGTCGGGGGGGTGATGCTCACCGCGAGCCACAACCCGCCCCGCTACAACGGGCTGAAGTTCTGCCTGCCGGGGGCCACCCCCGTGGCCGAGGGGACCGGGCTCGAGAAGATCCGGGAGCGGGCCGAGCGCGACGAGGCCTCGCCCGCCGTCGCGCCCGGTCGGATCGAGCGCCGCGACCTCCTCGACGCCTATGCCGACCACGTCCTGTCGTTCGTCGACGTCGAGCGCCTCCGTCCGCTCACGGTGGTGGCCGACACCGCCAACGGCATGGGCGGGCTGGTCGCCCCGGCCGTCTTCAGCCGGCTGCCCCTGCGGCTGGTGTACCTGTTCGCCGAGCTTGACGGGACCTTCCCCAACCACCCGGCGGATCCGATCGACCCGAAGAACCAGGTCGACCTGAAGCGCGAGGTCCTCGCGAACGGCGCGGACGTGGGGCTCGCGTTCGACGGCGACGCGGATCGTGTCTTCCTCGTCGACGAGAGGGCCGACGGCGTGAGCGGATCGCTCGTGACGGCGCTGGTGGCGGAGGCCATGCTCGAGCGTCATCCCGGTGCGCCGATCGTGTACAACCTGATCTGTTCGTGGACCGTGCCGGAGGTGATCCGGGAGCACGGTGGCACGCCCGTACGGACGCGCGTCGGCCACTCCTACATCAAGCAGATCATGGCGGAGACGGGCGCGGCCTTCGGGGGGGAGCACTCCGGCCATTACTACTTCCGTGACAACTACCGGGCGGATTCGGGTCTGATCGCGGCGCTCATGGTGCTCGAGCGACTCTCGATCCGCGAGCAACCGCTGTCCGAGGTCCTCGCGCCGTACCGGCGGTACGCGGCCTCCGGCGAGATCAACAGCCGCGTCGAGGACCAGGCGGGCAAGATCGAGGAGATCGCCGCCACGTTCGCGGACGGCCGCCAGGATCGCACGGACGGGCTGACGGTAGAGTTCGACGACTGGTGGTTCAACGTGCGGCCGAGCAACACGGAGCCGCTGCTGCGCCTGAACGTGGAGGCCAGGACCGAGGAGCTCCTGCGGACCGAGACGGATCGGGTCCTCGGCCTGATCCGGAGCGAAGGAGGGGGAGCGTGAGTCTCGATCCCGAGCTGCTCGAGATCCTCGTCTGCCCGAACGATCGCGGGGAGCTCGACTACCTCGAGGCGGAGCAGATCCTGGCCTGCCGGTCGTGCGGGTATCGGTACCCGATCCGGGACGGGATCCCGGTGATGCTGATCGACGAGGCCGAGAAGCCGCCGCAGGGACGAAAGCGCCGGTGACGGATCTCGACGACTCGGCGGCGCTGCGCGCCGCCGACCCGGGGCGCATGCTCGACGTGGTCATGCGCCTTCCCGAGCAGTGCCGCGAAGGCTACGCGCTCGGGCTCGCGATCGCCGATCCGCCGGCGATCGACGACCTCGCGTCCGTGGCCTTCTGCGGCATGGGGGGCTCCGCGATCGCGGGAGACGTGATCCGGACGCTGTTCGCCGGGGAGCTGGGCGTCCCCGTCACCGTCGTTCGTTCGGCGGAGCTGCCGGCCCACTGCGGGCCGCGCACGCTCGTGCTCGTCTCGTCGTACTCGGGTGGGACGGGGGAGACCCTGGCGCTGTTCGAGCGCGCCGTCGAGCGCGGGTGCCGGATCGTCGCCGTCACCTCCGGGGGAGCCCTCGCGGACCGGGCGGGCGAGCTCCGCGTCGCCACGCTTCGGCTGCCGGCGGGGTTCGCCATGCCGCGGGCGGCCTTCGGCCACCTGGCGCTCGGCTCGATCGGGGTCCTCGTCGCCATGGGGCTGGTCCGATCGGTCGAGCGCGACCTCGACGAGGCCGTGGCCGCGCTCGAGCCCATCGCGGCACGGTGCGGCCCGAGCGTCCCGGCGTCGGACAACCCGGCCAAGACGCTCGCCATGCAGCTCGGCGAGCGCGTCCCGGTGATCTGGGGGGCGGCGGGCATCGCCTCGGCCGCGGCGACCCGGTGGAAGGCCGGGTTCAACGAGAACGCCAAGGTCCCGGCGTTCTCGTCGGAGCTGCCCGAGCTCGACCACAACGAGGTCGTCGGGTGGTCGCCGGGGCGCGGCGAGGGCTTCCACGTGATCGCGCTCCGCCACGACGGCGAGCCCCGCGACCTCGCGGCCCGGTTCGCCCTGTCTCGCGACATCGCGATGGCCTCGGGCGCCGGCCTCGAGGAGGTTCGGACCCACGCCTCGTCGGCCCTGGCCCGGCTCCTCGATCTCGTGCTGCGCGGCGATCTCACGACGACGTATCTCGCCCTGGCGCGCGGGATCGACCCCTCGCCGATCGAGGCGATCGCCCGCCTCAAGGCGGCCCTGGCGGAGGCCCGATGAGCGCCGCACCGCTCGGCCTGCCCTCCCCCGGCGACCGCCTGGCCGAGGAGGCGGCCGGCGTGATCCGCGAGCGCACCGCGCTCGTGCCGGCCGTGGGCGTGATCCTCGGGTCCGGTCTGGGCGGCGCCGTCGCCGCGCTGCAGGACGCGGAGACGTTCGCGTTCGCCGACCTCCCCGGTTTCCCTCCGCCGACCGTTCCGGGCCACGCCGGCGCGGTGTCGCTCGGCGTCCTCGGCGGCGTGCCGCTCGTGGCGTTCCAGGGGCGGATCCATTTCTACGAGGGCAACGACCTGTCCCGATGCGCCCTCCCGGTCCGCCTGGCGCGGATGCTGGGCGCCACCACGATGGTCATCACCGCCGCGACCGGGGGCGTCGACCGCGCCATCGCCCCGGCCTCGATCGTCGTTGGGGTCGACCAGATCAACCTCATGGGGGCGAATCCCCTCCGCGGATGGCGCCGCCCCGACGGCTCGCCTCCGTTCGTCGACCTGTCCGAGGTGTACGACCGGCGCCTGGCCGATCTGGCCGTCGATCGGGCGGACGGGCTCGGGATCGCGCTTGCCCGAGGGGTCTACGCGGCGCTGTCCGGCCCCAGCTACGAGACGCCGGCGGAGGTCGAGATGGTCCGTCGCCTTGGCGGCTCGGTGGTCGGGATGTCCGTCGTGCCCGAGACGGTCGCCGCCCGCGCGCTCGAGATGCGCGTGCTCGGGCTGTTCAGCGTGACCAACATGGCCGGAGAGCCGGCGACGCACGAGGAGGTGCTGGAGACGGCGGAGCGCGCGGCAGGGTCGATGCGCCGGCTCCTGCCGGAGGTGCTGCCGCGCCTCGGCGAACCCGGAAGCGATGCCGGCTCGAACGGCCGGCGCGCGAGGCCCGAACCCGAACGAGAGGAGCACGCATGAACGGCGAAGTGAAGGACCCGGGGCTGGCGCCTCGCGGCCGCGATCGGATCGAGTGGGCGGCCGGGGAGATGCGGGTGCTCGCGCTGATCCGGGAGCGCTTCGAGAAGGAGCGCCCCCTCGAAGGGGTCCGGATCGGCGCGTGCCTGCACGTGACGACGGAGACGGCGAACCTCATGCACACGCTGCGCGCCGGGGGGGCCGACGTGGCGCTGTGCGCGTCGAACCCGCTGTCGACGCAGGACGACGTGGCGGCGGCGCTCACGGAGGCGGGCATCCCCACGCAGGCGATCAAAGGGGAGGACGGCGAGACGTACTTCCGGCACATCGGCGCGGTGCTCGACCACCGCCCCCACATCACGATGGACGACGGCTGCGACATGGTGACGGTCCTGCACAAGGAGCGCCCCGCGCAGCTCGGCGAGATCCTCGGCGGCACCGAGGAGACGACGACCGGCGTGATCCGGCTCCGCGCCATGCACGAGGACGGCGCGCTCCGCTACCCGATCGTGTCGGTGAACGACGCGAACACGAAGCACCTGTTCGACAACCGGTTCGGGACGGGGCAGTCCACCATGGACGCGATCATGCGCGCCACGAACTTCCTGCTCGCAGGCCGAACGATCGTCGTGTGCGGCTTCGGGATGTGCGGGCGAGGCGTGGCCTCGCGGGCGCGCGGGCTCGGCGCGCACGTCGTCGTGACCGAGGTCGATCCGCTGCCGGCGCTCGAGGCCGTCATGGAGGGCTTCCGCGTGATGCCGATGCGCGAGGCCGCTCGGATCGGTGATGTGTTCATCACGGTGACGGGCGACCTCGGCGTGATCCGCCGAGAGCACATGGAGCTGATGAAGGACGGAGCCGTGCTCGCGAACTCGGGGCACTTCGACGTTGAGATCGACAAGGGCGAGCTCGCGGAGCTCGGGACCGGAGGCGTGCGACGGATCCGCGACTTCGTCGACGAGTACACGCTCGCCGACGGGCGCCGCCTGCACCTGTTGGGCGAGGGGCGGCTCGTGAACCTCGCGGCCGCCGAGGGCCACCCCGCCGCCGTGATGGACATGTCGTTCGCCAACCAGGCGCTGTCCGTGGAGTGGCTCGTCCAGCACCGCGGATCTCTGGAGCCGGGCGTCTTCCCGGTGCCGGTCGAGATCGACGCCGAGGTAGCGCGGCTGAAGCTGCACGCGATGGGCGTGGAGATCGACCGGCTCACGCAGGAGCAGGAGACATACCTGCGGTCGTGGGAGCAGGGGACCTGACGGAGCCGATCTCGGTCCGGGCGCGCTTCGAGCGCTTCCCCGCGACCGTCAAGGGCGCGTTCATCCTCCGCGGCGAGGACGCGGATCCGCATCAGGTCGTGCTCCGCGGCGGCTCGATCGTGGGGATCGGCCTCGGCTCGGCGTTCGCGATGCCGATGGCGGAGGCGACGCTCGACGTGGCGCCGCACCGGGACCTGTTCATCCCGTTCGAGATGCCGGTCGGCGACCTTGGACCGGGCTGGTACACGATGACCTGCGACCTGGACGTGGACGGCATACCCCGGACGTTCGACGGGGGACGGCGGTTCTCGGTGGCGTGGCCGCGGGCCTCCGTCCGGCGCGGGCAGGTCAAGGTGAATCGGGGGGTGGTCGTGGGCGACGTCAAGGTCGTCGTCGAACAGATCGATTGCGGCGGCGACTCCCTCAAGGTCCATCTCGTGGTCGCCCCGCCCGAGGCGATCTCCGCCCGCCTGTCGGCGGACGGGGACCGGATCGAGGTCCTGGAGACCGAGGTCGACCCCGCGTCCGGCCGGGGCAGGGTCACGGCGTACCCGGTGATGCGCGCGCACGGCGCCCTCCGGATCGAGCTGAAGGGGGCGCACCGGGGAGCCGAGGGCGCGCTGGAGGTCGAACTGCCCGGCTGATCGGCGCGTCGGTGGGGCGCGCTAGGGTCCGTCGGGTGCTCGCCGCGCTCCTGGATGCGTTGTTCCCCAGGCGGTGCGCGGGCTGCGGATCCGGGCCGTGGCCGTTCTGCCGGGGGTGCCGGTCGGACCTCGTCCCCCTGTCGGCGCCGTGGTGCGAGCGATGCGGAGCGCCGGCCCGGCGGGACGTCGCCGAGTGCCCCCACTGCCCGCCTCGATCCCTGCTGCATGCCCGGGCGGCGTTCCTGTTCGACGGGCCGGCCCGGGCCGCGGTCCACCGGCTGAAGTTCGCCGGGTGGCGGCCGGTCGCGGAGGCGCTCGGGGACGCTATGGCTGCCTCGTGGGAGCTGCCGGCCCAGGCGGTGACGTGGGTGCCGCTCTCGCGCCGGCGGCGAGCGAGCCGGGGGTTCGACCAGGCGCAGGCGCTGGCCCGTGTGGTGGGGCGGCGGCTGGACGTCCCGCTCGTGCCGCTGCTCCGGCGGGTCTCCGACGCCGGCCCACAGGCTCGCCGTTCGGGTGAGCAGCGGCGGCTGGCCATGCGCGGCCGCTTCACGGCGCTGGGCACGCCGCCGGGTCGGGTGCTGCTCGTGGACGACGTGCTCACGACGGGGGCCACGGCGGCGGCCTGCGCCGAGGCGCTGCTGGCCTCGGGCGCGCGCGAGGTGTCCGTGCTCACGGCGGCGCGTGCGGCGTCCGGCGCGATGGCGGCCCTATACTCGACCTCGGGCTCGCGTCCGGGTCTGTGGTTGCCCGGGGAATCGCTCCCCGGTAGTCGAGGCCAGCCGCGGGCGAAGCGACCCACGTAAGCCGACAGTTGGTCGGTGAGCATGGCGCGGTTTAGATGTCAGTCCTGCCTCGGCGGGGGCGACCTCGCCGGGAGAGGGTGCGAAGCCGGTCGATGACCGTCGATCACCCCGGCAGGCGGGTGTGGGGGCAAAGACCAGGTCAGCCGGACGCGAGCCCCTCGCCTCGGCCGGATGGCGGCTCGCCACGAGGGAGGACGGCATGGATCTGCATCTCATCGGGCGCGGCACCCGCATCACCGATCAGCTCCGCGCGACCGCCGAGCGCAAGCTGGCGCGCCTGGAACGGATGGACCCCAAGCTGACACGTCTCGAGGTCGAGGTGATCTCGGAGAAGAACCCGCGGCAGGGCGGCGCGCGCCGGGTGGAGGCGGTGGCCGACACGCCGCGAAAGACCTTCCGGGCCAGCGCCGACGCCTCCGAGGTGGAATCCGCCCTCGACCTGGTCGCCGAGAAGCTCGAGCGGCAGATCCGTGACCACCACGAGAAGCGCCGCACCCGACTGATCGCGGGGGCCAGTCGCGTAAAATCGGCACAAGCGGCCCCGGAGCGGACGGGCGAGGAGCCGGCGACAGAGCCGGAGGCGGAAGACGGGTGAGCGCGTGAGCGACGAGACGTCCGAACGACCCGAGCAGGCCGAGCGACTCCGTGTCCTGGTCTGCGACGACCACGCCCTGTTCCGGCGTGGCCTGCAGATGGTTCTGGACCAGGAGGAGGACCTCGAGCTGGTGGGCGAGGCGTCCGACGGCGTCGAGGTCGTCGAGCGCGCCCAGGAGCTCATGCCGGACGTGATCCTCATGGACGTCCGGATGCCGAAGCGGTCCGGGATCGAGGCCGCCACCGAGATCAAGGACGTGCTCCCGCACGTGAAGATCCTCATGCTCACGATCTCGGACGAGGAGGCCGACCTCTACGAGGCGATCAAGGCCGGGGCATCGGGCTACCTGCTGAAGGAGATCCCCATCGAGGAGGTCGCCGACGCGATCCGCTCGGTGTGGGCCGGCCAGTCCAGGATCAGTCCCTCGATGGCGAGCAAGCTCCTCACCGAGTTCGCTGCCATCAGCAAGGCTTCGGGGGAGAAGCCCCAGATGCCGGCCCCCAAGCTCACCGACCGCGAGATGGAGGTGCTGGGGCTCGTGGCCCAGGGCCTCAACAACCGCGACATCGCCCGGCAGCTCTACATCTCCGAGAACACCGTGAAGAACCACATCCGGAACATCCTGGAGAAGCTCCACCTGCACTCGCGGATGGAGGCGGTCGTCTACGCCGTTCGCGAGAAGATGATCGAGATCAGTTGACGGCCATCACGCTCGGCGCGTTCGCGCACGGTCCGGGCCTCCCCGCGTAGCCCGCGCCGTCTCCTCGTCCGGGCCCCGCTCCATCGCCACCGCTCGTAGGATGCCGAGCTTGCGCCTGTGTGCCGGGATCGTCTGAACGAGGCCCGGGGGAATCGGGCACGGCGACGAGGTGTTCCTCACAGCGAGCGGGAGGAGGCTCCGTGGACGAGTTCGACGTCATCGTGATCGGCGCAGGACCGCCGGGAGAGAACGCCGCGGGTCGGGCCGTGGACAACGGCCTGTCGGCCGCGATCGTCGAGGAGCGGCTCGTCGGCGGCGAGTGCTCGTTCTACGGGTGTATCCCCAGCAAGACGATGATCCGGCCCGGCGACGTGCTCGCGGCGGCCCGGCGCGTGCCCGGCGCGGCCGAGGCCGTCACGGGATCGATCGACGTGGAGGCGGCGCTGGCCCAGCGCGACTACATGACGAGCTCGTGGAGCGACCGGACGCAGACACCGTGGCTCGACGAGAAGGGGATCGAGCTCGTGCGGGGTCACGGGCGCCTGGCCGGGGCACGGATCGTCGAGGTCGAGTCGGGAGACGTCACCAGGCGCCTGTCGGCGCGACGGGCGGTCGTGCTCGCGAACGGGTCGTCCTCGGTCGTCCCGCCCATCGACGGTCTGTCCGAGGCCGGCGCGTGGGACAACCGGGACGCGACGTCGGCCAAGGCGATCCCGCGGCGGTTCGTCGTCCTCGGCGGCGGGGCGATCGGGGTCGAGCTCGCGCAGGCCTTCCGCCGTCTCGGCTCCGAGGAGGTGACCGTCGTCGAGGGCGCGACGCGGCTCCTCGGGCGCGAGGAGCCCTTCGCCGGCGAGGAGCTCCGAGCGGCCTTCGAGGCCGAGGGCATCCGCGTCCTCACCGGGACGAAGGCGATCTCGGTCCGTCGCCACGACGATCGCGAGGTCGTCGTGGCGCTCGGGGACGGCACGGCGGTGGCCGGCGACGAGCTCCTGGTGGCGGTGGGGCGGCGTCCGAACACCTCCGACGTCGGTCTGGAGACCGTAGGTCTCGAGCGCGTCGATGTGGACGACCGGCTCCGCGTTCGCGGCGTGGACGGCGACTGGCTGTACGCGGTCGGCGACGTGAGCGGGTTGGCGCTCCTCACTCACATGGGGAAGTACCAGGGGCGCCTCGTCGGCGACGTGATCGCCGGCAAGGACGTTCGGGACGTGGCCGACCTCCGGGCCATCCCCCGGGTCACGTTCACCGACCCCCAGGTCGCGGCGGTGGGGCCCATCGAGGCGGAGGCGCGCGACCGCGGCCTCACGGTGCGCGCCGTGCGGTACGGGACCGGCGACGTCGCGGGCGCGTACACGCGCGGGAACGGCATCTCGGGGACGAGCCAGATCCTGGTCGACGAGGACCGCCGCGTGATCGTGGGCGCGACCTTCACCGGCCCCGACGTCCAGGAGCTCGTCCACGCGGCGACGATCGCTGTCGTCGGCGAGGTCCCGCTCGACCGGCTGTGGCATGCCGTGCCGGCGTTCCCCACCGTGAGCGAGGTGTGGCTCCGGCTTCTCGAGGGGTACGGGCTCTGATCGTGAACGAGCGCGCGACCCGGGAGCGCTGGACGATGGTCGCCGTCGTCCTGGGCTCCGGCGTCGTCTTCCTCGACTCGACCGTGGTGAACGTGGCCCTGCCCCGGATCGGGCAGGAGCTGCCGAGCCGATTCCTCGGCGTCCTCGAGGCGCAGTCGTACGTCTACAACGCGTACCTGCTCTCGCTGTCCTCGCTGCTCATCCTGGCCGGAGCGCTGGCGGACCGGTACGGGCGGCGCCGGCTGTTCGCGCTCGGGCTCGCATCGTTCGGCGCGACGTCGCTGCTGTGCGCCATCGCGCCGACGATGGAGTTCCTGATCGCCTTCCGCGTGCTCCAGGGGGCGGCCGGCGCGATGCTCGTCCCGGGATCGCTCGCGCTCATCAATGCCACGTTCCAGGGGGAGTCGCAGGGCCGCGCCTACGGGATCTGGGCGGGGGCGTCGGCGGCGACCACGATATTCGGGCCGCTCGTGGGTGGGATCTTCGTCGACGCGCTGTCGTGGCGCTCGATCTTCCTGATCAACCTGCCGCTCGTCGCGTTCGGCCTGTACGCGACGCTGCGCCACGTCGAGGAGTCCCGGGACGAGTCGGCCGCGCGGGGGTTCGACTGGCTGGGAGCGGCCGCCATCGCGCTCGGCGTCGGGGGCCTCGCGTTCGGCGCGATCCGCGGGCAGCAGACCGAGTGGTCCAGCGCGGTGCCGTTCGTCGCGCTCGGCGTCGGGGCCGCGGCGTCCGTGGCGTTCCCGTTCCTGGAGCGGCGGTCGCCGAACCCGCTCGTGCCGCTGGACCTCTTCCGGTCGCGGAACTTCGCCGTGGCCAACGTCTCGACCGTGTTGATCTACGGGTCGCTGTACGTGTCGTTCTACTACCTCGGCCTGTTCCTGCAGGGCACGATCGGCTACACCGCCGGGGCGGCGGGCGTGGCGGGGGTTCCGGCGAGCGCGCTCCTCGCGGTGTTCTCGTCCAGGATGGGCGGCCTGGCCGCCCGGGTCGGGCCGCGGCTGTTCATGACCGTCGGCCCGGCCGTCATGGCGCTCGGCATCCTGTGGTTCGCTCGAGCGCCGGTCGACGCCACGGCGTGGAGGCTCCACGCGGGCGATCCCGGCAGCTGGGTGCCGCCCACGAGCTACCTGATCGACGTGCTGCCGGCCCTCCTGGTGTTCGGGGCGGGGCTGACGCTCATGGTGGCGCCGCTCACCACCGCCGTGATGACGTCGATCCCGACCCGCAACGCCGGTGTCGGCTCGGCCATCAACAACGCGGTCTCCCGGGTTGGTCCGCAGCTCGCCGGTGCGGTGATCTTCATCGCGGTGGCCGCGAGCTTCGTCTCCGGGGTCGGGCAGCGCGTGCCGATCGACGAGTCGACCCGCACGGAGATCGCACCGCTGAACCCCGCCCCCGACGGCGCGTCGTCCGAGCTGCGCCGGGCCGTCCGCGAGTCCTCGACGGACGCGTTCCACCTGGCGATGACGATCGCGGCGGGCCTGTTGCTCGCGGGCGCCGCCGTCAGCGGCGCGGGGATCCGCAACCGGGTCGCCGTGCCCGCCGCCGCTTCGCCGGACGCGTTCGGCGATGTTCGGTCCGAGACGTCATGATGCGGGCCGCGACCGACGAGGGGGACCCGAAGGTGGAGCTGACGCAGGCGCATCGACGAACGGTCGAGTGGTCGGAGCCCGTCGTGGCCCGGGTGCGCGAGGAGAACCTGGCGCTCCCGACGCCGTGCACGGAATGGGAGGTCCGCGCGCTGCTGGAGCACATGGTCTCCGGCCACGCGTGGGTCCCGCCGCTCGTGGCCGGAGAGACGATCGCGCAGGTGGGGGACCGGTTCGACGGCGACCTGCTCGGCGACGACCCCGCGGCGGCGTGGCGCTCGGCCGCGGGGGCGGCGTGCGACGCGTTCGAGCAGGCCGGGGCGCTGGACCGCCTCGTGAACCTGTCCTGGGGCGACGTGCCGGCGAGGCTGTACGCGCAGGAGCGGTTCGTGGACGTGTTCTGTCACGCGTGGGACCTGGCCCGCGCCCTCGGCGCGGACGAGGACCTCCCCGAGGAGCTGGTGGAGGCGTGCGAGGAGGCGTTCGAGCCGTTCGAGGGGCCGTGGCGGGCCGCGGGCGCCCTCGGCCCGGTGCTCGAGGTGGCGCCCGGCGCGAGCGCCCAGACGAAGCTCCTGGCAAGGTTGGGCCGGCAGGGGTAGCGGTCCCGGGAGCGGGGGGACCCGCCCCCGGGAGCCGCAGCGTCAGAGCAGTCCCTGCTGGGTGAGGTAGTCGGTCGCCACGGCGGCCGTGTCCTCACCGTCGATGGCGATCCGCCTGACCAGGTCGAGCATGCCGTCGGTCGTGAGCGAGGTCGTGACGCCGTTGACCAGGCCGGTGATCTCCTCGTTGTTCGCGTCCGAGCGGATCACACCGACGAAGTTGCCGGCCGCCTGGAGGTCTTTGTCGTCCTCCAGCGAGATCCACCCCTTGTCGCTGATCGTGGGGTCGAGCGAGAACAGCAGCGCGACGTCGATCGCCCCGGCCTCGAGCGCCGCCACGGTCTGCGGACCGCCGAAGTCGAGCGGCTTGAAGTCGCCGAACTCGACCCCGTAGACGTCCTTCAGCCCGACGATGCAGAACGGACGGTCCGGGCACTCGGGTGGACCGCCCAGCGTCAGGTCGGCCGCCACGGGCGCGAGGTCGCTCACCGTCGACAGGCCGTACTGGTCGGCCGTCTCGGGCGTCACGACGAACGCGTTCGTGCTGTTGGCCGGTGAGAAGTCGAGCACGTCCACGCCCTTGTCCGCGTAGAGCGGCGTGAGGAGCTGTTCGATCTCGTCCGCGGCGCCGGTCGTGTCGGCTTCGGGATCGAGCGCCGGCAGCTCGAACCCGAGGTACTCGGGCTTCAGGTCGATGTCGCCGCTGAACAGCGCCTGGTCCGAGATCTCCCTCGTCCCCAGGTCCAGCTGGCGCTCGACGGTGTAACCCGCGTTCTCGAGCACCTGGGCGTACATCTCGGCGACCACCTGGTTCTCGGGGAACGCGCCCGAGACCCCGACGATGATCGTCCCCCGTTCGGGTTGTGTGGCGCCGGTCGCGCCCGTGGCGGCGGTGGTCCCGCCGTCGCCGGTCGAGCCGGTCGCTCCTCCGTCCTCACCCGACCCGCACGCGGCCAGCACGAGTGCCGTCGCGAGCAGGGCCGCCCCGAGGACGAGCCTGCGGTGTTTCCGCATGGGTCAACCTCCCCTTCTTCGGACCGGGTTGGTCCGAGCCGATCCCTGCCGCGCAGGGATGTTCGAGCCATGATGCTCGACGACACCGACAACGGCCGTCGCGGCCCCCATCTTCCACGGTTCCCGAAGATCTCGGGGCTCAGGGCAGCGTTCCCCGGTTGGCCTCGTTCCTACCCGCGTCGGCGGGCCGAGGACAGGCGCGGGGCCGTCAGCCGGGCGATGATGGCGAAGAGCAGCTCGGTCGCGATGGCGAGCGCGGCGACCAGCACTGCCCCGCCGATCATCTGGGGCTGATCCTGCGTGGCGAACCCGTCGATGATGAATCGGCCGAGCCCGCCGCCGGCGATGAGCGCCGCGAGCGTCGCGGTCGCGACCACCTGGACCGCGGCCGTTCGGCACCCCGTGACGATCAACGGCGAGGCGAGCGGCATCTCCAGGGAGCGCAGCACCTGTCGTCCCGTCATCCCCATGCCCCGTGCGGCCTCGACGGTCTCGGCGTCGACCTGCTGCACGCCCACGTAGGCGTTCGTCAGGATCGGCGGGACCGCGAGGAAGACCATCGCCACGACGGTGGGGACGAACCCGAACGCCGACCTCGGCGCGAGTTGCAGCACCACCTGGTACACGATCGACAAGATGGCGAACGAGGGGACCGCGCGGCCGAGATTGGCGACCTGGACCGCGACGAACTCGCCCCGTCTCGTGTGGCCGATGGCGAGTCCGGCCGGCAGCGCGATGGCCATGGCGATGAGCACGGCGACGACGGAGATCTCGAGGTGCTCGGTGACCCGGGTCGGGATGCCCGCCGATCCCGACCAGTTCGCCGGATCCGTCAGCCAGTTCCAGACGCTCATCTCACACCACCGTGCTGCTCTGCGCGTCCGGTCGGGGGGCGGGCTCGGCAGCTCGGTCCGGGCCGCGGGTCCACGGCATGAGCCGGCGCTGTCCGGCGACCAGTCCGGCGTCGGATGCGACCGCAAGGGCGACGGAGAGCACCGAGCCGACGAGGGTGGCCATGGGCCGGAACTGCTGGATGCCGAGCAGGATGAAGTGCCCGAGCCCCCCCTGTCCGATCACCGCGGTGACGGTCACGAGCCCGATCGTGGTCACCGTCGCCAGCCGGATCCCCGCGACGATGACCGGCAGGGCGAGCGGCAGGTCGACGCGCCAGAGCATCTGTCGCGGGCCGTACCCCATGCCGATCGCCGCCGAGCGCACGTCCTCGGGTACGGCGTCGAGGCCGGCGACGACGTTGCGGATCAGGATGAGGAGCGTGTAGCTCACGAGACCGATCAGCGCGGTCGTCCGGGACAGGTGCGTGAGCGGGATCAGCGTGACGAACAGCGCAAGGCTCGGGATCGTGTAGAGGACGCCGGCGACGAACGCGATCGGCGGGTAGGTCGCCCGATGCCGGTGAGCCAGGACCCCGAGCGGGAGCGAGATGGCGAAGCCGATGACGACGGCGAGAACCGTGAGCTCGACGTGCTCGAGCGTCCGGGCCCAGATCTCGTCGAGGTTGTGACCGATCCAGGTCCAGTCCCAGAACTTCGCGGCCGCGAGCGTGGTCACTCGACGATCTCCCTCGAGATCCGCTCCATCGTGAGGATCCCCAGGTAGCGCTGGCCCTCGCTCGCCACCACGGCGACTCGGGTGCGCGAGGTGACGATGGCGTCGAGCGCCTCCCGCAGCGAGCTCGACGACGTGACGTACGCGACGAACCGCCGGGGCGTGAGCTCGGCCACGGTGCGGGCGCCGTCGAGCGCCGCGCGGTCGATCCACCCGAGGAGCTCGCCCCGGTCCACGACCGAGGCCCAGTCGAACGGCGAGGCGTCGATCGCGCGCCGGGCCTCCTCGGCCGTATCGGTCGACGCCACGACCGGGCCGTCCTCGACCCCGATGTCGGCGATGCGGATGAGCGAGAGGCGCTTGAGCCCGCGCTCGCTGCCCACGAACCTCTCGACGAACTCCGTGGCCGGGGTACGAAGGATCTCCTCGGGGGGCGCGTACTGCTCGACCGTCCCGCCGACGTTCATGATCGCGATGCGATCGCCGAGCTTGATGGCCTCGTCGACGTCGTGGGTCACGAACACGACCGTCTTGCCCAGCCGGGTGCGGAGCGCGGCGAACTCGTCCTGGAGCCGGGCGCGGACGATGGGGTCCACCGCCCCGAACGGCTCGTCCATGAGCAGGATCGGCGGGTCGGCCCCCAGCGCTCGGGCCACGCCGACCCGTTGCCGCTGGCCGCCGGACAGCTCGGCCGGGTAGCGGGACAGGAACGCCTCGTCCAGGTCCAGGAGCGCGGCCAGCTCGAGGACCCGGTCGCGCGTGCGCGCCCGATCCCACCCCAGGAGCCGGGGAACCGTGGCGATGTTGTCGAAGATCGTGTGGTGGGGCAGCAACCCGACCTGCTGGATCACGTACCCGATCCCGCGCCGGAGCTGCACGGGGTCGGCGGCCATCACGTCCCGCCCGTCGACGACGATCTCGCCGGCGGTCGGCTCGATGAGGCGATTGATCATCTTCAGGGTGGTCGTCTTGCCGCACCCCGAGGGGCCGACGAGCATCACGGTGGCCTCGCGCGGGACGTCGAGCGAGAGGTCGCCCACCGCGGCCTCCGAGGTCCCGTCGTAGGCCTTCGACACGTGCCGGAGCGAGATCATGGGATCCGCTCTCTCCGTGCTGACATCGGTCACCGCGGCCCTCCTGTGCGGTCGAATGCTAGGGATACCCACGGGACGGCCCGTGCCCTCGCGGCCGTCATCGTGGCAGCTTCGAGCCATTGCGGAGGGCTCCGGTACCATAGGAACCCGGCCCTCCCCAGCGGTTCCAGAAGGGGTTCCCCGTGGTCATCCAGAAGATCGGCTCCCTCGGCGAGGGGCGAAAGGTCAAGAAGCTCGAGGGCATCGTCGGGCTGGTCAACACGTTCGAGCCGGAGATCGAGGAGCTCTCCGACGCCGAGCTCCGGGCAAGGTCCGACGAGTTCCGCGCGCGCCTGGCCGACGGGGAGACGCTCGACGACATCCTGCCCGAGGCGTTCGCCTGCGCCCGGGAGGCGGCCCGGCGGTCCATCGGCCAGCGCCACTTCGACGTCCAGGTCCTCGGCGCCATCGTCCTGCACCAGGGCAAGATCGCCGAGATGAAGACCGGTGAGGGCAAGACCCTCACCTCGACCATGCCGGCCTACCTGAACGCGCTGGCCGGTCACGGCGTCCACGTGGTCACCGTGAACGACTACCTGGCCAAGCGCGACTCGGAGTGGATGGGCGGGATCTACCGCGCCCTCGGCGTGTCGGTCGGGCTGATCCAGGCCAACATGAGCCCCAACGAGCGCCGGCCGGCGTACGACGCCGACATCACGTACGGCACCAACAACGAGTTCGGGTTCGATTACCTGCGCGACAACATGGCCATGCGCGCCGAGGACATGGTCCAGCAGCGCGGCCACGCCTACGGGATCGTCGACGAGGTCGACTCGATCCTGATCGACGAGGCGCGGACGCCGCTGATCATCAGCGGCATGGTGGCCGACTCCGCCAAGTGGTACCAGGCCTTCGCGCGGCTCGTCCCGCGTCTGCATCGCGACGACGACTACGAGATCGACGAGGCCAAGCGCACGGTCGCGGTGAACGAGTCCGGCGTCGACAAGGTGGAGAAGGAGCTTGGGCTCGACAACCTGTACGAGCACGTCCACACGCCGCTCGTCCACCACCTTCAGAACGCGCTGCGGGCCAAGGAGCTCTACAAGCGCGACGTCGACTACATCGTGACCAACGGCGAGGTGAAGATCGTCGACGAGTTCACCGGCCGCGTCCTGGAGGGCCGGCGGTACTCGGAGGGCCTGCACCAGGCGATCGAGGCCAAGGAGGGTGTCCGGGTCAAGGAGGAGAACCAGACCCTCGCCACGATCACGGTCCAGAACTACTTCAAGATGTACGAGAAGCTCGCCGGCATGACCGGTACGGCCAAGACGCAGCTGACCGAGTTCCAGGAGGTGTACAAGCTCGACGTCGTCGAGATCCCGACCAACCAGACGATGATCCGGGCCGACGAGCAGGACCTGATCTACAAGACCGAGGACGCCAAGTGGGACGCGGTCGTTGAGGACCTCGTCGAGCGTCACGAGAAGGGACAGCCGGTCCTGGTCGGCACGGTCTCGATCGAGAAGTCCGAGCGGCTCTCGACGCTCCTCAACCGGCGCGGCGTCCCCCACCACGTCCTGAACGCCAAGAACCACGAGAAGGAGGCGTTGATCGTGGCTCAGGCCGGCCGGGTGGGCTCGGTCACGGTGGCCACGAACATGGCCGGCCGAGGCGTCGACATCCTGCTCGGCGGCAACCCGGAGTTCCTGGCGCGGCAGGAGATGGCGGCGCGGGAGTTCGACAACGACCGCTACCTCCTGTTCGAGATGGACGAGGAGGAGCGGGCCGGGTACGAGGCCGAGTACGAGCCCATCTATCGCAAGCTCAAGGAGGGCACCGACGCCGAGCACGAGGAGGTGGTCGGGCTCGGCGGGCTGTACGTGCTCGGCACCGAGCGTCACGAGTCGCGGCGGATCGACAACCAGCTCCGAGGCCGGTCCGGCCGCCAGGGCGACCCGGGCGAGTCGCGGTTCTACCTCTCGCTCGGCGACGACCTGATGCGCATGTTCGCGAGCGACCGGATCGCCTCGATCATGGAGCGCCTGAAGTGGCCCGACGACGAACCGATCACGGCCAAGATGGTCACGCGCGCCGTCGAGACCGCCCAGCGGCAGATCGAGGAGCTCAACTTCGAGCGACGCAAGAACGTCCTGAAGTACGACGACGTGATGAACACGCAGCGTCAGGTGATCTACTCCGAGCGTTCGAAGATCCTGAAGGGGGAGGACTTCAAGGACGACGCGCTCCGCATGGTCGAGGACGTCGTTCGCGCCACCGCGACGCGCGTCGCTCCGGAGGAGGTCTTCAACGAGGAGTGGGACCTCGACCTGATCCTCGCCGGCCTGCGCGAGATCTTCCCCACCGGCCTCACGCGCGAGGACCTGGAGGACATGGTGACCTCCCAGGAGCTCGCCGAGCGGGTGGTGCAGGACGCGCTCGAGCGGTACGAGGAGAAGGAACAGGCCATCGGCTCGCAGGTGATGCGGCAGCTCGAGCGGATGGTCCTGATGAACATCACGGACACGCGGTGGCGCGAGCACCTGTACGAGATGGACTACCTGCAGGAGGGCATCCATCTGCGCGCCTACGGGCAGAAGGACCCGCTGACCGAGTACCGGCGCGAGGCCTACCAGATGTTCGAGGAGCTCACCGACTCGATCGAGGACGGGTTCGTCCGCTACATCTACCGGGTCGAGCTGGTCCGGCAGGACGAGCCGGCGCGCCCCCGCCCGCAGCGCGTGCAGATGTCGCACGGCGACGACCAGGCGCCGAACGCCGGTGCCTCGCCCCAGGCCAGGTCGGACAAGGTGCCCCGGAACGCGCCCTGCCCGTGCGGCAGCGGCAAGAAGTACAAGAAGTGCCACGGCGCGACCGCCTGAGCCGAGCCACAGCCACGCGATCGGGCCGGGGGACAGGCGAAGGGCCGGCCCGGAGGCCGGCCCTTCCTACTGCCGGGAGCGAAGGGGGTTCTCTCACCGGCGCCGCCCGTCGTGGCGTCGACGGGTGCTCATCACGTCCTGCTCAACCTCGCCTGGCCGGTCCGCCGCGGAAGCCCTGGTCCGCGACCGAACCGCGCTTGACGACTCCGTGGTGGAAGTCGCCGCGCCGCCCGGCCGGATCGCTCAGGCTCGGTCCCGGGTCGCGGGTCGTCGCGGGCGAGCGATCCGCCGCGAGACTGACGACCGCGGACGCGATGATCGCGAACGCGAGCAGGGCGAGGGCGATCGCGAGCCACCGCGGCGCGCGAGCCCCGTACCTGCGTCCCAGGCTCTCCGTCATGGCGCTCATTCGACCTCTCCCTTCCTGCCGGTTCCGGGGTCCGACGCTACGGGGGCCGAAGGCGCCGGTCGGTGCTGGGCGCCACGTGATCGGCGTGACGCCGGTCACACACCGGGTCGCGTCCATTAGGCTCGGCCGGCAGGAGGTGCGGTGACGGATCCGATGGGACACGGCGACGAGATGCGCCCCATCACGGCGCTGTTCGGCGACATCGTGGGCTCGACCGGCCTGGGGGAGCGGCTCGGGCCCGACGAGGTGAAGGCCCTGGTCGGGGAGTTCGTCACCCGGATGAGCCGCGCCGTCGAGGAGTTCGGCGGCAGCGTGCAGGCGTTCATGGGCGACGGGATCTGCGCCTACTTCGGCGTCCCGATCGCCCACGAGGACGATCCCGAACGGGCGGCGCGCGCGGCGCTGCGGATCGTGGGGATCGCCGCCGGGTACGCGGCGGAGGTCGAGGCGGCGTGGGGGATCCAGGGGTTCGACGTCCGCGTCGGGCTGAACAGCGGCCCGGTCGCCGTGGGCATGGTCGGCGGCCGGGATGCCCGGATCGTGGCCCTCGGCGACACGACGAACGTGGCGGCGCGGCTCCAGGGGGCCGCCGAGCCGGGGACGATCGCCGTCGGTCCCAAGACCGCCGAGCGGCTCGCGGGCCGCTTCGTCCTCGAGCCGCTCGGGGACCTGACCGTGAAGGGGCGGGCGGAGCCCGTGGCCGCGTCCCGGCTGGTCGGTCCGCGGCCAACGGGCGAGCCCCGGCCCTCGACGGCGCTCGTCGGCCGGGACGGCGAGCTTGCCCGCCTCGCCAGCTCCGTTCGGGACGTCCGGACCGGCCGGGGCCACGCCCTGTTGATCCTGGGACAGGCCGGGTTCGGCAAGACGCGGATGCTCGACGCGCTGCGGGACCTCGTCGGCGACGAGGCCACGTGGCTCGCGGGTGCCTGCGCCTCGTACGGAGCCGAGGCCTCCCACGGGCCGTTCGCCGACATCTTGCGGACGTGGATCGGCGCGGTCGAGGACGACGCCGACGTCGCCGTTCGGACCAAGCTCCGGGCCCGCGCCGGGGCGCTGTTCGGTGCGGCGGGGGACGAGCTGCTCCCGTACCTCGGCCTGGTGCTCTCGCTGCGGCTGGATCCCGAGTCGGAGCGCGGGCTCCTCGTCCTCTCCCCCGAGGACCTGGCGGCGCGACAACGCGACGCGTATGTCGCGTGGGCCGAGGCGGTCGCGGCCAGGCGGCCGCTCGTCGTCGCGATCGACGACCTGCAATGGGCGAACCGGACCACGCGCGAGCTGGCCGAGCGGCTGCTCGACCTGACCGACCGTTCGGCGATCCTGCTTGCCGCCACGCTCCGCCCGGATCCCGCGTCGCAGGGATGGGCGTTCCGGCTGGCCGCGCAGGCCGGGTACCCGCACCGGGTCGAGGAGCTCTCGCTGCCGCCCCTCTCCCCCGAGGCTTCGGGCGCGCTGGTGGACGCCATGGTGCCGCCCGGGCTGCTCGGGGAGACGGTGCGGGAGGAGGTCGTGGCGAAGGCCGAGGGCAACCCGCTGTTCGTCGAGGAGCTCGTGCGCGCGCTGGTGGAGTCCGGCGGTGACCGACGCCGGACCTGGACGATCGGCCCCGGTGCGGCGGCCGACCTCCCCCCCGCGCTCGAGGCGCTCCTGGTCGCCAGGATCGACCGTCTCGATCCCGGGCCGCGCCGGCTGGCGCAGGTGGCGGCCGTCGTGGGCCGGGAGTTCCCGGCGCCGGTGGCGACCGCCGTCGCCGGGAGCGCGGATCCCGAGGCCGACCTGGCCGCGCTGCTGCGGGCCGAGATCGTGCGAGAGGTGCGCCGGTTCCCCGAGCTCGAATGCACGTTCCGTCACGGCCTGCTGCAGGAGGCGGCGTTGTCGACGCTGACGCCGGCGGCGATCCGCGAGCTCTCGGGCCGGGTGGGCGCGGCCATGGAGGAGCGGTTCGGGGCTCAGGTGGGGGAGCGGTTCGAGCAGCTCGCTTTCTACTTCTATCGCAGCGACGAGCGGGCCAAGGCCCTGGTGTACCTCGAGCGGGCCGCCGCCCGGGCCGCGGAGCTGGACGCCGGCGAGCGCGCCCGCGAGCTGTGGACCCGCGCCGCCCGGCTCGCGGAGCGGCTGGGGGACGCCGAGGCCGGTGCCCGGGCCGCGTCGGGGCTCGCCGAGCTCGACGCCCGGGGCGGCTGACCGGTCAGGCCGGCGACGGGGTCCCGCCGCCGGAGCCGATCGCCAGCAGGTTCGCGAACGCCGTCCCCGTCGGCGGCCGCCGGGCCGGCTCCTTGGACAGCGCCTGCGTGATGGCCCACGACATCCCGGGCGGGAGGTCCTCACGCCGCGCCGACGCGTCGGGCGGTGGCTCGTCCAGATGCGCGGAGGCGAGCTGGACCATCGACCGGTCCGCGAACGGCGGGCGCCCGGTGGCGCACTCGAACGC
This sequence comes from uncultured Actinomycetes bacterium, assembly GCA_963704725.1. Taxonomy (GTDB): domain Bacteria; phylum Actinomycetota; class UBA4738; order UBA4738; family HRBIN12; genus CALGFI01. Next base: position 2,604,833 of record OY969934.1, on the reverse strand, counting down.
GAGGCACCCCAGCGCGTACCGGTCGCTCGCCGGCGAGGCCTCGGCCCCGCGGAGCAGCTCGGGCGCGAGGTAGTCGAGGGTTCCCATGACCATGCCGGGCCGCGTGAGGACGGTGTAGGCGCGGCCCTTGGCCAGCCCGAAGTCGGTGAGCAGGGCGGACCCCTCCTCGTCGAGCATCACGTTCGAGGGCTTCACGTCTCGATGGACGATGCCGGCGGCGTGCAGCGCGTCCAGGCCCGACCCAACGTGGGCGACGAGACGGACGACGTCGGCCACGGGGAGGGCGCCCTCGACCCCGAGCCGCTCCTCGAGCGTGCGGCCGCGGACGAACGCGACGGCCAGGTAGGCACGACCCTCCGCCTCCCCGGCATCGAGGACCTGAACGAGATGGCGGTGCCGCACCTCCCCGGCGGCCCTCGCCTCGTGCGCGAACCGGCGCCGGAACACGTCGTCGTGGGACAGCTCGGGGCGCAGGACCTTCAACGCGACCCATTCGCCGCCCGGCTCCCGCGCGGCGCGGAACACGACGCCCACGGCGCCCCGGCCGAGCGGCTCCTCGATCCGGTACGGGCCCAGGCGGTCGCCGGGCGCGAGGTCGCCGGGGGTGGACACGACGGCAGGATAGGACCCGGCGGGTACGATGCCCGGCGATGAGCGAGCACACCCAGCACCTCGAGGACCTCGCCGAGCGCATCGCCGCCGCGAAGGAGTTCCTTTGACGTCGACGGCAAGCGCGCGCAGGCGGCCGAGCTCGAGCAACAGGCGGCCGATCCCTCGCTCTGGGACGACCCCGACCACGCCCGCCAGCTGACCACACGGCTCTCGCGCCTGCAGGCAGAGCTCGACCGCTACGACGCCTTCGTCCGCCGCCTCGGCGACGCGCGGGCCATGGACGAGCTCCTGGAGGCCGAGTCCGACGCCGACCTGTCCGCCGAGCTGGCCAAGACGGTGCGCGAGCTGGAACGGGACCTGGAGCGGCTCGAGCTGGCGACGCTCCTCGGCGGCGAGCACGACCAGAACGACGCCGTGGCCACGCTGCACGCGGGCGCCGGCGGCACGGAGTCGCAGGACTGGGCCGAGATGCTGCTGCGCATGTACCTGCGATGGGCCGAGCGCGAGGGGCTCGACGTCGAGGTCGACGAGACGCTGTTCGGCGACGAGGCCGGGATCAAGAGCGCGACGTTCGTGGTCCACGGTCCGAACGCGTACGGCCTGCTCTCGGCCGAGCGCGGCGTGCACCGGCTCGTCCGGATCAGCCCGTTCGACGCGCAGAAGCGCCGGCACACGTCGTTCGCCAACCTCGACGTGATCCCGCTGCTCGAGGAGGCCACCGAGGAGGACGTGGACATCGACCCCAAGGACCTGCGGATCGACGTCTACCGCTCGACGGGTCCCGGCGGCCAGTCCGTGAACACCACCGACTCGGCCGTGCGGATCACGCACCTGCCGACCGGGATCACCGCCGCGTGCCAGAACGAGCGCTCGCAGCTGCAGAACCGCGCCGTCGCCATGCGGATCCTGAAGTCGCGGCTGTTCGAGCGGATGCGCGAGCAGCAGCAGGAGCGCCTGGAGAACCTGCGCGGCGAGCGCAAGGGGATCGACTTCGGATCGCAGATCCGCTCGTACGTCCTGGCCCCCTACCGCCTGGTCAAGGATCACCGCACCGGCCTGGAGATCGGCGACGTCGACCGCGTCCTCGACGGCGACATCGGGGAGCTGATCGAGGCCGAGCTGAGGCGTCGCGCCGAGGAGCGGGGCTCGTAGCCCGCGTCAGTCCTTCATCTCCTTCCTTCTCGCCCGCCTCGCCGAAAAGATCGCGCCGGCGAGCGCAACGGCGAACATCCCCCACGCGACGGCCGACCCGAGCAGACCCTCGCCGATCGCCGGCTCGCGGTAGACGAGACGGACCTCGTGGTGCCCGGCCGTCACCGGCACGGCCTGCAGGAACGAGTCGGCGCGCACGAGCCGCGCGGGTCGCCCGTCGACCGTGGCGCTCCATCCGCGCTCCCACGCGTTCCGGACCAGGACGAGCGAGGGGCCGTTCGCCGTGACGTCGATCCGGACGTCCTCTGGGCGCTCCTCGCGGTACGTGGCCGTTCCGGGGGTCGTGCCCTCGACGGGCGAGATCTTCGGATCGCCTTCGACGTACGCGGTGGCCGCGGGGTCGAACCCCGGCCGCAACACGGCCTCCAGGGCGATGCCTCCGTCGGCCACGACCGTCCACGCCGGGACGACGCTCACGCGCGGCTCGGCGCCGTCGATCCTGAGCAGTCGGTACCCGTCCTCGGACGCCACGACGTCGCCCGTGACGCGCGGAAGCGCAGGCTGGCCGACGTGGAAGATCAGGTACCGCACCCCCAGGAGCCGCACGTCCTCGAGTGACGGCTCCTGGATCACGGCGGCGTTGTAGAAGACCGGCAGCCTGTCGGTCGCGCGGATGTAGGTCCAGTACCGCTGGACCTGGATCGGCGAGTACCCGAGCGCGTCGTGCAGGCCGAACACCACCGCCCGGCCGAGGAGCAGGGCCGGCCAGTCGTTCTCCCCCTGCGAGAACAGGTATCCCTTGTTGAAGACGGCGGCGGGCTGGATCCACGCGAGATACCGGCCGTCGCCGCGGGCGGCGATCTCGCGAGCGATCGGCCCGGGGCGCAGGTAGGCGTTCAGGTCGACGTCGGGCCACCGGACCGGGCCGTGCAGCAGCGCGGGGTGGTCGCTGCCCTCGAGCCCGAGATACACGGTTCCTCCGTGATAGGCGGAGGACCACAGCGCTCCGGCGAGGAGCTCCGCGCAGAGGGCGGCCACGAGCGCGCCCGCCGCCCATCGCCGCCCCGTCGCCAGGGCCCGCACGAGCAGGGTGGCGACCACGACGCCGATCGCGAAGACGACGAGACGCTGCGGCTTCGCGCCGAGCACGAGCGGCAGCACCAGGAACACGCCCGCCCCGACGGCGAGCCATCGCCGGGCCTGCGGGAAGGATGGCCGCCGGTCGAACAGCGACTGGAGGCCGATCGCCCCGAGCACCGGGACGACGAGGAACGCCGCGTATCGCAGCCGCCCCGGGTTGTGCAGGTACACGTCGCCGAACGGCAGCCGGGCCACGGCGGCCCGGAACCATCCGGCGCCGACGAGGAACGTGAGCGTGAGGACATACGACGCGACGCCCACCGATGCGACGGCCCACACCAGATGCCGGCGCGCCCGATCGCGGAACGCGAGGGGGATCGCGAGCAGGATCGCCGCCCCCACGTACGCGCCCGGCGTGGACGCGAGCGCGAGCGGCCACGCGCTCCACACCCCGTGGTCGGGGATGGGCCGCTCCTCCGGCGATGTCACGAGGGGAACGGTCCCCTTCAGCGCCCCGTACCCGACCCGCAGGCTGGAGCGATCGACCAGCACGATGCGCGGGACGAGGATCGCGAGGTTCGCCAGGGGAAGGAAGGCGAGGAAGCCCAGCCCGATCAGGACGGCGGTCCGTGCCCGGAGCGAGCCGGCGCGCACCTCCTGAACGGCTCTCGCGACGACGTACGCCCCCACGAGCGCGGTGCAGATCAGCAGCCCGTGCGACAGGTGGGTGGCCGCGACCTGCCCCCACGCGAACGCCGAGAGCGCGAGCCACCCGAACCTGCGCCAGCCGTCCGATGTGAAGAACCCCGAGGCCCCGACGAGCGCGAGCGGCGTCCACGCGAGCGTCCCCGCGAACGGCATCGAGATCGCCACCACCGAGGCCGCGATCGCCATCGCCAGCGACAGCCCGCCCGCCGTCGCCGCGAGGCGCCCGAGGCCCTCCTTGCGCAGGAACCACCACAGCCCGAGACCGGCCAGGATCGGGTTCAGCACGATCTGCGCGCGGAGCCCGTCGCCGCACCCGAACGCCCACGAGAGCGCCATCGTGGGCAGCGAGAGCCATCCCGACTGCGCGTCGGCGGCGAAGGGCGTCCCCGCCATCTCGAACGGGTTCCACAGCGGGACGTGGCCGGCGCGCAGCGCGTCGCCGAGCAGGCAGGACCGGGGGAGCCAGAACGTGAGGATGTCGGGGTGCTGGTTCGTCAGCAACGGGAGGAACGCGAACCCGCGAAGCGCGACGAGCACCGAGGCGACGATCAGCGCCGGTCCGCCGGCCGCGACGACGAGGCGGCGGGCGCGCGAGGGGCGCTCGGCGCTCGGGGCCGTCGTGGGAGGCGTCGGGACGGCCCTGGTCGCGGTCTCCATCGGGGGTCCAGGCTATCCGGTCGTGCTTCGTTCCGGTCGCGAAGGTCCTCTGTTAGACTCCGCCGCGGTCACCCCCCAACCTTCCCCGGGAATCAGGCGATGATCAGTCTTCAGCACGTCACGAAGGTCTACCGGAACGGCACGACCGCCCTCGAGGACGTCTCGGTCGAGGTCGACAAGGGCGAGTTCGTCTTCATCGTCGGCGCGTCCGGCTCTGGCAAGTCGACGTTCATCCGCCTCCTGCTGAAGGAGGAGCCGGCGACGAAGGGCGACATCTACGTCGCCGGGAAGAACCTGGCCAAGCTGACGGCGTGGAAGACCCCGCACCTGCGTCGCAACATCGGAACCGTCTTCCAGGACTTCAAGCTCCTGACCGACAAGACCGTGTTCGAGAACGTGGGCTTCGCGCTCGAGGTGATCGGCAAGCCCAAGAGCGTCATCGACCAGCGCGTGCCCGAGATCCTCGACCTCGTCGGCCTCGGCGAGAAGCTGAACAACTTCCCGGACGAGCTGTCCGGCGGCGAGCAGCAGCGCGTGTCGATCGCCCGGGCGTGCGTGAACCGGCCGCTCGTCCTGCTGGCCGACGAGCCGACGGGCAACCTCGACCCGAGCACGTCGGTCGAGATCATGCGCCTGCTCGACAAGGTCAACCGTATTGGGACCACCGTGGTCATGGCCACGCACGACCAGGCCATCGTGGACGCGATGCGCCGCCGGGTGATCGAGCTCGACAAGGGCCGCGTGATCCGCGATCAGGCCCGCGGGGTCTACAGCTAGTGGCGGGGTTCGAGTACTTCTTCCGCGAGACGACGTCGGGCCTGCGCCGCAACGGGCTCGTCGCGTTCGCCGCGATCAGCACGACGTTCATCGCGCTGCTGCTGTTTGGCCTGGCGCTCCTGATCAGCCGCCAGGTGAACCTGATGATCTCCGCGACCACCGGCAACGTGGAGGTCGCCGTGTACCTCAGCGACCCCGTGAACCCCAACCGGGTCGCGTCGATCACCCAGACGATCTCCGAGCTCGACGTCGTCGACGACGTGACGTTCGAGAGCAAGGAGGACGCCTGCGCGCGGTTCAAGGAACTGTTCGCCAACCAGCGCGCGCTCGTCGACAACGTGGACTGCGACGCGCTCCCCGCCTCGCTCCGGGTCAAGCTCAGCGATCCGGAACGGTTCCGGGAGGTGGCGGCCGTCCTCGGCTGCGAGCAGGATCAGGGGCGCTACGCGTGCGCCACGCCGGGGATCGACACGCTCGTGGATCAGAGCGACTTCCTTGATCGCCTCTTCTCCGTGACGAGGGTCTTCCGCGTCGGCGTGCTGTTGGTGGCGCTGGTGATGCTCGTCGCGGCGTCGATCCTGATCGCCAACACCGTGCGGATGGGTCTGTTCGCGCGGCGCAAGGAGATCGGGATCATGAAGCTCGTCGGCGCGACCAACTGGCGGATCCGGATCCCGTTCCTCGTCGAGGGGGTGTTCGAGAGCCTGATCGGCGCGGCGGCGGCGATCCTGTTCCTGTTCGGGATGAAGGTCTTCTTCATCAACCCGCTCTACGGCACGATCCAGTTCATCCCGTGGGTCACGAACTCGGACGTGATCGCCGTGATCCCGTGGCTGATCGTCGCCGGCGTCGCCGTGGCGCTGCTGGCCGGCCTGGTCGGGATGCGCCGCTTCCTCGACGTCTAAGCTCCGGCGTCATGAGCCCCAAGGCGGACCCCGGCGAGCGAACCGTCGTCTCCAACCGGCGCGCCCGGCGCGACTACGAGATCCTCGAGCACTTCGAGACCGGCATCGTGCTCACCGGGGCCGAGGTCAAGTCGCTTCGAGGCGGGCCGCGGCTCGCTGGCCGAGTCGTTCGCGAGGGTCCGCGACGGCGAGGTGTGGATCGAGGGGATGCACATCCCGCCGTACGAGCAGGCCATGGACAAGCGCGTCTACGACCCCATCCGGACTCGGAAGCTGCTCCTGCATCGCAAGGAGATCGAGCGCCTGATCGGGAAGACTGCGGAGCGCGGACTGGCACTGGTGCCGCTGCGCGTCTACTTCGTCCACGGGATCGCCAAGATGGAGCTCGGGCTGGCGCGTGGCAAGCGCCAGTACGAGAAGCGCCAGGCGCTCGCGGAGCGCGAGCACGAGCGCGAGATGCTGCGCGAGGCGGGGCGGCGTCGGTAGCCGCCGTATACTCGGTGAACAACTGCATATGGGGGTGTACTGGCTTCGACTCGAGCGATGAACCGCTCGGGGGAAGCGGGCCGAGGTCCCCGGATGCCTCGTGAAAAGCCGGGATCAACACAAGCGCCGATAACTACGCGCTCGCCGCCTAACTGAGTTAGGCAGCCGTCCGCCCAGGTCCGCCTGCGACTCGGGGTCGGGCGTCGTGAGCAGGCTTACGGAGACGGTTCCGCCCGGGGGCCGCCGCCGGACATCGCACCCGGGCTGGCCGAGAGGTGCTCCGCCGGCGGGAGCCTCGAGGTGAGATCAACCCGCCGGCTGCGCCCGGAGAAGACCCGAGTGGACGCCCGAGGACGGGGGTTCGATTCCCCCCGCCTCCACTTTCAGTGCCTTATTCGAACTCGGCCGAGAGAAGACAGGCGCGAAGACCTCAGAGAACTCCGCCCGGCCGATCTTGCGATCCTTGATGTAGACGGCCTCGAGTACGGCGTCGTTGAAGCGTCGTCGCACCGAGGGTCGCGCCTTCAGATAGGCAGCGTGGCAGTTACCGGCGAGCCGGATGGCGGTCCCCAGCACGTCCTGCCAGCCCTCGAGGTCGCCCTCCGCCGACTGGAGCTCGTCCTTGGCGGCGTGTTCGGCGATGCCGATGCGGTCCTGCTCCGTCTTCAACAGATCGAGCGGGATCGCGTTCGCGTAGAAAGCCTGCAGGAGCTTGCCGCGCTCATCGGCCGCCTTGGCGAGCGTCTTCGTGAGGAGGACCCGGCGTTCCGAGGCCTCGGCCTGCCGCTCGACGATCTCGGCCTCCAGCTCCTCGGTGAGCCGGCTCACCCAGGAGGGCGGAAGCTGGATCCTCTCGTACAGGTCCTCCACGAGCGCTTCTGCGTCCCCGGCCAGGATGTACGGCTGGCGGCATCCGGTGCGCGCGGTCCCTCGCTGGCCCAGGCAGTAGAAGTAGAGGTACTTGCCCTTGGCGAGCGTGAGCGACAGGCGCCTCCCGCACTCCCCGCAGTGCAGCAGCCCCTTCAGGTAGTGCTCGTGGCGCCGCTGGCGAACCCCGGCGACGTCGCGAGCCCGCAGAGTCTCCTGGACCCGGTCGAACAGGCTCTGGGGGATGAGCGCCTTGTGCTGGCCGGGATACCGGGCGCCTCCCCACTGCACGACCCCGAGGTAGAAGGGGTTCGCCAGGAGCTCGGCGAGCTTGGAGATCGAGACCGGAGCGCCCGGCCTCCTCGCGTACGGGGACGTCAGCCCCTTGGAGTGCATCACCGCCTGCAGCTCGGGAAGCGAGTAGTCGCCTGTGGCGTACAGCCGGAACGTCTCTCGGACGAGCAGGGCTCGCTCGGGGTCGAGGATCACCTTGGCGATGTCCTTGCCGGCCGTCTTCTCCCGGACGTTCAGGTAGCCGATCGGTGCCTTGGTAGGCCAGCCGCCCATCTTGGCCTTCTGGGTCATGCCCTTTCGGATCTCACCGGCCAGGTTGGCCGAGTAGAACTCGGCCATGAGCGCGTGGATGCCCTCCACGAGGCGCCCAGAGGCCGTCTCCTCGATGTTCTCGGTCACGGACACCAGCTGGACCCCCGCGTGACGCAGCGCCGCCCTGATGGCCACGTGGTCCTCCATCGAGCGGGCCAGCCGATCGATCTTGTGGACGACGACGGCTCCGATCCCGCCCTCGGCCACTCGGCGGAGCATGGCCTTCAGCTGCGGACGGTCGGCGGTGCGGGCCGACTCGCCGGCGTCGGTGAACTCCCCGGCGAGGCTCCACCCTCGCTCGGCGATGTGGCGAAGGCACCCCTCCCGCTGGGCCGGGATCGAGTACCCCTCGCCGGCCTCGTCGTTGGAGGCCTGCTCCTTGGTCGAGACCCGGAGGTAGATCACCGCGTTCATCGCTCGTCCTCCTCGTTCTCGTGATCCAGTGCCAGTGCCAGGTCGACCAGGGCTCGGGCCAAGGGTCGAAGAGCTCCTGGCTTGGGTGGCTCCGGCCGTCCCGTCGCCGAACGCGCAAGCGTAGTCCGGGCAGGTGTCGCTCCCGGGGCGTCGTGCTCGTCGGCCGATGCCGGGGTGATCCCGTCGCGACGGCGATCGTGGTCGTCCTCGAGCCCGCGCGCATTCGCGCGGCGCGGGGTCAAGGGGCATGTCGGGGCGGCAGGGCGCGGAATCGGGGTGTGGTCGAGACAGGGGAGATCCGACGACGCTGGCCGGCGTCAGCGTCTGTGAAGTGCCGGCCGAGGCATCGAGCGGACTGGTGGAGGTCGCGGGGCTGGGCCGGCAGGTCGAGGAGCAAGAGGCGATCGCCGTCGGTGGGCAGGTGCTTCCACACGGCCCCGAGCACGCCGAGCTCAGTGAGGACGTCCTCGCTCGCCACGTACAGCGGGAACGAGGTCGCGAGCGGGCCCGAGACGTGCAGGCTCCCGGTGGCGTGACGGAAGGCCGAGCCGACCTCCCCCTCGCGCACCCCCTCCGGGACGATGATGAGGAGGTTCGGAAGGCCCGGAAGCTCCTGCTCCTTCGTCCACCCCGCCGCGAGCCGGAGGTAGCCCGCGAGCTTTCGCGACAGCGCGCCGAACGCCTCGGTGCCCCGGTCGTACTCCAGGTAGAACTCGCAAGCGCCGCCCGGGTGCAGGTACCGCCCGAACCCGTCCGGCTTGACCTCCGCGGCCCTGGTGCGGACCCAGTGTTCGGGCCGCCAGGTGACGAGACAGTGACCCTCGTGGGCTCTGGAGGCCTCGGCGAGGGCGCAGAAGAACGCGTTGACCCCGAGGCGGTGGGCAAGGATCTTGTTCGTCCGGTAGCTGTGATCGGGGACCCAGGGCAGGTCGGAGACCCGGACGTCCTTGGCGTCGGCGATCTCGACGAGGCCGGGCTTGGTGAGGTACCAGCACGCTGGCGGCCTCCCCTCCCCGAAACCCCTCCCCACCTGAAACGATGAGACCAGATCAAGATCTCTCAGTTCCTTCATCCGGTGCTGGGCTCGTCTGAAGGAGCGGAAGTAGAGGTTCTTGATCTGGTAGGTGGTGAGGACCTTGTGCTCGAGCAGGCTGAGGAAGATCGCGTGGTCTCGTTCATCGAGCGAGACCACGCGGTGAAGGTCGTTTCGTTCTGCTCGAACCATATTCTGGGCACAGCTCCCCCCTCCTTCGGTGGGTGGCCTTCGGCAAAGAGGCCCCGTGACCTGGCCTTTTGCGCTCCCGCACCCGGCGCCGTCGCGCCGCCCACGCGCCGTTTCCACGGCTATGGGGAAGCGCGACGCCGCGCCAGGGCGCAAGCGCACTCACCGTCAGGTCGACGGATCTCCAGTTCGTGCCCGTGCTCACCTCCTTCATCGCCGCCGTGCACGCTTCCTCAGCCGCCGGCCGAGCTCGCCGTTCGGCATCCGGCGCGGGCATCACTCCGCGGACCTCCACGGGCCCACCGGGTGCTCCGGTCCGTCCGCTCGCCGTCCGAGCGTTCGTCCGGCCTCCGTCTTCTTCGAGCGCGCCTCGCCATGAGGTGCCCGGGTTCGGGGCCGTATGCTCGCTCGTCCGGCTCGCGTCCCTGACCGTCGCGCCGGTGCTGCCGCGCATCTCCGCTCATCTGCCCGAACCGACCGCCGGTGGCGAGCGTGCCGTCGCCTTCGGAGCCTGCTCGCGGCGAACCAGTGGATCGCCGAGACCTCTTCGGTTGTCGAGCCGATGTTGTCGGGTCCGACTCCCCATTCACTCCCCATCGAGTCCCCCTTCGTGCCTGGAGCTAAGGCGAGGACCGTCTCTCGAGGGGGTGAGAAATCGTGGAGTCTCGGCAAGCGCGGGGGGACTGGGGTGGGGACCGTGGCCCTTAACCGGATTGTTCGGACCGGCAGCACGGCGAGTCGACGAGGAGGCGTGTCGCCGGGCGGGGACAAGGGGGAGATTCTGTGGAGACAGAGCCGACTGCCTAACCCGGAGGGTGCCGGGTCTTGCTCAGGCGGGCGGCCTGGGCCCGACGTAGGTCGAATGAGTGGGTTGCGCCTCGATGCTCAGGTGTGCAACCCTCATCGGCACTTCGTACGTCGCGGTGGGGGAGCATGCAAGGCTTCCTGCTCGCAGGTCGTTTGGTCCTCGGCGGCCTCCTGGTGGCCGGGGGCGCCATCAAGCTGCTGGACCGCGCCTCGTACCGCGAGGCGGTCTGGCGATATCGGCTCGTCCCGGCCAGAGTCGTTCCCGGGGTAGCGCTCGCCGTCGCGGCTTCCGAAGTCTTCCTGGGCTTCGGACTGCTGCTGGGGGCCGCGGTCCCATGGGTGGCGGTGCTGACCACGACTATTCTCCTGGGCTTCACGGGTGCGGTCGTGATCGTCCTCCGTCGGGGCGAGAGGGTTCCCTGCGGCTGCTTCGGTGATTCTTCAAGGTTGATCAGCTGGTGGACCGTCAGTCGAAACCTCGGCTTGATTGCACTTGCTGCGGCGATTGCCGTGTTCGCCACCCGTAACGACGTGGGGCTTTGGGCCCCACTTCGGAGTCCAGCCGGGGAGGCTCTTCCCGGCACCGACTTCCTGGGCGTCGCTCTGTCCGGACTCTTGACGATCTGCCTGTGGCGGCTCGCCTTGGCGACCGGCGCGTTCTTGAGCGCCCACCGCCGGGCCAGGAGTTCGCAGGGATTGGAGGCGTCATGAGTTGGCCGTGGATCGTCGCGTTCGCACTCCTTGCGCTGGTCACTTGCCTGAACGCCTTCGTCACTGCGGGCGTCCTCCGCCGGAGCGTTCAGCTTCTTGAGGCGGCAGAGAGGCTCATCAAAGGCAGCGCCGCATCCGCAGCTGGTGGCATATCCGTTGGGAGCCGAATTGCGAGGTTCAGCGTCCGCGACCGGCAGGGAAGGCGTTTCGAGAGTTCAAGAATGCTAGCGCAGCGCGGCGTTCTCTTGCTTGTTGATCCCTCCTGCGGGCCGTGCAAACAGCTCATCGGGGAGATCCAGTCAACCGACGCGGATGGTCTCCCCATCTCCACGTTTGTCGTTTCAGAGGGCCATCTTGCCGAAACAGACGAAGCGCTGCTCCAGCGGACGGGCGCCGTAGTCCTCTATCAGGATGACGGAGATGTTTCACGAGCCCTCGAGACGTCATCGACACCTCATGCCTTTGTCTTTGATCGAGGGGGCATGGTTGCCAGCAAGGGATTCCCGAACACCGTGTCGGAACTGGCCCGGCTTGTCGGTGTGGCCTTCGGAGAGGAGGTGAAGATCGGAGGCGACGACGTGCGGGCCCTCACGTGATCGGAGCAGGAAGGGAGGTGTCGATCGTGGCCGCAGATGACGATGGCGTCGCGTCACCAAGTCGCAGGCGGTTCCTTCGCCTCGCAGGGAGAATCGCGGCGGTGGGGGCTGGACTTGGCATCTTGTCGCAGGCGGTGCCCGCTCAGGCTGCCACGACGTGTTGCCGATCGAGCTGCAAGAGCTGTTCTGGCGGCACCGTCGCATACACGTGCACGGGGTGTAATCCGGGCTGCATCTGCAACACCAATGTGGGGCAGTGTTTCACGGTCCCCTGCTGATCAGCCCACGAGTGGCCCTCTTGGACTTCGTGGTGGCCAGGGTCCACGGGGTCGGCCTGACGTGGCTGTCCGCCTGGGGCGTGTCTCCGCGCCGAGTTGGGGGGCCTCGGCGCGACCTGACCTCAGGTGGCCTGTGCCGAGAACCGACACACGTCGGCCATCGAAGGGGTACGTGTCAGTACCCTGGGACTGGCCTTCATAGCCCTTTGAGAGATCGGCTGCAGTGAGCGGGGCCGCAGCCGCCCGTTCGCAGGCCCGCGTCCGGCGTCCGCCTCGCCGGAAGGGTGCGATCTGGCGGCGGGCCCCGTTCGTGCAGCTTAGGTATCCAGCGCTGTTTGCCGCCGCTGTGGCGGGGGCGCTACTCCTTGTGCTGGCGGCGGCGGCTTACCCGCTGTTCTTGTCGGCGACCTCCAGCGATCTGATCAGGGGAGCGATCGATCGGCCGAACATCACGCGGTACCTGGCCGGCCTGACCTACACGTTCAAGAGCCTTCCGCTCGATCCGGTTCGTGTGAATGACGGGCTTCAAACGCCCGCAGTCCGCGAGTTGAACGACGCCTTCGGCCGGCTTGCTTCGGGAAGTCCTGTACTGGGAGGCCCGCTCGCTGCAGTGCTGGGTGACCCTGTCGCCCTGTCGTTCGAGGGACGAGCGGGAACACAGGCGGGCCGGTTGTTCGCATCGCCCGGCGTGCTCGCTCATGTCGAGCGCCTCTCCGGGGTCGACGGCGACGGCGTCTGGCTTCCTGAGCTGATCGCAAACGAGCTCGGGGTCAGGCCTGGTGATGAAGTCCATCTCCTGAGCGGGGACGGCGCTCGCGCGTCCGAGATCAATGTGCGGGTCGACGGCGTGTATCGCGACATCTACTTCGCCTGGCCGCCCGGCGGCTACTGGCTCCAGTGGCAGGACGAGTTCCGGCTGGTGAGCCTGGGATCGTCACCCCCGGCCCAGCCCATCCTCGCCGACTTCGATCAGGTCATCGAACTCACGCGCGAACTGGGAGGGTCGTCGGCCACGTTCTCATGGCAGGCACCGGTCGCGGCTCCAACAGGCGTCACATTGGAGGACGTCCGCTCGCTCGACGCCTACCAGGCCCAGGTCGGGACGTTCTCGTTCGGAGAGACGCCCATCGGCCGCATCTTGGGCTGTTGCGGTCGGTGGGGGCCACCGGTCGAGGATGCAGAAACAACGTTCGGCTCCTTGATCCACGAAGTCGTCGAGGAGGCGGAACGCCGAATCGCGACGATCCAAGGTCCGGCCCAAGTGCTGGAGCTTGCGGCGTTGGCTGTCGCCCTGGTGGTCGTTGCCGCCGCAGGTGCCTTCGGCATGCGTACACGACGTGTCGAGGCCGCCTGGCTGTTTGCTCGAGGTACCTCCCCGGCCCGCGTGGGGGCGAGGAACGCGTTGGAGTCCGTGCTCCCGTCCATCACGGGCGGCGTGCTCGGACTGCTGCTCGCGGTGGTCGTGGTCACCCTCCTTGGACCGGGCGGGTCAGTCGACCGTGCGGCTTACGCGGATGCCGCCGCTCGGTCGGCAGTCGCCCTCGTTGGCTCCATCCTGCTGACCTCCATCGTGGCCGAGGTCGCCTTCGTCCGCATCGTCAGCCCGCATGATCGCCGGTTCGCGCGGTTGGTCGCGGCCGTGCCTGTCGAGCTCGTGGTGGTGTGGCTGAGCTACATCGCGTTGCGAAGGCTGGACCATGAGGGGGCGTTCTTCACCGATCCGGCGCTCGGAGTCTCGCGACCGAGCCTCGCGCTTGTTGCGTTCCCCTCGCTGCTGCTTGCGGGGTTTGCCTTTCTGGGCGGGCGCCTTGCCCATCTCATCTTCGGGCTGCTGCGTCGGCCGACCAGCCGCGCCTCACCGAGCATCTACCTGGCGGCGCGACGGCTCGCCACGGGTGGCACGCTGGTCATCGCCTTGATCGGGGCGGCGGGGCTTTGCCTTGGGCTGTTCCTCCACGCCCAGGCGGTTGCCACGTCGTTGGAGACCACGGTCACCGCGAAGGCGAGGGTCTTCGTCGGCAGCGACGTCGCGGCGAGCATCGACTACATCTCACAGGCGCCGCCGGACTTCCCCTTCCCGGTCACGCGTGTGGTGCAGGTGGGGGAGGGAGCCCGATTGCCGTCCGGTCGGACCCTTGACCTGCTCGCCGTCGACCCGGGCTCGTTCGCGGAAGCCGCGTACTGGAACGATGCGTTTGCGGCCGAGCCAATCCAGACCCTTGTCCGGGAGCTGCGGGTACCGAGCGAGGGTGGTCCGCTGCCCGTCGTGCTGGCGGCCGCGGGGGAGCTCGACGTGAGCGAAATCCTGGTCGGAACGACCGAGGTTCCGGTCGAGGTGGTGGCACGGCCGAAGGCGTTTCCGGGGTTGTTCTCGCTGAGGCCGCTGGTCGTAGTTGACGAGCAAGGTCTGCTGGAACGGCTTGATAGTCCCCTGAATCCGCTCCAACGACATGGGGCCGAGCTGTGGATCCGGGGCGAACCAGGCGCGGTGCGTCGGGCGCTCGCGACGTTGCAGGTCGCCCCGTCGCTCATCGTGACAGCCGCCGAGGTAGAGGACATCCCTGCGATCTCGGCAGCGATCGACACGTTCCTGATCATCAACGCTCTTGGGCTGATCGCTGCAGCGCTCACGTTCGTGGGCATGCTCATGTATCTGCAGGCACGCCAACGGTCGCAGATCGTCTCCTACGCCCTGTCAATACGCATGGGGATGCAGCACGGACAGCATCGAAGGGCGCTCGCCATTGAGCTCGGGGGGATGATCGCCGTCGGATTCGCCGTTGGAGGAGGACTCGCCATCCTCGCGGCTCGGGTGACCGTTCCACTGCTTGATCCGATCCCCACCATCCCGCCCAAGCCGCTGTTTCTCATCCCCGGAGCGCTCTTTGTCTTGACGGCCGCACTCGCCGGCCTCCTGACATGGAGCGGGGCCGCCTTCGCCAACCGGCGCGCCCGTGCGGTGGACCTTGGCGAGGTAATGCGCGTCGCTGAATGAGCTGATCACCCGCCGGGCGAGGAGGTGCCCGGCAGCCAACTCGCGTTGGGGACTCCTCCAGAACGATTGAGTAGACCCTTCGTCCGACTGCCTGCCTGGAATCGAGGCGGTACGATCCGGTGGGATGGGTCAGTCTCGGGCAAGGGTGAGGAGGCGAGGGCCGGTGTGTCAGGTGGTTAGGCGCAGTGGATACGTGGCCATGGCGCTGACCGTTGGCGCCATCGTGCTGTACCTGTGGGGGGTGCCAGGCGCGCGTGCAATGGACGCTCCTCAGGTTTCATCGAGCGCGACTTGGACAGGTCAGGTGGTCGGTATCGCGCCTGATGGTACTGAGCAGGTACTCGTGCCCCCCGCGATGCTTACGGGATCAGTCGATCCACCAGACGTTCCTCTTCCCCCACCGGGGAGCACGGGGTAGGTCGCCCGTTGCACTAATGCGGGCGCCGACTTAGAGACGCACGGCCTTTGGGCAGGAGGCCAACATGAAGCTCACATCCAAGATCGCAACCGTGTTGGTGTCCGCAGCGCTCCTCACATCCTTGACGGTGACCGCACCGCCACCGGCCAAGGCGCAGGATTGCTTCATGAGCCTGAACATGTGGCATCCAGTACTTAACAGCAACGGCAACCCACTCTTCAAAGCTCAGATGAAGGTGATCACACCTGGCTGCTATCCCACTTGGATTAGGGTCATCGTCTGTGCGGCGTACTGGAACGGCTCTTCCAGGACACAAATTGGGACGTGCGTCGATAGCGGGAACGTGTACAACGTCACTCAGGTTACTCGGAACAAGACCGTGCAGGGGTGTACGCACAACAGGGCATACGTTACGAAGGCGCGGGGCCTATTCCAGGCTGACAACGTTGTCTATTCCATTCCGGAGCCTCTGGGGTCATTCGCCTACATGCCACCGTCGGGAGGCGACGTGTTGTGCTGACGGTGCCGTGGATTCATTGGCGAACGCCACGGGCATCCGGGGTCCACATAGGGAGTCAAGCGGAGCCCGATTGCAGGGTGGTCTGCCCTCGGTCCTGTTGAGTCGGTTTGCTGGGATCCTCATGCTCGAGAGCAAGGAGGAACGGCATGCCGAGGAGCTATCCGCCGGAGTTCAGGCGGAAGGTCCTGGACTTGCTGGCGGCTGGACGAAGCCTCACCGAGGTCGCCGAGGATCTGGGCATCAGTGACGCCTGCATCTACAACTGGCGCAAACAGGATCGGATCGACCGCGGCGATCTGCCGGGCCTGAGCACGGCCGAGCGCTCCGAGCTCGCCGCCGCGCGGCGTCGGATCAACGCCTTGGAGGCGGAGCTGGCCGCCGAACGACGAGCCAAGCAACTGCTGAAGGGGGCGGTGCCCCAAAAGGCCGGTTCGCCGTCATCAAGGTGATGGTCGCTGAGGGCCACTCGATCAAGACGAGCTGCCGGGTCCTTCAGGTGACCGAAGCCGGCTTCTACACGTACATGTTCGTGCAGGCCAAGGGCGATCAGTATGGGGGGAAACTCATCGCCTCGGTACTGTCGATGGCCTGGTCGCAGCCACAGCGGAGCGTCTCCGCCTTGTGCACCCTGACCACGCTCGATCGCAGGCACTTCACAGTTGTGCGTCCAGCTCACGCCCACGCGTTCGAGATCCTTCCGTGAGATCAGTGAGCAGCTTGACGAGCGCCGTGCCCGAGTTCGAATAGCATCCCCCTGGGTCCAAGAACGCTCAGACCTCGTGCCTGAGCGTTGTTGGGGGTGCCGCCAGGCCCGCGTAGCGGGCGAGGATGTCGTAGGCCCAGGCGATCGCGTCCTCGACCCGTATGCCACTGGGCTGTGGACGGATCCAGAGCTCCAGATTCTCGAGACGGTTGTCGTCCCTAACGCCGTTTCGGTGATGCACCTGCTCATCCGGCATGAGGTGGCGCTCAAGGAAGTCTTCTATCACGAGGATATGTTCGAAGACGTAGCCGGCCGTTCGGGCTCTCGGGTGTTCCGGCATGCGGACCATGACATACCCCGCCTTGTGCCTCGTTCGCCCACCTCGCCAGTTGCCGTTGAACTCTCGGCCGTGGTGCCTGCACGATCGATCCGTGGCCCGGGCAAGGAAACGCTTGCCGGCGCACGGATATCCGGGATATCCTGGGGTCCATGAGCAAGATCCTCGTCTCGGTCGACGACAAGCTGCTTGCCCGGATCGACCGTGCTGCAAAGGCAGCCGGGCTGAGTCGCAGTGCCTACTTGGCTCGTTTGGCGGCGCGCGACCTGGGCGCGGATCGCGGACCCGGCGCCGGCCCGCAAGCCCGGCGTGCCCTCACTCGGCTCGAGAGGCTGTTCGAGGCCCAGCCTGCCGAGGAGGAGGCAACGGCGGCGGTACGAGCGGAGCGGGACTCTCGTTGACCGAGGTCGTGCTCGACGCCTCGGTGGTGCTCAAGTGGTTCGCTGCCGAACAGCGTGGATCCGCCGAGGCGCGCGAGCTTCGGAGCGAGTACCGGGCTGGTCGTTTGTTCGTTGCGGTGCCGGCCCTCCTGTTCCTCGAGCTCCTGAATGTGGCGGGTCGGCGTTGGAAATGGACGGAGGAAGCGCTCCTCGAACTCGCGGAAGCCCTCGATGACCTCCTGTTCGAGGTCGGGGAGCCGGCGTTGCACTCCGTTGCGTCCTGGGTGGCCCGCGGGCTCACCGCGTACGACGCGGCCTACGTGGCGTTGGCAGAGGAGCGGGGCGTGGCGCTCGTGACCGATGATGAGAGGATCGTCGCCCTCGCCGGCGAGATCACCCGTCCGCTTCTTGGAGAGTCGCCCTCAACCACGTGAGGGAGTCTCGCGTGAAGCTCGAATACGATCCCCCCAAGGTCCAAGAACGCTCAGACCTCGTGCCTGAGCGTTGTTGGAGGTGGCCGGTAGTCGCGATACCAACCGAGGCGGAGTTCACGATCCCTCGGCGGGAACCCACGACAGACAGCACGCGCCGACTCCCTGGGTGTCGAGGACGCCGAAGCTCCCGCCGTCCGCGTCGGCGAGCACGATCTCCCATCTCGGGTCACCCGGAGCGCCGGAGTTGATCGTGAAAGCGATCTGGGAGCCGTCGGGCGACCAGGCCAAACGTGAACCCGCCGGCGATGCACGCTCTCGAGCACTGGAAGATCGTCCGCGGATCGCCTCCCTCAACGGGGATGACGCGGACCTCCCAATCTTCATCGTTGGACAGATGGCTGATGTACGCGAGCTCCCGGCCGGTCGGTGACCACGCGACAGCATCGTCGTATCGGCCCTCGTTCGTGAGCCGTCGCGGATCGGTTCCGTCGGCGTTCAGGACCCAGATCTGCCACGGATTCGTGTCCGAGGAATCGGAGGTTGGGAATCGGACGTAGGCGATCTGGTTGCCGTCGGGCGACCACGCCGGGGATACGTCGCTCTCCGAGCCGGACGTGAGCTGTCGCAGATCCGAGCCGTCCGGGTCCATCGTGTAGAGCGCGTAGTTGCCGCCCGAGGACTCCGTCGCGCAGCACCGAGTGCTCGAGAAGACGATCCTGCTGCCGTCGGGTGACCAATCGGGCGCGACCTCGGAGAACTCGCCCGACGTGATCTGCCGCACATCGCTGCCATCGGACCCCATCACGTAGATGTTGCGGGGTGGGAACTCGCCCCCGCCGTTCGACAGCGCCACGATCCCGCCATCGGGGGAGACCGCCAGCCCGGTGATGGAATTCAGGTCGCCTGACGTCGGCACGCTCTCCATGGTCCCGGTCGTCGGGTCGACGCGGTAGACGGAGGAGGGACCGAACACGGATCCTGGCTCGTCACCTCCGAGGAACCAGATCGGGCCGTTCGCTCGCAGGGTCGGTTGCACTGGAGGCGCGGCGGGCTCTGGTGCCCTGCGGAAGGCCAGGTACACCACCCCGATCGAGACCGCGGCGATAAGGAAGACGGCGATGCCGGCGACCAGTCGCCCCCCCGTGAACCCCGCGGTGGCGGTAGGACGCGAGGATTCGATCTGTGGCCGGGGCCGGGGACCTCTTGTCTCGCTCATGCTCACGCATATCCGGCTACCTTGCGGAATCATGAGCAAGTTCCTCGTCTCGGTCGACGACAATCGCGGTCCCGGCTCTCCGGTTCTTCGAGCTCCTGAATGTGGGAGGTCGGCGCTTCTCCGACCGCACGGCGCGGCCAAGAGGAGCAAGACAGTATCGCCCCCTCCGGTTGACGTGTGACTGGCGAAGGGTATGCTGGCATACCATGAAGCGGACGACCGTGAAGCTCTCGAACGATCTCGACGCGCGGCTTCGCCACGAAGCCGAGCGGCGAGGGACGACGGTGTCCGAGCTCACGCGCGAGGCCATCGAGTCCCACCTCGGCGCCGGGCGCCGGCGTCTGATGGCCGCGAAGGCCGGCCGGAGCGGCCGTCGTGACACCGCCCGCAAGATCGAGGAGATCCTGCGGCGGGAGGCCCGCCGATCTCGTTGATCGTCGATGCCGGTCCTCTGTACGCCTACGTCGACGAGGACGATCGCGACCACGACGCCAGCCTGGCACTGCTGGAAGGCCATCCCGGGCCCCTGATCGTCCCGGAGCTCGTCGTGACCGAGGTGACCTACCTCCTCGAGACGCGGCTCGGCGCGGAGGCAGAGGTCCGATTCCTCGGCGACCTGGCGGCGGGGAACCTGATCGCGGAGCCGGTTCACCCCGCCGACTGGATCCGGATTGCCGAGCTCGTTGCCGAATACCGGGACCTTCCCCTCGGCACCGTCGACGCTTCTGTCGTGGCCACCGCGGAGCGCCTTCGCGTCGTGCGCCTGGCGACGCTCGATCGAAGGCATCTCACGGTCGTTCGCCCGGCTCACGCTCCTGCGTTCGAGATCGTCCCGTGACGATGGCCATGGGATCGCGTGATTCCAGGTGTCTGCCCTGTCGATCGTCGGCGTCCGAGGGCCCCGAACTCGGGCCTACGGGGCACCCGCAGCGTTCCGCACGGTCGCATCCGACCGCTCGCGCAGCAATTGCTTGGCCCGGAGCACGGCCGGGTCGCGGGCGTCCAGTGGGAGCACGACATCGCGGTCGCGCATCCATCGCGCCTCCGACTTCCGCTCGATCCTGATGCGCCGCATGTCCCACCGCCTCTCGCTCGTTCGCTGAAGGATGCCGCGCCACCGCGCCGAAGCACGGTGACGCGCGTCACCGAGCGAGCGTGACGTCCGGCGGTCCTCAGGCCGGTCCGACGCGCGCGGGCTCGGCCGATGCGTCGATGCGGAGGCGACCACCCGCAAGCTCCGCGTGTGGACCGACGACGATGACCGGCACCCGAGCTCCGTAGAGCTCGCGGGCGACGATGGCCCCGAGGGCGACGATCGGGTCCGGCTCGAGCAGCACGATCGCGGCGGGAGCCGTGCCCGCCCGGATGGCCTCCGCCAGGACGCTCGAGCTGGAGCTGGAGCCCCGGCCCGAGGGCATGACCAGCACCCGGCCGGCCACGTTCGAGCCGCGCTGGGGGTGGTGGACGTCGATCACGAGGCCGGTCGCGGGGTCGACGCCGCCCCAGAAGCTGAGCGGCTCGTCCAGGACGAGCACCTCGCCCTCCGCGGTGCCGGTGACGAGGACCCGGGCCTCAGGCATCGCCCCACAGCTCCTCGTCGCGGACGACGCGGCCCGCCGCGGCCGAGCGAACACACTCCTCGAGGCCGCCGAAGACGACCTCCACGCCCAGGTTGGCCGGCGCGTACCACGCCCACTTCGCCGAGTCGGTCATGACCGGGCCGTCGACCTCGCCGATCAGCGGCGTGAGGTAGGTGCACGTGTCGACGACGATCCGCACGCCGAGCGCCTCGAGCGCTCCGGCCACGCCTCCACGCTCGGCCTCGGCGAGCACGTCGCGGCCGGTGTTCACCCACAACGGCACGCGGAGGCGCTCGCCCGCCAGCAGGTCGCGGAGCCGCTCCAGCTCCGCGAGCGACGCGTGAGGCGTCCCGACGCACACCGCGCCGAGCGCGCGCCCGGTGGCCGCCCCGAGCTCGTCCCGCGCGGCGCGGAGCCGCTCCGGCGTCACCGCGACCTCGGGCACCGGTTCGCCCCCGGTGGCGGCATCGAGGGTCGGCGCCTCGGGCGTGACGCCGACCGCGTGGAACATCCCCACCGCGCCGGAGGAGGCCGCCGCGGCCCCGAGCGCCTTGAGCCGATCCTCGGTGGCGTTGCGCGGGAGGCCGACGATCGCGGCCACGTCGGTCCCGGCCTCCCGGCCGAGCACGTGTCCCAGGACCGGGTAGAGGACGTCGGAGCCGAGGATCCGCGGCGGTACCCTGTCGAGCCGAAGGACGACCCGAGCCCTGCGTTCCTCGTCGCGGTGCAGCCCGGCGAACGGCACTCGCCCCGTGATCGCGGCGCAGACGTCGATGAAGTCGCCGTAGCGGTTCGTCCTCGCCCCCAGCACGGAGTTGCAGAACACGATCGCGTTCGACTCCGCCCACGCCACGTGCTGCCCGAACGCCGGCCGCTCGGGGAGCTGATAGGGCGCGCACGTCCAGGTCGGCCGGCAGCCCATCGCGACGTACGCGTCCATCTGCCGGCGGGCGTCGGCGGCCGTGGCCGCGTCGAGCCGGGAGCGCTCCGGGTGCAGGAGGTCGAGGGCGCCGACGTTGAGGGTCGTCGGCACGGCCACCCGGGCGCCTCCCGCGCGGAGCCGCTCGGCGAAGTCCAGGCCGGCCCGGCCATGGTAGAGGCACCCGTCGACGTGCGCGGAGACGACGTCGATCAGGTGGTCGGCCCCCATGATCCCGGCCATCTCGAGGACGATGCGCATCGCCAGCGCTGCGGCCTCGCCATCTCGGCCGGACAGGAGGGCCCGGTCGCGCTCGTCCGTCTCGACGGGCATCGAGCGATCAGCGGCGGGCGGCGGCTTCGAACACCGGGATGGCCCGCTCCACCATCTCGTCGAGATCGGCGTCGCGGTCCATGTGCGCGGCCGCGGAGTCCGTGAAGAAGCGCAGCAGCGGGGCCTCGATCTCGAGCAGCCGTTCCAGGGTCCGGGCGAACCGGTGCGCCGCCATGGAGCGCGACGCTACCACGGGGCACGGGTGCGGGTTCCCCGCAGCCCGACCCGCGTGATTCGCCCATCGGCCCATCGACCCAGGGGTGCCGGGACACCGAGCGCTGTGTTGGGACTTGTCCGCATCCGAGAACACGGGTGATGCGAGCATCCTCGCCCGAGCGTCCCCGCCCGCGCGCGCCGCGCACCCTTCTGCTCGGCGTGGCGTTCCTGATCGCGCCCGTCGCCATCCTGGTCTTCGAGATCCGGGACGAGCATCGAGGGCAGGCCGGCGTCGCCCTGATCGCGGTCGCGGCCGTGCTGGTCGGGCTTCGGTGGCTCCGCCGAGCGGAGCTCGATCGATCCCGCGCCGAGGAGGCCCTGCGCGCGTCGGAGGAGCGCCACCGCTCGCTCGTCGAACACGCCTCCGACCTGATCGTGGTGCTGGACGAGCGCGCCGTGCTCACGTACGTCGCGCCGAGCTCGGAGCGACTGTTCGGCGTGCGCCCGGAGGAGCTCCTCGGAACCTCGGCGATCGACCTCGTCCACCCCGACGACGCGCCCCTGGTGCGTTCGACCTTCGCCGCCGGGGTGGGACATCCCGGCGTGACCGGCGGGCTCGAGGTGCGGGTCCGCGACGCGACGGGGTCCTGGCGATGGGTGGAGGTCCACTACCACAACCGCCTGTCCGATCCGACCGTGGGCGGCATCGTGCTGAGCGTGCGCGACATCACGGAACGGTTCGCAGTCCAGGCCGCGTTCCGCGAGCAGGAGGCGCAGTACCACAGCCTCTTCTCCGGCAACCGCGCGGTCATGCTGCTGCTCGATCCCGTCTCCGAGGAGATCGTCGACGCCAACCCGGCCGCGCTCGACTTCTACGGGTACCCGCTCGATCGTCTCGTGAAGGAGGGGACGGCCGTGCTCCGCGCCGACCCCCCGGACGTGGTCCTGGAGGAGATGCGGCTCGCCAACACGCAGGAGCGGCCCTTCCTGCGGCTTCGCCACCGCCTCGCGGACGGCGAGATCCGCCACGTCGAGATCTACACCGGCTCGATCGCCATCGGCGGCCGCGCCCTCGTCTACGAGATCGTCCACGACGTGACGGAGCGCCAGCTCGCACAGGACGCCCTGAGCTCGGCCGAGGCCCGGTATCGCACGCTCGTCGAGCAGCTTCCGGTGGCCACCTACCTCTTCCGGTTCGACCCGGAGGATCCCTCGCTCACCGCGGCGGTGTACGTGGGCCCGCAGATCGAGGAGATGCTCGGCGTGACGCCGAAGGACTGGGTGAAGGGTGCCGGGCTCTGGGCGAGCATGGTCCACCCGGAGGACCTGGCGCGCGTCGACGCCGAGGGCGTCGCGGCGCGTGCGGCCTGTGCGCCGATCGAGGCCGAGTACCGGATGGTCCGCCCGGACGGGCGCGTCGTCTGGATCCACGATTCGTCGCGCCCACTGGTCGACGCCGACGGGCACGTGTCCGTATGGCAGGGCGCGTACCAGGACGTGACCGAGAAGCACCTCGCCGAGGACGCGCTCCGCACCGCCGAGCTGCGGTACCGCACGCTCGTGGAACAGCTACCCGCGATCACGTTCGTCGACCGGATCGGCGTCGCCGACCCGGACGACGCCGAGCCCGAGTACATCAGCCCGCAGATCGAGGACGTGCTCGGGTACACGCCCGAGGAGTTCCTGGCCACCGACGAGGGCTGGGCGAAGGCGGTGCACCCGGACGACCTGGAGGAGGTCGAGCGGCTCGGCCAGCAGGCGATGGAGTCGGGCGGGTCACTCACCGCGGCCTACCGGATGATCCGCAAGGACGGGCGGGTCGTGTGGATCGAGGAGCGTTCGGCGGTCGCTCGGGACGAGCAGGGCCGTCCGGCGATGTGGCAGGGGATCATGCAGGACGTCACGGACAAGAAGGTGGCGGAGCTCGCGCTCCACGCCAGCGAGCGGCGCTTCCGTGCGGTCTTCGACGACGCCGCGATCGGGATCGCCCGCCTGTCGCTCGACGGCCACGTCCTCGAGGCCAACGACGCGATCGCGGAGCTGCTCGGCGTGGGCCGGGCGGACCTCCTCGGCCTCCATCTCGGCACCTTCCTCGCCGAGCCGGGTCCGGGCGACATCCCGGAGGAGTTCGCGCGGCTCGCCGGAGGGGGGATCGACCACTACGAGGTCGATCGCCAGTACCGGCGGCGGGGTGGCGACCGGATCTGGTGTCACGTGACGGTCTCGCTGGTCCGCAACGAGGAGGGGCAGCCCGACTTCGCGATCGTCATGCTCGACGACATCAGCGTTCGCAAGGCCGCCGAGGATGCGCTCGCCCAGCGCGCCATGCACGATCCGCTGACGGACCTGCCCAACCGGGAGCTCCTCCTGGACCGGATGAGCATCGCCCTCGCCCGGCTCGACCGCGGGGGTCCCGGGGTGGCCGTGATGTTCCTCGACCTGGACGGGTTCAAGCGCGTGAACGACGAGTTCGGGCACGACGTCGGCGACCGGGTGCTCATCGAGGTCGCCCACAGGTTCTCGGGGGCGGTCCGCCCCGCCGACACCGTGGCCCGCTACGGCGGCGACGAGTTCGTCGTCCTGTGCCAGGACGTGTGGAGCGCGCCCGACGCGGTGGCGGCGGCGGAGCGGTTGTGCCGGTGCCTCGATGACCCGATCTCCGTGGCCGATGGCGGGAACATCCGGATCGGCGTCAGCGTCGGCGTGACGCTCGCGCTCGACATGGCGCGGGGGTGCGAGCACCTGATCCGCGACGCCGACACCGCGATGTACCGGGCCAAGCAGCACCGCCGGGGCGGCGTGGCGATCTCGGGCGACGAAGACGTCGTGGTCGTGGACGTGAGCGGGTGAGGCTCGCTACCAGGTGACGGCGGGGATCCCCCCGGGATCCGCATCCGCGAAGCTCGAGCTCCCGTAACCCGAGAGATCGAGGTTTGCGAGGTCCGCGATGAAGCTCTTCGGCAGGACCGCGGCGAACGTTCGGTCGCCGAGCCGGTCCCGCCGGATCGCGGCGGGCCGGACGTAGGGCCCGATGTTCTCCCCGTACCGGTAGCCGGCGAGGAACGCGGCGACGTCCTCGGCGCTGTAGCCGGCGTCGGCGAGGGCCCGGGAGCTCAGGTAGACCTCGGACGGCGCGACGAGCTCGACGAGGCCGAACACGCTCTTGCCGAACTCCCGCACCAGGTCCGACTCGAGTTGGATCGGGTCGATCCGGACGCCGCCGCTGGGGTCGATCAGTGGGCACTGGCCGTGGTCGGCCGTGACGATCAGCGCGAACCCGCCGGGTCCGAACCGCCGCTCGAGCAGGTCGGCCAGGCGCCCGATCTCGCCGTCGACGGCGCCGAGGACCTCGGCCTGCCGGGGGTCGTCCATGTTGTAGACGTGGCCCGAGTAGTCCGGCGCCTTGAAGTTGAGGTAGAGCAGGCCGGGCACGCCGTCCCCGCCGATGGGCTCCGACTCGAACGTCGACTCGATGAGCTCTCCCTGCAGGCGGACCACCGGCGGGAAGCAGCACATCGACTTGGCGTCGCTCGCGATGAACCGGTCGTAGGGCGAGGCGGGCGGCGGGCGGTAGGCGGCCGTGAGCGAGTCGAGCCGGTCCGGGGCCGGCACGCTCGCCGGAAGCCGGTACAGGTCCGGGTTGTGCGGTTTCCACCCGCCGCTGCCGCCCGGCTCGTCCCAGAAGACCCCCACGGGCAGGTCGCCGAGGGGGCGCCCGCCCCGCCCCAGCATGCCGAGGTGCCAGACCTGGTACCCGATCTCACCAACCCAAGCGCCGTCGCCCGTCGCCGCGCTCCACCGGTCGGCCAGGGTGGGCTCGAGGAGGAAGGAGGGATCGACCCGTCCCGGGTCGCCCCACGCCTTGACCGGATGTCCGTCCCGCCGGACGTTGTGCCCGGTGATCCCGTGCGTCCGGGGGTACGCGCCGGTGCCGATCGTCGCGTGCGCCGAGGCGGTCACGGCGGGGAACGAGCCGGTGATCGCGTTGCGGTAGGCGGCGCCCTCGCGCATGAGGCGTTTCAAATTCGGCCACGCCTCGGGCCACTTCCGCAGGACGTCCCAGCCGCCGCCGTCGATCACGAACGTGACGACGACTCGCGGTGGCGCGCCGGTCGGGGCCGGGATCCCGGGCAGCGGGACGCCGTCCGCGGCCGCGTACCCGTCGAACCCGATCAGGCGTGCGGTCGTCGGCGCGAGATCGGCCAGCGTGACGCGCTCTTCGTGGTCCTGCGGCTCGACGAGGCCGGGGGCCCACACGACGATGG
This sequence comes from uncultured Actinomycetes bacterium, assembly GCA_963704725.1. Classification (GTDB taxonomy): domain Bacteria; phylum Actinomycetota; class UBA4738; order UBA4738; family HRBIN12; genus CALGFI01. The sequence goes on along the minus strand of OY969934.1, from coordinate 2,578,699 downwards.
GCACGCGTTCTCCGTACATCCACACCACGGCGTGGCTGGATCGGGGGTCGTTGGGCAGGAGCGACCGCGACTCGTTCGCGTAGTTGGAGCTCGAGAAGGGCGTGACCAGGAGCTGGAGGTCGCCCGAGCGCTCGGGGTGATAGGCGCGCGTGACGAGCTCGACGTACTCGGCGCCGAGGTCGCCCACCGTCCGCTCCAGGATCGGCCGGGGGTCGGGGCGCGTGAGCCGCCGAACTACGGCGCCGAGCGCGGATCCCCCGGCGACGGCGACGAGGCCCAGCCCGGTGACGACGGCTCGCAGGAACCGACGCCGTGACGGGTCGGGGGGCGCATCGGCCTCGGTGGGCTCGGGGACGGCATCGGCCTCGGGGACCGCGTCGGTCGCTTCGGCCGCGACGCGTGCTCGGAGGACCACGAGCGCGGTCGCCAGGGCCAGGAGGCCGGCGATCGCCGACGCCACGAGGCTCCCGGTGAGCGCGATGACGAGCGCCACGGTGCCTCCGGACGCCGCGATCAGGGCGAGCGAGGATCGGGACCGGTTCGGCACGCTCACTCGATTATCCCGGACGGCGCCCCGTCGCAGATGGAGTTGGTGTGACGACCGCCTACGCGCGCCTGCGCTCGAGGTCGAGGAAGGGGAGCTCGACCACCGTCGCCCCCGCCTTGCCGCGCTCGCCCTCGACGCTCCACTCGACCGACACGCGTGTGCCGGGGGCTGCCAGGGCCGGGGGGAGAGAGCCGAACCCGACCATCCGCTTGATCGTCGGCCCCCAGGCGATGCTGGTGGCGCGGCCCACCTGCGTGCCGGACCGGTAGACCGGCACGGGGTCCCGGTTGACATACGGCGAGACCTGGGGCGGGAGGTCGTGCTTGGCGTACAGAGCCTCGATGCCGCTCCACTCGAGGTCGAGCCCGACCAGGCGCCTGGCCGGGCCGCCCCGGCGCTGCTCGAGCTCGAGCGCGTGATGGCCGACGAAGCTCGTCTTGCCCAGGTCGACCAGCCGGCCGAGCCCGATCTCGAACGGCGAGTACATCTGCTCCTGGGTGATCGCGTGTCGAGCGCTCGTGTAGTCGGCCTCGATGAGGATGAGCCCGGCCTCGACCCGCGAGACGTCCAGGGCGTGGATGCCGGCCGGTCGGATGCCGTGAGGCTCGCCGGCCTCCCACAGGGCGTCCCACACGTCGACCGCGGCGTCGACGGGCACCCACACCTCGTAGCCGAGGTCGCCCGTGTAGCCGGTCCGCGTGACGTGGACATCCGCCCCGCCGATCTCGGTGCGTCGGTGCCCGAAGTACGCGAGATCCGCCCATTCGGCGCGACTCGCGGCCTCCAGGACCATCCGCGAACGCGGACCCTGCAGGGCGACGCCGGCGATCTGCTCGGACACGTCCTCGATCTCGACGTCGAGACCGGCGGCGTTCAGGACCAACCAGCGGTAGGAAGGATCCGCCGCCGTCCAGAAGAACTCGCGCTCGGCGCGGCGCGTGACGGTGCCGTCGTCGACCACCTTGCCGTCCTCGTTGCACCAGGGCGTGTAGAAGACCCGTCCCACGCGCAGCTTCGACACGTCGCGCGTCATGACGCGGTCGACGAGCCGCGCGGCGTCGGGCCCGGTGACGGCGTACTTGTACAGGGGGGAGACGTCGATCAGCGCCGCCTGCTCCCGGATCGCGTTGTACTCGATGTCGTGGAAGTCGGCGTAGACCGCCGCGGCGAAGTAGCCCGACCACTCGCCCCACGCCATCTTCGAGTTCAGCCCGGACGTGCGTGGGTGGAACGCGGTTCCGACGCTCACGATGCCTCCTGCGGATGGTCCGTCGGTAGCGTAGCCGCGCACCCGGTCTCCCCCCCGCGACCCCTCTGACCTGCAGTCAAGGAGGTCGTGGGCGGCGAGCGGGCGCCCCCCTACGATGGCCTGGTGGCCAAGCGCTACGACGCGGTCGTCATCGGGGGCGGGCACAACGGTCTCACCGCGGCCGCCTATCTCGCGCGGGCCGGCCGCTCGGTCCTGGTGCTCGAGAAGCGGCACGTCCTCGGGGGCGCCGCGGTCACCGAGGAGGTCATCCCCGGCTTCCGCTTCAGCGAGATGTCCTACGTCGTCTCGCTGCTCCGCCCCGAGATCATCCGCGAGCTGAACCTGCCCAAGCACGGGCTCGAGATCCTGCCGCTCGACGGCACGATCACGCCGCTCGAGGGCGACTCGCTGTGGCGCGTGAACGACCACGGCAAGACGATCCGCGAGATCCGGCGGTGGTCCAAGAGCGACGCCGAGGCCTACGAGGAGTACGGCCAGCTCATGGCCGACATGGCGCGCTTCGTCAAGCCGATCCTTTCGTTCGTCCCGCCGGACCCCGGCAAGATCAACCCGTTCGACTGGATGCCGGTCGCCGGGCTGGCCAAGTCGTTCGGGCAGCTTCCGGAGCGGTTGCAGCACACCTTCGTGCAGCTCATGACGATGAGCGCAACCGACTTCCTGCGGCAGTGGTTCGAGACCGATCCGCTGATCGCCACGATGTCGGCGTCCGGGATCATCGGGACGTTCCAGGGCGTGCGCTCGCCGGGCACCGCGTACGTGCTGCTGCACCACTACATGGGCGAGATCGACGGCGCGTTCCGAGCATGGGGGATCCCGCGCGGCGGCACCGGCGGCATCTCGGAGGCGATCGGGCGCGCCGCGGAATCGCTCGGCGCCGAGATCAGGATGGAGGCGCCGGTCGCGCGGATCGAGGTCCGGGGCGGCCGGGCCACCGGCGTCGTGCTGGAGTCCGGCGAGGAGATCGCCGCCGGGACCGTGCTCTCGAGCGTGGACTCGCACCTCACGTTCCTGCGGCTCGTCGAGCCGGCGCATCTGGACGCGTCGTTCCTGGACGAGGTGAAGCGCTACAAGTACCGAGGATCGAGCGGCAAGGTGAACCTCGCGCTCGACGCGCTCCCCGAGCTCGCGTGCAGGCCCGGCAAGGGTGAGTGGCTGCGAGGCGCGATCAGCTTCTCGCCGAGCGTCGACTACATGGAACGCGCGTACGACGACGCGAAGTACGGACGCTTCTCGCGCCGGCCGTACATCGACTGCATCCTGCCCACCCTCGTCGACCCGACGATGGCGCCCCCCGGCAAGCACGTGATGTCGTGCTTCGTGCAGTACGCGCCGTACCACCTGTCCGAGGGCCGGGTGTGGGACGACGCGGAGCGTGACGCGTTCGGCGAGACCGTGATCGACACCCTCGAGGAGCGCTTCCCCGCGATCCGAAGCCTGATCCTGCACAAGCAGGTGTTCAGCCCCAAGGACATCGAGGACCTGACCGGCCTCACCGAGGGCAACATCTTCCAGGGCGAGCTCAGCCTGGAGCAGCTCTTCTTCAACCGGCCGGTGCCGGGATGGGCGCGGTACCGGACGCCGATCAAGAGCCTGTGGATGTGCGGCTCGGCCACGCACCCCGGCGGCGGCATCATGGGCGCGCCGGGACGGATCGCGGCGCTCGAGCTCCTGAAGGCCCAGCGGTCGGCCTCGAAGGGGCCCAGACGGAAGGACGAGGTGGCGTAGCCGTGGCGCGGCCCTACGACGCGATCGTGATCGGCGCGGGCCACAACGGGCTCGTGACGGCGGCGTACCTGGCGAAGGCGGGACGCAGCGTCCTCGTGCTCGAACGGCGCGAGCGCGTCGGCGGGATCCTGGACACGATCGAGATCGCGGACGGCTTCCGCGCTCCGGGGATCGTCCACACCGTGGGGAGGCTCCGGCGATCGGTGATCGCCGACCTGGGGCTCCTCAAGCACGGGCTCGACCTCGTGGAGCCCTCGGTGCGCGTGTTCGCCCCCCAACCCGACGGGGCCCCGCTCACGCTGTGGGCGGACGCATCTCGGACCGCGGCCGGGCTCCGGGAGCGATCGGCGGCCGATGCCCAGGCCTATCCGGACTTCGACAGGAAGATCCGCGCCCTGGCGAGCTTCCTGGCCTACCTCCACGCCATCACGCCGCCCGACGTGAAGGACCCCTCGATCGCCGACGCCCTGAACGGCCTGAAGCTCGGCAACGCGTTCCGTCGCCTCGGACCCCGGCCCGGGCGCGAGGCAACCCGAGCCATCCCCATGGCCATCGCCGACTACGTCGCCGAGGCGTTCGAGAGCGACGCCGTGCGCGCCGCGATCGCGGCGCGAGCCACCCAGTACACGGCGATGGGCCCGTGGTCGGCCGGGACGACGACGGTGCTGCTGGCCGACTCGGCCGGCAACGACGGCGGGGCGGCGGGCCAGTCCGCCGTGGCGCGGGGCGGGCCGGGCGCCCTCGCGGAGGCGCTGGCCGCCGCGGCGCGAGCGTTCGGCGCCGAGATCCGGACCGGCGTGGAGGTGACGCGGGTGCTGACGAGGAGCCACCGGGCGTACGGCGTGGCCCTCGAGGACGGCCAGGAGATCCATGCCCGCGCCGTGGTGAGCTCGGCCGATCCCAAGCGCACGCTGACCACGCTCGTCGACCCGGTCGAGATCGGCCCGCACCTGCGGTGGCGCGCCTCGAACATCCGAACGCCGGGCACCGTCTCGAAGGTGAACCTCGCGCTGTCCGGCCTCCCGGCGTTCCGCGGCGCGGACTCGCCCGAGCCCATGGCCGGCCGGATCCTGATCGCGCCCTCGATCGACGACCTGGAGCACGCGTTCGACGCCTCGAAGTACGGGCGGATGAGCGACGAGCCCTACCTCGAGGCGACGATCCCGACGATCAACGACCCGGGCCTCGCGCCCGAAGGCCGCCACGTGATGAGCATCGTCGTCCAGTGGACCCCGTACGCGCTGCGCGAGGGCGATTGGGGGTCGGAGCGGGACCACCTCGGCGACGTCGTGATCAAGACGATGGAGAAGCACGCACCGGGTCTCGGCGAGCAGGTGCTGGCCCGGCAGGTCATCACGCCGGTCGACCTCGAGCGCGACTACGGCCTCTCGGGCGGCCACGTGTACCACGCAGAGCCGGGGCTCGACCAGTTCTTCGTGTGGCGGCCGCTGCTCGGGCACGCGCGATACCGGTTCGGCCTGCCCGGTCTGTACCTGTGCGGCTCCGGGGCCCACCCCGGCGGCGGGGTGACCGGCGCCCCCGGGGCCAACGCCGCCCGCGAGATCCTGGCGGACCTGAAGAAGCGCTCTGCGAAGGGCTGAGCGGAAGCCGCGCGACCCGTCCCTCAGACGTCCAGGTGGCCGCGGCGCCGCGGCGGGGGGCCCAGCAGCTCCTCGAAGTGCAGGAGGAGCTTGCGCAGCAAGTCGTTCACCGCCGCCTTCTCGTCCTCGCTCAGCACGCCGAGGAGCTGGATCTCCCTCGCGGCCTGCTCGTGGATGGCGGCGGCCAGCGCGTCGTGGCCCTCGGCGGTGAGCTCGACGAGGACGCCGCGGCGGTCACGCGGCTCGGGCTTTCGCACGACGAGGCCCCGCTCCTCGAGCCGGTCCAGGCGGTTCGTCATGGCCCCGGTCGACAGCATCAGGGAGTCGCTCAGCTCGCCGGGGGAGAGCCGGTTGCCCTCGGCCAGGCGGAGCCTCACCAGGACCTTGTAGTCGCCCTCGCCCAGCCGGTGCCGGGCCAGGGTCTCCGCCATGGTCTTGTTGAGGTAGCGCTCGAGCTTGTCGATCCTGGCCAGGATGGCCTCGACCGCCGGGTCGACCTCCGGGAACTCCCGCACCGCCTGCTCGACGTGCTCGTCGACGCGATCCCGGGGCGCGGCGACTTCGCTCTTGCTCGAGAGTCTTGACATAAAGCTTTCCCGTGAGTATCTTCACGTCAAGATACACGAGCGATGGGGGACGAGCAAGTGATGCCAGCTTTCCGCAAGGAACTCGGAGACCTCCGCCAGGGCGACATCCGGCGCGCCGTGGACCGGGCCGTCGTCACCGAGCCGTGCGAGGAGCGCGGTCGGACCCGGGCGACCGCCGCGCTGCTCCGACGCCTCGCCGATCGCCTGGAGCGACCCTCGCTGCGCGCTCGCGATCGGCAGCGCGTCCTCGTTCGCCAGCCGTAGGTCCACCGATAGTCCGGCGAGCATGCCGGCCTCCGGGTGGAGTCCCGGCGTCGGGTTCAAGGCCCGCGCCCGGGGAGTCGATGCCCAAAGGGATGCCGTCGGAGGGTGATCTCGGCACGACCGCTGCCGCCATGCGCCGCGTGGCGGACAACATCGGACGTGTCATCGCGGGGGTCCGCGACCAGGTCGAGGCCACCGTGATCTGCCTGTTCGCCGAGGGCAACCTCCTGCTCGAGGGCGTGCCCGGCGTCGGCAAGACCATGCTCGCCCGGTCGCTCGCGGCGTCGATCGACGGGTCGTTCCACCGGGTCCAGGCGACCCCGGATCTGCTCCCCAGCGACCTCACCGGGATCTCGGTCTACGACCAGTCCTCGGGGGAGTTCCGCTTCGTCCCGGGGCCGGTGTTCGCGAACGTCGTCCTGGTCGACGAGATCAACCGCACGACGCCCCGAACGCAGTCGGCGCTCCTGGAGCCGATGGAGGAGCGGCAGGTGACGGTGGAGAACGTCACGTACCCGCTGCCCCGGCCGTTCCTGGTCGTCGCGACCGAGAACCCGGTGGATCAGCACGGCACCTACCCGCTCCCCGAAGGGGAGCTCGACCGGTTCACCATGACCGTCAGCGTGGGATACCCCGACGACGCCGCGGCCGGCGAGATCGTGCGCCGGCAGCTCTCGGGAAGCCCGATCGAGGAGCTCGGAGCGGTCGTGTCGGCCCGCGACGTCGTCGAGCACCAGCACGCCGTTCGCGCCGTCCACGTCGAGGAGCCCGTCCTGGACTACGTCGTGGCTCTGGCCAAGGCCACGCGAGAGCACGGCGACATCCTGCTCGGCGCGTCGCCCCGGGCGATGATCTGGCTGACGCGGGCGGCGCAGGCTCGCGCCGCGATGCAGGGGCGGGCGTTCGTGCTGCCCGACGACGTCAAGGCGATGGCCGGCCCGGTCCTCGCCCACCGGCTCATCCCGCGCAGCCGGGGGACCGTGGCCAGCGGGACCGCCCGCGACGTGGTCCGCGAGCTGCTCGAGCGCGTGCCGGTCCCCCTCGGCGCCTCCCGCTAGGCCGATGCCCCGTCCCAGGCGGCGCGCGTTCGCCCTCGCCGCCGGGGCCGCGCTGCTGTTCGTCGTCGGCACGAGCGTGCAGGCGGGGTGGCTGCTCGTCCTGGCGTCGTGCCTTCTCGGCGCGACGATGGCCGGGTTCGCGCTGCCCGGACGGATGATCCGTCGGATCGAGGTGGAGCGCCGGGCGCCGATGGAGGCGTTCCAGGGCGACGAGGTGCGCGCGTCGATCGTCCTTCGGAACCGCTCCCGGTCGCCTCGGCTGGCCCTGGAGCTGGTCGACGAGCACCTGGCGCCGGTGGCGGCGTTCGTGCCGGGGCTCGGTCCGGGCGAGACGGTGATCGTGGAGACCCGCCGCCGGGCCGCCGTCCGTGGGGTGCACGAGATCTCCGACGTCGTCGTGGCCTCGGCCGCCCCCTTCGGCGTCGCCGTGCGGCGTCGGCGGCGGCAGGTGGCCAGCCCGACGGTCGTCTACCCCAGGCTGGTCCGGCTCGACGAGCTGCCGTTCCTGGAGTCCGCCCCCACGCCGGAGCGGGCCATCCACAGCGCCCCGCGACGCGGCACCGGCCCCGACTACCTCGGCATCCGCGAGTACCGCGTGGGCGACTCCATGCGGCACGTCCACTGGCCCTCGACCGCCCGGCTCGGCGCGCTCATGGTGCGGGAGTTCGAGCGCGAGCAGACGCGCCGGTTGACCGTGGTGATCGACGCCGTGGCCGACGCGGCCCCGGACGGCGGGCCGACCCCCCTCGACGTGTGCTGCTCGGTGGGGGCGTCGGTGGCCTTCGCCGCGCACGGCCGAGCCCAGGGCGTCCGGCTCGTGGCCGGCGTCGCCGGCCGGCCCGTCTCGGTCTCCCGCACGGATCCGGCCGGGACCCTTCGGTGGCTGGCCGAGCTCCGGCCCGGCGCCGGGATGTCGTTGACGGACCTGGTGGGGGAGCTGGGGGAGGAGGTCCTCGGCGCCTCCGCCCTCCTGCTCGTGGCGCCGACGTGGCGCGCCAACGACCCGGAGGTCCTGGTCCCGGCCGTGGCCGACCTCGTCCCCTGGGCGCCGCGCGTGGCGATCGTCCTCGTCGAGGTCCACACGTTCGACGGGGCCCGCCGGGTCCCGCACCTCGAGCCGTCCCGGGTCGACATGCTCGAGGACGCCCTCACCGGGGCCGGGGCGCTCGTGTACCGGACCTCCTCCGGCTCCGACCTGGCCGAGGTGTTCCGGCGGGCTCGAGTGAGGACGGGACGGTGAGCGCGACGATCGCCCAGCGTCTGCGGCGGATCCAGGGCGTGCCGGAGGACTCGAGACGGATCCGGATCGTGGTGGCGGTCATGGTCGAGGTCGCCGTGCTCGCCGTGGTGGCTCAGGGAGCCGTCGACGCCGCGAGCTCGGTCGGCGCCCTCGTGCTCGTCCCCGCCGGGTACGCGTACTCGTACGCGCGACGGCACCATCCCTCGATCCTGGCGAAGGTCGCCCTGGCGATGGGGCTGCTCGTGGCGCTGGGGTCGTTCCTGCGCGGCGTCGAGGGCGCGCAGTCCTTCGACGACGCCCGGCGGCCGCTGGCCTCGCTGTTCCTGTGGGTCCAGGTCCTGCACTCGTTCGACGTCCCGCGCCGCCGCGATCTCGGCTTCTCGGTGATCTCGAGTCTGATCCTGATCGCCGAGGCCGGGGCGCTGTCGTTCGGGACGGGGTTCCTCCTGTTCCTCCTGCCGTGGCTCGCCCTGGCCGGGACGTACCTGTTCGTCACGCTCGGGCCGGGCGCCGCCGGGACCCCGGCCGTGGTCGAGATCCGCCGCCCCGTGGCGCCCGCGCGGCGTTCCTCCTGGCCCGCCACGATCCGGATGCTGAGCGCCTGGGTGGCCCTGTCCGCCGTCGCCGCCACCGCGATGTTCCTGGCGCTTCCCCGGCTCCCGGGTCTGACCGTGGCCCTGCCGCCCTTCCGGGCCGATCACGCCACCGTGCTCGCCGGGTTCGACGGCCAGGTGGTCAACCCGGGGCTCACCCGCGGCGCCGACGGCGTGGCCGAATTCACGGACCTGGCCTACCCGGGGTTCAGCTCGAGCGTGGACCTGCGCTCCCGCGGTCATCTGTCCGACGCGATCGTGATGCGCGTGCGATCGCCCCAGGCCGCCCTGTGGCGCGGGCTGGCGTACGACACCTTCGACGGGACGCGGTGGACGACGTCCGACGACCGGACCTTTCCCGTGACCCAGGGGTACGAAGACGTCTTCGGCGTGGCGTCGCCGACCGACGGCGGCTCCGTCTTCCTGCCTTCCCGGCGGGTGCTGGCCACCTTCTACGTGGAGGCCGACCTGCCGAACGTCGTGTTCGGGGCGTGGAAGCCCGTCCAGGCGTACTTCCCGTCGTCGCGGCTCGTGATCGACGCCTACGGCTCCGTTCGTGCGCCGATCCTGCTGGACGACGGTGTCGTGTACTCGGTGATGTCCGACGTCCCGGCGGTCACGCCCGACGTCCTTCGAACGTTCGACTCGATGCCTCGCGATCCCGATCTCGACGCTGCTCTCGAGCCGTACCTGCAGCTGCCGGGCGAGCTGCCCGAGCGCGTCCGCCTGCTGGCCGGGCGGATCACGGCGGTAGCGCCGACCCGCTACGACGCCGTCGAGGCCGTCCAGACGTGGTTGCGCCGCAACACCCGGTACGACCTCGACATCCCGCCGTTCCCGCCGGGCGTCGACGCCGTCGACCACTTCCTCTTCGAGGGCCGCCGCGGCTTCTGCGAGCACATCGCGAGCGCCATGGCCGTGCTCCTTCGGGCCTCGGGGATCCCGGCCCGGTTCGTCACCGGGTTCGGCCCGGGCGACCGGAACCCGTTCACCGGCTACTGGGAGGTCCGCGCCTCCGACGCCCACGCGTGGGTCGAGGTCTTCTACCCCGGAGCCGGATGGGTCCCGTACGACCCGACCTTCGGGGTGCCGCCCGCGAGCGTGAGCCTGGCGCAGCGGCTCGTCGCGCCCGAGGTGGTTCGGGCGATCGGCCGGTTCCTGTCCGCGGCCGTTCCCGAGCCCGTCCGCGACGCCGCCCGGGCCTCCGGGCGGGCGGTGATGGCGGTGGCGCGGGCATGGCCCCTCCTGGTGGCGGCGATCTCGCTGGGGGCGATCGGCGCGCTCCTGTTGCGCCGGCGAGGGGCGAGGCGGCGCCGGAGGCCGCCGCCGGCGGGGGCGGCCCGGGCGTTCGCCGAGCTCGAGTCGGCGATGGCCTCCCGAGGCCGGGCCCGAGCCGAGCACCAGACGGCCGCAGAGTTCCTGCGCGCCGCGCGCCCGCTACTCGGTCCGGACGAGCGGGCCGACGCCGAGCTCGTGGTCCGCCTGTTCGAACGCGACCGGTTCTCGGGCCATCCCGCGAACGAGGACGACGTCCGCCTGGCGCTCGCGGCCTCGGCCCGGCTCTCCCATCCCTCGCCCGCCGGGGCGAACGGCCGGCGGTAGCGAGGCCGAACGCGCCGCACGCTCGGGGACCCTCGGCCCCCGAGCCCGGGGCCCCGGCCCCTTAGGTTCGCTCGCGATGCTCGACGCGCGCTCGGTCCCCCGCACCGTCGTGGTCGGCGCCGGCGTGGCGGGGCTGGTGGCGGCGTACCGGCTGGCCTCGGCCGGCGCCGACGTGACGGTCTTCGAGGCGGCCGGCGAGCCCGGCGGCAAGATCCGGTCCGTCGAGGTCGGGGGCCTGCGCCTGGAGGCCGGGCCCGATTCCCTCGTCGCGCGCAAGCCGTGGGCGGCCGATCTGTGCCGCGAGCTCGGCCTGGGGGACGACCTGGCCGAGCCGGCCACCGCGGCGGCGCAGGTCCTGACGCGGCGCGGGTTGCTGCCGCTCCCCTCCGGGCCGTTCGGGATCTCGGCGAGCCCCCTCGAGCTCCTGCGGTGGCCCGGCCTCACCTGGTCGGGGAAGATGCGGGCGGCCGCTGATCTCCTCCGCCGGGCTCCGGCGCCGGCCGGCGACGAGTCGCTCGGCTCGCTGGTCCGCCGCCGCATCGGGGACGAGGCCACCGACGCGCTCGTGGCCCCGCTGCTTGGCGGGGTGTTCGCCGGCGATGTCGACCGGCTCTCGGTCCTGGCCACGTTCCCCGAGCTCGCGACGTGGGAGCGCCGGCACGGCGGCTTGATCCGGGGGGCGCGGGCCGCCGCGTCGGCGGGTCGTGGAGGCGGGCGTGCGCCGATGTTCCTGCGGCTCCGCGGTGGGCTCGACCGCCTGGCCGCCTCCCTGGGCGACGGGCTGGGCGATCGCGTCCGCACGCGGATGCCCGTCGACGCTGTGGAGCGCGCGGGCGACATGTTCGTCGTCCGGGCGGGCGGAGACGCGATCCTGGCGGACGCGGTGGTGTTCGCCACGCCGGCGTTCGTCACCGCCGGCCTCGTCGAGAGCGTCGCGCCGGCGTCCTCGGCCGGGCTCCGCCGGATGCGCTCGGCCTCGACGAGCGTAGTCCTGCTCGTCTACGGCGAGGGGACGGGACGCCGGCTCCCGCCCGGCTCGGGGTTCCTCGCGCCGCGCGGCGCCCTCGAGATGACGGCGTGCACGTTCGTCTCGCGCAAGTGGCCCGAGCCGGCGTTCGGCGGCCGGGCGGTGGTGCGGTGCTTCGTCGGAGCCGACGGCGCCCCGGAGCGGCCCGGCCGCTCGGACGAGGACCTCGTGCGGAGCGTCGCTCGAGCCCTGTCGGACCTGCTCGGGATGCCGGCCGTCCCCGACGACGCCCGGGTCGTCCGGTGGCCGCGCTCGATGCCGCAGTACGACGTCGGGCACCTCGATCTCGTCCGCGAGATCGAGCGCGACCTGCCGGCGGGCGTGTTCGTGGCGGGCCAGGCGTACCGGGGCGTCGGCGTCCCGGACTGCGTCCGCGACGGAGAGCGCGCCGCGCGGCTCGTTCTGGAAGCCGCGATCGTGAGGGGGCGATCCGCATGCCGGTGAACTTCGACCTGGCTCCCATCCTCGTGTTCTGGGAGACGACGAGGGCGTGCGGCCTGGCGTGCCGGCACTGCCGCGCGGAAGCGATCTCGGAGCCGCTCCCGGGAGAGCTCTCGACCGCGGACGGGATGCGGCTCGTCGACGACCTCGCCCGCTTCGAGCCCAACCGACCGGTCCTGATCTTCACGGGAGGAGACCCGTTCCGGCGGGCCGACCTGTTCGAGCTCGCCGAGCGGGCGCGCGCTCGCGGGCTCCCCATCGGGTTCGCGCCGAGCGTCACGCCGCTCCTTCACCGCGCGGCCGCGGTCCGGATGCGCGAGGCCGGGGCGAGGACCGTCTCGATCAGCCTCGACGGGGCCCGGCCCGACACCCACGAGTCGATCCGCGGCGTGGCCGGCCACTTCGCGCGGACCGAGGAAGCCGTCCGCATGCTCGTGGAGGAGGGGCTCGACGTCCAGATCAACACGACCGTGATGCGCCGCAACGTCCGCGAGCTCGCCGACGTCGCCGCCCTCGTGCGTGGATGGGGGGCGAGGATCTGGGAGGTGTTCTTCCTGATCCGGGTGGGACGGGGGACCGACCTCGAGGAGCTCTCGCCGGCCGAGCACGAGGACGTGACCCGGTTCCTGTACGACGCGTCGCGGTACGGCTTCGTCGTGCGGACGGTCGAGGCGCCCTTCTTCCGTCGCGTGGTGTCGGCGCGTGAGGCCGGCGTGGAGGCGGCCTCGCGGCCCGGATCGCTCGGGGGATCGCTCTCGGCTCGGCTCCGGCGGCTCCTCGGCCCGGCAACCGAACGGTCGCGAGCGCAGAGCGTGGGGACGCGGGACGGCAAGGGGATCCTGTTCGTGTCGCACGCCGGCGATCTCTACCCCTCCGGGTTCCTGCCCGTGCGCCTCGGCAACGTCTGCATGGACGACGTCGTCCGCGTCTACCGGGACAGCGCCCTCCTGCGCTCGATCCGCGCCGCCGAGTTCTCGGGGCGGTGCGGCGTGTGCGGGTTCGCGGATGCGTGCGGCGGGTCGCGTTCCCGCGCGTTCGCCGCGACCGGCGACCCGCTCGGCGAGGATCCGGCCTGCGCCTACGATCCGGCGCCGCTCGCCGCGGGCGTCTGAGGGCGAGCCGTCACTCCGACCACAGGCCCGCGAGCAGCGCGTCGACGGCGCCGGCCGTCCCGCTCGTCGCGACCGCGAGCGGAGCGTCCGGCCCGGCGTCCGAGTACGTGGTGCCGAGCGTGAACCTCCCGCGCACCTCCTCGGGCAGGAACCGGGTGAGCTGCGCATACCAGTGCCGGTCCTCGAGCCCGCGGTTGGAGCGGTGGTACCGGAGCGGGAACGTCACCCGAAGGGTGTCTCGCGCCCGCGTGAGCGCGACGTAGAACAGCCGGCGCTCCTCCTCGATCTGGTCGGGGTCGCCGGTGGCCATGTCGGAGGGGATCATGCCGTCGGCCGCGTGGATCACGTGGACGACGTCCCACTCGCCGCCCTTGGCCGAGTGGATCGTCGACAGGATCACGTAGTCCTCGTCCAGGTGCGGCGACCCGGCCAGGTCCGAGGTCGAGACGGGCGGGTCGATCGTGAGGTCGGTGACGAACCGCTCGCGTGTCTCGAACCCGGCGGCGAGCTGCTCGAGCTGCTCCAGGTCGCGCAGGCGCGGTTCGGGCTGGTCGTACCGGCGGCGCAGGAGCGGCTCGAGGAATCGCCGGACCCGCTCGGCCTGGGAGGCCGGCGGGCGGCCGTCGGCGAGGTCGCGGAACGCCTCCCGGAGCCCGTCGAGCTCGGTCCGGGCCGCGGCCGGAACGGCGATCGCCTGCTCCAGGAAGCGCACCATGGGGTCGCCGGGGGCCGTCACGCCGATCGCCGCCATCAGGCGCCGGGCTCCCGTCGGTCCCACCCGGTCCAGGAGCTGCAGCACGCGGAACCACGAGACCTCGTCGCGAGGGTTGTCGGCGATCCGGAGCACCGCGAGCGCGTCCTTCACGTGGGCCGACTCGAGGAACTTCAAGCCGCCGTACTTCACGAACGGGATGTTCCGTCTCGTGAGCTCGACCTCGAGCACGTCGCTGTGGTGTCCGGCGCGGAACAGGACCGCCTGCTCCTTCAGCGGTGTGCCGCGCTCGCGGTGCTCGAGGATCGCCCGGCACACGTCGTCGGCCTGATCGCGCTCGTCGAGACAGGTGACGAGCAAGGGGCGTTCGCCATCCGCTCGCTCCGTCCACAGCGTCTTTTCGTGCCGTTGCGGCGAGAGCGCGATCACGGCGTTCGTCGCGTGCAGGATCGGCCGCGTCGAGCGGTAGTTGCGTTCCAGCTTCACGATCGTGGTGCCGGGGAAGCGCTCGGGGAACTCCAGGATGTTGCGCACCGTGGCCGAGCGGAACGCGTAGATGGCCTGGGCGTCGTCGCCGACCACCATGAGCCCTCGACCGTCCGGACGCAGCGCCGACAGGATGTCCGCCTGCAGGGCGTTCGTGTCCTGGTACTCGTCCACGAGGATGTGGTCGAAGAGCTCGCGGACCGCGGCCCCCGCCGCCGGATGTCGCCCCAGCGCGTGCCAGTAGAGCAGGAGGTCGTCGTAGTCGAGCGCGTTCTGGCCGCGCTTGCGCTCGACGTAGCGCTCGAAGATCGAACGGATGCCGTCGATCTCGTCCGCGCACCACGGGTACTCGCGCTCCAGGACGTCGGCCAGCTTGGTCTGTGCGTTGACGGTGCGGGAGTAGGCGTCGGCGAGCGTCTCCTTGCGCGGGAACCGTCGCTCGCCCTCGCCGAGCCCCAGCTCGCCGCGGATCAGGTCCATGAGGTCGGCGGTGTCGGTCCGGTCCAGCACGGTGAACCCGGGGGGCAGGCCCAGCGCCCGACCGTGGACCCGCAGCAGCCGGTTGGCGGTGGCGTGGAACGTCCCGCCCCACACCCGCCCCACCCCGCCGCCCGCCGTGAGCGTCTGCGCGCGGCGGAGCATCTCCCGGGCAGCCCGGCGCGTGAACGTGAGGAGCAGGATCCGCTCCGGGGGCACGCCGCGGTCGACGAGGCGCGCCACCCGGCAGGCCAGCGTCCACGTCTTGCCCGAGCCGGCGCCCGCCACCACGAGCAGGGGCCCGCCGAGGTGCTCCACGGCGGCGCGCTGCTCGGGGTTGAGCCGTTCCAGGGCGTCGAACATGCGTTCGAGCAGCATAGGGTGAGTCGCCGACCCGGGCAAGGACCCGGCGCTACGAGGTCAGCGTCGACGCGTGGTCGGGGACCGCGAGGAAGGCCTCGCGCGGCGGGCGAAGGTAGCCGCCGTCGGGCTGGCGCGGGGGGATCTCGATGCGGGGATGGTCCACGCGCTGGTAGGGGATCATCGACAGCAGGTGCGAGATGCAGTTGAGCCGGGCCCTCGGCTTGTCGTCGGCCTCGACGATGTACCAACGCGCCTCGGGGATGTCGGTGTGCACGAACATCTCGTCCCGCGCCCGCGAGTAGTCGACGTAGCGCGAGCGCGAGAACAGGTCGGTCTCCGAGAGCTTCCACCGGCGGATCGGGTCGTCGATCCTGGCCCGGAACCGCCGCTCCTGCTCCTGGTCCGAGACCGAGAACCAGTACTTGATGAGCGTGATGCCGTCCTCGGTCATCAGTCGCTCGACGGTCGGGCACTGCCGGAGGAACCGCAGGTGCTCCTCGGGCGTGCAGAACCCCAGGACCTTCTCGATGCCGGCGCGGTTGTACCAGCTCCGGTCGAACAGGGCGATCTCGCCCGCCGCGGGCAGCTCGTCGACGTACCGCTGGAAGTACCACTGGGTCCGCTGGCGCTCGGTGGGCTTGGGCAGCGCCACGATCCGCGTGATGCGGGGGTTCATGTACTGGGTGATCCGCTTGATCGTGCCGCCCTTGCCCGCGGCGTCGCGGCCCTCGAACAGGACCACGATCCGCGCCCCGGTCGCCGCCACCCAGTCCTCCATCTTCACGAGCTCCTCCTGGAGGCGGCGGAGCTCCTTCTCGTACGCCTTCTTCGGGATCTTGCTGCGGCGGTCCTCCGCATCGAGGTGCGTGTCCTTCTTGCGGTCGCGCTCCGCGTCGGCCTTCACCTGCGTCCCTCCGTCCTGGTGCGCCCGCCCATCTTCGCACGCCGCGCAGCCGGTACCATCGGGCCCATGTGCCGAAGCATCAAGCGACTGCGTGAGGGCGACGTCCCCGCGACCGAGCAGGAGATCCAGGAGGCCGCCCTCCAGTACGTGCGGAAGGTGAGCGGGTTCCGGGCACCCTCCAAGCGCCACGAGGAGGCCTTCGCGGCTGCGGTCGACGAGGTGGCGGCGGCGTCTCGCCGGCTCCTCGAGTCCGTCACCGCGCGCCTGCCGGGGTAGGCTCCGCGTCCATGGGCTACCCGCTCGACCCGTCACCGGAGCAGATGCGGGAGATGGGCCAGGCGGCGCTTGCCTACGCGATCGACTTCCTGGGCCGCCGACCCGAGTCGGCCTCCCACGGGCTCGAGGGGGCCGTCGAGGCCGCCGACGCGCACCGCGAGTCGCCGCCGGAGACCGGGGGCGAGTTCGGGCCGCTGCTCGAGCTGGTGGAGACGATCGCCCGCCACGCGCACGACAACGCCGGCCCGGGGTTCCTCGCCTACATCCCCGGCGGCGGCCTGTACGCCGCGTCGCTCGCGGACCTCCTGTCCAACACGATCGATCGGTTCGTGAACCTGTGGGAAGCGGCGCCCGTGGGCGCGCAGATCGAGAACAACGTGGTCCGCTGGCTGTGCGACCTGTTCTCGTTCCCGCCCGCGTCGCGCGGCGTGCTGACCTCGGGTGGGTCGATCGCCAACTTCTCGGCGATCGTCGCGGCGCGCAAGGACCGGCTCCCCGAGGACTTCCTCTCGGGCACGCTCTACGTCAGCGAGCAGGTCCACGCCTCGGTGACGAAGGCGGCCATGCTCGCCGGCTTCCCGGTCGGCAACGTCCACGCGGTCGAGACCGACCCGTCGCTCCGGATGGACGTCGACGCCCTCAGGCGGCGGATCGCGGACGATCGCGCGGCCGGTCTCACGCCGTTCGCGGTGGTGGCCTCGGCCGGTACCACGAACACCGGCGCGATCGACCCCATCGCCGAGATCGCCGGCGTCGCGGCAGCCCAGAGACTGTGGCTCCACGTCGACGCCGCGTACGGCGGGTTCTTCCAGCTCACCGAACGGGGGCTCGAGCGGTTCCGGGGCATCGAGCGGGCCGACTCGATCACGCTCGACCCGCACAAGGGCCTGTTCCTGCCGTACGGGACCGGCGCGCTTGTCGTCCGCGACGGGGCGAAGCTCCGCGAGGCGCACCACGTCGGCACGAGCGCCTACCTGCAAGACCTCGCGGCCGACGCCCACATCCCGAACTTCGCCGAGTACTCGGCCGAGCTCTCGCGCGGCTTCCGTGGCCTCCGCGTGTGGTTCCCGTTGAAGCTGCACGGGGTTGCGGCGTTCCGCGAGGCGCTGGACGAGAAGCTCGACCTGGCCGAGCGCCTGTACGAGGGGCTCAAGGCGATCCCCGAGCTCGAGCTGCCGTGGCAGCCCGAGCTCACCGTCGTGCCGTTCCGCCTGCGCGATCTCGACGACGCCGCGAACCAGCGCCTCCTCGCGGGCATCAACGCCTCGAAGCGGGTGTTCCTGTCGAGCACGGTGATCGAGGGGCGCTTCACGGTCCGGGCGTGCATCCTGTCGCACCGGACCCATCGCGACCGCATCGACGAGTGCATCCAGATCGTCCGCCGCGCGGCGCGCGACGTCGCGGGCGGATAGAGTCGCGCCAGCCATCCTGAGGGGGAGGACCCGATGCGCTGGAGGACCCTGCTCGCCGTCCTGGCCGCGCTGACCCTGCTCGTGCCGATCGGCGCCGACGCCCAGACGATCGTGACGCTCGCGTTCCGTGTGACGTTCGAAGACTCGGTGCGGGCGGAGCACGCGGACGGCCGCGTGTTCGTGATCGTTTCCAACGACTCGAGCTCGGACCCGCGGTTCCAGGTGTTCGTCGCCGGCGGCGTGCCGTTCTGGGGGCGCGACGTGTCGAACATCTCGCCCGGCGAGGCCATGATGGTCGACGGCAGCGCGAACGTCCTCGGCTACCCGTTCCCTTCGCTCGGCGATCTCCCGGCCGGCGACTACACGGTCCAGGCCTTCCTCAACGTGTACACGACGTTCCGCCGCTCGGACGGCTCGACGGTGAAGCTGCACCAGCCGTGTGGCGACGGGGGCTTCTTCCTCGACTCTCCCGGCAATCTCATGAGCACGCCCGTCCCGATGCACCTGTCGCCGACGAGCGGCACGATCGCGCTCGAGCTCGACCGAGCGATCGAACCCTCGGATCCCGTTCCGGACGGCGGGACGTGCCAGCAGGGGAACCCGCCCGACACGCCGTTCGTGAAGCACCTCAAGATCCAGAGCGACCTGCTCAGCGCGTTCTGGGGGGCGCCGATCTTCCTCGGCGCGAACGTGCTGCTGCCCTCCGGCTACCAGGATCCGGCGAACGCGCACCGTCGCTACCCGGTCGTCTACCTCCAGGGCCACTTCCCGCAACGGGCGCCGTTCGGCTTCCAGGAGGAGGGCGGCGACCGGTTCTCCGAGTGGTGGCTGTCCGGAGGCGCGCCGCAGGTGATCATCGTGGAGCTTCGGCACGAGACCCCGTTCTTCGACGACTCGTACGCGGTGAACTCCGCGAACCTCGGGCCGTACGGCGACGCGATCGTGCACGAGCTCGTCCCGGCGGTCCAGGACGCGTTCCGGATCACCCACCGGCCGTGGGCCCGGACGCTCACGGGAGCGTCGACCGGCGGGTGGGAGGCGCTCGCGCAGCAGATCTTCTACCCGCACTTCTACGGAGGGGCGTGGGGGCTGTGCCCGGACTCGATGAGCTTCGAGTGGCACCAGCTCGTGAACGTCTACGCGGACCCCAACGCGTACTTCAACGGCTACCCCTTCGAACAGACACCGCGGCCCTCGGCCAGGACGGTCCCGGGCGACACGCTGTGGACGATGGAGCAGGAGAACCACTTCGAGGCGGCGCTCGGCACGCACGGGCGTTCGCAGCTCGGCCAGTGGGACATCTGGCAGGCGGTCTACGGGCCGCAGGGAGCCGACGGCTATCCGGCGCCGATCTGGGACAAGCAGACCGGCGAGATCGACCACGCGGTGGCCGAGCAATGGCGATCGATGGACCTGTCCCTGGTCGTGCAGGACCGGTGGCCGACGATCGGCGGATCGCTCACGGGCAAGCTGCGACTGTTCGTCGGGGACGACGACACCTTCTTCCTGAACAACGGAGTCTCGGCGTTCCAGCACGTGGTCGAGGCCCTGGTGGATCCGGCCGCGGACGCGAGCTTCGAGTACGGGGCGGACCAGCCCCACTGCTGGGGGCCGCCGTCGATCCGGCTGGTGACCATGATGGCGAGGGCCATGCGCGCGAACGCGCCGGTCGATGCCGACACGTCGTGGTGGAACGCGACGGCGCAGCCCGCCGGGCCGGCTCGCGTGTCGTCGGTCCGGCCGTACGGACGCCGCGGCCACGGGGCCTAGTGCCCGAGCTCCCCGAGGTGCAGGCGCTCGCCGAGCGGCTCACCGTCGCGGTGGGGGGCGGTCCGTTCGCGGCCGCGGACGTGCTGCAGTTCTCGTCGCTGAAGACCGTCACGCCCCGCGCCGCCGAGCTCACCGGGCGCACGCTCGAGCGGGTCGGCCGGAGGGGCAAGTACCTGGTGTTCGAGCTCGGGGGCCCGCGGATCCTGGCGCACCTGTCGCAGGGCGGCCGCGTGGACGTCGAGGACCCGCCGAAGTCGACGAAGCCCCGGGGGGCTGTCGTCCGGCTCCGGTTCGAGGGCCGGCCCTCGCTGCTGGTGAAGGAGTTCGGCCGGGAGCGCAAGGCGGGGTGGTGGGTGCTCGCCGAGGGCGACGAGGGACCGCTCGCCAAGCTCGGCCCCGAGCCCGACACGCCCGAGTTCGAACGCCTCCTCGGTGAAGGCGACGACCCGCGCCGCGTCCACACGATCCTCCGCGACCAGCGCACGGTGGCCGGGCTCGGGCGGGGCTACACGGACGACGTGCTCCACCGCGCGAAGCTCTCGCCGTACGCGTCCCTGGCCCAGCTCGACCGGGCCCAGCGCGAGGCCCTGCGGGCGGCCGTCCACGACGTCCTGACCGACGCGCTCGACGCCGAGCGCCGCCGGTCGGGCGGCCTGCCCACGAAGATCGGCGACCACTTCACGGTGCACGGCCGGGCCGGCGAGCCCTGCCCCGTCTGCGGCGACGACCTCCGTCGGGTCTCCTACGAATCCCACGAGGTCGTGTACTGCCCCACGTGCCAGACCGGCGGCAAGGTCCTCGCCGACCGGCGCCTGTCGCGCCTCCTGCGCTGACCCCTCGCGCGAGCCAAGCCGGTTGGGTAAGGATGTGGGTCCGCCGCTGCGGGCGGCGGGGGGAGGGAGGTGGTGCGCATGCGGCGATCCAGGCTTGTGGTGAGCTTGGCGCTGGGAGCGTTGGTGGTGACGGCGGCTCCGGGTCTGGCGGCGCCGGGTCCGGTGAAGCGGACCCCCATGCTGTCGCTCGCATCCGGGGCCCCGGCCAAGTCCTCGATCCGACCGCTGATCAACAGCGGGGACACGATCGGGGACTTCACGTTCGAGGGTCTCCCGGACGGGATCGGCTTCGCTCCGGGGACCAAGCACACGATCGACGTGTTCGTGAACCACGAGCAGTCGCGCGTGCCGTTCCTGGGCCTGGCGGACTTCGTCGACTCGTCCGTCTCACGGCTCACCATCCGAACGAGCAGCGGGCAGATCCTCTCGGCTTCGGTGGCCGTCCCGCCGTCGGCCGGGTTCATCCGGTTCTGCTCGTCGTTCATGGCCGGCCCGGCACAGGGGTTCGACCGGTACGTCTACCTGACGAACGAGGAGTCGGACGACGACCTCGCCGTCCCGGCGGGCGCCCCGTACGGCCCGGACCCGGCCCTGGCGCCGAACCGCGAGGCCGGCTACGCGATCGCGCTCGACGTCGCGACCGGCGTCGTTCGACGTCGTTGCGGGGATGGGCCGGATGAACCACGAGAACACCGTCGTCGTGCCGGGCGGCTGGGACGAGGTCGTGGCGCTCACCGGCGACGACACGTTCGCCGCGCCGTCGTCGCAGCTCTACCAGTACTCGGCGGCGACGCCGGACGACCTCGTCGCGGACGACGGAACGCTGCTCGCGTTCCGCGTCACGGCGACCCAGGACGGCTCGGTCGATCCGGCGACCCGTTCAACGGCGCGAACGACTACGGCGACATCGTGGTCGGCGACGACTGGCAGGGCGAGTTCATCCCCGTGCCCGACGACGTCGCCGACGGGACCACGTCGCTGGCACCTCAGGCGGGCCTGGAGCAGTGGTCGAACGGCAACAACGTGTTCCAGTTCATCCGCGTCGAGGACATCACCTACGACAAGAACGACCCGAACGTCGTGTACTTCGCCGACACCGGCGAGCGGCGAGCCATCCCCGACCCCACGACGGGCCGGCTCGCCCGCGGCAGCAGCACGACGAACGGTCCCTACCCGAACGGGCGCGTCTTCCGGATGGTCCTCGATCCGGCAGACCCGCAGCACGTCCTCAGCTTCTCGATCCTGCTGGACAACGACCTCGGCGGCTACGACAACCCCGACGTCATGCACCAGCCGGACAACGTGGACACGAGCGCGAACAGCCTCATGGTCCAGGAGGACACCTCGCAGGCGCCGCAGTCCCGGATCTGGCGCTACGACTTCGCGACGCGGACGTGGAGCGTCGTGGCGGCCGTGCTCGATCCGGCGTGGGAATCCAGCGGCATCGTCGACGCCTCGAGCGCGTTCGGTCCGGGAGCATGGCTGGTGGACGTGCAGGCGCACAACGTGTTCGTGGACCAGGACACGACGACGGTCCCCGGCCTCACGCTCAAGCGGGAGGGCGGACAGCTCATCCTGCTCAAGCTGCCGGGAAGCTGACCGGTGAGGTCACGGGAGGCGCCGGGCGTCCGGTAGCCTCCCGTGACCATGCCTCGCGATCTCCTGGCCCTGCCCAAGGTCGACCTGCACGTGCATCTGGAGGGCTCGATGCGGCCCGCCACGGTCGTCGAGCTCGCCGAGCGCTACGGCGTCGACCTCCCCGAGGGTCTGCGCGAGGGCCGCTACGAGTTCCGCGACTTCCGTCACTTCATCGACGAGTGGCTGGCCGGCCTGGCCTGCCTGCGCGAGCCCGAGGACTTCCACCGGATCGCGCTCGAGCTCTGCCAGGACGAGGCGGCCCAGGGCGTCCGCTACGCGGAGGTGTCGTTCTCGTTGCCGGATCACCGTGACCGGGTCCGCGATTGGGACGAGACGCTCGCTGCCGTGCTCGAGGGTCTGACTGAGGGGGAGGGACGGTTCGGCATCGTGTGCCGGACGTACGTCGACGTGGTGCGAGGGATCGACATGGAGCACTCCCGCCGTGCCATGGAGGTGGCCGCCGCCCACCTCGGCGACGGCGTGATCGGGATCGGTCTGGGTGGGGAGGAGCGTTTCCCGCCTGAGCCTTACGGAGAGATCTTCCGGGAGGGCAGGGAGCGGGGGCTGCACTCGATCCCGCACGCGGGCGAGACGGCCGGCCCGGCCTCGATCCGGGGAGCGATCGAGGCCCTCGGCGCGGAGCGGATCGGTCACGGGATCCGCGTCCTGGAGGATCGCGCGCTCGTCGAGGAGGTCCGCGACCGGGGGATCGCGTTCGACGTGTGCCCGACGTCGAACCTGATGACGCGCTCGGTTCCCTCGCTCGAGGCGCACCCGCTCCCGGCGATGGTCGACGCCGGCCTGCGATGCACGCTGGCGAGCGACGACCCGTCGATGTTCCACTCGTTCCTCGGCGATGAGTACGAGGTGTGCCGTCGCGTCTTCGGGTTCGACGACCCCCAGATCGCCGGGCTGGCCAGGAACGGGGTCCGGGCCTCCTTCGCGCCCGAGGACGTCAAGCTCGACCTCGAGTCGGCGATCGACGACTGGCTCGGCCGCTGACGAGCGCCGGCGCGCCGTCGGCTACCGTGTGGCGTGGGCGGGGAGCGGCTCGAGCCGCCGGAACCCCGGCCGAGCGGGCTGGCGCGGATCCGGCACCACCTCATCGACCTCACGCCGCTGCGGGCGTCGGGGGACTTCCGCCTGCTGTTCGCCGGCATGGCCGTGTCCGACCTCGGCAACGAGATCACGTTCGTGACCGTGCCGTTCCAGGTGTTCCAGCTCACGGGCTCGACGCTGGCGGTGGGGCTGCTCGGTCTGTGCGACCTGGCGCCGCTGCTGTTCACGCCGGTGATCGGTGGCATGATCGCCGACACCGTCGAGCGCCGGCGCCTCGTGCTCGTCGTGAACGCCATCCTGGCGCTGCTCTCGCTGGCGCTCGCGGCGAACGCCTTCCTGCCCCAACCGAAGCTGTGGGTCCTGTACGTCGTGGCGACGCTGAACGCGGGCCTGTACGGGTTGTTCTCGCCGGCGGTGCGGGCATGGCCGGCGCGACTCGTCGAGACGGAGCTGCTGCCGTCGGCGTTCGCCATCGTGACCGCGTACTACAACCTCGACGCGCTGGCCGGACCGGCGCTCGCCGGAGGGCTGATCGCGGCGGTCGAGCCGTCGGGCGCGTACCTGGTGGACGTGGCCACGTTCCTCGTCGCGCTGGCCTGCCTGTCGCGGATGCGTCCGTCGCCGCCCGCGGACGAGAGCCCGCCAGCGGGGTGGAGGGCGATCCGCGAGGGGCTGCGCTTCCTCAAGGGCAAGCGGGTCCTGCTGTCCACGTTCACGATCGACCTGAACGCGATGGTGTTCGGCATGCCGACGGCGCTGTTCCCGGCCGTCGCCCGCCGGTTGCGGATCGGGCCGGGGTTGCTCGGCCTGCTGTACGCGGCGCCGGCCGCGGGCAGCCTGCTGGCGACCCTGCTCAGCGGGGGAGCCAAGCGGGTCCGGCGCCAGGGCCGCGCCATCTTGATCTCGGTCGCGGTGTGGGGCCTGGCCATCGTGGGGTTCGGGCTGTCGCAGACGCTGTGGCTCTGCCTGGTCCTCCTGGCCGTGGCCGGGGCCGGCGACATGGTGAGCGGCGTGTTCCGCACCACCATCGGGCAGACCGTGGTCTCCGACGAGCTCCGCGGCCGCCTGGAGGGCATGGGCCTGGCCGTGTGGGCGACGGGGCCCTCCCTCGGCAACGTCGAGGCCGGCGTGGTGGCGTCGCTCACCACGGTGCCGGTCTCGATCGTCTCGGGCGGGATCCTGTGCGTGCTGGGGGTGGCGGCGCACGCGCTGTTCGTGCCGGCCTTCCGTGACTACGACGCGTCGCACCCGTCCGCTTAGGGTCTGACTGGCAAAGTTACCATTAGCTCAGCAAGACACTGGAAATGGATATACCGACGGTATAGCATGTCTCCATGCGAGAAGCCAACCCGGCGCTCGAGCTGGCCGCCACGCTCCTGGGGCGTGCCGACGCCGAACGCGACCTCCTGACGAGCCCCCGGGAGCTGGAAGGCTGGCTCGGCAACCTGGACGTCGAGTCGCCCGTCCTCGCGTTGCGCCTGGCCGACTTCCGGGCGCTCCGTGAGGCGGTTCGCTCGGTGCTGGTGGCCGCGGCCGAGGGGCGCCCCGTTCCTCCGGATGCCGCCGAGCGTCTGAACGCGGCGAGCGCCGCGGCGCCCGTCCATGTCGAGCTCGAGCTCGACGGCGCCGAGGCGCGCCGGGTGGAGGTGCAGCCGGCCTCCGACGCCGCGCGGCTGTTCGCCCGGATCGCGCGGTCGGCGATCGAGCTCGTCGGGGGCGAGGCCCGGCTGCGGGTCTGTCCCGCCCCGCGGTGCGGCCGCGTGTTCGTCTCGGCGAGGCCGGGCCGGGTGTGGTGCTCGGCGGCGTGCGGGAACCGCGTCCGGGTGGCGCGCCACCATGAGCGACGGCGGAACGCGCCCGCCCCGCCCCCGGCCGATGCATCGCACGCTGGCGAGGCCGCCCCGGGCGGATAGTCTGCGGCGCGTGAGCGACCCGTTCGCGTGGCACCCGGAGCCCGAGCTGATCGGGTTCCGCGACCCGGCCCGGGCCCGGGCGGCGCTCGAGGCGTTCGGGGCGGCGGTGTGGGACGCCAGCCTCGACTACGTCTACGGCGAGGCGATGCGACGCCCGGTCGCTCCGGACTCGTACCCGGAGATGCGACGCCGGTTCTTCGGTCCCTCGAGCGAGCCGTCGCCGCCCCCGAGCGGCCCGTCGACGTCGGACGCGCTCCTTCGCGAGTTCCGCGAGCGCGTGGCGCCCTACGTCTTCAACGCGCAGCACCCCGGCGCGTTCAGCTACTTCACCGCGCCGCCGCTGCCGCTGTCGATCGGCGGCGAGGTCCTTGGCCAGTGGATGCACCAGGGCGTCGACGTGTGGGCCGCCGGCCCGGTCGGCGCGCTCGTCGAGGAGGAGGTCACGGCGTGGCTGCGCGACCTCGTCGGGATGGGCGAGGGGAGCTGGGGGGTCCTCACCTCGGGCGGCGTCATGGCGAACGTGATGGCGATGACCGCGGCCCGCGACGTCCACCTGGCGCGCCTGCTCGACCTGCGCGAGCCGCCCCGGGGTCGGGACCTGGAGAACGCCCGCGTGTACGCGAGCGACCAGACCCACTTCTCGATCGCCCGGGCCCTCGACGTGCTGGGGTTCCCGGAGGGGACGCTCCGGGTGATCGCCTCGGATGACGCGTTCCGGCTCCACGGCGGGCCCGTGGAGGCCGCGATCGAGGAGGACCGCGCGGCGGGACTCGTGCCGTTCGCGATCTCGGCCGTCTCGGGCTCCACGAACACCGGCTCGGTCGACCTGGTCGGCGAGCTCGCGGACGTGGCCGGACGGCACGGCCTGTGGCTGCACGTCGACGCTGCGTATGGGGGCGCCGCCCGCCTCTCGCCTCGCGACGCCGGGCGCGTTCCGGACCTCGAGCGCGCCGACAGCGTGACGATCGACCCGCACAAGTGGTTCTTCCAGGCGTACGACATCGGCGGGCTGGTCGTGCGGCGGCGCGAGGACCTGCTGAGGACGTTCCACCGCGAGCCCGAGTACTACCGCTCGCCGAAGGACGCGCCGCTCAACTGGTACCAGTACACGCTCGAGGGCACGCGCCGGTTCCGTGCGCTGAAGCTGTGGATGTCGTGGAAGCACCTGGGGAGTGAGGGGTTCGGCCGCCTGATCGAGCTCACGAACGACCTCGCTGCGCACATGGTCCGGCGGTGCGAGGAGCTCGGGGGGTTCGAGGTCGCGCCGGCGCGCCCCGAGCTCTCCGTGGTGTGCCTGCGCCACCTGCCCGGGGGCCTGGACGGCGAGGAGCTCGACGCCTA
Source organism: uncultured Actinomycetes bacterium (assembly GCA_963704725.1). Classification (GTDB taxonomy): domain Bacteria; phylum Actinomycetota; class UBA4738; order UBA4738; family HRBIN12; genus CALGFI01. Next base: position 2,552,448 of record OY969934.1, on the reverse strand, counting down.
CCAGGACCGCCTTCAGCGCGCGCTCGAGGTCGATGGGACCGGTTGGGTCTCGACGACCCGCCTGCGCGGCCGGACCTACCTGCGGGCCGGGATCGTGAACTACCTGTCCACGCCCGACGACGTCGACCGGGTGCTGGAGGCGCTGATCCGGCTGTCGCCGGCGGCCCGGTAGGGCAGCCGGGAGCGGCTCGCCGGCAGGCGTCGCCCAGCCCGCGCCTCGACCGGCTCGGCTAGGATGCGGCGCTATCGCACCCTCCGCCCGCCGCCGCCGCTTCCGCCCGACGGTCGCCGTGCTGCTCGCCGCGGCGCTGGCGACGGGCGCGTGCACGTGGGGCTCGCCCGACCCGTCCGCGGCCACGGCGCCGGACGATCCGGAGGGGGTCGCCCCCGACGTCGCCGCCACGCTCGCCGAGATCTTCCCGGACGGCGTCGAGAGCCTCGACGGCAACGGCAACAACGTCCGGCATCCCGAGTGGGGGCGGGCGAACCGGCCCTACGTGCGCGTGGCGGCGCCGAACTACGCCGACGGGATCGGCGCGATGGTCGACGGCCCGCCGCCGCGGTACGTGAGCAACCGGATCTTCAACGACATCGGCCAGAACCTGTTCTCGGAGAACGGCGTGACGCAGTGGGCCTTCACGTGGGGACAGTTCCTCGATCACACCTTCGGCCTGCGCGAGTCCGGCGGCGTGAGCACGCCGATCCCGTTCGACCGCCGGGACCGGCTCGAGTCCTTCACCGACGATCTCGGGGTGATCGACTTCGAGCGGTCGCGGGCGGCTCCTGGGACCGGGCGGGTCTCGCCGCGCGAACAGGTCAACACGGTGAGCTCGTACCTCGACGGCTGGGCGATCTACGGCGGCACCGCACGCCGGTTGGAGTGGCTGCGCGAGGGACCGATCGAGGGCGACCTGTCGAACAACGGCGCGCGCCTGCTCCTGTCGAGCGCGGGGTACCTGCCTCGCGCGGAGGACCGCGCGGGGACGGCCCCGCAGATGGAGCTCATGGGCCAGCTCCAGGCCTCGCCGCAGCGGGCCGTCGTCGCCGGGGACATGCGGGCCAACGAGAACATCGCGCTCACCGCGCTGCACACGCTGTTCGCCCGGGAGCACAACCGGATCGTGGACGCGCTCCCGAACGACCTGCCCGAGGAGGTCAAGTTCCAGATCGCCCGGCGCGTCGTCATCGCGGAGATCCAGCGGGTCACGTACGAGGAGTTCCTGCCCGCCGTGGGGATCGACCTGCCTCCCTACACGGGCTACGACCCCACCGTCGAGACGACGCTCTCGAACGAGTTCGCCACCGTGGGGTACCGGGCCCACAGCATGATCCACGGCACGATCGACGCGGAGGCGGAGGCGGGCGACCTCTCGCCGGAGACGCTCGACCGCCTCGAGTCGTTCGGCGTCGAGGTCGCCCGGAGCGACGACGAGGTTGAGATGGAGGTGCCGCTCGGCCTGGCGTTCGGCAACCCCGACCTGCTCGAGGCGATCGGGCTCGACCACGTCCTGGCCGGGCTCGGCGCCGAGCGCGAGTACCGCAACGACGAGATGATCGACAACCAGCTGCGCAGCGTGCTGTTTCAGATCCCCGGCCCCGGCGTCGAGGATCCGGCCGAGTGCCTGGACGGGCCGCCCATGGCCGAGTGCTTCCGCACGGTGCTCGACCTCGGCGCGGTGGACATCGAGCGCGGCCGCGACCACGGCATGCCCACGTACAACGACCTGCGGCGGGTCTACGGGCTCGCGCCGGTGACCTCGTTCACCCAGATCACCGGCGAGGACACGCAGGAGTACGAGGAGGGGCGCCACGGAGGGTGGATCGACGACCCCAGGATCCTCGACTTCATGGAGCTGTCGGACGCCGACGGCCGCCGCGTCCGGCCGAGCACCGAGGCCGCCGACGAGGACGCGGTCACGGCCGTGCGGCGCTCGACGCTCGCGTCGCGGCTGAAGGCGATCTACGGCTCGGTCGACCGACTCGATGCGTTCGTCGGGATGCTCGCCGAGCACCACGTGCGGGGCTCGGAGTTCGGCGAGCTCCAGCGCGCGATGTGGACGCGGCAGTTCCTGGCGCTCCGCGACGGCGACCGGTTCTTCTACCGGAACGACCCCAGCCTGGCGATCATCGAGCGCGAGTTCGGCATCGACGCCAACCACACGCTCGGCGAGATCGTGGCGATGAACACCGGCGTCGACGAGCGGCCGGGCAGCGTCTTCCTCCTCGCGCCCGGCTAACGCCGGCCGAACGCCCCGCCCGCGACGACGGCAACGGCGCCGGCGCCCGCCGAGACCAGCAGCGCCGTGCGGAGGTCGCCGATCACGATGTCCCACGCGGCGGCGGCGGCGTCCGCGCGATCCGCGGGATGGATGTCCGACAGCAGGAGCGACCGGCCGAGGAGCAGGCTCCCGAACAGCACGAGGGAGGCGCCCGCCAGCGTCGCGCCGAAGGGCAGGAGGGCTCGCGGCCCGCCTCGGAGCACGGCGACGAGCGCGAGCGCCCCCCCGGCCACGAGCAGGGCCACGCTCACGGTGCGTTCGAACTCGATGACGCCGCGGAGCCGGTCGGCCTGCCCGCTCGAGATCACCTCGGGGGAGGGCGGCTCGATCGCCGCGAGCTGGTCGGCCAGCTCGGGCGAGATCGGCTCGACCTGCGTGACGACGAGGTCGAGGGGGCGCCGCAGGTCGAGGCGGACCGGGCCGTCGCCGTCCACGAGGTCGGTGGCCGCGCGGCGGAGCACGCCCTGGAACACGGGGACGAACCTCGCGTCGCCCAGGACGGAGGCCGTCGTGGTGACGAGGAACGCGCGCTGCTCCCGGATCTCGGGCGTGGCGCGATCGAGGACGGGGTCGACGATCACGACGGCGAGCTGGGTGCGGATCTCCGGCTGATCGAGGATCTCCCCGGCCAGCCCGGCCAGGGTCTCCGGGTCGCCGATCGTTCGCTGGGCCCAAAGGCCGAGGACGCCGAGGGCGATGGACAGGCCGCCGAGAACGGCGAGCCACGTGGCGAGCGTCGAGCGTCGGGCCATCGGGCCCGAACGGTATCGAGTGTCGCGCGCCGGCGACTCAGCCGAGGTCGACGGTGGGCCGGATCTCGACGACGACGAGGTCGCGGAACCGGACCGCCACGGTGGCGACGGCCACCCCGCCGCGGCCCGCCGGCTCGCTCAGGGCGATGAGCCGCTGGTGGCGCGTGGTGCGCCGGAAGGCGATCGCGTAGCGCGCCAGCGCGCGGTCACTCTCGTCCCGCTCCCACATCACCTGGGCGATGCCGTTGCGGTCGCGTCCGCGGATCCGCATCACGACCGGGGCGGGACGAACCGCGTTCAACCACCACGTCGTGTGGTCCGCCGGCGCGGCGACGACCGTGATGGTGCGACCGTCCGTCGTGTACCGGACGGGGAACGTGTACCACCGTCCGCTCTGCCGGCCGATCACCGTCAGCAGCAGCAGCCGGTGACTGAGGAGGCCGTGCAGCGGGGACCGCAGGACGATGCCGACCAACCGCGAGACGATCCGGTTCGCCGTCACGACCACAGCCCCGCCGGCCACTGCGCGGCGATGCCCGCCACGATGACCACGTCGATCGCGATGCCGAGCACGAGCCACAGATGGAAGCCGAGCAGGAGCTCGACGACCGACGCGATCGCGCCCACCGTCGCGGCGACCTGCCACCAGCCGGCACCCGCGAAGAGCCCGATCCCGGCGACCGTGAACGCGGTCACGACCACGGCCGCGAGGGCGGCGAACAGCGTCCTGGCGAGGCCGACCTCGACGTGCGCGGCCGAGACGATCCACGCCCGCTGCGGGGCGAACGGGTAGCGTGGGTCGTCCGGCTTGGGCGAGACGTAGCCGAGGTGGACGAGACCGTGCAGGATCAGCAGCGCACCGGTCGCGAGCTGCAGCATCGGGTCGGAGCCTCCCCTGGTCGGTTGCCTGGCAAACGTTCCTGCCTGAAGCAACCCGCGGCACGGGCCGACCGGACCTTCCGGACAGGACCGTTGGTCCCGGCTTCGTACACTCCGTCTCGAGGTGAGGGCTCTCAAGCGCGCGCTGGCCTGGCTCGGCGTGCTCGTGTTCCTGGCCCTGACCACGGCCGGGGCGTGGCTGCCTCCCGTCATCGGCCACGCCGTCGAGAAGGACTACCGATTCCCCGAGGTCCGGATCGACGCCACGGTTCGGCCGAACGGCGATCTCGTGCTCGAGGAGCGCCGGACCTTCGAGTTCCGCAACGGGCCCTTCACGTTCGCCTACTTCAACGTGGACGATCCTCTGGACCACCTCCGGGACTTCTCGATCGCCGAGGTGCGCCAGGACGGCGGTGAGGTCCCGGTGGAGCCGGACTACGCGAGCCACTCCATCGCGACGAACGGCTTCCAGGCGCAGTGGTCGTACGAGGCCGAGGACGAGACGCGCACCTGGGTGTTCCGCTACCGCGTGGCGTGCGCGGTGAACGTGTACCAGGACACCGCGCACCTGTACTGGCAGTTCATCGGGACGGGGTGGGAGAAGGTCACGGATCACGCGGTGGTCACGATCCACCTGCCCGATGCCGTCCAGATGCTGGCAACGCCCCCGTACACGTGCGAGCCGGACGGTCCGCGGTCCGCACCGCTCACCGGCGGAACACCGCTCGAGCGCGGCCAGGTGCGCGCGTTCGGACACGGGCCGCTGAACGGGGAGGTGACGTTCGTCGACCCCTCGACGATCCGGCTGAAGGCGCGCGACGTGCCGCCGCGTTCGATCCTGGAGGGCTCGATCCTGTTCCCACCGTCCGTGGTGCCGTACGGCGCTCAGCAGCCCGGATCTCAGCTCGATGCGATCCTCGCGCAGGAGCGCGTGTGGGCCGAGGAGGCGAACGCCCTGCGATCGCGCCACGACGCGGAGCGACGATGGGTGGGGTACCTGCTGCTGCTCGTTCCGGTTGTGTGCGCGCTGTTCGTCGTCTTGGCCAAGCTCCGCGACCGCGTGCCCGACGTTCCCGAGGTCCTCGAGCAGCCGCCGGAGGACGACGCCGTGGTCGCGGCGCTGCTGTGGTCCGCGTGGAGGGGGCACCTCTCGCCGCAGAACGCCTACCGGGCCCAGATCCTGCGACTGGCCGACCTCGGAGCGATCGAGCTGCGCGCGGAGGGCCGCGTGACCGATCCCAAGGACCTCACGATCGTCCGGCGCATGGACGCGCTCGACCTGCCGACGGAGGCCGACCAGGACTTCCTGTGGCTGCTGTTCGGCCGGGGGGAGCGCGCGGTGGACGAGGTGTCGCTGTCGAGGCCGCGGCCCCGGCCGGGCGGCGCGTCGTTCTCGTCGAAGTGGCTCGAGGCGTCGAAGGGCAAGGCCAGGGACCTGCTCGTGCGGATCCGCAAGGGCGACGCGCGCATCGAGTCGACGGGCTCGTTCGTGGTGGCGTTCGGGGCCGCGCTGTACGGGGTGTGGACGGCGGCGTGGGGTGTGGGCGGCGCCGTGGGGTGGTGGCTCGTCCCGACGTCGCTCGTCAGCCTGGTCGTGTCGCTCCGCATCATCCCGGCGCGGCTAGGGCTGGAGGACCGGACGCGCGTGATGCGGCTCGCGGCGTTCCGCCACTACCTGAAGGACTTCTCCGACCTGCCGAACGCGCCGGCGCTCGCCGTCGTGATCTGGGACGAGTACCTGACGTGGGCGGTGGCGCTCGACGTGGCGGAGGAGGTCGAGAAGCAGGTGAAGGCGTTCGTCCCGGTGGAGAGCCTGCGCGCGCCGCTGCCGGGCGGGCCGAGCGGGCTGGCCGGTCTGAACGCCTGGAACAGCTTCCAGGCGGCCGCGCCGTCGATCGTGCTGCACTCGATGGCGAGCGCGAGCGCGAGCTCGGGCTCGAGCTCGGGCGGTTTCGGGTCTTCGAGCTCGTCGAGCGGGTTCAGCTCGGGCGGGTTCTCGGGCGGCGGTGGTGGTGGGGGCGGCGGGACCGGCGGAGGCGCCGGGTAACGATGCATAGCGCGGTTCTCCCGTCGGGGACGACCGAGGCTAGGCGAACCAGTCGGGGAAGGATCGCCGCCGGCGGGTCCGGAGCCCCCTCGGGCCCCGCGTGAACCACGCGAGCTCCTCGCCGGTGTCGCGCTCGCGCACCGTGGCGCTGCGGCAGGCGATGCCGGGCTCGCCCCCTTCCCACGCGGCCACGCCGACCGGACGGCAGCGTTCGTGCGAGACCGTGGTGCCGTCCCCCTCGCGCGGGTAGCTCGCCGGGAGCCCGGCGGCACGGCACCCGTCGTCGGTGACGACGTCGACGAACCGGTCGTCCGGCACGTCGGTCTCGACGAGGTCGGGTCCCGACTCCGGCCGCAGGTCGAACGCCGAGTACGGATGGCCCTCGAAGCGGGACAGGACGAAGGAGTGGGCCACGTCGATCGCGCCGAACAGGTAGACGACGGGGAACGAGCCGGGCGGGTTCCACCGCCCCCCGCGGTCCCGTGCATACCGGCCGTCGAGCGGCCGGACCCACGACGGATCGGCGACCCGCAGGTACCTGCCGCCCCGTCGGACGTGCCGGAACCTCACCCCGCGACCGACCAGTCGAAGGACGCCTCGATCGTGCGGAGCAGCTCCTCGTGCCCGTCGGCGGCGATCGCCTCGAGCATCGACCGCCCGCCGTAGGCGTCCGCCCGGGTCCGGGCGATGCCGGGGATGCGGTCGGCGACGAGCATCCGCTCGAGCAGGTCGGCGGTGCGCGCCACGACGGTGACCTTGGAGGCGCGGGCGGCCGGGACGCCGCCGTCGAGCCACTGGGACACGGCCTGCCGCCGGACGCGGAACAGCGCGGCGGTCTCGGTGACCGTGAGACCGAAGACGCGCTCGATCCGTTCGAGCTCGGGCTCGGGCGCGCCGGCGAGCGCCGAGCGGGAGAAGCGGGCGAGCGCGGCGTCGTCGGCGTCCCAGTGGGGGAGAGCCGAGCCGTTCACCGGGAGCGGGTCGAGCCCGGTGACCGCGGCGCGGAGCTCGTTGAGGAGGAAGACGGCGGCGCCCGGGCCGGGACCGAACCGGGCCACCCACGGCGAGAACGGCGCCTGGAGCGCGAGGAAGTCCAGGAGCCGCTCCGAGGCGGCAGACGCCGAGCCGTTCTCATCGATCACCACGAGGCCGCCATCCTCCGTCGCGGCGATGACATCGGGCCGCTCGGCGCGGATGGCCTGCAGCAGCGTCTCGACGAGATCGCGCCAGGCGCGGGCGTAGGCTCGGGCGGCGGTCTCGGAGCCGGCCACGGCGGGGGGGATCAGCCGATCGAGCTCGCGCACGGTGGCCGGGGCGAGGGCGACCGCCTCGCGGGCGGCGACCTCGGCGTCGAGCGTGACGAGCGCGTTCATCTCGAGACCCATGGTAGCGCAAGCGGAACGCAAGGCGCAATCGAAACGCAAGGCTGCCGAGCGACGCGCGGTCAGGTCCGGGGACCGAAGCCGACGTGCCTACTGGTGCATCTCAGCCACCCTTTCGACGGAGCACCCCAGTCGCTGTCGGTACTCGTCATCTGAGATCTCGGCGCTGATCCGGCTCGGCCGGTCGTCCGCCTAGGCCGGCGACCACGCGGCGAACGCGCCGTCCGTGACCCGGATCGGCGCGGCCCCTTCGCGCGCGGGCTGGATCCACACGCCCGCTTCGCCCGCCTCGTTCGAGCCGGCGTACGTGAACGCGCTGCCGTCGGGTGCCCACAGGCTCATGCTCTGCGCGTACTGCTCGAAGAACTGCAGGTAGTCACGGGCGAAGACGAGCGTCGGCACGAAGCGGTCGGTCGTGAACGACGACTCGTCGTCCCAGACGCCCCACCGGAACCAGATGCCGTCCGCCGTGCGTTCCGGAAGCAGGTACAGGAGCCGGCTGCCGTCGCGACTCCAGAAGTAGGCGGAGACGGAGGCATCGACCACTCGGTCGACCTCGCCCGTCCCGCGATCGAGGATCGAGAGCGGGCCCTGGTCGTCCGGGCCGTGGACCACCTGGAACGCCACGTGGCTCCCGTCCGGGTTGACGACGAACGTGATCCCGCCGTCGTAACGGACCAGCTCGTCGGCCCGATCGGCGTCGACGTCGCGGGCGAGGAGCCGTTCGCGGTCTCCTCGCACGGAGGCGTAGACGAAGCTCCGGCCGTCCGACGTCCAGACCGGGGCGTCGAAGGTCCCCGCCCGGTCGTCGACGGGGACGATCGCGCCGTCGATCCCGACGCGGTCGATGCGGCTCATCTCCACGTGCTCGAGCACCTGTTCACCCGATGGGTCCCACGAGAAGTACAGCGGGGCGCCGGCGTCGATGGTGACGGGCTCGAGGCCGCCGGACGCGTCCGCGATGCCGAGCTCGATGTCCTCGACGGCGCCCGAGCCGAGGTACGCGATCCGCGAGGACGTCGGATCCCAGGAGAGATAGAAGGGGATCACCGAGGTCCGGGTCTCCGTGGGCGACGACCCGTCGGGAGCCGACGTCACGACCGCCGCGGTGCCGCCCGTCCCCACCTCGAGGCGGACCCAGGCGATGCGATGCCCGTCCGGCGACCACGTCGGCTGGCGCACGAGGACCTCGCCGGGTACCTCTTCGGCGAGGACGACCGGGCCAGATCCGTCCGGCTCGAAGGTGACGAGGCGCCCGAGATCGTCCAGCACCGCGATCCGACCGGGTGCGTCGGACGCGCCGGCGGCGATCGAGGGCGAGCTCGGCACCGGGCGCTCCGCCGGGCTCTCCGCCGGCGGCGGCTCCGTGGGGAACTCGATCCCGGGCTCCGCGGTGCACGCCGCGGCGAGGACGAGACCGGCCGCAACCGGCGCGAGGGATCGAACGCCGGACTTCACGCGAGTCCCCAGGCGCGCGCACGCATCGAGGTCCGGACGGTAGCCAGTCCCCGAGGATGCCGCAAGGGAGCGAGTCGCATCGCCGGGAACGTCTCCCCAGCCGATCATCGACTCGCCGTGATGCGTTCGGGCCGACCGGGATCCGAGGATGCCGTATGGTCCGACCTGCCGTCGCCGTGTCCATGAGTGGGTGAGGCCGCATGAAGCTCGAAGACATCAAGTCGCTCGTCGATCTGGGGTCGTGGCTCCAGGACAAGGGCCTCACCCCGTCCGAGCACCCCGACTTCGGTGGGGTTCACGACGTCCATGCCAAGGGGTCGTTGCACTACGGCGGAGCGGATGACGTCGCCCACATGGTGCGTCGTGGCCTCGAGGGCCGGGCCCTCGACATCAACGACGTCGACCCGATCGATGACAAGTTCCGCAAGGACTTCCGCAACGAGACCGAGGCGCTGGCGTTCTTGTACTTCAGATTGCTCCACGCCGCGGCGCGGTTCGACTGGCCGCTCGACGAGATGTTCTTCGATGGCTTCGGATACATCAAGGAGCTGGGGGGTCCGGGTGAGGCGCCCAACCACCCGATCAGCGGACACGACGACCATCTGCACATCGGCGTGACAGAAGTCAGCTTCTGACGGATCCCGTTCGGCCGGCGATCGGGTCCTGGGTGGACCATCGCCGAGCGCGCGACGTCGACGAGACGAGACTGTCGGCGCCTTCCGCCGAGTTGACACCGCGGGCGGCCGGGCATTCAGTAGCGGTCCGCAGGCGTACCACGGAGGTGACGGGCGATGGCCGCCACGATCTTCGAACGTCGCAACATCTGGACGCTTTCCGATGCCGATCCCTGGCATCCGACGATCCGCTGGTTCGCCGACGCGATCGACGAGCTCCGGGGCCGGGACGGCGCGAACCGCGCCGACCCCACGAGCTGGGGACATCTCGCCGCGATCCACGGGACGACCGACCCGGAGCCGAGCTGGCCGGCGGGCGCGAAGTGGAACCAGTGCCAGCACCACACCTGGTTCTTCCTGCCATGGCATCGCATCTACCTGCACCACTTCGAGAAGATCGTCCGCGACGCGGTCGCCGGCCTCGGCGGGCCGAGCGACTGGGCACTCCCGTTCTGGGACTACAGCGTCCCGGGCCGGCGGGCGCTCCCGCCCGCGTTCCTGTCCCAGCAACGCCCGAACGGCGACCCCAACCCGCTGTTCACGACGCATCGGTCCTCACCGATCAAGAACGGGCAGCCCCTGCCGTGGAACCGGCGGGAGTGGAACGAGACGCTCGACATGACGAGGTTCGTGATCCGGGCGCGACCGGGGGCCAAGGCCTTCGGGGGGCCGAGGACGGGCTGGTTCCACGGTACCGAGGCGAGCGTGGACCATCCGCAGGGCGAGGCCGAGCTCTATCCGCACGATGAGGTGCACGGGCTGCTCGGGGGGTGGATGGGCGCGTTCCAGACCGCGCCGCTCGACCCGGTCTTCTGGCTCCACCACGCGAACATCGACCGCCTGTGGGAGGCGTGGCTCCGGCGCGGAGGCGGACGGGCCAACCCCGACCAGGGCGCGTGGCTCGACCGGGGGTTCGAGATGGGGTCGGGGGCGTGGACGACCTCGATGACGGTGGGCGACGTCCTCGACACGTCCGCCTCGCCGCTGCAGTATCGGTACGGGGGCGTGCCGGTGGCCCCCGCGCCCGCGATGCCCGGAGTGGCGGCCGCCGCCCCGGCGACCCCGGAGGAGACGATGGACGAAGGCCCCCCTCCCGAGCTCGTCGGAGCGACGGAGGCCCCTCTCTCGCTCGGCGGGACGCCGAACGCCGCCGCGGTGGGCCTGCGCGAGCCGGTTGGGCCCGTGGCCGCGGCGGTCGCGGCCGAGGCCCGCGAGCCGCGGATCTACCTCGCGATCGAGCATGTCACGGGGACCCGTTCGTCCGCCCCGACGTACCTCGTCCACGTGAACCTGCCGCCCGGGGCCGACCCGGAGGAGCGGGACGACCTGCTCGCCGGGAGCCTGCCGATGTTCGGGGTGCGCGAGGCCTCGGTGCCGGGTTCGGAGCACGAGGGTGGGCTCAGCTTCACGTTCGACATCACGGACGTCGTGGAGCGCCTCCGTCTGCAGGAGGCGTGGGACCCCGAGCGCCTCGAGGTGACCTTCACGCCGGTGTGGTCGGAGGGCGACCCGGCCGGGGACGTGTCGATCGGCCGGATCAGCGTGTACTACGAGTGATCGCTCGAGCGCTCCCCGTCGCGCGGCCACAGGCGCCTCGGCTCCGGTGGGTGCGGTGGTACCACCCCGAATGGTGGCTGGGCGCCTCGGCGGTCGCGGCGTGGATCGGGCTGTGGGTCGCCGGCCCCGCGCTCCGACGTCGTGGCGGGATGGGGGACGGGTGGACCCCGGTCGCTCCCGTCTCCGTCCTTCCTCACGCTTCCAGCGAGGCCGCCCTGTGGATCCTCATGACCGTGGCGATGATGCTCCCCACGATCCTGCCGACGGCCCGTCATCTCGGGCTCGCCAGCTACTGGGAACGCCGGCACCGGGCCATCGCCTGGTACGCGGGCGGCTACGTTGCGGTCTGGGTGTTCTCGGGGATCGGGCTCGTCGGCGCGATCCACGTCCTCGAGCGGGTCGCGGGACCGACCGCGACCGTGGTCGTCGCGTTCGGTGCCGCGGCCGCGTGGCAGCGCTCGCCCAGGAAGCGGGCCGCCGTCGGCGCCTGCGGCAGGGCCGGCCCGGTCCCCTCGAGCGGTGTCGGGTGCCTGTGGCTGGGTGTCGATGTGGGCATGAGTTGCGTCACCAGCTGCTGGGCGTTGATGACGGCGACGCTTGCCGCCTCGCACTCGCTCGTCGTCATGCTCGTGGTCGAGGGCGTGATCCTGTGGGAGCGGCGAACGGGGTCGTCCCGGGTCGGACGGGCCATCCCCGTCATCACGGCGCTCGGTGCGGTGACGTTCGTGGCGCTGCGGTGGGCGGTTCGACTGCCCTGACGGAGCCGGGAGACCCGTCCGGATCGGCGAGGGCCACGATCTCCTCGAGGCTCATCGTGGTTCCCTTCGACGCCGCCGCCGCGAGGTCATCGTCGCCGAGGTTCTCGCGTGCCACGGCGAGCGATCGTTCGAGGTCTCGCCGGTCGGTGGGCCAGGGCGACGAGCCGATGGCCGTGCGGAGCTCGCCGGCCCCGGCGAGCATCGTCACTCCCGCCGCCTGATCGCCCGAGCCGATCCGAACCATCCCCAGGCCCTCGAGGGCCTCGGCGATCCCGGCTCGGTCGGGCATGTCGAGACGCAGCCGGAGGCTCTCCCGGAACCGGTCAGACGCGGAGCCCCAGTCGCCCGCCGTGACCGCGATCCTGCCGAGACCGACCAGGGAGTCGGCCGTCCCGCGACGGTCGGCCAGCTCCCGCCGGAGCGCGAGGCCCTGTTCGAGGTACGAGCTCGCCTTCGTCAGGTCTCCGAGACGGTAGGCGACGGTGCCGAGGTTGGTCAGCGAGAACCCGATCCCGCGGCGATCGGCGAGCTCCTCCCGGATGCGAAGGCTCTCCTGGTGGCGGGCCAGCGCCTCGCCGAGGTCGCCGTTCCAGAACGCCACGAGCCCGAACCCGCCGATCGACTCCGCCTGGCCCCGGCGGTCGCCCACCTGCTTGCGGAGCGCGAGGCTCTCCCCCCACCGCTCGCCGGCGCCGGCCGCGTCCCCGTGCCCGAGCGCCACCAGGGCCAGGCCGCAGAGCGGGAACGCGCTGTCCCACACGTCGCCCACCTCGCGGAACAGGGCGAGCGACCGTTCGAGCTGCTGCTCGGCGAGGGCGTACTCGCCCTGCCGGTACGCCATGTAGCCGAGGTTGTTGATCGCCACCGCCATGCCCCGCTTGTTGCCGAGGCGCTCGTGGATGTCCAGGCTCTCGACGTAGAGCGGGCGCGCCTCCTCGTACCGGCCCTGCGCGTTGAACGTGTTGCCCAGATCGTTGAGCGCGTCCGCCGTGCCCGCCTCGTCGCCGAGGACCCGCAGGATGGAAAGGGACTCGTCGAACAGCGGCGTCGCCGCCGCGACGTCGCCCTGCCGGTACGCCAGGTTGCCGGCGGCACCCACGACCTTGGCCCGGATCGCGGTTCGGTCCTGGGCGCCTGGGAGCGCGATCAGCTCCGCCAGCTCGCGGCGTCCCTCGGAGAAGTACCCCCGGATCTCCCAGAACCGCCACAGGGCCCCGGCCAGACGGAGCGCCCACTCGGGCCGTCCCTCCTTGCCCCAACGCAGGATCGCGCGGAGGTTGTCGTACTCGGTCTCGAGCCAGGTCAACCACTCGGCCGATCGCTCGGTCAGGTAGTCGTCCTCGTGCAGCTCGACGTGCCGGAGGAAGAACTCCGCCATGCGGTCGAAGGGGGCGCGGTCGTCGAGCTGCGCCGCCGCGTAGTCCCCGACCGTCTGGTGCAGCGCGTAGCGGCCCCCGATCCGCTCGACCAGCCACCCGAGCGCGAGCCGGCTGAGACTCTCCGGGGGATCGGCGGAGACCGCGAGGGCCGCCTCCTCCGAGAACGTGTTGGTCTTGGGCGGGAAGACGGAGAGGCTCCGCAGCGCGTGGCGCGCGATGTCGTCGAGGGCCTCGTCGCTGATGCCGATCACCGCGAGCAGCGAGATGGTCGCCTCGTGCGGCAGGTCGGGGTGTCGCTCCCGCGGCCGGATCGGCATGTCCTGCAGCAGCCGATCCTCGGCCGTGTGGAACAGGGCCAGCGCCTCGCCGACCTTGCCCTCGAACCCCGCGCGCTTCAGGCGGTACCCGAGGAGGTTCAACGCCAGCGGGAGGCTCCCCACCGCCCGCACCAGCTCGCGAGCCTCGTCCGGCGCCTCGGCCACGGCCTCGGGGGCGAGCGCCGAGAGCAGCGCGAGCCCGTCTCCCTCGTCCAGCTCCCGCACCGCGGTCTCGCCGTCCTCGTCGAACGCCACGGCGAGCAGCGGGGAGCGGGTCGTCAGCACGTGCGCGCAGTTCGGTCCGCCCACCCGGAAGAGCATCGCTCGCTCATCCCAGGCGTCGTCGACCACGAGCAGCATCCGGCGCAGGCTGATCCGCTCCGCGATCGCCTCCGAGAGGCTCTCGGGGTCCGCGCACCGGGCGATCTCGACGGGGGTCATCCCGAGCTCTCTGGCCCACCGGCCGAGGAGCGCCTGGACGTCGGGGTGCAGCCCGAGGCCGGCCCACAGGACGCCGTCGGGAAAGCGCGCGAGCACGTCCGGGTCGTTGGCCAGCGTGATCGCCAGAGCGGTCTTCCCCACGCCGGGCAGACCGTGGAGCGCGACGTCCTCGCGACGGGACAACCGCGCGCGAAGCTCGGCGAGCTCGTCCTCCCGCCCCACGATCTGGTGCGAGAGACGGAACGGCGCGATCGGGACGACGCCGGTCTGCGTGACGAGGTGGACCTCGTCCGCGTGCCGAACCTCGGCGACACCCTCGACGCGATCGGCGTGCAGGACGTTGTCCGCCCCGGCGACGGCGTCCGCCTGTCCGACGTTGATCTGTCGCTCGATGGGCTCGTGGTTGGCGATCGTCTGCGGATCCATCGACTCGTCCGGTCAGCCGGCGGGCCCGTCGTCGTCGAACCCCACGCGCTCGGCGTGCTGGATGTTGATCTGCTTGGCCACCGGCCCGGCGTTGGTGATGTTCATCGTGTAGGCACGGCTCGCCTCGGGGGCCACGAGATCGGCGAGCGCCTTGGCCACCTGGAGGATCTCGTCGTCGCGATCGGCCTCCGCCTGCTGCAGCTCCTTCTTCAGGGGTTCCTTCCAGACCTCGGGGTCCTCCTCGTTGCCGGCGAGCACGGCCTCGCCCAGCGGGCGCCCGCCGAGCTTGCGCTGCAGCAGCCCCTTGAGCTTGGCGTACGCGCTCTTGACCGCGTCCCCCGCCGACTCCTTGAGGGCAGCGCTGGCACCGGTCGCGAGCGCCGTGACGATGAGCGTGAGCGGATCCATCTGCGTCCCTCCCTTCCCCCGGCCGAGCGCGTCATCATGTGCCGACCGTCGGCCGGCGTTCAAGGGCGGCGTGAGCTTCGCGAAGGTGCCGCTCGTCACACTCTCGAAACGTCGTCGGCCGCATGTGTCGCACCCGGCCGCTACCATTCGCGTCCCCGAGGAGGACGGCTCGACATGGCGAGAACACCGGAACAGATCTGGGAGCCCATCGCCCGAGCCGAGCTCGCGCGGCCCCGGGTGACCGGCGGGACCGGCTTCGGCAGATCCGAGGGCGTTCGGATGGGCGGCAAGATCTACGCCATGCTGGTGCGTGGAGAGCTGGTCGTGAAGCTGCCGAAGGGCCGCGTCGACGAGCTCGTGACCTCCCGCCTGGCGACGCGGTTCGACGCCGGCAAGGGCCACCCCATGAAGGAGTGGGCGGCGGTCTCGCCGACCGCCGCCCGACGCTGGCGCTCCCTCGTGGAGGAGGCCCGCGCGTTCGTCAGCCCAGCGAGGAGCTGACGAGCTCCTCGCGGTCCGAGCCGCCGGACACGCCGAGCGCGAGCACGACGCCGACGCCGCTCGCGTAGAGCTTGTACTCGAGCACGTCCGGCTCGACCTGTGTGAACTCCTTGCTCAGGATCAGGTGGTCGAAGTGCCCGGCCAGGACCTCGGCCTGCTCGGCCAGGCTCAGGGTCGCGGCCTCGTCCTCGGCCTCGCCGGCCAGGAACTCCTGCCGGTAGGCGTCGCCCACCTGAGGATCGGCCGCCATGACGACCCCCGGCTGGGCGCCGTCGACCCCGGCCTCCCACGAGCCCGCCGTGCTGACCACGACGCCGTGCTCGTACTCCCTGGTCCTCTCGCCGAGGTACCAGACGTTGCCGCACCGGTCCTGCGCGTACCAGTCGAACGTGTTCTCGACGAGCTCGCCGCGATCGGACACGACGTCGTGCACGACCGTGGCCCGGATGCCGAGGATCTCCTTCGCGTGCGACGTGACGGTGACCTTCACCTTCTGCGCGTTACCCTCGGGATCGCTCTCCCGGTAGATCCACCTCGCGCCCACCGGCCACGGCAGGAACGGGTTGTCGATCACCGCCACGAAGTCCGCGGGGTCCAGCGTCACCGGGTCGCCCCCCTGCGGGAGCGGGATGGGGCACGTGCCGGCAGAGGCGAGCCCGGCCGGCATTCCTCCCAGCGCGAGCATGATCGCGGCGCCGAGCCCTGCGAGGGTCCGTTTCACCACACGACCTCCTTCTGTCGACGTTGGGGTGCGATCGCGGTCACACGATGCGGCGCGAGCGATGAGAGGAAGATGAGCCGAGTGCCAGAGGGTCCGAGGGAGGGATCAGTCCTCGCCCGCGCCGGAGTCCTCGGTGGTGCCGTCGTCGTCAGCGGTCCGACCGATCACGTTGAACCGTGCGTCGAGGCTCACCTCGACCCGGCTCCCGTCGTCGAGTCGGACCTCGACGCTGTAGGCCGCGCCGCCGTCGCCGACCTCGGTCTCGGTGACCGTTCCGCCGCCGGTCTCGGCGAGCGCGGCCGCGGTCACTCGCTCCAGCGCCGACCCGGTGAGCGGAGCGTCGTCATCCCCACCCGTGGCGATGGCGATGCCCGTTCCTGCACCGACGACCGCGAGCGCGATCGCCCCACCGCCGATCCACTTGGTCTTCCGGTCCATGCCGATCACTCCCTCTCGTGTCGGGGACGCCAGCGTGCCCGGCCGGTCATGAGAAGACCATGAATGCGGACGCTGGCCGGCTTCTCGGAGCACCCGACCGGGTCGCCCTGGTTCAGCGCGAGCTGATGGCCACGGTGAGCTCGTCACCGCCCGCGATCGAGACGGTCCCGGGGGCGAGGGGTTCGCCGTCGAGCGTCGCGCCCGGCCCCGAGGGGACGAGGCGCAGCGACGTCAGCCCGGTGGCGACCTGCACGTGGATCAGACCGGGCTCGGGGTAGCGCCGGGGCCGGAGCCCTCCGTAGTAGTAGGCCAGGATGTCCGACGCCGACCAGCCGCGGACCGCCTTGCCGTAGGCGCCCCATTGCACCATCCCCACGCCGTGGCCCCAGCCTCGACCGGTCACGGTCGCGGCGTCCGCGCTCGAGGAGATGGTCATCCACCGCGAGGGGACGGTCACCGGCAGGGGAGACGGCGGGAACCGGTCCGGCGCGAGGCACGGGGCCCATGCGTTCACCGCTTCGCGGAACTCGCTCTGGTCGAGCCGCCGGGTCACGCCGGCCCCCGAGACGACCACGGTCGAGCCCTCGAGCGCCACGCTCGACACGGCGCGGGACCCCGGCCAGTCGCCTGCCGCGTGCAGGAACGTGGCGAGATCGGCGTAGGGCAGCCGCACGCTCCAGCGCGACAGCGGCGATGCCCCGTCGTCGCGCTCGACCACGGGTCGGAGATAGGGGAGCGGCGCGCTGCCGAAGACGTCCTCGTTGCCGTACGTGTGGCCGTTGGACGTCGAGAAGTACACCGTGTCGGCGGGCCGGCTCGCCGAGACCAGGATCCTGCCCGCCGTCCGCCGCACCGCGCCGTACCACCGGTGCAGGACCGGGTCGGCGTGGACGGGCATGCCCCGGTACACCTGGCAGGAGGTCGTGGCGCAGATCGGCGTGGGGAGCGTCTCGCCCTCCTCACCGCTCCAGCCGGTCGAGGCCAGGGCGTAGCTCCGGGCCGCCACCGCCTGGGCCTCGAGCGCGGCGCGCGGCCACGACGGCGGGACCTCGGCGATGCCCTCCAGGTAGCGTTCGAACGGGAGGGTCACCGTGATCGAGAGCGTGCCGTCGTCCGCGCGCTCCACGGACAGGGCGCCGGGGTACCGGGCCTCGAGCACGCGGCGTTCGTGGTCGACGCATCTCGAGTGGACGCGGGGGTACGTTCCTCGAACCCGGAGCGAGCCGTCGGCGGGGGCCTCGACCGCGACGGAGGTCGCCGCCGCCGGCGACGCCTCGGCGGTGGAGCCGGTGGGTGATCCGCCCGATGACGGCGCGTGGGAGGCGGTGGGCGCCGGGCTCGGCGATCCCGAGGTGCACGCCGCCAGGACGATGAGCGCCGCGGCCGCGAGCGCGACCCGTCGCGAACGAGCAGGCACCCGCGTGGCCATCGGGGCCACGCTACCAACGTCGCGACGGCGGGAGGGGCCGCCCCGGATCGGAGCGGCCCCTCCTCGCGACGAACCTCCTCAGCTCACCGCGGCGAACGCGTTCACGATGCCGTTGCCGTAGAAGCCGTTCACCGACTTGCCTCCGTCGCAGTACGCGTCGAAGGTGCCCGGCGAGCTGGGGTACACGAACAGCCTCGGGTTGGGGCAGGCGTGGTCGGTCGCGGTGGACTGGAGCCGAGCTTGTACCCTGCTCGGCTGCATGGTGAGTCCGCCGCCGGCCCCCACCGCGCCGAACTGGCTGACGATCAGCGCGGCCACCCCCGCGGCGTGCGGCGACGCCATCGACGTTCCCTGCAGCCAGGCGTATACGGCGCACTGGCCGCTCGACGTGTCCGTCACGATCAGCGGGTTCAGCGACGTGCACGTCGACGGGTCGACCAGGCCGCCGCCCGCAGCCACGGTGAGCGGGTAGCTCGACAGCACCCGATTCTCCGGGGCGTTGAACTGAGGCGTGCCGAAGAACTCGAGGCGGTCGCCGCCGGGAGCCGCGACGTCGATCTCGGGCAGGCCCCAGTTGGAGTAGTAGGACTTGCGACCGCTTGGGCCGACCGCCGACGTGGTGACGACGTTCCGGCCCTCCGAAGGCAGGACCACGCACGAGTTGTCGACCGTCCGGGTCCGCTCCACCCCGGGCGGGTAGTCCGGGCTGATCGTGTCGGTCGTCGGCGCTCCGAGATCGGTCACCTCGTTCCCCGCGGAGGCCACCACCGTGACCGAGTGCTTGTGCGCGTAGTTCAGCGTCGCGGTGACCGAGGCGATGATGGTCTGCTGCTCCACCTGCTCCTCGGGGGAGTCCGCCGGGTTGCTCGGGCAGTTCATCCACCAGGGGTCGATGAAGAAGCTCATGTTCACCACGTCGACGCCGATGTCCGCCGCGTACGTGAGCCCGTCGACGAAGGGCTGGAGGAAGAAGTAGCCCGAGTCCTGGCCGACCCGGACGTTGATCAGGGTCACGCCGGGCGCGACGCCCGAGATGCCGGCGCCGTTCAGGGCGGCCGCCATCGTGCCCGACGTGTGCGTGCCGTGGCCGTTCTCGTCGACGTCGGCCGGGTCGCTGCAGGACGCGTCGGGCTCGTCCTCGCAGGGTCCGTCGATCAAGGGGATGTCGGTGGTGAAGTTGCGGGAGAGCGACGCGTCGAAGTTCGGCGCGATGTCCGGGTGGGTGGCGTCGACCCCGGTGTCCATCGAGGCGACGAGGACGCGGGGGTCGCCCTGCTGCACGGCGTACGACCCGGCATCCGTAGCACCGATCATCGCCATGTCCCACTGGAGCGAGGAGAGCGGCTCGCTCGATGCCACGTCGGCGTGCGTGGGCCTGCGGTCGCCGACGGGGCCGCCGCGCTCGAGCCGATCCCACGCCGGCCGAACGCTGCCGGGCCCGGCGTTCCCGATGGGGACGTTCCTTGCGGCGCCGACGAGCGCCGGCTGCGCCGCCGCGTCGAGGATGAAGCGGGTGTTGCTCGACCGGACGGTGGCCACGCCGACCCTCGCGTTCTCGCGGACGATCGTCCCGCCCGCCGCACGAACGGCGGCCCGGGCCCGGACCAGGCTCGCTCCGGCCTCGTACTTCACGACGTAGGTCCGCGTCCTGCCGGCGTCGGCGCCGGCCTGCACGGCGGGAACGCCGAGCAGGACCATCAACCCCACCAGCGACGCGGATACCGCGATCCTCCGCACGACCCCCTCCCTTCCGGAGCGCCGTCCATCGCGAGCGACGCTCCCGAGCCGCCCCGGGCCGTCCCGGGTTCACGACGACCCTATGGCAAGTGCCCCGGCTCATGCGCGCCGTGCGGCGCGGGGTGACCGCCGTCACCGCCCGGAGGTGACGAGCGCCCTCGCCGCGGCGTCGCGGGACGAGCACGCTCGCTCGATGGACCTCGCGGACGAGGGGAGGGATCCGAGATGAAGGCAGGGGAGATCGTCAAGCGGAGGCCGGCGGAGACCGGTGCCGGGGCCCTCGGCGGCGGCGCGTTGGTCGTGGTCTCGATCCTGGAGGCGTTCGGCGTCCCGGTGACCGGGGTGTGGCTGAAGGTCGTCGCCGGCACCGTGGCGGTCGTGCCGGCGCTGTTCACGTGGCTGGCGAACCACGGCGGGATCGTCGGCGTGATCAAGAGGATCAGCGTGGGCGACGACGCCCCCGAGCCGGGCCCCCAGCCCGCGGCGTAGCGATCGGGACCGTTGGGGGAATCCCCACCGGCCGCCCGGGATGGTTCCACCGGAGAGGGCGATGCGGTAGCGTTCGCGGCGCACGAGGCCCGGTGGGGGAGACGGCCGCGAACCGGGAGCTCGTCCGATCGGTCGCGGCCGACAGCAAGAGAAGGGACCTCGATGCTGAATCGCGTCAAGTTGCTGCTCGCCGCCGCGTGTCTGGTGGCGCTGGCCCTGCAGATGCCGGCCTCGGCCGTACAGCCGGGCGATCCGTACTACCCGGATCTCATCACGCGGCCGCCCTCGAGCGTCCACCTCCAGCGGAGCAAGGGCACGTCCACCCGACGCCTGTTCTTCTCCAACACGATCGGCAACATCGGCGACGGTCCGCTCGAGCTGCGGCCCGAGAACGACTCGACCACCGGCCTGACGAACGCGTTCCAGGAGGTCTACACGCGCACCCCGGGGACGGCGAAGGGCGGCATCCGGATGACGCTCGTGTCGACGACGCTCATCGGCACGTTCGTCTTCCATCCTGCTCACAACCACTGGCACATGGAGGACTTCGCCCGGTACGAGCTCCGCTCGATCAACCCGGACGGATCCACCGGCCAAGTGGTCGCCACGACCCAGAAGGTCAGCTTCTGCATGATCGACACTGACACGATCAACTCGACGCTCCCGAACTTCGGCATGGGCCTGTCCCACAGCTGCGGCCAGAGCGCGCGCCAGGGTGTGAAGGTCGGGATGGGCGACACGTACTCGTCGTCGTTGCCCGACCAGTTCATCGACATCACGATGATCGCCGACGGCACCTACCGTCTCCTCACGGTGGCCGATCCCAACACCCCGGAGCGCCCGGGCGGTCGCCTGCTCGAGCTGAACGACTCGAACAACGCGGCTTCGGTGGACGTCGTGATCACGCGGAGCGCGGTAACGATCGTTCCGGGCTCACAGCAGACGGGCATCGACGCGCCGTAGCCCAACCGGACACGGGCGTTCGCGAGGAGCGGCTCAGACCGTCTGCGGCAGCTCGAGGTCGGTCCGCCGCTCCTCGCGAACGACGAACTCGGTCCTGCTCGTCTCGCGGCGGAGATGGACCACGATCATCCTGATGGGGAGGGCGACGGGCGCGATGATCGCCGCCAGGATCATGAGCGCCACGAGCGCGAATCGCCGCATCCGCTTGACCACGGCTGGAATGCTCTCACCACCGTGGGCGCGCTGCTCGATCCAGCCCGGGCGGACCAGGCCTGAACTCGTCGAGCTCGCTGGTCGAGAGGATCACGATCCGGACCGCGGCCGTCGCGCGCGGGCCTCTGCTACCAGGGCCCCTCGGCGGGCGGGGCGGCGACACCCCCCACGGTCGTCGCCTCGCCCGCCACCGAGGCCCCGCCGGCCAGCGCGGCGATGACGACGGAGAGCGCGGCGGGGATGACGAGGGCGACCCGCAGGCTGGTGAGGCGGGACGCGTAGCCGATCAGCGCCGGCCCGAGGATCCCGCCGACGTAGCAGATCGTCACGACCCAGCCGAGGGCCGCCGCCCCGCCCCGGACGTTGCCCGCGGCGCTGAAGACCGTGGGCACCACCGGCGCGAGGGCCGCCCCGAGCACGGTGAAGCCGGCGATCGCGGCGACCGGTTCGGCGACGAGCAGTCCCAGGGCGAGCCCCGCTCCGGCGACGAGCCCTCCGGTCCGGACCACGGCGACGGGTCCGAACCGCACGACCAGGCGATCGGCGACGAACCGCGACACGGTCATGCCGAGCGCGAACCCGAAGACGCCGATCGCCGCCACCGCCGGCGATGCGTCGAGGGAATCGCGCAGGTACACCGCGCTCCAGTCGTGGGTGGCCCCCTCGCCGAGGAACGAGCAGAACCCGATGAGGCCGAGCGGCAGGACGGCCGACCATGCCAACGCCGGTCCGCCCCGCCCCGGCGCCGCCACGGCGTCGCCGGGGCGCTCCTCGGCCTCGGGACCGAGGAGCCCGCGCAGGGGGAGCGCGCTCGCCGCCGCGACGACGGCGCCCACGACGGCGAAGTGCACCCTGGGGGACGCGTCGAGCGCCGCCGCCAGGGCCGCGACGCCCGAGGTCGCGAGCAGTCCCGAGCTCCAGACCCCGTGGATGCCCGACATGATCGGCCGGCCGGCCCGGCGCTCCACCACCACGGCGTTCGCGTTCATCGCCACGTCCAGGAAGCCCGAGCCCACCCCCATGACCAGCAGCGCCGCCACCAGGCTGGGCAGGCCTCCGGCAGAGGCCGGACCGAGGAGCGAGGCGCAGAACAGCGGCACGACGACCCGCAGGACGGTGCGGCTCCCGAACCGCCGGATCGGCCACGCCGCGAGCCGGGTACCGATGAACAGCCCGGCGGCGAAGGCGACCAGCGCGCTGCCCAGGCCGGCGTCGGACACGTGGGTCTGCGCCTTGATCGCCGGTAGCCGCGGCCCCAGCGAGCCCGCCACCGAGGCGTGCACGGCGAAGGCGATGACGACCGACCGGCGAGGCCGGTCGAGCCACAGGGGAGGCGACGGCGTGGAGGGCGTGGGATCGGGCACGCCCCATCTTGGGCCCGCGGAGCGGGCGACGACCATCGGATCGTCGGGTTCGCGCCGATCGCGCTAGGAGGCGGGGAGCCAGACCTCGAGCGTGGTGCCCTCGCCCGGCGCGCTCGCGAGGTTCAGGTGGCCTCCGGCGAGCTCGACACGCTCGCGCATCGCCGGCAGGCCCAGGTGGCCCGGTTGATGCTGGTCGACCCGGTCGTCCATGAGGAAGCCTCGTCCGTCGTCGGAGACGATGATGAGCAGGCCATCCTCCTGGTCGGCGATCGTGACGACCGCCCGGGTTGCGGCCGCGTGCTTGCGGACGTTCGAGATCGCCTCGAGGACCACGCGGTACGCGGTCGCCCGGATGTCGTGCGAGAGCGGCGTGGTGAGATGGTCCTCGAGCACGTACTTGGCGTGGTTCTCCTGGTTGGCGTACTCGACGTACTCGTTCAGGGCATGGCCGAGCCCATCCGTCTCGAGGGAACGGGGCTGCAGCTCGAACAGCATCCGCCGCAGCCGGCCGATCGTCCCGCCCACGAGGTCCTGGACGTGCTCGAACGCCTCGCGATCCTCGGGGTCGGACATCCGGTCCTCGAGCATGCCGAGCCGCAGCGTGGCCGCGTACAGCTGCTGCACGGGGTCGTCGTGGATCTCCCCGGCGATCCGCTGCCGCTCCTCCTCCTGCGCCGCGACGAGGCGCGACAGGAGCTGACGGCGCTGGAGATCGGTCCGCTGGAGCTCGTCGATCGTCTCGCGCAGCCGCTGCTCCGTCAGGATCCGCTCGGTGATGTCCCGGCTGACGCCGACCGAGCCGAGCATGCCGCCTCCGTCGTGCGGGAGCGGCACGACCGACAGGTCGATGTAGCGATCGCTCCCGTCCGGGTAGGCGGTGCGGACGACGCCCGACCACCGTCCCTCCTTCTCGAGCCCCGCATCGATCCTGGCGCGCAGGCCCTCGGCCGACTCGGGTCCGGCCAGGATGTCGGCGGGCCGACCGTTCGCGTCGTCCCGGGCCAGGCCCGTCAACTCCTCGGCGGCCGGGTTGAGATCCAAGATCTTGCCGTCGGTGTCGGCCACCACCACGGCGTCGTGGATGTTCTCGACGATGAGAGCCTGGAGCCGGAGCTGCCGGTCGGCGCGACGGATGGCCCGCCTGTCCTCCGCCTCCCGCAGCTCCCGGACGATGGCCGGCACCAGCCGGTGCAGGTTGTCCTTCACGACGTAGTCGTGCGCGCCGGCGCGCATCGCGTCGACGACGTGCTCCTCACCCATCGACCCCGACACGACGAGGATCGAGCCGTCGAACTCCGCCTCCTCGAGCACGGCGATGGCGTCGGGGGCCGAGAACGAGGGCAGGACCCAGTCGCAGATCGCGACGTCCCACGGCTCCCCGAGAGCGATCCGCAGGTCCTCGGCCGTCTCCACCCGCCGGTGGTCGGGCTCGAATCCGCCCCGCCGCAGCTCGCGCAGGAGGAGCTCCATGTCTTCCGCAAGATCCTCCACGAACAGGACCCGGAGCTCGCGGCCGGTCACGCCGGCCGTCCCGGTGCGGGCTCGTTCAGGATCAGCCAGTACATGCCGAGCTGGTGGACGACGTCCAGGAACGCATGGAAGTCGACCGGCTTGCGGATGTAGCTGTTCGCGCCGAGTCGATACGCGGCGACGACGTCCTCCTCCTCGATCGAGGACGTGAGCACGACCACGGGGGTCGTCGCGGTCCGACGGTGCTCGCGGATCGCCCGGAGGACCTCGAGGCCGTTGAGCTTGGGCAGCTTGAGATCCAGCAGGATCAGCGAGGGAGCGACACCCTCGTCCTCGGCGAACAGGACGTCCTCGGCCTCGATCCCGTCGCGCGCGACGAGGATCTCCATCTGGAGTCCGTTGCGCCGGAAGGCCCGGAGCGTCAGGTCGACGTCGTCCGGGTTGTCCTCGACGAGGAGGATCCCGCCCGCCGTCACGATCCCATATCTCCGAGGGTGAACGAGAACGTGGCGCCGGCGTCGACGGCGCCGTCGGCCCAGATGCGGCCGCCGTGCCTGCGCACGATCCGCTCCGCCGTTGCCAGCCCGATCCCCGAACCGCCGAAATCGTCCGAGTGCAGGCGTTGGAACGGCGTGAACAGCTTCTCGGCGTAGCGCGGATCGAATCCCACGCCGTCGTCGTGGAGGAAGAACACGCGCTCGTCACCGTCGCCCCGGACGCCGAACTCGATCCGGGCCTGCGGATGCGGGGCGGTGAACTTCCACGCGTTCGAGAGCAGGTTCGCGATCAGGATCGGCAGGAGCCCTCGGTCGCCGCGCACGACGATGCGGGGCGGCACGATCGCGGCGACCGTTCGGCCGGGATCGGCCTCGCGGAGCGTGCCGAGCACCTCCTCCACGATCGCGCTGAGGTCGACCTCCGTCGCGTCCAGGGTCGAGCGCACCAGGCGGGAGAGCTCGAGCAGCGCGTCGATCATCGTGCCCATGCGGTGGACGTTGCGTCGGATCCGGTCGAGGTAGGTCTGCGCGTCGTGGTCCAGGGTCGGCGCGTGGTCCTGGACGAGCGCCTCGCTGAATCCATCGATCGCGCGAAGCGGCGCGCGGAGGTCGTGCGCGACCGCGTAGCTGAACGCCTGGAGCTCGTGGTAGGCGACCTGCAGGTCGGCCGCGGCCCGGTCAGCCTCTTCGCGAGCCCGGTGGGCGGCCTCCTCGGTCCTGCGGCGCTCCGTGATGTCCCGGATGGCCCCCAGGGCGACGACGCCGTCCTCGGTCTCGAGCCAGGACAGGCTGATCTCGGCGGGGAACTCGGTGCCGTCGGACCGGCGTCCGGACAGGTTGAGGTCGACGCCCATGGGGCGGATCCTCGGCGCGTGGAAGAAGCCGGCGCGATGGCCCCGGTGCGCGTCCTTGGCGCGGTCGGGGATGAGGATCTCCAGCCGCTGCCCGATCAGCTGGCCGCGGGTGTAGCCGAACACGCTCTCGGTCTGGGCGTTGGTCATCACGATCACGCCGGCCGGGTCCACGCCGATCATCGCGTCGGGTGCGGCGTCGAGCATCTGCTGGAACATCGCCCCCGCCCGGCGGCGCTCGGTCATGTCGCGGATCGCTGCGATGGCGATGAGGCCCTCCTCCTCCGTTTCGATGGTGCTCAAGCTCACCTCCGCCGGGAACTCGGTCCCGTCGGCTCGCCGGCCGGCCAGGTCGAGGTGCATCCCCATGGGCCGGGTCTTCGGCTCCTCGAAGAACGCTGCGCGGTGCTTCGGGTGGAGCTCCTGGAACCGCTCCGGAACGAGGATCTCGACCTGCCGGCCGATCAGCTCCTCGCGCCGATGGCCGAACAAGACCTCCGTCTGGACGTTGGCCATCAGGATGCGCCCATCGCTGGAGACGCCGACCATCGCGTCCGGCGCTGCGTCCAGCATCGCCTGGAACCCGAGCTCGGCACCGAGGCTCGACTTCCCGTCAGCCACCCTGAACCGAGATCGCCCCTTCCTCCCCCGGAGGGCCGTTCGGCCCCCGAAACGCCTGCCAGGTTGCCCAGTATCGCAGAGGTTCATGGAGGCGCAACCCTCCGATCTGACCATTCCTGCTTCCCCTGAACGGTCCTTCGTCCTAGGCCGGAATGGGCTCCGAACAGGGGAAATGGCCCGAGAGGAGCGGTGCGCCCCCGCGGGGTAGGGTGTCCGACGATGCGCATCCTGGTGCTCGGAGGCACCCGATTCGTGGGGCGGTCGTTCGTGGAGGAGGCCCTGGCCGGCGGTCACGAGGTGACGCTCTTCAACCGGGGTACCACGCACCCCGAGCTGTTCTCGGACCTCGAGACGCTCCGAGGCGACCGGGGCCGCGACCTGACCGCGCTGAGCGGCCGGTCCTGGGACGCCGTGTTCGATCCCTCCTGCTACCTGCCCCGCCTGGCCCGGATGTCGGCCGAGGCGCTGCTCGACCACGCCGGCCACTACACGTTCGTCTCGAGCCTGTCCGTCTACGCCGACGAGGCGACCCTCGGGCAGGACGAGGACGGGGCGCTCGCCACGACCCCGGACCCCACGACCGAGGAGGTCACGGGGGAGACCTACGGGGCCCTGAAGGTGCTGTCCGAACGCGAGGTGCAGCGGGCGTTCGGGGACCGCGCCCTGATCCTGCGTCCCGGGTTCATCTGCGGGCCCTACGACAGCATGGGTCGCATGCCGTACTGGCTCCGGCGCCTCCAACGGGGCGGCGAGGTCCTGGCGCCCGAGCGGACCGACTTCCCGGTGCAGCTGATCGACGCGCGCGACCTCGGGCGGTTCGCGCTCGCCATGGCCGCCCGGGGGGCCGGAGGCGTCTTCAACCTCTGCGCGCCGCCCGAGCCGCATGCCTACGGCGACCTGCTCGAGGCGGCGGCCCGGGCCGTGGGCGGGACCGACGCCCGCCTCACGTGGGTGTCCCAGGACTTCATGCTGGCGAACGGGCTCGCCGAGTGGGAGGCGCTCCCGTGGTGGGCGCCGCCGCAGGAGTTCGGGCTGACGCGGTTCGACGCCTCGCGGGCGCTCGCCGCCGGGCTCGAGTCCCGCCCGGTGCAGGAGAGCTTCGCGGACTGCTGGGACTGGGACCGGACCCGCGCCGACGAGCCGCTCGACCACGGGCGCGTCGGCCTCCCCCCAGACCGGGAGGCGGAGCTCCTGCAGGCGTGGCACGCGCGATGATCGGCGAGCTGGAGGAGCTCCGGATCGATCTCGCCCCTGCGGCCGAGGCCCTGGCGAACGCGGGGCGACGGCTCGTCGACCTCCTGCGCGAGGTCCCCGATCCGTCGGAGCCCGTCTCGGGGCTCACGTGGTCGATCGGCGAGCTGGCGGCGCATCTCGGCGCGCGCACCGAGCTGTTCGCCGGGTACCTCGCGGGAACGGCGGTGCCCGAGGGCAGGATCTCGGACATCGCGGCGAACAACCAGCGCCAGATCGAGGAGCTGCGCGGGATCCCGTTCGAGACGCACGTCGAGCTGATCTCGGCCAGCGTGTCCGCGTTCGTCGCGACCACGCGGGGACGGGTGGCGAACGATCCCTTCCCCTGGCACTCGGGGCTCACCCTCGACGTGGCCACCGGGACCGGGGTCGCGCTGGCCGAGGTGCTGATCCACGGGTTCGACCTGGCTCGGTCGGTGAGCCGGCCATGGCCGATCCCGGTCGAGGACGCGCGAACGATCGCGAAGGCGTCGTTGGTGTTCGCGCCGCACTACGTCGATCCGCGGACCACCGCGGGACGGAGGGCGATCTACCGTCTCCGCGTCCGCGGGGGGCCGAGGGTCCGGGTGCGGATCGAGGACGCCCGCGCGTGGGTGGAGCCCGAGGACGGCCCCGCCGACTGCACGATCCGGGCCGAGCCCGTGGCGTTCGTGCTCATGTCCTACGGGCGGATGCCGACGTGGCGCGCCGTCGTGACGGGCCGGATCCTGGCCGGCGGGCGCAAGCCGTGGAAGGCCCTGGCCTTCCCACGGTCGTTCCTTCGTCCGTAGCATGGGAGCGCCGTGAGCGAGCGCGATCACGTCCTGGAGGCGACCGGGCTCCGCAAGGCGTTCGGCGATCGGGTCGCCGTGAACGACGTCGGGTTCCACATCGCCGTCGGCGAGACGTACGGCCTGCTGGGACCGAACGGTGCCGGGAAGACGACGACCATCTCGATGGTGTGCGGTCTCCTCGAGCGCGACGCCGGCGACGTCGTCGTCGACGGCCGCCGGATCGACACCCGCTCGACCGACGCCCGCGAGGCGATCGGGTACGTGCCGCAGGAGCTGGCGATCTACCCCGACCTCACCGGCCGGGAGAACCTGCGGTTCTTCGGCCGGATGTACGCGTTGTCGGGGCGCGAGCTCGACGGCCGGGTGACCGAGATCCTGGAGATCATCGACCTCACCGATCGGGCCGGAGACCGGACGAGCGAGTACTCGGGCGGGATGAAGCGCCGCCTGAACATCGGGCTCGGCCTGCTCAACCGGCCCAAGCTGCTCGTGCTCGACGAGCCGACGGTCGGCGTCGACCCGCAGAGCCGCAACGCCATCCTGTCCGGCGTCGAGCGATTCCGGGACCAGGGGATGGCCGTGCTCTACACCACGCACTACATGGAGGAGGCGGAGCGCCTGTGCGATCGCGTCGGGGTGATCGACGAGGGCCGCTTGATGGCCGAGGGGACGCGCCGGGAGCTCGTGGCCATGGTCGGGGAGCAGGACCGCGTTGCGCTGCTGGCGGGCGGCGATCTGGCCGGGGCGGAGGCGGCCGTCCGCGAGCTCGACGCGGTGGTCGACGCCAGCCGCCGGGACGGGGGCCTGGACCTGGTCGTGCGCGCCGCCCGCACGGCCCTGCCCCTCATCCTCACCACGGTCTCGGATGCCGGGGCCGACGTCACCACGGTCGAGGTGACCGAGCCGAATCTGGAGGCCGTCTTCCTGCATCTGACCGGCAAGGCCCTGCGCGACTGATCCCATGCGGCGGGCGCTCGCGATCGCGGCCAAGGACCTCCGCCTACGGATCCGCGACCGCTCCGCGTTCATCATCGGGTTCCTCGTGCCGTTCGGCCTGGCCGGGATCTTCAGCCTGACGCTGTCGAACGTGGACGACGAAGAGCGGTTCTCCGTCACGTTCGCCGTCGTCGACCGGGACGGCGGGGAGCTCGCCGCGACCTTCGACCGGACCGTCCGCTCGCTCGACTTCGTCCGGATCAAGGATGCGGCCTCGCCGGCCGACGCCGAGCGCCTGGCGGAGGACGGAGACGTGGACGCCGCGTTCGTCGTCCCGGAGGGCTTCACGGCCGAGGCCTCGGCCGGCCGCGGCGGGGAGATCCGCGTGATCGCCAGCCCGAGCAGCGAGGTCGGAGGCCTCGTCGCGCGCTCGCTCGCCCAGAGGTTCGCGAACGACCTCGACGCCGTCCAGCTCGCGGTGGCGACCGCGATCGTCTCCGGCGCGCCCGCGGACGGGGCCGCGGCCCTGGCCGAGCGCGCCCACGCCACGCCGCCTGCCGCCGAGCTCGACCGGAACACGGCCGAGTCCCGGCTGCTCTCGGGAACGACGTTCTACGCCATCGGCATGGCCGTGTTCTTCGTGTTCTTCACGGTGGAGTTCGGCGTGCGGAGCCTGCTCGACGAGCGCGATCGCGGGACCCTGGGGCGGCTGCTGGTCGCGCCGCTCCGGCCCTCGTGGCTCGTCGCCGGGAAGGTGCTCGCAGGCTTCGTCGTCGGACTCGTCAGCATGTCGGCCCTCGTGGCGGCGACGACGCTGCTGCTCGACGCCGAGTGGGGGACCGTTCCCGGCGTGGGGCTCATGGTGCTGCTGGGCGTGGCCGCCGCGGTCTCGATCACCGCCCTCGTCGCGACCCTGGCCAAGACGCCGGCCCAGGCGGCCGGCTACACGTCGCTGGTCACGGTGGTGCTCGGCCTGTTCGGCGGGACGTTCTTCCCGATCTCGCAGGCGTCGTTCCTGTCAGGCGTGAGCCTGCTCGCGCCGCAGGCGTGGATGATGCGCGGGTTCCAAGACCTCGCCGCCGGCGGCGGCGTGGCCGACGTGCGGTCCTCGATCCTGGCGCTCCTGGCGTTCTCCGGCGTGCTGGGCGGCCTTGCCCTCGTCCGCGCCCGGCGGCTGGTGCTGCGGTGACCAAGCCGCTCGTGATCGCGTGGACGAACCTCCGGCGCGTGTTCCGCGACCGGATCGGCGCGTTCTTCATCCTCGCGTTCCCGTTCATGATCATCCTGGCGATCGGGGCGGTCTTCGGGTCGGGGTTCGCGCCGGTGGTCGGCGTGGTGTCGGATGGCAGCGGCCCGCTGGGGGCCGATCTCGTCCAGCGCCTCGAGCGCACCGACGGCATCGAGGTCCGGGCGTTCGACGCCCGGGATGCGCTCACCACGGCGGTCCAGCGAGGCGACGTGGAGGCCGGGCTCGTGGTCGTCCCCGGGTACGACGAGATGGTCCGCTCGGGACGTGACGTGGCGCTCCCGTTCATCTCGCGACCGGCGGGAGCCGGGGCGCA
This sequence comes from uncultured Actinomycetes bacterium, assembly GCA_963704725.1. GTDB lineage: Bacteria > Actinomycetota > UBA4738 > UBA4738 > HRBIN12 > CALGFI01. The sequence goes on along the minus strand of OY969934.1, from coordinate 2,521,875 downwards.
GGTCGGCCTTACGGTGGACGCGGTGCTGGCCGAGCAGTCCGCCGCGATCCGCGCGGCGCGACTCGTCGAGTCGGAGGGGCTGGCGACGTTCGACGCGGGGCTGCGGCGGGCCCAGGACCTCCGCGCCACGCTGCCGCGGATCCGGGTCCGGGAGACCGTGGCGGGCGGCGAGGACACGGAGAGCAGGTTCGACTTCGGCGCGGCCCAGGAGCTCGTGCTGTTCGTGTTCGTGATCTCGCTCTCGGCGTCGTCGATGCTGATCGAGACGCGCCGTCTCGGGATCTCGCGACGGCTGCTCGCGTCGCCGACGTCGGCCGGCACCATCTTGCTCGGCGAGACGCTGGGCCGCTTCGCGATCGCGCTGTTCGAGGGGCTCCTGATCTTCGTCGTGACCCGGCTGGTCTTCGGGGTCGACTGGGGCGATCCGGCGGGCGGCGTCGCGATCATCGTGCTGTTCGCGCTGGTCGGAACGGGCGCCGCGATGCTGATGGGCTCGAGCCTGCGCAACGCCGAGCAGACGGGCGCGCTCGGTGTCTTCGTCGGTCTGGGGTTCGCCGCGCTCGGAGGGTGCATGGTGCCGATCGACCTGTTCCCTCCGTTCATGGTGACGATCGCGCACGTCACGCCGCACGCCTGGGCCGTCGACGCGTTCGACGAGGTGCTGCGCCACGGCGGCGCGGTCGGGGACGTGATGCCCGAGCTCGGCGTCCTCGCCGTCTACGCCGTCGTGCTCCTCGGCGCCGCGAGCATGGTGTTCCGCCGGCGCCTCACCACGTCCGAGGCGTCCGCGTAGACTCGGGCGCCGTGGCGAGTCGGGTGGTCGTTCGAGCGAACGGGCCCTACGTGGTGGAGGGCGGCGTCCGCCTGCTGCGGACGGCGATCGTGCAGACCGAGCACGGGGAGCCGATCCGATGGGACGAGGGTCCGGACTTCGAGGGCGCGGAGCCCTACGAGCTCTGCCGATGCGGAGCCTCGGCCAGCCGGCCGTTCTGTGACCACGTCTGCGACACGAACGGGTTCGACGGCACCGAGACCGCGGACCGGGGACCGATCGCCGCCCGCCGCTCGCGCGCCGACGGAGACGGCGTCGTCCTCTACGACGAGCTGCGGCTGTGCACCCAGGCCGGGTTCTGCAAGAACCTCCGCACCACGGTGTGGAAGCTCGCGGCCGAGGCCTCCGATCCCGCCGCGCGCCAGGAGCTCGCCGGCATGATCCATCGCTGTCCGGGAGGGAGGCTCGCGTTCGCCGACGGGGGCGATCCCGCCACCACGATCGAGCCGGCGCTCGAGCCCTCGATCGGCGTCGAGCCGAACGCCTCGTACTGGGTCCGCGGTGGGATCCCGGTCGTGTCCGAGGACGGACGAGGCTACGAGGTCCGCAACCGCCAGGCGCTCTGCCGCTGCGGCCGTTCGTACAACAAGCCGTTCTGCGACGGGATGCACAAGCGCGTCGGGTTCACCGACGACGCGACGCCGACGTGAACGACGAGCTCACGGCCGCCGAGCTGGCCGGGCTGTGCGGCGTCACGGTCGACGTCGTCGAGCGATACACGGGCCTCGGCATCCTCGCGCCGCAGGATCGGACGTATCGCCGGACGGACGTCGCGAGGATCCGCCTGGCCCGGTCCTGCGAGCTCGGCGGCGTGCCGATGGACGGCATCGCCAGGGCGATCGAGGACGGGAAGATCTCGTTCGACTTCGTCGACATGCCGCAGTACCGGTTCCCGGCGCTGTCGGACCGAACGTACGCGGAGGTCGCGGTCGAGCTCGACCTGCCCCTCGAGCTGATCCAGCGCGTGAACGAGGCGCTCGGGCTCGCGGTGCCCTCGCCCGACGAGCGCGTACGGGAGGACGACCTGGAGCTCCTGCGCGTCCTCAAGGTGGTGCACTCGTGGAGCCAGAGCGACGACCCTGCACCCGCGGGGATCGTCCGCGTGTACGGCGAGTCGCTCCGCAGGATCGCGCAGGCAGAGGCGGCGTGGTACCGGACCTGGCTGGAGCGGCCGATGCTCGAGGCCGGGATGGACCGGGCGCAGGTGATGCTGACCGCATCGCAGTTCGGCGCGGCGTACATGGAGTTCATGGACCGCGCGCTCCTCGACATGTACCACCGCCAGCAGGAGCACGCGTGGGTGGAGGCCATCGTCCTCGACATCGAGGAGACGCTCGAGGAGATGAGCCTGTACGAGCGGCCGGAGCGCCCGCCGGCGATGTGCTTCCTCGATCTGGCCGGCTACACGCGGTTGACCGAGGAGCAGGGCGACGACGCCGCGGCCGACCTCGCCGCGTCGCTGGGGCACATCGCGCAGGGAACGGCGCAGCATCACACCGGGGTGCCGGTGAAGTGGCTCGGCGACGGCGTGATGTTCTGGTTCCGCGATCCGGGCGAGGGCGTCGTGGCCGCGCTCGAGATGGTCGAGCGGATGCCGAGCGCCGGCCTGCCGCCGGCGCACGTGGGCCTCGCCGCCGGGCCGGTGGTCCGGCAGGACGGGGACTACTACGGCCGCACGGTGAACCTCGCCGCCCGGATCTCCGCCAGGGCGGCGCCCTCCGAGGTCCTGGTGACGACCGAGGTGGCCCGGGCGGCATCCGACGGCGTGCGGTTCGACGAGGTCGGGCCGGTCGAGCTCAAGGGGTTCGCCTCGCCGGTCCCGCTGCTCCGGGCGGCGAGGGCGTGAGAGGGCCGGGCTACGGCGCCGCGGCCCGCGCGAGGTCGCGTTCCAGCTCCGCCGGGCCGTAGTGCTCCTTGCGGATGCGCAGGTCGAGGTAGATCAGGATCCCCACGAGCGCGCTGAACGGCATCGTGACCACGGACGCGACCGACTGCCCGATCGCCCGCGCCAGGGTGTTGTCGCCGAACGGCGCGGTGAGCAGCGCGGAGACGAGGCCCGAGAGGATCCCGGCCACGACGATCGTACCGAACACCGGCCACCCGAAGCCCTCGACGAGGTGCCACGAGCGCGAGAGCGCCTGCCGGCCCCGGCGGTCCTCGATCACGAGCGCCGGGAGCGCACAGGAGAGCCTCGCCAGCACGAAGAAGCCGGGGACGACCAGCAGGATGAAGCCGCCGGCGACGGCCAGCCCGGCGAGCAGGCCGACGAGGACGATCGACCAGAACCGAGCCAGCCCGTACCGGTAGCTCTCCTGGACGTTCAGGTCTCGTCCGAGGAAGGTGCCGGCGGCGGCGCGGGTGATCGCCCCGGTCAACACGGTCCACATCAGGATCGAGAGCACCGCGACCGCGATCGACGCGAGCACCGCGGCCCCCAGCGAGCCGTCGACGCGCTCGATGCCCCCGCGGACCGTGGTGGTGGTGAACGTGTCGCCGATCACGAGGTCGACGAACACGACCTGGAGGATCGAGAGCGGGACGACGATGATCGCCACGGTCGCGACGAGGTTGCGCCAGTGGAGCCGGTAGAGCTCGAGCGCGTGGGTGAGGATGTCGCCGACGCTTCGGGGCCGGAACAGGCGGGGGCTCTCGGGCGGTTCGGGGACTCGGTCCACCCGGCCACCCTACACGCCGGGCCGCCAGTCCCAGCGATCGCCGTCCGGGACGATCCGGCCCGACGGCTCGCCGAAGTGGGACGGCAGGACGAGCCGTCCCTCCCGCACGATCCGCTCCACGAACGCCGCCCGGGTGGCCGCGGCGAGAGTGGGATCGGTGTCGCTCAGGCCGGCCGCCCACGGCTGGAGGAGCTGCGCGGGGTGGTTGACCAGGTCGCCCGAGACGATCGCGCGCGCGTCGCCCGAGTCCACGAGCAGGACCTGATGACCTGGCGTATGGCCCGGCGCCGGCTCCACGGTGAGCTCCGGGGTCAGCGCGATCCCTCCGTCGACGAGCCGGAGGACGTCCGCGCGCTGCAGGGGGGCCAGGACGGCCTCGAAGGTCTCCCGGTCCTCGGGGTCGTCGGCGGAGGCCATGAGCTCCCAATCGGCCCGGTGCACCAGGTAGCCGGCGTTCGCGAACATCGGCACGTCGGAGCCTTCACCGACCGTCCAGCCGAGGTGGTCGTCGTGGACGTGCGTGATCACCACCGTGTCGACCTCGGCCGGGTCGATCCCCGCGGCGGCGAGCTCCTCGGGGAGCCGGCCGCGAACGCCAGACCACGCGAAGGCCGGGACGGACGGGGGACCGACGCCGGCATCGACGAGGATCGTCCGCCCCTGCGATCGAAGGGCGGTGCACCTGACGAAGAGCCGCCACCGGTCGGCGTCGAACACGCCGGGGTGCCGCCGGCGCGCCTCGCTCCAGATCTCGGGGCGGATGTCCGGGTAGTTCTCGACGGTCGGGTGACTGGAGTGGGTCACCGCGTCGAGGAGGGGGAGGACCCGAACGGAGCCGACCGAGAGCGGCCCGGACTCAGGCGATGTAGCCCTCCACGGTCGTCTCGTCGCGGGGCGCGGCGGCCTCGGGATCGAGCCCGGCGGCTCGGCGGGCCCGGCGCTGCCGCAGGAGGTCGTAGCACTGGTCAAGCTGGACCTGGATCTCCTGCAGCCGCTGTCGTTCCCGCGTCGACGCCTGACCCTGAGACTCCTTCTCGTAGAGCGTGTGCTCTTCGTGCGCCAGGTTCTCGATGCGCTCGATGACGTCCTGGTCCTGCTCGGGCATCACGGTCTCCTCGGCCTCGTGGGCTCGACGTGGGTGCTCGAAGCCCGCCCCTAGCTTAGAACTCGAGGGCGGGGGTCGGCTCCACGTTCGGGGTGACCACGGCCGGCTCCTCCTGCGTGACCCGCACGACGTCCCGGCCGGGGATGAACCGGTTGGCCACGATCGACGCCCCGAGGAGCACCAGACCGCCGACGACGAGCGAGAGCCGGTACCCGCTCATGAACGAGTCGCGGAACGCCTGGCCCACGGCGGCTCGCTGACCGGGGGGCAGGCCCGAGAGCAGGCGCGGGTCGAGCGCCCCTCTCCCTGCCGTCTCGCTGATCGCCTCACGCTGGGGGCCGGCGAGCCCGATCGCGCCCAGCGCCGGATCGAAGACCGCCCGCAACCTCGTCGTCAGGATGGTCCCAAGGAGCGCGATGCCGAAGACGCCGCCGACCTCGCGCGAGGTGTTGGTCATGGCCGAGCCGAGCCCGGCCCGCTGCGGCCCCACGGAGTTCATCACGGCCGCCGTCATCGGCGCCATGGTGGCGCCCATCCCGTGTCCCATGACGGCGAAGATCGGCAGCATCACCAGGTACGAGACCTCGAGCGGAAGGCTGGACAGGACCAGCAGCCCGCTCCCCGCCAGGATCAGGCCGTACGTCATCGGCACGCGGGAGCCGTGCTTCTGCGCGTACCGGCCGGCGTTGGGGGCCGTGACGATGATGAGCAGGGTCATCGGCAGGAACCGAACGCCCGCCTCGAACGGCGTGTAGCCGCGGATCGCCTGCATGTACAGGCTGAGGAAGAAGAACGACGCGAACATCCCCAGCGAGACGCTGAACGCGACCGAGTTGCCCGCCGAGAAGGCCGGGATGCGGAAGAAGCGGAGGGGCATCATGGCCTTCGGGCTCCGGAGCTCCCACAGCAGGAACGCCGTGATGAGCACGGCGAAGCCGGCGAGCGACGCGATGATCGTCGGGTCGCTCCACCCCTTCTGGTTGGCCTCGATGAGGCCGTAGGTCACGAGGAACAGCGCCGAGGTGCCGAGCGCGAGGCCTCCGATGTCGAGGTGCCGCTGCTCCTCGGACACCGACTCGCGGACCGTCCGGGTCCCCACCATGAAGGCGATGATTCCGATCGGCACGTTGAGGAAGAAGACGGACTCCCAGCCGAGGTGCTCGATCATGAGCCCTCCCACGGTGGGCCCCAGCGCCAGGGCGAGCCCCGACATGCCCGCCCACAGCCCGATGGCGCGGGCGCGCTCGTGCGGCGGGAACGTGACGGTGATGATCGACAGCGTGCCGGGCATGAGCAGCGCCGCGCCGACGCCTTGGATCGCCCGCGCGATGATGAGCTGCTCCGTGCTCTGGGAGATGCCGCACAGGAACGAGGCCGTCGTGAACACGGCCAATCCGGACAGGAACGTCTTCTTGCGGCCGTAGCGGTCCCCGATGATGCCCCCGGTCAGCAGGAGCGAGGCGAACGCCAGGACGTAACCGTCGACGATCCACTGGAGGTCCGAGACGCCGGCGCTGAGCTCGCGTTGGATCGTGGGCAGTGCGACGTTGACGACGGTGTTGTCCAGCATCGCCATCGCGAGGGCGAAGCACATCGTGAGCAGCACGACGACCTTCTCGCGGGCGTTCTCTCCCTCGAAGCCCAAGAGCGGCAAAGCGGAACCTCCCTCAGCGTGACGAGCCCGTCACTCTAGCGATGTCGGGTGACAACCGGCTGCGTCGGGGAGATGTTCCCCCGGGAGGCCGGGTCAGGCCGTCGTGTCGTGAGCGGCGACCGCCAGGTCGAGCGTGGGGCCGCCGCCCGCCGCGGCCGCGGAGAGGTCGAACAGCACCCAGTAGACCTCGTCCACCTGCCACATGCAGAGGTTGCCGGCCGCTTCGCCGACGACCGGCGCGCACCGGTACTCCACGCCGTCCACCGTTCGCGTGACGGTCCGGCTCTGGTCGATCGAGCCGAGCCCCGTGCCGGCGCTCATCCCGTCGGCGAACTCGGACCAGGCGTCCGAGGTGGTGAACACGTCCGAGCCGTCCACCCACACCAGGGCCGCGCTGGGCGTCCCGCCGACCCCGTAGAACCCCATGTCGGTGTCCACCCCCATCCCCTCGGAATCGTTACGGAACGCCTCGGTGGCCTGCTCCAGCAGCGGGTTCTCCACGCGGGGGAGCGAGCCGAGCGTGGCCGGGAGGGCCGCGTCGGGAGCGCGGTCGAGGAACGAGTGGACGAAGAAGTACCCGCCCAAGACCGCGAGCGCCACCCAGACGGCGGCGAGCTTGCCACCCCGGCGCGAGGACGTGGAGAGCGAGGCGGGCGTCGGGCCGGAGGGCAGCGCGGTGGTCGCCCCACGGAGCCCGGCGGGTGTCGAGGAGACGTACGTCCCGGGCGTGCGGGGCGAAGCTCCGGGCGAGAAGTACGAGGAGGGGCCGAACTGCCGGTAGCACTGCCAGCAGAAGGCCGCGAGCGGCCCGTTCGAGGCCCCGCAGCTCGGGCAGGCCCGCTCGCCCGGCTCCGACGCCGGGGGCCCGCTCGGCGCGATGGGTGCCTGCATCGGCCCGCTCCCTTCCCCGGAGATATCGGCAGGTCCGGACGCGGCCTAAGCTCCGGGGACGTCGAGTGGGTGGGGATGCGGGTCTTCGTGCCGGCGTCCGGGCTCCTGCTGACCCTGCGAGTCGGGAACCCGGCTCAGGTCCGCCGGTAGACCCGAACCCCGAGGTACGAGAAGACCGCCAGGATCCCGGCGAACCACGCGGTCGACTGCCACAGCAGCGTGCCGAGCGACGGGACGTGCCCGAAGTACTTCAGGGGCTGCTTCGTGTAGAGCTCGCCCAGCGTCAAGACGCGGATCGTCGCAGACCAGATCGACACGGGGTTGACGTGCGACCATGCCTGGAGCCAGCCGGGGAACTGCGTGTCGGGCAGGAACGCGGTGCTGGCGAAGACGAACGGGAACACGAGCGTGAACATCGCCGCCTGCACCGCCTCGACGGTCTTCAGCGACAACCCGGCGAACGCCGCCAGCCACGTGAATGCGTAGCCCACCGAGACGGCGCCGACGAACCCGAGAAGCGCCTCCGCCAGGCCCTCGTGGAGCCGGTAGCCGACGAGCAGGGCGACCAGCAGCATCAGGACCACCTGGAACACGATCACGACGCCGTCGGCGGCGGTCCGGCCGGCAAGCACGGCCGAGCGCGCCATCGGCAGCGAGCGGAACCGATCGATCAGGCCCTTCTGCAGGTCCTCGGCCAGGCCGACGCCCGTCTGTAGCGCGGCGAAGATCGCCGTCTGGACGAAGATGCCCGGCATGAGGAAGTCCACGTACGGGACGTTGGGCGGGAGGATCGCCTGCATCGCGCCGCCCCACACGTAGCGGAACAGCAGCACGAACATCACGGGCTGGATCGTCGAGAAGACCAGCAGGTCGGGCTTGCGGAGGTAGGACATCAGGTTCCGCTTGGTGAGCACCCACCAGTCGGAGGTGGTGTTGGCGAGGCGTCCGCCGGAGGCGGTGACGGTGGTGGTCGTCGAGCTCATGAGGCCTTCCTCTTCTTCCGCTTGCCGCCGTCTTGGCCGTCGCCGGCGGCCTGCCCTTCGGCCTGGTCCGCCGTGTGTCCGGTGAGGTTGAGGAACACGTCGTCGAGCGAGGGACGGCGCAGGCCGATGTCTGCGAGCTGGATCTTCTCGTCGTCGAGCCGCCGCACCGCCTCGGTCAGGATGGCGGTCCCGTCCGTGCCGACCGGCAGCGTGATCTCGCCGGTGTTGTTGTCGACGTTCCCCCCACCCGGGCCGAGGCCGAGGATCGCGCCCGCGGCCGCGCCGACCTTGGTGCGATCGCTGACCCGGAGGGCCAGCACCTCCCCGCCCACCCGGAGCTTGAGCTGGTCGGCGGTTCCCTCCGCGATCACATGGCCGTTGTCGATGACGGCGATCTGGTCGGCGAGCCGGTCCGCCTCCTCCAGGTACTGCGTGGTGAGCAGGAGCGTGGTGCCGTCGTGGACGAGCTCGCGGATGATGTCCCACATCTCGATCCGGCTCCGGGGGTCGAGGCCGGTCGTCGGCTCGTCCAGGAACAGGATCTGGGGGCGGCCGACCAGGCTGGCCCCGAGGTCGAGCCGCCGCCGCATGCCGCCGGAGTAGGTCTTGGCCACGCGGTTGGCGGCGTCGGTGAGCTCGAAGCGATCAAGGACGGTCTGGGCGCGGCTGCGGGCCTCGGCGGCGGGTAGGTGGTAGAGCCGCCCCACCATCTCCAGGTTCTCCAAGCCGGTCAGGTTCTCGTCGACGGCCGCCGACTGCCCGGCCAATCCGATGACGTGCCGGAGCCGGTCGGCGTCGTTCACGACGTCGTATCCGGCGACCGTGGCCCGCCCGCCGTCCGGATGCAGGAGCGTGGTCAGGATGCGAACGATCGTGGTCTTGCCGGCTCCGTTCGGCCCCAGCAGGCCGAACACGGTTTGCGGCTGCACCTGGAGGTCGACGCCGTCGACCGCCTTCACCGCGCCGAAGTACTTCTTCAGCGCCTCGACGACGATCACCGGTCCGCTCATGAGCCCCGCATCCTACTCATCCTCGGTGACGAGACCACGTCCGGTTCGCCGGAGGGCGCCGAGCAGTCGTCGTTGCCGCACCTCCAGCTCGCGGATGTCCCGCCGCCCGAGCTGCACGTTCCCGTAGCGCACATGCTCGTACGACCGGGTGAGGGCCCGGAAATCATCGGCGGTGGCGGGGAAGGCCGTCGCGACGACGGGGACGAACTCGGCGGGGGTCAGCGCGGGCTCCTTCGAGACGCGGCGGATCCGGAGCTCCAGGAGGACCTCGGCGTAGAGACGCCGGACCGCGTCGGTGGGCAGCTCGGGTCGGAACCGCCACCTGGGCGGGGGGTCGACGCGGTCGGCCAGGGTCACCGACTCGGCGGGGGCCGGGCGATCGTGGGGCTTGCGTTCGGGCAGGGCGTCCGGGCGCGTGCGCCGCAGGAACCGGTAGATCACGTACCCGAGGGCGACGAACACGAACAGCCCGATGAGCCGGTGCCAGGGCGACGGCGCCGACGGGGTGAGCCCGGTGGCCGGGCGGCTGTTCAGGTTGACTCGGAGCCGCTCGAGGACCTCCCGGAACCGCTCGGGGTCGAGGTTGATCCGCTCGGCGAGCCAGAACAGCGGTCGCGCGGCCTGGACGACCAGGAACAGGAGCACCGACTCCAGGACGTCGAAGACGGGTCGGAGCCACCGCCCCACGACGTCGAACAGCCCGCCCCGTACCGCGAGGACCGCCGTCGCCACCACGGCGGCCGCGAGCGCCCCCGTGCCCGCCAGCACGCGCCAGGTCCAGGAGGCGCCCGCGGCCCGCTCGTCGAGGTCCGGGCTCGTCCACACCGTGACCGCCCGGCTGGCGAGCGCCGCGGCGAAGAACAGGGGCACGACCAGGACGAGCACGGGCCGCCAGTCGGGCATGGCTCCGGCTGCGGCCAGCACCTCGGCACCCAGCGCGGCGGCGCCCCACCAGATCTCGGCGTACAGCGGGGTCCGCCAGTCCCGGAGCGCCAGGGTCACGATCCGAACCGAGACGAGCAGCCCGACGATGACGGCGAACCCGGTCCCCTGGAGCCCGCCCCGGCCGAGCACGAGCCCGGCGAGCACGGCCAGGAGCGCGACCCGCGTGGCCAGGTTCGCCGAGGAGCGGAACCTGCACGCGGCGACGGCCCCCGCCGTGTACGCGGCGACGAAGGGCAGGGCGAACCAGCCGATGCCGGCGTCGAAGGCTCCGCTCTCGTTCACGGCCACGTATGCCGGAAGGCAGACGAGTCCCGCTTCGGCCAGTGCGGCGAGCCCGCACGCCCGCAGCTCGGCGGGAGACGGCAGCGAGACCTCCCCAGAGCGCATCACGAGGCAGCCTTGGCCGATCCGCCCGGCGGGGCCACGAGCACGACGTCGGAGCCGCGGCGGCGAAGCGCGCTCATCGCCTGCAGGAGAGAGGGCCCGGGACTGGGCGAGATCACGACCACGGTGGTCCGGTCGACAAGGCGGCGGGTGTGCTCGCGCAGGACCGGGCCGAGATCGCTCGTCGGCTGGTTCGGCATGCGGGCGAGCGCGGCGAACAGCGCGGACTCCGCACCGATCCGGGTCGCCGGCGGGACGCGGAGGCGGCCTCGGCCCCGTCGGAAGTGGGTGTTGGCGATGAGGCCGGTGCGCCAGCCGGCGTGGATCGCCTGCCGGGCGAGGTAGCTCGCCCACCCGATCGTCTCCTCCGCGGTTTCCGGGTCGACGGAGTACCAGAAGGGCTCGCCGTTCGCGACGTCGAGGGCGAACAGGACCTCGGCCGACCGGGTGGGCTCGAACCGCTTCGTCTGCAGCCGGCCCGTGTGGGCCGACAGTCGCCAGTGCACCTGCCGCATGGGATCGCCGGGCTCGTACTCGCGGACCCCGGCGAAGTGCTCGCGGTCCTCGAACAGCCGGGCTGCGGCCGCCGGCGAGCCGAACGGGAGTCGGCGGACGATCCGCAGCGGGACGCCGGTGCGCGGCTCGGGCATCACGAGGAGGGGGCGCTCGACGACGAGGTCGCGCGTGACCGGCGCGAGGTCGAACGGGTCGGCCAGCTCCACCTCCACGTCCTCGAGCCAGAACTCGCCGCGCGCCCGGGCCACCACGGGGAGCCGCAGCGTGACCTCGCTCATCCCACCGATCGACAGCCGCCGCCGGTGGCCGCGCAGGGCCGTGGGATCGGGATCCTCCGAGGGCTGGAGGCCGTCGGGGTAGCGGACGAGCACGCGCACGATGGGCAGCGCCATCCGCTTGCGGTTCGCGACCCTGACGACGACGTGCACGTCTTCGTCGGCGAAGGCCCGGGCCGGCTCGAAGGCTACGTCGATCTCCACGCCGTCCCAGGCCGTCCGCGACCAGAGCGATGCCGCGACCGCGATGGCGCCGAGCGCCGCCGCCCACAGGAGGATGACGAGCTCGCCCACGGCGACGGCGAACAGCGCGAAGAGCCCGGCCACGGCCAGGGCGACCCGCCGCCGCTCCTTGCTGTCCATCCCGCTACTCGCGGAACTCGGTCGGCACGGGAACCGACCGCAGGATCTCGCGCAGGATCTCGTCCACGCCCCGGTCCCGGATGCGGGCGTCGGTGGTGGGGACGATGCGGTGCCCGAACACCGGCTCGGCGAGCGCCTTCACGTCGTCGGGCAGGACGTAGTCCCGGCCGTCGATCATCGCGAAGGCCCGCGTGGCGTCACCCATCTGCTCGACGGCTCGCGGGCTCGCGCCCACGGCGAGCTCCGGGTGGTCCCGGGTGGCCCGGGCCAGGGCCACGATGTAGCTGCGGACGGGGTGCTCGAGCCCGATCGACGCGATCTGCCGGCGCAGATCGTCCAGGGCCGGCAGGTCGGGGAGCGGCGCGGTGGGCAGGGTGCGCTCGTCCGGCCGCGTGAGCAGGATCCGTTCCTCCTCGCGCTCGTCCGGGTAGCCGAGCCGAACGCGGAGCAAGAACCGGTCGAGCTGCGCCTCCGGCAGGGGGAAGGTGCCCTCGAGCTCGACGGGGTTCTGCGTGGCCAGGACGAAGAACGGGACCGGGAGCGCGTGCGAGACGCCGTCCACCGTCACCTGCCGCTCCTGCATGGCCTCGAGAAGCGCGGCCTGGGTCTTCGGCGTGGCCCGGTTGATCTCGTCGGCCAGCAGGATGTGGGTGAACACAGGACCGCGGCGGAACTCGAACTCGTTCGTCTTGAGGTTCAGGACGGAGGTCCCGGTCACGTCGCTCGGCATCAGGTCCGGGGTGAACTGGACGCGGTGGTACTCGAGCCCCATGAGGGCGGACAGCATGCGGACCAGCGTCGTCTTGCCGACCCCCGGGACGTCGTCGATCAGGACGTGGTTGCCCGTGAGGATGCCCACCATGACCAGCCGGAGCCCCTCGCGGACGCCGAACAGCCGCTCGTCGACCCGGTCGGCGAGGTCCTTGAAGAACGCCCGTGCCCGTTCGGGTTCGGCCATGTCGCCCCAGGATAGGCGGGGTCGCCCGCCGGATCCGCTCCGCCCCCTCCGGGAACGAGATACGTCCCGGGAGCGGTTCGCGGACGTATCCGTGGGCGTGGGGAGGGGGACTCCGAGCCGGGCGGCGCTCGTCGCCGCGCTCGCGCTCGTGCTCGGCGCGTGCTCGGGGAGCGGCGACGACCCCAGGGCGACGACGCCTCCCTCCGGGGCGGCGGGGGAGACCGCGACCGGTCCGACCGGGACCGGACCCCCGGCGACCGTTGGGGTCGAGGCCACGATCCCCGTCGGCGGCGAGCCGATCGGCGTCGCGGCCGGCGAGGGCTCGATCTGGGTCGTGAGCTCCGAGTTCCGCTCCGGCGGAGACCCGGCGGTGTACCGCATCGACCCCGAGACCGGGGAGGTCGGCACGGTCATCCCGGTCGGCGCCGTGCCGCTCGAGGTCGCGATCGGGGAGGGGGCCGTCTGGGTCTCCAACTCCGAGGACGACACGGTCACGAAGATCGACCCCGTGACCGACCGGGTCGCGGCGACGATCGACGTCTGCGCGGCTCCCGAGGGCCTCGCGATCGGCGAGCGGTCCGTATGGGTCGTCTGCGAGGACGACGGGGTGGTGGCACGGATCGACCCCGGCCGTGACGAGGTGACCTCGAGGATCGACGTCGGGCTCCAGCCGAGGTTCGTCGCGGTGGCCGCGGGCAGCGTGTGGGTGTCCAACTACGTGGACAGCACGCTGACGTGGATCGACCCGGAGAGCGAGGAGGTCCTGGCCGAGATCGACACGGAGGCCGGGCCGCAGATCATGCTCGAGGCGGCCGGTTCCCTGTGGGTCTCGTGCACGGACCGGGGCGTCGTGCAGCGTCTGGACCCCGAGACGGGTGAGGTCACGGCGACCGTCGAGACCCCGATCGCGCCCGACGGGCTCGCGTTCGACGGGACGACGGTGTGGGTCACGACGGAGAACGGGCCGGAGCTCGCCGCGATCGACCCGGCGAGCGGCGTCCTCACCGGCACGTGGACGGTGGCGGACCAGGGCTTCATCTCGGCGAACCAGGTGATGGCGTACGACTCCGGCTCGCTGTGGCTCCCGATCTTCGGCGCGGGCGAGGTGCTCAGGGTGACGCCCCCGGCCTGATGGAACGGGCTCGTGGCGCCCGACGCCCCACGGTCATGACCGTCTCGGCGCGCTACGGCGCCGGCGCCGTCGAGCTGGTGCCGGCGCTCACCCCGGTCGAGGAGCGATAGCGACCGCCGTCACGCATCGGCGATCCCGAGCGCGGCACCGCACCGCCCGCAGAAGGTGACCCTCAGGATCCGCTCGATCCGGGTCACGTCCCCTTCGCCGACACCCACCGGGATCTCCTTCTGCTGGAGGTTCTCGGCCAGCGGCTTCGAGCAGGAAGGGCAGACGGGGAAGTCCTCGGGCTCGGTTCTCGGCCGGCGGGACCAACGCCCGTACCAGGCCCCCGTCTCGGAGAGCTCCTCCGTCTCGGCGGGCGTCGTCTCGCCCTCGCCACCCGCAGAGCCGGACAGGAGCTGGATCACGGTCTGGCGAACCCGGTCCAGATCGGCGCCGAGCTTCTGCAGCACTTGGGCGGCGACGCCTTCGCCCTCGCGGATCAGGCCGAGCAGGATGTGCTCGGTCCCGATGTAGTTGTGTCCGAGCTGGAGCCCCTCGCGAAGGGCGAGCTCGAGGACCTTCTTGGCACGGGGCGTGAACGGGATGTGCCCTGTGGGGTCGGCTTGGCCCTGTCCGACGATCTCCTCGACCTGCTGGCGCACCGCGTCGAGGTCGATGCCGAGGCTGTCGAGCGCCTTGGCGGCGACGCCCTCGCCCTCGTGGATCAGACCGAGCAGGATGTGCTCGGTCCCGATGTAGTTGTGGTTCAGCATCCTCGCCTCTTCCTGGGCGAGGACGACCACCCTGCGGGCTCGCTCCGTGAAGCGCTCGAACACCCGGCCACCATAGGCGGTCTCGCCCGGGGCCGGTACCCAACGCTCTTACCGTGTAATCGTGCTTACATGCTGGAATAGGCACGGGCGCTAACCCGTTCTGGAGTTGCAGATGCAAGAGGCAGGCTGATCAGAGAGGAAGACCGTCCCCATGGCACAGCTCGACACGAACGTCCGCCCGCTGCTCCCGCTCACCACCGGCGTGGTGCTGCCGGGGATGGTGGTCACCCTCACGATCGAGAGCGACGACGCCCGGCGGGCGGTCGCCGCCGCCGAGTCGACGGACGGGGAGATCCTCCTCGTCCCCCGGACGGGCCAGCGCTTCGCCCAGGTGGGCACCGTGGCCAAGGTCGAGGACGTCGGCCGGCTGCAGAACGGCATGGAGGCCCTCGTGATCCGCGGCCTGCACCGCGCCGTCGTGAGCCGGGGCGTTCCCGGCACGGGCGACGCCATCTGGGTCGAGGTCGACGAGCGCCCGGACGGCGAGCCGACGGCCCGGGCCCGCGAGCTCGCGCGGGAGTACCGCGCCACGATCGAGAACATTGTCGAGCTTCGCGGCGTGCCCCAGGTCGCCGAGTTCCTCCGCGGGATCAACGACCCCGGCCAGATCGCGGACACCTCCGGCTACTCGCCGGACCTGTCGTTCGAGCAGAAGGTCGAGGTCCTCGAGACGCTCGACGTCGAGCACCGCCTGGAGCAGGTGCTGGCGTGGGCCAAGGAGGTCCTGGCCGAGATCGAGCTGAAGGACAAGATCCGCACGGACGTTCGCGAGGGCATGGAGAAGACCCAGCGCGAGTACCTGCTCCGCCAGCAGATGGAAGCGATCCGCAAGGAGCTGGGCGACGACTCCGAGGAGAACGTCGTCGAGGAGTACCGCAAGAAGATCGAGGACGCGCACATGCCCGAGGGCGCGCGCCAGGAGGCCGAGCGCGAGCTCGGCCGGTTCGAGCGCACCTCGGAGCAGTCGCCCGAGTACGGGTGGATCCGCACGTACCTCGACTGGATGACCGAGCTCCCGTGGGACGTGCGGACCGAGGACAACCTCGACATCGCCGACGCGCGGCGGATCCTCGACGAGGACCACACCGGCCTGGAAGACGTGAAGGACCGCATCGTCGAGTACCTCGCGGTGCGCAAGCTCCGCCAGGAGCGCGGGCTCGGGCCGGCCGCCGGCCGGGGCTCGGGCGCGATCCTCACGCTCGTGGGCCCGCCCGGCGTCGGCAAGACCTCCCTCGGCGAGTCCGTGGCGCGAGCGCTGGGGCGCAAGTTCGTCCGGATCTCGCTCGGTGGGATCCACGACGAGGCCGAGATCCGCGGCCACCGGCGCACCTACGTCGGCGCGCTGCCCGGCCGGATCGTGCGGGCGCTGAAGGAAGCCGGGACGAAGAACCCCGTCATGATGCTCGACGAGGTCGACAAGGTCGGCGCCGACTGGCGCGGCGATCCCTCGAGCGCGCTGCTCGAGGTGCTCGACCCGGCGCAGAACCACACGTTCCGCGACCACTACCTCGAGGTCGACCTCGACCTGTCCGAGGTGCTGTTCATCTCGACCGCCAACGTCTCCGAGACGATCCCCGGCCCGCTGCTCGACCGGATGGAGGTCATCCGGCTCGACGGCTACATCGAGGACGAGAAGGTCGCGATCGCGCGCGACCACCTGCTCGCCAGGCAGGAGGAGCGCAACGGCCTGAACGCCGACGAGGTCGAGGTGACCGACGACGCGATCCGCCAGGTCGTCGCCGACTACACGCGCGAGGCGGGCGTGCGCAACCTGGAGCGTGAGCTCGGCAAGGTGCTCCGCAAGGTCGCGACGAAGCTCGCGCGCGGCGATACGAAGGCGCCGATGCGGGTCGACGTCGCCGACATCCGCGACTACCTCGGCCGGCCTCGGTTCTTCTTCGAGGCGGCCGAGCGGACGAGCGTGCCCGGCGTCGCGACCGGCCTGGCCGTGACCGGCACGGGCGGCGACGTCCTGTTCATCGAGGCGACGCGGCTCGAGGGGTCCGAGGGCTCGGACGGGCTCATGCTCACCGGCCAGCTCGGCGACGTCATGAAGGAGTCGGGGCAGATCGCGCTCAGCTACGTGCGTTCGCACGCGGCCGAACTCGGCATCGACCCGTCGCAGACGGGCGGGCGCTTCCACGTCCACGTCCCGGCCGGAGCGGTCCCCAAGGACGGCCCGAGCGCCGGCGTGACGATGGTGACAGCGCTCGCGTCGCTGCTGGCCGACGCGCCCGTGAAGAGCACGGTCGGCATGACCGGGGAGGTCACGCTCCAGGGCCGAGTCCTGCCGATCGGCGGGGTGAAGCAGAAGGTGCTCGCCGCGCACCGGGCGGGGCTGAAGGAGGTCATCCTCCCCAAGCGCAACGAGGGCGACCTCGACGACGTGCCCGAGCAGGTCCGCGACGAGATCGCGTTCCACCCGGTTGAGACGATCGACGAGGTGCTCGCGTTCGCGCTCGAGGGCAAGGAGGCCGCGCGACACGCTGCCGCCTGACGCGGGGCGGGTGGTGCGAGGATCGTCCGAGGGTGCGGCGCCGCTGAGTTCGCCGAGCGGCCGTGCGCCGGCCCTTCCGTCTGCGTGGCGGGGCCAACCATCGCCGAGTGCGTCTCCGGCTGATGCTTCGGACGAGCTGGTCGAGGTTACCGTGCGGCTCCTCTTGTGGGGGCGGGACACGCGGGTTCAGAATGCGGCGGTTCCGATCCGTGCTCGGACCTACCGGGCGCGAGGGTGTGCCGAGCAGAGCCAGGCGCGATAGCCGGCGGAACGGTGCGATGACCGGAGAGATCATCGGCAGAGGCGAGGAGTTGCTCAGGCTCGATGGGTTCTTGGCGGCGGTGCCGGCCGGCGGGCAGGCGGTGTTGCTCGAGGGCGACGCGGGGATCGGCAAGACCGCGCTCTGGCAGGAGGGCGATCGGCTCGCGCGAGAGCGCGGCTTCCGGTGCTTGACCGCCCGATCGACCCAGGCCGAGACACGGATCGCGTTCGCAACCATCGGTGACCTGTTCGCACCGGCGGTGGAGGACACCCTGCCGCGGTTGATGCCGGTTCAACGTCGCGCGCTCGAGAGCGCATTGCTGTTACGGGAGCCGGACGGGCCGCCTCCGGAGGTGCGCCTGCTCGGGCTCTCGCTGCTGTCGGTCGTGCGCGCGCTCGCTCAGGAGCGGCCGCTGCTCCTCGGGCTCGACGACGTGCAGTGGGTCGATCCGAGCTCGGTCGACGTCCTCAGGTTCGTGCTGCGGCGTCTCGAGAGCCAGCCCGTCGGCGTTCTCGTCACCGTGCGCGGCCGGCCCGCTCAGGTGCCGCTCGAGCTCGATCGCGCGTTCGGCGGCTTCCGTCGGCTCGGGGTCGAACCCCTCTCCCTCGGGGCGATCCATCGGCTCCTCTGGGGTCGGCTCGGGCTCAACCTCTCGCGACCGGAGCTGGTGCGCGTGCACACGATCACGGGTGGGAACCCGTTCTTCGCGCTCGAGCTCGGGCGCGCGGTCGCCGGCGGTGCGGTCCGCGTGGATAGCCTGGACGTCGCACTCCCCGAGAGCCTGAGCACGCTCGTGACGCAGCGGTTGCGCGCGCTGCCGGCGCGCGTCCGCGAAACGCTCGTTGCCGTCGCGGCGCTTGCGGCTCCCTCGGTGACGGTGCTGGAACCGCTTGCCTCCGGCGTGGCGGATGACATCGATCTCGCCAAACACGAGGGCGTGATCGAGCTCGAGGGCGACCGGATCCACTTCACGCACCCATTGCTCGCCCCCGCCTGCTACGCGGCGATGCCGCTCCACAGAAGGCGTGGGCTCCACCGCCGCCTCGCGAAGCTCGATCTCGATCTGGAAGAGCGCGCTCGTCACCTGGCGATCGCCGCCACCG
Source organism: uncultured Actinomycetes bacterium (assembly GCA_963704725.1). Lineage (GTDB taxonomy): Bacteria > Actinomycetota > UBA4738 > UBA4738 > HRBIN12 > CALGFI01. The sequence continues at coordinate 2,503,472 of OY969934.1, read as the reverse complement.
GTGTCGACGAAGAGATCGCGGAAGCGCTCGATGTGGCGGCGAACCACGCGCGCGCTCGCGGTGCCGCGCAGGCGGCGGCGGAGCTGGCCGAGCACGCGGTCGCGCTGACACCGAGGGACGCGGTCGAGGACGCGAACCAACGCCGCATCATCGCCGCCGAGGCGTGCAGGTTCGCCGGCGATTGGAGGAAGGCGGCAGCCCTGCTCGAACAGGCGGTCGGCTCCTCGCGACCCGGTCGAGTGCGAGCCGAAGCCCTCACGCAGCTCGCGGGTGTGCGTGGGATGACGGAGGGCTTCCCGGTCTCCGTGAGTTTCTTGAGCCAGGCTCTCGCCGAGCCGGACCTCGAGCCCAGCCAGGAGGTGAACATCCTCTGCGAGCTCGCGTGGATGGCCCATGTGCAGGGGGACAACGACGCCGGCGGTCGGTATACCGAAGCAGCGCTGTCGCTCGCCGAAGGGCTGGAGGATCCTCCCACCCTCGCGATCGCCCTGGCCGCGGTCGCGCTGAACTGGTTCGCGCGCACAGGCAGCATCCGGCACGACCTCCTCGATCGTGCGCTGGAGCTCGAGCAGACGCGGGGTGGCGACGGGTTCGGGGCCGCGCGCTGGTCGATCTGGACCTGGCATGTCGGCCTGCCGATGCGACTGTCCCCTTCGCGCGTCACGCTCGCGCTCCTACTCGGCCGATCCGACCGCCACGACGAGTCGCGTTCCTTGTGGACGGAGCTCATCGCCGAGGCCACAGAGCGAGCCGATCCGGACGTCGTCCGGTGCCTGTTCTTCCGCGCCCAGATGGAGATGACGTGTGGGGAGTGGGACGTGGCCGCGCAGCTGTGCGACGAGGCGATGCAGCTCGCGCGACAGGTGGGCCTGGAGGTGTTCCAGCCGCTTGGCCTGTCGATCCTCGCCGAGATCGACGCCTACAGGGGCGAGGTCGAGAAGGCGCGCGGTGAGATCCCGGAACTGCTCCGCGTGGCCGAGGCAGCCAACTTCCGGATGGCGGCGTTCCGCCTGCAGGTCGCGCTCGCGGTCCTCGAGCTCTCCAAGGACGATGCCGGCGCGTGTTGGCGGCAGATCGCCCATGTCTTCCACGACGTCCAGGAGCTGGACGGGTACCTGGCCCAGCTCGCAGGCTCGGCTGCGATCGAGGCCCTGGTCACGATCGGCGACCTTCGCGAGGCAGAGCGGCTGCTCGCGCAGATCGATCGACGTGCGTCGAACGGCGATACCGCTCTCCGCCCCCTCGTCCTCCGCTGCCGTGGACTCCTCTCCGCCGCACGGGGCGATCACGAGCGAGCGGCCGAGTCACTCGAGGCGGCGACCCTCGCGCCGGACCCGCCGCAGGGACTGAACCCCTTCGAGCTCGCCCGCACGCTCCTGGCGCTGGGGAGGGTGCAACGCCAGGCCCAACACAAGCGAATGGCCCGGGAGACCCTCGAACGGGCGGTCGGGATCTTCGATCGGCTCGGTGCCCGCGGCTGGTCTGACAAGGCTCGCTCGGAGCTCCGGCGGATCGGCGGGCGTATCGGATCGGGCGGCGAGCTGTCGGAGACCGAACGGCGGATCGTCGAGCTCGTGGTCGCCGGGCGCAGGAACAGCGACGTGGCCGCCGAGCTCAGCCTGAGCCCGAACACGGTCGCCTGGAACCTGTCGAAGGTGTACCGGAAGCTGGGCATCCGTTCTCGGACGGAGCTCGCGGCTTTGGTGGCGAACCCGCCGGACTAAGTCCACAAGTTCGTGCGGTTGTTCGCGGGCGCGGCATGCCCCACCGTGGGCGGGCGATGCCGACCTATCTCGTGGAGCGATATCTGCCGGGACGCGACCTCGCCTGGATCGAAGCCGCGCTCGCCCGCCTTCCCGACACCGGACGCGGCGTCGTGCATCTCAGCTCCTGGTACGTCCCGGCTGACGACTCGTGCTTCTGCACGTTCGAGGCGCCCGACGCAAGCGATGTCCGACTCGTCAACGAGCTCGCCCAGATGCCCTTCGCAAGGATCACAGAGACGCATCAGCTGACGAACATCCCGATGTGGTTCGACCAGGAGGGAGGTTCAGCATGAGACGGATCCGCGGAACGACGGGGCTCGTGGTGCTTGCGGCGATCGTGTTCGCGCTTGCCCCTGCCACACCAGCACTGGCGAAGGGACCGCGGTCAGGGATCCTCGACGTGACGAAGGAGTGCTCGCAGTACACCGGGGCGGCCGGTTCCTTCTGCACCATCACGTCGTCGAACCTCGACGCGATGCCCGCCGGTTCGACGGTCGTCTACACGAGTGCCGCCGCCGGCGGTTCCCTCGATAGCGACCTCGTCGTCTACACCCCGAAGGGGGACGCCGCCTTCGGGCATGTCGTGCTCGACCTTCTCGCCGGTACCGGCACGGTGACCTTCCGGGGCGGAACCGGTCGATTCGGGAAGTTCACGGCCAGTGTGGCCGTCTCGCCTCTGGGCGGAGCGGACTTCCGCTGGGTCGGCCCGTACTCGTTCTGACGATGGCCACGACGCAGCGGCTTGCGACGGCAGCCTCGCTCCGCGTCGGGCCGCTCGCGGCAGGGGCGATCGCACGAGGAGTCCACAGATGGAACGGCAGGGCGGAAGGGGAGGGAGGGCGTCGTGATCATCGACCGGGAGTGATTCCCGACGCATCCGTCGGGTACTCGCCGCGTCGGCGCTTCTCCTGGTAACCGGAGTGGTGGTCGGCCTCGCCCCGCCCGCCGGCTCACCGAGTCGGACTGAGCAAACTCCGGGGTTTCCACCGGGGTTTCCACGTTTCGAGCGAAATCCCTCTTTGCCATCCTCGGCGGATGCGAAACCGGCTCGATCCATGAGCGAAGCCGAGGGCCTGTCGATGAACCGGTACCTCGCCGAGGTCTATCTCGCGCAGGTCAGCGAGTTCGAGGCGACGACTTCGCCGGTTGGCGCCGCGGCGCGAGCGATCTCCCGCGACGGCGCCCGGGTTCGGCACCTCCGTTCGATCTTCGTGCCAGAGGACCAGACCTGCTTCCTGCGTTCGAGGCGGACTCACCGGCAGTCATCCAGCAGGTGGCGGAGCGGGCCGGGCTGCAGGTGACCCGCGTCGTCGAGGCGATGGAAGGCGTCGGTTCCGGACATCGGGAGCGACGTGAGCGCAGCGTCAGAGCCGACGAGTTCGGCTCGGATCGGTCGGCAGCGACCGAGAAGGGGGAGGAGCGATGAGGGTGAAGAGGCGGACCTCGATGCCTGTTCTTGCGGTTGCCGTCGCCGCCACCGTCGGGGCGGCCGGCTCTGCGACCGCGACCGCGCGCAGTGGGGCCCTGCACGTGACGAAGGAGTGCTCGCAGTACGACGGAACGGTCGGGTCATTCTGCACGATCACGTCATCGAACATCAGCATCATCAAGCCCGGCATGAGAGTGGTGTACCTGCAGGCCCCGGCCAACGGCGTGCTGGATGCCGACATCGTCCTGACATCCGACGCTGGGGTCGCCGCGAACGGCCACGTCCTGCTCGACCTGACCACGGCGCAGGGTCGCGTGACATTGTCGGGCGGGACCGGCAGGTTCGCCCAGTTCGAGGCCGACGCCGTCGTCTCGGTCGATTCCGCCGGCGTGTGGCATTGGGACGGGAAGTACCGCTTCACCGGATCCGACCAGGGGTAAGCGCGACCTTCAGCGAACGGCCGGCCCACCCGGGCCGGCCGTCTGCGCTCGATTGGAGGAACAGCGACGACAACACCGGAACCTGCGTCGGCCATCGCTAAGCGTGCGCGACGGCGTCGTCGACGCTGCTTGGCGATAGAGGTGGTCGGATCGACCGGACCTCGGGGGGGGCTACGACGTGATCACGACGGGCGCATCTACTGGACGAGTTTCGGCATCGGCACGATCGGCCGCGCCGACATGGACGGGCAGAACGCGAACCAGAGCTGCATCACCGGCGCGACCAGTCCCCTCCGGATGGCGGTCGACTCCCGCTGAGCGGCGGTCTGAGCGCCTCTTCGTCCATGCCGAACTCGGACGGAGCCAGATTGCCACCAGGATCCTGAACAACGACGAGATGGGGAGGCGCGCATGACTCGGCTTCTTGAAGCGCGACGGCCGATGGTTCGCGGTTTCGCGGGCACGATCGCAATCGCCCTGATGGTTGCGAGCGTCCTCATGTCGGGCTCGCCCGCACTGGCGGCGAAGGCTCGCATCGTCCGGATCGAGATTGCGCCGGCGTCCACCACCCTGGTGCTGGGGGCGGCCCAACAGTTCTCGGCGACCGGCGTCCTTTCAGATGGTTCGATGCAGGATGTCACCGCGCAGGCCCGGTGGACGTCGTCCGATGCGGGGATCGTGCGCTTCAGCAAGAGCCCCCGAGGCTTCGCGACGGCCCTCGCGCTCGGGAACGCCTCGGTCTTCGCCGCCGTCGGGCAGGTGAGTGGCGCCGCCGCGGTCCAGGTCACGGCCCTCCAGTCCATCGAGGTCACCCCCGTGGCCACGCTGCCGCCGGGTGCTCCGCCGGTGGATGGGTTCATGCCCCGGGGGGTCTCGCTCCAGTTCCTCGCGGTGGGACACTACGCCGACGGTTCCACCCACAGCCTGACCCAGAGCGCCACGTGGTCCTCGTCGGATCCGGCTGTGGCAACCGTCTCCAACGATTCGGGATCGGCGGGGGTTGTCGAGACCGGTTGTGACGCGGGCTCGACGAGCATCCAGGCCTCCTTCGGTGGGGTGACGGGCGCGTTCGAGCTCGGGGTCTTCTTCTTCGTCGTCGTCGGCGTCGAGATCACGCCTGCCGATCCCGTCGCCGCGGTTGGAGACGAGGTGCAGTTCCAGGCGCTGATCCACCTCAGCTGCGGGGGCACCCAGACCGCGCTTCCCGGCACGATCGGCATCTGGACGAGCGACGACGAGAGCATCGCGTACATCGATAGCCAAGGCCTGGCGGTCGCGGTCGCCCCCGGCACGGTCTCGATCACCGCCGTCGTCAACCCCGAGATGACCTTCCTCGAGCAGGAGATCTCCGCCTCCACGACGCTGGAGGTGGGGCCGCCCGCCCTGCGGTCCGTCGAGGTCACCCCTCCCGACGCCACGATCAACGATCAGCAGGCCCAGCAGTTCCTCGCGACCGGCCGATACTCGGACGGATCGATCAGAGATGTCTCGTCACTCGCGGAGTGGGACTCATCCGACGTGTCCATCGCCACCGTCGACGCGAGCGGGCTCGCGACCGCGCACGGGCCCGGCGTCGTCTCCATCACGGCCTCACTCGACGGCGTGTCGGGAATCGCGACGCTGACGATCGGGGGCCACCTCACGTCGATCGAGATCGCCCCCACGGACCCCACGGTCACGATCGGAGGGAGCGTGCTACTCACGGCCACGGGCACGTTCTCCGACGGTTCGATGCAGGACGTCACCGAATTCGCGACCTGGCAGAGCTCAGATTCCGCGGTCGCCCGGAGCGTCGGAGGCGGTTTCGTGACCGGCGATCGTGCGGGTACGGCCACGATCTCTGCGGCTCTGAACGACGTCAGTGGGTCAACGACCGTGCACGTCGTCGAACCGGAGCTCCTCGCGATCGACATCTCGGCCCAGGGGTCGGGCGAGCTGTTCCCCGGCGAGGACCTTCAGCTCGACGCCGTCGGGACCTATTCGAACGGTGACCTGGCCGGGATCAACGACTTGGTCGACTGGGCGTCGTCGGATCCCTCGATCGCCCGGGTTGAGGCGTCCGGTCTCGTGATCGCCGTGGCGGAGGGCGACGCGACGATCACCGCGTCGGTGGGCCCGATCGCGGGGTCGATCACGATCACCGTTCATGCACCGAGCAGCGCCCTCCAGTCCATCGAGGTCACCCCCGTGGCCACGCTGCCGCCGGGTGCTCCGCCGGTGGATGGGTTCATGCCCCGGGGGGTCTCGCTCCAGTTCCTCGCGGTGGGACACTACGCCGACGGTTCCACCCACAGCCTGACCCAGAGCGCCACGTGGTCCTCGTCGGATCCGGCTGTGGCAACCGTCTCCAACGATTCGGGATCGGCGGGGGTTGTCGAGACCGGTTGTGACGCGGGCTCGACGAGCATCCAGGCCTCCTTCGGTGGGGTGACGGGCGCGTTCGAGCTCGGGGTCTTCTTCTTCGTCGTCGTCGGCGTCGAGATCACGCCTGCCGATCCCGTCGCCGCGGTTGGAGACGAGGTGCAGTTCCAGGCGCTGATCCACCTCAGCTGCGGGGGCACCCAGACCGCGCTGCCCGGCACGATCGGCATCTGGACGAGCGACGACGAGAGCATCGCGTACATCGATAGCCAAGGCCTGGCGGTCGCGGTCGCCCCCGGCACGGTCTCGATCACCGCCGTCGTCAACCCCGAGATGACCTTCCTCGAGCAGGAGATCTCCGCCTCCACGACGCTGGAGGTGGGGCCGCCCGCTGGACTCCGTGCCGGCACGCGTCGGACGATGGATGGGAGGGGCAGATCAAGCTCGGGGCGGGATTCCACGAGTTGAATGCCCTCGACCCTTACCCTCAAGCGCTTGTCGACGCGCATCGCGGCGACGCGGAGTCCGCTCGAGAGGCTGCCAGGCGAGGGTTCGCCTGGTCAACCGCGGAGATCGCTTCTACGCCATCTGCAATCGCGCGGTTCTCGGGTACGGTCCACTCGTCCGGGCGGACGGCGGAGCCGCGTCCCGGACGGCGACCTTTTCGCCGCGCGCTCGTAGAGTGTTCGGCCGAACGGGTGAGCGCTCCGCCCCATGAGCCGGGGCGGGAGAGTGGGAGTCGGTGACGCCGAAGAGAGCACTGGCGATCGGGCTGGCGCTCGTCCTCGTCTTCGTGGGTGGGCTGGTCGTCGGCGTGTCCGTCGACCGCTCGGAGACGCCGCCCGGACCGTCGCAGGGGCCGAAGGGATCGAGCTCGACCCCTTCCCCTCGGCCCTCGGCGACCTCGCCGAGCCCGAGCCCGGTGGGAAGCCAGGCGACGTCGAGCCCGTCCGGCCCGGTGTCCACCGAGCCGACGGGGATCAAGCTGACCCACCTGACGGACGGCTTCGTGTTCAAGGAGGGCCCCGTGCTGTCGGCCGAGACGGCGCCGGTGTTCCTCGACGACGGGAGGGTCACGCTCGTCCATCTGTTCTCCTGCTGCGATCACGCGGATGCGCCGGTGGTCAGAGCCGGGGAGACCACGTTCGACCTCGTCGTGACGCACACGACGGGCGAGAAGCGCCACTGGGTGTTCCGCGCCGTCGGTGCGGACACGACGGCGCCGATCACGTTCACGTTCACGTTCGAGGTGCCACAGGGGATCGTGGAGTGGATCGTCGACGCGGCGTCCGGAGTGCCGACGACCAACAACGGAGCGGATGCGATCGGCGCGACCGCGTGGCAGAACAGCATGGCCAACGCGAGCAGCGGGAGCCTCGACGTGCCGGCGACGAGAGGGGCGGTGGTCGGCTTCTCCGCGATGGGGTCGGGGAAGGCGAGAGAGGTCGTCCCGGGGCCGGGATTCGTCGAGACCGCGGAGTCCAGTCCCAGCAGCTACCAGATCGCCACCTTCTGGTCCAGGTCGCCGACGACGAACGTGGCCGCCACGTTCGTCGACGACTCGGGGACGCCGCAGATCATGTCGTGGCTACTCCTCGCCGTGGAGCTCCTGCCCAGGTGAGGCGAGCGCGCTAGGCTCCGACGGATGAGGCTTGTCGTGTTCGGCGCGTCGGGTCGAACCGGGCGGGAGGTGGTCCGCCAGGGTCTCGCCCGGGGACACGAGGTCGTGGCGTTCGTCCGCGACGCATCGAGGTTCGGGGGTCGAGACGCGGCCGGCCTCGTGGTCGTCGAGGGCGACGCGCGGGACCCGCGGTCGGCGGAGCGGGCGGTCGCCGGGTCGGGTGCCGTGGTCTCGGTGCTCGCGCTCATGTCCCCCGAACGCGAGGGGGAGCATTCGGAGGCGACGCGGATGGTCCTCGAGGCGACCGCGCGGGCAGGCGTCCGGCGAGTGGTGATCACGGCGAACAACGACGTCCTGACCGAGGGCGAGCTCACGGGCGAGTTCGCGGCGATGGGCCGCGAGCACCGGCGGAACCGGGCGGCCGCGGAATCGAGTGGGCTCGACTGGACGATCGGCGCGGCCGGATGGGTCACCGACGACGAGGCGGCCGGCTCCTACCAGTTCGTGCTGGATGCGAAGGCGCCGACCCGCCGGATCAGCGCCGGCGACTTCGCCACCTTCACCCTCGACGCCCTCGAACGCGACGAGTGGATCGGGCACGTCGTGGGCGTGTCGGCACCGGCGACCGATTGATGCCCGCCGTCGCGAGACGCCGGCCGCGGCCTCGGTCCGGCTACGATCAGAGGATGCGACGAGCGGCGGGAATCCGGTGAGAGCCCTCGTCGCGGCCCCCGCCGCGGCCGGGGGGATCGAGATCCGCGACGTCCCGGAACCGGACCCGGCCCCCGACCAGGCCGTCGTCGTCGTCCGGGCCGTCTCGCTGAACCGAGGCGAGTGCGGTGCGCTTCGCAGCGCCGAGGACGGGTGGCGTCCCGGATGGGACCTCGCCGGGGTCGTCGAGCGCTCATCCGCCGCGGGCGGGCCGCCCCCGGGTGCCCGGGTGGTCGGTTGGGTGAACGGGGGGGCGTGGGCCGAGCGGGCGGCGGTCCGCACGGACCATCTCGCGGCGATCCCCGAGGATCTGTCGTTCGAGATCGCCTCGACGATCCCCGTCGCCGGGCTGACGGCGGCGGGCGTCCTGGCGATCCCCGGCACGCTCCTCGGCGGGCGCGTCGCCGTCACGGGCGCCGCCGGCGGCGTCGGTCGGTTCGCGATCCAACTCGCCCACATGGCCGGCGCGCACGTCACCGCCGTGGTGGGCCGCCCGGAACGGGGCGAGGGGCTCAAGGAGCTCGGCGCCGACGAGATCGTCGTCGGCCTCGAGCCGCAGGGAGATCCCTTCGACCTCGTGGTCGAATCGGTGGGGGGCGCCTCGCTCGGCGCGGCGATCGCCCGCGTGGCCTCGCAGGGGATCGTCGTGACGTTCGGTAACTCGTCGAACGAGCCCGTCACGTTCGACCCCCGGACCCTGTACCGCAAGGGCGGGCCGAGCATCGTCGGGTACTTCGTGACCCACGAGCTGCTCCACGGCCGGATCGGGACGAGCCGCCTCGCGGCGCTGGCCCAGTTGGTCGCGGAGGGACGGCTGGCGTCGCATGTCGACCTGCAGGTTCCGTGGACCGAGGCCGCGAGTGCGATCGATGCCCTCATGCAGCGGCGCGTGAACGGCAAGGCCGTCCTGACCGTCGCTTCCTGACCGTTCGACGGTGCGCACGCGGGTCCTCCCGTACCCTAGGCCCGTGCTCGAGCTCAGCCACCTCTCCCGGCGGTTCGGCGACGTCGTGGCGCTCGACGACGTGACGTTCTCGGTGGGCGAGGGCGAGATGGTCGGCTTCGTCGGCCCGAACGGGGCCGGCAAGACGACCGCGATGCGGATCGCTCTCGGCGTGCTCCGGGCCGACGCCGGCGAGGTCCGGTGGAGGGACCGGCCGGTGGACGCCGAGGTCCGCCGGCGCTTCGGCTACATGCCGGAGGAGCGCGGCCTGTACCCGAAGATGCGGGTCCTCGACCAGCTCGTGTACCTGGCCCGCCTCCACGGGTTGGAGCCCGTCGACGCCCGCGCGCAGGCCGAGCGCACGGCGGGGATCCTCGGCGTGGGCGACCGTGGCCGGGACCGGACCGAGGCGCTCTCGCTCGGGAACCAGCAGCGCGTCCAGCTCGCGGCGGCGCTGGTGCACCGGCCGGAGGCGCTCGTCCTCGACGAGCCGTTCAGCGGACTCGACCCCGTCGGCGTCGACGTGCTCTCCGGCGTGTTGCGGGAGCAGGCGGCATCCGGGGTGCCGGTCGTGTTCTCGAGCCACCAGCTCGAGCTCGTGGAGCGCCTGTGCGAGAAGGTCGTGCTGATCCACAAGGGCCGCATCGTGGCGGCCGGGCGCATCGCCGAGCTCCGGGCCGCCGACGCCCGGCGGCTGCTGCGGGTGGAGGTCGAGGGGGCGGCGCCGGGATGGCTCGAGGGGATCGCCGGGGTCCGGGTCCTCGAGCCGCTGCCGAACGGGGCGATCCTCGAGGTCACGGATCATGCGCGCGAACGGGACGTGCTCGACGCGGCGCGGGCGGCCGGCGAGGTCCGCCACTTCAGCGTCGTCCAGCCGAGCCTGACCGACCTCTTCCGTCAGGCGGTGCAGGCGTGAGCGAAGGCGGAGCTCCGAGACGCGTGTGGGCGATCGTGGCCCGGCGGGAGTTCGTCGAGCGCGGTCGCGACCGGGGGTTCGCCATCTCCACCGCGATCACCCTGCTCATCCTGGCCGGCGTGATCGTGGCGAGCTCGTTGTTCGGGCGCGGCTCGAGCTTCGACCTGGTGGTCGTCGGCGAGGGATCGGCGCCGGTGGGCCGCCTGGTGGCTGCGGCCGCGGACCTGCTCGACGTCGACGTGAAGGTGCGAACGCTCCCGGACGACGCGGCCGCGACCGCGGCCGTCCGCGACGGCACCGCCGACGCCGCGCTCCTGGGCGGCGAGCGCATCGTCGTGAAGGGCGAGCCTCCCGCGACCCTGGTGGGCGTGATCCAGACGGTGTCGCTGCGCCTTCGCTCGGAGGCGGCCCTCGAGGCGGCCGGGCTCACGTCGGAGCAGGTCGGGTCGGCGCTGAACCAGGCGCCGCTGCCCGTGCGGGCGCTGGAGCCCGTGAACCGGCGGCGGCACGAGAACTCCGCGGTGGCGTTCGTCGGCGTGCTCGCGCTGTACGGGCAGCTGTTCGCGTACGGCTACTGGGTCGCGTCGGGCGTCGTCGAGGAGAAGTCCACGCGCGTCGTCGAGGTCCTGCTGGCGACGGTGCGGCCCTCGCAGCTGCTGCGGGGCAAGATCGTCGGGATCGGGCTGCTCGGGCTGGCCCAGCTCCTGCTGATCGCGCTCGTGGGGCTCGGCACCGCGCAGGCGGTGGGTTCGCTCGACTTCCCGTCGGGCGCGATCGCCACGATCGGCATCGTGCTCGTGTGGTTCGTCCTCGGCTACTTCTTCTACGCGGGGCTCTTCGCCGTCGCCGGCTCGATCGTCACGCGGCAGGAGGACCTGCAGAGCACGATGACGCCGCTCACGATCCTCATCGTCGCGTCCTTCTTCATCGGCATCAGCGCGAACGGCAATCCCTCCTCGACGCTCGCGACGGTCGCCTCGCTGCTGCCGTTCTCGGCGCCGCTCGTCATGCCGTCGCGCGTCGTGCTCGGGGAGGGCGGCGTGCTGGGCGCGGCGCTGTCGGCCGCGATCTCGATCGGCGCGACGATCGCGCTCGTGCCGATCGCCACGAAGATCTACTCGCGAGCGGTGCTCCAGAGCGGGCGTGTCCGCCTCCGCCAGGTGCTCCGCGCCGATCGCGCCTGAGCCCGTCGTGGAGCGGTTTCAACGAGAGCCGAAGCACAGGTCCGGCTCTGGGAGGGAATACCCGACGCCCAAACCCCGAGGAGGTGGAGCAGTTCCGCGGGATCTCAACGAGATCCGGCCACACGAAGCGATCGGGTCCTCACCCCGATGGCCATGCGCCGCCGAACCCAACCCATGGTTGAGGCCTGATGTGTCCAAGATCGGGACACCCTCTCGCAGGGCCGAGACGCCAACGTCATTCAGGATCGATCGACGCGTGAATCTCCGGGAGTCCTGCCTCCAGGCGGTCGACCAGCTTGTCGAGGGTCCGCATGCATCGGTCCACGTCCGACGACGCCCAGCGCCCAAGCTCCTGAAGTACGACGCGACCGCTATCACTGTCGAGACCAACGTCACCGCGCACGGTCCAATCCTCTGTAGTCCAGCAAAGCTGGATATCCCATTCGACCGACCTCCCGTCCTTCCATTTGACTCCCATCCCCAAGGAGATGGCGCCGTCGAATGCCTCGATCCCGACTCGGAAAGGAGAGCTCGCAAGCTGGGCCGGTGCGGCCCGGGCCATCACAACCTCTGGCCAAAGGCGGACGGTGTTCGCGATCTCAGCAAGACGCGTGTGGACATGATCCAAGGCTTCCAGGAACCGAACTACGGGCAGGCTGCTCTCATCCATCACTTCACTCCCACGTCGTCCCTCGCTTTGCATCATCGGAGCCCATCCTTGGGGCTCCGCAACCTCAGTCGGTGGGACGCGGCACCAGGCAGAACTCGTTGCCCTCGGGGTCGGCCATGATCCGCCAGTGGATGCCGGCAGCTTGGTGGTCGGCGACGCGTGCGCCGCCGTGCTGACGCACCCATCGGGTCCACGCCTCGAGGTCGTCCACCTCGATGTCGACGTGCACGCGGTTCTTCGTGACCTTGGCTTCGGGCACGCGCTGGATCCCGATGGCGACGCCCTGATCGGCGGAGGCGAGGAATACGAACCGCCCCTCGTCGAAGCGGGACACGACCTCGGTCTCGAGGAGCGCGGTCCAGAAGCGCGCGAGCCCCTCGGGGTCGCGCGCGTCGATCATGACGTGGGAGATCTTCGGGCCGGTCATGCCGTGAGCTCCCCGCACATCTCCTCGAACACGCGCGAATGTGCGTCCACGTCCTGTTCGGTGGTCGCCGGAGACATCAACGCCATGTTGTGGAACGGCGTGAGGAGGATCCCGCGGTTGAGCGCGTACAGGTGCGTGAACCCGGCCAGCTCGTGGTCGTCGGCGGCCGCCGCCTGCCCCCCGTTGCGCGGCGGCGAGGGCGTGAACCAGTACTCGGCGCGGCAGCCGAGACGTTGGACGTCCCACGGCAGCCCGTGCCGCTCGATCGCGTCGCGCACGCCGGCCTCCCACCGCTCGCCGAGCCGGAGCATCCGCTCGAAGGCCTCGTCGGTGAGCACGTGCTCGAGCGTGGCCCGCATCGCCGCGAGCGAGAGCGCGTTGCCCGCGAGCGTCCCGCCGATCCCGCCGACGTCGGTGGTGGGGAGCGCGTCCATGAACGCCTGCGAGCGCTCGGCGACCTCCGCGCTCATGCCGTAGCACGCGGCCGGGACGCCGCTGGCGAGCGGCTTGCCGATCGTCAGGAAGTCCGGCTCGAGGTCCCAGGCCCGCGTCGCGCCGCCCGGGCCGGCGCAGATGCAGTGCGTCTCGTCGATCACCAGGTAGGTGCCGTGGCGCCGGGTGAGCTCGCGCAGGGCGTCGTGGTAGCCGGGGTCGGGGAGCACGATGCCGATGTTCGTGAGCGCCGGCTCGGCCAGGACGCACGCCACGTCCTCGTTGGCCAGCGCCGCCTCGAGCGCGTCGACGTCGTTGAACTCGACCACCCGCGTGGTGACCGTGGGATCGACCGGCGGGCCGATCGTCCCGGGCCGGGGGCCCGGCACGCCGTCCTCGATCGAGACGATCGTCTCGTCGACGGAGCCGTGGTAGCAGTAGTTGAAGACGAGGATCTTCGGCCGGCCGGTGATCGCCCTCGCCAGCCGGAGCGCGAAGCGGTTGGCGTCGGTGGCCGTCAGGCAGAACTGCCAGAAGGGCAGGCCGAACCGCCGCTCCATCTCGGCGCCGACCCAGATCGCGTCCTCCGTCGGCAGCATGAGCGTGATGCCTCGGGCCGCCTGCTCGGCGATCACCTCGACGACGACCTTCGGGGCATGGCCCGTCATCCCACCGGTGTCGCCGAGGCAGAGATCGACGTACTCGCGCCCGTCGACGTCGCGGAACCGGGCGCCCTCGGCCTCGGCCACGAAGAGCGGGAAGGGGCCGGCCCACTCCGTCATCCACGGCATGGGGACGCCGGCGAGCAGGTTGCGCGCTCCGCGCTCGAACAGGTCGCGCGACGCCGGGTGCTCCTCCTCGAACCGCGCGGTCTCGCGGGCCGTGAGCTCGCCCAGCCGGGCGCGGTCGATCGTCGTCCCCATCGACCCGTCCTCCTCCCGTGTGCCGGCGGCCGCAGGGTTCGGCGAAGCCTAGCGCGGGGGCCCGACGGGCGGTCGGTCCAGATGGTCCGCCGTCGCGAGGCCCTAGGGTGAGCCGGTGACGACGTGGACGACGGCCCACCTCCGGCACGCGGCGACGTTCCTGCGGCAGGGGCGGAACCCCGCCGCGGCGGTCTACGACTCGATCGGCCCGGACTTCTTCCTGGCGCTCGACGAGGGCTGGCTGAACCTCGGGCTGTGGGAGGGGGACGGCCGGGACCCCGCCGAAGCGCCGGCCGCCGTCCGTCGCCTGGTCGCCACGCTCGCCGCCGAGCTGCCGAGGGACGGCGCGATCCTCGACGTGGGCAACGGGCTCGGGGCGCAGGATCCGCTCATCGCGCAGGTCGCCGAGCCGGCTCGGCTCGTGGCGCTGAACGTCACGCGCTCCCAGCTCGTCGCGGGGCGCGAGCGGCTGGTCGAGGCGGCGGCCGCCGCGGTGAACGGCGACGCCACCAAGATGCCGCTGCGGGAGGCGAGCTTCGACGGGGTGATCAGCGTCGAGGCCGCGTTCCACTTCCCGTCGCGGGAGCGGTTCTTCCGCGAGGCCTTCCGCGTCCTGCGACCGGGCGGCGTGCTCTCGATGTCCGACGTCCCGACGGTCCGGATGCCCCGGGGCGTCTGGGAGGTCGTGGCCGGCCTGACGCAGCTCCGCGTGTGGGGACTGCGCTCGAGCGCGGCGGCCTCGGCCGGCCGGATCGCCGCGGCCGCGGTGCGCGCCGGGTTCGTCGACGTCCGGATCCAGGTGGTCGGCGGCAGCGTGATCGAGCCCGCCCTGCGGTTCGTGCGCCGCCGGCTCGAGTCCGGCGAGGCCGACGCGCCGCTCGCGATGCGGCTGGCGTGTCGCGCCATGCTGGCGCAGGCCGAGCTCCTGTGGCGGCGCGGCGTGATCGACTACCTGCTCCTTCGGGCGACGAAGCCGCCGGGAGGATAGGCTCACGCCGATCCGAGGAGGCGATGCCATGCCGGCACGGATGAAGGCGCCCACGGTCGGGACGGTCCAGCGCATCACGGCCCCCGGATGGCGAGTGCTCGGCGGCGTGCCGCTGTTCTCGGGGCTGTCGCAGCGCGATCTGCGACGGATCGGGTCGCTCGCCGAGGAGCTCTGGATCCCGGTGGGGGAACACGTCATCGACGAGGGCAAGCCCGCGCTCGCGTTCTACGTGATCCTCGACGGCCGGGCGCGGGTCACGCGCGGAGCGTCCCAGCGGCTCCTGCGGCACCTCGGTCCGGGCGACCACTTCGGCGAGATGTCGTTGATCGACGGCACGGCCCGCTCGGCGAGCGTCGTCGCCGAGACCACGCTCGACGTCATCCGTCTGAAGCGATCGGCGTTCCGGGAGGTCCTTCGGCGCGAGCCCGACGTGGCCTTCCGGATCATGTCGGGGCTCGCCGCGCGCGTTCGCGGTCTCGAGAAGGACCTCCTCGGCTAGGACCTCCTCGGCTCCGCCCTCTCACACCATCCGGATGCTCGCCCCGTCCCCGCACGGCTGCTTGGCCGAGTGAGATCCCTCGCGAGCCGGGATCCCGTCGAGCCACGCCCGCACGATCCACGTCGCCTGATCGACGAGCCGGGGCACCGCCGCCTCGACGTCCGGGGACAGGTCGTCGCAGCCCCCATCGCACGACGGTTGGACACCCAGGACGATGGCCTCCGCGGGCGCGGAGGTCGTCTGGCCCACGCGGACCAACAGATCGGCGACGCCGAATCGATACACGGACCGGGTGGCGCATGGCGACAGGTCGTCGGCGTTGAACCAGACGATCGTGCCCGGCTCCCGACCCACATCGATGCTGTCGAGGACCAGGATGTGGGTCGCCCCGTCGAGCTCGGCGATCGTCGCCGGGCCGATGTCGTCGAGGGCGAGCACCCGAACCTCTGCGGGGAGCCACCGGCGGGCGGCCTCGGCCGCGTGGACCCCCACGCTCTCGTCACCGAGCCGGCCGTCGCCGATCCCGAGAACCAGGACCTCGGAGGCGGTGACCGTGGCGGTCATGGAGGAGCGGACGCCGCATCCGGCCGGCCGGGATCATGGCGCTCGGCGGCCGGCGGAGTGGCAACGGACATCGTCGCCGACATCGTCCCTCCGCGGACGCGCTCCGGTTGTCCGGTCACGCGTCACCAGAGTGAGCGTGACCGACGCGAGTGGCTGCGGCACAGGGCGGGAGGGCCCGGAACCTCCGGGACCGGTCACCCTTCAGGCAAGGGCCGGTTCGTACGGCAGGTACTGCGGGAACCACATCATCTCGTCGACCGCCGCCTCGATCTCCTCGTCGGAGAGATGGCGGCCGACCCCGCCGTCCCGGGCCGCTCTGACCACGGCGACGGCGACGGCCCTTGAGGCCACGCGGAGCTCGGACGGGGAGGGGTAGACCACGCCCTCGGCCAGGCGTTCCTCCGAGACGACGGCGGCCATGGCCTCGGCGGCGACGAGGAACATCTCGTCGGTCACCTCGCGGGCCTCCGCGACCACCGCCCCGAGCCCGATGCCGGGGAACACGAACGCGTTGTTGGCCTGCCCGATCACGTGGGTCCGTTCCCCGCGGACGACCGGAGGGAAGGGGCTGCCGGTCGCGACGATGGCGCGGCCGCGCGTCCACTCCATGATGTCCTCCGGCTGGGCCTCGGTCTTCGAGGTCGGGTTGGACAACGGGAGGACGACCGGGATCCGCGCGTGGGCCGCCATCTCTCGGATGGCGACCTCCGTGAACGTCCCGGGCGTGCCGCTCGTTCCGATGAGGAAGGTGGGGTGCACGCGCTTGACGACCTCCTCGAGCCCGTACATCTGTCCCGGCTCGAAGCCGTACGCGGCCATCTCCTCCGCCCCGAGGGCGAGCTCCTCCTTGTCCGCGTCGAGCGGCTCGCGTCCCAGGTAGGTCAGCCCTCGCGAGTCGAGCTGCACGATCGCCCGGCGGATCCGCTCCTCGGAAACGCCCTCGCGGACCATCTGCGCTCGAACGAGACGGGCGATGCCGATGCCCGCCGCTCCGGCGCCGAGGAACACGAGTCGCTGGTCGCTCAGGGGCTCGTCGAGGACCCGCAGCGCACCGTAGACGCCGCCCATGACCACGGCCGCCGTGCCCTGGATGTCGTCGTTGAAGCTCGTGATGCGGTGGCGGTAGCGGTCGAGCAGGCGGATCGCGTTGTGCTGCTTGAAGTCCTCCCACTGCAGGACCGCGTGGGGGAACACCGAGAGCACGCCTTCCACGAAGGCCTCGATGAACGCGTCGTAGTCGGGTCCCCGCAGCCGGGGGTGGCGATAGCCGAAGTAGTCGGGGTCGTCGAGCAGGGCCTGGTTGTCCGTCCCCACGTCGAGCGACACCGGCAGCGTCAGCGCCGGGTAGATCCCCGCTCCCGCCGTGTACAGGGAGAGCTTGCCGACCGGGATCCCCATCCCGCCCGCGCCCTGGTCGCCGAGCCCCAGGATCCGTTCGTTGTCGGTCACCACGATGAGCCGGACGTCCTCGTGCCGGGCGTTGGCCAGCAGCTCGGGGATGCGGTCGATGTCGTCGGGCGTGAGCCACAGGCCACGGGCCCGGCGCATGATGTGGCTGTACTCCTGACAGGCCCTGCCGACGACCGGCGTGTAGACGATCGGCATCAGCTCCTCGAGGTACTCGAGCAGCAGCCGGTAGAAGAGCGTCTCGTTGCGGTCCTGCAGCGCCGCGATCCCGATGAACCGCTCGAGGTCGTCGCCCTTGCGCCGGTTCTTCTCGATCTCGAGCTTGACCTGCTCCTCGATCGTCCGGATGCGGGTCGGGAGGAGGCCGCGGAGCCCGAGGACGTCTCGCTCCTCCTCCGTGAAGGCCGTGTCCTTGTTGAGCAGGGGTTGCTCGAGGAGCGCGAGGCCGCGACAGGGGACCGGGACCGGCCCGGCGCCGGCCCTGAGCCGCTCACACCATGCGTGCTCTGCGAGTCGCTCGGGCTCGAGGGTCATGCTCATACCGAGGACACCTCCCTGGCGGGCAGTCGTGACAGCTCGTCGACGACGCCGCCGATGACGGTCTTGGCGTCGCCGAAGAGCATCTGGGTCTTCTGCAGGTAGAAGAGCTCGTTGTCCACCCCGGCGAAGCCGGAGCGCATGGATCGCTTGACCACGATGATCGACGCCGCGTTGTCGACGTCGAGGATCGGCATCCCGTAGATCGGGCTCGCCGTGTCGGTGCGCGCCGACGGGTTGACCACGTCGTTCGCCCCGACCACGAGCACGATGTCCGTCTGCGGGAAGTCGCTGTTGATCGTGTCGAGGTCGTACAGCTGGTCGTACGGCACGTTGGCCTCCGCCAGGAGCACGTTCATGTGCCCCGGCATGCGCCCGGCCACCGGGTGGATGGCGAACTTGACGTCGACGCCGCGCTTCAGCAGCGCGTCGGAGAGCTCGCGGACCTTGTGCTGGGCTTGCGCCGCAGCCATCCCGTACCCCGGGACGATGACGACGGAGCGCGCCGTGTCGAGGAGGTAGGCGGTCTCCTCGGGGTCGACGCTGCGAACCGGCCGCTGCTCGATCGCCCCACCGCCCGTGGTGTCCTCGGCGCCGAACCCCCCGAACAGGACGTTCGCGAACGACCGGTTCATCGCCTTGCACATGATGATCGACAGGATCAGACCGCTGGAGCCGTCGAGGGCGCCGGCGATGATCAGCAGCTTGCTGTCGAGGACGAACCCCATCATCGCGGCCGACAGGCCTGCGTAGCTGTTCAGCAGCGAGATCACGGTCGGCATGTCCGCGCCGCCGATGCGGATCACGAGCATGAAGCCGAACACCAGCGAGACCACGATCACGATGGGGAACAGCACCGTGAGGCTCGGCTTGGCGACCAGGAACCCCACCATCACCAGGGCGGATCCCAGGATCGCCAGGTTCACGATGTTCTGGCCCTTGTAGACCCACGGGCGGTCCCGGACGATGCCCTGGAGCTTCCCGGCCGCGATCAGCGAGCCCGTGAAGGTCAGGAACCCCAGGATGACCTCGAGGCCGATGGCGACGAGCGTCGACTTGTCCGCCGTCTGGCCGTGGAGGTAGAACTCCGCGGTCCCCACCAGGCCCGCCGCCGCGGCGCCGAACGCATGCGACAGCGCCGTCCGCTGGGGGACGGCCGTCATCGGGACCAGCAGGCCGAGCGGCACCCCCAGCGCGACGCCGGCCACGATGGCGATGACGATCCACTGGAACTCGACGATCTGGAAGTGGAACAGGGTCGCGGCGACGGCCACGAGCATCCCGACCTCGCCCGTCCGCACGCCCCTGCGTGCGGTCGTCGGGTGCGAGAGCCACTTCAGCGACAGGATGAAGCAGGCCGCGGCGAACAGGTACGCGAGCGGCATGAAGGTGTCGTTCATGAAGTCGCTCATGCTGCCGGCACCTCCTTCGGTGCCGCTTCCGGTGCCGTCTTCTTGGGATCCTCACGACGGCGGAACATCTTCAGCATCCGGTCGGTGATGAGGAACCCGGAGACGATGTTCGTGGTCGACGCGAACACCGCGATGGCGCCCAGCACCGTGGCGAATCCCTTCTCGCCGGCCCCGGCCAGGATCAGGGAGCCGACGATCGAGATGGCCGACAGCGCGTTCGTGAGCGACATCAGCGGCGTGTGGAGCAGGTTGGACACGCGCGTGATGACCGCGTAGCCGAGGAACGACGACAAGACGAAGATGAACAGGCTGACCTCGAGGGTGTCAGACATCCTGCACCTCCGCGAGCGCCTCTCGCACCCTCTTGTTCACGATCTCGCCCTCGCGCGTGACGAGCGTGCCCTTGACGATCTCGTCCTCGTAGTCGATCTCGAGCTTCCCGTCCTTGACCAGGAGGAGGAGGAACGCCGTGACGTTCTTCGCGTACATGTGGCTCGTCTCGAAGGGCACGGTCGAGGCCAGGTTCGTGGGACCGAGGATCATCACGCGGTTCTCGGTGACGACCCGCTTGTTGGCACGCGTGAGCTCGCAGTTGCCGCCCCGCTCCGCGGCGCAGTCGATGATGACCGATCCCGGCTGCATCCCGGCGACGGCCTCCGCCGTGATCAGCATGGGTGCCTTCTTGCCGGGGATCAGCGCCGTCGTGATGACGGCGTCCGCGCCCGCGACCACCTGGGCCATGAGCTCCTGCTGCCGCTTGTAGAAGGCCTCGCCGAGCTCCTTGGCATAGCCGCTCTGGTCTTCGGCATCGCCGGGGGCCAGCGGAAGCAGCACGCATCGCGCGCCCAGGCTCTCGATGTCCTCCTGCGCGGCTGGTCGCACGTCGTAGCCCTGGACCACTCCTCCGAGTCGGCGAGCCGTCGCGATGGCCTGGAGCCCCGCGACCCCGGCCCCGATGACGAAGATCTGCGCCGGCGGGATCGTGCCCGCAGCCGTGGTCAGCATCGGGAACATCTTCGGCATCCGTTCGGCCGCCAGGAGCACGGCCTTGTAGCCGATGGCGGTGGCCTGGGACGAGAGCACGTCCATGCTCTGCGCGCGCGTGATGCGCGGCATGAAGTCGAGCGCGAAGCCGATCACCTTGCGATCGGCCGCCTGCTGGACGCCGGCGGGGCAGACGAGGGGATCGGCCATCCCGGCGATGACCTGGTCTGGGCGGAATCGATCGACGTCGTCCCGGCCCTTCTCCGGGTTCATGCCGCAGGTGCGCACCTGCACGACGATGTCCGCCGCGAACACGTCATCGCGCGATCCGATCCGCGCGCCGTGTGCCACGTAGGCGTCGTCGGGGTACCCCGCCATCTCACCGGCATGGGCCTCGACGAGCACGTCCAGCCCCGCCTTGGAGAGTTGCGGCAGCACCGCGGGGACGAGCGCCACCCGGGCCTCTCCCGGGAAGGTCTCCCGAGGGACGCCCACGACGAGCCGTTCGGTGTCCATGACCACACGCTCGCACCGGGAGGCGTGCCTCCTTAGGGCGAGGTGACCTGTGGACCGCGGGTCCACCGGCCCCGTGACGGGGCGGCGTGAGGGCCCGGGATCGTTAGGCCGAACGGGCCAGCTCGCGGCGGAGCGCCGAGAGCGGGAGCGATCCGAGCGCCAACAGGCGGTCGTGGAAGGCGGCGATGGAGAACGCCGCCCCCTCGTGCTCGGCGGAGTCCGCCCGCTGCTGCTCGATCTCGAACTGCCCGATCTTGTACGAGAGCGCCTGGCCGGGCATCGTGATGTAGCGGTCGGTCTCGATCGCCGCGTCGAGGGAGGGGACCCCGGCTCCCTCGAGCTCGGCGATCGCCTGCTCGCGCGTCCAGCCGAACGCGTGGATCCCGGTGTCGACGACGAGGCGCGCCGCCCGCATGCCCTGCATGTCCAGCATCCCCATCCGCTCCGGCTCGTCGGCGAACAGGCCCATCTCGTCCGCCAACCGCTCGCTGTACAGGCCCCACCCCTCGGCGAACGCCGAGCCGGCCATGAGCCCGCCGAACCGCCGGAGCGTCGGGCGCTCGCCGGCCTCCTGCTCGAGCGCGATCTGGAAGTGATGACCGGGGTTGGCCTCGTGGTACGTGGTGGTGGCCAGGTGGTGCAGGGGCTTGTCGCCCAGGTCGCCCGCGTTCACGTAGTACACGCCCTTGCGCGACCCGTCCGCCGACGGAGGCTGGTAGAAGGCGAACGGCATGTCGGCCTCGCGGAACTCCTCGACCGCCTTGACGTGGCAGCTCTCCGAGGGCATCCGCCCGAACCACGCGGGCGCCGCGTCCCACCCCTTGGCCACCTGTCGCTCGGCCAGCGCCAGGAGCTGCTCCCGTGACTCGGCGCGGTTGCCTCGCTCGTCCAGGAGCTCGACCGCGGCCGCCGCGGTGGGCGCCCCGATCCGCTCCGCGCACAGCCGCCGCTCGTCCTGGATCCCGGCCAGGTCCTCGACGCCCAGCTCGTGCACCTTCCTGGCCCGCAGGGGGAGGGTGGTCCACGACAGGATCTGTGCGTCGTAGATCTCCTCGCCGTCCGGCAGCGCGTACAGGCCGATCGTGTCGGTCGCGTGCGGCAGGTACTCCTCGAGCGCGTCCAGGTACCGGGCGAGCGCCGGGTGCAGGCGGTCGCGCAGCGCGCCGGTCACGCGCTCCCGGCCGGCGGCATCCTCCGCGGCCACGGGAAGGAGGGCGGGGGAGTCCTCGACCGGCGTCTCGAGCAGCCGGTTGACCTGGGCGATCGCGCGCTCCACCACCACCTTCGGGCCGGTGACCCGGGCGGCGATCCCGTCCCGCATCACGTCCAGGATCGCGTCGTAGTAGGCCGGGGTGGCCGAGAGCCGGGCCACGTACCGGTCGAGCCGCTCCGGCGTGTCCGCCCGCTGCATCGAGGCGAGCTCGCCGACCAGCCCGCCCGGCCCCCACAGGTGGCTCACGGCCGAGAGCCGGTCGAGGCGATGCTCGAGCGCCGCGATCTCGCGGGAGGCGATCGCCTCCAGGACGTCGAGCGAGGTGCGCAGGTCCTCGTCGTCGAGGTCGCGCTCGAGCAGGGCGAGCTCCTCGAGCGCCGACCGGTGCAGCGCCAAGCCGGCGGCCCGGCCGGCCTCGCTCGGATCGGGGAGCCGATCGTCGTAGCGCTCGTCGCCGATCAGGGTGCCCAGGATCGGCTCGTGCTCGAGGAGCCGTTCCCAGTAGCGATCGATGAGCGTTCGGGCGGCCTCGGATGCGTCGGTCATCGTCCCTCCAGGTCGTGGCGGCCAAATCCTATCGGCGGGCCCTCGGTACGAGGTGCCCATCTACGACGACAAGGTCTGGGAGCACCCCGAGCGCGCGATGAGGGCCCACGGCGTGGCCATGGCCTACCTGCAGAGCTCCAACCTCAGCCGTGCTCGGGGCGGTCCGCTGACCCCAGGGGAGGTCAGCGAGCGCCGGCGGCGGGTGCGCTCGTGATCTCGAGCACCTCGATCGTGACCTTCGACTCGATCGGGATGAGCGTGCCGCACGAGGGGCAGATCAGGAGGTGCCCGGCGACGTCGTCGTGGGTCGCCGCCCACCGGTGTCCGCACGTCTCGCACCACCGCTCGTCGGGCGGCCCGGCGAAGACGAGCCGGGATCCCTCGAGCGGCGTGTCCTGCGTCAGCATCTCGTAGGCCTGCTCGAGGGACTCAGGCGACAGGGTCACGTCCGCTCGCACCCGAACCTGTTGGACCCGCTCCGCCCCGGGATCGCCGAGGCCTCCGAGCTCCTTCGTCAGCTGTTCGACGAGCGTCTCGACGGCGTAGTAGTCGTGCATCCGGTGCCTCCCTGGTCGTCCCGGTCCCTGGTCCATCGCTCGACCCGATCCCGCACCCGACGCACGAGCTCGGGGACCGCGCCGGCCACCGGCGGGCTCATGTCGGCCCCGAGCGTGTACGGATCCAGCACCTCCACCGCGAACACGCGGGTCCTGCTCGGGAATCGCAGGCCGAGGCGCTCGGCCACGGCGGCGAGCTCGGGCAGGCCGGCCTGGTGAAGGCTCGGCGCGACGACCCGGCCCACCTGGGCGAGCGTCATCTCCGTGATGGTGCCTGGCGGCGTGCGTCCCGTGCAGATCGCATCGACGACCACGGCGCGGTCGTAGCCCGCGAGGACCTCGATCAGGGCCAGACCGGACGACGAGCTCTCCACGACGTCGGCCACCCCGGCGAGCGGCTCCCGCAGGGCCCTCGCGACCATGAGACCGACCGCGTCGTCGCCGGCGAGCTCGTTGCCCAGCCCGAGGACCAGCGTGCGCACGATCGCTAGTCCCGGCGGATCTCCCGGACGAGGTCGCCCTGGTGATCGCGGATCTGCACGATGAGCGGCATCTCGCCCGGCAGGCTGTGGGTGGCGCAGCCGAAGCACGGGTCGTAGGCGCGGAAGGCCATCTCGACCTTGTTCAGCAGACCCTCGTCGACCTCGGGGCCGTGGATCATCGCCTTCGCCGCCTTGTCCACGGACAGCGCGATCCGGGCCGCGTTGTTCTGCGTCGCCACGATGAGGTTCGCCGAGGTGATGAGCCCCCGCTCGTCCGTCCGGTAGTGGTGCAGGAGCGTTCCGCGCGGCGCCTCGACGACGCCTATGCCCTCCGTCGGCGTCTCGGTCGGAATCGTCCGGACCTCGGGGCTCGTGATCTCGGGATCGGCCGCCAGCTCGCCCATCCGCTCGGCCGCGTTCACCAGCTCCACCAGCCGGGCCCAGTGGGTGGCCAGCGTGTGGTGGACGGGCCGGCCGCCCAGCGTCGAGAAGAGCTCCTCGCGGGCCTCCTGCGCGACCGGCGTCGACATGGCCTCCGACGCGTTCAGTCGCGCCAGCGGCGCCACCGCGAACACGCCGCTGTCGGCGCCGTCCGTGAACCCGTTCCAGCCGACGTCCTTCAGGTAGGAGAACTTGATGAAGCTCCACGGCTCGACGTGCTCGGTGATGTGGTCCAGGTACTCCCTCGCGCCGAACGTGAGGAACTCCTTGCCGTCGGGGTCCACGACGCGCAGCCGGCCGTCGTAGAAGTTGACGCGGTCGGCCTCGTCGACCAGACCCATGTAGTAGGTGCGATGCGTGTAGGCCTCGGACGTGATCATGTCCACGTACTCGGCGTTGGACAGGACGAGGTCGCGGAACACCTGGAGGGAGAACTTGCCGAACTCGACCGCGTGCGCGGCACCGGCCACGAACCGCTCACGCAGCTCGGCGGAGATGGGCTGGGAGACGCCGCCCGGCAACCCGAAGACGGGGTGGATCACCTTGCCCGACGCCGCGCTGATGAGGTCTCGGAGCTCCTTGCGCAGGCCGATGACCTCCTTGCCGACCTCCAGACCCACCTTGCCGATCACGCCGAGGATGTTGCGCTCGGCCTTCGGCGCGGTCGGGCCCACGACGAAGTCGGGCCCGCCGAGGAAGAAGAAGTGCAGGGCGTGGTCCTCGACCATGAACGCGTCGTAGACGAGCTCCCGGACCATCTTCGCGGCGACCGGCGGGTCCACGTGGTAGAGGTCGTCGAGCGTCTTCGTCCCGGCCATGTGGTGCGCCATCGGGCAGACGCCGCAGATGCGGGAGGTGATCTGGGGCATGTCCTCGGCCCGGCGGCCCTGTGCGAACTTCTCGAAGCCGCGGAGCTCGGGGATCTGCAGGTAGGCGTGGTCCACCTCGCCGCCCTCGCCGAGGAAGATGTGGATCCGCCCGTGACCCTCGAGCCGGGTGATGGGATCGATCAGGATCTCGGTCATGACGAGGACCCCCTCGATGCGGACGCCTTCTCCACCCGACGGTGCAGGAGGGAGGCCGGCAAGCTGTATCGGTAGAACGTTCCGACCGGGTCGACGATCCCGTCAGCGATGGCGGCGACCTCGGGCTCCTCGCTCGCGTCGATGAGCGACGCGATGGCTGCCAGAGCCTTGGCGCCGTGATCGATCACGCGGCTCGTGGGGCCCATGCATCCGGTGCACGGCATGTTCGCGCCGACGCACACGGCGCCGCACCCCGAGCGCGTGGCCGGTCCCAGGCACACCAGCCCCTGCGCGAGCAGGCAGGTCTCGGGATCCGCGACGATCTCGTACGGCCGTTTGAATGCGCCGATCTTCAGATCCTGGGGCTTGGAGTCGGCGCGTGGGCACTCGGCACACAGGGCCACGTCGGGTGCGAGGACCGAGCCCTTCTCGGGCAGCCGGCCCTCGACGAGCGCCATCACCGCCTGGGCGATGAGACTCGACGGCGGCGGGCAGCCGGGAAGGTAGTAGTCGACGTCGATCACCTGGTCGAGCGTGCGAACGGTCTCTTCGAAGTGGGGGAGCGTGAGGCTGCCCTCGGGCACCTCGGTGAGCTCCTGCGGCGCCACGCCGGCTCCGTCCTGGACGCTGGGCGAGGCGTGGTAGACGAACTCGAGGATCGACTCGCGGCTCGACAGGTTCGCCAGTCCGGGGATGCCGCCGAGCCACGCGCACGCCCCGAACGCCACGATGGCGCCGGACTTGCGCCGCAGCAGCTCGGCCATCTCGCGCTGCTCGGAGGTGCGGATCGCGCCGTTGACGAACGTCGCGGCGAGCTCGCCGTCCGCCATGGCCTCGACATCGGAGACCTTGAAGTCCAGCGCCACCGGCCAGAAGACGATGTCGACCGCCTCGACCACGTCGAGCACCACCTCGGCGAGGTCGACGACGGCCTCCTCGCAGCCGCCGCACGAGGCGCACCAGTAGAAGGCGACCTTCGGCTTGGTCATGACGACGCCTCCAGCACGAGCTCCACCGCCGGGGCCGGTGCCCCAACGCGCTGGGGGATCGCGAGCTGCAGGGGGCCGAGGGCCCGGACCTGCTCGGTCATCTCGTTGCAGACCCGCTGGACGCGATCGCCCTCTGACGCCGAGATCCACTCGAGGCGGATCCGCTCCCGCTCGATGCCCATCTGCTCGAGCATCGAGCGAAGGAGCTCGAACCTTCGCAGGGCGTTGTAGTTGCCCTCTTGGTAGTGGCAGTCGCCCGGGTGGCATCCGCCGATCAGCACGCCGTCGGCGCCGCCCCGGAAGGCCGCCAGCACGAACTGCGGGTCCACCCGACCGGAGCACATCAGCCGGATCGCCCGCACGTTCGGCGCGTACGTCATCCTCGAGATGCCGGCGAGGTCGGCGGCGGTGTAGGTGCACCAGTTGCAGAAGAACGCCACGATCCGCGGCTCGAAGGGCTCGGGCATCGTCTCAGACATACGCCAGCACCCCCTCGATCTCGGAGAGGATCTCCGCGTCGGTGAACAGGTGTTGCTGCGCGGCGCCCGACGGGCAGGCCCCGACGCACACGCCGCAGCCCTTGCACACCACCTCGTTCACGGACGCCTTCTTGCGTTCCTCGTCGAAGGAGATCGCGCCGAAGGGACACAGGCCGACGCACGTCTTGCAGCCCGAGCAGGCGTCCTCGTCGATGTGTGCCGTGTTCGCCTCGAGCATCACGAAGCCGCGGTCGATCATCGCTAGCGCTTCGGCCGCCGCGGCGCCGGCCTGGGCGACGGTGTCGGGGATGTCCTTGGGGCCCTGGCACGCGCCGGCGAGGAACACGCCGTCGGTGAACGTCGACACCGGCGCGAGCTTGGGGTGGCGCTCCGTGAAGAACCCCTCGCCGCCGCAGGAGATGTTGAAGAGCCGTCGCACGTCCTGCGCGTCGGGCCGCGGCTCGATGCCGACCGCGAGGATCACCATGTCGACCGGGATCCTTCGCACCGATCCGATCAGGGTGTCCTCGGCCCGGATGACCAGGTGCCCCTCTTCCTCGGGTGACGCGGCCTCGTCGCTCACGCCCGCGACCCGGCCCCGCACCATGTGCACGCCTTCTTTGAGGATCTTGTCGTAGAACTCCTCGTATCCCTTCCCCGGGGTGCGCATGTCGATGTAGAAGTTGTAGACTTCGGCGCCGGTGCGCTCCTTCACCATGTGCGCGAGCTTCAGCGAGTACATGCAGCACACCTTCGAGCACCACAGGTTGTGCTTGGCGTCCCGAGAGCCCACGCAGTGGATGATCCCGACCACCTTGGGCGTCGAGCCGTCCCTGAGCACCACTTCGCCGTTCGTCGGCCCGGCCGCGTTCAGCAGCCGCTCCACCTCCAGGCTCGTGTAGACCCTCGGGTAGAGGCCGTATCCGTACTCGGGCATCTTCGAGGCGTCGAAGGTCTTGAACCCGGTCGCGAGGACGATCGCGCCCACCTTCACCTCGTCGAACGTCTCGGTCTGCTCGAAGTCGAACGCGTCGCGCTCGCAGGCCTCGATGCACGTCTGGGGGCACTTGCCGGTCTTGAACCAGATGCACGTGTCCGGATCCACGACGACCACCGGGGGCGTCGCCTGCGGGAACGGGATGTAGATCGGCTTGCGCTTGGAGAGTCCCTCGTTCCACTCGTCCTCGAACTTGCCCTGCTTGTGGATGCACTTCTCGATGCATTCGAGGCACCCCGTGCAGAGGTCCTCGCGCACGTACCGCGGACGGTGGCGGACCCTGACGGTGAAGTCGCCCGTGAAGCCCTCGACGCCGACGACGTCCGAGTACGTCCACAGCGTGATGTTCGGGTGCGAGCGCACCGAGGACATCTTCGGCGTGAGGATGCAGGCCGCGCAGTCCAGCGTCGGGAACGTCTTGTCGAACTTGGCCATGTGGCCGCCGATCGTGGTCTCGCGCTCGACGAGGTAGACGTGCTTGCCGGCCTCCGCGAGCGTCAGGGCGGCGTGGATCCCGGCGATGCCGGCGCCGACGATCAACACGTCCGGCCGGACCTCGGCCTTGCGGGGTTCGAGGTACTCGTGCAGCGCCACGCGGCGGACCGCGGCCGCCACCAGGGCCTTGGCCTTCTCGGTGGCCCGGTCCCCGTCGGCGGTCACCCACGAGACGTGCTCCCGGATGCTCGCCATCTGGAAGTAGAAGGGGCTCTGCCCCCCCTTGGCCGTGGCGCGGCGGAACGTGGCCTCGTGCATCAACGGAGAGCACGACGCGACGACGACGCGGTTGACGAGGCCGTCGCGCAGGTCCTTCTCGATCATCTCCTGGCCCGGGTCCGAGCACATGAACTTGTACTCGCGCGCTACGGCGACGTCGGGCAGGCCCGAGGCGAACCCGACCACGGCCGGCACGTCGACCTTGCCGGCGATGTTGAGGCCGCAGTGGCAGACGTAGACGCCGATCTTGGGGCCGCCGTTCGCGGAGACGGGCGCGGAAGCGAGGGCGCCCTCAGGCTCGAGCATGGACGCCTCCCTCCGTCGACGTGGCCTCGGGGGCCGCCTCGTGCTCGGGCAGTCGCCAGCGCAACAGCCGGTGGATCCCGAGGCTCCGCTCGTCGATCCCGAGCGCGATCCCGATCAACTGCGAGATGAACGCGACCGACATGTCGTGGGGGTGCCCGAATCGACGCGTCATGCGGTCCTGGAAGCCCTCCAGGTTGAAATGGCAGAGCGGGCAGATCGTCGCGATGACGTCCGCGCCGCGCTTCGTCGCCTCCCGGAGCAGCGCGTGGCTGAGCTGCATCGTGGCCTCGGGCATCGTGCCGATGACGGGCCCGCCGCAGTAGCAGGACCCGCCGCAGCACCGCGACTTGAGCGGCCAATCCACCGGCTCGGCGCCGATGGCCGCGATGAGTCGATCCATCGACGTCGGATTCCACTGGTCGTCGAACGCCGCGAACGGCCGGACGAGCTGGCACCCGTAGTAGCTCACCACCCTCACGCCCGTGAGGGGTCGGACGACCGCCTTCGAGATCGCCTCGATACCGATGTCGTTCAGAAGGATGTCGACGGGATGACGCGTCCGGGCGCGGCCCTCGAAGTCCAGGCCGATGGCGGCGAGCGCCCCCCCGATCTTGCGGCCGGCGGCGCCTCCCTCGCCGAGCGCCTCCTCCGCCTTGAGCAGCGCGCGGTAGCAGCCGGTGCACGACGCAAGGAGGTCGACCGGGCGGTCGCCCTCGGCGGCGTCCTCCGCGAGCGCCAGGTTCCGAGCGGAGAGCGCGTACGCCTGGTTCTGGTCCACGGAGGGCCATGCCGTGGCGCCGCAGCAGTTCCAGTCGTCCAGCTCGTCCAGGCCCGAGCCGAGGTGCTCGAAGACCGCGTCCAGCGACTCGCTGAATGCGCGGCCGACACCCTTCGCCGAGCAGCCGGGGTAGTAGGCGTACCTCATGACGCCGCCGCCTTGAGCAGCGTCTGCAGATCCCGCCGGGCCCGGATGGATTCACGCCTCGCGCTCAGGCGCCCCTGGCGGAACAGCCGCGCCCCGAGCTTCGCGTTCTTGATCAGCAGGGCCGGGTTGGTCCTCAGGTAGAGCTTCAACGAGATCCAGGCCTCGGTGCTTCGTCCGCGAGCACGGATCATGTCGACGAACTCCCGGGTCATGACCGGTGTGGTGAACCGTCGCGGGTACGTCTTCTCCCGCAACGAGATCCGCCGCAACGCGTGCATGATCTCGGTGATCGGGATCCGCTTGGGGCACTCGACCGTGCACGCGTAGCACGAAGCGCACACCCAAGGCGTCATGCTGTGCAGGACGTCAGCCCGGTCGCCGGCTCTGGTCATCGCGATCAGCCGCCGGGGCGTGAAGTCCATGTACGCGCTCAGCGGGCACACCGAGCTGCAGGTGCCGCACTGGATGCACTGGTGCAAGAGCTCTCCGCCGGGAACCTCTCGAGCGATCTCCGCGGCGAACCCCGGGTCGAGCTGGGCCTCGAACTTCGACTGGTCCTTGACCGGTCGCCACTTCTTCCGGGCGTCGGTCTCGCGCGGCGCCTCCGTCAGCGTTCCGTTCGTCCGCATAGCGATGGCTGCCCTCCTGCGTCACGAACACTGCGCTACCCCCGCACCATCGCCCAAGTGTCCCGTCATCTACAGGGGCGAACGCCCCAGGGACGCAGGGCTAGGTGAACCCGCAGGTAGATGGACGAATCGGCCAGCTAGGCGCGATCGAAATGGCGCCTGCGGACAACGGCTTTGGTGGCCTCGTCGACGAAGCTCGCGTCGATCGCGATCTGGGTCACGCGGCGCAGCTCGTCGTCGGTGAAGCCGAGGTCGTTGCGGCACACCTCGAGCTCGTGCGACAGCGTGATCCCGAACAACCCGGGGTCGTCCGTGTTGATGGTGACGAGCACACCCTGATCGAGCAGCCGTCGGGCGGGATGGTCGGCCAGCCGTTCGACGGTGTGTGTTCGATAGTTCGAGGTCGGACACATCTCCAGGGTCACGCCGCGATCTCGGGCCAGCGCCGTGACCTCCGGGTCCTCCGCGACGCTGACGCCGTGACCGAGCCGCCGGACGCCGAGCGCCTCGATCGCCTCGCGCGGGTACTGGGCGCCGCCGGCCTCCCCGTAGTGCGCCGTGAGCGGAAGGTTCGCGTCGGCCAACGGGGCCAGCACGTCGACGAACATCGACGGCGGGAACGAGCGCTCCTCGTCGGCGAGGTCGAACCCCACGAGCTGGTCCCGGTGTCGCAGCGCGAACGCCACCGTCCGCTCGGCGCTTTCCATCCCGTAGTTCCTGGAGACGATCGGGATCAGGCCGATCGTCACGTCGTGCTGGCTACAGGCGCGCTCGACGCCCCGCACGATCGCCCCGAACGCCTCGTCCCAATCGAGCCCGTGCGGCCGGCACAGGAAGTCGGGCGAGAACCGCAGCTCCGCCAGGCGAACCCCGTCGATCGCGAGGTCCTCGACCGCCTCGAAGGCGATCCGCTCGGCGGCCTCCGGGTCGCGGAAAGCCTGCTGGGCGATGCCGAAGAACGCGAGCACCGCCTCGAGGCTCGTCATCGGGCCGAGCACCTGCGCTCGCGGGGCGAGCTCCTGGGGCGAGGTCTCCGGCAGGGGCTCGCCGGCCTCGCGGGCGAGGTCGATGAGGGTCTGGAGGCGGATCGCCCCCTCCAGGTGCCGATGCAGGTCGACCTTCGGCGCGGCTCGCAGGTCCATGTCCCCGATACGGATAGCATGCCCGGGATCGTCCTG
Source organism: uncultured Actinomycetes bacterium (assembly GCA_963704725.1). Taxonomy (GTDB): domain Bacteria; phylum Actinomycetota; class UBA4738; order UBA4738; family HRBIN12; genus CALGFI01. The sequence continues at coordinate 2,472,261 of OY969934.1, read as the reverse complement.
TCGCGAGAGGGAGTGGGATGTTGCTCGAGGGCAAGAGGCTGCTGGTCACGGGCGTCCTCACGCGGGAGTCGATCGCGTACGCGGCCGCCCAGGCGGTGCAGGAGCAGGGCGCCGAGATCATCCTCACGTCGTTCGGCCGGGCGATGAGCCTCACCGAGAGGGTGTCGAGGCGACTGCCGGCTCCGACCGACGTCCTGGAGATGGACGCCAACGAGCCGGCGCAGATCCAGGCCGTCGCGGACGCGCTGTCCTCCCGGTGGGGCCGCATCGACGGCTTCCTGCACGCGATCGCGTTCGCTCCGCAGGACGCGCTGGGCGGCAACTTCCTCCAGACGCCCTGGGAGAGCGTGGCGACGGCGATCCAGACCAGCGCCTACTCGCTCAAGGCGATCGCCACCGGGATGCTCCCGCTCATGCGGGAGTCCGGCGGCGCCATCGTGGCGCTCGGCTTCGACGCCCGGGTGGCCTGGCCGGTCTACGACTGGATGGGCGTGGCGAAGGCGTCGCTCGAGTCCATCACGAGGTACCTGGCTCGTGACCTCGGGCCGCACCGGATCCGCGTGAACACGGTCTCGGCGGGGCCGCTTCGGACGATCGCCGGCAAGGGCATCCCGGGCTTCCAGGAGCTCGCCGACGGATGGAGCGGCCGCGCGCCGCTCGGATGGGATCCCACCGACGCCTCACCCGTCGGCGACGCGATCGCGTTCCTCCTGTCCGACCTCGCGCGCGGGATCACCGGCGAGCTGGTGCACGTCGACGGCGGCTACCACGCCATGGGATCGGCCCTGGCCGGGGCCGAGGCCGGGGAGCCCGAGGGCTAACGCAGCGGCAGGCCGCGCTCCAGCGCGAGCTGCTTCTGGGCCCGCGCCACGATCCGGAACGCCTCCTTCAACCCCTGCCGCGCAACCGATCCCAGCTCATGGGGGTCGACGAAGTCGTCGAGCTCGAGGCCGGCCCGGTACCGCTCGACGTGGTGGCGCAGGCGCACCTCCCACAGGAAGCGGAACGCCTCCTCGAGGCCCTGGCGCGTCTCGGCGTCGACGGCGCCGGCGGCCTCGGCGCCACGGAGTCGGGCGATCGTGCGCTTGGCTACGACGCCGTGGCCGATCGCGTGAGCCCGGGCGAGGTTGGACACGATCGTGATGCCCCGGCGCTTCACGTCGACGGTCCCGGCGTGCTCGCCCCGCGGCTCCACGACGAGGTCGCGGACGAAGCCGGTGGGTGGCCGATCGTCGAGGGCTCGCCGGGTGAGGTGGCGCAGGAACGCGGGCCGCTCGACCGCCCGGCGCATCGCCTCGTCCAGCGCGGGCTCGGCCTCGAGCGCACCGGTCACCTGGCGGAAGTCGAAGACGATCGAGAGCTGCTCGCTGCCCATGGGTCCGTCCTCGCGCATCCAGGCCTCGAACCGGTGGACCCAGGCCTCGAGGGGAAGCCGCAGCGCCGGGTTCGTCGCCATGACGTCCGCCTTGCACCGGGCGATGCCGCCGGCCTCGAGGCCGGCCGTGACGATCTCGGCCAGCTTCGCCAGGTACGGCGCCGCGGCCGCCGGGCCCTCGAACGCGAGGGCGTGGTCCTGGTCGGTCCGGATGGCCTGCTCCTGCCGGGCGGCGCTGCCGAGCGCCAGCCACGCCCACGCCGCCGGCGCCTCCCCCAGCTCGGCCGCCCCGAGCTCGAGCAGGCGGCGCGTCGCAGCGTCGATCGAGAACCCGACAACGTGGCCCACGTCGACGGGGTCGGTGGTCGAGTCGACGAGGGCAGCCACCACTCCGGGAAGCCCCCGCAGCGCGGTGGCGACCGCCCCGGGATCGGTCGCGCGCTCGATCGCGCTCTTCAGCGCGAAGGGCGTGTCGCGGCCGATGCCCATGAGATCGGTGTCGGTCACGATGCCCATCACCCTCCCGTCCGGGCCGGTCACGGGGAGGTGGTGGAACCCGCGCTCCAGCATCCGAAGGAGGACCTCGCCGGCCATGGCATCGGCGGGCACGGTCTCGGCACGCGGGGTCATGACCTCGCGCACCGGTGTGTCGCCGCTCCGCCTGGCCGCCACGACGCGGGAGCGGAGGTCGCGGTCGGTGATGATCCCGGTCTCCCCGCCGGGCGAGGGGATCAGGAGGCTCGAGACGCGCTCCCGGGCCATCAGCTCGGCCGCCTCCGCCACGGGGAGGTCGGGCTCGCAGGTCACTGGGGGGCGGCGCACGAGGTCGGCGACGGCCCGGTAGCGACCCGGGTCGACCTCGGCCGCACGCGCCCGCTCGGCGGCCGAGATCCGGCGCCCGACCCGCCGGGCCACGAACGCCACTCCCGCCCCGCTCTCGAGCACCTCGCTCGCCACCTCGGCGGCGACGAGGTAGCACAGGGTGTCCTCCGTGGCCCGGACGGTGGCGGCCGGCGCCACGTGGCCGAGGAGCGACCACATCCCGAAGACCTCGCCCTCGCCGACCTGGTCGATCACCCGGCCGTCGTCCACGATCTCGACGGCACCCTTGCGTAGGACGTACAGGTGGGTGGCGGGGGCTCCCGCCTGCTGCAGGATCACCGTCCCCGGCGCGAAGTGCTCGATCTCGACGGCCGAGACCACCCGCGCCAATCGCTCGGCGTCGAGCGTGTCGAACGGCGGATGCTGCGCCAGGAACGTCGCGACGTCCATCCGGGCGGAGCGTACGCCGACGGGAACCGAGAGGGCCCGGCGCCGGTCCTTCCCTCCGATCCCGTGAGCGACGACGACCTCCGGCTGCCGATCGACCTCCGCCCGGTCTCGAACGGCGAGTACGACCCGCTCCCGCTCGCCGCGGTGGCCCGCGAGGCGGTTCGGCGCGCCCGCGAGGAGTGCCTGGGCACGGCGGACCGCCTGGCCATGCCGAGGCGGCGGTTCCTGCGAACGCTCTGCGCCGCCTCGATCACGCTCCTGTCGCTGGACGCGTGCACGCGGGAGGCCCACCGGGCGCTCCGGTCGGCGAGCCCGACTTCGGAGCCGGGCGGCCGGTACGAGATCCCACCGGAGGCGGCCACCGAGCCCGAGGCCGCCGAGGAGGCCGTCGGCGGCGACGAGCTCGTCATGGACATCCAGGGACACCTGCTCGAGTACGACCTCAACCCGGTCCTGCACGGCCAGGGCTTCTACGCCAGCTTCCCGCAGCAGTACTGCGGCGAGGACGACCCGCGCGTGTGCTTCTCGATCGAGCACTTCCTCGAGTCGTTCTTCATCCGCAGCGACACGAACGTCGTGGTGCTCTCGGCGCTGCCGATCTACCCGGAGGGGTCGCCGCTGTCCCCCGAGATCATGTTCGAGACGCGACGCGTCGTGGAGGGCCTGTGTCGGGACGAGCGCATCCTGCTCCACGGGCAGGTGATGCCCAACCTCGGCTCGCTGGACTCGGTGCTCCGGGGGATGCAGGACAGCGCCCACCGGTACCCGATCGTGGCGTGGAAGACGTTCACCCACTTCCCGGACTTCTTCGATCCGGGCGGCGGCGCGTGGTGGCTCGACGACCACGAGGCCGGGCTCCCCGCGGTGGGCGAGCCGTTCATCCGGGGCAGCCTCGACCTCGGGATCGACACGATCTGCGTGCACAAGGGGTTCAGCGGGGGAAGCCGCTTCGCCTCGCCCGTCGACGTGGGGCCGGCCGCGCGCCGCCACCGCGACGCGAACTTCGTCGTGTACCACTCGGGCTACGAGTCGGGCGGCTTCGAGGGGCCGTACACGGCGGCGACGGCGGACGTGGGCGTCAACCGGCTGATCTCCTCGATGGGGCGAGCCGGCATCGGGCCCAACGAGAACGTGTACGCGGAGCTCGGCTCGACGTGGTGGAACCTCATGCGCACGCCCGTCCAGGCCGCGCACGTCCTGGGGAAGCTGCTGAAGCACGTGGGCGAGGACAACGTGCTGTGGGGGACCGATTGCCTGTTCTACGGCTCGCCGCAGCCGCAGATCCAGGCGCTCCGGGCCTTCGGCATCTCCGAGCAGTTCCAGGAGCGCTACGGGTATCCGGCGCTCTCGAAGGAGCTGAAGGCGAAGATCCTCGGTCTCAACGCCGTCCGCCTGTACCGCATCCCGCCCGTCCCCCCGCGATGCGACTTCACGCGGCGCGAGCTCGCGCGGATCCGCGAGGAGCTCCGCGACGGCGACCGGGTGCTCGGCCCGACGTCGATGGCCGAGTCGGCGGACGTGCGCGAGCACCACCGGATGGAGGTCTCGACGACCGCCTGAGCGACTCAGAGCTCGGCTGCGGTGAGCTGGTGGTCGAAGGGGCCGCGCCCCGCGACGTTCCACGCCCCGCACCGGGCGGCGAGCGCGAGCGCGTCCCGGGCGGCCATCCCCGCTCCGAGCGCGAACGTCAGGCCGGCGGCGAAGCAGTCGCCCGCGCCGTACGTGTCGACGACGTCCCCGGGCGGCGGCACCGCCTCGTACGTGCCCGAGAAGCCGTCGGCGGTCTCGAAACGGCCGCCGTGGACGCTGTTGGTCTGCACGACCAGCCGGGGAGGGTTCGAGAGCGCGCCCTCCACGTACCGCTCGGCCGGGTCGCGGCCGCTGCCCACGACCGCGTCGAGCGGCACGTCGGCCTCGGCCAGGCGGACCATGGCCCGGCTCGTGGCCACGAGGATGCGGGCCTTGCGGGCCTCGCGGAGCGCCTCGACGTCGCCGGCGGTGAAGTAGACGGCGTCGGTCTCGGCCATCTCCTCCCAGGGGAGCCGGTCCCTGGCCGCGGGCTCCAACCGGCGACCGACCGTGGTGATCGTCCGCTCGCCGTTCGGGTCCACGAACACGATGGCGCGGCGGCACGGCTCGGCGCGGACCATGGCCCGGACCCGGACCCCCAGCCCGGAGAGGTCGCGCTGGGTCCACAGGGCCCGGTCGTCGTCGCCGAGGGCGGTGAAGAAGGTGCACGAGCCGGCGAGCCTGGCGAGCTGCGCCGCCGAGACCGCCCCGCCCCCGCCCGGCTCCTCCCATCCGTCCGTGGCGTGCACGATGTCGCCCGGCCGCGGGACGTGGTCGACGTGTCCGAACTCGATCCACTCGGTGTGTCCAACGACCGCCGTTCGCATGGCCCCACCGTATCCTGACCCTTGTGCTGCAGGAGCGTCGCCTGACGAGCTTCAGCCACGGCGCCGGATGCGGGTGCAAGCTCGGACCGGCCGACCTGGCCACCCTGCTCGGGACGCTCTCGCTGCCCGAGCTGGGGGACGAGGTCCTGGTGGCTGCCGACACCGGGGACGACGCCGCCGTGGTGCGGCTGCCGGGGGGCGAAGCCCTCATCGCCACGCTCGACTTCTTCACCCCGATCGTCGACGACCCGTACGACTGGGGGAGGATCGCCGCCACGAACGCGCTCTCCGACGTCTACGCCATGGGAGGGCGTCCGTTCCTGGCCCTCAACGTCGTGAGCTGGCCGGTCGACGACCTGCCGCTCGAGATGCTCGGCCGCGTGCTCCAGGGCGGGATCGACGTCGCCACGAAGGCGGGGGCGGCGGTGCTCGGCGGGCATTCGATCACCGACCCCGAGCCGAAGTTCGGGATGGTGGCGCTCGGCCTGGCCGAGCCGGAGCGGATCGTCCGGAACTCGACCGCCCCGGTGGGGGCCCGCCTGTTCCTGACGAAGCCGCTCGGCCTGGGGATCGTCTCGACCGCCGTGAAGCGCGGCGTCGCCGAGCCGGGACTGGTGGCGGCCGCCGTGGACCTCATGACCACCCTGAACGAGGACGCATCGCTCGCCATGCGGGACGCCGGGGCCGAGGCGGCGACCGACGTGACGGGGTTCGGGCTGCTCGGACACCTGCAGCGGATGCTGGTCGCGTCCGGGGTCGCGGCGCGGGTCGACGCCGGAGCCGTCCCCGTGTTGGACGGCGCGCTCGGCCTCGCCCGCTCGGACGTGGTGCCGGGGGGGACCAAGCGCAACCACGCGTTCGTGGCTCCGCAGACCGACTGGGGCGACCTGACGGGCCCCGAGCAGCTCGTCCTGGCCGACGCTCAGACCTCGGGAGGCCTGCTGATCGCCGCGGAAGATGGCGACCGGCTCGCCGCCGAGCTCGCCGCTCGGCAGGTGCCCGCGGCCGAGATCGGCGCCGTGGAGGCCGGCCCCCCGGGGCGGCTGCGGATCACCGGCCGGGTCGGGGAATAGCACCCCGCTGATAGAGTTCTTGCAACTGCAATGCTCGAGATCGACCGCGGCTTCTTCGACGAGATGGTGGAGCACGGCCTGGCCGGGTTCCCCAACGAGGCGTGCGGGCTGCTGGCCGGCAAGGAGGGGCGCCCGGTCAAGTTCTTCCCGATGACCAACCGCGACGCGAGCCCCGTCACCTACCGCCTCGACCCGAAGGAGCAGCTCAGGGTGTTCGACGAGATCGACGCGGAGGGGTGGGACCTCGTCGCGATCTTCCACACGCACACGCACTCCGAGGCGTTCCCCTCGGAGACGGACCGCAAGCAGGCGTTCTACCCCGAGGCGCGGTACCTGATCATGTCGCTGTCCGATCGCAAGCACCCGGTCCTGCGCGCCTTCCGGATCGAGGACGGCGACGAAGCGAGCGAAGAGGAGCTGGTGATCGCGTGAGGAGCCCGCATTTCACCGAGGAGCAGGTCCGCCGCTACGCGCGGCACATCATCCTGCCCGGCATCGGGGGCGAGGGGCAGCGCCGGCTCCTGGACGCGAAGGTGCTCTGCATCGGCGCCGGCGGGCTCGGCTCGCCGGTGGCCATGTACCTGGCCGCCGCCGGAGTGGGAACGCTGGGCATCCTCGACTTCGACCGGGTGGACGAGTCGAACCTGCAGCGGCAGATCATCCACTCGACCGCGGACGTGGGCCGTCCCAAGGTGCAGAGCGCGGCCGATCGGCTCCGGGCCATCAACCCCACGATCGAGGTCGTGCCCTACGACACGATCCTCACGTCGCAGAACGCGTTCGAGATCCTCGAGCCGTGGGACGTGATCGTCGACGGGACCGACAACTTCCCGGTCCGGTACCTGGTCAACGACGCCACGCAGTTCCTGGGCAAGCCCCTCGTCTACGGCTCGATCTACCAGTGGGACGGCCAGGCCACGGTGTTCATGCCGGGCCAGGAGGCGCCCTGCTACCGGTGCCTGTTCCCCCAGCCGCCGCCGCCCGGAACGGTGCCCAGCTGCGCCGAGGGCGGCGTGTTCGGGGTGCTCCCCGGGATCGTCGGGAGCATCCAGGCCACCGAGGCGGTCAAGCTCATCACGGGCAAGGGCGACCCGCTGATCGGCCGGCTGCTGATCTTCGACGCCCTGCAGATGGACTTCCAGACCGTCAAGGTCCGGTGGGACGCGGACTGCCCGGTCTGCGGCAAGGAGCCCACGATCACCGAGCTGATCGACTACGACGCGTTCTGCGGCCTGGCCCCCGACCAGGCGCCCCCCGAGGCCGAGCACGGCGTGTCCACGAACTGAGAGGAGAAGGCGAAGCGATGGCCGTCCGCGTGAAGCTCCCCACGATCCTGCGCAAGCACGCCGGAGGCGAGCCCCTGGTCGACGCGCAGGGGGACACGCTCCGTGAGCTCCTGTCCGACCTGGAGCAGCGCTTCCCTGGGATCACGAAGAACGTCGTGACCCCCGACGGCGGCCTCCACCGGTTCGTGAACGTCTACGTCAACGACGAGGACGTCCGGTATCTCGGCTCGCTAGAGACCGCCCTCGGCGAGGGCGACACGGTCTCGATCCTGCCGGCCGTCGCCGGCGGCTGATCACCGCGCGTCCCGGGCCGACCGGCCCTCTGCGCCCGTTCTTCGCTCGCGATACGCTCCGGCCGAACACGACGCGTCCTCGCGCAGGGGCGGCCGGACGCGCGCCCTCGGATGGTCGGGAATCCCCCGGGGGCGGGAGCAGCTCCAGCTGAGAGGGGGAACAGCATGCGCAGAGCCGCGCTCGCGATCGCCGCTGCCTTGGCGATCGCTCTCGTGCCGGCCATCTCGCCTGCCGCGCCACGAACCGACGTCCGATCGAGCGGATCCGACGTCCGCGAGCTCGACCCGAAGGCGCCACACCCGCTGACCGTCACGCCGCGCCAGCTCCGGGAGCTGCGGGCGGCGGCCGGGGCGCGTGTCGCACCGGTGGTCGGGGACGAGCGGGTCTGGCTCGGATACGACGAGCAGCAGGGGGACTACCCCAAGCTCTACACGCTCCGGGGGATCGGAACGAACGCCGAGGTGTGGGTGGCGTCCGACTCGGACGGCGTCTCCTCGGGGCTCGACTTCCCCGCGGGTGACTGCCGCAACGACGGCGTCCGCAACGTGATCACCGACGCTCAGGTCCAGTACCTGATCGATCAGTTCGACGGTCACATGTATCCGATCGAGTCGGCCGCGTTCAGCGTGGCGCCGCCTCGCAACGGCGCCAACGCGTTCCTCGCGCGCATCCTCGACCTCCCCAGGGACTACTACCGGGGGCCGGGAGACCGGGTCGTCGTCCTGATCGACAACGTCCGGGACGGCAACTTCTACGACACGGACAACGCGAGCGGGTTCACGTACATCGCCGGGTTCTACTCGTCGGCGTACGACTTCTACTTCAACCGGCTCGTCATGAACATCGACGCGTTCGACTGGCTCCACCGGACCGGCGCGAACCCGCCGAACCAGCCGTCGTCCGATCTCTGTCTCAACGCGACGGCGCGTCCCTTCCTCTACGAGGGCACGTTCGCGCACGAGTACCAGCACCTGCTCGAGAACTATGTCGACTTCGACGAGACGAGCTGGGTGAACGAAGGGCTGTCCGACTTCGCGCAAACGCTGACCGGCTACGTGAACACGCGGATCCCGGTGACGCAGATCGGGTTCGACAGCCACGTCCAGTGCTTCCTGGGCTGGGGCAACGTCGCAACGTCCGCCAACCTCAATCCGAGACCGGGAGGTCCGGAGAACTCCCTGACGCTGTGGGGTGACCAGACCGACTACGAGCAGGAGATCCTCTGCGACTACGGCGCGGCCTACGCCTTCATGGAGTACCTCGCGGGGCAGTTCGGGAACGGCTTCCTGACCGACCTGCACCTCGACACGGACAACGGCCTCGACTCGCTCGCGCTGCTGCTCCAGGCGGCGGGGTCCGACGCGACGCCGATGGACGTGATCGAGTCGTGGGCCACGATGGTCGCGGTCGACGGGGCGCTCGACGACGGCTGGACGCTCGTGGGTGGATCACCCGCCGAGTTCGGCACGTCCACCCTCGACGCCAGCATCAACTGGGACAACGACCAGGCCTACGCCGGGCCGGGCGTCCCGGCGAACGGCTCCGACTACGTGCGGCTGCGCGGCGACACCGGCGCGTACCTCGGCGTGGGCGCGGTCGAGAGCATCGAGTTCGACGGCGCCAGCGAGCTGGCGAAGCTCCCCGTCGAGTGGACCGTCGACCGCACCCCGCCATCGGGAGCCGACGGCAGGGCGCTGTACTCGGGCAAGGGGGACAACCTGGACCGCGCGGTCGTGCACCGAGTCCGCGTCGGGAGCGGCGACCTCGAGTTCGATACGGCCTGGGACACGGAGCAGGGCTACGACTACGCCTACGTCCAGGTCTCGAAGAACGGCGGCCGGTCATACCGGAGCGTGCCGTGTGACGACTCGATCGACGCCCCGCTCGGACCCGGGTTCGAGGGCAGCTCGGACGGCTTCGTCCACGAGGCCTGCGACCTCTCCCGGTACTCCGGACAGCGGGTCCTGCTCTCGTTCCGATACGTCACGGACCCCGGCGTCCAGTTCGACGGCTTCTGGATCGACAACGTCGAGGTTGACGGTCATCTGCTGACGGACGGCGCCAGCCTGCGGGGCTGGAAGTCCGTCACGCAGATCAACCCCGTCGACGTCCGCGGGTGGTTCGTGCGCCTGGTTGTCCTGGACCAGACCACCAACCAGGTGCGGCTCGCCTCGATCCCGCTCGACGCCAACTTCGACGGCTCGCTCTCCGGGGCGGGCCTCGAGGCGGCGATCGGGACGACGGGCTCGACGATCGCGGCGATCGTCACGCACCTCGACCCGACCGAGACGGTGAACCAGACGGCCCCCTACACGCTCACCGTGAACGGGGTCGTGCAGCCGGGCGGCTAGGCGCTCCGGCGGCACCACGGCATCGGTGGAGGGGGCGGTCCGGCGGGCCGCCCCCCTCCGCGTCCGGCGCGCTCGGGCGGAACCGAGAGCGCGGCTGGGATAATCGCGGCCTGATGCCTGGCTCCCGCCGCCCCTGATGCGCTACGCGGACGTCCTCGACGCGATCGGGAACACGCCGCTCGTCGGCCTGGCCGACATGAGCCCGAGCCCGGGCGTTCGCCTGTGGGCCAAGCTCGAGGGGCAGAACCCGACGGGATCGACGAAGGACCGCATCGCCAGGCGCATGGTCGAGGAGGCCGAGGCCTCAGGCCAGCTCGTGCCGGGCAAGACGATCCTCGAGCCGACGTCGGGAAACACGGGGATCGCGCTCGGGCTGGTGGCGCGGCGCAAGGGCTACAGGCTCACGGTGGTCATCCCCGACAACGCGAGCGAGGAGCGGATCCGGCTGCTCGAGCTGTTCGGCGCCGAGATCGTGTTCTCGCCCGGCGACAAGGGGACCAACGGGTCGATCGACATCGCCCGCCGGCTGGCGCAGGACGACCGCTACTTCATGCCGTTCCAGTACGGGAACCCGGCGAACGCGCTCGCGCACGAGGAGGGGACGGGGGAGGAGATTGTGCGCGACCTTCCCGAGGTCACGCACTTCGTGGCCGGGCTCGGCACCGGCGGGACGCTCACCGGTGTCGGGCGGCGGCTGCACCGCCACGATCCGAACATCAAGGTGGTCGCGGCCGAGCCCGAGCTCGGCGAGCTCGTGTACGGGCTGCGGTCGCTGGACGACGGCTTCGTCCCCCCGATCCTGGACGAGCGCGAGCTCGACCGGAAGTTCCTCGTGAGCTCCTCGGACGCGCTGCGGGCGACGCGGGAGCTCACCGAGCGCGAGGGGATCTTCGCCGGGATCTCCTCCGGCGCGGTGCTCCACGTGGCCCGCCGGATCGCCACCGAGCTGGATCGCGGCGAGGTCGTGTGCCTGCTCGCCGACGGAGGCTGGAAGTACCTCTCGGTCGAGGCGTGGGCGCCCGAGATCGAGCGGGCCGAGAAGCACGTCTCGGAGTCCCTGTGGTGGTAGTCCCTTGAGCGACCCGCGGCCGATCGGCGTCTTCGACTCCGGCGTGGGCGGCCTGACCGTCGTCCGAGCGATCGTCGACCTGCTGCCCAACGAGCCGATCCGGTACGTGGGCGACAACGGCCGGTTCCCGTACGGTCCGCGTCCCCTCGCCGAGATCCGGGGCTTCGCGCTCGAGATCGCGGCCGAGCTCGTCCGCCGCGACGTGAAGATGCTGGTCGTGGCGTGCAACTCGATCGAGGTCGCGGCCATCGCCGACGTCGCCGAGGCGCACGGCGTCCCTGTGGTGGGGGTGATCGACCCCGGCGCCCGGGCCGCGGTCCGGGCCACGCGCAACGGCCGGATCGGGATGATCGGCACCGAGGCCACGGTGGAGAGCGGCGCCTACTCCCGCGCCGTCGCGGCCACGGGGAGCGAGGTCCGGCTGTTCTCGACCGCCTGCCCGGCCTTCGTGGACTTCGTCGAGCGGGGCGACACCTCGAGCGACACGTTGTTCGGGCTCGCGCGCGGGTATCTTGGGCCGCTGAAACGCGAGGGCGTCGACACCCTGATCCTGGGGTGTACGCACTATCCGATGCTCTCGGGGCTGATCCAGCTGGTCATGGGGGAGGGCGTGGTGCTGGTTTCGTCGGCCGAGGAGACGGCCAAGGACGTGTACTCCGCGCTCCGCCGCGGCGACCTGCTCCGCGAGGACGAGGCCGAGCCCTCGCACGAGTTCCTCACCACCGGCGACCCCGCGCAGTTCCGCCGGATCGCGCACCGCTTCCTCGGGCCGGCGCTTGGCGGAGTGGACGCCGTGACCGTGGCGCGGGTCGAGGTGGTTCGATGAGGCTGACGGTCCTCGGCGCGAGCGGAACCTGGCCCAACCCCGACACGGCGACGAGCGGCTACCTCGTCCAGCACGATGGCTTCAACCTGTGGATGGACGCCGGGACGGGGACGCTCGCGAACCTCCAGCACCACATCGACCTGTCCGAGATCGACGCGATCGTGATCAGCCACGAGCATCCCGACCATTTCGTCGACCTCTACCCGTGCTTCTACGCGTGGCACTACGGCGAGCTGGGCCGGCCCGGCCTCCCGGTGTTCGTGCCCACGGACTTCACGCAGAAGCTCGCCGACGTCGTCTCGATCGATTCGCAGGTCGTGATGCGCACGGCGTTCTCCTTCTCCGAGGTGACGCCGGGCGAGGCCTTCGAGATCGGGCCCTTCCGGGTGCAGACGCAGCCCATGGCGCATCTCGGGCTGGCCGCCCTGGGCTTTCGGATCGCGGCCGACGGCACGGTCCTCATGTACACGGGCGACACAGGCCCCACGCACCACGTCGAGGATCTCGCGCGCAACGCCGACCTGCTGCTCGCGGAGGCGACGTGGCAGGACCGCGACGACCTGCTGCCGTTCCACATGTCCTCGCGCCAGGCGGCGATCCACGCCCGAGAGGCCGGCGTCGCCGCGCTCGTCCTCACGCACATCTGGCCGACGCTCGACCACGACCTGTCCAGGGAGCAGGCGGCGGAGGAGTACGGCGGTCCGATCGCGGCGGCGGCCGAGGGCCTCGTGTTCGAGGTGGGCGGATGAGGGCCGCCGGCTCCCGATGAGCCCCCGGCCCGACGGCCGGCAGGCCGACGAGCTGCGCCCGATCGCGATCGAGTTCGGCTTCCAGGACTGGGCCGAGGGGTCGGTCCTGTTCTCCCAGGGGCGGACCCGGGTCCTCGTCGCGGCGTCGGTGATCGAGGATTCGCCGCGGTGGATGCGCGGCACCGGGCGCGGGTGGGTGACGGCGGAGTACTCGATGCTCCCGCGCGCCACGGCCGAGCGCACGCAGCGCGAGGTGAGCAAGGGCCGCCCCAGCGGCCGGACGCAGGAGATCCAGCGCCTCATCGGCCGTTCGCTCCGTGCCGTGACGAACCTCGCCAAGCTCGGGGAGCGGACGATCACGATCGACTGCGACGTGCTGCTCGCCGATGCCGGCACCCGGTGCGCCTCGATCACCGCCGGGTACCTGGCGCTGGCAACGGCGGTCCGGCAGCTCGAGGAGACGGGGGTGGTGAAGGCGGGCGTGCTCGTCGACACGGTGGCCGCCGTGAGCGTGGGCGTCGTGGGCGGCGAGCCGGTGCTCGACCTGTCGTACGAGGAGGACGCCGGCGCCGAGGTCGACTGCAACGTCGTGACCACGGGCTCGGGGGCCCTCGTCGAGATCCAGGGCACCGCCGAGGGGGAGCCGTTCTCGCGGGCCGAGCTCGACGCCCTCCTGAACCTCGCGGAGTCGGGCATCAAGCAGCTCACGCAGGCGCAGCGCGACGCCCTCGCGTAGCGATGGCGTTCCCCGAGCGGCTCGCCATCGCGTCCCAGAACGCGCACAAGCTCCGGGAGATCGGGCGCATCTGCGCCGACTGGCCGGTCACGTGGATCACCGCGCTCGACCACGACGGGCCGTGGCCCGACGTCGAGGAGCCGCACGACACGTACCTGGAGAACGCGTTGGCCAAGGCGCGAGAGGTCGCGGCGGCGCTCGGCGTCCCCGCGGTGGCCGACGACTCCGGACTCGAGGTCGACGCGCTGGACGGCGCGCCCGGCCCCCGGTCCGCACGCTACGCAGGCGAGGAGGCCACAGACCGGGACAACCTCGAGCTGCTCCTGCGGACGATGTCGGAGGTGCCGGCGGCGGAGCGCACGGCCCGGTACCGGTGCGTCGCGGCGCTCGCCCGGCCGGACGGCGCCGAGGTGTGGGCGGAGGGGACGTGCGAAGGGCGGCTGGTCACCGAGCCCCGAGGGTCGGGCGGGTTCGGCTACGACCCGGCGTTCGTCCCTGACGGCTCCGAGCGCACCATGGCCGAGCTCTCGGACGCGGAGAAGGACGCCGTCAGCCATCGGGGACGCGCGTTCCGCGCCCTCCGAGAACGGTTGGAGGGCTAGCCGTGCGCGTCGTGTTCAGCCCCGAGCACCGGCGCCACGCCCCCGCGCATGAGCTCGCCGACGGCCGGGCCATCGACATCTTCGAGACGCCCGACCGCGCCGAGACGATCCTGTCCGCGCTGGAGTCCGACGGCGGGTTCGAGACGGCCGAGCCCATGGAGCACGGCGCCGGACCCATCAAGGCCGTCCACGATCCCGCCATGGTCGAGTTCCTGGAGGGGGCGTGGCGGGACTGGCGCGAGGCCGGCGAGGAGGCGGACGAGATCTTCCCCGACACCTTCGCGCTCGCGGCCTACCGCGAGGGCATGGGCCCAGGGCGCGAGCCGAAGACGACGAGGGCGGGCATCGGGCGCTGGTGCTTCGACACCGCGACCCCGATGGTCGAGGGCACGTACCCCGCCGCGCGCGCGTCGGTGGACGTGGCGCTCACGGCGGCGGACCTCGTCCTTGCGGGCGAACGGTTCGCCTACGGGCTGTGCCGCCCGCCCGGACACCACGCCGCGCGCGGGATGTTCGGCGGGTACTGCTTCCTCAACAACGCCGCGATCGTCGCCGAGGAGCTTGCGCGGCAAGCCGGCGAACCCGTGGCGATCCTCGACGTGGACTACCACCACGGCAATGGGACCCAGCAGATCTTCTACGAGCGCGGCGACGTCCTGTACGTCTCGCTCCACGGCGACCCCGATCGCGCGTATCCCTACTTCTCCGGGTTCGCCGATGAGACGGGTGCCGGCCGGGGGCGGGGCGCGACGCTCAATCTCCCACTGCCGATCCGATGCACGAACGAGACCTACCTGGAGAACCTCGATCGCGGATCGGAGCGGATCGCCGCGTTCGGCGGAGAGATCGTGGTCGTGTCCCTCGGGATCGACACCTACGAGCTCGACCCGATCTGCGACCTCGCGCTCACGACGGCCGCCTACCAGGAGGCGGGCCGCCGGGTGGCGGCCCTCGGCAGGCGGGTGGTCGTCCTGCAGGAAGGCGGGTACTTCCTGGATCACCTCGGCGAGAACGTCCGGCAATGGCTCCGAGGCCTCGAGGGGCGCGACCCCGCCGTCCTCGACTGAACGGCCGGTCGACTTCGGTTCCCTCAGCCGCGGCCCCTCTACGTCGGATGACGCGTGCCGCCCGTACTCCTTGCTGGCATAGGCTGTGCCGTGCCTTCGGGTCCGCCGGCGATGGACGGATCCCGCTCGGGATCCAGGCGTGAGGAAGGGGGGATGCACGGCCGCGCCTGTGGCGGACGCCTTCGTGCCAACGCAGTCGAAGAAGGGGGATCTTCATGCACCGAAGGAAGCTGTTGTCGTCGCTCGCGGCCATGGCGTTGGTCGCCGGCATCCCGACGGCCATCTCGGTCGGGATCGTCTCGACGGCCGGCGCCGACACCCAGACGCTCACGATCGTGAATCGCGGAACCACGACGCCCGCCGCCGGCGCGATCCGGGTCAGCGGGGTCGAGCTCCCCGAGTTCCCGGGTGGCTCGGGCGGGGAACCGGACCGCGCCCAGGCCCTGCGCCATCTGTCGCGGCTGGAGTCGAGCTCGAGACCTGCGCGGGCACCGGTGTCGCCGCCGGTCGTCTCCGGGACGCCGGTCGACGGGGCGGCGCCCGGGCTCCTCACGTCGTTCGAGGGCCTCAACCACTTCCAGAACCGGTTCGCGAGCAACGGGAACCAGTTCAGCCTCGAGCCGCCTGACCAAGGGCTGTGTGCCGGCAACGGTTTCGTGCTGAACACGGTCAACGACGTGCTCGAGGTCACCGACACGTCCGGGAACTCCCTGACGGGGCCGGTCGCGCTCAACGCGTTCTACGGCTACCCACCGTCGATCGACCGGACCACCGGGATCTCGGGGCCGTTCCTCACCGACCCGAGCTGCCTGTTCGACCTGACGACCGATCGCTGGTTCCACCTCGTGCTCACGCTCGACGTGGATCCGGTGTCGGGGGCCTTCCTCGGTCCGAACCACCTGGACCTCGCCGTTAGCCAGACCGCCGATCCGCTCGGGGCCTGGAACCTGTACACGATCCCGGTCCAGAACGACGGGACCCAGGGAACGCCCAACCACCACTGCCTCGGGCCGGACGACACCGGTGAGGGACCGTGCATCGGGGACTACCCGCACATCGGGATCGACGGGAACGGCTTCTACGCCACGACGAACGAGTACTCGTTCCTGTCGAACTCACAGCCGTACACGGCGGCCCAGCTCTACGCGATCAGCAAGTCGGCGCTGGTGGCCGGTGCGGCCTCGATCACGGTCGTGCTGCTCGAGAACCTGGAGATCCCGGAGGCCGGGCAGCCTGGGTTCACCGTGTGGCCGGCCAACGCTCCGGGCCTGTACTCCCATCTGCAGGGCGGTACCGAGTTCTTCGCGTCCTCGATGTCGACGAGAGACGAGTCCCACGACGCGGACGGGTTCGCGACCTCGGTGACCGTGTGGTCGCTCTCCAACACGTCGTCGTTGGACTCGGCCTCGCCGGCGCTCGTCCTTCAGCACAAGGTGGTGGGCACCGAGCTGTACGGGATCCCTCCGCTCTCGGTGCAGAAGGCGGGCGACGTCCCGCTCGCCGACTGCCTGAACCTGGACTGCTTCGGGTTCGGGCCGCCGCCCACCCCGCAGGTGGAGGGCCCCCTCAACAGCAACGACAGCCGGATGCAGCAGACGTGGTTCGCCGCCGGCAAGCTGTTCGCGGCGCTCGACACGATCGTGAACGTCGGCGGCGAGACCCGGGCGGGGATCGCCTGGTTCGTCTTCGCGCCGAGGTTCGGCAAGGGCGGAGCGCTGTCGGCCCCGCTGTCGAACCAGGGATACGTCGCCGTGGAGAACGGCAGTGTGTCTTACCCGGCGATCGCCACGCCGCCGAACGGCCGTGGGTACATGGCGTTCACGCTCACGGGCGAGGACTTCTACCCGACCGCCGCGTACGTGCAGATCGCGGCCAAGGGCGGCACCAGCGCCATCCACGTGGCCGGTGTCGGGGTCGGCCCGCAGGACGGTTTCACCGAGTACTTCATCGGGGGTGGCCGTCCTCGCTGGGGCGACTATGGAGCGGCGACCACGGACGGGGGCACGATCTGGATCGCGTCGGAGTGGATCGGCCAGACGTGCACCCTCGAGCAGTACGCGGCGGACACGAGCTGCGGCGGCACCCGCAGCGCGCTCGCCAACTGGTCGACGCGCGTGTCGCGGCTCTCCGCGCCCTGAGGCTCGGGGAGATCGATCCGGGGGCCGGCCCGAACGGGGCCGGCCCCCTACGCGGGTCGACGCCCGACGATCGCGTGGAGCCCCGCCGGGAGCTCCTCGGTCCCGAACGACCGCCGCACGGTGGCCTCGACGCCGTGCTTGGCCAGCAGGGCGGGAACGCGTGCCGTGTCGATCAGCACGTTCTCGTGTCGTTCGTCGTCCCGCCGCCACGAGCCATCGTCGGTACGGACGAAGGTCGCCATCTGCCGAACGGACCGGTCGGGTGAGGGGACGTCGAACTCGGTGACGATGGCCCAGCCGTCGCCCACCCACCCCGCGCTCGGCGCGCCGTGGCGAGCCTGGCCCCACTCGAGATCGCACAGATCCAGCGCGAGGACCCCCCCGGGGCGGAGCGCGTTCGCGATCGCCACGAGCCCGCGGTCGACCGCCTCGTCGTCGGGTAGGTAGCTCAGCACATGGCCGACCGAGACGATGGCGTCCGCCTCCGGGATCGAGTCGTCGGGGAGCACGAGCTCGCGGATCTCCTCGGCGTCGCCGGCCACGTCGCGAGCGAGATCGAGCATGGCCGGCGAGGCGTCGGTGGCGACGACGCGGTGCCCCGCGTCGAGCAGGTGCCGGGTGAGCAGACCGCTGCCGCAGCCGAGCTCGAGGACGATCCCGTCCCGCTCGCGCACCGGCTCGAGCACCGCCAGGATCCCCGGGGCGCAGGCGTGGGCGTGGAAGCCGAAGCCGAGGTGATGGATGAGCGCGAGGTCGCGCCGGTAGTACGGGAGATCACGGGAGGTCGCGGGGCTCACTTGCCGAACGACGCCGTGTAGGTGGTCGCCGACGCCGGGGTTACGACCGTGTGCGTCTGCGCGCCGCCGTCCGACCACGACCGGAAGCGCCGGTTGCCCTGGGGCGAAGGGGCGCCGATCGTGAGCACCCAGCCCTGCCATGAAGTGACCGTGCCCGGGCCGACCAGCGTTCGGGTGAGGTCGCTCGGGGTCGCGAGCGTCACCTGAAGGCCGGGCGGCGTCGTGGCCAGCGTGACGGCCACGCGAACGGGGTCCAGCCGGCGCGTCACGCTCGCCGAGGCGCCCGCCGAGTCCGTGGCCTGCAGGATCGCCTCGACCCAGCTGCCCTGCGTCGCGTCGAGGTCCTCGGGCGCCGGGAAGGCGAACGTGAGCGACACCCCGGTCCCGGAGGCCAGCGGGTGGGTGTGCTCCGTTCCTCCGACCGGCACGTGGTGGAGCAGGACCTGCCACGACAGCCGGGAAGCGGGGAGCTTCTTGTCCTGTGCGTCGGTGGCCCTGCCGGTGAGGGTGACCTGCTGGCCCACGGCGAACGTCGAGCCGGCCGCGGGCGACTGGATCACGGGCACCGGCGGCGTGTTGCCGGTCGCGGTGACGTCGATCGTCCGGGTGGCCGGCGGGGACGCGTTGTTCGAGGCGTCCCGCACGACGAGCGAGGCGGTGAAGGAACCCGCCGAGGTGTAGGTGTGCTGGACGGTGGGACCCGTCGTCGAGGTGCCGCCGTCGCCGAACGCCCACTCGAACGTCAGCGGCTGGCCGTCCGGGTCGTTGCTCGCCGAACCATCGAACGTCACGGTGAGCGGCGCCGGCCCGCTCGACGGCGTCGCCGTGAACGACGCGACCGGCACGCCGAACGAGATGCGCCGAACCTGGCCACCGCCTGCGTAGCTCGTGTAGTAGAGCGCCTGCGTGGTGCCGAATGGACCGAAGCCGAGCTCCACGGCGCTGTTCGCGCCGAGCGCGGTGGTGAACGTCGTGCGGACGAAGCCGCCGGCACCGTCGGGCTCGAGCCGGAAGATGGTCCCGCAGACGTAGTCGCTGAACAGGTAGTCGCCGCCGTAGCTCGCCGGCCACACGCCGGCCGGGATGAAGGCGCCGCCGGTGATCGAGGCGCACCCGCCCGAGTGGTCGTAGTCGAAGATCGGGTTCGTCATGCCGGCCGGCGGGGGTCCGCAGTTGGTCGTCGAGCCGTTCGCGCAGTGCCCCTCGCGAACGTTCCACCCGTAGTCGGCGCCGGCGATTCCCGCGTCGATCTCCTCCCAGGTCCCCTGTCCCACGTCGTTGATGCGGAACGCGGTGGACGTCGTGTTCGGGTCGAACGCCAGGCGGAACGGGTTGCGGAGCCCGGTGGCGAAGATCTCCTGGCAGGTCGTCCCCGGCGTGGTCGAGCCGGTGTTGCACCGCGCGGTGCCGGGTCCGGTGAACGGGTTGCCCGCGGGGATACCGCCGGTCCTGGTGACGCGCACGATCTTGCCGGTGAGCGTGTTCAGGTCGCGCGCCGCGTCGTTGGCCCCGGCGCACCCGCTGTTGCCGGCGTAGTCGCAACCGCCGTCGCCGATCGAGATGTAGAGATTGCCGTCGTTGCCGACGTGAACGTCGCCGGCGTTGTGGTTGCCGTTCGGCGAAGGCATCCCGTCGACGAGGACGAGCTCGCTCGCCGGGTCGATCGTGTCGCCGGTGAGCGTGAAGCGCGAGACGCGGTTGACGGGGGAGTTCGGCGAGTTCGTCACGCAGGTCCCGAACTTCTTGAACGTGTAGAAAAGGTAGACGAACCCGTTCGTGCTCACGTCGGGGTCTAGGGCGATGCCGAGCAGCCCGCGCTCGGAGTCGCCGCACAGGACACCGCTCAGGTTCAGGGCCGGCGTGGGCACCAGCGCACCGTCCCGAACGATGCGGACCTGGCCGGTCTGTGTCGTGACGAACATCCGCCCGTCCGGATGGAAGGCGAACGCCGTCGGCGCCGTCACCGGCACGACGAGCGCGTCCGTGAACCCGGCGGGCACCGCGAGCGCGGCCGATGTCTCGGGTGGCGCCGCGCTCGCCCCGGGGACGGAGACGGGCGTCACCACGGAGGCGAGCAGAACCAGCGCGACGGCGGCCCGGCGGATCGACATGGCGCGGAGTGTGGCACGCCTCGGATGCGTCCCGCCAGCACGCAGCGCGGGGGACGACTCGCGTTTCAGCCGTTCGTCCAAACGGTGGTGGCTCCCGAGCGAGGTGCGCTCCTCTGTCCGTGCTCCGTAGAGTCCTGCCCCAAGGGGAGGTGGCAAACGAAGGTTAGCGCCCGCTCAGTACCAGGAGCGGAGCACTTCCTCGGCCGGCTTCCCGAAGGGGGTGAAGCCACCATCCCGGGAGCCACCCACCTTCGGGTCGGCGCTCCAGTCCCACCAGTACATCCCCGCGAACCACGGCTCGTCCCAGACCGACTCGAACGCGGCCAGGTAGCAGTCTGCCTGCTCCTGTAGATCCAGCGGTCGATCCAACATCCAGGGCGCCCAGAGGTTCTGGTTGCCACCGTCGAGGCTCCGGTATCCGATCTCCGTGAACAGGATGGGCTTGTCGTCCCATCGTTCGGAGAGCTCGGCCATCTGCTGGAGGACCGGCGTCCAGGAATCCTTCAGCTCCTCCACCGTCGGGTCGTCCTCGTCGGTCATCTGCCAGTACGCGTCGACGCCGATCAGGTCCACGGCGTCCCACCAACGGATGGCGGATTCCTCGCCGGTGAACAACGCGGCGTAGGTGAGCGTCCCCGAGAAGCGATCCCGGACGCCGTGGACGACCTCGCGCCAGCGGTCCGTCTGCCCGGTGGTGCCGGCGAGCTCGGTGCCGACCGCGAACTCCTCGACGCCCTCGGCCTCGGCGATGTCGGCGTAGTGGAAGATGAACGCCTCGTAGCTCGCGAACCAGGCGTCCCTGGCGTCGGGGTCGTCCCCCCAGGTCGTCCCGATCTTCGGCTTGTTCCAGTACTTGCGCACGAGGTCGACATGCGGCTTCAGCATCACCGTCAGCCCGAGCTCGTGGGCGAGCCGGATCATGCGCGCGACATCCACGTCGGGTGGGGTCATGTTCTTCAGGGGGCGGATGTCCGTCGCGGCGACCCGGCCCTGGAACCAGTTGATGACGATGGCGACCCATCCGGCGCGGGTGTCCGCGAGGTTCGTCATCGCCTCCACGGCGTCCGGTCCGTGGAGCGCTTCGGACCACCACCCGCTGGTGAACGTGATGCCATCCTGGAGTTCGCGCGGTTGGGACAGCCCGCCCGAGCGTTCGGTCCCGCCGGTGCAGGCGGAGAGGATCACGACGGTGACGGCGAGCGCGATCGTCCTTCGCACCCTCACCGACCTCCTCGGGCGGAGGGCACATCGGATCCGGCAGACCAGGCTCAGTCTCGTGCGTGCGCCGCGTGGAGGACAGGGTCCAGCGGCCCCCCAGCACCGGGGTGCCTCCGGCCGTTCTCGCGCCGATCGAGGCGGCTCAGGCGACCCGGACGGCGAGGGTGTGCCGGCCGGTCGAGCCGTTCGGGAAGGGCTCGGCGTGTCGATCGCGACATCGTCTTGATCGGCGCCCGCTCGACCCATCCCCGCTGGACTCGGTACGCGTCGTACGCGTCGAACATCCTGAGCTCGAGGTCGACGAGCCACGTCGTCGCCGAGACGTAGCCGGAGAGACCGAGGACGACCATCCGGACGGGGAAGACCTGCTCGAGCGGCAGCGAACGGCCCCTCTCGACCCTGCTTGATCACCCTCCACAAGAGGACCCCCGCAGGTCAGAGATAGTGCGAGAGGGGAGACTCGAACTCCCACGCCCTTTCGGGCACCGGATCCTAAATCCGGAGCGTCTGCCGTTCCGCCACTCTCGCCGGCTGCTTCGGACCGCACGGTACTGCACTGCGGACGGCGGGACGACATCGCGGCCCGGGGAGCACCCGGTCCTCGGTACGGAGAACCCGCAGGGGCGGTGGGTTTCCGCTCGTTTCCGCGCCCGCGTTCTGAACCGATCGGGGGCCGTGCCGACCGGACGGGTGACGGAAGGAGCCCCATGTCTCGGAACCTGCGTCGACCCCCGTCCCGCCTCCGCCGGATGGTGGACGACAGCCACCTCGGTTACACGTTGATCTCGGCCCTCGAGCGATTCCTCGACACGTTCTCGCCGCCGTTCGTCGTGATCTTCGGGCTGTTGCTGATGGCCCTGATCGGGCTGATCGACGCCGTCTCGGGAGCCTTCGCGGTGGGCATCTTCTACCTCGTGCCGATCGGGCTCGTGACGTACGCCCGCGGGCGGTGGGTCGGCACGCTGATGGCGGCCGCCGCCGCGACGGCGTGGGGGGGCGTCGAGCTCGGTCAGCACATCACGGCGTGGGCCAGCGGCGTCACCTACTGGAACTTCCTCACGAGGTTCTACGTGTACGAGGCGATCGTGATCCTCGTCGCGCCGATGCGCGACGCCGTGCTCTGGGAGCGCGAGGTCGCGGGCCGCGAGGCCGAGGCGGCCGACCAGATGCGCGCCCTGAACGAGCTCCGTGCGGCGCTCGGCGCTGAGGAGCAGGCCAAGCTCGACCGGCTCCAGGCGATGGTCGAGCTCCGGCGGGTCAACACTAAGGCCGAGATCGCCCTCACGTCGTTCTGACGCCCCGCGGTCGCGGGCGGCGTGGGATGATCGCCGTCGTGATGCGGCGCCTTCCCACCTTCCTCGCCGCGGTCCTCGTCCTCGCGGCCTGTTCGCCGGCGGACCACGATCCGGTTCGCGCGGGGGCGACGTCGTCGGCGGCCGCGCCCGCTCGAGAGAGCCCTGAGACGTTCCCGCCCCCCCGCTTCGAACGGCTCCGGCTGGAGGGCGACACGGTCGCCGTGCCGCGCGAGCGTCTCGTCCCGATGTGGCACGAGCCGTCGCTCGGCGGACCGGCCGACTTCCGCCTGGACACGCGGAACCCGAAGGGACAGCTCGCCCCGTTGCTGGTCGATCGGGCGGGAACGCTCGACGGGTCGGCGTGGTACCGGGTCCTCCTGCCGGTCCGCCCCAACGGGACGAGCGCGTGGGTCCGCGCCGGCGACGTCGAGGTGCGGCGGCGGACCGAACGCATCGTCGTCGACCTGTCCCGGCGGCTGCTGTGGCACTTCGTCGGCGAACGGCTCGTCGACCGGTTCAGCGTCGCGGTGGGCTCGCCGGCCACGCCCACGGGGACCGGTCGCTTCTACGTCTGGGTGAAGGTCGCCTACGACGATCCCGGCGGGCCGTACGGCGCGGCGGCGCTCGGGCTCTCGGGGTTCTCGCCCGTCCTGTCGGAGTGGCCGGGCGAGGGCCGGATGGCCGTGCACGGAACCGCGAATCCGAGCGATCGCGGTCGGGCCGTCTCGCACGGCTGCGTCCGCGTCTACAACGGCGAGCTCGGCGCGCTCCTGGACGTCCCGCTCGGCACGCCCGTCGTGATCCGCGCCTAGCAAGGAACACCCTGGGCGCGTTCCGGCTACAGTCCGCCCGTGGCCGACTTCGCTTCCACCCACCGATCCCACCTCGAAACGCATCTGGAGGAGGGCGAGGAGCTGCGCGGCATCTGCGCCGCCACCCAGCACAGCACGTTCAAGGGGCGGGCCGTCGCGATCGGCGTCACCGACCGTCGGCTCCTCGTGCAGCCCCTCGACCGCCGCGGCCGCCCGAGTGGGGACGTCATCTCGATCGCGCCCGAACAGGTCGCGTCCGCTCGCGCCGGTGACGCCGGCGGGACGAACCTGGCCTCGGCCATCGTGAACGCGACCTCGGCCACGCTGATCCTTCGCACGACGGGCGGCGACCGTCTCAAGCTGATGATGATGGACGGGACGGGTGTGCTCGGCCGACTCGGCGGCGGCGAGACGCAACGCCAGGGCGTCGAGGCTCTGGCCGACTGGCTGGGCCATCTCGACCCCGGCGTCTGAGGCAGAGGGAGGCGCGATGCTCGCCCTCGTGGACGAGCCCGGTGAGCCCGTCGCCTCCGCCGAGCTCGCCCGCCGCATCTGGCCGGGGAGCGTGGCCGTGACCGCGTACGACGTCTGCCGGGTCATCTACCAGCTCCGCGACAGCCTGCGCGCAAACCGGATCCCCCTCGCGATCCGCAACGTCCGCGCCGTCAGGTACTTCCTGGACCTCGCGCCGACCGCCTGACGGCCTCCCGCCGGACCTCGTTCGGGCACGCGTCGCGTGTCCGTTCCGTTCAAGACCCGGGGCGATCTCGGCGACAGGATGCAGTCTTGACCCTCGGCCTGGACGTTGGCACCATCGTCAGACGCGCCTCCCGCTCGGAAGGGGAACCCATGCACCCGCGGATCACGCTCCTCACGCTCGGGGTGGACGACCTCGAGGCGTCCGTCCGCTTCTATCGGGACGGCCTGAGGCTGCCGACCGCGGGGATCGTCGGCACGGAGTTCGAGCACGGGGCGGTGGCGTTCTTCGACCTGCAGGCGGGCCTGAAGCTCGCGGTGTGGCCTCGCCGAGACATCGCGCACGACACGGGCATCTCCGAGGGCCCCCGCAGCCCCACCGAGTTCACGATCGCCCACAACGTCGGCGGCAAGGACGAGGTGGACGCGATCATGCGGCAGGCCGAGGAGGCGGGCGCGAGGGTCGTCAAACCCCCGAGTGACACGTTCTACGGCGGTTACGCCGGGTACTTCCAGGATCCGGACGATCACGTGTGGGAGGTCGCGTGGAACCCGGAGTTCGAGGTGGCGTGACGGGCGCCCCCGCGATCCGGGACCGCTTAGAGGCGCAGAGCTATCGCGAGCGGTCCGTGCACCCGCGGCTCGCGCCGTACGCGTCGTGCGTGTGGGTCCAGCACGTGCCGGCCGGCTCCGAGCCGTACCGTCACCGGACCGTCCCGAACGGGGTGGCGGAGATCGCCTGCCGGGTCGGCTCGGAGGTTCCCCTCGTGATCGGTCCTCGCCGGTTCCACGCGGTGGGGACGCTCGATCCCGGCAGCGCGGTCGTGGGGATCCGGTTCCGGCCTGGGGCGGCGCCGTCGATCCTCGGCGTGCCCGCCCCCGAGCTCGTCGATCGCGAGATCGAGCTCGACCGCCTGTGGGGGCGGCGGGCGTTCGAGCTCGCGGAGCGGCTGGGGGACGCCTCCACGTCCGATGAAGCGATGGCCCGTCTGGAGACCATGGTTGGGGAGCGGGCGAGCCCGGCGACGGAGCCCGATCCGTTGGTCGTCGAGGTGGTCGACCGGCTCCAGCCCTGGCGCGGGGCGGGCGCGGCCGCGGCGTCCCTGTTCATCTCGGAGCGTCAGCTCCGACGGCGGTGCGTGACCGCCGTCGGACTCGGCCCGAAGGCGCTGCACCGGATCCTGCGGTTCCAGGGATTCCTGGCGCTCGTGAACGCCGACGGCGGAACGCGCCGGCCGCTGGCCGAGCTCGCCGCGCGGTCCGGCTACGCGGACCAGGCGCACCTCAGCCGGGAGTGCTCGAACCTGAGCGGACTCACCCCGAGGGCCTTCGTCCGCGAGCTCGCGATGAACTGCTCGCCCACGCACGATCACCGCGCGTCGTTCGCCCACGCCGGTCTCGCCCTGCTGCGGGCGACGGCTCCCGTCTGATCGCCGGGCCACCGGCCTCGGTTCGTCCGTTCGGTTCAAGACCCCGGCGGGAACCGCGTCCTAGGGTCGGAGCATGTTCGATCGGCCGTCCTCGCTCCGGCTCCAGGCTCCCGACGACGCGCGGCGACGGCTCCGGTGCCTCGCCGTTGCGACGGCGATCGGCAGCCTCGGCCTGGCGGCGGGCGGGACGGCGGGCCCGCTGCTCGCGGCGGAGATCCGCCACTCGCCTGCGGCGGCCGGGATCCCGCTCGGCTTCCTCATCGCGGGTTCCGCGGTGAGTGCGCTCGCGATCGCCCGGCGGGCGGCCCGGCTCGGACGTGCCGCAGGCCTGTCGCTCGGCTACGCGGCGGGATGCGTGGGCGCGCTCGTCGTGACGGCCGCCGGGATCGCCGGGAGCCTGGCCGGGGTCCTGGCCGGGAGCTTCCTCCTCGGCGGCGCGAGCGCCTCGGTGTTCCTGAGCCGGTACGCGGCCGCCGACCTGGCCGGCCCGGCGGCCCGGGGCCGAGGGCTCGGTGCCGTGCTATTCGCCGCGGCCGTGGGAGCCGTGGCGAGCCCGAACCTCCTCGGTCCCGCCGGACGGGTGGCGTCCGCGGCCGGGCTCCCCGAGCTGACGGGTCTCTACCTCGTCGCAGCACCCGCGTTCGCCGTCGCCGCGTCGGTCGTGCGAGGAGGCTCGCGCCCGGGTGGGTCGCTCCATGGGCCGGGGATCTCGGGCCGGATCGCGACCGGCGTCCTGGAAGGCCTGCGCTCGGCACGCGCCCGGCTCGCGCTCGGCGTGCTCGCCGCCACGAACCTCGTCATGGTGGCCACGATGGCCGTCGCGCCGGTCCATCTCGTCGATCACGGTCATGACCTGAACGCGGTGGGCTTCATCGTCAGCATCCACGTGGCCGGGATGTTCGGACCTTCGATCGCGACGGGCCGGCTCGTCGATCGCGCCGGTCCCGTGTTCGTCGCGGCGTGCGGGATGGCGCTGCTCGTCGCCGTGGGCTTGGCCGGCGCCGTGCTCGACCTCGACGGCGCGTCGGCCATGACCGTCTACCTGCTCCTGATCGGCGTCTCGTGGAACGCCGGGATGGTCGGGGCGAGCGCGCTGCTGGCCGCGTCGGTTCCGGATCGGATCCGAGCCGGCGTGGAGGG
The DNA here is from genome assembly GCA_963704725.1 of uncultured Actinomycetes bacterium. Taxonomy (GTDB): domain Bacteria; phylum Actinomycetota; class UBA4738; order UBA4738; family HRBIN12; genus CALGFI01. The sequence goes on along the minus strand of OY969934.1, from coordinate 2,445,528 downwards.
CATCGGCGAGGTGGCGATGAGCGCCGCCGCGGCCGTGGGAGCCCCCGCCGCCGGGCTGGTCGTGGGGGTCGGGGGGATGCCCGCGCTCAGCGTCGCCGGCGCCGCCGTCGCGGCGGTGGCGGCGGTCGGCCTCGCGGCGGCCGGTGGACCGAGGGGACGATGGACGATGCGCGTCGTCGAGAGGAGGAGCCCGTGACGACTTCCGAGGTGAAGCCCGTTCCCGAGGGACTGCACACGATCACGCCGCACATCGTCGTCCGGGCCGCTCGCGCCGCCGAGTGGTACGCGTCGGCCCCGGGGCGCGAGGGAGCGCGACCGCCTCCCGGTCCCCGGCGGCAAGCTGATGTACGTGGAGCTGTGGTTCGGGGACTCGGCCGTCATGGTGGCCGACGAGTTCCCCGAGATGGGGGTCTCCCCCCTGAGCTTCGGCGGAACGGCGACGGTGCTGCACATCTCCACGGACGACGTCGAGGGGTTATGGCGCCGGGTGACGGAGGCGGAGGCCGAGGCCCTGCAGCCACTCGGCGTCTGGGGCATCGCTACGGACAGGTGCGAGATCCGTTCGGGCATCGCTGGGGGCTGGCACAGCGCATCCGCGAGGTCCCGAAGGAGGAGGTCGTCCGGGCGGCCGCCGCGGCCTTCGGTGGCTAGCTCCCCGGTCCGAGCGCGGCGGGTCCTCTAGGCTGTCGTGCCGGCTCGGACCGGCAACAGGAGCGTGATCCCACCGTGGGCGCAGTCGTGACGCGTCGCATGGAGCCCGGCGACGAGGGCGAGGTCGCTCGGTTCGAGGAGGCCTTCGACGACCCCGTCGATCTCGAGGCGACGAGGGAGTTCCTCGCCGACCGGCGGCACCACCTCATGGTCGCGTACGTGGACGGCGAGCCCGCCGGCTTCGTCTCGGCCACCGAGCTCCTGCATCCGGACAAGCGCGGACCCGAGCTCTTCCTGAACGAGATCGGCGTGATCGAGCGGTACCGGCGGCGTGGCGCGGGCTCGGCCCTCCTCGAGGAGCTCAAGCGGCTGGGGACCGAGCTCGGGTGCCGGCTGATCTGGGTCCTCACCGACGAGGGCAACCCCGCGGCGATGGCCATGTACGGCAAGGCAGGCGGGATCTGGGACGGCAACCGTCACGTCATGTTCGAGGTCGACCTCGCCGGGACGCCCGGCGATCCTCCGTGAGGTCGAGGCGGACCGCGAGCCCCGCGACGGCGTCGTGCTCCGCCGCCCACGTCTCCCAGACCGCGTGCTGTGCGCCGTACGCGTCGACCGTGAGCTGATGGAACCGCCCCACGAGAGGGAGGGGTGGTTCAGCTCGAAGCCGACCACCTCGCCGTGCACCTGCCAGCACTCGCCCGAGGCGTTCATGGGGCGATCGAGGACCCAGCCCGTGGGCGGGAGCTCGGCCCGGCACCCGGGGCACACGGTCAAAGGCCCGTGGGATGGCTCAGCTCGGACCATCGGTCCGGCCGGGGCGGCGGTTGGCGAGCGCCGACGCCACCTCCGGGCGCTCGAGGAGGCGGCGGATGACCGCGGGCTTCGCGGCCACGACGAACGAGCCCATGTGGCGGAACACGTTCCGGTCGTGGACCGCCGAGCCCGTCTCGGTCTGCACCTCGTCGATGAGCCGGTCGGCCAGCCCCTGGACCACGTCGGGGGGGAGCGCGTCCCGGTCCGGGCGGTGCAGCACGAACACGGCCTCGACCGGCTCGTCCTCGCCGGCCTCGCGGAGCTGACGCTGCAGCTCGCCGTCGGCTTTCGACTCAGCTTCGGCAGCGCTCATCGGGCGGGCCTCCTCGGTCCGGACCCGATGCTACCCAGGCCTCAGGCCGGGACGCCCGACCCCCCATCGAGGAGCTGCAGCGCGGCCGGCCCGTGCGGCATGCCGCGCCCGGCTCGCTCGGCCTCCCACCCCGGCTCGAGCACGCAGGACCCGAACAGCGCTGCCTCGACCTCGACGACGGTCGCCTCGGGCTTGGCCTGGAACAGCAGCGCGGCCAGGCCGGCGACGTGCGGCGTGGCCATCGAGGTCCCGTCCATGATCTGGAAGCCGCCGCCCGGCATCGCCGACTCCACGTCGACGCCGGGGGCGACCAGGTCGGGGACGATCGCGTCGTCCGGCCGGTCGAACTCCTGGCTCGAGGAGAACGACGCGATGGCTCGACTCGGGCCCATCGCGCCGATCGAAAGCGCGGCCGAGTAGTTTCCGGGCGACCGGCTCGTCCCCGGTCCCTCGTTCCCCACCGCGAACACGGGCAGGACGCCGTTCGCGCGCAGGATGTCCGTGAGAGGCTCGAAGTCCTCGGCGAACCCGCGCAGTCCGAGCGACATGCTGAGCACGCGCGCCCCCTGCCCGACGACCCAGTCCATGCCGCCGAGGATGCGGGCGACGACCTCGCCGCCCTCGATGACGATCGCGCTGGCCAGCGTCGCGCCGGGGGCCACGCCGAACGAGCGCCCGTCGACGGAACGCCCGGCGATCGTGCCGGCGGTGTGGGTGCCGTGCTCGCCCGTGTCGTGCGGATCCGGGTCCGGGACGACCTGGCGCCCGAAGAGGTCGAACTCGGCGAAGTGCGCGATCGCCTCCACGAGCCCGGGATGGGTCCCGTCGGCCCCCGTGTCGAGGTGTCCGACCACGACGCCCTCGCCCGACAGCCCCTGCGACCAGAGCTCGGGGACGCCGAGCGCCTCGATGCCCCACGTGACCGATCGCTCGTCGCTGCCGGCGGCGACCTTCGTCGGGCGGATCAGGCTGAGCTGGGGCGCCCCGAGGACCGTCCCGACCTGCGGGTCGGCGGTCAGCCCGTCGAGTCCCTCGCGGGTGACGGTGCCGAAGGCCACGCCCAGGTTCGGGAAGTACCGGACGAGGGGAGGTGGTTCGGTCTCAGGGTCGTCCACGTCGGCGACGACCGGCCGAAGCTCGAAGGCCGCCGCCGCCCGGAGCGGCTCGGCCGCGGCCGCCTCCGCGTCCGCGCGCGAACGCCCGCTCCGGCGCCGGCGCGCGGCTCGCGACCGCGCCTCGCGGCCGAGCGCGGCCTCGTGGCTCCGCTCGGAGCGCGTGAAGTGTCGCTCGAGGTCTCGCACGTTCGTGGCCGCAGCCGCGGCCGCCGACGGTGGTCGCAGGACGACGATCACCGAGGCGACGCCGGTGGCCTGGAGGTCCTGGTCGATGATCCTGGGCACGCGTCTCCCTCCTCGGGGCGCCGGTTCAGTACAGGGCCGGCAGCCCCTGCTTGATCCCGTCGGGCAGGTTCATCTCCTCGGCCACGCGCCCGAGGAAGGTGCCGTCGTCGGACACGGTGAGCGGGTCGAGGGCGATCGGCTCGAGGAGCTCGGACAGGGGCGTGCTGGCGAGCGCGAGGTCGAGCGGCAGCTCGGCCGTGGGCAGCCCGTCCGGCCCCGGCAGGTGCGGTCGCTGATCGAGCCCGGCCGGCTCCTCGTGGTCGAGCAGCAGCATCCACCTCGTCTCGCTCCCCGAGGCGAGCGCCGCCGACAGCGACGCGGAGGGACTCTCCAACCCTTTCGCCAGCTCGGGCAGCTCGGACATGGCCTCCTGCAGGCGGTCGGTCGCCTCCGCCAGCGACAGCGCCTCGATGATCGGGTTGGCCTGGGGGTCGGCGAGGTTGAGGACCCGCTCGGAGTCGCCCACCGTGATCCGCTCCGTCCCCGGCCCGAGGTCGAACTCGCCCATGAGCTCGACCGCGCCGCACCGGGGCACGCCGTCGATCGCCACCATCCGGATCGAGGTCTCCCGGGCGCCGAGCAGCCGCTCGTACGCGTCTCCCGCTCGGCCGGTGAGGACGAGCAGGTCGGCCCGCTTCCCCGGCTCGAGCGATCCGGCCTTGGTGTCCCAATGAAGGACCCGCGCTGCATCCCGCGTCGCCGTCGCCACGAGGTCCCGGTCGTGCGCGAACACGTCCCGACCGGCGTCGAACAGGCGGGCCACCTTCAGCTCGCCGAGCAGGTTCTTGCTCCCGCTCGGCGACCAGTCCGACCCCAGTCCGATCGTGACGCCCGCGGACCTGGCCAGGCCGATCTTCGCCGTGTCCCCGTACAGCAGCAGGTTGCTGAAGGGGGACCACACCATCGAGCCGCCGCGCTCGGCCACCACGTCGAAGTCGGCTCCCTCCAGCGCCACGCTGTGGATCCCGGCGAGCGCGGGGGTGATCGCCCACTCGTCGTCCGCGATGTGCAGGGCCTCGAAGTGCTCGTGCGCCGCCACGTCGGTCCCTTCCGAAAGGTGCAGGAGCAGGCAGGTGCTCGACTCGAGCCGGTGGAGGAACGCCGCCACGTCCGTCGCCTCGACGTCGCCGATCCGCGTGAGCGCCGGCGGCATCCCCGGGATCGTGCTGCTCTCGACGTTGCGGACGACGCCGTGGAAGAACGCCTGCGCGCCCTGGTTGCTGAACAGGGCGATGCCCTGCGAGGTGGTCACGCCGCCGAGGAGGCACTTGGCCTCCACGTAGCGCACGACGGCCTCGATCAGACCCGGCGTTCGACCCAGCACGGTCATCGGACCGCTGATGTTCTTCCGGTACGTCGCCTGCATCGCGCCCGCCGACCACTTGTCTCGGTTCGGGAACCGTTGCGGGACGTTCCACAGCGGCAGGACGTCGTAGGTCAGGTGGTTGTGGAGCTCGATCAGCCCGGGGAAGATCGTCCCTCCGGTGGCGATGACTGGCGCCTGCTCGAACCCCGGCGGCGGTGGGGCGTCGGTCGGCGCGACGGCGCCGATCTCCCCGGCCCGCAGGTAGACGACGCCCCGCTCGAGCTCGGTGAAGTGCTCGTCCATCGTCACGACGTGGCCCTCGAGGCCGTAGGCCTCGGTCCGCGGATCGACGGGCGGGTGTCCGGCCACGGTCAGCCGTCCGAGGTGGCCGGGGCGTGCCAGATCAGCGTGTGGTCGAGATCGTCGCCCGGCCGCTCGACGGACGTATTGCGTCGCGGGTGGCCGGTCCGGCGCCAGGAGTCGTCGCCGAGGAACGACGGGACGCCGAAGGGCAGGTCCCACCGGGGGATCGGAGAGTAATCCGCCTCCTCGAAGGAGGAGCCGTAGTTCGGTCCCGAGTTGTCGCCGTCGGCGTCGGGCGTGACGATCTCGCGGAGCTGCGTCATCACGGCTCCGCCAGTCCGAGAGCAGCACGTCCTCGTCCGGGAAGCTCGGGTGGTGGACGTCGAAGACGGGGATGTCTCGCTTGCCGTCCCACAGGTCGACCGCGATCTTGGCGTTCGCGCCGAACGCCACCACGGCCTGCAGCGTCGAGGTGATGTGGGTCGACTTGTCGAACAGCTCGTTGCGCCAGTCCGTCTGCGCCTGCTCGTTGAGGATCTCGGGCGCCTCGAAGAAGTGGCTCGGGTGCATGCCGTACACGAACGCGTTCAGGCACAGGTAGGAGCGCGTGAGACCGAGCCTCGTCAGGAAGCCCTGGACTCGCTGTCCGGCGTCGCCCACGAGGGTCCGGCCCGCGATGCGCTCCGTCGCGCCCGGATCCGACGCCACACACAGCAATCGGGCGCTCCCGTCGAGCCGGCCCCGGTAGAAGATCGGTCCCCAGTCGAGCCAGAAGTCGTCACGGTGCTCCGAGTAGTCGAGGACGCGGGCCAACACCTCCGCGATCGAGGGCGGCGGACCGGGATCGAACTCCATGACGCCTCCTGGGCCGGGAACGAGGCCCCATGGTGCGAGTCCGTCCGCTCCCGGTCAAGGTGACGGTCGTCACTCGCCGCTCCCTTGACCCTCGACGATCGCGAACCTAGCTTGGCAGCGTGCGGCGATTCGTCATCTCGCTCGCGGCGGGCTACCTGGTCCTCGCCCTGGTGGGCCGGGCAAGGGAGGCCGCCGGTCTCGTCACGTGCAGCTGTTCGTCGGACTGCTGGTGTCGCAAGCCCGGGCTGAGCCTGTTCCGATGGGTCTTCCCGCGGTTCCACCGCAACCCGGAGCTCGAGGCATGGAAGCGACGGGTCGACCCTTCCACGTGACCCTGCGCTACTTCGACGGCTGTCCCAACTGGCAGACCGCGTACGAACGACTACGCCGGGTGATGCGCGAGGAGGGGCTGTCCGTCGAACCCGTCCTGGAACGCGTGGAGACCGCGGAGGACGCCGAGCGACTGCGCTTCGTGGGGTCTCCAACCATCCTGCTCGACGGCCGGGATCCGTTCGCCGCAGCCGGCGAACGCTTCGGCCTGTCCTGTCGCGTCTACCCGACGCCCGACGGGCTCGCCGGGTCACCCACGGTCGAACAGCTCCGCCGGGCGATCCGGTCGGCCTGAGCTCTCGACGCGGCGCGGCGGGATCGACCCCGCGCAGCGAGCAAGCGAGAAAGGGAACCTGAGGTAGATCCATGGCGCTCAGCCAGCTCCGCGGGCGGAGTGGAGGTGGATGGTGCCCGACACCCCCTTGAGCTCGACGGGACCGACGTCCGTGAACGTCACGGGAGCTTCCTTCGCCGCGTCGACGACCTCCTGGCTCACGAGGACCTCGCCCGGCCTGGCGAACTCCGCGATCCTGGCTGCGATGTTCACCGTGCGGCCGAAATAGTCACCTTCCTGGAAGACCATCGGCCCGGCGTGGACCCCGACGTGGGCGGGGGGAAGTCCGTGCGACTCCACGCCCTCCACCATCTCGAGGGCTGCCACGACGCAGGGTGCCGGGTCCGGGAAGACGAACATCACGCCGTCTCCCAGCCACTTCACCGGCTGTCCCCCGTGTTCCAGGGAGGACCGTCGGACCAACGTGGCCAGCCTCGCCGCGAGATCCGCGGCGGCCTCGTCGCCCCGCTCCTCGGTCAGCCGGGTGTAGCCGCTGATATCGAGGAAGCACACCGCCGGCGGACGACGCAACCGACGGTGCAGGCCCGCCCCCTCCAGCGCGGCCTCCACGTCCTCGACGGCGCTCCTGGTCCAGGCGTGCTCCTGCTGGCCGTGGTACATGGCCAGGATTGCCTGATCTATCAGGGGGGTCATCGCCGAGCCGACCTCGGCTTGCGCCTGCAGCATCCGGCCCTCAGTCATGCCCTCCCGGAGCAGAGGCTGTTCGACCTCTTTCCTCCACCAATCCGTCTCCGTCTCGGCGATCCGGCGCAGGCTGTCCGCGTAGACCCGAAGCCACCGCTCGATCACGACGGGCCGGAACCCCCGGGAGAGCTGGAGTTCGATCACCGGCACGACCAACCGTTCGTCCTCGCGGACCAGATCATCGGGCCCCGGCTCGGCGTAGCCAAAGGCCTCGCGGATCACCTTCAGGAGCGCCAGCGGAACGCCGGTCTGGTTGCTGAGCTCGGAGAACGTCGTCGCGCTCATGCCCGCGAACCGGTCGAATGCCGACGCATCGAGGTACGAGAAGGACAGAGCTCCGTCCCGGACGGCGGCGGCCATCCCTTCGAGTGGCACGCCGGACCGGTCCAGTGCCCACACCCAGCGCGCCCGGCGCACGTCACCGGTCGAGAAGACGCCTCCCGCGCCGGGCGTCAGGATCCCGAGCTCGACCAGCCGATCGACATAGTCGAGCTCGACTCCCGCCGTCCTGGCCACGTCGTGACGTGAGGATCCGCCCACGAAGAGCGGATCGTAGCCGCTCGCCGGAATCCCATGCATGGGGCTCGTCGGCCGCGGTTCCGGCGAGGCTCCAAGCGGCCCAGGGCGCCGTCGGCCGATGGAACGGAGAGGTACCCCTGCCGGTAGGGTGATCGGCGACCGAACGTTCGGGGGTGCGAGGCCGACAGAGGAGAACGCCGTGAGCCCTCGTCTGGTGACGCTCGACGACGTGGCCCGCATCGCATCCGACCTCCGGGAGGTCACCGAGGGTGAGCGGCACGGCAATCGCACGTGGAGCGTCGCGGGGAAGGCCTTTGCCTGGGAGCGGCCGTTCAGCAAGGCCGACATCCAACGGTTCGGTGAGGCGCCCGTCCCCGATGGTTCCATCCTTGCGGTTCGCGTCGACGATCTCGTGGAGAAGGAGGCGGTGCTGGCGGGGGAGCCTGTGGCCTTCTTCACGATCCCCCATTTCGACGGGTATCCGGCCGTCTTGATCCAGCTGACGAAGGTCACCAGGCGAGCGCTGAGGGAAGCGCTCATCGACGGATGGCTGGCCTGCGCACCACTGGAGCTTGCGAACGACTTCATCGCACGGGCACGAGCTCGGGGTCGCTGACCGCGCGTCGGGCACACCCGGATCGCATCACGACCCGTGCTCGATCCTCGCCTCCTCGCCGAGCTCACGCGCCCACGAGCGCACGAAGTCGATCGATCGGTAGTTCAGGATGCGGTCTCGTTCGATGCCGGCGAGGACGGCGGTGGCCATGCCGAACGGAAGGAACTCGAGCTCGAGCTCGCTGTGTGCGTCGCTTCCGATCGAGAACCACCGCACGCCCTCCTCGCGGGCGAGCGTCGCAAGCCCCACGTTCAGGTCCTGGCGCCACACCGTGGCGTCCAGCTCGACGGCCTTGCCCAGCCGCGCCGCCTCGGCGAACACCCGTCGCCAGTCCGCAACCAGTCCCACGCGTCTGCCGTACATCCGCGCCTTCGGGTGCGCGAGCACGTGCAGACGCGCCTGTCCCAGGGCGGTCAGGTACCGCTCGGTCTCGTCGGCGGTGGAGCGTAGCTTCGAGTGGAACGCGCCGAGCACCAGATCCAGGGTCGACAACGACTCGTCGTCCATGTCCATCGACCCGTCTGGGAAGACGTCGACCTCCATCGAGCGGAGGATCCGGAAGTCATCGCCTGCGTCGGCGAACGCCGCGTCGAGCTCGTCGATCTCGCGCCGCTGGACGGCGAGCCGCTCCGGTGTCATGCCGTTCGCGATCTTCAACGACTGGGAATGGTCGGTAACGGCGACGAACGACCGACCGAGGGTGCGCGCGGCCGCGATCATGCCCTCGAGGGCCACCGAGCCGTCGCTGTGCGTCGTGTGCATCTGAAGGTCGGCACAGGGAAGCGACTCCCACTCCGGATCCGCGTCCAGCACGGATCGCACCTCCGCGTACGTGAGGAATCCGCGCCGGGTCTCGTCGGGCTCCGGGACGGGCGGTGGGTTCTCGAGCCAGGTCTCGATCTGAGCCGCGATCCAAGGACCGACCCCGCGAAGATCGGTGAGTGGCCGGCCGGTGGCGACCATGTCGTGGGCCTCCTGCGGCCAGAACCATGACGCGCGTGAGGCCCGTGCCAGCGCGCGCCTTCGGTGGTCGGTCTCCTCGCGGCTGGCAAGCCACAGGAGCTCGCCGACACGGGCGTTGGCCAACATGTTCCAAGCCTCTCACCGGCGGATGCCTCTCACCGACTCGCGCCGAGGGTGCCTGCGACCGAGAGTGGGACACGTCAGGGCATGGCAGCGACCCGGCCAGCGTTGGCAGGGTGTCCGCTCACCCAGCGAGGAAGTCCTTCAGTAGGGGGGCCAGCACCATCGGGTCGATGTCGTGCGACTGGCCGTCGAGGGTGACGGCGCGGGCACTCGGAACGGCAGCCGCAAAGGCCCCCGCCGCGGCGGGCAGCAACGGCGAGCCGGCTCCGGCCGCCACCGCGAGCGTCGGGATGCTGATCGAGGACGCGAGGTCCGCCGGCTCCCATCGCTCGCCGACGATCAGCGCCTCATAGACGAGGGTGTGCGCCATCTCTTCGAGGGCGAGCCGGAACGGCGCGTGGCGCAGCTGCGCCACGACGTCGTCGGGGATGCCGACGAGCTTGGACTGGAAGTACTCGACGGCATCTCCGCGGCGTCCCTCGGCGACCAGCTCGGCGAGCCGCGCGGCGTGGTCGACCGCGTCCCTGGGGCGACCGTCGTCGACCACCGGAGGCAGGTCGTACAGCGCCAGCTTGATGATGCCGCTGCCGGCCGCGGCGGCCTTCAGGGCCAGGGCCGCTCCCGAGGAGTAGCCGAAGATCGATGCCTCACCGCCGACCACGTCGATCAGGGCGACCAGGTCCTGGATCTCGCGCTCGACGGCGTAGGGCGCCGTGTCCCCGCTCGCCCCTCGACCGCGGCGGTCGTACGTGACGGCGGTGAAGTCCGTCGCCAAGACCTCGGCGAGCGGTGCGCCGGTGGCCCGATCGTTGAAGGCGCCGACGACGAGGATCAAGGGCGGTCCGGCCCCGATCCGATCGAAAGCGATCGTGGTGCCGTCCTTCGAGTTGAGGGTGCTGCTGACTGCGCTCACCGGATCTCCTTCGGACGGTGCTCGCCCTTCGCGAGTCGTTACCTGCTTAGACCCAGGCTCCGGGAAAAGGGATCGGCCGTGCTCGATCCAACCAGGCGCCGAGCCCGGACGGGGCACACCGCGAGACGGCCGAGAGCAGCACGGGCGGCCATGGTTCCGCAGGACCCGCGGTGGCATGCGGTCCAGCATGAGCGCGGCCGGGTAGCGGCGTGATCAAGCGCACGACGAAGCCCGGCGCAAGCCCTCCCTCGAAGAGGGAGAACCCGCCCGCCGTTTCGGTCCATCATCGGAGCACGGCCGGCAGGTCGAAGGCCTTGAGGAGCGTGTCGAGGAACGAGGTGATCTCGACGATCAGGCCGTCTTCGATGCACAGGACCTCCATGGCCACACGGCGGCACAGCGCATCTCCGTGACGGCGGAGATAGATGGCGGTGGCCGGTTGGCGGTTGGCCACCGTTGGCAAGACCCGGAAGTCACCCTCTCTGGCCGGGCCGAGCCACCAGGCCTTGACAGCGACGATCGTCTCGCGGCCGTCGAACCACGCCGGGACCGGTGGCATCGTCTGCCGCGCGTCCTCACGCAGGAGAGCGGTGAGCGCGGTGGCGTCGTGCCGCTCATAGACGGTCATGTAGCGGCGCAGCACAGCGCGCTCCTCGGCGCTCGGCGCTGTTGCCGACGTCCAGTCGAGGCGGCGGGCGGGTAGCCGTCCGCGCATCGTCCCACGGGCGCGTTGCAGGGAGCTCTTGACCGAGACGACGCTGGTGTCGAGCAGCGCGGCGGTCTGTTGGGCGGTCCATCCAAGCGCATCACGAAGGATGAGGATCGCCCGCTGCCTGGGCGGGAGATGTTGGATCGCTGCCAAGAAGGTGAGCTCGATGGTCTCCCGCGTCACGACCTGTGCTTCGGGCTCGGTTTCGGTCGGCGCCGCAGGTTCCAGCAGGTGATCCGGATACGGCTGAAGCCAGGGGAGCTCGGGAGACTCGACCAGCTGAGCTTGCGGGTCGTCCGAAGGCGGACCGAGGTCCGGCGGCGTGATGCGGCGTGGCTGGCGCTCGAGCGCATTCAGACATGCGTTCGTGGCGATGCGGTAGAGCCAGGTCCGGAACAGGGACCGGCCCTGGAAGGATGCGCGGGCCCTCCAGGCGCGGAGCAGGGTCTCCTGGACCATGTCCTCGGCGTCGTCGACCGACCCCAGCATCCGGTAGCAGTGGACCTGGAGCTGTCGCCGGTACCGGTCAGCCAACGTGGCGAAGGCCACCTGGTCGCCGGCACGAACGGCGGCCACGGCAGCAGCCTCTTCGCCCAGGGGTACTCCTGCGATCGCGGTCATCCCCGCACCAGCCTAGAGCCCGGTCCGCCGGGGTCGTGATTCACGCGTCCACAACGCGATGACCCGCGCGATGCGAGAGAGACCTCGGTCGATCGCGAGCATGGGCATTCCCTCCCGCGCTGCAGGCAGACTCTGGTCCTCAATCTCAAGGCAGCAGGCCATTTCCCCCGCGATCGGGATGGAGCGTATTCACCCGATTCGATCAGTGTGACGAAGACGGAAAACGGGACCTCTACCTGGGGCTTCGTTGGTAGGCCTGCCCGTCAGCCGGAGCCGATGTGTCACGCGTCAGGCGGAACCAAACACCTGTGCGTGGGCCTGTGCGTGGGCCCCCGGGGATTCGAACCCCGAACCTGCGGATTAAGAGTCCGTTGCTCTGCCAGATTGAGCTAGAGGCCCGGTGGAGTCTAGCAACGGGCCACGCGCGCTTGGGGTGACCGAGGGGACTTGAACCCCCAACCCCCAGGACCACAACCTGGTGCTCTAACCGATTGAGCTACGGCCACCACGTTCGGCACAACGATAGCAACGCGGACTCGGGGCGTGCGCCATGAGCCGGATCCTCTCGGCGCGACGGGCCTTGCGACGACCGCGCGAGCGCTGGCATACTCATTGAACGGCCGTTCAAGGCCGGGCGCGAACGCCCGGGACGGTGCCGCGGGAGGCGAAAGGTGGCAACCAGACAGGCGACCGAGCTCGACCTCGAGCGGATCGACCATCTGATCTCGGAGGAGGAGGCGAGGCTCGAGCCGAAGCACCGGGCCTCGATCGCCTACCGAGCGGTCGCGGAGCGCACCGTGGCCGGCGGCGTGGCATCGTCATGGCAGGCCTCCCCGCCCCACGTGATCTACGTCGACCGGGGGCAGGGCAACCGCCTGTGGGACATCGACGGGAACGAGTACCTCGATTACCACCTGGGCTACGGGGCGATGGTCGCGGGCCACGCGCACCCCAAGATCGTCGAGGCGATCGAGCGCCGGGCCCGGCTCGGCACGCACTTCGCGCAGCCGACGCGCGATCTCGACGCGGTGGGGGAGAACCTCGTGGACCGGTTCGGCCTGCCGCTGTGGCGGTTCTGCAACTCGGGCACCGAGTCGACGCTGGAGGCCGCTCGCCTGATGCGGGCGGCGACCGGCCGCGACGTCCTCATCAAGATCGAGGGCACGTACCACGGTCATCACGACTCGCTGATGTTCTCGGTGATCCCCGACCCGGAGCGGATCGGTCCCCGCGAGCACCCCGTGACGCTCCCGCAGGCCCTGGGGATCCCGGAGGCGTTCGCCGAGCTGGTTCGGGTGGTGCCGTTCAACGACCTCGCCGCCGCCGAGGCCGCGCTCGCCGAGCTCGAGGGCAGCGTCGCGGGCATGTTCGTCGAGCCGGCCATGATGAACTGCGGCGTGATCCTTCCCGACCCGGGCTACCTCCAGGGCCTCAAGGACCTTCTGCATCGCCACGGCGCGTTCCTCGCGTTCGACGAGGTGAAGACCGGCGCGGCGATCGCGTACGGCGGGGCCGTGGAGGCCTTCGGCGTCACGCCGGACGTGATCTGCCTGGCCAAGGCGATCGGCGGCGGCCTGCCGTGCGGAGCGATCGGTGCGACCGAGGAGCTGTTCGGCCCGGTCCTTCGCGACGAGTACGACATGGCCGGCACCTTCAACGGGAACCCGCTGACGATGGCGGCCTCGCGCGCCTGCCTCACCGAGGTGCTGACGAGGGACGTGTACGAGCAGCTCGACCTCGTGCATCGCGCGCTGGCCGAGGGGTGCGGCGCCGCGATCGAGGAGCACCGCCTCCCGGCGTACGTCGCCGGCATGGGCGCCAAGGGGTCGGTGATCTACTCGGCCACGCCCGTGCGCGAGTACCGGGACGCGATCGGGATCGACGAGCGGATCACCTACCTGGCGTGGCTGTTCCAGCAGAACCGCGGCGTGTTCAAGTCGCCCTGGTCGAAGCAGGAGACGTGGACGACGTCCGTGTTCCACACGGAGGACGACGCCCGCCGCTACGTGGAGAACTTCGCGGAGTTCGCCGCGGCGATCTCGGCGTGACCGCAGCGCCGATCACCGTCACGCTCGACGACGGGCGGGCGCTGCAGGCCCTCTCCGAGGGCGACCCGGCCGGCACGCTGCTGGTCTTCCATCACGGCAGCCCGGGGGCCGCGGTGCCGTTCGGGACGTTCGACGGCGCCGCGGCCGAGCGCGGGATCCGCCTCGTGACGTACTCGCGGCCGGGGTTCGGCGGGTCCTCGAGGCACGAGGGACGCACGGTCGCCGACTGCGCGAAGGACGTGGCGGCGCTCGCCGATCATCTCGGCGTCGACCGGTTCCTCACCGCGGGATGGTCCGGCGGCGGCCCGCACGCGATCGCGTGCGCCGCGCTCCTGCCCGAGCGCGTGCTCGCCGCGGCCACGATCGCCGGCGTGGCGCCGTACGACGCCGAGGGCCTCGACTGGACGGCGGGGATGGGGGAGGAGAACCAGATCGAATACCCGCTCGCGGCCTCGAACCCCGACGCCCACCTCGAGTGGATGCGGCCCCAAGCCGAGGTGATGGCCTCGATCACGCCCGAGCAGATCGTGGGCGAGCTCCGCACGATCATCTCGATGGTCGACGAGGCCTCGCTGTCCGGCGAGTTCGGCGAGCTCCTCGCGGCCTCGTTCCGCGAGGCGTTCCGGAACGGGCTGTGGGGCTGGCGCGACGACGACCTGGCCTTCGTCGCTCCCTGGGGGTTCGACCTCGCGTCGATCGAGGTCCCGGTGTCGATCTGGCAGGGAGCACAGGACCTCATGGTGCCGTTCGCGCACGGTCAGTGGCTGACCGGGCACGTCCCGACCGCGCGGGCGCACCTGCATCCCGAACACGGCCACCTGTCGCTCGCGTCGGCAGGATCGGGGACATCCTCGACGACCTGCTCGCGAGCGCGAACCCATAACCGAAACGAGGGGATGGCATGTCCGCGAAGGACCATGTTCAGATCGATCTCGAGCTCGTCGAGCGGCTCATCAAGGAGGAGACCGCCGCACTCGACGAGAAGCACCGCCGCTCGCTCGAGTACCGGGAGGTCGCCAGGACGCGGCTGCCGGGCGGCGTGAGCTCGTCCTGGCAGGAATGGCCGCCGCACCCGATCTACGTGAGTCGCGGCGCGGGCTCGCGGGTGTGGGACCTCGACGGCAACGAGTACGTCGACTACCACAGCGGCTACGGCGTCATGGTCATGGGCCACGCCCATCCCAAGGTGGTCGAGGCGGTGCAACGTCGCGTCGAGCTCGGCACGCACTTCGCGCAGCCGACCGAGGACGCGCTCGCGTGCGCGGATAACCTGGCCGAGCGCTTCGGCCTGCCGCTGTGGCGGTTCGGCAACTCCGGGACCGAGGCCACGCTCGACGCCACGCGGATCATGCGCGCGCTGACCGGGCGGACGACGCTGCTGAAGGTCGAGGGCACGTACCACGGCCACCACGACTCGCTCATGGTGAGCGTGTTCCCGCCGCGCGAGGCGGCCGGGCCTCGCGAGCACCCCGCGTCCGTGCCGCAGACGCTTGGCATGCCGCGCGGCATCGTCGAGCAGGTGATCTGCGTCCCGTTCAACGACGCGGCGGCCGTCCGTCGCGCCTTCGAGGAGCACCCGGGCGAGATCGCCGGGATGATCGTCGAGCCGGCGATGACGAACTGCGGCCTGGTGCTGCCCGACCCCGGGTACCTCGCGGAGCTGAAGGACGCCTGCCACGCGAACGGGGCGCTGCTCGCGTTCGACGAGGTGAAGACGGGATGCACGCTCGCGTGGGGCGGCGCGGTCGAGGCGTTCGGCGTGGTGCCCGACCTCGTGTGCCTGGCGAAAGCGATCGGCGGGGGACTGCCGTGCGGCGCGATCGGCGGCACCGAGGACGCGATGGCCATGATCGTGAACGGCGAGCTCGAGCAGGTCGGCACGTTCAACGGCAACCCGCTCACGATGGCCGCGATGAAGGTGAACCTCACCGAGGTCCTGACGAGAGACGCCTACGGCGCGTTCGACCGGATCACCGCGGGATTCGAGCGCTGCAACGGCGTCATCGAGAAGTTCCGGCTCCCGGCCTCGATGAAGCTGCTCGGCGCGAAGGGGTCGATCGACTGGCGGCCGGAGCCGATCCACGAGTACCGCGACCTGTGGGAGATCGACGATCGTGTCCCGCAGCTCGCGTGGCTGTGGCAGCTCAACCGCGGCGTGTTCAAGAGCCCCGGGTCCAAGTGGGAGAGCTGGACGAGCTCGATCGTCCACTCCGACGAGGACGTGGCGCGCTACGTCGACAACTTCGAGGAGCTCGCCGCCGCGATCACGTGAGCGGGGCCGGGCTCCCGGCCCAGACGGGGGTCCGCGGCGGCGACCTTGCGGAGCAGGTCGCGGAGCTGGCGCTGCTCCGCCGAGGTCAACGCGGTCATCGACGCCGGGGGAGCGAAGACGAGATGGAGTGCCTGATCCCTCACGGCGACTCCCTCATCGGTGAGCGCCACCATCCTCACGCGGCGGTCGCTCGGATGCGGGAGGCGCCTGGCCAGCCCTCGGGTCTCGAGCTCGTCCACCACGCTCGTGATCCAGGACGCGTCCACCCCCCAGTGCTCGGAGAGATCGCGCATGGCGATGCCCGTGCCGGGCTCCAGGTGCAGGAGCGTCTTCAAGATCCCGGGTGAGACACCGGCGATCGCGCACGCCTCCTTCATCCGGTCGTGCGCCTCGCCCTCGACGAGGATCCGGTAGATGAGCCGCCACGCCTCACCCGCCGCATGCGCGCCCATGCGGCGAGCATACCACGGATCATTCTCGACATTCATGATTCCTTCATATTTGTCTTGGCTCAAATCTTGACTCATCTCAACGGTCGTTGGTAGGGTGCGGGGATCGATCGCGCGACCCGCCGCGATCACGGAAGGAGCCAGACATGACCGACAACGGCATCGTCGTCGAGGGACTGGTCAAGCGGTACGCGAGCGTGCCGGCCCTGGACGGCGTCGACTTCGAGGTGCCCACCGGCACCGTGTTCGGGCTGCTCGGGCCGAACGGCGCGGGCAAGACGACCACGGTGCGGATCCTCGCCACGGTCCTGCGACCGGACGCCGGCCGGGGCTTCGTCCTCGGGCGCGACGTGACCCGCGAGCCCGACGCGGTCCGCCGTCGGATCGGGCTGGCCGGGCAGTACGCGGCCGTCGATCCCAACCTGACCGGTCGCGAGAACCTCCGCCTGGTCGGCCGGCTCGCGCAGCTGCCGAAGAGCGTGCTCCGCCCGCGCGCCGACGAGCTGCTCGAGCGGTTCGAGCTCGCCGACGCCGCCGACCGGCCGGCCCGGACCTACTCGGGTGGCATGCGGAGGCGGCTCGACATCGCCGCGGCGCTCGTGCAGCGCCCGCCGGTGCTGTTCCTGGACGAGCCGACGACCGGGCTCGACCTGCACAGCCGGGGCGAGCTGTGGGACATGATCCGCGAGCTCGTCGCCGAGGGCACCACGGTGCTGCTCACCACGCAGTACCTGGAGGAGGCCGACCGGCTGGCCGACCGCATCGCCGTCGTCGACGGCGGGCACCTCATCGCCAACGACACGCCGGAGCGGCTGAAGGCCCAGCTCGGCAGCACCGTCATCGAGATGGGGCTCGCGGACCACGCCGCCGCCACGCGCGCCGAGCTGCTGCTGACCCAGCGGTTCGACCACCGCGCCGAGCGAGATGGCTCCACGCTCCGACTGACGAGCGAGGACGGCGCCGGCGCGCTCGTCGAGGTGCTGCGGTCGCTCGACGCCGAGGACCTCGTCCCGGCCACGCTCGCCGTGCGCGAGCCGAGCATGGACGACGTGTTCCTCGCGCTCACCGGGCGCCGCACCGAACCGACCGATCCAGCTCCCGAGGGAGCCCGACCCGCACGAGGTGCCGCATGACCGCCACCCCCATCGACCTCACGTTCGAACGCGAGTACCACCGCCCCGCCCCGGTACGGGCCGTTCGGGACGCGATCGCCATCACCTGGCGGAACCTGATCGGCTACCGCCGGGTTCCCCAGCTGCTCGTGTTCTCGACGATCCAGCCGGTGATCTTCGTCCTGCTGTTCCGGTACGTCTTCGGAGGGGCGATCCGCGTCCCCGGGATCTCGTACGTCGACTTCCTGATGCCGGGGGTGTTCGTGCAGACGATCGTCTTCGGCTCGATGGCCGCGGCGATCGGCCTGGCCACGGACATGAAGTCGGGGCTGCTCGAGCGGTTCCACTCGCTCCCGATGGCCCGTTCGGCGGTGCTGGCCGGCCGCACGCTCGCCGACCTCACCCGCAACGTCTTCGTCGTGGTGCTCATGACGGCGGTCGGGTTCGCCGTGGGGTTCCGCGTGGGCACGAACGCGCTGGGCTTCGTCGCCGGCATGGCGCTGGTGCTGGCGTTCGGCTACGCGTTCGCGTGGATCTTCGCCTTCGTGGGGCTGACGGTGGGGGATCCGGAGACCGCGCAGGCCGCCGCCTTCCCCGTGCTCGCGCCGCTCGTGTTCGCGTCCTCGGCGTTCGTCCCGGTCGACTCGATGCCGGGCTGGCTGCAGGCGTTCGCGAACCACCAGCCCGTCTCGGTGACCGCGTCTGCGGTGCGCGCGCTGATGCAGGGCGGGGACACCGCGACCTACGTGCTGCAGTCGCTCGCGTGGATCGCCGGGATCCTCATCGTGTTTGCCCCGCTCGCCGTCCGGCGCTACCGCCGGAGCGTCTGAACCCCCTGCTCCAACCCCCTGTACCCGCCGCCGGAGGCCCGCCCGGCGGCGGGTACACTCGCCGTGGGGGCGTTCGGAGAGCAGGAGGGCGTTCGATGACCACCCAGGCGGACCGGCTCGAAGGCGTCATGCCGAGGACGTCCGAGGAGCACATCGAGCTCGTCGAGCGGTACTCGGCGCACAACTACCACCCACTTCCCGTCGTCGTGGCCGAGGGCGAGGGGTGCTGGGTCACCGACGTCGAGGGCAACCGCTATCTGGACATGCTCTCCGCCTACTCCGCGCTGAACTTCGGCCACCGGCACCCGGCGCTCGTGTCCGCGGCGAAGGAGCAGCTCGACCGGCTCACGCTGACCAGCCGGGCCTTCCACAACGATCAGATCGGCCCGTTCCTGCGCGAGCTCGCCGAGCTCTGCGGGATGGACCTGGCCCTGCCGATGAACTCGGGCGCCGAGGGCGTCGAGACCGCGCTGAAGACCGCCCGCAAGTGGGGCTACGAGGTCAAGGGCGTCGCGCCCGACCGGGCCAAGGTCATCGTGTGCGAGCGGAACTTCCACGGCCGCACGATCAGCATCATCAGCTTCTCCACCGACCCGGGCTCCAAGCGGAACTTCGGCCCGCTCACGCCCGGGTTCGAGGTCGTGCCGTTCGGGGACGCCGACGCGCTCGAGGCCGCGATCGACGAGGACACGGTGGCGTTCCTCGTCGAGCCGATCCAGGGCGAGGCCGGCGTGGTCATCCCGCCCGACGGCTACCTGCGCCGGGCGCGCGAGATCTGCTCCGCGCGCGGCGTCCTCCTGATCGCCGACGAGATCCAGTCGGGGCTCGGCCGCGCCGGCACCACGTTCGCCGTGGAGCACGAGGGCGTCCGGCCGGACATGTTCATCCTGGGCAAGGCGCTCGGCGGCGGCATCATCCCGGTCTCGGCGGTCGTCGCCGATCGCGAGGTGCTCGGCGTCTACAAGCCGGGGGAGCACGGCAGCACGTTCGGCGGCAACCCCTTCGGCGCCGCGATCGGCCGCCGCGTGATCCAGCTCCTTCGCACCGGCGAGCTCCAGGAGAACTCCCGGCGGCTCGGCGAGCGCATGGCCGCGCGGTTCCGCGACGTCGCGTCGCCGGCGGTGGAGGAGGCGCGGATCCGGGGGCTGTGGGCCGGCGTCCAGCTCGTGCCCGAGGCCCGTCCGGCCCGCCGGCTCGCCGAGCGCCTGCTGGAGCGTGGTGTGCTCGCCAAGGACACCCACGAGACGACGATCCGCCTCGCCCCGCCCCTGGTGATCAGCCAGGAGGAGCTCGACTGGGGCCTGGACCGGGTCTTCGGCGAGCTGGAGCGCGCCACCGCCTGACCTGGATCCGAACCCACCGTTCTTCGAGCTCTTGTCACTAGGTCGCGACGTGTTACGATATATCACGATGGGTTGAAGAGACATCGTGACGAAGGAGGATCCGATGCACCAGGCACCGCATCAGCACCGCCGGCACCACGAGGGGTTCGGACCGTGGGGTGGAGGCCGGCACGGCGAGCACATGTGGTTCGGGGGTCCGCCCTGGGGCGGTCGCCGGGCTCGCCGGGGCGACGTGCGCACGGGGCTGCTGTCCCTGCTCGCCGACAAGCCCATGCACGGCTACGACCTGATCCGGGAGCTCGAGCAGCGCAGTGGCGGCATGTGGCGCCCGAGCCCGGGCTCGATCTACCCGACGCTCCAGCTTCTCGAGGACGAGGGACTCGTCACCGGGCAGGAGCAGGACGGCAAGCGCGTGTACTCGATCACCGACGCCGGCCGCACCGAGCTCGAGGAGCGCCGCGAGCGCGGAGGCTCCGGAGGCGCGCCGTGGGAGTTCGGACCGCTCGGCGAGGGGCTCGCCCAGTTCCGCGACTCGGCGTTCCAGCTCGGGGCCGCGGCCATGCAGATCGCGAGGACCGGTACCGAGGCGCAGCGAAAGGCGGCCGCCGAGATCCTTGCGGAGGCCCGCAAGAAGATCTACGCGCTCCTCGCGGAGGGCTGATCGAGATTCATGAACGCGGGGCTCGGGGAACAGGACCTTCGAGCAGACAACCGTTCCGGAACCTCCCGGGCGTCGGGGGTGAGAGGGAAGGTTGATCCGCTCCTTCCTCTGGTGGGCAGTGGCGGTCGCGACGCACTCACAGGCTCAGGTGGGCGGCCACGGCAGTTCCACCGCGTCCAGGAGGTCGAGCTCGCCAGGGGAGTGCCCGCGCTCGGTGAGGTACCGAGCAAGCTCGCTGCGGTGCTGCGTTCCGTGGTTCACGACGTGCGCGAGGATGAGCCATCGGGACCGGGCGAAGTCCGCGCCGATGGCCACCGATTTGCTCAGCGCCGCCCCGTCCAGGGACTCGACGTAGTGGCGCAGGCGCGCGTCTTCCTGGAGGCAGAACGCGTGGATGGCCGGAAGATCGTCGAGCACGAAGCCGTGGTCCCACACGTAGCTCTCTCCTACGTCGTTCCCGATGCACAACTCGCGCCAGCTCCAGTCGACGTCGACGAGATGCCGTAGCGTCTGGAACGCGCTGCCATGATCGAGGTTCGTCGCCTCGCGGAGCTCCTCGTCCGACAGGTCGGCCGCCGTCGTGAGGATCCGGTCGTTCGCCCACGCGTGGAACCGGACGAGCGCGAGCAGGCTGTCTGCGTCCACGCGACCATCCTAGGCATCGCCGACGAGCGCCCGACGTACCATCCTGGGCATGCCCCGGATCCTGGTGGGGACGGTGGACGGGCTGCGCGTGTTCGAGGACGGCCGCGAGGGTGAGCTCGAGCACGCCGGCCATCGGGTGACCGCGCTGGCCCGCGGCGCCGGCGAGCTCTGGGCAATCCTCGATCACCACCAGGTCCGCCGAACGCAGGGCGGGCGCTGGTCCCGATGGTCCGCCGTCCTCGGCAACGAGGAGCTGACCTGCATCGCGCCGACGCGGTCGGGGTTGCTCGTCGGGCTGGCGCAGGCGCATCTGGCCAGCGTCGGCGACCGCGGCTTCGAGACGGTCACGGGTTTCGAGGCGGTCGAGGGCCGCGACGGCTGGTACACGCCGTGGGGCGGTCCGCCCGACACCCGCTCGATCGCCGAGGATGGCGACGCCGTGTACGTGAACGTCCACGTCGGCGGGATCGCTCGATCCCGGGACGGCGGCCGCACGTGGGAGCCGACGATCGACGTCGATGCCGACGTCCACCGCGTGTGGGCCGGCGACGAGGGCGTCCTGGCGGCCTGCGCCACGGGGCTCGCGGTGAGCCGGGACGGCGGCGACTCGTGGACGATCCGCGACGAGGGTCTCCACGCCTCGTACTGCCGCGGTGTCGCGGTGATCGGGGAGACCGTGCTCGTGTCGGCCTCGCTCGGTCCGCGGGGGGGCCGGGCCGCGCTCTATCGCGGCCCGATCCTCGACGGCCCGTTCGAACGGTGCGCGGCCGGGATGCCCGAGTGGTTCGACGCGAACATCGACAGCGCATGGCTGGACGCGGCGGACGGTCTCGCCGCCTTCGGGACGGGGGACGGCCGAGTCTTCGGATCCGCCGACGAGGGCTCGACCTGGGACGAGGTCGTCTCGGGCCTCCACGGCGTGGAGTGCGTGCTCGTCGCCTGATCGTCCGGTGACCTCCGGTCACAGGCCCGTTCGAGGTCGTGCCCGCGGCCGTGACTAGACTCGGTCCGCCGCCCTCGACGAAGGAGCCGCGCATGACGAAGGGGATCCTGGAACGTCTCGCCGAGGGGCCGGTGGTCGGCGACGGCGGGTACCTGCTCGAGCTCGAGAAGCGCGGCTACGTGCAGGCGGGGCCGTTCACGCCCGAGGTGGTGGTCGAGCACCCCGACGCGCTGGCGCAGCTCCATCGCGAGTTCCTGCGCGCCGGCGCCGAGGTGCTGCAGACGATGACCTTCTACGCAAGCGACGACAAGCTCGCCACGGTGGGCCTCGCCGGCAGGGTCGACGAGATCAACCGGGACGCCGTCCGCATCGCGCGCGAGGTCGCGGCCGAGGGCGACGCGCTCGTCGCGGGCAACCTCTCCCTGACCTGGGCGTACGAGCCCGAGGATCCCGCGAGCTCCGACCGCGTGCGGGCGCTGTTCGACCGGCAGCTCCAGAACCAGGTCGACGCCGGCCCGCCCGACTTCTGGATCGGCGAGACGTACAGCTACCTGGGCGAGGCGCTGCTGTTCGTCGAGCGCGCCAAGGCCACCGGCCTGCCCGTCATGGCGACGATGTCGTTCGAGCAGCCCGTGCCGCGCTCGTACGAGGGGGACACGCCCGCCGAGTGCGCCCGGCGGCTCCGCGACGCCGGCGCCGACATCGTCGGCGTCAACTGCCTGAACGGCCCCGGGCAGCAGCTCCCCATCGCGCTCGAGATGCGCGGCGCCGTGGAGGGGTTCGTCGCCGCCCAGCCCGTCGCCTACCGGACGACGTCCGAGCGCCCCGACTTCACGGCGCTGCCGAGCTTCCCCTACGAGCTCGATCCGCTCCAGCTCTCGCGCCAGGAGATGGCCGAGTTCGCCCGCCGCGCCAACGAGGGCGGCGTGAACTACATCGGCTCGTGCTGCGGCTCGGTGCAGGCGCACGTCCGGGCGATGGCCAAGGCCCTGGGGCGCGTCCCGGCCGACGAGCGCGACTGGAAGAGCACGACCGGCCGCGCCATGAGCGCGTACGAGTACCACGCCCACACCGAGACCGAAGTCTGACGTGAGCGATCCTCGCGAGTTCGAGATCGCCGTGGTCGGCCTCGGCGGGATCGGCTCGGGCGCGGTGTACTGGGCGGCCAGGCGCGCCGGCTCCGGCGTCCTCGGGCTCGAGCGCTTCGAGCTCGGCCACGAGCGCGGCGCGTCGCAGGATCACTCGCGGATCATCCGGCTCTCGTATCACACGCCGGCGTACGTGCGGTTCGCGCAGGACGCCTACGAGGCATGGCGCGTCGTGGAGGAGGAGTCGGGCGACCGGCTCGTGGTCCGCACCGGCGGCCTCGACCTGTACCCGGAGCGCGCGCACGGCTGGATGCACGACTACGCGCACTCGCTCGACGAGGTAGGCGTGGCCGCCGAGTGGCTCGACGCTGCCGAGGCGATGCGTCGGTGGCCGCAGTGGCGCCTCACCGACGACGTCCGCGTGATGTACCAGGCGGATGCCGGGATCGCGGCGGCCGCGACGGCGAACGCCGCGCACCGCCGCCTCGCCTCGTCGATGGGGGCCACCCTCGTCGACCACGCTCGGGTGACCGAGATCCGCGACGCCGGCGGGCTGTACGAGCTCGAGACCGAGGCCGGGACGTACCGGGCCGAGCGCGTCGTCCTCGCGTGCGACGCGTGGACGAACGAGGTGCTCGGGCCGCTCTGGCGGCCCATCAACCTGACGGTCACGCAGGAGCAGGTCACGTACTATGCGTCGACGGACTTCGAGGCGTTCGCGCCGGAGCGGTTCCCGGTGTGGATCTGGATGGGGACGCCCTCGTTCTACGGGTTCCCCGCGTTCGGAGAACCCGGGGCGAAGATCGGGTGGGACGTCGGCGGGCCGGAGGTCACCGGCGACACGCGCTCGTTCGACCCGCGGCCCGACTACTCGGAGACGGTCGATTCGTTCATGCGCGAGCACCTGCCGGGGGGGTTCGGCTCGTACCTGAAGCAGAAGACCTGCCTGTACACGATGACGCCCGATCGCGACTTCGTCCTCGACCTCGTCCCCGGTCACGAGCGCATCGCGCTCGGCCTGGGTGCGGCGCACGCGTTCAAGTTCGCGAGCGTGTTCGGCAAGTCGCTCGTGGAGCTCGTGTACGACGGCAAGGCCGAGTCCGACGTGAGCGCGTGGGGCGCCGAGCGCCCGGTCCTCACGATGACCGACCCGCCCCGCAACTTCACGTTCTGAGCCGGGTTCGGTGACTCGGGGACCGTGGTGGGCTAGCGTCTTCGGCATGCTCAGGACGCTCGCGGTCCTGGCGCTGACGCTCGCGCTCGTGCTCGTCCCCGCCGTGCCCGCGTCGGCGGACGTCACCGCCGAGTTCGCGCTCGGGATCCTCACGGTGAACGGGGACGGCCGGGCGAACACGATCGCCGTGACCTGCGACAACGGCAACGTCAAGGTCAACGGGGAGGCGCCGAGCGGCGGCCGGGTGCACTGCTCGAACGTGCGGTCCGTGCTCGTGCGGGCCGGCGATGGGCCGGATCGGATCGTGCTCTCGGACCTCGGCCGGCCTTCCTTCGACATCCTGCTCGAGATCGCGGTGTTCGGCGAGGCCGGCAACGACACGCTCATCGGCTCCCCGCTGGGCGACCACCTGTACGGAGGCGGGGGCGTCGACACGCTGCGGGGCGGCGACGGGTTCGACAAGCTGTTCCCCGGGGGCGGCGGCGGTGTCGTCGTCGGCGGCTCGGGGAAGGACCGGGTAGCCGTCTCGGGTGCCGGCGGGTGGCTGGTCAACGACCGCCGCATCCTGCACGCGGAGGGCTCCGAAGTGACGAAGCTGCAGGGAGTCGAGATCGTCGCCGTGCAGGGCGGCTCGGGGGACGACACGATCACCGGCGTGGCGTTCTCGGGATCGATGCTCGTCGACGGCGGGGACGGCGACGATCAGATCCGGACCGGATCGGGGCGGGACCACCTGCTGGGCCGGGCCGGCGACGACCTGCTGATCTCGGGTCCGGGCGACGACCTCCTCGAGGGCGGGAAAGGGAAGGACGACCTCCACGGCGGCGACGGCGACGACCAGCTCCTGGGCGGCCCGGGCGACGATTCGTGCGCCGGGGGCGCGGGCGCCGACTCGCTCAATTCGTGTTGACGGCTGGGGGTACACTTCGGCCCTCGTGACCGACGACGGCCTGCTCCCCCCCGAACGCAAGGTGCTCGAGCGGCTCGGCCACCTCCCGCTCGACTTCCGCGCGATGTGGGCGGTCTCAAACCTGTTCCGCGCCTCCGCCGCGATCCGCCGTCACATGGAATCGAAGGTCCTGGCCGACGACCGGCTCTCGTGGACCTCGTTCGTCGCGCTGTGGGTTCTCTGGGTGTGGGGCGAGATGGAATCGCGCGATCTCGCGGCCGCGGTCGGCATCAGCCGGCCCACGTCGACCGGTGTCGTCACCACGCTCGAGCGGCGTGGCCTCGTACAGCGCCGGAAGAACTCCGCCGACGGCCGCATGGTGCGCGTCTCGCTCACCGGCCTCGGCCAGAGCAAGATCGAGGAGCTGTTCCCGCGGTTCAACGCCGAGGAGGTCGCCGTGACCTCGCACCTGTCGCCCGAGCAGCAGGAGTCGATGGCCGCGATGCTCCGCTCGATGCTCCGTTTCGCCGGCGAGGGCGAATAGCCGCCGCCGGTCCACGACATCAGATCACCTCTGGCCCGGTCACACTCGTCCGATCCGTTCCGTCATTCCGGTTGGAAGGTCGAGCCGACGGAAAGGAGACCACCGTGTCGCTGCAGGTGACCGCCATCATGATCGGGGTGGAGGACCTGGCCAGGTCCAGGGCGTTCTACGCGGAGGGGCTGGGCTGCGCACTGGACCAGGATCACCCGCACTTCGTGTCGTTCAACCTCGGGGAAGCGTCGTCGTCGCTGGCCCTGTACCAGCGGGAGGCCGCCGCCCAGGACGCGGGTGTCTCGTCCGAGGGGTCGGGGTTCCGGGGCGTCTCGTTCCACTTCATCGTGCCCACGAGGGACGAGGTGGACGAGATCATGGCCAAGGCCCTGGCGGCCGGCGGCGGCCTCGTCAAGGAGGCGGCGGCGGTGCAGTGGGGGTACTTCGGCTACTTCAGCGACCCCGACGGCTACCTGTGGAAGGTGGCGTCCTCGTCCTGAGCGCCGACGCGTTTGACCGCGCCGACCACGGGATATCGTCCGACGAGATGAGCGGCTTCAGCACGTCCACCTCGACCACGATCCAAGCCCCCGTGGAGGGGGTCTGGGAGGCCATCACGACGCCTGCGCGGATCAAGAGGTGGTTCTTCGGCGTCGACACCGAGACCGACTGGACGCCGGGGAGCCCGATCGTCCACCGGGGGAAGTGGCAGGGCAAGCCCTACGTGGACAAAGGGGAGATCGTCCGCGTGGAGCCGCCGAGGCTCCTGGTGCACACGCACTGGAGCGACCTTTCCGGCACGCCGGACCGGCCGGAGCACTACCAGGAGGTCACCTGGGCGCTCTCCGAGCGAGACGGCTCGACCGAGCTCACGGTATCGGAGCGCAACGTGCCCTCGGAGGAGGCCAAGGCGGTCTCCGAGCAGAGCTGGGAGACGGCCCTCGGCAACCTGAAGTCGCTGCTCGAGGGGTAAGCCCCGTCGGCGTCGAGCGATTCGAACCGCCGTTCGCCGGTTCCACCGTCACGAGTCGTACGCCACGTCGCTCGGTACGCCGGGCACCTCGGGATTGATCGACGCGCCCTCGCGCTCCGGCGATTCGGCCACGATCAGGTCGGCCGGTTCTCGGAGGGCCCGGAGGCGGCCGAAGATCGGCAGCGAGAGGACCGTGGCGAGTCCGCCCACGACGAACCCGGCCGGGACCGATCGCTCCTGAGACAGGAAGCCCAGTCCCACCTGGCCGCCGATGCTGCCGAGGCTCCCCACGAGCGAATCGAACGAGACGAGCGTGGCGCGCTCCGAGGTTGGTATGGAGTGGTGCAGGTACGTCTGGCGGACGGGCTGGAGGATGCCGGCGACGACGGCCCCGAGCAGGAAGATCGGGACGGTCACCCAGAATCGCTGGACGACACCCGTCGCCACCATCGTCGCGGACAGCACGGCGCTCGAGGTCAGCAGGATGGTCGTCCGGCGACGACCCGGCGTGGCCAGCCGCCCGACGAGCACGCTGCCGCAGATCCCGGCGAGCGAGAACAGCGCGGCGATGACGCCGGCGACCCAGATGGCGTCGCGGCCGTAGAGCTCGAGGAAGTAGGGCTGCCACGCATACCACGCCCAGAGGAAGAAGCCGTAGACGAGGAACGAGTGCAGGACCAGCAGCCGCATCGCGGGCGCATGCCAGCCGAACGTGAGCCCCGCCCGTCCGACCTTCCGCATCTCGCCGACGATGCCGCGCACCTGGAGGGTTCGGGGCGCGAAGCCGATGTCGTGCATCGAACGGAATCCGACGGCGAACGCGACGATCAGGAGCACGGCCCTCGCCACGTAGGGGATCGCGAGGTCGATCTGGCCGAGGAGCCCGCCGCCCACCGTTCCCACGAGCGTGGCGACGCCCGAGACGACGCCCGCCCGCGCGAAGACCCGATCGAGCCCCCCTGCGTAGCCGGTGGCCTTCAACGCGTCCACGACCCAAGCCTCGACGGCGCCGGAGTAGAAGGTGTAGCCGAGGCCGAGGATGACGCCGGCGAGGCAAAAGAGGACGAGTCCGCCCTCGATCGCCGCCACACCCACGTAGGCCAGCGTGCCCACGGCGAGCGTGGTCTCCGAGAGCAGGAACGACGCCCGCCGCCCCCGCGTGTCGGCCACGACGCCGGTCGGCACCTCGAACAGCGCCATCGCGGCGGTGAACGCGGCGTTCGCCAGGAAGACCTGGAAGATCGAGAGGCCCGCGTCGAGCAGGAACAGGGTGTTGATCCCCCAGATCAGCGAGGCGGAGAGCGTGAACAGGGCGGTGATGACCAGATAGCTGCGGATCACGCGCGCGGAGTCCATGCGCCCGTTCAACCGGGTTCCGCCGGCCCCGATTCCTGGCGACCCTGGCAAGATGCCCATCGGACGAGACGAGAGGAGGGCGGCCGTGAACGACGATCGGGTAACGAAGGTGGCCGAGGTGCTCCATCGCGCTGCGGAGACGCACCACGTCGTCTACACCATCGTGGACGGCGCGGACGAGGACTGGGCCTCCTGGTATGCCGAGTGGCTGATCGACCTGTCGGAGCTTCCCGGCCTCCTCGGTGTCACGCCGGTCCGCAGCGCGTTGACGCACGCCCTCGTCCAGTGCGACCTGGACTACACGGCGCAGCACCCGGCGGAGCCCTGGGAGCGCACCTACGCCCAGGCGTTGATCGACCGGTTCGCTCGCTAACGTGCGAGTTCGACGCGCACCGGCATGTGCTTGATGCCGTTGACGAAATTCGAGCGCATGCGCTCGACGGGGCCGGCGAGCTCGATCGAGCGCAGGCGCGGTAGGAGCTCCTGGAGCAGGACCTTCGTCTCGAGCTTGGCCAGGTGGGCGCCGAGGCAGAAGTGCGGGCCGCCCGGGCCGAACGTGACGTGGTCGCCGGCGTTCCGGCGGGTGACGTCGAACCGGTAGGGGTCGTCGAAGGTCCGCTCGTCGCGGTTCGCGCTGATGTACCACGTGACGACCTTGTCGCCCTCGCGGATCCGCGTGCCGCCGAGCTCGGTATCCCTGGTGGCGGTCCGGCGGAAGTGCATGACCGGGGTGGCCCACCGCAGGATCTCCTCGACGGCGGCGGGGATCAGCGACGGGTCGTCCTGGAGCTGCCGCATCTGGTCGGGGTGCTCGAGCAGCGCGAGCATGCCGTGGCTGATCGTGTGACGCGTGGTCTCGTTGCCGGCGATCATCAGCAGACCGAAGTAATTGTCGAACTCCCGCTCGGTGAGCGTCCCCTCGCGCTGGGCCACGGTCAACGCCGTGATGACGTCGTTCTGCGGCTCCTCCAGGCGCGAGTCCCGCTGGCGGTGCGCGTACTCGAACATCTCGAGCGCGATGGGGGAGCGGAAGGGGAGGTTCCGGTACTCCTCCGTGTCCACCTTGTCGACGACGGCGTGGGTGAACTCGGGATCCTGATTGCCGATCATCGCGTCGCCCCACCGGATCAGCATCGGCGCGTCGTCCTGGGGGACCGTGAAGATCGCGCACAGGAACCGGATCGGCAGCTCCTTGGCCACCTCGAGCGTGAAGTCGAACTCCTCGCGCTCGAGCGCCCGGTCGAGCACCGAGCCCGCCACCTCGCGGATGAAGTCCTCGTACGCGCCGACCCCCCGGGCGCTGAACCGCTTGTTGCAGATGTTGCGGAGCTGCCGGTGGCGGGGCGGGTCGGTCTCGAGCATCGACCGGCGGATCTTCAGCTGCTCGTCGTCGAGCTCCTCGAGCGACACCGCGCCCCGCTCGCTCGAGAACGTCTCCCAGTCCATGTGCACGGCCACGAGATCGTCGTACCGCGTGACGGCCCAGAAGCCCCTGTTGCCGGCGGGCTCGTCGTGCCACACGACCGGGTGCTCGCGCCGGAGGTAGTCGAACCACTCGAACGGGATGCGCTCGACGTACTGGTCGGGGTCGACGAGGTCGATCTTCGACAGGTCGAGCTCGGTCGTCGCCACGCTCATCAGTCTCCTCCCGTCGGGGGCGAGTGAGGGCGGTAGTTTGCTACCGAACGACCGTGGGCGCAACCGGATCCGCCGGCGTCACCCAAGACCCAGGACCGTGAGGAGGGCCTCGTCGATGCCCCACATCTCCTCCGGGCTCACGTGGCCGACGAGGTCCCCGAGCCGAGTTGCGTCCACGGCGCCGAGCTGCTCTACCAACACCCTCGTGTGCTCGTCCTCGAGCAGGATCTCCGGTCGAAAGGACGCCGGACGCGCGCTCCGAGATGTCGGGACGACGATCACGACGGAGCGGGGAAGCAGCGAGTCCGCCTGAACGACCACGCCGTACCTCTTGCCGCGCTGTTCGTGACCACGGCCTCGCGGGGGGCGGAACTCGAAGACGTCACCCCGGCGCACGCAGGCTCTCCATGAGCGCCGCGACTTCGAGCATCTCTTCCCGGTCCGCCTCGTCCGCTTCCAATGCCCTGGACTCGGCCGCCAACGACTCGTGTCGTCGTAGTCGTTCGGCTGCGTCCACCACCGCGCTGCGGATCGCTTGCGACCTGCTGAGTCCGGTCGCCTCCAGACGCGAGAGTGCACGGAGGGCCTCATCGTCAAGCCTCACGGAGATCGCTCTGACCATGTGTCCGAGCGTATCACGATCTGTGATACCCATCCGGACGAAGCGCGCACCGGGAGGTCTGTCATACACTGTATGACATGACCGGTCGGACGTCCCGGGTGCTCGCTGTCTCGGTTCCTCCCGAGGCCGCGGACGCCTTCGAGCGGATGGCCGAGGAAGAGGGCCGGAACAAGAGCGAGCTGTTCCGCGAGATGCTGCGCGTGTACGGGATCTGGCGTGAGACCGAGCGGTTCGAGTACCTCCAGCGCTCGTTCGCGGCGAGGGCCCGGGAGCTCGGCATCACCACCGAAGAGGACGTCGACCGCCTCATCCGGCAGGCCCGCCGGTGAGGATCGTCCTCGACGCCGGGGCGCTCGCCGCCGCGTTCGGGTTCCCCGGCGGACCGGCCGAGCGCGTCTACCGGTCGGTGATCGAGGGACGCGCCGAGCTCGTCACGTCTCGGCCGCTGCTGGCCGAGCTCGGCCGGGTGTTGTCCGACGGGTTCCGCGAGCCGCGGGCCGCCGCCGAGGCGATCGCGCAGGTGGTGCGGCTGGCCACCGTCGCCGGTGCCGCCGAGCGGATCCGCGTCGTGGAGGCCGACCCGGCAGACGACGGCGCGCTCGAGGCGGCGGTGGACGGGGCGGCCGAGGCCGTCGTCACCCGTGACCGTCACCTCTTGCGCCTCGGCTCGTGGGGCGGGATCCGGATCGTGAGCCCGTCGCGGTACCTCTCGGAGGACGTGGGCGCGACGCGATGAGGCGCCGGGCGAACCCGGCGCCTCATCGGTGAGCCCCCCTACCGGTCGGGCGTGCTCTCGCGGATCCCGAGCGGGAAGTCGTACGCCGCCATCTTCTCGACGAACGGATCGGGGTCGAACGCCTCCGGGCCGAGGACCCCGGCGCCCTTCCAAGCTCCGGAGTCCAGGAGCTCGAGCGCGATCACGGGGCTCACGGCCGTCTGCCACACGACCGCCTGCACGCCGTACTTCGCCATGCACTCCTCGTTGTCGGCGACCTGGTACAGGTACGCCTCCTTGAGGTGGTCGCCCTTGCGTCCGCGCACCCACGTTCCGGCGCACGTCTTGCCACTCATGAGATGCCCGAGCTTGGCCGGGTCCGGCAGGCACGCGGCGACGACGTCGCGCGGCGCGACCTGCACGCCGTGCACGTCGACCGGCACGGTGGAATCCAGGCCGAGGAGCTCGATCGTCTTCAGGACGTCGATGAACTCCTGGCCCAGCCCGTACTTGAACGTGACCCGCTTGGCCTCGAGCCAGCGAGGCACGAGCAGCACCTCTTCGTGCTCGACGTTCACGCACTCGACCGGACCGATCCCCTCGGGGAACTCGAACGTCTCGGGCTCGGAGAAGGGCTCGGTGGTGAACCAGCCCCGTCCCTTCTCGAAGATCACGGGCGGGTTCAGGCACTCCTCGATCGTCGTCCAGATCGAGAAGTTGGGCGCGAAGTCGTAGCCCTTGACGACGAGGTTCGCGCCGTCGCGGATCCCGATCTCGTCGATCTCGTCGAACAGGTGCTTGCTGGCATACGCCGCCAGCACGTCGGCCATGCCGGGCTCGACGCCCATCCCGACCAGGGCGAGCAGCTCCTTCTCCTCCCACGCCTCGGCCTTGGCGAACTGCTCGTCGCCGAGCATGAGGCCGGTCTTCGCGTAGGGCTCGAGGGCGTGGCGCTTGGAGAGCGACATCGCCATGTCCATGTAGTGGGTCCCGGCCTCGAAGGCCGCGTCGAAGATCGGCATGTTGAACCGGGGCTCGACCGCGTTGAGGATGAGGTCGACCTCGTGCTTGCGGGCCAGGGCGACGATCTGTCCCTTCGACGACGCGTCCAGCCGCTCGACGGGGAAGCGCCGGCCGCCTCCGACCTTCTGTGCCACCTCGAGCGCCCGGGACAGGTCGAGGTCCGCGAGGACGACCCTCTCCAGGAACGGCCGGTCCTTGGCGATCACGGCGATCGCCTCTCCGACACCGCCCGTTCCGACCAGCAGGATCTTCATGTGATGGCTCCTCTCAGCGAGGCTCGGTCGGAGTCCCCGCCCGCACGGGCAGTGGCTCGAACGATTGGGTCTTCCAGGCCGGGACTCTCCGTAGTCTCCTCGGTCCTCCGGAACTCGTCCTGTAGGCGGGTGAGGAGCTCCGCCGAGACCCCCAGTCGGGAATCTCCCGCACCGATGGTCCGACCGGGCATCGACCGCAGACAGGACTGCCCGGCCCTGAGCGGCAGGGTCGACCGGATGCGACGTTCCGGCCAATGACCGCAGGTCAGGCTGGTCAGAAGAACGGGAGGTAGTACTCGATCTCCCACGGCGTGACGTCGCCGGTCGCGGTGTCCTCGACCGCCTTCGCGTAACGCTCCCACTCGGCGCGCTTCAGCTTGGTGAACGTCTCGACGAGCCAGGGGCCGAGCGCCGCGCACAGCTCCTGGTCGCCCTCGAGCGCGTGGAGCGAGGCCTCGAGGCTGGGCGGGACCCGCCGCTCCGTGTTCGGGGGCTGGCCGGTCACCTGCGCGTCGGGCGGCGACATGCGGTGCTCGACGCCGAGGCGGGCTGCGTGCAGGACCGCGGCGGCCGCCAGGTAGGGGTTCGCGGCGCCGTCGGACATCCGGTGCTCGAGGCGGGTGCCCTCGCCGCGGGCGGGCGGGACGCGGACGCAGACCGTCCGGTCGTCGAAGCCCCAGTTGGCCCAGTAGCCGTTCAGCATGTCCGGGATGAGGCGCTTGTAGGCGTTCACATGGGGGGCGGCGAACGCCGCGATGGCCTCATGGTGGGCGAGCACCCCGGCCACGCACTCCCGAGCGATCGAGGAGAGGGCGTCGGGCGCGTTGGGGTCGTGGAAGGCGTTCGAGCCGTCCTCGCGTCGGAACGAGAAGTTCAGGTGCAGGCCGCTGCCGCCCCGGTCGTTGAACGGCCGCCCCAGGAAGGTTGCGAGCTTGCCGTGGCGGGCCGCGATCTCCTTCACCAGGAGCCGGAACAGGAAGCACTCGTCGGCCGCGGGGATGACCTCCTTGTACCGGATGTTCACCTCGTAGGCGGCGGTGTCGAACTCGGACCCCCAGCCCTCGACGGGAAGGCCGCACGCCATCGCCGCCCGGACCATGTCGTCGACCGTCCCCGTGGGGTCGACGGCCATGCCGGTCCCGTACACGCGGTGCGAGGGGAGGTCGACGGCCTTCCAGGCGCCCCCCTCGTCCTTGTCGAGGAGGTAGAACTCGGACTCGAAGGCGAACATCGGCTCGAGCCCCATCGCCTTCCACGGCGCGACCGCGCGCCGGAGCACCTCGCGCGGATCGACGGCCAGGGGCTGTCCGTGCTGGTGGACGTCGGCGATGCCGACGATCGTGTCCTCCTCCCAGCCGGGCCGCAGCGAGTCCCGGTCGATGAACGCGTCGACGTCGGGCAGGCCGACGTCGAACTGCTGGCCGGAGATGTCGAGGATCTCCTTGTCGGTCGTCAGGGGGTAGACGCCGATGCAGAACGCCGCCCGGCCGTCGTCGGCCATGTCGCCGAACAGGTACTTGCCGCGCTCGAGCCCGAGCACGTCCGAGTACAGGAGCCGGAGCCGCTTGCCCTTGATGTCCATCGCCTCTCCTCGGGAAATGGTTCGGGTCCGAACGGTCTCGGCCGCGAGGATAGCCCCTTCGGCTCGGGGCCGGGTACGGTGCGGCGATGGACGTCGGGTTCGCGCTCGAAGCCGGGCCCGAGCGCCGACAGGTGGATCAGGAGCTGTCGAGGAGCCTCGGCAGGAAGACGGTCACCGACCCCTCGCGGCCCAGATCGCGCGTGTAGCCGTACACGGCGCCCGCGGCATCGGCCGCCGGCCCGACGTTGCACAGGAGGCCGGTCGTCGGCCCCTGGCCCGCCCACCACGCGTCGTCGGCCCACTCGCCCGCTCCGCGGACCGAGATCGCCACGAAGTCCCCGTCGGGCACGCGCGACTCCCCGTCCGGATCGGGTTCGACCGTCACGTTCGAGGCGTTCAGCGTCAGGTCGCCCAGCTCGTTCCCGCGGTTCAAGCCGATGACGATCATCTCGCCGAGCAGGTGGAGGAACGCCTCGAGCTCCGTGTTCGCCTCCCACAGCTCGGGCGGCCGCTCCACGCGCAGGAACGCGTGGGCGTGCAGGACGGCATCGAGCTCCACGGGGTCAACCCTTTCGGGGCGGGCGGACGCCCCGGAGCTCCCAGTCGCCGCCGAACGCGGTCGAGATCACCTCTTCGGACTCGCTCGGCTGGGCGCCGACGTCCTCGCGGATCGGCACGCCGCTCTCGACGATCGTGTTCCGCAGGGTGCCGAGGCCCTCGACCTCCACCTCGACCACGTCGCCGGGCTCGACCGGCCGGGAGTTGGCCGGCGTGCCGGACAGGATCACGTCGCCGGGAACGAGCGTGATCGTCCGGGCGATGTCGGCGACGAGGTACGGCATGTCCCACACCATCTCGTCGGTCGAGCCGTCCTGGCGGACCTCGCCGTTCACGAGCGTGCGGATCCGCTTGCCGTGGAAGTCCCAGTCGTCGACGAGCCCCGGCCCGAGCGGGCACAGCGTGTCCGAGCCCTTCACGCGGAGCATCGATCCGGCGTCCGTGTCCCGGAAGTCGTGCAGGCCGAAGTCGTTGGCGATCGTGTAGCCGGCGATGAACGCCCCGGCGTCCTCCGGCGCGATGTGCGCGCACTCCCGGCCGATCACGATGGCGATCTCCCCCTCGTAGTTCAGGTAACGGCACCTCGGGGGACGGACGACCTCGCCGCCGTGGGCGTTCAACGCGCTGATCGGCTTGTGGAAGTAGGTCGGGGCGGGCGGGAGGTTCGCCAGGAACTCCTTGACCCGGCTCTCGTAGTTCAGGTGGATGCAGATGATCTTGGTGGGCTTGACGGGTGGCAGATGGAGGACGCCGTCGATCGGGAACCGACGCCCGTCGCCGGTCACGAGCTCGTCGCCGTCGCGCGCGACCCCCAGCGCCTCCTCGCCGACCGCGATCCGTCGCGTCTCCATTGGTCGGTAGTATGCAGCGCGTGGGGGACCTGAAAGGCTTCGTGCCGCCGCTCACGCCCGAGGGTCGGTCCTCGGTCGTGGCGGGTCCGCCCTGGCACTACTCCGGCGACCTGCTGACGATCGAGTACCGCGCCGCTCGCGGCTCCGTCGAGAGGTGGCTCCCGGCGCCCCTCGAGCCGGCGGAGGAGGAGCCCGACGCCGTCGCCGTGATCTTCGCCGACTGGCAGTCGTGCTCGGACTCGTTCGAGGAGCTGCTCGACCCGGTCCGCTCCCAATACAAGGAGGCGTTCCTCGTCGTGCGCTGTCGGTACCGGGGCGAACACTACTCGCGATGCGTGCTGATCTGGGTCGACAAGGACTTCGCCATGGTCCGGGGCTGGCATCAGGGCTATCCGAAGAAGCTCGGCTCGATCTGGATGACCCGGCCGGTCTCGGTGGGCCGGGCCGGACCGCGTCTGGAGCCGGGCGGGCGCTTCGGGGCCTCCGTCGCCGTGCACGACCGCCGGGTGATCGATGCGCGCTTCACGATCACCGGCCGCGCCGAGTCGGCGGGCTTCGTCAACGCGCTCCCCATGCTCCACCACCGCTACTTCCCCTCGATCGAGGAGGGGGCGCCGCCCTCGATGGACGAGCTCGTCACGATGAAGAGCTACGACTGGGAGGGTTCGGAGGTCTGGACCGGCGACGCCGAGCTCTCGTTCGGCCCCTCGCCGGTCGAGGAGCTCGAGTCGCTCGCGCCGGCCGAGATCCTCGCCGGCTACTGGCGGAGCGTCGGCGTGTCCTGGGGCATCGGCACGCGCCTGGCATGACCGGTGCATCCGGCGCCGGTCACCAGGGGGTCCTCCTGTGCGGGCTCTACGGCACGGGCAAGACCTCCGTCGCCGAGGAGATCGCCGTCCATCTGGAGCACGACGGCTCGCCGTTCGCGGCGCTCGACCTCGACTGGCTGTCGTGGTTCGGAACCGACGACCTCGACCCCCACGCCGATCGGACCGTGTTCCTGGCCAACCTCTCGGCGATCGTGGGCAACTACCTCGAGGCCGGGGTGCGTCGCTTCGTGATGGCGGGCTCCGTCGCCGGCCAGTCTGAGGCGGAGGCCATGCGTTCCCTCCTCCCCTTCCCCGTGACGATCATCGAGCTCCGTGCGCCGTGGGAGGTGATCGAGCGCCGGCTGCGGTCGAGCCCCACGACCGGGCGCCTCGAGGACCTCGACGCCGCCCGCGCGCACCGCGACGCCGGTCACGGACCGACCCCGGACGTCGTCGTCGACGCCGACCGCCCGCTCTCCCAGATCGCCGCCGAGGTGCTCCGGCTCGTCGGCTGGCTCGACGCATGAGCGGGATCCGCTCGATCGACCGCACCGCCGCCCGCCGGTTGGCCATCGCCAAGCAGCGGCTCTCGGGCGCGGCCCCAACCTCGTCGCCTGCCCGCGTCCTCGAGACCGTCCGGGCGGTCCGCTATGTGCAGCTCGACCCGATCTCGGTCGTGGCGCGGAGCCCGCTGCTGGTGCTGCGCTCGCGTCTGACCGGGTTCGACCCTAAGCATCTCGACCGGCTGCTGTGGCGGGACCGGTCGCTGTTCGAGTACTGGGCTCACGCCGCCTCGATCGTGCTCACCGAGGATCACGCGATCCACCACTATCGGATGCGCAACTTCCCGTCCCGGGACGACACCTGGGGAGCGCGGTTCAACGCGTGGGCCGAACGCAACGGCGCGCTCCGCCGCTCGATCCTGCGCGAGCTCCACCGGAACGGCTCCATGCGCGTCGGCGACTTCGCCGACAACGCGGTCTCGGAGAGCTGGGTCTCGACCGGATGGACGCGCGACCGCAACGTCGACCAGATGCTGGGGTTCCTGTGGATGCGCGGTGTCGTGATGGTCGCCCGGCGGCGCGGGCTCGAGAAGTGGTGGGACCTCACCGAGCGGGTCCTGCCGGCCGAGGCCAGGCGGGAGCGCATCCGCGACGTCGAGGTGACGCGCCGGGCGGCGGTCCTGTCGCTCCGAGGGCTCGGCGTGGCGACGGCTCAGCAGATCCGTTCGCACTTCACCGTCCGTCGATACCCGGACCTGCCCCGCGTCCTCGAACGCCTGGAGCGCGACCGGGTCGTCGAGCGCGTCCACGTCGACGGGCTCAAGGGCCAGTGGTTCGTGCACCGCGACGACCTCCCACTGCTGGAACGGATCGAGCGCGGCTCCTGGCGGCCCCGGTCGACGCTGCTCTCGCCGTTCGACAACCTGATCCGCGACCGAGCTCGCGCGCTCGCGATGTTCGGACTGGACTACCGGATGGAGATCTACGTCCCGCCGGCCAAACGCCGGTACGGCTACTACGCGATGCCGCTCCTGCACGGCGACCGCTTCGTGGCGCGGGTGGATCCCTCCTTCGACCGCCAGGGCGGCCGGCTCGTGCTCAAGGCGGTCCATGCCGAGGACGGCGTCCGAGCGACCCGGGATCTCGCCCCGGTGGTCGCCGACGCCGTCAAGGAGCTCGCGGCCTGGGGCGGCGCAACCCGGGTCGACCTCGAGGGCCCCGCGCCCGAGGCCTGGCGCCGCGGGCTCGCCTGAGTTCATGGGCCGGTCGCGAGATCGCGGGCGACCTCGCGAGCGCGCTACCGCTTCGCTGCCTGAGCTCGCGGCGCGGTAGCCTGCCGGTCCATGCGACTCGTCCGCTTCCGCTTCGGGGACCGCATCGCCACCGGCGCGGCCGACTTCGACTCGGACTCGATCCGGGTGTTGCGGGGCACGTTCTTCGAGGACCCCGTCCCGACGGGGGAGGAGGTTCCGTTCGACGACGTCCGGCTCCTCGCGCCCGTGTTGCCGTCCAAGGTCGTGTGCGTCGGGAAGAACTACGCGGCGCACGCCGCCGAGTTCGACCAGGAGGTCCCCGAGGAGCCGCTGCTGTTCCTCAAGCCGTCGACGTCGGTGATCGGGCCCCACGACCCGATCCCGCTCCTGCCGATCAGCAAGCGGGTGGACTACGAGGGCGAGCTCGCGGTCGTGATCGGCAGGCTCGCCCGGCACGTCCGCTCCGAGGAGGCCTTCCGGGTCATCCTCGGCTACACGTGCGCCAACGACGTGACGCTCCGAGACCTGCAGCACACGAACGACCAGTGGACCCGGGCCAAGGGGTTCGACGGCTCGTGCCCCCTCGGCCCGTGGATCGAGACCGACCTTGACCCGACGGACGTCCGGGTCGAAACGCGGGTGAACGGCGAGGTCCGGCAGGCCGGGCAGACCACGGACATGGTGTTCGGCGTGGCGACGCTGATCGAGTACGTGACGACGTTCATGACGCTGCTCCCGGGCGACGTCATCCTCACGGGAACGCCGGAGGGTGTCGGCAAGCTCGAGGCCGGCGATCTCGTCGAGGTCGAGGTCGACGGGGTGGGGACGCTCGCCAACCCGGTGGGGGGCGGCTCGTGACGTCGGCCGTCCGGTGCCGGTTCGCGCCGGCGCCGTCGGGCTCCCTGCACGTCGGGAACGTCCGGACGGGGCTCTTCTCGTGGGCGTTCGCCCGCCATCACGGGGGCGCGTTCATCCTGCGGATCGAGGATACCGACGCCAGCCGGGTCACCGAGGAGGCGTTCCAGGGCGTCATGGAGTCGCTCCGGTGGCTCGGCATCGACTGGGACGAGGGCCCGGACGTCGGCGGCCCGTACGGGCCCTACCGGCA
Source organism: uncultured Actinomycetes bacterium (assembly GCA_963704725.1). Taxonomy (GTDB): domain Bacteria; phylum Actinomycetota; class UBA4738; order UBA4738; family HRBIN12; genus CALGFI01. The sequence goes on along the minus strand of OY969934.1, from coordinate 2,406,817 downwards.
GTCCGAGCGACTGGACGTCTACCGCGAGACGGCGGACAGGCTCCTCGCTCAGGGCGACGCGTACCCCTGCTACTGCACCGAGGCCGAGCTCGCGGAGCGACGGCAGGCGGCGATGGCGCGGAAGGAGCCGCCGCCCAACGACCGCTGTCGCGACCTCACGCCGCGGGAGCGAGAGGCGTTCGAGGCGGAGGGCCGGCCCCACGCCGTCCGGTTCCGGATGCCCGAACGGGAGTGGGTGACGCACGATCTCGTCAAGGGCGAGGTCCGATGGGCCGCCGGCCACCTCAAGGACTTCGTGCTCATGCGGTCCGACGGATCGCCGGTGTTCCTGCTCGCCGTCGCCGTCGACGACCTGCGCATGGGCGTAACCCACGTGATCCGGGGCGACGACCTGCTCGACAGCGCCCCGCGCAACGCTGCGGTGATCGAGGCGCTCGGCGGCACGCCGCCCGCGTACGCCCACGTCCCCCAGGTCAACGGCCCCGACGGCAAGCCCCTGTCGAAGCGCCACGGGTCGACGAGCATCGAGGCCTTCCGCGAGCAGGGGTTCCTCCCCGAGGCGCTCATGAACTACCTGGCGCTGCTGGGGTGGGCCAAGGACGCCGAGACCACGCTGCTGTCCAGGCAGGAGCTGATCGAGGCGTTCGAGATCGAGCGCGTCTCGAGGAACCCCGCGCGCTTCGACACCGACAAGCTCGAGTGGATGGACAACCACTACATCCAGCAGCTCGACGACGACGAGCTCGCCGCCCGGTGCCTGCACTTCCTGTCCGCCGCCGGCCTCTCGCCCGAGCCGCAGCTCCTGCGTCGCGCGATGCCGCTCGTCCGGGAGCGGATGAAGCGCCTCACGCAGTCCGTCGAGCTGCTCCGGTTCCTGTTCACCGACGACGTCGTCCCCGACGCGAAGGCCGATGCGGACATCGCGAAGGCCCCGGCGGGCTATCTCGCGACGGTCGCGTCCGGGCTCGAGACCGTGGAGACGTGGACGGCGGAGGCGATCTCGGCACGGCTGGAGGAGGTGGCCGCGGCGGCCGAGCTCAACAAGCGGAAGGGGTTCGCGCCGGTCCGGGCCGCCGTGACCGGCTCGACGGTCTCGCCGCCGCTGCCCGAGTCGATGGAGCTGCTCGGTCGGGAGCGCACGCTCCAGCGGCTTCGCCGGGTCGCGTGAAGCGCCTCGTCGTCCTTCTCATCGGGCTCGCGCTCGTGGTCCCCGCCGTCCCGGCCTCCGCCGCCACGCCGCCCGACCCGGCCGACGTCCGGCCCCACGTGGTCTGGAAGAAGATCCCCTTCGGCGCCGCGCGGAAGCGCCAGATGGCCGCGTACTCGAAGCGGCACTACGGCGAGCGCACCTGGGAGCTGACCGATCCGCGCGTGATCGTCGAGCACTACACGAGCGGCGCGACGTTCGACCCGGCATGGAACCACTTCGCGTCGAACGCTCCGCACCTCGGTGAGCGACCGGGCGTGTGCGCGCACTTCCTGATCGACACCGACGGCACGATCTACCAGCTCGTGAACCTGCGGATCCGGTGTCGCCACGCGATCGGGATGAACTGGACCGCGATCGGCATCGAGCACGTGGGGACGAGCGCCGGCGGCATCCTGCGGAACACGGCCATGATGCGCGCCTCGCTCCGCCTCACCGCCTGGCTCATGCTGAAGTACGGGATCGACGTCGGGAACGTGATCGGCCACGCCGAGATCCTGCAGAGCCCGTTCCACCACGAGCTGTATCCGTCTTGGCGGTGCTCGACCCACGCCGACTGGAACCACGCCGAGATGCGCGTCTTCCGCCGGCGCCTGCGACGGACGGCGAAGCGGCTGGACGTCCCGCTCGGCTCGGGCCCGCGCTGGGTCGACTCGGATTGCTGACGTGACGGAGTCGACTTCACGAGCGTCGGCACGCACGCGAGGCCGGTGGACGGACGCGGGTCGGTGGGGGATTCAGTCCTTTGGGTTCTTCGGGGAGAGAGCCCGGCCCACCAGGCTCACGGCCCCGGCCATGAGCAGCAGGAACAACGCAACCGTGACCACGAGGCCCGTCATGAGCACCGCGACGTTCGTCGTGCCCGAGGCGAAGTCGCTCCCCGTGATAATCGCGTAGACGTTCGCGAAGACGTAGAAGGTCGGCACGACGAGCGCCGGGAGCAACACGAGAACGGCCAGGGCGATCACCCCGATGGCGAGTCCGATCGGCTTGTCGCCGCCCACGTCAGTGCCCCCGGCCCTCGGGCTGCGAGTGGTCGAGCTTCTCGGCGAGCCACCACCTCGTCGTGACGACCTTGGGGCGCGTGTAGAAGCGGACCCCGTCCGCCCCTGTGGCGTGGAGGTCGCCGAAGAACGAGTTCTTCCACCCGCAGAACGGGAAGAAGGCCATCGGCGCGGCCACCCCGATGTTCACGCCGAGCATGCCGGCCTCGGCCCGCCGCTTGAACTCGCGCGCGTTGGCGCCGGACGTCGTGAAGATCGAGGCCGCGTTCCCGTACGTGCTCGAGTTCAGCACGTTCAGCGCCTCGTCGAGGTCGGCGGCCCGGACGACCGACAGGATCGGCCCGAACAGCTCGTCCTTCCACAGCGGCATGTCGGGCGTGACGCCGTCGATGACGGTCGGCCCGAGGAAGAAGCCCTCGGTGGGGCCGATCCCGCGACCGTCCATGGCCACCCTGGCCCCGGACTCCTCCCCCTGCTCGATGTAGCCGATGAGCTCCTTGCGCCGCTCGTCGCGGATGATCGGGCCCATGTCGGTCTCGGGGTGCATCCCGTTGCCGACCGTCAGCCGGCCGGCCTGCTCGGTCAGCTCCTGCACGAGCGCGTCGCCGAGCGAGCCCACGCCGACCGCGACGCTCCCGGCCAGGCAGCGCTGCCCCGCGTTGCCGAACGCGGAGGACAGCAGCGCCGTCACGGTCTTGTCGAGGTCGGCGTCGTCCATCACCAGGAGGTGGTTCTTCGCGCCCCCCAGGGCCTGAACCCGCTTGCCGTGCGCGGCGGCGGTCGCGTAGATGTAGCTCGCCACGGCGACCGAGCCGACCACCGACACCGCCGAGACGTCGGGGTGCGCGAGCAGCACGTCGACGGCGTCCTTGGCCCCGTGCACGACGTTCAGCACGCCGTCGGGGAGCCCGGACTCGACCAGGAGCTCGGCCACGCGCATCGCCGAGAGCGGCGTGCGTTGCGACGGCTTGAGGACGAACGTGTTCCCGCACACGATCGCGAGCGGAACCATCCACAGCGGCACCATGTGGGGGAAGTTGAACGGCGTGATCCCGGCGATGACCCCGACCGGGAACCGCACGAGCTCTTCGTCGATGCCGTTGGCGATCTGGTCGAGGTTGGTGCCCATCATCAGCGTGGGCGCGCCGCAGGCCAGCTCGACGACCTCGATGGCCCGGCGGACCTCGCCCCGGGACTCGGGCAGGGTCTTGCCGTTCTCGCGGGTCACGAGCTGCGCCAGCTCCTCGAAGTGCTCCTCCAGCAGCGCCTTGAAGCGGAACATGACCTGGGCCCTGTCGGGGACCGGCGTGTTCGCCCACGCGGGGAAGGCCGCCTTCGCCGCCGCCACCGCGCGGTCGATCTCGGCGGGCGTGGAGTAGGGGAGGGTCGCGATCGTCTCCCCGGTCGCGGGGTCGTAGATCGGATCGACCTCCTCCGAGCCGTGCTCCTCGAACCGCCCCTCGATCAGGCCCGGTACCGTCGCCGTTCCCATCGCCGTCACCTCCGGTTCACGGTGCCATCCGACTGCGGGGCAGGAACGTCCCCTGTCCCTCCTTCCCGAGGAACTCGCCACCCTCGACGAGCACGGCGCCGCGCTGCAGCACCACCTCGGGAAGCCCCCGCACGGTCATCCCCTCGAAGCACGAGTAGTCCACGTTCATGTGATGCGTCTTGGCCGAGATCGTCCGCTCGTGGTTGGGGTCGAACACCACGATGTCTCCGTCCGAGCCCGGCGCGATCGTCCCCTTGCGCGGGAACAGGCCGAACATCTTCGCCGGCGCCGTGGCCACCAGCTCGACGAATCGGTTCAGCCCGATCCGCCCGGCGTGCACGCCCTGGAAGATCAGCGTGTACCGGTCCTCCACGCTCGGCAGGCCGTTCGGGATCTTCGAGAAGTCGCCCTTGCCGAGATCCTTCTGCCCGACGTAGTTGAACGGCGCGTGATCGGTCGCGACGATCTGCAGGTCTCCCTGCTTCAGGCCCGACCACAGCTCTTCCTGGTCGTCCTTCGTCCGCAGCGGCGGCGAGCAGACGAACTTCGCCCCCTCGAACCCCGGCCGCGCCATGTCGTCCTGCGAGAGGTACAGGTACTGGGGGCAGGTCTCGGCGTAGGCGGGCAGGCCCTTGTCCCGAGCCTCGCGCACGGCGTTCAGGGCTTCACGGGAGGAGAGGTGGACGATGTAGGCGGGTGTGCCGGCCAGCTCGGCGAGCTTGAAGACGCGGTGGACGGCCTCGCCCTCCATCACCGCCGGTCGGGTCAGCCCGTGGTTCACGGGGTCCGTCTTCCCGCCGGCGACGTACTGCTTCACGAGCACGTCGATCGGCCCGCCGTTCTCGGCGTGCATCATGATCAGCGCGCCGCTGTCCGCCGCCCGCTGCATCGCCGTGAAGATCGACGCGTCGTCGAGCATGAACACACCGGGGTAGGCCATGAACAGCTTGAAGGAGGTGACCCCCTCGCCCACGAGCTCGTCCATCTCCCGCAGGACCTGCTCGTTCACCTCCTTGACGATCATGTGGAGGCCGTAGTCGAGACAGGTCTTCTGCGCCTTCTCGTGCCAGAGATCGAGGCCCTTGCGCAGGCCCTCGCCGGTTCCCTGGACCGCGAAGTCGACCACCGTCGTCGTCCCGCCGAACGCTGCCGCCCGAGTCCCGGTGCCGAAGTCGTCGGAGCAGAACGAGCCGCCGAACGGGAGATCGAAGTGCGTGTGCGTGTCGACGCCGCCGGGCATCACGTAGCGGTCGGTGGCATCGATCACCTTGTCGGCCTGTACCGACATGTCGCGGCCGATGGCCGCCACCTTCTCGTCCTCGATCACCACGTCCGCCACCGTCGTCTCGGTGGCCGTGACGACCGTGCCGCCCTGGATGAGCGTCCTCACGGGTGCCTCCCTCGGAACGTCAGGCGGGCATCATCCGACGGAGATCGGCGCGGCGGCAAGCCGAACCCTTCGCTATGCTCCGCCGATGGCGCGCGGCGAGTGGCACCTGGCCCAGGTCAACGTGGGGGTCCTGCTCGGGCCGATCGACTCGCCGCAGATCGCCGGGTTCGTCGACTTGCTGGACCCGATCAACGCCCTGGCCGACGCGAGCCCCGGCTTCGTGTGGCGCCTGCAGACGGAGGACGGCAACGCCACGGCCATCCGGCCGTTCGACGACGACCGCATCCTCGTCAACATGTCGGTCTGGGAGTCGCTCGAGGCGCTCGGCGACTTCGTCTACGCCACCCGGCACCTCGACGTCCTCCGGCGACGGCGCGAGTGGTTCGAGCGGCACGTCGCGGCGCACATGGCGCTGTGGTGGGTGCCGGCCGGCACGATCCCGTCGACACGGGACGCGGAGCTCCGGCTCGAGATCCTGCGATCCCGGGGTCCCTCGCCCGAGGCGTTCACGTTCCGCGAGCCGTTCCCCCCGCCGGACTCGAGCGACCCGGTCGAGGTCGACGAACGCTGGGCCTGCCCGACCGGGTAGCCCTCAGGCGAACGCCGGGATGAGGTGCTCGCCGAAGCCCCGGATCACGGCCGGTGGGTCGTCGACCATCGAGTAGATGTTGAACTGGTGCACGCCCAGCGCCTCGAGCTGCTTCAGCTTGGCCAGGCACTGCTCGACGGTGCCGATCACGCAGAAGCGGTCCACGACCTCGTCGGTGACGAAGTCCGCGTGCTCGGCCCCGGTCCGGCCGTGATCCGCGTAGTCGTAGTGGTCGCGGGCCGCGATGAAGTCGGTGAGCTCCTGGGGGAGATCGGTCGAGGCGTACCGCTTCACCAGGTCCACGACGTGGTTCGACACCAGCGCCGGGAACCACCGGACCTGTTCGCGCGCGCGCGCGAGGTCGTCGGTGATGTAGGCCGGCGCCGCGCTCATGATCTGGATGTCCTCGAAGCGCCGCCCGGCCTCCTCGGCACCCTCGCGGACGTACTGCAGCGACCACTCGATGATGTACGGGTCGGCGAGCTGCATGATGAGGCCGTCGGCGACGCGGCCGGCGCACCGGAGCGCCTTCGGGCCGTAGGCGGCGACCCAGATCGGGAGGGACCCACTCGCCCACTTCAGGCGGGTGGGCGTGCCGTCGTACTCGATCTCCCGGCCCTCGGCGAGATCCCTGATCTCGCGGCAGGCCTGCTCGAGACGCTCGACGGTGACCGGCGGCTTGCCGATCACGCGGCGGGCGCTGTCCCCGCGGCCGATCCCGAGCACCATCCGCCCCCCGGAGATCTCGTTCAGGGTGGCCATCGCGCTGGCGGTGACGGTGATGTCGCGGGTGGCCGGGTTGGTCACGCAGGGCCCGATCCGCACGCGCTCGGTGTTCGTCGCGATGAGCGTGAAGACCGGGTAGACCTCCTGCCACAGGACGTGGGAGTCCCACGCCCATACGTAGTCGAACCCGTTGGCCTCGGCGAGCTTGGACCACTCGACGACGCGGGACACCGGCGGATCGAGCATGAACGTGACGCCGAACGACAGCATCCGTGGCTCCTTCGGTCCGAGGCGCAGAAGTGTGAACCTCCTCGGCCCGGGATGCCACCAGGGGCGGGTTCTTACGCGGTCGACGCCCTCGCCAGCCGGGAACGGTCGCGGATCTCGAAGTCGATCGGCGTGAGCGTGTACTCCATCGTCTCGTGCACGGGGCAGTGCTCGGCGATCCGCTTGATCGCCCGTTCCCGCTCACCGCAGTCGGCGTTCGGGAGGTTGATGACCACCTCCAGGTCCTCCAGGCAGGTGGGCTCGACATCGGACTGCTGGAAGCTCACGTCCACGCTCAGGTCCGTGGGGTCGAGCCCCGTTCGCTCGCAGTAGTTGGCGACGAAGGCCGCCACGCAGGAGCCGAGGGACGCGACGAACAGGTCCAGCGGCGTCGGACCCCGCTCTCTCCCCCCGATGCTCGCCGGCACATCGATGACCAGGCGATGCTCTCCCATCGTCGCCTCGAAGCTCATGTCGCCACGGTAGATCGTGCTGATGACCGCCATGTCGCACCTCCGATCGATGGCTCCATGCTGCGCCCGAGACCCGCCCGTCGCGCGGGCCGAACGCCCCGCCTCTGCGGGGGACGTCGGGTCTGCGGCGCTCGTCAGCCGACCGCGGCCCCGCCCGACGCGCGGGTCCCGAGCAGACGAGCCGTGTAGACGATCGCGATCGGCAGGGCGACGGCACCGGCACTGAGGTACATCCCCGCGCCCGCATCGACACCCTGCGCAAGCTGGCCAAGGCCGAGCGTGAGCAACCCCAGCGTGGCCGTGCCGAACAAGGCGGCTCCCACGCCATGCTCGAGCAGGTCGACGAGGGGGTCGGGTCGGCCGGGCATCCGCCGTCGGAGCCACAGGTAGGCGCCGGCCGCCACCACCCCCAGAACCCCGGCCGCGAGCCTGCCCTCCACGACCTCGCCGAAGTGGTGGTCGGCGGCTGCCTCCCGGCACGTGCCGGCGCCGGGCGCGTACTCGGCCAGCTCGACGCACCGGGCCGCCGTATACGTCACACCGGGCGGGTCGCCGGCGACGAACGCCGGATCCAGCAGCGATCCGAGCCCCCAGGCGATCAGGCCGCTCAGCCCTATGGCGGACAGTCCGACCACGACGAGCCGGTGCACCGCGGGCCACAGCCTGATGACGGTGTCACGGCGCGACGGACCGAGGACGGCCGCGGGCTGAGGAGCATGATGCACGAACCCGATGCTGCGGCCCGGGGCGAGCGACGGCAAGGCTCCTGCGATGGAGAAGTCGTCACGGTCACGACCGGCGGCCGGGGTGCCGGGGGACGTTGGGGACCGCCCCGTTCGCCGCACTCAGCTCGAGATCGCGTACCGCAGGAAGAGATGGGATCCGTTCCGTCGCGCGCTCAGCAGCTCGCCCCGGACCGACCGCGACGGCAGCAGCTCGATCCCCTCCACGAGGCCCGGCCGGTCCCCTCGCTCCGACCGACCGGCCAGGGTGGGGGAGAGTGTGAGGAAGAGCTCGTCGAGGAGGCCCGCCCGGAGCAGGCCGCCGATGACCACCGGGCCTCCCTCTGACAGGACGACGTCGTGTCCCTCGCGCCGAACGGCGGCGATCGCGTCGGCCGGATCGATCGCCGAACCGTCTCCGAGCGCGACGATGTTCGAGGACGCGGGGAGCCGGCGGCCGAGGGCCGCCGCTCCACGGCTCGTCGTGATCACCAGGGCTCCGGACTCGAGCGCCGGGTGCCGCGGGTCGATCTCGCCGCGTCCGGTGAGCACGATCAGACGTGGTTCGGCCTCGCGACCGAGACGTCTCCGGAGCTCGGCGAACTCCGTCGCCGCCTCCGCGTCCGCGTAGCCGGGCGTCCACCGGGAGCCGGGAGCGGCCCGCAACGTGCCGGCCCCGATCAGGACGGCGTCAGCGCAGGCGCGGAGCAGGCCCATGACGAATCGATCGGCGTCGCTGTTCCTCGCGATCGTGCGGCCTGAGTGGGGCTCGCCACCCAGGGCGACGACCCCGTCGAGCGACGAGACGAAGTTGGCGTACAGGTGCGGCGACGGGAACCCGAGGCCTCCTCCGTACCGCCGCGCCAGACCCTCCGGCACGTCGAACGACGGCAGGCGGTCGCGCTCGAAGAGCAGCTCCAGCGGGGTCACGGGTTCGCCCTGGACCGGGTCACGGCCTGCATGAACGACCGACGGAGCTCGGCGTCCTGCTCGTAGGTGCCGCGCCAGAACGACGTCAGCGTGCTCGATCCCTCTTCGCGGACGCCCCGCATCTGTGTGCACAGGTGGACGGCCTCGAGGTGGACCGCCACGCCGTGGGGTTGCATGAGCTCGACGAGCGTGTCGGCGACCTGCCGGCCGATGCGCTCCTGCACGGTGAAGCGCCGGGCGAACACCCGAACCAGCCTCGTCAGCTTCGAGATGCCGATGATGTTCTCGTGAGCCACGTAGCCCACGTGCGCCACGCCGTGGAACGGGAGTGCGTGGTGTTCGCACAGGGCGAAGAACGAGATCGGCCCCTCGATGATCTGGCTGATCCGGCAATCGGGGCCGCCCCGGCATTCGGTGGGGAACGCGGTGAGCAGCTTCGGGTCGCCCTCGTAGCCGTCCGTCGAATCGAGCAGGGCCTTCAGGAAGCGCTCCGGCGTACGCCTCGTGCCCGGCGTCTCCGGGTCCATCCCGAACGCCTCCAGGATCTCGCCCACGTATCCCTGGTATCGATCCCATTGCTCGAGCGTGACACGCCGAGGACGGACCAGCTCCCAGCCGACGTCGTCCTCGGGATCGACCTGGAGGTGGGATGACTCGATCACGTCGACCACCGTTGATCCATGGAAGCCTCCGTTCTCGGCCGGGAGACCCGGCGGCAGCGACGACCGCCGGGTCCCGGCGTCGGTCCTCAGGCGAACGCCTGGGGGAACTGCGCGACGATGCCGGACGAGAGCATGTCGGCCATCGCCAGGATCTCGGTCTCGACGGCGTCGTAGTCCGCGACGCTCGCGACGTACTCGCCGCCGAGCTGGTCGGAGGCCTCCTGCAGCGTGAGATCGAGGTGGTCCTTCATCATGCTTCGGAGGTCGGCGAGCCGCCAGTGGTCGGGGTTCGCGTCGTGCAGGAAGCGGGCGATCTGTCTGGCGTTCTCGTACCAGTCGGCCCGTGCCTGCTCGAATGCCGTCGTGTCACCGGCCTTCGCGGCGGCCAGCAGATCGGCGGCCGTGAGGATGTGCTGCCTCAGCAGTGCGGTGAGCTGATCGGCGGCCACACGCCCGTAGAAGGGCTTCACGGCGTTCCCGATGTCCGCCTGGTTCTGCAGCAGCCGGTCCGTCGTCGCCTGCAGGTCCGGCCCGTCGGCCGCGAAGCTCACGATGAACAGGCGGGTCCAGGCCACGTGCTGCTCCCACAGCGTCCGCATCCCGTCGTGGAACACCCGCTTCGAAAGATGGGCCGTCCGGCCGGGCATGCCGCCCGTCGTGGACGTCCCGCTCGTGGCCGCGAACGACGCGGTCCCGAGTCCCAGCACGGCGACCGTCGCGATCGCCACCGCGGTGGTGATCCCTCGTCGCCGGAGCCATCCGCTCGGAGTCATGGACTCCTCCTTCCTCTAACACCAGCCCTTGCTGGCGTTACGGAGTTGGATGTATCACGTCTCGTGCGGCCGCGTCAACGGAACAATGCGAATCATGGTTGGCCTTTTCCCAGATTCGAGTCTGGTAATCCACCTATGTCCAAGGAATTCTGGTGTAGGATGCGTCCGGTGCTCAACGGGCTGGAACGAGACGCGGAGGCGCTGGGAGCGCTGGAGGACGAGCTGCGCCGCACCTTGTACGTGTTCGTCCGCGCTCAGGGCAGACCGGTCTCCCGCGACGAGGCCGCGGCCGCGGCGGGCATCTCACGGAAGCTGGCGGCGTTCCATCTCGACAAGCTCGTCGATCGGGGACTCCTCGTCGCCTCGTATGCCCGGCCACCGGGCCGAGGTGGGCGTGGCGCCGGCCGCACCGCGAAGTACTACGAGCCGTCGCCTCGCCAGATCGACGTGACGATCCCGGAGCGTCGATACGACCTGTTGGGCTCCGTGTTGCTCCGGGCCCTCCGGACGCAAGGCCCCGGCGAGACGGGCGAAGACGCCGCGAGCCGGGCCGCGAGGGAGGCAGGATTGGAGATCGGCCGCGCCGAGCGGCGGCGACGCGGCATCGCCCCACCGGGAGCGGAGCGGGCGATGACGGTGACCGGCACGGTGCTCGAGCAGGCCGGCTTCGAACCCTATCCCGACGAGCGTGGATGCCTGCGCCTGCGGAGCTGTCCGTTTGACGCGCTCGCGAACGAGGCTCGGGACGTCGTGTGCGGGATGAACGAGCGCCTGATCGAGGGGATCGTTCGCGGGTTGGGGAACGACACGATCGACGTCGTGCTCGACCCCGTCCCCGGTGAGTGCTGTGTCAGATTGGAGCCGCCCCGCCGCGACGTCATGCGAGGTACCCCCGAGGCCGAGTGACCTCGGGCTCCCCCGGCGACGGAGCACCCTCCGGCCGGCCTCAGCCCTCCTGACTCTGCATCAGGGCCACCCCGAACAGGAACAGGGGGAGCCCGATGAACGACAGGATCGCCGTCATCACCAACGTCCACCCGATCACGGCCAGCCCCGCACCCGCGGCGACCAGCAAGATCCGCCACACCAGGCTCGGCCCGTCTCGGCGGCCCGCCGCCGACGTCCGGGACACGTCCAGGTTCTCCATCGATCTCGCCTCCTCGCGCACGGTCCGGGACAGGAGACGGTTCGGTCCGGGCGGTGTGACACTCGTGATGGTTGCCGGGACGAGCTGTCACAGATCGACCGGCTGTCTCGTCTCACTGGGACGATGGAGATCCGGTCGACGCGGGAGGTGCGGGTGAGCGACCTGTTCGACGAGCTCCGGCCGCTGATGTTCTCGATCGCCTACCGGATGCTCGGCAGCGCGAGCGAGGCCGAGGACATCGTGCAGGAGGCCTTCCTGCGCCTGCACCGCGAGGGCGTCAAGGGGACGGCCATCGACTCGCCGAAGGCGTTCCTGTCGGCGGTCACCACCCGGCTGTCCATCGACCACCTGCGCTCGGCGCGTGTGCGCAGGGAGAGCTACGTCGGGACCTGGCTACCCGAGCCGATCGTCACGGATCCCGAGTCCGACGTCGCCGGGCACGCCGAGACGGCCGATTCGCTGTCGATGGCGTTCCTCGTGCTGCTCGAGAGCCTGAGCCCGGTCGAGCGGGCGGTCTTCCTCCTGCGGGAGGTCTTCGAGTACGGCTACGAGGAGATCGCCGCCGTCGTCGGCAAGAGCGAGGACAACTGCCGTCAGATCGCCGTCCGTGCCCGGCGCCAGATCGAGGCCAAGAAGCCGCGCTTCGAGGCCTCCCGGGCACGGCGGGAGGAGCTGGCCCGTCGCTTCTTCGAGGCCGTCCTGCTGGGAGACGTCGAGGGCCTCGTCGGCCTGCTCGCCGCGGACGTCGTCGCGTACGGCGACGGCGGTGGCAAGGGCACGGCCTTCCCGCGCCCCGTCCACGGGCGCGACCGCGTGGTCCGGCTCCTCCAGGGACCCGCGGCACGAGGGGGGCGGGCCGGGGTGACCGGCATGCGCTCGGTCACGCTCAACGGTCAGCCCGGAGCGATCTTCTACGACCGCGAGGGGCGGCCCGTGGCCGCCGTCACGCTCGACATCGCCGACGAGCAGGTGCAGACGCTGCGTGCCGTCAGCAACCCGGAGAAGCTTGGTCACCTCGGAACGTTCTCCGACCGCCCCTGAGCTCGGGGTCGGCTCGCTCGCGTGGGCGGCCCGGACGCTCCGCGCGTGCGCGATGCCGCCCGAGGGGGTCCGGGCCGTCCTCGGAGCCGGGGACCCCGAGACCGTCCGCCGCCTCCTCGAGCTCCACCGCGAGTGGCTCCAGGAACGGCTCGCAGAGCAGGGCCGCGCGCTCGCGCTCGTGGGGCGAGCGCTCGCCGAGCTGAAGGATTAGGGACCCGAGCTCCGGCGCGATCGCTAGATCGACGCGGAGATGATCTCGCCGATCCGGTGAGGGGTCGCCAGGTGGCCGGCCAGCACGAGCTTGCCGTTCACCATGAGCGCCGGGCTCTCCATGATGCCCCGCATGGCCATCACGGCGACGTCGTCGATCTTCTCGACGCGGGCGTCGATGCCGAGCTCGTCCACGGCGGCCTTCGCGTTCTCGTACAGGGTCCGGCACCGGACGCACCCGGGGCCGAGGATCTCGATATGAACGGACATGTCGTTTCCTCCTTCACAGGACCGCGTTGAACAGGTAGCCGACGAGCAGGATCCCCGCGCCCACGACGCCGATGAACGCGGCGATCAGCTTGGGTTTGAGGACGCGCCGGAGCAGGACCATCTCGGGGAGCGAGAGCGCGACCACGGCCATCATGAAGGCGAGCAGGGTTCCCATCCCCAATCCCTTCGCGTACAGCGCCTCGATGAGCGGCAGCACGCCGGCCGCGTTGGAGTACAGGGGGATCCCGAGCACGACCGCGAACGGGACCGCGAGCGGGTTGCCGGGGCCCGCGTAGCGAGCGAAGAAGCTCTCCGGGACCCAGCCGTGGACCACGGCTCCGATGGCGATACCGACGAGGAGGTACGGCAGGACCTTGCGAACGATCCTGCCCATCTCCTCCGTGCCGAGCGCGAACCGGTCGCCCCACCCGAGGCGAGGGTCACCGGGCGCCGCGCCGGCGGGCACCTCGTAGACGAACGGCTCGACCCACCTCTCGAGCCCGAGCCTGCCGAGCACGAACCCTGCCGCGATCGCGATCACGAGCCCGGCCGAGACGTACAGGAGCGCGATCCGCCACCCGAACATCCCGAACAGGAGCACGACGGCGACCTCGTTCACGAGGGGGCTCGCGATCAGGAACGAGAGCGTCACGCCGAGCGGCACGCCGGCCGAGACGAATCCGATGAACGCGGGCACCGCGCTGCACGAGCAGAACGGGGTCGCGACCCCGAGCATCGCGGCCGCGACGTTGGCGATGCCCTCACGGCGTCCGCCGAGGAGGCGGCGGGTCCGCTCGACGCTGAGGAAGGAGCGCAGGACCGTGACGACGAAGATGATCCCGGACAGCAGCAGCAGGATCTTCGCGGTGTCGAAGACGAAGAACCGGATCGTCTCCCCGAGCCGGCTCTGCTGGTCGAGGCCGATCGTTCGGAACAGGAGCCAGCTCCAGAACGGCCCGTTCGCCCGGTAGAGCGAGAGCCACACCAGGGCCGCGACGGCCACCGGCATCCACGCGCGCGATCCCTCGCGTGTTGGGCGTGCCCGGGTCGAGACCTCAGCGCTCGTGGTCGTCACCGCCCACGGCGAGCCGCACGAGCTCGACCGCAAGCTCCCGCAGCGCCACGGGACGGACCCGGTACTCGATCCGCCGGCCGCGCCGGGATCCCTCGACGAGCCCGGCCTCCCGCAGGATCCGCAGGTGGTAGGAGAGGAGGTTCGGGGCCATCTCGAGCCTCGGGGCGAGCTCGCACACGCAGGTGGTCCCGCCCTGGAGGGCGCGCAGGACGGCGAGCCGCGCGGGGTCGCCCAGGGCGCCGAACGCCACGGCCGGAGCCGGGGATCCCTCGCTCGACTGTTCAGCGAGATTCGAGACGTCCATACCGACGAGTGTGGCCCGGGGCCGGGGCGGCGAGTGGGGACGAACGACCCGATTCGCGCAGGACTTGCTGGTCAGAGCCGGTCTCCGTGGCGGCTCGCGTTCGGCTCGAAGGCCGGCCCGGGCTGGGGGAGGTGAGCCCGAACCACCAGTCGGAATTGGCGAGCTTCGAACGTACGCTCTGCTCGTCGCGGCCGGAGTAGGGTGATCGCCCGACGGGCTGGTGTGGTGCGCGGGGGGCCCCGTCGCCGCGGCCATCGGCCGAGTCGGCGGCGCCCGGGTGGACGACTTCAGACCGGGCGACGTCGATGGCACAATCCGGTCGTGATCGGCGTGCCGTGGCGCAGCGACGTGGGGCCGGCGTGAAGCTGCGCTCGGACGCGCCCGGCCCTCTCCGCCGTCGCGACTTCCGCCTGGTCTACTTCGCGGCGACGATCTCCGTGGTCGGGGACCGCTTCGCCTTCGTGGCCCTCCCGTTCGCGGTGCTCGCGTTGGGGGGCAGCCTCGGGGACGTCGGCCTCATCGTCGCGGCCGAGACCGCCGCCAGAGGCGTCTTCCTGCTGTTCGGGGGCGTGATCGCGGATCGTCTGCGCCGATCGAGGGTGATGGTGGCCGCGGATCTCCTGCGCGCCGTCTGCCAGGCGAGCCTGGCGACCCTGATCATCACGGATCACGCCGGCCTGCCGTTGCTGATCGGGCTGCAGGCGCTGCACGGGGCCGCCTCGGCGTTCTTCGATCCCGCGTCGACCGGGCTGATCGCCGAGGTGGTCCCGTCCGAGGAGCTCCAGCCGGCGAACGCGCAGCTGTCGATCAGTCGGGGCCTGGCCACCACCGTCGGACCGGCGATCGCGGGGCTGCTGATCGTCTGGATCAGCCCCGGCGTGGCGCTCGCGGTGGATGCGGCGAGCTTCGTGCTCAGCGCGGCGTTCCTGGTGCTGGTCACGACCCGAGAGCGACCCGCGGACGAGCGGGACCCCGAGCAGCGGATGTTGCACGACCTGCGGGTCGGGTTCCGCGAGCTCGTGGTCAGACCGTGGCTGCTCATGATCATGCTCGCCTCCGGCGTCTCGCTGATGGCGATCCTCGGCACCCTGGCAGTGCTCGGTCCCGAGGTCGCGCTCCGGTCGCTCGGCGGAGCGGATTCCTGGGGGCTGGTCATCAGCGCGTTCGGTCTGGGGAGCGTGCTGGGGGGGATCGTCGCCCTGCGGGTCCCCGCCCGGCGACAGCTCCGCGCCATCTTCGCCGTCGCGCTGGTCACGGTCCCGGGGATCGCCCTGCTCGCCGTGCCAGCCCCGATCGCGGTCCTCGCCCTCGCCATGCTCGCGGCCGGGATCGCGATGACGTACGCGGCCACGGTCTACGAGGTCGTGCTCCAGTCGTGGATCCCGCCGGCGGTGATGGCCCGGGTCGCCTCGTACGACTGGCTGGTGACCACCGTGCTCAGCTCGATCGGCCTGGTGCTGGCGGGTCGCATCGCCGAGCTCATCGGCGTGCGCGAGACACTGATCGCCTCGGCGGTGGTGGTGACGGTCGCGGCCACGGTCCCTCTGGCGTCACGCGCCGTCCGCAGGGCCGACGCCGCACACGTACGCTCCGAGCCCGTGTCTGAGGACGTCCCCAGGGCGGTCGTCGTGCTGCCCGACCCCCCGCAGCCGGTCGAGGTCGTGCTCGCGCTCCCCGACCCGCCCCCCGCGTGGGCTCATCGCGACTGACGCCTCGCTTGTCGATCACCGTTTCCTGCGCCCACCGCGCCGACCGTCGAGGGTCATCCTGGGTCGGGCCCACACGGTCGTGGCGACCGCCCGGCGGCTCGGGGAGTGACGCGTCACGGACCGTCGACAGCCTCCTGTCGTCGATGAGTTCGGTGTGCCTGTGTCGTCCTACCCTGTGATGAGGTGATCCCGCGGCGGCGCTCTGACAGGAGGAGAAGATGCGCAACCCCTTTCCGTGCCTGTGGTTCGACGGCAAGGCCGAGGAGGCGGCCAAGCTCTACACGAGCCTGCTGCCGGACAGCAGCGTCGACAAGGTCTGGCGCTCCCCCGCCGACACGCCCAGCGGGCCGGCCGGGATGGTCCTGACGGTCGACTTCACGCTGGGTGGCCAGCACTTCCAGGGCCTGAACGGCGGGTCGGACTTCACCTTCAACGAGGCGGTCTCGTTCGTCATCGAGTGCGAAGACCAGGCTGAGGTCGACAGGCTGTGGGATGCGCTCACGGCGGACGGAGGCGAGCCGGGCCCGTGCGGATGGCTCAAGGATCGATTCGGGCTATCGTGGCAGATCGTGCCGCGCCAGCTGAACGAGCTGCTCGGAGATCCCGACCAGGAGCGTGCCCGCCGGGCCATGGAGGCGATGCTCAAGATGGGCAAGATCGATGTCGCCGAGCTCCAGCGGGCGGCCGACGCGCCCTAGTCGGCTCTCGTATGTCGAAGTTGATCTACATCACCAACACATCGCTCGACGGCTACATCGAGGACGCGCGTGGTGCCTTCGATTGGACCGATCCCGATCAGGTCCAGTTCGAGTTCATCACCGAGTTGCTGCGTCCGGTCGGAATCCATCTCTACGGGCGGCGTCTCTACGAGATGATGGCGTACTGGGACGGGCCCGTGGAGGGCTACCCAGCCGAACGCCGCGAGTTCGCTCGGGTCTGGCAGCAGGCCCAGAAGATCGTCTTCTCACGAACGCTGACAGACGTTACGACAGGCAACACCCATGTCGAGCGGGACTTCGAGGTCGAGGCGATCCGGAAGCTCACACGGGAATCGGAGCACGACATCTTCATCGGCGGCGCCGAGCTTGCGGGGGTTGCGCTCGAAGGCGATCTCGTCGACGAATGTCACCTGTTCCTCAACCCGGTGATCGTCGGCGGCGGAAAGCCGGCATTCCGAGCCGCCCTACGACGAGATCTCGAACTTCTCGAGACGCACCGTTTCGGCAACGGAGTCATCCACGTGCGCTATCGCATAGGAGGCGGTCCTTAGGGCGTGACCACCGGCTCCGCACCGGTCGATGTCACGACCGGGTGGTGAACGCGTATCATCCGGTGAAGCCATCCGAAGAGCAATCTGGTCATCTGGGATGACTAGTGCTATGGTCTGTCCATGAAGCAGATGCCTGCCGCGAAGTTCAAGGAGCAGTGCCTGGCGATCCTCGACGAGGTCGATGACGAGGGGATCGTGATCACGAAGCGCGGGAAACCCGTGGCCAAGCTGGTCCCGATCAGGGCCGAGTCCGCCGAGCTGATCGGCGCGCTCAAAGACAAGCTCGAGATCAAGGGCGACATCATCTCGACCGGCGTCCGCTGGCATGCTGAATCTTGACACCCACGTCCTGCT
The DNA here is from genome assembly GCA_963704725.1 of uncultured Actinomycetes bacterium. Lineage (GTDB taxonomy): Bacteria > Actinomycetota > UBA4738 > UBA4738 > HRBIN12 > CALGFI01. The sequence continues at coordinate 2,389,202 of OY969934.1, read as the reverse complement.
CTACGCGGTGACGGGAGCCCTCACCCCCGGGGAGAGCAAGCTGCTTCGCAGCCACCCCTGGTCCATCTCCGCGATCGTGTTGTGGGAGATCGCCAAGCTCGCTCAGCTCGGACGGATCGAGGTCGACCTCGACGATCGGCAGGTGGTGAGAACCCTGACGAGGATCCACCTGTGGCCGATCACTACCGAGATCGCCAAGACGAGCACCCGCCTGGATGTCCGGGGGGACCCAGCGGACGAGCTCATCGCCGCGACCAGCATCGTTCACGACGTGCCACTTCTCACCAGGGATCGGGCTCTTCGGCGGTCGAGGAAGACTCCGCTCGCCCGCGCCTGAGCCCGCCCGCACCTCCTAGAACCCGTCTCCGGCGCCGACGTCGATCGTGGCGATGGGCGCCGGTTGATTCAAGGCGGGATGAACAGGTCGGCGTGTCCCCACTCCAAGCAGGTGAAGACACTGCTCCCTCACCACGCATTCCTGCACGTGATGGGATCTGAGGAATGCTTCGGCATGACCCAAGCGATAGCGCCGAGCCCGAGCTGTGACCTGCCACAGGATATTCACGGGGGCACGAGTGGCGTGTTCGCGGCCGACACAGTCACGAACTCAGCCCGTGACCTGGGCGTTTGCGCTCGTAGACCTGGCTGGACGATGTGTGAACCGCCTGCCAGTCCTGGAGGCGCTTCGCCACGCGGCTGTCGTCTAAGACGTCAGCGGATGCGGGGCAGACAAAGCCCGTGCCCGCAGTCCGCCCGCGCTCGTTGTCCAGTTCTTCCGGCCTTGTGGCAGAAGAGCAGGTGGCAAGGTAGGGCAGCTCGCCGAAGATGACAGTCCTGAGTGATCGAGGCCCCCTCGGTGAGGCGCTCCCGTCCCGGGCCGGAACAGGTGGGGAACCGCCGGGACCGGACCATGTTCACCTGTTCAGCATCCAGGCTCTCATGCCGATGTGACCAGCATGGATACAGCCGTTGACGCCCCTAGGGAGCGGGTCCGCCCGAGCGGGGTCGGTCAAAGGGACCCGTTACATGCGAGCCAACGGAGTGCATTGGTGGTCGGGCTCTTCTTGCTCGGTGGAGCAATGGCGGTATTCCTTGTTGTTCACATCGCTGCGGTTGCCCACTTTCGCGCTCTTGAGTGGCACTACTTCGACAAGACTGCTGGACGGAGCTATGCCTCGATGGCAGTGGGTTCGCCGGTCCCAGATCTCGCTTCCTCGCTGGCGAGCTTTCTCGCAGTCGTTCTGGCTGGTGTGGTGTTGGCGGCGAGAGGCCGACTCAGAACATTCTGGTTGCCCGCAGCAGCTTGGTTCATTGCCTCCGCGACTCAGCCGTTCGCTAGGGTGGACATGCCGCTGCCGCAGCCTCTGGGCGCGGGATTCCTGCCATTCGGCCCCGCAACGTCGCACGGCAGCTGGGCCTGGGTCCTGCTTCCCTCGGCAGGGGTCCTCTTGGATTACTCGTTGGTGCTCGTTCCAGCAGTGATGACCGCGGGCATTGTGCGGCGCAAGGGCGGCTCAGAGACCGCGCATTCCCAAACCGGATCCCGTTTCGCGGTTGGCGTTGGCACGGTCTTCATCGTGCTCGTGCTCTGGCTGGTGATCTCGGACCAGATGTCTGTGGTCCCCTCGTCTACTCCTCTTTCGGCTGTCCCGGGCCTGGTGCCGATCGCGATCTTTGGCGCGCTCCTCGGCTGGCGCCGGAACTGGCGATGGGCCCTTTTCGTCATCCCCCTACTCTGGGCCGGGAAGACCGCCTTCTCCTACGAGTGGCCATGGGCCTCGAGCAATCTGGTGGTCTTCGTCAAGACCTCGACCGTCTTGGCGGGTGCGGCGCTCCTGGGTTGTGCATGGGGGCCGCTTTCGAGGCGATTGGACGAACTCTCTGAGGGACCCCTCCTCTGCCTTATCCTATTGAACGCGTTGAACGTAGCAGACGTTCTTCTGACGCGATTCGCGCTCGGGAGCGAGCAGGCCGTCGAGGCGAACCCATTCGCGCGGTTGCTCGGATGGCCGTTGAAGCTCGTGATGGTGGCTCTATTCGGCTGGATCCTCTACAGAATCCGGCCGAGACTGCTCGTCTGGACTGTGGTCGCGTACGTGGCTGTTCTCGCGTGGCACCTGAGCGGTTGGTACCTCAGCAGTCACGTCTGACCTGAGCCGAGGACGCAAGCGGCTTCGCAGACCACCTGGGAGAGCGATGGATGACCGGCTCCGAGTCCTGGACCTGGTCGATGCGCCCGAGTGGTGGGAGGACATCGAGCGAGGGGGGCAGCGTCGGACGCTGCCCCCCTCGCCGTCGCCGTCTAGTGATAGACGTACTTGCACGCACCCCCCCAGAGCGGAATGTCGCAGACCATGAACCGCCCTGGGTTTGATGGAGACTCCGAACCTTGGAAACGGAGGAGGATCCATGGCCCAGCAGAAGCACCCGTCGTCCAGGCGGTACCCGCCCGAGGTGAGGGACCGAGCGGTCTCACTCGTCCTCACCACGATGCAGCAAAGCGGTGAGCGTCACGGCGTCGTCACGCGGATCGCCCGCAAGCTCGACATCGGCCCGGAGACGCTCCGCAACTGGGTCCGCCAGGCCGAGATCGACAACGGGACGCGACCAGGCCTCAGCACCGACGAGCGTGCCCGGATCGCCGAGCTCGAGAAGGAGAACCGCGAGCTCCGCCGCGCCAACCAGATCCTGAAGGAGGCGAGCGTGTTTTTCGCCCAGGAGCTCGATCGGCCCCGGAGATGACCCGCTTCATCGAGACCAGGCGGGATCGTTTCGAGGTCGAGCTCCTGTGCCGGACCCTGGGGGCATCGCCGTCGACCTACTACACCCGCAGAAGCCGTCCCCCGTCGGCGAGAGCGATCACCGACGCCTGGCTGCACGAGGAGATCGAACGGGTCTTCAAGGCCAACTACTCGGTCTACGGCGCCAGGAAGGTGTGGCACCAGCTGCACCGCGAAGGCATCGCGATCGGGCGCGACCGGGTGGCCCGCCTGATGCGCCAGGCTGGCCTGCACGGAGTCCGGCGAGGGAAGAAGACGTTCACCACCCGTCGCGACGAGAAGGCAGCCCGACCGCCGGATCTCGTGGAGCGGGACTTCACGGCAGCTCGGCCCAACGCGCTGTGGCTCGCGGACATCACCTACGTCCGTACCTGGTCCGGGTTCTGCTACGTGGCGTTCGTGCAGGACGTCTTCTCCCGCATGATCGTCGGCTGGTCGATCGCCACGCACCTTCGGACCTCACTCGCCACCGAGGCGCTCGAGATGGCGGTGTGGCGTCGAGGGGTCTCCGTCGAGGGTCTCGTTCATCACTCCGACGCCGGAGGTCAATACGTATCGGTGGCCTACTCCGAGCGCCTGGCAGAGCACGGCATCGTCCCCTCGGTCGGCTCCGTGGGCGACTCCTTCGACAACGCCATGGCCGAGTCGGCGATCGGGCTCTACAAGACCGAGCTGATCCGCCGCCGTGGGCCCTGGCCGAGCCCCGATCAGGTCGAGATCGCCACGCTTGAGTACATCGACTGGTTCAACTTCCGAAGGCTGCACGGAGAGATCGGCCACGTCCCGCCGGCGGAGTTCGAGGAGGTGTTCTACGCTTCGGAGATCGAGGAGCGAATCCAAGCCTGAAGGTCTCTACGGAACCCAGGGCGGTTCACCACGTCGTTAGCCTGCGTCTTGGGCCCATCGTAAATCTCGACCAGGTTGTTAGTGTGTCCCTCCAGCCATACGGTGTGGCCCGCGAAGGTCAACTGTATGTCCTGTCCATAAGCAGTGATATCCTTCTGAACTCCATAGCAAGTGAGCTTTTGGGAAGACATCCCAAAAGCGTAGCTGCAATGATTGTCTGGACTTGACGCCCAGGCTGTTCCGGCCGGCAACGCCGTCAACAGCACAACGAGCCCGGCCGTAATGACAAACGCAAAGCGGTGCAGACCACGTCTCATCTTTCCTTCCCCCTCAACCTATTACATCTGGGTCTGCCCAGCCTTTGGTTGACTCCTGACGTGTGAGGATGACCCTCACCGGAAGGAGGCAGCAGATGCCCCAGGCGTTCCCCCTTGAGTTCCGCCGTGACGTCGTCGCCGTGGCCCGGCGCAAAGAGGCTCCGATGAGCCAGATCGCGAAGGACTTCGGGATCTCCGAGTCCTGTCTGCATCGCTGGGTGAAGCGCGCCGAGATCGAGGACGGCATGCGCGAGGGCCTGACGCTCGCCGAGGAGGCGGAGATCCGCGAGCTGCGAAAGCGCAACCGGCTGCTCGAGCAGGAGAACGAGGTGCTCCGCCGGGCCGCCGTCTACCTCGGGCAGGGCGTCAACCCAAAATGATGTACCCGCTGGTCCGCGAGCTTGCCGCAGACGGGATCCCCGTCACGGTGACCTGCCGGGTGCTCGGCTTCTCGCCGCAGGCCTATCACAAGTGGAAGGCGAACCCGGTCAGCACCAGGGACTGGTCCGACGCCCACCTGGTCGACGCCGCCCTGCAGATCCACGCCGATGATCCGGCCTTCGGCTACCGGTTCATCACCGACGAGCTCGTCGCCGAGCGCGGCATCACCGCCAGCGAGAACCGGGTGCACCGTCTGTGCAGCGCGCACGGCATCTTCTCGGTGCTCGCCCGCAAGAAGGGACGAAGGCCCAGGCCCGGAGAGCCGGTGCACGACGACCTGGTCCGCCGTGCGTTCGGTGCCCGCAGGCCGAACGAGCTGTGGTTCACCGACATCACCGAGCACCCGACGGCGGAGGGCAAGCTCTACCTCTGTGCGATCAAGGACGCCTTCTCCGGTCGCATCGTCGGCTACTCGATGGACCACCGGATGAAGGCTTCTCTGGCCGTGGCCGCGCTCCGAGGCGCGATCGGCCTGCGGAGCCCTGCCGGCACGCTGGTCCACTCGGACCGCGGCAGTCAGTTCCGCTCCGGGAAGTTCGTGCGTCTGCTGAGGAACCACGGCCTCATCGGGTCGATGGGTCGCACCGGGACCTGCGCCGACAACGCCGCCATGGAGTCGTTCTTCGCCCTGCTGCAGAGGAACGTCCTGGACCGGGGGCGCTGGCAGACCAGAGACGAGCTCCGCCTGGCGATCGTCACTTGGATCGAACGCACCTACCACCGCCGGCGCCGTCAGCGGGCCCTCGGCAAGCTCACCCCGATCGAGTTCGAAGCCGTGCACGAGGTCGCCTATGCGGCCTGAAAGCCGTCAACCCCGCGAGTCAACCAAACCTGGGGCAGACCCTCTGCCTCTTGGATGAGACCCGGGTCGTCCGGACCATGTTGCCTCCCCCGACTCGGATGCCCCACGGCCGAATGGACCGAAAGACCTAGGCCGGCGCCCTGGGGCGCTTAGACTACAGCGGCCCAACACGCGAAGCTCGTCGCGCCCCCTGGCAGGGCCGCGGAATGGGCCCGCGCAGTCCCTCTTGCCTCAGCCACCGAGCCGGACCAGTGCATCGAACTCCACGAGGTCGGACTCTCCCGGCACCTAGCGACTGGCCGCTGATAGGCGCGTGGGAACTCCGCGCCTGCAACCGCGCCCCCCCGCCTCGAGGGACTCGGCGGGACCTCAGTGGGAACAGCCGCATGCGACTTCGGCGCCGCCGAACCGTCTTGTCAACGCCGGCTGAAGCCTGCAGGGGATCGCCGATGGACTCGGCAGGACATGGAACCGATGGCCGGGCGCCAACCCAAATAGGCAAGGGGCAAGAAGCGGCGGGGTCCGCGAGGACGGGGCTCGAACGGGCCGAGGAATCGGGGAGTCCCCACCGAGTCTCCCCCCAGGTCCTGTCGCCGCCGAGCGCCGAGGGGAGGAATCGGAAACCCTCTGTCGCAGAACACGAAGCGTGTTCGGATCCGCGCCGCGCCGCGACTGACCGATGTTTGTTCCGGGGAGATGCGTGACACCGCGTACCGGGAACCTACGTGACAGCGGTCGTGGCGGGTAGCTCCTTTCTCGGCTTGATTCCGATGTAGTAGACGTTCGGGTCCGGGGCGAGCAGCCGGATCAGCTTCTCTCCCCAGTAGACGTGGATCAGCCGACCGACGGGAACGACCCGGACGGTGGCGCCTATCCAGCGCGCTCCCACCTGGACCTGGTGACGTTGCCAGCCGATCGTGTGCCGCGAGGAGAGACCGTGCGCAGGATCGCCCGCTCGGGGTAGGAGGGTTCCTCCAGCGTCTCGGGCGGAGGCGGAGGCGCGGGCTTCGGTCGCTCCGGGAGCGTCTTGCCGCCGAAGCGCTCGGACGGGGTGAGGTCGCCGACGCCCTGGTGCGGTCGCTCGGTGTTGTAGTGGTGGCGGAAGCCATCGAGCAGCTCCTGCAGGTGCGCCAGGTCCTCGGCCGGTCCCTCGTCAGCGAGCCACTCCTTCAGCGTGCGGTGAAAGCGCTCGAGCCTGCCGAGGGCGGAGGCTGCGGCCTCACTCAGGCGGTGTCACGCATGTGTCCGGAACGTTCCACATGTCTTCGGAACGTTTCGTCACAGATCTGTCCGGTTCGCACACGCTGCGCCCGGACAGCTGTCCCTCTTCGGTCTCCACCCCTCCTGACCTGCACTCCTCGAAAACTCCCCAATTTCTCCCCCCTCCTCGGTGTCAAGGTTCCGGCCCCTTCCGTGCATTTGTAGGGGTGGAGATGGCCACGTCTCGGCGATTGGTTCGCCAGCAGGGTTGCCGTGGCGGCGGAGGCAAGGATCGCCACCGCCGGGCCGGATGCGAAGACGCCGCCGTCCCTCGCGATCGCCAAGGGCGGACGCAAGGGCTTCGAGGCCAAGAACCGACGGGAGCGCCGCAGCCCCGAACCCGGGCACCTCATGGGAGGCGAGCTCGGAGATGAGGGAGGCAAGGCGCACGACCGGAGGCTCGAGGCGGACGAAGACCGAGCGCCCGGCAGAGGCAGCGCGAGGGTGAGGCGGCACGAACGCGGACGGCTCGGCGGGAGCAGGTCCCGGCCGAAGGCTGCCACCCATGCCTGAGCGGCGGACAGAGGAGGTGAGGGAAGGCACGAACTGAACATCCTCGGGAGGCGGCAGTTGCGGCCGCGCGCCCTGGCGCGAGCTCGCGACCGTCCCTGGGAGCCGGGTGCTGCGAGCACCGACGGCGCGTGGGCGGCGTGAGAGCACAGGGCGTCAGATCGCGAAACCGCAGGTCACGGGGTTGTTTGGCCGAAGGCCACCCACCGAAGGAGGGGGGAGCTGTGCCCAGAACATGGTTCGAGCAGAACGAAACGACCTTCACCGCCTGGTCTCGCTCGATGAACGAGACCACGCCATCTTCCTCAGCCTGCTCGAGCACAAGGTCCTCACCACCCACCAGATCAAGAGCCTCTTCTTCGCATCGCTCAGGAGAGCCCAGCACCGGCTCAAGGAACTGAGAGATCTTGATCTCATCTCATCCTTCTCGGTGGGGAGGGGTTTCGGGGAGGGGAGGCCGCCCGCCTGCTGGTACCTCACGAAGCCAGGCCTCGCCGAGGTCGCCGACGCGAAGGGCGTCCGCGCCTCCGAACTGCCCTGGGTCCCCGATCACAGCTACCGGACGAACCTGCTGCTTGCCCACCGCCTCGGGGTCAACGCGTTCTTCTGCGCGCTCGCCGAGGCCTCCAGGGCCCACGAGGGCCACTGCCTCCACACCTGGCGACCCGAGCACTGGGTCCGGACCCGGGCCGGCGACGTCAAGCCCGACGGGTTCGGGCGGTACCTGCATCCCGGCGGCGCGTGCGAGTTCTACGTGGAGTACGACCGGGGGACCGAGGCGTTCGGCGCGCTCTCTCGGAAGCTCGAGGGCTACCTCCGGCTCGCGGCAGGGTGGACGAAGGAGCAGGAGTTCCTTGGGTTCCCGAACCTCCTCATCACCGTTCCGGAGGGGGTGCGCGAGGGGGAGGTCGGATCCGCGCTTCGCCATGCCACCGGGAGCCTGCACATCTCGGGCCCGCTCGCGACCTCGTTCCCGCTGTACGTGGCGAGCGAGGACGTCCTCACTGAGCTCGGCGTGCTCGGGGCAGTGTGGAAGCACGTGCCGACCGACGGAGAGCGACTCGCCTTGACCGAACTGCCGGCCCGATCCCGTGACCTCTACCGGACCACCCGATGCCTGGGTCGGTACTTCACCGACGCCGATCCCAGCCATCGACGCCGCATCTCCCCGGCATCGGCCACGCCTCGATTCCGCGCCCTGCCGCCCCGACATGCCCCTTGAGGCCGCGGCGCGAGGACGCGCCAACAGATGCCGAGCTCCGCCACCGGCGCGGGAGGGGCGACGACCCTGCGGACGGGGAACGCGAGCCGCGGCGGGACGGTCTCGACGCCATTGCGGAAGCCGATGCGGCAGAGGTCGATGCTAACCTCGGGCCTCTCGCTAGGGCGCTGCTCGCGCTGGCAGAGCAGCTGATGGGGGAGGAGGCGCCGTGAAGGCGGTCATCTACCTCCGGGTCTCGACCAAGGAGCAGGCCGAGGAGGGCTACTCGATCCCTGCCCAGGCCCAGGCCTGCCGCAGGTTCATCGCGGACAAGGGCTGGGGGTTCGCCGATGAGTACGTCGACCGAGGCGAGTCTGCGCGCACCGCCGACCGGCCGCAGCTCCAGGCGATGCTTCGCCGGCTTGCCGAGGATCCGAGCATCGGCTCCCTCGTAGTCCACAAGCTCGACCGGCTGGCTCGGAACCTGGAGGACCACGCGGCGGTCCGGGCCGCGCTTCGCAAGGCCGGTGTGCAGCTGCACTCGGTCACCGAGACGCTCGAGGACTCGGCCTCCGGCAAGCTGGTGGAGGGGATCCTCGCCTCGATCGCCGAGTTCTACTCGGCCAACCTTGGCCAGGAGATCCGCAAGGGGATGGACCAGAAGGCGGCCCAAGGGGGCTGGCCGGTCCGGGCGCCCTTCGGGTACCGGAACGTCCGTCGCGACGGCGGCCGGCGCGGCGGCGAGTCCGTGCTCGAGCCGGATCAGCAGGCTCCCATCGTCGTGTGGGCATTCGAGCGGTACGCGACCGGCTCGCTGTCCGTCGCGGCCCTCACAGAGGCCCTCGCGGAGAAGGGTCTCAGGAACCGCCTTGGCAACCCGCCTGGCACCAGCGCGATCCATCGGATGCTCCGAAGCCCCGTGTACGCCAGCGTCGTCCGGTGGAAGGGTGCCGAGCACGAGGGCATCCACCAGCCGCTGATCTCCCGCGAGGTCTTCGATCGGGTGCAGAGCGTCCTTGACGCGCACTCAACCGGCGGGGACCGGGGCTGGAAGCACGACCACTACCTGAAGGGCACGCTGGTCTGCGCCGAGTGCGACTCGAAGCTCTACTACGCGCTCGCCAAGCGCCGCTTCGGCTACTTCCGCTGCATCGGGCGGAACACGCGGCGGACACGGTGCTCGCAGGACCGCTACGTCCCGGTCGCCGAGCTCGAACGAGAGGTCGAGGGTCTCTACGAGGGCGTCCGGGTCTCTGCGGACCTCAGGCGCCGGCTGGAGCAGGTCCTCCAAGTCGAGGTCGCCGAGCGCGAGTGGCACCGAGCGGAGGTCGCAGAGTTCTTGTCACGGCGCCTGCGCCAACTCGCCAACGAGCGCGATAAGCTGCTGCGCGCCTATTACGCCGACGCGATCGACGTCGCGACCCTCAAGCGCGAGCAGGCCCGGATCAACGCCGAGGTGGCCGACGCCGAGTCACAGCTTGCGACGGACGGAGAGAAGCTGGCGCAGGCGAAGCAGATCATCGACCTCGCGCTCGATCTGGCAGAGGACTGCGCGGCCAGCTATCGGAAAGCCAAGCCCGACGTCCGCAGGATGTGGAACCGAGCATTCTTCCAGACGATCCGTGTTCGAGACGGCGTGGTCGCGGACTCCACGTACGCGGAGCCGTTGGAGTCGCTCCTCGGTTCACACAAAGGCTCGATGGTAGTCCCAACGGGGTTCGAACCCGTGTCTCCACCTTGAGAGGGTGGTGTCCTAGGCCACTAGACGATGGGACCGAGACCCGGCCTGGGCCGAGCGGGAGGAAGGATACCGAACCGGCGTGGAGCCCAACCCATCGACGGTCGCCGAACGGACGTCTTTCGTGCTGTTCAGCGTGGGACACGGCACGCAGGCGATCGGTTCGTTGCTGTCGACCCTGAACTGCGCCGGCGTGCGCCGGCTCGTCGACGTGCGGGTGGCGCCGGGATCGCGCCGGAACCCTCAGTTCGCGGCCGAGGCGCTGCGCCGATCGGCGGAACGTGACGGCATCGAGTACCGCTGGGTCGGCACCGAGCTCGGCGGGTTCCGCAGGCCGAAGATCGGCTCCCGGCACACGGCCCTGCGGGTCGACGCCTTCCGCGGCTACGCCGACCACATGGAGACGAGCGTGTTCCGGGAGGGCCTCGCCCGGCTCCTGTCGTGGGGGAGGGAACTCCCGACGGCCTTCCTCTGCGCCGAGGCCGACTGGCGCCGGTGCCACCGGCGCATGATCGCGGATGCCATCGTGGCCGGCGGAGGTCGGGTTCGCCACCTGGTCGACGGCCGGATCGAGGAGCACGAGCTCCATCCGCAGGCTCGGCTCGAGGACGGGAGACTCGTCTACGACGGAGGCGTCCAGGCCACGCTCATGTGAGCCGAGCCGATCGCGGCGAGCGCTCGCCGGCGCGGACCGGCACGGACAGCCGGCTGCCCGGGGGCGCCAGGGGGCACACCCAGCGCGGGTCGTACGAGCAGGACGGGGGATAGGCCAGGTTGAAGTCCAGGACGAGGGCGTCACCCTCGACCCCGTGGTCGGCGCCCTTCACCGTGTCCAGCAGGTACCGGCCCCCGCCGTAGGTCTCGTCCCCGCTCGTGGCGTCGAGGAACGGGAGGAAGAACCCGCCCGCGTACCCCTCCATCCAGAACAGGTCGAGTGCGGACTCGCGGCCGTGGAGCTCGAACCGGACACGGCCCACCCGCCGGAACGCGAACGAGCCGTCACCGCTGTCCGCGATGTCGAAGCGCTCCGGTGTCGCCGGCTCGATCCTGCCGAGCACGCGAGCGGAGGGGTCGTGCGGGAAGCAGGGGATGCCCTCGTACGCGGCGCGGTCCCCCGGGGGGATCGGGGACGCCGCGTGGGTGCGGAAGAGCTCCTCGCGCACCGATCGCCACCGCTCGTAGGCGGTTCGGGGGTCCCGGGCGCCGCGTACCTCCGCGTAGAGCTCGGCGATCCTGCGGCGCCAGTCGGCCAGCTCGAGCGTCGTCGCGGCGTCGAGGAGCCCGTCGGAGTTCGTCACCGACCCAGGGTATCGAGCCTCCTCGCGAGCGGCTCCTCCGGCTTCGGCGTCAGTTCTTCGGAGGGCGGATCACCCGCTCGCACCCCTCCGCGGTGTCCCGTGCGTCGATCCGGCACACATCGTCGCCCCGGCCGGCGTCCACGTCCTCGTCCGTGGAGTCCTGCGCTCGCACCACGTCGTCCCCCCCGCCGGCCAGGAAGGTGTCGACCCCGGGTCCCCCGATCAGCGTGTCGCCGCCGCCCCCGCCCTTCAGGGTGTCGTTCCCGCCCAGTCCCACGAGCCGGTCGTCGCCCCCTAGGCCGCAGATCACGTCGTCGCCGGTCGTCCCGCGGAGCGTCTCGCCGGAGGAGGTCCCGCGGATGGTGCACCCCCCACCTCCCGGGGGCGACGCGCCGCTCACGTCGCTCCAATCGGGCTGGACGTCGTTCTCCTTGGTCGTCGTGAGCCGGGTGGGATCGGTCCCGTCGGCGGCCATCGTGTAGATCTCGAGGCTGTCGTCCCGATCCGTCTGGAAGGCGATCGCGGTCCCGTCCGGCGAGAACGAGGGGTCCGTGTCGGCGGCCTCGTCGTTCGACAGTCGGGTCGGCGAGGTCCCGTCCGCGCCCATGACGTAGATCTCGAAGATTCCCGGCGTCGCGGTTCGTGTCGAAGACGATCGCCGTGCCGTCGGGGGCGTAGCTGGGATTCGCCTCCCGCGACGGGTTGTTGGTGAGGTTGACCGGCCCGGTCCCGTCCGGGACCATGTCCCAGATCTCGGCGTCGCCGTCGCGGTCGGAGCCGAAGGCGATCCGCAGGCCGTCGGGGCGCCACTCAGGCGTGGTGTCGGCGCCGGGGAGGTTCGTCAGGTTCACGGGGTCGGTCCCGTCCGCGGCCATCACGTAGATCTCGAAGTTGCCGTCCCGCTCGGTCTGGAAGGCGATCATCGTGCCGTCGGGCGACCATGCCGGGGCGAGGTCCGCGCCCGGCGACTCGGTCAGGCGGGCGACGTGCGTGCCGTCGGCGTTCATGACGTAGATCTCCTGGTCGCCCGCGTCCCGATCCGACACGAACGCGATGCGAGACCCGTCGGGGGAGACCGCAGCCTGGGTATCCGCCGCGGCGTTCCGTGTGAGGTTGACCGCGCCCGTGCCGTCCGCGGCCATCACGTAGATCTCGGCGTTCCCGTCGCGAAACGTGGTGAAGACGATCGAGCCGGCGTCGCTGGGGGCCGCGAGCGAGAGCGGGCCGAGCGAGGTCAGGCCGCCCGCGATCGCGACGGCCGCGACCAGCGCGGACGCGCGGTGTGGGTTGCGCATGCGGAAGGGTTCCTTTCCGTCGGAGATCGTCTCGGGGCGGCCATGCTCCACCGGAGCCCGTGCCCGGTCAATCCGGTACTTCTCCCACGCCTCGGCACCGCCCGAACGCCCGCCGAGGACGTCAGTTCTCCCCCTGGGCCCGGGTGAAGCCCGGCGCGCCGTCGAACTCCTGCAGCTTCTCCAGATGCATCCACCGGTGCCGCGACGAGATCCGGGCGAGGAGGTCGTGGACGGCCTCCTCGGGCAGGTCGTCGGCGGGCCGGCCGAGCAGGAACCGGCAGGCGTAGTGGTCGACCATGTCGGCGGCGGCGCCGGTGGGGGGGTAGACCTGCCGGCCGCGATTGGCGACCGACCGCAGCTCGAGGTCGGCGCCCGCCGTGAGCTCGCGAAGGCTCGCCCCCAGCTCGTCGGGGCCGAGCGCGGACTCGACGAAGACGTCCAGGCCCACGGCGGAGCGAGCGGCGGCCTGGACGAAGTCGGGCCGGGCGCTCACGCGGGGGACGGAGATCGGCTTGTAGTCGCGGACCTCCCACCGCTCCGAGCGCTTGCCGAGGTTCTCGATGATCGTGTCCGTGTATCGCGACGTCGGCGTGCCGCGGTCGTAGCCCATCACGTCGCCGGTCAGGACCCCCTGCTCGAGCGTGACCAGGATCGCGTGCTCGACGTCGGCGGCGACCTCGAACTCGCCGAGGTACCGCAGCATCAGCACCGCCGACAGGATCACCGCCGTGGGGTTGATGACGTCCTTGCCCGCGTACTTCGGCGCCGAGCCGTGCACGGCCTCGAAGATCGCGACGTCGGTCCCGATGTTGGCGCTCGGCGCGTAGCCGAGCCCGCCGACCAGGGCGCTCGACTCGTCCGACAGGATGTCGCCGTTCATGTTCGTCGTGATCAGCACGTCGAACTGCTCCGGCCGCTTCACGAGCTGGTGGGCGCAGTTGTCGACGATGATGTGCCACGCCTCGATGCCGGGGTACTCGGGCGCGATCTCCTCGAACGTGCGCTTCAGCATCCCCTCGGAGAACTTCATGATGTTGGCCTTGGTGGCGCAGTGCACCGTGCTGCGGCCCTCGGCGATGGCGAGCTCGAACCCGAAGCGCACGATCTTCTCGCACCCCTTGCGGCTGATCAGCTTCAACGTCTGGGCCACGCCTGGCGTCTGCATGTGCTCGATGCCGGCGTACAGGTCCTCGACGTTCTCCCGGACGACGACGAGGTCGATCCCTCGCCCGGTGTAGGGCGTCGTGACGCCGGGCAGCTCGCGCACGGGCCGGACGTTGGCGTACGTCTCGAACAGCTTGCGGAGCGTGACGTTGGCGCTCTTCTCGCCGAAGCCCACCGGGGTTTCGAGGGGGCCCTTGAGGACGACGCGCGTGCGCTCGATCGACTCGATCGTCTCCTCCGGCACGCCCGAGGGGAGCCCTCGCTTGAAGACCTCCGCGCCCGCCTCCCGCTCCTCCCATTCGATCCTCGCCCCGGCCGCCTCGACGATCCGCTGGGCCGAGCGCACGCACTCGGGGCCGATGCCGTCCCCGGGGATCAGGGTCACGAGGGTCTTGCCGGGCGATGCTCCCTGCGGTTCCACGGCGGGCTCCTTCACGCTCGGGCGGGTGCCACATACTCTCAATGCCCGACGCGGGCGCCCACCCGGGCGGCCGTTGGTAGGCTCGGTCGCCGATGACGATGCCTGTCCGCTCGCGGCTCGCGCTCATCGCGGCCGCCTGCGTACCGATCGCGACCGCGTGCGCGGCGTCGTCCGGACCGGCGCCGGACGCCGCGTCCTCGGGCGATGCCCGCCTCCAGGGCTTCGAGCACATCGAGCACCTGGTGTTCGTGGTCCAGGAGAACCGCTCGTTCGACCATTACTTCGGCACGTTCCCCGGCGCCGACGGGATCCCCATGCGTGGCGGCCGGCCGGCGGTGTGCGTCCCGGACCCGGTCCTCGGCCACTGCGTCCGCCCCTACCACGACCGAACCCTGGTCGGCGAGGGAGGCCCGCACGGGCATCGGCACTCGGTGCGCGACGTCGACGGGGGTCGGATGGACGGGTTCGTCCGGACGCTGGTCGACGGTCCCAACTTCTGCGCCGAACACCGCGACAAGCCCTCGTGCCGCGACGACGTCGGACCGCAGGGGCAGCCGGACGTCATGGGCTACCACACGGCCGACGAGATCCCGAACTACTGGGCCTACGCGAGGACGTTCGTGCTGCAGGATCGCTTCTTCGCGCCGACGGACTCGTGGACGCTGCCCTCCCACCTGTTCCTCGTCTCGGGCTGGGCGGCCCGGTGCGAGGATCCGCGCGATCCGATGAGCTGCCGGTCCGACCTCGAGCAGGACGGCGTCGTGGACCGTCAGCGGCACGGCCTGCATCCGGCGATCTACGGGTGGACGGACATCACCTACCTGCTCACGAGGGGCGGCGTGAGCTGGGCGTATTACGTGGGCGACGACACGTGCCTGAACCCCGACGCGTTCTGCGACGCCGGCGCCCCACAGAAGACGCCGCCGGCCCAGAACCCCCTCCCCGCGTTCACCACCGTCCACGAGCAGCACACCCAGGACCGCATCCAGACCCACGAGGACTTCTTCGACGCCGCCCGGGACGGCTCGCTCCCCGCGGTCTCGTGGGTGATGCCCGGCGGCCTCGACAGCGAGCACCCGGGCAACGGCGCGCCGCTGTCGAGGGGGCAGGCCCACGTCACGCGGGTGGTCAACGCCCTCATGCGGAGCCCGCTGTGGGACCGGACGGCGATCTTCCTCACCTGGGACGACTGGGGCGGCTTCTACGATCACGTCCCCCCGCCCCGCGTCGACGAGAACGGGTACGGCATCCGTGTGCCGGGGATCCTCATCAGCCCGTGGGCCAGGGGCGGGACGATCGACGACCAGACCCTCGGCTTCGACGCGTACCTGAAGCTGATCGAGGACCTGTTCCTCGACGGACAGCGGCTCGACCCACGCACCGATGGACGTCCCGATCCCCGGCCGACCGTTCGCGAGGACGTGGGGCTGCTCGGGGACCTGCGGGAGGAGTTCGACTTCGACCAGGATCCGATCCCGCCTCTGATCCTGGATCCGACGCCCGGCGGGGGAGGACGGCGATGAGGCGGACGATCCCGATCCTGTTGGCGAGCGTGGCCCTGGTGGCGGCCTGCAGTGGCGGAGGGGGGGACGCCGCCCGCGCGTCGAGGCCTTCTTCGAGCAGGCTCAGCCAGCTCGAGCAGGCGCAGGCCCACCTGAAGCACCTCATCTTCATCGTGCAGGAGAACCGGTCCTTCGATCACTACTTCGGGACCTTCCCCGGCGCCGACGGGATCCCCATGCGGAACGGGCATCCGAGCGTCTGCGTGCCGGATCCGATCCTGCACCGGTGCGTGCGCCCGTATCACACGGACAGCCAGCTGCAGCAGGGCGGCCCGCACGCGCAGCGACACTCGCGGGCCGACGTGGACGGCGGAAGGATGGACGGGTTCGTCCGCACGGTGATCGACAGCCCGATCTTCTGCGCGGACCACCGGAGCGACCCGTCCTGCGCAAGCTACCTCGGGCCGCAGGGGCAGCCCGACGTGATGAGCTACATGACCCAGCGTGAGATCCCCAACTACTGGGCGTACGCCAGGAACTTCGTCCTGCAGGACCACATGTTCGCGCCGGCGGACTCCTGGACGCTGCCGGCGCACCTGTTCCTCGTCTCGGCGTGGGCGGCCCACTGCAACGACCCGCACGACCCGATGAGCTGCTCCTCGGACCTCTCGCTCTCGGCCGAGGCGTCCGCGCAGCGCGCCAAGAAGGACCGGGCGCTCTACGCGTGGACCGACATCACCTATCTGCTCCACGAGCAGGACGTGAGCTGGGCCTACTACGTGGGCGACGACACCTGCGCGTTCGAGTGCACGAACGTCCAGGGCGGCGTGCGGCGCACCGTGGCCCAGCAGGACCCACTGCCCTGGTTCACCACGGTCCGCGAGAACCACCAGGTCCAGAACGTCCGGCCGCACGAGGACTTCTTCGCCCAGGCCGCCGCCGGAACGCTGCCGACCGTGTCATGGGTCATGCCGTACACCGGCGTCGGGGAGCACCCCGGGGCCGGCGAGCCGGTGTGGAGGGGACAGCGGCACGTCACGCAGGTCGTGAACGCGGCGATGAACGGTCCGGACTGGGACGAGACGGCGATCTTCATCACGTGGGACGACTGGGGAGGGTTCTACGATCACCTCCGCCCGCCCCGGGTGGACGTCAACGGCTACGGGATCCGCGTGCCCGGCCTGATGATCAGCCCGTGGGCCGAGGCGGGGACGATCGACTCGCAGACGCTGTCGTTCGACGCGTACCTGAAGCTGATCGAGGACCTCTACCTGGGCGGCCAGCGCCTGGACCCGGCGACGATGAGCCGCCCCGACTCCCGTCCCACGGTTCGAGAGGACGTGCCGATCCTGGGGAACCTGCTCAGGGAGTTCGACTTCACGCAGGATCCACTGCCACCGATGGTCCTGGATCCGCACCCGTAGCCGACCCGTCGCCGTTCGGCGGCGCGGCGATCCGCGGGATCCAGCACTCCACCGTCGTCCCGGCGCCGGGCGTCCCGTCGATCCGGAGCCACCCGCCGGCGAGATTGGCGCGCTCGCGCATGGACGGGATCCCCACGTGTCCGAGGCCCCCGTTCGGCCGGGACGAGGGATCGAACCCCACGCCGTCGTCCCGGATCCGCACGCGCACCCCCTCACCCTCGGAGCTGAGCTCGATCCAGGCGTGCTCCGCCCGGGCGTGCTTGCGGACGTTCGTGAGCGCCTCCTGCGCGATGCGGTACAGGATCGTCCTGGCCTCGACCGGGGGCTCCGTCAGGAGCCGGTCGTCGATCGAGAACTCGGGTGCGTCCGGCTCGTCCATCAACCGGACGTGGTCGCCGATGGCCGTGGCGAGGCCCGAGCTGTCCAGGCTCAACGGCCGCAGCTCGAACAGGACCCGGCGCAGGCGGCGGATCGCCTCCGCCACCGTGGCCTCGGCGTTCGTGAGCGTTTGCTCCGCGGCCCCGTCCTTCACCTGGCCGCGCAGGACCGCCAGCCGCAGCCCGACCGCGGTCATGATCTGGATCGAGTCGTCGTGGAGATCGTTCGCGACCCGTTCCCGCTCCTCCTCCTGCGCCTTGACCAGGCGAGCCAGGAGTCGCTGCCGGTCCTCGTTCGACCGGCTGAGCGCCTCGACGCTCTCGCGGAGCGCGCGCGTGGCCTGTTGTCGCTCCATCGCGGTGGCCACGGCCGCCGCGGCCGCGGCGACGGCGTCCCGCTCGGCCGCCGTCCATGTCCGGTCCGTGGTGACCTCGCCCAGCGCGAGGAACCCCCACAGGCGCGACGCCACCAGCAGCGGCGCGAGCGCGAACGTGCGAACGTCCGAGAGGTAGGGGCACGGCGTGCCTTCGGCGGGCGTGCCGGCGTGCGTCTCCCCGGCCTCGAGCCTGGAGACCCACTCGTGGGCTCCCGGGCATCGGCATGCCCCTGGAGCCCGTCGCCGACCGAGTCGATCCCGGGGCCGCACCATTCGGCACGGCTCCATGCGCACAGGTCCGTTCCGTCGGCCTGGAGCTCGATGAGGTCGACGCGGTCCACGGCCGCCGATTCGCCGAGCCGGCACAGGACGTCGTCGATCGCGGACTCCCACCGATCGGATCGTAGGAGCCGCTCGGCGGCGAACCCGACCGCGGCGAGGATCGCCTCCCGGCGTTCGATCTCCTCCTGGGCCAGCCGATGGGCCGTGATGTCGACCATGACCCCGTGGACGAGCTTCGGCCGCCCGCCGGGACCCAGGACCGGTGTCGATCGGTCGTGGACCCAGACCACCCGTCCGTCCCGGGCGAGCATCCGGTACTCGGCCTCGAACGTGGCGCCGAGCTCGCGGCAGCGAACGCTCTGCGCCATCACCGCGTCGCGATCGTCGGGATGGAGCAGCTGGTACCACAGCTCGCGGTTGAGGATCCACTCCTCGGGCGAGTACCCGAGGATCTGCTTGGACTGCGGGCTGACGAAGATGGTGCCTCCGCGCACCTCCGTGGCGTCGTTCGAGGTAGGTGATGGCCGGGACCTCCTCGATGATGTCCCGGTACCTCGCCTCGGCGGCGTTGCGCTCGAGCTCGGCGGTCCGTCGAGCGGTGATGTCGAGGAAGAACGCGGAGAACCCGTCGGTGGCGGGGAACGCGAACACCTGGATCCACTGGTGGTAGAGCTCGTAGAAGGTCTCGAACTGCACCGGCTCGCCGGTCGAGGCCATCCGGACCATGGCGTCGATGGTCTCCGGCGTGGCCGCCTCGGGCCAGATCTCCCAGATGCCGCGGCCCAGGCACTCCTGCCGGGAGAACCCCCAGGAGACCTCCGCGGCCCGGTTGAGGTAGCGCACCCGCAGGTTGCCGTCCACGCTGAGGAACCCCGCGGGCATCTCCTCCAGGAGGCGCTCGACGAGCTCGGGGGAGTCCCGGAGCTGGCGCTCGAGCGTTCCGGGGAACTCGAGCGGCTCGCCGGAGCCGACGGCGGATGAGGCGGAGCGATCGTCCATGCCGATGGAACCATCGGCCCCGCCGGGCACGCCGAAAGCGGTCGCCCGGCCTTTCGCGGCAGGGCCGCCCGACCCTCGGCGTTCCCCTCCTTCGGCGCCGTCGGAAGACGTTCGGTGGCGCCGCACGCTAGTCCTCGCGCGAGGAGGGGGCCCCGGCCCGATCGTCCGCCGCGTCGGCCCGGACGCCGGCCATCATCAGCCCCAGGGTCTCCCGGGCCGTCGTCCGGGGATCCACCTCCCCGATGATCGACCCCTCGTACACGACGAGGATCCGGTCCGAGAGCGACAGGATCTCGTCCAGGTCCTCCGAGATGATCAAGATGGCGGTGCCGGCGGCGCGCTGCTCCATCAGGCGGCGGTGGATGTACTCGGCGGCGCCGACGTCGACGCCGCGCGTGGGCTGCGCGACCAGGAGGGCGCGGGGCCGCCCGGAGAGCTCTCGGGCCAGGATCAGCTTCTGGATGTTGCCGCCCGACAGGTTTCGGGCCGGCGTGTCCAGGCTCGGCGCCTTGATGTTGAAGTCGGCGACGAGCTGCTCGCAGTGGCCGCGGATGGCGCGGTTGCGCAGGAACCCCAGATTCGCGTGTAGTCGGTGGAGCGACTGTCCACGAGCAGCAGGTTGTCGGCCACGCTGAAGTCGCCGATCACCCCGTCGCGCATCCGCTCCTCGGGGACGTGGCCCAGCCCGGCCTCCCGCACCTCCGCGGGCCCCCGTCCGTCCAGGGAGGCGCCGTCGAGCAGGATCGAGCCCGCGGTCGACGGCCGGAGGCCGGCGATCGACTCGGCCAGCTCGCGCTGCCCGTTCCCGGACACGCCGGCGATCCCCACGACCTCGCCCGAGCGAACCTCCAGGTCGACGCCCCGCACCGCCTCGTTCCCGCGGTCGCCGCGAACGTGGAGCCCGCGCACGACCAGCCGAACCTCGGCCGCCGAGGCCTCGGTGGGCCGCTCGGCGGTGTCGATCTCGCGGCCCACCATCATGTTGGCGAGATCCCGCCGCGACACGTCGGCGGGCAGGACCGTGCCGACGGTGCGACCGTCGCGCAGGACGGTGATGCGATCCGAGAGCGCGAGCACCTCGCGGATCTTGTGCGAGATGAAGACGAGGCCACGCCCGTCGCGGACCATCTGCCGCAGGATGACGAAGAAGTCGTCCACCTCCTGTGGGGTGAGCACCGCCGTCGGCTCGTCGAGCACGAGCAGCGTGGCGTTGCGGTAGAGCGCCTTCATGATCTCGACGCGCTGGCGCTCGCCCACGGAGAGCTGCCACACGTACGCGTCGGGGTCGACCTTGAGCCCGTAGGCCTGCGAGAGCTCCCGGATCCGTCCGGGCGACGCGGTCCGGGTCCGTGAGGAAGCCGCGCGAGGAGCGCAGCCCCAGCGCGACGTTCTGGCCCACGGTGAGCGAGGGCACGAGCATGAAGTGCTGGTGGATCATCCCGATGCCGTTGCGGATCGCGTCGGCGGGAGAGGCGATGGTGACCCGCTCGCCGCCCAGGCGGATCTCGCCCTCGTCCGCCCGGTACAGGCCGTAGAGGACGCGCATCAGCGTGCTCTTGCCCGCCCCGTTCTCGCCGAGGAGCGTGTGCACCTCGCCGACGCGCACGTCGAAGTCGATCCGGTGGTTGGCGACCACTCCGGGGAAGCGCTTCGTGATGCCGCGCATCTCCAGCATCGGCGCGGCCTCCACCGAGGCCGTTCCCGGAGCGGTCGCCTCCACCGTCCCTCCCCCTCGCCCCTTCGAGCTACTCGGAGACGCCGGTCGTGATCGAGCCGTCCGAGAGCCCGGCGATCGCGTCCTCACCGGCCGCCTGCACGTCGGCGGGAACGCTGTAATCCGGGTTGAACTCGATGACCTCGCCGCCGTTGGCGAGATCGATCGTGTAGCTCTGGCCGCCCAGCGTCCCACCGCGGATGCCGTCGATGATCTGCTGCAGGGCGACCTCCCAGTGGTAGACCTGGGAAGACACGACGATGTTCGGGGCGAGCGAGGTCTGGTTGGCCTGCGTCCCGAACCACGGCACGTCTCGCTCCGACGCGACCCCGACCGCTCCGACGACCATCTGGGCCGAGCCGGTCAGGACGTCGGCGTCGGCCGCCACGAAGCTCCGGGCCGCCTCCGTCGCGAGCGCGACGTCGCTGAACGATCCCGTGTAGTTCACGTTCACCTTGACCGAGGGATCGGCGGCCGCGACGCCGGCGACGAACCCGTCGACGTACAGCTTCGCGTCGCCGACCTCGATGGGGCCGACCACGCCGATCTTCTTGGTCTGCGTCAGCCCCGCCGCGAGCACGCCCTGGACGTAGCCGCCCTGGTCCGACGCGGCCTGGTAGGCGTACACGTTGGGCTGGCCGAAGGTGTCGCCCGCCGTGCCCCAGGCGAACGAGACGTCGGGGAACTCCGGCGCGAGCTGCTCGATGATGCCGCCGAACTGCGACCCGTGCGCGATGACCAGGTCGTAGCCCTGCTCGGCGTAGTTCTGGAGCGCGCTCGCCGCGTCGTCCACGACGAACAGGTTGTCCGAGACCGCGATGTCGAGGTTCTCGGAGTCCTTCAGGGTGTTCAGCGCGTCGACCATCGACTGCGTGAACGCCAGGTCGTTCGTGGCGCTCGGTGCGACGACCGCCACGCGGAACGGCTCGGCGGCCGTGGTGCCGGTGGCGCCGGTGGTGCCGGTGGTCCCGGTCGTCGTCGCCGTCGTGCCGGTGGTGCCGGTGTTCGTCGGCCCGTTCGTGGTGCCGTCGTCGCTGCAGGCCGCGGCGACGATCGCCAGGACCGCGACGATGGCCGCGAGGCGGGCCCATCGAAGCAGCTTCGTGTCCATGCCAACCCCTCCTTCGGGATCCGTGCCTTCGGTGATGCGGGGATCCGTCCCTCGAGCGTCCTCAGCCTCCTCGTTCGTAGGGCCTGGCCAGGGCGGCCGGCTGCCGGAAGCGCCGGGCGACGACGACGAGGGCGAGGACGGTGAGCACCGCCGGAGCCATCGCCGCCAGGTCCGAGGCGCTCTGCGGGATGATCCCGAGCGTCTTCCACGTCAGGACCGTGGCCGCGACCATCCCGTAGAGGAGCGAGCCGGCCATCACGCCCACGGGACGCCACGCGCCGAAGTAGACCAGCGCGACCGCGATGAACCCCTGCCCCTGGGTGAGGTTCTGCTGGAAGATGCCGAGCTGGAGCGCGAGGGCCGCGCCGGCCACGCCGGCGAGCGTGCTGCCCAGCAGGACCGTGGAGTACCGCACCCGCGCGACGTTCACGCCGACGCTGTCGGCGGCGGCCGGGTTCTCGCCCACCGCCTTCACGTTGGTGCCGTACGTCGTTCGGTTGAGGACGAACGCGAGGACGGGGACCAGCAGGAAGGCCAGGTAGACCATCAGGTTGGCCTGGAACAGCATCTCGCCGACGGTGGGGATGCTCGCGAGGAGCGGGACCTTGACCGTGGGGAACGTCGGGATCGGCACGGGCGTGCCCACGAGCTTCTGGAACAGCAGGTCGGACAGCCCCAGGCCGAACAGGAAGACGCCGATGCCGCTGATGCCCTGCTCGGCCTTCAGCGTCACGCTGACGAAGGCCGTGACGAGGCCCATCGTCGCCCCGACGAGCGCGCCGACCAGCACCGCGAGCCACAGGCTGTGCGAGTGCAGGGCCGTGTAGTACGAGCCGAAGGCGCCGAGCAGCATGATCCCGTCGACGCCCAGGTTGAGGACCCCGCTGCGCTGTCCGATGGTCTCGCCAAGGCTGGCCAGCAGGAACGGGGTGGCCAGCCGGACCCCGGCGGCGACGGTGGCCGTGAGCACGGTGAGGGTGAAGAAGTCCCTCATCCGCCGGCCTCCCCGGGGGGATCCTCCGCCGCCGCGGCGGCCCCCGCGGCGGCGGGCTCGAGCCGGGGACGGCTCTCGGCCAGCGCGCCGGCGGGCACCTCGAGCCGCAGTCGGGCCCGGCGGCGCAGGTACTCGATCGAGACGACGAAGACCACGAGCACGCCGTTCAGCGCCACGACCAGCGCCGTCGGGACCTGGACGGCGATCTGCATGGCGTTGCCACCGACGAGCAGGCCGCCGAAGACGAACGCGGACAGGATCGTCCACACGGGATGCAGCCCCCCGAACAGGGCGGCGACGATCCCGTTGAAGCCCGCGGATCCGGTGAACCCCGTCGCGGTGCCGTCCGTGACCATCCGGTGCGAGGCCCCGCCGAAGACCACCACGGCGCCGGCCAGGCCGGACATGGCCCCGGCCAGCGTCATCGCCAGCGTGATGGTCCGCTTCACGGGGATGCCCGCGTACGCGGACGCCTCTCGCGACAGCCCCACCGCGCGTAGCCGGAACCCGAGCCCCGTTCGCCACAGCAGGACGTACACGAGCACCGCGGCGAGCACCGCCACGACGACCCCCGCGTGGAGCTTCGTTCCGCCGGGGAGCACCGGCAGGTCCGCGCTCGGCGCGAGCCGTTTGGTCTGCGGGATCAGGGAGAAGCCGGAGAACTCCTTGTCGACCATGGGTCCGGCGAGCAGATAGTTCATGACCTGCACCGCAACGATGTTGAGCATGATCGTGGACAGGATCTCGTTGACGTTGAGGTAGGCCTTCAGCGACCCGGGGATCGCCCCCCACACGGCCCCGCCGGCGGCGCCGGCGAGCAGCACGAGCGGCACCATGAGGGGGCGCGGGCACGCCGGGGACGGCGATCGCCGTCGCCGTGGCCGCCAGGCCGCCCATGACCATCTGACCCTCGCCGCCGATGTTCAGGACGTTGGCGCGGAACGCGATGCAGATGCCCACGCCGACGAGCACCAGCGGCACCGCCTTGATCGCCGTGTCGGCGAGCGCATCGAAGCTGCCGAAGGCTCCCTCGGCCAGCGCGCGGTATCCGGTCAGAGGGTTCGCGCCGAGCGCGAGGAGCATCGCCGCGCCGACCAGCAGGGCGGCGAGCGCGGCCCCCGGCAGCGCGAACCAGCTCACCAGGAACCGGCGCAGGTCCCCACGGGCGGCGATCGTCACGCGACCGGCCGCCGCGTCCGGGGGTGGCCGCAGGGCGACCCCGCCGCCGCACGAACCGTGGACGCGGATCGACGGGGGATCGGCTGGGGGTTCCGCACGGTGATCGCTCCCGACCTGTCGGAATGTTGAACGCCGTCGGCAAGCATGCCGGGCGGGGCGGAGACGGGCGCTGAGGCAAACGGCCCGCTGCGATGGGGTCGTGGGGCCCGGGAGCGGGCCGTCTCCGCGCACGCCGGGGGCGCCGTCAAGAGCCTCGCGAGGCGTCGAGGTAGTTGTAGACCGTGAATCGGCTCACCCCGAGCACGAGGGCGACCCCCTCGACCGACTTGCGGAGGGAGAACGCCCCGCGCTCGTCCAGGAACTTGACCAGCCGCTGCTTGTCGATCCGGCTCATCTCGGCGACCGGCCGTCCGATCCTGGACTCGGCGTCGGAGATCAGCTCCTCGAGGGCACCGTCCAGGTTGGGCAGGCCGATCGAGGTCTCCCATCTGGCCCGGGCGAGCTCGTGCAGGACGCGGTCGGCGGCCTGGAGCGCGCCGACGTCGACCTCGACCACCAGGCACGAGGAGGAGCCCGGGAGCCCGATCCGGCTCGAGGGGACCCCGGCCTCGGCCTGGTCCGGGGCCCGGAACGTCGCCTCGACGTCCCCGTTCGAGCCGACGACGGACACGCGGTACAGGGGCCCGAGCGCCCCCGCCAGCGCCTGCGCGAACTCGGTCTCCGCGGTCACGGCTCCACCTCGACGTTGAGGGTGAACCGCGTCGCTCCCGCCCCGAACGCGGCGATGGCCGCCGCGCGCACGGCCTCGAGGACGACCTCGACCTCACCCGAGGCGACGCTGGACAGCGGCTCGACGTCCACCTCCGCACCGGCCGATCGAGCCGCCTCCACGGCGGCCCGGGCGTGGGCCGGCAGGGCCTCGCTCTCACGGAAGGGGAAGACGGTGAACTCGGCCCTGACCCTGCGCCGATCCGCCGGTGCGCTCACGGTGTCCACGGTCTGTCAATCTCGCCGTCGGCGAGCAGGGCCGAAGGGCCCCTCACGCCACGGGCCGACGGGCATCCCCTGCGGCGCCCGCTTCAACAAACTCTAATATTCACCGGGGTTGGGCCTCGGCCGGGAGCCGCGACCCTCGAGCCGCCCGGAGGGTTCGCCCGGGCCCGATTCGTGGAGCGGCCGGTCGAGGGGTGGGAGGTGGTCGAGATGACGGGATCGGGCCTCGAGCACGACGTCGCCGATCCGCGGATCCAGGAGCGGACGGTCGACCGGTTCCGTGAGGCGGGGATCGCGCTGCCCACGTTCGAGCAGCTGGCGGAGCCCGCCAAGATCCCCCAGCGGATCCGCGACGAGCTCGCGGGCATCGACCCCGACTCCGCCCACCCGCTGAACCTGTTCCGCGTCCACTGGTACAACGCCGCGGACCGGCGAGGGATCGTCGAGGTCCCCGCGCACGTGGTCCTGCCGTCGTCGCTCACCGGCGTCGACGCGAAGATCGTGGTCGTGCTCGGCGACCGCTTCCCCATGATCGGCGCGCACAAGGTCCTGGCGGCCTACGCCTGCCTGGTGCCCCGGGTCGTCGGCGGCGAGTTCGACGCGACCGCGCACCGGGCCGTGTGGCCCTCGACCGGCAACTACTGCCGGGGCGGCGTGGCCATCAGCCGCATCATGGGGTGCCGGGGCGTGGCGGTCCTACCGGAGGGCATGAGCCGCGAGCGGTTCGAGTGGCTGGAGCGGTGGGTCCTCGACGCCGCCGACGTCATCCGGACGCCGGGCGTGGAGAGCAACGTCCGCGAGATCTACGACGAGTGCAAGCGCCTGGCCGTGGATCCGGGGAACGTGATCCTGAACCAGTTCTCGGAGTACCCCAACCACCTCGTGCACGAGCTGGTCACGGGCCGGGCGCTGGCCCACGTGTTCGAGACGCTGCGCGAGCGCGACCCGGGACTGCGCCTGCGCGCGTTCGTCTCCGCCACCGGCTCCGCAGGCACGATCGCGGCCGGCGACCACCTGAAAGACCGGTACGGAACGTCCATCGTCGCGGCCGAGGCGCTCGAGTGTCCCACGTTGCTCCGCAACGGGTTCGGCGAGCACAACATCCAGGGGATCGGCGACAAGCACGTTCCATTGATCCACAACGTCATGAACACCGACGTCGTGGTGGACCTCAGCGACCGGGACACCGACCGGCTGAACGTCCTGTTCAACACCGCGGAGGGCCGGGCCTACCTCCGCCGGCGCGGCGTCGACGAGGCGACGATCTCCGCCCTGGACTCCTTCGGGCTCTCGAGCATCTGCAACGTCCTCGGCGCGATCAAGACGGCGAGGCTGCAGCATCTGGGAGCCGACGACGTCATCGTGACGATCGCGACGGACGGCGCCTCGATGTACCGCACGGAGGTCGACAAGGTCCTGGCGCGCGACTTCCCCGGCGGGTTCGGGGAGGCCGAGGCCGCCGAGACGTTCGGCCGCTCTCTCGAGGGGCAGGGCACGGGCGACATGGCCCAGCTCACGGACGAGGACCGAGACCGGGTCTTCAACCTCGGGTACTTCACGTGGGTCGAGCAGCAGGGCGTGTCGATCGAGGACTTCACGGCCCGGCGCGACCAGGGGTTCTGGCGCGGCCTGCGCGACCTGATGCCGGCGTGGGACGAGGCGATCCGGGCGTTCAACGCCCGTTCGGGCATCGAGGTGGCGTGACCGCCGGCCCCGCGACGACGGTCGTCTGCGCCGGCTGCGGATACGCGGCGCCGGCGAGCGAACCGTTCCCGTTCCGGTGTCCGAACGCCGGGAGCGACGACGTCGACCACGTGATGGTGCGCGAGCTCGACCCCACGCACGTGAGCTTCCCCGACGGCCGTGAGGCGAACCCGTTCGTCCGGTACCGGGAGCTCTTCCACGCGTACCACCTCGGCCGGGCGGCCGGGATGAGCGACGCGGATCATGTGCACCTCGTCGAGCAGCTCGACAAGGCGGTGATCGCCGTCGACGGCCGCGGGTTCGTCGAGACGCCGCTCGCGCGGAACGAGGAGCTCTCCAACGCGCTCGGATGCTGGGTGTGGGTGAAGGACGAGACGGGCAACGTCTCGGGCTCCCACAAGGCCCGGCACCTCATGGGCCTGATGATCCACCTGCTGGTCGCCGAGCAGGCCGGCCTCGCGCCCGCGGAAGATCGCGAGCTGGCCATCGCGAGCTGCGGCAACGCGGCGCTCGGCGCGGCCGTCGTGGCCCGCGCCGCCGGCCGCGCCATCCGGGTGTTCGTGCCGACCTGGGCCGACGAGGGCGTGCTCCACCGCCTGGGCGAGCTCGGCGCCACGATCGACGTGTGCGAGCGCGAGGAGGGCGTGCCGGGAGATCCCACCCATCTGGCCCTGCGCCGGGCGATCGAGGAGGGGGCGATCCCGTTCACCTGCCAGGGTTCGGACAACGGGCTGACGATCGAGGGCGGCGAGACCCTCGGGTACGAGCTGGTGTCGCAGCTCGCGCACGACGGCGAGGGCCTCGACCGGCTGGCGGTCCAGGTGGGGGGCGGCGCGCTCGCGAGCGCCTGCATCCGGGCGTTCGAGGACGCCGCGCTGCTCGAGGCCCCGGAGCGGCTGCCGAAGATCAACGCGGTGCAGACGCTGAACGCCCACCCACTCGAGCGCGCGTTCATGCGCGTGCGGCAGCGGATCGGGTACGAGTCGACGCCGGAGGGCATCGTGGAGGCGTTGACCTGGGCCCGAGCCCATCGCTCGGAGGCCATGTGGCCGTGGGAGGAGGAGCCGCAGAGCATCGCGGAGGGCATCCTCGACGACGAGACCTACGACTGGGCGGCGGTGGTGAGCGGCATGCTGGCCACCGGCGGAGCGCCCGTCCTGGTCTCAGAGGATCGACTGCGCGAGGCGAACGAGCTCGCGAGGCGGGCGACCGGGATCGACGTGGGCCACACGGGCTCGGCCGGGCTCGCCGGGCTGCTCGAGCTGGCCGAGCGCCACGAGCTGCACCCGGAGGAGCGCGTCGCCGTGCTCTTCACCGGCGTTCGCCGGGAGTCGGAAGCTTGAACGAACGAGGAGGACATCGATGAGGAGCTTCGCCGGACGCGACATCCTTTCGCTCAAGGAGTTCGAGCGGGAGGAGTTCTTCCACGTCTTCGAGATCTGCGACCGGCTCGCGCCGATCGCGAAGGGGCGGCGCAACAGCGACCTGCTCAAGGACAAGAGCCTGCTGACGGCGTTCTACCAGCCGAGCACCCGGACGCGGATGGCCACCGAGGCGGCCATGCACCGGCTCGGCGGGCACGTGCTCGGGTTCTCCGACGCGAAGAACACCCGCGCCGGCGACTTCTACCAGGAGTCGATCAAGGACACGGTCCACATGCTGGAGTTCTACGCGGACGTCATCGCGATGCGGCACTTCCAGCAGGGCGCGCCCGAGGAGGCCGCGAGGTGGGCCTCGGTGCCGATCATCAACTGCGGGGACGGCTGGGGCGAGCACCCCACGCAGGTCCTCACCGACCTCTACACGACGTGGAAGGAGCGCGGCCGCATCGACGGGCTGAACTTCCTGCTGGTCGGCGACATGCGGATGCGGACGATGCACTCGATCCTGTACGCGTTCAGCCAGTTCGACGTCGTTTCCTACGTCGTCGGCCCGCCCGACATGTCGCTCCTGCCGGAGTTCAAGACGGAGCTCGACGAGCGCAACGTCCGGTACATCGAGGCCGAGTCCGTCGAGAAGGTCATCGGCGACGTCGACGTCATCTACATGGAGCCGGTGGTGCAGGCCGACTACACGAAGGGGCGCGACGAGCGCGGCGGAGAGCTCCCCACCACGCCCGCCGAGTACCGCGTGACCCGCCAGCTGCTGGGCGAGAAGGCCAAGAGCGACGCCATCATCCTGCACTCGCTCCCTCGGATGGACGAGCTGCCGGCCGACGTCGATGCGACCCGCCACGCCCGATACTGGACCGAGGCGTTCAACGGCGTCGTGATGCGGATGGCCCTGCTGTCGCTGGTCCTGGGCGCGGTGGAGTAGGGGGGTTCGGGACCGGCGATGGGTGAGCGCACGGCGGTCGTCGCGATCGGCGGGAACTCGCTGATCAAGGACACGATGCACCAGACGGTGCGCGATCAGTACATCGCCGCCGGCGAGACGTGCATGCACATCGCCGGGATGATCCGCGACGGCTGGAACGTGACCATCACGCACGGCAACGGCCCGCAGGTCGGGTTCATCCTCCGCCGGTCCGAGCTCGCCGCTCACGAGCTCCACGAGGTCCCGCTCGACGTGTGCGGGGCCGACACGCAGGGGGCGATCGGCTACGCCCTCCAGCAGAACCTGTACAACGACTTCGCCCGGCTCGGCATCGACAAGCGCGTCGCCACCGTCATCACGCAGACCGAGGTGGCGGCGGACGACCCGGCGTTCCGGGATCCGACCAAGCCCATCGGCTCGTACATGGACGAGGCGCAGGCCGCCCGCCGCCGGGACGAGGAGGGGTGGAGCGTGGTCGAGGACGCCGGCCGCGGTTGGCGCCGGGTGGTCGCCTCGCCGGAGCCGATGCGGATCGTCGAGGAAGCCGTGATCCGCGACCTCCTGCGCGCCGGGGTCGTCGTGATCGCCGTCGGCGGCGGCGGGATCCCCGTGGTCGCGGACGAGAACGGCGATCTCCGCGGCGTCGCCGCGGTCATCGACAAGGACCGTGCCTCCTCGCTGCTGGCGTCCTCGCTGGGGGCGGAGCTGTTCGTGATCAGCACGTCGATCGAGAAGGTCGCGCTCCGGTTCGGCACGCCGGAGCAGGAATGGGTCGACCACCTGACGCCGGAGGAGGCCCGGGCGTACCTGGCCGAGGGCACGCACTTCGCCAAGGGCAGCATGGCGCCGAAGATCGAGGCCGCGGTCGCGTTCGTCGAGGCCACCGGCGGCACCGCCCTGATCACCAACCCCGAGAGCGTGGCCCGCGCGCTGGCGGGGGAGACCGGCACGAGGATCGGTCCGGCCGAACGATGACGGGCGGCCTCATGATGCGAGCAGTTCGATGCGGCGAGAAGGAGGCGAGGCCCTCGTGGACCTCACGCTGAACGGACGACCGGTCTCGGCCGAGGTTCGCCCGGGCATGAGCCTGCTCGAGCTCCTCCGCGAGGAGCTCGGCGTGACCTCGGTGAAGGACGGGTGCGCCCCGGAGGGCTCGTGCGGGGCCTGCACGGTGCTGGTCGACGGCAAGGCCGTGGTCTCGTGCGCGCAGAAGGCCGACCGGGTGGCGGGGCGTCACATCGTCACGCAGGAGGGCCTCGAGCCGCAGGAGCGCGAGCGGTGGGCGGACGGGTTCGTCGTCTCCGGCGCGTCGCAGTGCGGGTTCTGCTCGCCGGGCATCGTGATGAAGGGCGAGGGCCTGCTGGCCAAGAACCCCGCGCCCTCCCGCGAGGAGATCGCCAAGGCCCTCGCCGGCAACCTGTGCCGGTGCACCGGCTACCTCAAGATCGTCGATGCCGTCGACCTCGTGGCCCGCTCGCGCGCCGGCGAGCCCATGCCGGAGCCCGAGATGTCGGGGCGGGTCGGCTCGCGGACGGCGCGGTACCAGGGCCGGGAGCTGGCGCTCGGGGACAAGCCGTACATCAACGACCTCACGGCGCCCGGGATGCTCCACGGGGCGCTCCGGTTCAGCGACCACCCCCGGGCGCGCCTGGTGCGGATCGATCCCGCGCCGGCGCTGGCGCACGAGGGGGTCGTGGCCGTGCTCCTCGCCGACGACGTCACGGGGGAGCGCGCCCAGGGCCTGATCACGCGAGACTGGCCCCAGGTCGTCGCCGAGGGCGAGATCACGCGCTACGTCGGCGACGTGCTCGCGATCGTCGTCGCGGAGACCCGGCGCGCCGCCCGCGACGCTGCCGAGCTCGTCGCCGTCGAGTACGAGGTGCTCGAGCCGCTCACCGACCCGTTCGACGCGCTGGCCCCGGAGGCCCCGGCGCTGCACGAGAGCGGCAACCTGCTCTCGACCTCGATCGTGAAGCGTGGCGACGTCGACGCCGCCCTCGAGGGATCGGCGCATGTGCTGACCGAGACGTTCCAGACCCAGTTCATCGAGCACGCCTTCCTCGAGCCCGAGTCCGCGTTCGCGGTGCCGGAGGCGGACGGGACGGTCCACGTCTCGTCCCAGGGGCAGGGCGTGTGGGAGGACCGTCGGCAGATCGCCTCGTTCCTCGGATGGCCGGAGGAGCGCGTCCGCGTCACCCAGGTCTCCAACGGCGGCGCGTTCGGCGCGAAGGAGGACCTGAACGTGCAGTGCCACACCGCGCTCGCCGCGGTGGCGACGGGGCGGCCGGTCCTGCTGACGCTGACGCGGGCCGAGAGCCTCCGCTTCCACCCCAAGCGCCACCCGCTCACGATGACGTACACGGTCGGGTGCGAGGCCGACGGCAGGCTGACCGGGGTCCGGGCGCGGATCGTCGGCGACACCGGCGCGTACGCGAGCGTCGGCGACAAGGTGCTCGAGCGGGCGGCCGGGCACGCGTGCGGGCCGTACCGCGTTCGACGCGGTCGACGTCGAGGCCCGGGCCGTCTACACGAACAACCCGCCGTGCGGCGCGTTCCGCGGCTTCGGCGTGAACCAGGTGATGTTCGCGATCGACGGGATGCTCGACCGCCTGGCCGAGCTCGTGGGCCTCGACCCCTGGGAGATCCGGTGGCGCAACGCGCTCGAGGTCGGCGACCGCTTCGGCACGGGGCAGGTGCTGGGCGAGGGCGTCGGGATCAAGGCGTGCCTGGAGGCCGTCCGCGACGCCTACCGGGGAGCCCGGTACGCGGGGATCGGCTCCGGCGTGAAGAACACCGGGATCGGCAACGGGCTGACGGAGTTCGGCCGGGCGATCCTGCGGCCCGAGGCCGACGGCACGGTCACGCTGTTCCACTCGTGGACCGAGATGGGCCAGGGCGTGAACACCGTCCTGCTGCAGGTGGTCTGTGAGGAGCTCGGCATCACGGCGGATCGGGTCCACGTGATCGTCGACACGATGCGCGAGCTCGACACCGGGCAGACCACGGCGTCGCGCTCGACGGTCCTCGGCGGCCGCGCCATCCAGGAGGCGGCGAAGAAGCTCAAGGCGGAGCTGATCGGCAGC
Source organism: uncultured Actinomycetes bacterium (assembly GCA_963704725.1). Taxonomy (GTDB): domain Bacteria; phylum Actinomycetota; class UBA4738; order UBA4738; family HRBIN12; genus CALGFI01. Next base: position 2,357,074 of record OY969934.1, on the reverse strand, counting down.
CGGCTCGAGGATCTCGCGGGCCGCGAGTTCTACGGCGAGATCGTCGTGGACTGGACGGACAAGCCGGGATCGGACGCCCCGAACCCCGTCACGCACTTCGCCTTCGGCTGGGCCGTGCAGGTCGTGATCCTGGACGACGAGGGCCACGTGGAGAAGGTCGTCGCCGCGCACGACGTCGGCAGGGCCATGAACCCCACGCTGCTCGAGGGCCAGATCGAGGGCGCCGTGCACATGGGCCTGGGGTTCGGCCTGACCGAGGAGTACGCCGTCGAGGGCGGGTTCCCCACGACGACCACCCTGAAGTCGCTCGGCATCGTGCCGGCGCCTCGGATGCCGGACGTCGAGACGATCCTGGTCGAGGTGCCGCAGCCCGAGGGGCCGTTCGGGGCCAAGGGCGTCGGCGAGATCGGACTCGTGCCGACGGCGGCCGCCTGCGCCGGCGCGCTCCACGCGTTCGAGGGCACGTGGCGGACGAAGCTCCCGATGCGCGACTCGGCGGCGGGTGCCGCGCTCGCCCCGCGGCTCGCCGGGGCGGCCGCCCGGCGCGCGGAGGCCGAGTGACCCTGCTCCTGTCGGGCGGGACGGTGGTCACGTCGCTCGATCCGCCGGCGCTCCGGCCGATCGACGTCCTGGTGGTCGACGGCCGGATCGCGGCGGAGGGCGCGACCGCGGAGCCATCGGCCGACGTGATCGACTGCACGGGTTGCCTGGTGATCCCGGGCAACGTGTGTGCGCACCACCACCTCTACTCGGCGCTGGCTCGAGGGATGCCTTACCGCCTCGAGCCGCCGGAGAGCTTCGTGCAGATCCTCCAGCGCGTGTGGTGGCGGCTCGACCGGGCACTCGACCCGACATCGATCCTTCGGTCGGCCATGACGGGCGGCGCCGATGCCCTGCTCTCGGGGACGACGACGATCGTCGACCACCACGCTTCGCCGACCGCCATCGCGGCGTCGCTCGAGTGGCTCGACCAGGGCCTGAGCAGCCTCGGCGCCCGCCGGATCCTGTGCTACGAGGTCACCGACCGCGACGGCCTCGACGCCGCGGCCGCCGGGCTCGAGGAGACCCTTCGCCGTCTCAAGGAGGACCGGGCCGACGATGCCTCATCGACGCTGCGGACGATGGTCGGGGCGCACGCCTCCTTCACCCTGTCCGCGGAGACGCTCGCTGCTTGCGTTTCGCTTGCGGACGAGTTCCTGGTCGGGATCCACGTCCACGTGGCCGAGGATGCCGCCGACGAGCGCGACGCCGAGGCCCGGTTCGGGCGTCGCGTGGTCGAGCGCCTGGCCGATGCGGGCGCACTCACCGAGCGATCGCTCCTCGCGCACTGCGTGCACGTCGACGACCGCGAGATCGGCCTGATCCGCGACGCCGGCGCCTGGGTGGTTCACAACCCGCGGTCGAACATGAACAACCGCGTCGGGCGGGCCCCCGTCGGCGCGCTCGGCGAGCGGGTGGCGCTCGGAACGGACGGGATCGACGGGGACATGTTCGCCGAGTCACGCGCCGCCTACTGGCGCGGCCACGAGGACGACCCCTCGATCTCGCCGTCGTGGGTGCTCGGCCGTCTCGCCGCCGGGGCCGCGTTCGCCGGGCGCGCGTTCGGGGAGCCGCTCCTGGGCCGGATCGAGCCCGGAGCGCCCGCCGATCTCGTCGTGCTCGACTACGACCCCCCCACACCGCTCAGCGCGGAGAACCTCGCCGGGCACTGGGTGTTCGGGCTGTCCGCGTCCAACGTCCGCGACGTCGTGGTTGATGGCTCCGTCGTCGTCAGGGACCGGCGACTGGCGACCCAGGACGAGGGCGAACCCCGGGCCCTGGCGCAGGCGGCGGCCCAGGACCTGTGGAACCGCATGGACGCGATCCCGGCCCACCCGTTCGAGCCGGCGGGGGGTGCGTGAGGTGGCGGTGAGCTCCGAGGGGCGCGTGGCGATCTACCTGCAGGACAAGCACCCGCTCGCCGACGGCATCCGGTACGTGCGACACGCCGAGGCCCAGGGGTTCGAGGCCGTGTGGCAGGCCGAGAGCCGCCTCGTGCGCGAGGCCACGGTGCCGATGGCCGCGTTCGCTGCGACGACCGAGCGCATCAAGGTGGGATCCGGGGTCGTGAACAACTGGACGCGGAACGCCGGGCTCATGGCGGCGACGTTCGTCACGCTCGACGACCTGGCGCCCGGGCGGATCATGCTCGGGATCGGCGCGTGGTGGGAGCCGCTCGCCACGAAGGTCGGCGTGAGGCGGGAGCGGCCGCTGCTCGCGATGCGCGAGTACGTCGAAGTCGTCCGCCGGCTGATCGCGATGGAGAACGTGACGTTCCACGGCGAGTTCGTCGACGTCGAGGACATCCAGATCGACATCGTCCACGGCGACCGCTCGCCGAGAGCGGTGCCGATCTACCTCGGCGCGACGGGCATGCAGATGATGGAGCTCGCCGGCGAGATCGCCGACGGCGCGCTGCTCAACTACCTGGTGAGCCCGGCGTACAACGCGACCGCGATGGAGCGGCTCGCGGCGGGCGCGCCAAGCGCGGCGTGCGCGTCGAGGACATCGACCGTCCGCAGCTCGTGGTCTGCTCGCTCGACGAGGATCGCGACCTGGCCCTGGACCGGGCGCGCGAGCTCGTCACGCAGTACCTGGGGCAGCAGCCGCACATCGGGAAGGCGAGCGGCGTCGAGCCGTCGCTGCTGGAGGAGATCGGCAAGGTCCTCACCTGGCCGGCCGGCCCCGAGGAGATCCGCCGCGCCATGAGGCTGGTTCCCGACGACGTCGTGCAGATGATCACGGCCTCGGGAACGGCGGACGAGTGCCGGGCCAAGGTGCGCGAGTACGTCGAGGCCGGGTGCACGTGCCCCGTCCTGTATCCGCTCGGTGACGACGTGGAGGCCATGATCGACGCGTTCGCGGGCGGGGAGTTCTGAGCCGTGGAGGCCTACCTGCCGACCACGCTCGCGGAGGCGCTCGAGCTGCGCGCCGCCCATCCCGAGGCCGTGCCGATCGCCGGCGGGACCGACCTCATGGTGGAGATCAACTTCGACCTGGCCAGGCCCGAGGCCATCCTGGACGTGTCTCGCCTGCCCGAGCTCCGTACGTGGCGGATCGACGACGGGCTGGTCGTCCTCGGGGCCGGCGTCACCTATGCGCGGATCCAGCGGGAGCTGCCGCAGCTCCGCGCCCTGGCCGAGGCGTCGCGCTCCGTCGGCTCGCCCCAGATCCGGAACCGGGGGACCGTGGGCGGCAACCTCGGGACGGCGTCGCCGGCGGGCGACGCGCTCCCCGTGCTCGCGGCCCACGACGCGGAGATCGGGCTCGTCTCGGCGGCGCGGGGCGAGCGGTGGCTGCCGTGGGACGGCTTCCTGCTCGGGGTGAAGCGGAACGCGCTCGAGGCCGACGAGCTGATCCTCGGGGCCCGGTGGCGGACCGCCGGCGGGCCGCAGTCGTTCTCGAAGATCGGCACGCGCAACGCGATGGTGATCTCGGTTGCGGCGCTGTGCCTCGTCCTCGATCAGGCGAGTCGCAGCGTGCGGGTCGCCCTCGGCTCGGTGGCCCCGACCGTCGTTCGGGCCCCCGGCGCCGAGGCCGCGCTCGTCGCCGAGCTCGAGCGCGCCGGCGCGTGGGACGACCTCGCGGCGCCGCTCGCCCCGGGCGTCGCGGAGGCGTTCGCGGAACAGGTGGCGGAGGCGGCGAGCCCGATCGACGACGTTCGGGGAACGGCCGCCTACCGTCGGCACGGCGTCCGCGTGCTGGCGCGTCGCGCGCTCGGCTGGGCGATGGAGGAGCGCGCCGAGGAGGCGATGGTGTCGTGAGCGCCCGGGGAGGGAGCCCGCAGGCGAGCGTTCGGCCCGGCACGGAGGGGGGCGGGCCGTGCTGATCCGGGTCCGCGTCAACGGGGAGTGGCGGGAGGCCGACGCCTGGGAGGGCTCGAGCCTGCTGTCGTTCCTGCGCGACGAGCTCCGGCTCCCGGGGTCGAAGAACGCGTGCGAGCAGGGGGAGTGCGGCTCCTGCTCGGTGTGGCTCGACGGCGAGCTCGTGTGCTCGTGCCTCGTGCTCGCGGCCCAGGCGCACGAGCGCGAGGTCCGGACCGTCGAGGGGCTGTCCGACGGCGACCTCTTGCATCCGGTGCAGGAGGCGTTCGTGGAGGCCGGCGCGGTGCAGTGCGGGTTCTGCACGCCCGGGCTGATCGTGGCGGTGACCGACCTCCTCGAACGCGACCCGGCGCCCGACGACCTCGCCGTGCGCGAGGCGCTCTCGGGGAACCTGTGCCGGTGCACGGGCTACCAGAAGATCGTCGACGCCGTTTCGCTTGCGGCGCAACGGCGCCGGGAGGCACTGGCGTGAGCAGGCTCCTGATCGAGGCGTGCGACGTCGTCGTCACGATGGGCGACGACGGCGCCGAGGTGACCGGCGGCTCGATCCTGATCGAGGACGGGGCCGTCGCCTGGGTCGGGACCGGGGCGCCGCCTGCCGAGCCCGACGAGCGGCTCGACGGCCGTGGTCAGATCGCCCTGCCCGGTCTGGTGAACACCCACCACCACCTGTATCAGGTGCTCACCCGGGCCCGGGCCAGAGAGCAGGGGCTGTTCGGGTGGCTCGTCGAGCTGTACCCGGTGTGGGCGGGCGTCGACGCGGAGTGGGAGCGGGCGTCGGCGCGCGTGGGGCTCGCGCTCCTGGCGCTGTCCGGCTGCACGACCACCACCGACCACCACTACATCCACCCCGCGGGCGCGGGCGATCTCCTCGAGGTGGAGATCGGCGCCGCGCGTGAGCTCGGGGTGCGCTTCCATCCGTGCCGCGGCTCGATGGACCTCGGCCAGTCGGCCGGCGGGCTGCCGCCCGACTCCGTCGTGGAGTCCACGGACGACGCGCTCGCGAGGTCGGAGGAGGCCGTGGCCCGGTTCCACGACCCGTCACCCGGGTCGATGCTCCGCGTCGCGCTCGCGCCGTGCTCCCCGTTCAGCGTGACCGAGCGGCTGATGCGGGAGAGCGCCGAGCTCGCTCGCCGGCTCGGCGTGCCGATGCACACGCACCTCGCCGAGACGCTCGACGAGGAGCGGTTCTGCCTCGAGCGCTTCGGACGCCGCCCGCTGGAGCTGATGGACGACTGGGGTTGGCTCGGCCCCGACGTGTGGTTCGCCCACGCCATCCACCTGAACGAGAAGGACGTCCGGCGGATCGCCGACACGCGGACGGGCGTGGCCTCCTGCCCCTCCTCCAACCTGCGGATCGGCGCCGGGATCGCTCCGGTCCGCGCGTTGGTCGACGAGGGGGCGCGGGTCGGCCTGGGCGTGGACGGGTCGGCCTCGAACGAGCCGTGCGACCTGTTCGCCGAGATCCGCCAGGCCATGCTCGTGTCGCGCGCCGGGGGGCCGGAGCGCGGGCTGACGGCGCGCGAGGCGCTTCGTCTCGCCACACGCGGCGGTGCGGAGGTGCTCGGCCGCGACGACGTCGGATCGATCGAGCCGGGCAAGCGGGGCGACGTCGCGCTGTTCGGGGTCGACGGCATCGCCCACGCGGGGACGGACGCCGATCCCGTCGCGGGCCTCCTGATGGGTGCCAGCGAGCGCGTCCGGAACCTCGTGGTGGAGGGCCACATCGTCGTGCGCGACGGGCGCCTGGTGACGGCGGACGAGGACGAGATCGCTCGCGAGGGGCGTCGGATCGGCGCTCGGATCGGGGGTGAGCGCGCATGAGCACGCGGCTCGGGGAGCGCACGCGAGGGCGGGTCGGCGAACGCGTCCGCCGGGTGGACGGCGTCCCCAAGGCGAAGGGAACGTTCGCGTACGGGAGCGACCTGTGGCACGAGCGCATGCTGTGGGGTGCCACGCTCCGAAGCCCACACCCGCACGCCCGGATCCTGCGGATCGACGTGGCCGAGGCGCTCACCAGCCCCGGCGTCCAGGCCGTCCTGACCCACGAGGACGTGCCGGGCAAGAAGACGTACGGGCTCGAGTTCTCGGACCAGCCGGTGCTGCCGTGGGACGTGGTCCTGCACGCCGGCCAACCGGTCGCCGTGGTCGCTGCCGAGACCCTCGAGCTCGCCAAACGCGCCGCCGCCCGGATCCACGTCGAGTACGAGGTCCTGGACCCGGTGCTCGACATGGTCGGCGCGCTCGAGCCCGGCGCGCCGAAGCTCCGCGAGTGGGGCAACGTGCTGCGGCACGTCCGCATCGAGCACGGGGACCCCGACGCCGACGCCGAGGTCTGGGTGGAGGGCTACTACGAAACCGGGATGCAGGACCAGGCCGCGCTCGGGCCGGAGGCCGGCCTGGCCATCCCGGCGGAGGACGGCGGGATCGACCTGATCGTCTCGACGCAGTGGCTCCACGTCGACCGGCAGCAGATCGCCCCGGTGCTCGGCCTTCCCGAGGAGCGCGTGCGGATCACCCTGGCCGGGGTGGGCGGCGCGTTCGGGAGCCGCGAGGACCTCCACATGCAGATCCACGCCTGTCTCCTCGCGATGCGCACCGGGCGGCCGGTGAAGATGTCGTACGGCCGCGAGGAGTCGTTCCTGGCCCACGTCCACCGGCACCCCGCGCGGATCTGGCTGCGGACCGGATCGACGCGGGACGGGCGGCTGGTCGCCGTGCGCGGTCGGATCGTGATCGACGGCGGCGCGTTCGCCTCGTCCTCGCCGGCGGTGATCGGCAACGCGACCACGTTCCTGGCCGGGCCGTACGAGGTGCCGAACGCGCTCCTTCAGGGGACGGCCGTCTACACGAACAACCCGCCGTGCGGCGCGATGCGCGGCTTCGGTGCGCCGCAGGTCTGCTTCGCCCACGAGGCCAACATGGACCGGCTGGCCGCAGACGCTCGGCCTCGACCCCGTCGAGCTGCGTCTGCGCAACGTCGTCGGCCCGGGCTCGGTCCTGCCGACCGGACAGGTGATCCGGGGCAGCGCTCCCGTCCGAGAGGTGATCGAGCGGTGCCGGGCGCTCCCCTTGCCTCCCGATCCCGAGCCCCCGGCGGCGCGCGATCCGATGGGCCTTCCGGGCGGCGCCGGCAACGTCGGCCACGGCGAGGGGCTGCGACGGGGCGTCGGCTTCGCGGTCGGCTACAAGAACATCGCCTACAGCGAGGGATTCGACGACTTCCACCAGGCCAGGGTGACGCTCTCGGCCGGGCCGCAGGGGCCCGTCGTCGAGGTCCACAGTGCCGGCGTCGAGTGCGGCCAGGGGTTCTCGACGATCGTCACCCAGATCGCGCGCGAGGAGCTCGGCGTGCAGGACGTCACGCTGCACTCGGCCGACACGCAGGTCGAGTCCGCCGGCTCGACGAGCGCGTCGCGGCAGACGTTCATGGGCGGAGGGGCCGTGCAGGCCGCGTCGCGCGCGGTCGCCGAGGAGGTCCTGGCCCGGGCCGTGGCTCGGCTGCAGCCCGAGGGGAACCTCTCGCTCGCCGACGGGCAGGTGCTGGCCGACGGCGTGCCGATCGCGGACCTGGTCGACCTGCTCGAGGAGGCCGTCGTCGCCACCCGCACCTTCCACCACCGCGAGACGACGGGGTTCGACGAGCGCGGCCAGGGCGACGTCCACGTCATGTTCGCGTTCGGCGCGATGCGAGCCGTCGTCGAGGTGGACGAGGAGCTCGGCCTGGTGAAGGCGGTCCAGCTCGCGTCGGCGCTCGACGTCGGTGCGGCGCTCAACCCGCAGGGGGTGGAGGGGCAGAGCGAGGGCGGGAGCGCCCAGGGTCTGGGGCTGGCCGTGATGGAGGAGCTCCGCCTGCGGGAGGGCCGGATCGCGAACGCGTCCTTCACCGACTACCTCATCCCCACGATCCTGGACATGCCGCCGGTGGTCACCACGGTCGTCGAGGACCCCGAACCCGACGTGCCGTTCGGGGCGAAGGGGGTTGGCGAGATCTCGACGATCGTCTCGACCGCCGCCGTCGTCGCCGCGATCCGCGAGGCCACCGGCCGCGAGCTGAACCGCGCGCCCGTGCAGCCGGACGACGTCGTCGGGTTGCGGCGACTCGAGGCCCCGCCGTGGCCGCCGGTGCCCGAGGTCCCCGGCCAGCGGCCCGTGCCCGAGTACTTCGGTGCCGAGCTCGGCCAGAGCGCCCTTTCCGGGGGCTGATCGCGAAGCCCGAGAGAAGCCCGACCCAGAGCAGAGGGGGAGACCACCGTGACCGACCGTTCGTCGCTCCGAGGCAGGGACTACATCGAGACGCGGGACTGGAGCACCGAGGAGATCGACGAGGCCGTCGCGTTCGCGCGCGAGCTCAAGGCCAAGTTCAAGGCCGGCGAGTCCCACCGGCTGCTGCCGGACAAGACGCTGTTCATGCTGTTCCTCGACAAGTCGACGCGCACGAGGAACGCGTTCGAGGCCGGAGCCACGCAGCTCGGCGCGCACGCGCACTTCCTGGACGCCGAGAAGACCCAGGTCGCGCATGGCGAGAGCCCCAAGGACATGGGGATCATCCTGTCCCGGTACGGTCACGGCCTGGCCATCCGCCACGACCTCGAGCCGTACGAGGGCAACGCCTACATGCGCGAGGTGGCCCGGTGGGCCGAGATCCCCGTGATCAACCTGCAGTGCGACGTCGACCACCCCACCCAGACGCTGGCCGACCTCATGACCCTGCGTGAGCAGCGAGGCGACGACCTCCGCGGCATGCGGGTGGCCGTGAGCTGGGCGTTCGCGCCGAGCTACGCCAAGCCGCTCTCGGTCCCCCAGGGGCTCATCACGCTGCTGCCGCGATACGGCATCGACGTCGTCCTGGCGCACCCTCCCGGCTTCGACCTGATGCCGGAGGTCCGCAAGAACGCCGAAGAGCTTGCCGGGCAAGGCGGCGGGTCGATCGAGTTCACGAACGACATGGACGCCGCGTTCGAGGGCGCCGACGTCGTGTACCCCAAGTCGTGGGGCCGGCTCGACCTGTTCACGGACGAGCCCGCGGCGCTTGCCGACGCCGCCAGGTACCGCGACTGGATCTGCGACGAGCGTCGGATGGACCTGGCCAAGGGCGACTCGCTCTACATGCACTGCCTGCCCGCCGACCGCGGCACGGAGGTCACCGACGCGGTGATCGACGGCCCGCACTCGGTCGTCTACGACGAAGCCGAGAACCGGATGCACACGGGCAAGGCGCTCATGGCCCTGACGATGGCGTAGCCCGCGGCCGCCTCCGGCCGGAGGAGGACCGCGACGGGTACCATGGCTGACCGCCGGTGGCGGGTCGTCTAATGGCAGGACGCCAGGTTCTGGCCCTGGAAGTTGGGGTTCGAGTCCCTGCCCGCCAGCGAGGTCTCGAAACGGCACGAGGGGTCCGGCGTGAGCCGGACCCCTCGCATCGGGGGATCGATCACCCGTTCGCTCCGTCCGGAAGTGCCGCCCCCTGGGGCCCGCCGCCGAAGCCGGACTCGGTGGACGTGACCGTGAAGTCCTCGTCCATCTTCACCGTGACGACGCTGCCGTCGGCCTTCTGCACGTGCGCCTCGAAGGCCGCGCCGTCCGAGTCGGTCTCCACGCGGACGACCGTGCCGCCCGGAACCTCGGCCAGCGCCGCGGCCTCGGCCTTCGTGGCGTCGCCGTCCTTCAGGAGGGTCTCGCCCGGCCCGTGGTCCACGGTCGCGGGGTCGAGGCCGCCGTTCGAGGCGGGAGCCGTTGCCGAGGGCGTGGCGCCCGGCGTCGCGCTCTGTGCCCCGGCGATGCTGGTTCCCGCCAGGATCGCGCCGATCGCCAGACCGCCCGCGACGAGACCGGCTCCCGCGAGCCGCGTGCGACGGGGAAGCCTCGCTCTCCCGTTCGCGCCTGTGTCGTCCATCAGATGCTCCTTCCGTCCCGGCGTCCGATGCGCCGCTGCACCCATGGTCGAGCGAACCCGAACCCGTGCCCTCCGGGAGAGGGACCTGTGAGCGGGCCGAGAGTGTGCGGCGCACCGGCGACGGTCCTAGGGTTCGGGGCCTGCGGCCGGGGGTACTCTGCATTGACCGTTTGCGCCGGACCTCGTTACGGTGCAGGAACGAACGCGGGAGGCGATGCATGAACAAGAACGGTCTGGTGGCCGAGGTCGCGAAGCGAACCGGCTCCAGCAAGGCGGACGTGGCGAGGATGTTCGACGCGTCGATGGACGTCATCCGGGACACGGTGGCCCGGGGCGACCGCGTCTCGCTTGTGGGGTTCGGCACCTTCGAGCGCAAACGCCGCAACAAGCGCATCGCGCGGAACCCGCGCAAGCCGGAGACCCCCATCGTCGTGCCGGCGCGCGATCTGCCGTGGTTCACGGCGGGCAAGGAGTTCAAGGACATGATCGCGACCCGGCGCCGCCGGGCCACGCCCCGCCGCGGCTAGCGCCGATCCCCGCTCACATCGTGACGATACGCAGGGTCCTTGCGACCTTGTGACCGCCCTCCTCGACGAGGTCGAACCGGACCCGCTGCCCGATCCGCAGGGTCAGGATCCCGGCGCCCTCCACGGACGTCGCATCGATGAGGACCTCGCTCCGGTCCTCCATGAGCAGGGATCCGTCGCGGCTCTGCGGGTCGAAGTCCCTGATCGTTCCCTGGGGCACGGCGGTCCTCCTCGGTCGGCTCAGGCGGTGTGCCGGAGCCGCTCGGCGAGATCCATCTGCATGCAGACCTCGCGCGTTCGCCCTCGGCGGCCCTCGGACAGCAGCGTGAGGATATCGCCGGGTCGGTCCAGGTCGAACGCGAGCTCCGGTCGCTCCACGATCGCCACGGGCACCCCGCGCTCGGTCGCGATGTCCACGTGTCGACGGAACGAGTCCGGCCCGAACCGCGCTGGGATGACCCTGGGGGGCCGGCGGAGCAGGAAGCTCGTCCCGCGGCCGTCCGCCGAGCCCGCGAGCACGACCGCCCCGAGCGTGCGCAGGGCCTCCTGGAGCGCCTCGGGCGTCACGAGCGGCAGGTCCCCCGGCAGGACGGCCAGCGCGTCGGCTCCCTGCGCCTTCGCCAGGAGCTCCACCTGCCGGATCGCGTTCGCGAGCGCCGGCTTGTCCTCGGCCACCGCGCGAGCGCCGCGGCGTGCTGCGATCTCCAGGGCCACCTCGTCGGGGGAGACGACCCACGTCTCCCACCCCGCGACCGCCTGCGCCACGTCGAGGACGTCCTCGAGCATGGCCAGCGTGAGCGCGCCGCGCTCCAGCGTCGACAGCGCCGGGGCGAGCCGGCTCTTCGCGCGAGACAGTCCCTTCACCGGGATGGCGACGACGCGCATCGACCAAGGCTAGCGCCCCGGCGGGCGATCGGGAGGCCCCGCCCGGGACGCGGTAGCATCCGGCGCTCGGAAGGAGGTGCGGTCCTGGAGCCCTGGTACCGCCCCACGTTGTCGGTCCTTCGTCCGCCCTTCCAGCTCTGGTTCAACTGGCGGTTCGAGGGTCTGGACCAGGTCCCCGCCGAAGGGCCGCTGATCGTCGCCGGGAATCACCTCTCGTACCTCGACCCCATCGCCCACGCCTTCTTCGTGGTGAGGGCGGGGCGCCGCCCTCGCTTCCTGGCGAAGAAGGAGCTCTTCGAGCACCCCGCGCTCGGGCCGGTCCTTCGCGGCGTACGGCAGATCCGGGTCGACCGCGGATCCGGCGACCAGTCGCCCCTGGACGATGCCGCGGGCGCGCTCGACGCCGGCGAGATCGTCGTCGTGTATCCGGAAGGGACCACGACCACGACGGCCGAGGACTTCTCGCCGGGCCGGGGCAAGACCGGCGCGGTCCGCCTGGCGATGCGCTGCGGCGTGCCGATCCTTCCGGTGGCCACGTGGGGCGGGCAGTACGTGTGGCGCAAGAGTGGCCGGCAGAGCCTGAGCTTCGGGCGGCCCATCTGGGTGCGGGCGGGCGCGCCGATCGATGTCGCCGGCCGCGAGGATGCGGAGGCGCGCCCCCTCACCGACGAGCTGATGGGCACGCTGGGCGCCCTGGTCTCCGAGCTCCGGGAGCGCTACCCGGCTCGATGGACGCTCGACGGATCCCGGGAGTGGTCCGAGGCGCGACGCGCGGCGCGACGCGCGAAACGGAGAGGGTAGGCTGGGCGGCGTGGACGAGGAGCGGCGGCGAGGCTTCGCGACGCGTGCCGTTCACGCCCCGACGCCGCCGATCGATCAGGAGACGCCGAGCGTCCCGATCTTCCAGACGTCCACGTTCCGGTTCGAGACGGCCGAGGACTATGCGGAGACGATCTCGTTCCGGCGCCCCGGCTACACCTACACCCGGGGGTACGGCAACCCCACCCTCCTCGCGTTCGAGACCCTCATGGCGGAGCTCGAGACGACGGAGGCCGCGTTCTCGTTCGCGAGCGGCATGGCGGCCATCCACACGGTCCTCACGACCGCGGCCGCGACGGGCGAGCGGATCGTCGCGAGCACCGAGCTCTACGGGGGGACCTACTCGCTGCTGCGCAAGCTCCAGCCGCGGTACGGCATCGAGGTGACGTTCGTGAACCCGCACGACCTCGAGGCGGTGGGCAGCGCCCTGCCGGGAGCCAGGCTCTTCTACTGCGAGACGATCGCCAACCCCAACGTCACGGTGGCGGACCTCGAGACGCTGGCCGGCCTGTGTGCGGAAGCGGGCGTGCCCTCGGCGGTCGACAACACGTTCGCCTCCCCGTACCTGTGCGATCCGGCTCGCCTCGGGTTCACGTACGTCATCCACTCGGCGACCAAGTACATCGGCGGCCACAACGACCTGATCGGCGGGGTCGTGTGCTGCTCGGCCGCAGACGCGGCCCGGCTGCGCGACACGGCCATCGAGACCGGCGGCACGATGGCGCCGTTCGAGGCCTGGCTCTGCCTGCGGGGCCTGGCCACGCTCGAGCTGCGGATGCTCAAGCATTGCGAGAACGCCTCGGTGGTCTCGGAGTTCCTCGAGGAGCACCCCAAGGTCGAGCGCGCGCACTACCCGGGGCTTCCCTCCCACCCCCAGCACGCCCTGGCGCGCCGGCTGCTGCCTCGCGGCGCGGGCGGCATGCTCGCCTTCGAGATCGAGGGTGGCGTCGAGGCCGGCCAGCGATTCTGCGACGCGCTCGAGCTGGCCTGGGTGGCCTCGAGCCTCGGCGGCACGCACACGCTGGTGGGACACGCGGCGTCGACGACGCACCGACAGCTCGACGCCGAGGCCCGTCGCGCCGCCGGGATCGGTGACGGCCTGATCCGCGTGAGCGTCGGCATCGAGGACGCGGGCGATATCACGGAGGACTTCGAGCGGGCGCTGGAGAAGGCGTGAAGCGCCGGGTCGTGGTCCTGTTCGGCGGGCGGTCGGCCGAGCACGAGATCTCGGTCATCTCCGCCCGCTCGGTGCTCGCGGCCCTGGACCCGGAGCGGTACGAGGCGATCCCCATCGGCGTCACCAAGCGGGGGCGATGGCTCCTCATGCCCGCCGGCCCGCCCGCCCTGGCCCCGGCCGGGGAGCCGTCGGCGCTCCCCGGCGTCGAGGCGGGGGCGGGGGACGAGGTCGCCCTCGACCAGGGTCCGGGCGCCCAGGCCCTGGTGGGCCCGCACGGGTCACGCACCGAGATCGACGTCGTCTTCCCGGTGATGCACGGTCCCTTCGGCGAGGACGGGTCGATCCAAGGGTTCCTGGAGATGGCCGGCGTCCCGTACGTGGGGGCGGGCGTGCTGGGCTCGGCCGTCGGGATGGACAAGGCCGTGCAGAAGGTGCTGTTCGTGGACGCCGGCATCCCCGTGGTCGAGTACGCGGTCGTCCACGAGCGCGACTGGGAGGAGGACGCCGAACGGGTTTCGGCGGGCGCCGAGCACCTCGGCTACCCGCTGTTCGCCAAGCCGGCCGCGCTGGGCTCCTCGGTCGGCATCACCAAGGTCCACGGGCCGGACGAGCTCCGACGGGCGCTCGAGGAGACGTTCCGCTACGGCCGCAAGGCCGTGATCGAGCGGGCCGTCGAGGGCGCTCGCGAGATCGAGTGCGCCGTGCTCGGCAACGACGACCCCGTGGCCTCGGTGGCGGGGGAGATCGTCCCACGCGGCCACGAGTTCTACGACTACGAGGCCAAGTACCTCGACGAGGCGGGCGCGGAGCTCGTCATCCCGGCACCGCTCGACGGGCAGACGCTGGAGGAGGTCCAGCGCCTGGCGATCGCCGCCTTCGGCGCGATCGACTGCGCCGGGATGGCGCGCGTCGACTTCTTCCTGGCGCCCGACGGCCGCGTGTTCCTGAACGAGGTGAACACGATCCCGGGGTTCACGAGCATCTCGATGTACCCCAAGCTGTGGGAGGCCTCGGGCGTGTCCTACCCGGAGCTCGTCGACCGGCTGATCGAGCTGGCCGTCGAGCGGCACGAGGCCGAGCGGAAGAAGGGAACGGTCTGAGCTCGGCGCGCTCCGCGGCCCCCGGGTTGGCTCTCTCCTAGAGGTGGACGACCGGGCAGGTCAGCGTGCGCGTGATGCCCTCGACGCCCTGGATGCGCGCCACGACGAGCTTGCCCAGCTCGTCGACGTTCTTGGCCTCGGCGCGAACGATGACGTCGTACGGTCCGGTGACGTCCTCGGCTTCCGTCACGCCCGGGATGTCGCGGACCTCCTTGGCGACCTGCGCTGCCTTGCCGACCTCCGTCTGGATCAGGATGTACGCCTGAACCACGTGTCCCTCCCTCGTTGGGGGCCTCGTCCGAGGGCCATGCTACGCAGCCTCCCGCGGCGGCGGCAAACCGCGGCGGAGCGCCTTCGGGACGCCGCCGGCCGGACCGAGTGAGAGGATGGACGGGTGGCCGAGCGGAAGAAGCGCTCGAAGCGCAAGCCGGATCCCCTGGCCGCCTACCGCCGGATCCGCAGGCCGATGCCGCCTCCGGCCAGAGTGATCCGCGATCGTCGGCGAGAGCTCGAGGAGGAGCAGGCCCGGCGAGAGATGGAGGAGGCGTGACCGTGTTCACCGACCGCGCGGAGGCCGGCGCGCGGCTTGCCGAGGCTCTCGCGGAGTTCGCCGGCAGCGACGTCGTGATCCTGTCGATCCCCCGGGGCGGCGTCCTCGTCGGGGAGGTCGTGGCGCGAGCGCTGGGAGCGCCTCTGGACGTCGTGGTCCCGCGGAAGATCGGCGCGCCGGGGAACCCGGAGCTGGGGATCGGCGCGGTCGCGCCCGGCGTCCGGGTGCTCGACGAGCGGACGATCGTCGCGCTCCACGTCGCCCCCGCGTACCTCGACCGGGAGATCGAGGCCCAGGAGCAGGAGATCGAGCGCCGCCAGCACGCCTACCGCGCGGGCCGTCCTCCGCTCGACGTGGCGGGCAGGATCGCGATCGTGGTCGACGACGGGATCGCCACCGGGGGGACGGCGGCCGCGGCGCTCCGGTGGGCGAGATCGCGCGGCGCCGCCGAGGTGGTGCTGGCCGTCCCGGTCGCGCCGTCCCAGTCGCTCGCCCGCCTGCGCGACGAGGCGGATCGCATCGTGGTCCTGGCGACACCGTCGCCCTTCCTCGCGGTGGGCGAGTGGTACCGGCGCTTCGACCAGACGACGGACGACGAGGTCGTGGCCGCGCTGGCACGGGTCCGGGGTGACGCGGGGTGAAGGCCGTCGAGCTCTCGCTGGCCGGGCTGCTGGGACTGGCCGGCCTCCGGTCGTTGTGGGCGTGGTCGAGGCGGCGGTTCGAGGGCGCCGACGTCGTGGATCATCTGCTGTACGCGATGTACCTGACGGGGCGGGTCGGCCTGTGGTTCTCGCTCGCCGGGCTGTTCCTGATCTACGCCTCGGTGGACGCGCACGGGCAACCCGCGATGGACGAGCTCGACCCGTTCCGCTGGTACCTCGTCGTTCCGCTCGCGCTAGCCGGTATGCAGTTCGTGGCCGGCTGGTTCCTGGGGCACCGGGAGCCGGCGGACCCACGGACGGACTAGCCGGCCGCCTTCACGATCTCCGGCGTGAGCTCCGGGAACTCCTCGAGCCGCTGCACGCGCTCGCTCTTGAGGCGCTCCACCATGTCGCGGTACTCGAGCATCCGCCCCTGGCGCTCGTACAGGGTTCGCGGGCGGAGCAGCTCGCCGTCGTCGAAGTCGGGGACGCGGTCGGCGACGAGGTAGCCGAAGTCCTCGTCCTCCGCCCACGAGATCGTCTGCTCGGCGATCCCCTTCACGCACGCCGAGGTGTGAGGGATCTTCACCTTCTTCGAGCGGTCGTCGCCGTCCTTGCCGCCCACCCGGCCGGTGTTCAGCAGGTACGTCTCGATGGGATGCGTGGCCAACAGCTCGAGGATCCGGTTGCCCTGCAGCCCGTGCGGCAGCGGGAAGAAGGGGTTCGTCCCGGGCACCCGGAGGAACTTGCCGGCCTCCGCGGCGCCGCCCGCGGAGGTCCCGGTGGTCTCGCCGAGCATGAAGTACGCGGCGGCCTGCTCCTGATCGAGCCTGGCGACGGCGGGGATGATGTTCTCGTTGCGGTTGAGGATCAACAGGTAGTCCACCGTGCCCACCGCCGTCGCTTCGCGGAAGCGCGCGAGATCGTCCATCCGGAAGACGGCCCGGCCGTTCTGCGTGTAGCTCTCCTCGAAGAAGTTCACCTTCTCGCGCTCGTCCTGATAGACGTTCTCCAGGTACGTCGTGGGCTTCACGACGGCGTTGTAGATGTTCGGCTCGAAGTCGGGGTCGAGGCTGAACGTCTTGGCGAAGCAGCCGTTCTCCGACCCGTGCGACACGCCGCCGGGCATGAGGGCGACGAAGTCGTCCTGCACGGGGAGGGACTCGTTCTGCGTGGTGAACGTGGTGGTCGTCTTTCCCGTGCCCGACAGCCCGATGATCATGAAGACCTTCTCGCCGTCGTGGGTGGGGATGACCTTCAGGCCGGCGTGGAGCGACAGCCCGCCGAGGTCGTAGACCTTCTTGTTCCACATCCGGAGGCCGCCCTTCTTCGACTCCCCGAAGTAGTCGGAGTGCAGGACGCGGGTCAGGCCCCGCTCCAGGTCGACCGCGATCAGGCGCTCGTCGGGGTACCCGGGGGCCGCGAGGTTGGGCGTGTAGACGACGTGGACCTCGGGATCGGCCGCCTCCGTCGCCGGGAAGTACAGCTTCTGCTGCATCCCCGCGACGTTCGCGTTGGCCTTCTCGATCGTGAGGCGGGCGCGCGTGCGGAAGTCCGGATCGTTCCCGATGTACCCGTCGACGACGACGACCTCCTGGTCCCGCAGGTACTCGTCCTGCATCGCGGCGATGCGGTCGAACTCCTCCCTGGTCATGGTCTTGCCCGAGGAGCGCTCGCCCACGACGTACGTGCTGTCCGCGCTCCGCGACGTCACGACGGTCTGGACGTTGACGTTGCCGAACTCCGTCACCCGCGCGGTCGGCATCCGCTCGGTGAAGGCGCGAAGCTCCTCGCCGGAGGGGTTGTCGTGGACCACGCGGGCCTGGATGTTCAACGGACGGACGTTCACCGGGGTGCTCCTTCGTGGCGGGGTATCCGAGGGCGGGCCTGACGCTGCCCAGGGCGCACGTATCCTACCCAACCGGGCCCCCCGGGCCCTCCGACGGTCCGGACAGCCGGAGCGGGGACGACCCGACGATGCGTATGGAGCTCTCCGAGGACGAGCTGATCGCCGCGATCTCGCGGGTGGTCTCCGTCGACGACCCCTCCATCGTCGTCGGGCTCGGCGACGACGCCGCCGTGCTCGCGCCGACGGGCGGCCAGCTGGTGCTCACCACGGATCTTCTCGTCGAGGGCGTCCACTTCGAGCTGGCCTCGATCTCGGCACGCGACCTCGGCGCGAAGGCCGTGACGGTGAACGTCTCGGACATCGCGGCGATGGGCGCGAGCCCCCGGGCGGCGCTCGCGTCGATCGCGCTCACGGCCGACGTGGAGGTGCCGTGGGTGATGGAGCTCTACGGCGGGATGCACGACGCGTGCACCGAGTACGCGCTCTCGCTGGTCGGAGGCGACACGAACCGGGGCGACCTGGTGATCGTCTCGATCACGGTGGCGGGCGAGGTCGCGCCGGGCCGGGCCGTGACGCGCTCGGGCGCCCGCCCCGGCGACCTGATCGCGGTCACGGGGTCGCTCGGGGCTGCCGCGGGAGGGCTTGCCCTGTCCCGGGCGGCGGCTCCCAAGGCGGCCGAGGCGCTCTCGCGCCCGTGGGGCCGCCTGCTGCTCGACGCGCTCGCCCGGCCCGTGGCCCGGGTCGGCGAGGGCCAGACGCTCGCGCGCTGCGGCGCGACGGCGATGATGGACCTGTCCGACGGCCTGGCCAAGGACCTCTCCCGGATGTGCCGCGACAGCGGCGTCGGGGCGAGCGTGCGGACGTCGGACGTGCCGATCGCCCCCGCCCTGCGCGACGGCGCCGCCGTGCTCGAGCTCGATCCGCTGGCGCTCGCGATCGGCGGAGGCGAGGACTACGAGCTGCTCGCGACGCTGGCGCCGGCCGACGCCGCGGTGGCGGAGGAGGTCCTCGACGAGCGGTTCGGCGTCTCGCTCACGGTCGTCGGCGCGGTCGTCGAGGGACCCGGGATGGTCGCGGTGGGTCCGGACGGATCCGAGACGCCGCTCGAGCCCGCTGGGTGGGACCACTTCGCATGAGCGATCCCGCCGCACCGCGCCCGCGTGCGCTGTCGATCGCGGGCTCCGATTCCGGCGGCGGGGCCGGGATCCAGGCCGACCTCAAGACGTTCAGCGCGCTCGGGGTGTTCGGCATGACGGCGATCACGGCGGTGACCGTGCAGAACACGACGGGCGTGTGGAGCTACGAGGTCCTGTCGCCTCGGACGGTGAGAGACCAGATCCGCGCCGTGGGGACCGACATCGGCGTCGACGCCGCCAAGACCGGGATGCTCGCCTCGACGGAGATCGTCGAGGCCGTCGCCGACGCCGTCGCCGAGACCGGCATCCGAACCCTCGTCGTCGACCCCGTGTTCGTCTCCAAGCACGGACACCACCTGTTGGCGGAGGACGCGGTCGCGGCGCTGCGCGAGCGGATCCTGCCGCTGGCGACGCTCGTGACGCCGAACCTCCCGGAGGCCGCGGGGCTCACCGGGCGATCCGTCGACTCGCCGGCGCAGATGGCCGAGGCCGCCAGGGCGATCCTCGCGCTCGGGCCTTCGGCCGTCCTGGTGAAGGGGGGCCACCTGGAGGGGGGCGAGGGCGCCGACGACCTGTTCTTCGACGGCACCGACCTCGAGTGGATCCGCGGCGAGCGCATCGACACCCCGAACACCCACGGCACCGGTTGCGTCCTGTCCTCGGCGATCGCCGCCCACCTGGCGCGGGGCCGTCCGCTCGAGGAGGCCGTCAGGCTGGGCAAGGCCTTCGTGACCGAGGCCATCCGGCACGCCCTGGCCATCGGCCACGGCATCGGGCCCGTGGATCCGCTGTTCGGCGTCCCGGGCATCGGCTGAACGCCGTCGGCCCGGCGCGCGACGGGCTTTCCCACAGCCGCGTTTTGCGTGCCGAACCCTCTGTGCCGGCGAGCGTCGCGATGCCGATGCTCAGAGCGAAGGCCGAGACGGAGGGATGCCCGATGGACCCGAAGGCCCGAACCGAGGTCCCGGAAGCTCGCGTGCTCGTCGCCGACGACAACGAGACGATCCGAGAGGCCGTTCGCGTGGTGCTCTCCAGCTCGGAGCTGCTCATCGTCGGCGAGGCCGAGGACGGGGGAACGGCCGTCAGGCTCGCCGACGAGCTGGCGCCCGACGTCGTCGTGCTCGACCTGTGCATGCCCGTACTCGACGGGATCGACGCGATCGCGCAGATCCGGGAGCGGCATCCCGAGACGCAGGTCGTCGTCATGTCCGTGCACGAGGACGCCGAGTCCATGCGGCGGTCCGTGCAGGCCGGCGCCACGGAGCACGTCGTCAAGGGGACCGGTGCCGGGGCCCTTCGTGCCGCGGTGACGCGAGCGATCGAGATCTCGCGGGCGCAGCGATCGGCGTTGGAGGCCGAGTCGGCGTGACGGGACGCTCGCGACGTCGCGAGCGCGTCCTCAGATGGCCCGCTGGACCTTGCCGGCCTTGAGGCAGCTCGTGCAGACGTTCACGCGCTTGGGCGTGCCGTCGACGAGGGCTCGGACCCGCTGGACGTTGGGGTTCCACCGTCGCGGCGTCCGGCGGTGGGAATGCGACACGCGCATGCCGAAGAACGGCTTCTTCCCGCAGATGTCGCAGACGGCGGCCATGACCGTGGAAGGGTAGCAGACGGGTTGCGCTACCCCGCCACCAGCCGTTCGACGCGGATGCGAAGCTCGTCCTGCGGGATCGGCCCGATCCATCGATCGGCGATCTGGCCGTTGCGGTCGTAGAAGAGCGTCACGGGCTGGCCGAGCAATCCGAGCCCGTCGCGGATCGCGCCGCCGGGGTCGAACACGCTGGGGTAGGTCCAGCCGAACTCGTGCATGAACCCGCGGGCGCTCTCGCGCGCGTCGAGGATGTCGACGCCGAGGAACTGCACCCGGTCTCCGAACCGGTGGTGTGCCGCAGCGAGCTGTGCGGCCTCGTCCCGGCATGGGCCGCACCACGAGCCCCAGAAGTTCACGACGACCGGCGTGCCGTGGAGCTGGTCGATCAGGCGGCCGTACGCGGCGAGATCGAGCTCGGGCAGCGCGAGGGCGTCGGTCGGCAGGAGCGGCGCGGTCGTCGCGTTCGCGGCGGGCAGGACCGGACCGGTCGCCCCCGAAGCGCCACCGCCCGGGGCGGCGCCGGCGCACGAGGCCGCGAGGAACGCCGCGGCCACGGCTGCGAGCGCGAACCGGGGGTGCGTCACCGGGCGCATGGTAGAACCCACGCATGGTCTACGGCGCGGGCGCGGGGGCGGTTCTGCGTCGATGATGTTGACCCTCGACTCGCCCCTGTCGGCGATCGACCCGCAAGTCGCCAAGCGGCGCGCGGGGTTCCGGACCAAGGGGCCGCCCGCCGCCGAGGTCCTGGCGGACTCGCTCGGCATCCGGACCGTGCGTCAGCTCCTGCACCACTATCCGCGCACCTACATCGATCGGTCCCACACCGCCCCGATCGGGAAGCTTCGTATCGGACAGCACGTCACGGTCCTCGCGAAGGTGTCGAAGGTCAACCACCGCCTCACTCGGTACCGGAAGTCGATCGTCACCCTCGTCCTGTTCGACGGAACGGGCTATCTCGACATCGTCTTCTTCAACCAGCCGTGGAAGGCGAAGCAGTTCGCCGGGGGCGAAGAGGTGTCCGCCTGGGGCATCGTCGAGCTTCGAGGCGGGCGGCTCCAACTCAAGAACGGTGACGTGGAGAGCTTGAAGGACGAGGATCGAGCCATCCACACCCGCCGGATCATCCCGATCCATCGCGTCTCCGAAGGCGTCTACGCGCGAACCGTCCGGGAGCTCGTCTACTTCGCCGTGGAACGGTTGCCGGCGGTGCCCGACCCGCTCCCGATCGAGATCGTCGAGGCCGAATCCCTCGTGTCCTTCGACAGGGCGATCCGCTGGGTCCATTTCCCCGATACCCCCGAGCAGCTGCAGGCGGCACGGGAGCGGCTGAAGTTCGACGAGCTGTTCGCGCTGGAGCTCGGGGTCGCGTTCCGCAAGCACCGCGTCGAGGGATCGGAGCGGGGCGTGGCCCACCGGGCCGACGGCGAGCTCGTGCGCGCGCTCGCGGCGGCGCTCCCGTTCGAGCCGACGGACGCGCAGCGGCGCGCCGAGCGCGAGATCGGCGAGGCCATGGCGCGCCCCCGGCCGATGAACGCGCTCCTGCAGGGCGACGTGGGCTCGGGCAAGACCCTCGTGGCGGTGCACGCCGCCCTCGTCGCGATCCAGAGCGGCCACCAGGCCGCCGTGATGGCGCCGACCGAGGTCCTCGCCGGCCAGCACCTCCGGTCGTTCACGTCGCTCCTCGGGCCCATCGGCGCCGTGCCATTCCTCGAGCGCCCCGTCCGGGCCCGAGCCGACGACACCCAGGCCTCGCTGCTGGAGGACGAGCCCGCGGAGCCCGCCCCGAGGATCTCGTTCGCGCTCCTGACGGCGTCGGTGACGGGCAAAGATCGCGAGCGGGTGCTCGAGGCCATCGCCGGCGGCGAGATCGACCTCGTCGTCGGGACGCACGCGCTCGTTCAGGAGGGCGTGACGTTCGCCGACCTGTCGCTGGCGGTCATCGACGAGCAGCACCGGTTCGGCGTGCACCAGCGGATGGCGCTGAAGGGCAAGGGCGGATCGCCGGACGTCCTGATCATGACGGCGACGCCCATCCCGCGGACGATGGCGCTCACCTACTACGGCGATCTCGACGTGGTGGTCCTGGACGAGATGCCGGCCGGCCGGCAGCCGGTCGAGACGAGGATCGTCCGGACGCCGGAGCAGCGGGACGCCGCCTACGCGCTCGTGCGACGGGAGGTCGAGGCCGGCCGCCAGGTCTTCGTCGTCTGCGCGGCGATCGACGAGGCCAACCGGACGGAGGTCCGGGCCGCGGAGGCCGAGGCCGAGCGGTTGGCGACGGAGGTCTTCCCCGAGCTGTCGGTGCTCCTGCTCCACGGACGCATGCGTCCCGCCGAGAAGGAGCGGCGGATGGAGGCGTTCCGCGAGGGCGAGCACCACCTGCTCATCTCGACGACCGTGATCGAGGTCGGCGTCGACGTCCCCAACGCCACCGTGATGCTGGTCGAGAACGCCGAGCGGTTCGGGCTCGCGCAGCTCCATCAGCTCCGTGGGCGGATCGGGCGCGGGGCCCACGGCTCCACCTGCGTGCTCTTCGACGAGAGCAAGCCGGACAACCTGGAGGCGCGCGCGAGGCTCGAGGCGATGGTGTCGACGACCGACGGGTTCGCGCTGGCCGACGAGGACCTTCGTCTGCGGGGCGAGGGGACGCTGTTCGACGTCCGTCAGTCGGGCCTTCCCGACCTCAAGCTCGCCCGCCTGGCCGAGGACCTCGACCTGGTGAAGCGGGCCCGGGTGCGCGCGTTCGGCGTGATCGAGGAGGATCCGGAGCTGGACGCCCACCCCACCCTCCTGCGCGAGCTCCGGACGCGGTTCGAGCGATCGATCGACTGGCTCTTCAACACCTGAGCCGGCGCACGCACGTGGCGCGACCGAGCCGGGGCCGGTTGGCCCAGACGGGACCGGCCGAACGGCCCCGTGGCCGGGGGGCCACTTCAAGGTTGGCTGGTGCCTGCCGACGTTAGTCGGGGGACAGCCGCACGGGCGGGAGATCGGGAGGGATGCCCGAACCGATGTCGAACGGTCATCCAGGACGAAGCGCGAGCCGCGCGGCGGCCGGCGTCGCCGTCGCCTTCGCGCTCTTGGGCATCGCATGGATCCTCCTGTCCGACCGAGCGCTCGACGTGCTCACCTCGGAGCGGGTCGAGGCGTGGGCGCAGACGGTCAAGGGCGTCGTGTTCGTCCTGGCGTCCTCGGGGTTCGTGTTCCTGCTGGCCCGCCGCGCCGGCCGCCAGTGGGAGCGGGCCGTGGCGCAGGCGACCGCGGCGTCCGAGGCGCTCGGCAGGTCCGAGGCCCGCTATCGCTCGCTCGTCGAGCGGGTCCCCGGTGTCGTGTGGCTGAACGAGGTCGATCCGGTCGACCCGGCCGTCACGCGCTGCGTCTACGTCGCGCCTCAGCTCGAGGATCTGCTCGGCTACACGCCCGAGGCGTGGATGGCCGACATCGATCTGTGGAAGAAGGTCATTCATCCGGACGACTGGCCCGGCGTCCTGGCGATGAACGAGCTCGCGGACGCCCGAGGCGGCATGAGCCTCGAGTACCGCGCCCTCCGGCCGGACGGGACCGTGGTCTGGATCCACGACGAGGCGGTGCTCATCCCGGGCGACGAGGACCGCCCCGCGGTCTGGCAGGGGATCATGGTCGACATCACGGAGCAGCGGTCCCAGACCGACGCCCTTCAAGAGCTCTCCGAGTCGTTGCGCGGCGTCTTCAGTGCCTCGCCCCTCGCGATCCTGGTCCTGGAGACCGACGGCCGGGTCCGCCACTGGAACCCCGCCGCCGAGCGGATCTTCGGGTGGACGGAGGCCGAGATCGTCGGTCGGCAGGTTCCGTACCACCCCGAGGACAAGTGGGAGGAGTTCCTGCGAGTCCGCGATCGGACCTTGAACCGGCAGCCCATCGTCGGGCTCGAGACCGTCCGGATGCGCAAGGACGGGATGAGGGTGGACGTCAGCCTCTCGACGGCGCCGCTGTTGGGAGCCGACGGGACGGTCACCGGGCTGCTCGGCGTTCTCGCCGACATCTCGGAGCGCCGTCGCGCCGTCGAAGAGCTCGCGCGGCACCAGCGGCAACAGGAGACGGTGGCCGGACTCGGGCTCGCCGCGCTCCAGAGCCGGGACCTGCAGGGTCTCCTGAGCTCGGCCTCGGCGCTGGTGGCCGAGACGCTCGAGGTTCCCCTCGCGGGCGTCCTGGAGCTGCTGCCGGACGACGAGACCATCGTGATGCGAGCCGGCGTGGGGTGGCGCCCGGGAGTGGTCGGGTCCCTGACCTTCAACCGCCGAAACCGGTGGCTCGCCTCCCACACGCTGCGGGTGGGGGGACCGGTGATCGTCGAGGACCTGGCGACCGAGCAACGCTTCGAGCCGCCGCCGCACATGGTCGACCACGGCGTCGTGAGCGGCATGGCCACCGTCGTCAACGGCGAGGATCGTCCGTACGGCGTGCTGTCGGCGCTGACGACGACGCGCCGGGCGTTCACCGATCAAGAGGTCCGGTTCCTCGAGGCGATCGCCGCGATCATCGGCCTGGCCATCGAGCGGGAGCGGGCGGCCATCGGGCTCCGGGCGGCGGAAGAGAAGTACCGCAACCTCGTCGAGGACGGCCCGGCCATCGTCTACCTCCACGATGCCGATCGCGTCCCCGCCCCCGTCACGTACATCAGCCCGCAGATCGTCGAGCTCCTCGGGTACCCGCGAGATGCGTGGGGCGGCGACCCGACGTTCTGGATGCGCATCGTGCACCCGGCGGATCGCGAGCGGCTGGGCAGGACCGGCCGGGTGTCGATCGAGCGGCAGCAGCCCCTCGACATCGAGTACCGGATGATCGCCGAGGACGGACGCGAGGTGTGGGTCCAGGATCGGGCCGCGCTCGTGCGCAGCGCGGACGGAGAGCCGCTCTTCTATCAGGGCGTCCTGGTCGACATCACGGCCCGGCGGCGGGCCGAGGACGAGCGCCGGACGGCGCTGGACCGCCAGCTCCGGCTCGCCACCCGTCTGGAGCTGCTCCACCTCATCGACCGCGAGGTCCTGTCCTCGACGTCGATCGACGAGATGGCCGGGCGAACCCTGGATCACCTTCGGCTCCTCGTCCCGCACGACCGTAGCGCGGTCGCGCTCGTCGACCCCGGCACGAACGGGTTCGTGTACGGGGCCGTCCGGGGCGACGCGGATCTGAAGCCGGCGACCGATCTCGAGTCGAGTCCCCTCAACGAGCGCGCCCGGGAGGCGTTGGGGCGGGACCTGGTCATCGCCGACCTGCAGGAGCTCGGCCCGCCGAACGAGGACGCCGCCCACCTCATCGCCGTGCGCGAGGTCGGGGTCCGAAGCGTCATGTCGATCGCCCTGCGCAGCGGGGAGTCGGAGCTCGGCGCGCTGATCCTGATGTCGAGGAAGGCCAACGCGTTCGGGGAGGAGGCGCAGGACATCGCCAAGGAGGTCGGCGCCGAGCTCGCCATCGCGATCGGACAGATGCGCCTTCGCCAGGCGCTCGCCGATCGAGCCGAGGAGCTCGGTCGCCTCGCGGAGGAGCGGCAGCAGATGCTCCACCGCATCGTGCGCGCGCAGGAGGAGGAGCGGGAGCGCGTGGCTCTGGAGCTCCACGACGGCCTGGGCCAGGTCCTCACCTCGATCTCGCTGTTCGCCTCCGACCTCGCCGATCAGGTCAGCGAGGAGGCCAAGCCCCGGGCCATCCGCGTCAACGAGCTGATCCGCCGCGCGATCGTCGACAGCCGGCAGCTCGTGTGGAGCCTGCGTCCCCCCGAGCTCGAGCGGCTTGGCCTCGTCCCGGCCATCCGCCGGCTCGCCGACGAGACGTCGACGCCCGAGCTCACCGTCGATCTCCACGAGCAGATCGGCGACGTTCGCCTGGCTCCCGAGTCCGAGGCCGTGGTCTACCGCGTGGTCCAGGAGGCCGTCCACAACGCCCAGAAGCACGCTCACGCCTCGGCGATCTCGATCCTGCTCCAGCGCGCCAACGGGCAGCTGACGTCCCTGGTCGAGGACAACGGCCGGGGGTTCGACCCCGCCACGATCGAGCCGGGCCGCGGTCTCGGGCTGATCGGCATGCGGGAGCGGGCCGAGCTGGTCGAGGGGTCGCTCGTCGTGGAGTCCGCCGTCGAGGCGGGAACGCGGGTTAGGCTACTGGTGCCGATCGGGGCAACCGAGGTTGACGGGCAGGTCGACGGGCAGGTCGACGCGCAGGTCGAGGCGAACGGGGGTGCCCGCAGGTGAGCGACGAGCGGATCTCGGTGCTGCTGATGGACGACCACGTCGTCGTCCGCGAGGGATTGCGCGCCCTGCTCGAGCGGCAGGACGACATCGACGTCATGGCCGAGGCGGGGTCCGTGACCGAGGCCGTCGAGCTCGAGATCGAACCCGAGGTCGTGGTGGCCGACCTGGTGCTCCCCGACGACCGCGGCGCCGACGTCGTCCGGCGGCTGAAGGAGCGCTATCCGCACGCGGCGATCCTCGTCCTGACGATGGTCGACAACCCGACCGACGTGCAGCTCTGCCTGGCCGCCGGGGCGCGCGGGTATCTGCTCAAGGAGACCGCCTCCACCGAGCTCGTGGACGCCGTCCGAAAGGTGGCGGGGGGAGCGGACTACCTGCAGCCCTCGCTCGGCGCGGCCCTGGCGAAGTGGCGGGAGACGCCCGGCCGGGTCCACGCCCGGGCCATCGACGACCTCACGCCTCGCGAG
Organism: uncultured Actinomycetes bacterium; assembly: GCA_963704725.1. Lineage (GTDB taxonomy): Bacteria > Actinomycetota > UBA4738 > UBA4738 > HRBIN12 > CALGFI01. The sequence goes on along the minus strand of OY969934.1, from coordinate 2,330,346 downwards.
CGCGAGGTGCTCCGCCTGATCGCGCTCGGGCACACCAACGCCGAGATCGCCACGATGCTCTACGTCTCGGTGCGCACCGTCGAGAACCATCGGGCGAGCGTCCTGCGCAAGCTGGGCCTTCGCACCCGAGCCGAGCTGGTGAGACACGCGAACGAGGCGGGGCTGGTCTAGGCCCCGTTCGCGGAGGTCCTTCGGCGCGGCCACCGTGTAGCGTCGTCGCCCCATGCGCGTCATCGCCGGCTCCGCCAAGGGCACGCGGCTGGCCCCGGTGCCTCCCGGCGTCCGACCCGTCGCCGACCGCGCCCGGGAGGGCCTGTTCTCCAGCCTGGCCGCCGACGTCCCCGGAGCGCGGGTCCTGGACCTGTTCGCCGGCACGGGCGCCCTGGGGATCGAGGCCCTGTCGCGCGGGGCCGAGCTCGCGGTCTTCGTGGAGCGGAGCCGAGCCGCCGTTCGGACCCTCCGCGACAACCTGGAGCGGACCGACCTGAGCGACCGGGCCCGCGTGGTCGTCGCCGAGGCGCTCGGGTTCCTCGGGTCCGGGGACCCGGCGGGCGGCCCGTTCGACCTCGTCCTGGCCGATCCGCCCTACGACTCGCCACCCTCCACGGTGGACGCGATGCTGGCCGCAGTGTCCGGCGGGTGGGTGGCGGAGGGCGGAACAGTGGCTCTGACCAGGGCGAGAAGGAATTCCACGCCTGGCATTCCGGTACACTGGCTCGTCGCGAAACGCCTGGAGTACGGCGACACGGCCGTGCTGATCTTCCGGGAGGCTTAGATGGGCCTGACCGCCCTCTGTCCGGGGACGTTCGACCCCGTGACGAACGGTCACCTCGACATCATCGAACGGGCTGCTCGGCGCTTCGATGCGCTGGTGGTCGGCGTGCTCGACAACCCCGGCAAGCGGCCGCTGTTCTCCGTCGAGGAGCGGGTCGCCCTCCTCAAGGAGGTCACCCAGCCCATCCCCAAGGTCGAGGTCGACGCCTTCTCCGGGCTGCTCGTCGACTACGCGCGGCGGCGAGGCGCCGACGTCGTCGTCAAGGGCCTTCGGGCGGTCACGGACTTCGAGTACGAGATCCAGATGGCGCAGATGAACCACTCGCTGTCCGGGCTCGAGACGCTGTTCATCACGACGGCTCCCCAGTGGTCGTTCCTCAGCTCCTCGCTGGTCAAGGAGGTCGCGAGCTTCGGCGGCGACGTGAGCGGGCTCGTGCCGGAGGTCGTCGCCCAGCGGCTCCGCGAGCGGCTCGGCGAGGGGGGAGGGGAGTAGATGGACCTGTCTTCCCGGATCCACCAGCTCGAGGAGATGGTCCGCGAGGCCAAGTCGATGCCGCTGTCCTCGTCCGCGCTGCTGAACCGCGACGAGGTGCTGGAGCTCATCGAGCAGATGAAGGACGCGCTGCCCGACGAGATCAAGCAGGCCAGATGGATCGTGAAGGACCGCGAGGAGCTCCTGGCCAAGGCGCGCCGCGACGCGGAGGCCATGGTGGAGCAGGCGAGGCAGGAGCAGCTCCGGCTGGCCTCGCACGAGGCCGTGGTGCAGAAGGCCAACGACGAGTCCGAGCGGATCCTGCAGGAGGCGGGGGAGGACGCCCGCCGGCTCCGCCTGGAGGCGGAGGACTACGTCGACGCCAAGCTCGCGCAGCTCGAGGGGCAGCTCCAGCGGATCCTCGAGGACATGATCGGATCCAACCAGTCGCTCTCGCGGACGATCGACCAGGTGCAGGGTGGGCGCGAGAAGCTCCGCGGCCGTATCCCGTCCACCAACGCGGACATCGGCCCGGACGTGCAGATGCCCGAGATGGAGGACGAGGGGGCGTGATGCGTCAGATCGATGTCCGCGATCTGCTCGAGAGCCCCGGCGCCGCCAAGACCGTCCGGGTCCTCGAGTCCGTCCCCGGCCTCCATACGGAGCTGGCCGGGGTTCCGGAGGATCAGCCCCTGGAGGGCGAGCTCACCCTCGAGAGCGTCGTCGACGGCGTCTACGTCCACGGGAGCATCGGCGGCCGGTTCGCGATGCGGTGCGCGCGATGCCTGAAGGAGTTCGACCGCGCCTTCGACCTGGCCATGGACGAGCTCTACGTCCGCGACCCCGGACCGGACGACGACTACGCGCTCGCGTCGGACCTCACGCTCGACCCAGAGCCCATGGTTCGCGACGCGGTCGTCCTCGAGATCCCGTTCTCGCCGCTGTGCCGTCCGGACTGCCTCGGGCTGTGTGCCGTGTGCGGCGGCGATCGCAACCTCGGCGAGTGCCCAGGGCACGACGAGACCGATCCGCGGTGGGCCGGGCTCGAGGTGCTGCTGGACGCGACGCATGATCCCATCGACGAGACGAACTGACGCGAAAGGACACGGACGATGCCGGTTCCCAAACGCCGCCAGTCCCACACCCGAGGGGCGAAGCGCAAGGCCAACTGGAAGGCCCAGCCACCCACGTACTCCGAGTGTCCGCAGTGCCACCAGCCCAAGCTGCCGCACCGCGTGTGCGCCAACTGCGGGTACTACGCGGGACGCCAGGCCATCGAGGTCGAGTGACGGCGTGACCTCCCAGCGCGCCGCGGAGGACCCGAAGGCGCTCGATCGCGCGCTCGGCATCAGGTTCAAGGACGCCGCGCTGCGCGAGCTCGCGCTCACGCACCGCTCGTACGCGTTCGAGAACGAGCTTCCGACGAACAACGAGCGGCTCGAGTTCCTCGGGGACGCCGTGCTCGGCATCGTCGTCACGGACATGGCGTTCCGCGAGTTCCCCGGCATGCCGGAGGGGGAGCTCGCCAAGCTGCGCGCCGCCATCGTGAACATGAGAGCGCTGGCCGACGTGGCGCGGGATCTCGGCCTCGGCCGGTACCTCCTGCTGGGCAAGGGCGAGGAGATGAGCGGCGGGCGCGACAAGAGCAGCATCCTGGCCGACGCCGTCGAGGCCATCCTCGGCGCGATCTACCTCGACCGGGGCCTCGACGCGGCGCGCAAGCTCGTCGACCGGCTGTTCCGGCCGCGGATGATCGCGTACGTCCGGAAGGACGAAGGCATCGAGCGCGACTACAAGACGATCCTGCAGGAGCTCGCCTCGGCGGACCTGCACGCCTTGCCCGAGTACCGCATCGCCGAGCGCGGCCCGGACCACGAGAAGGAGTTCACGGCGACGGTGCACCTGTCCGGCAAGGCGTGGGGAAGCGGCATCGGGCGGTCCAAGAAGGAGGCCGAGCAGCAGGCGGCGCACGAGGCCTACGTGCGGCTGACGGAGCGGGCGGGGGGAACGGGAGCGGATGCGCGACCGGCCGCCTCCGCAGGAGACGAGCCCGCGAGGGCGAAGGGGGCGTAGGTGGAGCTTCCCGAAGTCGAGGTGATGCGCCGCGACCTCGAGAAGGACGTCGTCGGACGCAAGGTCTCCGATTCGGAGGTGCGTCCGTCGCGCAACGCGATGCGCGTGATCCGGCGGCACGGCAAGCGCAAGGAGTTCACGGACCGGCTGCTCGGCCGCAAGTTCACGAAGGCGGAGCGCCGGGGCAAGTACGTGCTGCTCCACCTGGACAACGGCGAGGTGCTCGTCGTGCACTTCGGGATGAGCGGGCAGTTCATCCGGGGGACCAAGCGCGTCCCGCTGCCGCCGCACACGCACGTCGTCATGACGTTCCAGCAGGGCGGCGACCTCCGCTACGTCGACCCGAGGACGTTCGGTGAGATGTTCGTCACCACGGCCGACGAGCTCGGCAAGGTGAAGGAGCTCCAGCACATCGCGATCGACCCCCTGGACCACGTGTTCACGTGGAACGCGTTCGGGGGGGCGCTGGCGCAGCGCGCCACGAAGATGAAGCAGCTCCTGATGGACCAGAAGTTCATCAGCGGGCTCGGCAACATCTACTCGGACGAGGTGCTGTTCGCGGCGGGGCTGCGATACGACCGGATGTCGGACTCGCTGTCCTCGCAGGAGGTCCGCCGGCTCTACCGGGCGATGCAGGAGGTCCTGCAGGAGGCGATCCGGTTCCGGGGAACGACCCTGGACGACGAGGCCTATGTCGACCTGTTCGGCAAGCCGGGAGAGTTCCAGGGCGAGCTGAAGGTCTACGGGCGCACGGGGCTGCCCTGCCGTCGCTGCCGAACCCCCATCCAGAGCGTGAAGATCTCGGGGCGGAACTCGTACTTCTGCCCGCAGTGCCAGAGCTAGGACGCCGAGCCGCGGAACCCGAGGCTCCGGCGGGTCTCAGGCCAGGGTGGCGCCGGCATCGCGGATCCGGCCGAGGGCGCGCTCGCCGTCGCCCACCTGCAGCTCGACCGCCCGGATCCCGTTCTGGAGGACGGTCGTGGGGTGCCCCAGGCGACGGGCGTCGAGCACGGTCTCGACGACGCAGTAGTCCGTGGCCAGCCCGGCGATCGTGATCGCCTCGAGGCCGCGCTCGCGCAGGAGTGACTCGAGCCGCGTCGCTTCGACGTCGCCGCTGCGCGGGTCGCGGACGCTGAAGGCCGAGTAGCCGTCCCGGCCGTCGGCGCCCTTGCGGATGACCGGCGCGTCCGGGACGACCCGGAGGTCGGGGTGGAGCTCCGCGCCCCAGGACTCCGCCACGCAATGGACGGGCCAGATGCCGCCGTCCTTCTGGAAGTGCGAGGTGACCTCGGGATGCCAGTCCTGCGTGTAGACGACCGTCGCCCCCGACGCGAGCGCGTGCTCGATCTCCTCGTTCACGACGGGCACGACCCGCTCGCCGCCCCGAACGTAGAGGCTGCCCTTGGGGTCGGCGAAGTCGTTCTGGACGTCGACCACGAGGAGGGCGGTCGCGGAGTCGTAGCGGATCACGGCCCTAGTATGGCGCGACGTGAAACGGGTGCGGGTGACGGTCTCGGGTAGCGTGCAGGGCGTCTTCTATCGCGCCACCTGCGCCCGCCTGGCCCGGGACGCCAGCGTCGGCGGCTTCGTCCGGAACCTGCCCGACGGCCGCGTGGAGGCGGCCTTCGAGGGGCCCGAGGGGGTCGTCGACCGGTTGGTGGAGTGGTGCCGGCGGGGCCCCGATCTCGCCCACGTCGACGCGGTCGACGTCGTGGTCGAGGCACCGGTCGGGGACCCGTCGTTCCGCGTCACGGGCTGAGCGCTTTCTGCCCGCAGATGCTCGGTCCGTGCTCGGACCACTGCTAGCATCGGTCCTCGATGTTCCTCCGATCCCTCCAGGTTCGAGGCTTCAAGTCGTTCGCCGACAAGACGGCTCTGGAATTCGCCCCCGGCATCTCCGTCATCGTCGGGCCCAACGGATCCGGGAAGTCGAACCTCGTCGACGCGATCAGCTGGGTGCTCGGCGAGCAGGGGCCGAGGGCGCTCCGCGGCGGCCAGATGGCCGACGTGATCTTCGCTGGCAGCCCACAGCGCCCGGCGCTCGGGATGGCCGAGGCCAAGCTCGTGATCGACAACGCGGCCGGCCTGATCCCGGTGCCGATGACCGAGATCGAGATCAGCCGGACGATCTTCCGCTCTGGCGAGAGCGAGTACCGCATCGGCGGTCAGGTGGTCCGCCTCCTCGACGTCCAGGAGCTCCTGTCCGAGAGCGGCATCGGCCGGGCCCTCCACACCGTGGTGGGACAGGGGCAGCTCGAGGAGGTCCTGTCCGCCCGCCCGGAGGAACGGCGGCAGTACGTCGAGGAGGCCGCCGGGATCGCCAAGCACCGTAAGCGCAAGGAGCGCGCCGAGCGCAAGCTCTCCGGCCTCGACCAGGATCTGCTCCGCGTCCAGGACGTGCTCGCGGAGCTCCGCCGCCAGCTCAAGCCGCTCAGGCAACAGGCCGAGATGGCCAAGCGCCACGAGGAGCTCTCCGCCCAGGCCGACGCGGTGACCGTACGGCTCGCCGCCGCGCGGCTGCGCGACCTGCTCGCCGAGCGCGATCGTCGCGCGGGCGGCTGGGGCGAGGGGCTGGCCCGGCGGGAGGCCGCGAAGCAGCGGCTCGACGCCATGGATGAGCGGGTGGGAACGGCCGCCGACGCCCGCGCCCGGGCCATGTGGGCGGTCCAGGACTCGGAGGGGCGGTTCCGCGAGGCCCAGGCCGACAAGTCCGAGGCCGAGCTGCGGCTCCGCCGCGCGGTCGAGCTGGAGTCCGAGACTCGCCAGGCCCTGGCCGCGGAGGCCGGCCGGGGGGCGCGCCTCCAGCGTCTCGACGACGATCTCGCCCGGATCCAGGAGCGGCTCGTCCGGGTGGCCGCCGAGCTCCAGACCGGCGAGCTTCGGCTGACGGAGTCCGAGAGCGCGTTCCAGGAGGCGTCCGAGGTCCGGCGGGCCGTGGAGGACGAGCGGCGCCGGGCGTTCGAGGCCGCCGCCGCGCACCGGGCCGAGATGGAGACCCTTCGCCGGTCCCTCGCCGCGTACGAACGCGAGCGGGCCCGGCTCGAGGAGGGGTTGGACCAGGTCCGCGAGCGGCGGGCAGCGGCCGACCGGGAGCGCGAGACCTTGGCCGGGGACGTCGAGCGACTCGACGCCGAGACGAGCCCGCTGTCCGAGCGCCGGAGCGAGCTCGAGCGCGAGCGCCACGCCCTGGCGGGTGGGGTGGACGAGCTGGAGGAGGCGTTGCGGGCGCAGGAGCACCGCCGCGACGTGCTCGCCGCCCGGTTGCAGGATCTGCAGGAGACGCCGGGGTCCCGCTTCCTGGTGGACCACGGGGGGCGCGCCATCGGGCTCCTCGGCGCCCTGGTGCGCGTCGAGCCGGAGTGGGCCCGGGCTCTCCGGGCGGGCCTGGGGGCGCTGGCGGACGCCGTCGTCTACGAGCGGGAGGAGGAGGCGATCGCGGACGCGCCGACCGGCGACGGCGCGATCCTCACGATCGCGGGCGGCGGGCCGATGGGATCGGTCCTGCGCGGCGAGCGCACCCTCCTGTCGATCGTGGACGCGGAGCCCGCGGTGCGGGGCTTGGTCACGACCGTCCTTGCCGACATCTACCTGGCCGAGACGCTCGAGGAGGCCGTCGACAAGCACCGCGGGGCGCCGAGGTCCTCCTTCGTCACGCCCCAGGGAGTCCTGGTCGGCCCCGCCGTGATCCGCACCACGACGGAGTCGGACTCCCGCGCCGCCGAGGTTCGGCGAGAGCTGGCCGTGGTCGAGCACGACCTGGCCCAGACCCGCGCCGCCCTTCGTCCGCGCCGCGAGCGCCTCGATGCGATCGGGTCCGAGATGCAGGAGCTCGGCGAGGGGATCGACGCCGCGGACACGCAGATCACGCGCGCCGCCGAGCGGATCGCCCGGATCGAGGGCGATCTCGCCTCGATCGCCAAGGAGGACGAGATCCTGTCGCAGCGCCTGGCGGGCCTGGACGACGCCGCGGCGGCGTGGCGCGAGAGCCTCGCGGCGGCCGAACCCGTCACCCACGAGGCCCCCGAGCTCCCTCGGACGCCGGAGCCTCCGATCCACGATCGCGTCGCGGTCGAGACCCTTCGCCGCGACCGATCGAGCCTGGAGAGCCGTCTCGGCGCCGTTCGCGCCGAGCGCGAGGCGCTCGCGTCGCAGGACCCGGACGCCCTGCGGGCGCAGGTGGATCGGGCGGAGTCCGATCGCGCGGCGGCCGAGGAGCACCTCGCCCGGGCGGAGACCGCGCTCGAGACCACCGGGAGCGCCCGGGCCGCAGCCGCCGACGCCGAGCGCGCGGCGACCGAGGAGGAGGCCGAGGCCAACCGGCTGTGGCGCGAATCCTCGACCGAGCTGTCGCGGCTGCGCGAGGAGTACGAGGACGAGGACCGGGTGCGCGGCGAGCTGGAGCGCCGGATCCGCGATGCCGAGCGTCTCCTTCGCGAGGGCCACCAGCGCGAGCCCCGGGAGGCCCTGCAGGAGCTGGGGGGCGAGGACACCGTCCAGAGCCTCGAGCGGGCCGCGGAGCTCGTGCAGCGCCGGCTGGCGCTGCTCGGACGGGTCAACCTGCTCGCCGGCGGCGAGTACGAAGCGCTGCAGGAGCGGCACGACTTCTTGCAGCGAGAGCTGGAGGACGTCCGCAGGTCGCGCCGCGACCTCCTCGAGGTGATCCAGCGGATCGAGACCGAGATCGCCACGACGTTCGAGGCCGCGTACCGCGACGTCGCGGCGGAGTTCGAGCGGCTGATCAAGGAGCTGTTCCCGGGCGGGGAGGGGCGCCTCGTCGCGACGGAGCCCGGCGATCTTCTGAACACCGGCATCGAGATCGAGGCCCGGCCCGGCCGCAAGCGCGTGAAGCGGATCAGCCTGCTCTCGGGCGGCGAGCGGGCGCTGACCGCGATGGCGTTCCTGTTCGCGATCTTCAAGGCCCGGCCGAGCCCGTTCTACCTGATGGACGAGGTCGAGCCGGCGCTCGACGACGTGAACCTGCACCGCTTCATCGCCCTCGTCGAGGGGTTCTCCCGCGACGCCCAGGTGCTGATCGTCACGCACCAGAAGCGGACGATGGAGGTCGCGGGCATGATGTACGGAGTGTCGATGGGCAAGGACGGGACGACGAAGGTCCTGGCCCAGGCCCTCGACCACCCCGATACGCGAGCCCGGCTGCTCGATGGGCGCGTCGAGCCGGTGGTCGAGCCCGTCGTGCTCGTCCCCGAGCCCGACGCCGTCGGCTAGCCTGATCGACGTGGCTCTGTGGATCGCGGCCGCGGCGCTGCTCCTCGTGATCGCCGTCCTCGCCGTCGTCGCCCTGCGTCGCCACAGGCCGGCGGCCGGTGGTCCGGCGGTCGTGCCGGCGCCGGCGACCGGGCCGGCGGCCCGAGGCGACGGGTTGGGCGGCCGGATCCGAGCGATCTTCGGCGGTCCGGGGGCGGAGGACCCGTGGGCCCGGCTGGAGGACGTTCTGCTGAAGGCGGACGTGGGCCCGTCGACGGCGGCCCGGATCGTGGCGGACGTCCGCGAGCGCTACGAGGCCGGCACCGACCCGGTCGCGCTCGTGGCGGACGAGGTCGTGGGCGTGCTCGGCGACTCCGCCGCATTGGACCTGCCGACGGACCGTCTGGGGGTCGTGATGGTGGTCGGGGTGAACGGCTCCGGCAAGACCACGACGATCGGCAAGCTTGCGTCCGCCCTGACGAAGGACGGCCGCGCGGTGAGCCTGGCCGGGAGCGACACGTTCCGGGCCGCGGCCGCGGAGCAGCTCGAGGTGTGGGCCGGCCGGGCGGGGGCGCACCTCGTCTCCCAGGCCCGGGGGGCCGATCCCGGATCGGTGGCGTTCGACGCCGTGAGGTCGGCGCAGGCCCGGGGAGCCGACGTGCTGATCGTGGACACGGCCGGGCGCCTGCACACGAAGCAACCCCTGATGGACGAGCTCCGCAAGGTCCGGCGCGTGCTCGAGAAGGCCGCCGGGCGGCCCCCGGACGAGACGCTGCTCGTCCTGGACGCCACGACGGGGCAGAATGGCATCGCGCAGGCCCGGGCGTTCACGGAGGCCGTCGAGGTGACCGGGGTCGCGCTGACCAAGCTCGACGGCACGGCGAAGGGAGGAGTCGTCTTGGCGGTATGGGAGCAGCTCGGCGTCCCGGTCAAGGTCATCGGGGTCGGAGAGGGTGTCGGCGACCTCGAGCCGTTCGAGCCGCGGGCGTTCGCCGACCGACTCCTCGGCGGGTGAGCATGGCCAAGGCCGACATCTTGATCGTCGAGGACCACCCCACGATGCGCGAGGCGATGCGGCTGATCCTCGAGCACGAGGGGTTCGACATCCGCGACGCCCCCGACGGATCCGCGGCGCTGGCGATGGTTCGAGCGCACGCGCCCGACCTGATGTTCCTCGACCTGAACATCCCGGGCGTGAGCGGCGCCGACGTGCTCACCGAGCTGAAGGGCGATCCGGCGACGAAGGGCATCCGCGTCATCGTCGTCACCGCCACCGGCGAGGAGGGCCGCGACTACGTCCTGTCGCTCGGCGCGGACGAGTACTTCACGAAGCCGTTCTCCCCGACCGCCCTGCTCCGAACCGTCGAGCGCGTGCTGCAGGGGACCGAGAAGGAGCCTCCGGCGGCCCCGTCGTAATCTGCCTCTCGTGTTCGACACGCTGACCGGCCGCCTCGACGGCATCTTCAAGAAGCTCCGCTCGCGCGGGAAGCTCCACCCCAAGCAGGTGGAGAACGCGCTCGCGGACATGCGGACGGCGCTGCTCGACGCCGACGTCGCGGTCGAGGTGGCCGACGAGCTCCTGGAGCGGGTCCGGGCCCGCTCGCTGTCCGAAGAGGTGATGAAGAGCCTCACGCCGGCGCAGCAGGTCGTGAAGATCGTGCGCGACGAGCTGCAGACGACGATGGGCGGGACGCAGACGCCGTTCCAGCTCCCGAACGCGAAGCCGGCCGTGGTCATGATGGCCGGCGTCCAGGGGTCGGGGAAGACGACCGCGTGCGCCAAGCTCGCCCGGCTGTACAAGGAGAAGGGCAAGCGGCCCCTGCTCGTCGCGGCCGACCTATGGCGCCCCGCCGCCGTGGAGCAGCTCACCACGCTCGGCGAGGAGGTCGGAGTCCCGGTCGTCTCCGACGGCAAGGACGCGGTGAAGGTGGCGAAGAGCGCGATGAAGCACGCCGCGCGCGAGGGGTTCGACGTCGTCATCGTGGACACGGCGGGCCGTCTGCACGTCGACGAGGAGATGATGCGCGAGGCCCGCCGCGTCAAGGACGCGATCAAGCCACACCACGTCCTCATGGCGTGCGACGCGATGACGGGGCAGGACGCCGTGGTGCAGGCGCGTGCGTTCATGCGCGAGGTCGACACGACCGGGTTCGTCCTCACCAAGCTCGACGGCGACGCGCGCGGGGGCGCGGCGCTGTCGATCACGTCGGTGACCGGGAAGCCGGTGTTCTACGCGGGGACGGGGGAGAGGGCCTCGGACCTGGAGCCGTTCTACCCGGACCGCATGGCCTCCAGGATCATGGGCATGGGCGACGTGCTATCTCTGATCGACAAGGCGCAGGAGACCCTCGACTCCGAGCGCGCTGCCGAGGCGGCCAAGAAGATGCTCGAGGCCAAGTTCACCCTCGAGGACTTCCTCGTCCAGATGCAGGAGGTCCGCAAGCTGGGGCCGCTGCAGGATCTGCTGGCGATGCTCCCGGGCGTCCCCGGAGGCAAGAACGCGCTCAAGGACCTGCAGGTCGACGACGCGCAGATGGCCCGGACCGAGGCGGTCATCCAGTCCATGACCGGGGAGGAGCGCCGGAATCCCGCTATCATCGGCGGGTCCCGGCGCCTGCGGATCGCTCGGGGCTCCGGGACGACCACCGCGGACGTGAACGCCCTGCTCAAGGAGTTCGAGCAGGCGCGCAAGATGATGAAGAGCATGATGGGCGGCAAGCGCATGCCACGGATCCCCGGCATGCCGAACCTGCCGAACATCGGGTAGGAGAGAGAGCGACATGGCGGTTCGGATCAGGTTGCGGCGGATGGGCGCCAAGAAGCGCCCGTTCTACCGGGTCGTCGTCGCGGACCAGCGGAGCCCGCGCGACGGCCGCTTCATCGAGAACATCGGCCGGTACCACCCGCTCGAGGATCCTTCGGTGATCGAGATCGACGAGGAGCGCGCGCTGCACTGGCTGAGCGTCGGCGCGCAGCCGTCGAACACGGTCCGGGTGCTGATGACGAAGGTCGGCATCTGGGACAAGTTCTCCGAGGAGAAGAAGAGCGGCAAGTCGGCAAAGACCGCGTCCTAGACGGACATGGCGTCCGACATGTCCGAGCTCCTGGAGTACCTGGCCCGCGAGATCGTCGACGATCCCGACGCCGTCGAGGTCGCCGAGCGCACCGACGACCGCGGCGTCCTGTTCACGCTTCGCGTGGCCAAGGACGACATGGGCAAGGTGATCGGCCGCGGCGGACGCACCGCGCGCGCCATCCGCGCCGTCATGAAGACGGCCGCGATCCGCGCCGACGTGCACCACGTCCACGTCGAGATCGCCGACTGAGGTGGCCGAGCCGACCGTCGCGGTCGGTCGGATCACCCGGGCCCACGGCGTGCAGGGCGAGGTCGCCGTCATGGTTCTCTCGGAGGTCCCCGAGCGATTCGCCGACGGGGCGACGCTGTGGCTCGAGGACGGACGGGCGCTCACCGTGGTCTCGTCCCGCCCCCATCGCGACCGCCTCCTCGTGCGTTTCGAGGGCGTCGGGGATCGAACCACGGCCGAGGCGCTCCAGCGGATGCTGCTCGTGGTCCCCGAGGCGTCCTCGCCCTCGCTGCCCGAGGGCTCGTGGTGGGATCACCAGATCGAGGGCTGCGCGCTCGCGACCGACACCGGTCGTGCCCTGGGCACCGTCCGCGAGGTCATCCACACCTCCGCGAACGACGTGTGGGCGGCGGTGGACGACTCGGGAACGGAGACGCTCATCCCGGTCCTCACCGAGGCGCTCGTCTCCGTCGACGTCGACGCCAAGCGGATCGTCGTCCACGAGATCCCCGGCCTGACCATGCCGTAGCTCGGCCACGCCCCGACCGGATCGGCGCGAGCTCCGTCGGCGCGTTAGCCTCGGCTGGTGCGCATCGACGTCCTGACGATCTTCCCCGGCATCTTCGAGAGCCCCATGCGCGAGAGCCTGCTCGGCAAGGGCATCGAGGCCGGTCTGCTCGACGTCCGGGTCCACGACATCCGCGACCACACGACGGATCGCCACCGGCAGGTGGACGACGAGTCCTACGGGGGCGGGCCGGGGATGGTGATGAAGCCCGAGCCGGTCTTCGCCGCGGTCGAGGCCCTCGGCGAGGGACCCAAGCGGGTCCTGTTGCTCTCGCCGGCCGGGCGACCCTTCGACCAGGCGCTGGTGCGAGAGCTCGCCGGGGAGCCGTGGCTGGTGCTCATCTGCGGGCGGTACGAGGGGGTCGACGAGCGGGTCGCCGAGGGGCTGCCGGCCGAGGAGGTCTCGATCGGGGACTACGTGCTCTCCGGCGGGGAGCTGCCGGCGCTCGTCGTGCTCGAGGCCGTCACGCGGCTCGTGCCCGGCGTGATCGGGCGGGAGGAGTCCCACGAGCGGGACTCGTTCGGGCCGGACGGACTGCTCGATCACCCGCACTACACGCGCCCGCCGGAGTTCCGAGGGATGGCGGTGCCCGAGGTGCTGCGTTCGGGGAACCATGCGGAGATCGAGCGGTGGCGCCGCGAGGCCGCGCTGGAGAAGACCCGCAGGATGCGCCCCGACCTGCTCGAAGGCTGACCGGGGCCCTCAACCCGGCCTGCTACCATGGCCGTCCCGCCATGAACAGAACCGATCTCGTCGACCAGGCCTATCTGCGCACGGACGTCCCCGAGTTCCGTCCGGGCGACACCGTGAAGGTGCACGTCCGCGTCGTCGAGGCCGGCCGGGAGCGGATCCAGGTCTTCCAGGGCGTCGTGATCCGGCGTCAGGGAGGCGGCCTGCAGGAGACGTTCACCGTGCGGAAGATCTCCTTCGGGGTGGGCGTGGAACGAACGTTCCCGCTGCACTCGCCCTCGATCGGCAAGCTCGAGGTGGTCTCCCGGGGCAAGGTCCGCCGCGCCAAGCTCTACTACCTGCGCGAGCTGCGGGGCAAGAAGGCCCGCATCAAGGAGCGCCGCCTGGGTGAGGAGGAGCTCGCCGAGATCGCCGCCGCCGAGGCGGAGCGCGCGTCCGCCGGCAACGGGTCCGAGGACGAGGAGGCCGAGCCCGACGAGACGGCCGAGGCCCAGGTCGACGCGGAGACCGCCGAGGAGCCCGAACCCGCGGCCGAGGCGGAGGTCGTGGCCGCCGGGGCGGGAGCCGAGACCGAGGACCAGGGCTAGGCGGTGTCGCAGGGTCCGTCGGGCTCGGTCGAGCGGGCCGACCGGACCGGAGGCTTCACCCTCGCCGAGCCGGCCCCACCGCGTCCCCACAAGAGCGTCCTCGCGTTCCTGCGCGAGCTGCCGGTGCTGGTCGTCCTGGCCTTCACCCTGGCCCTCCTGCTCAAGACGTTCGCCGTCCAGGCCTTCTTCATCCCCTCCGAGTCGATGGAGCCCACGCTGTTCCCGGGCGACCGGGTGCTCGTGCTGAAGGCCTTCGACCACCCCACCCGCGGCGACGTGATCGTCTTCTCCGATCCGCAGGGCCGGCCCGGACCGGACCGGGGGGTCGTCGGCGGCATCGCCCACTGGCTCTCCGAGACGCTCGGGTTCGCCCAACCCGAGAACGAGGACCTCATCAAGCGGGTCATCGGGCTGCCCGGGGAGGTGGTCGAGCTGCGGAACGGGCGCCTGCTGATCGACGGGCGCCGCATCCCCGAGCCCTACCTGTCGGGCCCTCCGGACACGCGCGACTACGGTCCGGTCCAGGTGCCGCCGGGGTCGCTGTTCGTCCTGGGGGACAATCGGCTCAACTCGAAGGACTCGAGGTTCGGGTTGGGCTACGTGCCGATCGACAAGGTGATCGGGCGGGCGTTCGTGATCATGTGGCCGCCGTCGAGGGCAGGATGGATCCACTAGCGCTCGACCTCGACCGGTACGAGCGCGAGCTTCGGGCGCAGGGGTTCTCCCGGATCGCCGGCGCGGACGAGGCCGGCCGCGGCGCGCTGGCGGGGCCGCTCGTCGCCGCGGCCGTCATCCTGCCCGAGGGCTTCGACCTGGACGGGGTGAACGACTCCAAGGTGCTCACGCCGGCCCAGCGCGAGACCGCGTACGAGCGCATCGTCCGCGACGCGGTGGCCTGGTCGGTGTGCCGGTGCACGCCGACCCGCATCGACCGGCGCGGCCTGCACAAGACCAACGTCTGGCTCCTCCGGCGCTGCGTCACCACACTGTCCGTCACGCCCGACTACGTGCTGACGGACGGGTTCCCGGTCAAGCGGCTGACCATCCCCATCCTGTCGGTCAAGAAGGGTGACGCGGTGACGGGCTCGATCGCCGCCGCCTCGATCGTGGCGAAGGTCACGCGGGACCGGATGATGGACCGGTACCACCGCCGGTTCCCCGCCTACGGCTTCGACCACAACCGTGGCTACGGGACGAAGGAGCATCGCGACGCGATCCGGCGCCACGGACCGAGCCCGATCCACCGCTACTCCTTCAAGGGGCTGGCCACGGACTACTACGACGGTGCCTGGTGGTATGAAGGCGGTCGGCAAGGGAGCGAGGTGAGCGAGCGGTGAGCGACGAAGAGGACGACATCGAGCGGTTCGAGGACGAGCGCGAGCTCGAGCTGTACCGCGAGTACCGCGACGTCCTGCCGTTGTTCGCGTTCGCCGTCGAGACCGACAAGCGCTTCTACCTCGCCAACAGGGTCGAGCTCGAGCATCGGGAAGGCGGGTGGGTCGAGGTCCGGCTGGAGGACGCCTGGGTGTGGGAGATCTTCCGTCCGGCCAGATTCGTCTCGACCGTGCGCGTCCTGACGCGGCGGGACGTGAACGTCGAGGAGCTCCGGCCCGACGAGACGACGCTCACGCCGTAGCCGGGCCGGGTCGTGTCGGCGGGTCGCGGTAGCGTCCGCGACATGGCCGTCTCCACGATCGACCGCCGCGCCGCGCGAGGCCGCGACGGCGAGTCGGCCGCCCTGCGCGTCTACCTACGACGCGGGTTCCGTGAGGTCGCGCGCAATTGGAGATGCCCGCTCGGCGAGCTCGACCTGGTCGTGGAGCGGGCGGGCCTGCTCGTCTTCTGCGAGGTGAAGACCCGCACGGGCGCGGCGTTCGGCGGCGGGTACGAGGCGGTGACCTGGTCCAAGCGCCGCAAGCTCCGGCAGCTCGCCGAGGCCTTCCTCGCGTCCCACGACGAGGAGCATGCGCGCATCCGGTTCGACGTCGCCAGCGTGTGGCTCGGCGGCGGACGGGCGGACGTCGAGGTGTTCGAAGACGCGTTCTAGGGTCGGTGCGCCGGGATGTCGGTGCCGGGCGCTAACGTCGACCGACGGTGTACGGACGCGTGGTGGGGGTCACCGTCGTCGGGGTGCGCGGCCATCCGGTCGTCGTCGAGGCGCACGTCGGGCGTGGCCTTCCCTCGCTCACGCTCACCGGGCTCCCGGGGGCGGCGGTGCATGACGCGCGTGACCGGATCCGGCCCGCGGTCGAGAGCGCGGGATTGGAGTGGCCCCTTCGCCGCGTCGTCGTGAACCTGGCGCCGGGCAACCTGCGCAAGGAGGGTCCCGGACTCGATCTGCCGGTCGCCATGGGCGTGCTCGCGGCCACGGGCCAGGCGCGCGCCTCCGCCCTCGAGGGATGGGCGTTCGCGGGCGAGCTCTCGCTGCGGGGGACGCTCGTCTCCACCCCGGGCGTGCTCTCGGTGGCCATCGCCGCGACGCGTCACGCCCTCCGAGGGGTCGTCGTGCCGGATGCCAACGCCGCGGAGGCCGCCCTGGTCGAGGGGCTGGAGGTCGTCGGCGCCCCCTCGCTCCGCGACGTGGTCGGCTTCTTCCGAGGCACGTGGCGGCCCGCTCCCCCCGAACGCCACCCCCAACCGCCCGCCGACGGACACCAGGTCGACCTGGCCGAGGTGCGGGGGCAGGCCCAGGCCCGGCGGGCCCTGGAGGTGGCGGCGGCCGGCGGGCACAACGTGTTGCTGATCGGCGCGCCCGGCGCCGGCAAGACGATGCTCGCGCGCCGGCTGGCCACCATCTTGCCGACGATGTCCCGGGCCGAGGCGCTCGAGGTGACCCAGCTGCACTCCGTCGCCGGGCTCCTCGACGGCGGGGGGCTGGTTCCGGAGCGCCCGTTCCGTTCGCCCCATCACACCGTCTCGATGGCCGCGCTGCTCGGCGGAGGCTCGACGCACCTGCGGCCGGGCGAGGTCTCGCTCGCTCACAACGGCGTCCTGTTCATGGACGAGTTCACCGAGTTCCGGCGCGACGCCACCGAGGGCCTTCGACAGCCGCTGGAGGACGGGCGCGTCGTCGTCACGCGCGTGATCGGGTCCGCCGAGTTCCCCGCGCGCTTCACCCTCGTCGCGGCGGCCAATCCCTGCCCGTGCGGGTTCGACGGTGACGCGGCCCGCCGGTGCACCTGTCCGGATCATCGAGTGGAGGCCTATCGGGCCAAGCTCTCGGGTCCCCTCCTCGACCGCGTCGACCTTCGGCTGACGGTGCCGCGACTGACGAAGCAGGAGCTGCTCGGCGAGACGGCCGGCGAGCCGTCGCTGGCCGTTCGCGAACGCGTCGAGGCGGCCCGGGACCGGCAGCGCCGCCGCTACGCCGGCACGGGATTCCACTGCAACGCGCAGCTCCCGGGCCCGGCCGCCCGACGCGAGGCACGGATCGCCCCGCCCGCTCGCGAGCTGCTGGCCGAGGCGGTGGATCGCCATGGGCTCACGGGCCGCGGCTTCGACCGCACGCTGAAGGTCGCCCGGACGATCGCCGACCTCGCCGGGCAGGAGCGGATCGCGCCGGACCACGTGGTCGAGGCCCTCGCCTACCGCTCGACCGAGCCGAACGGCGGACCGGTCCGTGTGGGCTGACCCCGACCGGGGATCGCCGGACCGAACGTGGCCCGTGTGGCCCGACGGGTTCGCGCAGGGCCGTCTGGACCGGGATGCCGCCCTCGTGCTCTCGGCGCTGCGAGGCGTGACGCCTCGCCGGCTGCTCGCGCTCGGCGTCGAGCACGGCACGGCCTCGGCCGTCCTGGCCGAGATCCGACAGGGCCGGGCGGGGAGCGCCAACGATCGAGCGTTCGCCCTCGAGCTCGACCCAGCGGACATCGCGGCCGCGGCCTCGGCGCACGGGGCCCGCGTCGTGGCGTGGGGATCGCCCGAATACCCGTCGCAGCTCCGGCACATCCACGACCCCCCGGCCGTCCTGTACGTGACGGGACCGCCGCCCCCGGATCCGACGTCGGCCGTGGCCGTCGTCGGCGCTCGGCGCTGCACCGAGCTCGGCCGGGAGGTCGCACGGGAGATCGGGCGGGCGCTCGGGTCGGCGGGGGCCACCGTCGTGAGCGGTGCCGCGCTCGGGATCGACGCCGCGAGCCACGCCGGCGCGCTCGACGCCGGTGGGCCGACGATCGCCGTGATGGGATGCGGCGTCGACGTCGACTACCCGCGCACCAGCCGGACGCTGCTCCAACGGATCCGGAGCTCGGGCACGGTGGTGTCGGAGCTCGCCCCCGGCACGCCGCCGTTCCAGCGCAACTTCCCGGCCCGCAACCGCATCGTTGCGGGGCTGTGCTCGGCGACCGTGGTGGTCGAGGGCGCGAGCGGGAGCGGATCGATGATCACCGCGGAGCACGCCATGGAGTTCGGGCGCGACGTGTACGCCGTGCCGGGACCGGTCACCAGCGCGCTGTCGGTGGTGCCGCTCCAGCTGATCCGCGACGGCGCGACGATGATCCGAGGCGCGGGCGACCTGCTCGAGGACCTCGGCCTGCGGCTCGAGGCCGACCGGGTGGCCGAGGGCGCCGGCGTCTCCGACGAGGAGCGCCGGGTCCTCGACCTCCTTGTGGGCCCGACACTGCCCGAACGGGTCGCCTCGGCGCTCGGGGCGAGCGTGCCCCAGGCGGTCGGGCTGTTGATGCGCCTCGAGCTGCGCGGCCTGGTGCGCGGCGTCGGGGGCCGGTACGAGTGCACGCTGCAGGGGAGCGCGCCCGGATGAGGTCGTCCCTCAGGCGCGCCGGTCGAGCAACCGCAGCGCGCGAGGGACGCCGCTGCGGGCGACGAGCCTGACCGGGACCCCGCCGCGGTCGAGCAGGCTCGCCGCCATCGCGGCGCGATAGCCGCTCGCGCACACGAGGGTCGACGGGGCCGCCCGGTCGAACGTGTCGAGTCCGTCCTGGACGTCGGCGACGAACACGTGCCGGCTGTGCTCGAGATGGCCGGCGTCCCACTCGGAGGGCTGCCGCACGTCGACGACCCCGGCCGCCTCGCCGCGCTCGATCTCCCTCACCAGGTCGGCCACGCTCACGGTGGGATAGGACGCGACCTCGCCGCCGCGGTCGCGCCAGGCGTCGACCCCGCCGTCGAGGTGCCCCTGCATGCCCTCGTACCCGATCCGGAACAGCTGGGTCGAGGCCTCGACCAGGGCCTCGTCGTCGGGCACGAGCAGGGTCAGGGGCGCACCGAACGGCACGAGCCAGCCCACGTAGCTCGCGAACGACTCCTCCAGCGGGATGTTGAGCGAGCCCGGCACGTGCGCCGCCGCGAACGACGCGCCGTCGCGCGCGTCGACGAGCCATGCGCCCGCCTCGAGCATCGCGGCGACGTCTGCGGCCGATCTGGCCGAAGGGATCGGGACGTCTCCGAACACGGCCGGCCCGGCCCGGTTGATGGGCGCCATGTGCGCGTAGTAGGCCGGGAAGCGCGACAGGCCGCTCAGCTGCTCGGCCGAGAACCTCGCCTCGTCGACGGCGGCCAGCGCCGGGTTGCCGAGCCGCTCGGCGCCGATCGTGGACGTGCGCAGCTCCCCGGGTGGCGAGGTCGCGCAGAAGCTCCCGGCGCCGTGGGTCGGTAGCAGGGCGACGTCGTCGGCGAGCTCCGCCAGCCGTCGCATCGTGCCGAACTGGAGGCGCGTGAGCTCCTCGGTGCGCTCGGGACCGAACAGGTCCGTGCGGCCGGCGCTGCCCACGATGAGGCTTCCCCCGGAGAACAACGCCGAGGGCGCCGCCTCCCCGGCCTCGCGCACGGCGTACGCGGTGTGCTCGAACGTGTGGCCGGGAGCCTCCACCGCCGCCAGCACCGCGTCGCCGACGGCGATCTCGTCGCCGTCCGCGAGCGGGCGGAACGGGAAGGCGTAGCCGGCATGGGCGGGGCCGAGGATCTCCGCTCCGGTGGCCGCCCGGAGCTCGGCCGCTCCCGAGACGTAGTCGTTGTGGACGTGCGTCTCGACGACGTAGCGGATGCGGGCCCCACGCTCCCGGGCGCGTTCGAGCAGGGTCCCGACATCGCGCTGGGGATCGATCGCGGCCGCCTCGTCCCCGGACGACAGCAGATAGCTGTTGTCTCCCAGACCGGGCGTGATGATGAGGTCGACGGCCACCCTTCCATCGTAGGACGACCGGGGGTCGCCGTCGGAAGGCTTGAACGCAGGGGTCACTGGAGGTACAAGGTGCGGGAACCTCCATGCCGACCCGCGAGGACCTTCCCCTGCGCGACGCTGCCCTGATCGAGGGCTTCGCTGGCCATCTGGCGTTCGAGCGGCATCTCGCCGAGAGCACGGTGATCGCCTACCGGCGCGACCTGACCCAGCTCGCCCGGTTCCTCTCGCGCGGGCACCGGTCGCTCACGGCGGCCACCCTGAACGACCTGCGCCGGTTCCTGGCGCAGCTCACGACCCTG
Source organism: uncultured Actinomycetes bacterium (assembly GCA_963704725.1). Taxonomy (GTDB): domain Bacteria; phylum Actinomycetota; class UBA4738; order UBA4738; family HRBIN12; genus CALGFI01. Next base: position 2,310,234 of record OY969934.1, on the reverse strand, counting down.
GGGTATGCGCGGGCCTCCGTGGCCCGCCGGGTGGGAGCGATCCACACGTTCTATCGCTGGGCGGTCGCGGGCGGGCACGCCCGCCTGGACCCCGCGGCCCTCCTGGGGCGGCCCAAGGTGGCGTCGCGGCTCCCCGTCGTGCTGCGCGTGCCCGAGGCGGCGGCGCTGGTGGAGGCCCCCCGGCCGGACGGCGACGACGAGGTCGAACGGGCGATCGCGCTCCGCGACCGGGCCATCATGGAGCTGATGTACGGGTCGGGGCTCCGGGTGAGCGAGGTGGCCGGCCTGACCCTGGACCGCGTCGACCTCGACCGGGAACGCGTGCTCGTGCTGGGCAAGGGATCCAAGGAGCGCGAGCTGCCGATCTCGGATCCGGCCCGGGCGGCCGTCCGCGCCTGGATCCGGGAGGGTCGCCCGGCGATGGTGGGGGAGACGCCCACCCCCGCCCTGTTCCTGAACCGAAGGAACGCCCAGGTCGGGGTACGCGACATCCGGCGCCTTGTGGGACGATACGGTGACGCCACGCTGACCGGGCGGCGGGTGACGCCACACACGCTGCGGCACTCGTTCGCGACCCATCTCCTGGAGGGGGGAGCCGACATCAGGGCCGTGCAGGAGCTCCTCGGACACGCGAGCGTGGCCACGACCCAGCGCTACACGCACGTGACCCGCTCACGGCTGTTCGAGGCGTATCGGCAGAGTCACCCGAGGGCCTGATGCCGCGAGCGACCAAGAGCTCCTCGAAGGAGCCGGCGAAGCCACCGGCCCCCGCGAAGCGCCCGGTCAAGGTACCGGCCGACGCCGCGGCGAAGCCCGGCGCCCGAGGAAGGACCGCCCGCGCCAAGAAGCCGGCCGCCATCGCGGTCCTGGACCGAGAGCCCGTCGACGCAGCCGCCGAGCTCACCGGCCTGTGGGGAGAGTTCAAGCAGAGCGCGTCGCCCTCGGCCCGGGAGCGCCTGATCCTGCACTACGCCCCGCTCGTCAAGTACGTGGCCAGCCGTGTCGCGACCGGTCTGCCCGCCAGCGTCGAGCAGGCCGACCTCGTCTCGTACGGGATGTTCGGCCTCATCGACGCCCTGGAGAAGTTCGAGCCGGCCCGCGGCAACAAGTTCGAGACCTACGCCATCCCGCGGATCAAGGGCGCCATCATCGACGAGCTGCGGGCGATGGACTGGGTCCCGCGCTCGGTTCGGTTCAAAGCGCGCGAGATCGAGAAGGCCTACGCGGACCTCGAGTCGATCCTCAAGCGGGCTCCGAGCGAGCGCGAGCTGGCCGAGCGCCTCGGCGTGTCGATGTCCGAGCTCCACGACGTCATCAACCAGATCTCGTTCGTCTCGGTGCTCGCGCTCGACGAGCTGCTGTCGGTTGGGACCGACCGAGGCGAGCAGGTCTCGCTGCTCGACACGCTGGCCGACCGGACCGTCGACCCCACGACCGGGCTCGAGGGGCAGGAGACCCGGGGACTGCTCGCCGCCGCGATCAACTCGCTCTCCGAGCGCGAGAAGATCGTGGTCACCCTGTACTATTTCGAGGGCCTCACGCTCGCCGAGATCGGCGAGATCCTGGGGGTCACCGAGTCGCGCGTCTGCCAGATCCACACGAAGGCCGTGGGCCAGCTCCGCCTCCAGCTCGTCGAGACCGAGTAGCCCGTCCCGGTCCTGTGATCGCGATCACGGCCCCGCCCTCCCGATCCGGGTAGCGTTCGCCGCTCTCAGCACAGGAGGTTCGCCGTGTCGATGGTGCGCGCGCTCCTCCCCCTCCTGATCGGGGTCACCCTCCATCCAGGGCCCTCGGCGCCGGCCCTCCCCGCGGTCGGCGCGTGGACCTGGCCCGTCGTCGGCCCGGTCATCCGCGGCTTCGACCCGCCCCAGACGCCGTTCGGCTCCGGGCATCGGGGGATCGACGTCGCCGCCCCGATCGGCACGGTCGTGGTGGCGCCGGAGTCGGGCGTGGTGACCTTCGCCGGCCGCGTCGGAGGCGAGCTGTTCGTGACGCTCGACCATGGGGGCGGGCTCACGAGCACCTCCTCGTGGCTCTCGGAGGCCCTCGTTCGCGTGGGCGACGCCGTCGCGCGCGGCGCGCCGATCGCCCGGTCCGGACGGGGGCATCCGGGGTCGACGGTTCCCCACCTGCACTTCGGGGTCCGTCTCGACGGCCAGTACGTCGACCCGCTCCGGTATCTGGGCCCCCAGAGCGTCTCGGACTTCATCCGGCTGGCGCCGCTCGCGGCCTGAGGGCGAGGTCGTCCTCACGTCTGGCGGGCGGGTCGGGGCCGGATAGGATGTGCGCGCTCCCGGACCAGGAAGGCTCCGCTGTCTCCCGACGCGCTCCGAAGGCTCATGGTCGCCCTCGCCGCCGCGGCCGTCGCGCTCACCCCCTCGTTCGCCGTGGCCCAGAGCGGTGAGCCGGCGTGGTCGCAGTTCCAGGGGGGCCCGGGTCGGCCCGGGACCGCGGGCGCTGGCCCCGCTCCGCCCTATCGAGTCCGGTGGTCGCTGCCGGCGCCCGAGGGCCGGGCGCTCTCCGGCGCCGTCATCCTCGGCGACCTGGCGATGACGGTCGGCCAGCGCGACGTCTACGCCGTCGACCTCAGCAGCGGCGACGTGGCCTGGCACGTCCCGCGCGCCGGCGGCCCCCTCTCGATCCCGGCGGTGGTGACGGGTGCCGGACGGCGGCCCGACGTGCTCCTGTACCTCGAGGGGCCGGACACCGGCTCGGGCGCCGCCTCACCGACGCCGACGACATCGCCCGGCGCGTCTCCGTCGAGCAGCCCGACGCGATCGGGGGGTTCCGAGCTCGTGGCGATCGATCTCGGGGACCAGACCGAGCTGTGGCGCACCGCGCTCGGCGCCGCCTCTCGGACGGGGGTCACGGTCGACGCCGATTCGGCGTACGTCGCCGACGACGCCGGGACCGTGTACGCGATCGCCATCCGGGACGGGACCGTTGAATGGTCCCGAGACCTGGAGGGACAGGGGCCGTGCGAGCCGTTCGCCGGCGGCAGGATCGACGGCGCCGTGGCGGTGGCCGGGGGGCGCGTCGTCTCGGTCGCGCGCGACAACGACGCGGGGAGCGTGGCCGTCAGCGCGTATGACGCGACCTCCGGCGAGTGCACTTGGAGGGCCGTGTCGACGCTCGGCACCTCCGCGGCGTCCGCCCCGGCCGCGTCCGGCGACCTCGTGATCGTGGGGCTGGGGGACCGGTCCGTGCGCGCCCTGGGCAGCGGCGACGGCCAGCAGGTGTGGTCGACGCTCGCGCTCTCGCTCTTCCTCCCCGTGAGCTCGCCGGCGCTCGGGGAGGGCGCGCTCTATGTGGTCGACGTCGGGGCGGGGCTGTACCGGTTCGACCCTGCCGACGGCGCCGAGGTCTGGGATCACCAGCTCAACGATCAGGTGGTCCGGAGCTCGCCCGTCGTCTCGGGGGGCGCCGTGCTCGTGGGGCTCGACGACGGCCGCCTGGTGGCGCTCGACGCCGGCTCCGGGCACCTGGTGTGGCAGAGCCCCGAGGACCCCGGGCTCGTCGGCGCGATCGCGGTCTCGGGGGACGTGATCGTGGCCGTGAAGGGCGGTGCCGACGCGGGGCTGATCGCGTTCGAGAGCGACCCGGACGGCCGGCTCGTCGACGTGGCCTCCCCCACCGAGCTCGAGGTGGGGACCACGCTGGGCCGGTTCGCGCTGGCGGCCGCCATCGTGCTCCTCGTGGTGCTCGGGCCGGGACTGCTCGCGCGGCGCCGGTTCCCCGGCCCGTTCGCCGGGGACGAGGACGCCGACGAGATGGCCGAGGAGGTGACGTGAGCCCCGGCAAACGGCGCCGTCGCCCCTCGCGCCCGGCCCCGCCTCGTGAGGCACCGGAGGCCGTCCTCGATCGGCCGGAGCCCCCGGCTCCCGAACCCAGGCGGCGAGGGCTCTTCGGGAGCACGCTGTTCGGCACCGGACCCTCGGCGCTCCCGCCGATGGGCCGGTCCATTGCCCAGGGCATGCTCGCGGTCGCGTCGCAGCCTGTCCTGGTCGTGGTTACCCTGGCCCTGGTCCCGGCGACCTGGCTGTCCCTGATGGCGATCGGGTTCGAGGGGTTGCCCAACCGGCTCGTGGACGCCCTCGCCCTGCCGCCGATCAGCACCTACTTCGATCTCGGATCCGGGACCAGCCTGTACGGGACGGGCCCGGCGTTCCTGTACTTCACCGGCGCGGTCCTGGTCATCCGGGGCATCGTGACGGCGCTGCTCACCGGTCTCATCCTCGAGGCGCTCGAGGACGGCCGGGTCTCGCGCGTGGGGGTGCTTCGGGGGATCGCCGCGCTGCCGGTCTCCTTCGTCGTCCAACTCGCCTCGTTCAGCCTCATCATCGCCGGCAACCTGATCCTGCCCGTCCTGGGGCCCGGTCTCGGCTTCCTGGGCTTCGTCTCGGCGCTCGTGGGGGGCCTGTTCTTCCTCGGTTTCGCGCCCACGGCGGCGATCCGGGAGGGCCGTCCGCTGACGGAGACGATCCGGCGATCGGCACGGGCGGCGATGCTCCCCGGGAGTCGTCACCTGCTGCTGTGCTCGCTCTACTTCTTCATCGCGCTCCCGGTCGCGGTGGGGTTCTCCCCGGGCGGACACGAGATCTCGGCCAACCCCACGCTGACCGCCTGGATCGTGGTGCTCCTAGCGAACCTGATCCACGTGGGGTTCATGGCCGCCTTCGCCTACCGCTGGGTGGTGGCCGAGCCCGCCGTGCCCGACGAGCCGGTCCGCCGGCGTCCCCCACCGCGCTCGGCCGCGCCGGCTCGGTCCCGGCGTCGATGACCGGTCCGGGGCCCGCTCCGCATCGCCGCTGCTAGACTGCCCGATCGCCGGCGCTCGCAAGGCGCCGAGCTCACACGCGCGGGGACCGAGAGGCGGGGTCCCGGCCGGGGGCCAAGGGCTCCAGAAGCGAGCGCGAAGGCGCGAGCGGGAGCCCCCGGAACGACCGGCCGGGCCGCGATCGGGGAGAGCCGCGCGGAGGGAAAACCAGAAGGAGGCGCAGCATGCCCGTCGTCACCAGGCGGGCGCTCCTCGAGGCGGGCGTCCACTTCGGGCACCAGACCAGGCGCTGGAACCCGAAGATGGGCCGCTACCTGTACGGGGAACGCTCCGGCATCTACATCATCGACCTCGAGAAGACCCTGACGGGGCTCGAGGAGGCCTACGCGTTCGTCCGGGACCTCGGCCGCCGGGGCGGGATCGTCCTGTTCGTGGGGACGAAGAAGCAGGCCCAGGAGGTCATCGTCGAGAACGCGACGAGCGCGGGCATGCCCTACGTCACGACCCGGTGGCTCGGCGGGATGCTCACGAACTTCCAGACGGTCTCTCGGCGGCTGTTCCGGCTGCGCGAGCTCCGCGAGATGGAGCGCACGGGGGCCTTCGACTATCTGCCGAAGAAGGAGGCGATCCGCCTCCGCCACGAGAAGGAGAAGCTCGAGCGCAACCTGGGCGGGATGCAGAGCCTCGAGCGTCTGCCCGACGCAGTGTTCGTGATCGACACGAAGAAGGAGCACATCGCCGTCAACGAGGCGCGCAAGCTGGGGCTGCCGGTCATCGCGATCGTCGACACCAACTGCGACCCCGACGAGGTCGACTACGTGATCCCGGGCAACGACGACGCGATCCGTTCGGTCTCGCTCGTCACGAGGATCGTCTCGGAGGCTCTGGCCGAGGGCCGGCAGATCGGCCGGGAGGCCGTCGTGACGCGAGCCACGGGCCCGGAGATCGAGCCCGAGCCTGAGCCGGGTCCGGTCACGGCCGATGCCGCCGGGGGACCAGCGCCGCTCGCTGCGGAGGGGTCGTCGGCCGCTTCGACGGCGGAGCCGACCACGGGGGGCGCAGAGCCCCCGTCGGCATCGGCCGCCCCCTCGGCTGAGACGCCCCCCGTCCAGGAAGCGGGTTGAGCGCGATGGCCGATATCAACGCAGGGCAGGTGAAGAAGCTCCGGGAGATGACCGGGGCCGGGATGATGGACTGCAAGCGCGCCCTCCAAGACGCCGACGGCGACATGGACAAGGCCGTCGAGCTGCTGCGGCAGAAGGGGCTCGCCTCGGCGGCCAAGCGCGGCTCGCGGTCCGCCAACCAGGGCCGGATCGAGTCGTACATCCACTTCAACAACACGGTCGGCTCGCTCGTCGAGGTGAACTGCGAGACCGACTTCGTCGCCAACACGGAGGACTTCAAGCAGCTGGCCAAGGACGTCGCCCTCCACGTGGCGAGCCCGTCGGCCCCCCGGTTCCTGTCTCGCGACGACGTCCCCGCTCAGGTCGCCGACGCCGAACGCAGCATCTTCGAGGTGCAGGCCAAGGAGACCGGCAAGCCCGAGCACGTCCTCGCGAACATCGTCGAGGGCAAGATGAAGGCCTTCTACGAGCAGACGGTCCTGCTGGAGCAGAGGTTCGTGAAGGACGACGCGAAGACGATCCAGGGGCTGCTCGACGAGGTGGCGGCCAAGGTGGGCGAGAAGGTGGCCGTCCGGCGGTTCGTGCGATTCAGGCTGGGCGAAGAGAGCGAGTAGGGTACGGGCATGCCCGAGGGCGACCACGCGCGGGAGACGGTGGCCCGGCCGCTGTACCGCCGGGTCCTGCTGAAGCTCTCGGGCGACGCGTTCGCCCCCGCCGAGACCGGGTACGGCATCTCGACCGCCGCGACCCACCTGCTGGCGACGCAGCTCGCCGAGATCGTGGACCAGGGCGTGCAGTGCGCGGTGGTGGTGGGAGGCGGCAACATCTTCCGTGGCCGCCAGGCCCCGGACATCGACCGGTCCCGCGCCGACTACATGGGCATGCTGCCCACCGTGATGAACGCCCTCGCCCTCCAGGACGCCTTGGAGAAGACGCACGTCCCGACGCGCGTCCAGACGGCGATCCACATGGCGCAGATCGCGGAGCCGTACATCCCGCTTCGCGCGATCCGGCATCTGGAGAAGGGGCGCGTCGTGATCTTCGCCACCGGGCTCGGGGTCCCCTTCTTCTCCACCGACACCGCGGCGGCGCAACGCGCGCTCGAGATCGGCGCGGAGGCGTTGTTGAAGGGGACGAAGGTGGACGGCGTGTACACGGCCGATCCCAACTTGGACCCCAGCGCGGTCCGCTTCGACTCGCTCGAGTACCTCGACCTGCTCCGCGAGGGCTACCAGGTGATGGATGCCACCGCCGTGAGCCTGTGCATGGAGAACAAGCTGCCGATCATCGTCTTCGACGTCCGCCAGGACGGGAACATCCGCCGGGCGGTCGAGGGAGAGGCCATCGGCACGCTCGTGCACGGGGGGACGCGATGACCGTCGAGTCGGTGATGGGGGAGACGACCGAGAAGATGGTCAAGGCCATCTCCGTCCTGCGGGACGAGCTCGGAGGCATCCGGACCGGTCGCGCCACGCCGGCCCTGCTCTCGCGGATCGTCGTCGACTACTACGGGACGTCGGTGCCGATCCAGCAGCTCGCGTCGTTCAGCGTTCCCGAACCGCGAACCTTGATGATCCAGCCGTACGACAAGAACGCCATCTCCTCGATGGAGAAGGCGATCATGTCGAGCGACGTGGGCATCACGCCGAGCAACGACGGCAACGTCATCCGGCTGAACTTCCCCCTGCTCACCGAGGAGCGGCGCAAGGAGCTCATCAAGCTCGTACACCACCGCGGTGAGGAGGCGCGGGTTGCCGTTCGGAACATCCGTCGGCACTCCAGGGAAGAGCTGGAGAAGCTTGAGCGCGAGGGCGGCATCTCAGAAGATGACCTCATCCGGTCCGAGCGAGAGCTTCAGAAGCTGACCGACAAGCACGTGGCGGAGGTCGACGAGGTCGTCGCGCACAAGGAAGCCGAGCTCAAGGAGATCTAGTGGCGGAGGGCGAGGGGCGCAAGGACGGCGACGAGGATCTCTTCGAGGACCTCGACAAGTTCTTCGCACCCATCCAGGACGTCGACTGGCCCGAGACGGGCGAGCCGGCACCTTCGTCGGCGCCGCCCGGGGAGGCCGAGGAAGAAGCGGCGGGACCGTCCGAGCCCCCCGGCGAGGACACCGCGGCGTTCGAGGCCCCGATCCGGATCGAGCCGGAGGAGGAGACCGCGGCTCAGGGGACGATCCCCGGCCAGGAGGACCTGTTCGAGGACGAGGACGACGCCGCGGCCGATGAGGGGGAGGACGAGCGCGACCTGACCGCCTTCCTCCTGGGTGGAGAGGACGACCTCGAGGAAGAGGGATCCATCACCGAGGAGGCCTTCACCCAGTCGCCGAGCGCGTACGTGGATCTTCCCGGCGCGGACGCCGGGGAGGGGGCCGCGGAGCCGATCGAAGAGGGAGAGGTGGTCGTCGAGGAGCCGGCTCCAGACCTCGAGGCCGTCGAGGCCGCGGCCGATCACTTCGCCGAGTCCGTGCGCGAGGAGGCCGGCGAGACGGGGACCACGGAGTCGGTCACCGAGGAGGTGCAGATCGCGGCGCTGCTCGGTGAGGACGAGGACGAGGCGTCGGAGCCCGGACGAGCCGAGGCACCCCGCACGGTCCGGGTCGGACACGAGGGGCTGGGCGGCCCGAGCTGGCAGGAGCCCACGGCCCTGGAGGTCGGGGCGGAGCCCGAGCGGCGCGGCACCGGCCGCGACGTCCCCATGGCCTTCCTCACGGGACTCATCCTCTTGGCGCTGGCGCTCGGCGCGATCGCCTGGGGGCCGGGCCCGTTCGCGATCCTGGCCGGGATCGTCGTCCTGTTCGCGCAGGGCGAGTTCTACTTCGCCCTGCAGAAGCGGCACTTCCAGCCGGCCACCGCGCTGGGGCTCGTGTCCGGCGCCCTGGTGCTCGGCGCCGCGTACTACCGCGGCGAGGGCGCGATGCTCGCGATGGTGGCGCTCGCCACGTTCGCCGCGTTCCTGTGGTACATGACCGTCCCCGGGCCCCATCGGCGCAACGTCGCCGCGAACGTGGCGCTCACGGTGCTGGGGGTCGCGTACATCCCGATGCTCGCCGGGTACGTCCTGGCGTTGCTGCGGGAGAGCGACGGGCGGGGGCTCGTGCTCGCGATCATCGGCCTGACGGTCGCCTACGACATCTCGGCGTTCGGCGTCGGCTACTTCTGGGGCAGCCGTCCGTTGGCCCCCCATGTGAGCCCGAAGAAGTCCTGGGAGGGAGCGATCGGCGCCACGCTCGTCGTCGTCGCCGTCGCGGTGGGCGCCGTGTCGAGCTCGGTGGACCTGCTCGACACCGTGGGACGCTCCGCGGGGCTCGCCGTGGTCGTCGCGGTCTTCGCGCCGCTCGGGGATCTGGCCGAGTCGCTGATCAAGCGGGACCTGGGCATCAAGGACATGGGCAGCATCCTTCCGGGGCACGGAGGGGTGCTCGACCGGATCGACTCGATCCTGTTCGTCGCGCCCGCGGCCGTCATGTTCCTCAGGCTGATCCTGTCCTGAGCCCCGACGCCGGCCTTCGGCTCGAGGTGGCGTTCGCGACCGATCCCACCGCCGAAACGCTCCCGACCGGCGGGCCGAACGGCTTCCCCTGATTCCGGGCGCCCCAAGGTAGTCTTGGGTCCGTGCGCACGCTGGTGATCCTGGGGTCCACGGGATCGGTCGGGACGCAAGCGCTGGACGTCGTCCGCCACAACCCCGACCGGTTCAAGGTGGTGGGCCTGTCCGCGGGCACGAACCACGAGCTCCTGGTGGGTCAGATCCGCGAGTTCCTACCTCCGCTCGTGGCCATCGCGGACGAGGAGGCCGCGGTGGACCTGCGCGAACGCCTGTCCGGATTCAAGGGCGTCGAGATCGACATCCAGGTGGGGCCGAACGCCGCCGAGACGCTGGCGCGCGACGCCGAGGCCGACATGGTGCTGAACGCCCTGGTCGGGGCCGCGGGGCTGGGCCCCACGCTCGCGACGCTCCAGGCAGGCAAGGTCCTGGCGCTGGCCAACAAGGAGAGCCTGGTCATCGGCGGCGAGCTCGTCCTGGACCTGATCAAAGGGGAGCCCGAACGGCTGGTCCCGGTCGACTCGGAGCACGCGGCGCTCGCCCAGCTGCTGCGCGGCGAGCGGCGGGAGGACGTGAAGCGCGTCATCCTGACCGGCTCCGGCGGCCCGTTCCGGGGCTGGACGCGCAACGAGCTGGCCAAGGCGTCGGTGAAGGAGGCGCTCGCGCACCCGATCTGGCAGATGGGCCCGAAGATCACGATCGATTCGGCGACGCTCATGAACAAGGGCCTCGAGGTGATCGAGGCGCACTACCTGTTCGGCATCGAGTACTCGCAGATCCACGTGGTGATCCACCCGGAGGGCATCGTCCACGCGCTGGCCGAGTTCCGCGATGGAACGCTGCTCGCGCAGTTCGCGCAGCCGGACATGAAGCTGCCGATCCAGCTCGCGCTGGGCTGGCCCGAGCGCCTGCCGAGCGGGATCGACCCCGTCCCCCTCACGGACCGAAAGCTGACCTTCGAGCCCGTCGACCGCGAGGCGTTCCAGGCGATCGACCTCGCGTATCGCGTGGGCGAGCTCGGGCTCACCTTCCCCGCGGTCATGAGCGCGGCCAACGAGGTCGCCGTCATGGCGTTCCTCGAGGGCAAGATCCCGCTCACGCGGATCGTCGAGGTCGTGCAGGCCGTGGTCGACGAGCACGAGGCCCCCTCCTCGGTGGTGTCCATCGTGAACCTCGAGCGCGCCGACGCCTGGGCTCGGCGGCGCGCGGCCGAGATCATCGACGCCCGATAGCCGTCGATGGAAGCCCTCGGACAGATCTCGTTCTTCCTCGCTCTCATCGTGGTGATCGTCATCCACGAGGCGGCGCACTTCGGGGTGGCCAAGGCCTTCGGCATCAAGGTGACGGAGTTCTTCGTCGGCTTCGGGCCGCGGATCTGGTCCACGAAGCGGGGCGAGACCGAGGTGGGCTTCAAGTGGATCCCCGCCGGGGGCTACGTGAAGATCGCCGGCATGAGCCCCTTCGAGGAGGTGGCTCCGGAGGATCTTCCCAGGACGTACGGTGCGAAGCCCCGGTGGCAGCGGGCGCTGGTGATCGTGGCCGGCCCCGCCACGCACTTCGTTCTGGCCTTCCTGTGCTTCGCCCTGTGGCTCGGCTTCGTCGGGCAGCCGACGGGGCACAGCCCGGAGCTCTTCGCCGTGGCCCAGCAGCTCGACGGGACGACCTCGCCCGCCGCGGAGGCCGGTCTGAAGGCGGGGGATCGCATCGTCGCCGTCGACGACATCCGGGACCCCACCAACGAGCGGCTCATCTCGTACACGCAGTCGCACGTGGGCCGGCCGATGACGCTCACGATCGAGCGCGGTGACCGGACGTTCGACATCAGCGTCGTGCCGCGGTGGTCGGAGCTCGCCGGCGAGCGGGTGGCGCGGATCGGCGTCGCGCTGGGCGAGGGCCGCCGGGAGCGGTCCGGGCCCATCGCCGCCGTGACCGGCGGCGCCGGACTCGTGAGCGACAACCTCGTCACCACCGTGAAGAGCATCGGCCGGGTCTTCGGACCGGAGGGCATCGGCCGCGTCTTCCGGCTTGCGTTCACGGACGAGCCTCGCAGCTCGAGGGATCCGGCGAGCATCGTGGGGATCGGTCGCCTCGCCGGGAGCATCGCCTCCCAGCCCGCCAGCAACTTCTGGGACCTCCTGTTCCTGTTCGGGATCGTGAACGTGTTCGTGGGGTTCCTGAACCTCCTGCCGCTGCCTCCGTTCGACGGCGGCCACCTCGCCGTCCTGGTGATCGAGAAGATCCGGGGCCGGCCGGTGGACATGCGCAAGGTGATCCCGGTCTCGGCCGCGGTGGCGGCGTTCTTCATCGTGTTCACGCTGGCGGTGGTCTACATCGACATCGTCAAGCCGCCGAACTTCTGAGCCGGGCACGAAGCCGAAGCGCCGCAACGATTTCTCAACATGGCCCCCGAGGGAGCGCAACGACCTGCGGCTACGATGCAGGCGTGATCCCTCAGACCGTCCTCGTCGTCGACGACGAGGAGGCCATCGCCGAAGCGGTTCGGGCCCGCCTGGAGAACGAGGGGTTCCGGGTCCTCGTGGCGGGCGACGGGCCGCAGGCGCTCGAGACCGCGGACCGTGAGCATCCCGACCTCGTGGTGCTGGACCTCATGCTGCCGGGGATGGACGGCCTCGAGGTGTGTCGCCGGCTGCAGCGCGATCGATGGATGCCCGTGCTCATGCTCACCGCCCGGACGGAGGAGGCGGACAAGGTCGCCGGCTTCGCCGTGGGGGCGGACGACTACCTCACGAAACCGTTCAGCCTGCGCGAGCTCACGGTGCGCGTTCGCGCCATCCTGCGGCGCGTCGAGCGGATCGCCCAGCCGCCCACGACCGAGCCGATCTCGCGCGGCGGCATCGCCGTCGATCCGTCCCGCCGGCGGGTGGAGGTCGACGGAGCCGAGGTCCAGCTCACGCCGCTGGAGTTCGAGATCCTGCTCACGCTGGCGCGGGAGCCCGGCGTCGTCTTCACGCGCGAGCAGCTGATGGACCGGGTCTGGGGGTACCGTGACTACGCGGGCGGTCGCGTGGTCGACTCGCACGTGGCGAGGATCAGGCGCAAGCTCGGCGAGGACGGCAACGACCCGCGCTTCATCCGCACCGTCCACGGCGTCGGGTACGCGTTCCGCGAAGACGCATGAGCATGCGGCCCCTGGAGAAGCTGCCCACGATCCGGGCCAAGCTCGGGTCGGTCATCGTGTTCGCCGTCGGCCTGACGGTGGTCCTCGTCTACTTCCTCCTCGCGTTGGCGCTGCGCAACTCCTTCCGCGACGCGGACCTCGTCGATCTGCTCCGGCTGGCCCAGGCTCGCAGCGCGACGCTCGACAGCGCCGCGCCCGAGGGCACCTCGCTGGCCCGGCTGCAGGACGACGCCTTCGTATGGGTGGGGCCCCGGCTGGGGGAGCCGACCCGGTTCGCGGGGGGCGTCCACGTGGGGGTGGCCAACGGCGTGGAGTACGCGGCCGTCCCGCTGCGCGTCGGCGACGGCGGGATGCTGTACGCCGTTCGCGAGGAGCCGCGGTTCGTGGTCGCCTCGACGCGGTTCCTGTTCCGGTTCTGGTGGCAGCTGCTCGGTGCCGGGGTCGTCGCCGCCGGTCTCGCGTTGATCGTGGCCCGGTGGCTGGCGCGGGGCATGACGCAGCCGCTCCGCGACATGGCGAGAGCCGCCCGGCAGATGGAGCGCGGCGACTACCGTCAGCGGGTCGTGACGGCGTCGCGCGACGAGGTCGGCCAGCTCGCGGTGGCGTTCAACCGGATGAGCTCGGAGCTGGAGAGCCTCGAGCAGGTCCGGCGCGATCTGATGGCGAACGTGTCCCACGAGCTGAAGACGCCGATCTCGGCCCTGCGGGCGCACCTGGAGAACCTCCTCGACGGCGTGGAGCGTCCGGAGCCCAGGACCCTGCAGGTCATGCTGGCGCAGTCCGAGCGCCTGGGGAGGCTGGTCGACCAGCTGCTCGAGCTCTCGCGCCTCGAGTCGGGCGAGATCCCGCTGCATCGGGAGCCCGTACGGCTGCGGCCGCTCGTGGCCCGGGTGCTCTCGGAGATCGACGTGACCCGTCAGCGCCATGACGTGGAGCTTGCGCAGGAGGTTCCGGAGGACCTGCCGCCGGTCTTCGCCGACGCCGAGCGGGTCCACCAGGTGCTCTTCAACCTGCTCGACAACGCGGTGCGGTTCACGCCGGCCGGCGGGCGGATCAGCGTCTCCGCCTCCGGACACAACGGATCGGTCGACGTCGCCGTCCGGGACACCGGACCGGGCATCGCTCCGGAGCACCTGCCGAGGGTGTTCGAACGCTTCTACCGGGTCGACACGTCGCGTTCGCGGGACGAGGGCGGAACGGGGATCGGGCTCGCCATCGCGCGCTCGGTCGTCGAGGCGCACGGCGGCCGCATCTGGGCCGAGAGCGAGCCGGGCAAGGGCAGTACGTTCACGTTCGAGCTCCCCGTCCGCAGACCGGTGGACGAGCGGCCGAACCAGGGACGAGCCAGGGGACGTGCCAAGGGATGAGCCGCCAAGCGATCGGCCGCCAAGGGATCAGCCGAAGGACGAGGAGGAGTCGATGAAGTCCGCCACGACCACCGTCGAGGTCGCCGCACCCAGCCGGTACGCCTACCTCGACCTCACCGAGGAGCTGGAGCGCGCGATCAAGGACTCCGGCGTGACCGACGGCGCTGCAGTGGCCTTCTGCGCCCACACGACCTGCGCGTTGCTGATCAATGAATGGGAGTCGGGCGCGCTCGAGGACTTCCGCAACCGCATGCTCAAGCTCGTGCCCGACGACGTGTACTACGCCCACGACGACCTGGCGCGCCGCACGCAGAACCTCGACGAGTCGCACGAGCGGCGCAACGGCCCCTCCCACGTGAAGGCGATGCTCTTGTCGGCGTCCTCGCACGCGATCCCGGTGGCTGCCGGCGAGCCGATGCTCGGCCGGTGGCAGCGGCTCATCCTGTTCGAGATGGACGAGCCGAAGGGGCGCCAGGTCGTGTTCCACGTGTTCGGCGCATAGGCCTGGGAGACTGGCGGGGTCCGGGGCCTCGAGCAGTGAGCCCGAGGCGAACGCAGGCCCCGAGGAAGGCATCGATGCTCGCGACGCGGAGGAAGACCCGGCAGATCACGCTCGGCGGTGTCACCATCGGCGGCGACGCGCCCGTGCGCGTCCAGTCGATGACGACGACGAAGACCGCCGACGTCAACGCGACCCTGCAGCAGATCGCCTCGCTCGTGGCGGCCGGGGTCGACATCGTCCGCGTCGCCGTCCCTCACTGGGACGACGCCGAGGCGCTGGCCACGATCGCCGCCAAGTCCACGGTGCCGGTCGTCGCCGACATCCACTTCCAGTGGAAGTACGCGATGGCGGCTCTCGAGGCGGGGATCCAGGGTCTCCGCATCAACCCCGGCAACATCAAGTACCACGACAAGGTCCGCCTGATCTCGAAGGAGGCGAAGGCTCGCGGCGTGCCGATCCGGATCGGCGTGAACGCCGGCTCGCTGGAGAAGGAGCTGCTCGAGCGGTACGGAGCGCCCACGCCCGAGGCGCTCGTGGAGAGCGCCCTGAACGAGGCGCGGATCTTGGAGGACGAGGACTTCTTCGACATCAAGATCTCGGTGAAGCACTCGAACCCGAGGGTGATGATCGAGGCGTACCGGCAGCTCGCGGAGAAGTGCGACTACCCCCTGCACCTCGGCGTGACGGAGGCGGGGCCGATGCCGATGGGCGGGGTAAAGAGCGCCGTGGGCATCGGGGCGCTGCTGGCCGAGGGGATCGGCGACACGATCCGCGTCAGCCTCACCGACGACCCCGTGGAGGAGGTCAAGGTGGGGACGTGGATCCTGCAGGGGCTCGGGCTTCGCAAGCGCGGCCTCGACCTCGTGGCCTGCCCGAGCTGCGGCCGGGCCGAGGTCGACGTGCTCGGCCTCACCAAGCGGGTGCACGAGGCGCTCGAGCGCGAGGGGCTGAAGGTCCCCATCCGGGTCGCCGTGATGGGCTGCGTGGTCAATGGTCCGGGTGAGGCGCGGGAGGCCGACCTGGGGATCGCGGCCGGCAAGGGCCAGGGCTTCCTCGTCGTCAAGGGCGAGGTCGTCGACAAGATCCCCGAGGATCGGTTCGTCGAGCGCCTCATGGAGGAGGCCCGCCGGATCGCCGCCGAGACCGCGCCCGGCTAACGCGTCGGGTCGCGAACGCTACGCGCGCGCCAGCGCGAGGAAGTTCCGGACGATCTTCGGGCCCTCGGGCGTGAGGATCGACTCGGGATGGAACTGCACGCCGAAGCGCGGGAGCTCGCGGTGCTGTGTCGCCATGACCAGATCGTCCTCGCTCCACGCGGTCAGCTCGAGCTCGGCCGGCAGGCCGTCGCGGACCACGACGAGCGAGTGGTAGCGGCCGGCCTCGAACGGGTTCGTCACCCCGGCCAGGATCCCCCGTCCCTCGTGGTGCACCAGGGAGGCCTTGCCGTGCACCGGCGTGGTCCGCGCGACGGCGCCTCCCGCGGCGACCCCGAGCGCCTGATGCCCCAGGCACACGCCGAGCAGGGGCGTCCGGGGGGGCAGGATCTCGAGCAGGCGGGGGAAGCAGCCGGCGTCCTCGGGCCGGCCGGGGCCGGGAGAAAGGACCACCGCCGCAGGGCGCCGCGCCGCGAGGTCCTCGGCCGGCTCGGCGTCGCTCTTCACGACCTCCGTGCGCTCCCCGAGGCTCTCGATGAGCTGCACGAGGTTGTAGGTGAAGCTGTCGTAGTGATCCACGACGAGGATCATGGCTCGGTCGCCTCCACCTCGAGCACCGCCGGAACCAACGCCCGGGCCTTCCACTTGGTCTCGGCGAGCTCGGTCTCCGGATCCGAATCGGCCACCACGCCAGCTCCGGTCTGCACGTGCACCCGGCCCTCGGCCACCACAGCCGTCCGGATCGTGATGCAGAAGTCCAGGTCCCCGGCGAACGTGCAGTACCCGACCGCGCCGGCGTAGGGCCCGCGCGCCGTCGGCTCGAGCTCGGCGATCAGCTCCATCGCGCGGCGCTTCGGCGCGCCGGTGACCGTGCCGTGCGGGAAGGTCACGGCGAGCGCATCCAGGGGATGGAACCCCTCGGCGAGCTCGCCTTCCACCGTGCTCACGATGTGCATGACCTTCGAGAACCGCTCGACCACCATGAGTTCGGTGGGGCGCACCGTCCCCGCGGTGCACACGCGGCCGAGGTCGTTGCGGGCCAGGTCGACCAGCATGGCGTGCTCGGCCCGCTCCTTGGGGTCGGCCAGGAGCTCGTGCTCGTAGAGCCGGTCGCGCAGCTCGGTCTCGCCGCGCGGCCTCGTCCCGGCGATGGGGCGCGTCGTGACGGTGCGGCCCTCGACGCGCACGAGCGGCTCGGGGGAGGACCCCGCGAGCTCGATCCCGAGCATGCGGACGAAGAACATGTACGGGGCGGGGTTCGTGACGCGCAGGCGCCGGTACACGGGGAAGCCGCCCCGCACCGAGGGGAAGCTCACCCGCCTCGACGGCACGCCCTGGTAGATGTCGCCGGCGAACACGTGCTCCTGCATCGACCGCACGATCTCCCGGAACCGCTCGTCGGGCATGTTGGGCTCGCCGGCGCCGTCGGGGATCTCGCCGGGCGCCGGCGGCTCTGGGCGCGGCGGGTCCGAGGACGCGAGGCGCGCCGAGAGCTCCTCGAGCGCGCGGACCCCGTCGTCGTAGCCTCCCTTCGGAACGTGGGCGACGAGCAGGAGCCGCTGCCGCCAATGGTCGAACACGACGGCCCGGTCGACGACGAGGAGGCCGACCGGCGGGCACGGCGCCTCGCCGCTCGGGAAGGGGTGGCCGTCCAGGAGCGCCGCGGCCTCGTAGGACAGGAACCCCATCAGGCCGCCGGTCAGCGACGGCAGGCCGTCCGTGCGCGGGGCCCGGAGCCGTCCGGCCAGCGCGACGAGGTCCGCGCGGGCGTCTCCGGTCCGCGGGCCGTCGAACCCCAGGTCCCGGGCGACGCTCTCGACCCGGACGCCACCGGGGTCGGCGACGACGACGGCCGCCGGGTCACCGGCCACGAAGGAGTACCGCCCCCAGCGCTCGGAGCGCTCCACGCTCTCCAGCAGGATCCCCGGCCCGGACCCGGCCAGCGCCGGGAAGACCCCCACCGGCGTGGAGACGTCGGCCAGGAGCTCGGTCCACACGGGCACGAGGGGGTTCGCGGTGGCGAGCTCGTCGAACGCGGCTCGCTCGGGGTGGACCCTCATGTGTCTCGGCCTCCAGCCCGCGACGGTCCCGGAAGACGCAGAACCCCGGGACTCGCCCGGGGACTCGTCGCGGGACTCTCGGTTGTCAGCCGAACGCGCTCGAGCCGGGCGTCAAACGCCCCGGCGCCAAGACCAGCGGTGCGCGCGTTCGGTCATGCCGGGGCGATGGTCGCACCCGGTCCCGGCCCGCGTCAACGCACCGGCGCGAACGTGACGGGGAAACCACCGTCGGATAGGGTCCCGCGCAGTCGAGGCGGGGGGGTTCTGCGATGCGCAGGTTCGTTCGGCTCGTGTCGGTCGTGTCGGTGCTCGCGGCCGGTGCTGCGCTCCCGGCATCGCCGGCGGTCGCCGATCGAGTGCCGGACGCGCGACCCGGATCCCGGCTCGCCGCCGCGCCGATCGTCCACGGCCACGACGCCGGCACGTCGCGACGCCTGGCGAGCTCGTTCGGCGTCTTCGGGCGGAGCCGGCCTGTCACGGCGAACGCGGACGTCGCGCCGGCGCCGCCCGCCGCGAGCCCGCGGACCCCGCAATCGGTCCTGGGGTTCGATGCGCTCTCTGATCCGATCGCGATCCCGGCGGACACGATCGGCGCCCTGGGCGGCACCTACTTCGTGACGGCGGTCAACACCCAGGTCGCGGTGTACGACCGGACGGGCGGACAGGTCCTGGCGCCGATCCAGCTCGACACGCTCCACCCCGATACTGCGGGGCATTTCACCTACGACCCCAAAGTCGTCTACGACCAGTACAACGAGACCTTCGTGCTCGTGTACCTGGTCCAGGAGGACGCGCCGGCCCTGTCGAACATCGTGGCGGTGGCGATCCCGAACGCCACGGCGGCCGATCCCGCCACCTGGTGTGCGACGAAGTTCGAGGGGGACCAGGTGGCCGACGCCCCGGCGCTGTGGGCCGACTACCCGGGGCTCGGCTACGACCAGGATCGGGTCACGATCGCGACGAACGAGTTCACGTTCCCGACCGAGGACGCGCGGTTCCGGTACGCGCAGGTGATGTCGATCCCCAAGGCATCGCTGTACGACTGCACGGTCGTCCCCCGCCCGGTGCCGGACGTGTTCGTCGGCACCCAGACGCGGGATCCCGTCGGCGTCCAGGCCTTCACCCTGCAGCCGGCGCAGACGGTCGATCTGCCGGCGACGTCGCAGCTCCTCGTCTCGGCTCGGGTGATCGGCCGCGGGTCGTACCTCGTCCTGTGGCGGATCAAGGTCACCGCCGGAGGCCTGGTCCTGAAGAAGGGCCTCCTCCCGGTCGGGCGGGTGGGGCCTCCCTCCTTCGGCACGCAGGGGGGCGCGGACCTGAACGACCAGGACCTGTTCTGGGACGCCGGCGACGGCCGCCTGGTCAACGCCTTCTACGACGCGGACGCGCGGCAGCTGTTCACCGCCCACACGGTGTTCAAGGATCTCAAGCCCGATGCGGTGACCGGGGCGAACCCCGAGGCCGCCGTCCGCTGGTACGAGGTGACGCCGGCCACGAGGCTGTCGAGATCGGCGCTCGCGCGCAAGGGGATCGTCGGCGCCCCCGAGGTCGACACCGGCTGGCCCTCGGTGGCCACGGACGGCGCCGGGAACCTGTTCGTCACGTACAACCGGGCCAGCGCCATCACCGGCGAGTTCCTCTCGGCGTGGGTGGCAGAGATCGCGCCGGGCAAGACCGAGGCCACCCAGGTGCTGCTCAAGGCGGGCCTGGCGACGTACAGCGCGACCCCGGGGGCTCCTCCGCAGCGGTGGGGCGACTTCACGGGGATCAACCGGGACCCGACGAATCCAGCCGTGATCGCCACCTTCAACCAGTACGCCGTCGACGCGAACACGTGGCGGCAGTTCGTCAACCTCGTCCAGCACGTGTGACCGGGGTACCCGCCGTGCTGCCGCTATCCTGAGGGCCCCCATGAGGCTCTCCCATCTGTTCGCGCCCACGCTTCGCGAGGATCCCGCGGAGGCGGAGGTCCCGTCGCACCGGCTGCTGCTGCGCGCCGGCTTCATCCGTCAGGTGGCGGCCGGGGTGTACACGACGCTCCCGCTCGGCCTGCGCTGCATCCGGAAGATCGAACGGATCGTGCGCGAGGAGATGGATCGCTCCGGGGCGCAGGAGCTGCGCATGCCGATCGTGCTGCCCGCCGATCCGTGGAAGGCCACGGGGCGGTGGGACCTCTACGGCGACACGCTGTTCCGGCTCCGGGACCGGCACGACCGGGAGCTGCTCCTCGGCCCCACCCAGGAGGAGGTCGCGACGCTCCTGGTCCAGGCCGAGCTGCCCTCCTACCGGGACCTGCCGGTGAACCTGTATCAGATCGAGTGGAAGTACCGCGACGAGTTCCGCCCCCGCTTCGGACTGCTCCGCGGCCGCGAGTTCCTGATGAAGGACGCGTACACCTTCGATCGGGACGAGGAGGGGATGGCTCGCTCGTACGACGCGATGCTCCAGGCGTACCGCCGCATCTTCGATCGGTGCCGGCTCTCGTACGTGGTGGTCGAGGCCGAGCCGGGACAGATCGGCGGTGGGGTCAACCACGAGTTCATGGCCCGCGCCGACGTCGGGGAGGATCTGTTCGTCGAGTGCGAGAACGGGGACTACCTGGCGGACTGGAAGGCGGCGACGCCCCGGCCGCCCGAGATCGACGAAGCGTCCCCCCTCGAGCCGCCGGAGCCCGTGCCGACCCCCGGGGCCGCCACGATCGAGAGCGTCGCGAGCGTCCTCGGCGTCGCGCAGAGCCGCGTCCTCAAATGCATGATGTTCTCGGTCGACGCGGAGTCGACGAAGGACGCGGAGACGCTCGCGGTCTGCGTTCCGGGCGACCGCGAGGTGAACGTCGAGAAGCTCGAGCAGCGTTACTTCCCGGCCAAGGTGCGGCCGTTCGAGGACGCCGACTTCGAGCGGGCGGGGCTGGTCAAAGGCTTCGTCGGCCCGCAGGCGTTCGGTCCCGGGCACGCCGGGACGGTCCTGGCCGACGTCTCGGTACGCGGCAGCCGGAACTGGGTGGTCGGCGCCAACGCGCCCGACCTCCACCTGCGGGGAGCCAACGCCGGCCGGGACTTCGACGTGACGGAGTACGGCGAAGTCGTGCAGATCCGCGACGGCGATCGCTGCCCGGTCGACGGCGGCGAGCTCCACGTGGACCGATCGATCGTCGTGGGGCACATCTACCAGCTGGGGACCAAGTACTCCGGACCGCTCGAGGCGACGTTCGTCGACGAGGACGGGTCGGTGCGTCCGTACCAGATGGGCAGCCACGGCATCGGAATCTCGCGCATCCTCGCCTCGGTCGCGGAGCAGTACCACGACGAGGCGGGACTGAGGTTCCCGGCGGTGCTCGCGCCCTTCGAGGCCGTGGTGATCGTGGCCAACCGCGACGACGAGCGCGTCGTGAACGAGGCCGAGGGGATCTACGCGTCCCTGCTCGAGCGTGGTGTCGAGGCCCTCCTCGACGACCGGGAGGAGCGGGCGGGCGTGAAGTTCGCCGACGCCGACCTGGTGGGCCATCCCGTCCAGGTGGTCGTGGGCCGGCGAGGGGTCGAGGCCGGCACGGCCGACCTCAAGATGCGGGCGACCGGCGAGCGATCGTCGGTGTCCCTTCGGGACGTCCCCGGGGCCGTGGTGGACCTCCTCGCCGGCGCGCCGTAGCGGCGGGCGATCCCTGGCCGCCCCGCGGGGCGCTACGCTCCGCGTCGTGCCGAAGCGAGCCCCGAACGCGCTCCGTGACTTCGCCAAGCTCCACCGTGAGGTGGAGGCCGTCCTGCAGCGCGTGGGCCGGGGAACCTGGGATCTGCTCCTGGTGGACGTGGAGGGCAACTGGGTCCGGGACGAGCTCGGCGGCGAGGAAGAGGCCGAGGCCGTCTGCGCCGAGCTCGGGCTGCGGATGCACCGGGGCTGGGGCGACCCCAGGATCGTCCGGCGGATGAACGCCAGGGATCACTGGAACCGCCCGGGCGGGCAACGCCGCGCCCTCTAGCAGGCCGCTGACCTGCGGATTCGGGTTCGTCTTCGAGCCGGTCGGCTATACTCGGTCGGTCGAGGGAGCAGGTGTCACCCGTGAGTGGGCTTCGCGCCCACTTTCTTTTTCGACAGGGCGCTTCGGGAGGGCGCCGGTGATGGGCGCACGCGTCGAGGATCTGGTGGGGCCGGTCGTCGAGGCATCCGGTCTCGAGCTGTGGGACGTCTCCTTCCGCAAGGAGAGCGGCCGGATGATCCTCCGGGTCACCGTGGATCGGGACGGCGGGGTGGATCTGGAGACGATCTCCCAGACGTCCGAGCGGCTCTCCCGGCGCCTGGACCTGGAGGGCTTCTCCGGGGACCGACCGTACTCGCTCGAGGTGAGCTCGCCGGGCCTGGAGCGGACGCTTCGCGAGCCGCGGCACTTCGAGCGGAGCGTCGGGCAGCAGGTGAAGGTGAAGACGGCGGAGCCGGTCGGTGGCCGCCGGGTGCACGAGGGCGCGCTGGTCTCGGCCGACGCGGAGGCGATCGTGATCGCTTCCGAGGGCGGAGAGCTGCGCGTCCCCTACGCGGACGTGGCGTCCGCGCGCACCGTGTTCGACTGGGGCAGGGGAAGCGGTCCGGCCCCGGGAGCGGGGAACGTGGCGAGGAGTTGAGATGAACCAGGAGATGATCGCGGCGCTCCGCGAGCTGGAGCGGGAGAAGGGCATCGCCTTCGAGACGATCCTTGCGGGACTCGAGGAGGCGATGGCGTCCGCCTACAAGTCGTGGTGGAAGCAGCAGCATCCTGAGCTCGACGAGTCCACGTTCGGCGTTCGCGCCAAGATCGATCCCGAGTCCGGGGACCTCCGGGTGTGGCTGCAGCAGCTCGAGGAGATCGAGCACGAAGACGAGGAGTCCGGCGAGATCACTACTGAGCACAATCTCCTGTCCGAGGAGGAGGTGGAGGTCACCGACGAGTTCAAGGGTCGCATCGGAGCCCAGACGGCGAAGCAGGTGATCTTCCAGAAGCTCCGCGACGCAGAGCGCGAGATGACCTACGAGGAGTTCGCGGGCCGTGAGGGCGACGTCGTCACGGGCATCGTCCAGCAGTCCGAGCGCCGGTACACGTTGCTCGACCTCGGCAAGGTCGAGGCGCTCCTGCCGCAGGCCGAGCAGGTTCCCTCGGAGCCCTACCGCAACGGCGAACGCCTCAAGGCGTACATCACCGAGGTCCGCAAGGGTACGAAGGGTCCGCAGATCGTCGTGTCGCGAACCCACCCCGGGTTGCTGAAGAAGCTGTTCGAGCTGGAGGTGCCCGAGATCGTGGAGGGCATCGTCGAGATCAAGGCGGTCGCGCGCGAGCCGGGCCACCGGTCCAAGATCGCCGTCGCCTCCAACGAGCCGGCGGTCGACCCGGTCGGCGCGTGCGTCGGCCCGAAGGGATCGCGCGTCCGCAACGTCGTCACCGAGCTCCGCGGGGAGAAGATCGACGTCGTCCCGTGGAGCGCGGATGCCTCGGCCCTGGTCGCCAACGCGCTCCAGCCGGCCAAGGTCAAGGAGGCGCGCGTGGATCCGGGCACGGCGACGGCGCTGGTGATCGTGCCCGACTACCAGCTCTCGCTGGCGATCGGCAAGGAGGGCCAGAACGCACGGCTCGCGGCCCGGCTGACCGGGTGGCGGATCGACATCAAGAGCGAGACGCAGTTCGCCGACGAGCAGCGCGGGGCTCGAGCGGTGGCTTCGGCGGGGGCGGCCGGTGGGGTCGGGGCTCCGTCCTCCGCACCGCCGCCGGCCTCGGCGGGCGAGGCCGCTTCTGCGGGTGAGGGTTCTGCCGGCGGCGGAGAGTCGGACTCCGCCCCGACCCCACCGGCCTCGGGCGACGTGGTCGACGTGACTGCGCCGGTCGCCGGTGACGCTGCTGAAGAGGCTGAGGTCACCGAGCCGACGGAGGAGCCCGCGGCGCCGACCGAGGAGCCTGCGGAGGCCTGATCGATGGCGGCCTCGCGCGAGCCGGAGCGGACGTGCGTGGGATGCCGGAGCACGGGGTCGAAGCGCGATCTGTTGCGGGTCGCGCGTCGGCCGGACGGATCGGTGGCGGTCGACCGAGCGGGACGCGAGCCCGGTCGCGGGGCGTACGTGCATCGCGACCCGGCATGCGTGGATGCGGCACTCAGGCGCGGCGCGCTGTGGCGAGCGCTCAAGACCGGGGCGGACCAGGACGGAGCGGCTAGGCTTAGGCGGGACATCGAGGAGGCATCCAGGATTTGAGGGTTCACGAGCTGGCCAAGGAGCTCGGCGTCGCGAGCAAGGAGCTCGTCGCGGCGCTGAAGGAGATGGGCGTCGACGGATTGACGGCGTCCTCCTCCGTCCCCGACCAGGCCGTCCCCCGACTTCGAGCTTCGGGCGGCAAAGCCGTGCCCGAAGCGAAGATGAAGGAGGCCGTCGAGGAGCCCCTCCCGAAGCCGCGCCCGAAGAAGCCGAAGGCGGTCGGGGTCGCAGCGGAGTCCGACTCTGCGCCGCCCGCACGACCCGCCCCGGCTGGAGCGACCACCCCCGCCGAGGCCGGCGGCGGTGTGGAGGCCGGAGCTCCGGCCCCGGCCGCCACCCCGGCGACCTCGGTCCAGCCGGCAACGGCCGAAGCCGCGCCCGTACCTACCTCCGGCCGACCTGTGCTCAAGGTGGTGCACGGCGCGACGCCGCAGGAGATCGCGGACAAGTCGGAACGCTCCGTCGCCGATGTCGTGAAGACGCTGATCGGGCTGGGCGAGATGGCCACGGCCTCGCAGTCGCTGTCCGACGTCGCCATCTCGCTGGTGGCGGCGGAGCTCGGGTTCGAGGCGGAGATCGTCGGCGTCGAGGAGGAAGAGCAGGGCGAGGAGGAGCCGGTCGACGAGAGCCGGCTGGTCCCGCGCGCCCCGGTCGTCACGATCATGGGGCACGTCGACCACGGCAAGACGCTGCTCCTGGACGCGATCCGCAAGACCGACGTCGCCGGTGGGGAGTTCGGCGGTATCACGCAGCACATCGGTGCCTATCAGGTGCACGTGGACGGGCGCGAGGTCACGTTCATCGACACCCCGGGTCACGAGGCGTTCACGGCGATGCGGGCGCGCGGCGCCCTGGTCACCGACATCGCGGTCCTGGTGGTCGCGGCGGACGACGGGGTGAAGCCGCAGACGATCGAGGCGCTCGACCACGTCAAGGCGGCCGGCGTCCCGATCATCGTGGCCGTCAACAAGATCGACAAGCCGGAGGCAGATGCAACCCGGGTGCGGCAGCAGCTCGTCGAGCAGGGCGTGGTCCCGTCCGAGTGGGGTGGGACGTACGAGTTCGTCGACGTGTCGGCGAAGGCGCGCACCAACCTGGAGAGCCTGCTCGAGACGATCCTGCTCGTGGCCGACCTCGAGGAGCTGAAGGGCGACCCCGAGGGGCGCGCCCGGGGGACCGTGCTGGAGGCGCACCTCGACAAGGGTCGCGGCCCGGTTGCGTCCGTGCTCGTGCAGCGCGGCACGCTCGACGTGGGGGACACGCTCGTCTCCGGTGTGGCCTGGGCCAAGATCCGCGCCATGCTCGACGAGAACGGCCTCCAGGTGAAGCAGGCGGGGCCGAGCAAGCCGGTGCAGATCCTGGGTTGGTCGGCGACGCCCGCCGCCGGCGACGAGGTCCGCGAGGTGGACGACGATCGCGCGGCGCGCCACATCGTCCAGGAGCGCGAGGCCAAGATCCGCGCGGCCGAGCTCGTCACGGCGCGGCCGCCCACGCTGCAGGAGCTCATGGCCCAGGCCCGGCGCGACGAGGTGCCCGAGCTCAACCTCATCGTGAAGGCGGACGTGCAGGGCTCGATCGGCGCGCTGGTGGACGCGTTCGCCAAGCTGCCGCAGGACGAGGTCCGCGTGAACGTGCTCCGCAGCGCCGCCGGCGCCATCACCGAGAGCGACATCAACCTCGCGCTCACCTCGCACGCGATCGTCGTGGGGTTCAACGTCCGGCCCGACGTGCAGGCCCGCGAGCTCGCCGAGAAGGAGGGCGTCGACGTCCGTCTGTACCGGGTGATCTACGACGCGATCGACGACATCCGCGGCGCCCTGTCCGGGCTGCTGACGCCGGAGGAACGGGAGACCGAGCTGGGGGCGGCCGAGGTGCGGGCGCTGTTCCGGGTGCCGAGGATCGGCGTCGTCGCGGGGAGCTACGTCACGCGGGGCACGATCGTGCGCAACGCCCGGGCCCGGGTGGTCCGCGACGGCGTCGTGGTCTACGACAGCCGGATCGGATCGCTGCGCCGGTTCAAGGACGACGTGCGGGAGGTCGCCGAGGGGTACGAGTGCGGCATCGGGATCGAGAACTTCAACGACGTCCACGAGGGCGACCTGATCGAGGCCTACGAGGTCAGCGAGGTCGCCCGAGAGCTCTAGCCGCCGGAGGCGCACGCGATGCTCGTCGCCCTCGAACGGTTCGACCTGCGGATCCCCGCCTGCGGCTCGCTCAAGGAGAAGCGCCACGTCGTGAAGACGCTCACGAACGCCATCCGGTCGAAGTTCAACGTCTCCGTGGCCGAGGTCGACCACCACGACCTGTGGCAGCGGACCGCGCTCGCCGTGGCCGTGGCCGCGGGGGAGAGCTACCACGCCAAGCGGGTCCTACACGAGGTCGAGAAGCTCGTCGACCGCTGGGCCGAGGTCGAGCTCATCGACGCCGAGCTCACGCTGCACTACCCGGACGAGTGAACAGATGACCGAGGGAGGCCGTCCGAGCCGGGTGTCGGAGGAGTTCCGGGAGATCCTGGCGGAGGAGATCCCCAAGCTGAAGGATCCCCGCGTGGGGTTCGTCACGGTGATCGGCGTGCGGGTGACGCCGGACCTGCGCCGGGCCAGGGTCCTCTACACGTCGCTCGGAGACGAGAAGGCCAGGCGTGCCACGCGAGCCGCCCTGGGCTCGGCGCGCGGCCACCTGCGGAACGTGGTCGGCCGCCAGGTGCGGATGAAGGTGCTGCCGGAGCTGGAGTTCGAGGAGGACGAGACGCTGCAGACCGTGGACCGCATCGAATCGCTCATCGAGAAGATCCACGAGGACGAGCGGTGAACGGGCCGCTGCAGCGCGCGGCGATCGCGCTCGAGGAGGCCACGACGATCGCGATCGCCTGCCACGTGAACCCGGACGCGGACGCGATCGGCTCGATGCTCGGGCTGTCGAACTACCTCCGCGGGCGGGGGAAGGAGACGATCTGCTCGTTCCCCAACGAGCCGTTCGACCCGCCGCGCTGGGCCGTCATGCTGCCGGGCCACGAGACCCTGGTCCCTCCGCGGGAGTTCCCCAAGGAGCCGGCCGTCATGGTGACGTGCGACGTCGCGTCGATGGACCGGCTCGGCATGCTCGCACCGGCGGCCGTTCGCTCCAAGACGCTCATCTGGATCGACCATCACGTGAGCAACGAGGGCCTGGGCACGATCCCGCTGATCGATCCCAAGGCGAGCTCGACGGCGGAGATGGTGTGGCGGCTGCTGAGGGAGCTGGGCGGGGAGATCCCGCTCGAGAGCGCGATCTGCCTGTATGCCGGGGTCGTGACGGACACCGGCCGGTTCCAGTACCAGGCCGTCACGCCCGACACCCTGCGCCTGGGCGCCGAGCTGCGGGAGTACCCGTTCGAGCACACGCGGCTCGTCCAGGCGCTCTACGAGGACAACGCGCTCGCGTACCTGCGGCTGCTCGGCGTGGCGCTGGAGCGCATCGAGCTCGAGCCCGACGCCGACCTCGTATGGAGCTACCTCACGCAGGCCGACCTGGCCACGGCGGGCGTCCACCCGAGCGAGACCGACGACCTGATCGACGTGGTGCGCACCGCGCGCGAGGCCGACGTCACCGCGGTCGTCAAGCAGCAGCGGGACGGCCGGTTCAAGGTCAGCCTGCGTTCGAAGGGGCACCACGACGTGGCCGCGGTCTCGGCGTCGTTCGGTGGGGGCGGCCACCGCCTCGCCGCCGGCTACACGTCGGCGCACGGCCTGACCGAGACGGTCGAGCGTCTGAAGACCGCGCTCCGCGGCGACGGCGCCCGCCCCGACCGCTCGGCGCGGTAGCGTCGGCGTCATGCCGACCGGACCGGACGGGCTCCTGCTCGTCGACAAGCCGGGGGGCGTGACGTCCCACGACGTCGTGGACGTCGTGCGCCGCGCGCTCCACACGCGCAAGGTGGGCCACGCCGGGACGCTCGACCCGATGGCCACCGGGCTGCTGCTGGTCGGCGTGGGGCGCGCCACCCGGCTGCTCCGCTTCTTCGGTGAGCTGCCCAAGACGTACGAGGGGACGGCCCGGTTGGGCGTCGAAACGGACACGCTCGACGCCGAGGGTTCGGTGGTCCGATCGTCGCCGGTCTCGGTCGAGCCTCCCGAGCTCGACGCGGCGTTCGCCGCGCTCGTCGGCGACTCGCTGCAGCGGCCTCCCGCCTACTCGGCGGTCAAGGTCGGCGGCCGCAAGCTGTACGAGGCGGCTCGCGCCGGCCACCCGCTCGAGGCGCCGGCCCGTCCCGTCCACGTCGACGCGTTCGCGGTCGTGGCGGTCGATGGGGACGACGTCGAGTTCTCGGTCACGTGCTCGGGGGGGACGTACGTCCGCGTCCTGATCGCCGACATCGGTACGGCGCTCGGATGCGGCGCGCACCTGGCTCGTCTGCGCCGCACGAGGATCGGCCCCTACCTGGTCGAGGACGCCGTCGCGCCCTCCGGCGAGCTGGTCCCCGCCCCGCTGGAGGCGGCGGTCGCGCACCTCCCCCGGGTGGACCTGCCGCCCGAGGAGGCTCGGGTTGCCTCACACGGGAGCATCCTGGGGCCCGCCGGCATCGCTGGGCCCTACGCGGTGCTCGGCCCCGACGGCCACCTGATCGGGATCTACCGCGACGACGGGGCGAAGGCCCATCCGGAGGTCATACTCCCCGGATGACGGAGCGGGGAGCCATCGAAGCCGGGGCGCAGACCGGGACCGAGGCACGCCCGCGGGCGGCGAGACGGCTGCCGGCGAAGCGGATCCTGCAGGGCGTCGTCTCGCTCGTGATCGTCGTCGCGATCTTCGTCTACGCCATCCCCCGGATCGCCGACTACTCCGAGGTGTGGGCGACGATCGCGAATCTCACGCCGATCGAGCTCTCGACGATCCTGGCCGCGACGGTCTTCAACCTCGTGACCTACTGGTTGGCGAACATGTCGGCCCTGCCCGGTCTGACGCTGGGCAGGGCCGCTGTCCTGACCCAGACGACGACCTCGGTCGCGAACACGATCCCCGCCGGGGGCGCGGTGGCGGTCGGGCTGACCTACTCGATCCTGCGCTCGTGGGGGTTCGACGGTCACGAGGTGGCGCTCTACGTGGGCGTCACGGGCGTCTGGAACGTCTTCCTCAAGCTCGGGTTGCCGATAGTGGCCCTGGCGCTCCTCGCGATCACGGGCCGGGCGAGCGCGGCGCTGCTGGCGGCCGCGCTGATCGGCCTGGCCGTCCTGGCGATCGCGGTCGTGCTGTTCGCCCTCGCCCTGTGGAAGCGGGAGTTCGCGCGCCGCATCGGGGCCCGGCTCGGCCGGATCGTCTCGGCGGTGCGCCGCCCCCTGCACAAGCCGGCCATCACCACCTGGGGCGACCAGGCGGTGGAGTTCCGTCACCGCACGATCGCGCTCGTGGGGCGTCGGTGGCTGCCGCTCACGCTGACGACGGTCCTGTCCCACCTCGCGCTGTGGTTCGTGCTGCTGCTGGCCCTGCGGCACGTGGGGATCTCGGAGCGGGAGGTCGGGACCCTCGAGGTCCTGGCGGTCTTCTCGTTCGGCCGCCTCCTCACGGCGCTCCCGATCACCCCCGGCGGGCTCGGCGTGATCGAGCTCGGCTACATCGGCGGGCTGGTCGCCGCGGGGGGGAACGAAGCCCAGGTGGTCGCCGCCGTCCTGCTGTTCCGGGTCCTCACCTACGGGGTGCAGATCCCACTCGGCGGGTTCACCTACGTGGTGTGGCGCGCCCGGTCCGGCTGGCGAGAGCCGGTCGACGAAGGACGCGACCGGGCGGCGATCTCGTCGGGCTAGGTCGGCGCGGCGGTGGCGCCGGCCGGGTCCAGGTGAGCACCGCGATGGAGCACCCGGTCCCGAACCTCGGTGGCGAGCGCGGTGACCCCCAGCGCGATCCCGGCACCCAGCAGCACTCCGGCCACGACGTCGGAGGACCAGTGCGCCCGCAGGTACACCCTGGACGAGGCCATGACGAACGCGAACGCGAGTGCGGCCCACTCCCACCGGCGCCGGGCGGGGCCGGCGGGCAGCAGGACCAGGACGAGCGCCACGGCCGTGGCGGCTCCGGCCACCGCGTGCCCGGAGGGGAACGAGAACCCGACGGTGTCGACGAGCGAGCCCGGCGGCCGTCCCCGGTGGAAGTAGGCCTTGGCCCAGGCCAGCGCGATCTCGGCGCCGGCCCAGGTGCCGACCCACGACGCCAACGCCCGCCACCGGGTCCGGAGCAGCAGCCACCCGGCGACGGCGATCCGCAGCGGGATCGTGACGACGCCGCCTCCTACGAAGTTCAGAGCCTTGGCGACGAACGTGAGGACGCCGCCCTGGACGTCGTCGACGCCGTGGTACACGGCGAGGTCCCACCGTCCGATGAACGGGATCGTCGTCGCCGGCGCCGTCCCCTGGGGGTGCCGGCCGACACCGGCGAACACGATCGCCATCGCGGCCAGGAGGGCGGCGGCGTAGAGCAGGGCCCTGCGGTGGTTGGTGAGCACGAGTCAGTCGCCTCCCGGGCAGTCGGGCGCGCCGGCTCCGCACAGGACGAGCCCGAGACCCTCGAGACGGTCGACGATGGGCTGCCGGGGCCGGAACCCGATCGCCTGGTCGGCCTGCAGGACCAGCGTCGAGTCGTTGCGTCCGAACCGGTACTCCACCGTCACGCATCCTCCCGGGAACGTGTAGCGGCGGTCGGCGGCGAACGTCGGCGAAAGGGAGATCGGGTCCTCGAAACGCCTCGTCCCGGCCTCGTCCGGAGACGGCGTGTCCTCGAACGTGCCGGTGACGTCGCACGACGCCGTGAGCTCCACCTTCACCGCCCGCAGGCCCGCGCGGTCGGAGTCCAGCCAGAACCGGAACGCCCCGTCGACGGTCTGCAGGCCGTCGTACCGCCATCCGGTGAGCAGCGTGTCGACGCACGGCAGGAGCGTGGCCGATGGGACGGCCTGGGCCGCCAGGATGAACACCTGGTCGTCCGCCGTGCAGTCGGGGCGGATGTCGCTGGCCTGGACGCAGGCGGGGAGCGCCGAGGCGGCCAGCGCGATCCCGGCGAGCCATCGCCTCATGCGAACACCGCCCAGTTGCTCGCGACCATCAGGAACGCGATGAACGCGACGGCGAAGACCCACAGCGTGAGGGCGAGGCGCCGCAGGCTCCACCGCTGGATCCGAACCGGTTCGCGGTGCGGCGCGAGGGCGCGGAACTCGGCGACCAGGTCGCGCCCGTCGCGCTTCATCATCGCGCGGACCTGGGTCGGGCTGGCCACACCGCGGGTCGCGGCGAACGCCTCGGCGATCTCGTCCGGCGTGAAGTGCCGCAGGGCGATGCGGTACACGGTCTGCGCGTCCGACCCAAGGGCCAGGACCAGCATCATGTTCGCCAGGTCGACCGCCTGCCGCCACGGCGAGGGGCGCACCTGCACGAAGAAGACATCGATCAGGCGGAGCTCCCCGTCCTGCACCATCAGGTTGGCGGGCTTGATGTCCCGGTGCGCGAGCCCGGACTCCCACAGCCGGCGGATCAGGTCCATCCCCTGGTCGATCAGGTCCTCGGTCACCTCGGCGTCGCCGAGCTCGACCGCGCCCTGGAAGAACTCCATCACGATCATGTACTCACGCTCAGGCGTGATCTCGACGACGCCGAAGGAGCGGGGGGTGGGGAGCCCGTGATCGGCCATCAGCCGCAGGGTGTAGTCCTCGTACTCGACGAACCGGCGCACCGTCTGGAACGGCGTCTCGTCCTCGAGCGCCCCGTACAGGATCTGCCGGCCGAGCTTGTACCATCGGTCCGCGCGGACGTGGTTCTTCGCGTAGAGCTTGGCGAATGCGTACCGCCGCAGGTCTCCCTCCTCGCCCTCCAGCGTGAGTCGCAGTGGGGTCGACCCCCCCGATCCCTCCAGACCCACGGGCTTCACCTCGACGATCTTCACGCCGACCTGGTCCTGCGCCGCGTGCACGATGGCCTCTCCTCGCCGACCCGTGACGTCGAGATGGGCCGTCTTGCCCCGGCGGTAGGCGACGGGGAAGACGTCGTTCGGCGTCACCCATCGGAACGCCACGATCGGCACGGTCATGCCGATCAGCACCCCGGCGAGCAGGTCCGGGAGGTGGTCGACGGCGAGGTACGTCCGGGCCATCCAGACGGCCGCGACGAGACCGCCCGACGTCCACGCTGCCAGGAACCGGGGACGGCCCGCCGGGACGAGCGCGTAGGTCATCCCGAACAGGGTCACCGCCAGCGAGGCGATCGGCCGGGAGGGAAAGGAGTAGCCGTTCCAATCGGTCAGGATCGCCACGCCGAACGGGCGGGACCGCGTGAACAGCAGCGACAGGTCGTACGTGATGAGCTCGACCACGAGCAGCGCGCCGACGAACACGAGGAGGTGCCGCCACCGCTTCACGATGATGAGGGTGAGGATCGTGCCCCACCGAAGGACACGCAGGGGCCACCGGCTGGCCATCCCGTCGACGAGCTGCGCCAGGTCCGTGAGGGGATCGGACCGCCACCGCGCCACCCAACGAAGGAAGGAGGTCTCGAAGCGGTCGGTCGCGGCGGCGCTCGGGCCCATGAGTGCGGCGATGAGCAGGATGACCGCGCCGACGCCGACGAGCGACAGGAGCAGACGGCCGGACCTGCCGATCGTGTGGGGCAGGGGCGGGGCCTCGCCGGAGGGCCGCCGCCGCAGACGCGGGAGACTCCGCTGCCCGATCGAATGCTGTCCAGTCGTCTGCACCACCGGACTCTATCCCCCAGCGTTCAGCAGGCCGTTGTCGGAGAGCCAGTCGTGCGCCACGTCGGCCGGCGCGCGACCGCGGATCTCGACCTGGGCGTTCAGGTCGCGGAGCTCGTCGGTCGTGAGCTTGTTCGAGACCGCATCGATCGCCGCGACGAGCCCGGGCCCGAAACGCTCCAGCGTGTCCTCGCGGATCACGGGCGTGACGTTTTCGGCCGGCTGGAGGTGGCGGTCGTCCCGCAGGAGCACGAACCGGTTCCGGACGATCTCCGAGCTGGTCGTGAAGATCAGCGCGACGTCGACGACGCCCCGCACGAGCGCGTCGGTCGTGAGGGTCCCGCTCTGGTCGAGCGGCACGAACGAGGCGAAGTCGATGCCGTACGCGCCCTCCAGGCCGGGCTCGCAGAGCGACCGTTGCGGGCACTCGGGCGGACCGCCGAGCACGAGCCCCTCGACGGACGCCAGGTCGGAGATCGCCTCGATGCCCCGCTCGCTCGCGAAGCTGTGCGTCACCGCGAACCCGTTCTGGTCCTGAGCGGACGACGAGGCGAGCGGGGTGAGACCTCGGCGTTCGAGCGCCGCGACGAGCTGGGAGCGCGTGTCGGTGAGGCTCGCCGACGCGCCGCCGCCGGCCAGGAAGTCGAGGAGGCTTCCCGCGTACTCCGGCACCAGCTCGACGAGACCCTTGTCCAGGGACGGCAGGACGAGCTCGCGGGGGCCGAGGTCGAGCTCGCGGTCGACCCGGATGCCCCGGGCCTCGATCGCCTGCGCGTACAACTCCGCGAGCAGGACGCTCTCGCCGAAGTTGAACGAGGCGATCGTGACGGCGTCGTCGCGCAGGATCTGGGCCGGGCCGACCGGGGGAGCGCCGCTCGAGCACGCCGAGGCGAGGACGAGGAGCCCGGCGAGGAAGGACGCGGCCAGCGAGCGCACCGGGGGCGACACTAGCCCACCGCGCCGGGACCTCGTGGGTCTTCGGAGCGGGTTCGTTAGGCTTCCCGCCCATGGAGCGCGCCGAGGGCCTCGCGGACCTCCCACTCGGGCACGACCGGACCGTCGTCACGGTCGGTTTCTTCGACGGGGTGCATCTCGGACACCGGGCCGTGCTCGCCACGACGGTCGCCGCGGCCCGCGCCCGGGGGGTCCCGTCCGTCGCGGTGACCTTCGACCGCCACCCGCGCGAGATCCTCACCCCGGGCCGGGAGCCCCGCCTGCTCACGACCGTCGCGCGCAAGGCCGCCCTGATCGAGGAGGCCGGGATCGACGTGTTGCTCGTCCTCGAGTTCACCGAGGCGTTCTCGAGGTGGCCGGCCGAGCGGTTCATGTCGGACGTCCTTCGCGACGGCCTGCGCGCCGAGCACTGCGTGATGGGGGCCAACTTCACGTTCGGTCACCGCGCCCAGGGGAACGTGGACCTGCTGATCGCCGAGGGCGAGCGGTTCGGATTCTCGGCCGAGCGCGTGGAGCTGCTCGAGCTCGACGGGCGCACGGTCTCGTCGTCCTCGGTCCGCGACGCCCTGACGGCGGGAGACCTGGCGTGGCCGCGGCGCGCCCTCGGGCGCCGGTTCGTCCTGGACGGCGGCGTCGTCAGCGGGGCCGGGCGTGGGCAGGGCCTGGGGTACCCCACCGCCAACCTGCGGACGTGGCCCCGGCTCCTGCTGCCCGGACAGGGGATCTACGCGGGCCGGGCCGTCGTGGACGGGGGCTCGTACGTGGCGGCGATCGACGTCGGGACGAATCCCACGTTCGGCACCGAACCCCTGCACGTGGAGTCATTCCTGCTGGACTTCGAGGGCGATCTCGTCGGCCGGGACATGGCCGTCGAGTTCTGGGCCTACCTGCGGCCGGAGGTCCGGTTCGCCGCCATCGACGAGCTCGTGGCCGCGATGGACGAGGACGTGAAGCGCACGAGGGAGCTGGTGGACCCGGGCGAAGATCGGCCCGCATGATGGGTCGCCACGCCCGGCCATCCCGCATCCCGGTCGTCGTCCTCATCGTCCTTCTGCTCGTGGGACTCGGCGCCGCCGGCTGGGCGATGGCCCGGGATCCCGGCTCGGACGCGTCGGCGCCGTCCCCGGGCACCACCCCCGTGGGCGCTCCGACGGCGGGGGCCGCTCGCCCCGCTCCCACGGGCCCGACGGGGGGCGGGACGAGCCCCACCCCGTCGCCGACCCCGGAGCGGCTCCCGCTCGTCATCCACGCCACCGGTGACGTCAGCCTGGATCCCGACTACATCCCCGCGTTCCGCACCAACGGCTACGGCTGGGCGTGGAGCGGGCTGAACGGGCTGTTCGAGCGGGACGACCTCACGATCATCAACCACGAGTGCCCGTCCACGGACATCGTGGCCCCGATCCCCAAGGAGTTCAGCTTCCGGTGCGACCCGGCGGCGCTCCCGGCGGCGCGGCGGTCCGGCGTCGACGTGGCCAACCTCGCGAACAACCACGGGTTCGACCAGGGAGCCGACGGCCTGCTGGACTCGATCCGCAATCTCCGCAGGGCCGGCATCGTGCCGGTCGGAGCGGGCGCGAACCAGCGGGAGGCCGACGCGCCGGCCTACGTCGACGTGAAGGGGTGGCGGATCGCCGTCGTGGGCGTCGACGAGGTGCTCGATCCCGACTACGAGGTGGCGGTGGGAAACCGGCCCGGAACCGCCGTGGGTCACGACTTCCCGCGCGCGCTTCGCGCGATCCGGGAGGCGGACGCGAACGCGGACCTCGTCCTCGTGGTGATCCACTGGGGGGTGGAGCTCGACACGTCGCCGCGCGAGTACCAGGTGGAGGAGGCCCGCCGGATGATCGACGCGGGGGCCGACGCCATCTTCGGCCATCACGCCCACCGGCTCCAGCCGATGGGCACCTACCGGGGCCGGCCTATCTTCTTCGGCCTGGGCAACTTCGTCTGGCCGAACTTCTCGGTCCAGGGATCGACCACCGCCGTCGCGGAGGTCTCCGTCTCGGCCGACGGACGGATCCGGGGCCGGCTGCTGCCCGCGTTCATCACGTCGCCGGGCCATCCGGTCCTTCGATGACGACGGCCCGGGGGCACGTCGCCGGGCGGCGTCTGCTACAAAGCGTGCCGTGACCGCCGACCTCGGCCCCGGGTCCTCGTTCGGGCCCTACCGTCTCGAGTCCCTCCTGGGGCGGGGCGGCATGAGCGTCGTCTACCTGGCCGAGGACACGCGGCTCGGACGACGCGTCGCGATCAAGGTCCTGGCGCCCGAGCTCGCCGCCGACGAGGCCTTCCGCAGCCGCTTCGTTCGGGAGTCCCAGCTCGCGGCGGGGCTGGAGCACCCCAACATCGTGCCGGTCTACGAGGCCGGTGAGACCGACGGGCAGCTGTTCATCGCCATGCGCTACGTGAGCGGCACCGATCTGCGCTCCCTGATCGTCCACGACGGGCCGCTGGCGCCCGGCCGGACGATCGCGCTGCTCCGGCCCGTCGCCGCCGCGCTCGACACCGCGCATCGTCGCGGCCTCGTCCACCGGGACGTGAAGCCCGCCAACATCCTCATCGCAGCCGGCGAGGGGGAAGGGGAGGAGCACGTCTATCTCTCCGACTTCGGCCTGACCAAGCACACCTCGTCGCGCAGCGGCCTCACGCGGACCGGGCAGTTCATGGGCACCGTCGACTACGTCGCGCCCGAGCAGATCCAGGGTCTGGAGCTCGACGGCCGCGCCGACGAGTACTCGCTGGCGTGCGTGCTCTACGAGTGCCTCACGGCCCGCGTTCCCTACGCCAAGGACTCCGACGTCGCCACGCTCTTCGGCCATATCCAGGACCCGCCGCCTCGGGTCACGGAGTCGATGCCCGATCTCCCCGGGGGGATCGACGAGGTGATCGCGCGTGGCATGGCCAAGGACCGCGAGGTCCGCCCGCGCTCATGCGCCGCGCTCATCGACGAGGCGGCGCGAGCCCTGGGAACGCCCTCGGGGCGGCGGGAGGCTCCGGTGGTCCCGGCGGCACCGGCGATCGCGATGCCGGCGCCCGCGGTGACCCCGCCGGCGTCGCCGCCGCTCGCGCAGGTCGCTGCGGGCCCGGCCGTCTCGCCCCCCGAGGGCCCGAGCCCGCCGCGGTCCGGGCCGCCGCCCGGGGGCCGGTCGAGCGGCGCTCGCCTCATCGCCCTGTTCGCCGCGGCCGGGGTGGCCATCGCCGCGGTCATCGTCGTGGTGGGGCTCGCGTTGACGGGCGACGACGGCGCCGAGCCCCCGCCGTCGCCCTCCGCGAGCGGACCGGCAACGACGGGCACCACGGGCCCGACGGGGACGACGGCGCCCTCGCCGAGCCCCGCGGTCGTCGCCGACTCCGCGCCGATCTCGATCCCGGACTTCGGAGAGGCAACCCCGTACCCCGCGTCGCTCGAGGTCTCGGGGCTGGCCGGGACGATCGCGGACGTGAACGTCACGATCGCCGGCCTGTCCCACCCCTTCCCCGACGACCTGGACATGCTGCTGGTCGGCCCGCTGGGACAGAGCGTGCTCCTCATGGCGGACGTGGGCGGGCGGCAGCCGGCCTCCGCCGTCACGATCACGTTCGACGACTCGGCGCCCGCCGCCCTGGGGGACCGGGCCCGGCTGGGCTCGCGGTCGGCCCGCCCGAGCTCGGGCACGGCGCTGGGGGGCGGGAACTGCTGCGGCTTCGAGGGCGGGCCGCCCGCGCCCGAGACCGCGCCGGACCCCGCGCTGTCGGTCTTCGACGGGACCGATCCGAACGGCACGTGGAGCCTGTTCGTGTTCGACGACACCGGGGGGGACTTCGGCTCGATCGACGGCGGCTGGAGCCTGGAGATCTCGCTGGTGGAGGCGCCGGAGTAGTTTCTGGTAGCTTCAAAGGCTGGTCATGTCGCTCACGAAGACGCAGAAATCCGAGATCATCACCGAGCACCGCCGCTCCGACACCGACACCGGTTCGGCCGAGGTGCAGATCGCCGTGCTCAGCAAGCGGATCTCGGACCTCACCGAGCATCTGAAGCTCCACAAGAAGGACCACGCGTCGCGGCGTGGCCTCCTGATGCTGGTGGGACGCCGTCGGCGACTCCTCGAGTACCTGCGGCGCGAGAACATCGCGCGGTACCGGGACATCGTGGCGAAGCTGGGGCTCAGGCGATAGACGGGACGATGGCCCGGCGGGGCCTCCTCCCGCTCCTCGGAGGAGTGATGCGAGCGACCTACTGACTGTATCCCCGGAGGCGGGACGGTCTCCGGTCGGTTCTCAGTGGCGAACCTCCGACTCCACGGCGGCGGCTCACCACTGACAACCGGCCGTTCTCCCACCTCCATCCGAAGCGGCGGCGCAACGCGCCGCCCGGAACCCTCGTAAGGAGGACCGGCCGATGGCCACCACCCTTTCCCGTCAGATCGGGAACCAGACCCTGACGTTCGAGTCCGGCAAGCTCGCGATGCAAGCCGGCGGCTCGTGCGTCATCACCTACGGCGAGACCCAGATCCTCGCCACCTGTACCACCTCGAAGCCCCGTGAGGGCATCGACTTCTTCCCGCTCACGATCGACGTCGAGGAGCGGATGTACGCCGCCGGCAAGATCCCGGGCGGCTTCTTCCGCCGCGAGGGACGCCCCTCGGAGACGGCGATCCTGACGGCGCGTCTGACCGACCGCCCCATGCGTCCGACGTTCAAGGACGGCTACCGGGACGAGGTCCAGGTCGTGATCACCGTCCTGTCGGTCGACATGGCCAACCCGTACGACATCCCCGGCATGAACGGCGCGAGCCTGGCGACGATGCTCTCCGGGATCCCGTTCGAGGGCCCGGTCGGCGCCGTGCGGATGGGCCTGATCAACGGCTCCTGGACGATCAACCCGACGTTCCAGGCGGTCGAGGAGGCGACGTTCGACATCGTCGTCGCCGGCCGGCGCAACGACGCCGGCGAGGTCGACATCCTCATGATCGAGGGAGAGGCCCCCGACAACACGTGGCAGCTGCTCGGCGCGGCCGAGGGTGCGGTCGCTCCCACGGAGGAGATCGTGGCCCAGGGCCTCGACGCCGCCAAGCGGGCGATCGACGAGCTGATCGACTTCCAGCTCGAGTTCATCGCCATGGCCGACGTCAAGCCCAGGCCGTTCGAGCCGGTGCCGCTCTACGGCGACGACACGTGGTCGATCGTCGAGTCCTTCGCCAAGGAGCGTGTGGAGACCGCCATCGTGCCGGACCGGCAGGAGCGGGAGAGCGCGTTCGACCAGATCAAGGACGAGCTCAAGGCGCACCTGCTCGGCGTGTGGGGCGAGGAGACGTTCGCCCAGCGCCAGTCGGAGATCTCGCCCGCGTGGAAGGCCCTGCAGAAGAAGGTCATGCGCGCCCGGGTCATCGAGCACGGCGTCCGCCTCGACGGGCGGGGGCCGCGGGACATCCGCCAGCTCTCGGCCGAGATCGGCCTCGTGCCCCGCGCCCACGGCTCGAGCCTGTTCCAGCGCGGCGACACGCAGGTCCTGAACGTGACGACCCTCGGCATGCTGCGGATGACGCAGATGATCGACACGCTCGATCCCGAGGAGTCCAAACGGTACATCCACCACTACAACTTCCCGCCGTTCTCGACGGGGGAGGTGGGCCGGATCGGATCGCCCCGCCGTCGTGAGATCGGCCATGGGGCGCTCGCCGAGCGGGCCCTCGTGCCGGTGATCCCGCCGGAGGACGAGTTCCCCTACGCGCTCCGTCTCGTCTCCGACGTGCTCGGATCCAACGGCTCGACGTCGATGGCGAGCGTGTGCTCCTCGACGCTCTCGCTGATGGACGCCGGCGTGCCGATCAAGGCGCCGGTGGCCGGGATCGCCATGGGCATGATCGCCGAGGGCGGCACGTTCGTGACGCTCACGGACATCCTGGGCGCGGAGGACGCGCTCGGCGACATGGACTTCAAGGTCGCCGGCACGAAGGACTTCGTCACGGCGATCCAGCTCGACATGAAGGTCACCGGCCTTCCGGGCCACGTGCTGGCCGGCGCGCTGGAGCAGGCCAAGGAGGCCCGCCAGAAGATCCTCGACGTGATGCTCCAGGCGATCCCGACGCCGCGCACCGAGGTCAACCCGAAGGCGCCGAGGATCCTCACGCTGAAGATCCCCGTGGACAAGATCGGCGAGGTGATCGGGCCCAAGGGCAAGAAGATCAACGAGATCGTGGCCATGACCGGGGCCGACATCGACATCCAGGACGACGGCACCGTCTTCATCGGGGCCCGCGAGGGCGCCGGCGCCGACGAGGCCGCCCGGATCATCGACGAGATCGCCAACCCGCGGCCGATCACGGTGGGGGAGCACTTCATGGGGACCGTCGTCAACACCACGACGTTCGGTGCGTTCGTGAATCTCGTGCCGGGTCGCGACGGCCTGATCCACATCTCCAAGCTCGGGCGGGGAAAGCGGCTCGCCAGCGTCGAGGACGCCGTGAAGGTCGGCGACGAGATCGAGGTCGAGGTCCAGGACATCGACGACCGCGGGAAGATCTCGCTCAAGCCGATCGGCGAGCAGTGGGCCATCCCGGAGGGGATGGAGCCCGAGGTCTCGGAGGACCGGCCGCCGAGGCGGGATCGCGGCGACCGCGACCGCCGGCCTTCGCGCGACCGCGACCGGCGGCCGCCGCGCGACCGCGACCGGCCGCGGCGCGAGCCGGGGGCCTGAGGCCCCGGGCGATGGCGATCCGTCGGACCGAGTTCCAGTCCGGCCTGCGCGTCGTCACCGAGCGGATGCCCGGAGTCCGCTCGGTGGCGCTCGGGTTCTGGGTCCTCGCGGGCTCGCGGGACG
Organism: uncultured Actinomycetes bacterium; assembly: GCA_963704725.1. GTDB lineage: Bacteria > Actinomycetota > UBA4738 > UBA4738 > HRBIN12 > CALGFI01. Next base: position 2,269,899 of record OY969934.1, on the reverse strand, counting down.
AGCCGCCGCCGATCAGCGGGTCGAGCCACTTCCTGGAGCATCTGCTGTTCAAGGGGACGAAGCAGCGGAGCGCGCGCGACATCGCCGAGGCGTTCGACGCCGTGGGCGGCGACGTGAACGCGTTCACCGCCAAGGAGTACACGTGCTTCTACGCGCGGGTCCGCGACCGGGACCTGCCGATGGCGCTCGAGCACCTCGCCGACATGTTCCAGGGGTCCGTCCTTCGTGAGGCGGACTTCTCCTCGGAGAAGCGCGTGATCCTGGAGGAGATCAACGTCCACGAGGACACGCCGGACGATCTGATCCACGACCTGTTCATGGAGGTCCTGTGGCCGGACCATCCGCTCGGCCGGCCCATCCTGGGGACGAAGAGGAGCATCCGTGCGGCCACGCGCGACCGGGTCCGCCGGTTCTACCGCAAGCACTACCTGCCCGGAAACCTGGTGGTCGTGGCGGCCGGCAACCTCCACCACGACCAGATCGTCGAGCAGCTCTCCGCGAGCATGGAGACCGGTCCGGTCCGCTCCGAGGGGCCCTCCGCGTGGCGCCTGCGCACGGCGGGCGCGCCGCCCATCCCGTCGGGCCGGGTGCTCGTGAAGCGCCGCGACACGGAGCAGGCGCACATCTGCGTGGGCACGAGCGGGTTGTCCCGGACCGACCCCGACCGGTTCGCCTTCGGCGTGGTCAACAACGCCATCGGCGGCGGGATGTCCTCGCGGCTGTTCCAGGAGGTGCGCGAGAAGCGGGGCCTCGCCTACAGCGTCTACAGCTACCACTCGATGTACGCGGAGGCGGGCCTGTTCTGCGCCTACGCCGGGACCACGCCCGGCCGGGCGCGGGAGGTCCTGTCGATCCTGCGCGGCCAGATCGAGGAGGTGGCGGAGAAGGGCCTCTCCCCCGACGAGTTCGAACGCGCCAAGGGGCACATGAGGGGATCCCTCGTCCTGTCGCTCGAGGACCCGGGGGGCCGCATGTCGCGGCTCGGCAAGTCCGAGATCAGCCAGGGGGAGATCCTCACCGTGAGCCAGCTCCTCGCGCGGATCTCGGCCGTCACCCCTGAGGACGCTCGTCGCGCGTCCGAGCGGGTACTCTCGCAACCCATGACGACGACGGTCCTCGCACCCCTCGGGCGGCAGGCCCTGGCATGATCCGCGTCGGCGTCGTCGGCGCCTGCGGACGGATGGGGCTGATGGTCTGCCGCGCCGTCGCGGAGGCCGAGGACCTCGCGCTCGCCGCCGCCATCGACCGGTCGCGGGTGGGCCAACGGATCGGGCCTCTGATCGGTCACGCGGACATCGACATCCCGATCTCCGACGAGCTGGACCGCTTGCTCGAGGCCGAGGTGGAGGTGGCGATCGACTTCACGCATCCGGACGTCGTGATGGACAACGTCCGGTGGTGCGTGGACCACGCGATCCACCTGGTCGTCGGGACGACCGGCATCTCGGACCGGGATCTGGCCGAGATCCAAGCGGCGATCGGGGACGACGTCGCCGAGTCCAACGTGGTCGTCGCGCCCAACTTCGCGCTCGGCGCCGTCCTGATGATGCGGTTCGCCTCCGAGGCCGTTCGGTTCCTGCCGGCCGTCGAGGTCATCGAGCTCCACCACGACCAGAAGGCCGACGCGCCGTCGGGCACGGCCCTGGCCACGGTCCGCCGGCTGCAGGAGGAGCGGCGCGCCGCGTGGCGCGGGCCGCTGCCGGAGAGCGTCGACGGCGTGCGGGGCGGCGATCTCGACGGGATCCGGGTGCACTCGGTGCGCCTCCCCGGGTTCGTGGCGCACCAGGAGGTGATCTTCGGCGGCCAGGGACAGACGCTCACGATCCGCCACGACTCGACCGACCGAAGCTCGTTCATGCCCGGGGTCCTGATGGCCGCGCGCGCGGTCATGAGCCGGCCGGGCCTCACCGTCGGGCTCGAGCCGCTCCTCGACCTGCCGTGAGGCGGACGCCTCGATGAGCGACCGGCGCGTCGCGTGCGTGTTCGCGCATCCGGACGACGACACCTATGGAGTCGGAGGTTCCCTGGCGCTGCACGGGGACGGCCCCGTCGAGGTCACCGTGATCATGACCACCAGCGGCGAGGCCGGCCTGATCGCCGATCCCAGCCTGGCCTCGCGGGAGAACCTGGGCCGGGTCCGCGAGGGAGAGGACCGCGCCGCGTGGCACGCGCTCGGGGTCGAGCCCCGGATCCACTTCCTCCGTCACCCCGACGGGGCCGTCGCCGATCTCCCGCGTGAGCAGCTCGTCGCCGAGTTCCTGTCGATCCTGCAAGAGGCGCGGCCGGACGTCGTGATCACGTTCGGGCCCGACGGCGTCACGGCCCACGCCGACCACGTCGCCGTGGGGGCGGCGGCCACCGCGGCCTTCCACGCCGCTCGCGCCGCCGGCGTGCAGGGGTTCTCCCGGCTGCTGTACGTGGGGATCCCGCAGTCCCTCCTCGACCGGTTCAACGAGCTCCTGCGACGGCGAGGGCTGGATCCGATCGATCCGACGCAGGAGTTCCAGCCGCGTGGCGTCCCGGACGCGTCGGTGGGGGTCGTGGTCGACTGCTCGAGCGTGTACGACCGCAAGCTCGAAGCGCTCCGCCGGCATCGGACGCAGGCCGAGCTGGAGGACGTGCCCTTCGAGCTGTGGCGGGAGATGCTCGCCCGGGAGGCGTTCGTGCCGGCGTTCCCGGAGCGCGAGGCCGGCGATCCGGTGATCCACGACCTGTTCGAGGGGCTGCCGAGCTCGTAGGGGCCACGCGGCCGGCCCGGCGAACCCGCCGTCGGCCACGCCCTACGCGGACTCCAGCCGGATCTCGTCGACCTCGACCGGCGCGTCGTCGTCGGTCTTCGTGAGGACGACCCCCTCGCACTCGGCGAGAGGCTCGAGCTCGCGTGCGGTGAGCCCCAGCACGGCGCGCTCGATCAGCGGGGTGTGCGAGATCGCGAGCGCTCGGCCGCCCTTTGGCACGGCGTCGAGCAGGGCCGAGAGGACGCCCGCCATCGCCAGCGGTGAGCCGTCGTTGTCCCTGGCGGCGAGCCCCGGGATCACGGCGTGGGGAGGCAGGTGTGCGCCGACGCCCCGGAGCATCCACGCGACGGTCTCGGCCGCCCGCTGCGCAGGCGAGACGAAGACCACGTCGAACGCGACGTCGAGGCCCCGCCCGACGTCCTCGGCCCGGGCCCGGCCCGCCGCCGACAGCCGGTCGGCCGCGGGCTCGCGCTCGGCGTGGCGACGGACCTCGAGCGTCCTCACCTGGTTCCCTTCCGAGTGCCTCGTGTAGCATGCCGCGGCCCAGTGAAGACTACCGGCCGACCCTTCGCGCTCGCCCTCCTCCTCGTCGTGGGGATCGCCGTGGGAGCATGCACCGGCGACGGGGGTGGGGGGACGGCCACCCCCACCGGGGGGACCGCGGGGACCGGGGGAACGGCCGCGACCGGCCCCACACCCGTCGTTTCCGGCGCCGCGACGAGCGGGACGTACCAGTACGTGAACGCCGGCCTGCACGTGACGATGCGGATCGAGGGCACGGCCGGGACGATGGAGGTCGAGAACGGGTCCGGCCACGAGCTGGGGGATCCCGGCTTCTACATCCTCGACGCGCGCGACGGCCACGAGATCGACGGGGTCGTCTCGTCACCCGCACCGATCGCGGACGAGCAGACCGCGACGTTCGACATCTCGTTCTCCGACGTCGAGGTCCGCAACATCGGGCTCGTGATCCTGCTGTTCGGCGCCGACAACTACGGCGCGTTCGTGCGCACGGCCTAGCTTCCCGCCCCGTCCCCGGCGCCCTCCCGGCTCGACGGCTCCGCCTCGCCGGCCTCGATGCGGGCCAGCACGAACAGCAGGTCGGAGAGGCGGTTCAGATACGCCAGGACGGCGTCGGTCACCGGTGCACCGGTTCCGCGGAGCTCGACGGCGCGTCGCTCGGCTCGTCGGGCGGACGAGCGCGCCACGTCCAGGGCTGCGGAGATGGGATTGGACCCCGGCACCACGAACACGCTCGGGAGGGGGTGGCTCGCCACGAGCTCGTCGATCCGTGCCTCGAGCGCCTCGGCCATCTCCCCGGTCACGAGCGAGACGCCCGGCTCGAGCTTGCCCCGCTCTGCCGGGTTCGTGCCCAGATCGGCGCCCACGACGAACAGCCACCGCTGGATGGCGAGGAGCTCGTCCGAGCGCGGCGTCCCCGCCGCGAGCGCGCGGGCCAGGCCGAGCGCGGCGACGAGCTCGTCGACGGCGCCCAGCGCCTCGGGCACCGGGTCGGACTTGGAGACGCGGCCGCCGAACAGGAGGCCGGTCGTACCGTCGTCGCCGGTCTTGGTGTAGATGCGCGGCATGGGGCTAGGATACGCGGAGGTGTCCGCCGGTCCGGTGGCGGCACGTGTGGCTCGACGGATGCGAGGGGCTCCCCGTTGACGTGTGCCTCGGCGGGTTCCCGGGCGACGGCTGGCACGTGCGAGCCGCCCGCCTCGCCGGCCCCGTGTGCCAGGCGTCCCTCTCGGCGCACGCCTGACATGGTGGGCACGTTCGGCAGCGCTGGCACGGCAGGTATGCCTGGCACGGGTGAAGCATCTGGCACGTAACCTTCATGGTGAAGGTGTGACACATGTGGCTATCGTGATGGACGTGAGGCGATGAGACGTTCGTTGCTCGACCGCGGAACCCCTCGGCTCGCTCCGGCGGTAGCCTCCGGGGAGGTCTCGAGCTGTGGCAGCTTCGGACGAGGAAGGAGGCTTCATGGCCGGTAGGTTCGGCGCCGTCGTCACCGCGATGGTCACGCCCTTCCACGAGGACCACTCCTTGGACCTCGACCAGGCGCGGGCGCTCGCCGCCCACCTGCTCGAGCACGGGTCCGACTCGATCGTCGTCGCGGGCTCGACCGGAGAGTCGCCCACCCTCACCCACCGGGAGAAGCTCGACCTGTTCCGCGCGGTCATCGAGGTAGCTCGGGAAGGGGGGGGAAAGGTCATCTGCGGGACCGGCACGTACGACACGGCCGAGACCCTGGAGCTGTCGAGCGAGGCGAGGGAGCTCGGCGCCGACGGCCTGCTCCTGGTGACGCCGTACTACAACAAGCCGCCCCAGCGCGGCCTGATCGAGCATTTCGGCCGCGTGGCGAACGCGGTCGACCTGCCGATCCTCGTCTACAACATCCCCGGACGCACGGCGACCCGGATCGAGCACGACACCCTGCTGCGCCTGTCCGAGATCCCGAACATCATCGGGGTGAAGGACTCGACGGGCGACTTCCAGGCGGTGTCGAGGCTCATCAGCGAGGCACCGCCCGCGTTCGAGGTCTACTCGGGCGACGACTGGGCGACCTTCGGCTATCTCTGCCTCGGCGCGGTGGGGATCGTCTCCGTGGCGGCGCATCTCGTCGGAGATCGGATCCGCCAGATGTGCGACCTGTTGTTCACCGGCGACATCCCGGCCGCCCGCAAGATCCACGAGGAGCTCACGCCGCTGTTCAACGCGCTGTTCATCACGAGCAACCCGATCCCCGTCAAGACGGCGCTCGGCATGGTGGGGCATCCGGTGGGACCGCCGCGGCTGCCGCTCGTGCCGGCCACCGCCGAGGAACGCGATCGCATCCGCAAGGCACTGGTGGATGCCGGACTCCTCTGACCGGACCGAGGGCCCGGTGACCGCCGACGCCGGCTCGTCGCCCGCCCGGCTGGTGTTCCTGGGTGGCGTGGGCGAGGTCGGCCGCAACATGGCCTGCGTCGAGCTCGGCGGTCGCATCCTGATCCTCGACGTCGGGCTGTCGTTCCCCCACGCCGAGATGCCGGGCATCGACCTCGTGCTCCCGGACTTCGAGTACCTGCGCGACCGGTACGACGACGTCGAGGCCGTCGTGCTCACCCACGGCCACGAGGACCACATCGGCGCCCTGGCCTACCTGCTTCGCGAGGTCGACCGGCCGCTCCCGGTGTACGGCACGCCGTTCACGCTCGCGCTGCTCGAGGGCAAGCTCGCGGAGCACGAGGTCCGCGATCGCGCCGCGTTCAACCAGGTCACGCCGGGGGAGGCCGCGACGGTCGGGCCGTTCTCGATGCGGTTCCACCGCGTCACCCACTCGATCCCCGACGGCATGGCCGTGGCGATCGACACACCCTTCGGCTCGATCCTGCACACCGGCGACTTCAAGATCGACCAGACCCCGCTCGACGGGCGTCCCACGGACCTTCACGGCCTGGCCGAGGAGGCCGGCCGCGGCGTGCACCTGCTCCTGTCGGACTCGACGAACGCCGAGGAGTCCGGCTACACCGCCAGCGAGCGGAGCGTCGGCCCGGCGCTGCAGGACATCATCTCCCGGGCGCCGCAGCTCGTCGTGGTGGCCTGCTTCAGCAGCCACATCCATCGGATCCAGCAGGTGGTGAACGCCGCCCGCGCGGACGAGCGCGTGGTCGCCTTCCTCGGCCGCTCGATGCACCAGAGCGTGGAGGCGGCGCGGACCCTGGGCATCCTGCACGTGCCCGAGAGCGACGTGATCCCCATCGAGGAGGTCGAGCACCGCGACCCCTCACGAGTCGTCGTGATCTGCACCGGCTCGCAGGGCGAGCCGCTGTCGGCGCTCAGCCTCATGGCCGCGCGCGAGCACAAGTGGGTGAAGCTCGGCGAGGGCGACAGCGTCGTGCTCTCGAGCAGCCTCATCCCGGGCAACGAGCCGGCGATCCACCGGGTCGTCGACGGCCTGTACCGCACCGGCGCCGACGTGTTCAACGTGCCCGCCTACCCGGTGCACGCGAGCGGTCACGCCGCAGCGGAGGAGCTCCGGCTCATGCTGTCGCTGGTCCGGCCGAGGTGGTTCATCCCGATCCACGGCGAGCGGCGGCAGCTCGCGCACCACGCCAAGATCGCGACGGAGGTCGGCATCCCCGCCGACCACGTCCTGATCTGCGAGGACGGGGACCTCGTCGAGGTCGGGGAGACGGTCCGGGTGGCCGGCCGCGTCCCGGCCGGCATGACGTTCGTCGACGGCCTGGGGATCGGCGACGTCGGCGACGTGGTGCTCCGGGATCGGCGCAAGCTCTCCAAGGACGGCGTCGTCGTGGTCGTCGTGGCGATCGACGCGCACCACGGGCAGGTCATGGCCGGACCCGACATCGTGAACCGGGGGTTCGTCTTCGACGAGACCTCCGGCGACATCCTTGAAGAGGCCCGGGAACGCGTCATGCTCTCGCTGGAGGAGTCCGCCCAGGTCGAGGTGGTCGACCGGGGTGTGCTCGAGCAGAACGTCCGGCGAACGCTGAACAAGTACTTCTACGAGGTCACCCAGCGCAAGCCGGTCATCCTGCCCGTCATCGTGGAGGTGTAGTTGGCGAGGAAGACCACGGGTCGCGGCCGCCGCAAGCGCGCGACCCGCGCCCGCACGCCGGTCCGCCAGCACCTCGCTCCCTGGGCCCGCGACGCGCTCGGGATCGGGCTGGTCGTCTTCGGCGTGCTCGCGATCCTCAGCGTGTGGCTCCAGGCCGCGGGACCGGTGGGCCGGGGGATCGACTGGCTGCTGCGCGGGGCGACCGGGGTGGCCGCCGTGGCCTTCCCCGTGCTGGCCGTGTACTGGGGCGCCGTGGTGCTCCGCGGAGCCGCCGAGGGCCAGCGGGTGCGGATGTTCATCGGGTTCGTCATCGCCCTGGTCGGTGTCCTCGCGTTGCTCTCGCTCGGCCGGGGGGACCCCAGGCCGAACGGCGGCTTCGACAAGCTGAGCGACGCGGCGGGAGCGATCGGGGCGCTCGCGGCCTGGCCGCTCGGCAAGCTCGTGTCGCGGACCGGCGCCGCCGTGGTGTGGTCCGGGGCCTCGGTGCTCGGGCTCCTGATCTTCAGCGGGACCCCGCTGTCCGCGGTGATCGGCAAGGTCCGCGACCTGTTCGACCGGGAGCCGGACGACGTGGTGGTCGAGGAGCCCCCCGCCCCCAGGCGCAGGGCCCGCCTCCGGACGGCGGAGGACGTCGCGGTGATCGACCTGCTCGACGAGCCGGAGCCCGAGGCGGCCCTGCCCGAGCCGGCACCGGCGCCGATCGAGGTGCCCGAGCTCGTCCGGCCCAAGGCGGCGGGCGGCCGGTACCAGGTGCCTCCGCTCGAGCTGCTGCGAACCTCGCCGCCGTCGGCGGGGAGCGCCCGCGACGAGGAGCACACGACCGAGGCGCTCGAGCGGACGTTCCACACGTTCGGCGTCCCGGCGCACGTCGTCGCCTCCCATCGCGGACCGACCGTCACCCTGTTCGAGGTCGAGGTCGAGGCGGGCACGAAGGTGAACAAGGTGCTCTCGCTGGCGGACGACATCGCGTACGCGCTCGCCACGCCCGACGTGCGCATCATCGCCCCGATCCCCGGCAAGTCGGCGATCGGCGTCGAGGTGCCGAACCGGGTCCGCGACTTCGTGATGCTCGGCGACATCCTTCGGTCGAAGGTGGCCAAGGACGACCGCCATCCGCTGTCGGTGGCCCTCGGTAAGGACGTCCACGGGCGGGCACAGCTCGTCAACCTCACGCAGATGCCACACGTGCTGATCGCCGGGGCGACCGGCGCAGGCAAGTCGAGCCTCATCAACTCGTTCATCACGTCCGTGCTGATGCGCACGTCGCCCGACGACGTGAAGCTCGTGCTCGTCGACCCCAAGCGCGTCGAGCTCACGCACTTCGCCGACCTTCCCCATCTGCTCGTTCCGGTCATCGTCCATCCCAAGCGCGCCGCCGAGGCGCTCGCCTGGGTCGTCCGGGAGATGGAGCAGCGCTACGAGCTCCTGGCGATGGTCGGCGTGCGCGACGTCGACGGCTACCGGGCCGGGCTCGCCGAGGGGACGCTGCGCATCCCGCCGGGCCAGGAGGAGCGCGTCGTCGACTTCCCCTACCTCCTCGTCGTGATCGACGAGCTGGCCGATCTCATGATGGTGGCGCCGCGCGAGGTGGAGGACGCGATCTGCCGGATCGCCCAGATGGCCCGTGCGGTCGGCATCCACCTCGTCGTGGCCACCCAGCGGCCGAGCGTGGACGTGGTCACCGGTCTGATCAAGGCGAACATCCCCAGCCGGATCGCGCTCATGACGTCGAGCCAGGCCGACAGCCGGGTGATCCTCGACATGAACGGCGCGGAGAAGCTCGTCGGCCACGGCGACATGCTCTTCGCGCCCTCGTCGGCGTCCAAGCCCGTGCGCCTGCAGGCGGCGTGGGTTACCGAGAAGGAGGTCCACCAGGTCTCCGAATGGATCCGCGCGCAGCGCAAGCCGGAGTACGCGATGAGCGTGGAGGGCCTCGGCCGGCCTCCGGTCGACGACGAGGTTGGCCTGGGTGGCGACGACGAGCTGCTCGAGCAGGCCGCCGACCTGGTGATCCGCTCTCAGCTCGGCTCGACGAGCATGCTGCAGCGCAAGCTGAAGGTTGGGTTCGCGCGGGCCGGCCGGCTCATGGACCTGATGGAGGACCGCGGGATCGTCGGGCCCTCGCAGGGCTCGAAGGCGCGCGACGTCCTCGTGACCCCCGAGGAGTGGGAGGAGTCCCGCTCGGCGCGCACCGTGTAGGGGAGCGGGGTCGGTCGTCGAAGGGGGCCGGGCGCTACAGGGTGCAGAGCAGCTCGTTGAGCAGCAGGAGGGTCTGCGCCTCGACCTCGCTCTCGGCCGAGTACGTCCCGCGCCACACCTCATCCTGCCAGTAGCGGTAGATCGCTCCGGCGGTCCAGCCGCGCAGGACCGCGGATCGGTAGCTCCGGACGAACTCGCTGCCCTCCCACAGCGCCCAGGGGTGGACGAGGAACCCGCCCCGCTCCTCGTCGGCCGAGATCCAGAGCGCTCCGACGGGTCCCCACACGCCGTCGTCCTGCTTGCCGTTCATGACCAGGTAACGCACGCGTCCCTCGGATTCGAGCTCGAAGGAGGACGGCAGGCGAACCAGCGAGAACGGGGAGCGCGAACCGAGCTGTGACGCGTGCGTGATCATGCCGAAGCTGCTCCCGACCAGCGGCGGACCGAACGCCGAGGACGATATCCCCAACCCACCATCCTGGCATCGGGCGTCGGACCTAGGTCCTTGAGATCGATGGCGGCATCCGCCCCGAGCGGCCGATCGGCCCCCAGATCGAGCCGCCCGCCCGGGGAGCGAGCCCCGCCCGTGGCTAGGATGCAGGCGTGCAGCAACCGGTGTTGGCCGGGATCGGGGGGGCGCTCCGGAAGGTGCGCACGTCGCGCGGCCTCTCGATCGACGAGGCGGCGCGGGACACCCGGGTCCGCCGTGAGTTCCTCGAGGCCCTCGAGCGGGACGATTTCGACCGCCTGCTCGGGGACGTCCACGTCCGCGGGTGCCTGCGGACCTACGCCTCGTACCTGCGCCTGTCGCCCGACAAGGTCGTCGCCGCGTACGTCGCGTCGCTCCCCGAGGGCGAGGAGCTCCGCCCGCCGTCGACCCCCCAGCAGCCCGAGCCGGCCCTGGGCGCCCGGCGCCGGCGCGACAACCACCGGCTCCTCGTCATGGTGGCCGCGACGGTCCTGGTCCTCGCGGCGGCTTTCGGCGTCCTGTCGGCGCGCCAACCGGCGCCGCCGCCGGCGGTGCTCCCGTCCGAGGCTCCGGCGACGGCGATCACCGCCGCGCGGGGCCTCACGGTCGGGGTGCTTGCGCGCCGGCCGGTGGTCGTGACGATCACGGCGGACGGCGGCGAGGCGCAGCCCTTCACGCTTCGGGCCGGCGAGGGGCGCTCCTTCCGCGCGCAGATCTCGATCACCGTGGCGCTGTCCGAGGGCGGCACGGCGAAGGTCACCGTGAACGGGGACGACAAGGGCTTCCCCGGGGCGCCCGGACATCCGTGGGCCGACACGTACGACTTCGCGACCCCATCCCCCCCGCCGGGATGACGGTCGGACCGCCGGGTGCTCGCGCGGCGGGCGGGACGGAGCCCCCGTGAGGGCGGAGGTCGTCGGGGTCGGCACCGAGCTCCTTCTCGGCCAGATCGCCAACACCAACGCCCAGTGGATCGGCGAGCACCTGGCGACGGTGGGCGTCGACGTCTTGCACCATCAGGTGGTGGGGGACAACGTCGAGCGGATCGCGGAGGCCATCCGGCTCGCGCTCTCGCGCTCGGACGCGATCATCCTCACCGGGGGCCTCGGACCGACCCAGGACGACGTCACCCGGGACGCGATCGCCGCGGCGACCGGCGCGCCGCTCGAGCGGCGCGCCGAGCTCGAGGCGCTGGTCCGCGACACGTTCGCGCGAGCCGGGCGCGAGATGCCGCTGTCCAACCTGGTGCAGGCGGACCTGCCGGCCGGCGCCCGAGCCATCGTGCCGGGGCGCGGGACGGCACCTGGCATCGCCATGGAGCTCGACGGCCGCCGGATCTATGCGCTGCCGGGGGTGCCGGCGGAGATGCGGGAGATGATGGAGGGGACCGTGATCCCCGAGCTGGCGGCCGTGTCGGGTCCGGCCACGATCGCCTCGAGGACAGTCCGGTGCGTCGGCGTCGCCGAGTCACGGATCGCCGAGTGGCTCGACGATCTCTTCCACGGGTCCGCGAATCCCACCGTGGCGTACCTGGCGGGTGGCGGCGAGGTGAAGGTCCGGCTCACGGCCAAGGCCGCGACCGTGCAGGAGGCGGCCGCGATGCTGGCGCCGGTGGTCGAGACCGTGGCCGCCCGCATCGGCGACGCCGTGACGTCCACGTCGGACGAGGAGCTCGAGGAGGTGGTGGGACGGCTGCTCCGGGAGTCGGGCTTGACGATCGCCTGCGCCGAGTCGCTCACGGCCGGCTCGCTGTCGGCTCGGCTGGCGCGGATCCCCGGCGCGTCCGACTACCTGCTCGGCTCGGCGGTCGTGTACGGCGCGGCGGCCAAGCGCGACGTGCTCGGCGTGACCGCGGCGACGATCGAGGGAGCCGGCGTCGTCAGCCGCGAGTGCGCCGCGGAGATGGCGGCCGGCGCGCGACGGCTCTTCGGCGCCGACGTCGCGATCGCGCTCACCGGGGCCGCCGGCCCGGACCCGCACGAGGGCAACCCGCCGGGCGTCGTGTGGATCGGGCTCGAGGCGGCGGACGTGAGCCACCAGCGCCGGATCCGCGCGCCCGGGGACCGGTCCATGGTCGTGCGGTGGGCCGAGCAGGCGGCCCTCGACCTGGTCCGGCGGCTGCTCCGAGGCCTGCCGCTGCCCGAGACCGAGCGCGTCGTCACCTGATGCCGGGATCTGCCTGATGGCCCGCGACCGAGCCTCCCGGCCCGAGGCCCGGCCGCTCCGGCTCTTCGTCGCCATCGACCTCCCGCAGGAGATTCGGGCGCTCGTCGAGCGCGGGGTGGGACCGGTGCGGGAGCGCTACCCGACGGGCCGATGGGTCCCGACCCAGAACCAGCACGTCACGATGAAGTTCCTCGGGACGACCTGGCCCCGTCTGCTCGAGCCGGTGACGCGGGCGGTGGGGGAGGTGGCGGCGACCCACCGGCCGTTCGAGACGCGGGTCGCCGAGCTCGGCGCCTTCCCCTCGGCCCGCCGGGCCCGCGTGCTGTGGGTGGCGCTCGAGGACCCGCGGGGACGGCTCACGCGCATCGCGGCCGGTCTGGACGAGGCGCTGGCGAAGGACTTCGCCCCCGAGAAGCGGGCGTTCACGCCGCACCTCACCGTGGCCCGGTTCGAGCCGCCCGTGCGCCTGGAGGACCAGATCGAGGAGCTCGGCGTGGAGAGCCGGCCCTTCCCGGTCGAGTGGCTGGTCCTGTACCGGAGCCACCTGCGCCGGCCGGCCCCGATCTACGAGCCGCTGTCGACGTTCCCGTTGGGAGGCTGACCGCCTCGGCGGATGGGTTCTCGGGCTGGACCTCCCTCCCGAGGATCGGACGCTCAGCCGCCCCTTGCGCCGGCGGCAAGGTTCCAGAAGGCATCGAGCCGGGACGCGATGTCCGGTTGATCCTCGAGCCGGCCGACGAAACGCGAAGATCCGAGCGAGCTGCGAACAGCTGGAGCCGTCGACTTGCGAGGAGCCATAGCGGCCGCGGCCGCCATCAGGCGGAGCATCGCGCCACGAACGGACACGATCTCATCGGGGCGAACGGGGTCCCTCGTGAGACCTCTGCCGGCGAGGAACGCGAGGCCACGCTCGTGGTTGTCGAGAAGGTGTTCCAAGGGCGCGCCGGGGAACGCCTGCCGGAATTCACCGGCCCACAATCCGGTGGATCCCGACCAGGTCGACGTGCAGAGCGCGGCGTTCTGCGAAGCCAGCGACGATGTCAACTCGACGAACCGGGGCTGATCGGGCAACCTCGTGAAGCGGCCGACCTCGGCGGCGACGGAATCCGCAGGTCGAAACCAGAGGGCGATCTCGCTCCCGTCGTCCGTGATGGTCGTGACTGCCTCGAATCCGAAGGCGCGAAGCGCCTCCGCTCGCGATCGCACATCCTCGGACACGGGCCCTCCGTACCGTTCGGTCCGCTCACCTCGTGCCAGGCTGTGCTGACCCCTCCGGTATCGATGGAGGATCAGAGCGCGGGAACCGGCGTAGATCGTGAGCAGAGCCATCCATCCGAGCAGCATCGCGATCGCGAGCAAGGCGCCGATCGCATGGGCCCGGACTGGGAGAAGCGCAACGAACAGCATGAAGGCCGCCGCTACCGCAGCGGATCTCAGCGCGTCGGTGGACGTCCACGGACGATGGGCCCTCGACCGCGCCCAGCGCGACAGGGCCACTGCGCCCACGACGAACCCGATCGCGACCAACGCGCCCGCTGGCGTTCCCGGGATGACGGCGATCTCAGGCGACATCTGCGCTAGATGAATCGGCGGACCGGATCGGATCGTTGACCTCGAACAGGTGTTCGGGTAGGGTTCCGGGTTGCGGCCGGGAGCTTTGAGGATTGTAATTCACAGGGCTGTAATCACAGGAGGGTAATTCATGTCGGACCCTCGGAGTAGCGTTCGCCCCTCGTCCGGACCACAGGCAGGGGAGGCGCTCGCCGGCGTCATCGCGCGGTGGGCGAAGGAACAGAAGGGGGATTCGCGGATGGATCGAGACAAGATGCTCGACGTCACGCTCGCGCAGATCGAGAAGCAGTTCGGCAAGGGCGCCGTGATGAAGCTGGGTGAGCACCCCATGGGCGCCGGCATCTCGGTGATCCCGACCGGAGCCCTGTCGCTCGACATCGCGCTCGGCGTCGGGGGCATCCCTCGCGGGCGCGTCGTCGAGGTCTTCGGGCCCGAGGGCTCGGGCAAGACCACCGTCTGCCTGCACATCATCGCCGAGGCCCAGCGGCACGGCGGCATCGCCGCGTTCGTCGACGCCGAGCACGCGCTCGACCCCACCTACGCGCAGCGACTCGGCGTCAACATCGACGAGCTGCTCGTCTCCCAGCCCGACTCCGGCGAGCAGGCGCTCGAGATCTGCGACATGCTCGTGCGCTCCGGGGCGATGGACGTCGTGGTGATCGACTCCGTCGCGGCCCTCGTGCCCCGCGCCGAGATCGAGGGCGAGATGGGGGACACGCACGTCGGCCTCCAGGCCCGCCTGATGTCGCAGGCGATGCGCAAGCTCTCGGGGACGCTCTCTCGCTTCGACACCACGGCGATCTTCATCAACCAGCTCCGCGAGAAGATCGGCGTGATGTTCGGCAACCCCGAGACCACGCCCGGGGGTCGGGCGCTGAAGTTCTACTCGTCGGTCCGCCTCGACGTCCGCAAGGTCGAGAACCTCAAGGACGGCACGGAGGTCGTGGGCTCGCGCACGCGCGTGAAGGTCGTGAAGAACAAGGTCGCGCCGCCGTTCCGCCAGTGCGAGTTCGACATCATGTACGGCTTCGGGATCTCCAAGGAGGGGAGCCTCCTCGACGTGGGGGTCGACCTCGAGATCGTGAAGAAGAGCGGCGCCTGGTTCACGTACGAGGGCGACCAGCTCGGCCAGGGCCGCGAGAACGCGCGCCAGTTCCTCGTCGAGCACACCGACATCGCGGCCGAGATCGAGCGCAAGGTCCGCGAGGGGGTGGGCCTGACCGCGTTCGGCGAGGAGGGCGACCAGACGCCCGTCGTCGCCGTCCCCGAGGTCGCCGACGCGGTTGCGGACGCAGCCGGAATGGGAAAGAAGGAACGTGAGACGACCGGGGCCCCGGCCGGCTAGGGGAAGGGCCGGCCGGACCCGGTCGCTCTCGCGATGAGCGTCAAGCATCCCCTCGACTGCCACGAACGGGCGCTGCGGCTCCTGGCCGTGCGAGCTCGGTCGCGCCGGGAGCTCGAGCTCCGGCTCCTTCGGGCGGGCTTCGAGAGCCCTGAGGTCGAGGACGAGCTCGGTCGGCTCGAGGCGGTCGGCCTGGTGGACGACGAGGCGTTCGCCCGGCAGGTCGTCGAGCACGAGATGGGCAACCGGGGCACGGGTCGCCGGGCCATCGCCGGGCGGCTGGCCGCAAAGGGCGTCGACCGCGCCACGATCGAGCGCACCATCGACGAGTCCGGGGGCCGGTCGGACGCGGAGCGCGCTCGAGACCTGGCGCTCGAGCGAGCTCGCCGGCTCGCCGGGCTCGCCCCCGAGCAGGCCTTCCAGCGGTTGATGGGCTTCCTGGCGCGGCGGGGATACGACGCGTCGGTGGCGCGCCGGGCGGCTCGGGAGGCGCTCGGGCTCGACGGCGAGCGCTGATCCGGCCGCGCAGCGCGCTTGCCTCATCCTCGGGGAGGCCGTACGCTCGACCTCTGAGGTTCATCGGTTCGCCAACTGTTCGAAACCGTGCCTGACATGTCCATCCACCAGTCGTCGCAGGGAGCAGACCGGATCCGGGGCCGCGGAGGGCCGCCAGGCCGCCGCGCACCCTAGATCCCCCTCGATCCGACGCAGCACGGCCGAACAGGGGCCCGGCGGGCCTCGGTTTGGCCTTTCTTGTGTTCGGAGGCGAAGCGATGACAGCGGTGGTGGCGGGCATCGTGGCCCTGGCCCTGGGGATCGCGATCGGGTTCTTCGTCCGAAAGGCGGTCGCGCAGTCCCAGGCTCAGAGCGCGGAGGCACGGGCTCAGAAGGTGGTCCTCGAAGCCGAGCGAGAGGCCGAGCGGCTCACGCGCGAGGCCCTCGTCGAGGCCAGGGACGAGATCGGAGCCCTGCGCCGGGAGTCGGAGGAGGATCTCCGGTCCCGGCGGGAGGAGGTCAAGCGCCAGGAGGAGCGTCTGGCCCAGAAGGAGCAGGCGCTCGATCACAAGGTCGACGAGGCGGAGCGGCGATCGGGTGAGCTGGAGGATCGCGACGCGAAGCTCCAGATGGTCCGCCAGCAGCTCGAGCACGCGGCGGAGCAGCATCGCAAGCGGCTCGAGGAGATCGCGCAGATGACCGCTCAGGAGGCCCGGGAGGCGCTCCGAAGCCGAGTGATCGAGGACGCGAAGCGCGAGGCGATGTCGACGGTCCGCGAGATCGAGCAGCGGGCGCGCGAGGAGGGCGAGGAGCGGGCGCGCAAGATCGTGACGATCGCGATCCAGCGTGTGGCGTCCGAGCAAACCAGCGAGTCGACCGTCTCGGTCTTCTCCCTCCCGAGCGAGGACATGAAGGGGCGGATCATCGGCCGGGAGGGTCGGAACATCCGCGCGTTCGAGTCCGTGACCGGGGTGAACCTGATCATCGACGACACGCCGGAGGCCGTCGTGCTCTCGTGCTTCGACCCCGTTCGTCGGGAGACGGCCCGGCTCACCCTGGAGAAGCTGGTTCAGGACGGGCGGATCCACCCGGCGCGCATCGAGGAAACGTTCGAGCGGTCGCAGAAGGAGATCGAGGAGCAGATCAAGCGCGCGGGCGAGGGAGCCGTGATGGAGGCCGGCATCACGGACATGCACCCGGAGATGATCCGCCTGCTCGGCCGACTCCAGTTCCGGACGTCGTACGGGCAGAACGTCCTCAAGCACCTCGTCGAGTCCGCGCACATCGCGGCCGCCATCAGCGCCGAGCTCGGCGTCGACCCCGTGATCCCCAAGCGGGGAGCGCTCCTGCACGACGTCGGCAAGGCCGTGACGCACGAGGTCGAGGGCTCGCACGCCATCATCGGCGCCGAGATCGCCCGGCGGATGAAAGAGTCCGCAGAGGTCGTGCACTGCATCGAGTCGCACCACGGCGAGGTCGAACAGCGGACGATCGAGGCGGTGATCGCGCAGATCGCCGACGGCATCTCGGGCGGCCGGCCCGGGGCCCGGCGCGAGAGCCTGGAGACCTACGTCAAGCGCCTGGAGCGTCTCGAGGAGATCTGCACGAGCTACCCGGGGGTCGAGAAGGTCTACGCCATGCAAGCCGGTCGCGAGGTCCGCGTGATGGTGAAGCCACACGACATCGACGATCTCGCCGCCCAGGTGATGGCCCGAGACATCGCCAAGCAGGTCGAGGAGGAGCTCCAGTACCCCGGCCAGATCAAGATCACGGTCGTGCGCGAGACGCGGTCCGTGGAGTACGCGAAGTAGCCGCTCCGGTACCCTCAGAGGTCTGATGGAGCCGAGATACCTGCTGCGCACGTTCGGGTGCCAGATGAACGAGCACGACTCCGAGCGCATCGCCGGCCTGCTCACGGCGGACGGGTACGTGGCGACCGAGGAGGCGGCGGAGGCGAGCGTCGTGGTGTTCAACACGTGCGCGATCCGCGAGAACGCCGACAACCGGCTGTACGGGAACCTCGGGCACCTCCGCCCGCTCAAGGAGCGGAACCCTCGGATGCGGATCGTCGTGGCGGGCTGCCTCGCCCAGAAGGACGGTGGGCTGATCCAGGAGCGGGCGCCGTGGGTGGACGTCGTGGTCGGCACGCACGCGCTGCCGGGGCTGCTCGACCTCCTGCATCGCGCCGACGCCGAGGGCCCCCAGATGGACGTCCGCGAGCAGACCGAGGTCTTCCCCAGCGCGCTGCCTGCGCTGCGCGAGGCGGCCCACCACGCGTGGGTCTCGATCGCGGTGGGCTGCGACAACGCCTGCTCGTTCTGCATCGTGCCGCTCGTGCGGGGCCCGCAGCTCTCTCGGCCGATCGGGGACGTGCTGGCCGAGGTCCAGGGGCTCGCGCGCCAGGGAGTGGTCGAGGTCACGCTCCTCGGGCAGAACGTGAACACGTACGGGCGCGACCTGACGGTTCCCGACTCGCCGAGGCGGCCGCTGTTCGCCGACCTGCTCCGGGCCGTGAACGAGGTCGAGGGGATCCGACGCATCCGCTTCACCAGTCCGCATCCGCACGACTTCACCCCCGACGTGGTGGACGCGATGGCCGAGAGCGAGCACGTCTGCGAGCACATCCACTTCCCGCTCCAATCGGGCTCGGCCCGCATCCTGAAGGCCATGCAGCGCAGCTATCGCGGGGGCCGATACCTGGAATGGCTCGAGTGGATCCGGGCCGCCGTCCCCGGCATCGCCGTCAGCACCGACGTCATCGTCGGCTTCCCCGGGGAGACCGAGGAGGACTTCGAAGACACGCTCGACGTCGTCCGGCGGGCTCGGTTCGATCAGGCCTACACGTTCCAATACTCCCCGAGGCCGGGCACGCGCGCCGCGACGATGGACGAACAGGTCCCCAAGCCGGTCGTCCAGGAGCGGTTCGACCGGCTCGTCGCCCTCCAGGAGGGGATCTCGCTGGGGCGCATGCGCGAGCAGGTGGGCTCGAGGGTCGAGGTGCTGGTCGAGGGGACCGGGCGCAAGGGCCGGGTCCAGGGCCGGACGCGGACGAATCGCCTCGTGCACCTGGACGGCGCGCTTGCGCCGGGCGAGTTCCTCGACGCGCGGATCACGGGGGCGCACCCCCACCACCTCGACGGCGAGCTCGTGCGGGAGCCGGCCGCCGTCGCGTGAGCGCGGACGGGCCGTTCCTCGCGCTCGTCGGGCCGACGGCGTCGGGGAAGTCGGAGGCATCGCTCGAGGTGGCCGAGCGGCTGGGCGCCGAGATCGTGTCGGTCGACTCGATGCTCGTGTACCGGGGGATGGACGTCGGCACGGCCAAGCCGTCGCCGCAGGATCGCGCCCGCGTCCCGCACCACCTCATCGACGTGGCCGATCCCTCGGAGCCGTTCAGCGTGGCGCGATACCAGGAGCTCTGCCGCGAGGCGATCGCCGGGATCCGGGCTCGAGGCCGCGAGGTGCTCCTGTCGGGCGGCACCGTCCTGTACCTGCGGGCCGTCGCCGACGACCTCACCTTCCCCGGGACGGACCCCGCGACCCGGGCGGCGCTCGAGGCCGAGGCGGCGCGGGTGGGCGCCGCCTCGATGTACGAGCGCCTCGCCGAGAGCGATCCCGCCGCGGCCGCCAGGATCGAGCCCGCCAACGTCCGCCGGGTGGTGCGCGCCCTCGAGGTCGCCGACCTCACGGGCCGGCCGTTCTCGAGCTTCGCCGAGGCCTGGGGGCGGTACGAGCGGGGGCGGCTCCGGGCGGCCGGGATCCACGTCACCGCCGGTCCGCTGGCCCAGCGGATCGAGGAGCGCGTCCTGCACATGCTCGACGCGGGGCTGCTCGAGGAGGTCCGGGGACTGGTCGAGCGCGGCTTCGGCGGATGGCTCACCTCGTCGAAGGCCATCGGGTACGCTGAGTTCGCCAGGCACGTGGCCGGCGAGCTGACGCTGGAGGAGGCGGTCGCGGGCACGGTGCGGCGAACGAAGGCGCTGGCGCGCCGCCAGCGGTCGTTCCTCCGGCGCGACCCCCGGGTCCGGTGGTTCGAAGCGGCGGAGGCCGGCGCGGTGGCGCACGTCGAGGAGATCGCGGAGTACCTGCGTGGGTGAGCTGAGGATCTGGAAGTACCACGGGACCGGCAACGACTTCGTCATGGTCGAGGACCTCGACGACGAGCGTCCGCTCGACCCCGCGCTCGTGACCGCGCTGTGTGACCGGCACCGGGGGGTCGGCGGCGACGGCGTGATCCGCGTGACCCGCGGGCAACAGGACGGCGCCGACTTCTTCATGGACTACCGCAACTCCGACGGCTCGCTGGCGGAGATGTGCGGCAACGGCGTGCGGTGCCTCGGCAAGCTCGTGTTCGACCGCGGCCACACGACGGCCACCGAGATCGAGGTGGGGACCCGAGCCGGCACGAAGCACCTCTCGCTCGGGGTCGCGGACGGGTCGGTAAGGGCCGTCACGGTCGGCATGGGCCCACCCGCCTTCGCCCGGGGCGAGATCCCCATGCTCGGACCCCCCGACGCGCCGTTCCTCACCGAGCCGTTCGAGGTGGACGGGCGTGCGTTCAAGGCGAGCGCCCTGTCCATGGGCAACCCGCACCTCGTCCTGTTCGTCGAGCGGGATCCGGCCGAGATCGACGTGCGCACGATCGGTCCCCGGATCGAGCGCGACGAGCGGTTCCCCGAGAAGACGAACGTGGAGTTCGTCTCGATCGAGGACGGCGCGGTTCGGGCGCGCGTGTGGGAGCGAGGCTCGGGGGAGACGATGGCGTGCGGCACGGGGGCGTGCGCCGCGCTCGTCGCGGCGAACGAGGCCGGGTTGGTTCCGGCCCGGGCCGAGGTGCGCTTCCCCGGAGGGACCCTGGAGGTCGAGCGGACCGACGTCGAGGTCCTGCTCACCGGCCCCGCCGAGCGCGTCTTCGAGGCCACGGTCGACGAGAAGTGGCTCGCCGCGCGCGGGGTGAGCGCGTGAGGGTGGCCCGGCGGATCGAGTCGCT
Organism: uncultured Actinomycetes bacterium; assembly: GCA_963704725.1. Classification (GTDB taxonomy): domain Bacteria; phylum Actinomycetota; class UBA4738; order UBA4738; family HRBIN12; genus CALGFI01. The sequence goes on along the minus strand of OY969934.1, from coordinate 2,249,361 downwards.
GCCGCCCTACCTGTTCGCCGAGCTCGACCGGAAGGTCTCGGCCAAGCGGGCCCAGGGCGTCGACGTGATCTCGCTCGGCGTGGGCGATCCCGACCTGCCCACCCCCCGCCACGTGGTCGAGGCGATGCGCGAGGCGGTGGCGGACCCGTCCACGCACCGGTACCCCAGCTACTGGGGCTCGATCGAATACCGCACGGCCGTGGCCGCCTTCTACGGGCGGCGGTTCGGCGTCGAGCTCGACCCGGAGACCGAGGTCATGGCGCTCATCGGGTCGAAGGAGGGGATCGGCCACATCGCCCTGGCCTACGTGGACCCCGGCGACGAGTCGCTCGTGGCCGACCCCGGCTACCCCGTCTACGGCGTGTCCGCCCGGCTCGCCGGGGGCGTCCCGATCTCGCTCCCGCTGCGGGCCGAGGACGGCTTCCTGCCCGACTTCGGTGCGGCACCGGTCGGCGAACGCACGAGGACGATGTGGCTCAACTACCCGTCCAATCCGACGGCGGCCGTGGCCGAGCTCACCACGTTCGAGGAGGCCGTGGCGTTCTGCCGCGACCACGGCCTGCTCCTCTTGCACGACGCGGCGTACTCGGAGATCACGTTCGACGGGTTCGTGGCGCCGTCGGTGCTCCAGGTGCCGGGGGCGAAGGACGTCGCGCTCGAGTTCGGCTCGGCGTCGAAGCTCTACAACATGACGGGGTGGAGGATCGGCTGGGCGGCCGGCTCTGCCGAGGCCATCCGGGCGCTCGGCGTCGTGAAGACCAACCTGGACAGCGGGCAGTTCACGGCGGTTCAGCGAGCCGCGATCGCCGCCCTCGACGGCCCGCCGGAGCACCTGGACGAGCTGCGCGCCACGTACCGGCGCCGGCGCGACGTCGTCGTCGGGACGCTGAACGACCTCGGGTGGTCGCTCAAGCCGCCGCTCGGCTCGTGCTACGTGTGGGCGCCGGTCCCCGAGGGCGAGACCTCGGTGTCGTTCGCCGATCGGCTGCTCGACGAGGCGGGCGTGTTCGTCGCGCCCGGGAACGGCTACGGCAGCCTCGGCGAGGGCTACGTCCGCCTGTCGCTGACCGTGCCGGACGACCGCCTGGCCGAGGCGATGACGCGTCTTCGCGCCATGCTCTCCTGATGTCGCAGAACGGACGGAAGCGACCCCGGGGCGTTCACGAAACCACGACGCTCGAGTCGCCGCTCGCCGCCACGTGGCGGCCACGGGTGCAGGAGCGCGCCGTGCTCGTCGGCGTGGGTCGGGGGATCGAGGAGTCGGACCTCGACGAGCTGGCGGCGCTGGCCGACTCGGCGGGGGCCGAGACCGTGGCCCGCGTCCTGCAGACGCGCCAGGACCCCGACCCCGCGACCTTCGTCGGCAAGGGCAAGCTCGAGGAGATCCACCGCGAGGTCCATCGCGCCGGCGCCGAGGCCGTGATCTTGGACTCCGAGCTCACGCCGGGCCAGCTCCGCAACCTGGAGGAGAAGCTCAAGGTCAAGGTCATCGACCGCACGGCGCTGATCCTGGACATCTTCGCGTTGCACGCGCGGAGCCGGGAGGGCAAGGCGCAGGTCGAGCTGGCGCAGCTCAACTACCTGTTGCCGCGCCTGCGAGGGTGGGGCGAGGCCATGAGCCGCATGGGCGGCGGCATCGGCACCCGGCGCGGCCCCGGCGAGACCAAGCTCGAGATCGACCGCCAGCACATCAAGCGGCGGATCTCCAAGCTGCGCAAGGATCTCAAGGACCTCTCCCGCACCCGCGACGTGAAGCGGTCGAGCCGCGAGCGATCGGGGATCCCCCAGATCGCCATCGCCGGGTACACGAACGCCGGGAAGTCCACGCTCATGAACGCGCTCACCGGCTCGGACGTCGTGGTGGCCGATCAGCTCTTCGCCACGCTCGACCCGACCGTCCGGCGGATCGAGCTCCCCGGCGGCCGCGCCGCGACGCTCTCCGACACCGTGGGGTTCGTGAGCAAGCTCCCGCACGATCTCGTCGAGGCGTTCCGCTCGACGCTGGAGGAGGTGGCGCGGGCCACGCTCATCCTCCACGTCGCCGACGCGTCCTCGCCGGAGCTCCCGCAGCAGATCGAGGCCGTTCGCACCGTGCTGCACGAGATCGGGGCCTCCCGGATCCCGGAGGTGCTGGCCCTGAACAAGGTCGACCGGCTCTCCCAGCCCGATCGCGAGCGACTGAGGAACCGGTTCGACGGCGACGCCGCACAGATCTCGGCCGTCACCGGGGAGGGGCTCGAGGGGCTCAGGGACCGGGTCGAGGACGCGTTGCCGCGGTTCCCCATCGAGGTCTCGCTGCTCGTGCCCTACGGGCGGGAGGACGTCACAGCGCTCCTGCACCGCGAGGCCGAGGTGCTCTCGGAGACGGCGTGCGAGACCGGGATCCTCGTTCGGGCCCGGGTGGGCGCGCGCGTGCACGCGGCGGTGAGGGATCTCGCGCAGGACGAGACCTCGCCGGCCGACCGGGGCGCGCCCGCCGAGCGCTGACTCCGCCGACAGACCTCCCGCGGTTGCCATGCCTGCCGCGGGCGGAGATACTCCGCGCGATGTCCCGATGACCGACGCCACCGACCTCCACCGCCCGCTGCTCGAGGCGCTCGGCGAGGCGATCCTGGAGAGTCCCGGCGTGCTCGAGCCCGAGGTCCGGCGCTCGGCCGCTCGCAACGAGGGGGTGCCGGAGCCCTACACGGCGTTCGTCGACACGATCCACCGGCACGCCTACCGGATCACCGACGACGACGTCGCCGGCCTCCGTGCGGCCGGGGCGGACCAGGACCACGTGTTCGAGCTGACGGTGGCGGCGGCCTACGGCGCCGCGCTGGAGCGGCTGCAGGCCGGCCTCCGGGCCGTCGGCGAGGCCGAGGAAGAGGCCTGATGCGCCTCGAGGCGATCGCCCGGGGCCGGGGGGCCGGGGCGAAGGCGAAGTTCGCCGTCATCCGGCTCCTGTCGGGGGCTCCCCCGGTCGACGTCGTGAAGACGCTCTCGTACCGGCCGTCGTTCTTCGGCAGCCCCTTCAACCAGCTGATCCAGCAGGTCATGCGCGGTCCCTCGGAGTGGACGGTCGGCGAGCGGGAGCTGTTCGCCGCCTTCGTCTCCGAGCGCAACCGCTGCGAGTTCTGAACGGGGGCCCACGGCGCGGTCGCGTCGAAGAGCTTCGGGAAGCAGGAGACCGCCGCCGTCCTTCGGGACTGGAGGACGGCCCCCGTATCCGAACGCGTTCGCGCGACGTTGGCGCTCCTGGACACCGTGACGCTTCGCCCGGGCGAGGTCCGGCCGAGCGACGTGCAGCCGGTGCTCTCGGCCGGGGTGGGCGTCGAGGGTGTGGTGGACGCGCTCTTCGTGGCCTTCTGCTTCAACCTCATCGACCGCGTCGCGGACACGCTGGGGTTCATCGTGGTGACGCCCGAGCGGTTCGACCAGGGTGCGGATCGGCTGTTGAAGCACGGCTACCTCTGACGCCGGGACGGCTACCGGGGGGAGCCGATCGCCCACAGCCGCTCGTCGGCCCACGGCCCCTCGATCGCGACGTCGGGGTCGAACCCTCGCGCCTTGGCGAACCGCAGCGCCAGGATCTGGAGCCGCACCACCAGGGGGATCTGGGCGAGCAGCGGCGGGAGGTCCGCCGGCTCGAGGACCCGGGTCACCGGCACTCCCGCGGCCTCGGCGGCACCCGCCACGGCGGCCACGAGGCCGTCGGTGTCCGGCGGCGTCAGCGCGACCAGGCGGTCCTCAGGCGAGAGCGGTACGGCATGGCCGTGGAGGAGGTACTCGACGTCGTAGCCCTCACAGGGGAAGCGGGAGGCCTCCCGGACCTTGAGCGCGCCCTCGCGCGCGGTCACCGAGGAGGGGCCCTCACCGGTCAGGACGAGGAGGCGGCCCGGCGGCTCGAAGGCGTCGGTCCCGGGGTCGGCGATCGCCGTCCGGACGGCGTCCGGGACGCGTCCCAGCATCTCGGCGTCGATGCCGTCGGCCCCCAGCGCGAGGGCGAGCCGTGCCAGGACCAGGAGCGCCGCCGTGTAGCTCACGGAGTAGGTGTGCGAGGTCTCCTTGTCGACCGTCTGGATCGCGCCGTGCATCTGGCCGCCCCGCCGCGTGATGGGGATGACCCCGAGCCCCGCATGGATCGCGATCGTCCATGCCGCGCCGGCGTAGGAGGTCTCGGTGCCGGCGTTGTGGCTGATCAGGATTACGGCGTCCGCCGGGTCGATGGGCGGGGCCCAGTTCACGAAGTGCATCGAGCTCATCGCGTGCGCGCCGCGGCCCGCCTCGTGCAGCATCATCGCGCCGAGCTCGGCGGCGTGCTGGCTGGTGCCCGTCCCGACGAGCCAGATCCGATGGGCCTGGCGAAGACCCTCGATGGTCGAGTGCGGGATGGGCTGGTCGAGCAGGCGGGCGAGCTCGTCGGGTTGCGCGGCGATCTGACGCTCGAGCGCGGGAGCGGACGGCTGGACGTCGGACATGCGGCCCTCCGGTGGCGGCGACTGGCGGAGCCTAGAGCTTCCGCAGGACGGCCACCACCGTGCCCAGGATCCGCCCCTCCGGGTCCATCTCGAACGGTTCGAGCGCGGGGTTCTCGGGGACAAGCAGGATCCGGTTCCGCGATCGTTTGAGGCGCTTGACCGTGGCCTCGTCCTCGGCGGGCCCGGGCAGGAGCGCGGCGACGACGTCCCCGTCCTCGGCGCTCTGCCCGGCACGGACGATGACCAGGTCGCCGTCCAGGATCCCGGCGCCGATCATCGAGTCGCCCCGCACCCGGAGCGCGAAGTGGTCGGCCCCCCCGACGAATCCCATGGGGACCGTGACGTACTCCTCGACGTGCTCGACGGCCAGGACCGGCGCCCCGGCGGCGATCCGCCCGAGAAGGGGCACGACCGCCCCCTCGACCTTGGGCTCGGACAGCGTCATCGCTCGCGGCTTGGTGGGGTCCTTGTGCAGGAGCCCGAGGCGCTCCAGGTTCGCGATCTGCGCATGCACGCTCGAGGAGGAGGTGAGCCCCACGGCCTCGCCGATCTCCCGAACCGTCGGCGGGTATCCCCGCTCGCGCACGGTCTCTCCGATGAAGTCGACGATCCTGCGCTGCCTCGGCGTGAGGTTCGGCTCGATCCTCGGCGTCCGTGGTGACCCGGTCGAGGTCCGTCCCGTGGAGGTCGGTCCCCTGGAAGTCCGTTCCGTGGAAGTCCGTCCCGTCGAAGTCATGTCGGTGCCCCCTCCTAGGCTCGGGGACCGTAGCACGACGGCGGGAGGCGTTCAAACATATGTTCGGTCCGACCCTTGACCTCGAACGTGCGTTCGGTAGGATACCCACGTGAGTCGAACACGCGTTCGCCGCCGTCGGCTGACCCTGACGCTCGTCGCCGCCCTGGCGGCGGGGCTGTGGGTCGGGCCCGTGGCGGAGGCGCTCGGCCGGGACGAGACGCCCCGGCCGGTCTCCCACTCGACGTATCTGGTGCATCCGGGCGACACCCTGTGGTCGATCGCCCGTCGCGTGGCCCCGGGGGAGGACCCGCGGTCGGTGGTGGACGCGATCTCCGAGGCCAACCGGGTCGAAGCCGGCGCGCTCGTGCCGGGCCTGGTCCTCGTGATTCCCGTGACGGGTTAGGGGCGCAGCGCCACCGGCTCGGGAACCCCGATCAGCGTGCGCCGCACGACGACCTCGTCGACGACGCCGTAGGCGAGCGCCTCCTCGGGTCGGAGGATGAAGTCCCGCTCCGTGTCGTCGTGGATCTGCTCGGCCGACTTCCCCGTGTGCTCCGCGAGGAGCTCCTCGACGCGCCGGCGCTGCCGGGCGATCTCCTTGGCGTGGATCTCGATGTCGGCGGACTGGCCCTGGACCCCGCCGTGCGGCTGGTGAAGCAGGATGCGGGAGTTCGGCAGCGCGTACCGCTTGCCCGGCGTTCCCGAGGCCAGGATGACGGCGGCGGCGGAGGCCGCCTGCCCCAGGCAGTACGTGGCCACGTCGGACTTGAGGAACTGCATCGTGTCGTAGATCGCGAACAGGGCCGTCGAGGATCCGCCCGGGCTGTTCACGTACAGCGCGACGTCCTTGCCGGGCTCGACCGAGTCCAGGAACAGGAGCTGCGCCACGATCGTGTTCGCGACCGCGTCGTCGATCTCCTCGCCCAGGAACACGATCCGTTCCCGGAGCAGCCGCGAGTAGATGTCGAAGGCGCGCTCGCCCCGCATCGTCTCCTCGATCACCGTGGGAACCAGCGTGCCGGCCATCGCGCTCCTCCTTCGGGGTTAGGATGCAACCATGAGGTTGCGTCACAGCCTACGTCCGACGTTCACGAGAGGCAACCGTGCGGTTGCGTACGGAGCGCGATGAGCGAGCGGCCGCCCGTGACCCGGGACGTCGTGATCCCCGCATCTCGCGAGGCGGTCTGGGAGGCGCTGACCCGCCTCGATCGGCTCGCTGGTTGGCTCGGCGAGGTGGTGGAGCTCGAGCCGAGGGCCGGCGGCTCCGTGATCGTGCGCGAGGCGGACGGATCCACCCGCCGGGGACTCGTCGAGCACGTGGAGCCGGAGCACGAGCTCGTGTTCCGTTGGCGGCGGCTCGCCGGCGCCGGGCCCACCCTCGAGGTGGGGGAGGCCACCCGGGTGGCGTTCGCGCTCGAGGACGCGCCGGCCGGAACCCGGCTCGTGGTCACCGAGGAGCCGGCACCGCTCGTCTCGGCGAGGGTCGGGTCGTGACCGAACGCCGGGTCGACGCCGTCTTCTCGGCCCTGTCCGATCCCACGCGTCGGGCGGTGATCCGCAGCCTCTCCGAGGATGGCCCGAGCACCGTGACCGAGCTCGCCGCCCGCCTTCCGGTGACGAGGCAGGCCGTGGCCAAGCATCTCGACGCCCTCGAGGGGGCCGGCCTCGTGGCGACCACGACCGCGGGCCGGAGCCGCCGCTATCGCCTGACGCCGAAGCCGATGACCGACGCCATGGCGTGGATGACGGACGTGGGCGGCCAGTGGGACGAGCGCCTGGAGTCCCTTCGGCGGCTGTTCGCGCGGCCCTGACCTCGGCCCGCGTTGACGCCGCCGCACGCGGCCTCGTAGCGTGCACGCGACCACCACATCTTGGGGGCAGGCGCATGCGGTGTCCGTGGTGCGGGCACGCCGACGACAAGGTCGTCGACTCTCGGCCCGCCGAGCGCGGGGAATCGATCCGCCGCCGCCGCGAGTGCCTGTCGTGCGGCCGGCGGTACACGACCCACGAGCGGATCGAGGACCTCGGGCTGATGGTGGTGAAGCGGGACGGCGCGAAGGAGCCCTGGGAGCGGGGGAAGATGGTCGCCGGCATCCGCAAGGCGCTCGTCAACCGGCCCGTGACCGAGGACCAGGTCGAGTCGCTCGTGGCGCGGATCGAGGCCCGGCTGCGCCGCAAGGGGCCCGAGATCACCTCCCAGCAGATCGGGCTCGAGGTCCTGCAGAACCTGCAGCGCCTCGACCAGGTCGGCTACGTCCGCTTCGCCAGCGTCTACAAGGACTTCCAGGAGGTGGGCGACTTCCAGCGCGAGCTCGGGCTCCTGTTACCCAAGAAGGAGCCCGCGAAGCACCGCTCCCGCTGATCCCGAGATCCGGAGCTCGACCACCATATCTTGTGGTCGACGAAACCCGAGACCACCAGATATCCTGTTCGAGGAGCTTGACGCGGACACGCGCGGGGTGTTGAATCACAGCTCTGTAGTTCTGCACATCTCTTCCCCATCTGTGGAAAGGGGGACGCCCGTGGCGGCCACGAGGGAGGGCGACGTCCAGGTCATCCGCGACGGCCTGACGTTCAAGCGGTACTTCACCAGGGACGGGGTGCACCCGTACGACGAGGTCCAGTGGGAGCGCCGCGACGCGGTGATCCCCAACTTCAAGGAGGGCGGGAACGCCTTCGAGCAGCGCGACGTGGAGTTTCCGGTCGCCTGGTCCCAGAACGCCACGAACATCGTGGCGCAGAAGTACTTCCGCGGCCCCCTCGGCACCCCGGAGCGCGAGTGGAGCGTCCGGCAGCTCATCGGGCGCGTCGTCGACACGATCACGGGCTGGGGTAGGAAGGACGGTTACTTCGCGAGCGACCAGGACGCCCAGGTCTTCGCGGAGGAGCTCACCCACTTGCTCGTCACCCAGAAGGCGGCCTTCAACTCGCCGGTGTGGTTCAACGTCGGCGTCCCGAACACCGCCCAGCAGTGCTCGGCGTGTTTCATCCTGGCCGTGGACGACCAGATCTCCTCGATCCTGAACTGGTATGCCGAAGAGGGGGTCATCTTCAAGGGCGGGTCGGGCTCCGGCGTCAACCTGTCCCGGCTCCGCTCGTCCAAGGAGCGCGTGAACGGCGGCGGGACCGCCAGCGGGCCGGTGAGCTTCATGCGCGGCGCCGACGCCAGCGCCGGGACGATCAAGTCCGGCGGCAAGACGCGGCGGGCCGCCAAGATGGTCATCCTCAACGTCGACCACCCCGACGTCTCCGACTTCATCTGGTGCAAGGCCCTCGAGGAGCGCAAGGCGCGGGCGCTGCGCGATGCCGGGTTCGACATGGATCTCGACGGGCGCGACAGCTACTCGATCCAGTATCAGAACGCGAACAACTCGGTGCGCGTGACCGACGAGTTCATGAAGGCCTACGAGCAGGACCAGGACTGGAAGCTCAAGGCCGTGCTCTCGGGCGAGACGGTCGAGACGATTCGGGCCCGCGGGCTGATGCGCGAGATCGCCGAGGCCGCGTGGCAGTGCGCCGACCCCGGCATGCAATACGACACGACGATCAACGAGTGGCACACGTGCCCGGCCACGGGCCGGATCAACGCCAGCAACCCGTGCTCCGAGTACATGCACCTGGACAACAGCGCCTGCAACCTGGCCTCGCTGAACCTCATGAAGTTCATCGACGCCGAGGGCAACTTCGAGGTGAAGGCGTTCCGCAAAGCGGTCGAGATCGTGTTCACGGCGCAGGAGATCGTCGTCGGCAACTCGGACTACCCGACCGAGAAGATCGCCGAGAACGCGCGGGCCTACCGGCAGCTCGGCCTGGGGTACGCCAACCTGGGCGCGCTCCTCATGGCGCGCGGCCTGCCGTATGACTCGGACGGCGGGCGGGCGTGGGCCGGGGCGATCACCGCCCTGATGACGGGCCAGGCGTATCGGACGAGCGCCAGGATCGCGGAGGCCATGGGGCCGTTCGAGGGCTACGGGCCGAACGCCGACGCGATGCTCCGCGTGGTCCGCAAGCACCGGGCGGCGGCCGACGGGATCGACGGCGAGGCCGTGTCCGAGGGCCTGCTGTCGGCGGCCAAGCAGTCCTGGGACGACGCCATCGCCTTCGGGACCAAGCACGGTTTCCGCAACTCGCAGGCCACGGTGCTGGCGCCGACCGGGACGATCGGCCTGATGATGGACTGCGACACGACCGGCATCGAGCCCGAGCTCGCGCTGGTGAAGACGAAGAAGCTCGTGGGCGGGGGCACGATGCAGTTCGTGAACCAGACGGTCCCGCGCGCGCTCGATCGCCTCGGCTACGAGCCGGCAGAGGTCGACGACGTCGTCGCCTACATCGCCGAGCACAACTCGGTGGTGGACGCGCCGCACCTCAAGGCCGAGCACTACGCCGTCTTCGACACCGCGATGGGCGCCGAGCCCATCCACTACATGGGCCACGTCCGGATGATGGCGGCGGCGCAGCCGTTCATCTCGGGCGCGATCAGCAAGACGGTGAACATGCCCGAGCACGTCACGGTCGAGGAGGTCGAGCAGCTGTTCGTCGAGTCGTGGAAGCTCGGCCTGAAGGCCGTTGCGATCTATCGTGACAACTGCAAGGTCGCGCAGCCGCTCTCGGCGGACAAGAAGAAGTCGGCGGCCCAGCCCGAGCCTGCCGCGCTGGCCAAGCCGGAGCGCAAGCGGCTGCCGCAGAGCCGGCCCTCGATCACCACGAAGTTCGAGGTCGGCGACGCCGAGGGCTACATCACCGCGAGCACGTACCCGGACGACGGGATCGGCGAGATCTTCCTGAAGACGTCGAAGCAGGGCTCGACGCTGTCGGGGATCACCGACGCGTTCTCGATCGCGATCTCGATCGGGCTCCAGTACGGGGTCCCGCTCGAGACCTACGTGGCCAAGTTCATCAACATGAAGTTCGAGCCGAGCGGGATGACCAACGACCCGGACATCCGGTTCGCCACGTCGATCGTCGACTACGTGTTCCGGCGCCTCGCGCTCGATCACCTGTCGAAGGAGCAGCGCGAGGGGCTCGGGATCCGCTCGATCGAGGAGCGGAAGCAGACCGCGGCATCCGAGGCGGCGGAGCGGCTCGGCGTCGTCGAGTCCGAGCCGGTCCCCCAGGAGCCGGCGCCGAGGCCGATCGAGATCCGGCAGGCTCCCGAGGGACAGGCCGCCGACGCGCCGCTGTGCTACTCGTGCGGCTCGAAGATGCAGCCCGCGGGCAGCTGCTACGTCTGCCCCAGCTGCGGCTCGACGAGCGGCTGCTCCTAGTCGAGATCGTGCGCCGATGCGGGCCGGGGCGTTCGTCCCGGCCCGCGGCGTTCGGTACGCTCCGGAGACGGCGATGGCCTACGAGATCACCGGCCTGCACCACGTGCAGCTCGCCATGCCCCCGGGCGAGGAGGAGGCGGGGCGAGCGTTCTACGGCGGGCTGCTCGGGCTGCCGGAGGTGCCGAAGCCGAGCGACCTCGCGCCGCGGGGCGGGCTGTGGTTCCGGACCGGCGCGTTCGAGGTGCACCTCGGCGTGGAGCACGAGGACTTCACGCCCGCCCGCAAGGCCCACCCGGCGTTCCAGGTGAGCGGTCTTGACGAGCTGCGGAACCGGCTCGACGGCGCGGGGTACCGGATCGACGAGGACGTGCAGCTCGAGGGGTTCCGACGCTTCTACGCGCGAGACCCGTTCGGCAACCGCATCGAGCTCCTCGAGCCCGCGTGAACGGCTCCCTCCCGTTCCGGCGGCTCGATCCCGGCGCGTCGCTCCCAGAGCGGGCCAACCCCGGCGACGCGGGATTCGACCTGCGATCGGTGGCGGACGTCGAGGTGGGCCCGGGGGAGCGGGCGATGGTGCCCACGGGCCTCGCGGTGGCCATCCCCGAGGGACACGCGGGCCTGGTGCTGCCCCGCAGCGGGCTGGCGAGCCGGCACGGGCTCACGCTGGCCAACGCTCCGGGCCTGATCGACGCGGGCTACCGCGGAGAGCTGATCTGCGCGGTCGTGAACCTCGACCGCTCGGCGCCCGTGCACATCTCGAGAGGGGACCGGATCGCCCAGCTCGTGATCGTCGCCGTACCCGAACTGGAGGCGACGTGGGTCGAGGACCTGCCGCCCTCGACCCGGGGCGAGGGCGGCTTCGGCTCGACGGGGACGCAGTGACCGTTCGGATGCGGCTCGAACAGAACGCGGATCGAGAGGCGGCGCTCGAGGTCGAGCGAGCTGCGTTCGGTTCCGACCAGGAGCCCGGGATCGTCCGCGCGGTGCGGGACGAGGAGGGATCGTTCGCGCTCGTCGCCGAGGAGGCCGGCACCGTCCTCGGGCACCTCCAGTTCAGCCGCGCTTGGATCGGCGACGCGCCCGTTCTCGCGCTTGGGCCGATCGGCGTCCTGCCGGACCGGCAGGGGACGGGGATCGGCTCCGCCCTGATGCGTGCCGGCCTCGAGGAGGCTCGCGCGCGCGAGGAGGCCGCCGTGCTCCTGTTCGGCGACCCGGCCTTCTACCGGCGGTTCGGGTTCGAGCCGGGCGTGACGATCGGCGTCCCGAACCCCTACGCCGGGCAGGTGCTCCCGGACGGGATCGTCGTCACCGAGGAGAACTTCCTGCTCGTTCGGCTGGACGAGCAGGCAGGGTCCCTGTCGGGAGAGGTCCGCTGCCATCCGGCGCTCGAGTTCCCCGGTTGAAGGGGCCGCCCCGGCTCTCTAGACTCGGAGAACACGCGGACGTGGCTCAGTTGGTAGAGCACCACCTTGCCAAGGTGGGGGTCGCGGGTTCGAGTCCCGTCGTCCGCTCCAGAATGGGGTGTTGACCAGCGCCGATTCGGCGCCCAGTGAGCCCGCCGGCTCCGATCTGTCCATGAGTTGCCACCGCTTGTCCATGACCTCCGGGTACGAGTCGGATCATGGGAAGGGGCTCGAGGCGTCGCCGAGGCCGATCGGGCTCGGATCCGAACTCGCCTCGATCACTCAGGCAGGATCCGCGGCAGCCCGAAGTGCTGGAGCACGCTGGGGTCGAAGCGGGTGAGCGCGGCGATGCGTTCGCCCGTGAGCGTGACCACCATCAGACTGGTCGCGCGGAACACGCCCCCGGTGGCGTCGCGGGAGTAGAACGCGAGCGCGGGCTGCCCGTTGGCTCGGGTCTGGACGAGGCGGCGGCGGCCCGGACGGGCAGCGACGATCGCGTAGAAGCGTCTGGCCTCCTCGCGACCGATGAACTCGAGCGGGAGCGGCGGCATACTCAGCCGTACGTCGTCGGCGAGCAGAGCGACGATGCCGTCGACGTCATTCGCTTCGAAGGCGGCCGTGAGCTCCTCCACCAGCTGGCGCTCAGCCGGTGAGTCGGGCTGCGGTGGCGCCTCGGCCCGCGGCGGATCCTCCAGCGTGGCGCGGGCGCGCTTGAGGGCGCTCGTCACCGAATCCGCGGTCGTCTCGAGCATCACGGCGACCTCGGCCGCCCGATACCCGAGCACGTCTCGCAGGATCAGCACGGCTCGCTGACGCGCCGGGAGGAGCTGCAGGGCCGTGACGAACGCCAGGGAGATGGCTTCCTTGGTCTCGTAGCGTGCCTCCGGGCCGGGCGGGCTTGCGAGCTCGTTCTCGAGCAGGACGTCGGGATACGGCTCGAGCCAAAGGGGATCCGCGCGACGCGTCGGCTCGGGGAGCGACACGTCAGGCGGCATCTGCAGCTGGGGTCGACGCCTCCCGGCCCGGAGCATGTTCAGGGCGCGGTTGGTGGCGACCGCGTAGAGCCAGGTCCTGACGGAAGCTCGCCGCTCGAATCCCTCCAGCCCGCGCCAGGCCGAGAGCAACGTCTCCTGCAGCGCGTCCTCTGCGTCCTGGACCGACCCGAGGATCCGGTAGCAGTGCACGTGCAGCTCCGCGCGGTAGGGCTCGATCAGCGCGCGGAATGCGTCCTGGTCGCCGGCTTTGGCCCGAGAGACGAGCTCCGTGCTCACGACTCCATCCTCCCATCACCGCTCGACTCCGCTCTCCCAGGGATGTGGGACCCAGTTACTCAGATAGACACCTCGTACGCCGAGGAATGGGCGGCGGCCGATCGCCCAGTTTCGCGTCTCGGCGGTGTCCACCCGTGCATGACAACGCCCGAACCTCGGCTCGTGCCGTCGATGTGAGACCGAGAGAGGAGGAAGGGGAGTCGGCGATGATGCTGAAGGACAAGGTGGCGGTGGTCTACGGGGCCGGAGGCGCGATCGGCGGCGCCCTCGCACGCGCCTTGGCGTCGGAGGGAGCCCATCTCTTCCTCGCCGGGCGCTCCCTGGCGCCCGTCGAAGTGGTTGCCAAGGACATCGCCGCGGCAGGGGGATCCGCTGAGGCGGCGGAGGTCGACGCCCTCGACGAGCGGGCGGTGGACGAGCATCTCGAGTCCGTGGTCGACCGGGTGGGCCGCCTCGACATCTCGTTCAACGCGATCGGCATCCCGAACCCGAAGATCCGTGCGCCCCTCGTCGAGATCGACGTCGAGCAGTTCTCCCTGCCCATCGCGACGTACACGAGGTCGTACTTCCTGACCGCACGCCTGGCCGCCCGGCGGATGCTCGTGACCGGATCGGGCGTGATCATGACCGTCACCGCAACTCCCTCCAGGGCGGGCGTCCCTTCCGTGGGAGGCGGCGGTCCGGCGATGGCGGCTGTGGAGGCACTCACACGGGGTCTCTCCGCCGAGCTCGCACCGCAGGGGATCCGCGTGGTCGGTCTGCGACCGCAGGGCATCCCGGAGACGGCTCGGATCAGGGACGCCTTCGAGTCCTACGCCGAGGCATCGGGGATGACCTGGGATCAGTTCCACGACTCCCTGGCGAGCCGGACCCACACGCGACGGCTCTCGACGCTCGTGGAGCTGGCCAACGCGGCGGTCTTCATGGCGTCCGACGAGGCGAGTGGCATGACGGGAACGACCGTGAACTTGGCGATGGGCAGTCTGGATGACTGAGGAGGAGAACGATGGTCGATCACACGATCGCAACACGTGACGAGTGGCTCGCGGCACGCGAGGAGCTGCTCAAGCGCGAGAAGGAGCACACCCGGCTCGGCGACGAGATCACGCAGCTGCGCCGGGAGCTGCCGTGGGTGCGGGTGGAGCAGGACTACCGCTTCGACACGGACGACGGCGAGAGGTCGCTCGGGGACCTGTTCGACGGGCGGTCCCAGCTGCTCGTCTACCACTTCATGTTCGGCCCGAGCTACGAGGCCGGCTGCCCGGTCAACTCGTCGATCGCCGACGCCATCGACGGCGTGCTTCCCCACCTCCACGCTCGCGACGCGACGCTCCTCCTGGTCTCACAGGCGCCGCTCGAGAAGCTCCAGGCCTACAAGCGCCGGATGGGCTGGCGCCTGCCTTGGGTCTCGTCCTCGCCCGGCGAATTCAACTTCGACCTCGGCTTCTCGCAGACCGAGGAACAGTCTCGCGAAGCGGTGGCCCAGGTCTCGCTGCCCGGCCAGGACGTTGGGGACGCGTTCCCGCCGATCGTCGAGCAGAACGCTCGCGCGACCGCGACCGACGTCGAGGGATACCTCACCGAGAGCCCCGGGTTCAGCACGTTCGTCCGGGACGGCAGCGCCGTGTACCACGCGTACTCGACGACGTGGCGCGGACTGGAGTTCGTCATGACGTACTACCCGATCCTCGATCACGCGCCGAAGGGTCGCGGCGAGGGTGACGAGGATTGGCAGCTCTGGATGCGCCGGCACGACGAGTATGAGGGCGCATGAGCCGAGCGAGGTCAGCTCGATCGGCACCACCCACGGCTGGGCCTCAGGAGGCGAGGTAAGGGATCGTCTGCGGGCCCTGTGGGAGGACCGCGACGCGTCTCGCCCCCTGGTCGCGGAGGTTACGAAGCAGCTGTTCGACGTCGTCGATCGGCTCGAGCCACGCCCGTCTGATCTGCTCCGGGGTCAGCCCATCGGCCTTCACGAACACGCGAGCGCGCGTCTGGATCTTGGCCTGGACCTGCACCTGCCACTGGTCGTGCTCCGTCGCCCTCGTTGGGAGTCTCGCGAGGAACGCTCGAGGGCCGTCCGCTTCCCGGAGCAGACTGGCGTATCGGCCGTGGCCCGGCATGCCGTCGCTGCATTCGGAGGCGATGACGATGGCTCCGCCCTCCCGGACGATCTGCGCCGCGGCGCTCATGCCCTTCACGCTTTGGTACAGGTTCTGGTCGAGCGGATAGCCGCCATTCGTGGTGACCACGACGTCGAACGGCTCGTCCACCGGCACCATCGCGACCTCCCTGGCGAATCCGCATCCAGCCGGATGGGTCTCTGCAAGAGCGCCCGCGAACACGCCCGTGATTCGCCCGCCGGCCTCGAGGGTGACGTCCAACGCGAAGTCGATCTTCGCCTGCTGCGCGATCCAGCGGATGGGTTCGTGAACGGGGTTGTCCTCGAGCACTCCCCAGGTGGCCGACGGATGGCCGATCCGCGCCGCCGAGTGCAGCTCGAGCACCGTCTCCATCGCCGCGAGGCCGGGGGCCACCATCTTCGGTCCGCCCGAGAAGCCGGCGAAGAAGTGGGGCTCGATGAAGCCGAGCGTGATGCGCACGTCCTGTTCCAGGAAGCCCCGCTCGATGAGGGCGTCGGTCCGTGTGCCCGGGATCCGGCCCACGCTGGCGTGGCGGTCACGGTCGGCGGCCACGTGTTGCACCACGTTCACCCGGCGCAGAACGGACGGCCCCAGCATCGCCTCCAGCTCGGCGTCGGTGGACACGCGATGGGTTCCCGTCGCCACGAACAGGGTCACCCGCGCACCGTCGATCTCGTCCAGGACCACCGGGAGCACCTGTCTCGCCGGGAAGGCCCGGGTCACGTCGCAGATGCTGATCCCCACGGTCGCGCCGGGCGCCGCGACGCTGCGCAGGGGACGGGTCCCGCGCGGGTACCGGAGGGCGGCTTTGAGCGCGAACTCCGGCCCCGTGAGCGGAGGCACGCTCGCCGGAGTGAGGACGTTCGTGTCCTCCGGCACGGACATCTCGATCTCGCGGCGTCCGTAGGGGAGCCGCACCTTCATCGGCCGAGTCCGGTGGGGAGCGCGGGGGGAATCCGGTCGTTA
The DNA here is from genome assembly GCA_963704725.1 of uncultured Actinomycetes bacterium. Classification (GTDB taxonomy): domain Bacteria; phylum Actinomycetota; class UBA4738; order UBA4738; family HRBIN12; genus CALGFI01. The sequence goes on along the minus strand of OY969934.1, from coordinate 2,233,114 downwards.
CCGCCGCCCGCGGGGAACCGCGCCACCGGGTTCTCCAGGTAGCCGATGTGCTCGATCTCGACGCGGACGATGTCGCCGGGGGTCAGGTACCGCGGCGGTTGCCGGAGGAAGCCAACCCCCGCCGGGGTTCCGGTCGCGATGAGATCGCCGGGTTCCAGGGTGATCCCCTGCGTGATGAAGCTGATCAGCGAATCGACGTCGAACACCATGTCGGCGGTCGAGGCGTCCTGCATCACGTCCCCGTTGAGCAGGCAGCGGATGCTCAGCGCGGTGGGATCGGGGATCTCGTCCGGCGTGACGATCCAGGGACCGACCGGGCAGAACGTGTCGAGCGATTTGCCTCGGGTCCATTGCTGATCGCCCAGCTGCAGGTCGCGCGCCGAGACGTCGTTGACGCAGGTGTATCCGAGGATGTGCTCCCGGGCTCGCGTCGACGGCACCGCTCGTGCTCGCGTTCCGATGACCACGCCGAGCTCGGCCTCGAAGTCGACCTGCTCGCTGATGGGCGGCACCACGATCCGGTCGCCCGGTCCGACGAGGCTGTTCGGGAGCTTGGCGAAGATCAGGGGTGCATCGGGGACGGCCGCGCCGTCCTCCGCGGCGTGATCGGCGTAGTTGCGCCCGATGCAGATGATCTTGGCGCCGGGACCGACCGGGGAGAGGAGCCTGACCGCGCTGAGCGGGATGGGATCCCCGCCGGGGATCGGAGCGAAGACCTCCGCCCCCGCAGGCACGATGGTGCCGTTCGAGACGACGCCGACCCCCTCGCGTCCCCGATGGACGTATCGGACGATCTTCAACGGCCGCCTCGCTCGGATCTGCCGCCGAGACCGCCGATCGCCCGCCCCATCACGGCACCGGCGCGCTGTCGATCAACCGCCGGAACCACGCCTCGGTGGTCGCGACGTGGATCAGCGCCGCGGCTTCCCCCAGGATCGGGTCGCGGGCGCGAAGGGCGTGCAGGATCTGCGCGTGCTGGTCGATCGTCTGGGTCCTGGCGTTGTCCTCGATCACGCCCCGCCAGATCCTCGACCGCGTCATCCCGGTGGACAGGCCACTCAGCATCGAGGCGAGTGTGGTGTTGCCCGAGCAGGAGGCGACCATCAGGTGGAAGTCGCTGTCCGCCTGGACCAGCACCTCCTCGCTCTCGGCGGAGCGCATGCGATCGAGCAGGGTCTCGAGCCGGGCCACGGCCTCCTCATCGATGAGCAAGGCGGCAAGGGCGGTGGCCGCCGGCTCCAGGATGCGACGGACCTGGATCAGCTCGAGCGAGAAGCCGTCCGCCATCAGCTCGGCGGCCGCCCCGATGCCCTCGAGCAGCTGCTCCGGTCGCAGGCTGGTCACGTAGGTGCCGTCGCCTCGACGCACGTCGACCACGCCCGCCGTGACGAGGGCTCGCACGGCTTCGCGAACCGTGTTGCGCGAGGCCCCCAGCTCGGTGGCCAGCTCGGCCTCCGGCGGCAGCTTCGCCCCAGGGGTGAGGGCGCCCCTGGCGATCATCTCCCGGATGTGGCGGATCGCGGCCTCGGTCAGTGGCGCTGACACGTCGGACTCCTCAACGTCGGGCTAGACATCCGATGTTTGATGCCGTACTGTACGCGATCTCGCGTCGGGAGGCGCGCAAGCCGCAGGATACACCCGACTATTCGGGGGTCGAGGGGGCGAGCGGTGGGGGAGCGAGCGAGCGACCTGGAGGGTCGCGAACCGGCCGGGTCGGCCATGTCGTCTGCGGAACCGCCGGGGCGCCCTGGTCGAGGAGCGGCCACGGCGGGTGAGCGGGATCCGGCCGATCACGGATCGGACCATCCCGCCCGGCGCGACGCCCCCTTGCGGGTCGCGCTGCTGCTCCTGCGGGCGGGGCCCGTGCTCATCCTGATCATCCTGACCCTGGTGGTCGCCGCCGTGACCCCCGTGTTCCTCACGACTCGGAACATCGGGAACGTCCTCGCACAGACCGCGGTGATCTCGGTGCTCTGCTTGGGACAGCTGCTCGTGATCGTCACCGGGGGGATCGATCTCTCCGTCGGCTCGACGCTCGCGCTGGGAACGGTGGCCGGCGCCATGGTCTTCCGGTCCGACGGTTCCACGATCCTCGTGCTGGCCGTCATGCTCGGCGCCGGGCTCGCCGTGGGCCTGGTGAACGGGGTGCTGTTCGTCAAGGGCCGGATCCCCCACCCGTTCATCGTGACCCTCGCGACGCTGACGCTCGTGCGAGGTCTGGCGCTGTGGCTGGCGGACGGCCGTCCCATTCAGGGGATGCCGGAGGTGATCGGCGTGATCGGGGGCAACTCCGTCCTGGGTTGGCTCCCCGTGTCGACCTTCGTCGTCGCCGCCGTCGCCGTCGCCGTGTGGATGCTCCAGACGCGAGTGGTGTGGGGCCGGTGGATCTACGCCGTGGGCGGGAACCTCGAGGCGGCCCGTCGCACGGCGATCCCGACGTCGGCGGTCCTGATCTCCGTGTACGTCTTCAGCGGGTTGACCGCGGGCATCGCCGCCGTCCTCACCGCCGGACGGACGAACGCCGGAGCGCCCACGTTCGGCGATCTGGCCGAGCTCGATGCCATCGCGGCCGTCATTATCGGGGGAGCCAGCTTCCTCGGAGGCCGGGGCAAGGTGGGCCACGCCCTGGTCGGAGCGTTGATGATCGGCGTGATCCGCAACGCGATGAACCTGGCCAATCTCGACTCGTTCTTCCAACTCATCGTGCTCGGGATCGTCATCCTGGTCGCGGTCGAGTCCGACGTCCTGCGGGGCCGGCTGGAGGAACGGCTCCGCGTCATCCAAGCGAGCCGACCATGAGCGTGGCGACCGCCCTACCGATGTTGAGCGTCCGCGGCGGGACCAAGAGGTTCGGCGGGATCCTCGCCATCGACGACGTCGACGTCGACGTGTTCGCCGGGGAGGTCCTGGCGATCCTCGGCGACAACGGCGCCGGCAAGTCGACGCTGATCAAGTGCATGAGCGGCGTCCATCGACTCGACGCCGGGGTGATCGAGGTCGACGGCACGGCGGTTCAGCTGCACAGCCCGTCCGACGCGCGGGCGGTGGGCGTGGAGACCGTCTATCAGGACCTCGCCCTGTTCAACAACCTCGACGCAACCGACAACTTCTACGCCGGCCGGGAGCTGGCGGGCCCGAGGTGGCTGCCGAAGGGGATGCGGCTGATCCGGAGGCGAAGCATGGCGGTGGCCACGCGAGAGGTCCTGGACCGTCTCCGAGTCACCCTGCCCAGTCTCTCCACCCCGGTCGGCCTGATGTCCGGGGGCCAACGTCAGGCGGTGGCGGTGGCCCGAGCGACGGCGTTCGCGTCCCGCCTGGTGATCCTGGACGAGCCCACGGCCGCACTGGGGGTCCGGGAGGCACGGGGGGTGCTCGACCTCATCCGCCGGCTCCGCGACGAGGGACGAGCCGTCGTCGTGATCTCGCACGCCATGGATCACGTGATGGAGGTCGCGGATCGGGCGGTCGTCCTCAGACGGGGGCGGAAGGTGGGCGAGCTCGTGCCGACGCAGGACGCTCGCGAGCGGATCGTCTCGTTGATCGTGGGAGGTGACGGATGAGGGGAGGAGTCTGCGGAACGTCATCGATCGTGCATGTCGGGCGGCGGGAGCGCCGCGAGGGGAAGGAGGTCGACGGATGAGAAGAGGAGCACTTCGGCTGGTGGTGGCCGCGGCCGCGGTCCTGGCGCTGCTTGCAGCCGCCTGCGGTGACGGAGAGGACTCCGCCGGTGCCGGTACTAGCCCTACCGGAGAAACCACCGGCTCGGAGACTTCGACCACCGGCACCGCAGGCGGGAGCTACAAGCTGGGGCTGATCACCAAGTTCCCCGTCGACTTCTTCTTCGTCATCGAGGACGCAGCGAAAGCCTGGGCGGAGACCCACCCCGACGTCGAGCTTATCACCGGCATGGGAGAGTCCGCGACGGACGACGAGGGCGTCATCGCGCTGATCGAGTCGATGGTGACCCAGGGTGTCGACGGCATCGCGATCACGCCCACGGGAGAGGCGGTGCAGCCGGCCCTCGACGCGGCGATCGCCGCCGGGGTGGACATCGTCCTGCTCGACAACGACCTGCCGAACTGGGACGGGAAGTCCTCGGTCGTCGCGACCGACAACCTCGCGGGCGGCATGCTCGCCGGTCAATGGCTGGCCGAGAACCTCGAGCCCGGATCGACGCTGGCGGTCCTCGAGGGTGTGCCCGGGGTGCCGGCGCTCGACGCCCGTGTCGAGGGGATGGTCCAGGGACTGGGCGATGCCGACATCGAGATCGTCCAGCAGGTCCCGACGGACTGCGACCAGGTCAAGGGGGTGGCCGCCGCCGAGGACGTCCTCACGGCGCATCCGGACGTCACCGCGATCTACGGCGCCTGCGGGCCGCCGATCCTCGGAGCGCTGGAGGCGATCGACAACGCCGGGATCGCCCCCGAGGACATCGTGGTGGTGGGGTTCGATGCGCTGCCCGACGAGGTCGCGGCGATCACGGCGGGCACGGAGGATGCCTCGGTCGCCCAGTTCCCCCCCAAGATCGGCGAGCTCGGGATGGAGACGCTGTACCAGGTGGTCACGGGCGGGACGGTCGAGCCGTTCGTGGACACCGGAACGGCCATGGTGACGCCGGACAACGTCGGCGAGTTCGCATAGAGCGAGATCGGGGGGTCGCCGAGCGTTCCGTGCCTCTTGCCGTCCTCCGGGCACGGAGCTCGGTCGACCCCTCGAGCTCACCGCGACTCGCTCCCGTCGAACGGAGTGCTGCCATGACGACAACCATCGTCGATCTCGTTGCCGTGGACGTCCGCTTCCCGACGTCCCGCTGGCTCGACGGATCCGACGCCATGAACGAGGCCCCCGACTACTCGGCCGCCTACGTGATCCTCGAGACCGACGCCCGAGGGCTGTCCGGTCACGGCATGACGTTCACGACGGGGCGCGGGAACGAGCTGTGCGTCGCGGCCATCCGGACGCTGGCGCCGCTCGTCGTGGGCCGCACCGTCGAGTCGCTCACCTCGGACCTGGGTGCCTTCTGGTCCTCGTTGGTGAACGACGGGCAGCTGCGGTGGGTCGGGCCGGAGAAGGGGGTGATCCATCTCGCCACCGCCGCCGTCGTCAACGCCGTGTGGGACCTGTACGCGAAGTCCGAAGGCAAACCCCTGTGGAGGCTGTTGATCGACCTGTCTCCCGAGGAGCTCGTCCGGACCATCCCGTTCCGGTACCTCACGGACGTGCTCACGCCGGACGAGGCGACGGCGATCCTGAAGGAGGCCCTTCCGGGCCGCGACGAGCGGATCGCCACGGTCCTGTCGCACGGGTACCCGGCGTACACCACCTCGATCGGGTGGATCGGGTATTCGGAGGAGCGGGTGCGCGCGCTGTGTCGCGCCGCGGTGGCCGAGGGCTGGCAACACTTCAAGCTGAAGGTCGGTCGTGACTTGGAGGAGGACGTGCGCCGGGCCGGAATCGTCCGCGAGGAGGTCGGAGACGACCGGTTCGTCATGCTCGATGCCAATCAGGTGTGGGACGTCGATCAGGCCATCGCGTGGATGGGGGAGCTGGCCCGGTTCCGCCCGTGGTGGATCGAGGAGCCGACCAGCCCTGACGACGTTCTCGGCCACGCGCGCATCGCGCGGGCGCTCGAGCCGGCGGGGATCGGCGTCGCCACGGGCGAGCACTGTCACAACCGGGTGATGTTCAAGCAGCTGTTCCAGAGCGACGCGATCCGGTTCGCGCAGATCGACCCGTGCCGGCTCGGTGGCGTCAATGAGGTGCTCGCGGTCCTGTTGATGGCGGCGAAGTTCGACGTGGCGGTCTGCCCGCACGCCGGCGGCGTGGGGCTCTGCGAGTACGTCCAGCATCTCGCGATGTTCGACTTCGTGGCGGTGAGCGGGTCGATGCAGGGACGGGTCGTCGAGTACGTCGACCACCTCCACGAGCATTTCGTCCACCCCGCCGAGGTGCGCAACGGTCGCTACGTCGCCCCCACCGCGCCCGGGTTCAGCATCACGATGCACCCGTCGTCGATCAGGGCCTTCTCTTACCCTCTGGGGCCGGAATGGTCCGCGCCCGAGGTTGAGGGGGTCTGATGGGAACGAACGACGACACCGTGCTCGTCACCGGCGCCCTGGGATGCATCGGAGCATGGACGGTCCGCGAGCTGGTCGGCAGAGGCATCCGGGTCGTGGCTCTCGATCGATCCCGCGACGCGAGGCGGCTCGAGCTGGTCGCGACGCCCGATCAGCTCGAGCAGGTCCTTCTCGTGGAGGGCGACATCACCGACCTCGCGACCGTCGAGCGCATCATCGCCGCCGAGGGCGTGACCAGGATCATCCACCTCGGAGCGCTCCAGCTCCCGTTCTGCCGGGCCGATCCCCCGATGGGTGCCCTCGTGAATGTCGTCGGAACGGTGAACCTCTTCGAGGCGGCGCGCAGGGCGAGCCTGCCCGGCGTCGTCTACACGAGCTCGATGGCGGTGTTCGACCGGGTCGAGGGCGGGAGCGTGACACGCGACACCGTGCCCCGACCGGCGAGCCACTACGGCGCCTACAAGCTCGCCAACGAAGGGACGGCGCGGGCGTACTGGGAGGACTTCGGCGTTTCGAGCATCGGCATCCGGCCCATGACCGTGTTCGGGCCGGGCCGGGATCAGGGACTCACGAGCTCGCCGACGAAGGCGATCGTGGCGGCGGTGCTGGGGTGCCGCTACGAGATCGGGTTCGGCGGTTCGACCCTGTTCCACTACGCCCCCGACGCTGCCGGGGCGCTCGCCGCGGCATCGGCGGTCTCGGCGGGCGGCGCCAACGTCTTCAACCTGAACGGGTCCCGCGCGGCGATCTCCGAGGTGGTCGACGCTCTGCGCCGAGTGGTGGGCGGGGCGGCCGACGGGATCACGTTCAAGCCCGATCCGCTGCCGTTCCCCGACGACATCGACACCGGTGGGCTCGAGACCATCGGGCCGCCACCGGTGACGCCACTCCCGGAAGCGATCGCCGCCACCGTCGAGCTGTTCCGGACCCTGCAGCAACGGGGCAGGCTCGTGCCCGAGGAACAGGGCCTGCACGTGGACGGTGACGTCGCCGTCGACGCTCCGGTTCGCAGCACGCCCGTCGCGCCCTGATGCGGCGGCCCGGCCGCGTCATCGACACCCATCAGCACTTCTGGGACCCGGAGGTCGCCGAGTACCCGTGGATGACGGGCGAGTACGAGGCGCTCCGGCGGGCGTACGGCCCGGTCGACCTCGAGCCCGAGCTCATCGCGGCCGGGATCGACGCGACGATCGTGGTCCAGGCTCGGCACGAGCTCGACGAGACCCGACGCCTGCTCGAGATCGCCGACACCGTGACGTGGGTCGCGGGCGTGGTGGGGTGGGTCGACCTCACCGCTCCCGACGTCGCCGACACGATCGCGACGCTGCGCGCGGGACCGGGCGGGCGTCATCTCGTCGGGATCCGACATCAGGCACATGACGAGCCGGACCCGGAATGGCTCCTGCGCGCCGACGTCCTCAGGGGCCTCGCGGCGGTCGCGGATGCCGGGCTGACCTACGACCTCCTGGTCCGCAGCAGGGAGTTGCCTGCCGCGCAGGCGCTCGCTCGGCGGGTCCCTCAGCTCGGGCTGGTCGTCGACCATCTCGCCAAGCCGCCGATCGCCGCGGGGGAGATCGAGCCCTGGTCCACGCTCATCAAGGGTCTTGGCGACCTCGAGAACGTGGTGTGCAAGGTGTCCGGACTCGTGACGGAGGCGAGCTGGGGCGGGTGGCGGCCGGCGGACCTCCGGCCCTACGTCCGCACGGCGCTCGACGTCTTCGGGCCGGAACGGCTGATGTTCGGATCCGACTGGCCGGTCTGCTTGCTCGCCGCCGGGTACTCGGACGTCTTCGACGTCACGGTCGGCCTGTTGTCGGAGTTCGTCGGTGAAGCGCTCGACTCGATCCTCGAAGGTTGTGCGATGCGAACCTACCGGCTCGGGGCCTGAGGCCGGGCGTCCCCGGATCGATCCCACGATCGCCGGTCCCGCTACACGCGAGGGTTGGAAACGTCGTGATCCCGACGTCGAGCACGGAGCTGCTCAGGCCACGCCTTGGGGTACCGGGGCTCGCGCCTCGGTGATGTGCTGGGCGGGCGATCCGTCGAGCAGCCCATCCAGCAGCTCGAGGGCGCGCCTCGCCACCCGATGCCCGGGGACGTCTTCGAGCCAGATCGACAGCTCATCCCGAGCCATCCGCACCGGGACCATGTGCCCGGCGCAGGCGCGTCTCAGCGCTCGGATCGCCGATGCCGCGTCGAGCTCATCTCGAGCGAGCTCCAACGCGCGATCCCTGATCGATTCCGCGCTCGTCATCGATCCCTCCTTCGATCCCGTTCGGAAGTCGTCACTGGGACGCCGATAGGAAGCAGGCGACCCGGCGACCCTGGTCGTAACCCGCCTGCACGACGGCGGCCGGATCGCGGAGTCGGGTGAAGTCGTTCCCCATCGCCCGGCGAGCTTCCGTGGATGGGCGGATCACCAGGGTGGGGACCTTGCGGGCCCCCAGGGCTGCGAGCTCCCTTTCCAGATGGGCGTTCCACATGCGGTCGAGAGCGCGTTCCTCGTCGGCGTCCAGAGGATCGCCGAGGCTCGCCGTGGTCAGCACGAGGACCGTATCCACGGCGGCGTTCGCCAGGAGGTCCGCGTTCGCACCGGACACGAGCGCGGCGTCGGTCACGACGCGCTCACCGATCGACACCGCCGGCGCCACCCCGGGCAGAGAGGGGGTTTCCTCGACCACCTCCTCGAGGCTCGCACCGCACGAGGCGTCCAACACGACGCGGTCCCCCGAGCGTGCGTCCACCGCCGAGATCCGGAGTCGCTCGGGCCAGGGTTCCGGCGGAAGGGTGGGGCCCGCCGGTGACCGTTGAGGCCCCGATCCGGCGGGGAGGGCGCCCTCCACGGTGAGCGATCCGATCCGTCGGCGCCGCTCGCGGTCGTCGAGCTCGGGATCGCTCCAGATCGCGATGGCGCGGCGGACCGTCGACCGTGCAGCCCGGCGAACCCTGGTCGAGGGGACGGGCGGAGGCTCGTGGGCCAGGTCTGCGGCGGCCTCTTGTGCCTCGGCTCCCATGGCGATGCGGCCCGCGACCGCGGCGCCGGCCGAGGTGCCGACGATCGCGTGGGCGGTCCGAGGGTCGACGCCCTCGTCGGCCAGGCCGGCCAGCACGGCCGTCTCCCACGTCACCGCGCTCGCGCCGACACCGCTCAGCGCGATCCCGACGCGGTCCACGGTCACCTCGAGGCGCGGCGTCGGGAGCCGCTCGTCGGGTGAGACCATGCCGGCGCGCCGGGGGGCCGAGCTCGCCGGTCATGGTCTCCCGTTCCGCGTCGCCGGGCATCCGCCATCTCGGTGTCGCCGATCCTCACGGCGAACCCGGCCCGTTCGTGTCCGGGATCGAGGATCCCTCGTCCCGATCGGCGTGCGTCGGCGCGCTCGCCTGCCCCTGGGGGATCCGCCCGGCGGTCCACGTTCCGCAGCGCGTGCAGACGCACCAACGTCCCTTCGGGTCCTCCAGCCGCGTGGTTCGGCTTCCGCAACGCGGGCAGGGAACGACCGGGCGCGCCGTCCCCGCCGGCGAGGGCGGTACCAGCGAATGCGAGGCGGACATCGGTCCAACCCTGCCAACCCGACGTTGCGGTCACCCGTCGCGGACGTAACGGTTTCGAGACGATCCGCGCCTCAGTCGGTGGGCGCGACCAGCGAGTAGTCCAGCGCCGAGACGGGACCCTCGACCACGGCCCGGTCCTCGGTGGGCACGCCGATCGCCTCTCCCTCGACCGCGAAGCCGACGGCGACCACGTCGGGGACGCCGGCGAGCGTCCAGACCACCTGCGCGATGCGAAGCAGCACGATCGTCGGCTCGGCGGGTCCCTCGAATTCGTCGCTGAGGTCGACGTGCGCCACCCCCTGGAGGATGCGGATGCCGAGGAGCTGGGTGGCCCCCGGAACGGCGGTCTCGATCCCCTGGGAGCGTTCGTCCGCGGTCGGGCCCTCGAGGAGGGCCAGCATGACCGTCTCCGCGGCGGACGTCTCCGTGGGCACGTCCCGGAGGACCCGCACCAGCCTCCCTCCGCGCACGAGGTACATGCGCGCCGTCGCCGTGCCGCTGCCGGGGAACGGCTCCGCGCCTCGCGCGAGGGACTCGGGCAGCTGATCGGGGGGGATCTCGACCGGACCGGGATCCGGAGCGCAGGAGGCGCACAGGGCCGACACCAGGGCGAGCGCGAGCAGCCGCGAGGGCTTCACGACGCGTCCTTGCCCTCGGAGACATCGGGCGGGGCCTCCCGCCAGGGGAGCCACAGCGAGAAGGTCGATCCTTCGCCCTCGGTCGTCCGGACCTCGAGCGAGCCCCCGAGGAGCCGGGCGTTCTGGTGGGCGATGGCCAACCCGAGACCGACGCTGCCCGTTCGTCGGGTGCGGGAGTCGTCGGACTTGAAGAAGCGATCGAACAGCTTCGGAACGTCCTCGTCGGAGATCCCGGGACCCCGGTCGGACACCGAGATCCGGCACCCCGGGTCTTCCGCGGCAACGGACACGCGGACGTCGCGGCCGCCGCCGTGCGTGAAGGCGTTGTCGAGCAGGTTCCCCACGATGCGGTCGACGCGTGCCTTGTCGGAGAACGTGACGAGCCGGTCCCCGTCGATCGGCGCCTCGAGGTGACGGCGCTTGAGGGCGGCGTCGGCCAGGGCGCGCAGGTCCACCTCCTCCCACCGCACGCTCGCCCTGCCCGCGTCGAGCTCGGACACCTCCAGGAGCTCCTCGACCAGTCGCCGGAGCCCGGCGACGTCCTCGACGACGAGGTCCACGGCCTCTCCCGCCGGTCCCGAGAACTCGTCGCGGTGGGCGGCCAGCAACCCGCTGGTCGCCTCCAACGTCGACAGCGGTGTGCGCAGCTCGTGCGAGGCGTTGGCGACGAACCGGCGCTCGCGCTCGATCATCCGCTGGAGCTCGCCGGCCATCTCGTTGAAGGAGTTCGCCAGCATTCCCAGCTCGTCCGTGCTCGCCGGGACCACCCGTGCCTCCAGGAGGCCGTCGGCCAGGTCCCGAGCCGCGAGGCTGACCGCCGTCAGGGGCTGGAGCACCCGACGGCTGATGCGCTGGGCAAGGGCGGCGGCGACGAGGACGACGATGGCGCTCGCCACGATCAGGACTCGGCCGAGCAGCGACAGCGCGCGCGAGAGGTCGGCCATGGAGAAGAACAGGTAGAGGTCCACCCCGGGCGGAGGCAACGGCGCGCCGTAGACGATCACGTTCTCCTCGCCGGTCGAGGTGAACTGATAGGCCAGTCGCTCCCGGGAGACGAGGGCGCGCAGCTCGGTCGGGACGGTGTCCGGCGTCAGGGACAGCGACGAGGAGAACCACGTGTCGCCGTCGGTCACCATCGCATCGAGCGACTCGCGCGACTGGAGTAGGGAGACGACCCGCTGGTTGCGCTCGGCGTCGCTGCCGACGAAGCTCCGGGCGAACAGGAGCGCGAAGATCGTCTGTCGCGTCGTCGAGGTGACGCGCTGGTCCAGCAGAGCTCGCTGCACCGAGAAGAAGGTTCCCGCACTGAGGACGATGGCGAGCGCCGCGGCCGTGCCCGTGTACGTCAGCGTGATCCGAAAGCGCAGGCTCTGACGCCGCAGGAGTCCCCGGAGCGGGGTCATGGCTGCCCGACGAGCTTGTAGCCGAACCCCCGCACGGTCTTGATGAGCTGGGGAGCGGCGGCATCGCGCTCGACCTTGCCTCGGAGCCGACGGACGTGCACGTCGACCAGGCGTGAGTCGCCGAGGTAGTCGTACTCCCACACCCGCTCCAGGAGCACTTCGCGCGTGAAGATCTGGTTGGGCCGAGAGGCGAGGCACTCCAGGAGACGGAACTCGGTCCTCGTGAGCGAGACCTCGCGACCCTGCAGCCGGACGACGCCGGCGGACGGCTCGATCTCCAGGTCGCCCACTCGGATCAGGTCCTGATGACCCTCGGCGTCGAACCGGCGGAGGGCGGCCCGGATGCGGGCGACGAGCTCCGGCACCTTGAAGGGCTTGGTGACGTAGTCGTCGCCGCCGGACTCGAGCCCGATCACGATGTCCATCGTTCCTCCCCGCGCGGACAGGAAGATGATCGGGAGGTCGCTGATCCTTCGGATCCGGCGGCACAGCTCGAACCCGTCCTGACCGGGCAGCATCACGTCAAGGATCGCGATGTTCGGGTTCCCGTCGATCAGGGCCTGGATCGCGGTCTCGGCGCCGTCGGCCTCGAGCACCTCGTACCCGGCCTCCTCGAGCGCGAGCACCGTGGCCCGCCGTACGCGCCGGTCGTCCTCCACCAGCAGGATGCGCTCACCCATGGAGGAGCCCGGGACGGCCTCGTGCCGCGTTCGATCCGCCCGCTGCGGCGTGACCGCGGCTCAATGGGTGCCCTACGGGGGGTCTCGGTCGATGGACAGGATCTGGTAGCGCACGGGCCCGCTCGGCGTGAGGACGTCGACCCGGTCCCCGAGCCGGCCGCCGAGCAGGGCTCGTCCCATCGGCGCTTCGGTGGAGATCCACGAGTCGTTCAGGCGCGCCTCGAGCTCGCTCACGAGCTTGAACCGTTCGTGACCGGGATCCCCGTCCATCCGGATCGTCACGGTATCCCCCTGCTCGACGACGGTCGCGTCGCTGACCCCTTCCTCGATCGTGCGCGCGGCCGTGAGGGCCTCGCGGAGGCGCGCCTTCTCCCGCCCGACGGCCTCGAGAGCCGCCTGGGTCGCCGGGTCTGCAGACTCCGCCCACTGCACCTTCAGGTCCGAGGCCTGGTCGTCGAGACGCTGCAGCCGTTCCTCCAGCGCTCTCCTGCCCTCGGCCGATAGCTCGATGCGAACCATGCCCATCACTCCTCGACCGACGAATCGGCCCGGGCCCGCGGCGCGCGCGGACGGGTCGCGGACACACGACAGCGACATCAGCGTAGCCAAGCCCGGAGGGCACGTGGCCCGATCGTCACGGAACTGTAACGGAGCGAATCGGACCCGATCGACGTCGAGCAGCGGCATCGGCCGACTACCCATCGAGGTCTTGTGATGCGTCGCCGTCGGTCGCTGCAGTGGCGAGGTCGAGCAGGGCGAGCCGTTCGGGGTCCGCGAGGATGTCCCACTCGACGATCTTCCGGCTCGTGATCGTCACCGCGTGCACGGAGAACGGTCGGCCATCGCGGATCGAGACCATGCCGGCGGCGCCGTTGATCAGCGCCCGCCGCGTGGTCCCAGCGACCCGCGTCCACATCAGGGCCTGGCGCGCGACCGCCTCCGCACCACGGATGAGGCGCGACACGTCCGCGCGGCCGCCGTCGGCTCTGAGCACCACGTCCGGGTCCAGGACGGCGACCAGCGCCTCGAAGTCCCCATGGCGTGCGGCCGCGAGGAAGGCGTCGACGACCTCCCATTGAGCGGGGAGATCCGCGTCCGGCACCGGGGCGTGTCCGCGGACGCGGCGGCGGGCACGACTGGCGAGTTGGCGCGCCGACTCCGGGGAGCGCTCCATGATGACCGCGATCTCCTCGAAGGGCACCGCGAACATGTCGTGAAGCACGTAGGCGAGCCGTTCGGGCGGGGTCAGCGTCTCGAGCACGACCAGCAGCGCCAACCCGACCGAGTCGGCGAGCAGCGTTTCGTGCTCGGGGTCCGTGCCGTCGGCGGCATCGACGATCGGATCGGGGACGCGCACATCCAGCGGCTGTTCGCGCCGCGTCGTGCGAGAGCGGAGCATGCTGAGCGCCACCCGCGCGACCACGGTCGTCAGCCAGCCACCGAGGTTGTCCACCTCGGCGGCGTCGGTACGGCTGAGCCGCAGCCAGGCGTCCTGGACGGCATCGTCGGCTTCGCTCAGGGAGCCCAGCATGCGATACGCCACGGCCCGCAGACGCGGGCGGTGCGCCTCGAACTGCCGGGTGAGCGATTCCTGCTGATCCATGTCACGTTTCTCCATCGCGCGGGGTCATGGAACCAGACCCGCGGGATCCGGGCGCAGCCAGGGCCTTCCAGCGGGCGATGTTCCAGCAGGGGCAGCCCGCCGCCATGTTCTACACGGAGGACATCCAACCCGACCACGAGCGGATGAAGGCCGCAGGGGCCGAGTTCACGATGCCGCCGACGGAGGTGACCGGCTCGACGATCGCCATGGTGAACGACACCTGTGGCAATCTGGTCCAGATCACCCAGCCGGACCGCTCCGACGGCTCGGCGAGGCGAGCGCGATCAGGGTTGCCGCACCGAGCCGTCCGGCGGTCGCGCCGGAGGTCAAGTGGTTTGGACTCGACCGACGCACGGAGGTGCTTGCAGATGGCTGAGAGGAAACCGGCAAGGAAGGTCACGCAGAGGTCCGCCAAGGGCACCACGGGCACGGCGTACCAAGGGTTCACGGACGAGGAACGGGCCGCGGCGAAGGAGCGCGCCCGGGAGCTGAAGGCGGAGGCGCGCCGGGGCGCGGACGCGGCGGAAGGCGAGCGCGACCTCCTCGCGAAGATCGCCGAGATGCCGGAGGCGGATCGCGTCCTGGCCGAGCGGATCCACGCGATCGTCAAGGCCAGCGCGCCCTCCTTGTTGCCCAAGACCTGGTACGGGATGCCCGCCTATGCCAACCGGGACGGCAAGGTCGTCTGCTTCTTCAAGAGCGCCGACAAGTTCAAGTCGAGGTACGCGACCTTCGGCTTCGAGGAGTCGGCGAACCTGGACGAAGGCGCCATGTGGCCGACCTCCTTCGCGTTGACGAGGCTGACCGCCGCCGATCAGAAGAGGATCGGCGCGTTGGTGAAGAAGGCGGTGAGCTGAGGACCGAGCTCGCCCCGGGGCCCACACGGGGGGTCGTCGGTCGGGGAGACGATGAGCATGGCCGGGAGAACGGACACGCGGTCGCCGGCGCGGCACGTCGCCGACAACCACGATCTGATCCGCGTGCACGGCGCGCGTGAGAACAACCTCAAGGACGTCAGCGTCGAGCTCCCCAAGCGCCGGCTGACGGTGTTCACCGGCGTTTCGGGCTCGGGCAAGAGCTCGCTGGTGTTCGGCACGATCGCCGCGGAGTCGCAGCGGCTGATCAACGAGACCTACAGCGCGTTCGTGCAGGGCTTCATGCCGTCGCTGTCGCGGCCCGAGGTGGACGTGCTCGACGGACTCACGACCGCGATCATCCTCGACCAGGAGCGGATGGGGGCCAACGCTCGGTCGACCGTCGGCACCGCCACCGACGCCAACGCGCTGCTGCGGGTCCTCTTCAGCCGGCTCGGACAGCCACACATCGGCTCGCCGAGGGCGTTCTCCTTCAACATCCCGTCGTTTCGAGCGTCCGGTGCGATCACCGTCGAGCGCGGCTTCGGCAAGACGGAGAGGAAGTCCTTCTCGGTCACCGGCGGCATGTGCCCGCGCTGCGAGGGCATGGGCACCGTGACCGACATCGACGTGAGCCAGCTCTACGACGAGAGCAAGTCGCTCGCCGAGGGCGCGATCACCATCCCCGGCTACACCGCGGGGGGCTGGGCGGTGCGGATCTACACCGAATCGGGCTTCCTCGACCCCGAGAAGCCGATCCGTGGATACACCAGGAAGGAGCTGCACGACTTCCTGCACCGCGAGGCGACCAAGGTGAAGGTCGGCGGCATCAACCTCACGTACGAGGGACTGGTCCCCAAGGTGCGGAAGTCGTTCCTGTCCAAGGACCGGGAGGCGATGCAGCCACACATCCGGGCGTTCGTCGATCGGGCGGTGACCTTCGGCATCTGTCCCGAGTGCGACGGCACCCGGCTCAACGAGGGCGCCCGTTCCTCACGGATCAAGGGCGTCAACATCGCCGAGGCCTGCGCGATGCAGATCAGCGATCTCGCCGGATGGATCCGCGGCCTCGACGAGCCCTCGGTGGCGCCGCTGCTCGCCACGCTGCAGGCGATCCTCGACTCGTTCGTGGAGATCGGGCTGGGCTACCTCTCGCTCGACCGGCCGTCGGGAACGCTCTCGGGGGGCGAGGCACAGCGAACCAAGATGATCCGCCACCTCGGCTCCTCGCTCACCGACGTCACCTACGTCTTCGACGAGCCGACCATCGGCCTGCACCCTCACGACATCCGACGCATGAACGACCTGCTGTTGCGGCTTCGGGACAAGGGCAACACGGTGCTCGTCGTGGAGCACGAGCCGGACACGATCGCGATCGCCGACCACGTCGTCGACCTGGGCCCCGGCGCCGGCACCGCGGGCGGCACCGTCTGCTACGAGGGCACCGTGGAGGAGCTGCGGAAGAGCGGCACCATCACCGGCCGACATCTCGGCGACCGGGCCGCCCTCAAGGAGAAAGTGCGGGCGCCCACCGGCACCCTGGAGATCCGCGGCGCGACGGCGCACAACCTGCGGGACGTCGACGTCGACATCCCGCTCGGCGTGCTCGTCGTCGTCACCGGCGTCGCCGGCTCCGGGAAGACCTCGCTCGTGCACGAGTCGATGCCCGCCGGAGCGGATGTGGTGTCGATCGACCAGGGCGCGATCCACGGCTCGCGACGGAGCAACCCGGCGACGTACACCGGTCTGCTCGACCCGATCCGCAAGGCGTTCGCGAAGATCAACCGCGTGAAGCCGTCGCTGTTCAGTGCCAACTCCGAGGGCGCCTGCCCGACTTGCAACGGCGCCGGAGTCATCTACATGGACCTGGCGATGATGGCCGGCGTCGCCACCACCTGCGAGGAGTGCGAGGGCAAGCGGTTCCAGGCATCGGTGCTCGAGTACCACCTCGGCGGTTGCGACATCAGCGAGGTGCTCGCGATGTCGGTGAGCGAGGCCGAGACGTTCTTCGGCGCCGGCGAGGCGCGCACGCCGGCCGCGCACGCCATCCTCGACCGGCTCGCCGACGTCGGGCTCGGCTATCTCAGCCTCGGCCAGCCGCTGACCACGCTGTCCGGCGGCGAGCGGCAGCGGCTCAAGCTGGCCACCCGCATGGGCGAGAAGGGGGGTGTCTACCTCCTCGACGAACCGACCATCGGCCTTCATCTCGCCGACGTGGAGCAGCTGCTCGGCCTGCTCGACCGGCTCGTCGACTCAGGGACGTCGGTCATCGTCATCGAGCACCACCTGGCGGTCATGGCGCACGCCGACTGGATCATCGACCTCGGCCCCGGCGCCGGCCACGACGGCGGCCGGGTCGTCTTCGAGGGCACGCCCGTCGACCTCGTCGCCGCCCGCTCCACCCTCACCGGCGAGCACCTCGCGGCCTACGTCGGCACCTGACCGACGAGCGCCTCCCGCGCCGTCACCGGTCGAGCCGGCCGCGGACGCCCAGATAGTGGTGCCACAGGATCCGGGCGGCGACGGCACGGTAGGGACGCCAGCGCTCGGCAAGGCACTCCAGCTCCTCGAACGTCGGACGCGCCGGCAACGCGAGGAGCTCCATCGCTCCGGTCGCCAGGGCCTGGTCACCGTGAGGCCACACGTCGGGGCGCAGGAGGCACATCGTCAGGTAGACGTCGGCCGTCCATCGACCCACGCCGCGCAGCCGCATCAGCGAGCTCCGCACGTCGTCGTCCGGGAGCCGCCCCAGCCCCCCAAGGTCGAAGCCGTCGGTGAGAGCCAGTGCGAGGTCGCGCGCGTAGCCGGCCTTCTGCCGGCTGAACCCGATCTCGCGAAGGGTCGGGTCGTCCAGGGACAGGAGCCCCGCCGGCGTCACCTCCCCGGTTGCGGTGCGCAGCCGGTCGAACGCCGCGAGCGCCGAGGCCAGCGACACCTGCTGCTCGAGGATCAGGTGCACCAGCGTGGCGAACGACGGCTCGCGCGACCAGAGCGGCGGCGGGCCGAACCGTTCCACGGATCCCGCCAGGGCGGGGTCGCCCGCCGCCAACGCCCGGGTGGCGCGCAGGAGCGATCGCTCGGTCAGTGGGCGCGGCATGCGCTCATCATCCCCGATCCGGCTCGCCGGCCCGCATCCCTCTCATGTCGGATCGAGGGTTGAGCTGGTCGGCACGACCCGGCCCGGCGGTGCGCCTCTCCCGCCGGATTGGCACCATGATGGCGCCATATGAGGTTGACATGGCGCCAGCAATGATGTCATCATGGCGCCATGAATCTCCAACGGTACGTCGAGAGCATCCAGCAGCAGCTCGAGGTGGCCGCCGGGGCGGGGGACGAGAACGCTCGGGAGCTGGCTCGGCGCCTCGTCGCACCTCTGGACGCGGCGATCCGCCTCACGCTGCAGGACGCGCTGGCGGCGGCGGCAGACGAGATCACCGTGGAGCTCGCGCCGGGCTCGGTCGAGGTGCGTTTGCGGGGGCGTGACCCCGAGTTCGTGGTGACGCCCCCGCCGGCCGATCCGTCCGCGGAGGATCAGACCGTGGGCGACGGCTCGGCGAGTGGCCGGCCGGCGACGGGCATCCCGCCGCTCGGTCCCACCGAGGGCGACTCGGGCACGATGGCGCGCATCAACCTTCGACTGCCCGATCACCTGAAGGCCAGGGCCGAGCGTGCGGCCGACGACGACGGGCTCTCGGTCAACGCCTGGCTCGTCCGAGCGGTCGCCGCCGCACTGGAACGAAACGATCCGGCCCGTCGACGCGAACGGCGGTCCTCGTACGGCGCTCAGCGATACACGGGCTGGGCGCGCTGAATCCGGGAACCAGCCGATGCCTCGCTCGACGCCGGACGGTGAGACGACCCGCCGATCCCCAGGAGGAAGTGTCATGCCGACCTTCGACACCCCCGACCCCATCTCCATCACCTTGGAGCTCGGCGTCGGCGACATCCAGATCGCGGCGAGCGACCGCGTCGACACGGTCGTGGAGGTGCGCCCGAGCGATCCCGCCAAGAAGGGCGACGTGTCGGCCGCCGAGCAGACCCGCGTCGAGTACGTGAGCGGGAGGTTGCTGGTCAAGGCGCCGAAGGGGTGGCGGCAGTGGACCCCGTGGGGGGGCGGCGAGTCGATCGACGTGCGGATCGACCTGCCCACGGGATCGCGGGTGTCGGGTGAGTCGGGCCTGGCGGCCTTGCGCTGCAGCGGTCGCATCGGTGAATGCCGATACCGGTCCGGCGGCGGCGACATCCAGCTCGACCGCGCGGGTCCGGTGGAACTCAAGACAGGATTCGGCGACGTCACGGTGGATGAGATCGTCGGCAAGGGCGAGGTCACCGCAGGTTCCGGAGCCGTGGCGATCGGCCGCATCGAGGGTCCCGCGGTCGTCAAGAACTCCAACGGCGACACCTGGATCGGCGAGGTCACGGGGGACGTGCGCGTGAACGCGGCCAACGGCACGATCTCCGTCGACCTAGCGCACGCATCGGTCGCCGCGAAGACCGCCAACGGCCGAGTCCGCCTCGGCGAGGTCGCACGAGGCGCGGTCGTCGCGCAGAGCGCGCTCGGCGCGATCGAGGTCGGTGTCCGAGACGGCGCCGCGGCCTGGCTGGATCTCGACACGAAGTTCGGCAACGTCCAGAGCGATCTCGAGGACTCCGAGCGTCCCGAACCCACCCAGGAGGCGGTCGAGGTCCACGCGCGCACCTCCCTGGGCGACATCACGATCCACCGCTCCTTCGCGAGCCACGCCGGAAAGGGAAAGGACGAGGGATGACCACGACCACCACAGTCCCGCGGGCGCTCGAGGCGTCCGGCCTGCGCAAGTCGTTCGGCGACACCGTGGCGCTGGACGGCATCGACCTGAGTGTCGACGCAGGCTCGATCTTCGCGTTGCTCGGACCCAACGGCGCGGGCAAGACGACGACCGTCCAGATCCTGTCCACGATGATCCGCGCCGACGCCGGTCGGGTTCGCGTCGCGGGCCACGATCTTGCGGGCGAGGCCGATGCCGTGCGCAAGGTGATCGGCGTCACTGGGCAGTCCGTCGCGGTGGATGGGCTGCTCACCGGCGAGGAGAACCTGCTGCTCATGGTCGATCTGTGCCACCTCGATCGGACCGAGGGCAGACGGCTCGCCGCCGAGCTCCTCGAGCGATTCGAGCTGGTCGAGGCGGCCGGGAAGCCCGTGGTCACGTACTCGGGCGGCATGCGGCGGCGGCTCGACATCGCCATGACGCTGGTGGGGGACCCTCGGATCATGTTCCTCGACGAGCCCACGACGGGCCTGGACCCTCGCAGCCGGCGTACCGTCTGGGGGACGATCCGCGACCTCGTGGCGAGCGGGGTCACGATCTTCCTCACGACGCACTACCTGGAGGAGGCGGACCACCTCGCCGACCGCGTCGCCGTACTCGACCACGGGCGGCTGATCGCGGAGGGCACGCCCGACGAGCTGAAGCGAATGGTTCCGGGTGGCCACGTCCGTCTGCAGTTCCGGGATCTGCGCGCGCTCGACGCGGCAGCGCGCGTCCTCCCCGGGTCGCTCCGCGACGACGACGCGCTCGCGCTGCAGATCCCCAGCGACGGCGGAGTGGGCTCGCTGCGCGCCCTGCTCGACCGGGTGGCCGAGGCGTCGGTGGAGGTCGAACGGCTCACGCTCCACACGCCGGATCTCGACGACGTCTTCCTCGCGCTCACCGGCCACGCCGAGATGGAAGGGGACGCACGGTGATGAGCACACACGCCTACGCGATCCGGGACTCTGCCACGATGCTTCGGCGCAATCTCCGTCACGCGATGCGCTACCCGTCCGTGACGCTGCTGGTCGTCGGGCTCCCCGTCATCCTGCTGCTGATGTTCGTCTACGTGTTCGGCCGGACGCTCGGCGCGGGGCTCGGCGCCGGGTCCGGCGACGGCGGCGCGTACGTCGACTACGTGACCCCCGGGATCGTCCTGATGGGGGTAGCGGGCGTGGCGCAAGGGACGGCGATCGCGGTGTCGATGGACATGACCGAGGGCATCATCGCCCGATTCCGGACGATGGGGATCGCTCGGGCCTCGGTGCTGGCCGGCCATGTCTTCTCCAGCACGATCCAGACGATGCTCGGGCTGGTCGTCGTCGTCGTCGTCGCCCTCGCGATCGGCTTCCGGCCCGACGCCGGCATCATCGAGTGGGTCGCGGCGGCGGGCGTGCTCCTGATGGCCACCTTGGCGATCACGTGGCTCTCGGTCGCGCTCGGTCTGTTTGGCAAGAGCGTGGAGAGCGCGAGCAACCTCCCGATGCCGTTGATGCTCCTGCCGTTCCTCGGCAGCGGCTTCGTCCCCACCGACTCCATGCCCGTCGGGCTCCGGTGGTTCGCCGAATACCAGCCGTTCACGCCCGTCATGGAGACGCTGCGAGGGCTGCTCATGGGAACCCCGATCGGCGGCAGCGCCCCGCTCGCCGTCGCCTGGTGCGCGCTCATCGGGTTCGTGGGGTACCGGTGGGCGCTGAAGCTGTACAACCGGGATCCGCGGAGCGCGTAGATTCCGCCCGTGACCTTCGCCGTTGACGCCGACGAGTACGACCGGTTCATGGGCCGGTACTCGGTCCCGCTCGCCGCTTCGTTCGCCGACTTCGCGGGGGTCGCCTCCGGCCAGGGCGTCCTCGACGTCGGCTCCGGCCCCGGGGCGCTGACGAGCGAGCTGGTTAGGCGCCTCGGACCGGCCGCGGTCACGGCCGTCGACCCCTCCGCGTCGTTCGTGTCGGCCGTGCTGGAGCGCCACCCGGAGGTGGCCGTGCGACGCGCCGCGGCGGAGCGGCTCCCGTTCGAGGACGGGGCCTTCGATGTCGTCATGGCGCAGCTCGTCGTGCACTTCATGGCGGATCCGGTCGCCGGGCTTCGGGAGATGGCACGCGTCACCCGCGAGGGCGGTGTCGTGTCGGCATGCGTGTGGGACCTGGCGGGCGATCGGGGCGCGCTCGGGCCGTTCTGGGAGGCGGCGCGCGAGCTCGACCCGGGGGTCGAGGACGAGTCGCACCTCGCGGGGGTCCGCCGTGGGCATCTCGAGGAGCTCTTCGAGGCCGCCGAACTGCGGGAGATCGAGGGGGACACGCTGGTGGTGACCGTCGAGCATCCGACCTTCGAGGACTGGTGGGAGCCGTTCACCCTCGGCGTGGGGCCCGCCGGGGATCACGTGGCGAGTCTCGAACCGCAGGCGGTGGCCCGGCTGCGCGAGCGCTGTCGCGAGAGGCTTCCGGCGCCCCCCTTCTCGGTGTCCGCTCGGGCCTGGGCGGTCCGAGGCCTGGGCTAGCCGTCGACCGACTCCCGGACTCTCACCGTCTTCCCAGGTTTCTCCAACCGGTCTCGAAGACGGCGCAGGGATAGTCCCGGCGATGGGAGCCACGACCCGGCGCGGCGCGTCGTCCATGCCGTCGCCTCCAGGACACCGGTCCGCCCCGACGGGGCGGATCCGGGAGAGCTGGCGCGCCCAGCCCTGGTCGATGCGGGTCCTCCGCGCCTTCCTCGGCGTCACGTTCCTCTACGCCGGCTTGCAGAAGCTCGCCGACCCGAACTTCCTGCACGCCGGGTCGCTCGACTACATCGGCCACCAGCTGCGATCGTTCGAGCAGGGCAGCCCGATCGCGCCGATCCTTCGGATGCTGGACCACGCCCCGGTCCTGGTGGGGGTGGGGATCGCGCTGACCGAGGCGGCCATCGGACTGGGCACGCTGGCCGGCGTGGCGCCGACGCTCGCCGCCGCCGGCGGGTTCCTGGTGAACCTCTCGCTCACGCTCTCGGCGACGTGGCACGTCCACCCGTACTTCCTGGGCTCGGACTCGATGTACGCAGTGGGCTGGCTCGCCTACCTCGTCGGGCTCCTCGAGATCGAGCGGCGCCGGCGAGCGGCGGTCGCGGTCGGCCGGAAGAACCGTCCTGCCCCGCCCGGCCAGATCACGCGCCGCCAGCTCCTGCGTGGCGGCGCCCTGGCCGGGGGGACGCTCGCGGCCGCGGCGCTCGCGACCGCCATCGCCGGACCCGCCTCCCCGGCCACCCGTCGCGCCCTCGGCACGACCGGGACGACCGAGGGCGGGGGCGGCGCCACGGGGACGACCGGCGCGAGGGGGACCACCGGTTCCACGGGTTCGACGGGCACGAGTGCGTCCGGGAGCGGGACACCCATCGCCTCCCTCGACCAGCTCTCCGTGGGCGACGCCGTCGGATTCGATGCGCCCGGCGTCGGCCCCGCGGCGCTCATCCGGATCGGCCAGAACCAGGTCGTGGCCTACAGCCGCACCTGCACCCATGCCGGCTGCCTGGTCGGCTACGACCGCTCGGCCGAGCTCCTGTACTGCCCGTGCCACGGCGCCGAGTTCGATCCCACGGACGGCGCCCGGGTGGTCGGTGGGCCCGCGCCGAGCCCCCTTCCCCCCGTCGAGGTGGCGATCGACCGGGCCACGGGAGAGGTGATCCTGCCGTCCTGAGCGGCGGCCGTCCGGCGCGGCTGCGTCTACGATCAAGCCCGCATGAACAAGGTCGAAGGGCTCCGGCTCGCGTTCCGCAAGTCGAAGGACCCCGAGGCGTTCATCCGAAAGCACTCCAACCTGCCGGGTCCGCGAGGCAACCTCGAGCTGGTGCAGGCCGTCGCGGACGAGGGCGACGAGCGGCTGTTCCGTCGGCTCGTCGCGTGGGGGCCGGACCGGGCCCCCGAGAACACCCCGGACGGGTTCCTGGCCGTGTGCGGCGTGGTGGGGTTCGGACGGCTCGTGGCGGACGGCCGGACGGACCTCGTCCTCGAGATCCGAGCATTCGCCGAGGACCCCCGGTGGCGCGTCCGCGAGGCCGTGGCGATGGGGCTGCAGCGGTGGGGGAGGGCGGACCTGCCGGCCATGCTCGTCGAGATGCGGCGATGGAGCTCCGGGAGCCCGCTCGAGCGGCGGGCCGTGGTCGCCGGCGTGTGCGAGCCCGACCTGCTCGGGGACCCGCGCGCCGTCCGTCGGGTGCTCGACCTCCTCGACCGGATCACGCGATCCGTGACCAAGGCGCCCGATCGGCGAGCCGACGACGTCCGCGTCCTTCGGCAGGCCCTCGGCTACTGCTGGAGCGTCGCGGTGGCGTCGCTGCCGGAGGAGGGGAGCGCCCGGCTCGATCCCTGGATGCGCTCGGAGGACCCGGACGTCCGGTGGATCATGCGCGAGAACCTCAAGAAGCGCCGGCTCGTGACCGTGGCCGGCGACCGGCTGGACGCGTGGAGGACGCTCGTCGGGGCCCACTGACCGGGCCTTCGAGGACCGGCCCGTGTCGCATCTGCAAGTAGACTGTCCGCCGGCCCGACAACGGGCTCACCGGCGGGGTGGCCGAGTGGTTAGGCAAGGGTCTGCAAAACCCTGTACACCGGTTCAATTCCGGTCCCCGCCTCGAGACCCGGTACCATGCCGGGCTGCGGGCGCTTAGCTCAGGGGTAGAGCGCTTCCTTGACGCGGAAGAGGCCAGAGGTTCAAATCCTCTAGCGCCCACCAAGAGAAACCGCAGGTCAGAGCCGGAATGGCTCGTCGGGTGGAATCAGGTCAGTCGGTGCGCGATCTCCCAGATGTGACCGCCCGGGTCCATGAAGCTGGCGGTGCAAACCCCCAAGGGCGATCCATCGGGCCATTCAGCAACCGCACGCCGTGCGAGGCCAGGCGCTCGCACATCACGTCCACGTCGTCCACCTCGATCGTGAACTGGAGCCGGGATCCCGCGTCGTGAGGTGCCACGACTGCGGGTTTCGATCAGCTCGGTCGCCGCCGCCTCTTTCAGCAGGTTCACGACGGTGTTCCCGAAGTTGAAGACCGCCGAGTCGTCGTCTTCGAAGAACACCGGCAGGCCGAACACCCTCTGGTAGAAGTCCTTCGCCGCAACCAGATCCCCGACGAACAACGTGATGGCATCGATCCCATTCGGCCAGGAACTCATGCTGCCTCCCTCCTCCGCCGCGCCGGACGGGCCCGCCACGATGCTGCGATAGCCATGGAGACGGATCCGGACGTGGGGGATCATCGTTCCCGAGCCGATTCCACGATGCGGCTTCGGAGGGTCGCCTCCTCGCGCCATCGCCTTCGCCGCTCCCGATCGCCCACCAGGGAGGTCTCTGTTCGGCGGCTACGTTCACCGTGTCGCCGGGCCGGGTCGAGAAGATCGACCCGCCGGGAAGCCACTCGGAACGCGTCGAGACGACCGTAGCATGTCACGCTCGACCCGGTCGTGAGAGTCTCGACGGGTCCGCGGTGAGGAGGGATCGGGACCGTGAGCGACACGACGTCGGGCGGCAGCGCGCTCTCGCATCGAGAGATCCTCATCGTGTTCAGCGGCCTTATGGCCGGGCTGCTCGTCGCGGCGCTCGACCAGACCATCGTGGCCACCGCCCTCCCGACGATCGTCGGCGACCTCGGCGGGCTCAACCACCTGTCGTGGGTGGTCACCGCGTACCTGTTGACGTCGACGGTCTCGGTGCCTCTGTACGGCAAGGTGAGCGACCTGCTCGGCCGCAAGATCGTGTTCCAGGCCGCCATCGTCATCTTCGTCGCCGGCTCCGCCCTCGCCGGGCTGTCGGAGAACATGCTCGAGCTCGTCCTGTTCCGTGCGCTGCAGGGCGTGGGGGGCGGGGGTCTGATCTCGATGGCGCAGGCCATCATCGGCGACGTCGTCTCACCGCGCGAGCGCGGCAAGTACCAGGGATACCTCGGCGCGGTGTTCGCGTTCGCGAGCGTGGTCGGGCCACTGCTCGGCGGGTGGTTCGTCGACCATCTCACCTGGCGATGGGTCTTCTACGTGAACGTTCCCGTCGGTGCGCTCGCGCTCGTGGTCACGTCCTCCGCGCTGAACGTGAACTTCCGCCGCGTCCAGCACGCGATCGACTACCTGGGGGCGGCCCTCGTGATGGGGAGCGCCACCTGTCTCCTGCTCGTCACCGTGTGGGGTGGCACCCAGTACCCGTGGGGCTCGCCGACGATCGTGGGCTTGGCGATCGCCGGCGTGGTGCTTCTCGTCCTGTTCGTCCTGCAGGAGGGGCGCGCCGCCGAGCCGGTGATCCCGCTCCGCCTGTGGCGGGATCCGGTGTTCTCGGTGGCGAGCGGCCTGGAGTTCCTCGTCGGGTTCGCCATGTTCGGCGCCATCATCTTCCTCCCCCTGTACCTGCAGACCGTCGGCGGCGCGAGCGCCGAGAACTCCGGGCTGCTGATCCTGCCGCTCATGGCGGGGCTGATGTTCTCCTCGATCGCCTCCGGGCGCATGATCACGAGGACGGGCCGCTACAAGCGGTTCCCGATCGTCGGCACGGCCACGATCGCCGTGGGGATGTACCTCATGTCCACCATGGGGGTCGGGACGTCACGGGTCACCTCGTCCCTGTACATGGTGGTGCTCGGCCTCGGCATGGGCATGATCATCCAGGTCATGGTGCTTGCCGTGCAGAACAGCGTGCCGCACAGCGACCTCGGCACGGCCACCGCGACCGAGACCTTCACCCGCTCCATGGGCGGCGCCTTCGGCGTGGCCATCTACGGGGCGATCTTCAACAACCGGCTCGCGTTCAACCTGGCGCGGCTGCTCCCCGGCGGCACGGGGCCCGTGAACGCCGATCAGCTGCAGGGCAGCCCGCAGGCGATCCGCGCGCTTCCTCCTCCGATCCGCGAGTCGGTCCTCCTCGCGCTGGCGCGATCGATCCACGTGGTCTTCCTGGCCGCGGTGCCCCTGGCGATCGCGGCCTTCCTGGTCACGTGGCTCCTGCCCGAGAAGGAGCTGCGAGAGACGGCGCACGTCGGGGCGATGGAGGTGGGCGACGAGCTGCTCACGGAGTTCGGGTCGATCGAGCCCGGATCCGCACCCGAGCTCGTCGTCGAGGCCGGCGAGGAGCGATCGCGCGAGTCGGGCTGAGCCCGTCTCACGAACGCCGGGGATCGATCGTTGTGCGGTCGAGTCGGGCCTGGGGGTGAGGGGATCACGGGACGTCGAGAGCTCGCGGCGGACGAGACCGCCGGCACACGCCGGCTGCTCACGACGAGCGCGGGGACCCACCTCGGCTCGTTCACCCGGCTCGATTGGGCGATCTTCCTGTCGATCGGAGGGATCTGGGGATCGTCGTTCCTGCTCATCGCGATCGGGCTGGACGCGTTCGAGCCGGGCCTCGTCACCTGGCTGCGGATCCTGTTCGGCGCCGGGGTGCTGTGGCTCGTGCCGGCGAGCCGGAGGCGGGTGCGGCGGGAGGACGCCGCACGCCTCGTTGCCCTGTCTGCCCTGTGGGTCGCGATCCCCTTCACGCTCTTCCCGATCGCCGAACAATCGATCTCCTCGGGCCTGACCGGCCTGCTGAACGGTGCCCTGCCCATCTTCGCGGTGACGATCGGCTCGCTCATGCTGCGGCGGCTCCCGGGTCGGACCCAGGCCCTGGGGCTGATCGTCGGCTTCGCCGGCGTCGCCACCATCGCGGTCCCGTCGGCCGGAGAGGGTTCGAGCGAGGCGCTCGGCGTCGGGCTGGTCCTGGCGGCGACGGTCTGCTACGGGCTGGCCATCAACATCGCGACCCCGCTGACACAGCGGTACGGATCACTGCCGGTGATGGCGCGGATGCTCGCGCTGGCGTCCCTGTGGACGGCTCCGCTGGGACTCGTCGGCCTCGCCGGATCGGGTTTCGCGTGGAGGTCGCTGCTGGCGGTCTCGGCGCTCGGGATGGTGGGAACCGGCTTCGCCTTCGTCCTCATGGGCCGTCTGGTCTCACGGGTCGGGTCGTCACGGGCGTCGTTCGCCACCTACCTGATCCCGGTCGTGGCGATGGTCCTGGGGGTGGTGTTCCGGGACGAGGCGCTGCATCCGTCCTCCATCGTGGGCGTGGCGCTCGTCATCGCCGGCGCCACCCTGGCCTCCCGGCGGGAGCGGCCCGCCGGCTGATCCTGCGCGGGCGGGCCGACCGTTCCGGGGGCGACCCGAACGGAACGGCCGCCCAGTGTGTTCATGAGTCGTGCAGGCCCTGCAGACTCTGCCCATGACCAGTGAGGCACCGGCCTTCGGCGACTTCTTCGCGGAGCGGTACCGACGCCTGGCGCGGGCGTGCCTGCTGCTCACGGGGAGCGCGGCCGAGGGCGAGGACCTGGCCCAGGAGGCCATGGCCAGGGTCCTCGAGCGGTGGGACCGGGTCTCGGCGATGGAGGACCCCGAGGGGTACCTCTACCGGACGGCCCTGAACCTGCATCGGAATGCGGTGCGGCGGTTGGCCATGGCCGCGCGCCGGCAGGTGCTGCGCGAGCCCTCCGAGGAGACGGAGGCCACCGATCGCCGCCTCGACCTGCTCCGGGCCATCCGCTCGATCCCTCGAGCCCAGCGTGAGGCGCTCGTGCTCGTCGAGTGGCTCGGATACTCGGCCGAGGAGGCCGGCAGGATCCTCGGGATCGAGGCGGCGTCGGTCCGGGGGCGGCTCCACCGCGCCCGTCTCAGCCTGCGCGAACGCTATGGGGGTGACGACGATGCCTGACGTCCAGGATCTGCTGAAGGAGGCGGTCGGCTCGTTCGAGCCGCGCGGGGACCAACGATCGGTGGAGCGTCGCGTCGAGCGCCGACGCCGGACCCGGCAGCTGTCCGCGGGGTTCGTCGCGCTCGGCCTGTTCGCGGCGGCGGGCTGGTTCGCGTGGACCGCGCTCCAGCCGGGGGAGGGAACGCCCGGCTCGACCGGATCGCAGACGTACGTGCTGTCCGAGTTCCAGGTGGCGCCCCACCTCGATCCCGCGACCGGGGAGGCCGACCCGACCCGGGCCGACGTGACCTTCATCCCCCGATGGTCCACCGCGGCGTACCCGGGGGTGCATCCGTGCGAGCTCAGGGTCTTCGCCGCGTCGGGTTCGCAGATCGGCTCGCTCTCGTTCGAGCTCACCGCGCTGTCCCAGGGCCGGTCGGGCCCCATGGTCGCGCCGGTCGATGCCCCGATCGAGGGGGCGACGGCCACGGGCTCGTGCGAGCCCGGACGTCTCGACGCCCCGGTCGCGGTGGCGATCGCCAACGCGCGCATCGTGGACGCCGGCGATCACCTGTCGATCCGGTACGACGTGGAGGTGCCCGAGGTCCCCGAGGGCCTGCAGCTCGGCGCGCAGGCGTGCACGGCGGCCGTGTGGAGCGCGAACGGCCGGCTCCTCGGCAGCGCGTCCTTCGCGGGCGCCGCGGTGGGCGAGGTGGGCGAGGTGCCCCTCGAGGACGATTCCACGATCGGGGACGCGGCGGAGGCGACGGTGACCTGCACCCCGTTCATCCGGGCCAACGCCTTCCCCGACCCGGAGCCGCCGGGAGGCGCGACCGCGCAGCCGGTCGTGACCCTGGTGCCCAACGTCGCCGGCCTGTCGCCGGCCGAGGCCCGGGCGATCCTGGCCGACCTCGGACTGGCCGTGACCGTCACCCTCGAGCCGTCGGAGGAGGTCCCGGCGGGGCTGGTCACCTCCCAGCAGCCCGCGGCGGGCGTCGAGGTGACGGCCGGGGCGAGCGTCGAGCTCCACGTCAGCACGGGGCCGGCGCCGAACGGATCGCCGTGAACAGAAAGGAGAAGGAGATGCAGAGATCGAACGAGGCATCGGGTCCGAAGACCGGAGTCTCCCGACGCATCGCCGGCGCGGTGGTGCTGGCGTTCCTCGGGCTCACGGTCATGCAGGCCGCCCCGGCGTGGGGGGCGGCGCTCGACCAGGCCGCGGCGCCGGATCGCCCGGAGGTGTCGCAGGCACAGATGAGGGCGTACGGGCGATGGTGGGACGGGCAGGTGGAGTTCGGATCTCTGGCCGTGGCCGACGTGCCACTGGGGCAGCTCCAGGCGGCGGCCGAGCAGGCGTACGCAGCCGGAGTCACCCGGCAGGAGCTGCGCGCGGCGCTGTTCACGGACGTGGCCCGCGACGTCCTCGCCGGCAACGCGGCGGGAGGGGAGCATGAGCCCAGCCCCTACCTCGCGTACTTCCGGAACAACCCGACCATGCTCGGTCCGCTCGGTCGGCTCTTCGTCGCGAACCCCGCCTACCTGGTCGGATCCGGCGGGACGCAGGACCTGCTGTTCGCGCAGTTCCCGGGCCTGCGCGAGTCGTACCTGGCCTCGCTCGGGCTCCAGGAGGTGAACGGGCGGATCGTCGACCCGCGCATGCCGTATCTCAGTCCCTACCTCGCGTCCCGGTTCCTGGGAGAGCCCGAGCCGCTGGCGCAGCCCGCCGCCGCATTGAACGTGATCGCCCCGTAGCGCTCGACCGGCGACGGTCCCGTCGGTGGGACGCGGTCATCCGGCCGCCCCACCGACGGGACCGAGCCCTTGCGCGGTCACCGTCCCCTCGTGAACGCGGCGGGACGGAGTGCCTCCATCGCGAGATCCCGCCCGTCGTCGTCGCGGTGCACGCGGATCTCGGAGAGCCCGATCTCCTGCATGCGCACCTTCAGCGCCTCTGCCTGATCGCCGCCGATCTCCAGGATCATGGTGCCGCCGGGGCGTAGCCATCGAGCCGCGGCATCGACGGCCCGCGCGAGCATCGCCGTCCCGCCCGGCCCGCCGTCGAGCGCGTGCCGGGGTTCGTGGGCGAGCACGTCCCGGGGGAGCAGGTGGAGCTCCTCCGTGGGTACGTAGGGGGCCACGGCGGTCACGACGTCGATCCGCCCCCGCCATGACCGCGGCAACGGCGCGTCGAGATCGCCGAGGAGCGCGCGCACGCCGTTGCGGCCCGCACAGGCGACCGCGACGGGATCGACGTCGGTGCCGGCCACCGTTGACCGCGGTCGCGCCGAGCGCAGGACGGCGGCCACGGCGCCGCTACCGGTGCACAGGTCGACGGCGATCCCGGCGGCCGGGAGCAGCGACGCCGCCCGGCGAGCCAACGTCTCCGAGTGCGGTCTCGGCACGAACACCCCGGGATCGACGCGGATCGCGAGGTCGCAGAACCGAACCCATCCGGTGATCCACGCCAGCGGCTCCCCACGGAGCCTCCGGGCGACGAGCTCCTCGATCGGACCGACGCCCTCACCCGATGCCCGGAGCAGCGCGTCGGCCTCCTCGGTCGCGGCGACGCAGCCGCCGAGCGCGAGCTCGCGCGCGACGCGGGCTCGTTCCGAGGTCATCGCGACGCCCCGGCTCCCGGTCACGCGGGCCTGGACGGGTACCGACCGGGCGTGGTCCCCACGTGGCGGCGGAAGTGCCGCGTGAGGTGCGCCTGGTCGTGGAATCCCACGCTCGCCGCGACCTCCGCCACGGGCTCGCCCTCGAGGAGGCGCCGCCGCGCGGCCTCGATGCGGCGCGCCACCATGTAGCGGTGCGGCGCGATGCCGAACGCTCGGGTGAAGCACCGCACCAGATGCGCCGGCGAGACGTGCAGGATCCGCCCCGCCTCGGCCAGCGTCAGCGGCTCGAAGCGGTGCTCGTCGAGGAGATCCCTGAGGTCGGTCGCGATCTCGTCCTCGGACCGCTCGAACGACGTCGCGCCGGGCTTGCCGAGATGCGCCTGGATCCGCCCGGCCACGAGGGCGAGCGTCGCCTCGGCCCGGAACGCGTCCTTGGGGTCCCGCAACGCGCGGTGGAGGGCCCGGATCCATCGAAGGAGCGCGCGGTCCTCGAGGTCGGGATCGTCCACGGCCGGGCCGACCAGCTCTTCCCCGAGGACGTCGGTCCCCACGTACAGCACGCGCTTGCGGAACCCGGCGGTGCCGGCCGGTCGCCCGTCGTGCACGACGTTCGGCGGCAGGAGCGTCACGCGCGGTCCCGCCGCCCCCCGGTGCCGAGTCTCGAGGTCGTAGCGGATCGCACCCTCGTCGACGATGAACACGGTCCAGGCGTCGTGCGTGTGCGGGGGATAGGCGTGATCGACGAACCGCGCGTGGAACACCTCCTGGATGCCGGGGACCGCCGGCTTCCATGCGTGGACCCACTCGCGGGGGGCGGCCACCACGCGAGGATCGTACAAGACCGCCCCGGGCCGCCCGTCCTTTGATGGTGGCGATGGCACGTCGATCCCGCCCCCGATGGTGAGCG
This sequence comes from uncultured Actinomycetes bacterium, assembly GCA_963704725.1. Classification (GTDB taxonomy): domain Bacteria; phylum Actinomycetota; class UBA4738; order UBA4738; family HRBIN12; genus CALGFI01. The sequence goes on along the minus strand of OY969934.1, from coordinate 2,201,324 downwards.
AGCTCGCGGCGCTCGTGGGCTTCGCCTTCGTGGGCTCGGTGTCGCCCGGCCCGAACAACGCGGTGCTGTGGGCCTCGGGACTCCGGTTCGGGTTCGGCCGGACGATGCCGCACGTCGTGGGGACGGCGCTCGGGATCGGCGGGCTCGTGATCGGCGTGGCGACCGGCATCGGCGTCCTCCTCGACGCCGTGCCCGCGGCCGAGCTCGTCCTCAAGGTCGTGGGCTCTGCCTATCTGCTGTACGTGGCGTACCTGGTCCTGGAGAGCGGCGCCGTGGGACGGGCGAACGTGTCCCGCCCGCTCACCGTGCCGCGGGCCGTCGTGTTCCAGTGGGTCAACCCGAAGGCGTGGATCTTCGCCGTCGCCGCGGTTGGCACGTTCCTGCCGCGTGCGCTGCCTCGGCTCGTCGGCGTCATCCTGCTCACCGGCACGCTCATGGTGGTCGTCCTCGTGTCGGCCTCGATCTGGGCGGCGGGCGGGGCCGCCCTCGGCCGTGTGATCGAGGACGAACGGAGGCGTCGAGGTGTGAGCGTCGCGCTCGCCGTTCTCCTCGTGGCCTCCGTCGCCCTCCTGTGGGTGTAGCGCCCGAGGCGCCGGCCGGGAACGCGGGCGGGTGAGCGGGGCTCCCGGAAGCGGGCGAACCCGCCTCGCGCGCCGCGAGCTCCGCTCTCCCGAACGTCTCAAGCCGCGGCCTCGATCTTCCCGAAGAGCCCGAACGCGTGGGGGACACGCCGCACCGGGCGTGTCCCCCCGGCGCGTCCTCAGGAGCGCGGGACCGCGACGATCTTGCCGAACAGTCCGTGCGTCTCGTTTTGGGGCCCCGCGGTGAAGTACAGAGCGTTCGTCGGACCGGCCACGTCGCCCGTGCCGAACTCGAGCGCCCACAGCCCGTCGATCGTGACCGGGTGCCCGTTGCGGGCCCGAAGCGCTCCGGCGTGCATGAACGCCCCGCCGGCCGCGGCACGATAGGCGTGGATCCGTCCGTCGCCGAAGTTGCCCACGAGCAGGTCGCCGCTGAAACGGCCGAAGTCGGCCGGCGCCATGGCCAGCCCCCACGGCGCGTTCAGGGTGCCCTGCGACGCGACACGTCCCAGGAACGCCCCGTCGGTGCCGAACATGTCGACGTAGCCGAGTCCAGCGCCCGCCTCCTCGTCCTCCGCGGCGGCGTCCTGCTTGGCGTACGCGACGAAGATCGTCCCGTCGATGTTCTGGATGCCGAAGGGGGCGAAGCCGTCGGGGATGTCGGGATCGACGAACGTGGTGTCGTCGCTGACGAGGGTGAAGTCGCCGTCGAACATGTCGACCCGCGCGTTGTGGAAGTCGGCCGCATACAGGAAGTCACCGTCCGCCGTCGAGGCGATGGCGAGGCCCTTGTAGATCGCGCCGACGTTCGAACGGTCCGCCACGACGAAGCTCGACGTCGAGGGCGAGGGTGGTGGAACGCCCGGGTTCCAGCCGACGATCGTCCCGGCCTCGGTGTCGAACAGGAAGATCGAGGGTCCCGAGTAGATGCCGTTCTCGACCACGAAGTCGGTCCCGCCGTTGAAGACCAGCCCGGTGACGCCGCCGTCCACCCCGACCACGAGGTCCGAGACGGTGCCCGCGCCGTCGTAGATCGTCGAGACGTCCGCGTGGTTGTCGGACACCCACCACGGCGAGGTGGGCCCCGCGGCGAGCCCCCAGGCGTTCACGAGATCGGGGTCGAGGTGGCGGGCCTCGCCGGCCACGTCGGAGACGAGGTCCGAGACGCGGTAGCCGCGCCGGTGCCGGGCGGCCGACGGGTCGTGCCGCGAGCTTGCGGCGGCGGTGGATCCGAGCGTCGCGAGCGCCAGGAGACACAGGACCGAGAGCAGCGAGAGGACGCGTCTGCGCATGGAACCTCCTCGTCGAGCGGTTTGACCCGCGATCCGGCTGTACCGGCCGGCGGCGCCCGGCTGCGCCGCTCCCGTACTACGGACGAGGGCCCGGTTCGGCCTGCCCGGCCGGTGGGCCGTGGCGTCCGCCACGCGAACATCCGCTTGACAGACGAACATGCCGCCCTCTACGTTCCGCGGACATCGGAGCCCCTGTAGGCTCGCGAACGTGCGCTCCGCTGTGAAGGAGGGCTTCGCTCATGCCGCCAGAGCCCGCCGCTCGAGCGATCGAGGCGGCCGACGTCGCCGACGTCGATCCCCCGTACCTGTACCCCGACTACGTGGCGACTCGGCTGCGGGCCCCGCTGCGGCCGCTGGTTGCCATGCCCGACCATCTCGCGGCGCTGGGCGGTCCGCTCCTCGGATACGACCGGGTCGGCGAGCTCGACCACGACCTCACGGCCGGGCATGGGGGCGAGCCCCAGGGGCAGCGGATCATCGTGCACGGCACGCTCCTGGGTCCGGACGGGCGGCCCATCCGCCGGTCGCTCGTGGAGGTGTGGCAGGCGAACGCGGCCGGGCGGTACCGCCACGACGGCGACAACCACCCGGCACCGCTCGATCCGAACTTCACGGGAGCGGGCCGATGCGTCACGGACGACGAGGGCCGGTTCCGGTTCGTGACGATCAGGCCGGGGGCGTACCCGTGGCGCAACCACGCGAACGCCTGGCGGCCGGCCCACGTGCACTTCTCCGTGTTCGGGCGCAACTTCACGCAGCGCCTCGTCACGCAGATGTACTTCCCGGACGATCCGCTCTTCGGGCAGGACCCGATCTTCAACTCGATCCCGGACCCCGCGGCGCGAAGCCGGCTGATCTCTCGGTTCGACCTGTCCGAGACGGTCCCGGAGTGGGCGCTGGGCTTCGAGTTCGACATCGTCGTGGGGGGCCGAGCCTCGACCCCCTTCGAGCGGGACGGCGACGGTTGAGCGCGGGGCGCACGCCGTCGCAGACGGTGGGGCCCTTCTTCGCCATCGGCCTGCCGTGGCCGGCAGGTCCCCACGTCGTCGCGGAGGGCGCGACCGGAGCGCTGTGGATCCGCGGTCGCGTCCTTGACGGCGCCGGCGAACCCGTGCCCGACGCGATGGTCGAGACGTGGCAGGCCGACGCGGACGGCCGGTTCCCCGACGCGCCGGCGACGGGACCCTTCCGGGGGTTCGGGCGGGCCTCGACCGACCCGGCGGGCGAGTGGGGGATCCTGACGGTGAAGCCCGGCCGGCTGGCGGGACCGAACGGCGTCGTGCAGGCGCCCCACGTCGACGTCTCGGTCTTCGCCCGCGGGCTCCTCAAGCGGGCTGCGACTCGGATCTACTTCGAGGACGAGGAGGCGGCGAACGCGTCCGATCCCGTCCTGGACGCCGTCGATCCCTCGCGCCGCGAGACGCTCCTGGCTCGGCGGAGCGAGGACGGGTACCGGTTCGACATCCGGCTGCAGGGCGACGGTGAGACCGTCTTCTTCGACCTCTGAGGGCGGCCTGTTCGAGGGCGTCCTGGCCCGCGGCCGGGTTCGCCACGAGGCCGGCGATCGCGCGTGGCTCCAGGCGATGCTCGACGCCGAGGCGGCGCTCGCCCGGGCCCTGGCGCGGGTGGGTCTCGCTCCGGCCGAGGACGCCGAGGCGATCGCCCGGGCCTGCCGCGCCGAGGCGTTCGACGTCGGGGCGATCGGCCGGCAGGCCGCGGACGACGGCAACCCGGTCGTCCCACTCGTCGCCGCGCTGACCGAGGCCGTGGGGGGCTCGGCGGCGCGGCACGTCCATCGGGGCCTGACGAGCCAGGACGTGATGGACACCGCCGCGATGCTGGTCGTCCGCCGCAGCCTCGAGCCGCTCCTGGACGACCTGCGGGCGGCCGCCGACGCCGCGGCCGACCAGGCGGACCGGCATCGCGCCACGCCGATGGCGGCTCGGACGCTGCTGCAGCAGGCGCTCCCGACGACGTTCGGGCTGAAGGCCGCCGGGTGGATGGTGGCCCTCGACGAGGCGGCCGAGCGCCTGACGTCGGTGCGCGACCGGCGGCTGGCGGCCCAGCTCGGTGGCGCGGCCGGCACGCTCGCCTCCCTCGGTGAGTCCGGGCCCGCGGTGGCGGCCGCGTTCGCCGACGAGCTGGGGCTGGCGCACCCGATCCTGCCCTGGCACACCGACCGCACGCGGGTCTCCGAGGTCGCCGGTGCGCTGGGCGAGGCCGCCGGCGCGATCGGCAAGGCTGCCGGCGACGTCGTCCTGCTGGCACAGACCGAGGTGGGAGAGGTGCGCGAGGGCGCGCCGGGCCGGGGCGGATCGTCCACGCTCCCGCACAAGCGGAACCCCATCGCCGCGGTGAGCGCGATCGCGTGCGCCCGGCAGGCGCCGGGGCTCGTGTCGACGATCCTGGCGGCCGCCTCGCCGGAGCACGAGCGCGCGGCGGGCGCGTGGCACGCCGAATGGCTTCCCCTCGGCACCCTGCTGATCTCGGTGGGGTCCGCGGCGGCGTGGCTCCGGGACTGCCTCGAGCACCTACAGGTGGACGCGTCGACGATGCGCGCGAACCTCGATCGGACGGGAGGGCTGCTGCTCGCCGAGCGGGTGGTGTCCGCGCTTGCCCCCGCCCTCGGCCGCCTCGAGGCGCACCGGCTCGTCGAGGACGCGAGCGCGCTCGCCGTCTCGCAGGGGCGGCCGTTCGCGGAGGTCCTCGAGCGGAGCCCGGAGGTCTCGGCGCAGCTCTCGGCGCACGCGATCGGGGAGCTCCTCGATCCCTCCGGCTACCTCGGCAGCGCCGAGGCTCTGGTCGACCGGGCGCTCGCGGCACACCGCGGCTCGTGAGCGTCGAGGTCCACCACCTCGTCGAGGGGCCGCCCGGCGGGCCCGTCCTGGTCCTGTCGAACTCGCTCGGCAGCACGCTCGACATGTGGGAACCGCAGGTCGCGGTGTTGGCGGAGGACTTCCGCGTCGTTCGCTACGACCTGCGCGGGCACGGCCGGTCACCGGTCCCGCCGCCGCCGTACGACCTCTCGGACCTCGGCGCGGATCTGCTCGCGCTACTGGATGGCCTCGGCGTCGAGCGCGCGCACCTCGCCGGGCTCTCGATCGGGGCGATGGTCTCGATGTGGGTGGCGGCGCACGCGCCCGATCGCGTGGATCGCCTCGTGCTGTGCTGCACCTCGCCGCGATTCGCTCCGCCCGCGGCCTGGTTCGAACGCGCCGCGCTCGTCCGGGCCGAGGGCACGGGCGCCGTGGCCGACCTGGTGGTGGGCCGATGGTTCACGCCCGGGTTCGCGCGGCGGGAGCCCGCGGTCGTGACGAGAATGCGCGACATGATCGCCGCGACGCCGCCCGAGGGCTACGCGGCGTGCTGCGAGGCGGTCGGGACCGCGGACCTGCGCGCGGCTCTCGGCGACATCCGGGCCGACACGCTCGTCGTGTCGGGGGCGCGAGATCCCTCGATGCCGCAGGACGATGCCCGGCTCCTCGCCGAGGGCATCCCGAGGTGCCGCGCCGCCACGGTGGACGCCGCGCACCTGGCGAACGTGGAGCGTCCCGAGGAGGTGACCGCCCTGATCCGCGAGCACCTGCTCGCGAGCGAGGAGGCACGATGATCGATCCGACGTACGAGACCGGCATGGGCGTGCGACGCGAGGTGCTCGGCGACGAGCACGTCGACGCGGCGATCGCGTCCACGACCGCGTTCAGCGCACCCTTCCAGGACTACGTGACCCGATCCGCCTGGGGCGGGGTGTGGGCCAGGCCCGGGCTCGACCGCCGGACGCGCTCGTGCATCACGCTCGCCGTCCTCACCGCGCTCGGATGTCACCAGGAGATCGAGATGCATGTCCGAGCGGCGCGCCGGCTCGGGCTCGAGCCGCAGGAGATCGCCGAGGTCCTGCTCCACACGGCGGTCTACGCCGGCGTGCCGGCCGCGAACGAGGCGTTCCGGATCGCGGGCCGGGCGCTCCAGGACGCCGGACCGGGCTGAGCCCGGGTTACCCCCACACCCGGCGCGCCACCCCGGCGAGGAGCTCGAGCTTGGCGCGCTGGTCGTCGAAGGTCACCAGGTTGCCCGGCAGGGTCGAGGCGAAGCCGCACTGAGGGGAGAGCGCCAGCCGATCCAGCGACACGAACGCCGAGGCCTCGTCGATGCGGCGACGGAGCTGGTCGGCGTCCTCGAGCTCGGGCTCCTTGGTGGTGATCAGGCCGAGCACGACCGTCTTCTCGGGCGGGACGAAACGGAGCGGCTCGAACGTCCCGGACCTCGGCGAGTCGTACTCGGCCAGGATGCGGTCGACCTCGAGGCCGTTGAAGAGCTGCTCCGCGATGTCGTCGTAGCCGCCCTCCACGGACCACATGCTGCGGTGGTTCCCGCGACACAGGTGCACGGCCCACGTCACCTCGGGGACCGACCGGATCAGCGCGTTGTCGTACCCGATCATCTGCGACAGCCACGTCGAGGGGTCGAGGCCGACCTTCGCCAGGTTGGCCCGGCCCTCCTCGCTCACCAGGTGCGTGTAGCGCGGCGAGTCCAGCTGGACGTGCCGGACGCCGGCCGCCGCGGCTTCGCGAACCACCTCGGTCATGAGCCGCAACGCATCCGCCATGTACTCCTCGCGGTCCGGATACGCCGCTTCGGAGATCCCCGGGACGTACAGCACGCTCGCGTACGTCATCCCGGCGATCGTCGCCTTGGTCGGTCGCTCCGTGTGGGCGCGCAGGAACGCGAACTCCTCGAGCGGGAGGTTCCGCGCGAGGCCGAGCCGCTCGGTGACGACGGGCAGCTTCGGCGGGGGTCCGGCCGCGGTCTCCCCGCCCCGGGTGAACGGCACCGGGGCCGTCTCCTCGGGGTTGTAGCCGGACAGGCTCGCCGTGAGCGGGTCGAACCAGAATCGCCGGCGGACCTCGCCGTCGGTCACCACGTCGACGCCGCACGCCTCCTGGAGCGCGACGGCCTCGAGCGCCGCCCGGTCCTGCGTCCGCGCGAGCTCGACATCGTCGATCTCGCCCCGGTCGGCGCGCTCGAACGCGTCCTTCAGGTACGGGGGCCGGAGCAGGCTGCCGACCACCTCCGCTCGCCACGTCGGCGCCGCCGTCATGCCGCCACCGTCACGTCGAACGGCAGCCCGACATAGTTCTCGGCCAGGCCGGTGGCCGCCGCCACGGAGCTGCACACGTACTCGAGCTGATTGCGCTGCAACCGGTCCGTGAACGGATCCGCGCCGGGGAACCGATGCAGCATCGCGCTCATCCACTGGGAGAAGTTCTGCGCGCGCCACACGCGCTGCAGCACGCGATCCGAGTACCCGTCGAGGAGCCGTGTCTCGCCGGTCCGGAACCAGTGGCACAGGGCCTCGGAGAGCACGCGGACGTCGTTCACGGCGAGGTTCAGACCCTTCGCGCCCGTCGCCGGGACGATGTGCGCGGCATCGCCGGCCAGGTACATGCGTCCGTACTGCATCGGCTCGACGACGAAGCTGCGCATGTACGCCACGCTCTTCTCGAGCACGGGTCCCGTCCGCAACGACCACCCGGGCAGCTCCAGTCGCCGGCCCAGCTCGTCCCAGACGCGCTCGTCCGGCCAGTCGGCCACGTCCTCGTCGGGCGCGACCTGCAGATAGAGCCGGCTGATCTCGGGTGAGCGCAGGCTGTGCAGCGCGAACCCGCGCTCGTGGTTCGCGTAGATGAGCTCGTCGGTGGAGGGCGGCACCGCGGCGAGCACGCCGAGCCAGGCGAACGGGTAGTCGATCTCGAGCGTGCGTAGCACACCGCCCGGGACGGCCTCGCGGCACACGCCGTGGGAGCCGTCGCAGCCGGCGATCACGTCGCACCGCAGCTCGTAGTCCCGGCCGTCCCGCCGGAAGCGGAGCACGGGCTCGTCGCCGTCGAAGCCCTCGGGCCGGACGTCCTCGACCTCGAACAGGATCGAGCCGCCGGCGGCCACACGGGCCGCGATGAGGTCCTTCACGACCTCCTGCTGGCCGTAGATGTAGATCGAGCGACCCGTGAGGTCGGTCATCGGGATGCGGTGCGCCTCCCCGGCGAAGCGGAGCTCGATGCCGTGGTGCACGAGCCCCTCGCGGTCGAGCCGGTCGGCCAGGCCGGTCTCGCGCATCAGGTCGACCGTGCCCTGCTCGAGGACCCCGGCACGCACGCGCTGCTCGACGTGATCGCGCGTTTGGTCCTCCAGCACGACGGAGTCGATCCCGTTCAGGTGCAGCAGGTGCGAGAGCAGGAGCCCCGCGGGGCCCGCCCCCACGATACCGACCTGCGTTCGCATCGCGCTCGCCGAGGGCCCGCCTAGAACGGGTACTCGGGGAGGTCGCCTCGCACGGTGACCCATTGCGTCGTGGTGAAGGCCTCGATGTTCGCCCTGGGTCCGCCGATCCAGGAGCTCCCCGTCGCCTTCACCCCGCCGAACGGGTTCACCACCTCGTCGGACACGGTCTGGTCGTTGATGTGCACCACGCCGGTCGGTATGCGCTCGGCGATCTCGAGCCCCTTCATGACGTCCCGGGTGAGGATCCCCAGCGACAGCCCGTGCTCGCTCGACGCGGCGAGCTTGACGGCCTCGTCGATGGAGTCGAACGGCACGACGGGCGCGACCGGGCCGAAGATCTCCTCGGTGAACGCCGGCGCATCCGTGGGCACGTCGGCGAGGACCGTCGGGCGGTAGAAGAGCCCCTCGTACGTGCCGCCCGCGGCCAGGCGCGCGCCCGCACCGACGGTGTCGGTGACGATCCGATGCACGCGATCCCGCTGCTGCTCGTCGATGATCGGGCCGAGGGCGACCTGCTCGGTGGCGGGGTTGCCGACGGGGGTGTGCTCCGCGTGCGCCGCGAGGACCTCTGCGTACGTGTCGGCGATGTCGCGCGCCACCAGGTGTTTCCCGGTCGTCATGCAGACCTGTCCCTGGTGCATGAACGAGCCGAACGCGCCGACGGACACGGCTCGCTCGACGTCGACGTCGTCGAGCACGATCAGCGCGTTGTTGCCGCCCAGCTCCAGGTGGGCGCGCTTCAGGTGCTTCGCCGCGAGCTGACCGACCTGTTTCCCGGCGCGTGAGGAGCCGGTGAACGAGATCATGGTCACGCCGGGGTCGGAGATGAGCGCCTCGCCGGTCGTGGCATCGCCGGGGAGCACCGAGAACAAGCCCTCCGGGACGCCGGCCTCCTCGAAGATCCGGGCGAGGACGACGCCGCCGGCCACGGAGGTCCGGGGATCGGGCTTCAGGATCACGGCGTTGCCGAGCGCCAGGGCCGGTGCCACCGCGCGGATCGACAGGATCAGCGGGAAGTTGAAGGGGGAGATCACGCCGACGACGCCGACGGGGATCCGTCGCGACATGCTGAGGATCGGGTCGCGGGTCTGCAGCAGCTCGCCGTACGGCAGCGAGGTGAGGCCCGCCGACTCGTAGCAGGTCGTCGCCGCGAACCACGTCTCGAGCTGCGCCTTGGGCGGGATGGCCCCCGTCTCGCGGATGATCCAGCCCTGGATCTCCTCGGCGTGCTCCTCGAAGAGCCGGCCGGCCCGGCGCATGATCGCGCCGCGCTCGAGGTAGCCCGTTGCGGCCCAGGGGCGCTGCGCCTCGGAGGCGCGCGCGGCGGCCCGCGCGACGTCGGCGCCGTTCGCGAGCCCGATGCGGCCGAGCTCGTCGCCCGTCGCCGGCTCGATGACGGCTCGGTCGCCTCCGGAGCCCGGCACCCAGCCGTCCTGGAAGATCTTGCTCGGCCACGCGGCCGTGTCGAGAAGCGCCACCGGTCGTCCCCCCTTCCGGAGCGAGCGCGCCGTTCGCACGGCGGACGCGCCATGCGCGGAGCGGATGCGACTGTGCGACGAACCCCGCGGAACTGTCAAGGGGCGGGGACCGGTTGACCGACCGCGAGGCCCCTCCTATCGTGACCGCGCCGTGCCGACCCCAGACGACGATAGCCACCCCAGCCGAAACGGCGACTTCGTCCGCGCGCTCGACCGGGGGTTGGCGGTGATCCGGGCGTTCGGACAGGACCAGGAGCGACTCACGCTGAGCGAGGTGGCGCGCTCGACGGGCCTCACGCGTTCGGCGGCCCGGCGCTTCCTGCATACCCTCGTCGAGCTCGGCTACGTCAGCTCGAACGGACGGGAGTTCTCCCTGCGACCGAGGGTCCTCGAGCTCGGTTACGCGTTCCTGTCCGGGATGAGCTTCCTCGAGGTGGCCCAGCCCCACGTCGAGGAGCTGGTGACGACGCTGCAGGAGTCGGCGACGGTCGGGGTCCTGGACGGGGACGAGGTGGTCTGCGTCCTGCGGGTTCCCGCCCGGCGGATCATGATCGTGGCCATCCCCGTGGGAACCCGCCTGCCGGCGTACGCGACATCGATGGGGCGGGTCCTGCTGGCCGGGCTCGATCCCGACGAGCTCGAGCGCTACCTGGAGCGGCTCCGCCTGGAGCCGCTGACGTCGCACACCGTGTCCCTCCTCGGCGAGCTGCGAACGCTCGTCGAGGAGGTACGGGAGCGGGGGTATGCACTCGTGGATCAGGAGCTCGAGGAGGGCCTCCGCTCGGTGGGCGTGCCGATCCGCGATCAGTCCGGCCGGGTCATCGCCGGGCTGGCGGTCCCGGTGCACGCGTCGATGAAGAGCCTGGACGACCTCGAGACGGAGCTCGTTCCGAAGCTGAGGGCAACGGCGGAGCAGATCGAGGCCGATCTCCGGGCCCAGAGCGGGACCGGCCGCCCGGCCGCGCCCGGCATCGAGTAGTCGCGCCGTTGCATCTCGGCGCAGGAGATTGACCATGCCCGGTGTTCATGCCTAGAGTCCGCGCTGCGAATGACCGTGCGCTCTCCGGACGGCCCGGACGCGCGGGGTGGGGGAAAGGGGGACGTATGGCCGAGCGGGAGCGATGGGACCCGCTGCTCGAGCAGGCGATCTCCCGCCGGTCTCTCCTGAAGGGGATCGGCGCGGGCGCGGTGATGCTGGGGGCCGGGGGGATCCTCGACGCCTGTACCAGCGACGTGAAGGGATCGGGGAGCGGAAGCACCGACACGATCGTGATTGGGTTCGTGACCCCGCAGACCGGAGCCCTGGCCGGCTTCGCCTCTGGTGACAACTTCGTCGTCGACCGGATCAGGGCCACCGACGCGTACCAGAACGGCTTCCAGGTCGGCGGAACGACCTACTCGGTCGAGGTCGTCGTGAAGGACTCTCAGTCGGACCCCAACCGCGCGTCCCAGGTCGCCCGCGAGCTCATCAACCAGAACCACGCGGACCTGATCGTGACGAGCTCCACGCCGGAGACGACGAACCCGGTCGCGACCGCGTGCGAGTCGGCGAAGGTCCCGTGCTTGTCGACGGTGGTGCCGTGGCAGGCGTGGTACTTCGCGCGGCAGGCCGATCCGGCGAACCCCCAGCCGTTCACCTACTCCACGATGTTCTTCTTCGGCGCGGAGGCGTTCGGCGGGTGCTTCGTCCCGATGTGGAACCGCGTCGACACGAACAAGGTCGTCGGCGGCATGTTCCCCAACGACGCGGACGGCAATGCGTTCCGCGACGCGTGGCCGGGCATCATCGACGCGGCCGGCTACACGTTCGTGGACGGCGGCGCCTATCCGGACCTGCAGCTCACCGACTTCTCGCAGATGATCTCGCAGTTCAAGCAGCAGGACTGCCAGATCTACATCAACGCGCCGCTGCCGCCCGACTTCAACACGTTCTGGACGCAGGCGGCGCAGCAGGGCTACGCGCCGAAGCTGGCCACGGTGGCCAAGGTCCTGCTGTTCCCGGCGGAGACCGAGGCGCTCGGCGACCTCGTGAACAACATCGCGACCGACTCCTGGTGGGGCCCGTTCATGCCGTACACCTCGAGCCTGTCCGGCGACACGGCCGAGGACCTGGCCAACGCGTTCCAGGAGGAGACCGGCGCCCAGTGGCTGCAGACGCTGGGGTCGACCTACTCGCTGTTCGAGGTGGCGAAGGAGGCGTTCGCCACCGTCGACGACCCGCACGACGGCGACGCGGTCGCGGACGCCCTGTTCAAGGTGAACTACACGGGCATGTCCGGCCCGCTCGACTTCACGACCGGACCGCACATCGACCCTGCGGACCCGAACAGCCCCACGATCCCCGGGATCGGGATCGTGAACCCGGTGGGTGTGCAGTGGAAGCCGGGCACGAACTTCGACTGGGAGATGGTCGTCGTCGACAACAGCATCAACCCGGACGTCCCGATCGGCGGCGACCTGGTCCCGACGAACGCCTAGTCTGCGGTCCGTGGGTGCCCTCCTCGAGCTGGACCGCATCGAGAAGCGGTTCGGCCAGGTCGTCGTGGCCGACGATCTGACGCTCGAGGTCCGGGCGGGTGAGGCACTCGGCATCGTCGGGCCCAACGGCGCCGGCAAAACGAGCCTGTTCGGGATCATGTCGGGAGATCTCACGCCGAACGGCGGGGAGGTCCGCTTCGAGGGCAGGCCGATCACCAGGCTCGACGCCGCCCGGCGGTCCCGGCTCGGCATCGGGCGTACCTACCAGGTGCCCCGGCCGTTCCATGACATGACGGTGTTCGAGAACACGCTCCTGGCCGCCCAGCAGGGGGCGGGTGCCCGCGGGGCGGAGAGCTTCGAGCTGGCGGCGTCGGCGCTCGAGCGCACGGGGCTCGCGGAGCTTGCCAACGGGCCGGCCGGAGCGCTGGGTCTGCTCCAGCGCAAGCGGCTCGAGCTGGCGCGCGCCCTGGCGACGCGTCCCAAGCTGCTGCTGCTGGACGAGGTCGCCGGCGGGCTGACCGACCCCGAGGTCGGCGACCTGGTCGAGATCGTGCGGAGCGTTCGGCTCGAGGGCGTCGGCGTCGTCTGGATCGAGCACGTCGTGCGCGCGCTCACCGACACCGTGGATCGGATGGTCTGCCTGGCCGGTGGCCGGATCGTCGGGCAGGGCGATCCCGAAGCCGTGCTGGCGAGCCCGGCCGTGAAGGAGGTCTTCCTGGGCACGGAGGCGACGGCCGATGCCCTGGCGGAGGCGGGGGTCGGCGAGGGGAGAGCCCGATCGTCGTGAGCGAACCGGCGCCCGGCGGCGGAGGGGTTCCCCTCCTCGAGGTCCGCGACCTGACGGTCGCCCACGGACAGCTTCGGGCGCTGCACGAGCTGAACGTTCGGGTGGCCGCCGGCGAGGTGCGGGCGATCATCGGGGCCAACGGCGCCGGCAAGTCGACCCTGCTCCGAACGATCGCCGGCCTGCATCGCCCGCTGGCCGGCCGGGTCCTGCTCGACGGTGTGGACGTGACCGCGAAACCGCCCGAGCGACGGTTCGCCGCCGGGATCGCGCTCGTCCCCGAGGGTCGGCGCCTGTTCCCGTCTCTCACCCTGGAGGAGAACCTGCTCGTCGGCACGTATCACGCGCGGCCGGGGCCGTGGACGATCGATCGCATCTACGAGCTCTTCCGCTGGATGCCGGAGCGACGCCGCCAGCGCGCGTGGCAGCTCTCGGGCGGGGAACAGCAGGCCGTCGCGCTGGGCCGGGCGCTCGTGTCGAACCCGCGTCTGCTGCTGCTCGACGAGCTCTCGCTGGGACTGGCGCCGATCGTCGTCCGCCAGATCTACGGGGTCCTGCCCGAGTTGCTCGCGGCGGGAACCACCATCCTGCTGGTGGAGCAGGACGTGAGCCAGGCAGTGCGGGTCGCGACCACGATCCAATGCCTCCTCAAGGGGCGGACGACGCTCCAGGGGCGGCCCGGCGAGTTCACGCCGACGGAGATCGAATCGGCGTACTTCGGGCTCGCCGCGTCCGAGACGGCGTGAGGTCGACGTGGACTGGCTGAACGTCGTCGTCCAGGGGGTCCTGCTCGGCGGTCTGTTCGCGCTCCTCGCGTGCGGGTTGTCGCTCCTGTTCGGGACGATGCGGGTGATCAACCTGGCGCACGGGGACCTCGCGGTCGTGGCCGCGTACCTGGCCGTCGGGCTGGTGCCCGCCTTGGGGATCCCGCAGCTCTACGCGTTCGTGGTCGTGGTTCCCCTCTTCGCCGCGATCGGGTACGTCGGACAGCGCTCGCTCATCCAGACGAGCCTGGCGCGCGGGCCGCTCACGGTGCTCCTCGTGAGCTTCGGGTTGTCGATCGTGATCCAGAACGGGTTGTTGGAGTTCCTCTCGGCCGACAGCCGTTCGATCGACCTGGGAACGCTGAAGTCCGGGTCCTTCCACCTCACGTCGGAGATCTCGGTGGCGTACCTGTCGCTCGGGATCTTCGTCCTTGCGGTGGGCGTGCTCCTCGGCCTGCAGTACTTCCTGTCGAGGTCGGCGACGGGCCGGATGATCCGCGCCGTTGCCGACGACCGCGAGGCGAGCCAGATCTCCGGCATCGACTACCGGCACGTGTTCGGCATCGCGGCCGCGCTTGCGCTGTCGACGGTGGCCCTGGCCGGCCTGGCGTTCGGCGCGTACTCCACGTTCGACCCGAGCATCGGGCCGAGCCGTCTCCTGTTCGCGTTCGAGACCGTCGTGATCGGCGGGCTGGGGTCGCTGTGGGGGACGCTCGTCGGGGGCATCGTCCTGGGCGTGGCGCAGACGATCGGTGCGCACATCGATCCCGCGTACGGGGTGCTGAGCGGCCACCTCGTCTTCTTCGCCGTGCTCGCGGTGCGACCGCGGGGCATCGCGCGCGGGCGGGAGGACTGAGCCGTGCCGGACCCGTCGACCGAGACCACGTCCGCCGCCGTCCGCGTGTCCCGGTCGCGGCGACCGGTCGCCGGGTCGCTCGCCGTAGCCGCGGTGATCGTGCTCGTGCTCGGCTACCTGCCGTACCTGGTGTTCTCGAGCACCACGGACACGCTCGTGAACGTCTTCATCCTGCTCACGATGTCGAGCATGTGGAACTTGCTCGCTGGCTACGCCGGCCTCGTCTCCGTCGGGCAGCAGGCGTACGTGGGGATCGGGGCGTTCCTCGTGCTGGTCCTGGCGCAGCACGGGGTCAGCCCGTTCGTCGCCGTCCCGTTCGCGACGCTCGGCTGCGCGGTGCTTGCCTTGCCCATCTCGCTGCTGCTCCTGCGCCTGCGCGGCGGGTACTTCGCCATCGCCACCTGGGTGGCCGCCGACACGTGCCATCTGATCGTGAGCCGCTTCCGGTCGCTCGGGGGCGGGACCGGCGCGCGGCTGCCCGGCCTGTCGGGCTTCGACCCCACGGCGCTCGGCGCGGACACGTACTGGGCAGCGCTCGCCGTGGTCCTGGCCGCACTGACCGCCGTCTACCTCACGCTCCGAAGCCGGCTGGGGCTCGTCCTCACGGCGATCCGAGACGACGAGACCGCCGCGCGGAGCGCCGGCGCCCGCGTGTCGCGCGCCAAACGGATCGTGTACCTGGTCGCGGCGGCCGGCTGCGGCGCGGCCGGGGCGATCCTGATCATCAGCCAGCTCGGGATCGAATCCTCGGCGGCGTTCAGCGTGGGCTTCTCGGCGCAGATGATCTTCGTGACCGTGATCGGGGGGATCGGCACGATCGAGGGCCCGATCGTTGGAACCGCGATCTTCTTCGTCCTGCAGCAGACCCTGTCCCGGTACGGCGCCTGGTACCTGATCGTGCTGGGCCTGGTGGCCATGGTCGTCGCGATCTGGTGGCCCCGAGGGGTGTGGGGTGCCGTGAGCCGCCGGATCCGGCTCCAGCTCTTCCCCGTCGGGTACTGGATCCGGGGCAAGGGCTGATCGCCGGCGCGAGCGCGCACTCAGCCGATTCACAGCCGTTCCTCAGGTGACTCCCGGGGTCCGGGCGTAAGGTCCGAGGCGTGAGCGAGACCCAGCCGGAGACGGCGTCCGCGCGGCGGGTGCTCGTGGTGGACGACGAGCGGAGCATCACGGACCTCGTGGCGACCGTGCTGCGGTACGAGGGCTTCCAGGTCCAGACGGCGGACACGGGGCGGACGGCGCTGGCTGCCGCGACCTCGTTCCGGCCCCACCTCGTGGTCCTCGACGTCATGCTGCCCGATCTCGACGGGTTCGACGTCCAGGAACGCCTGGCGGGCGACGGGATCCGCACCCCGATCCTGTTCCTCACGGCGCGAGACGCCACCGAGGACAAGGTCCGGGGACTGACCATGGGCGCCGACGACTACGTGACCAAGCCCTTCAGCCTCGAGGAGCTGGTGGCGCGGGTCCGCGCCGTGCTCAGGCGCTCGGGGGAGAGCGAGTCGGCCTCCGGGCGCCTGGTCTTCGCCGACCTCGAGATGGACGAGGACACCCACGAGGTGTGGCGCGGGGGCCGCACACTGGAGCTCTCGCCGACCGAGTTCAACCTCCTGCGCTACCTGATGCTGAACGCCAAGCGCGTGGTCTCCAAGCCGCAGATCCTCGACCACGTGTGGCGGTACGACTTCGGGGGCGACGCCGGCGTCGTCGAGACCTACATCAGCTACCTCCGCCGCAAGGTCGACGTCGAGGAGCCCAAGCTGATCCACACCGTTCGCGGCGTCGGCTACACGCTCCGGCTCCCGAAGGAGTAGTCCGTGTCCCTGCGGGCCCGGCTCCTGGTGGCCATGCTGGTCCTGGTGACCGCGGGGCTGCTCGCCGCGGACGTCGCGACCTACCGCTTCCTGAGCTCGTTCCTGATCGACCGGGTCGACCAGCAGCTCTCGGTCCTTCCCGACGCCGCCGCGCGCGAGCTCGTCCCGGGCCCCCAGGGCCCGGACGAGGCGCATGAGTGGGTCGACCTGTTCCCGGCCACGTACGTCGCCGCCGTGGACGCGGGGGGCGACGTCGTGCGGGAGGAGGTCGCGCCGTACGGACCGGACGGCGCACCGAAGCTCCCGGTGGCGCTCCCCGGCTCGTCGAACGGGGGGAGCGAGCGCCGTGTCTTCACCGTGGACGCGCGGAGCGGCAGTGAGACGTTCCGCCTGCTGGCCGTGCCGGTGACGGGCGGGACGCTCGTCGTGGCCGTGCCGCTCGGCGACGTCGGAGACACGCTCGGCCGCCTCCTGATGATCGAGGTCCTGGTGAGCGTCGCGGTCCTGGCGGGCCTGGCGGCGCTCGCGTGGTGGCTGGTCCGGATCGGCTTCCGGCCGCTCGAGCGGATCGGCCAGACCGCCGGGGCCATCGCGGCGGGCGACCTGTCCCGACGGGTCGAGCCGGCCAACCCCCGGACCGAAGTGGGACGATTGGGGCTCGCCCTGAACGCCATGCTCTCGCGCATCGAGGAGTCGTTCGAGGTGCGGCGGGCGTCCGAGGAGCGCCTGCGGCGGTTCGCGGCCGACGCCTCGCACGAGCTCCGCACGCCGCTCACCTCCGTCCGCGGGTACGCCGAGCTCTTCCGCCGCGGGGCCGCGGACGACCCCGAGGCGCTGCGGAACGCGATGCGCCGGATCGAGGAGGAGAGCGTGCGCATGGGTGATTTGGTCGACGAGCTGTCCCTCCTGGCTCGGCTCGACCAGGGCCGGGCGCTGGAGCGCGAGCCGGTGGACCTCGTCGAGGTGGCCGCGGCTGCCGTCGACGCGGCGCGCGTGGCGGACCCCGGGCGCCGGATCGAGCTGGAGGTCCCGGAGGCCGTGGTCGTCACCGGGGACGTCGCGCGCCTGCGGCAGGTCGCGGACAACCTCCTTTCGAACGCGCGGGTGCACACGCCGCCACGTTCGGCCGTCCGCGTGCACGTGCGCTCGGAGGGAACGGAGGCCCTCCTGCAGGTGGACGACGAGGGGCCCGGCATCCCGCCGGAGGACGCGGAGCGCGTGTTCGAGCGCTTCTACCGCGCCGATCCCTCGCGGTCCCGCGAGAGCGGCGGGGCCGGCCTGGGCCTGTCCATCGTCGCCGCCGTGGCCGAGGCGCACGGCGGGACCGTTCTCGTGGTGCCGTCGCCGGCCGGGGGAGCGCGGTTCGAGCTCCGGCTCCCTCTTCGCGAGGCGGAGGCTTCCGAGCGTGACGCCGAGGACCCGGTCGGGCGCCGGGCCTGACCCGGCGCCCGATCCCGCGCCGAAGCTACGTCGTGCCCCGGACCGTGACCTCGAGCACGTCCATGAAGTCCGGGTTCCCGTGGTTCGACAGCATGACGAAGCGGATCATCCGCACGTTCGCCGTGCCCTGCGTGGGCGTGAACGTCCGCAGGACGCCGTTGGCGCGGGACCGTCCCCGCACCGCGGTGACCCATGGGCCGTGCCGGCCGCGGGTCTGGATCTGGAACCGCTTCACCCCGGCGTCCGGGCCGTCGCCGCACGTCCCGCCGCTCGCCACGCCGAAGGTGGTCACGTCGACCATGCGCGGCAGCCGGACGACCGCCGACCGGGCCCCGGTCACGCCGCTGTCGTCGTTGCGGGGCGAGTCGCTCGCCCACCCCGAGCCGAGCGAGAGGTCGAACGCGCCCTCGGCGCCCACGCCGCAGAACGGTGAGTAGTCGGGCGGCGTGAAGCTGAGGACCCTTGCGCCGCCGACGGTCGCGGCCCAGTCCCGAACGAGCTCCACGTCGAGCCTCTCGTCACCGTCGACCGTGACCGGCACGCGGAACGGCTCGTAGCCGGCGCCCGTCGCCACGACCTCCGGGTAGTCGTGGAAGGGAACGTCGGTGATCGAGAAGGCCCCCGTCGCGTCGGAGGTGTCCGCGAGGTCCGCCGGGAACCCCGAGTGGTGCTGTCCCGCGACGAACACCTCGAGGCCCTCGATGGGAGCGCCGGACTCCGAGTCGGTCACCGTCCCCGAGATCGACCCGCACGGATCCACCGCGCAGTCCGGCGGCACGCTGAAGTCCTCCACCGGCTCCGTGTCGCCCCCGTCGAGCGACGCGGCGAAGTAGCCCATGCCGCGGGCGGCGAAGATCTGCCACAGCTGATCGACATGGGAGCCACCGAACGCCGTCAGGTCAGCCTGGATGATCGCGTTGCGCATGTCGAGATACGAGGGGTCCGGAGCGGACAGCTCCATGCCGCGCGTGATGATGGACTCGGACACGTCCGAGCCGAGCGCGGTGCGGACGTCCCACAGCGCCTGGAGCCAGATCTCGCCGTCGGCGTGGACCTCCGGGCCCCCGACGATCGTGCCGAAGTCGCCGTACGTGTAGCCGCCGGGGCCGCTCCCGGGCGTCCCCCCGCAGTTGGCGGCCGTCGAGTTCACCGGGCAGTCGATCGCCTCGGTGCGGAAGGCGACCTCGTCTCCGGCGGAGTACCGGAAGATGATGGCGTCGCCATCCGCGGGGCCGTCCGGGAAGAAGCCCTGGTTGTCGGTGAAGTCGACCGCGTACCAGTCGCTCCACGCCTCGCCCATGGCGCCCGATTGTGGGGTGTTGAGCGCGGGCGTGCCGTCGGGCTGCGTCACGAGCCGGTTCGACAGTCCGTGCGTGTACTCGTGGTACACGGTCTCGGCCTCGGTCCCGGAGTCACCGCTCGGGACGTTGGGAAGCCCCGGAGCCGCCGTCTGCAGGTACATCTGCATGACCGGCGGCTCGCCGTCGGCCTGCGTCGACATGTTCGCGTTGTTCAGGTGGTTGGCGTCGGGGAAGCCGTTGTCGAGGTTGGCGCCGTCGATGAACTGCCCCTGCACCGGGTCGCCGCCCTCGCCCTGCCCGGACGCGTTCGTCACCTGGAAGTTGCCCGCCGCCTCGGTGAAGCCGATCGGCGACGCGAGCAGGTGGTCGTGGAACACGTTGAGGTAGTGGTACAGCTGGACGCCGAAGAACCGGCGGTCGGTTCGCCACTGACGCGGCGTGGTGGCGTCCCACGTGCAGAAGAAATGGGTCGAGCAGTTCTGCGCCGTCGTGGTCGTGTCGATCACCGGCGGGTAGTTCCAGTCCAGGCCCGACGCCGCCGGGACCTCGTCTCGGGGCTGGGCGGCGTCGTCGTCGTTCACGTCCGAGTAGACGTGCGCGTTGTTGCCCGACAGCGCGGTCCCGTCCGCGACCGGGAAGGTCACCTGGTGCGCCGTGCCGCCGCCGAGGGGCACGTCGCCACCCGGGTAGTACTCGACGGCCTGGCCGGTCCCGTTCGAATCGGCCACCGTGAGATTGGCGCGCCACAGCACCTCGCCGGTCTCGGCGTCGACGATCGACAGGTCGGTCTCGGTGTCGGAGATCCGCGTGACCGTCCGCCACGCCCGCCGGGCGCCGCGGGCCGTCGGGAACAGGACGCGCTCCGCCGTGTCGGCGGACTGGCGAGCGGTCGAGCCGCCGGCGGCGGCTCGCGCGGCGACGACCGCGGCGTCGCGGTCGATCCGCACGTGTGCGGAAGGCGCTTCGAGCGAATGGACGGGCGAGCCGGTGACGTTCACCAGCCGACCGTCGGCGGTCACGCTCGCCGAAAGGCCGGAGCCGAACACGGTGAGCCCGTCGGCGCGCTGCACCCACGAGAGGTGGTGCGTCCCGATCACGTCGACGTAGTCCCGGCGCAGGTCGAACGTGGCGAGGTCGGGGCGGGAAAGGCCGAACGCCGCGAGCCGCGAGCGGACGAAGTCCAGCGCGACCCGTCGAGCCGGCCGCACGCTCGGGCCGGTCAGGAACCCGTCGAGCCGGCCGACGAACCGCAGCGTCCCGGTGACCCGGTCCGTCTGGACGACGCCCAGGGGGCCGAGCGTCCGGGCCAGATCGGCCCGGGCGCGGAGCACGCGGGCGGGAGCGGCCACCGCTCCGCCGCCTGCGCGGGCGTCGAAGAACGCCGCCGAGCGGGCGGCGGGCATCCGTGGCGAACGAGCGGCGGCAGATCCCGCCGCCCCGGTCGAGGGCGCCAGCGGGAGCGCCACCAGTGACAGGCCGGCCACGGCGACGAGCATCCGACGAAGCGCGCCACGAGCTCGAGATGACATCCCCACCCTCCGGGTTCGACGGAGCGGGGACTGTAGCAGTCCGCCGAAACCCCTGGAGGCGGGCTACGCGGCCGTCGATCAGACGCCGAGTCGATCCGCGGCCAGCCGGGTGCCCTCGACCCGCGCGCGGATCTTCTCGAACGCCACGTCCCGTGAGGTCGACGTGTCGTCGGCGAACGGCGAGAATCCGCAATCGTCCGTCGTGCCGAGCTGCGACACGGGGAGCCCCTCGGCGGCCTCGAGCACCCGGTCGCGCACCTCTTCCGCAGATTCCACGCGCGGGTCGATCGGATCGATCACCCCGACGAAGATGCGCTGCTCGGGCCGCAGGTGCTCGGCGATCACCTCGAGCACGTGCCCCCGATCCTGCTCGGCGGCGAGCTCGACGTACACGTTGCCGACGTTCAGCCGGAACAGGTCGGGCAGGAGCTCCTCGTACCGGACGTCGGCGCTGTGCGTGGAGTCGCGATCGCCGCCGGGGCAGGTGTGGACGCCGATCCGGGCGCGGTCCTGCTCGGAGAAGCGCTCGAGCACCCGGTTGTTGAGCGCGATGAAGTCGCGCAGCAGGTGACCGGAGGGGTCCAGCTTGATCGACAGTCGGCCCTCGGTGAAGTCGATCTGCACGCAATGCGCGCCCCGCTGGAGCGAGCGGCGGATGTCGGTCTCGCACTCGGAGACGAGATCGTCCAGGAATCGATCGCGAGGGTATCCATCGATCCCGTCCTGCGGGTACAGCAAGCTGATGGCCGATGCCGCGATCACGGCCTGCTTGACCGGCACGTGCGCGTAGCCCTTGGCGGCGTCCAGGTAGTCGTCCGCGTACCGGCCGAACCGGAACGGCCCCGCCGTGAGCCTGGGGAGCTGGCGCGTGTGTCCGTCCTCGAACGGGATCACCGCGCCGTCGGGCACGAGATCGTCCAGACCCTCGAGCGGATAGGTGACGAAGCTCGACTTGGTCTGTTCCCCGTCGGAGATGACGGGCGACCCGGTCGCCTCGAACCGCTCGATCGTGTCCCGGAGGCTCTCGTCCTGGAGCCGGCGGAGCTCCGGCAGCGAGATCGTTCCCGCCGCGAACGCGCCCATGCCGTCGATCAGCGACTGGGGCCGGGGGATGCTTCCGATCGGTTCGGTGGGGATCGGCATAGAGCCTCCTCAGCGTCGTGGGAGGGAGGGGTGCGCATTGTACCGGAGGGTTCTCGGGCGGTCGGCTACGATGGCCCTCCACCCGTCCCAACGTGAGGACGATGCTGAAGCAGCCTACCTCGTCGAACCCGGCGGACGACGGTCCGCGCGATGCGGAGCGGCTGGGAGCCGACGCGCCGTCATCGGATCGTCCGACCGAGCGGGCCTCGAACACCTCGCCCCGGCGCGTGCTGCGCGTGGGCGACCGCCGGTACCCGATCGTCCTGCCGACCCTGCGCGACCCGCGCCTGCACCTGTCGGCGGTGGTCGTCTCGATCCAGGTTCTCGGCCAGGTCGCCCTCGGGTTCCGGGTGTCGATCGTGCAGATCCTCGCCGCCGTTCTGCCGTGCGCCGTGATCGATGTGGCGTTGACCTTCCGCCGGTCGAAGGCCCTGGTCTGGCCGGCGAGCGGCATACTGACCGGCAGCAGCGTCGCCCTGATCTTCCGGGTGATCGGCACGGAGAACGGCGACTACTGGAGCTGGCGCGGGTGGTATCTGTTCGCGCTCGTGGCTGGGCTCTCGCTCGTCACGAAGTACGTGATCACGTACCGCGGCTCACACGTGTTCAACCCGTCGAACCTCGGTCTGGTGGTGGCGTTCCTGCTGCTCGGCAGCTCGCGGGTGGAGCCCCTCGACTTCTGGTGGACCCCGCTCGACGGGTGGATGGCCGTCGCCTACGCGATCATCCTCGTGGGCGGCCTGCTCATCACGGCCCGGCTGCACCTGCTGGCGATGTCGGTGGCCTTCTGGATCACCCTCGTCGCCGGGCTCGGGGTGCTGGCCGCCTCGGGGCACTGCATGATCGCTCGTTGGTCGTCCGCGCCCGTGTGCGGCTCGCACTTCTGGTGGGTCATCGCCACGTCGCCGGAGATCCTGGTCTTCCTGTTCTTCATGATCACCGACCCGAAGACCGTGCCGGCCGGCCGGGTGGGACGGATGGGTTTCGGCGCAGCCGTCGCGGTGGTCAGCGTCCTGCTGATCGCGCCGCAGACGACGGAGTTCGGAGCCAAGGTCGCGCTCCTCGGCAGCCTCGTGCTCCTGTGCGCCGCTCGCCTGCCGCTCGAGCGCTTCCTGCCCGCCGCGGGCTCGGACCGGGATCGACTCCGCGCCGCGCTGGCCCGGCTGGCCACGAGGCCCGGGGCGGGCCTCGCGCCGCCCCGGGCCCTCGGCCGAGGGGCGATCGTCGGCGCCTCGGTCGTGTTCCTGGGGGCGGGGATCGTCGCGGCCGGGACGCCGGGCCGGGGGACGATCCCGCAGGCTCGCGCGGAGGCGTCGCCCGCTATCAGCGCCGAGATCGACCCGTCCACGCTTCCGGTGGTGAGCGTCGACCCGGACGTCGCCGAGCTCAGCGCGGGTCTGCCGGGCGGGGGCGCGCAGGACCTCGCCGTCACCCTCGCCGAGAACCTCGAGGTCGAGGCCGAGGCGCTCCGCGGCGCGGACGCGAGCCTCTTGCCGGCCGTCGACGACGGTGCCCGGCTCGAAGAGATGCAGCGCCGGATCGACGCGGCCCTGTCGACGGGGCGGACCACCGTGCCGCACTACCGCTTCGATTCCCTCCGGCTGGCGCCCCTCGTGCCACCGCCCCGAGGCCAGAGCGGGCTGAGCCTGGGACTCGAGGCGCGCGGAACCGTGGAGGGGGTCGTCTACGGCGTCGACGGCACCGAGTCCAGCCGGGAGACGAGGCCGTTCGCGCTCACCTTCGTGGTGAGCCGGCCGACCGGCGGCCGGTGGCTCATCGTGGCGGTTCGACCGCTGAGCTGAGCTCGGCGTTCAGTGCAGCTCGGCGAGGTCCTTCTGCGTGACCTCCCCGGGCTTCTTGCCCAGGATGATCATGGCCAGCACCTCGTCCACGGTGACGTCGTCCTTGTTCACCGTGCCGACGAGCTTGCCCTGGAGCATGACGCTGATCCGGTCCGACAGGTCGAAGACGTCGTGGATGTCGTGGCTGATCAGGAAGATCCCGATGCCCTCCGACTTCAGCTGGCGGATCAGCCCGCGGACCTGGCTCGTCTCGGCCGGGCCGAGCGCCGCCGTGGGCTCGTCCATGATGAGGACGCGCGCGTTGAAGTGGACGGCCCGCGCGATGGCGACGGACTGGCGCTGACCGCCGGAGAGCGACTGCACCGGCGTGACGAAGTTCTTGAACTTCGGGTTCAGCCGGTTCATCAGCTTGCGGGTGGCGTCCTCCATCGCGCTGTGGTCGAGGTTCCCGAACCGCGTGGTCACCTCGCGTCCCAGGAACACGTTGCTGGGCGCGTCGACGTTGTCCGCCAACGCAAGCGTCTGGTAGATCGTCTCGATCCCGAGGGTCTTCGCGTCCCTCGGGGTGGAGATCTCGACCGGCTCACCGTTCAGGAGGATCTGGCCGGAGTCCGCCCGGTGCGCCCCGGACAGCGTCCGGATCAACGTGGTCTTGCCGGCCCCGTTTCCCCCGACCAAGCCGACGACCTCGCCCGGGTCCAGGTCCACCGTGACGTCTTCGACCGCGTGCACGCCACCGAACGCGACGCGGATGTCCCGGAGCTCGACGAGCGGCGGACCGCTCCGCTCCGTCACTTGGCCCCCCGCCGTCTGATGAGGGTGTCCAGGGTCACCGCCGCGACGAGCACGATGCCGACGACGATGTCCTGCAGCGGCGCCTCGATCCCGATGAGGACCATGCCCGACACGAGCGACTGCATGACGAGGGCCCCGAGCACGGCTCCCGTGATCGTCCCGATGCCTCCAGCGAACGAGGTCCCTCCGATCACGGCGGCGGCGATGACATTCAGCTCCATCCCCGTCCCGAGACTGCTCACCGCCGCGTTCAGACGCGCGACCTGCACGACCGCCGCCACCCCGACGAGGAGTCCCATCAACGTGAAGGTCTTGACGATCGTCCGCTTGGTCTTGATGCCGGCGAGCTCGGCAGCCTCGGGATTGCCGCCGATCGCGTAGACGTAGCGGCCGAACCGCCGGCGGGTCGCGAGGAAGGTCATCACGACCGCCACACCCAGCGCGATGAGGACCGGGATGGCCAGGCCGTAGGAGATATTCGAGCCCGGGGCGGCCCCTCGCGCCTGGACGAGGAGGGGCGGCAGGTAGTAGCGGTTCGTGAACGCGATCAGGCCGAGGATCGCCGCGCTTCCGACCACCCCGATCGTCACCTCCGCCCACAGCGGGCGGAGGCGGAAGCCGTACCGGGCCCGCTGGCGCCGCTTCGTCATCTGCAGGGCGACGAGGCCGATACATGCCACGACCCCGACGACCCAGCTCCACGTGCCGCCGATCGTTCCCGTGGACCCTCCGCCGAGCCGGCGGAAGTTCGTGTCCATCGGCGCGATCGTCTGCCCGCTCGCCATCCACCAGGCGAGGCCTCGCCACACGAGGAATCCGCCCAGCGTCACGATGAACGAGGGGACGCCGAGGTAGGCGACGATGGATCCCTGGAAGGCGCCCATCGCCGCTCCGAGCGCGAGGCCGACGGCCACGGCGATGATCCACGTCAGCGGGTGGTCGAACCCGAGCCATTCGGGGAGCCAATCATGTTGCACGACGGCCATCGCCATGCCCGCGGCCGCCATCGCCGACCCGACCGACAGATCGATGTTCCGGGTGACGATGATCAGGACCATCCCCGTCGCCATGATCGCCACCACGGAGGTCTGCACCGACAGGTTCCACAGGTTCCTCGGGGTGATGAAGTTGTGCTTGGGGGTGAGGATCTGGAAGAGGACCCAGATGACGACGAGCGCCACCAGCATCCCGGCGAGCCGGGCGTCGATCTCTGCGGAGCGAAGGAGCGAGCGGAATGACCGCGGCTCGCGCTCTTCCTGTTCCGGCGCCGGGGGTTCGGGCGCCGTCTCCGTTGTGGAGACCCTGGTGTCAGCCACGACCTCGCATCCTACGCCGACGACCGGCACCCGCGCCTCGCCCCTCGGCGAGGCGCGGGCCTCCGGTCACGAGCCGTTCCCGGCCCGATCGATCAGCTGCAGACGTCCACCGTGCCGGCCTCGACGCCCTGGCACAGCTCGTCCGTGGAGATCCAACCCGCGTCGACGACGACGTTCAGGTTGTCCGGCGTGATCGCGATCGGCGTCAGGAGGATCGACGTCATCGAGTTCCCGCCTGGGGAGTCGAACTGCACGACGCCGGCGACGTCCGCCAGTGCCGTGCCCTGCGCGAGCTGCACCGCGGCCTCTCCGGCGGCCTTTCCGAGCTCGCGGGCGTCCTTCCACACGTCCACGGTCTGGGTGCCGAGAGCCACCCGGTTGAGGGCGGCGAGGTCGCCGTCCTGTCCCGACACGGCCACCTGGCCCGCCAGGCCCTGGGCCTCGAGCGCGGCGACGACGCCGCCGGCCATGCCGTCGTTCTCGGCGACGACCGCCTGCACGTCGTTGTTGTTGTCCGTCAGGAACTGCTCCATCTCGGTCTGCGCGAGTGCGGGGTCCCAGTTGTCGGTGTAAGTCTCGCCGACGTTCACGATGTCACCCGCGTCCTCCGCGGCCTGCAGAACCTCCTGCTGGCCACTGCGGAGGAAGTCCGCGTTCGCGTCCGCGGAGTTGCCCTTGATGTACACGTAGTTGCCCTGCGGGACCTGCTCGAGGACGGCCTGCGCCTGCAGGCGCCCGACCTCGACGTTGTCGAACGTGACGTACAGGGCTCCCGGGTCCTCGATGAGGCGGTCGTACGCGACCACCGGGATGCCCTGCTCGAGCGCGCTCTGGACGGCCGGCTTGATGGCCTCACCGTCCTGGGCCAGGATGATCAGCGCGTTGGCGCCCTGCGAGATCAGGTTCTCGACGTCCGCGAGCTGTTGCTCGGCGGAGGATCCGGCGTCGGTCGAGATGTAGCTCGCGCCGCCGGCTGCGAGCGCCTCCTTGATGGCCGGCTCGTCCCACTTGGCCCAGCGCTCTTCGTTGTAGTTGTTCCACGAGACGCCGACGACGAGGTCGCCACCGCCGCCGGTGGTGCTCGTCGTCCCTCCGCCGGTCGTCCCTCCGCCGGTCGTCCCCCCGCCGCCGTTGTCGTCGCTACAGGCGACGAGGATCAACGCAAACACGGCGAGGAGCGCCCACACGCGATGCTTGCCCATTCGCTCCCCCCTTCCGGTTGGCGGCCTCCGTCGGCCGCATCACCGCTTTCCCCTCGCGGCTACCGAGGCCCTGGGTTGCCCCGCGGTCCATCGGCCCCGCCTGTTCGAGCTCTCCGTCGACGTATACGTGCTGGGTGGATCGGTCGGCTCGGAGACCGGCCGGAGCATCTCACACCGCGTGCGACAACGCAAAGTAGGAAAGCGCAACAAATTCCTCGGGAGTTGCTCGCCGGTGGGGCACGATCGCTTGATGGGCGTCTTGCGTGCGCCGGAGCCAATGGATACCCTGACCCCTCGGGGGAGGGACTCCGCACGATGACCCTTCGCCGATCCGATCGGGTGGGAGCGATGGTGGATTCCGCGGAGGTTCCAACGAAATCGGCCAGGGCCCGCGACCTTCGACTGGGCGTGGCGGCCGAGGAGGTTCGCCGGCACAACCTCGGGGCGGTGCTCGAGCCGCTCCACCTGACGGGCTCGCTGTCGCGCGCCGAGCTCACCCGGATGACCGGGCTCAACCGCTCGACCGTGGCCGACCTGCTGGGGGAGCTCGGCGCGCTCGGGCTGGTCGAGGAACGTCCGGGGTCGCCCGGCTCTGGTCCGGGCCGGCCCTCGCCGATGGTGCAGACGAGGCCGGATGGGGCGGTGGCCCTGGCCGTCGAGGTCGAGGTGGATTCGATCGCGGTGGCGACGGTGGGGCTCGGCGGTCACGTGTACAACCGGATCCGAGTGGCCAGGCCCCGGCACCGCTTCTCTCCCGAGGAGTCCGTGCAGGACATCGGCAAGCTGGCGGGCCCCCTCCTGGGCTCGCTCCCGGCGACCCACGTGCTCGTCGGCGTCGGCGCCGCGGTCGCGGGCGTCACGCGGAGGTCCGACGGCTTCGTGCACATCGCGCCGAACCTGGGGTGGCGCGACATCCCGCTCGCCTCGATGCTCGCCGACGAGCTCGACCTCGGGGTCCCCGTCCTCGCCGCCAACGAGGCAGATCTCGGTGCCCTCGCCGAGCACCGCCGCGTCCGACCCGCCGTGGGCAACCTCGTGTACATCTCGGGTGAGGTCGGGATCGGCGCCGGTGTGATCGTGGACGGCAAGCCCCTGCTCGGATCGGCCGGGTACGCCGGAGAGGCCGGGCACGTCCTCATCAATCCCGGCGGACGGGAGTGTCGATGCGGGTCGGTCGGCTGCTGGGAGACGGAGGCCGGGGAGGCCGCGCTGCTGCGTCGGGTCGGGGTGCGTGAGGGGTTCGGGCGTCTCGACGAGGTGGCGGAGCGGGCCGGCGCCGGAGACGAGTCCGTCCTGCGAGCGATCGCCGAGGTGGGCCGGTGGCTCGGACTCGGCATCGGCAACCTCATCAACCTCTTCAACCCCGATCTCGTCGTGCTGGGAGGGCTCTATCAGCGCCTGTTCCTGTTCCTCGAGCCCTCCGTGCTGGACGGAGCCCGGCGGCGGACCCTCGACGCTCCCGGCGAGATGGCGACGATCGTGTGCAGCGGTCTCGGCCCCGATGCCGGGCTCATCGGGGCGTCCGAGCTCGTCCTATCGCACGTGATCGTCGATCCCGCCCACGTCGACGGTCGGAGGGTGAGCCCGGGGATGGGGGCCGCCGGCGGGGGCGGACGGTGACCACCGTCGAGGATCGTGCCGCGGGCGGTGATCGGTGGCGCCCGGGGTCCATCGCCTGGCTCGCCCTCGGCGTGGCCGGCGGGTCGGTGGTCGCGCTGGCCCTCGTCGTGGCCGCGAACGCGGTGCTGTCGGCGGGGACCGCGACGGCGGTGGCGACCCCGCGGTTCGTCGAGGAGGCCGCCGCGGCAGGCATCCACCACGTCTACGACGGCGGCTTCCGGTTCTTCGTGGGCGGCGGCGTCGCGGCGTTCGACTGCAACGGCGACGGACGGCCCGATCTCTACTTCGCCGGGGGTAGCGACCCCGCGGCGCTGTATCGCAACGAGAGCCCCGTCGGGGGCGAGCTCCGGTTCGAGCAGGTCCCCGATCCCGTCACCGATCTCACCCACGTCGTGGGCGCCTATCCCATCGACATCGACGGCGACGGGGTGATCGACCTCGCCGTCCTGCGGCTCGGTGAGAACGTGCTGCTCCGCGGTCTCGGGGACTGCCGGTTCGAGCGAGGCAACGAGCGCTGGGGCGTCGACGGCGGGGATGCCTGGACGGCGGCGTTCAGCGCGACGTGGGAGGACCAGGCCGGATTGCCGACCCTCGCCTTCGGCAACTACCTCGACCTCGCCGACCGCCAGCGGACGACCTGCGCGGACAACGAGCTCGTGCGACCGAGCGCCGAGGGCGGGACCTACGCCCCCCCGACGGCGCTCACGCCCGGGTGGTGCACGCTGTCGATCCTGTTCAGCGACTGGGACCGGTCCGGTCGGGCCGACCTGCGGATGGCCAACGACCGGCACTACTACCTGGACGGCGAGGAGCAGCTGTGGCGCGTCGCCCCCGGCGAGCCGCCGCGTCCGTACACCCACGCCGATGGGTGGCAGCGCATGGTGATCTGGGGGATGGGCATCGCGAGCTACGACGTCACCGGCGACGGCCTGCCGGAGGTGTTCCTCACCAGTCAGGGCGACAACAAGCTCCAGACGCTGGCCGACGGGGCCGCCCGGCCCACGTATCGGGACATCGCGTTCCGAGCGGGGGTCACGGCACCTCGCCCCTACACCGGGGGAGATGTCCTGCCCTCCACGGCCTGGCATCCCGAGTTCCAGGACGTCAACAACGACGGCCTCGTCGACCTGTTCATCTCGAAGGGGAACGTCGAGGCGACCCCGGACTTCGCCGCCAAGGACCCGAGCGACCTCCTGCTGGGCCGCTCCGACGGGACGTTCGTCGAGCGCGGCGCGGCGGCGGGGATCGCGAGCTTCGTCCGGGGGCGCGGCGCCGCGCTCGTCGACCTCAACCTCGACGGGATGCTGGACCTCGTGCAGGTGAACCGACGCGAGAACGTGAGCGTGTTCCGCAACGTGGGATCGGGCGACGCCTCGCGGCCGGTCGCGATGGGGCACTGGGCGGCGGTCCGGCTCGAGCAGCCCGGCGCCAACCGGGACGCCATCGGGTCGTGGATCGAGGTCCGGGTCGGCGACCGCACGATCGAGCGAGAGGTGACGATCGGCGGCGGTCACGCGGGCGGCGAGCTGGGCTGGATCCACGTGGGGCTCGGCGACGCGGGCGGGGCCCAGATCCGGGTCCTCTGGCCGGACGGGGAGACCGGGCCGTGGCTCGACCTCGCCGCCGACCGGTTCGCGACGATCGTGCGCGGCGCGCCCGCGCCCGAGCTATGGGCTCCGCCCGAGGGCTGACGGGAGGAAGGGACGATGGCCCCCGCACGGCTCGCCGAGGTCCGGCTCCCGGAGTTCGGCGTCCCCGAGGAGTCGCCGGGGATCCCCGCCGCCATCTATCGGGATCGGCTCGAGCGACTCAGGGCCCGTATGGACGAGCACGGCTACGACCGGCTCCTCGTGTACGCGGACCGGGAGCACAGCGCGAACCTCGCGTACCTCACGGGCTTCGACCCGCGATTCGAGGAGGCCCTGCTGGTGGTCGGTCCCTCGGGCGAGCCCGCGCTGCTGGTCGGGAACGAGTGCTACGGGATGGCCGGCACCGCGCCGCTCCCGATGCGCCGCCACCGGTTCCAGGACTTCAGCCTGCCGGGTCAGCCGCGTGACCACTCCCGGCCGCTCGGCGAGATCCTGGCGGAGGAGGGGATCGGCGGTCGAAGCCGTGTCGGGGTCGTCGGGTGGAAGGAGTACGCCGACCGCGACGTGATGGAGGTGCCGGCGTTCATCGTGGACGTGCTCCGCGGGATGACCCCGGCCGGCTCGGTCCACAACGCCGCTCATCTGCTCACCGGCGCCGCCGACGGCCTCCGAGTGATCAACGAGCCGGAGCAGCTCGCCGCGTTCGAGGCCGCCGCGTGCCGGACCTCCACCGGCGTCCGCCGGCTGCTGACGGGCCTTCGGCCCGGCCTGCGCGAGCGCGAGGCCGTGGCCCTGCTCGAGTGGGACGGCTCGCCGCTGTCGTGCCACCTCATGCTGTCGAGCGGCGAGCGAGCGTCGCTCGGGTTGCTCAGCCCGACCGACCGGCGGATCGAACGAGGGGATCGCTTCACCGTCGCGTTCGGCGTCTGGGGCGCGTTGAACTGCCGGGCCGGGTTCGTCGTCGCGGACGCGGAAGAGCTTCCGGCGGGCATCCGCGACTACACCGAGCGACTCGTCGCTCCCTACTTCGAGGCCGTCGCGGCGTGGTACGAGGCGCTGCACGTGGGGCAGACAGGCGGCGCGCTGCACGAGATCATCTGCCGTCGCCTCGGCGATCCGTTCTTCGGGGTCTCCCTCAACCCCGGCCACCAGATCCACCTGGACGAGTGGGTGAACTCCCCGGTGGCGCCGGGTTCGACCGTCGAGCTGCGCTCCGGCATGGCGCTGCAGGTCGACATCATCCCCGCGACCGGAACCGAGTACTTCACGACGAACATCGAGGACGGGGTGGCGCTCGCCGACGAGGCGCTCCGAGGGGCGTTCGCCGCCGGCCACCCCGAGGCGTGGGAGCGGATCCAGGCCCGCCTGCGGTTCATGAACGACATGCTCGGGATCGACCTGCATCCCGACGTGCTCCCGTTCTCGAACATCCCAGCCTGGCTGCCGCCGTTCCTGCTCCGACCGGATCGGGTGATGACGATGACGGGATAGGGTGCCGCCGTGCCGAAGGCCAGTGTCGGGTCGTCGAGGAGCACGCAATCGGAGGTGATGGTTCGATGACGTACGAACCGAAGGCAGAGCATCGGTTCTCGTTCGGGCTGTGGACCGTCGGCAACGTCGGCATCGACCCGTTCGGCGAGCCCGTGCGAGAGGCGCTCTCGCCGGTGCAGCTCGTCGAGCTGCTGGCCGAGGTCGGGGCGTGGGGGGTCAACTTCCACGACAACGACCTCGTCCCGATCGACGCGAGTGCCCACGAGCGGGATCAGATCGTGTCCGACTTCCGCAAGGCGCTCGACGCGACGGGCCTCGTCGTCCCCATGGCGACGACGAACCTGTTCCGCGACCCGGCGTTCCGCGACGGCGCGTTCACGGCCAACGACGCGCGGGTGCGGGCGTACGCGATCCGCAAGACGATGCGGGCCATCGACCTCGGCGTCGAGCTGGGGGCGACCACCTACGTGTTCTGGGGCGGCCGCGAGGGCGTCGAGACCGACTCGTCGAAGGACCCGCTCGTCGCGTTGCAGCGGTACACGGACGCGATGAACTTCCTGTGCGCCTACGTGAAGGACCAGGGGTACGACCTGCGGTTCGCCCTCGAGTCCAAGCCGAACGAGCCGCGCGGCGACATCTACCTCTCCACGACGGGCGCGATGCTCGCGTTCATCTCCACGCTCGAGCACTCCGAGATGGTCGGGGTGAACCCCGAGGTCGCGCACGAGCACATGGCGGGGCTCAACTTCACCCATCACGTCGCGCAGGCGTGGTCGATGGGCAAGCTGTTCCACATCGACCTGAACGATCAGATCCCCGGCCGCTACGACCAGGACCTGCGGTTCGGCTCGGCCAACCCGAAGGCCGCGTTCTTCCTGGTGAAGCTTCTGGAGGACGTCGGCTACGCGGGCAGCCGCCACTTCGACGCGCACGCGTACCGGACGTCGGACTACGAGGACGTGAAGGCGTTCGCCCGCGGGTGCATGCGCACGTACCTGATCCTGAAGGAGAAGGCGGAGCGCTGGAACGCCGACCCCGAGATCCAGCAGCTCGTGGCCCAGATCAACGCGGACGACGGCAGCGCGGCGTCGGCGCTCGGGCCGTACACCCCCGAGCGGGCGGCGGCGCTGTCCGACCTCGAGCTCGACCGACGGGTCCTCGGCGTCCGCGGCCAGCCGTACGAGCGCCTCGACCAGCTCACGATCGACCTCCTGCTGGGAGCTCGGTGACGCTCGAGGCGGTCTCGTTCGAGGGGCACGACTGCGTCCGCCTCGCGGACGAGGGGGCCGAGGTCTTCGTGACGACGTCGCTCGGTCCGCGCGTCCTCGGGCTGACCGGATCGCAGGGGAACCTCTTCGCGGTCCTGCCCGACGCCGCGCTCGACCGCGGCGACGGGTCGCGGTTCCGTCTGATCGGGGGGCACCGCCTGTGGGCGGCTCCGGAGGTCCCCGAGATCTCCTACGAGCCGGACGATCGGCCGTGCGCGGCGACCGAGGTCGACGGCGGCGTCCGCGTCGAGGCCCCCGCGGACGGCGCGGGGCTGGTGAAGTCGATCGAGATCCGGCGGGCCGACGGGGGATGGACCGTCGACCACACGATCGGCAACGCCTCGGGCGTGGAGCTCACGATCGCGCCGTGGGCGGTCACCCAGCTCCGGCCCGGCGGCGAGGCGATCCTGCCGCTGGGAGCGAACGGACGGGGGCTCCAGGCCGATCGCTCGCTCGTCCTGTGGCCGTACACGGATCTGGCCGACCCGCGGCTGACGTTCGAGCGTGACGCGGTCCGGCTCCGGGCCGGGCCCGGGCCGGCCGTGAAGATCGGCGCGGCCCCCGGCGACGGCGCCGTGCGCTTCCAGCTCGGGCGGGACGTGTTCGAGAAGCGGACCGAGGTGTGGCCAGGCGCCGCCTACGCCGACTGCGGGGCCGCCGTCCAGGTCTACGTCTGCGACGAGTTCTGCGAGCTGGAGACGCTCGGCCCGCTGCGCACGCTCGGGCCGGGCGAGGAGGTCACGCACCGGGAGCGTTGGACGCTCCGCCGAACGGAGGACGGCGAGGCGTGAGCGTCGTCCTCGGCCTCGACGTCTCCACGACGGCGACCAAGGCGCTGCTCCTGGATCGGGGCGGCGTCGTCCGCGCCTCCGCGGCCGCCGAGTACCCGTACGAGACGCCCCGCCCGCTGTGGAGCGAGCAGGATCCGCAGTCCTGGTGGCGCGCCACCACCGAGGCGGTCGGCGAGGCGGTCGGGCGGGCCGGCCTCGGCGCGGGCGACGTCGAGGCGGTCGGCCTCACGGGACAGATGCACGGTCTGGTCGCGCTCGACGCCGAGGGGAAGGTCTTGCGCCCGGCGATCCTGTGGAACGACCAGCGCACCCAGGCCGAGTGCGACCTGATCCGCGAGACCCTCGGCCGAGATCGCCTGATCGCCATCACCGGAAACGACGCGCTCACCGGCTTCACGGCCCCCAAGCTGCTGTGGGTTCGCCGGAACGAGCCGGACGTGTGGGCCCGCATCGCCCACGTCCTGCTGCCGAAGGAC
Organism: uncultured Actinomycetes bacterium; assembly: GCA_963704725.1. Lineage (GTDB taxonomy): Bacteria > Actinomycetota > UBA4738 > UBA4738 > HRBIN12 > CALGFI01. The sequence continues at coordinate 2,167,235 of OY969934.1, read as the reverse complement.
TTCGTCCGCTTCCACCTGAGCGGCGACCTCGCGGTCGACTGCGCGGACGGGGCCGGCACGCTCCTGTTCGACCTGGCCGCCCGGGACTGGTCGGTGGAGGTCCTGGACGCCCTCGGCATCGAGCGCGCATGGCTGCCGACGACCTACGAGGGCCCGGCGGTCACCGGGGTGGTCTCCGCGGAGGCCGCCGCCGCGACCGGGCTCCGAGCGGGCACGCCGATCGTGGCCGGCGGGGGCGACCAGGCCGCGGCGGCCGTCGGCGTCGGAGCCGTCGAGCCAGGGATCGTCTCGCTGTCGCTCGGAACCTCCGGCGTGGTGTTCGCCACGACGGACGGTCCGCTGATCGAGCCGCAGGGGCGGCTGCACGCCTTCTGCCACGCTGTGCCGGGCCGGTGGCACGTGATGGGCGTGATGCTCTCGGCCGCGGGCAGCCTGCGGTGGTACCGGGACGCCGTCGCGCCCGGGACCGCGTTCGACGAGCTCACGGCGGAGGCCGAGGCCGTGCCGGCGGGGAGCGACGGCCTCCTGTTCCTTCCGTATCTCACGGGCGAGCGAACCCCCCACCCGGACCCGCTCGCCCGAGGCGGGTTCGTGGGGCTCACGGTGCACCACGGACGGCCGCACCTCACCCGCGCCGTGCTCGAGGGCGTGGCGTTCGGGCTCCGCGACTCGCTCGAGCTGATGCGGGCCGTCGGGCTCGGCGGGTTCACGCAGATCCGGGCGACGGGGGGCGGCAGCAAGAGCGCCCTGTGGCGGTCGATCCTGGCGGATGTGCTGGGCACGACGGTGGTCACCGCCACGGGCTCGGAGGGCGCGGCCCAGGGCGCCGCGATGCTCGCCGCCGTGGGCGTCGGGTGGTTCGACGGGGTCGAGGACGCGTGCCGGCGCCTCGTCGAGGTCGGGAACGCCGTGGAGCCCTCGGGCGCCGTGGAGGGCTACGCGGAGGGGTACGCCCGCTACCGCGGTCTGTACCCGGCGCTCGCCGAGACCTTCCACGCCATGGGGTGACGTCCCGGCGATGGAGCGCGCGTGCCGGTCATCCCCACGAATCCTCGGTCACCGGGCGGAACGCCATCTCGAGGATGCGGTGGTTCCTCGGCCGGGTCAGCACGAACACGACGGCCTCGGCCACGTCCTCGGCCGCCATCATCCCGGCGAGCTCGGGCATGTCGGGCGTGCGGCCGCGCCCCATCGCGAAGTCGGTCGCGACGCCGCCCGGGCACACGTTGGTGCAGCGGACGCCCTGCGGTCGCAGCTCGTGATCGAGCGCCCGGGTCAGCCCCACCTGGGCGAACTTCGAGGCGCAGTAGGTCGCCTCGAAGGGGAGCCCCCGCCGGCCCGCCTCGGAGGCCACCGTGACCAGGTCGGCGGCGTCGCTGCGGAGCAGGTGGGGGAGCGTGGCGCGGACCGTGTGGAAGGTGCCCTTCACGTTCACGTCGAGGATCTCCTCGATCTGGTCGAGGGGCATCTCGAGGAACGGGCCGTAGCCGCCCACGCCGGCGTTGGCCACGACGATGTCCAGCCCGCCGAAGCGCTCCACGGTCCGGGCGACCAGGGCGTCGACGGCCGCCGGGTCGCGGACGTCGCACGGGCCGGCCACGGCTCCGTCGATCCCCAGGTCGTCGCCGCTGCGAGACGCCAGCCCGAGGTGGACGCCGCGCTCGGACAGCGCGCCGGCCACCGCCGCGCCGATGCCCCGGCTCGCCCCCGTGACGAAGGCCACCCTGCCGCTCAGATCGGTCATCGTTCGCTCCCTTCGTTCGGCTGTCAGGTCCCGGCATCTTGCCGCACGACGAGGCCGGCCGCATGAGCTCCCAGGCGGCACCGATCCGGACGGCGGTCGTCGGCTACGGGCTCGGCGGCTCCGTGTTCCACGCGCCGCTCGTGGAGGCCGTGCCCGATCTGACGCTGGCCTCGATCGTCACGGCGGACCCCGAGCGCGCCGCGCGAGCGAGGGCGAGCCACCCCGGCGCACGTGTCGTGCCCGATGTCGACGCGCTGTGGGCCGCCGCGGAAGACCACGACCTCGTCGTCGTCAGCACGCCCAATCGATCGCACGTGCCGATCGCCCTGGCCGCGCTGGAGGCCGGGCTCCACGTCGTCGTGGACAAGCCGCTCGCGCCGACGGCGGCGGAGGCCCGGCGGCTGGCCGCTGCCGCCGAGGGCCGGGGTCTCGTGTGCACGGTGTTCCAGAATCGCCGCCTGGACGGGGACTTCCTCACCGTGAAGCGTCTGGTCGAGACGGGCGCGCTCGGCACCGTGACGCGGTTCGAGTCGCGGTTCGAGCGGTGGCGACCCGAGGTCGAGGCGGGCGCGTGGCGCGAGCTCGGGGCGGCCGAGGACGGCGGCGGGCTGCTCCTGGACCTCGGGAGTCACCTGGTGGACCAGGCGATCCGGTTGTTCGGCCGGCCGGTGCACGTCCACGGCGAGGTCGAACGGCGCCGGCCCGAGGCCGAGGTGGACGACGACGCGTTCGTCGCCCTCCGGCACCCCGGCGGGCAGATCAGCCACCTGTGGATGAGCGCCGTCGCCGGGGCCCTCGGGCCGCGCTACCGGGTCCTCGGTCTCGCCGGCGCCTACGTGAAGTGGGGGCTCGATCCCCAGGAGGAGCAGATGAGCGCCGGCCGGATGCCCGGCGACCCCGGATACGGCGAGGAACCGTCCGAACGATGGGGCCGCATCCACCGGGGCGAGCAGAGCGAGGCGGTCCCGACGGAGCGGGGCGACTACCCGGCGTTCTACGTGGAGGTCGCGCGTTCGATCCGCGGGGGGACGGACCCTCCGGTCGCGCTGGCGGAAGCGGTCGAGGTCATGGAGGTGCTCGAGTCGGCCCGTGCGGGGATAGACGGATCCGGCGAAGGCGCGTAGCGTCGCGCCATCGCCCGAAAGCCGCCCCGTGGGGGTCCGGCGGTGGATCTGCTCCGTGTCGAGGACGCCGGTGACGACGGCGTCCGGCTGCGCGGGGAGCTGGACGCCGGGACCTCGTACCTGCTGGCGGAGCTGGCTGCGCGCGCCGTCCAGCGCGGCGATCCGTTGGTGCTGGACCTGAGTGAGCTGACGTTCATCGACGCCTCCGGCGTGCGCTCGCTCGCCGCCGTGGCCGCGGCCGACCCAGATCGCCGGGTGGTGGCGGTCTCGGCGAGACCGAACGTCGCCGGGGTGCTGCGCCTGCTGACCGACGCGCTGCCTCCGAACCTGTCGGTCGAGGAACGGCCGGAGCCGGGATCGGCACCACGCGCGTGGCTCCGATCGGCTGCGCGCTCCGCCGTCGCCCGGCGCCTCGCGAAGACCGGTCTCGCGATCCGGGCGCAGGTCGGCCGCCGGCTCCCGGAGGTCCGCCGCCTACGGCGCCAGGTCCTGCGGACCCTGATCTCGAGGGCGCCGCACGCCCCGGGGTCCCGATAGGCTGCCGGCAGGGCGATGCTCGCGCGGAGGAGACCTCGCGAGGCGGCCCGGGGCCGGTGAGCAGATGAACGAGGAGCACCGCGCGATCGCCATGGCGGCCTCCGCGGGAGGTCTCCATGCCCTCACCGTGGTGCTGAGCTCGCTCCCTGCCGGCTTCCCCGCGGTGATCTTCGTCGTCCAGCATCTCGATCCGCACCACTCGAGCCTGATGGCTCCGCTGCTGGCCCGGCGGTGCGCCCTCGAGGTGGTGGAGGCGGTCGACGGCGAGCCGGCACGTCCCTCCCGCGTGGTCGTCGCCCCTCCGGACCACCACCTGCTCGTGGACGCCGACGGGACGATCTCGCTCACGCAGACCGAGCTCGTCCATTTCGTCCGCCCGTCCGCGGACCTGCTCTTCGAATCGGTGGCCGCCGCGTACCGGGGGCGGGCGATCGCCGTCGTACTGTCCGGGACGGGCGTGGACGGCTCGCTGGGCGTCACGGCGATCAAGCAGACGGGGGGACTGGTGATCGCTCAAGACCAGGACGCGGAGTTCCCGGGGATGCCCGGGGCGGCGGTCGCCACCGGTGTCGTGGACCTGGTGCTCCCCCTCGACCGGATCGGCGGCCGGCTCGTCGATCTCTGTGTCGGGGCGAAGCGCTGATGGCGGAGCCCGAGCGGGACGAGGCGTTCGAGGACCTGCTCGAGTTCCTGCGGACCTCGCGAGGCTTCGACTTCACGGGCTACAAGCGCTCCAGCCTGATGCGGCGCGTCCTCGGGCGCATGGACGCCCTCGGCGTGCAGGGGTTCGCGAGCTACGTCGACTACCTCGAGGTTCACCAGGAGGAGTTCACCGAGCTCTTCAACTTCATCCTCATCAACGTCACGTCGTTCTTCCGCGACCCGCAGGTCTGGGAGTACCTGGCGGAGGAGGTCGTGCCCCGCATCGCCCGTGCGACGGACGACGCCCCGATCCGCGTGTGGTGCGCCGGATGCGCGAGCGGCGAGGAGGCGTACTCGATCGCGATGCTCTTCGCCGAGCGGATGGGCGACGACGCCTTCCAGGCGCGGGTGAAGATCTACGCGACGGACGCCGACGACGAGGCGGTCGCGGCGGCCCGGCAGGGCGCGTACTCGGCGAAGGCGGTCGAGCCGGTCGAGCCCGGGCGCGTGGAGCGGTTCTTCAAGCGCACGCGGGAGGGATTCGAGTTCCGGCGAGACCTCCGCCATGCCCTCGTCTTCGGCCGGCACGACCTGGTGCAGGACGCCCCGATCAGCAAGACGGATCTCATCTCCTGCCGGAACACGCTCATGTATCTGAACGCGGAGACGCAGGCCCACGTGCTCGACCGCTTCCGGTTCAGCCTGAACCCGGACGGGCTGCTGCTGCTGGGCAAGTCGGAGATGCTGTTCACGCGGATCCCGACGTTCGTCCCGGTCGACGTGAAGCGGCGCGTGTTCGCGAAGGAGGGGAGTCGGGAGCACGCGCAGCCGGCTCCGCCGTGGGCGGTGGGACCGGACGAGCCCCAGGACGGGACGCCCCGACTGTCCCGGATCGCGTTCCAGGAGGCGGCCGTGGCGCAGATCCTGGTGAGCCCCGAGCGCCGCCTCCTCATGGCCAATCGACGCGCCTCGCTCCTGTTCGGGCTTCGCCAGGACGACCTGGGCAGACCGCTTGAGGATCTCGACGTCTCCGAGCGGCCGGCGGATCTCCGCGGACCGATCGAGGAGACGAGCCGCACCCGCGAGACGGTGAAGATCCTCGGCGTGCGGTTCGGGCCTCCGGGCGAGCCGCCGTCGACGTTCGACGTCGAGGTCGCCTCGCTCGACGGTCCGGGCGGCCAGCAGGGGATCGCGGTCTCGTTCGTGGACGTCTCGGAGGCTCGGCAACTCCAACGCGATGTCGAGGAGTCGAACCAGGAGCTCGAGACGGCGATGGAGGAGCTCCAGTCCACCAACGAGGAGCTCGAGACGACGAACGAAGAGCTCCAGTCCACCAACGAGGAGCTGGAGACGACGAACGAAGAGCTCCAGTCCACGAACGAGGAGCTCCAGACCGTGAACGAGGAGCTCCAGTCCACGAACGAGGAGCTTCGGGCGGTGAACCTCGAGCTCGACCACCGGTCGCGGGAGGTGACCGGCCTCAACGGGTTCCTGGCCTCGATCCTCGGCGGCGTCCGAGCCGGCGTCGTCGTGCTCGACGCGGACCTCCGCGTCCGGATGTGGAATCGCGCGAGCGAGGACCTGTGGGGCCTGCGTTACGAGGAGGTCCGCGGGCAGCCGTTCCTCAACCTGGACGTCGGGCTGCCCCTCGAGCCGGTGCGCAAGCAGATCCGCCGCGTGCTGGCCGGCGATCCCCAAGGGGACACCCTCGTCGTCGACGCCACCAATCGCCGCGGTCGCGGGATCCGGTGCCGCATCACGTGTTCGCGCTTCGACGACGACGGCGCGCGGGCCGGCGTCATCCTGCTCATGGAGAGCGACGACGCCGGGGGCGTTTCACCTGGGGGGAACGGGTAGGAGTACAGTGAAGAGGGGTCGCCCCCGGGATCGAGGGGAGGCGAGGAGCCCGTGGCGATGGAAGAGGCTCGGGTCTCCTTCCGGCCGCACCACTCCGCGCCCGCCATGGGTCGCCGGGTCCTCGACGGTCTCTCGGACCGGGTCCCGCGCTCCACGCTCGACGACGCCAGGCTGCTGCTGTCGGAGCTGATGACCAACGCGATCCGGCACGCCGGGCTCACGGACGAGGAGACGATCACGGTGCTGATCCGCACCGCCCCGCACGAGCTCTACATCGAGGTCGCCGATCGTGGCCGGGGATTCGACGTGTCCGGGTCCGCTCACGGGTCCTCGGCGGGGACCGGGTGGGGCCTGTTCCTGCTCGATCGGCTGGCCGACTCCTGGGGCGTGGGCGACGAGGGCGACGACGGCTCCGTCGTGTGGTTCCTGCTGAGGTTCGCCGATGCGTAGCGCGGCGTACGAGCTCGGGACGTGGTTGTCCACGGTCGGGACCTCAACGGTCGAGCCGAGCGGCGCCGAGGGGGAGACCCGCATCCTCGTCGGACACGTCGACGCCGCGGCGCTGCGGTCGCGGCGAGCGGAGCTCCTGACGGCGTACATCCGGCGGGCGGCGGACGAGCGGCAGGTCGACTGCGCCATGATGCGGATCGAGATCGAGCGCCAGCGCCGCGGCATCCAGGTCACCCGGGCCTGGCTGCGATCCAAGACGGAGCGAAGGAGCCGCAGGCCCGGGTAGCGCCTCAGGCCCCGTACTTGGCCAGGCGTCCGGCGTTGGCCATCAGGATCGGAAGCAGCTCGCGCGAAGGCCGCCGGCCGAGCCCGCCCTCGCGACACCACCGCTCGCCGAACCGCTCGACGCCGTCGGTGCCGCACAGGGCCCCGCGCACGAGGACGGGGACCGGGTGCCAGGAGTGGGCCGCCATCTGCGACGGGGTGGCGTGATCCCCCGTGACCGCGATGACGTCGGGCTGGAGCGCGACGAGCTGCGGGATCACGGCGTCCAGACGCTCGATCGCGGCGACCTTGGCCTCGCGGTTGCCGTCCTCGCCGGCCGCGTCGGCGTCCTTGTGGTGCAGGAAGAAGAAGTCGGCGTCGCCCCAGTGCTTCTCCAGGAGCGTGAGCTCCTCCGCCAGGTCGGCCGGCGGACCGAGCACCTCGAAGCCGAGGATCCTGGCGATGCCCCGGTACATGGGGTAGACGGCGATCGCGGCGGCGCGCATCCCCGTTCGGTCGGTGAACGCCGGGAGCTCGCGCTGGGCGTCGAACCCACGGAGCAGGATCCCGTTGGCGGCGGGCTCGTCCCCCAGCACTCGACGGGCCTCGGCGATCACCGTGTCCGCGACGGCGGCCGTCCGGGCGGCGGCCTCATCGAGCGGGCGCGGCGCAAGCGGGGAGACGCCGGTGTGCTGCGGGTCCGTATCGGCCACCCGCGGGTCCAGCCCCTCGCCGCGGAAGACGATCAGGAACCGGTGCCCGCGCTCGTGGCGGAACAGCAGCTCGACGCCGTCGACGTGCACCTCCGAGGCCAGCCGGTCGACCACCCGCCGGGCGTCCTCGTCCGGCGGGCGGCCGGCGCGCCGGTCCGCCACCGTGCCGTCGGGCCCGATCGTGCACAGGTTGCCCCGCGCCGCGACGTCGCCCGGCCGCAGCTCGACGTCGAGTCCGGCGGCGGACAGCGCGCCTCTGCCCAGGAGCTGCTCGAGCGGGTCGTAGCCGAACAGGGCGAGGTGTCCGGGCCCCGACCCCGGGGTGATGCCTGGGCCGACCGGCTCGAGCAGACCCGTGACCCCCTCGGCGGCCAGCCGGTCCAGGTTGGGGGTGTCGGCCTCCTCGAGCTCCGTGCCGTGGTCGCGGTCGGCCATCCCGCCGAGACCGTCGAGCACGACGAGCAGGACCTTGGAGTCGGATCCGGTGGCGAGCTCCGCGAGCAGCATGGCTCCCGATGGTAGCCAACGGGCGGGGTATGCGCCGAAGAGAAATAGGGGTTGCGCCGGGGTGGTGCCGGTGCCACACTTCGGCCGAACGTCCGGGCTGCAAGGCTCGGCCGAATGGACGGCGGCGCGACGCGGGCACGCGCCGCCGTCTCCTTATCCCCCCTGGTTCGAGCCGGCCGGCGGACGCCGCGTCTCGGGAACCGTTGGCCTCGGATGCTACCCTTGCGATCCCGGGCGCGTAGCTCAGTGGGAGAGCGCTTGCTTCACACGCAAGAGGTCGCAGGTTCAAAACCTGCCGCGCCCACGGTCGGGGGCGGGGCGTTCGATAGGGTGGCGGCGCCCGTAGTGGTGCGTTCGCGAAGGAGCTTCCGATCATGTCCCAGGTCACGGAGCCGGCGGTCACCTCCCAGACGCAGGCCGCAGCCAGAGCCGTCGAGCTCACCAAGGTGTACGGCCACGGGGACGCGGCCGTGCTCGCGCTCGATTCGGTCACCGTCCAGTTCGAGCGCGGTCACTTCAGCGCGATCATGGGGCCCTCGGGATCGGGGAAGTCCACCCTGCTGCACTGCATGGCGGGGCTCGACGCGCCGACGTCCGGCAAGATCTACATCGGCGACGTGGACCTGACGCTCCTGTCGGAGAAGGGCCTGACGCTGCTCCGCCGGGAGAAGGTCGGCTTCATCTTCCAGACGTTCAACCTGATCCCGACGCTCACCGCGGGCGAGAACATCACGCTGCCGCTCGACATCGCCGGCGCCAAGCCGGATGCGGCGTGGTTCGACGCCGTCGTGGACACGGTCGGGCTTCGCGACCGCCTCTCCCACCGCCCGAGCGAGCTCTCGGGCGGCCAGCAGCAGCGCGTGGCCGGGGCTCGAGCGCTCGTCAGCCGGCCCGAGATCGTGTACGCGGACGAGCCGACGGGCAACCTCGACTCCAAGTCCAGCCACGAGCTGCTCGAGTTCCTGCGCAGCGCCGTGAAGGACCACGGGCAGACGATCGTGATGGTCACCCACGATGCCGTCGCGGCGTCGTTCTCGGACCGCGTGGTCTTCCTGGAGGACGGGCGGATCGTCGACGAGATGCTGGATCCGACGACCGATCGCGTCCTCGATCGGCTGAAGTCGCTGGAGGGGTAGATGCTCCGCGCCGCGCTCCGCAGCGTCCTGGCGAGGAAGATCCGCCTGATCCTGACCGGCCTGGCGATCCTGCTCGGCGTCAGCTTCATGGCGGGCACCTACGTGCTCACCGACACGATGACGGCGGCGTTCAACCAGCTCGTCGACACCGGGACGTCCAGCATCGACGTGCTGGTGCGCAGCTCCAACGCGTTCACCGCGCAGACGAGCGCCATCGAGGAGCGCAAGCCCATGCCCGAGTCGGTGCTGACCGACATCCAGGGCGTGGACGGCGTGAAGGAGGCGGTCGGCGACGTCCTGGGGTACGCGCAGATCGTCGACCCGGCGACCGGCAAGGTCATCGGCACGTTCGGCCCCCCCACGGCGGCGTCGGCGTGGAACGACCTCAACGGGTTCACGCTGCGGGCGGGGTCGCCCCCGCAGGGCAGCGACCAGGTGGTGATCGATGCCGCCACCGCATCGAACCACGACATCAAGGTGGGCGATCGGGTGAAGATCGTGTTCGCCCGCGAGCCCGGCGAGTTCGAGGTGGTGGGACTGGCGGGCTACGGTAGCTCCGACAGCCTCCTCGGAGCGACGTGGGCGCTCTTCGACCTGCCCACCGCGCAGCTCGTCCTGGGACGGGAGGGCCAGCTCGACTCGGTTTCGGTGGTCGGGGACGAGGGCGTCGGCAGCGCCGACCTCGTCCATCGCATCGCCGGCGTGCTTCCGGACGGCGTCGAGGCCGTCCCCGCGGCCACCGTCGTCGCGGAGGCGCACGACCAGATCAGCCAGGGGCTCGGGTTCCTCCGGACGGCGTTCCTGGTGTTCGCGTTCGTCGCGCTCTTCGTCGGGGCGTTCATCATCTTCAACACCTTCACGATCATCGTGGCGCAGCGCACGCGCGAGCTCGCGTTGTTCCGAGCCCTGGGGGCGAGCCGTCGCCAGGTGATGACCTCGGTGGTCGTCGAGGCGCTCATCGTCGGCGTCGTCTCCTCGGCGGTCGGCGTCCTCGCCGGGATCGGCATCGCGATCCTGCTCAAGGGGCTCCTTTCCGCCACCGGTTTCGACATCCCGGCATCCGGCACGGTGATCCTGGCGCGCACGTTCATCGTGTCGATCATCGTGGGGACGATCGTCACGATGATCGCCGCGATCGTTCCCGCCCGCCGTGCCGCCCGCGTCGCCCCGATCGAGGCGCTCCGCGAGGCACAGGACCGGCCGGGGCGCTCGCTCCGGTTCCGGCTGATCAGCGGGGCGGTCGTTCTTGCGCTCGGCGTGGGGCCCCTGCTCTACGGGTTGTTCGGGACGCCCGACAACGCATTGCAGCTCGTGGGGCTCGGCGTCGCGTTCACGTTCCTCGGCCTGGCCATGCTGACGCCGCTGATCGCGCGGCCGGTCGCCGCCGCGCTGGGCATGCCGATCCGCGCCACCGGCATCTCGGGACGGCTGGGACGCGAGAACTCGATGCGCAACCCCCGGCGGACCGCCGCGACCACGTCCGCGCTGATGATCGGCCTCGGGCTCGTGGTGTTCGTCGCCGTCTTCGGCGCCTCCGCCAAGGCGTCCGTCGACACCACCCTGGAGCGCACCCTGAAGGCGGACTTCATCCTGACGTCGCCCACCCTGAGCGGGTTCAGCACGGCGGCCGCGGACTCGGCCCGCCCCGTCCCCGGCGTCGAGGCCGTGTCGGAGCTTCGCCAGGCGGAGGTCAAGGTGAACGGCGGGACGTCGTTCCTGACGGGACTTGACCCGACGACGTTCCCCGCCGTCTCGGAGGCCGGCATCGTCGACGGGTCGATCGCGGACCTCGGACGGCCCGGCACGGTCGCCGTCTTCCAGGACCGGGCCGACGACAACGGGTGGTCGGTGGGGGACACGGTCTCGATGCGGTTCCCGGCCACGGGCACCGTCGACCTGGAGATCGCCGCCGTCTACTCGGAGAACGGTCTGATCGGCGACTACTCGGTGTCGCTCGACACGTTCGACGCGAACGTCGAGCAGCAGCTCGACATCTTCGTGCTGGTCAGGGCGCAGGACGGGGCCGACCTGGGGACGATGCAGTCCGGGCTCGACGACGCCCTCACGCCGTTCCCCAACGTCGAGGTGCAGGACCAGGCGGCCTTCCGCGACAAGTACGCGACCTTCGTGAACCAGGTCCTGAACCTCATCACGGGCCTGCTGTTCCTCGCGGTGTTCATCGCGCTGTTCGGCGTCATGAACACGCTGTACCTGTCGATCCACGAACGCACCCGCGAGCTCGGACTCCTGCGGGCGGTCGGGCTGACCCGGCGACAGGCCCGTTCGATGGTTCGGTGGGAAGCCGTCATCATCTCGGTCATGGGCGCACTGTTCGGCGTCGTGATCGGGATCCTGTTCGGGTGGGCGCTGCAGCAGGCGCTCGCCCCCCAGGGATTCACCGAGCTCGGCATCCCCGGCGGCCAGCTGGTCGTCTATGTGCTGCTCGCCACGCTCCTGGGGGTGCTGTTCGCGATCCTGCCGGCCCGGCGGGCCGCGAAGCTCAACGTCCTCGAGGCCATCGCGTACGAGTAGCCCGATGCCGAGGATCGAGCTCGCCGACGGCCGGACCACGGACCTCCCCGAGGGGGAGCCGATCGGCTCCGTGCTGCCGCCGGGGGCGATCGCCGCCCGGGTGGACGGCGAGCTGGTCGACCTGTCGTTCGTGCCGGCCGGAGACGGCACCGCGGAGCCGGTCCTGCCGTCGGACCCGGACGGGCTCCACGTGCTGCGGCACTCCGCCGCCCACGTGATGGCCCAGGCCGTCTGCGACCTGTGGCCCGGCGCCCGGTACGCGATCGGCCCTGCCGTCCAGGACGGCTTCTACTACGACCTCGAGTTGGATGGGCCGATCTCCGAGGCCGACCTCGCCAAGATCGAGGACCGCATGCGCGAGATCGTCGCGGCGGACCAGCCCTTCGTGCGCGAGGAGCTCTCGCGCCCGGCGGCGCTCGAACGCTTCGCCGATCAGCCGTACAAGAAGGAGATCATCGAGTCCCTGGAGGCGGGGGAGGTCGGGGCGGGCGACACGGTGAGCGTGTACCGCAACGACGGATGGGCCGACCTCTGCCTTGGGCCGCACGTGCCGTCGACGGGGCGGCTCGGCGCCTTCCGCCTGACGAAGCTGGCGGGCGCGTACTGGCGGGGGGACGAGCGGCGCCCCATGCTCCAGCGTGTCTACGGCACCGCCTGGGCGACGCAGGACGATCTCGAGGCGCACCTGCACCGGCTCGAGGAGGCCGAGCGTCGCGACCACCGGCGGCTCGGTCGCGAGCTCGACCTGTTCTCGTTCCCCGAGGAGCTCGGCCCGGGCCTGGCGGTGTGGCACCCGCGCGGCGGGATCTTCCGCAAACAGCTCGAGGACTACGTGCGGAACCTGCACCTCGAGCGGGGCTACGACCTCGTCGCGACGCCCAACCTTGCGCGGCGGGAGCTGTGGGACACGTCCGGGCACACCGCGAAGTACGCCGAGCTCATGTTCCCCGAGATGCGGCACGAGGGCGACCCGGCGTACTTCGTGAAGCCCATGAACTGCCCGTTCCACGTGCTCGTGTTCAAGTCCCGGATCCGGTCGTACCGCGAGCTGCCGATGCGCCTGTCCGAGCTCGGCGCCGTCTATCGCTACGAACGGCTCGGCGTCGTCCACGGGCTGCTCCGGGCGCGCGGGTTCACCCAGGACGACTCGCACATCATCTGCCGCGAGGACCAGCTCGTGGACGAGATCCTGGCCGTGTTCGACCTGACGCTGGAGATCCTCGGCACGTTCGGGTTCACGGAGCCGCTCATCACGTTGTCGACGCTGCCGGGAGAGACCATCGTCACGCCCGAGATGGCCGAGCGGGCGACCGGCGCCCTCCGCAACGCCTTGGAGCGGAGCGGCCTCGGGTTTCAGGTGGCCGAGGGCGAGGGGTCGTTCTACGGGCCCAAGGTCGACTTCCACTTCCGCGACGCGATCGGCCGGCTGTGGCAGCTCACCACGGTCCAGTGCGATTTCGGGCTGCCCGAGCGCTTCGAGATGGAGTACGTGGGCGAGGACAACCAGCGGCACCGGCCGGTGATGGTCCACCGCGCGATCCTCGGCTCGATCGAGCGCTTCAGCGGCGTCCTGATCGAGCACTACGCCGGCGCGTTCCCGCTGTGGCTGGCGCCGGAGCAGGTCCGGCTGGTTCCGGTGGCCGACCGGCACCTCGACCACGCGAACGCGCTGGCGGCGAAGCTGCGTGCTGCGGGGCTCAGGCCCGAGGTGGACGCCTCGGGCGAGACCGTGGGCAAGAAGGTCCGGGCCGCCCAGCTCATGAAGGCTCCCTACGTGCTCGTCATCGGCGACCGCGAGGTCGAATCGGGCGTCCTCACGGTGCGCGATCGGGACGGCACCGAGACCAAGGGCGTGGCGTTCGACGCGTTCGTGGGCGCGCTCACCGAGGAGGCCGGGTCGCGGCGCCTCACCCAGTCCCGTTTCGGGGAGGGCTCATGAAGCGAGACGACGGACGAGCGGAAGCCCCCCGCGGAAGCGGCTAGCGTGGATCGGCTGTGGTCGCCGTGGCGGATGGAGTACATCGAGGCCGCCCATGACCGCGAGGCCGAGGGGTGCGCGTTCTGCGGGCTGCTCGAGCGGGGCGACCCCGACGGCGACCGGGTCCTGGCGCGCGAAGAGCTGGCGTTCGTCACCTTGGCCAAGTACCCGTACAACCCCGGTCACCTGCTGATCCTGCCGATCCGCCACACCGGCGACCCCGAGGAGCTCACCGAGGAGGAGGACGCCGCGATCGGCCGGATGCTCCGGCGGTCGCTCCGGGCGCTGCGCGAGACCTCGGAGCCGCACGGGTTCAACGTGGGGCTGAACCTGGGGCGGGCGGCGGGGGCCGGCATCCCCGAGCATCTCCACTGGCACGTCGTCCCCCGTTGGGGGGGTGACACGAACTTCATGCCCGTGGTCGGACGGACCCGGGTCCTTCCCGAGCTCCTCCAGGAGACGTACCTCAAGCTTCGCCCCCGGTTCGACGAAACCTGAGGCGTGGGATCGAACACCGCGCAGCTGGGCGACGGGCGCCTGTGGTACGAGCGGGAGGGCGAGGGCTTCCCCGTCGTGCTCGTGCACCCGGACCTGTGGGACGCCCGGATCTGGGACGGCCAGTTCGCCGAGTTCGCCCGGTACCACGACGTCGTCCGCTACGACCTCCGCGGCCACGGCCGCTCCGACGAGCCGGTCAGCCGGTACTCGGACCTCGACGACCTCCGCCGGCTCCTCGAGGTCCTGGAGATCGGCCGATGCGCGGTGGTGGGGTGCGGCACCGGCGCCAGGCTGGCCCTGGACTTCGCGCTGGAGTACCCGGAGCTCGCGGACGCGATCGTCGCGGTCGCGCCGGCGCTGTCGGGATACCGATGGAGCGACCCCGGTCTCCAGATCCTGCTCGACGAGGTGGGCCGGGCCGTTCGCGAGGGCGATCCGCTCCGCGCGATGGAGATGGAGCTCGCCGTATGGGCGCCGCTTTCGGCCCGGGATCCGTCCACGAACGGCGCCGTCCGGGAGATCGCGATGGACAACGTCCAGGTGCTCACGATGGACGACTCGCTGGTCCTGCCGCCACCTCCCGCCGTCATGCGCCTGCGCGAGGTGGACGCCGCGACGCTCATCGTCGTCGGCGACGAGGACCTGAAGGAGACGCACGCCATCGCCGACCTCATGGCCTCCGCGATCCCCGGCGCGCTCAAGCGCGTCATCGCCGACGCGGACCAGCTCGTGAACGTGCGCAGGCCCGATCGCTTCAACCAGGTCCTCCTCGACTTCCTCTCGTTCCGCATGTGAGACTCGGCGGGTGACCCCCCGCACCGATGTCGTGGAGTTCGACGGCGCCCGTCTCGAGTACGACGTGGCCGGAGACGGCGATGCCGTCGCGTTCGTGCACCCGGGGCTGTGGGACCGGCGAACCTGGGACGACCAGTTCGAGCCGTTCTCGCGGTCCTACCGCGTGCTGCGCCACGACGCCCGGGGCTGCGGCCGCTCGAGCAGGCCCGAGCCCGGGCGTCCGTACTCGCACGTCGACGACCTCCTCGCCGTGATGGATGCGGCCGGCGTCGAGCGCGCCGCAGTCGTCGGCGGCTCGATGGGAGGGGGGACCTCCCTGGACGTCGCGCTCGCACATCCCGACCGCGTGTCCGCCCTCGTCCTCGTGGCGTCGGCGGTGAGCGGCGCCGACGAGGGGACGCCGGAGGAGGAGGCGTGGTTCGCCGAGCGTTGGGCGCCGATCGAGGCCGCGATCTCGGCCGGGCGGCTCGAGCAGGCGATGGATCTCGCGCTCGCGTCGTTCTGGGCGACCCTCGGGACCGACGACCCAGCTGGCTCGCGCATCCGAGAGATCGCGATGGACAACCTGCAGACGCTCACGATGGACGAGCGCGAGGCGCGGGCCCTCGATCCGCCGGCGATCGAGCGACTGGAGGAGGTGACGGCGCCGACGCTCGTGCTCCCCGCGGACCACGACCCGCCGTGGACGCCGCGCCTCGGACGGGAGCTCGCCGAACGCATCCCGAACGCGCGGCTGGTGCAGATCCCCGACGTCGACCATGTCGTGAACATGCGCAAGCCCGCGGAGTTCAACGACGTCGTGCTGGCGTTCCTCCGCGAGGTGTTCGCGTAGCCCGAGCTACTTCTTCTGGGCCTCTTCCTTCTCGCGCTGGGCCTCGGCGATGATCTTCTCGGCGAGGTGTGACGGGACCTCCTCGTAGTGCGAGAAGCGCATCGAGAACGCCCCGCGGCCCCCGGTCATCGAGCGGAGATCGATGGCGTACCGGGCCACCTCGGCCTGTGGGACGAGCGCCTTCACACGCTGCTTCCCCGCGCCGGCCGACTCCATGCCCTGGATCTTGGCCCGCTTGGAGTTCAGGTCACCCATGATGTCGCCTGTGTAGGACTCGGGGACCACGACGTCGAGCTCGACGATCGGCTCGAGCAGGACGACGCCCGCCGCCGACGAGGCCTCCTTGAGCGCGAGCGAGCCGGCGAGCTGGAACGCCATGTCCGACGAGTCCACCGTGTGGAACTTCCCGTCCACCAGCGTGCAGCGGATGTCGACCATGGGGTTCCCGCTCATCACGCCCGTCTGCATCGTCTTGACGACGCCCTTCTCGACCGAGGCGATGAACTGGTTGGGGATGGCGCCGCCGAAGATCTTGTCGACGAACTCGAACCCCTCGCCCCGGGGGAGCGGCTCGATCTCGATGTTGCAGATCGCGTACTGGCCGTGGCCCCCGGTCTGCTTCACGTGGCGGCCGAGGCCCTTGCCCGGCCCCCGGATCGTCTCGCGGTAGGCGATCTTGGCCGGCGCGGTCGAGACCTCGACGCCGAACTTGCGCTTCATCCGCTCGATCTGGACGTCGAGGTGGGCCTCGCCCATCCCGTACATCACGGTCTCGTGCGTCTCGTCGGAGCGCTCGATCCGCAGCGTCGGATCCTCCTCGCGCAGGCGCGCCAGAGCCGTCGAGAGCTTCTCCTCGTCGCCCTTGGTCTTCGGGGTGATGGCGAAGGCGAGCAGCGGCTCGGGCATCTCGGAGGCGGCGACCGTCACCGGATCGTCCTTGGTCGAGAACGTGTCGCCCGTGGTGGTGTGGCCGAGCTTGGCCACCGCGCCGATGTCGCCGGCCGAGATCTCGGAGACCGATTCGTGCTCCTTGCCGCGGAGCGCGAAGAGCTGCCCGATGCGCTCCTCCGTCGCCTTCGTGGCGTTGTAGAGCGTCGAATCCGGACGCATCTTGCCCGAGAACACCCGGAACATCGTGATGTGGCCGACGTAGGGGTCGGAGACGGTCTTGAACACGTAGGCCGTGAGGGGCTGAGCGGGATCGCAGGCCCGCTGCTTCTCCTCACCGGCCTTGGTGGTCACCGCCACCGGGCCGCGATCGGCGGGGGAGGGAAACTCGTCGGCGATGAACTGGAGGATGCGGTCCACGCCGATCGGCCTGGCCGCCGCCGCACAGAGCACCGGGGCGATGCGCGCCTCGGCGAACCCCTTCTTGACGCCGTGGACGACCTCGTCCTCGGAGAGCTCGCCCTCCTCCAGGTACTTCTCGATCAGCGTGTCGTCGGACTCGGCGACGGCCTCCATCAGCTTCTCCCGATAGGGGTCGGCCTTGCCGGAGAGGTCGTCGGGCCACTCGCCTTCGATGGCCGCCGCGCTCCCGTCGTAGCGGTAGGCCTTGCGCCCGAGCAGGTCGGCCACGCCCTCGAAGTCGTGCTCCTCGCCCAGGGGCAGCTCGAGCGGAGCGACCTGGGTCCCGAACGCGCGCACGAGCTCGTCCAGCGTGCGCTCGAACGACGCCCGCTCGCGATCGAGCTTGTTGATGAGGATCGCTCGCGGCAGGCCGGCCTCGACGGCGAGCTCCCAGCCCACCTCGGTCTGGACCTCGACCCCGTCGACCGCCGAGACCACCAGCAGGACGGCGTCGACCGCCCGGATGGCGGAGCGCACGTCGCCGACGAAGTCGGCGTAGCCCGGGGCGTCGAGGACGTTGATCTTGACCCCGTTCCACTCCACCGGGGCCATCGCCAGGGAGACGCTGATGCCCTTCTTCGTCTCCTCGGGCTCGAAGTCGCTTGCCGTGTTGCCGTCTTCGACCTTGCCCATCCGCGTCAGCGCGCCGGAGGCGAACAGCATGGCCTCGAGCAGGGTCGTCTTCCCGGCGCCGCCGTGGCCGACCAACAGGACGTTTCGGATCTCGTTCGCTTCGTAGGTCTTCATGCGTCTCCCAGCGGATGTTCTCGAGTGGACGTTCGGGGCATCCTACCGCGGCGGCCGGAGCCCACTTCCGGGCGCGTCGGACCCCTCGGGCGGGGCCGAAAGGGGCCGATGGTAGGCTCGCCCGCGGTATGGACGCGAGCGTGCGGGGGCAGGTTCGCGAGCGCGCCGCCGTGCCCGTCCTGTGCCTGCTCGCGGCCGCCGGCATCGGCCTCGCGACGTGGCAGCTGCTCGAGCGGGAGCGGGAGCGGGCCGGTTGGGCCGCGCTCGTGGCGGGGGCATGCCTGGTCCTGGGCGGGGTCCTGCTGCGCTCGGACGACCGCAGGGCGCGGGTGGTGCTGTCCTTCGCCGACCGAGCGTTCGACGGCTGCATCCTCGCTGCACTCGCGTGGACGACGCGCTCGGCGAACGCCTCCGTGGCGGCCGCGGCACTCGTCGCGCTGGCGGCCGGATACGTAGCCTCCTACATCCGGGCGCGGGGCGGCTCGCTCGGCTACGGCATCGAGGAGGGCGTGGTCACGCCGGTGCTCCGGTACGGCCTGGTCTCGCTCGCGCTCATCTTCGGCTGGACGCGATGGGCCATCTGGGTCGTGGCGGGGTTGATGCTCCTGGCCGCGGTGGTCCGGGCGAGCCAGGTGGCGAAGGAAGAGCGGCTGTGACCCGGCGGGGCGAGAGCGCGAAGGAGACGGCGGCGTACTGGGCCTACCGGACGCTCGAGTCGGTCGCGATGTCGCTGCCCGAGCGCCTGGGCCGCCGGATCTTCTCGGCGTTCGGCGGTCTGGCGCATCGACGACTCCACGGCGTGCGGGCGACCGTCGTGGCCAACCAGGCCCGCGTGCTCGGCCTCGATCCAGCCGACGACCGCGTCGGGCTGTCGGCGCGCGAGGCGTTCGACCTGTACGCCCGCTACTGGTACGACACCTTCCGGCTGCGCGCCCTTCCGGTCGAGGTGGTGAACGCCCGCGTCGACATGCGGGACGTCGATCGCATCGATGCCGCCCTCGAGAAGGGGAGCGGCTGCATCTGCGTCCTCCCGCACATGGGGAACTGGGACCTGGCCGGGCACTACCTCGCCGCGAACGGCTACCCGCTCGCCTCGGTGGCCGAGGAGCTCAGGCCGGCGCGCCTGTCCGAGCTCTTCCTGCGCCATCGGGAGGAGCTTGGGATGCGGATCATCCCGCTCACGAAGAACGGTCACGTGGGGCAGCAGCTGAAGCAGCTCCTGTCCGAGAACTGGATCGTCGCCCTCGTCGCCGACCGCGATCTCACGGGGCGGGGCGTCGAGGTCGAGATGTTCGGCGCCACCCGCCGGATCCCCGCCGGTCCGGCCCTCCTCTCGTTGACGAGCGGGGCGCCGATCCTCGTGTGTCCCGTCTACACGCTGCCGCAGGGGTGGCGGATCCAGATCGGCGCGCCCCTGGAGAGCGAGCGCACCGGCGACACGAGGGCCGACGTTGCGGCGCTGTCGCGGTTGATGGCGGCGGAGTTCGAGCGCGCCATCGCCGCCAGGCCCCCCGACTGGCATCTGTTCCAGCCGGGCTGGGCCCCGGCCGAGCCGTGAAGGTCGTCCTGTCCTGCCCCTACGCCTGGGACGTGCCGGGCGGGGTCCAGGTGCACATCCGCCAGCTCGCGCGGGCGCTCGAGGGCCGGGGCCACGAGGTGCTCGTGGTGGCGCCGGCCCGGTCGACCCTGACGGCCCCCCCTCCCGTGCGGATCGTGGGGCACGCCGTGGACGTGCCCTTCGGCGGCACGGTCGCCCCGATCTGCTTCTCGCGGCGCTCGTTCCGCAAGATCCGCGGGCTGATCGACGTGTTCGAGCCGGACGTGGTGCACGTCCACGAGCCGCTGTCGCCCAGCACCTCGATGCTCGCCACGTTCGCCACGTCGGCGCCGCTGGTCGCCACCTTCCACGCCTTCGCGGAGCGATCCCGGCTCATGGAGGTGGCCGCGCCCGCGCTCCGGACGGTCTCCCGCCGCATCGGCGCGACGATCGCGGTGTCGAAGGCGGCCGCGGGCTTCGCGGCGCGGGCCGTCCGGACGGAGATGGAGATCGTCCCGAATGGCACCGACGTCGAGCGCTGGGCGCACCCGGCCTCCGTCGCCGGCGGGCTGCCCGACGGCCGACGGATCCTGTGGGCCCATCGCCTGGACCCGCAGAAGGGGTTCCCCGTCGCGGTCCGGGCGTACGCGCGGCTGGCCTCCGAGCTCGACGACGTCTATCTCGTGGTTGCCGGCGACGGTCGGGACCGGGACGCGATCGGCCTGCTCTCGGAGCAGGACCGAGCGCGCGTGGTGATGCTCGGGGCGGTGCCGAACGACGACCTCCCCGCCTATCACGCCGCCGCGGACGTGTTCGTGGCCCCGGCCGTCGGTCAGGAGAGCTTCGGGATCGTGCTGGTGGAGGCGATGGCGGCCGGCGTGCCCGTCGTGGCGAGCGACATCCCCGGATACCGCGAGGTGGTGCGCGACGGTGTCGACGGGCTCCTCGTGCCGCCGCGGGACCCCACCGCGCTGGCGGCGGCCCTGCGCCGGGTGCTCGGCGATCCGGAGCTGGCCTCGTCGCTCGTTCGGGCGGGTCGCGAGCGGGCTCGGGAATACTCGTGGGAGGTGGTCGCGCCGCGGATCGAGGCCATCTACCGGCGCGTCGCCGCGTAGTATCGCGGCCGTGCCGGTCTGGGTCTGGGTCGTCCTGGGGATCCTCGCGATCGCGCTGGTCGCGGCGATCCTCGTCTTCAACCGGCTCGTCTCGCTGCGGACCCGGGTCGACAACGGCTGGTCGCAGATCGACGTCCAGCTCCGCCGGCGGTACGACCTGATCCCGAACCTCGTGACGACCGTCCAGGGCTACGCGGCGCACGAGCGCGAGGTGTTCGAGAACGTGACCGAGGCCCGCACCCGGGCCATGGGTGCGACGGCCGTGCCCGACCAGGCGCAGGCCGAGAACCAGATCACCGCCGGCCTGGGCCGGCTGCTCGCCGTGGCCGAGGCCTACCCCGACCTCAAGGCGAACCAGAACTTCCTGGCGCTGCAGGAGGAGCTCACCGGGACGGAGTCGAAGATCGCGTACGCGCGGCAGTTCTACAACGACCAGGTCATGCTGCTGAACACACTGATCGGCTCGTTCCCCTCGAACGTCCTGGCGAAGACGTTCGGTTTCACGCCGCGCGAGTTCTTCGACATCGACGACCCCGCCCGCGGCCCGGCCACGGTCGACTTCTCCTAGGGGATCCGCGTGTACGAGCAGATCGCCTCGAACAGACGCCGGACCTTCCTGTTGATGTTCCTGGCCATCGTCCTGCTCGGAGCGGTGGGGTACGCGATCGGCCTGTGGCTCGGCACCGGCCCCGTGGGGCTGCTCATCGCGGTCGGGGTGGCCCTGCTGCTCCAGCTCGGGGCGTACCGGTACGGCGATCGGGTCGTCCTCGCGTCGGCCCGGGCCAAGGAGGTGACGCCCGAGCAGGAGCCGCGCCTGCACAACATCGTCGAGGGCCTGTCGATCGCCTCGGGGATCCCAAAGCCGCGCGTCTGGGTCGTCCCGGAGCAGGCCCCGAACGCGTTCGCGACGGGGCGCGACCCCGAGCACTCGCACATCGCCGTGACCAAGGGACTGCTCGACACGATGAACCGGGTGGAGCTCGAGGGCGTCATCGGTCACGAGATGTCCCACATCGTCGACCGCGACATCCTCTACGGGACCATCGTGGCGACGGTGATCGGGGCCACCGTCCTGATCTCCGAGTTCTTCCTCCGCTCCCTGTGGTGGGGAGGGTTCGGCGGCCGCCGTGGCAACGACCGCGGCGGTGGCGGGGCCGAGGCGGTCGTGTTCGCGATCGGGTTCGTCCTGCTGATCCTCGCGCCGATCTTCGGGCAGCTGATCCAGCTCGCGGTGTCTCGTCAGCGCGAGTACCTGGCCGACGCCCAGGGCGCGCTGCTCACGCGGTACCCCCCGGGCCTGGTCGCCGCGCTCGAGAAGATCCGCGACGCGCCGCACGCCATGCGCTCCGCGAACAACGCCACGGCGCACCTGTGGCTGGAGCAGCCCTCCCGGTTCCCCGGCGAGAAGTCGGGGTTGATGGAGCGGCTGTTCAGCACTCACCCGCCGATCCAGGACCGGATCCGTCGCCTGCAGGAGATGTGACGATGCGCGGGAATCGCGCCGTGGTCGTTGAGCGGGTCCCGCGCCGACGCTAGGCTCGCTGGGCCCGGCCCCGTGGGGCCGCGCGCGCCCCCACATATGCCCGCAGCTCCAGGAGGTTCCCCCCCATGCCCGGTTCCCACTCGCCCGCTCGTCGGCGTCCCGTCTCCCGTCGCGCCAAGGTGCTGGTCGCGGCCGCCACCGCCACGCTCGCCGCCGGCGGGACGCTCGCCTACTTCGCGGCGTTCCCCCAGCAGGCCCCCGCGTTCGTTCGCAGCGCGATGTCCAAGGTGGGGCTGCCCGTCGATCACCCGGTCGCGGCGGAGCCGGCGCCCACGTGCCCGCTCAGCGGTGTGGAGGCGCCGAACGGCGTGCCCCCGCGGCCGGCGCTGGCCGTGAAGGTCGAGAACTACCCGGACGCACGGCCGCAGGCGGGGCTGCAGTCGGCGGACATCGTGTACGAGGAGCCGGTGGAGGGCGGCATCACCCGCTTCATCGTCCTGTTCCAGTGCGACGACGTCGATCGGGTCGGCCCGGTGCGCAGCGTGCGGCCGACCGACCCGAAGGTGCTCTCTCAGTTCGGCGTGCCGGTGCTCGCGTACTCGGGCGGCGCGGCCACCGTCGTCCGGGTGGTCGAGGCCGCCGATCTCGTCCCCGTCGACGAGACGCGCGGCGGCTCCGCGTTCACCCGCGACGAGAGCCGGGCGGCCCCGCACAACCTGTACGCCGACACCCGGGCGCTCTACCGCGTGGCGAAGGACGGGCGGCAGGCTCCCGACCCCGTGTTCGCGTACGCCGACGAGATCGACGGGCGCTCGCGGCGGGTGAGCTCGATCCATCTGCCGTTCTCCTCCACCTACTCGGACGTGTTCTGGACGTGGAGCCGCAAGGCGGGAGAGTGGCGGCGCTCCCACGGCGACGTCCCGCACGTGGACGAGGCCGGGGATCCGATCTCGGCGACGAACGTCGTGGTGCAGATGGTCCCCGAGGTGATCGGTCCGCACGGGGGCCTGACGCCGCAGCTGGAGCTGACGGGCTCGGGTCGTGCCTACGTGTTCCGCGACGGCAGGATGATCGTCGGCCGGTGGGTCCGGGACTCGCTCCACGACGTGACCACGTTCGTGACGAAGGACGGCGAGGAGATCGCGCTCGCGCCGGGCCGGACCTGGGTCGAGCTGTTCCCGGACGACCTGGTCGTCGAGACCTCGCGTTAGGGGAGCAGGCGCTCGAAGAGCGTCTCGGCGCGCCGCCGGAGCTCTGCCGGCGCGCGCCGATACTCGTCCCGCAGGCGCGCCTTGAGGGCTTCTCGCCCGGCCGTGGGCGTGGGGAGGATCCGCTCGAGCTCGTCCGGCGTGCGCGCCCGCGACCGGTAGTCCGTCTCGATCTCCCTCCTGACCCGCTCCAGGTTCGCTGCCGTGTGCTCGAACGGCCGGAACGACGTGGCGAAGCGGTCGTTGAGACGGCGGATCACGGCGCCGAAGTCGTGCACGACCTCGTCGAAGGTCCCGACCACGAAGTCGCCCCGGGCGCGAAGGAGCGGCTCGTGGAACCGCACGTATCCCCGAAGCGAGGCCGCGATCGACAGGCTCGGCGTGTGGACGACGTGGGACAGGACCGCGGCCTCGGGCTCGCGGGTGAGCACGAGCGCCGGCACGCCCCGCCGGGCCGCGAGCAGCACCTGCGCCGGCATGTGCGTGTGGTTCGCGATCCGCGTCGCGCGCGGCTCCTGCGCCAGGCGGAAGGCGGCGACCGCGAACGAGGAGGCGCACCGGGGGAAGCTCTCGATCACGACGTCGGTGTCGCGATCGATCACCTCGCCCCGGCCGCGGGCCCGGGCGAACGGCAGCGCCAGCGCGGGCATGGCCGCGACCCGTGTCTTCAGCTCGTAGAGCGCGATCGCGCCCGGCCGTCCGCTCGCTCCCACGTCGGGGCATCGTACGCTCGAGCCTCGGTCCAACTGGACCGTGAGCCGCTCGAGAGGGCGGCGGTACACTCGGTGAGCAGGACGTTCGATCCGAAGGAGGGGAGACCCGTGGAGCGCGAGACCGGTACCTTCCGTGTGAAGTCCGGCCTGGCCGAGATGCTGAAGGGCGGCGTCATCATGGACGTCACCACGGCGGACCAGGCGAAGATCGCCGAGGACGCCGGCGCCGTCGCCGTCATGGCTCTCGAGCGCGTGCCCGCGGACATCCGCAAGGAGGGGGGCGTCGCGCGCATGGCGGACGCCACCAAGGTCGAGGAGATCATGCAGGTCGTCTCGATCCCGGTGATGGCCAAGGCCCGGATCGGGCACTTCGTGGAGGCCCAGATCCTCCAGGCCCTCGGCGTCGACTACGTGGACGAGTCCGAGGTCCTGACGCCGGCCGACGAGGAGCACCACATCGACAAGTGGGCGTTCACGGTCCCGTTCGTGTGCGGCGCGCGGAACCTGGGCGAGGCGCTGCGCCGGATCGGCGAGGGCGCCGCGATGATCCGCACCAAGGGCGAGGCCGGGACCGGCAACGTGGTCGAGGCCGTCCGCCACCAGCGGACCATGCTCCGCGAGATGGGCTGGCTCACGACGCTCCGGCCCGAGCAGTACATGTCCGCGGCCAAGGACCTCGGCGCGCCGGTCGAGCTCGTCCGGATGGTCGCGCAGAGCGGGACGCTGCCCGTGGTGAACTTCGCGGCCGGCGGGCTGGCCACGCCCGCCGACGCGGCGATGATGATGCAGCTCGGAGTCGACGGCGTGTTCGTGGGCTCGGGGATCTTCAAGTCCGAGGACCCGGCCCCCCGGGCGCGAGCCATCGTCGAGGCGACGACGCACTTCCAGGACCCCGACGTCCTGGCCAAGGTGTCGCGCGGCCTCGGCGAGCCGATGCCCGGCCTCGACATCAAGGAGATCGGCGAGGAGGGTCTGCTCCAGACCCGCGGGTGGTAGTGAAGGCCGGCGTCCTCGCCCTCCAGGGCGACTTCCGGGAGCACGCGAGGGCGTTCGCCGACGCCGGCGCCACGCCGATCGAGGTCCGGACCCCCGAGGATCTCGCGCGCGTGGACTGCCTGGCGATCCCCGGCGGCGAGTCGACCACGATCTCCAAGCTCGCTCGCAGCACCGGCCTCGTGGGGCCGATCGTCGAGCGCGCGAACGCCGGCATGCCGATCCTCGGCACCTGCGCCGGGATGATCGTGATGGCCGAGCGCGTCCGGGGGCTCGAGCCGCTCCTTCGCCTCGTCGACATCACCGTCCGCCGCAACGCGTACGGCCGGCAGGTCGACTCGTTCGAGGCCGACCTCGACGTCGAAGGCGTCGACCACCCCGTGCGGGGGGTGTTCATCCGGGCGCCCGTCGTCGAGGACGTCGGCCAGGGCGTCCGCGTCCTCGCCGAGCACGAGGGACGTCCCGTCGTCCTGGAGCAGGGACGGCTGCTCGTGGCATCCTTCCATCCGGAGCTGGCGGGAGAGACCCGCCTGCACGAGTACCTCCTCGGGAAGGTGTGATCGATGTCCGGCCATTCCAAGTGGGCGACGATCAAGCGCAAGAAGGGCGCCGCCGACGCCAAGCGCAGCAACGAGTTCGCCAAGCTGCTGCGGTTCGTGGAGGTCTCGGCCCGCGAGGGCGGGAGCGGCGACCCGAAGGCGAACATGACGCTCGCCTCGGCCATCGACAAGGCCCGCGCGGCGTCGGTGCCCGTGGACAACATCGACCGGGCCATCAAGCGGGGGACCGGCGAGCTCGAGGGCGGCGCGCGGTACGAGGAGGTCGCGTACGAGGGGTACGGGCCGGGCGGCGTGGCGCTGTACGTCGAGACGCTGACGGACAACCGCAACCGGACCGCGCAGGAGGTCCGCCACGCGTTCACGCGCAACAACGGCAACCTCGGCGAGTCCGGGAGCACCGCCTGGATGTTCCAGCGCAAGGGCCTCATCCAGATCGAGAAGGACGCGGCGCCCGACGAGGACAAGCTGCTCGAGATCGCCCTGGAGGCCGGGGCCGACGACCTCAGCGACGCCGAGAGCACCTGGGAGATCACGACGGACCCGACGGCGTTCGGCGCCGTGCGTGACACGATCTCGGCGGCCGGGGTCGCCATGCTCTCGGCGGAGCTGACGATGGTCCCGCAGAACACGATCCCCGTCGAGGGCGGCCAGGCCAAGCAGGTGCTCGCGCTGCTCGAGGCGCTCGAGGAGCTCGACGACACCCAGAGCGTGTACGCGAACTTCGACATCCCCGAGTCGGTGATGGCGGAGCTGTCGGGTTAGGGCCCGGGTGTTTGCCTGGGTGCTCCGGGCTCCCTAGACTGAACAGGTGTTCGATTCCTGCGTGCTCGGGGTCGATCCCGGGCTGACCACGCTCGGGCTCGCGGTCGTGTCCCGGCGCGAGCGGCGGCTGGAGATCGTGTTCGCCGACACCGTGCGAACCCCGGCGGACGCGCCCGAGGCGAGCCGGCTGCGAACGCTGCACGAGGCGATCCGCGAAGCGATCGCGTCCCACCGCCCCGAAGCCGTGGCGGTCGAACGGGTGGCCTGGAACACCAATCAGCGAAGCGCGATGCACGTCGCGCGGGCCACCGGCGTGGTGCTCTTGGCCGCGGCAGAGGCCGGGCTCCCCGTTGAGGAGTACGGTCCGCTCGAGGTGAAGATGGCCATCACCGGGCAGGGCAACGCCGACAAGGGGCAGGTGCGCGACGCGCTCGCGAGGCTGCACGGGCTCAAAGACGTCCCGACCCAGGCCGACGCCGCCGACGCCGTGGCCGTCGCGCTCTGCCACCTCACGCAGTCGCGGCTCCGGCGGGCGGCCCGGGTGGCGACGTGATCGCGTTCCTCGAGGGCGAGGTGGCCGACAAGGCCGCCGGCCGCGTCGTGATCGCCGTCGGCGGCGTGGGGTACGACGTCCAGGTGCCCTCCTCGACGCTGGCGAAGCTGCCGCCGGTCGGCAAGACCGTGCGGCTGCACACGCGGATGGTCGTCCGCGACGACGGCATGACGCTGTACGGCTTCTCGAGCACGGACGAACGAGAGCTGTTCGACCTCCTGGTCACGGTGACGGGCATCGGGCCCAAGGTCGCGCTGTCGTTCCTGTCGGTGCTCGCCCCCGACGCCCTGCGCCGCGCCGTGCGAGCGGGCGACGTCGCGGCCCTGACCATCGTTCCGGGCGTGGGCAGGAAGGTGGCGCAGCGCGTCGTGCTCGACCTGAGGGACAAGCTCGGCGGGGACGTCGTCGTGCTCGAGGGCCCGCTCTCGGATGTGCGGGAGGCGCTCCTCGCGCTCGGCCTGTCCACGCAGGAGGCCTCCGAGGCGATGTCCGGTCTCACGATCGACGGCGACCGCGCGGTCGAGGATCTCCTGCGCGAGGCCCTCCAGCATGTGGGGCGGGCGTCGTGACGGAGGGGCGCCGGGTCGTCGATCCAGCCCTGCCCGAGGACGAGCGGCAGTTCGACGCCGCCCTGCGCCCGCGCCGCATCGACGAGTTCGTCGGCCAGGACCGGATCAAGGAGCAGCTCGCGCTGCTGATCGACGGGGCCCGCGCCCGCGGCGAGACGGTCGATCATCTGTTGTTCTCCGGGCCGCCCGGCCTGGGCAAGACGACGCTCGCCGGCATCGTCGCGAACGAGCTCGGCGTGGGGTTCCAGCCGACGTCGGGCCCGGCGCTGGACCGCCCCGGGGACCTCGCCGCGATCCTGACCAACCTCGAGGAGGGCGACGTCCTGTTCGTCGACGAGATCCACCGCATGCCCCGCCCCGTCGAGGAGGTCCTGTACCCGGCGCTCGAGGACTTCCAGCTCGACGTGGTGCTCGGCAAGGGCCCGAGCGCCCGGAGCATCCGGCTCGACCTGCCGCGGTTCACCCTCGTGGGGGCGACGACGCGCCCCGGAAGGATCACGCTGCCGCTCCGCGAGCGCTTCGGCTTCTCCCCGCGCCTGGACTACTACTCGGTCGAGGACCTCGAGCGGATCGTCGTGCGCTCGGCGGGGATCCTGGCCGTGGGCGTCGACGAGGACGGCGCCGCGCAGATCGCGCTGCGGTCCCGGGGCACGCCTCGAGTGGCGAACCGACTGCTCCGCCGGGTCCGCGACTTCGCCCAGGTCCGCCACGACGGCGCCGTGACCGGCGACGTGGCCCGGGCCGGCCTCGAGCTGTTCGAGGTCGACGAGCGGGGGCTCGACAAGCTCGACGTGGCCATCCTCAGCACGCTGGTGGGCAAGTTCGGCGGCGGGCCGGTGGGGCTGTCGACGATCGCGGCCGCCGTGGGGGAGGAGACCGACACGATCGAGGACGTGTACGAGCCTTACCTGCTCCAGCTGGGGTTCCTCCAGCGCACGCCGCGGGGACGGGTGGCCACCGAGCGGGCCTACCGGCATCTCGGCGTCACGGCCGAGGGCGCCCTGCCGCTGGCGTAGCGAACCGCGGCGCGGCGGGCGGCGAACCCCTGGCGTGACTGCGGCGGGCCGCCCGCGAGCCTGTATGCTGCCTCGTCACCTCTCAGGAGGATCCTTCCAGCATGCTCGTCCATCTTCTCGCCGCCGAGACCAACGCAAGCAGCCCGCTGGCCGCGCTCGCCCTGCCGGTGCTCATGATCGTGGGCTTCTACTTCCTCCTCATCCGTCCGCAGCGGACCAAGCAGCGGGCGCAGCAGGCGCTGCTGTCCTCGCTCGAGGTGGGGGACGAGGTCATGACGTCGGGCGGGATCTTCGGGACGCTCGTCGAGATCGACGACGACGAGGGCGTGGTGAGCGTGGAGATCGCGCCCGGTATCAAGGTGAGGATGCTCCGTCAGGGGATCTCGCAGCGCTTCGTCGAGGACGAGGAGTACGTCGAGGACGAGGACGGCTCGGCCGACGAGGAGACCGCAGGCCAGTCGTGAGCTCCGAGCCGGCACCCCTCGCGCCGCCGGCCCCCGCGCCGGGACCCACACCGCCCGCCGCTCCGGCGATCGAACCCGAACCCCTCACGCTCGACATGGTCAAGGCGAACGAGGAGCTGTCGCACTTCATCTCGGCCGCCGACCGCGTGATGGAGGGGCTGGGATACACCGAGCACGGGTTCCGCCACGCCAACCTGTCCGCGCGCATCGCGTTCAACGTGCTGCAGCGGGCCGGCTTCGACGAGCACACGGCGAACCTGGGCTGCGTGGCCGGCTACCTGCACGACGTCGGCTGCATGATCTCGCGCGTGGCCCACGGGCAGACCGGCGGCGTGCTCGTCTACGAGGCGTTGCGCGAGCGCGTGGCCGCGGCCGACCTGGCGCTCGTCGTGGCCGCCGTGGCCAACCACGAGGAGGAGAACGGGGCGGCCGTCTCTCCCGTCTCGGCCGCGGTGATCCTGGCGGACAAGTCCGACGTGCACCGGAGCCGCGTCCGCAAGTCGGGGCAGATCGAGTTCGACATCCACGACCGGGTCAACTTCGCTGCGGAACAATCCTTCCTCCGGGTAGACTCGGTGGCCAAGACCGTCACGCTCGAGCTGACGATCGACACCCAGATCAGCCAGGTCATGGAGTACTTCGAGATCTTCCTCGGACGCATGCAGATGTGCCGGAAGGCCGCCGAGGTCCTCGACTGTCGGTTCAAGCTCACGATCAACGGAGCGGAGCTGGCATGAGGAGGACCCGCCCCCTCTGGATCTCGATCATCTTCGTGCTCGCGCTCGTCGCGGGCTCGGTGGCGCTGTTCGCCACCGGGACCCAGCCGGTGCTCGGGCTCGACCTGCAGGGCGGTGTCTCGGTCGTGCTGTCGGCGCCCGACGGCACCCCGCAGGACGTGATGGACCGGGCCCTGGAGAACATCCGGACGCGCATCGACGCGTTCGGCACCGCCGAGCCGACCCTGTTCGTCTCGCGGAACAACATCGAGGTCCAGATCCCTGGGCTGGCCCGCGGGACGATCCAGGACCGCCCGACGACACGCTTCGACATCCTCGACGACTCCGGGACGAGCTTCGGGCACACCGAGACCCAGGCCGACGCGCAGGCGCAGCTGGACGCCGCGGCGGTCGGCACCGTCGTGGAGTCCGCCTGTCTGGCCGGAGGGCCGTTCGCCGACAGCCCGGACACCGCGCCCTGCTTCGGCACCGAGAAGGAGGCCACGGACGCGATCGCCGCGATCACCGTGGAGAAGCAGAACGGCCAGTTCTGCCTGACGGGGACGGGCCTCGCACAGGACCCGTGCTTCCCGACGCGCGACGAAGCCGACACGAGCCTCGGCGACGTCTCGGCCGACGTCACCAACTCGTACTGCGTCCAGGGAGAGGGCGCCGCGACGTTCCGGAGCGACCTCTCCGTCGCGTGCTACCCGACGGAGCAGGAGGCGAAGGACAAGCTCGCCGAGCTCGCCGTCGCGAAGACCGATCACCTGTTCTGCGTGATCAGCTCGGCCGACAAGCAGCTCGGGTGCTTCCTCACGCGCGACGCCGCCCAGGAGAAGCTGCAGGCCACGGGTCAGGAGCGCCTGCTCCAGGTGATCGGAGAGACGGCCCGGCTCGAGTTCCGTCCCGTCGTCGAGACGCTCACCCCGGAGTCGCCCGGCTACGACACCACCCCGGCCCAGTGCGCCACCCAGACCGAGATCGAGAGCGCCGCGTGCTCCTTCCAGGCCCTGCGTGACGAGCAGGTCGTCTTCTTCGACCGCGCCCAGCAGACGAAGTACAAGCTCGGTCCGGTGGCGGTCACGGGCGACGCGATCGACGGCGCCCAGGCCACGTTCGACGCCGGCGGCTCGACCTCCGTCGGAAGGGGATGGGTCATCAACTTCACGCTCTCGGGCCCGGGGTCGGACAAGTTCGGGCAGATCACCACCCAGCTCGCCGGGAGCGGACAGCTCGCGATCGTCGTCGACCGG
Source organism: uncultured Actinomycetes bacterium (assembly GCA_963704725.1). Classification (GTDB taxonomy): domain Bacteria; phylum Actinomycetota; class UBA4738; order UBA4738; family HRBIN12; genus CALGFI01. Next base: position 2,136,584 of record OY969934.1, on the reverse strand, counting down.
CAGGTGATCTCCGCCCCAACCGTGAACTCGCCGATCACGAACGGCTCCGGCGTGATCGAGGGCAGCTTCACGCAGAACCGGGCCAAGGACCTGGCCACGCAGCTCAACGCGGGCGCCCTGCCCGTGGAGCTCACCACGCAGAACGTCGTGACCGTGAGCCCGACGCTCGGCAAGGAGTCGCTCGACGCCGGGATCGCAGCCGGGATCGCCGGCCTCGTCCTGCTGTTCCTGTACCTGCTCTTCTACTACCGGATCCTGGCGATCATCGCTTGGCTGGGGATGACGATCTGGGCGGTGCTGGCGTTCGCGCTCGTCGCGCTGGCCGGGCGGAGCCTCGGCTACAGCCTGTCGCTCGCCGGCGTCGCGGGACTGGTCATCTCGCTCGGCGTCACGGCGGACTCCTACATCGTGTTCTTCGAGCGGTTCAAGGACGAGGTCCACGGCGGCAAGTCGCCGAGGGTTGCCGTCGCGCCGGCGTTCAAGCGGGCCTTCCGCACGATCGTGGCGGCCGACATCGTCACCGGGCTGGCGGCTGTGGTCCTGTACCTCACGGCGATCAGCTCGGTGCGCGGATTCGCCCTGACCCTGGGCGTGTCCGTTCTCCTCGACCTGTTCGTCGTGTACTTCTTCAAGCGGCCCGCCGTGTTCCTCCTCGCGCGCAACGAGCGGCTCGTCACGATGCGCGGGATCGGCGTCACGAGCGGCGTCGCGCTCGAGCAGGCGCCGGCGATCGCCGGGGCATCGAAGTGAACCTCAGGCACGCGCTCCACGTCTACCGGGGATACCGGACGCCGAGCCTGCCCATCGTGCAGCGGCGGAACCTGTGGTTCGTGCTGTCCGGCGCGGTCCTCCTGCTCGCCATGGCGGGGTTCCTCATCCGCGGGCTCAACTTCTCGATCGACTTCACCGGCGGGTCGCTGATCCAGTACCCGGACCCGGCGGGCGCCTCCGTCGAGGACGTCCGGGGCATCCTCGCCGAGGCGCCGTTCAACCGGGGGGACGCCGAGATCCAGCTCGTGAGCGGGGACCGGATCTCGATCCGCACGACGTCGATCACGGACCTGACGGTCACCGAGCGGACGACGCTCATCGAGGACCTGGCGCGGCAGGCCGGCGTGAGCTCCAACGACGTCAGCACGCAGGTGGTCGGCCCCACCTGGGGAAGACAGATCACCCGTCAGGCCGTGATCGGGCTCGTCATCGTGCTGGCCGCCATCGCGCTGTACGTCACGATGCGCTTCGAGCTCAAGATGGCGGTCGGGGCGCTGGCGGCCATGGTCCACGACGTCGCGATCACCGTCGGCGTGTACGCGCTGACGGGCCGCGAGGTCTCGCCGCCGACCGTCATCGCGGTCCTGACGATCCTCGGGTACTCCCTCTACGACACGGTCGTGATCTACGACAAGGTCGAGGAGAACGTCGAGAACCCGACCGTGCTGGCGAAGGACACGTACGAGGGCGTGGCGAACCTGTCGATGAACCAGGTGCTGATGCGCTCGGTCAACACGTCGCTCGTCGTCGTGCTTCCGATCCTGTCGTTGCTGCTGTTCGGCGGCGCGACGCTCAAGGACTTCGCGTTCGCGATGCTCATCGGCGTGGTCACAGGCGCCTACTCGTCGATCTTCGTCGCGACGCCGATCCTGGTCATGCTGAAGGAGCGCGAGCCCAAGTACCAGCAGCACCGCGCCCGCCTGGAGGGCCGGAGCGACCGCCGTCTGCGGGCGGTGCCGGCCGCGCGGCCCGTCGCGACCGAGGACGAGCCTGAGGCCGAGCACGCGGCGGTGGGCGCCCGAGGCTCCTCGGCGCCGGCGCCGGCGCCGGCGCCGGCGGCCCGGCGGCCCGGCCAGCCCTCGCGACCGCGGCCCAAGAGCCGGCGGAAGCCGCCGGCCAAGCGCAAGCGGAGGTGAACTCGTGGACCTCGAGCAGCTCCGAGCCCTCGTGCGCGACGTGCCCGATTTCCCCCAGGAGGGCATCGTCTTCAAGGACATCACGCCGCTGCTCGCGGACGAGCTTGCCTTCTCCAGCGTGATCGACCTGATCGTCGTGCACTTCGGGCGGGGCAACGTGGACAAGGTCGTCGGGATCGAGGCCCGCGGGTTCATCCTCGCGTCGCCGGTGGCGTACCACTTCGGCGCCGGGTTCGTCCCCGTCCGCAAGAAGGACAAGCTCCCCTGGCACACGGAGTCCGCCGAGTACGCGCTCGAGTACGGGACGGCCACACTCCAGATCCACAAGGACGCCGTGAGGCCCGGTGAGCGGGTCCTGGTCGTCGACGACGTGCTCGCCACGGGGGGGACGGCCCAGGCGACGGCCGGGCTCGTCGAGCGGATCGGCGGCAAGGTCATCGGCATCGCCTGCCTCATCGAGCTCGGCTTCCTGCACGGACGCGACAAGCTCCAGGGCTACGACCTGTTCACGCTGCTCGATTACTGACCCGCCCTCGCGGGCGGCCGCTGCGTCCGACCGGCGTAGACTGGCCGTTCCGAGGAGGCGAGGTGGACAGCAGGGAACAGGTCCGGACGGAGCGGCGCGGCGGGCTGCTGTCCCGGCTGCGCCCCGGCGAGCCCGAGCCGCCCGGCGAGGGCATCGAGGGGCTCCTTCGGGCCGTCAAGGCCTTCAACGCCAAGGCGGACCTGAAGGAGATCGAGCGCGCCTACCGGTTCGCCGAGGAGCACCACGCGGGTCAGACCCGGCTGTCGGGCGAGCCGTTCATCCAGCACCCCCTGTCGGTGGCCCGCGTGCTCGCCGACCTCGGGCTCGACACGACGACGCTGCAGGCGGCGCTCCTGCACGACACGGTCGAGGACACCGAGGTCACGCTGGAGCAGCTCGAGGAGCTGTTCGGATCGGAGGTGGCCCGGATCGTCGACGGGCTGACCAAGCTCGAGTCGATCACGTTCCGCAGCCGTGAGCAGGAGCAGGCCGAGAACGTCCGCAAGATGATCGTGGCCATGGCGGGCGACATCCGCGTCCTGCTGATCAAGCTCGCCGACCGCCTGCACAACATGCGGACGATCGCGCCGCTGCCGCCCGAGAAGCAGCGGCGGATCGCGACCGAGACGATCGAGATCTACGCGCCGCTCGCGCACCGCCTCGGCGTGCAGCAGGTGAAGTGGGAGCTCGAGGACCTGTCGTTCAAGACGCTGCACCCCGGCCCCTACCGCGAGATCGCCAACCTGGTCGAGCGGCGCCGCGGCGACCGCCAGGAGTACGTCGACGGCGTGCTCGAGTCGGCGCGCCGCCGGCTCCGGGATGCCGGCGTGAAGGCCGACGTCGAGGGGCGGCCCAAGCACCTGTACTCGATCTACGAGAAGATGGTGATCGGCGGCAAGGAGTTCAACGAGATCTACGATCTCGCCGGCATCCGCATCCTCGTCGACTCGATCCGCGACTGTTACGGGGCGCTCGGGCGCGGTCCACTCGCTGTGGAAGCCGGTCCCCGGCCGCTTCAAGGACTACGTGGCGATGCCCAAGTCGAACATGTACCAGTCGCTGCACACGACGGTGGTGGGACCACAGGGGCGGGCGATCGAGGTCCAGCTGCGGACCCGCGAGATGCACCGCACGGCCGAGTTCGGCATCGCGGCGCACTGGCGGTACAAGGAAGGTCGCGACGGCAAGAAGGCGAAGGAGGCCGCCGACCTCGCGTGGCTGGGGCAGATGCTCGAGTGGCTGAAGGACATGGCCGACCCTCGCGAGTTCATGGAGGGCCTGAAGATCGACCTCTACGGGGGGCAGGTCTTCTGCTTCACGCCCAAGGGCGACGTGACGAATCTCCCCGCGGGCGCCACGCCCGTGGACTTCGCTTACTCGATCCACACCGAGGTCGGCCATCGGACGATCGGCGCGAAGGTGAACGGCAAGCTGGTGCCGCTCGACTACGAGCTGCGGACGGGCGACACGGTGGAGATCCTCACGTCGAAGGCGCAGGGCGAGGGGCCGTCGCAGGATTGGCTCCGGTTCGTCAAGACGCCCCGGGCGCGCAACAAGGTCCGGCAGTGGTTCAGCCGGGAGCGGCGGGAGGACGCCCTCGAGGAGGGCCGCGACGCGCTCCAGCGCCTCATGCGCCGGCAGAACGTCCCGTTCAAGCGGCTGGCCACCGAGGACGCCCTGAAGCAGCTCGCCGACGAGATGAAGTTCCCCACCCTGGACTCGCTCTACGTGGCGATGGGGGAGGGGCACGTGTCACCGCAGTCGGTGGTGGCCCGGCTGACGCGCAGCGTCCAGGGGACTCACCGAGGAGGACGTCACCGAGGTCCCCCTGGCCCGGCCGGTCCGGCTCGAGAAGGACGTGACCTCCGGCGTGGTCGTGCCCGGCTCGGCGGACGTGTGGGTCCGGCTCGCGCGATGCTGCACGCCGGTGCCGGGCGACGAGATCATGGGGTTCGTCACCCGGGGGCAGGGGGTCAGCGTCCACCGCACCGACTGCCCCAACGCCCGCGCCCTGTCGGCGCAGGCCGAGCGGCTGATCGACGTCACGTGGCGGACGGGCAAGCCGACGTCGTTCGTCGTCGCGGTCCAGGTCGACGCGCTCGACCGCACGCGGCTGCTTTCGGACGTGGCCACGGCGCTGTCGGACCACCACGTGAACATCCTGTCGGCGACCTCGGCCGTGGGACGGGACCGGACCACGACGCTCCGGTTCACGTTCGAGCTCGCCGACATCACGCACCTGGCCGGCATCCTGGCCGCGGTGAAGAAGGTCGAGAACGTCTACGACGCGTTCCGCGTCGTCCCTCGATAGTGCGGGTCCTCCTCCAGCGGGTGGCGCGCGCATCGGTGTCCGTGCGCGGCGAACCGGTCGCGTCGATCGGAACGGGCCTGTTGCTGCTGGTGGGCGTGGGGAGGGACGACGGGTTCGGCGAGTACGACCGGCTGGCCGCCAAGGTCTTCCATCTCCGGGTGTTCGAGGACGAGCAGGGCAAGATGAACCGGTCCGTGTCCGACGTCGGCGGCGAGATCCTCGTGGTGCCGCAGTTCACCCTCTTCGGCGACGTCCGCCGGGGCCGCCGGCCCTCGTGGGACGGCGCCGCCCCGCCCGAGGTCGCCGCCGATCGCATCGAGGCCTTCGCCCGGGCCCTGGAGAGCCTCGGCGCCCGGGTCGCCCGCGGCGCGTTCCGCGAGCACATGGCCGTCGAGCTGGTCAACGACGGTCCCGTCACGCTCTGGATCGACGCCGCCGAGCTCTGACGCTCACCCGATACGATGGCCGCCCCATGTACCTGGACGTGTTCTCCGACAACTCGTTCGAGTCCAACTGCTGGCTGATCGGCGCCGACGGGACCGACGAGGCCGTGGTGGTGGACCCGGGGTTCGCGCCCGGGCTGGTCCACCGGATGCTCGAGACCGAGGGCCGGCGCCCCGTCGCCGTCCTGGCCACCCACGGGCACTTCGACCACATCGGGAGCGCGCCCGAGTTCTGCGGCGACGACCTCCCCTTCTACATCCACGAGGGCGATCTCCTCGCGCTCACCGACCCCGAGGCGTGGGGGGCGACCTTCGGTGGCACCCCGCCGGTTCCGGTCAAGGACGTCCGAACCCTGGCCGACGGGGACGTCCTGACCTTTGCCGGGTTCCGCATCGAGGTGCTCCACACCCCGGGGCACACTCCGGGCAGCGTGTGCTTCCGGACCGACGGCTGGGTCCTGTCGGGCGACCTGGTCTTCTCCGGCTCGATCGGCCGGTACGACTTCCCGAGCTCCTCGGAGGCGGCGATGATGGCCAGCCTTCGCCGGTTCCTCGAGCTGCCCGACGCCCTCGAGGTGTACCCGGGCCACGGACCGCGGACCTCGGTGGGCCGGGAGCGCTCGCGCAACCCCTTCCTCCTGGAGCTCTGAGGTGGAGCTCCAGCCGCCCCGAGGGACGCTCGACCTGATGCCGCCGGCGGGGAGCCGCATGCGCGCGCTCTACGACCGGGCGGCCGAGCTCGCGCGCCGCTACGGGTACCGCTACGTCGAGACGCCGGGGTTCGAGGACACGGAGCTGTTCTCGACCACCTCCGGGCGGACGAGCGACGTGGTCTCCAAGGAGATGTACACGTTCCTCGACCGGGGCGACCGCTCGCTGACCCTGCGGCCCGAGGGCACGGCGCCCGTGATGCGGGCCTACCTCCACAAGCGGACCGAGATGCCGACGCCGTTCAAGGCGTACTACCTCACGCGCATGTACCGGTTCAGCCGGCCGCAGGCGGGCCGCTACCGCGAGCACCGGCAGTTCGGCATCGAGGTGTTCGCCGAGGCCGCCCCCGCGGCCGACGTCGAGGTCATCGCGGTGGGGGACCGGTTCCTGCGCGATCTCGGCCTCGCGCGCTTCCGCGTCGAGGTCAACTCGCTCGGCGACGAGGTCTGCCGCCCCGCGTATCGCGAGGAGCTCGTGACGTTCCTCCGCGCCAACCGTGACCGGCTCCGCGACGAGCACAAGGACCGGTTCGAGGACAACCCACTCCGCGTCCTGGACTGCAAGGACGAGGCGTGTGCCGCCGTCGCCGCCCAGGCGCCGAAGATGGTGGACCGGCTGTGCGATCCGTGCACGGAGCACTTCGAAGGTGTGCTCCAGGGCCTCCGGGACGAGGGGATCGAGGCGGCGAACACGCCCACGCTGGTCCGGGGTCTCGACTACTACACCCGGACGGCGTTCGAGTTCGTCGCGGAGGGCCTGTCGTCGCAGCAGGCGACGCTGTTCGGCGGCGGCCGGTACGACGGGCTGGCCGAGGTCCTCGGGGGGCCCGCACGTGCCCGGGGTCGGCTACGGCATGGGCCTGGAGCGCGTGCTCCTGGCGCTCCAGGACGAGGGTCTGGACCAGCCCGAGGAGCCGGCGATCGCGGCGTTCGTCGTGGGGCTCGGCGAGCAGGGCCGCGCGGCCGGGCGGGAGCTCGTCCGGGCGCTCCGGGGCGCCGGCGTGGGGGCCGACATCGCGTTCGAGGATCGGCCGCTCAAGGCGCAGCTCCGGATGGCCGACCGCGCCGGCGCCGCGTACGCGGCCATCCTCGGCCCCGACGAGGTCGAGGCGGGCACCGTGACGATGCGCCCGCTCTCGGGCGGCGATCAGCGGCAGGTTCCGCTGGCGGATGTGGTGAACTGGCTCGCCTCCCACGGCGAGACGGTGGAGCCATGAGCGACCTGCGGACGGCGATGCGCACCCACGCGTGCGGGGAGCTGCGCGGTGAGGACGCCGGGACGCCCGTGACGCTCTGCGGGTGGGTGTGGCGCCGGCGCGACCACGGAGGGGTCACCTTCGTCGACCTCCGCGACCGGGAAGGCCTCGTGCAGCTCGTGTTCCACCCGGAGGACGCCCCCGAGGCGCACGCTGCGGCCCAGGCCTTCAGGTCCGAGTCCGTCGTGCGCGTGACCGGCGAAGTGCGGGCGCGCCCTGAGGGCACCGTGAACCCCGAGCTCCCGACGGGCGAGATCGAGATCGCCGTCCAACAGGCCGAGGTCCTCAGCCCGGCCGACACGCCGCCGTTCCCGGTGGAGGACCGCATCGAGGCCTCCGAGGAGCTGCGCCTGCGTCACCGCTACCTCGACCTGCGCCGTCCCGAGATGACGAAGATGCTCCGGCTCCGCCACGAGATCAACCGGATCATCCGCCAGGAGATGGAGGCGCGGGGGTTCCTCGAGGTCGAGACGCCGTTCCTCACGCGGAGCACACCCGAGGGGGCTCGCGACTTCCTCGTGCCCTCGCGCCTGCAGCCCGGTTCGTTCTACGCGCTGCCGCAGTCGCCGCAGCAGCTCAAGCAGCTCCTGATGGTCGCCGGCCAGGACCGCTACTACCAGATCGTCCGCTGCCTCCGCGACGAGCAGCCCCGAGCCGACCGGAGCTTCGAGTTCACGCAGCTCGACATCGAGATGTCGTTCGTCGACGAGGACGACCTGTTCGCCGTGATCGAGCCGATCTACGCGCGCATCGTCGAGGAGGTGCACGGCGTGAAGGTGCCGACGCCGTTCCCCCGCATGACGTACGACGAGATGATGAGCCGGTACGGGACGGACAAGCCCGACCTCCGCTACGGCGACCGCATGCTCATCGCGGACCTGGGCGGCGACTTCGCCGGCACCGCCTTCAACGCCTTCCGGGGCGTCCTCGAGGCCGGGGGGGCGATCAAGGGGTTCTCCGCGCCGTGGGGCGGAGCCTCTCGCGCAAGGACGCCAAGGACCTGGAGACGTTCGCGCGCGGACGCGGCGCGGCCGGGCTGGCGTGGTTCCGGAACCTCGGGTCGGGCGAGCTGCGAGGGGCCGATCGCCAAGTTCCTGTCGCCGGAGGAGATCGCCGCGATCGTGAAGAAGACGGACTCGGCCGACGGGGAGGTCGTCCTGCTCGTGGCGGATCAACCGAGCCGCGTGCATTCGGCGCTCGACGGGCTGCGGCGGCTCGTGGCCGAGCGAGCCGGCCTGGCGCCCGCCGGCGAGTGGGCCTTCTGCTGGTACACGGAGCCCCCGCTCTTCGAGTGGTCCGACGACGAGGGCAAGTGGGTGTCCAACCACCACCCCTTCACGTCGCCGCTGTCCGACGACGTGGATCCCCGGACCGCCAAGGCTCGCGCCTACGATCTCGTCCTGAACGGGTTCGAGATGGGCGGCGGCAGCATCCGCATCCACGATCCGAGCGTGCAGCACCGGGTGTTCGAGGTGCTTGGGCTGTCGGAAGAGGAGATCCAGGAGAAGTTCGGCCATCTCCTGCTGGCGTTCCGGTACGGCGTGCCGCCCCACGGGGGCATCGCCATGGGCATCGACCGGCTCGTCATGCTCATGGCGGGCAAGGAGACCCTGCGCGACGTGACCGCCTTCCCCAAGGCGCAGTCCGGCGCGGACCCGCTCACCGGGGCCCCCGCGCCGGTCTCCGCGGAGCAGCTCATGGAGCTCGGCATCGCCGTGATCGCTCCGGCCGAGGAGGACGCGTGAGCGCCGAGCTCACCGCCCGCGACGTCGAGCTCCTGACCGGGAAGAACTTCGCCACGTTCGTCACGATGAACGCCGACGGCTCGCCCCAGGCCACGGTCGTCTGGGTCGACGCGGCGGACGGCCTCGTGCTCGTGAACACGGCGCAGGGTCGCGTCAAGGACCGCAACCTCCGAGCCAACCCGCGCGTGTCGGTCTCGGTCCTGGGCGGCGGGGACGCCTACGACTGGATCTCGATCACCGGGACGGTCGTCGACATCGAGGTCGGCGCGCGGGCCGAGCGTCACATCGACGAGCTCTCGTGGCGGTACGACGGGCACGGCTACGCGTACACCCCGGGGCAGGTTCGGGAGATCCTGAGGATCCGTCCCGACCGCGTGATCCACTACAAGGAGTGAGCGGCGTGGCCGACGTCCCCCTCGCGGCCCGGATGCGACCGCGGGCGTTCGACGAGTTCGTCGGGCAGACCCACCTGCTCGGCCCCGGGCGGGCGCTCACCAACCTCCTCGACGGCGGCCATTTGCCCTCGCTCGTGCTGTGGGGACCTGCCGGGACGGGCAAGACGACGTTGGCGTACCTGCTGGCCGAGTCGGTGGGCGCCGAGCTCACGCAGCTCTCGGCCGTCTCCTCCGGCGTGGCGGACGCCCGGAAGGTCATGGCGCAGGCCAAGGGTGGCCTGTTCCGGACCGTCCTGTTCGTGGACGAGGTGCACCGATGGTCCAAGGCGCAGCAGGACGTCCTGCTGCCGGCGGTGGAGGAGGGCACGATCACGCTGATCGGGGCCACCACCGAGAACCCGTACTTCTCGCTCGTCACGCCGCTGCTGTCGCGATGCATCCTCCTGCGGCTCGAGCCGCTCGACGCGGACGCCGTCCGGGCGCTGCTGCGGCGGGCGCTCGCCGACGAGGATCGGGGGCTCGCCAAGCTCGCCGTCGAGGTCTCCGACGAGGCGCTCGAGCACCTGGTGGAGGTGGCCGGCGGCGATGCCCGGGTGGCCCTGACGGGCCTCGACGCGTCGGTGCTCGCGGCGCGGTCGGCAGGCGAGGACGCCGTCACGCTCGAGCGTGCCGCGGACGCCGTCCAGAAGAAGGCCATCGTCTACGACCGGCAAGGCGACGCGCACTACGACGTGATCTCCGCGTTCATCAAGAGCATCCGGGGCTCGGACCCCGACGCCGCGCTGTTCTGGCTGGCGCGGATGATCGAGGCGGGCGAGGACGCCCGGTACATCGCGCGGCGGATGGTCGTCCACGCCAGCGAGGACATCGGGCTGGCCGACCCCAGGGCCCTGCTCGTCGCGGTCGCGGCGGCCCAGGCCGTCGAGTACGTGGGCCTGCCCGAGGCGCAGCTCAACCTGGCCGAGGCCGCCATCTACCTGGCTCGGGCGCCGAAGTCCAACAGCGTGGTGGCCTCGCTGGGGCGGGCCAAGGAGGACGCGGCGTCGAGCGACCCGGTGCCGCTGCACCTGAAGGAGCCCGGCCACCCGGCGCTCCGCAAGCTCGGGTACGGCGAGGGCTACAAGTACCCGCACGACTTCCCGGGCCACCGCGTGGAGCAGGAGTACCGGCCCACGCGCTTCCAGGGCGCCCGCTACTACGAGCCCTCCGGCGAGGGTGAGGAGACCGAGACGCACCGAGTAGGTCGAAAGGCTCAATCGCCCCGGCCGAACGGCCGATGTTGGGAACGTGATCTCGTCCGGGCACGCTCGCCCTGCCGTCCTCGAGCCGCAGGAGCTCCGAACCGACTCGTCCGGCCCGCCGCCGGAGGCCGGTTCTCGCCGCCCGCGCCTGCTCGAGCTGGGCGTCGGCCTCGTCGTCGTGGCCGTGCCGCTGGTGTTCCTGCCCATGAGCGCGACCCCTTTCGTCGACGTCAAGATCGCGGTGCTCCTGGTCGCGTGCCTGCTGATCTGGGCCGGGTCGGCCAGGTCCGACCGGACGGTGGCGCTGCTCGCGGGGGGCTGGGTCGGCGCGCTCGGCCTCTCGGCGGTCTTCGGCGTCGACCGGTGGCTCGGCCTGACCGGCCAGGACAACGTGCCCGGCGGCCTGATCCTGCTCGGACCCTGCGCCTTCCTGCTCGTGTCCGGGGCCGCGCTGCCGAGGTCGATCGTCGACCGGGTGCCGACCTGGCTGTTCGTGTCGGCCGTGCCCGTGGCGGTCGTGGCCATCTTGTCTCGGTTCGCGCCCGAGGTGCTCGCGCACGCGGTCCACCTGGACCTGGGTGGCTCGACGCTCGGGTACGCCGTCCTGGTCTCGGGCATGATGGCGGTCGCCCTGGCCGGCGCGGCCGGGGTTCGCACGCGGCACCGGGCGGCGTTCGTCGCCGCGATGATCGTGCTCGCGAGCGCTCTCTCCCTGTCGAGCAAGCGGGCCGGCCTGGTGGCGGTCGCCGTGGGGCTCGTCGTCACGCTCGTTCGCGCCCGGCCCGGCCGGGCCCGGACCCTGCTGATCTCGGGCGTGGTGGTGGCCACGGTGGCCGGATGGACCTTGGTCTCGCCGCTGCTCTCGGATGCGCAGCCCCTGTCCGGCGTGGGCCGGTTCCAGGAGCTGACGACCGACTCCGCGCAGGCCCGGGTGGCGATCGCCGGCGCCCTGCTCAGGGCGTCGCGCGAGCGACCCGTGCTGGGGTGGGGCGTGGGCAACACGTGGACCGCCTACCTGTCGAGCGCGACGCCGCAGGACGTCCGGTCGGCGCACCGGGACATGGCCGACGCCCACGACATCGTGATCGACTCGGCGGTGACCACCGGCCTCGTCGGGTTCGGCCTGTTCGCCTCGCTCCTCGTGCTCGTGGTCCGGCGGGCCTGGAGGAACGGCCGGAGCGTGGGATGGGCGGCCGGCGCGGCGAGCGCCCTGTTCGTGTTCCACCTGTTGCAGCCGCTGAGCGCCTCGCTCACACCCCTGCTGTTCCTGCTCGCGGGGATCGCCGCGGGATCGGGGAGAGCCGCGCCCGGGCACGCCGGCGTCCCCCGCGGAGCCGGGCGAACGGCTGTCGGTGTGCTGCTCTCGGCCGGCCTCGCCGTGTCGATGCTGCTGTTGGCCTCGTCCGTCCTGCACCAGTGGGGCCGCACGTACAACTCGACCTGGTCCCTGCGGGGCGCGGTGGCCCTGGCCCCGGGCAGGATCTGGCCGGTCCAGACGCTGGCCGTCTACCGCGCGCAGGACGCCGCGGCCGGTGAAGCGGAGGCCGGACGGGAGGCGCGGGACCTCGTGAACGCGGCGGTGGGGCGCCATCCCCTGAACCCCGACGTTCGGATGATCGGCGTCGACGTCGGCCTCTCGATGAACGACCCGCCGTACGCGCGCGACTGGCTGCAGCGACAGGTCGACGCGTTCCCGAGCGACCTGGCCTCCCTGCCGCCTCCCGCCCTGGAGTTCCTGAGGACCGGGATCCTCCCCGGCCGCGACGTCTGGGTCCAGCGGAGCCAGCCCGATGCCGAAGCTACCGATGGATAGCGGAGGGACGCGGATGGCTTCGAGGCCCTCGACCACCACGCCCGCCGTCGGGGCGGCGGGATCGAGAGGAGTCGATCGGGCGCACGCGTCCGATCGGGGCGAGACGACGCTCGTCATCGCGCGTCTGGTCGCCGACCTCGCGGCCATCGGCGCCGCGATCGGGCTCGCGTTCGCCCTGCGGTTCGGTCTCGGCGTGCTTCAGGTCGCGCGCGACGTGCCGCTCGACCTGCCCGGACACGCGATCGCATCCGTGTTGTGGGGGGTCGCCGTGGTGTCGATCATGGCGGCGCAGCGGCTGTACGACGAAGACACGCTCGCATCCCCGCGCGGGGAGACCGCCAGGATCCGGACCTCCGTCATCGAGGGCGTGGCGATCGTGGCCACGGCGGTGTTCCTCCTCCACATGATCGCGGTGTCCCGCGGCTGGTTCGTCCTGGTTGCCGCGCTGTCGTTCCTGCTCCTGGTGGTCGAGCGCCGACTGGCTCGGGGGCTCGTCGCGCGGACCCGGGCGCGCGGCCGGCTGCGGCGGCCCGTCGTGCTCGTCGGCGGGACCGGGCCGGAGCCGGCGAGCGACGAGTTCGAGGTGATCGCGCGCTTGACGGCCGAGGAGCTCGGCCCGTACCTGGACTCGGTCGTGCACGGCCGGGCCGGCCGGTGGAGGAGCGTGCCGGGGATCCTGCTGCAGGCCGACACCCGCCCCAGCGAGGACGTGTGGGAGCTCGTGGTGCAGGCCGGCGGGGCCGGGTTCCCGGTGTACGTGGCGAGCCCCGTTCGCTCCGTGGCCACCGACCGCCTCACGACGCGCGAGCTCGACGGCCGCACGATCGTGAAGGTGTCGCCGCCGGCGCTGATCGGGATCCATGCGTTCGAGAAGCGGGTGTACGACCTGACCGTCTCGGCGTTCCTGCTGGTGATCCTCGCACTGCCCATGCTCTTCGTCGCCCTCGCCATCCTCGTCACGTCCGGACGGCCGGTGCTGTATCGGCAAGAGCGGGTCGGCAGGGCGGGGAGCGTGTTCCGGATGTGGAAGTTCCGGACGATGGAGGAGGACGCGGAGCGGGACACCGGTCCCGTGTGGGCGGTGAAGGCCGATCCCCGTCGGACGCGCCTCGGGCGGATCCTTCGCACGTCGAGCCTCGACGAGCTGCCGCAGCTGTGGAACGTGCTGGTGGGCGACATGAGCATCGTCGGCCCCCGCCCGGAGCGCCCGCCGTTCGTCGAGGAGTTCAACGAGAGCGTGGCCGCCTACCGCCACCGCCACCGGATCCGCCCGGGCATCACGGGTCTGGCCCAGGTGACCGGTTTGCGGGGGGACACCGAGCTGGGTCCCAGGGTGGATGCGGACAACCGATACATCGAGCACTGGTCGCTGATGCTGGACGTCGGGATCACGCTGCGGACGGTGGTCGAGGTCCTTCGCGGACGCAACGCGGGCTGAAGGGGAGAACGTGATGGAGGGGCTGAGCGTCGCGCTCTGTCACGAGTGGGTCACGACGTACGGCGGATCCGAGCAGGTGGCGGCGCGTCTGGCCCGGGTCGCGGACGCGAGCGACGTCTTCACGTTCACGGCTCGGCCCGAGCTGGCCGCGGAGCTCTTCCCCGGGCGCCGCGTCCACGTGCACCGCACGGGGATGCGCCGGTCCGCCCGACATCACTGGCAGCGGTACCTCCCGGTCATGCCGGGGGCGTGGTCGCGCCTGGACCTTCGGGGGTTCGACGTCGTCGTCACGAGCTCGCACGCATGCGTCAACGCGATCCGGGTGCCGGAGGGCGCGGTGCACATCACCTACTGCCACACCCCGATGCGATACGCCTGGGCGTGGCGCGAGGAGATCCGCCGCGTGCCCGGCCCGGCGCGGCCGGTCTGGCCGCTCGTGGCCGCCGCCCTCCGCCGCGCCGACCGAGCGTGGGCGAGACGCGTGGACGTGTTCGTCGCGAACTCCCGCCACGTGGCCGATCGGATCCGGACGGCGTACGGCCGGGAAGCCACGGTCGTGTACCCCCCTGTGGACACGTCGTACTGGACCCCGGGCGCCGATGCGCCGCGCGGCGATTCCTTCCTCGTCGCCGGGCGACTCGTCGCCTACAAGCGGGTGGAGACCGCCATCCGAGCGGCGCAGCTCGCGGGGGCCAAGCTGGTCGTCGCGGGTGATGGACCCGAGCTCGCCCGACTCCGGCGCCTGGCGGGCCCCGAGACCGAGTTCGTGTCGAGCCCGGACCGGGCGACCCTGCGCGAGCTGTACCGGGGCGCGCGGGCCCTCGTCGTGCCGGGCGTGGAGGACTTCGGCATGACGATGGTCGAGGCCCAGGCCTGCGGCACGCCGGTCATCGCGTTCGGTGTCGGCGGCGCGCGGGAGGCCGTCGTCGACCGTCGGACGGGCGCCCTCTACGACGACCCGTGCCCGCAGGCGCTCGCCGCGGCCATGTTCCGGTTCGATCCCGATGCATACGACGTGACGACGATCCGAACCCACGCGGAGCGCTTCGACGTCCGTGAGTTCGACGAGCAGATCTCGGCGATCCTGGAGCGAGCGGCAGCGGGCGCTCGCGAACCCGCCGGAGCGGTGTAGCCGTGCGAGTGCTCCAGGTCGTTCACGGGTACCCCCCCCATCAGCTCGGGGGCACGGAGATCCACACCAGGGCTGTTGCCCGGGCGCTCGCGGCGCGTGGTCACCAGGTGTGGGTGTTCGCCGCCAGGCCGCACGACGCGGCCCAGCCGTCGCGCCCGGAGGTCATCCGGGACGGACCAATCGTCGTCACGTGGATCGACGGAGCGACCGATCGACTCATCGACCCAGGAGTGCGACGGCGCTTCGAGCGGTTGATGGACGATGTGGCCCCCGACGTGGTGCACGTCCAGCATCACCTCCACCTGAGTGGGGACCTCGTGGAGGCAGCCCACCTCCGGTCGATGCCGACCGTCGTGTCGCTCCACGACCCGTGGTTCCAATGCCGCCTCGCGTGGGTGGGTCCGAGGGACCGGCATCCGTTCCCGGGGAGAGCGTGGGGCGTTGCGTGCGCCTGGCACGGGATCCTGCGGCGACCGCGGATCGCCGCGTCGCTCCTGCGACGGGGACGGTTGCCCGGGGCACTCCTCGACACGCTGGTTGCGCCGTCCGTCATGCGTCGCCAGCTCGCGTCGGCCGACGCGCTGGTCGCGCCGTCGACGTTCGTCATCGATACCTTCGTGCGGTTCGGCGTCTCGCGCGAGCGCTTCTGGGGTCGCCGATCATTCCCCTACTTCGATGCGAAGTACGAGCTCCTGTGCGGTGATCGACGATCCGCACGCCGCGAATTCCTTGGGGTGCTCACGGGCGGGGACACCATGCGCCGCCATCGCCTGGCGAGCGGCGTCGGGCTCGTGGCGGCTTCCTCGTCTCCGCGTTTGTTCTCGACCCTGCTCGCGGGCCGCCGCCACCTGCGGCGGTCCTCGCGCAGGCACGCTCGATCCGGAGGCGGATGAAGGATGGCGATCGGCGTCTCGGTAGTGATCCCGGCGTTCAACGCGGGCGGATGGGTATCGGCGGCGATCGAGTCGGCACTGCGACAGGATCCACCGCCGCTCGAGGTCATCGTCGTGGACGACGGCTCAACGGATGACACCGCGGAGGTCTTGGCGGCGGTGCCCGCAGTGCGCGTGATCCGACAGCCCAACCTCGGCCCCTCGGCCGCGCGCAACGCCGGGGCCGCGGCGGCTCAGGGTGAGCTCGTCCTGTTCCTGGATGCGGACGACGCTCTCGACGACGGCGCGCTCTTCGATCTTGTGGCGATGCTGGACGATCACCCTGCGGTGACCGCGGTCATGGTGAACTGCGTGGACAGCGAAGGGAGGCCGGCCTGGTCGCCGACGAAGGGCGCACACATCCTGGCGCGAGGGGATGCGCGGGCGCTCATGCTGGATCATCGCGTGTCCTCGAACTCGCTCGTGCGGGCGCGAGGATGGAACGGCCGCGGGTTCGACACCGACGTGCGCGCCGCGGAGGACCTGGAGCTCTGGGTGCGCAGGCTCCTTCAAGGTGACCGCATCCTCGTCGTCGATCGACCGCTGGTGCGGCGGACGCGGGTTGGGACCGGAACCCTCACGTCGGACGTCGTTCGGATGCGGAGAGGACGTCGGGACGCGTTCGCGCGCCTGTGGCGACGACGCGACCTCCACGTCCTCGAGCGAGCCACGGTCGGCTATCAGTGGGTGAAGGCGGTGCTCGGGCTGGCCATCGCGATTGCCCATCCTCGTGGAGCGCCGGCCTCGAGTCTCACGTGTGTTCACGTCTACCTGGACGATGGAGGTGGCGGCCCGTCGCACGTCGAGCTCCTTCGGAGCGTCCTCGCCACACACTGGCGGTTGCGGGCGATAGCTCTGGACCCGCGGGTCTCGCTCCGATCGCCATGTCTGCTGATCCAATCACTTCGTTCGGTGTGGCGGGCCGTCCCGCGCTCTGGTGGAATCGTTCACGCCCACGGCGTTCGCGCCGCCGCGATCGGCGCAACCATCGCCAGGATGCGCGGGGCTCGTTCGGTCGTGACCGTTCACGGCCTGCATTCCCTGCGGCGTTCACCGATCGCGCCGATCGTCTGGGCCAACCGGTTGGTCCTCGGGCTCGCGGACCGTGTACTGGTCCTGTCTGGGTCCGATCGCCAGTCGGTGCTTCGCCACCGGCTCGCGCGGCCCGAGCGGGTCGTCACCATCCGGAGCGGCTTCTCGCGACGCGTGGGTGCGAACCGCGCCGAAGCCCGGCGCCGATTGAGGATCCCACATGGGAGCGTCGCGGTGGCATGGGTCGGCCGGCTCTCGCCCGAGAAGGACCCCCTGGCATTTGTCTCCGCGATTCTGGCTCTGGATCAACCCACGCTCGCGCTGATGGCGGGTGACGGGCCGCTGCGGCTTGCGGTCGATCAAGCGGTGCGCGAAGGCGACGTTCGGATGCTGGGTTGGTTGGATGATCCGGCACCGCTGCTCGCCGCGGCGGACATCTTCGTCAACACGTCGAGGTGGGAGGGGTTGCCGCTCGCCGTGCTCGAGGCGGCGGCGGCCGGGCTGCCGCTGGTGCTGACCGACGTCCCGGGGAACCGTGACCTCTCGGAAGCGGGTATCCCGGCCATCTTGGTTCCGGCGGACCGACCAGCGGAGCTGGCGGCGGCGATCGCACGGCTGGCAAGGGATCCGGTCCTTCGAGCGGAGATGGGGCGCGAGGCCTCGCTGGTCGTCGCCCGAACCTTCACGCCGGAGGCCCTCGCCGAGGACGTGCTGGCCGCGTATCGTGGGCTCACGTGAGGTCCACCGTGCGCTGTCGGGTCTGCCTTGCTGCAACGACGCGCGTCCGGGTGACCGGCACGTGGTTCGACCGTTGCACGGTGTGCGGATACGCGTTCCTCCGTCACCCCGGCCCGTCGCACGACTACTGGCCGGAGGACGGCGCGGGCGCTTCGGCATTCTGGTCCAGGGCCAAGACGGCGTACTTCGGCTCCGCCCTCGAGCTGCTGGCCGGGATGGTCGTCGGCCGCCGGCTCCTGGACGTTGGTGGCGGCGCAGGCTTCTTCAGTGAGCAGGCTCTTCGGAGCGGCTGGGATGCGTTCTCCTTGGACGTGTCACCGGTCGCCACGCGGGCGTCGAGCGACCGGCTGGGTGTCGACCGAGCCCTGACCTCGATCGGCGCCCTCGAGCCGGCCTCATTCGACGTCGCGACCCTCTGGTGCGTCATCGCACACGTGGACGACTCGGTGGCGCTCATGTCCGACGTCTCGAGGGTGCTCAAGCCGGGTGGGCTGGCCTGGATCACGACGCCGAACTTCCAGTTCCAGGCACCGTTCGGGGCGCTCCGACGGTGGGCGCGGCGACCGATCGATTTCGCCGGCGACGACCACCGTGGTCAGTTCACGCCCCGCGCGGCGACCGCCATGCTCGCCCGATCCGGCTTCGGCGCCCCGAGCTGGCAGCATCGCGGGATCACCGAGTACTGCGGGGCGAGCATGAGCGAGAAGCGACTCGAGATCGGGCTGAAGCGGGCGTGGAACCGCGCGGCGTTTGCGGCGACGACCCACGGGCTGCCGAACATGATGTCCGAGCTCCAGATGCTCGCGGTCGTGCCCGGAGGCTGACGCCGTCCGCTCCGAGCTCCGGGGCGAGGTCGACCCGTGGGCACGCCCGCCCAGGCGGATATGATGCCGCTTCCCGAACTCCGACCAGAGGAGACCGAACGATGGCCGTGATCGCCGCGCTCGACGGGGGAGACGTCGCCCTCATCGTCCTCTCCGCCTTCTGGGGCCTGTTGGTCCTGTTCCTGTGCGTCGTCCTGATCAACACCTTCCGGGTGCTGGAGAGCACCAAGGTCCTGATCGACGGGATCCGCGAGGAGACCGTGCCGCTGCTGGGTGAGGTGAAGGGCTCGGTCGAGCGCGCCAACCGGGAGCTCGATCGCGTGGACGGGATGCTCGTCTCGGCGGGGGAGATCGTCCAGCGCGTCTCCCGGATCGCCGGGCTGGTCGAGCAGGCCGCGGCCGGGCCGATCGTCAGGATCATCTCGATGGGCGCCGGGCTGAGCCGGGCGGCGAACCGGTTCAAGAAGAAGAAGGACAAGTGACGCTCGAACCATGAGGCGGATCTTCTGGCTGGCCCTCGGGTTGGGCGCCGGAGCCACGGGCGCCGTCATGACGCTCCGGTTCGCGCGTAGGCAGGCGCAGAGGGTGGCCCCCGCCAACCTCGCCCGGGAGGCCCGAGGCGGTCTCATGGACCTGGCCAAGCTGGTCTCGGAGTCGATCGACGAGGGCCGCCGGGCGATGCGCGAGAAGGAAGACGAGCTCCGGAAGCTCTGAGGCCGCCGCTCTCGGGTCGGTCGCCGGTGCGCGAACGCTGGATGCGCTCCACCTCGCCGCGGCCGAGCGAGCCGGTGCTCGCTCGCTCCCGATCGTCACGTTCGACCTCCGCCTGGCCCAGGCGGCGCGCTCGCTCGGGTTCGCGGTCCTGGGCACCTGACCGGCCGAGCCGTCGACGGGTCGCCGCTAGACTCTCCTTCCTATGGAGGGCCGCCGCGTCCGCGAGTCGTTTCTGCGCTTCTTCGAGGAGCGCGGCCACCGCGTCGTGCCCTCGTCGTCGCTGATCCCGCCGCCGGAATCCGGGCTCCTGCTCACGAACGCCGGGATGAACCAGTTCATCCCCTACTTCCTGGGTCACGCCCCCGCGCCGTTCGCGCGGGCTACGACCGTCCAGAAGTGCTTCCGGGCCGTGGACATCGACCTCGTCGGTCACACCGCCCGCCACCTGTCGATGTTCGAGATGCTCGGGAACTTCTCGTTCGGCGACTACTTCAAGCGCGAGTCGTGCGGCTGGGGCTTCGAGCTCGTGACCGGGGTGTGGGGGATCGACCCCGGCCGGCTGTGGGTCACGGTGTTCGAGACCGACGACGAGGCCATCGACGTCTGGCTCGACATCGGGGTCCCCCGCGAGCGGATCGTTCGGCGCGGCGTGGACGACAACTACTGGTGGACGCACGCCGCGGGTCCGGCCGGCCCGTGCTCGGAGATCTACGTCGATCGCGGCGCGAGGTACGGGCCCGAGGGCGGGCCGGCCGTGGACGAGGAGCGCTACATCGAGATCTGGAACCACGTGTTCATGCAGGACCAGGTGGACGACTCCCGGACGATCCTGCGAGACCTGCCCGCCAAGAACATCGACACGGGATCGAGCCTCGAGCGCGTGGCGACGGTGCTCCAGGACAAGGACAACTACTTCGAGACCGACCTGATGCGGCCCATGCTCGAGGTCGTCGAGTCGGTGTCGGGTCGCTCCTACGGGGCGGACGATCGATCCGACGTCTCGCTCAAGGTGGTCGCGGAGCACGGGCGCGCCACCACGTTCCTCATCGCGGACGGCGTCCAGCCCTCGAACGAGGGTCGCGGCTACCTCCTGCGGCGCATGCTCCGGCGCGTCGTGAGCCACGCGCGGAGGCTCGGCATCGAGCGCGAGGTCATGCCGGCGCTCGTGGCGCGGACGGTGGAGGAGTTCGGCGACGCCTATCCCGAGCTCGTCGAGAATCGGGCCTACGTCGAGCAGGTCGCCGCGTCCGAGGAGGAGCGGTTCGGCGGGACGCTGCGGCAGGGCATGACGCTGTTCGAGCAGGCGGTGGGGACCGCGCCGGGGGATCGGCGGCTCTCGGGCGACGTGGTCTTCAAGCTCCACGACACCTACGGATTCCCCAAGGAGCTCACGCGAGAGCTGGCCGAGGACGCCGGGCTGGAGATCGACGAGGGCCGCTTCGACGAGCTCATGCACGAACAGCGGGAGCGCGCCCAGCGCGCGGCGAAGAAGGGCCGGACGGAGGAGGACCTGGCGGCGGTGGCGACCGAGTTCGGCAGGACGGAGTTCCTCGGGTACGAGCGACTCCAGGCCGACGCGAAGCTCCTCGCGCTCCTCGGGGAGGGCGGTCGGACCGACGTGGCGCAGGAGGGCGACGAGGTCCGCCTCGTCCTGGACCGCACGCCCTTCTACGCGGAGTCCGGCGGGCAGATCGGCGATCAGGGCACCGTGCGCACGCCCGGCGGCGCGATCCGCATCACGGACGTGCAGCTCGGGCCGGGCGACGTCTTCGTGCACTCGGGCGTCGTGGACTCCGGCGAGGTCCGCGCCGGCGAGGAGGCCCACGGCGAGGTCGACGAGGCCCGTCGCGAGGCGACCGCGCGCGCTCACACGGCGACGCACGTCGTGCACTGGACGCTGAAGCACCTGCTCGGCGAGCACGCCCGGCAGGCGGGGTCGCTCGTCGCGCCGGGCCGCCTGCGGTTCGACTTCCCGCATCACGCGGCCGTGGGATGGGACGCGCTCGAGCAGGCCGAGGAGATCGCGAACGCCAAGACGTCCGCCGACGATCAGGTGACGATCTACGAGACCACGTTCGACGAGGCCAAGAACCAGGGCGCGGTCGCGCTGTTCGGCGAGAAGTACGGCGACTTCGTCCGCGTCGTCGAGGTCGGCGACTACTCGATCGAGCTCTGCGGGGGCACGCACGTGCACCACACCGGCCACATCGGGGTGGTGCGGATCCTGCACGAGGGCTCGATCGGTGCGGGGATGCGCCGGGTGGAGGCCCTGGTCGGCCCCGACGCCCTGCGCGAGATCAACGTCGAGCGCGAGACCCTCCGGGCGGTCGCCGAGATCCTCGGCACCGACCCCAAAGCCGCGGCCGACCGCGCCCGGCAGCTCGTCGAGCGCGTGAAACGCCTCGAGTCCGAGCAGGGGAAGAAGGACAAGCAACAGCAGCACGAGCGCGCCGTCGAGCTCACGGCCGCCGCGCGGGACGTCGACGGGGCCCGGCTGGTCACCGCCACCCACGATGCCACGGCGGACGAGCTGCGAGCGCTCGCGCCCGACGTCGCGAACCGGCTCGAGAACGAGGGCGGCGCGGCGGTCGTGCTGGGGACGGGCCAGGGCGGCAAGGCCCTCCTCGTCGCCGCCGTGTCGAAGAACCTGCAGGCCCGTGGGATCTCGGCGCCGCAGCTGTTGGATCAGGCGGCCAAGATCGTCGGCGGCGGCGCGGGCGGCCAGCCCGGGCTCGCGTTCTCCGGCGGCCCGAGGGGGGGCGCGTACCGGGAGGCCCTCGACGCGGTGGCCGTCCGGCTGGAAGAGCTCCTGCGCCGGCGATGAGCCCGCGGGGCCGCGTCCTCGGCCTCGATCTCGGCGACGCCCGGATCGGCGTGGCCATCTCCGACGACGAGCGCCGCCTGGCGGTCCCGCTCGGCACGGTTCGGACCGGCGCCCCCGCCGACGTCAAGGCGATCGCCGAGCTCGTCCGGGAGCACGACGTCACGCTCGTCGTGGTGGGGCACCCGTTGCTGCTGTCGGGCGAGGCGGGGGAGCGAGCCCATCACGCCGAACGCTTCGCCCAGGCCCTCGGCGGGTTCCTGGCCGTCCCGGTCGAGCTGCACGACGAGCGCCTGTCGACCGTCGAGGCCGAGCGCGCCCTCCGCGCGGCGGGCGCCGGAGGTCGCGACCGTCGCCGGAACGTGGACCGCTCGGCGGCCACGGTGATCCTCCAGTCGTGGCTCGACGGACGTGCGCGGTAGCCCGCCGACCGGCGGTCCGCGTGGGCTCCGAGCCCACGGGTATGCTCCCTGACCGATGCAGGAGACCGCGCCGCCCCGCACCGACGCCCCCTCCTCCGGCCGCCATCGAGCCGGCCGCCACAGGCACTGGGGGCTCCGCATCAGCCTGGTTCTCCTGCTGATCCTGGGTGGCCTGGGCGTCGCCGCGGTCCGGTACTACGACTGGTGCCAGTCGGCGTCGGGACCGCGCGAGCCGGCGTCCATCCACGTGGAGGAGGGAGACAGCGGCTCCGCGATCGTCGACCGCCTCCACGAGCAGGGCGTGCTGCGGTGCGGCCTGGTGTCGAAGTGGCTCCTGCGGCGCAGCGGGCTCGAGAGCGACTTCCGGGCCGGCGACTTCGAGCTCACCACCAACATGACGCCGGACGAGGCGTTCGCGGCACTGACGACGGCCCCGACGCCCGCCCCGACCGTCCGGCTCACGATCCCCGAGGGCTACCGGCTCACGCAGATCGCCGATCGGGTCGAGGAGGACCTGGGGATCCCGGCGAAGCGGTTCATGAAGGCGGTGCAGGACAGCGCCGCCTCCTTGCCGCCGTACCTCCCGGCCGATGCCACCAGCCTGGAGGGGTTCCTGTTCCCCGAGACCTACGAGTTCTTCGAGGGCCGGACGACGCCCGACGACGTGATCGACAAGCTCCTCGAGCAGTTCGGAGCCGAGGCCGAGTCGCTTCCCTGGGACAACGCCGAGCGGCTCGGGGTCACGCCCTACGAGATCGTCACGATCGCCTCGATGATCGAGAAGGAGGCCAAGCTCGACAGGGAGCGGCCGGTCATCGCGGGCGTCATCTACAACCGGCTGGACCTCGGGATGCCGCTCGGGATCGACGCCACGCTCCTGTACGCCGACCCCACGCCCGACGGCCAGCTCTCGACCTCGGACCTCGAGACCGACACGCCGTACAACACCCGGATCCGCCTCGGGCTGCCGCCCACGCCGATCGCGAGCCCGGGCCTCGCCTCGCTCCGGGCGGCGCTGAACCCGGCCGACACCGACTTCCTCTACTACGTGCTGTGCGGGGCGGACGGACACCACGAGTTCGCCACGACGCTCGCCGGGCACGAGCAGAACCGGGCCACCTGCGGTGAGTGAGGTCCCGCGAGGGGGCGACCCTCGCGCGGGCGTGCGGGGGAGCACGAACCTCGCCGGGGTGATGGGATGGCCGGTCGAGCACAGCCTGTCGCCGGCCATCCACAACTCGGCCTTCGCGGCGCTCGGGCTCGACTGGGTGTACGTGCCGTTGCCGGTCCCGCCCGGCAAGGTGGAGGAGGCCCTGTCGGGACTGCAGGCGCTCGGCTTCGCCGGCGCGAACGTCACGATGCCGCACAAGACGGACGCGGCCCGGCTGATCCACGCCCGGACCGAGGACGCCGAACGCCTGGAGGCCGTGAACACGATCGTCGCGGGGGCCGGCGGGCTCACCGGCCACAACACGGACGCCCCGGGGTTCGACCGGTTCCTCGATCGGGACGCCGGCTTTGACCCGGCCGGCCGGATCGCTCTGCTGTTCGGTGCGGGCGGTGCCGCGCGGGCGTGCGCGCTGTCCCTGGCCCGCTCTGGGCTGGGGTCGCTGACCGTGGCGCTCCGCGATCCCGCGAGGGTGCAGATGCTCCGCGCCGCGCTCGACGGGTTCGACACCGAGCTCTCGGTGGTGGAGTTCGAGGCCGCGCGAGGGGTGCGCCCGGACCTGATCGTGAACACCACGCCGCTCGGCGGCCACGGTGAGGAGCTGCCGCTGCCGCCGCTCGGCCCCGAGGTCCTGGCGGTCGATCTCCTGTATCGCCCCGCGGTGACCCCGCTGCAGAGCGCCGCGCGATCCGCCGGCGGCTCGGCGTTCGGTGGGCTCGGGCTGCTCCTGCATCAGGCGGCGCTGTCGTTCGAGCTGTGGACGGGCCAGCCGGCCCCGCTCGACGTGATGTCGGCCGCCGCGCTCGCCGAGATCGCCGAGCCCGGGTCCCCGACCTAGGCTCGAGCGCTCAGCCCTTCTCGAGCACGATCACGCTGAAGGCGTCCAGGCCGCAGTCGAAGGTCGCTCGCCGGACCACCCGGCTCCCCGGCATGCTGATGCTGAGCCGGGTCCCCTCCGTGACGGTGGGAAGGGAGAGCCGGCTGTAGCCGCTCACGAGGCCCTTGACGTTGCCGGCCGTCATGTTGGCGACCTCTCCGATGGCATCGTGCACGTCTGCCTCGGAGGCCTGGCCGTCCTCGATCCCGAACATGGCCGCGGCGACCCGGCGGCCGACGGACTCGGGGCAGTTGATGGCGATGGCCCCCTCCCACTCGCCGGTGACCTGCACCGAGGCCGAGACCTGGCGACCGCCCTCGACCTCGCGTACGGGCACGGTCCTCGCCTTGACCTCGAGCCCCAGCATCGTGGACCAGATGTCGGTCACGATCTGCGCGATGTCTTCCTGGGAGATCTCCACGGCTGTCCCCTGTCTACGCGAAGTTGTCGATGGGCGAGGCGGTCGCCTTCCTGCGGAACCACATCGTCCTGCCGACCGGGTATCGGTCGTACCCCTCGTCGACGTTGGACGTCGTCTCGGAAGCGCCCAGGAGCAGGAACCCGTTCGGCCGGAGCACGGACCGCAGCCGCTTGAGGATATCCTGCCGCGTCTGTTGGTCGAAGTAGATCATGACGTTGCGCAGCAGCACGATGTCCATGACGGGCAGGATCGGCCAGTCGTTCACGAGGTTGAGCGTCTTGAACCTCACGCGGTTCCGGATCGAATCGTCGATCTGCCAGTGCGAGCCGTCGCGGTGGAAGTATTTCACGTGCAGATGGGCGGGAAGACCACGGTTCATCTCGATCTGTCCGAAGCGGCCGTTCCGCGCCTGCTCCACGATCGTGCCCGACAGGTCGGTCGCCAGGATGCTCACGGACCAGGACGCGAGCTCCGGGAACTGCTCGTCGAGCAGCATCGCCACGCTGTAGGGCTCCTGCCCGCTGGCGCAGGCCGCCGACCAGATGTTGATCACCCGGCGCGCCCGGTTCGCCTCCATGACGGCGGGGAGCACGTCCGTGCCGAGGCTCTCGAAGGGATGCAGGTCCCGGAAGAACGAGGTCTCGTTCGTCGCCATGGCCTCCACGACCCGCTCGTGCAGCCAGGATTCCGAGTCCCTGCGGAGACGAGCGACCAGCTCGGAGACCGTGCCGAGCCCGACGCCCCGCGCCAGCGGCTCGAGGCGCGTCACCGCGAGGTACTCCTTGTGGGGCTCGAGCACGATGGCCGCCCGCTCGCGGACGAGATCCCGGATGTAGTCGAAGTCCGAGGTGGGCAGGCTCATGTCGAGGCTCCCTGGGCCCGGCGCAGGGAGGCGCGTCCGGCGTTCACGCGGTCGGTGATCTCCCGGGACATGGACCGGAGCGGGATCACGGCGTCGGCGAGCCCGGATCTGGCCACGAAGCCGGGCATCCCCCAGATCACGCTCGAGGCCTCGTCCTGCACGAGGATCCGGCCACCTGCCGCGCGCACGTGCTCGGCGCCCCGCAGGCCGTCGCTGCCCATGCCGGTGAGGACGACCGCGAGGGCGCCCGAGCCGACCGTGTCGGCGACGGATCGGAAGAGCGGATCCACGGAAGGACGACAGGAGTTCTCGTGGGGCCCGCGGTGCGTTCGGACCTGGAGGCCGCCCCCCATCGTCTCCACGACCATGTGGCGGTCTCCCGGCGCGATCAGGACGTCACCGGCCACCAGCGGGTCGCCGTTTGACGCCTCGCGGACGTGCAGGGCCGACCGGCGGTCGAGCCGGTCGGCGAGGAACCGCGTGAACTCCGGCGGCATGTGCTGGACGATCACGACGGGCACGGGCAGCGACTCGGGCAGCGCCGGCACGAGCTCCGCCAGCGCGCTCGGGCCGCCCGTCGAGGTGCCGATCGCGACGACCTCGATGGGGCCGCGGGGCGCGAGCCGGGTGGCTCTGGGGCGGGGGGCGGCCTGCGGTCGCGCGGGGGGCCGGATGCCCTCCAGGCGCCGCGGGCCCGACACGGCCGGACACAGGGCGAAGATCCTCGGCAGGAGCTCGCCTCGGACGCGCGCGAGGTTCTCGGCGGCGTCGCCGCTGCGGCCGGGCTTGAGGACGTAATCGGAGGCGCCTCGCGACAGGGCCTCGAGGGTGATCTCCGCGCCCCGGACGGTGAGCGTGCTGAAGACGACGACCGGTAGCTTCGGCCATCGGATGCGGATCTCGGCGAGCGCCTCGAGCCCGTCCATGACGGGCATCTCGAGATCCAGGACGACGAGATCGGGCTTGTTCTGCGCGATCTTCGTCAGCGCGATCCGACCGTCGGCCGCGACCCCGGCGATCTCGACCGAGCCATCCTGCTCGAGGGCCTTGGAGACCAGCCGGCGCACGACGACGGAGTCGTCGACGACCAGGACGCGGGGCTTGCTCATCTAGCCGTTCTTCGCGAACCCTACGAGACCCAGCTTCTCGGCGAGACCCGCAGCCGTGATCGGTTTCGTGGCGTACTCGTCCGCGCCGGCCAGCAGCGCGTGCATGATCTGGACCGGGTCGCTCTCCGACGTCACGATGATGACCCGGATGCGTTCGTAGGCCGGAACGGCCCGCACCTCCCTGAGGAAGGCGACGCCGTCCATCACCGGCATCGTCCGGTCGACGAGCGCGACGTCGACCGGGCCGAGCTCGGCCAGACGTTCCAACGCCTCCTTCCCGTTCCCGGCCTCGAACACTTCGAAGCCGAGACGGGAGAGCTGGCGCCCCAGCATGATGCGCATCGCCCTCGAGTCGTCTACCACCAGTGCTCGCACCATCTCCTCCAGTCAACGGTGACGGGTCCGGCCAGAGGTCCGGCCCGTCACATCGGTTCGCTCCTAGTCGCTCGAGCCGCTGCCGGCCCCGATCAGCTCCTGGTCCTTGCCGCGCGAGGTGCGCGTGGCGGATCCCACGTGGTACGCCTCGTGCATCGAGGCGCCTCCGCCCGGCCGGGTCTGGTCGCCGTCCGATCCGTCCTCCACGACGAACCGACCGACGAGGTGGCCGAGCTCCTCGGCGAGCTGGGCCAGGTTGTGGGCGGCCGACTGCGTGGAGGCGGCGCCTCCGGACGTGTCCTCCGTCGCCCGCGCCACGCCCGTGATGTTGGCGGCGATGTCGTTGGCCCCACGAGCGGCCTCGCCCACGCTGCGCGAGATCTCGTTCGTGGTCACGGTCTGCTCCTCGACCGCCGAGGCGATCGTGGCCTGGATGTCGTTGATCTTGGTGATGACCTCGCCGATCTGACCGATCGCCTCCACGGCGGCCGTCGCGTCGTCCTGGATCGCCAGGATCTTGGACCCGATCTCCTCGGTGGCCCGGGCCGTCTCCTTGGCCAGCTCCTTGACCTCGTTGGCCACGACCGCGAAGCCCTTGCCGGCCTCGCCGGCCCTGGCCGCCTCGATCGTGGCGTTCAGGGCGAGCAGGTTGGTCTGCTCGGCGATCGAGGTGATGACCTTGATGACCTCGCCGATCTCGGCCGAGGACTCTCCGAGCCGGGCCACGGTGGCCGTCGTGGAGCCGGCGACCTCGACGGCGTTGGCGGCCACGGCCGCGGCCTCGTTGGCCGAGGTCGCGATCTCACGGATCGAGGTGGACATCTGCTCGGAGGAGGTCGAGACCGACTGCGCGTTGTTGGAGACCTGCTCGGCCGCGGCCGAGACCGCGTTGGCCTGCGCGGAGGTCTCCTCGGCCGCCGCGCTCATCTGCGAGGACGTGGCCGACAGCTCCTCCGAGGAGGACGCCAGCGTGACGGCCGACTCGCGGATCGCCCGCATGGCCTCCTGGGTGGCCTCGACCGAGGTGTTCAGGGCCTGCGCCATCTGACCGACCTCGTCGCGGGAGCGAACCTCCAGTCGCTGGGTCAGATCGCCCTGCGCCACCCTCCGCAGGACGTCGACCGATCGCCGGAGCGGTCCGGAGATCGCCCGGGACAGGACGAACCCCACCCCCAGCGCGAAGCCGACGGTGACGACGATGAGCACGAGGATGACCCGGCGAGCCGCGGCGTTCACGGCATGGCTCTCCTCGACGAGCCGATCGGCGGTGGCGACCGCCTTCTCTCCGGCGGCGTCCGCGGCCACGAGGACGGCACCGTAGAACGCCTCGCCTCCGCCCGCCTTGTCGGACGCGAGGTTGACGAGGTAGATGCCAGGCTGTCCGCCCTGGAGCGACATGAGGAGCTGTCTGCTGGCGTAGTTCTTCCAGTTGCTCCATGCCTGCAGGAGCGACCGGAACGCCGTCGTGTCGGCGAAGTCCTTCGTGATCGCGTCGCTGGCCAGCGCGGCCTCGGCGTCCGCGGTCACATCGTTGTACTCCTGGATCAGCATGTTGACGAGGTCCTGCTCGTCGTTCAGCGCCTGGATGCCGATCTCGTACAACGCGGCGTGAGCGTCACGGACCGCCTCCTGGAACGACGTGACGGCGCTGACGATGGGCAGTTGCACCGCGGTGACGTCGTTCCCGGCCTGGTAGATCCTGCCCATCTGGCTCAGCGCCAGCAGTCCGAGGACGGCCACGGCCACACACATGGCGAGGAAGCCGGCCAGGACCTTGGTCCTGACGGTCCTCACGTGCTCGAGGATCGACCGCATGTCCCCCTCTCCTTCTCCGTTCACATCGGTTCGTGTCCTAGTCGCTCGAGCCCTTGACGGCCCCGACCAGCTCCTGCTCCTGGCCGTGCGGTCCGTGCCATATGGATCCTGCGTGCATCTCGCGCGCCGAGTCGTTGCCCGATCCGTCCTCCACGACGAACCGACCGACGAGGTGGCCGAGCTCCTCGGCGAGCTGGGCCAGGTTGTGGGCGGCCGACTGCGTGGAGGCGGCGCCTCCGGACGTGTCCTCCGTCGCCCGCGCCACGCCCGTGATGTTGGCGGCGATGTCGTTGGCCCCACGAGCGGCCTCGCCCACGCTGCGCGAGATCTCGTTCGTGGTCACGGTCTGCTCCTCGACCGCCGAGGCGATCGTGGCCTGGATGTCGTTGATCTTGGTGATGACCTCGCCGATCTGACCGATCGCCTCCACGGCGGCCGTCGCGTCGTCCTGGATCGCCAGGATCTTGGACCCGATCTCCTCGGTGGCCCGGGCCGTCTCCTTGGCCAGCTCCTTGACCTCGTTGGCCACGACCGCGAAGCCCTTGCCGGCCTCGCCGGCCCTGGCCGCCTCGATCGTGGCGTTCAGGGCGAGCAGGTTGGTCTGCTCGGCGATCGAGGTGATGACCTTGATGACCTCGCCGATCTCGGCCGAGGACTCTCCGAGCCGGGCCACGGTGGCCGTCGTGGAGCCGGCGACCTCGACGGCGTTGGCGGCCACGGCCGCGGCCTCGTTGGCCGAGGTCGCGATCTCACGGATCGAGGTGGACATCTGCTCGGAGGAGGTCGAGACCGACTGCGCGTTGTTGGAGACCTGCTCGGCCGCGGCCGAGACCGCGTTGGCCTGCGCGGAGGTCTCCTCGGCCGCCGCGCTCATCTGCGAGGACGTGGCCGACAGCTCCTCCGAGGAGGACGCCAGCGTGACGGCCGACTCGCGGATCGCCCGCATGGCCTCCTGGGTGGCCTCGACCGAGGTGTTCAGGGCCTGCGCCATCTGACCGACCTCGTCCATCGACTCGACGTGGATGCGCTGGGTGAGGTCGCCCCCGACCACCCGGGACAGCACCTCGGCGCTGCGCCGCAGCGGCCGCGAGATCATCCGCGAGAGCGCCCACCAGATGAAGATGGCCAGCGCCAGCGCGGCGAGCACCACGAGGATCATCGTCCGGCGGGCGTCGGAGATCGTGCTGCGCGTCTCCGCCTGCGTGGCCGCCATCTCCGTGTCGGCGAGCGCGTGCGTCCCGTCGACGACGTCGTCCATCGCGTGGTTGCGGTCCTGGATCTCGGACTCGCGCGCCAGGGCGGCGTCCGGATCCCGCCGCGCCAGGGCGGAGAACTCATCGATGAAGGCTGCGAACCCGTGCGATCCCTGCTTCAGATCGACGAGCGCTTGCTGCAGGGGGGCCGGGGCGAGGTCGGCGTACGGGTCGAGCTCCTGGGCCCAGACCTCGTCGATGGTCTGGAGGTCCCCGACGAGCTCCTCGGCGAGGGCCTGGGCGTCCTCGACCGGGATCAGCGAGCGGAACGCGTCGACCTTGAGCTCGCTCATGCGTCCGTCGAGGTGGTTCAGACCGGCCTTGATCCGGTTGATGGCGACCTCTCGGTCGGACACGCCGCGCAGGTTGGAGAGGGCGCCGACCCCGAACATCGCGACGACCACGGCACCGATCAGGCCGATCGCCGTGAGGGCGGCGAGCTTCGTACGGATCCGAGAGTCCCGGATCGTCCTGATGATGACGTTCACGTCGACCCCTTCCCTTCCTCGTTCGGTTGGTTCGCGTCCCAGCTGTCTCGATCTATCCGGACGTGATGTCGATGGCCTTCTCCATGTCGAGCTCGAGCAGCAGCCGTCCGTCGAGCTTGTAGGCCCCCCGGACGAACTCCCGGCCGGCCTGCAAGGTCTCCGGCGGCTCTTCGAAGAGGTCCTCATCCACCTCGAGGACGTCCCCGATCTCGTCCACCAGCAGGCTGATCAACGCGTCGTCCGCCCGCACGACCACGTTCATCGGCAGGCTCCCCTCGGCGCGGTCGGGCAAGCCCAGCCGCCGTCGCAGGTCGAGCGCCACGACGATCTGTCCGCGGAGGTTGATCAGGCCGCGGATCTCCGCCGGCGCGAGTGGGGCGCGCGTCATGTCCTGGTAGCGCAGGACCTCCTGGACCTTCGTCACGTCGATGCCGAAGTACCGCTCGTCCGCGTAGAAGGTCGTGAACTGTCTCGTCGTCATGCCGGAAGCGCCTCCTGCAGTGATCGTTCCTCGCGGGAGGAGGCCAGGAGCTCCGGCACGTCGAGGACCTCGGTCACGCGACCGTTGATGACCAACGTGCCGGCGACCCCAGGCCGGCTCGCCGGCTTGAGATCCATCACCTCGTCGACGGTGTCGAGGATCCGCTCGACCGTGATGCCGACGCGACCCCCCGCGTGTCGCAGGACGATCACCTGGATCGTCCCGCGATCCCACTCGTCGGAGGGTTCTCCGCGGGGCGTGCGCCGTCGCTCGAGAAGGAGGGCCGAGACGTCGTACAGGGGCAGGATCTCGTCGCGATACTGCACCACGTCCTGCGGGCCGGATCGCTCCACCGAGGAGATGGAGAACTCCTCGAGGCGGTCGACCAGCTCCAGCG
The DNA here is from genome assembly GCA_963704725.1 of uncultured Actinomycetes bacterium. GTDB lineage: Bacteria > Actinomycetota > UBA4738 > UBA4738 > HRBIN12 > CALGFI01. Next base: position 2,104,938 of record OY969934.1, on the reverse strand, counting down.
GAACCGACATCCGGCCTCCCATCGCGTCCTCGAACAGCAGGAGGCTCGTGGTCTCGACCTCGGCGTCCGGACTCTCTGCCGCGACATCGATGAGGGCGTGGTCCCGCGCGGTGTCGACCACGTGGGCCCGCTGCGCCAGGCCGATGACGTCGAGGATGAGCCCCACCCTGCCGTCGCCCATGATGGTCGCGCCGGCGAACGTCCCGATCCCCTTCAGGTGGTGCTCGAGCGGCTTCACGACGATCTCGGCCGAGTCGCTGACGCCCTCGACGAGCAGCCCGAACTGCCGGTCGTCGGCCTGGAGCACCACGATGTTGACGGCCCGGTCGTGCCCGTCTGACCCGTGGTCCGGCTCCGGACGGAACTCCTCCAGCCATGGCACGCCACACAGCTCGTGGGCCAGCGACACCAACGGCAGGAGGCGGCCGCGGAGGCGGTAGACGGGGGCTCCGTGGATCATCTCGATCGACCGGTTCACGTCGGACGCCTCGATCCGCACGAGCTCGAGAAGGCTCACCTGCGGGATGGCGTACCGCTCGCCGCCCGTCTCCACGATCAGGGCGGGGATGATGGCCAGGGTCAAGGGGATCTTGATCCTGAACGTCGTGCCCTCGCCGGATCGGCTCTGCACGTCGACGCTGCCGCCGACGCGCTCGACGTTCGTACGAACGACGTCCATGCCCACACCTCGGCCCGACAGGGTGGTCACATCCTCCGCCGTGGTCAGTCCGGGCAGGAAGATGAGCTTCAGGAGCTCCCGATCGCTTATGCCCGCGACCGACTCGGCGGGCACCAGGCCGAGCTCGACCGCCTTGGCCCGCACCTCCGCCGCGTCGATGCCCGCACCGTCGTCCGAGATCTCGATGTTGACCTGGCCGCCCTCGTGGAACGCCCGGACCACCAGCGTCCCCTCCTCGGGCTTGCCATGGGCTCGGCGGATCTCCGGCCCTTCGATGCCGTGGTCGACCGCGTTGCGAACGAGGTGGGTGAGGGGGTCTCGAACGGCCTCGAGCAGCGACCGGTCGAGCTCGGTGTCCTCGCCTTCGAGCTGGATGCGGACCTGCTTGCCGCACTCGAGGGCGAGGTCCCGGACCACGCGCGGGAGCTTGCCCCACACGGTCCCGATGGGCTGCATGCGGGTCTTCATGACCGCCTCTTGCAGCTCGGTCGTGATGAGATCCAATCGCTGCGACGTCGTCGTCAGGACCGCGTCCTGCTGGGTCGCCGTCCGCTGGACGATCTGGTTGCGGGCCAGGACGAGCTCACCGACGAGCCGCATGAGGCCGTCCAGCAGTCCGACGTCGACCCGGATCGAGGACTCGGTCACACTGGGGTGCGACTCGGCGGCCGGGGGCGGGGTATCGGGCGCCTCGAGCGGCTCTCGATCGACGGCGACCGTGTCGGGCTCCGCCTTGGCGACGGGGGCGGCGGACCGCGATCGCCCGGTTCGGGTCCTCGAGCGAGGGCGACCGGCGCCGGTCTTCGGCGCGCCGGCGTGCAGTGCCGCCAGCGTGGTGACGAGCTCCGAGAAGTCGCCGTCGCCCTCCGACCCGGTGGCCTCGATCGCCGTGAGCATCCGCCGCAGGGCGTCACCGGTGGCGAGGAGCGCGGTCACGATGTCGGCGTCGGCCGTCAGCTTGCCGTCCCGCAACTTCCCGAGCAGGCCCTCGGCCTCGTGGGCGACCCGTTCGAGTCGCTCGAACCCCAGGAATCCGCACGTTCCCTTGATGGTGTGGACGGTGCGGAAGATGCGCGCGATCTCCTCCGACGAGCGAGGGCGCTTCTCGAGCGTGAGGAGGTCCTGGTCGACGCGATCGAGACCCTCGTTGCTCTCGACGAGGAACTCACCGATCACCTCATCGAGCTCATCGGACCATTCGCCGGACAACTGAGCCCCCGTTCCTCAGGTCGGTGCACGCAGTCCTCTCTGGGTGTGCATCGTGCTGATGGGATGGGGACTTAAGGCGTTGCGTAGAAAACCCCCTGGCCGAGCGGAGCGGGCATCCGGGCTACGACGCCGGGGCCGGGAGGTCGGTTTTCTCGGGGACGGCCCTCAAGTGCGTCGGCATCCCTCCGATGCATCGGAGAAAGCCCACAACCATGGACGATTTCTCCGCAATCGCGGCGCGCATCGCGGTGAGCGTCGGCCAGCTGAAGGGCTGCATCATCCTGACTCGTGACGGCCTCGTCGTGGGGTCGTATCCGCCGTCGGATGAGAGCCCCGTTCAGCGAGCCTGGCTGCGCTTCGCCGCCCTCGGCGACCCCGAGAAGGGGTTCGTCGAGTTCGGCGACGAGCTGTGGGTGTACGTCCGGCGGGGCCCCTACGCGGCGTTCGTGCTGTCGGAGGCGAGCGCCAGGCCCGGACTCGTGATCGACCAGCTCCAGCAGCTCCTGCTCTCGGCCGAGGAGGCGCGAGCCAAGCGAGAGGCGTTGAAGCTCCCCGACGTGGCCGACGCCCCGAAGAGCAAGCCGCGGACGCCGCTGCACAAGAGCGCGGGTCAGCCCGTCCACGCGCCGTCGGTCATGCGGCTCGAGGTGCAGGACGCCGCGCTGCAGTACGCCGCGCCCCCGGAGGCGATCGCCCCCGAGCCTTCGGAGCGCCACGCCCGGCCGTTGTCGTGGATCCTTGCCCCCGAAAGCGAGGAGGCGCCGCCGGCCGAGCCCGAGCGCCGGCCCGTCTCGTGGATCCTCGCCCCGCAGGAGGAGGCGTCCACGCAGCTGGCGCCGCCGGAGCGTCGTTCCGAGACCCGAACGTGGATCCTCCCGCCGCAGGAGCTGTCCCTCCCGGACCCCGCGAGTGGTCTCGCGCCGGCCCCCGCGCCGGCTCCGGCGTCGGCCGAGCAGATCTCCCCGCAGGGGCCGGCGGCCCCGACCGAGACGGCCGCCGAACCCCAGCCCGAGGTACCGCCGGAGACACGGCCCGAGGGTCAGTCCCAACCCGAGGTCGAGTTCGACGTGGAGCCGCGACGGGAGCGGGAGGGCGAGGTCGACAGGTTCCTGCTCGCCCAGGAGTTCTCCAAGCTGCTCGAGGCCAGCGGCTTCGATCAGTCCTAGCGCGCACCGGCCGCAGGACGCGATGACGGCCGGCTTGAGTGGGAGGCAACGGATGAGCGTGGACGGCCGCTCCGGCTCCTTCGCCCCCTGGGGCGCTCCGACGAGCCGGGAAGCGATCCACAGCCGGTGCCCGGCGTGCGGCGAGATCAACTCGGAGTCGGCGCGCTTCTGCCAGCAGTGCGCGGAGCCGCTCCGCGCCCCCGCATCCGGCGTCCTCCGGTGCGCGGGTCGTCGAGGTCCCCCTGATCGGCCGCGACCGGGAGCGCGCCGACCTGCGCGAGATCCTGGATCGCGCCGTCGCGGACCGGATCGGCTGCCTCGTGGGGATCGCCGGCGAGCCCGGGCTCGGCAAGACGGCCCTCGTCGAGGAGTCGCTGCGCAGGCTCGAGGCCGGCGGAGAAGCCCGGGTGCTGCGGGTCCGCTGCCGTCCGGTCCAGGAGATCGGGACGGCGTGGCCGCTCGCCGAGATCGTGGAGCAGGTGGCAGGGATCGGGGACCGTGATCCGGCCGCCGATGCCCGGCGCAAGCTCGAGGCGCTCTTCGTGGACCCGCGGGATCGCTCCGAGGTGGAGTGGATGGCGGGCGTCCTCGCGCTCCCCGAGGCGGTGGCGCGGGCCCAGGAGACACCTCGCGAGCTCTCCCGGATCCTGTCGACGGTCGCCGGCGACCGGGCGTTGGTGGTGTGGGTGGACGACGCCGACCGGGTGGAGTCCTCCTTCTGGCATCTGATCCGGGCCGTGGCGGCCGGGATGCCGGCGGTACCCCTCGTGGTGCTCTGCGCCGCAAGGGAGTTCGGCCCGGCGGTGGAGGCGTCGGGCGATCTCGGCATCGCGCGTCTGGAGCCGCTCGGGGACGACGACCTGGCGTCCCTGGCCGCCGGTCTCGTGGGCGGGAGCGAGCTGGACGAGGAGGTGCGACGGCTCGTCGTCGAGACCTCGGGGGGCAGCCCGTTCGTCGCCGAACACCTGCTCGCGATGCTCGTCGAGGAGGAGCTGGTCCGGGTGGTCCAGGGGCGGGTCGTGCCGACCCTCGATCTCTCCGCGCCACCCACCCCGCCGGGAGCCGAGGCGGTCCTGCGAGCCCGCCTGGATCGGGCGTCGCCCGAGGAACGGATCGTGGCGGGCCTGTCGGCCGTCGTCGGCGAGGTGTTCCCCGCCGACCTCGTGGCGGAGCTCCTCCCGCCGGAGCACCGGCCGGCCCTCGCCGAGCATCTCGAGGAGCTGGCCCGCAAAGGTCTCATCGTGCGCGATGTGGCCGAGGACGGCCGAGCTTGGTTCGCCTTCCGCCACGCGCTCGTTCGAGAGGCCGCCGCGGCGTGCGTTCGCGAGGAGGCGCGCGCCGAGGTGCACGAGCACTGCGCGACGTGGCTCGAGGGTGTGGCGGGGGACCGGCTCCCTCGCTTCGCCGAGGCGATCGCCGCCCACCTCGTCTCGGCCTTCGAGCTGCGGACCGGGCTGGGGCACGACGAGGGGTCGACCCGGGAGCTCGGCGAACGCGCCGCGACCCTGCTCGAGGCGGCGGCGGCCAGGGCCGAGCGGCTCGGGAACGGCCGGGGCGCCGCCTCGTTGCTGCACCGCGCGTCCACGCTGGTGCCGCCCTCCGATCCGCGCCGATCCGATCTCGTCCTGCGTTCGGGCATCGCCCTCGCCGCGGTCGGCGACGAGGCCGCCGCCGCGTTGCTCGCCGCCGCCGCGAGCTCGGCGAGGAAGCTCGGCGCACGCGGCGTGGAGTGGCGGGCGAAGGTGGTCTCGGCGAAGCTGGGCCTGCGCGGGGGCTACGGCCTGGACGCGCTCGAGCATGCACACACCACGGTGAGTCGGGCGATCCAGGTGTTCGAGGAGACCGGCGACGAACAGGGCCTGTCGTGGGCCTTCGCGCTGCGCGGTGCGGTGTATCTGCGATGGGGGAACCTGGCCCGCTGCGCCGAAGCGACCGAGCGGGCGGCCCGGCACGCCGCCAACGCCGGTCTGGTCGCCGAGGAGCTGGAGGCGCTCCGCGACCTGGCGTGGGCGACCCTGAACGGCCCCCTTCCCATCGCGGAAGCCATCGCCTGCTGCGAGGCGATCCGTGAGCGCGTGGGGGACGAGAGGCCCGCCCGGCAGGACGTCGAGGGCGTCCTCGCCGTCCTCCAGGCGCGCCGTGGCCATATGGACGAGGCCCGCCGCCTGGCCTCCGGCGCCTTGGCGGCCCTCGAGGATCTCGGTCTGAAGGAGCCGGCCGCGCTGTGCCGGTGGCGGGGAGGGACCGTCGAGGCGTTGGCCGGCGACCTGGAGGGCGCCGAGGTCGCGTTCCGCGGCGTGCTCGAGCTCGAGCCCGGCCCGGGGCGCGACGGCATCCGCGCCCAGGCTGCGTCGTCCCTCGCGCACGTCCTGGCCATGCGGGAGATGGGGGAGAAGACCCTGGAGCTGGGCGCGCTCGCCGAACGCGAGGCGGCTCCCGAGGACTTCCCCACCCAGGTGGGCTGGCGGACGGCCCGGGCCAAGGCGCTGGCGCTGCTCGGCAGGTTCTCCGAGGCCGAGTCCGCGGCCCGGATCGCGGTCCGGCTGGCGGAGCAGACCGACGCCTGGCCCACGCGGGGGGAGGCCCTCCTGGACCTGGCGCGGGTGCGGGGGCTCGCCGGTCGGGAGAACGAGGCGGTGTCCGTGGCCGGCAGAGCCCTGCGGGGGTTCGACCGCCGAGGGGCCCGGGCGCAGGCCGCCGTCGCCCGGGACCTGCTCGAGCGATCCCGGTCCGGGGCCCGCTCGGCCGGGGCGGCGGCGACCCCAGCCGTCCCGATCGAGGTCCCCGAGGCGCCCGCGGAACCGGCATCCGGCAGATGGCGGGCCCCCTCTTGAGCGGGATCCGCAGGCACCGTTCGCAGCGTTCGCGCGTGCTACAGGTCGGCGTGGACGCTGCCGATGGATAGGTCGACCTAGGCCCAAAGGACGTCCGCCTGCATGGCAACGACGAAGCGAAAGCCGAAGCAGCTCGGTCAGATCCTGCTCGAGCAGGGGCTCCTGGACCAGGAGCAGCTCGACCGCGCGCTCGATGAGCACCAGAACACGCCGAAGTCGCTCGGCCGCGTCCTCATCGACCTCGGCTACATCCGCGAACGCGATCTGGTCCGCGCCCTCGCCGAGCAGGTCGGCCTGGAGTTCGTCGACCTGTCCGACTACCGGATCGACGCCGGCATCGCGACCCTGATCCCCGACGCGATCTGCCGCCGCTACCGGGCGCTCGCCATCGACGAGCGCGACGGGAAGCTCCTGGTCGCGATGTCGGACCCCGCCAACGTGTACGCGCTCGACGACATCCGCACGATCACCGGGCGCGAGGTCCAACCCGTCGTGGCCACGGCCAACGACGTGGAGCAGGCCATCGGCAAGTTCTCCGGCATGGGCGACCAGGTCGAGGCGCTGGCCGCCGAGGCCGTCGAGGGCATGGACGACACCGACCTGGCCGACGTCGAGGCGGCCGTCGAGGACGCCCCGATCGTCAAGCTCGTCCAGGCCATCATGACCCAGGCCGTCGCCGACCGGGCCTCGGACGTCCACATCGAGCCGAGCGAGAAGGACGTGCGCGTCCGGTTCCGCGTTGACGGCGTGCTCCACGAGGTCATGCACTCGCCCAAGAGCATCCAGGGCGGGCTGATCAGCCGGCTCAAGGTGATGGCCGACATGAACATCGCGGAGAAACGGGTCCCCCAGGACGGCCGGATCGGGATGCGCGTGGGCACCAAGCAGCTGGACCTGCGTGTCGCGACCCTGCCGACGGTGTACGGCGAGAAGGTCGTCATCCGGATCCTGGACAAGAGCAACGCGCTCTTGCAGCTGTCCGACCTTGGCTTCCTCGAGTCCGCCTTCAAGCGGTACGAGGCCGCCTTCCGCAAGCCCTACGGCGCGATCCTGGCCACCGGGCCGACCGGCTCCGGCAAGTCGACGTCGCTGTACGCGACGCTCAACATCGTGAACAGCCCCGACAAGCACATCATCACGGTCGAGGACCCGGTCGAGTACCGGCTGGCCGGCGTCAACCAGATCCAGGTCAACCCCAAGGCGGGCCTCACGTTCGCCTCGGCGCTGCGCTCCATCCTGCGCGCCGACCCCGACATCATCATGATCGGTGAGATCCGTGACCGCGAGACCGCCATGATCGCGGTCGAGTCGGCCCTCACCGGCCACCTCGTCCTGTCCTCCCTCCACACCAACGACGCGCCGAGCGCGATCACCCGGCTGATCGAGATGGAGGTCGAGACGTTCCTGGTGGCCTCGGCCGTGGACTGCGTGGTCGCTCAGCGCCTGGCCCGCAAGCTCTGCGAGCGGTGTGCCGAGCCCTTCGAGCCGGAGCCGGCGGAGCTGATCGAGGCGGGGTTCAGCGAGTCCCAGATCCCCGAGGGGGCCAAGTTCCACCGGGCCGTGGGGTGTCCCGCCTGTTCCACGACGGGATACCGCGGACGGATCGGGCTTTATGAAGTGATGTTGATGTCCGAAGAGATCGAGAGGCTCACGGTCGAGCGCGCGTCCTCGGACACGATCCGGGCCGTGGCCATCGAGCAGGGAATGATGACACTCCGCGACGACGGGCTCGAGAAGTCCCGCGCGGGCCTGACGTCCATCGAGGAGATCGCGAGGGTGGTGAAGTGACATGAGCATCCCGGCGGAGCAGGAGCTGACGGTTCCGGTGCCCGAGTTGCTGGAGGTGGTGCTGGACAAGAACGCGTCGGACCTGCACCTGACCGTGGGGGCGCCGCCGACGATCCGGCTGCACGGCGATCTCGTCCGCCTGGACGAGTACCCCATCCTCACCCCGAGAGCGTTGCAGGGCATGATCTACGCGATCCTGCCGCAGAAGATGCGGGAGCGGTTCGAGCAGGAGCTCGAGCTCGACATGTCGTACTCGCTGCCCGGCAAGGCGCGGTTCCGGGTCAACGTCTACCTGCAGCGCGACTCCGTGGGAGCAGCCTTCCGTCTGATCCCGTACGAGATCAAGCCGATCGAGGCGCTCGGCCTGCCGAGCGTCGTGGCCGACCTGGCCAGGTACCCGCGTGGGTTCGTCGTGGTCACCGGCCCGACCGGCTCGGGCAAGTCGACGACGCTGGCGTCGATGGTCGACATCGTCAACAAGGAGCGCCGGGCCCACATCATGACCGTCGAGGACCCCATCGAGTTCCTGCACCGGCACCAGCGGTGCATCGTGAACCAGCGCGAGATCGGCGCCGACACCCACTCGTTCTCGCAGGCCCTCAAGCACGTCCTGCGCCAGGACCCCGACGTGATCCTGGTCGGCGAGATGCGCGACCTGGAGACGATCTCCACGGCGATCACGGCGGCCGAGACCGGGCACCTGGTCTTCGCCACGCTCCACACGCAGGACGCGCCGCAGACGATCGACCGCATCATCGACGTCTTCCCGCCCCACCAGCAGCAGCAGGTCCGCGTCCAGCTCGCCACCACCCTCCAGGGCGTCGTGACCCAGCAGCTGCTGCAGACCGCGGACGGGCTCGGGCGCTGCATCTCGGTGGAGGTGCTCATCTGCACGCCGGCCGTGCGGAACCTGATCCGCGAGGGCAAGACCCACCAGATCTACTCGATCATGCAGGCCGGCGGCCGTTTCGGCATGCAGACCATGGACCAGTCGCTGGCCAACCTGGTGAAGGCCAACATGGTGACCCAGAACCTCGCCTACGAGCGGTGCCACGACCCCGAGGAGCTCAACCGGCTCATCGGCGGTCAGGGCGCGAGCTTCGACGCCGGCTACGGCGCCGCGGCGGCCGCCGGCATCGTCATGGGCGACTACTGAGCGGAGGGGGACGATGCCGCAGACCTACGACTACAAGGTCCGTGACCGGACGGGGAACCTCGTCTCGGGCCAGCTCGTCGGCGACAGCGAGACGCTGGTCCTGAACAAGCTTCGCGAGATGGGCATGACGCCCGTCAACGTGAAGAAGCACGTCGAGGGCCTGAGGATGGAGATCAACCTCCGTCCGGGCCACGTGAAGCTGAAGCAGATCGCCATCTTCTGCCGCCAGTTCGCGACGATGGTCAACTCGGGCCTGCCGATCCTGCGCGCCCTGTCGATCCTGGCGGACCAGACGGAGAGCAAGGAGCTGGCCAAGGTCCTGGGCCAGGTGCGACTTGACGTGGAGCAGGGCTCGTCCCTGTCGAACGCGGTCGCCAAGCACCCCAAGGCCTTCAACAACCTGTTCGTCTCGATGGTCCGGGCCGGCGAGACCGGTGGTGTGCTCGACATGGTCCTGCTCGAGCTGGCCGACCAGATCGAGAAGGAGGTCGAGCTCCGGCGCCGGATCAAGTCCGCCATGACCTATCCCGTGGTCGTGGTCTGCATGGTCTTCCTGATCCTGGCCGCGATGCTGCTGTTCATCGTGCCGCAGTTCGAGGGCATCTACGCCAGCCTGAACAGCACCCTGCCGATGCCGACCAGGGTCCTGCTGGGGGCGTCCCGAGGGCTCCGCACCTACTGGTACATGATGATCGCCATCTCCGTCGGGCTGGTCATCGGTCTCAAGCGGTACAAGAAGACCGACTCGGGCCGGGCCCGGATCGACGCGATGAAGATCAAGACGCCGGTGTTCGGCCCGCTGTTCCACAAGGTGGCCCTGGCCCGGTTCTCCTCGACGTTCGGGATGCTCATGCACGCTGGCGTGCCGATCCTGAGCGCGCTGGACATCGTGAAGGAGACCGTGAACAACCGGGTCCTCTCGGGCGCCGTCGACGACGTCAAGGGGAGCATCCGGGAGGGCGAGTCGATCGCGAAGCCCCTGTCCAAGCACAAAGTCTTCCCACCGATGGTCGTCCAGATGATGGCGGTCGGGGAGGAGACCGGCGGCGTCGACACGATGCTGAGCAAGGTTGCCGAGTTCTACAACTCGGAGGTCGAGGCCTCGGTGGACGCGCTGACGTCCCTGATCGAGCCGCTCATGATCGCCGTGATCGGCGGCTGCGTGGGTGGGGCGGTCGTGGCCCTGTACCTGCCCATGTTCAACGTCATCAACCTGATCAAGTAGCGCCCGGAGACCGGTGGGCCCGTTCGGCACGGCCGCCCGCCGGTCTCCCTCCACGCCCGGCCCCCGGTGACTACTCCGTTCGAGCCATTCCTGCCCAAAGCGCTTAACCGGGGTCAAGCCCCCGGCGCCGGAGACCGAAAACCCTGGAAGGAAGCGCGTCACGGTGACGCGCCTAGAGACATAGAAGGAGGAGGTGACTCCATGCTTCAGCGCTTCTGGGAGCGCAGGAAGGACGACGAGGGCTTCACCCTCATCGAGCTCATGGTGGTCGTTCTGATCATCGGCATCCTGATCGCCATCGCTCTGCCGACCTTCCTGGGCGCCAGGACTCGGGCACAGGACCGGGCCGCACAGTCGAACCTGCGGAACGCGATCGCCGCGGCGGACACGTTCTTCACCGACGGCGACACGTACCTCGGCTTCACGGCGTCGGCGGCCGGCAGCATCGAGCCGTCGCTGACGTGGGACGACGGCGCATCCGCGGTCGGCCAGTCGTTGGACACGGTCTACATCGGCGGGGCCACGGCCACCGACATCGCCCTGAACGCAATCAGCGCGTCCGGCTCCGTCTTCTGCATCGCCAAGAACGTCTCTTCGGCGGGCGGCGGGCAGAACGAGGGCGACGTCGGGCACTGCGACCACGCTCGCGACCTGCACCGGCAGCTGGTAGGCCGCACCGATCCGAACGTCGAGGGGGCGGCCTGTCGGGCCGCCCCCTTCCGACATGGAGTGAGAGCAGGATGCGACGTCTACACGAACGAGACCAGGAAGAGGGCTTCACCCTCATCGAGCTGATGGTGGTCGTCCTCATCATCGGCATCCTGATCGCCATCGCCCTGCCCACCTTCCTCGGCGCGAGGGAGCGGGCGGAGGACCGGGCGACGCAGTCGAACCTGCGCACCGGCGCTCGCCGCCGCCCTCTCCACGTGGGCGGGGGAGGGGTCGTACGACGCCTTCACGCTGGCCGCGGCCGTCTCCGTGGAGCCCGCGCTCGACTGGAGGGCCGCCGACACGGATCCCGCCGTCGAGGAGATCACCATCCAGGAGGCTACGGGGTCGGCGCTGCTGCTGATCTCCAGGTCTCGCACGGGGAGGTACTTCTGCCTCCGCCAGCTGGCGAACAGCCCCGCGTTCGACAAGGGGCAGGGAGCGGCGTTCTCGGCGGTGGACCAGACGGCGGAGTGCACGGGCGGATGGTCGTGAGCTCAAGGGGCTCGAGGGTGAGGTCGATGGTGTGCGCAGGACCGGGATGAGGTTCGGATGAGGGAGCGAGCCGTGCTGGATCGACTCCGCGCTCGTCTGCACGCCGACGAGCGCGGCTTCACCATGATCGAGGTCGCCATCGCGATGCTCCTGTTCGGCGTCCTCATCGTCTCCATCGCCACCACGCAGAGCAGCACGATGAACATCCTTCGGACCGACCGCCACCGGAGTGTCGCGGCGAACCTGGCCGCCGAGGAGATGGACATCGTACGCGCGACGTCCTTCACGAACCTGCAGGCGGGCCGGACCGAGGTATCTCGGACCGTCGGCGATGTGGAGTACACGATCGTTCGCGACTCCCAGTGGGTGGTCGGCGATGCGAGCTCCAGCCCGTGCGATGCGCCGGCGAACGCGGAGCCCAAGTACCTCAGCGTCAACGTCTACGTGTCGTGGCCGGTCATGTCGGGTGTCCAGCCCGTGGACGCACACACGATCGTGACTCCCCCCGTAGGGACCTACGACGAGGACTCCGGCCACATCGCCGTGAGCGTCATCGACCGAGACGGGCTGCCTGTGGCCGGCGCGCAGGTCACGCTGAGCCCGACGCCTCCGCCCCCGACCACCGCCACGCAGATGACGACCGCGGACGGCTGCGCGTTCTTCGCCTTCCTGCCCGCCGGCCCCTTCACGGCCACGCTGTCTGCCGGGGGCTACGTCAGCTACCAGGGGGAATCGATGCCCTCACAGGTTGCTTCGGTGGCCGTGGGTGGCACCACCTCGCTCGCGTTCGACTACGACCGCGCCTCCACCCTCGATGTGACGGTGGTCGGACAGGATACGGGCGCGGCCGCCCCCACCGCGGTCTCGCTCGTCATCGGCAACACCCACCTCCTTCCCAGCGGGATCCGGCTCGTCCCCGGCAGCGGTCCTTCGCGCCAGGTCGGCGGGCTGTTCCCGTTCGCGGACGGCTACGACATCAGGGCGGGCACGTGTGCGGACGCCAGCCCCGACGAGCCTGCGGTCGCGGTCCTTCCGGGCGTCGCCACGGCCGTGACGCTGGGTCTCCATGAGGTGTTCGTCACGGTCCAGCACGACGACGGCTTGGGGAACCTCACGCCGGTGGCCGGCGTGTCGGTCTCGGCCTCGCACGCCGTCGACGCGTCGTGTCCGTCGGGCGAATCGTTCGCCCTCGGCACGACCGACGAGTTCGGCGTGCTCGGGGCGGCCCTCCCGTACGGGACGTGGAGCGTCTCGGTGAACGGCATCCCGAACACGGTCGTGATCTCGACCACGACCCCGCCGGCCGACGCCGACGGGACGTGGCCATTCGACATCGCGGTGATCCAGTGATGGCCGGACTCATCCGCCGTCTGCGCGCAGACGAGGGCGTGACCCTCGTCGAGATGATGGTGGTGATGTTGGTGCTCAGCACGATCCTGGCCTTCACGATGCAGTCGGTCGCCTCGTTCCAGCGCGCGTCCACAGGTGGCGTCCGGCGCATCGAGAACCTCAACGAGGCGCGCATCCTCATGCAGGTCATCACCAAGGACGTGAGGACGGCGGCGAAGCTGAACGCCTCGACCTCGCCGTTCCCCGACGGGCCGAGCGGCTTCTACCCGATCGATGGCGTGACCAGGGCCGGGAACCGGGAGATCCTGTTCCTGGCGAACCTGAACCTGTCGACGCAGTGTCCCAAGCTCATCCGCCTGTACCTCCAGTACACGAGCGCCGTGGACGGCTACCGGCTGATCGAGTCCGTCAGGGAGCCCAGCGGCGGGACCCCGGAGGGAGACGACTGCACGTGGATCGGGGGAGCGGTCCGGACGCGGCTCGTCGGCCGGTACATCGCGAACACCACCGCCGAGCCGGTCTTCACCTACTACTACGCGGACGCCGCCGGCGACCTCGTCCCGTTCGCGCTCGCCGACGGCGCCTGGCTATCCGTCACGGACGCGCTGAAGGTCAAGGAGGTCGGCATCAGGCTCGCGGTGCGCAAGGACACGAGCCTGAGCGTCGCGGACACCACGATCGAGAACCGGGTGCGTCTTCCCAACGTGTTCTACAACCCGCCACCGTCCCCGAGCCCGTGAGGTGAGGCAGCCATGATGACCAGGATCCGGCGTGAGGAAGGTGGCTACGTCCTCGTCGTCGTCATGCTGTCGATGATCCTGGTCCTCGCGCTCATCACCGGAGTCATGTCCTACGCGGTCGGTTCGCGCGACCTCTCGGCGCGGGATCAGGACTGGAACGCGGCGCTCGCGGCCGCAGAGGCGGGGATCGATGACTACCTGTTCCACCTGAACCAGGACGGCTCGTACTGGCAGTACTCGAGCACCAACCTCCCGCCCGACGGGAACCAGGCGTTCACGACGTGGGTGCCGATCCCGGGCGAGTCGAGCGACGCCTCTTTCCGCTACTCGACGAGCACGAGCGATCTGGCCTCGACCGGAACCATCAAGATCACCGCGACGGGCAAGGTAGGGAGCGTCACGCGTTCGGTCGCCGCGAGCCTGCGACGGCGCAACTTCCTCGACTACCTCTACTTCACCGATCTCGAGACGACCGACACCGCGCTGTATCCGAGCCCGTTCAACAGCAACAACTCGAACTGGGCGACCCTGCACCGATGCGACCACCGGTACTACGACGGCCGGGACGTCAGCAGCCGCAACGACACTGCGGCGCTCGGCTTCTCCGACAACGACAGCTCGGCCAACGACTACTGCACCGACATCACGTTCATCTCGGGAGACACGGTCGACGGCCCACTGCACACGAACGACGCGATCCGCATCAGCGGGAGCCCCCACTTCAACGGCGACACCAGCACCAGCTACAAGCCGGCGTCGGGGAACCGCTGGATCGGCTCCGGCACGCCCGTGTTCGCGACGGCCGGAGACCCCCGGTACGCGGACCCGCTGACGATCCCCCCGAGCAACGCCAGCATCAAGAACGAGACGAACCCGACGATGGGTGGCACCGGGTGCCTGTTCACGGGCCCGACCGCCATCTCCATGAACAGCGACGGCACCATGGACGTCATCAGCCCGTTCACCAGGCAGGTCTACTGCACGTGGCCCGGCGCGCCCGCCGCGGAGGTCATGTTCCAGAAGTACACGACCACCAGGTTCACGCTGCCGACCAGCGGAGGTGGCGTGGTCTACGTTCAGAACGTCCCGACGGCGGGAGACAATGCCACGAGCGGCTGCCCCTTCAGCCGGCCGGCCATCGGAGGCAGCGGAGCGCCCTTCCGGACCCACCCGCTCGGATTCCCACAGAAGAACGACGTCACACCGCTCGATCCGAACACGACTCCCACCGGGTACGGGTGCCGGAACGGTGACGCGTTCGTCCAGGGGACGCTGCACGGCCGCCTCACGATCGCGGCCGAGAACAACATCATCGTGTTCGGGAGCACGGCGTACTCGGGGAGCACCGACCTGCTCGGGCTGGTCGCCAACAACTTCATCAACGTCTACCACGCGGTCGCCGATCCGAACGACCCGGCCGACTTCGTCGCCTCGGTCAACGAGATCCAGACGATCACGCTGACGAGCGCGTCGTTCGGAGACACGTTCACGCTCACCTACTGCACGGCCTCCGCCAGCTGTCAGACCACCGCGAACATCAGCTACAGCAGCACCAACAGCACCACCGCCTCGCGCATCGCCACGGCCCTGGCCAACCTCGCCGCCCTCGGGAGCGGGGACATCAGCGTGACCGGCAGCGGGTCCGGGAGCACCAGGACCTACGCCGTGACGTTCATCGGAGCGCAGGCCGCCACGGACGTGAACCCGACGATGACCGGATCTCACATGTCCGCACCCTCCTGCTCCGGCTGTTCCGCATCCGTCGCGGAGTCGGTGAAGGGTGTCCCCGGAGACCCTGCGACCGTGACGACCTGCGACGGAACGGCTTCGTCGTCGAACGACCACTGCAACTTGAAGACCCCCGCGCTCGGCACGACGGCTACCGTTCCGTCCCTGTTCAGCGGATCGGTCCCCGGCACGTCGACGATGGCCACGCTGACCGGAGCCACCAGCAACCGCGGCCCGAGCATCAGCGCCGCGCTGGTCACCGTGGCGCATTCGTTCGGGGTCCAGAACTACAATCTCGGACGACCCTTCGACGACTACTCGGCGGCCGCGTCGCTCCTCTCGGTCAACGGCGCGATCGCGCAGAAGTACCGGGGACCCGTCGGGGTCTTCTCGGGAAGCTCGGCCACTTCGGGCTACGCCAAGGACTACAGCTACGACCAGCGGCTGAAGTACGACTCGCCTCCGCACTTCCTCGACCCGGTGGCGTCGGCGTGGCAGGTCGTGACCTGGGGAGAGCAGTCCGCCGAGTTCCCGGCGGACGCGCCGTAGCGGCCACCCCTAGACTGGCGCCCGCCTTGGACACCGCGATCCGGCTGATCATCGCGATCCCGTTCGGGCTCGTGTTCGGCAGCTTCCTCACCGTGGCGATCCACCGGCTGCCGGCGAAGGAGTCCCTGATCCGCCCCCGCTCCCGGTGCCCGTCGTGCGGGGCGCAGCTCCGGAACGTCGACAACATCCCCGTCGTCTCGTGGCTGCTGCTTCGGGGCCGCTGCCGCGGCTGCGGGGTCAGGATCTCGGTGGTCTACCCCCTGACCGAGCTCGCGACCGCCGGGCTCTTCGTCGCCGCCGCCCTCGTCTTCGACGACCCGTGGGTGGCCGTGTTGATGGCGCCCTTCCTGGGGATCCTGGTGGCGGTCGCGGTGATCGACGTCCGGCACCGGATCATCCCGAACGGGCTCATGTACCCGTCGCTCGTGATCGCCCCCGTCTATCTGATCGTGGCGCGGCTGGCCGGGGCTCCGCTGGACCTCGGACGTGCGGGTATCGGGTTCCTCGCCTACGGCGGGGGACTGCTCCTCATCGCGCTGATCGCGCCACGCGGCCTGGGCATGGGGGACGTCAAGCTCGCAGCCGTCTCCGGGGCCGTCCTGGGTGCGCTCGGGCTCCGCTACGTCGCCGTGGCGGCGGGGGTGGGGATCCTGGTCGGGGGAGTGGCGGCGATCGTCGCGCTCGTCGCGGGGGCGAGCCGGAAGAGCGCCCTCCCGTACGGTCCGTCGTTGGCGCTCGGGGCCGCCGCGGCGGTCCTGGCCGGCCGGCAGATCGCGGACGCCTACCTGCGCCTGATCGGCGCCTAGACCGGACCCGACCCGAGCCGTCTCGCCGTTACTTCTGGGGTTTCTGACGATTTCTGCTAATTACATATATGTAATTCAGCTTATCGTGCCGAATGTAGGTCATAGGGGTGATTGACGACAGATGTGGCTCTTGTTACGGTGCGGGACCCTGGGACTCCAGGGGCGGATGGAGCAGGTGTGAGGGTTGTGACACAAGAGGCAAGTGTGGCGGATGGGCTAAGTGTGAAAGATGTGAGAGATGGGCAAGCGACGACCGTTCGTCGGTGACCGGCTCCTCACGGTCGGTGAGGTGGCGGCGACGATGCGGGTCTCGAACATGACGGTGTACCGCCTGATCAAGGCGGGGCAGCTCCCGGCGATCCGGGTGGGCAAGAACTACCGGATCCGGGAGTCGGACGTGGACCGATACCTCTCCGAGCGGTCGGTCTGAGGGAGGCAACAACAGCGTGTCGCGGCGATCGGGAGGGTGGTCGGGACGGCAGGCGGGCGACCGGCTGCTCACCGTGGCCGAGGTGGCCGCGACGATGCGGGTCTCGAACATGACGGTGTACCGCCTGATCAAAGGCGGCGAGCTCCCGGCGATCCGGGTGGGCAAGAACTACCGGATCCGGGAGTCGGACATGGATCGGTACCTGGAGCAGCGGCAGGTGGAGGGAGCGTAGTGGCCCGGACCAGGATCGGCGTCGACGTGGGTTCGACCGCCGTCCGCGTGGCGGAGGTGGCCGGGGGAGACACCCCCGTGGTCGTGCGCGCCGCCCAGGTGCCGCTGCCGCCCGGGGCCGTCGAGGCCGGCGAGGTGCGCCAGCCCGAGGTCGTGGCCGACGCCCTCCGCAACCTGTGGAGCCAGGCGGGCGTGAAGGCGAAGCAGGTCTACCTCGGAGTCGGCAACCAGCGGGTGGTCGTCCGCGAGGTCTCGCTCCCGTGGCTCCCCGAGAAGGAGCTCCGGGACTCGCTCGCGTTCCAGGTCCAGGAGTTCATCCCCATGGCGGCGGAGGACGCCGTGCTCGACTTCGACGCCCTGGGCGAGATGGATCAGGGCGGACGCCGCATGGAGCGGATCCTGCTGGTCGCCGCCAACAAGTCGATGGTCAGCGCGCTGGTCTCGGCGGCGCTGGCCGCCAAGCTCGACCCCCAGGGCATCGACCTCACACCGTTCGCCGCGGTCCGCGCCATCGGCGGCGGCGACGTGGGGCTGGATCTGGAGTCGCAGGGCGACGAGGCCGTGATCGACGTCGGCGCCCACGTGACGAGCATCTGCGTGCACGACCGGGGCGTGACCCGCTTCGTCCGGATCCTGCCCTCGGGCGGCCGCGACGTGACGCTCGCGATCGCGCGCGGGCTCAACATCGACGACGACGTGGCCGAGGCGCTGAAGCGCGGCGAGCCCGTCGTGCCCCCGCCGCCGGACGAGAGCGGAGCGCCGGCGGCGCCTCCGGAGCTCCCGAGCCTGGACGAGGTCCATCGGCTCGCGCTGGCCCGGGCGGGGAGCTTCGTGGACGAGATCCGGTCGTCGCTCGAGTTCTATGCGGCGCAGGTCCCCGGCGCGCGGATCGCCCGCGTCGTGGTGAGCGGCGGCGGGTCCCGTCTGGACGGATTCGTCGAGCTCCTGCAGGAGCGGATCCCGGTGCAGGTCGAGCGGGGGAGGCTGTTCGAGCGCGTCAAGTCCGAGCTGGACCTGACCCCGGAGGCGTCGGCCGAGGCCGAGGCCGTGCTGGCCGTTGCCGTCGGTCTCGCGATCCAGGAGCGGAGGCGGTCGTGAGCCAGGTCAACCTCCTCCCCCCCGAGCTCCGTGAGCGCCAGAAGATCCGCCGGACGACGTCGCTCGTCGTGGCCGCCGGGCTCGCCGTGCTGGCGCTGATCGGCGTCTTCTACTTCACGCAGAGCCAGCGGCTGGCCGGGGTCCAGGACGACCTGGCGACGCAGAACGACAAGAACGCCCAGCTCACGTCGCAGATCGGTGGGCTCCAGGAGTTCGCCACGCTTCAGGCACAGCTCGCGGGCAAGCAGCAGCTCGTCGGCACGCTCTTCCTCAACGAGGTGTCGTGGTCGAGCGCCCTCCTCGACGTCTCGCGCGTGATCCCCGACGACTCCTATCTGACGAGCCTGTCCGGGCAGGTCACGACGCCGACCGGCGGCGCGACCGCGCCGACGCCGGAGACCGCGGAGAGCACGCTGATCGGGAACCTCACGTTCGACGGCGTGGCGGGAGGAACGGACACGATCGCCACCTGGCTGACCCGTCTCGAGCAGGTGAAGGGGTGGGTCAACCCCTGGGTGACGAGCGCGGCCGAGAGCGCGGCGTTCTCGAGGATCTACACCTTCGCGAGCGGGCTCGACCTGACGGCGATCGCCACCACGGAGCGTGGGCAAGGAGGGACGCAGCCGTGAATCGCCGCGCACCGCTCATCGCCGGCGGGGCGATCGCGCTGATCGCGGTGCTCCTCGTCATGATCCTCGTCCTGCCGAAGATGGGACAGGTCGGGGAGGTCCAGGACGACCTCACGGCCGCCGAGGACCAGGAGCTCACGCTCCAGAACCAGCTTCGGGCCCTCCAGGAGGCGCAGGCGAACGCGCCAGAGACCGAGCGTCAGATCGCGCAGATCGAGGAGCAGATCCCGCCGACGGCCGACCTGCCGGCGCTGTTCGGCCTGCTGCAGGGTGCGGCGGACCGTTCGGCGGTCGACTTCTTCTCGTTCACGCCCGGAACGCCCACCGCGGACGCCTCGTCCACCTTCTCGATCATCCCGTCCCAGATCTCGGTCACGGGCAACTACTTCTCGCTCGATCAGTTCCTGTTCCTGATGGAGACCCTCCCGCGCGCCGCGAAGGTGTTGAGCATCACGATGGCGCCGGCCACCGAGGCCTCTGCGACGACCACGACGACGTCCCTGTCGATGCAGATCACGATCGAGTTCTACACGACGGACATCAGCTCCGGTCCGGGGTCGCAGCCGGGACCGCAAGAGGGCGGGGCCATCGCGCCGAGCGGTACCACCGGGCCGACGTCCACCACAGGAGCCGCCACATGACCCTGACCCCCCGCGACAAGCGCATGCTCCAGGTGCTCGGCGTGGTCGCCGGCCTGGCGCTCGTCTACTTCTTGGTCACGACCGTGCTGGGAGGGGGAGGAGAGGGCGACAACGCATCGCCGACCGGTCCGACGACGACGGTGACCGGTCCGGCGCCGAGCGCGACGCCGTCCGTCTCCGAGTCCCCCACGCCCCGCGAGACGCTGCCGCCCGTGGACCTGGCCGGAGGCCGGGATCCGTTCTCGATCCCGCCCGGCCTCGCGACCGAGACCCCGAGCGGCAGCGTCGGCCCCACTGGCGCCACCGGGCCGACCACGGCACCGCCGACGACGGGCCCGCCGACCACCGCACCGCCGACGACGGCCCCGCCGACCACCGCACCGCCGACGACGGCCCCGCCGACGACACCGCCGCCCCCGCCGCCCCCGCCTCCCACGAACGAGATCACGATCGGCGGCCACCACGTGGTGCTCGACTCGATCGCCGGCAACGGGAGGAAGCTCCAGGTCGTCGTGGACCACGACACGTGGACCGTCGAGGAGGGCGCCCTGTTCGCGGAGAACTTCAAGCTCGTGAACATCGACGACGGGTGCGCGCGGTTCCTGTTCGGGGACCAGAGCTTCACGCTCTGCCTGGACCCGTAGGCAAACGCCGGCGGTCGCGCTTCGGGGGGAGCGGCTCGCCGGTCCGCGAGGGCGGCCCCGTGACCCGGGGCCGCCCTCGACCATTCCATATCATGAGGCCCATGCTGCGGCTGCTCACGGCGGGTGAATCGCACGGCAAGGGGCTCGTCGGCGTGCTGGAGGGGCTGCCGGCGGGCGTCCCGGTCTCGCCCAAGGAGATCGCCCAGGAGCTGGCGCGGCGGCGGATGGGCTACGGCCGGAGCGGCCGCCAGAAGCTCGAGGCCGACCCGGTCGAGATCGTCTCCGGCGTCCGGCACGGGCGCACCCTCGGCAGCCCGATCGCGATCACGGTCGCGAACGCCGAGTGGGAGCGCAGGTACCGCGACCTCATGGGCGTGGAAGGCGATATCGACGCCGCCGACAAGCTCACGCGGCCGCGACCGGGCCACGCCGACCTGGCCGGCGCGCTGAAGTACGGGTTCGACGACGTCCGCAACGTGCTCGAGCGGGCCAGCGCCCGCGAGACGGCGATGCGGGTCGCGCTGGGGTCGCTGTGCAAGGCGTTCCTGGCCGAGCTCGGCATCCAGGTGCTCTCGCACGTCGTCAGGATCGGACCCGCCACTTCCCGGTCGGCCCGCCTCCCGCGCCCGGGGGACCTCGACCGGATCGACGCGTCGCCGGTGCGCTGCCTCGACGAGGGAGCCGGCGCGCGCATGGTCGAGGCGATCCGCAGGGCCCGCAAGGACAAGGACACGCTCGGCGGCGTGTTCGAGGTGCTGGCGTACGGATGCCCGCCGGGGCTCGGGTCGCACGTCCAGTACGACCGCAAGCTCGACGCGCGCCTGGCGCTGGCGCTCATGAGCGTGCAGTCCGTCAAGGGCGTCGAGGTGGGCGACGGCTTCGCCACGGCCGCCCGGCCCGGCTCGAAGGCGCACGACGAGATCCTGGGGCCGCTACGCCGGCGGAGCGGACGCGCCGGCGGGATCGAGGGCGGCATGAGCACCGGGCAGACGATCCGGCTCCGCGCCGCGATGAAGCCCTTCTCCACCGTGCCCCGTCCGCTGGCCACCATCGACCTGGCGACGGGGGAGCCCGCCGTCGCCATCAAGCAGCGGACGGACGTGTGCGCGGTCCCGGCCGGAGCCGTGGTGGGCGAGGCCGTCGTGGCCCATGTGCTCGCCGACGCCGTGCTCGAGAAGTTCGGCGGCGACTCGCTCCCGGAGACGCGCCGCAACCTCGACGCCTTCGTGGCGGGGCTGCCGTGATCGTCTACCTCGTGGGGATGCCGGGCTCGGGCAAGTCGACCGTCGGGCCCGAGCTCGCGGCGCGTCTCGGCGTCCCGTACGTCGAGCTCGACGCCGAGATCGAGCGCGCCGCCGGGCGGACCGTTCGGGAGATCTTCGAGCAGGACGGCGAGGCGCGCTTCCGCGAGCTGGAGGCCGCGGCGCTCAGCGAGGCCGCCGCTCGGGACCCCTCGGTGGTCTCGTGCGGGGGCGGCGTCGTGCTGGAGCCGGCGAACCGGATCACGCTCCGAGCCACCGGCGACGTGGTGTTCCTGTCCGTCCCCCTCGAGGTCCTTCGCGGGCGCGTTCGGCCGGCGTCCGAGCGTCCCCTGATCCACGCCGAGGGCGACCTCGAGCGGCTGTACCGGGAGCGCGAGCCGCTGTACCGCGAGTTCGCCGTGCACGTCGTCGAGGCGAGCGGGACACCGGCGGAGGTCGCCGAGGCGATCGAGAGGGAGCTGTTGCGATGGAGCGCGTGACGGTCGAGCTCCCCGGACGCGCGTACGACGTGACGATCGGGTCCGGCGTGCTCGAGCGTGCGGGGGCCATCGTGCCCGATCTCCCCGGCGCCGAGCGGGCATTCGTCGTCGCCGACGGCGCGGTCGCCGAGCGCTACCTGGGGGCCTTGGAGCGGGGGCTCGCCGAGCGCGGGTTCGCCTGCGTGCACCTCGGCGTCCCCGAGGGCGAGGAGGCCAAGTCGCTGCCGACGCTCTTCGCGCTGCTCCGCCATCTCGCCACGCAGGAGGCCCATCGCGACGACGTGGTGGTGGCCCTGGGCGGCGGGGCGGTGGGGGACCTGGCGGGGTTCGTCGCCGCCACCTACATGCGCGGCGTCCCGTTCGTCCAGGTGCCGACCACGCTCACGGCTCAGGTGGACGCCGCGATCGGCGGCAAGACCGCGGTGAACCTGCCCGAGGGCAAGAACCTCGTGGGCGCGTTCCACCAGCCGGTCGCGGTGCTGGCCGACGTCGCCACGCTGGCGACGCTCTCGGATCGCGACTATCGCTCGGGCCTGGCCGAGGTGGCGAAGTACGGGCTCACGCTCGACCTCGAGCTCCTCGACCTGCTGGAGCGCGACCCGGCCCCGCTGCTGGCCCGCGATCCGGCGGCGCTGGAGGCGATCGTGGCCCGGTGCGTCCGGGCCAAGGCCGGGGTCGTCGGGCAGGACGAGCGCGACGCCGGCCGCCGGCTGATGCTGAACTACGGACACACGCTGGGGCACGCCCTCGAGCGCCTGGACGCGTTCGCCGGCCGCACGCACGGTGAGGCCATCTCGATCGGTATGGTGTTCGCGGCCCGCCTGGCCGAGGCCGAGGGGCTCGCCCCCGCCGGGCTCGCCGCCCGTCACGTCCGCCTGCTCGCCTCGCTCGGTCTGGAGACCGTGGGCCAGGTGCCGGACGCGGACGAGATCCTCGGGGCGATGAAGATGGACAAGAAGTACCGGGGCGGCGTCCGCTTCGTGCTCCTAGAGGACGTGGGCCGGCCGGTGGTGCTCGACTCGGTCTCGGAGGCCCGAGTGCGCGCCGCCATCGAACAGGGCGCGTGATAGCATCTTGTTCGCACGTGCTATCATCGAGGGGTGAAGCAGCTCATCACCCGAGTGGACGAGCGCCTGCACGAGCGGCTCAAGGCCAGGGCGGAGGCGGAGGGCCGTTCCCTGAACGCGCTGGTCACTGAGCTGCTCGAGGCGGGCCTCACCAAGGACGACGCCCGCGCCAGGGTTCGGGCGAGGATCGAGGCGCTCGGCCTTGGCGTGAAGCTTCCTCCACCGGCGAAGCGGCCACCGTCACGTGACGCCGCGATCCGGTCGACGCGGGGCTGGGGAACGGCGGTCAGCGAGGCCCTCGAGGCCGAACGCAACGCCCGGTGAGCGTCATCTACGCGGACGCGAGTGCTCTTGCACGCGCCTACCTCATTGACGAGCCCGAGCACAACGTCTTGCTCGGGATCCTCCTCGAAGGCGATGACGTTGTCGTGACGAGCGAGCTGACGCGTGTAGAGCTGGCCAGCGCGGTTCGAGCCGCTCTGGCGGCAGGCCGGATCCGTGGACCCGAGGACGTCCTGGCGCGGATCGATCTCGACCTCGGGGGGAGCGGACCCGTCTCGGTCCTCCGCTTGCGGCCGGAGTCCGTGATCCCATCGGCCCATCGACTGGTGCTGGAGCATCGTCTTCGGACACTCGACGCCCTTCACCTTGCCGTGGCGCTCGAGGAGTGTCCCGCCATCGCCGGCGACGAGGAGATCGTGTTCGTGACCAGGGATCGGGACCAGGCGACCGCCGCCGAGGCCGTAGGCTTCGCCGTGGGGTGATGGGGATGCGGGTGCTCTTCCTGTTCGGGCCGAACCTCGGAGAGCTCGGGTCGCGCGAGCCCGAGCGCTACGGTTCGCAGACCCTCGCCGAGATCATGGGCGAGGTGGCCGAGCGGGCCGGGCGCCTGGGCCACGAGACGGCGTGGCGGCAGTCCGACCACGAGGGTGAGCTGCTCGGGTGGATCCACGCCGCCGCCGGCGAGGGGCACGGGGCGATCGTGGTGAACGGCGGAGCCCTCACGCACTACTCGTACGCGCTCCGGGACGCGATCGAGGCCTGCCCCCTCCCGGTCGTCGAGGTGCACATGACGAACATCTACGCTCGCGAGGAGTTCCGCCGGCACTCGGTGATCTCGGGCGTCTGCCGCGCCACGATCGCCGGCGCGGGCGCTGGCGGGTACCACCTCGCGCTGGAGGCGCTGCCGTGGATCACGGGCTGAGGCGGGAGCGCCTCGCGGCGCGCGTGGCCGAGCTCGAGCTCGACGCCCTGTTCGTGACACGGCTGCCGAACGTGCGGTACCTCACCGGGTTCACCGGATCGAACGGGCAGATCCTGCTCGGGCCCGAGGGTGCCGTGTTCTTCACGGACGGGCGGTACGAGGAGCAGTCGTGCCACGAGGTGCCCGACACCGAGCGGGTCATCTACCTGGACGGCTCGCCGCCCATCGCGGAGCAGGCGGCCAACCGGAAGCTTCGGCGGATCGGATTCGAGGCCGAAGGGGTCACCTACCGGTTCTGGGAGCGCCTGCGCGACCAGCTCGAGGGCGTCGAGCTGGTCCCGGCCGGCCCCGAGGTCGAGCGGCTGCGCCGGGTGAAGGACGGCGATGAGATGGGGCGGCTGGACCGGGCTCAGGAGGCGGCCGACGCGGCCTTCGAGCGGGTCGTGCTGGGCGGCGGCGTGCGCGAGGGGATCACCGAGCGCCAGCTCGCGCTCCGCCTCGAGCTCGAGATGCGCGAGGCCGGCGCCGACGACAAGTCCTTCGAGACGATCGCGGCGTTCGGCGAGTCGGCCGCGGAGCCGCATCACGATCCGACGGACCGGCCGCTTCGCCGCGGCGACGTGGTGAAGCTCGACTTCGGCGCGCTCGTGGACGGCTACCACTCGGACATGACGAGGACGGTGGCCTTCGGCCCGCCGGAGGCGAGGATCCGCGAGCTCCACGAGCTGGTCGCCGCGGCACAAGCGGCGGGGATCGAGGCGGTGCACGCCGGCGCGACGGTGGCGGAGGTGGACCTCGCCGCGCGGGGCGTGATCGAGCGGGCCGGGCTCGGCAAGGAGTTCCCCCACGGCCTCGGCCACGGGGTGGGGCTCGAGATCCACGAGGACCCCCGCCTGCGCTGGGACGCAACGGACGACGTGCCCGACGGCGCGGTCGTCACGATCGAACCCGGCGTGTACATTCCGGGACTCGGGGGCGTCCGCATCGAGGACATGGTCGAGGTGACCGCCGGCGGATGCCGCCCCATCCCGCGATCGACCAAGGAGCTGGTGGTGCTGCCATGAGCGTGTCCACGAACGACCTGAAGAACGGCATGACGCTCGAGCTGGACGGGAACCTGTTCCAGATCGTCGAGTTCCAGCACGTGAAGCCGGGCAAGGGGGGCGCGTTCGTCCGGACGAAGCTCCGGAACCTCAAGACCGGCGGCGTCGTCGAGCGCACCTTCAACGCCGGCGTCAAGGTCGGCCTCGCCATCGTCGAGCGCAAGGAGATGCAGTACCTCTACGGTGACGGCGACTTCTTCACGTTCATGGACACGGAGACCTACGAGCAGCTCCCCATCCCCGCCGCCATCGTCGGCGACGCCGCCCACTACCTGTCCGAGGGGTCCATGGCCCAGGTCGCCGTCCACCAGGGCGTGCCGATCGGGCTGGAGCTCCCCGCCTCGGTGGCCCTGACCGTCACGCAGACCCAGCCGGCCGTGAAGGGCGACACGAAGACGAACACCCTGAAGCCCGCGACGCTCGAGACCGGCTACGTGGCGCAGGTCCCGCTGTTCGTCGAGGAGGGGGAGCGGGTCAAGGTCGACACGCGCACCGGGGCGTACATCGAGCGCGTGAAGTGACCCGCGAGCCGTCGCGGCGCGAGGCCCGGCGCCTCGCCCTCGACGTCCTGTATCAGGCCGACGTCACGCACGCCGTCGGCGGCGACGTGCTCCACGAGTGGGAGGCCGCCGGCCGCGAGATCCCGCCCTTCACGCGCGAGCTGGTGGAGGGCGTCTCGGCGCATCTTGACGACCTCGACCGCTCGATCGGCGATGTTGCCGAGGGCTGGCGCGTCGAGCGGATGCCCTCGCTCGACCGCACGATTCTGCGGGTGGCGACATTCGAGCTTTCCTTCGGCGTCGACATGCCCGCCGGCGTGGTGATCGACGAGGCCGTCCGTGCCGCGAAGGAGCTCTCCACGGAGGATTCCGGCCGCTTCGTGAACGGCGTCCTCGGCAAGCTCGCGCGCGACCTCGCCGGCGGTGGAACCGTCGTCTCGTCACCCGAGCCCGGGTAGCCCGGCGCCTCCCGGCGGGCCCGATCCCGAGGATCGATCCGAGGTCGCTATGCCGAGGGCGAGGGTTCGACCACGGGCGCCGATCCCGGGTCGGCATCGTCCACCTCGGGAAGGCTGACCGGCGCCGGCACGACGCTCTCGGCGGCCGGGTCGACGGTTCCGTTCGCGACACCGGCGGCCTCGAGGACGAACTCCTCCACCAGCGTCCCGTCCCGGCCCGTCTGGACGTGCGCGAGCAGCTCGTGCGTGGCGGGGTCGACGTAGAGCTCGTGCACCGTGGGACCGCCGAACGTCGTGACGGTGATCCGGTACGCAGGCCGCCCGGCCGGGTCCGTGGCCGCGAGTTCGACGGTCGCGTCCGGCATCTCGGCGAGGACCTCGAGCAACCCTGCTCGTAGCGCCGGCGTGGTGTTCGGCATGGAGAGCAGGTTCACGATGGACTGCTCGACGCTCGCGTCCTCGGCGTCCTGACCCGGCGAGACGGTCGTCTGCGGCTCGGGCGAGGCGCCACCCGACCCGGAGCGGGCGAACATCGCCTCGCGAAGCCGAGCCGGGTCGGTCGGCAGACCGGTCGTGACCGTGTCGTGTGGGTACTCGCCGGCCCCGTAGGACTCGTCGCGATCGCTCGAGGCGATCCGCCCCGACTCGTCGGCAGCCCACCAGCTCTCGGACTCGACCGTCGAGAACGTGCACGTCATTCCTGATCCGTCCACGGTGCAGATGCGGGCGGAATGGCTCCACGTCCTTGCGTAGTAGTACTGGCCGGGACCCGCCTGCAGGGGCGCGGAGGATGCGGGGGGAAGCACGGCGGTCGCTGTGCCGCTGGGCCCCGTCGATCCCACGGACGACTCCTCGCCGCGGTCGCGCAGGACGGCGAACACCCCGCCGAACACCAGGACCGTCAGCGCAAGCGCGACCAGGCTCGTGCCGAGGCGCTGCCGCTCCCGGCGGCGGTCGCGGCGCCGGCGAAGGTCGTCCACGCCGAACGCGCCCTGCGGCGCCGAGCGGGCAGCCCGTTCCAGGAGGTCCTTCGTGCTACGCATCCTCGCCTCCGATCTCGCGGCGGAGGGCGGCCCGGGCGCGGGCGGCGAGCACGCGCACCGTCGAGGGGCGCACGCCGAGCGCTCGCCCGGCCTCCTCCGAGGTCATGTCGAGCAGGTCGGTGAGGACGAGCGCGGCGCGCTGCCGGGCCGTGAGGGCAAGCAGCCCGCGATGGATCGCGTCCGCGGCATCCACCGGAGCGGTGGCGTCCGGGGCCGGGACGGCGCGCACGAGCCGCCGGAGGGCGAGCGCGGCGCGGCGGCGCCGGTTCCGGAACAGGTTCATGGCCGTCCGGTACAGGTAGCCGGCGGGATCCTCGAGCGTGCGGACCCGGTCCCAGCGCTCCCACAACCGCACGAACGCATCCTGTGCGATCTCCTCGGCCTCGTGGTGGTCTCGAGCGACCAGCCACAGGGCGGCGTGCAGACGCGCGCGATGCTCCTCGAAGAAGTCCTCGAACAGCGGCAGGGCGCCGCGCGCGGCGATCGGGGGATCGTATAGATCGAGCGCCTCGTCCATCGGAGCGTGAACACCCGAGGAGGGCGGCGCGCTTACGCGCGGGGCCGGATCATGCCGCGGGTCCGTGCGGCCGGCCCCGGACGCCTACTCCTTCGTCTCGGCCGTGTGCTCGGGCCGGGGGGCGGCGTCGTCCGATGCGCCGGCGGCGTCGGCCTCGGTCGAGCCCTCGGCCATGCCCTTCTTGAACTCGGAGGTGGACTTGCCGACCGATCGCGCCAGCTCCGGGAGCTTCTTCGCCCCGAAGAGCAGCACCAAGATCACCAGGACGATGACCCACTCCGGACCACCAGGCATTCGGCAACCTCCTCCGCGTTCCTCGACGTCGCCGCCAGTGTAGGCCCTGGAGACCGACTCGGCCCCACCCGAGGCGCCGCCGGCCTCGATCAGGGCAGCTCGCAGCCCGGGGGAGGGTAGCCGACGGCCTCGAGGAGAGTGGCCGTGAGGGTGGCCTGGGAGACGGGCTCCTCGTCGGGGGAGGCCCTCTCGAAGTCGGACTGCCGCTGGTAGAACTCGAGCACGTTCCGCCCGTAGCGCTCGCAACGAGCGGCACGGTTGACGTCGATCAGCACGAGGGCGCCGGCGAGCAGCAGGGCCGCGAGCAGGATCGCGAGCACGATCGGGCCCGACGAGGGCCTCGGTCGTCCCGGGACGTCGTCGTCCCGCTGGCCCACGCTCACCACCGGGCCCGACGCCGGATGGCCCGGCGGCCTTCGTCGCCGATCATGCTCCCTCCCTGTCTCGCCCCCGCACGATGGTCCACTTCCGTCCCCGCGATGTCCTGCGCCGAACGGCGTATCTCGGGCGGGTCTGGTCCCGCTCGTTGTCGGGCCCCGGGGTGGGGGCTATCCTCGGCAACGACCTTCCCCTTTAAGTCCGGTCCCGTGAGGCCGGGAAGGGAGTGCCCGGGATGCCACGCCATCACGACGCCCTGCCGCGCGCGGCGGGGCGTTTCGTTGTCTCCGGGAGCGGGACGCCCGACGCGCGCCGCTGCGCCTGCTCCCTCGCCGAGCCGGGAGGTGCGACATGGCCAACCGCCTGATGGAGGAGCCGGAGGTGCGCCGGGCGGTCACGCGGATCGCCCACGAGATCCTGGAGCGCAACAAGGGCGCGCAGGACCTCGCGCTCGTGGGGATCGCGGCGCGGGGGGACGATCTTGCCCGGCGCCTGGCCGGCGAGATCGAGCGGATCGAGGGCGTGCGCCTGCCGGTGGGCGTCCTCGACATCACGTTCTACCGAGACGACATCGGCATGCGGGCCGAGGCCCCGGAGGTCCACGAGACCCGGGTGGACTTCGACATCACGGGGCGCACGCTGGTCCTCGTCGACGACGTCCTGTTCACGGGTCGCACCATCCGCTCGGCCCTCGACGCGCTCGTGGACTTCGGCCGTCCCACCGCGATCCAGCTCGCCGTGCTCGTCGACCGGGGCCATCGCGAGCTGCCGATCCGGGCCGACTACGTCGGCAAGAACGTCCCGACGCGCAAGGACGAGCAGGTCCGCGTCGCGCTGCGTGAGGTCGACGGCGAAGACGCCGTCGAGGTCGAGGAAGCCGTACCGGTCGCCGGGGAGGCCAGATGAACAAGCACCTGCTGTCGATCCACGACGTGACCGCCGAGGACGTCGTGAGGATCCTCGACACGGCGGAGTCCTTCCGCGAGGTCGGGACGCGCGTCATCAAGAAGGTCCCCGCGCTCCGAGGCCGCACCGTGGTGAACCTGTTCTACGAGAACTCGACGCGGACGCGGATCAGCTTCGAGCTCGCCGCCAAGCGCCTGTCGGCCGACGTCATCAACTTCACGACGAGCGGCACGAGCGTGGCCAAGGGGGAGAGCCTGAAGGACACGGCGCTCACGCTGCAGGCGATGGGGGCCGACGCCATCGTGATCCGGCACTCATCGAGCGGCTCGCCCCTCACGTTGACGAGGTGGGTGCGGGGCAGCGTGCTGAACGCCGGCGACGGGACCCACGAGCACCCCACGCAGGCCCTGCTCGACCTGTACACGATGCGCGAGAAGCTCGGTCGCCTCGAGGGCCTGCGCACGGCGATCGTGGGCGACGTCCTGCACTCGCGCGTGGCCCGCTCGCTCAGCTTCGCCCTGGTGAAGATGGGCGCGGAGGTCACGCTCGTCGGCCCGCCCACGCTGATCCCGCCCGACGCGCCGACCTGGGGCGTCCAGGTGTCCTACGACATCGACTCGGTGCTGCCCAAGCTCGACGTCTGCTACATGCTCCGCGTCCAGCGCGAGCGTCAGCGCCAGCAGTTCTTCCCCAGCGTGCGCGAGTACGCGCGGCTGTTCGGGCTCACGAACGCCCGGGTCGGCATGCTGCCCGAGGGCTCGCTGATCATGCATCCCGGCCCGATGAACCGCGGCGTCGAGATCGACAGCGACGTCGCCGACCTGCCGCAGGCGGTGATGGAGGAGCAGGTGACGAACGGCATCGCCATCCGCATGGCGCTCCTGTTCCTCCTGCTCGGCGGGTCGCGCGGGGACGGGGGAGAGCTCGCCTCGGTGGCCGGTCGGAGCGCGGAGGGAGGCGTCGCAGATGAGTGAGCGCATCTGGATCCGGGGCGCGCGGATCGTCGACCCGGCGTCGGGACGCGACGAGACCGGGGACGTGCTCGTCGACGACGGCCGGATCGCCCCGGCCGACGGTGGCACGGCGGGCGCCACGGTCCTCGAATGCGACGGGCTCGTGCTGTCGCCGGGGCTCGTCGACCTGCACACGCACCTGCGCGAGCCAGGGCGGGAGGACAAGGAGACCGTCGAGACGGGGTGCCGGGCCGCGGCCATCGGTGGCTTCACCGCGGTCTCGCCGATGGCGAACACCGACCCGGTCGCGGACAACGCGGCCGTGATCCACGAGGTCCGCGACCTCGGCATCCGCGCCGGGCTCTGCGACGTGTTCCCCGCCGGCGCCATCACCCGCGGCCGGGGCGGCGAGGCGATGGCCGAGCTCGGCGAGATGGTGGAGGCCGGGGTCCGCATGTTCAGCGACGACGGCGACACGGTGCCGGACGCCCGGGTGCTCCGGAACGCGCTCACGTACGCCCGCACCTTCGAGGGCGTCATCATCGCCGAGCACTGCGAGGACCCCACGCTCGCCGAGGGCGGGCAGATGCACGAGGGGGCGCACTCGTACGAGCTCGGGCTGGCCGGGCGGCCCCGCGAGTCGGAGGAGATCATCGTGGGTCGCGATCTCGCCCTGGCGCGGCTCACCGGCGGCCGGCTCCACGTCCAGCACCTGTCGTCGGCCGGATCGGTCGACCTGGTGCGGCGGGCCAAGGCCGACGGGCTCCGCGTGACCGCGGAGGTGACGCCGCATCACCTCGCGTTCAGCGACGAGGACCTCGTCACCTACGACACCAACTTCAAGGTGCACCCGCCGCTGCGGACGCCGGAGGACCGGGACGCGCTCCGGGCCGGGCTCGCCGACGGCACGATCGACGCCGTCGCCACGGACCACGCGCCACATGCGGTCGAGGAGAAGGAGGTCGAGTTCGACCAGGCCCCACCGGGGACGATCGGGCTGGAGACGGCCCTGGCCGCCGTCCTGACCCACGTCGTCGAGCCGGGCACGATGACGCTGGCCCGGGCGGTCGAGGCCCTGTCGAGGACGCCGGCGCGGATCCTCGGGGCCGCCGACCACGGCGGGCCGATCGAGCCGGGAAGTCCTGCGAACCTCGTCCTGTTCGATCCCGGCGCCGAGTGGGTGGTCGAGACGCCGTTCGCCTCCAAGAGTCGCAACAGTGCGTTCCTCGGCCGCACGCTCCGAGGCCGCGTGATCCACACCGTGTACCGGGGCCGGTTGGTCGTCGCCGACGGGAAGGCGCAGCGGTGACGGTCGCCGTCCTCGTCCTCGAGGACGGCACGGTGTTCCGGGGGCGGGCGTTCGGGGCGACCGGGGAGGCGTTCGGGGAGGCCGTCTTCAACACCGGCATGTCCGGATACCAGGAGGTGCTCACCGACCCCTCCTACGCCGGGCAGGTCGTCACGATGACCTCGCCGCACCAGGGCAACTACGGGACGAACCTCGAGGACCCCGAGTCGGACCGCGTCCGGGTCTCCGGCTTCGTGGTGCGCGAGGCCTCCCGGCGCGCCTCGAGCCGGCGGGCGGTGCGAACGCTGGGGGAGGAGCTCGCCGACGCCGGCGTGGTCGGGGTGGAGGGCGTGGACACGAGGCGACTCACGCTCCGGCTCCGCGAGGGCGGCGCGATGCGGTGCGGGCTGTCCACGGAGGACCTCGATCCCGCCTCGCTCCTGGAGCGCGTCCGCGCCACGCCCGGCATGGAGGGCGCCGACCTGGCGGGCGACGTCTCGGCACCCGAGCCGTACGAAGCGCGCGACGTGGTCGGTCGGGCCTCGGCGGAGCGCGGGCCGGTGTTCCGGGTCGCCGCCTACGACTTCGGGCTGAAGCGGAACTCCCTGCGCCGGCTCGCGGCGTCCGGCATCGAGGCGACGGTGTTCCCGGCGCGGACGCCGCCGAACCACGTCGACGGCTTCGACGGCGTGTTCCTGTCGAACGGGCCGGGCGACCCCGCCGCCACCCGCTATGGGATCGCGGCCGCGCGCGAGCTCCTGGGGCGTGTGCCGGTGTTCGGCATCTGCCTCGGGCACCAGCTCCTCGCGCTCGCGCTCGGCGGACGGACGTACAAGATGAAGTTCGGCCATCGGGGCGCGAACCAGCCGGTGAAGGACCTGCGGACCGGGCGGGTCGAGATCACGAGCCACAACCACGGCTTCGCCGTCGACCCGGAGGGATGGCCCCGCGAGGGCGTCGTGGCCGAGACCGCGTTCGGCCGTGCCGAGCTCAGCCACTGGAACCTCAACGACGGGGCGCTCGAGGGATTGCGATGCCTCGACGTCCCGGCGCTCGCGGTGCAGTACCACCCCGAGGCCGCACCCGGCCCCCACGACTCGAGGCACCTGTTCGAGGAGTTCCGCGCCCTCATGGGGACGCCCTGATGCCGAGGCGCACGGACCTCGAGCGGATCCTCATCGTCGGCTCCGGCCCCATCGTGATCGGCCAGGCGTGCGAGTTCGACTACTCAGGCACCCAGGCCTGCAAGGTCCTTCGGCGGGAGGGCTTCCACGTCTCGCTCGTGAACTCGAACCCCGCGACGATCATGACCGACCCTGAGTTCGCCGACCGCACCTACATCGAACCCCTCACGCCCGAGTCCGTCCTCCAGGTCCTGGAGCGGGAGCGCCCCGACGTCCTGCTCCCCACCCTCGGCGGCCAGACCGCCCTCAACGTCGCCGTCGCCCTGGCCTCATCCGGCGACCTCGGCCGCCTGGGCGTCGAGCTCATCGGCGCCGGCCTGGACGCCATCCGCCGCGCCGAGGACCGCAGCGGCTTCAAGACCACGATGCAGGCCGCCGGCCTCGACGTGCCGAGGGCCGGCATCGCCCACACCGTCGACGAGGCCCTCGCGATCGGCGACGACCTCGGCTACCCGGTGATCGTTCGTCCCTCGTTCACGCTCGGCGGCGGCGGCAGCGGCTTCGCCCACGATCCGGACGAGCTCGCGCGCGTCGCACGACGGAGCCTCGAGATCAGCCCGGTCACCGAGGTCCTCGTCGAGGAGTCCGTGGCCGGGTGGAAGGAATTCGAGCTCGAGGTCATGCGCGACGCCGCCGACAACGCCGTCGTCGTCTGCTCCATCGAGAACGTCGACCCCATGGGCGTCCATACCGGCGACTCCATCACCGTCGCCCCGCAGATGACGCTCTCGGACCGCGAGTACCAGACGATGCGCGACGCGGCGCTCGCCTGCATCCGAGCTATCGGCGTCGAGACCGGCGGTTCCAACATCCAATTCGCGGTCGACCCGATGACGGGTCGCCAGGTCCTCATCGAGATGAACCCCCGCGTGTCGCGCAGCAGCGCCCTCGCGTCGAAAGCCACGGGCTTCCCGATCGCGAAGATCGCCGCGCTGCTGGCCGTCGGATACACGCTCGACGAGATCCCGAACGACATCACCGGGGAGACGCTCGCGGCCTTCGAGCCCACGCTCGACTACGTGGTCGTGAAGGTCCCGCGGTTCGCGTTCGAGAAGTTCCCCGAGGCCGACCCGGTGCTCACGTCGACGATGAAGAGCGTGGGCGAGGTCATGGCGATCGGCCGCACGTTCAAGGAGGCGCTGGGGAAGGCGTGGCGGGCTCTGGAGGTGGGTGGTGCGGACCTCGGGGCCGGCGGCGACCCCGCCGGCTTGGGGTCGCTCGCGGTCCCGACGGAGCGGCGGCTCCACCTCGTCGAGGCTGCGCTGCAAGCTGGACGCTCGGTGGATGAGATCTCTGCCGTGTCGCACATCGATGCGTGGTTCGTGGATCAGATCGCGCAGGTCGTCGAGGAGGTCGGCGCGATCGCCGGTCGGGCGCTGGACGAGCTGGATGCCGAGGAGCTGCTCGAGGCGAAGCGGGTCGGGCTGTCGGATCGGCGGATCGCTTCGGTCACCGGGTCGGCGGAGGCCGACGTGCGCGCTCGGCGGACGGCGCTCGGGGTGCGCGTCGTGTTCAAGACGGTGGATACGTGTGCGGGGGAGTTCCCGGCACGGACGCCCTATCACTACTCGACGTACGAGGACGAGGACGAGGTTCGGGGGGCGGAGCGGGATCGAGTCGTGATCTTGGGAGCGGGGCCGAATCGGATCGGACAGGGGATCGAGTTCGACTACGCGTGTGTGCACGCGGCGGAGGCGTTGGAGGAGGCGGGGTTCGAGGCCGTGATGGTGAACTCGAATCCCGAGACGGTCTCCACGGACTACGACACCAGTTCGCGGTTGTACCTCGAGCCGCTGTCCGCCGAGGACGTGCTCGCGGTGTGCGAGGCGGAACGTCCGATCGGGGTCGTGTGTCAGCTCGGGGGGCAGACGCCGCTGCGGCTGGCGCACGATCTCGAGGCGGCGGGGTTCCGCATCCTCGGGACGTCGCCCGTGGCGATCGACCTGGCGGAGGACCGGGGGAAGTTCGCGGGGGTGCTGGAGGAGTTGGGGATCGCGGCGCCGGCGCACGGGGAAGCGCGGGATCAAGGGGAGGCGCGGGAGATCGCGGAGCGGATCGGGTACCCGGTCGTGGTTCGGCCGTCGTACGTGCTGGGAGGCCGGGCCATGGAGATCGTGTACGGCGAGGACGAGCTCGAGGGGTTCGTGAGGACCGCCGCTGCGGCGGGGCCGGATCACCCCGTGCTGATCGATCGGTTCCTGGAGGGCGCGATCGAGCTCGACGTGGACGCCGTGTGCGACGGGGCGGACGTCTTCGTGGGGGCGGTGATGGAGCACATCGAGGAGGCCGGAGTGCACTCCGGGGACTCGTCGTGCCAGATCCCGCCGGCCACGCTGGCCGAGGAGGAGCTGGACGAGGTCGAGGACATCGTGCGCCGGGTGGCGCGGCGACTCGGCGTCGTCGGGCTGATCAACGTCCAGCTCGCGGTGAAGGACGAACGGATCTGGGTGCTCGAGGCGAACCCGCGCGCCTCGCGGACGGTGCCCTTCGTGTCGAAGGCGGTCGGCGTTCCCCTGGCCAAGGTGGCCGCGCTCGTGCTGCTCGGGCGCTCGCTCGCCGAGCTCACGGAGTCGGGGATCGTGCCCGCCGACCCGGGTCACTACCGCCACCTGCCGTACACGTGTGTGAAGGCGGCGGTCCTGCCGTTCGGTCGGTTCCCCGGCGTCGACACCGTGCTGGGGCCCGAGATGCGCTCGACCGGCGAGGTCATGGGGATCGACGGAGACCCGGGGCGGGCCCTGGCGAAGGCGCTCGTGGCGAGCGGTGCCGCGCTCCCGCGCGAAGGCACCGTGTTCGTCTCGATGGCCAACCGCGACAAGCGCGCCATCGCCTTCCCGGCCAAGCGCCTGGCCGACCTGGGGTTCCGGCTCCTGGCGACGAAGGGCACGGCCGGCGTCCTGGAGCGGGCGGGGATCCCCGTGACGCGGGTGGCCAAGGTCTCGGAGGGCGGGCGCACGATCGTCGACCTGATCCGCGAGGGCGAGGTCGATCTCGTCGTCAACACCCCGTTCGGGCGCGGGCCGCGCACCGACGGATACTTCGTCCGGACCGCGTCGGCCCTGGCCGGCATCCCGTGCATCACGACGCTGCCGGGCGCGCTGGCGGCGGTCAGAGGGATCGAGGCGCTCCAAGGCGCGCCGGGAACCCCCGTCGACCTGCAGCGATATCACGAGCACGCCGCCTCGCCGAGGCCGGTGCAGGTCCCCCTCGGGGCCGCGACGAGCCGGGTAGGGTGAGGCCGTGAGGCGCGTGCGGGCGGAGGTGCTGAACGCGCGCCGGTTCGGCGCCTACCAATCGATCACGATCGTGGCGCCCGAGGTGGCCGAGCGCGTCCGTCCCGGGCAGTTCCTCTCGGTGGGCATGCCCGAGGGCCGGGCGTTCCTCCTGCGCCGGCACTTCTCGATCGCCCAGGCGTCGCGGCGAGGAGGATGGGCGGGCACGCTCGAGTTCGTGTTCGACCCCAGGGGCGCGGGGACCTCGTGGCTGGCGGAGGCCAAGGCCCATCAGTTCCTCGACGTGATCGGACCGCTCGGCAAGGGGTTCGCGTACCCCACGAAGCTCTCGGGATGCCTGCTGGTCTCGGAGGGACACGGCACGGCGCCGATCTACTACCTGGCCCAGGAGCTCCGCGCCCGCGGCAAGCGGGTCGACATGATCGTCGGCGCCGACACGATGGACGAGGTCTTCAAGCCGATCGAGGGCAAGCGCGTCTCGCAGACGGTCGCGATCATGACGGAGGACGGGAGCCTCGGGGAGCAGGGCAACGTCCTGGACGCGTTGCCCGGCATGCTCGAGTCGACCGGGGCCCAGGTCGTGTACGCCGCGGCCAGACGTTCCACGCTCCGCGCGATCGCCGAGCGCTGCATCGAACGCAGCATCCCCTCGCAGATGGCGGTGGAGGAGCGCATGGCCTGCGGCGTGGGGATGTGCTTCACGTGCACGGTCCCGGTGATCCGCAAGGACGGGTCGGGCTACGACGAGCTTCGGGCGTGCACGGACGGGCCGGTCTTCAACCCCGCGCGGATCCTGTGGGATCGGTGGATGGGCGACGAGCCGCAGATGCAGCCCACGCCGCCCGAGGGCTTCCCGGTGGTGCGCACGTGGCCGGGATGAAGCAGACGCTGGCGGTCGATCTCGGGGGCGGGATCGTCTTCCCGCATCCGGTGCTCGCGGCGTCGGGATGCCTGGGGACGGGCCGCGACATCCCCGGTCTGGTGGATCTGCACCGGCTGGGTGGGATCGTCACGCGCAGCCTCACGCTGGCCCCGTCCAAGGGCGCGCCGACGCCGCGCGGCGCCGAGACGCCGTCGGGGTTCCTGTCGTGGGTCGGCCTGCAGAACCCCGGCGTCGAGGAGTTCGTCGAGCTGGACCTGCCGAAGCTCCTGCGGTCGCAGGTGCCGGTGATCGCCTCGGTGGCCGGCTCCACGCCGGACGAGTACATCCGGGTCGCGAGCTACCTCCACCTGCGCCCCGGCATCGTGGCCCTCGAGATCAACCTGTCGGCCCCGGACGACGAGCGGCACGGCGATCCCTTCTACGCCCACCTCGAGCGGATGAACGAGGTCGTCGGCTCGGTCGCCCGGCACTCCCGCGTCCCGGTGTTCGTCAAGCTCCCGCCCCTGCTGCCCGATCTCGTGGGAACCGCCCGGGCCTGCGTGCGGGCGGGGGCGTCGGGCCTCACGCTGATCGACGGGGTGCCCGGCCTGGCCGTGGACGCCGAGCGCCTCCGCCCCCGGCTGGCCGCCACCGAGGGGCGGCTGTCCGGCCCGGCGATCAAGCCGATCGCGCTGGCCGCCGTGCACCGCGTGGCCCGGGCGCTGCCGAACGTCCCGATCATGGGGGTGGGCGGCGTCACCACCGGCATCGACGCCGTCGAGTTCCTGCTGGCCGGGGCGTGGGCCGTGCAGGTGGGGACCGCCCTGCTGGTGAACCCCTCGGCGCCGGAGGAGATCGCGCGGGGCGTGCTCGAGTACCTGCGGGCCAAGGGGATCGCCTCCCCGGCCGACCTGCGGGGCCGGCTCCGGACGCGGCAGGACCCAGCCGCCGGCTCGCGCTCGGAGGCGGGGGCCGCCAGGACCACCGGGGCCCTGAGATGATCCCCCGTCCGGACAACCCGCTCGCCGTCGCGCTCGACGTCTCGGACGCGGACGCGGCCGAGGAGCTGGCGCGCGGCCTCCGTGGCTCGGTGGGGTTGTTCAAGGTGGGGTCCGAGCTCTTCTCGGCGGCCGGCCCCGACGCGCTCCGTCGGGTCCTGCCGTACGGGCCGGTGTTCGTGGACCTCAAGTTCCACGACATCCCCACCACGGTGGAGCGCGCGTCGCGCAACGTCGCGCGGCTCGGCGCCGCGATGTTCACCGTGCACGCGCTGGGGGGCGAGGCCATGATCGCGGCGGCGATCCGCGGTGCGGCGACGGGTGCCGAGGAGGCCGGCGCGGCGCCACCCATCGTGCTCGCGGTGACGGTGCTGTCGAGCTCGGCGGGGGAGGGGCTCGCGTCGGCGGCATCGCTCGCGTTCGAAGCCCGCGCCGCCGGCGCGGGCGGGATCGTGGTCTCGGGCGAGGACGTGGTCACGGTCCGCGAGGTCCTCGGCGAGGAGCCGTGTCTCGTCGTCCCCGGCATCCGCCCCGCCGGCTCCAACGGACACGACCAGGTCCGCATCCTCACTCCGGAGGAGGCGATCGAGCGCGGCGCGGACTATCTGGTCGTCGGGCGGCCCATCACGGCGTCCGTCGATCCGGCCGGCGCGGCCCGAGCGATCCTGGCGAGCGTTCGATGATCGGTGTGGGGCCGAGGAAAACCGCAGGTCGGGAGGCATGGTTCGCGTTGCGGCGCCCGGGAGGGCGTGGCTATACTCGCGACGATCCCGGCTCCCATCAGTGAAGGAGTGTTGTCATGCCCCTACCCGTCCTGACGGATGAACAGCGCAAGCAGGCTCTGGAGAAGGCGGCCGAGGCGCGCAGGAAGCGTGCCGAGCTCAAGGGCCAGCTCAAGTCCGGGAAGATCACGCTCAAGGACATGCTCTCCCGGCCTGGCGACGACACCGTCGGGAAGATGAAGGTCTCCACGGTCCTCGAGTCGCTCCCGGGTGTGGGGAAGGTCCGGGCGCGCAAGATCATGGAGAAGCTCGACATCTCTGCGAGCCGCAGGGTCCGTGGCCTCGGCGCCAAGCAGCGCGACTCGCTGCTCACCGAGTTCGCCAAGAAGTAGCGCGCGCTCA
This sequence comes from uncultured Actinomycetes bacterium, assembly GCA_963704725.1. Lineage (GTDB taxonomy): Bacteria > Actinomycetota > UBA4738 > UBA4738 > HRBIN12 > CALGFI01. The sequence continues at coordinate 2,065,979 of OY969934.1, read as the reverse complement.
TCGAACGGCGCGGCACGCTCTTCGTGATCGCCGGTCCGTCCGGCGTCGGCAAGGGAACCGTCGTCCGGCGCGTCCTGGAACGGGTGCCGGGGCTCCGCCTCTCGATCTCGGCGACGACCCGAGCGCCCCGCGCCTCGCTCGGGGAGCGGGACGGGGTCGACTACCGTTTCGTCTCGCCCGACGAGTTCGACCGACTGGTGGAGCAGGACGGCCTGCTCGAGTGGGCGGAGGTGTTCGGCAAGCGGTACGGCACCCCCCGCGCGTGGGTGGAGCGCACGCTTTCGGAGGGAGCCGACGTCGTGCTCGAGATCGACGTGCAGGGCGCTCGGAAGGTCCGCGAGGCGATCCCCGAGGCCGTGCTGATCTTCCTCGAGCCGCCCTCCGCCGAGGAGCTGGAACGGCGGCTCCGGACGCGGGCGAGCGAGGACGAGGAGCGCCTCGCCCGCCGGCTGGCCGAGGCCGAATCGGAGCTCGAGCAGCGCGACCTGTTCGACCACGTGGTGGTCAACGAGGACGTCGAAGCTGCATCGTCGCAGGTCGCTGCTATCATCCAGAGGTCCCGGCGGCCGCCAGATGGCGCGACCGGAGAGCCCGACCCCGGAGGTTCCGCGAACCCATGATCGATCCCAAGATCGACGATCTGCTCGCCCAGGTGGACTCCAAGTACACGCTGGTGATCCTGGCGGCCAAGCGCGCCCGCGAGATCAACTCGTACTACAACCAGCTCGGCGAGGGCCGCGCGGAGTTCATCCCCCCGCTCGTCGAGACCGGCCTGAAGAACAAGCCGCTGTCGATCGCGCTCGAGGAGATCGCCGAGGGCAAGATCAGCGGCGAGCGCACCGAGGTCACGCCCGAGTAGCGTCGCGCCGGGAGCCGCCAGCGGAGGTGGGGCAGTGGATCCCAACGTCTCCCCCGTTCTCAGCGGTCGACGCGTCCTGCTCGGGGTCACGGGCGGCATCGCCGCGTACAAGGCCTGCATCCTCACGCGGCTGCTGCGGCTGCGGGGTGCCTCCGTCCGGGTGGTGATGACCCACACGGCGGAGCGCTTCGTCGGCCCGGCCACCTTCGCGTCGCTGTCCGACCAGCGGGTGTACACGGACCTGTTCGAGGAGCCGGGCCAGGTGCTGCACGTCCGGCTCGCGCACGAGGCGGACGTGGTGGTGGTGGCGCCGGCGACGGCCAACGTGATCGCAAAGCTCACCTTCGGCATCGCCGACGACCTCCTCACCTCGACGCTGCTGGAGGCGGACGCGCCGCTCGTCCTGGCCCCCGCGATGCACAGCGGCATGTGGCGGCACGCCGCGACGCAGGCCAACCTGGCGGCGCTCGTCGAGCGCGGGGCGCGCGTGGTCGGTCCGGTGAGCGGCTCCCTCGCCGCCGGCGACGAGGGGATGGGACGGATGAGCGAGCCGGAACAGATCCTCGAGGCCGTGGTCGAGACGCTCGCCCACGGCCGGGACCTGGCCGGGCGTCGTGTGGTGGTCACCGCCGGCCCCACGTGGGAGCCCCTCGACCCGGTCCGGTTCATCGGCAACCGGTCGAGCGGCCGCATGGGGTTCGCCGTGGCCGCGGAGGCCGCGGCGCGCGGGGCCGACGTCACCCTCGTGGTCGGTCCCGGCACGATCCCCCCGCCGCAGGGACCCACGATCGTCCGCGTGACGACGGCGCAGGAGATGCGAGCCGCGGTGCTCGGGGCGGCCGAGGACGCCGACGTGATCGTGATGGCGGCCGCGGTCGCCGACTTCCGACCCGCGGCGGCATCCGAGTCGAAGCTCAAGAAGGAGACGGGGCCGCCCCAGATCCACCTCGTCCCGACGCCGGACATCCTGGCCGAGCTGGGGTCGGACAAGCGCGATCGCATCCTGGTCGGCTTCGCGGCCGAGACGGGAGAGCCCGAGCCCGCCGGGCGAGCCAAGCTCGAGCGCAAGCACCTCGACCTCCTCGTGGCCAACGAGGTCGGCCGCGCGGGCACCGGGTTCGGCTCCGACACCAACCGGGCCGCCATCCTGTCGGCTTCGGGGGAGGACGAGCCGATCCGGGACTGGACGAAGGCCGACCTCGCCGGCGCGATCTGCGACCGGATCGCCAAGCTCCTCACACGCTGACCGCCGCTCTCGGGCGGGTCCGAGGGGGCTGCTATGCTCCGCCGACATGAGTCACGGCTACCTCTTCTCCTCGGAATCCGTCACCGAGGGGCACCCCGACAAGCTCGCCGATCAGATCTCCGATGCCATCTTGGACGCGATCCTCGCGGTGGATCCCGTGGGGCGGGTGGCGTGCGAGACGCTCGTCACCACCGGCCTCGTGATCGTGGCTGGAGAGATCTCGACCTCCGAGTACGTCGACATCCCCCAGGTGGTCCGGGACACGATCACGGAGATCGGTTACACGGACTCCAACTTTGGCATCGACGGCCACACGTGTGGCGTCGTGACCTCGATCCAGGAGCAGTCGGCCGACATCGCCCGAGGCGTCGACGACTCGCTCGAACATCGTGAGGGGCATTCGGCCGATCAGCTCGACGCCCTCGGCGCCGGGGACCAGGGGATGATGTTCGGGTTCGCCTGCCGCGAGACGGACGAGCTGATGCCGCTGCCGATCGCGATGGCCCACCGCCTGGCCCGGCGGCTGTCCGACGTCCGCAAGGCCGGGGTGATCCCGTACCTGCGGCCGGACGGCAAGAGCCAGGTCTCGATCGAGTACGCGGACCGGATCCCGCGGCGAGTCAACACCGTCCTCATCGCCGCGCAGCACCGCGAGGAGGTCGACGTCGAAACCCTGCTCGCGCCGGACGTGAAGGCCGAGGTCATCGACCCGGTCCTGCGCGAGTTCGAGCTCGACGCCGAGGACGTGCGGGTGCTCGTGAACCCGACCGGCCGGTTCGAGATCGGCGGCCCCAAGGCGGACACGGGCCTGACGGGCCGCAAGATCATGGTCGACAGCTACGGAGGGATGGCGCCGCACGGCGGCGGCTGCTTCTCGGGCAAGGATCCGACGAAGGTCGACCGCTCGGCGGCGTACATGGCCCGCTACGTCGCGAAGAACCTCGTGGCGGCCGGCCTCGCCGACCGGCTGCAGATCCAGGTGGCGTACGCCATCGGCACGGCCCACCCGGTCTCTCTGGCCATCGACACCTTCGGGACCGAGCACGCGGACCCGGAGCGCGTGACGGATCTGGTGTGGGACGCCTTCGACTTCCGTCCCGCGGCGATCATCCGAGACCTCGACCTGCGGCGGCCCATCTACCGAGACACGGCCGCCTACGGACATTTCGGCCGCAAGGAGTTCCCGTGGGAGGCGACCGACCGCGCGGATGAGCTCCGCCGCGCGTTCGAGTAGCCCACCGATCTCGGGCCCCGTCGCCGTCTGCGTCGACCGGCCCCTGTTGGCGCTCGACCGTCCGTTCACCTACGAGCTCCCCGGAGAGCTGGACGCCGGCGTCGGGTCGCTCGTGCAGGTGCGGTTCCACGGCAAGCTCGTGCGCGGATGGGTGCTCGGAACGACCGACGACGTCCCTCCGCGGATGCTGCCCATCCACAAGCTGGTGTCGCCCGTGCGGTTCTTCGACGATCGGCTGTTGTCCCTGTACCGGTGGATGTCGGAGCGGTACGTGTCGCCGCTGGCGGCGGTGATCGGGCGGGGTGTCCCGCCTCGGGTGGCCGGCGAGGAGGTCGCCGGGGTGGGCGGGGGCGTCGCCGATGCGGGGTCGCGGTTCCTTCGTCGCTCCGGCGAGGGGCCCCTGCTCGAGACGGGTACGTCGAGCTTCGCTCCTCCTCCCCGACCCCTCCGCGACGGCGCCCCCGCCCTGCCGAAGCTCTTGGACGGATACGCGAACGGGCCTCGCCTGCTGGACGCGGTTCGCGACGGCTCGGGCACCTTCCTTCTTCGGACGGCTCCTGGGGACGATGCCGCGTTGGTCGTGGAGTGCGTGGGGGCGGCGCTGGCGGCGGGGAGGTCGGCGATCGTGGTGGTGCCGGAGGTGGATCCGACACCCGTGACCGTCGCTGCGGTGGTGGGGGAGTTCGGGGATTCGGTGGCGTGCTTCTTCGGGGGGGAGAAGCGGGAGCGGTACCGGATGTGGCTGGGGATCGGGGCGGGGAGGTATCGGGTGGTGGTGGGGACCCGGCCGGCAGTGTTCGCGCCGCTCGAGGACCTGGGGGTCGTGGTGGTGGCGCGGGAGCACCATGCGCTGCATCGGGAGGAGCGGGCGCCGCACTTCCACGCGCGCGAGGTGGCGGCGGAGCGGGCGCGGATCGAGGGGGCGGTGTGCGTGATGGCGTCGGTGATGCCGTCGATGGAGGCGCAGACGATGCCGCACGTGGACGTGGAGCCGAAGGGGCGGCGGTGGCCGCCGGTCGAGGTGGTGAAGCCGGGACCCGAGGGGCGTGCGCCGAGGTTGGTGCGGGTGCTGCGGGAGGCGCGGCGGGCGTTCCTGTTCGAGCCGATGCGCGGATACGGCATGGCTCGCGTGTGCCGGGCCTGCGGCGAGCTGGCGGCGTGCGCCGTCTGTGGCGGTTCCCTGCGGTCCGAGGAGGGGGCCTTCCGTTGCACGGTGTGCGAGGCGCCGGGGCGATGCGCGACGTGCGGGGCGTCCGACTTCGGCGTGGCGCGCGGCGGGGCCGAGCGGGTGGAGGAATGGGCCCGGGGGGTCGCCGCGGTTCCCGTTCGGCGGCTCGGACCGCGCGACCGGCCGTCGCCGCCGGGGGACGCGGAGGTCGTCGTGGGCGGGATCGACGCCGTGAAGGACTTCGGGCGGGTCGACGCGGACCTCGTCGGCATCCTGAACGCCGACGCCTCGCTCCGTCGGCCGGGCATCGCGGCGCGGGAGCGCGCGCTCTCCGCGTGGGCCGAGGTCGCGGCGTGGACCGGGCCCGGTGGACGGGTCGTCATCCAGGCCGGCCGGCCGAACGACCATGCCGTGCAGGCGTTGGTGACCGGCAGGCCGGATCGCTTCGCGCGGACCGAGGCCCCCAGGCTCGCGGAGGCGGGGTTCCCCGTCGGCGCGCCGGTGTTCCGCGTCGCCGGCACCGACGAGCTCGAGGCGGAGCTGACACGCCTGGGGCCTCGGACGCTGCTCATCTCGGCGCTCGGAGACCAGACGGTATGCTTGGTCGCCCTCGACCCCGGGGACCTGGCCGCGTTCGGCGCGGCGGTTCGTCGGCTCGCGGAGCGCGGTGTCGTGACGAGGGTCGAGGCCGAACCGCATCTGTGAGGAGTGGGGCGTGACGCTCATGCCGGTCCGGACGCTGGGCGACCCAGTCCTGCGAAGGTCCTGCCGACCCGTCGAGGTGTTCGACGTCGCGCTGGCGCGTCTGGCCGAGGACATGCTCGAGACGATGTACGAGGCTCCCGGCGTGGGATTGGCGGCCAATCAGGTCGGCCTGTCGCTGGCCTGCTTCGCGTACGACGACCGCGAGGGCCACAGCGGCTTCCTGGCCAACCCGTCGCTGTCGGACCTCGAGGGGGAGCAGCGGGACTCGGAGGGCTGCTTGTCGATCCCCGGGCCCTATCACGAGACGCCCCGGGCCCAGAGCGTCCGGCTCCGCGCGCAGGACGTGCACGGAGAGACGGTCGACCTGCAGGTCGAGGGATACCTCGCGCGGATCTTCCAGCACGAGACCGATCACCTGAACGGCATGCTCTACATCGACCGCCTCGACGACGCCGGTCGCCGCGACGTGATGCGGCAGCTCCGCGAGCTGGAGCTCAAGCGCGCCCAGGGGGGCTAGTGCCCGCTCCCGCGGGCTCGGGACGGGACCGGCCCGCGCGCGTCGCGTTCCTCGGGAACGACGCGTGGTCCGTCCCGTCGCTCCGAGCGCTGGCCGGATCGATCCATGACGTCGTCGTGGTCGCGACCGCGCCGCCGAAGCCCGCCGGTCGGGGGAACCACCCCACGCCGACGGCCGTCGCCTCCGCCGCCCGTGAGCTGGGCCTGCCCCTGGCCGAGGTCGACACGGTCAAGCGGGGGGACGGGTTCGACCTGCTCGCCGGCGCGAGACCCGAAGTCCTGGTCGTCGTCGCCTACGGAGAGATCCTGCCCCGGACCGTGCTCGAGCTCCCGGCGGTCGCCCCGGTCAACCTGCACTTCTCGCTCCTGCCGGCGCTCCGCGGGGCGAGCCCGGTCCAGTCCGCCCTTCGGGTCGGCATGGATCGCACCGGGGTGACGACGATCGTCATGGACGAGGGCCTCGACACGGGCCCGGTCGTGATGCAGCGGGAGGTCGTCGTCGAGCCCGAGGACGACGCCGGGACGCTGGGGGCGCGGCTCGCCGGGGTGGGCGCGGAGATCCTGGTCGACAGCGTCGGGCTGCTGTGCACCGAAGGCTTCGCTCCGACGCCGCAGGACGATGCGCTCGCGACGTACGCCCCGAAGCTCGGGCCGCAGGACCGGGCGCTCGACTGGTCCCAACCCGCCGAGGCGCTGGTGGCGCTGTGTCGCGCGCTCTCGCCGGCTCCGGCCGCGCAGACGTCGTTCCGGGGCGACCCCCTGAAGGTCTACCGAGCGGACGCGGTGGACGGGGGCGGGCCGCAGGGCGAGATCGTCGCGGTGACGAAGGCGGGCATCGTCGTCGGCACCGCCGCAGGTGGATTCCGCCCGCTCGAGGTCGCGCCCGCCGGGCGGAGACGGATGTCGGGTGCCGACCTGGTGAACGGCCTACGGCCGAGGGTCGGCGAGCGCCTGGGATGAACACGCCCTCCGACCGGCGGCGTGGGTCGAGCCGCGCCCGGGGGCCCGCCCGGCCCGCTCCGCAGCGGCGGGACGCCCGGGCCGTGGCGCTCGACGTCGTCCGGCGCGTCACCGACCAGGGCGCGTACTCCAACCTCGCGGTCGCGAGGACGATCGCGTCGGCGGGCCTGACCGGCCGGGATGCCGCCCTCGCCACCGAGCTGGCCTACGGCACGCTGCGGCGGCGTCTGGCGCTCGACCACGCCCTCGCCCCGCTGTTGGATCGCCCGCTCGAGGACGCCCCGGCGGCGGCCCGGGCCGTGCTCCGGTTGGGGGCCTACCAGATCCTGTACACGCGCATCCCGCCGCACGCCGCCGTGGGGGAGAGCGTGGCGCTGGCGGAGCGCCGGTATCGCGGGTTGGCGAACGCCGTGCTCCGCCGGCTCGCGTCGCAGGGGGCTCCGCCCGCAGACGGCGACGACGACGAGGCGATCGCGATCCGCACGGGGCTCGACCCCTGGGCGGTGAGCGAGCTTCGCCGGCAGCTCGGCGACGAGGCGGAGACGGCGGCGGCGGCCCTGGCGGAGCCGGCCCGGACCACGCTGCGGACGAACACGTGTCGCACGGGTGTGGAGGACCTCGAGGCGGCCCTTCGCGGCGCGGGGGTGGAGGTCGAGCGCGGCCGGATCCACTCCGGCTCCCTCGTCGTCTCGGCCGGCGCGCCGTCCTCGCTCCCGGGGTTCGATCAGGGCTGGTTCGCCGTGCAGGACGAGGCCTCCTCGTTCGTCGTGGAGTGCGTCGACCCGCAAACGGGGGAGCGGGTGCTCGATGCCTGCGCCGGGCCGGGGGGCAAGTCCGGGCACCTGGCGTGTCTGGTCGGACCGGGCGGCTCGCTCGTGGCCTCGGACGCGCGGCCGCATCGCGCCGGGCTCGTCGCCCAGACCCTCGAGCGTCTGGGCGTCGCCGCCCGCGTGCTGGTCCAGGACGGGCGGGAGCCCGCCGTGCGAGGCCCGTTCGACCGGATCCTCGTCGATGCCCCGTGCTCGGGGATCGGTTCGGCACGGCGGCGGCCGGAGCTGCTGTGGCGGTTCCGCCGCGAGGAGCTGTCCGCGCTGGCCCGGCTGCAGGTGGCCATCGTGGCCGGGGTGGCCGGCCTCCTGCGCCCCGGCGGCCGCCTCGTGTACAGCGTGTGCACGTTCCCCCGGGCCGAGACCGACGCCGCGTGCGACGCGATCGTCCGGCATCGTCCCGACCTGGAGCCCGTCGAGCTGCCCGGTCCCGACGGCCCGGCGACCCGGATCCGGCTGTGGCCTCATCGCCACGGGTGCGACGCGATGTTCGTGGCGGGGTTCCGCCGTCGCGGCGACGGTCCGGGTCGCCTCGTCGAACGCGGATGACGTCGGATGTGCGGGTCGCGGCCCGGCCTTGCGCCTAGAATCGCGCGCGATGGGCAAACTCTCGGCCTCGATCCTGTCCGCGGATCTCGCGAGCCTCGCGGACCAGGTGGGGGCGGTCGACCGGCACGTCGACGTGATCCACGTCGACGTCATGGACGCCCACTTCGTCGCGCCGCTCACGATCGGACCCGTAGTCGTGGCCTCGCTCCGCCCCCACACGGACCGAACGCTCCACGCGCACCTCATGGTCGAGTCGCCCGAGGCAGTGTTCGACGAGCTCGCCGAGGCCGGGACGGATCTGGTCGGGTTCCACGTGGAGGCCGCGGCGGACCCGTCTCCGGTGATCGCCAAGGCCAGGGGCGCCGGCATGGGCGTCGGACTGGCCGTGGGCCCCCAGACGCCGATCGAGACCGTGTTCCCGAGCCTCGAGGACGTCGACGACGTGATCGTGATGAGCGTCCACCCCGGCCGGAACGGGGACACGTTCATGCCCGAGGCCCTGCCGCGGATCGCCGCGGTGCGGGCCGAGCTCGAGCGCCGGGGCCTGAGCGCCGACGTCGAGGTCGAGGGCGGCGTGGACCTCGACGCGGCCCGCCGGTGCGTCGACGCCGGCGCCACCGTCCTCGTGGCGGGCTCGGCCATCTTCGGGGCCCCCGACGTCGCGGCGGCGGTGCGCGATCTCAAAGCCGTCGTGGAGCCGGCCTGATGCCCGAGACGATCCTCGTCGTCGACGACGACCCGGACATCGCGAGGTTCGTCGAGGTCAACCTGCGGAGCGCCGGCTATGACGTGTCCGTCGCCTCCGACGGGGAGGAGGCGCTCGAGAAGGCGGCCACGCTCCGCCCCGACCTCGTCCTGCTGGACGTCATGATGCCGCGGATCGACGGGTTCGAGGTGGCACAACGGTTGCGGCGCAACCCGCAGACGTCGAACACGTCGATCATCATGCTCACGGCGAAGGCGCTGTCCACCGACAAGGTGCTCGGCCTGACCGCCGGCGCCGACGACTACATCATCAAGCCCTTCGACCCCATCGAGCTGCTCGCGCGGGTGAAGGGCACGCTCCGGCGGGCCAAGGAGATGCGCAACCTGTCGCCGCTCACGGGCCTGCCCGGCAACATCCGGATCCAGGAGGAGATCGAGCGGGAGGTCCGGGAGGATCGCCCGTTCGCCGTCTTGTACTGCGACCTCGACAACTTCAAGGCGTACAACGACCAGAAGGGGTTCGTGCGGGGCGACCGGCTCATCCAGGCGACCGCGCGCATCATCCAGGACGCGGTGGTGGAGTTCGCCGGCTCCGACGGGTTCGTGGGACACGTCGGCGGGGACGACTTCGTGGCCGTGGTGCCGCCCGACATCGCCGAGGACGCGGCCAAGCGCATCGTCGAGCGGTTCGACGAGGAGGTCCGGGAGTTCTACGAGGCGGAGGACCTGGAGCGCGGGTACGTCGAGGTCGAGGATCGCAAGGGCGTGCTCCAGAAGCTGCCCCTGGCGGGCGTGTCGGTGGGGATCGCCACGACGCAGGTCCGCCGATTCGCCCACTACGGCGAGGCCGTCGCCGTCGCCACCGAGATGAAGCAGTTCGCGAAGCGGGAGCTGCGCTCCTCCTACGCCGTCGACCGCCGCATCGTCTGATCGATCCGGGCCACGCTCGCTCGCAGGCCCGGCGCCGCCCCGACGCCTGGCGGGTTCTGGACCTCGCTCGTATACTTCGAGGTCAGAAGCCTGTCTTCGGGGCGGGGTGCAACTCCCCACCGGCGGTGACAGTCCGCGACCCCCTGGGAGCCGCTCAGGGGTGGATCCGGTGAGATTCCGGGACCGACCGTGAGAGTCGGGATGGGAGAGGACGGGCGGCGCCGGCAGCGGCGTGGGCTTCCCACCGCTGCCGCCACCTGCCCTTTTCCCCACCCGCGCCTCGGGATCGGAGTGACGTGTCCGACGAGGCGTACATGGAGCGAGCGATCGGCCTGGCCGAGCGCGGCCGGGGGCTCGTCTCGCCGAACCCCCTGGTGGGGGCCGTCGTGGTCTCCGAGGGCCGGATCGTGGGCGAGGGATGGCACGAGGGGCCCGGTCGCCCCCACGCCGAGGTCGTCGCGCTGAACGAGGCCGGGGACCACGCCCGCGGCGCAAGCCTGTTCACGTCGCTCGAGCCGTGCGACCACCACGGGCGAACCCCGCCGTGCTCGGAGGCGATCGTGCGAGCGGGCGTGGCCCGGGTCGTCGCGGCGATCCGCGACCCCAACCCCATCGTGGACGGGCGGGGGATCGGCACGCTCGAGGGTGCCGGGATCGAGGTGCGCGTGGGGGTCCTCGCCGATGCCGCCGCCCGGCTGAACAAGGCCTTCATCAAGCATGTCCGCACCGGGCTGCCGTTCGTCGTGTGGAAGGCCGCCGCCTCGCTCGACGGGAAGGTCGCGGCGCGGGACGGCTCGTCGCGATGGGTGACGGGAGAGGCCGCCCGCGCGGACGTGCACCGCATGCGGGCCTGGTCCGACGCCATCGTGGTCGGCGCCGGCACGGCCGCGACCGACGATCCGTCGCTCACGGTCCGCGAGCCCGGCTATGCCGGCCGGCCTCCGCTTCGGGTCCTCGTGGACGGGCGCGGCCGGGTCCCGGGGACCGGCGATCTGTTCGACGACGCCGCGCCCACGCTCGTCGCGACGACGGAGCTCGCGCCCGCCGCCCGGCGGGACGAGTGGGCCGCCGCCGGGGCCGAGATCGTCGAGTTCCAGAGCCAGGCCCAGCGCGTCCCCCTGGACGAGCTCGCCGCCCATCTCGGCAAGCGGGACGTCCAGGGCGTGCTGCTCGAGGGGGGGCCGACCCTGGCGTGGGCTGCGGTGGAGGAGGGCATCGTCGACGAGGTGGTCGTCTACCTGGCGCCGAAGCTCATCGGCGGCACCGATGCTCCGACCGTGCTGGGCGGACGGGGGTTCGCCCCCGTCGAGGAGGCGCTGCCGCTGCGGATCCGCTCGTTCGACCTGCTGGGCGGGGACCTGAAGGTGGAGGCGGATGTTCACCGGGATCGTTGAGGAGCGCGGCGTCGTGCGGGAGGTGGGCCCGTCGCGCCTCGCCGTGGGCTGCCACACGGTGAGCTCTGACGCCGAGGTCGGGGCGTCGATCGCCGTCAACGGGGTCTGTCTGACGGTCGTCGAACGGTCCCGGGAGCGCCTCGCGTTCGACCTTTCCGAGGAGACACTTCGTCGCACCGGGCTCGCCCGGCTGTCCTCGGGCGACCCGGTCAACCTGGAACGACCGCTCACGCTGTCGAGCCGGCTCGGCGGCCACCTGGTGCAGGGCCACGTCGACGCCGTCGGCGAGGTCCGGTCCCTGGGTCCCACCGAGGACGGGGGCGCCTGGCTCACGGTGGCGGTGCCCCCGGAGGTCCGCCGCTACCTGGTGGAGAAGGGATCCGTGTGCGTCGACGGGATCAGCCTCACCGTCGCCGCGCTCGAGGATGGGACGTTCTCGGTGGCGGTGATCCCGCACACGCTGGAGGTGACGACGCTCGGGTCGGCCCGCGCCGGCGACCCGGTGAACCTGGAGGTCGACGTGTTCGCGAAGTACGTGGAAGCGCTGCTCGAGGGGAGAGAGTCATGAGTCGGACCCAGGACGACGTGGATCGATCCACGTTCGCCACGATCGACGAGGCCGTGCAGGACATCCGCGACGGCAAGATCGTCATCGTGGTCGACGACGCCGATCGCGAGAACGAGGGCGACTTCATCATGGCGGCCGAGATGGCCACCCCGGAGCGGCTCAACTTCATGGTGACGAACGGTCGGGGCATCGTGTGCATGCCGGTGACCGCCCAGCGGCTGGACGAGCTCCGGATCCCGCTCATGGTCTCGAAGAACAACGAGAGCCACGGAACGGCCTTCGCCGTCTCGATCGACATCAAGGGCCGGACCACGACCGGCACGAGCGCGTTCGATCGCGCCGCCACGGTGCGGGCGATCGCCGACCCCGAGCTCGTCCCGGGCGACATCCGCATGCCCGGCCACGTCTTCCCGCTGATGGCGCAGGAGGGCGGCGTCCTGCGCCGGGCCGGCCACACCGAGGCCACGGTCGACCTGGCCCGCCTGGCGGGGCTGTACCCGGCGGGCGTCCTGTGCGAGGTGCTCCATCCCGACGGGTCGATGGCGCGGCTGCCCGAGCTCGTGCGGGTGGCGCAGCGGCACGGTCTCAAGATCATCTCGATCGCCGATCTCATCGAGTACCGGCGCCACCGCGAGCAGCTCGTGCGGCGCACGGCCGAGGCCGTCATCCCCACCGAGCACGGCGACTTCACGGCCTACACGTACGAGAGCCTGATCGACGGCCACGTTCATCTGGCGCTCGTGCTCGGCGAGATCGGGGACGGCGAGGAGGTCCTCGTGCGCGTCCATTCGGAGTGCCTGACCGGCGACGTCTTCGGCTCCCTGCGATGCGACTGCGGCGACCAGTTGCAGCGCGCGGTCGAGCGGATCGGCCAGGAGGGCCGCGGCGTCGTCCTGTACATCCGGGGGCACGAGGGGCGGGCCATCGGCCTGACTCACAAGTTCCGCGCCTATCGGCTCCAGGAGCAGGGGCGGGACACGGTCGAGGCCAACGTCGAGCTGGGGTTCCCGGCCGATCCCCGCGACTACGGGATCGGCGCGCAGGTCCTCGGCGACCTCGGCGTCCGCACGATGCGCCTGCTCACGAACAACCCGTCCAAGCGGGCGGGCCTGGAGGGCTACGGGCTGTCGATCCTGGAGCGGGTGCCGCTCGAGACTCGGCCGAACCCCCGCAACATCGAGTACCTGCGGACGAAGCGGGAGAAGATGGGCCACATCCTGCACCAGCTGGATGGTGACCTCCCCGAGGACCTGGCGGCCGGGCTCGGGACGCTGGCGACAGACGCGCCATGAACGAGATCCGGGGCGACTTCCAGGCCCGGGGACGGCGGTTCGCGCTCGTCGTGTCCCGGTTCAACGAGATCGTCACGGCGAAGCTCCTCGAGGGGGCGCTCGCCTGCCTGCGGGCCCACGGCGTGGCCGAGGACGACCTCCTCGTGGCGTGGGTCCCCGGTGCGTTCGAGCTGCCGCTGGTGGCCCGGCGCCTGGCCGCGTCGGGCATCGACGCCGTGATCTGCCTCGGCGCGGTGATCCGGGGCGAGACCGCGCACTTCGACTACGTGGCCGGCGAGGCCGCGAGCGGGATCCGCGCGGCGGCCGAGGTCACGGGCGTGCCGGTCATCTTCGGCGTGCTCACGACCGACACCTTCGACCAGGCCATGGACCGGGCCGGGGGCAAGCACGGCAACAAGGGATGGGACGCGGCGATGGCGGCCATGGAGACGTCCTCGGTCCTCGAGCAGCTGCCGAAGGGGACCGAACAGGAGGGTCGATGATCGTCGACAAGCCGTGGGGCAAGGTGGTCACGTACGCGCTCAACCAGCCGAGCTCCGTCCGGGTGATCACGGTGGAGCCGGCGCAGGAGACGAGCGTCCACTACCACCAGATGCGGGACGAGATGTGGGTGGTGCTCGACCCCGGGCTCACGGTGCAGATCGGCAACAAGACGGTCGAGGCCGCGCCGGGGGAGGAGTTCATGGTCTCGGCCGAGACGACCCACCGCATCGCCAACGGCGGCGGGGCCCGGGGGCGCGTCCTGGAGATCGCCTACGGCTACACGACGGAAGACGACACCCTGCGCCTGCAGGACGACTACGGCCGCCCCCTCGAGCCCGACTGGTGATCGCCGTCCGCTCCTGGCCCGGCGGCCCGCGTTGAGCCGCGGGCACCCTCGTGCTAGGCTCCGCGCCGCTCACGTACCTGGAGGAACCGTTGGCCGAGCAGGGCACCGTGAAGTGGTTCAGCAACGAGAAGGGCTACGGGTTCATCTCGCGGGAGGGCGCGGAGGACGTGTTCGTCCACTTCTCCGCGATCTCGGGGGAGGGGTACCGGTCGCTCACCGAGGGGCAGTCCGTCGAATTCGACGTGGTGGACGGCCCGAAGGGCAAGCAGGCGGCCAACGTCCGGCCCCTGTAAGCGCCGCGCTCGGGGATGCGCATCCCGTCGACACCGCCCCCAGCCTGCACCTATACTCCCCGGGAACGGTTCACCGTGCTCCACCCTCGGCACCGGCGGACGGCCGGTGCCTTTGTCTCGGTAGGGAGGTGATGCGGGGTCTCGGCTGATCCGCGCATAAACGACCGGATCCGCTCGCCGCAGGTGCGGCTGGTGGGTGCCGACGGGTCGCAGATCGGGATCGTCTCCACGCAGGAGGCGCTCCGGCAAGCCCAGGAGCTCGACCTCGATCTGGTGGAGGTGGCGCCGCAGGCGAATCCCCCCGTGGCCAGGATCATGGACTACGGGAAGTACAAGTACGAGCGCGACATCCGCCAGAAGGAGGCCCGCAAGAAGCAGGCCAGGATCGAGGTCAAGGAGATCAAGTTCCGCCCGAAGATCGATCCGCACGACTACGCCACGAAGAAGGGTCACGTCGTGCGGTTCCTTTCGGCGGGTGCGCGGGTCAAGGTCACGATCATGTTCCGCGGTCGCGAGATGGCCCACACGGACCTCGGCCGCAAGATCCTCGACCGGTTGGTGCAGGACCTGAGCGGGGTCGCGGTCGTCGAGGCGCAGCCCAAGCAGGACGGGCGCAACATGGTCATGGTGATCGCGCCGAGCAAGAAGCCGACCGAGCACCGGGTGGAGGCGCCCTCGCCGAACGCGAGCCCGGCCCGATCCGAGGCGCCGCCCGCGGCGGCCCCGGTCGAATCACAGGGCGCCTGAGCACGAACCGCCGCACACCGGCGTCGGAGTCGACAGCGAGGACGGATCGATGAAGCAGAAGACGCACCGGGCGAGCGCCAAGCGCTTCCGGATCACCCGAACGGGGAAGATCCTGCACCGAAAGGCGACGGGGAACCACTTCCTCACGAAGAAGAGCGGCAGTCGGCGACGTCGCGTGGAGGGCATGGCCGAGGTCACGGCCGAGCGCACCAACATCCGCCGGCTGCTGGGGAAGTAGGCGGGGATGGCACGGGTCAAGCGCTCCGTCCACGCCAAGAAGAAGCGCCGCGAGGTGCTGCGACAGGCCAAGGGCTACTTCGGGTCGCGCTCGCGCCGGTACCGGGTGGCCAAGGAGCAGCTGCTCCACTCCGGCCAGTACGCGTACCGGGACCGGCGAGACCGCAAGGGCCAGTTCCGCCGGCTGTGGATCGCGCGGATCGGGGCCGGCGCCCGCCAGAACGGCCTGTCCTACTCGCGGATGATCCACGGCCTGCAGAAGGCGGGTGTCGAGGTCGACCGGAAGATCCTCGCGGACCTGGCGGTGCACGACCCGGGCGCCTTCGGACAGCTCGCGCAGACCGCCAAGGACGCGCTGGCTTCGTGAGCCGCCGGGGCGGTCGCCCCCGAACCGGTTTCGACGTCCCTCGGGGGCCCGCGTGATCACGTCGACGCGGAACGAGCGCGTGGCGGTTGTCCTCAAGCTGAAGAAGCGGTCGTTCCGGGACGGCGAGCGGCGGTTCCTCGTGGAGGGCGCCCAGGGGGTGGGGGAGGCGCTCGGGCACCCCGCCGGGCTGCTCGGCCTCTACCACACCGACCGCCCGCACCCGCTCCTGGACCGGGCTCGGGAGGGGGGCGTCGAGCTCATCGAGGTGAGCGAGGACGTGATGGGCAAGCTCACCTCGACCGTCACGCCGCAGGGGCTGGTCGGCGTGGCCGGGTACCTCGACGCCGGTCTGGAGTCGCTCGAGCTCGAGACGGGATGCGTCGCCCTGCTGCATTCGGTCCGCGATCCCGGCAACGCCGGGACGATACTTCGATCCGCGGACGCGATCGGCGCGGGCGCCGTGGTCTTCAGCGCCGATTCCGTAGACGTCTACAACCCGAAGACCGTCCGGGCCTCGGCCGGCTCGCTCTTCCACGTCCCCGTCGTCCGGGGCGCGGACACGGCAGCCGCCACTCGGGAGCTGAAGGACCGGGGGTTCCGGGTCCTGGCCATGGACGCCCACGGCGACGCCGACCTGTACGAGCTCGACCTCGCAGACCCCGTGGCCTTCCTGTTCGGCAACGAGGCCTGGGGGCTGCCCACCGACGTCAGCCGGCTCGCCGACGCCACCGTTCGCGTGCCGATCGAGGGCGCGGCCGAGTCGCTCAACCTGGCCGCGGCCGCCACCGTGTGCCTGTTCGAGTGGGCCCGCCAGCGCCGCCAGGGGCGGCGCGCGGTGCTCGAGACGGTGATCGCGGCGGCGGCGCACGACATCCGCTCGCCGCTCACGGCGATGAAGGGGTTCGGGCACGCCCTCGCGAACCGGTGGGAGCAGATGACCGACGAGCAGCGCGAGCTGATGCTGGCCGGGATCGTGTACGACACCGACCGGCTCAACGGCATCCTGCGCCAGCTCGTCGACGCCGCCCGCCTGGCGGCCGGGTCGCTCGACCTGTACCCCGAGCGCGTGGACGTCGCGGCGCTCGTGGGGAGCACGGCGGAGTCCCTGCGTCGCGACCCAGATCACCCGCCCGTGCTGTGGCGGGGGGAGGCCCTCGAGGTCTTCGCCGACCCCGAGCGGCTGCGGATGATCCTCGAGGCCTTCGTCGAGTCGCTCGTGTGGTGGACGAGCGACGGGCCTGTGGAGGTCGAGGGCTCCGTGCAACAGGGCCGCTTCGTGCTCGTCACCTCCCGGCACGGGACCGATCTGTCGCAAGCCGATGCGGAGCGGCTGTTCCGTCCGCGCCCCCCCGGGACGGGGGCCGGAAGCAAGATCGGGCTGTTCGTCGCCCTCGGCGTGGCCACGTCGCAGGGCGGCACCGCGTCCGTCCACGTGCAGGACGGGACGCTGTCGTTCGTCCTGGACGTGCCGTCGGGCGGGCCCAGGCCGCCGGGCTGACCCGGCTCGGCGCGGCCGGTCCGCGCACAGTGGCTTGCTAGACTCGCCGGACACATGGACCCGAGCGACGCTCGACGCATCCTCGAAGAGGAGGTCGCGCGGGGCCGGGAGCTGATCGGCGCCGCCGGCTCCGTCGAAGCGCTCGAGGAGGCCAAGGTCGCCGCCCTCGGGCGCAGGTCCCGGCTGAGCGAGGTGCAGAGGTCGCTCGGCGCGTTCGCGGACGACGATCGCCGTGAGGTCGGCCGGCTGACGAACCGCGCGTTCTCCGATCTCCGCGACGCCCTCGAGACGCGCCGCACGGGGCTCGAGCTCGGGGCGGACGCGGCCCTGCTCTCCGCCGACGCGGTCGACGTCACCCTGCCCGGACGGCGTCCCCGACCCGGCTCGCTCCATCCGCTCACGCTGGTCGAGGACCGGATCGTCGAGATCTTCACGCGGATGGGCTACCGCGTCGCCGAGGGCCCCGAGATCGAGGACGACTGGCACAACTTCGAGGCGCTGAACATCCCGTCCGACCATCCCGCCCGAACGATGAAGGACTCGCTCTACGTTGACGTTCCGGGCCTGCTGATGCGGACGGAGACCTCGGCCGTGCAGATCCGAACGATGGAGTCGCAGCAACCGCCCGTCGCCGTGGTCGTTCCGGGACGCGTCTACCGGCGAGAGAACCCGGACGCCACCCACGGATCGGTGTTCCATCAGGTCGAGGGGCTGGCCGTGGACGAGGGGATCTCGTTCGCCGACCTCAAGGGGACGCTCGAGGCGTTCGCCCGCGAGATGTTCGGCGAACGGACGCGGGTGCGGATCTCGCCCGACTACTTCCCGTTCGTCGAGCCCGGCTGCCAGGCCGCGGTCTCGTGCTTCATCTGCGACGGGGCGGGATGCCGCGTGTGCGGCAACGGTTGGATCGAGCTGCTCGGCGCCGGCATGGTGCACCCCAAGGTGCTCGAGAACTGCGGGTACGACTCCGAGCGGTACACGGGGTTCGCGTTCGGCCTGGGCATCGAGCGGGTGGCCATGGTCAGATTCGGCGTGCACGACCTTCGGCTGTTCTTCGAGGGCGACGTCCGGTTCCTCGAGCAGTTCGAGGGCGTGGCGTGAAGATCGTCCTGACCTGGCTCCGGGAGCTGTGTCCGACGGATCTCCCCGCCGAGGAGCTGGCGGAGCTGCTCACGCATGTCGGCGCCGAGGTCGAGTCGATCGAGCGGCCGTGGGCGAACCTGTCGGGCGTCGTCGTCGCGCGCGTGATCGAGGTCCGTGACCACCCCAACAGCGACCGGCTGTGCCTGGCGCGCGTGCAGACGGGCTCGGGCGAGCAGGAGGTCGTCGTCGGCGTCCGCAACATGGCGGCGGGGGACCTCGTGCCGTTGGCCGGTCCCGGCGCCCGGGTGCCGATGCTCCCGGAGCCGCTGACCGCCCGTGAGATCCGCGGCGTCGTCTCCGACGGCATGCTCTGCGCGCCCGACGAGCTCGGGATCTCGCCCTCGCACGAGGGCATCCTGATCCTGCCGACGGAGCTCGAGCCCGGGCGCGACGTGGCCGAGGCGTTCGGCCTGCACGATGCCGTGCTCGACATCGAGGTCACGCCGAACCGCCCCGACTTCCTCTCGGTCCTCGGGATCGCCCGGGAGGTCTCGGCGGCCACGGGCACGCCGCTCGCGCCCGTCGACTGGGCCCCGCTGGACACCGACGAGCCCGCGGGGGGCACCGCCACGCTCGAGGTCCTCGACCGGGACCGGTGCCCCCGCTACCTCGCCCGTGTCCTGCGGGACGTGCGGCACGTGCCGTCGCCGATCGCGGCCCAGGCCCGGCTCACGGCCGCCGGGATGCGCCCCATCTCGGCCGCGGTCGACGCGACGAACTACGCGATGCTCGAGGTGGGGCAGCCGCTGCATCCGTTCGACCTGCCCCTGCTCAAGGGCCCCGGCATCGTGGTCCGGCGCGCCGAGGAGGGGGAGCGGATGGTCACGCTCGACGACGTCGAGCGCACGTTTACCGACGACGACCTGCTGATCTGCGACGTCGAGCGCCCCATCGGCGTGGCCGGCGTGATGGGCGGCGAGCTCGCCGAGATCTCCCAGTCCACCACCGAGATCCTGCTGGAGGCCGCGTCGTTCCAGCGCGAAGGGGTCCAGCGGACGCGCCGCCGGCTCGAGCTGTCGACGGAGGCCTCGATGCGGTTCGAGCGTGGCGTCGATCCGGAGGCGGTGCCGGTGGGAGCGGGCCGCGCCTGCCGCCTGATGCAGCTCTGGTGTGGAGCGACGGTCCTGCGTGGGGTCATCGAGGTGGGCGGCCCACCGCAGCGACGCCGGATCCCGGTCCGTCCGAGCCGAGCCGGCGCGCTGATCGGCTACCCGGTCTCGGCCGCCGACGCCGAGGCGGTCTTCGACCGGCTCGGCATGGTCCACGCGGTCGCGGGGGACGGCGCCGTCGGCGTGGAGGTTCCCGGCTACCGGGTGGACCTGGAGCGCGAGGTCGACCTGATCGAGGAGATCGCCCGGATCCAGGGGTACGAGCGCATCGGCTCGACCCTGCCGCCCGTCCGCCAGGCCGGAGGCCTCCCCGAGCGGTACGAGTTCCTGCGTCGGGTCCGCGGCGCGATGGTCCGGGCCGGCGCGCGCGAGGTACGGCAGGTCCCGTTCGCCTCCGACCGCGATCTCGAGATCGTGGGGGACCGGGACGCGATCCGCGTGACGAACCCGCTGCAGGCCGAGGAGGGCTGGTTGCGGACCCGGCTGCTTCCCGGTCTGCTCCACACGGCCCGGCGGAACGCCTTCCGGCACGTCCGCAGCGTGGCCGTCTTCGAGGCGGGCACGGTGTTCCGTCTCGCGGACGGCACGGCCCGCGAGCGGGCGTCGGTGGCGTTCGTCCTGGTGGGGACCGCCGACGGTGGGTGGACCGGCGGGGGGCGGGAGTACGACGTGTTCGACGCCAAGGGCGTGGTGGAGGCGATGCTCGCCGAGCTCGGGATCGCCTGGACGACGGGTCGGTCGCACGGCGGGCCGCTGCATCCCGGGCGCTCGGCGACCGTGGAGGCGGGCGGCGAGACGATCGGCATGTTCGGTGAGCTCCACCCCCGGGCCGCGGCCGCGTTCGACCTCGCCGGCCGCGTCGCCGTCGGCGAGATCGACGTGGGGGCCCTCATGCGGCACGCCTCGGGCCCGCTCGCCGTCCGCGAGCCGGCTCGCTTCCCCCCCGTGCGGCGGGACCTGGCGTTCACGGTGGACACCGCCACCCCCGCGGGAGAGGTCCTGGCCGCGCTCGAGACGGCGGCCGGCGACCTCCTGGACTCGTGCGTCCTGTTCGACGTCCACACGGGACCGCCGCTGCCGGAGGGGAAGAAGAGCCTGGCCTTCTCGGTCGACCTTCGCGCGCCCGACCGAACCCTCACGGACGCCGAGGCCGGCGCCGCCGTCGACGCCGTGACCGAGCGCCTGGCGAGCGATTTCGGGGCCCAGCTCCGGTCGGGGTAGACCGTCGCGCACCCCGCTTCCATCCGGCCGCTAGACTGCGGCAGCATGAAGCGCGATTACCTCTCGGTCGACGACCTCGCGGTCGAGGAGCTGGCGCGCCTGCTCGACCTGTCGGCGAAGGTCAAGGCGCAGCCGGGCGACTGGGCCGAGGCGCTGCGCAACAAGGCCGTGGGGATGATCTTCGAGAAGCCGTCCACGCGGACGCGCGTCTCCTTCGAGATCGCGATCTCCTCGGCGGGCGCGCATCCGGTTGCGCTGTCCTCGGGCGAGCTCCAGCTCGGGCGCGGGGAGACGATCGAAGACACCGGGCGCGTGCTGTCGCGGTACGTGGACGCGATCGTGCTGCGGACGTTCGAGCAGGAGCGGCTCGAGGTGCTCGCCGGGGCGGCCTCGGTCCCAGTGGTCAACGCGCTCTCGGACTTCGAGCATCCCTGCCAGTGTCTGGCGGACCTGCTGACCGTGCGCGAGATCAAGGGCGATCTCGCCGGCCGGACGCTGACGTATCTCGGCGACGGCAACAACGTCACCCACTCGCTGCTGCTGGGCGGCGCGAAGATGGGCATGCACCTGCGAGTGGCGACCCCCCCCGGGTTCGAGCCGATCCCCCAGATCGTCCAGCGGGCAACCGAGATCGCCGAGCAGACGGGGGGCAGCGTCCTGCTGACGAACGACCCGCGGGAGGCGTCGGCCGGCTCCGACGTGCTCTACACGGACGTGTGGGCGAGCATGGGGCAGGAGGCGGAGACCGACGAGCGCGCGCTGGTGTTCCCGGCGTTCGCCCTCGACCGGGCCAAGGTGGACGTGGCCAGGCCCGACGTCACCGTGCTGCACTGCCTCCCCGCGCACCGGGGGCAGGAGATCGCCGACGAGGTGATCGACGGCCCGCACTCGGCGGTGTGGGATCAGGCGGAGAACCGGATGCACACGCAGAAGGCGCTCCTGCTCTGGCTGCTCGGCGCGGCCTGACCCGTCCCGGGAGGCGCTGAACGTGCCGAGGACGAACGACGCCGTGGAGGCCGCGCTGATCGAGTACGCGGACCTCCTGTCGATCCTGTCGGAGGACGCCTTCAAGGCCCGTGCCTATGAGAAGGCGGCGCGGGCCGTGGGCGGCTACGCCGCCGACCTCGATGGCATGGACCTGCCCGAGATCCTGAAGATCCCCAGCGTCGGCAAGTCCATCGGCGAGAAGGTCCACGAGTTCCTGCGATCGGGAACGATCTCCGCCCTCGACGAGCTCCGGGGGCAGATCCCGGCCGGCGTCCGCGACATGATCGCCGTCCCGGGGCTGGGCCCGAAGAAGGCCATGGTCCTGTACCGGGACCTCGGGATCGACGGCATCGAGGCGCTGCGGGCGGCGGTGGAGGAGGGGCAGCTCGCCGGCCTGAAGGGCTTCGGCGCCCGGACCGAGGAGAACATCCGGCGCGGCATCGAGCGCCTCCAGCAGCAGGGCGGCCGCGCGCTGTCCTCGGTGGCGATGGACCTCGCCGACTCCTACCTCGAATGGCTCGGCGGCCGGGGGGACGTCGAGCGGATCGAGTACGCCGGCTCGCTTCGGCGGATGGCCGAGACCATCGGGGACCTCGACCTCCTGGTGGCGAGCTCCGACCCCGTCGCGGTGATGGAGGCGTTCACCGCGGGGGAGATGGTGGAGCGGATCCTGGCCCACGGCGAGGCGAAGTCCTCGGTCATCACTCGCGCGGGGCTCCAGGTCGATCTGCGGGTCGTGCCGCTCGAGGCGTGGGGCGCCGCGATGATCTACTTCACCGGATCCAAGCCCCACAACATCCGCATCCGCGAGATGGCCGTGCGCAAGGGGCTCAAGCTGAACGAGTACGGCCTGTTCCGCGCAAAGACCGGGCGGCTCATCGTGGCGCGCACCGAGGAGGAGGTCTACGCAAAGCTCGGGCTCCCCTGGATCCCGCCGACGCTCCGCGAGGATCGAGGCGAGGTGGAGGCCGCGCTGGCCGGCACGCTGCCCGACGTCGTGGTGCAGAGGCAGATCCGGGGTGACCTGCACACGCACACCAATCTGACCGACGGGCTGGCCTCGCTGGAGCAGATGCTCGAGACCGCGTCCGGGCTGGGGTACGCCTACTACGCCGTGACCGATCACGCACCGAACCTGGCCATGCAGCGCATGACGGACGAGAAGATGCTGGCGCAGCGCGAGCAGCTCCGGGCGCTGCAGGCGAGCTATCCGAAGATGACGCTCCTGCACGGGTCGGAGCTCAACATCGACCCCGACGGTGGCGTCGATTGGGGGCCCGAGTTCCTCGAGGGCTTCGACCTGTGTGTGGCGAGCGTGCACTCGCATTTCGGCCAGAGCAAGGACGAGATGACCCGGCGCTTCATCCGGGCCATGGAGAACCCGCACGTCCACGTGATCGGCCACCCCACGACCCGCCTGATCAACAAGCGGCAGCCGGTCGAGCTCGACCTCGACGAGGTCTTCAAGGCCGCCGCTCGCACCGGGACGGCCCTCGAGGTGAACGCGTATCCCGATCGTCTCGACCTGAAGGACGAGCACATCCTGTGGGCCCGGCGCCACGGCGTGAAGTTCGCCATCGACACGGACTCGCACGCGACGACCCACCTGGCGTTCATGCGCTACGGGATCGCCACCGCGCAGCGGGGGTGGCTGACGAAGGACGAGGTGATCAACACCTGGCCGCTCGCGAAGCTGCGGACGTTCCTGCGCAAGGGCCGGTGAAGCCCGGCCGACGCCTGCCCCGGTCCTTCTTCGCCCGCCCGTCGACCGTCGTGGCGCCGGAGCTCCTCGGCCGCGTGCTGATCCGCGTCCTGCCGGACGGCACCCGGCTGGCGGCGCGGCTCGTCGAGGTCGAAGCCTACGCCCCGGACGATCCGGCCAGCCACACCTACCGCGGCCGCACGGCCCGCAACGGCGTGATGTTCGGGGCCGCCGGGCATCTGTACGTGTACTTCACATACGGCATGCATCATTGCGCGAACGTCGTCACGGGGGCCCTGGGGGAGGGGAGCGCCGTCCTGCTCCGGGCGGCCGAGCCCATGCAGGGGCTCGAGGCGATGGCCGCGAACCGTGGCGTCGACGACCCCGGCCTGCTGTGCTCGGGGCCCGCCCGGCTGGCGCAGGCCTTCGGGCTCGACCGATCCGACGACGGGCTCGACCTCGTGCGAGACCCGCTGGTGCACCTGCGCGAGGGCGAGCCCGTCCCCCCCGGGCGGATCGCACGGAGCGCCCGCGTGGGCGTCCGGGTCGGCGTGGAGGCTCGGTGGCGCTGGTTCGAACGCGGCAGCGCGTTCGTCTCGCGGGGACGTCCCGCTACGGGTTCACGCTGATCGTGACGGTGGCGCCGGGCTCGGCCTGACCGGTGGGTTGCTGGGCCCAGACGATTCCGGGCCGGTAGAGGCACGAGGGGTCGGCCGGGTCGCATTCCTGCTTTCGGACCACGGCGACCTCGAACCCGGCCGCGCGGAGCGTGGCGGTGGCGGCCGCCTGCCCCATCCCGACGACGTTCGGCACGTCCACGAGCTCCGGCGCTCCCCGTGCCACCGTGATCGTGACCGTTCCGGTCTGGATCAGGCGGCTGCCGCCCGCCGGACGCTGGTCGATCACGGTGTCGTCGCGTTCGTTGGAGGTTTCGTACTCGATGGCGACGTTGAAGCCCGCGGCGTGCAGGGTCGAGATCGCGGTCTGCTTGAGGAGCCCGATCACCGAGGGCACCGTGAGCTCCTGGTAGGACGTCGGTTGGGTGCAGGTGTCGAGGGACGGCTCGGTCCCGGCCACGTACTGGAACGTGTCGATGTCCTGAGGCGGCGTGTACTGGTTCGCCAGGCATCCCTGCGTCACGTCGACCCGCAGCGTGACGTACTGGACGGCGGGCGCCGTGGGGAACTCCCGAACGAGCATGCGCGCGGTGGCCACCGACATGAAGGCGCGCCAGATCGAGGCCGGCCACGTGCCGCCGTAGACGGTCGAGATGCGCACGTTGCCGCAGCACATCGGGACCTGGCCTTGGGGGAAGCCCACCCACACGGCGGTCACGAGCTGGGGGACCGCACCCATGAACCACGCGTCGCTGGCGTTCTGGGCGGTCCCGGTCTTGCCGAACTGGGGACGCCCGATGTTCGCCCCCGTCCCCGTGCCGTGCGCGACGACGCCCTTGAGGATGTCGACGGCCTCGGACGCGATCGCGGGGTCCAGGACCTGCTTCGGATGGGCGGTGGCCTGATAGAGCGGCGTGCCGTCGCTGGTCGTCACGCTGATGACGGGCGTGGGCTGCACGTGCGCGCCGCCGAACGCGAGCGTCCCGTACGCGGAGGCCATCTCCAACGTGCTCACCTCGTTGACCCCGAGGACGGCGGCGGGCACGGCGGCGAGCGGCGTCCCCGGCTCCGTCGTCCGAGGGCAGCACCGGATGCCCATCCGCAGCGCGACATCCACGAGCTTCTGGGCGCCGACGTAGGGGTCGCCGCCTCCCATCAGAGACTCGAGGTTCGCGTAGGCCACGTTGACGGAGTTCACCGTGGCCGACTCGAGCGAGATCGTTCCCACGCCGCTGCCCTCGGCGTTGTGCGGATCCCAGAACGTGCCGTTCTGCAGGGGGATGTGTGCGACCGAGCCGTTCAGGGGGGTGGAACGGGTGAGCCCGCTCTCGAGCGCCGCGACGAGGGCGAACGGCTTGAACGCCGACCCCGCCTGCCGGCCCGTGCTGCCCCCGGTTGCGAGGTTGATCCGGGCGAACCGGTCGTTCTCGTCCCAGTAGTCCCGGCCACCCACCATGGCGCGGACGAACCCGGTCCGCGGGTCGATCGCCGTGACCGCGGCGTAGGGGTCGGTCTTGTACAGCAGCACGGAGTCGATGGCCCGCTCGGCGGCGTGCTGCAGGCGGGGGTCGATCGTCGTCACGATCCGCAGTCCCCCCTCGAACAGGAGCTGGTAACGCTCCTGGGGCGTCGCCCCGAAGGTCGGGTTCGACAGGAACCACTCCTTGAAGTAGTCGACGAAGTACGGGGCCAGATACGGCTGGCTCTCCTCGCGGTTCATGTCCAGCTCGAGCGGGTCCGCCATGGCGGCGTCGTGGGCGGTCTGATCGATCATCGCCAGGTCGAGCATCCGGGCCAGCACCCGGTTGCGGCGGTTGCGCGCCCGCCCCGGATGCGTCACCGGGTCGTACCTGACGGGAGCGGCGATCGCCCCGGCCAGGAACGCGGCCTGGGGGAGCGTGAGCCCCATCGGGTCCTCGTCGAAGTAGGTGCGGGCTGCGGCCATGATCCCGTAGGCGCCGTTGCCGAAGTACACGGTGTTCAGGTACTTCGTGAGGATCTGCTCCTTCGTGAACCGATGCTCCATCTGCCAGGCCAGGTAGGCCTCGCGGATCTTGCGGTCGAGGGACTCCTCGCCGCCCACGTAGATCTGCTTCACGAGCTGCTGCGTGATCGTGGAGCCGCCCTCGACCACGCGGCCGGTCGTGGCGTCGATGTACGCGGCCCGCAGGAGGGCCCGCAGGTCGACCCCCCGATGGTCGTAGAAGCGCTGGTCCTCGATGGCGATCACGGCGTTGCGCATGACGTCGGGGATCCGCGAGGCTCGCACCACGACGCGGTCCTCGCCGGCGTGGAGCCGGGTGATCAGCGTCCCGTCGGCCGCGTACAGGAACGAGGTCTGGGGGAGGGCGGCGGCCTCCTGGCGCGCCTCGTGCAGCGTGGGCAGGTTGCAACCGGCCGCCGCGAGGGCACAGATCACCAGCATCGCGACGAACGTCGCGCGAGAACGCCCGGCCATGGGCCTCCATCTTCGCACGACCGCCCAGGTTCCCACTGCTAGCATCGCGGCGCCCATGGGTCCCGACGACCGCCAAACACTACTCGCCGAGGTGGCGGACGCTCGCCCCCTCTGGGAGTTCGACGAGAAGCTGGCCCTGGGCCGTCCCCTCCGGGTGAAGCTCGGCCTGGACCCCACGGCCCCGGCGGTGACGCTGGGGTGGGCCGTCGTCCTGCGCAAGCTCCGGCAGTTCCAGGACGCCGGACACGTGGCGGTGCTCATCGTTGGAGACTTCACGGCGCGCGTCGGGGATCCATCGGGACGGAGCGAGACGCGTCCCCGCCTGCCCAAGGACGTGGTCCTGGAGTACGCCGGCCGCCTCCTGGACCAGTTCTGGCTGATCCTGGACCGCGAGCGGACCGAGGTCCGCCACAACTCCGAGTGGCTCGAGCCGCTCGACATGGAGGCGGTCCTGAAGCTCACGGCCTCGACCACGGTGGCTCGGATGCTCGAGCGCGACGACTTCGCGAAACGGTACGCGGAGACCCGGCCCATCTCGATCATGGAGTTCCTCTACCCGCTGTTGCAGGCGATGGACTCGGTCGCCGTGGAGGCGGACGTGGAGCTCGGCGGCAGCGACCAGCTCTTCAACCTGCTGCTCGGCCGGGACCTGCAGCGCGAGCATGGGCAGAGCCCCCAGGTGGCGATGACGATGCCCCTGCTCGTGGGGACCGACGGCGTGCAGAAGATGAGCCAGTCCCTCGGCAACTACATCGGGATCACCGAGGATCCGGACGAGATGTTCGGCAAGCTCACCCGGGTCCGCGACGAGCTGATCCCGGAGTACCGGCGACTCACGCTGGACTTCTTCGGCGACCGGCAGGCGTGGACCGCCGTGAAGGCGGGTCTGGGCGACGGCTCGCTCGATCCCTGGGCGGAGAAGCGGCGCCTGGCCCGGGAGGTCGTGGACCTGTACCACGGCCCCGGGGCCGGAGCGGGCGCCGAGGAGCGGTTCGACGCCGTGCACCGCGAGCACCGGATCCCCGACCAGGTGGAGGAGGCCCGGGTCCCGCCGGACGCGATCGTCGATGGGCGGGTGTGGCTCCCGCGCCTCCTGGTCTTGCTCGGCCTCGCCGCCTCGAACGGGGATGCCCGACGGCAGATCGAGGGCCGGGGCGTCAGCCTGGACGGCGAGCCCTTCTCCGACCCGGGGCTGGAGATGCCGATCGAGGAGCTTCGCGGCGCCACGCTCGCGGTGGGGCGCCGGAGGTTCGTGCGCCTCATCTGAGGCGATCGCAATTTGACCGGACGGGTCGGATTCGGCTTGGATAGCCCTCGTCCGCGTCCAAGGACCCGCCCGTGGTGCATCGCGTTGCCGCGCACCCCGCCGCCCCCTCGCGGCCGGTGGTCCGCGCGGGGCGAGGTCCCCCCCGTCGTCACCGCTCACTCCGCTCGCGCTCGTCCACGACAGGGGAGGTGTAGCTCCGTGCAACGACCGGTCAGTCGCTCGTCAAGGGCCTGGTTGACGCTCGTGACCGCCTTGGCGCTCGCGATCCCCGCGCTGATGGTCCCGGTCTCGGCGAGCGCCCAGCTCGCCCCGCCGTTCGACGGCAACCCGATCTCCGCGGGCCTCGGCCCGACCTACGGCGAGGCGTGGTGCGCCGACGCCGCTCCCGGATCGAACATCGCGAACCAGCAGGGACCACCGCTGGCCCTGATACCGCTCGAGGCCATCCAATGCACCCTCGACGGGTTCCAGACCGAAGCGGCGAACGCCGGCATCCCCACCCGGATGTCCTACTCGGTCATCGGGCAGTCGGCTCTGGGATTCGATCAGTACGAGGTGGTGGTCAACGCCCTCGAGACCCCCGAGCAGCAGCGTGACTACGACCGGTGGGTTCAGCTCCGCTCGATCATGCTGACCGACCCCACGGCCGGGCAGGCGTTGCTGGCGCAGTGGGGGGACGAGGTCAAGATCCCGATCTTCATCGAGGCCAACATCCACGGGAACGAGGAAGAGGGAACCGACGCCATCATGCAGGTGATCCGGGACCTGGTCACCACGCCGTACGGCGTCAACTCGACCGTGGACGGCCTGCTGGATCACGCGATCCTGGTCGTGGTCCCCACGGAGAACCCGGACGGCCGGTTCATCGGGCAACGATCCAACGGCAACAGCTTCGATATGAACCGCGACCTGCTCGTGCAGTCCCAGTCGGAGATCCGCAACGAGATCGCGCGCCAGCAGCAGTGGCTCGCTCCGGTTGGCCTCGCGATGCACGGGTACGTGAACCCGACGCTGATCGATGGGCTGACCAAGCCGCACAACCCCGGCATCGACTACGACCTGTTCGTGCGGTGGAACCAGCCCAGGCTGGATGCGAACGAGGCGGCGCTGGCCGCCGTGGGCATGGGCATCACCCGTCCCGTGAATCAGTGGAACGCGGACGCGGACGACACCCCGCCCGTCGGCCCGGCCTACGCCGAGGGGTGGGACGACTGGGGTCCCTTCTACACCCAGACCTACATGGCCTTCTACGGCGTCGACAGCTCGACCCTGGAGATGTGCAGCAGCGGCGCGGGCTGCGACGGACGCTTCGGGTCGAAGCGGGCCCAGTACGTCGGCTTCTACTCGTCGGCCGCCTTCTGGATCGAGCACCGCAACCCGATCCTTCACGACCAGCTCGAGATCTTCCGCCGCGGCGTCACGGGCGCGGCCCGTCCCGACTGCTGTGACGACCCCGACATCGCGGCGCGCGGCTTCACGGAGGATCAGCACAACTGGATGGTTCCGTATCCGAAGGCCTTCGTGATCCCGTTCGACGGTTCCGGCCAGCGGTCCGATGCCGAGGCGAACAGGCTGGTGCAGTGGTTGCTCGACAACGGGATCCAGGTCGAGACCATCAAGCAGGCCTACAACTGGAAGTCCGGGAGGATCACGTTCCCGAAGAGCTCGTACGTCGTCTGGATGGATCAGCCCTTCCGGGGACTCGCCCTCACGGCGCTCGATGCCGGCCAGGACATCTCGGATCGGATCAGCCAGCTGTACGCTCCTCCGGGCGCCTGGAGCCACGGGCAGCTCTGGGGGGCCGATGTCGTCGAGATCCCGGCGGGGAGCGCCTCCTTCAACCCCACCACCCAGGCGCAGGCGACGCCGAACCCGCTGACGGGGGGCGTGGGGGGCTCGAAGGGAAAGCCGACCTGGTACTCCCTGACCCTCCGGGGTCCCTCCGAGGTTCGTGCGGTCCTTGATCTCCTCCGCAGTGGCATCGACGCGGAGATCGCCGAGGTCTCGGGCGCCAGCCCGGCCGGCTCGCTGATCTTCCCCGCCGACGCCGCCACGGTCGCTGCGCTCAGGACCGCGGGCCAGGCCGCGGGGATCGTGTTCGAGCCGCACACGGGGCCGAAGCCGGCCACCACCCAAGTCGACGAGGCTCCGAAGGTCGCGGTCCTGGTGAACAGCTCGGCGCCCGTGGTGAACGACACGATGTGGTCGCTGCAGCAGATCTTCGGACCGGACACGGCCTTCGTCTCGACGGTCAACGGCACCGACTCGCTCCAGAACGCCGCCGACGACCCCCTGCTCGGCTTCGACGTGATCTACAACGCCGGCCAGAACTACCCCTCCGTCGCCAACACCGTCGCGAGGGACCGACTGCAGGCCTTCTTCGCCCGTGGCGGTGGGTACATCGGAACCAGCCAGTCGGGGAACAACTTCAACTTCCTGACCGGCGCGGGGCTCGTCACGACCCCGCTCACGCAGACGAGCGATTCCGCGGGAGGCGGCATCGCGAGGTGGGACAACGTGGGACTGAACGGTCCGCTCACCGGAGGATTCACCGCCCAGGACTACCTGTACCTGCCGTCGAACGTGACGTTCTTCTCGGCGGTGCCGACGAGCGCGTCGGTGGACGGTCAGTACCTCCCCGACACGACGGCGATGTTCGTGGCGGGCCTGTGGCTCGACCGGAACCCGGCGGCGGCCGGGGCCCCGATGGCGCTCCACGGGGACACCACCGTGGGGAGCCGGTACGCCGCGCTCGCGACGAACCCGTTCTCCCGGGGGGACGCGGAGCGCGAGTGGCTCTTCGTCGGCCAGGCGGCCCTCTGGTCGAACCTGACGGACGAGGCCTGAGCACGAGGCGGACCGCGAGGGGGGAGGGCTTCGGCCACCCCCCTCGCGGGGCCGCGAGGGGGGTGGCCGGCCGTTCGGAGCGGGGCGCCCTCGGAGCCCGCTGGCAGCACGGTTGACGCAGCCTCGCGGGATGCCTACTATGAGCAGTCGGCGCGACCCTTCCTTTGGAGTCCACCTCCATCGTGGGCCGCTGCACGCACCTTGAGAACTGAACAGTGTGCCAAAAGCCAGTGCGTTTCCCCGTCGGCTGGGAGGCGCGGTTCGCCGTGCCTGGCAGCAGACGGTCGTACGAAACCGAATCACAGGAGGCCGAGCCGGGGGTGCTACCCGGCGGAGCCGACTTTCCAACACCGAACCCAAGCCGGCCATCCGGCCGGATCGACGGTTCTCTACGGAGAGTTTGATCCTGGCTCAGGACGAACGCTGGCGGCGTGCCTAACACATGCAAGTCGAGCGGGAACCTCGGGAGGGGTAACCCTTCCGGGGGGAGAGCGGCGAACGGGTGAGTACCACGTGGGCAACCTGCCCCGGACACCGGGATAACCCAAGGAAACCTGGGCTAATACCGGATACTCCGGCGCGATCACATGGTCGCGCCGGGAAAGCTCCGACGGTCCGGGAGGGGCCCGCGGCCTATCAGCTTGTTGGCGGGGTAACGGCCCACCAAGGCGACGACGGGTAGCTGGTCTGAGAGGACGACCAGCCACACTGGGACTGAGACACGGCCCAGACTCCTACGGGAGGCAGCAGTGGGGAATCTTGCGCTAATGCGCGAAAGCGTGACGCAGCGACGCCGCGTGGGGGATGAAGGCCCTCGGGTCGTAAACCCCTTTCGCCAGGGACGAAGCGAAAGTGACGGTACCTGGAGAAGAAGTCCCGGCTAACTACGTGCCAGCAGCCGCGGTAACACGTAGGGGACGAGCGTTGTCCGGATTCATTGGGCGTAAAGCGCGCGTAGGCGGCCCGGAAAGTCGGTTGTGAAATCCTGGGGCTCAACCCCAGGACTGCGTCCGATACTTCCGGGCTGGAGGCAGGTAGGGGAGATCGGAATTCCTGGTGTAGCGGTGAAATGCGCAGATATCAGGAGGAACACCGGTGGCGAAGGCGGATCTCTGGGCCTTGCCTGACGCTGATGCGCGAAAGCTAGGGGAGCGAACAGGATTAGATACCCTGGTAGTCCTAGCCGTAAACGTTGGGTGCTAGGTGTGGGCGGACATCGACCCCGTCCGTGCCGAAGCTAACGCATTAAGCACCCCGCCTGGGGAGTACGGCCGCAAGGCTAAAACTCAAAGGAATTGACGGGGGCCCGCACAAGCGGCGGAGCATGCGGCTTAATTCGATGCGACGCGAAGAACCTTACCTGGGCTTGACATGCAGGGTGAAGCCGGTGAAAGCCGGAGCTCTACGGAGCCTGCACAGGTGGTGCATGGCTGTCGTCAGCTCGTGCCGTGAGGTGTTGCCTTAAGTGGCGCAACGAGCGCAACCCTTGTCCTCAGTTGCCAGCGGGTAAAGCCGGGAACTCTGGGGAGACTGCCGGTGCCAAACCGGAGGAAGGTGGGGATGACGTCAAGTCATCATGCCCCTTATGTCCAGGGCTGCACGCATGCTACAATGCGCGGTACAAAGGGCTGCAATCCCGCAAGGGGGAGCGAATCCCAAAAAGCCGCGCTCAGTTCGGATCGGGGTCTGCAACCCGACCCCGTGAAGTCGGAGTCGCTAGTAATCGCAGATCAGCAATGCTGCGGTGAATACGTTCCCGGGCCTTGTACACACCGCCCGTCACACCACGAAAGTGGGCAACACCCGAAGCCGGTGGCCCAACCCCTTGGGGAGGGAGCCGTCGAAGGTGGGGCTCGCGATTGGGGTGAAGTCGTAACAAGGTAGCCGTACCGGAAGGTGCGGCTGGATCACCTCCTTTCTAAGGAGCCACTTGGCACCCCGAGGCCGGCCGTTCGGTCGGCCTCGGAGACTCCAGGTCGGTGCACTGGCTATTCGGCGGGCGAGCTCGGATCGCCCTCGCGCTAGTACCCCCTCAGGGGGCGAACGGCGAGGCGACCCGGGGGAGCCGGCCGGGCACACTGTTCAGCTCTGGGGGTGCGAGCTCCCGGGCACCTTGAGAACTCGATAGCGAGCGCGAGCATCTACAGTCAAGTTACTAAGGGCTTACGGTGGATGCCTTGGCGCCAGGAGCCGATGAAGGACGCGTCTGGCTGCGAAAAGCTTCGGGGAGCCGCCGAGAAGGCTGAGATCCGGAGATGTCCGAATGGGGAAACCCGGCCGGGGTCATGCCCGGTCACCCAGGTCTGAATCCATAGGGCCTGAGGAGGGAACCGCCCGAAGTGAAACATCTCAGTAGGGCGAGGAAGAGAAAGCAACCGCGACTCCCCTAGTAGCGGCGAGCGAACGGGGAAGAGCCTAAACCGAGACGGTGTGACAGCCCGGTGGCGTTGCCGTTTCGGGGTCGTGGGACCTGCGTGATCCCGCACCGGCGGGATCGAGGAGTTACAAAGTCGGCACGTAGACGAAGGCCATGGAACGGGCCGCCGCAGAAGGTAACAGCCCTGTAGTCGAAACGCGACCGACCTCCTAGCAGTGTTCCCGAGTAGCGCGGGACCCCTGAAATCCCGCGCGAATCTGGGGGGACCACCCCCTAAGGCTAAGCACTCCCTGGCGACCGATAGTGAACCAGTACCGTGAGGGAAAGGTGAAAAGCACCCCGGGAGGGGAGTGAAATAGCACCTGAAACCGTGAGCCTACAAGCTGTCGGAGCTCGAGCTGGGTGACCAGTTCGAGTGACGGCGTGCCTTTTGAAGAATGAGCCGGCGAGTTAGCGGTGTGCGGCAAGGTTAAGTCTTCTGACGAAGCCGAAGCGAAAGCGAGTCTGCATGGGGCGCACAGTCGCACGCTCTAGACCCGAAGCCGGGTGATCTACCCATGGGCAGGCTGAAGCGAGGGTAAGACCTCGTGAAGGGCCGAACCCACCAGGGTTGAAAACCTGGGGGATGACCTGTGGGTAGGGGTGAAAGGCCAATCAAACCCGGTGATAGCTGGTTCTCCCCGAAATGCCTTTAGGGGCAGCCTCGGACGTTCAGCATCGGAGGTAGAGCACTGATTGGGCTAGGGGGCCCACAAGCTTACCGACCTCAGTCAAACTCCGAATGCCGATGCTCAAGAGTCCGGGAGTGAGGCTGCGGGGGCTAAGCTCCGTAGCCAAAAGGGAAACAACCCAGACCGCCAGCTAAGGTCCCGAAGTTCGTGCTAAGTGGGAAAGGATGTGGGATCGCCCAGACAACCAGGAGGTTGGCTCAGAAGCAGCCATCCTTGAAAGAGTGCGTAATAGCTCACTGGTCAAGTGGTCCTGCGCCGATGATGTATCGGGGCTCAAGCACGACACCGAAGCTGCGGGATTCCTCAGATGGCTCGGCCGTGGAGGGAGGCCTCCACGGTCCAGGCCGAGGGATCGGTAGGGGAGCGTTCTCGCGCGAGTGAAGCGGCGGGGTAACCCAGCGGTGGACGCGCGAGAAGTGAGAATGCCGGCATGAGTAGCGAAAGACGGGGGAGGAGCCCGTCCGCCGAATGCCCAAGGGTTCCTGGGGAAGGTTCATCCGCCCAGGGTTAGTCGGGACCTAAGGCGAGGCCGAGAGGCGTAGCCGATGGACGACTGGTTGATATTCCAGTACCACCTCATCCGCGCCCATCCCGAATCCGAGCTGCTAAGGGAACCCCTTCGGGGGCTACCGACCCGCTCGGTACTAGGGAAGCGAAGGGGGGACGCAGGAGGGTAGGTCGACCCACGCGATGGTCGTCGTGGGGCAAGTGCGTAGGGGGGCCTTCCAGGCAAATCCGGAGGGCCGTCAACCCTGAGGCACGATGCCGAGCCGTCTCAGGCGAAGCGACTGATCCCATGCTGCCGAGAAAAGCCTCTAGCGAGCGAGTGAGGTGCCCGTACCCCAAACCGACTCAGGTGGGCAAGTAGAGAATACTCAGGCGATCGAGAGAACCCTGGTTAAGGAACTCGGCAAATTGCCTCCGTAACTTCGGGAGAAGGAGGACCACGGTAGGGTGAAGGCCCTCGCGGCCGGAGCTCGATGTGGTGGCACAAACCAGGCCCAAGCGACTGTTTACTAAAAACACAGGTCCGTGCAAAGTCGTAAGACGACGTATACGGACTGACGCCTGCCCGGTGCTGGAACGTTACGGGGAGAGGTCAGCTTCCTTCGGGAGGCGAAGCTTTGAACCTAAGCGCCAGTAAACGGCGGCCGTAACTATAACGGTCCTAAGGTAGCGAAATTCCTTGTCGGGTAAGTTCCGACCTGCACGAATGGCGTAACGACTTGGGCACTGTCTCAACCGGGGACTCGGCGAAATTGCAGTACGAGTAAAGATGCTCGTTACCCGCGACAGGACGGAAAGACCCCGGGACCTTTACTGCAGCTTGGTGTTGGGTTCTGGCATGTGTTGCGTAGGATAGGCGGGAGGCTGTGAAGCTCGGACTCCGGTCCGGGTGGAGCCAACCTTGAAATACCGCCCTTCACGTGTTGGGACTCTAACCTTGGCCCGTGATCCGGGTCGGGGACAGCGCCTGGTGGGCAGTTTGACTGGGGCGGTCGCCTCCTAAACAGTAACGGAGGCGCCCAAAGGTTCCCTCAGCCTGGTTGGCAATCAGGCGTCGAGTGCAAGGGCACAAGGGAGCTTGACTGCGAGACCGACGGGTCGAGCAGGTGCGAAAGCAGGGCCTAGTGATCCGACGGCGCCATGTGGAAGGGCCGTCGCTCATCGGCTAAAAGGTACCCCGGGGATAACAGGCTGATCGCTCCCAAGAGTCCATATCGACGGAGCGGTTTGGCACCTCGATGTCGGCTCGTCTCATCCTGGGGCTGGAGCAGGTCCCAAGGGTCGGGCTGTTCGCCCGTTAAAGAGGCACGCGAGCTGGGTTTAGAACGTCGTGAGACAGTTCGGTCCCTATCCGTCGTGGGCGTAGGAGACTTGCGGGGAGCTGCCCCTAGTACGAGAGGACCGGGGCGGACGGACCTCTGGTGTGCCAGTTGTCGCGCCAGCGGCATGGCTGGTTAGCCACGTTCGGAAGAGATAAGCGCTGAAAGCATCTAAGTGCGAAACTCGCCCCTAGATGAGGTCTCCCACAGGGTCAACCTGGTAAGGCCCCTCGCAGACTACGAGGTTGATAGGCCGGAGGTGTACGCGCGGTAACGCGTTGAGCCGACCGGTACTAATAGGCCGAGGGCTTGACTATTGCTCGCGCTCGCTATCGCAGTTCCCGAGCTCTGCTCGGGGGCCGCGCCCCCAATCGGACGTCCCGAGCGATCGGGAAGCTCCGTTTCGGTGGTCATGGCGGAGGGGAAACACCCGGTCCCATCTCGAACCCGGAAGTTAAGCCCTCCAGCGCCGATGGTACTGCCCGGGCAACTGGGTGGGAGAGTAGGTCGCCGCCGGGACATCGTTCAGAAGAGCCGCCCTTCGGGGCGGCTCTTCTGCGTTTCCGGGGTTCCCCGCGCCGCGCCGGGTACGCTGGCCGTCCGATGCCCAAGGCCTTCCGATCCAAGCCCGGTCCGCACGGCCCGTCCCGGGCTCGCCGGCGGTCCGCCCTGCCCGCAGAGGTGGTGTCGGAGCTCCGCCAGACCGCGCGGGCCAACCAGGCCGAGGCGGCGATCGCCCGCCTGGAGCGGGCGGCCGAGCTCCTGGAGCGCGACGACGCCCGCGGCGCCGCGGCCGAGGCACAGAAGGCCAAGGACCTGGCCCCCCGCTCGGCCGCCGTCCGCGAGGTGCTGGGCCTGGCCCTGTACGGGCTCGACCGCTACCGCGAGGCGCTGACGGAGATGCAGGCGTATCGCCGGATGTCCGGCCGGGCCGACCAGAACCACATCATCGCGGACTGCCTGCGGTTCGTGGGGCGTCCGGACCGGGCCGTCCCGCTGGCGGAGGAGGCCCTGTCCGCGCGGGGCGTGCCCCTGTCGGCCAGGACCGAAGCCGTCATCGTCGCGGCCAGCGCCCTCGCCGACCAGTCCAAGTTCGACCAGGCGCTCGGGCTGCTCCGGCGGATCCGGACGCATGACGACGTGTCGCGCCCCGAGGTGATCCGGGTGTGGTACGTGACCGGCGACATCCTGGCCAAGGCCGGTCGCCCCCAGGAGGCGGTCCGGGAGTTCCGCAAGATCCTGCGGCACGACGCCGCGGCCTACGACGTCGCGGAGCGCCTCGCTCAGCTCTCCTGACCGGCGGCGGCCTCCCGCCGCTGCCGCCAGTAGCGCACGATGCCCATCGCGTTCATGCGCACGCTCGACAGGATCTCGAATCGGTCCAGGTCGATCGAGGCCTCGGCGCCGGTCTCGACGTCGCGCCGCGACTCGGCCTCGAGCGAGGCGACGATCTCGTCGAGGTCGTCCGTGTGCTCCATGGCCCGCCGCACCGCCTCGGTCCACCCCCGGAACCGCTCGACCGCCAGGTCGCAGATGCGGTCGACCTCGCGCACCGGGCCGAAGTGCGAGAACAGCAGGAGCTCGCCGGCGAGCGCCCGGATCCGCTCGATGCTTTCGAGCGCCTGTTCCAGGTCGTAGTCGGGCGGCGGCGTGGCGGGCCGGAGCACGCGCAGATCCGGAGGATGGATGCCGAGGGCGTCTCCCGTGAACACCGCTCCGGTGTCCGAGTCCACCAGCGCCACCTGATGCTTGGCGTGGCCCGGGGTGGAAGCCGCGGTGAGGGACCGCCCTCCCAGATCGACGACGTCGCCGTCGGCCAGGCTCCGGATCCGGTGCGCCGGAACGGGGTCGACGCGTCCGAAGAGCCTCTCCATCTGGGTCGGCCCGTAGATGGACGTGGCGCTCGCGACGAGCCGGCCCGGCTCGGCGAGGTGGCGGGCGCCGCGCTCGTGGACCCACACCGTGGCCCGCGGGTAGCGGTCGCACATCGCCCCGACGCCGCCCGCGTGGTCGAGGTGGATGTGGGTCACCACCACGTGCGCGAGATCCTCGGGGCCGATCCCCAGCCGCTCGAGCCCGGCCACGACGTGGTCGTGCGAGGTCGTGGGGCCGGTCTCGACGATCGCCGGCTCCCGCGCCGCGAGCAGGTACGCAGCGGTGTAGCGCTCGCGACCGGCGTAGAAGGTGTCGATCGCCGAGAGGCCGGGCGCGATCTGGGTGACGATGGGCTCCACGGGACGCCGAGTGTAGACGGGCGTGTCGGTAGCGGCTGCTAGCTTCGCGCCGGAAGGGGGGATCGGAGTGAGCAACGTGGTGGCGGTCAACGTCGTCGTGCTCGCCGGCAGGGTCGCGGCCGAACCGGTCGAGCGCCGGATGCCGTCGGGCGACGAGGTCACCGAGCTCCGGCTCTCCGTTCCGGAAGCGGGCAGACGCCTCCTCCCTCTCCCCGTCGCCGCCTGGCATCGGGACGTCGGCAAGCGCGCGTTGAAGGGCCTCGCCAAGGGGGACGACGTGCTCGTCTACGGCCAGCTCGTGCGGCGGTTCTACCGGAGCGGAGCCGGGGCCCGGAGCCTCACCGAGGTCGTCGCCTCGGGGATCAAGAAGCTGGTGCGTCCCGAGGAGGAGTAGGCCCCGTCAGGCCAGGTCGTGCGGGCGGAACACCAGGCCCGTGCGGGGCTTGGGCCAGAAGAACGTGGACTTGCGGGGGAGTCGAGCGCCGGCGTCCACGACCGTTCGGATGGTCGCCGAGTTGGTCGGCGCCAGGAGGTAGGCGGCGACCGCCTCGCCGGCACGCACGGCCTCCTCCGCGGCCACGGCGTCGGGCGTGTACCAGAGCTCGGCGTCGAGCCCGGCCAGGATGTCCTCGTGGAGCCGGCACACGGTGGGGGGTCCGCCGTCGAGCTCGAGAAGCCGGTGCACGAGCGCTCCGTCCTCGTGCGTCGCGATCCCCAACCGGACCTTGCCGTCGTCGACGGACTCCAGCACCTCCTCCAGGTCCCTGACGCGGACGCCCTCGCCGGGCACGGGCCCCGAGCGCTGGACGCGGTGGTAGGGGAGCACCGGTGGGTCCTCGAGGGCGGCGTCGACGACCAGCATCATCGACGAGTCCCACGGCCCCGGCCCGCGGGCGGCGCGCATCTCGTCGCGGTACCGAAGCGCGGTCGTGTACCGATGGTGGCCGTCGGCGATCATGAGGGACTCGCCCTGGAGCCATCCCGCCACGTCGGGATCGGCCGGCGCCCGCCACAGCAGGTGCTCCACGCCGTCCGGGTCCACCATGGCGGCCACGGGCTCGGCCGAGGTGCGCTCCTCGAGCCAGGCCCCGAGCGGCCGGTTCGGCCCCACGAAGACGGCGTAGACGCTCGAGAGGTTCGCCCCGGTCGCGCGGACCAGGCGCAGGCGGTCCTCGACGGGCGCGGCCATGACGTGTTCGTGCGGCAGGATCTCCCCGCCCCAGTCCTGAAGCTCGACCGCGCAGACGAGGCCGCGCACGCGGCGCCGGCGGCCGTGCAGCGAGAAGCGCATCTCGTACGGGAAGTACGACGGCATGCCGGTGGGTGCCAACACGCCGCTCGAGCGCCATTCCGCGAGGTCCTGCGCCGCGTTCGCGTACCGCTCCGCGCCGTCGCCACCGGGCTCCCGGCCGAGATCGAGACGGATCACGTTGTAGGGGCTCGCGGCGAGGAGCCTGGCATGCTCCCGTTCGGAGATCACGTCGTAAGGTGGTGCGGTCACGCGCTCGAGGGATCCGACCCGCGACGGATCGAAGCACAGGCCGACGAAGGGCGAGATGCGAGGCATCGACCATGTATAGCAGGCGACCCGAGCACGAGAGGGAGACCGCGTACGAGCTCTTCTCGCGGGGCGTCGGCTTCCTCACCGGCGGCCATCCCCACCAGGCCGCGCTGCTCCTGGGCCGGGTCAAGCTGCTCGAGCCGGACAAGGCCTCGATCCGCGAGGCCCTCGGGCGCGCCCTGTTCATGGCCGGGCGCACGCACGCCGCGCGCCGTGAGTTCGCCAAGGCGGTCCAGCTCGACCCCGCCAGCGACTACGCCCGCTTCGGGCTGGCCCTGGCGTGCGCGCGCACCGGAGAGCGCTCCCGGGCGATCGGCCACCTGAAGCTCGCCATCGCCATGCGCCCCGGTGTCGAGCACTACGAGCGCGCGCTCGCCCGTCTCGCCGGCTGATGCTGGCCGAGCGGTACGACGTCCTCCTGTTCGACCTGGACGGGGTGCTGTATCGGGGAGAGCTCCCGGTCCCGCACGCCGTCGAGGCGATGGCGGCGCTCCGGACGGCGGAGCTCCGACCGATCTTCCTGACGAACAACTCCTCGCGCACGCCGGAGCAGGTTGCGGCCAAGCTCACCGGCATGGGGATCGAGGCCCGCCCCTTCGAGGTCGTCACGTCCGCGCTCGCCACGGCAGACCTGCTCGCCGCCCGCGGTGGCGGCACCGCCTTCGTGGTGGGGCAGGACGGCATCCGCACGGCGCTCGCCGACGCCGGGATCGAGGTCCGGGGCGGCGAGCCCGATCGGGTCGACGTCGTGGTCGTCGGCGTGGACCTCGAGGTCACGTACGCGAAGCTCCGCACGGCGTGTGTGCTCGTTGAGCGGGGGGCGAAGCTGGTGGCGACCAACCCCGACCGGTCCTTCCCGGCCGCCGGCGCCGTGTGGCCCGGGGCCGGCGCCCTGTTGGCGGTGATCACGGAGACGACGGGAGCGGCGGCGGAGGTCGTGGGCAAGCCGTTCGCTCCGCTGTTCGAGGCCGCCCGCGATCGCGCGAACGCCTCGACGCCGCTCGTGATCGGGGATCGGATCGACACGGACATCGCGGGGGCCGCGGGGATGGGCTGGGACTCGCTGCTCGTCCTGACCGGCGTCTCGACCCCAGAGGACGCGGCGGCCTCACAGCCCAGACCGACGTTCGTGGCCGAGGACCTCCGGGCGCTCGTGGACGGCGAGGCTCAGGGCGTGTCGGGCCGGCGCGGCACGCCGTAGAGCGTCGACCGTCGGCCCCGGGGGCGATGGAACACCCACGCCACCACCGCCCCGAACGCGAACCCGCCCACGTGTGCCCAGTAGGCGACGCCGCCGTTCACGTTCGTGCCGAGCTGGCCGGCGCCGCTCAGGAGCTGCAGGACGAACCACCCCACGAGCACGAAGACGGCGCGGATCTGGACCACGGTGATGAAGAAGAAGATGACCAGCGTGGTGACCCGGGCGTTGGGGAACAGCACCGCGTACGCTCCCAAGACGGCGCCGATCGCGCCGGACGCCCCGAGGCTCGGGACCGTGGAGTTCGGGGCGAACGCGATCTGCAGCCCGGCAGCGGCGAGGCCGCCCATCACGTAGAAGAGCGGATAGACGAGGTACCCGAGGCGATCCTCGACGTTGTTGCCGAACACCCAAAGGAAGAGCATGTTGCCCCCGATGTGGAGCCAGCTCCCGTGCAGGAACATCGCCACGAAGATCGAGAGCAGCCAGCTCTTGTCGGGGCAGAGCTGCCGCATCCTGCCCTGAACGAAGTCGCCGGCGCCGGGCTGTCCGAACGCCTCGTCGATCGCCCGGCTGGCCTCGGGGCCGCCCTGGGCCAGGTTCTCCTGGTGCGTCACCTCGAACGAGATCTCCGCATGGCAGAAGTAGAAGTCCTGCTGTTCGGTCGAGGTGCCGAACGACGGCTGCCAGAGCAGGAACACGGCCACGTTCGCCGCGATGAGGGCGAGGGTCACGATCGGGACGCGGCTGGTGGGGTTGGCGTCCTTGATCGGGATCACGGGATCGCCTGCGAGCCGGGCGACATCCGGGGAGCGTACCCCGGCGGTATCCTGGCGTCGCAGTGCGCGACGAAGGAGTCCCCATGGTCGTCAACGAGGTCCGCCGGTACATGGAGGCGGCGATCGGCAAGCTCTCGCCGAAGAAGGCTCGCGAGCTCGCCTCGTCCCTCCTGCAGGGTCAGGGCAAGGAGCAGATCGGCAAGGCCGCCCAGGACCTGATGGAGTGGTCGAACAAGAACCGGGAGCGGCTCGGCGAGCTCGTCCGGACGGAGGTGCGGACCCAGCTCAAGCAGGTCGGGGTGGCCTCGCGCGACGAGGTCGACGCGCTGCGCCGACGCGTCCGCCAGCTCGAGAAGGCGGAGGCCGCACCGGCCCCGTCGACGCCGGCCAAGCGACCCGCCGCCAAGCGTCCGGCCGCCGCCAAACCCAGTGCCGCAAAGCGTCCCGCGGCCAAGCGCTCGACGGCCACGCGAGCCCCGGCATCGGTGGCGGAGGGGGCGGCGGCGTCCTCGACCGGGGCCGACGCGCCGGCCGGCGCCTGACCGACATCGTGGCGCGCCGCCGGCTCGACGCCGAGCTCGTGCGGCGCGGCCTCGCCCGCTCGCGCGCGGAGGCGCGGGTCGCCGTCCTGGACGGCAAGGTCGTCGTCCGGGGCCGCCAGGCGGAGAAGCCGTCGACCCTCGTGGACCCGGCCGACCCCCTCGAGCTCGTGGGGCCGGCTCGGCGGTTCGTGTCGCGGGGAGGAGACAAGCTCGAGGCGGCGCTCGACCGATTCGGCGTCGACGCCGCCGGACGGCGATGCCTCGACGCCGGCGCCTCGACGGGCGGGTTCACGGATTGCCTCCTGCAGCGGGGTGCCGCGCACGTCGTGGCCGTCGACGTCGGCTACGGGCAGCTCGCCTGGACGATCAGGACCGACGAGCGCGTGACCGTGCTGGAGCGAACGAACGCACGCGAGCTCACGGCGGCGCACCTGCCGTACGCTCCGGACCTGGTGGTCGCCGACCTCTCGTTCATCTCGCTGCGCGCGGTGGTCCCAGCGCTCGTGGCGGTCGCGGCCGCCGGGTCGGAGCACGTCCTCCTGGTGAAGCCGCAGTTCGAGGCGGGACCGGACGGGGTGGGACGGGGTGGGGTGGTGCGGGAGGCGGAGGTCTGGCGCGTGGCCATCGTCGGCGTCATCGAGGCGTGCGAGGCGGTCGGCATCTCCGCTCGCGCTGTGATGGCGTCGCCGCTGCCGGGGCCGGCGGGCAACGTTGAGTTCCCGCTGCACGCCACGAAGGGCGGCTCGTCCGGGCGACCCGATGTCGAGGCCGCGATCGCCGAAGGTCGAGCGATCGGAGCCGGCTCGTGAACCGGGTGGGGTTCGTCGTCCACCCGGGACGGACGGCGGCCATCGACGCCGCGAGGGAGCTGGAGCGGTGGCTCGGTGAGCGCGAGGTGGCGGTCCGCCACTCGGACGGCGCCCGCACGGAGGACGAGGCCGCGGCCCGCGCCTTCGTGGAGGGCCTCGACCTGGTCGTCTCCGTCGGAGGCGACGGCACGTTCCTGC
Source organism: uncultured Actinomycetes bacterium (assembly GCA_963704725.1). Lineage (GTDB taxonomy): Bacteria > Actinomycetota > UBA4738 > UBA4738 > HRBIN12 > CALGFI01. The sequence continues at coordinate 2,023,449 of OY969934.1, read as the reverse complement.
GCGCCGCACACCTCGCCTCGCGGGGCGACGTGCCCGTGCTCGGCGTGAAGGTGGGCCGCATGGGGTTCCTCACGGAGGTCGAGCCGGACGAGGCCCCGGCCGTGCTGGCACGGATGCTGTCCGGGGCGGCGCGGATCGACGACCGCCTGGCCGTCGTGGCCGAGCCGGAGGGCGCGACGTTCGCCCCGCAGTGGGCGCTGAACGAGGTGATCGTGGAGAAGAGCGCCCGGCACCGGCTGATCCGGCTCGCGGTGTTCGTCGGGAACGCCTACGTGACGACCTTCTCGGCCGACGGCGTCATCGCGGCCACCCCGACGGGCTCGACCGCGTACTCGTTCTCGGCCGGCGGACCCATCGTGTCGCCGAGGGTGCCCTGCATCGTCGTCACGCCGATCGCCGCGCACATGGTGTTCGACCGCTCGCTCGTCCTCGCGCCAACCGACCGCGTCACGCTGGAGGTGCTCGGTGAGGAAGCGGGGCTGCTCTCGGCCGACGGTCGGGAGAGCCTCGAGCTGCCCGTGGGCTCGAGCGTGCGGATCGGGGCGGCGCCCCGCCCGGCCCGCTTCGTCCGGCGCGAAGACGCCCCGGCGTTCTTCGAGCTCGTGCGGAGCAAGTTCGGCCTCCCGGGCCGGGACGGGGAGCGCGAGGGCAAGTCGTAGTGGCGCCGTCCGGGGTCCACGGCTAGTGCTCCGCGAGCTGCACATCAGCGGCCTCGGGGTGATCGAGGACCTCGAGCTCGAGCTCCACCCCGGCCTGAACGTGCTCACCGGCGAAACGGGAGCCGGCAAGACGATGGTGACGGTGGGACTGGCGCTGGCGCTCGGCCGGCGGGCCTCGGCGTCGCTCGTTCGCTCGGGCGCGAGCGCCGCCCGCGTGGAGGCCGGCTTCGACGCCACCCGGCGCCCGGCCGCCGAGGCGTGGGCGGAGGATGGCGAGCTCGTGCTGGCGCGCTCGGTGTCGGCGGATGGCCGGAGCGCGGCGCGGATCGGCGGGCAGATCGCCCCGGTGTCGGCGCTCGCGGCCGTGGGCGAGGGCCTCGTCGAGATGCACGGACAGCACGAGGGGACGCGCCTGCTGTCCTCGACCGCGCAGACGGCCTTCCTCGACCGGTTCGCCGGGGTCCGGCACGGCGCGGCCGTCGCGTCGCTCCAACAGGAGCACGAGGGTCTGCGCGCGGTGCGGGCGGAGCTCGCCGCGCTGGCCGAGCGGGAACGCGAACGCGAGCGCGAGCTCGACCTCCTCGGCCATCAGGTCCGCGAGATCGAGACGGCCGCCCCGCGGGCGGGTGAGATCGCCCAGCTCGAGCTGGAGGAGGCTCGCCTCGCGCACGCCGAGCGGCTCCTGGAACGAGCCGCGGCCGCGGAGGCGGCGCTGGGTGCGGACGGCGCGGCCGCCGACGCCCTGCGATCGGCCGGCGCCGAGCTCCGCGCGATCGCCGAGCTCGATCGGGGCGGGGCCGAGCTCGCCGAGCGGGCGGTCGAGCTCGCCGCCGCGGCGGTCGACCTGGCCCACGACGTCCGCGCCTACCACGAGCGTCTGGAGCGCGATCCCGCCCGTCTGGAGGAGGTCCGGGAGCGCGTCGCCGCCCTGAAGGGTCTCCTGCGCAAGTACGGGGCGGACGAGGAGGAGGTCCAGGCCTTCCTGGCGCAGGCCAGGGTCCGGGCCGAGGTCCTGGCCGGGGCGGAGCGCGAGCGCGAGCGGCTCGAGGAGGAGGCGGCCGAGCGGGACGAGCGGGTCCGCTCGCTGGCCGAGGCCGTGTCGCTCGGCCGTGGCGAGGCCGGGCCGCGGCTGGGGAGTGCGCTCGAGGCGGAGCTGCGGGAGCTGGGGATGGAGGGCGCCGAGGTGGAGGTGACCCTCGTGCCCTTCGGCGAGATCACCGCCGCCGGGGCGGAGCGCGTCGAGCTCGGCTTCGCCGGCGGGGCCGGCCAGCCTCGGCTGCCCTTCGCCAAGGTGGCGTCGGGCGGCGAGCTCTCCCGCACGATGCTGGCGTGCCGGAGCGTGCTCGTCGACCTGGACGACGTGCCGACGCTCGTCTTCGACGAGGTCGACGCCGGGATCGGCGGCCGGGCCGGTGTGGCGGTGGGGCGCCGCCTCGCGGCGTTGGCGCGGTCCCGCCAGGTCCTGGTCGTCACCCACCTGCCGCAGATCGCCTCGTTCGCCGATCGCCACATCCGGGTCGCCAAGGAGACGGGAACGGCGAGCGTCTCCGTGCTCGACGAGGCCGGACGCGTGGAGGAGCTCACCCGGATGCTCGCCGGGCTGCCGGGGAGCGAGGCCGCGGCGACCCACGCCGAGGAGCTGCTCGCCGAGGCCGGCCGGTCGAAAGCGGCGCGCTGAGGCACCGGCGGGGGAGTCGCCGGTTTGGGATACGCTTGGGCGCCGGCCGGGGAGCCGCTGCGCCGCCGCGGTCCCGGCGCGCCGGACCAGGAGGGCATCCGACGGCATCGAGATCCAGGAGCCTGCTCCGGCGACCCCTACGGCGTCCGAGGATGCAGCGGGGGCTCGCCCGCGTCGACGCGCGCACGAAGCGCGTCGTGCAGCGCGTCCAACCCGGCGAGATCGCCGTGATCGACCACGAGGATCTCGATCGCCTGTCGGCCGAGGCGCTGCTGGAAGCGGGCGTGGCCGGCGTGGTGAACGCCGCGCGCTCGATCAGCGGGCGGTACCCCAACCTCGGACCGCTGACGCTCGTGCAGGCCGGCGTGCCGCTGATCGACACCGTGGGGCCGCTGCTCCTGCGCAAGGTGCGTGAGGGCGACCCCGTACACCTGGAGGGCGACCGCATCCTCGTCGGAGACCGGCTGGCCGGCGTGGGGATCCGGCAGAGCGAGGACGCCGTGCTCGAGGCGATGGCGCAGGCCCGCCTGTCGCTCGCCGAGCGGTTCGAGAGCTTCGCCACCAACACGATCGACTACATGCAGCGCGAACGGGACCTCCTGTTCGGAGGCTCCGGCCTCCCGGCGCTCGACCGCGACCTCACCGGCCGGCCGGTGCTCGTGGTCGTCCGCGGCTACGGCTACAAAGAGGACCTGGCCGTGCTCGGCCCGTACATCTCGGACGTCCACCCGGTGCTGCTCGGCGTGGACGGCGGCGCCGACGCGCTCATCGAGGCGGGCTACACGCCCGACCTCATCCTGGGCGACATGGACAGCGTGTCGGATGATGCGCTTCGGTTGTCGATGGATGCGGGCCGCCGATGGTTCCGCCGCCGCCGGCCCACCGAGGTCCTGCTGCACGCGTACCAGGACGGTCAGGCGCCGGGGCGGGCTCGGCTGGAGGCGCTCGGGATCCCTTTCCGGGTCGTGGAGGCGTCCGGGACGAGCGAGGACGTGGCGTTCCTGCTCGCCCACGAGAAGGGCGCCGAGACGATCGTGGCGGTGGGGAGCCATGGGAACCTGCGGGAGTTCCTCGACAAGGGTCGGGAGGGGATGGCCAGCACCTTCCTGGTGCGTCTGCGCGTGGGCGAGATCCTCATGGACGCCAAGGGCGTCTCGCGCGTGTACTCGCCGAGCGTCCGCACGCGCCTCGCGCTGCTCCTCGTCGGCGCGGCGATCGCGGCGATGGCCGCCGTCGTGGTGGTCTCGCCGCCGCTCCGTCTGTACGTGACGCAGCTCTTCGACCAGCTCCGTCAGTGGCTGTCCGGGTTGGGGTGAAGGAGCTCCCGTGATCCCGTTCCGATATCACATCGTCACGATCGTCGCGGTCTTCCTCGCGCTCGCGGTGGGCCTGCTCGCCGGAAGCGCCTTCGTCGATCCCGCGCTCACCAGGCAGCTCCAGGACAACACCGACCGACTGCGCGGGGTGATCGACGCCCAGGACGCCGAGCTCGCGGCCGCGGGCGACGCCAACGCCTCGCTCGGGGCGTTCGCCGATGCCGCGCTGGCGCGCCTCACAGAGAACCGGCTGCTGGGGCGAACCGTGGTCATCGTCACGCAGGAGGGCGTCGGCGACGACGTGGTGAGCCGGACCCAGCAGGCGCTCGAGGGGAGCGGAGCGGACGCGGTGGCGGTGCTCACGGCGCGAGCGGGACTGGCGGCCGACGATCCCGACACGCAGTCCTCGCTGGCGGAGATCCTCGGCCTGCCGGGGGCGGGCGTGGGCGACCTACCGTCGCTCGCGGCGCAGGGGCTGGCCGACCGGCTGTCCTCGGGCGCGACCGGCGTCGCTCCCGAGGACGATCTTCTCAGCCGCCTGCTGTCGGCGGGGTTCCTCGACAGCGACGTGACCGAGGCCACGCTCCAGGAGATCGGCGTCCCGGGACAGATCGTGGTCGTCCTCGGCGGCGGCCCGTCGGAGGCGGCGGCCCCGACCTCCGAGCCGTTCGCGGTTCCGCTCGTGCACGACCTCGCGGTCGCCGGGGTCTCCGTGGCCGCCGGCGAGTCGGCCGAGACCCCGCCCGAGGTCTCCTTCGTGGCCGCCGTGGGAGACCTCGGGGCCGACGGGACCGTCACGGTCGACGACCTGGATCTCAGCATGGGGGCCGCGGCTCTGGTGCTCGGCATCGACGACCTCCTGTCCACGGGCACCGGAGGGGTGTACGGCATCCGGGACGGGGCGGAGCCGCTGCCGCCGCTGCCGTGACGCGGATCGTCGCCCTGGTGGCGGCCCGGAACGAGGCGGATCGGATCGGCGATACGGTCACCGGGCTCCGGTCGCTCGAGTCCGTCACGGAGGTGGTCGTGGTCGACGACGGCTCGCGAGACGAGACGGCGCCCCGAGCCCTGGCCGCCGGAGCGGCCGTGCTTCGACTGGAACGCACCCGGGGCAAGGGCCGGGCCCTCGAGGCCGCGATCCGCCGGATCGAGCCGCCGCCCGACGCCTGGCTCCTGGCGGACGGCGATCTCGGGGTCTCGGCCGCGCGGATCGGCGTGCTGCTCGAGCCGGTGCTGCTGGGGGAGGTGGACGTCGCGATCGCCGTGTTCCCCCCGGGGCAGGGCGGTGGGTTCGGCCTCGTGAAGCGCGCCGCGGCCCGCGCCATCCGGGTCCTCGGCGGGCCGCAGGTCCGCGAGCCGCTGTCCGGCCAGCGGGCGCTCTCGGCGAAGGCGCTCGAGGCGGTCCGGCCCCTGGCCGCGGGGTTCGGGGTCGAGACCGCGATGACGGTCGACGCCGCGCGGGCCGGGCTGCGCATCGTCGAGGTCTCGGCGTCCCTCGAGCACCGACCCACGTTCCGCGACGTCCGGGGCTTCGCCCACCGTGGCCGGCAGGGCTGGGACATCCTGCGGGCCGTCGTCCCCCGTGCCGTGGGGATCCGATGACGTGGGGCCGCCTGGCGGCGCCGAACCACCGAGGGGCGCTCGTGCCTCGGACGCTCGGGATGGCGCTGGCCGCGGCGGCCGCGGCGGCGACCATGCTGTGGGCGATCGCCGGGGACCTCCACGCGGCCGGCTGGGGGACCCTGGCGGGCTGCCTCCTCGTGTTCGGCGCGGGTCTCGTGGACGACCTCGTCCCCGTTGGCCCGCGCGGCCTGCGCAACCATCTCCGGTCGCTCGCCGCCGGGCGGATGACGACCGGGATCCTCAAGGTCCTCGTGACGACGGGGGCGGCCGTCGTGGTGGTGACGCTCCAGGGCTCGCGCCCGGCCTACGCCGGCCTGTCCGGGGTCGTTCTGATCGCCGCGTCGGCCAACGTCTGGAACGGGCTCGACGTTCGGCCGGGTCGCGCGCTCAAGGCGTTCGTCCTGCCGGCGACGGCCTTCCTGATCTGGGGAACGTTGATGCGGGCGCCGGCCGTCGCCGGCCTGCTCGGCGGGGCGGTCGCGATCCTGCCGCTCGACCTGCGGGAGCGCGCCATGCTCGGGGACGCCGGCTCCAACCTTCTCGGTTTCGGCGCGGGGCTGGCGTTGGCCCTCACGCTGCCCGACCCGTGGGTGCCGGTGGCCGCCGCGATCGCCGTCGTCCTCAACGTCGTGGCCGAGACCGTGTCCTTCAGCCGCGTGATCGAGGGCTCGGCGACGCTGCGGTTCGTCGACGGCCTCGGCCGACGCGCCTGACGTCACCGATTCCGTGCGCGGCGGCGAGTTTTCGCCTCGATCGGTCCGAAGCGTCACACCCCTCTGCTACGATGCCGTCCCGAGGTGCAAAAAGAGCCGAAGTACATCTTCGTGACGGGCGGCGTGGCCTCGGGCCTCGGCAAGGGGATCACCGCCGCCTCCCTCGGCCGCCTCTTCCGTTCCCGTGGACTGCGGGTCGCCCTCCAGAAGCTCGACCCCTACGTCAACGTCGACCCCGGGACGATGAACCCGTTCGAGCACGGCGAGGTCTTCGTGCTCGACGACGGCGCCGAGACCGACCTGGACCTCGGCCACTACGAGCGCTTCACGGACGAGAACCTGCACCGCGGCTCCAACCTCACCACCGGCGCCGTGTACAGCGCCGTGATCTCCAAGGAGCGCCGGGGCGACTACCTGGGCAAGACCGTGCAGGTCATCCCGCACGTGACCGACGAGATCAAGGAGCGGATCCGCAACCACGCCATGGCGGAGAACGCGGACCTCGTCGTCGTCGAGGTCGGCGGCACGGTGGGCGACATCGAGTCCCTGCCGTTCCTGGAGGCCATCCGCCAGCTGCGCAACGAGGTCGGCCGGGATCGCTGCGCGTTCGTGCACGTCAGCCTGATGCCGTTCATCGGTCCGTCCGGCGAGCTGAAGACCAAGCCCACGCAGCACTCGGTGAAGGAGCTGCGCTCGCTCGGCCTGCAGCCCGACGCGATCGTGTGCCGATCCGACCGGGCCATCGGCCGGCATCTGAAGGAGAAGATCAGCCTCCTGTGCGACGTGCCGATCTCGGGCGTGGTCTCGGCGCCCGATGCCGACTCCATCTACCGCGTCCCGCTCGTCCTGCACCGAGAGGGGCTCGACCGCGAGATCGCGAGCCACCTGCGCATCGAGATCGAGCCCGACCTGACCGAGTGGCGCCTGCTCGTGGACCGGATCGATGCCGCGAAGGACCCGGTGCGGGTGGCGATCGTGGGCAAGTACATCAACCTGCGCGACGCCTACCTCTCGGTCATCGAGGCGCTGCGCCACGGCGGCTTCCACCACGGCGCCGAGATCGACATCGAGTGGATCTCCTCCGACGACCTCGAGGAGACCGACGCTGCCGAGGTGCTCGCGGGCATCGACGGGATCGTCGTGCCCGGGGGGTTCGGGTGGCGCGGCATCGAGGGCAAGCTCGGCGCCGTCCGCTACGCGCGGGAGAACGGCGTGCCCTACCTCGGCCTGTGCCTGGGGCTCCAGTGCGCGGTGATCGAGTTCGCTCGCAACGTGTGCGGCCTGGAGGGCGCCAACTCCTCCGAGTTCGACCCCGCCACGCCGCATCCCGTCATCGACCTGCTCCCGGAGCAGAAGAACGTCACCGACCTGGGCGGCTCGATGCGGCTCGGGGCGCAGCCCTGCCACGTGGTGCCGGGGACCCGCGCCGCGGAGGTGTACGGGGAGGCCGTGGTGTACGAGCGGCACCGCCACCGGTACGAGGTCAACCCGGCGTACCACGAGGCCCTGTCCGGACGGGGGCTCGTCTTCTCGGGGCTCTCGCCGGACGGCCGTCTCGTCGAGATCATCGAGCTCGAGGGGCACCCGTTCTTCATGGGCGGACAGTTCCACCCCGAGCTGCGCTCGCGGCCGACCCGACCCCATCCGCTGTTCCGCGACTTCGTGGGGGCCGCCCGGGCCCGGGCCCACGCCGAGGTCGAGGCGGACCGGCCGGTCGTCATCCCCGGCTGATCGCCGGCGACATGCCGGACCACCCCCGGTCCTCCGAGGTGTTGTTCGAGGGCCGCGTGTTCTCCGTGGCGCGCGAGCGATGGGCGGGGATGGGGCATCCCTACGACGTCGCGCGCCACGTCGGCGCGGCCGCCGTGCTGCCCGTGACGCCGGACGGCGACGTCCTGCTCGTGCGGCAGTTCCGCCCGCCGATCCGCGGGAAGCTCCTCGAGATCCCGGCCGGGCTCCTCGACGTCGCGGGCGAAGATCCCCAAGCGTGCGCCGTCCGCGAGCTGCTCGAGGAGACGGGGTACCGCCACCGCTGGATCGAGCCGCTCGGGAGGAGCTTCCCGACCGCCGGGTTCAGCGACGAGGTCGACCACCTGTTCTGGGCCGGCACGGCGCCCGAGCCCGCGGCGGTGCCGGAGGCGGGGATCGACCTGGTCCGGCGGCCGCTGGCGGAGATGATCGAGCGGGCCCGGGCCGGCCGCGTCCGCGACGCGAAGACCGCGCTCGCGTTGCTGATGGTCGACGGGAGGCCGCGGCCGCCGTGACGCCGCCGGTGACGCGATACGCGCACGTCGACGACCTGAACATCGCCTTCCAGGTCGTGGGAGACGGGCCGTTCGACCTCGTCTACGTCCCCGGCTGGGTCTCGAACCTCGACCTGATGTGGGACGACCCGTCGTACACGCACTTCCTGGAGCGGCTCGCGTCGTTCTCGCGCCTCATCCTGTTCGACAAGCGCGGGACGGGTCTTTCGGATCCGGTGCCGTTCGACGAGCTGCCGACGCTCGAACAGCGCATGGAGGATGTGCGGGCCGTGATGGACGCCGCGGGCTCCGAGCGCGCCGCGCTGCTCGGCCATTCCGAGGGCGGCAACATGAGCGTGCTCTTCGCCGCGAGCCATCCCGCGAGGACCCTCTCGCTCGTCCTGGTCGGCTGCTACGCCAAGCGGGTCTTCTCCGAGGACTACCCGTGGGCGCCGACGTGGGAGGAGCGGCTGGCCGAGATCGAGGACGTCGAGCGGACGTGGGGCGCGCCGTCGCTGGCGGCGGGGCTCGCCCCCAGCCGGAGGGACGACCCGGCGTTCGTCTCCTGGATGTCCCGCTACCTGCGCGCGTCGGCCAGCCCGAAGGCCGCCGCCGCCCTGCTTCGCATGAACTCGATGGTGGACGTTCGCGCCGTGCTCCCCACGATCCGCGTGCCCGCGCTCCTCGTGTACCGGACGGACGACCCGGACGTGTCGGTGGCGGAGGGCCGGTACATCGCCTCCCGCATCCCGGGGTCACGGCTCGTCGAGCTGCCCGGCGTCGATCACCTCATGTGGACCGGCGAGGCCGACGCGATCCTGGACGAGGTCGAGGCGTTCCTCACCGGCGTCCGGCGGGGACCGGAGCCCGACCGGGTGCTGACGACGGTGATGTTCACCGACGTGGTCGATTCCACGAGGGTCGCCGCGGAGCTCGGCGACCGGGCATGGCGTGAGCGGCTGGAGCGGCACCACGCCGTGGTGCGCCGGGAGCTCGAGCGGTGGCGGGGGCGCGAGGTGGACACGGCCGGCGACGGCTTCCTCGCCACGTTCGACGGCCCGGCGCGGGCGGTGCGGTGCGCCCAGGCCGCCGCGCTCGCCGTCCACGACACGGGACTGCGGATCCGCGCGGGGATCCACACCGGGGAGGTGGAGGTGGTCGGGGACGCCGTCCGCGGGATCGCGGTGCACATCGGCGCGCGGATCGCCGCGCTCGCCGGGCCGGACGACGTGCTGGTTTCGCGGACGGTGGTCGACCTGGTCTCGGGGTCCGGCCTGGGCTTCGACGACCGCGGTGAGCACGAGCTCAAGGGAGTGCCGGGGAGCTGGCAGGTCTATGCGGCCCGGGCCGTCTGACCGACATCCGGTCGCAAGAGGTCCGGTAGGCTCTCGGCGGGCGGTGGGGCCCGCGAGAAGGAGTCCGTCGTGATCGTCGGGATCCCAGCAGAGGTCAAGGACAACGAGTTCCGCGTGGCCGCGACGCCGGAGGGCGTTCGCGAGCTCACCCGGGCCGGTCACGAGGTCGTTGTCGAGTCGGGTGCGGGGGCAGGGTCGGCGCTGCCGGACGAGCAGTTCGAGGCGGCGGGCGCGCGGATCCTGCGCGACGCCGACGCCCTCTTCGCGGCCGCCGACATGATCGTGAAGGTGAAGGAGCCGCAACCGCAGGAGTACGGACGGTTCCGCGAGGGTCAGATCCTGTTCACGTACCTCCACCTGGCGGCCGACAAGGCCCTGACCGAGTTCCTGATGGAGCGCAAGGTGGCCTCCGTCGCGTACGAGACCGTCGAGCTCGAGGACGGACGACTCCCGCTGCTCGCGCCGATGAGCGAGATCGCCGGCCGGATGGCGCCGCAGGTGGGCGCGTACTTCCTGGAGCGTCCGTACGCCGGGCGCGGCGTGCTCATGGGTGGAGCCTCCGGCGTGGCGCCGGCGCGGGTCGTCGTGCTCGGGGCCGGGATGGCCGGCCTGAACGCGGCGTGGATCGCCGCCGGGATGGAGGCCGAGGTCGTCGTCGTCGACCGCAACGTCGACCGCCTCCGGTTCGTCGACCAGATCCAGCGCGGCAGGATCCAGACGATGATGTCGAGCGCGCTGGCGATCGAACGGCTCGTCCTGGAGGCCGATCTCGTCATCGGCGCGGTGCTCATCCCCGGCGCCAGGGCGCCGCACCTCGTCACCCGGGAGATGGTGACGCGGATGCGACCCGGGGCCGTGATCGTGGACGTCTCGATCGACCAGGGAGGGTGCGTGGAGACGGCGCACGTCACGACGCATTCCGACCCCACGTACGTCGTCGACGACGTCGTGCACTACTGCGTCGGCAACATGCCGGGCGCGGTGCCGCGCACGTCCACGTACGCGCTCACCAACGTCACGCTCCCGTACGCGATCGACATCGCGTCCAAGGGCCTCGACCGGGCCGTGCGTGAGGACGTCGCCCTGGCGCTCGGCGTGAACGTGCACGCGGGAGCGCTCACGAACGAGGGCGTGGCGGAGGCGCACGGCATGGCCCATACGCCGCTCGGCGAATCCGGTCTCGGCTGATCTCCGAGGGAGGGCCTGCGTGGCCGAGCCGGTCGAGCTGCAGATCCAGCGCTTCCTCGATCATCTCCTCGTGGAGCGCGGCCTGTCCGGCAACACGATCGCGGCGTACCGGCGGGACCTCGCCCGGTACGCCGCGTTCCTGCACGACCGGGGGGTCACCGACACCCGCAAGGTGAGCGACCGGGACGTCGCCGCCCACGTCGCGTCGGTGTCGGCGTCCACGCACGGCGACGGACGGCCGTACCGGGCGACCTCCGTCGTGCGGATGCTGTCGTCGGTCCGCGCCTTCCACCGGTTCCTGCTGCGGGAAGGAGAGACCCGGAGCGATCCGAGCGCCGGGGTGGTCCGGCCGAAGCTGCCCCGCCGCCTCCCGAAGCCGCTTTCGGTGCAGGACGTGACCCGGCTGCTGGCGCAGCCCGATCCGTCGACCCCGGCCGGGCTGCGGGATCGCGCGGTGCTCGAAACGCTCTACGGCGCGGGGGTGCGCATCTCCGAGCTCGTCGGCCTGGACGTCGACGACGTGGACCTCGAGGAGGGGAGCGTCCGGGTCTTCGGCAAGGGGAGCAAGGAGCGCGACGTGCCGCTCGGGCGGTATGCGCGCGAGGCGATCGGCGCGTACCTGACGCGGGTACGACCCCAGCTCGCCACGCCGCGCTCACGCTCCGCGCTGTTCCTGAACCTCCGCGGGGGACGGCTCACCCGTCAGGGATGCGCCGGGATCGTGTCCAAGCACGCGGGCGCCGCGCGGATCGGGCGCGGCGTGAGCCCCCACACCCTGCGCCATTCGTTCGCCACCCACCTGCTCGAGGGCGGGGCCGACGTCCGCGTCGTCCAGGAGCTCCTCGGCCACGCCAGTGTGGCGACGACCCAGGTGTATACGCTTGTCTCCAGGGATCACCTGCGGGAGGTGTACTTCACGTCGCACCCGCGGGCCCGAGGGAGGGACTCGACGAACCGGGGGACGCCCGCACGGGGCGGGCACGCCGAGGCGCGTCCGTCTCGCGGACGGAGGAGGGAGACCGCGTGATCGAAGAGGCGACGCTCGCCGAGCTCCAGACGGCGCTCGAGGAGCAATGGGAGAACCTTCGCCGGGAGATCGCCGACCAGGGTGGGGACCCGGATTCGGACGACGCGGCGATCGACGTCGAGCGGGGCTTCGCCGACAGCGCCCACAGCACGGCGGAGCGGGCCCGGCTGATCGCGGTGATGAAGGCGCTCCGGGCGAACCTGCGATGGGTGAGCCGAGCGCTCAAGAAGATGGAGCTCGGAACGTACGGCACCTGCGAGCGGTGCGGGAACGCCATCCCCATCGAGCGGCTCGAGGCCCTGCCCTGGGCCATCCTGTGCGTCGACTGCGCGCGTAAGGGCGAGGGCCGCTGACGGTGCCGGCGGCGACGGTCCCGCGGGTCCTGATCCTCGTCTGCGACTCGTTCGGCGTGGGCGACGCGCCGGACGCGGCGGCCTACGGCGACGAGGGATCCGACACGCTGGCCAACACGGCCAGGGCGGTCGGGGGCATCGAGGCTCCGAACCTGGAGGCCCTGGGACTCGGCATGCTGACCGACATCGAGGGCGTGTCGCCGCGGGCAGAGCCCGGCACGGGCCACGGCCGGCTCACGGAGCGCTCGGTGGGCAAGGACACGACGACCGGCCACTGGGAGATGGCGGGGATCGTCCTGGACCAGCCGTTCCCGCTGTATCCGGACGGCTTCCCGCCCGAGATCATCGAGCCGTTCGAGGCCAAGGTGGGGCGGGCGGTGCTCGGCAACGTGCCCGCCTCCGGGACCGAGATCATCGCGGAGCTGGGGGAGGAGCACCTGCGCACAAGCCGGCCCATCGTGTACACGAGCGGGGACTCGGTCTTCCAGATCGCCGCCCACACCGACGTCGTCTCGCTCCAGCAGCTCTACGAGTGGTGCCGCGCCGCCCGGCGCCTGCTCGTTGGGGAGCACAACGTGGGCCGGGTGATCGCCCGTCCGTTCACCGGGCCGCCGGGCGCGTTCGTTCGCCGGCCCGAGCGACGCGACTTCTCGGTCCCGCCACCCGGCCCGACGCTGCTCGAGCGCTGCTCCGAGGGTGGCATATCGGTCTACGGGGTGGGCAAGATCCAGGACATCTTCGCCCAGCAGGGCCTGACCGAGGCCCTGTACTCGGACTCGAACGACCACGGCGTGAATCTCACGATCGGCTACCTGCACCGCCCCGGGCCCGCCCTCGTGTTCAGCAACCTCGTCGACTTCGACAGCAAGTACGGCCACCGCAACGACCCGGCCGGCTACGCGCGCGCGGTGGAGTCGCTCGACCGCCGCATCCCCGACCTGATCGGTGCGCTCGACGGCGGGGTGCTCCTCCTCACCGGAGACCACGGGTGCGACCCCACCACCCCCTCGACCGACCACACCCGAGAGCGGGTGCCGGTGCTCGCCGCCGGGGTCCCCGGCGGGCCGCACGACGTCGGAGCCCGCCCCACGTACGCGGACCTGGGCGCGACGGCGGCCGGTCTCCTCGGGATCCCCTGGGATCTGCGGGGGACCAGCTTCGCCGGGGAGCTTGGGTGGTGAGCACACGGGGCATCAGGTGGAGGTCGAGAGTTCGGACCGTGCGCCTGCGGGAACGAGCTCGACCTCGACGCGAGGGTGCGGTCGAGCGCGCGTCGAAGGGGCGGGGAGCCTCGGCGTGACCCCTTTCGACCCCCGCGATCTCGTGGCCGCCAAGCGCGACGGGAAGACTCTCGATCCCGATGAGCTTCGGACGTTCGTGCTGGGCTACGCGCGGGGCGAGCTGCCCGACTACCTGGCGGCCGCCTTCCTCATGGCGGCCTTCGTCAACGGGCTCGACGACGGTGAGACCCTCGCGCTGACCCGGGCCATGGTCGACTCGGGCGAGACCCTCCCTCTCCGTGGCATCTCCAGACCGAAGGTGGACAAGCACTCGACGGGCGGTGTGGCCGACGGTGTGACCCTCGTCTTCGCGCCGCTCGCCGCGTCCCTCGGGCTCGCCGTGGCCAAGCTCTCCGGGCGGGGCCTGGGGCACACAGGGGGGACGCTCGACAAGCTCGAGGCCATCCCGGGGCTCCGCACGGACGTCGAGCCGGCCGCGTTCGAGCGTCAGGTCGACGAGATCGGGTGCGCCGTCGTCGCCCAGAGCGCGGACCTCGTGCCGGCCGACGGCGCGCTCTACGCACTCCGGGACGCCACGGCGACCGTCCCGTCGGTCCCCCTGATCGCGGCGAGCGTGATGTCCAAAAAGCTGGCCCTGGGCACCGACCTCATCCTGCTCGACGTGAAGGCCGGGAGCGGCGCCTTCATGAAGACGCCGGCCGCCGCGAAGACCCTGGCGAAGGCGTGCGCCAAGCTCGCCGCCGACTGGGGCCGCCCCACGCGCTGCGCCGTCACGGACATGTCGCAGCCGCTGGGCGACGCCATCGGCAACGCGCTCGACGTGGCCGAGGCCGTGGAGCTCCTGCGGGGGGGGATGCACGGTCGTCTGCGCGACGCCGTCGTGATGTTCGCGGGCGAGGCTCTGAGCCGCCTCACGGACGTCGGCATGGGGCAGGGCCGGGCCCGCGCCGCCGCGGCGCTCGACTCCGGGGAGGCGGTGGAGTCGTTCCGGCGGATGGTCGAACGCCAGGGCGGCGACCCCCGGGTCGTCGACGATCCGAGCGGAGTCCTGCCGACGGCGCCGGTCGCCCTGCCGATCGAGGCCGAGCGCGACGGCTGGCTCGGGGCCGTCGACGCCGAGGCGCTGGGGCGAGCGAGCGGCGACCTGGGCGCCGGGCGCAAGCGCAAGGGCGACCCGGTGGACCCCGCGGTCGGTATCGTGTTCCGGCCCAAGGTGGGGGATCGGGTCGAGATCGGACAGGAGCTGGGACGCGTGCACGCACGGACGGACGAGGACGCCCACGAGTGCCTGCGACGCATCCGCGCCGCGCTGACGATGCACGACGACCCGGTCGAGCCGCCTCCGCTCGTATACGGCTGGTACGGGGGCTAGAGGCGCGTGTACCTCGGCAACGTCCGGTTCGCGGCCTACATCGCGATCGCGCTCGTGCAAGCCCTCGTCCTTCACGAGTACGCCCACGCCCTGGCGGCGGACCGGTTCGGTGACCCCAGCCCGCGACGGTGGGGCCGCCTCACGCTGAACCCGCGGCCGCTGATCGACCCGTTCGGCAGCCTGATCCTGCCGGCCCTGTCGCTCGTCCTGGTCGCCTCGGGAACGGGGTTCGTCATCCCGCCGTTCGCCTACGCGAAGCCGATGCCCTTGGATCCGAACTACCTGCACAACCCCAAACGCGACTCGCTGCGCGTCGTGTGGGCGGGCCTGCTGGCGAACCTGGCGGTCGCCGCGGTCGCCGGGCTCCTGCTGCGGCTCGGACTGACCGGGGAATCGCTCGTCTTCGTCTACTCGTTCCTGTACGTCAACGGGCTGATGTTCCTGATCCAGCTGATGCCGGTGCCGGGATTCGACGGCTCGAAGCTGCTCGTGCGCGTGCTGCACGGGCGGGCGCGGGAGGTCTACGCGAACCTCGACGAGTACCTGGTCCTGTTCGTGCTGGCGATCTTCTTCCTCCTGGGCGGCCCGTTCCTCGGTATCGTGAACGGGCTGTTCCGCGCGATCTGCGACGTCTTCGCCGGCGCCGGCTGTCCCCCGTGACGAGGGCCGCCACTTGCCGGGCGCTATCATCGGCCGCGACGTGACCGACGCCGCGCGCACCGACGACGCCTCCGGACCGGCGGCCGGCACCTTCGCGGTCGAGCTGCCCGTCTTCGTCGGCC
Source organism: uncultured Actinomycetes bacterium (assembly GCA_963704725.1). GTDB lineage: Bacteria > Actinomycetota > UBA4738 > UBA4738 > HRBIN12 > CALGFI01. The sequence continues at coordinate 2,007,899 of OY969934.1, read as the reverse complement.
CCTTCAAGCTCCTCGCGGACCTGATCCTCGACCAGAAGATCGACGTCTGCGACGTCTCGATCGCCACGGTCACGGACCGCTTCCTCGAGCACTCCCGGGACGCCGAGCGCTGGTCGCTCGAGGAGGCCACGTGGTTCCTCGCCGCGTGCGCCGTGATGCTGGAGCTGAAGGTGGGCCGGCTCATGCCGCGGCACGAGACGGTGGACGAGGAGGACCTGATCGGCATCTCGCCCGACCTCGTGTACGCGCGCTCGCTCGAGCTGGCGGCGTTCCGGCGGGTCACCGTGGATCTCGCGCGCCGCATCGAGGAGGAGGCGCGGCACTTCCACCGCGAGGCCGGACCCCCACCGGAGTTCGCCCACCTGTATCCCGACGTCATGGAGAAGGTCCGGGCCGACGACCTCGCGGCGCTGGCCGCGGCCCTTCTACGGCCCCCGCCGATGCTCGATCTGTCGCACGTCACCCCGATCCGGTACACGATCGACGAGGCGCGTGAGGCCGTCCGGGTGCACCTGGACCGGCTGGGGTCGGCGTCGTTCCGGGAGCTGGTGGCCGATTGCGACGAGCGGATCCAGATCGTCGTGCGGTTCCTCGCCCTCCTCGACCTGTACCGTGAAGGGAAGGTCGAGCTCGAGCAGGCGGAGACGTTCGGCGAGATCAACGTGCGGTGGGACGGGAGCTGACGTGGACGGAGAGCGCGCACCGCTGCTGCAGGCTCTGGAGGCGGTCCTGTTCGTCTCGGACGAACCCGTGGCCGCGGTCGTCCTGGCCCAGGCCCTCGGGGTCGAGCGGCGCGAGGCCGAGGACCTGTGCGAGGAGCTGGCCCGCTCCTACCAGGAGCGGGCCTCGGGGGTCGTCCTGCGCAACGTCGCCGGGGGGTGGCGCCTGGCCACGCACCCGGACGCGTCACCCGTCGTCGAGGCCTACGTCCTGTCCTCGCGCCACGCCCGCCTGACGAAGGCCGCGCTCGAGACCCTGTCGATCATCGCCTACAAGCAACCCGTCACGCGCCACCAGGTCTCCTCGATCCGGGGCGTGAACTCCGACGGTGTGCTCCGGGCGCTGGTCGACCGGGGCCTCGTGGCAGAGGTGGGCCGGGAGGAGACGCCCGGGCGGCCGGTCCTGTACGGGACGACCCCCGAGTTCCTCGAGCGGCTGGGGCTGCCCTCGCTGTCGGCGCTGCCGCCGCTCGCCCCCCTCCTCGGCCAGCCCGCCCCGGAGGCCGCCGAGGGCGAGCAGGCCGCCGCCGGCGAGTGAGTCCTCGGTGGCCGTCGAGCGCGTGCAGCGGGCGCTGGCCCGGGCGGGGTTCGGATCGCGCCGGGCCTGCGAGGAGCTGATCGCAGCCGGTCGCGTGGAGGTCGGCGGCCGGGTTGCCACGCTCGGCGACCGCGTCGACCCCGAGCGCGACGAGCTCCGGGTGGACGGCCGGCGGGTCAGCGTCGATCCGGGCCTGCGCTACCTGGCCCTGCACAAGCCCCGGGGCGTCACCACCACCATGCGGGACGCCCACGCCGAGCGCGACCTCCGGGCGCTGCTCCCAAAGGGTCCACGGGTGTTCCCGGTGGGGCGGCTCGATCGCGACACCGAGGGCCTGCTCCTGCTCACGAACGACGGCGAGCTCGCCCACCGCCTGGCCCATCCCCGGCACGGGGTGGAGAAGGAGTACCTGGCCGAGGTGGAGGGCATCCCCTCGTCGCGTCAGCTCGGCCGGCTCCGGCGGGGGGTGGAGCTCGACGACGGCCGGGCGCGGGCGCTGGCCGCGCATCCCGCCGGCGCGGCCGCGGGCCGCGGGGGGGTCCGGCTGGTCCTGGCCGAGGGCCGCAAGCGCGAGGTCCGCAGGATGCTCGAGGCGGTCGGGCTGCCGGTCCGCCGCCTCGTCCGGACCCGCGTCGGCCCGGTCCGCCTGGGGCGGATGCGGCCCGGAGAGCTCCGCGACCTCACGTCGGACGAGGTCCGGGCCCTGTACCGCGTCGCCGGCCTGTAGCCTTTCGCACCGCGAGGCATCCGTCGGCGAGGAAGGGACCAGCGCGGTGGGGGAGCAGCGGGTTCGTGCGGTCCGGGGGGCGATCCGCGTGGCCGACGACACGGCCGAGATCGTCCTGGCCGCGACCGAACGGCTCCTCGATGCCATGCTCGAACGCAACGGCGTGGAGGCGGACGATCTCGTGAGCATCTTCTTCACGGCGACTGAGGATCTGCGCTCCGTCTTCCCGGCGGAGGCGGCCAGGCGGATGGGCCTCGGGGGCGTCCCGCTGCTGTGCGCCCAGGAGATCCCGGTGCGGGGCTCGATGCCCCGGGTCGTTCGCATCCTGATCCACTTCCACACGCTGCGGTCCCCGGGCGAGGTCCTGCCGACCTACCTGGACGGCGCGGAGTCGCTGCGCGATGACCTCGGCTGATCGCGTCGCGGTGGTGGGAACGGGCCTGATCGGCACCTCCATCGCCATGGCCGCCGGGCGCTCCGGCGACCAGGTGCGCGGATTCGACGCCGATCCAGCGGTCCTGGCCGCGGCCGCGGAGCGCTCGGGGCTCTCCCCGGCCCCCGACGTGGAGCGCTGCGTGGCGGGGGCGACCCTCGTCTTCGTGTGCGCCCCGGTCCCTGCTCTGCCCAAGCTGGTGGTCGAGGCCCTGCGGGCGGCCCCCGACGCCGTGGTCACCGACGTGGGGAGCGTGAAGTCTCACCTGATGCTCGAGGTCGAAGGGCTCGCCGAGACCGGCGACCTGCGGCGCTACGTCGGGGGCCATCCGATGGGCGGCTCGGAGCGGTCGGGCCCCGAGCACGCGTCGCCGTCGGTCCTCGACGGCATCGTGTGGGCGCTGTGCCCGACCGGCGAGACCGAGGAGCCCGCGACCCGGCGCCTGGAGGCGTGGGTGGAACGGGTGGGGGCGCGTCCCGTGCGCCTGGATCCCGAGCGCCACGACCGGCTCGTGGCCATCGTGAGCCACCTGCCGCAGGTTGCGTCCACCGCGCTCATGGGGCTCGCGGCCACCGAGGAGGCGGGCGAGCCCGAGATCCTCCTGCTCGCGGCGGGAGGGTTCCGGGACCTCACGCGCCTGGCCGCCTCCAACCCCCGACTGTGGAGCGACATCCTCCTGGCCAACCGGGAGGCCATCGCCCGCTCCATCGACCTGTACCGGGAGCGGCTCGCGGTGCTCCGGGACCTGGTGGCGGCGGGAGACGCCGCCGCGGTCGAGACGATGTTCGCCGAGGCGAAGGCGGCGCGGCTCACGCTCGCCGCCAAGCCCCAGGTCCGGTCGGGCGTGCACGTCCTGCAGATCCCGGTCCCGGATCGGCCGGGCGTCCTCGCCGAGCTGACCGCGGCGATGGGCGAGGCGAAGGTGAACATCGAGGACCTCCAGATCGTGCACTCGCCGGAGGGGGGTCGCGGACTGGTGCACCTCACCGTGGCGTCCGACCGCGCCGAGCACGCGGAGCGGGCACTGCGCGAGCGGTGGTTCGAGCCACATCGGCTGGCCTGAGCGATGCGCGTCACGGTCCGGCCCGGCAGCTCCGTCGGCGGCGAGGCCCGCGTGCCCGGCGACAAGTCGATCGCCCACCGCTGGCTCATCCTGTCGGCCACGGCCCGAGGGCGGAGCGAGCTCCGGGACCTGCCGGAGGCGCTCGACGTGCGGTCGACGGCGAGGGCCCTGGCGGAGATCGCCGGCGAGGGGACTCGAGGTTCACTCGAGGCTTGGGCCGACCAGCCCTCGGCCGTGCCTGAGGGCGACGGTTCCACGTCGAACATGGGTCAACCTCGAGGCCTTCCGGTCGAGGTCGAGTCTCAAGGTCGAGCGTGGCTTCGACCGCCCGAGCACCCCCTCGACTGCGGCAACTCGGGCACGACCATGCGCCTGATCTGCGGGGTCCTTGCCTCCTGCCCGTTCGAGACGCGCCTGGTGGGGGACGAGAGCCTCTCCGCCCGTCCCATGGACCGGGTGGCGGAGCCCCTGCGGGCGATGGGCGCCGACGTGAGGACGTCGGACGGCCGTCCGCCCGTCGTCGTCCGGGGCGGGCCGCTCACCGGGATCGCACACGTCCCCTCCGTCCCCAGCGCCCAGGTGAAGAGCGCCGTCCTTCTGGCGGGACTGGCGGCGGCGGGGGAGACCTCGGTGCAGGAGCCCGCGCCCACCCGCGACCATACGGAACGGGCCCTCGGTCACCTCGGGGCGCCGGTGGCGGTGCAGGGCGGCCGCGTCTCGGTTCGGGCGTTCCAGCACGAGGGCTTCTCGGCATCGGTGCCGGGTGACGTCTCCTCGGCGGCGTTCCTGGTCGCCGCGGCTGCGGTCACGGGTCGAGCCCTCGTGATCCGGGACGTCGGCCTCAACCCCAGTCGCACCTTCCTGCTCGAGGTGCTGGCGCGCATGGGCGTGCGCACGCGGGTCGAGGTGGAGCGGTCGGAGCTCGGTGAGCCCGTCGGGGTGCTCGAGGTCGAGCCCTGTGCCGGGCTCTCCGGGGCGACCGTGACCGAGCAGGAGCTGCCGATGCTGATCGACGAGGTCCCCGTCCTGGCCATGCTGGCCGCCCACGCCCGTGGCGACTCCTGGTTCTTGGGGGCGGGCGAGCTCCGCGTGAAGGAGGTCGACCGGCTGCGCGGCGTGGTCGAGGCCATCCGCGACCTCGGCGGCGGCGCCGGCGTGGAGGGGGACGATCTCGTGGTGGCCGGGGGCGGCCTCCTCGGAGGGCGGGCGGACTCGGGCGGGGACCACCGCATGGCGATGGCGCTCGCCGTGGCCAGCCTCGGCGCCCGCGAGCCCGTGACGGTGGAGGGGATGGAGGCGGCCGACGTCTCCTTCCCCGGGTTCGTTCACGCCCTGCGCGCCCTCGGTGCGGGGATCGAACCGTGACCCGGCGCCGGCCCGTGATCGCGATCGACGGGCCCGCCGGGTCGGGCAAGAGCACGCTCGCCCGGCGGCTCGCCGAGACCCTCGACCTCCCGTACCTGAACACCGGGCTGATGTACCGGGCCCTCACGCTGGAGGCGGTCCGCAGGGGGGTCGATCCCGAGGACGGCCCGGAGCTGGCGAGGCTCGCGGCGGAGATGACCTTCGACCTCGACGCGAGCCTACGTCCCGCCGAGCTCTCGGTGGACGGTCGCCCCCCTGCGGCGGAGCTCTCCTCTGCAGAGGTCGAGTCCCGGGTGTCCCGCGTGGCACGTCACCCGGAGGTCCGAGCTGCGCTCTGTCGTGAGCAGCGCCGGATGAGCCAGGGCGGAGGCGTGGTCGAGGGTCGAGACATCGGCACGGTCGTCGCCCCCGGAGCCGACGCGAAGATCTACCTCCAGGCCGAGGAGTCCGAACGGATCGCGCGCCGGATCGACGAGCGTCCCACGCCCCGCGACGAGACCGGGCGGGCGCTGTCGGCTCGCGACGCCCTCGACGCGCGCACCAACCGGCCCGAGCCGGCGGCGGACGCGGTGGCGATCGACACGACGGGCATGGACCGGGAGACGGTGTTCCGCACCGCCCTGGCCGCCGTGCGAGCCCGGCTGGGGGAGCGGGGCCGGTGAGCGTCCCGGCGGTCGCGGTCGTGGGCCGTCAGAACGTCGGCAAGTCGACCCTCGTGAATCGGCTGTTCGGCGCGCGGGAGGCCATCGCGGACGAGACGCCCGGGGTGACCCGGGATCGCGTGGAGCTGGAGACGTCGTGGCGCGGTCGGACGTTCCGCCTCGTCGACACCGGCGGCTTCGTCCACGACGCCCACGGGATCGAGGCCGAGGTCACGCGCCAGGCGGAGCGAGCGGCGGCGGAGGCCGACGTCATCCTCGTCGTCGTGGACGCCCGGACCGGGCCGGTGGAGGAGGACGCCATGCTGGCCCGGACCCTTCGCCGCGCTCGGGCTCCGGTGGTCCTGGTCGTGAACAAGGTCGACACCGAGCGGGAGGAGACCGACGCGCTCGCCTTCCACGCCCTGGGCCTGGGCGACCCCATCGCCGTCTCGGCCATGCACGGCCGAAACTCGGGGGACCTCCTGGACCGGGTGGTCGAGCTGCTGCCGGAGGAGGCCGGGGAGGCTGCGGCCGGGGATCGACCTCGGTTCGCGCTCGTGGGACGGCCCAACGTGGGGAAGTCGAGCCTGTTCAACCGCCTGGTGGGGCAGGAGCGCTCCGTGGTCTACGAGGAGGCGGGGACGACGCGCGACGCCGTCGACGCCGTGGTCGAGTGGCCCCAGGGGCCAGTCCGGTTCGTCGACACGGCGGGGCTGCGCAGGCCGGCCAAGGTCCACGGCGTCGAGTACTACAGCTTCCTGCGCGCCGAACGCGCCATCGAGCGTGCGCACGTCGCCGTGCTGATCCTGGATGCGGTGCAAGGCTTCTCGGGTGAGGACAAGCGGATCGCGGCACGGGTGATGGAGGTGGGACGCGGTCTGGTGGTCGTCGCCAACAAGTGGGATCTGCTGCAGAGCGAGGACCGGGACCCCCGGTTCCGGGGGCTGGACGCCGCGCTCGCTCCCTTCGCCCGAGCGCCGGTGCTGCGGACCTCGGCCAAGACCGGAACCGGCGTCCGCGGGCTCCCTCCGGTCCTGCTGGAGGTCCACGAGCGATGGACGCGACGGGCCGGGACCGCGACCGTCAACGAGGTCATCGGGGAGCTGCAGCGAGAGCGCCCCGCGCCGGGCGGCGTGCGCTATCGCTACGGGACCCAGGCCGGCACCGCCCCGCCGACGTTCGTCCTGTTCGGCGGCCGGCCTCCCGGGACCAACTACGAGCGGTTCCTGGAGAACCGCCTTCGCCGGGCGTTCGAGCTCGACGGCGTCCCCGTCCGCCTGCGGTTCCGGCCCGGCGAGCGCCGCGGCCGGTAGACTCCACCCATCGGGCCGTGGCGCAGCATGGTTAGCGCGTCTGACTGGGGGTCAGAAGGTCGCCGGTTCGAATCCGGCCGGCCCGACGCGATGGGAGAGCCCCGGCGATGACGCCGTCCTCGCGGGGCGGCACCGACCGCGTCCTCACCGTCCCGAATGGGCTGTCGATGCTCCGGATCGCGGCGATCCCGGTCTTCGTGGCGCTCATCGTCGACCGGGACACCTCGTTCCTCGGGCTGATCGTGTTCGGGGTCGTGCTTTCCACGGACTGGGTGGACGGGGCCATCGCCCGGGCCACCGGGCAGGTGTCCGAGCTCGGCAAGGTCCTGGACCCGGTCTCGGATCGCCTGGCCATCGCCGCGGGGTTGATCGCGCTCGTCGTGCGGGGCGCGTTCCCCCTGTGGGCGGCGCTCCTGATCCTGGTTCGGGACGCGGCCGTCCTGTTCGCCGGCGTTGCGCTGCTGGCCTCCAGACGGGCCCGGATCGAGGTGCGATACGTCGGCAAGCTCGGGACCTTCGGCCTGATGACGGCGATCGGATGCATCGCGTGGGGGAACCTCGGGCACGCGTTCGCACCGGCCTTCCTCGCGTGCGGCTGGACGTTCTTCGGCGTCGCCATCGTCGAGTACTACGTGGCGACGGCGCTCTACGTGGGGGATCTCCGGCAGGCCCTGGCGGCGAAGACCTGATCGGTTCGTGCTACCGTCCCGCTGCCACACACCGAGGGAGAGGGTGGATGGAGTTCCCCGAAGACCTGCGATACACGAAAGAGCACGAATGGGTCCGCGACGAAGGTGACGGGCGCATGCGCATCGGGATCACCGACTACGCCCAGGACGCCCTGGGCGATGTCGTGTATGTCGATGTCCCGCAGGTCGGCACCTCCGTGGCCTCGGCGCAGCCGCTCGGCGAGGTGGAGTCGACGAAGTCGGTCTCCGACGTCTACGCGCCCGTTTCGGGGACGGTGACCGAGAGCAACGCCCTCCTCGAGGAGCGCCCCGAGCTCGTCAACGAGCAACCCTACGGTGACGGGTGGATCGTGGTGCTCGAGACCGGCGACCGGTCCGAGCTGGACCAGCTCATGGACGCTGCAGCGTACCGTGAGTTCGTTCGCCAGCAGGAGAGCTGAACCGCCGACCCTCGACCCTGCTCCTGCCCTCCAGCTCCGGCCCAACGACCCCTCGAACGCGAGGGTTCACTGTGGTTGACCCTCTCATCGCAGCCTTGTAGCGTCTCGTTGCCATCGAGGTCGAGGTTGAGGCTTCGACCCGCAGGCTGAGGCCGAGGGCCGGGATGGGGAGCGCTGAAGCGTGTACTGCACCCGTTGTGGACATCCAAACAAGGACGAGGCGAGATACTGCGCGAACTGTGGTGCTGCCCTGCAGGACGAGACCACCATCGGCATCACCCCCGTGGAGATCGATGGTGAAGGTTCCGAGGACTTCCCGTTCCCGGAAGACGAGCTCGAGGCCGGCCAGGCTCTCCTTCTCGTGAAGCATGGCCCCAACGCAGGATCCACCTTCCTCCTTCAAGAGGCGGTGACGACCACCGGACGCAACCCCGACAGCGACGTCTTCCTGGACGACGTCACGGTCAGCCGAAAGCACGCCGAGTTCCGCCGCCACAGCGACGGCTGGTACCTGCACGACCTCGGCTCGCTGAACGGCACCTACGTGAACCGCGAACGCGTCGACGTGACGAAGCTCGCGCCTCACGACGAGGTCCAGATCGGGAAGTTCAAGCTCGTCTTCTTCTCGGGAGAGTGAGGCGATGGCGACGCGCAACTACCAGTCGATCGGCGAGGTGCTCGTGTCGGTCAAGACCGAGTTCCCCGACATCACGATCAGCAAGATCCGCTTCCTCGAGTCCGAGGGGCTCATCGATCCCGAACGGACCCCCTCGGGCTATCGCAAGTTCTACGAGAAGGACGTCGAGCGACTGAAGTCGATCCTGCGGATGCAGCGTGACGAGTACCTCCCGCTCAAGGTGATCAAGGAGCGGCTCCTGCAACAGGCGGACCTGGACGGCCAGGGGGAGCCAGCGGCGGCTCCCGCCACGGGTGTGGAGCCGGGGGAGGAGCTGGCCGAGCCCCCCACGGGGCTGCAGATGTCGATCGAGGAGATGTCCGCCGCCACCGGCATCGACCGCGAACGGATCAGGGAGCTCGAGTCGTTCGGTCTGGTGATGTCGCACGGCCCGGAGGCGGCGCGCTACTACGACGGCGACGACTACATCGTGTTGTCGATCGTGAAGGATCTCTTCCGATACGGCGTCGAGGCGCGTCACCTCACGATGTACAAGCACTTCGCCAAGCGCGAGTCCGACTTCTTCGAGTCGATCGTGATGCCGCAGCTCCGCCAGCGGAACCCCGAGGCGCGCAAGGCGGCGGTGACCTCGCTCACCGAGCTGGCGAAGGCGTCGCGCAAGCTGAAGCAGGCGCTGCTGCGGACGAACCTCCGCCAGTACCTCGCCGGCTGAGCGGGTGTCGTTGACCGGGTCCGCGGTCTTGCGCCGGCGGGTCCGCCGAGCCGCCGGCGCGACCGCGGTCCTGGTGGCGCTCGTCGCGGTGGCGATCGCGCCGGCGCTCGGGTCGGCCCAGTCGATCGAGCCGCCGCCGCCCACGCCGGTGCCGGTCCCCGGCGGCGGCACGTCGCCGTCTCCCTTCCCCGGCGTCCTGCACACGCCTCCGCCGGAGGGCCTGGAGCCCCCGGTGGTCGACGCCGCCTCGGCCGTGCTCGTGGACCTGGAGAGCGGGCAGAGCCTGTTCGCCCTGGGCGCCGGCGAGAAGCGGCCGATCGCCAGCCTGACGAAGATCATGACCGCGTACCTGGTGCTGTCGCGCTCCTCGCCGGCGGACGTCGTGACGGTGAGCGAGGAGGCGGCGAGCGGCCGCGAGGTCGGGATCTCGAGCCTCGGACTGGTGGCGGGGGAGCGGATCAGCGTCCGGGAGCTCCTGTTCGCCCTCCTCCTTCAATCCGCCAACGACGCCGCCGTGGCCCTGGCCGAGCATGTCGGGGGCACCGTGGACGGGTTCGTCGAGCTGATGAACCGCACCGCCGCCCGTCTCGGCATGACCCGGACGTCCTTCGCCTCGCCGAACGGGCTCGACGACTCGGGATACTCGACGGCTCGCGACCTCGCCCGCCTGACGCGCGCCGCGTACCGGCTCCCGGGATTCGGCCCGGTGGTCGCGACGCGCACGCACGAGATCCCCGCTCCCAGCGCCGGGCCTCGGGTGATCCAGAACCGCAACGCCCTGCTCTGGCTCTACCCCGGCGCGATCGGCGTGAAGACGGGGTTCACGAGCGCGGCCGGCTTCTGCATCGTCGCCGCCGCCGAGCGAGGCGACGAGCGACTGCTCGCGGTGGTGCTCGGGGAGCGGGGCGAACCGTTCTCCGATGCCGCGACGCTGCTGAACTACGGGTTCGCCGCCTTCGAGCGACGGGTGCTGATCCACGCCGGACGCTCCCTCGGAACGATCCGGATCGACGGCCGGGCCGTCCCTGTGGAGGCCGGAGCGGCCCTCGAGGGCCTCGTCCCCGTCCGGGCCGACGTGCGCCGGGTGATCGAGGTCGACTCGGGCGTCCGCTTCCCGCCCGTGCCGGGGCAGGCCGTCGGACGCGTCGTCCTGTCGATGGCGGGGGGCGGTCCGATCCTGGGGGACGTGCCCCTGGTCGTCACGGACGTGCCGCCGCCCCCGCCGCTCCAGGACGACGGCCCGTGGTGGAGCCGGGCGGCCGGGGCCGTCGTGCACGCCGGCACGAGCGTCGTCGACGCCCTGTTCTCCTAGCGCCGAGCGAGAAGTCATCGCGGCCCGAAAGAGCTAGCATCGCCGCGGATGTCGGACGTCGCCACCGTGCTCTTCGGGCGCGAGGACATCCGCCGGCGGATCGAGGAGCTCGGCCGCACCATCACCGGGGACTATGAGGGGCGCGCGCCCGTCCTCATCTCGGTCCTCAAGGGCGGATCGGTGTTCCTCGCGGATCTGATCAGGACCATCGACCTTCCCTTGTCGATCGACTACATGTCGATCTCCCGCTACGGCGGCGCGGCCGAGTCGATGGGCCGCGTGCGCATCGTCAAGGACCTCGAGGACGACGTCGGAGGTCGCGACGTGATCGTCGTCGAGGACATCGTCGACACCGGGCTCACCCTGGGGTACCTGATCTCGGTCCTCGAGTCGCGCGAGCCGGCCTCGGTGCAGGTGTGCGCGCTGCTCGACAAGACCGTTCGGCGCATCGCGCCGCTCGAGATCCGCTATCGCGGCTTCGAGTGCCCGGACGTGTTCGTCGTCGGGTACGGTCTCGACTTCCACGAACGGTATCGGAATATCCCCGATCTCCTTGCCGTGCAAGACTTTTCGGCTCTCGAGCAGGACCCCGACGCGCTGCTCGATCACCTGCCCGGCGGTGCGGCACCGGGCTAGGTTGCCGGAGCTCTGGGGGCGGGTGTACGGTCGCTGCCGTTGCCATGTTGATCGAGATGACGCTCGCCGGCGTCCGGATCGAGCTCCCGACGAACTCACCCATCGTGCTGCTTCGCGAGGCGTCCGGCGAGCGGTTCCTGCCGATCTGGATCGGCCAGCCGGAGGCCGCGGCGATCGCGATCGCGCTGCAGGGCGTCGTCACGCCGCGCCCGATGACGCACGACCTCCTGAAGAACATCCTCGAGGAGATGGCGGTGCACGTGGACAGCATCGTCATCACCGAGCTCCGTGACGGGACGTTCTACGCGGTGATCAACATGCAGCGCAACGGGAGCTCATACGAGGTCTCGTCGCGACCCTCGGACGCCATCGCCCTGGCGGTGCGGCTCGGTTGCAAGATCTTCGCGAACGAGGAGGTCCTCACCGAGGCCTCGATCCTCATCCCCAACGAAGAAGGGGAGGAGGAGGAGGTCGAGAAATTCCGCGAGTTCCTCGAGAACGTCAATCCCGAGGACTTCCAGTAGGGAGCCGACCTCGGGGGACGGGCTCAGGTCACCCGTACAGGATCTCGGTCGCCCAGAACGCGTTCCGCCCGCACACGGTGCGCTCCCGGCTCCTGACCACCCCGATGCCGATGCGCCGGACGTCCGGGTTCAGAAGGATCCCCCGGTGGACGGTCGAGTTCATGAGCGCCCGGTGCAGCCCTCGAAGCGTCCCTCGACATCCGACCACCGCGGCGCCGACGTGCGTCCACTCGTAGGGGGCGAGGATCTGCTGCAGGTTCGGGGGGTCGAACACCCGATCGCGACGGATCATCAGGCGCGTGTGCCGGCTCGCACGCCTCGACAGGGAGACGCGGAGCTTCACGGCGCGCAGGTCGTGCCGCGCCCGCGCATCGTTGACGAGATGGAGCATCGTGGACCGGTACCCCTGACCGGCGCTCGCCGGCGGGGCGAGGAGCAGCCCGAGGGCGATCATGGCGACGACGGCCAGCGAGACCGCCCTGCGGCGGACAGACGAACGTACGGGCATGCCGGACCCCCTCCGTGCAGAACGTTCGCCGCACCCTAGACCCTCGTTCGCGGGCCCGTCAGTTGCCCTGACGGGGAACCCCGGCGGGATGATTGACACGGTCCCGAGGGCCCCCTAGCCTGAGGACCAACCGCGTAATTACGGAGCTGTCATGACCGAGCACGGATACCGCGTCCCCGAGGTCACGAAGATCGTCGGGATCAGCTACCGCCAGCTCGATTACTGGGCCCGGACCGGCCTTGTCCGACCGTCCGTGAGGGACGCGCAGGGATCGGGCACCCAACGGCTCTACTCCTTCCAGGACCTGGCCACGCTGAAGCTGATCAAGCGGATGCTGGACAGCGGGGTCAACCTCCAGCAGATCCGGCGGGCGATGAGCACCCTGAAGGAGCTCAAGGAGCCCGCGCTAGGGACGACCCTGGTATCGGACGGAAACCGTATCTACCAGGTGGAGTCCCCCGAGGCGGTCGTCGACCTGTTGGCGAGCGGGCAGGGGGTGTTCGCGATCGCCGTGGACAAGGTATGGACCGATCTCGAGGGAAGTCTGGCCAAGAGCGGCCGGAAGAAGGGCCGCGGCGCCGGCGCGGCGGGAGGCGCGTGACCGAGAGCGCGGCAGCGACCGTTCCGCCGGACCTCAAGAGCGACACCGTCCGCTTCGCACACGCGAGCGAGCGGCAGTTCGCGCAGCTCCTCGACTTCTATCAGATCGAGTGGGACTACGAGCCGCACTCGTTCGACCTCGAGTGGGACAAGCAGGGCAACGTCGTGCAGCGCTTCACCCCCGACTTCTACCTTCCCCAGTACGACCTCTACATCGAGATCACCACGCTCAACCAGAAGCTCGTGACCAAGAAGAATCGGAAGGTCCGCCGGCTGCGCGAGCTCTATCCCGGCGTCAACTGCAAGATCTTCTACCAGCGCGACTACCTGTCCCTGGTCTCGAAGTACGGCCTCGAGGACGTCTCCGGCTAGCCCGTCGGTCGATGTCCGAGCCCTCGGCGGGAACTGGCTAGACTGACCCGCCGGGATGAGGTTCGCGCCACATACCGAGGACGACGTCCGCGAGATGCTCGGGGCGATCGGCCTCGGCGCCGTGGACGACCTGTTCGATCAGATCCCGGCGGCCGTCCGGCTCGATCGTCCGCTCGACCTCCCCGAGGGCGTCTCCGAGATGGAGATCCTCGCGCAACTCTCCGCGCTCGCCGGGCGGAACCGCTCCGACCTGGTGTGCTTCGCCGGCGGCGGCGCGTACGACCACTACGTGCCGGCCGTGGTCTGGGCCCTGGCCGCACGCTCCGAGTTCTACACGTCGTACACCCCGTACCAGCCGGAGCTGTCGCAGGGTGTGCTCCAGGCCCTGTTCGAGTATCAGTCGATGATCTGCGAGCTCACCGGCCTCGAGGTCTCCAACGCCTCGCTCTACGACGGCGCCACGGCGCTGGCCGAGGCGGTGAACCTGGCGCGTTCGGCCCCCGGCCGTGACCGGGTCCTGGTGAGCGCGGGCGTGGATCCGCGCTACGTCGAGACGCTCCGCACCTACGGCAGGGGAGCGGGGTACGTACCCGAGCTCTTCCCCGGCCGCGACGGGCGTGGGGGCGAACCCGAGGTGAGCGACGACGTCGCCTGCGTGATCGTCCAGCACCCCAACGCGTACGGCCTGCTCGAGCCGGCCCGGGAGCTGTTCGGCCTGGCCCACGCCGGCGGCGCCCGGGCCATCCAGGTCTTCGACCCGCTCTCACTGGGCGTGCTTGCGCCGCCCGGAGACCTGTCCGCCGACATCGCCGTGGCCGAGGGTCAGCCGCTCGGGAACCACCTGAACTTCGGGGGCCCGTACCTCGGCGTGATCGCGGCGCGGCTCGAGGACGTGCGGCGCCTGCCGGGTCGCATCGTGGGGGAGACCCGCGACGTCGACGGGCGCACCGGCTACGTGCTCACCCTCCAGGCGCGGGAGCAGCACATCCGCCGGGAGAAGGCGACGAGCAACATCTGCACGAACCAGACGCTCATGGCCATCGCCGCCACGGTGTACCTGGGGTGGCTGGGACCGGAAGGGCTGGCGGAGCTCGGTCGGCAGTGCGCCGCGAAGGCCGCGTACGCCGCCGAGCGACTCACCGAGGTCCCCGGCGTGGAGCCGCTGTTCCCCGGCAACCCGTTCTTCAAGGAGTTCCCGCTCCGCCTGCCGCGGGCGGCGGAGGAGGTGCTCGGCGCACTGGTCGACCGGGGGTACCTGGGCGGCGTCCCGCTCCCCGACGCCGCCGGGCACGCCCTGCTCGTCGCCGTGACCGAGCGGCGGACCCGTGAGGAGATCGACGGCCTGGCGCTGGCGCTGAAGGAGGTGCTGGCGTGACCGACGACGGATCGCCCGCCCCCGCGGCCCGTGCCGGCGCGCCCGTTCGGACGCAGGGCCCCGCGGAGCGGTGGGGGACGATCGCCGACCTGTCGCGGCCTGGGCGCGGCGCGTTCAGCCTGCCGGCGCTCGACGTGCCGGAGGCACCGATCCCCGAGACCCACGCCCGCGCCGGCCGTCCCGGGCTCCCCGAGGTCGCGGAGCGGGATCTCGTCACCCACTACACCCGCCTGTCCCAGCTGAACTACGGCGTCGACACCGGTGTGTATCCGCTCGGGTCCTGCTCGATGAAGTACAACCCGAAGATCGCGGAGTCGGTGGCCCAGCTCCCCGGGTTCCAGCGCCTGCACCCGCGGCAGCCGGAGTCGACGGCGCAGGGGGCCCTCGAGCTCCTGTGGCGACTGGAGCGCGCCCTGTGCGAGATCACTGGGATGTCCCGGGCCACGCTGCAGCCCCCCGCCGGGGCGTGCGGCGAGCTCACCGGCCTCCTCATCATGCGGGCGCATCACGCGAAGGCCGGAAACACGCGGACCAAGGTGGCCATCCCGGACTCGGCGCACGGGACGAACCCCGCGAGCGTCCGCCTGGCCGGCTACGAGGCCGTGCACGTCCCGAGCGACGAGCGAGGACTCGTGGACGTGAGCGCCCTCGAGAAGCTGGTGGACGAGGACGTCGCCGGGCTCATGCTCACGAACCCCAACACCCTGGGCCTGTTCGAGGAGGAGATCGAGCGCGTGACCGAGGTGATCCACGGGGTCGGCGGGCTCGTCTACTACGACGGCGCGAACCTGAACGCCATCCTCGGGCGGTGCCGACCGGGGGACATGGGGTTCGACATCGTCCACATCAACACGCACAAGACGTTCGCCACGCCGCACGGTGGGGGAGGGCCGGGCGCCGGGCCGGTCGGGGTGACCGAGGCCCTCGTCCCCTTCCTCCCCGTTCCCCGGGTGGAGCGGGACGCGGCCGGCGCCTTCCACCTGAACGCGGACGAGCCGGACTCGATCGGGCGGATGCACGGCTTCCTCGGAAACTTCGCCGTTCTCGTGCGCGCCTACGCGTACGTGTTCCTGCACGGCCGCGACGGGCTGAAGGAGGTTGCCGAGCTCTCGGTGCTGAACGCCAACTACCTGGCCTCACGCGTCCGCGATCTCTTCCCCTTGGAGCACCCCGGGGGCCGGCCGATGCACGAGTTCGTCGCGACCGCCCGCCCCCTGCGGGAGGAGACCGGCATCCGGGCCATGGACGTGGCGAAGCGGGTGATCGACCTCGGGTACCACCCCTCCACGGTGTACTTCCCGCTCGTCGTGGAGGAGGCCATGATGGTGGAGCCCACGGAGACGGAGACCCGCGAGGCGTTGGACGGCTTCGCCGAGGCGCTCCGCCGGGCCCACCGCGAGGCGCACGACGACCCGGACCTCCTCCACGACGCGCCGGTGACCACCCCGGTCCGTCGCCTGGACGAGGCTCGGGCGGCGCGCCATCTGAAGCTCCGATGGTGACGGGGCCGAGACGTGCCGAGGCCCCGGCGCGAACCGGGGCCTCGATGGGTCCTCCCGACCTGGTTGCCGCTCCCGAGCCCCCTCGCCCGGACGTCTCGGCCGAGTGTACGTAGCGCGCCCGGGGGACGCCATCCGCCGAAGGGCTCCGGCCCCGGCACGTCCTTCGTCTTAGATCCGTCACGGCGGTAGGCCTGCGGCCCGGGTGAGGGTTTGGGTGTTTGGGGTGGGAGAGGAGCTGTAGGGGCTTTGTCGCCACCCAACTTTCCATAACGTACATTCTCGGCGTTCCGCCCCTGGGGTTCGCCCCTCACGGGAAGGGGTCGAGCGGGCGAAGGTCAGTCTCGGTGGCGGGGCGCCAGGCGGGCTCGAACACCCCACAGCGCGACGAGAGCCAGGGCCTCGACCACGATGCGCCGGCTGATCTTGGACTGGCCGTGCGCGCGTTCGCTGAACGTGATGGGCGCCTCGCCGATCGAGAATCCGGCGTTCCACGTCCGCAGGACGAGCTCGATCTGGAACCCGTACCCGTCCGAGCGGACCGGCGTCGCCGTGATCGTCTCCAGGGTCTCGCGCCGGTACACCCGAAAGCCGCTCGTCGCGTCCCGGACCCCGAACCCCAGGCACAGACGGGCGTAGGCGTTCCCTCCCTTGGACAGGGCGACGCGGGGCCGGCTCCAGTCGCTGACCGACCCGCCGGGCACGTACCGGCTCCCGACCACCAGATCGTGCCCCGTTGCCGCTTCGAGCAACCGAGGGAGCTCCGACGGCCGGTGCGACAGGTCCGAGTCCATCTCCACGATCAGGTCGTAGCCCTCCTCGAGCCCCGTCCGGAAGCCGACGGCGTACGCGCTGGCCAGTCCGGACTTGGAGGGGCGCTCCACGAGACGGATCCGGGGATCGGCCTCGGCTCGGGCCCGCACGACCTGCCCCGTCCCGTCCGGCGAGCCGTCGTCGACCACGAGGGCGTCGATCCGGTGCGGGAGCGCCAGGAGCCCGTCCAGCACCTCGCCGATCGTCTCCCGCTCGTCGTACGTGGGCAGGACGACCAGGATGCGTGCGTTCTCCGGCAGGGGCCGGGGGACCTCGGCACGGCGGGCGCGCCCGCGGGGCCGCGCGAGCAGGACGAGGACGAAGGCGAGGCTCCCCCACGGCACCCAGTCCCCGAACCGGACGTACGGCGTCGTGCGGTCCGATCCTCGGATGACCGTTCGCATCACGGCGGGCTCGAACAGGCCCCGGCGCGCGACGACGCGGCCGGCGGGGTCGATGAAGGCGCTGATCCCCGACACACCGGCGTGGACGACCCAGCGGCCGTCCTCGACCGCGCGGAGCCGGCTCATCTGGAGGTGCTGCTCCGAGGCGGCGGTCCGGCCGTACGAGGCGTTGTTGATCGTCACCACGAGGAAGGCCGCCCCCGCTCGCACCATGGCACGGTCGATCGAGGGGAAGCTGTTCTCGTAGCAGATCGGCGTGCCGAACACCGGCAGTCCCGGCACCCGGAGATCCCGCACGTCGGGCCCCGGCACTCGGTCGATCGGGACCTGGTCCACGGCCTTCACGAACCGCTCCAGCACCCCCCGCCACGGCACGTACTCGCCGAACGGCACCAGGTGCACCTTGTCGTACCGATCCACGATCCGGCCCGTCCCGTCGAACGCCAGCGTCGACGTGTGCTGCGAGCCGTTGGCGTCGTTCACGACCGCCCCGGCCACGGTCGGCGCTCCGACGGCGGCGATCGCGCCGCGGACCTCGGCCGCCGAGACGGGGTCCGCCAGGGCGCCGGGATCGAGCGCCCCCTCGCCCCACACGACGAGATCCGGCGGGTCCGGCCGGAGCGTGCGGTGCAGGTCCTCGTTCAGACGCGCCACCGCGATGTCCTCGACCACGCCCCCCAGGTCCTGGACGCTCGCCACGTCCACCTGGACCGTGGCGACGTCGAGCGTGCGCCCGTTGGGCTCCAGGATCGGGATGAGCGCGGGTGCGAGCGCCATGGTGGTCGCCGCGGCGAGATACCCGAGGCTCCGGACCGCTCCCCTCCCCCGCCGCTCGATCGCCAACAGCAGGAGGCCGGCGATCGTCAGCACGAGGAAGGACAGGCCCCACCCTCCCGCTACCGAGGCCAGTCGCAGGCTCGGCGCGTCCACCTGGGTCACGCCGAGCTGGCCCCAGGCGAACCCCCCGAGCGGGAACGCCCCGCGGACCCACTCCAGGATCGTCCAGAGGCCGGCCAGACCCAGCGTCGAGAGCACGGGGTGGTCCGGACGCCACACCGCCGGCGCCAGCGCCCCGAACGCCGCCACGAAGACCCCGGAGGCCAGCACGAGAGCGGCGAAGCCGAGTTCCCCGAACAGCAGGATCCAGTACAGCACCGCCCCGAAGTAGGCCAGCCCGAACACGAGACCGACGGCGGCCCCCCGACGGGGACGCGCCCCGCGCACGAGCCACAGCAGGGGGATCGGCGCGACGTAGGCCAGCGGCCACAGCGACGCCGGCGGCAGGGACAGCGACAGCGAGGCGCCCGAGGCGGCGGCCACGACCAGCGCCACCAGGAGCCGAGGTCGCCCTGGGCTCAGGCGCAATCCCGGCAGAGCATCTTGGCCTTGTCCTTGAGCTGGCTTCGATGCTTCACCAGGTAGCACTTCTTGCATATGAACTCGGTGGGCTGCGGCGGCACGACCTTGACGGCCAGGGGCTCGAGGCGCTCCTCCCGCGAGAGGCTGAGAACGGAATCGTCCTCCTCCTCGGCCTCGTCCCGAGCCTCCTGCTTGACCAAGATGTCCTGGATGGACTCCACGTCGTCGTCTGCGGAGGCCGGCGTCGCGGGCCTGCCGGGGGCGTCAGGCTCGGCGTCCTCGGAGTCGTCGCCCTCCTCGTCGAGCTCTTCGTCTTCGAACGTCTCTTCGGTGTCTTCCACGCGGTCCTCTCCTCGGCCGGGGATTGTACTGCCGGGCATCTCCCTGGCAAGGGTCCAACGCATGAACACGGAAGGCCCCCTCTGCATTCCCCGGACGGAACGAACCACGCCTCGGGGCGGAGGGGGATGAGGAAAGGAGGACCCGAGTGGCCTTTGGGGCCGCGGCGCCGGGGCGCCGCGTTCTCTACTCAGCCTCTCGGGTCCTCCGTGCGCCTCCGCCGGAGCGGCGGCGCACCAACGACGCTACGCCCGCCCTTCGGCCGGTGTCAAATCCCGACGTCGCGACTCATGCCGCGAACACGTCGCGTCCCAGACTCACGACCAGGACCGGGCGGACCCCGCGGAGATCATCCACCTCGAGCGGGTCGACGTCGTAGGCGGCGAAGTCCGCGTGCTTGCCGGGCTCCAGCGATCCCTTCTTGTCCTCCTGGTGGCCCAGCCGGGCGCTCCCCATCGTCGCCACGCGCAGGGCCTCCTCGCGACGCAGCCGCTGGGCCGGGTCGTGGTGGTGCTCGAAGGCCGCGATCGTCGCCATCGGATCCAGGGGCGTGATCGGCGAGTCCGATCCGGCCCCCATCTCGAGCCCCCGGTCGACGATGTCGCGGAACGGGTTCATCCCGGCCGCCCGCTCCCACCCCAGTCCCTGCTCGTACAGCCCGCCGGGTGACCCCCACTCCGCGTCGAAGACCGGCTGCACGCTGATGGCCAACCCCAGGGCTCCGGCCCGCTCGACCAGCCCGCCGTCCGCCATCTCGAAATGCTCGATGCGGTGGCGGCGGGCCCGGAAGTGGCGGCGCCCCCGCGAGTCGAGGGCCTGGTAGACGCGCTCCCAGGTCCGGACCACCTGCTCGATCGCCGCGTCGCCGATGGCGTGGACCCCCACCTGGAGCCCGCCGAGATGCCCGTCGTGGAAGAAGGTCGCCAGCGCCTCCTTGGCCAGCGTCGCGGCCCCGGAGCCGTCGGCGTCGGCGTACGGCTCGGACAGCAGGGCGGTCCTCGCCCCGATCGATCCGTCCACCGGCAGGTCTCCCCCGATCACCGGCAGGCCGAGGTCCATGGCCTGGGCCACGTCCGTGGTGGCCACGTAGGGCATCACGTCCAGGGGCAGGCGAACCCGATGGCCGAGCAGGATCTCGAGATCGCGGATCCCCCGATCTCGGGGCATCGACATCTCGTGGACGGCCGTCACGCCGCGCGAGACCGCCAGGCTCGCCGCCCCGAGCTGCAGCTCCTCGACGTCGCGCTCGGCCAGATGGGTGGCGAACCACCGGCGGAGCGCGGCCAGCGCCTCGAGCGTGACGCGCCCCGTGGGATCGCCCCCCTCGTCCAGCTGCACGCCGTCGCGATCGCGGGCCCCTGACTCCCCCAGGGCCGGCGTGTTGGCGAGCGCCACGTGGCCGTCGATGCGCACCACGGCGAGCGGCAGGTCGCTCGCGCGATCGAGCTCCTGCAGGGTGGGCAGCGTCCGATCGGCCCACTTCGACTCGTCGTACCCGTGGAGGAGGACCGGCCCCCCGCGGCGCGCGGCAGCCGAGCGGACCACCTCGAGCAGCTCCGCCGAGGACCGGGCCCCACCGAGCTCCGGGGACTGCGCGTGCTCGCCGGTCCCCGTGAGGTGCACGTGCGCGTCCACGAACCCGGGCAGGATCGTCGCTCCCGGCAGCTCGACGACGCGCTCGGCCTCCGGTGGCTCCCCCGTGCCGACCCGCTCGACATGGCGGCCATCCAGCAACAGCCACTCCCCGATCCGGGGCGAGGAGAAGGTGTGCACGCGGGCGGCTCGGTACAGCGTGCGCATAGGCAGCGCGAGCTTAGCCGACGGGCGGGTCCCGCCAGGTGGCGGAGACACGGTGTACGGGGCGCAACGCCGAGGGATCCGTCACGATCCGGGTCTTGGCGTCGTTCAACTCGAGTCCCGCCGCACCGAGCTCGGCACGCAGGATCTGCAGGACCCGCTCCGCCCCGCCCCGGTCCGTCGTTCCGGCCACGACGTCGTCGACCCAGCGCAGGTGGCGCACGCCCGCCGACCGGAGCGCCGCGTCGGCCCCGGCGAGCACCGCGTTGGCCAGCACCGCCGAGGCGTCGGGGCCGACGGGGAGCCCCCGCACGCCGCCGGAGGCGAGCCGGTCCAGGAAGGCGCGGACCGCTCGCGCCGCGACCGCGTCGCATCCGAGCCGCCGCAGCGCCCGCTCCACCACGCCGGGCTCGATCCTCCCGTAGCAGTCCCGGACGTCGGCGAACACGACGCAGCGCTCCGATCCGGCCAGCCTGCGGAGCCGGGCGGCGAAGACCCGCCGCTCGCGCCGCCACGGTTCCAGGCGCAGCATCGGAGGCCGCTCGCGGGACGCCGCCACCCGGTTGGCCGCCACCGCCGGCGACAGGCCCGCCTCCACCGCTCCCGCCACCCGGGCCACGAGCGCCACGTAGCGCGCGGCGAGCGAGGGATGCAGGACGGTGAGCGCCCGGACGGCGGGCGCCGGCACGTCGGGGATCGAGACGACGGGACCCGTCGACACCGCCACTCCCTTCGCCGGTCGGAGCGCCCGGAGAGGAGGGCGGCGAACGCGTCCGTTGTACCCGCATCCGGTTCGTGAAGGCAATCGCCCGCCGTGGGGACGGGAGGGCTCGGCCGTCCGGGGCCGGGGATCGGCCGGCCGGGGTGGCCGTACGATACGGGCGTGCTGGACGAACGTGACCAGGACATCATCGCGGCGTTGCAGGAGGACGCCCGGGCGACCTATGCCGACATCGGCCGCCGGGTAGGCCTCGCGCCGTCCTCCGTCCACGAGCGGGTCCGCAAGCTCGAGCAGCTCGGCGCGATCCGCGGCTACCGCGCCGTCGTCGACCACGAGGCCCTGGGGATCTTCGTCACCGCGCTCATCGCCGTCACGCCCCTGGATCCCACCCAGCCGGACGACCTGCCAGACCGGGTCCGCGACTTCCGCGAGGTGGAGGACTGCTACAGCGTGGCCGGCGAGGCGAACTACATCCTGAAGGTGCGAACGAAGACGACCCGCGACCTGGAGGAGCTCATCCGGCGCCTCCGCGAGAAGGGCGAGGTGCAGACCCGCACGACGATCGCCCTGTCGATCCCCTTCGAGGGCCGCCCCGTCCGTCCCTGAGCGGTTCGGCGGCCCGCATCTTCCCAATCGACCGACACGCCTCATAATGTGCCGATGATCCGCCGAGGGGGCGCCATCATCGCGGCCGCCGGCCTGCTCGCGGTGGCCGTCCTCGCCTCCTCGTGCGGGGCGCCCCGGTACCAGTACGTGCGGAACACTTCGCTCCGGACCGCGTTCAAGGTGCCGACCGAGTGGACGCTGTTCGACAAGGCGACGCTGCTCGGCGAGCCCCCCGGACCCCAGGCCTCCACCCCCGACCCGATCCGGTGGCTGGTGGGGATCGACGGCGACCCCGCGCCGGCCGTCATGCACATCCTGAATCCGACCACCCTCGGCACGGACTACCCCCAGGGCATCGCGCTGGTGCAGGAGTACAGCTTCGACGACCGCGACCAGTCGAGCCTGCGCTCCCTGCGCGACTACCTGTTCCCCGTGACGCAGCTCATCCAGGACCCGAACAGCGCCCAGGTCCTGTCCTACGACGACGCCATCGACCATGACGGCGTCCGGGGCGTCCACGTCGTCTTCCAGTTCCGGGCCAGCTCTCTGGCGGCCGCGCAGACGAGCGCGGCGGGGAGCGGCCCCACGGACCTGCAACGGTCGCTGCTCGGCGGCGGCGGCGCGGCCTTGCTCAGCCCGGACTACGTGACCGTCAACCAGACCGCGCTCGTCGACGCCGAGACCAAGCAGGTCTACTACCTCGCCGTGATGTGCAGTGCCGAGTGCTACGACCGGAACCGATCGGACGTCGAGTCCATCGTCGACTCCTGGACGGTGTTGCCATGAAGAAGGGTTCGAGCGTCTCCCTGCGACAGAGCATCGACCGGCCCTCCCGGCCTCGCCCCTCCGAGCGCGAGACCCGGGCACCCTCCGCGAGGTGGGATCGGGTCAAGTTCGTCCTCCTGCTGGGCTTCCTGTGGGTGTGCGGGCTCGCCATCGTGTGGACGACGACCGTGCACCCCCTCGGCGACCCCATGTCCGAGGCGGTCAAGATCGCCCTGCGTGACTACGCGTGGATCCTCGTCCTCGGGGGCCTCGAGATCCTGCGACAGCTCCACTACTTCGTCCAGGAGCACTCGAAGGGCTACTACCGCCTCTGGGAGAAGCGGATCTACGGCGGGACCAAGCGCCGCCTGGGCAAGATGGACGACTGGACCCGCTACCGCATGTCGCGGGCGTTCAAGTACGCGATCGTGCTCTTCGCGCTCAGCACGTTCCTGGGGCGGATCTTCAAGACCGATCCCGTGTGGCTGGGGATCGTGGACGCGCCGAGCCGGCTCGTCGTGGCGCTCCCGTTCATCCTGCAGATCGGGTTCGCGTTCGTCTTCATCATCCTGCAGTTCGCCGGGCTCTTCTGGTTCCTGTCGCGCGGCGGGATCGACACGATCCAGCCCGACGAGATCGAGACGCGGTTCGACGACGTGAAGGGGCAGGACGCGGCGCTCAACCAGCTCAAGGAGACCCTCGTCTTCCTGGAGAACCCGGACGCGATCGAGGAGAAGGGCGGCTACGTCCCCGGCGGGATCCTCCTGTGGGGGCCGCCGGGCACCGGGAAGACCCTCATGGCGCAGGCCATCGCCGGCGAGACCGGCAAGCCGTTCGTGTCGGTCGAGCCCGGGGCGTTCGTCCAGATGTTCATGGGCGTCGGCGTGCTCAAGGTCAAGGGCCTGTACCGCAAGGTCCGCCGGCTCGCCCTGCGCTACGGCGGGGTGCTGGTCTTCTTCGACGAGGCCGACTCGCTCGGCAGCCGGGGCGCGATGGCGGGGGCCCCGACCGGGATGCAGCCCGGCGACAGCCCGTGGAGCGTGGCGCCGGCCTGCAACGGGATGGCCTACGTGTCGGACTCGAGCCGCAACGCCGTGTTCTCCGCCTCCCTGCCGGCCGCGATGGGACCGCGCAAAGAGGGCGTCCTCATGGGCGGCATGATGGGCGGAGGCGGCGGGATGGGCACCCTCCAGGCCCTGCTGTCGGAGATGTCGGGCCTGACCAAGCCGCGCGGCCTGGTGAACCGGATCCGTCGGATGCTGGGCATGAAGCCGAAGCCGCCGCCCAAGTACCGGATCCTCCACATCTTCGCGACCAACATGCCCGAGTCGCTCGACCCGGCCATGCTCCGGCCCGGGCGCGTCGACCGCCAGTACAAGGTGGGCTACCCGCAGAAGGACGGCCGCCGGGCCACGTTCGAGTACTACCTGGCGAAGGTGAAGCACGTCCTCACGCCCGAGGAGGTCGACAAGCTCGCCACGATCACGCCGTACTTCTCGGGCGCCTCCATCAAGGACATCGTGAACGAGGGCCTCGTGATCGCGATCCGCGACGACCGCGACACCGTCACGTACTCGGACGTCGTACGGGCCAAGCAGCTCAAGCAGCACGGCCTCCCCGACGACCACGAGTACATCGAGCGGGAGCGCCACGCCGTGGCCGTTCACGAGGCGTGCCACGCCGTCACCGCCTACCGGCTCCGCCGCCACGCCGTCATCGACATGGCCACGATCGAGCGACGAGGCGACGTCGGCGGCTTCGTCGCCTCGATCCCGCCCGAGGACCAGTTCGTGGAGTGGCGCTCGGAGCGCGAGGTCGACGTGATGACCTTCCTCGCGTCCCTGGCCGGCGAGCGGATGTTCTTCGACGGGGATCACTCGACCGGCGTCGGCGGGGACATGCGTGGAGCCACGACGATCGCCACCCAGGCCCTCGCGTACTACGCGATGGGCGACACGATCGCCTCGCGCTCGGTGAGCCTGGCCGCGCTCCGTGGGGCCCAGTCGGTCGAGACCGGCGCCGACCGAGCGCTGTTCGACTCGCAGTTCGGCAAGGCGGTCGACGCCAAGCTCCGCGAGCTGTACGACCGGACCTGGGAGCTGCTCCAGCAGAATCGGGACGAGGTCCTGGCGGTCGGACACGCCCTGGAGATGAACAAGACGCTCACCGGCGACGACATCGAGGCCATCATGGAGGGCCGCATGGGGCCGAACGTGGACGGGCGCCCGTACCGCGACCCGGGGTTCGTGCAGATGCTGCACAACTACCACGCGGCCGTGGTCCGGGCGCACCAGGACCATGCCCGCGTTGCCTCGAGGATCCCCGTCCCGTTGCCCCCGTCGCCATCACTCGAGGAGCGCGGGAACGTCGTGCTGCTGCCCGACGTCACGCGCACGACCGAGGCCTCGCAGGCGCCGACGCGCCCGGACGTCGATCCCGCCTGAGGATCGCTGGGGCGGCGATCGCGGGTCCGGGGCCGGGTATCCTGGGTCGCCATGCGCCTGTTCGACTCGTTGACGCGCGAGCTGATCGAGGTCGTCCCCGCCGACGGGGAGACCGTGAAGATCTACTCGTGCGGCCCGACCGTCTACCGCTACATCCACATCGGCAACATGCGGTCGTTCATGCTCGGCGACCTCATCCGGCGCGCCCTGCGCTTCGAGGGCCGTCCGGTCCGGTGGATCATGAACATCACCGACGTCGGGCACATGACGGACGACGTCTCCGACGCCGGCCGCGACAAGATGGAACTGGCCGAGGCCGACGAGGGGCTCTCGGCGGCCGAGATCGCCGAGAAGTACACGAACGCGTTCCTGCAGGACGCCGACCTGGTCGGCATCGAGCGCGCGGACCTGTACCCCCGGGCCACGCACCACATCGCCGAGATGATCGACATCATCCGGACCCTGATCGACAAGGGTCATGCGTACGAGGTCGACGGCACCGTGTACTACGACGTCACCTCGTTCCCCGGCTACGGCAAGCTCTCGGGCAACACGCTCGACCAGCTGCGGGCCGGGCACCGACAGGAGGTCGCCGTCGACCCGGCCAAGCGTCACGCCGAGGACTTCGCGCTGTGGAAGAGGGCCGGGGCGAACCGGGCGCTGAAGTGGCCCAGCCCGTGGGGCGACGGCTTCCCCGGGTGGCACATCGAGTGCTCGGCGATGTCGATGAAGCACCTCGGCGAGCGCTTCGACGTCCACACCGGCGGCAACGACAACAAGTTCCCGCACCACGAGGACGAGATCGCGCAGTCCGAGGGCGCCGTCGGGCACCAGGTCGTCTCGGTCTGGGTGCACGGAGGGTTCCTGCAGATGAGCGGTCAGAAGATGGCCAAGTCCGCCAGGAACATCTACCGGGTGACCGACCTCGCGGAGCAGGGCGTGGACCCGCTCGCGTACCGCCTGCTGTGCTTCGGGACGCAGTACCGCAGCGAGATGGACTTCAGCTGGGAGGCGCTCCAGGGCCAGCACCGCCGCCTGGCCGAGCTCCGGCGGCTCGTCGCGCAGTGGGGGGAGGCGGCGCCGCTCTCCGATGCCGCCAAGGCCCACGACGCGCGGTTCCGCGAGGCCTTGGCCGACGACCTGGCGATGCCCCGCGCCCTCGTCGCGCTGAACGAGACCGTGGCCGCCGACCTGCCGCCCGGCGAGAAGGTGGCGCTCCTGTCGTCGTGGGACGACGTGCTCGGGCTCGACCTGCAGCGCGATGTGCGCGAGGGCTGGGAGCCGACCGAGGAGATGCGCCGACTCGTCGCCGAGCGCGACGCCGCCCGCGCGGCGAAGGACTACGCGACAGGCGACGAGATCCGGGACCGGCTCCAGGCCATGGGGCTCGAGGTCATGGACACCGCCGGGGGCACGAAGATCCGGCGTCGCGACTAGCGGCGACTCAGGCCACGACGACGGGGTCGCGCGTCGCCTCGTTCAGGCGCTCTGCCCCGGCCGGGGTCA
Organism: uncultured Actinomycetes bacterium; assembly: GCA_963704725.1. GTDB lineage: Bacteria > Actinomycetota > UBA4738 > UBA4738 > HRBIN12 > CALGFI01. The sequence continues at coordinate 1,981,042 of OY969934.1, read as the reverse complement.
CGACGAGCTGGTCCTCGATCCGGACTCCGAACCGGCCCGCGAGGTAGATCCCCGGCTCGTCGGAGAAGGTCATCCCCGCCTCGAGCGCGGTGTCGTTCCCCTCGACGATGTAGGGGGGCTCGTGGACCTCGAGGCCGATGCCGTGACCCGTCCGGTGCACGAACCGCTCGCCGTAGCCGGCCTCCTCGATCACGACCCGGGCGGCCCGGTCGACGTCCTGCGCCGCCACCCCCGGCCGGACGGCCTCGAACGCCGCCTGCTGGGCCCGGCGGACCACCTCGTACACCGCGGCCTGATCCTCGTCGGGCTCCCCCACGAACACCGTCCGTGTGATGTCGGAGCAGTAGCCCCCGGCGCGGCCCCCGAAGTCCAGGACGACCGCGTCGCCGGGCTCGATGGGTCGCTCCCCCGCCTCGTGGTGCGGCGAGGCGCCGTTCGGCCCGGATCCCACGATCGTGAAGTCGACGCGCTCGTGCCCGTGCTGGCGCAGGAGACGCTCGAGGTCGGCGGCCACCTCGAGCTCGCGCCGGCCGGCGAACGGCAGCTCGATCACCTCCCCGAAGGCGGCGTCGGCTCCACCACCCGCGGCCCGGAGCCGCGCGATCTCCTCGTCGTCCTTGACGGCGCGCAACAGGGGGAGCACCTGGCCCACGGGCTCGAAGGCGCACCCCGGCGCCGCGCGCTGGAGCTCCAGCAGATGCGCGGCCCAGGTCTGGTCGGTGACGGCGTACCGGCCCGGACCCAGGTGGGCCGCCGCCATCTCGTACGGATCCCGTCCGTCGCGCCAGCCCTCGAGCGTCACACCGGGGATCCCCGGCGCCGTCTCGGCGGCCGGCCGCTCGAGCTCGGGGACGATGAGGACGGCCTCGCTCGCGGGGCGGAGGACCAGGAGCGTCAGGCGTTCGAGCGGCGGCGGCTCGTGCCCGGTCAGGTACACCAGGTCGGGACCGGGCGCCACGAGCAGCCCCGAGAGTCCCGTCGCCTCGAGCCCGGCGGCCGCGCGAGCCCGCCGCTCGTCGAACCGGCCCGCGCTCACAGCTTCATCCGGATGGGCTGCGACAGGACCTCGAACGTGGCCGGGGTGTTCCCCAGGACCTCGCCGTCGGCCTCGATCGGCAGGGCCCGGTCGGCCTCGACGATCAGTTGCCGCTTGACGCGGAACTCCACGTTGTGGTCGTGGGGCACGTGCTCCCCCTTGTAGACCTTGGGGATCATCGTGAAGGCGTCGGACTTCGGGCCTTGGAAGATGATGACGTCGAGCACGCCATCGCCCGGATAGGACCGGGGCGAGATCTTCATCCCGCCCCCGTTGTACTGGGCGTTGGCCACCACCACGCCGAAGGCCGGCCCCTCGTACGTCTTGGAGTCCGCCTGGACCCTGACCGTGGCGAGCTTGAACCGGGCCAGCGCCGCCCAGAAGCCGAAGAAGTACCTCGAGCCGCCGAGGCGGGGGGACATCCGCTCGGCCCTGGCCGCCACCGCAGCGAACAGCCCGGCCTCGGCGACGTTCGCGAAGTACCGGACGTCCCGTCCTCCCGACACCGTCGTGTACGTGACCTTCCCCACGTCGAGGGGGTACGTGTTGTCGCCGCCCAGATGCAGGCACGCCCTCGTGGCGTCGCCGGGCAGCCCGAACGTCCGGATGAAGTCGCACCCGCTCCCGGCGGCCACGACCCCGAGAACGGGCTCCCGGCCGATCACTGCGCCCTCGTCGTCGAACATCCCGTTGACGACCTCGTTGACGGTGCCGTCGCCGCCCACCGCCACCAGGAACCGTGCCCCGCCCTCGAGCGCCTCGCGCGCGAACCGCGTCGCGTCGCCCCGACCCTCCGTCCGAAGCAGCCGGTACTCGAGCCCTCGGGCGCGGAGGTTGCGCTCGAGCTCGGGGACCTCCTCCCCCACGTGCCGCTTCCCGGCGTGGGGGTTCACGATCACGGTGAGCTCACCGAACGGCGATGACATCGCGCGAATCCTAGCCGCACCGGGCTCAGACGCCCGTGTAGGCCACCACGCCGCGGTTCACGGCCTCACGGGCCCGGTGGACGACATCCGCCTGCTCGCCCACCGCCACCTCCTCGATCTGTCGGAGGAGGTCCAGGAGCTGCTTGCAGTTGCGGACGAAGTCCCCCGGCGCCATCGCGGTCTGGCGCAGGACGTCGTCGAGCGCCTCGCCGCCCGCCCACCGGTGGACGGGCGAGGCGAATCCCGCGTCGAGCTCCCGGCACAGCTCTACGTGATGCCGATCCTCGGCCCGCCGGATCCGGTGGAAGATCGAGCCGAGCCGCCGGTAGCGCTCGGCCGTGGTGGCGGTGGGCATCTCCCCCTGTTGGGGCACGCGTTCTCGCGACTCGTAGACGATCGTCGATACGAGGGCGGCCGCCTCGGGCGGGGTGACGCCCTCGAGCAGGCCGTCGTCCAGGGCCTCCGCCACGAGCACGTCACCCTCGCCGTAGATCCGGGCCAGGGCGCGGCCCTTCGGCAGGATCGAGAAGTCGCGGACGTATCCCAGCTCCCCCAGGACGCCGAGCACCCGGTCGAACTGGCGGGCCAACGTCTCCGTGCGCGTTCGGATCCGGCGGTCGACGCCGCGGACCTGCTCCTCGAGCTCGGAGGCGCGCCGGGCCCAGCGCTCGTGAGCCGGCCGATCGGGGCAGCCGTGACACGGATGGGCCTCGGCCAGCCGCTCGACCTTGGCGGCCTCGCGCTCGACCTTGGCGTCGACCCGTTCGTAGGAGCGCCTCGGCGCCCGGACGTCGAGCGCCACGAGCCGGGCCGCGAGATCCCGCCGGTACCGGGCGCTGCGGACGCTCCCCGCCCGGGGCAGCGGGACGCGGGTGATCGACAGGGGGGGCTCCTCGAAGTCCCGGGTCGAGACCCGGAAGAACTTCCGGTCCTGGGCCAGCACCGTGGGCCGCCCCTCCCGGTTGGACAGCACGACGGCCAGTCCCCGCCGCTTCGCCCTGGGAACGAAGATCACGTCGCCCGGCCGCAGCCCCGCCAGGGCGTCCCGGACGCCGTCGGCGCGCGCCCGCTCGCGGCCCTTGCGCGCCTCGGAGCGGATCCGCTCCGCCTTCTCCTGCAGCTGCCAGTACTCCCCGAAGTCGCCTAGGTGGCAGCGCATCTGCTCCCGGTAGCCGGCCAGGAACGCCCGGTCGCGTTCGAGCTGCCGCTCGAGCGCCACGACGCCCCGGTCCGCCAGGAACTGGGCGAAGGACGAGTTCAGCAGGTGGTGCGTCTCCTCGCGCGTGTAGTTGCGCACCAGGTTGACCGCCATGTTGTACGAGGGGCGGAACGACGACGTGAGCTCGTAGGTCCGCGTCGACGCGAGCGAGGCCACCCGCTCGAACGGCACCTGCCGCTGGTACACGACGATGGCGTGGCCCAGCTCGTCGATCCCCCGCCGGCCGGCGCGCCCGGTGAGCTGGGTGTACTCGCCGGGGGTGAGGAGCTCGTGCCGCTCCCCCTGGAACTTCCACAGGTCCTCGATCACCACCGACTTCGCCGGCATGTTGATCCCGAGCGAGAGCGTCTCCGTGGCGAAGACGATCTTGACCAGCCCGGCCTCGAACAGCTCCTCGACGGTCTCCTTGAACACCGGCAACATCCCGGCGTGGTGCGAGGAGATCCCCGCCGCGAGCGCCTCCTCGAAGTCGTAGAAGCCCAAGGTCTTGAGGTCCTCCTCGTCCATCCAGGCCGAGCGCATCTCGGCGAACTCGCGGATCCGGGCCGCCTCATCCCGGTCGGTGAGGCGGATCCCCGAGGCCATCAGCCACTGCACGCTGCGGTCGCAGCCCGCCCGGCTGAACACGAAGTAGATCGCCGGCAGCATGCCCGCGCCGGCCAGGACCTCGACGACCTCCTCGCGCCGCGGCACGTAGACGCGGCGAGACCGGTCCCGGGACCGGGGAACGCGCTCGTGCTGCGCCCGCCCCGACCCCCGCGGCCCGTACGGCTTGAACCCCACCTCCTGCCGCTCCAGCGACACGACGTACGGGTTGGGGGCGAGCTGGCCCTCCTGGTCCACGTGCATCGGATGCAGGTCCCGGCCCACGAGGTAGTGATGCTCCAGAGGCACGGGTCGCCGCTCCTCGATGACCACGCGGGTGGGCCCACGGAGCGTCCCGATCCACTCGCCGAACTGCTCGGCGTTGGAGATCGTGGCCGACAGGCACACCACCGAGACCGACGGCGGCAGGTGGATCAGCACCTCCTCCCACACAGCGCCGCGGTACGGATCCTGGAGGTAGTGGACCTCGTCGAGCACGACGGAGACCAGCCCGTCGATCGTGTCGGAGCGCTCGTAGAGCATGTTGCGAAGGACCTCGGTCGTCATGACGACGACGGGGGCCTGGCCGTTGATCGTGTTGTCGCCGGTCAGCAGGCCGACACGCGCCGCCCCGTGCCGGGCCACGAAGTCACCGAACTTCTGGTTCGACAGCGCCTTCAGCGGCGTCGTGTAGAAGCACTTGCCGCCGAGCTCCAGGGCGCGCTCGACGGCGTACTCGGCCACGACCGTCTTGCCCGAGCCGGTGGGCGCCGCCACCAGGACGGAGCCCCCCGAGGCCAGGGCGTCGATCGCCGTGATCTGGAAGGCATCCAGGGCGAACGGATACCGGGCGGCGAAGCGCCGGGGATCGGTCACTCCGTCGAGTCTACGGGCGGGACGCCCGGCGACCGGCGCGGTCAGCCCGAGGCGCCCGTGGCCGGACCGGTCGCCCCCGTCGGTCCCGTGATCGGCGTGATCGTTCCCGGACCGCTCGGCTGGAACACGTTGGCCAGGATCTGGGCCTGCACGTAGTCCGAGTACGCCGTGGAGAAGGTCTCGTCCGCGATGGCCTGGACGGAGCGGGCCTGCGCCACCAGGTCGGCGCGACCGGGCCCCTCGCCGGCCTCCACGGCCAACGAGAGCAGGACCGCGGCCTCGCGGAACAGCTTGAGGCCGCGGACGAAGCCGGCCTCCGAGTTCAAGACGTAGAGCACGTAGCTCCGGGAGAACCCCTTGCCTCCGACCATCGTGGCGGCGTCGACGTCGCCGAGGTTGCCGATCGCCGACCGCGCGGTGGACACCGTGGAATCGGCGGCGTTCGACGCGGCATCCAGGGCGTTCTGGTCGACGGTGTCCGTCTCGAGCCCGGCGAGGCCCGAGTCGAGGGAGGGGAACGCGGCGAAGCCCGACGGGGGCGTCTCGCTCCCCACGGTGGCCAGGATGGGTTGGATCACACCCCGGTAGCGATTCGTGACCGCGGCCAGGCGCGATTGGTCGTCCTTGATCTTGTTCTCGTTGCTCTGGTTGACGAAGCCGTACACGAGCCCCTCGACGGCCGCTACGGCCACGAGCGTGGCGACCACGAGCCACAGGCCCCGCCGCCGGTACCACGGCGTCTTGACCGGCACGTAGACCGGCTTGGGACCGCGGGCCACCGTCTTGGTTCCGCGGCTCTTGCTCTTGCCCTTGATCGCCATGCGTCCCTCTACCTCTTCATCAGTCGACCGACGATGATAGCCAGCTCGTAGAACAACCACATCGGCACGCACATGGCCAGCATGGTGTAGGGGTCCTGGCTCGGCGTGACCACGGCGGCGAAAATGGCCACGCCCAGGACGGCCCCGCGCCGCCACCGCCGGAGTTGGGCGGTGGTGATCACGCCGGCGATGTTCAGGAAGATCAGCACGACCGGGTACTCGAAGGACAGACCGAACACCACCGCGACCAGCACGACGAACGTGAAGAACCGATCCCCGGTGAGTAAGGGGGAGAATCCCGTGCCCGCGAACCCCAGGAGGAAGCCGAGGGCCTTGGGGAGCGTCCAGTACGCGAACAGCGCGCCCAGGGCGAACAGCAGGACCGAGCTGATCACGAAGGGGATGGCCAGGCGCCGTTCGCGCTTGGTCAGGCCGGGGACCACGAAGGACCAGAGCTGGTACAGGACCACGGGCAGGGCGAAGAACAGCCCCATCACACCGACGAGCTTGAGCTTGATCAGCACGGGCTCGAGGGCGCCCGAGTAGAAGAACGTGCACTTCGTCGTGGCCCGCAGCGCCGGGTCCACGGTGTCCCAGTAGTCGCAGTAGGGCTTCTGCAACAGGTCGATGAGCCGGTCGAACAGGAACCATCCCACCGCCGCGCCGATCGCGATGCCGACGATCGACACCACGAGCCGGTAGCGGAGCTCCTCGAGGTGCTCGACGAGGGACATCGAGCCTTCGGGCGACCGGGAACGGCGCCGGCGGAGGCGCTCGGGGATCAGGCGCATCGCGGGGTCGCGCTACTCCGGGGCCGGGCGCCGGTCGGTCTCGGGCGGGCCCTCCGCCTCCGGTGCGGGCGCCGGCGCGGCGGAGGCTGCCGGTTCCGCGGTGGCTGCCGGGCGCGGTCCGGCCGGCGGCCGGTCCAGGTCGACGCGGAACGTCCGCTCGATCTCCCGGCGGGCCTTGCGGAGCTCCGCCAGGCCTCGCCCCAGCGTCTTGGAGACCTCCCCGATCGGCTCGCTCGCCGCGGCGGCCGCGGTGGGGAGCGCGGCCGAGGGGCCGGCCTCGCCGGGGTCGGCCTGGGCGCTCGGGGGTCGGGCGCCGGTCCGGGCCGGGGGCATGTCGTCGTCCAGGTTGACCTGGATCGTCTTTCGGACCTCGTCCTGGGCCTTGCGGATCTCCCGGAGCCCCTTGCCGAGGGATCGTCCGATCTCCGGCAGGCGGCGCGGTCCCACGACCACCAGCGCGACGACCAGGATCAGGAGCAGCTCCTGCGGACCGATGTTGAGCATCTCGCCCTTCGCCCCATCGAGGTCCCGCTCGCGGATCGCGTCGCGGCGCGGCCTATGGTACCGCCCGGCCCCCGGGGCGGCCGAACGGCCGTTCGGCAGCTACGCGACCGGCTCGGGCGGAGGCGCGGTCCCCTTCGGCGGCGAGCTCGGCGGCCAGCGGCCCCACCTCCCGCTGGAAGCGGCCGAGCGCCCGAGTGAGCACGAACACGTGCCGGACCAGCGCGATCAGGACGGCGGCCACCGCCGCGGTGGACAGGAGCCCGACGACCAGCCACACGATCGCGACCGAGGACACGAGGGGATGCTACCGGGTCGGGGCGGCGAGGTGCTGCCTAGTGCTTCGCCAGGAACTCGTGGATGTAGCGGTCGTCCTGGAGGCTGAAGTGGAAGTCGATCAGGTCGTCGATCGTGAAGGCAGGCCCGGGAGGAAGCGGACCACGCGGATCCTCCACGGGCTCCTCGTCGGCCTCGAACAGCTCCTCGGTCTCGGTGATGGTGGCACGGCCAGCCACGTCGACGCCGGCGGACACGAGGAGGGCCACGATCTTGCGGTCGGCGCGCTTCTCCACCGCGTCCATGCAGGTCGGGCAGGTGAAGCGGTACGTTCCCTCGCGGCCGCCCCGGCTCACCTGGAGCAGGATCGACTCGGGGCCCATGTCCACTTCGCCGCAGCGGGGGCACGTCGTCCGGATGGTGGTCATGACACCCGCTGTATCGACCCTCCCGGCCGAACGCTTGAGCCCGGTGCAGGAGGTCGGGGCTACCCTATCCGTACCGTTTTCGGGTCCGTCCGGCGAGGTCGCGGACCCGGTCCTTCAGCTCCCTCGGCTCCAGGATCTCGACGTCGGTTCCCAGGCGCAGCAGCAGCCGCTCGAGCCACTCCAGACGCCCCGCCGGCAGCACGATCTCGAGCCCCCCGTCCGAGAGCTCGTCCACGCCCGAGGTCTCGTAGTACTCGGCCACCCATCGGGCCTCGGGCGAGACCCGGAGTCGGACGCTCGCGTCGTGTTCGTCCGGCGTGTACAAGGGCCGGCCGGCTCCCTCGAGACCGCGCGGCTCGAACCGCTCCCCGGTGGGGACGGCCGAGCGGATCCGGTCCGCCCGGAACAGCCGCTCCGCGTCCGACCGGTGATCCCACGCCACGACGTACCAGTTCCCGATGGCGAAGAAGACCTCCTCGGGGTCGATCTCTCGCGTCGTCGTCTCCGCCGTGGACGCCGCGTAGTACTCGATGCGAAGGCGCTCGTGCGCCCCGGCGGCCCGGCGCAGCTCCTCGAGCCCCTCGACGGGACGGGCGCCCTCCGCCGCCCCCACGCGCTCGGGGAGACCTCCCAGCGTCTCCGGTCCGAGCCCCTCGGCGAGCTTGGCGAGCGCCGACGCGAGCGCCGGTGCCTCGGGCAGGCCCGGCGCGCCGGCCAGGGCCGTCCCCCGCAGGTACAGGGCGAGGGCCTCGCTGCGGTTCAGGCGCAGCGGCCGGGCGAAGTAGTCGGCCATGCCGATCCAGATGCGCCCGTCCTGGATGTCGACGTCGATGAGGTCCCCCGGGCCGTAGGGCGGCAGACCCGACACGAACAGCAGGTTGAGATCGTCCAGCAGCTCGGCCTCGGTGAGATCGAACAGCTCGGTGGCCTCCGACACGGCCGTGCCCGGGTGCTGCACCAGGTAGGGCACGACGACCAGCAGCCGCCGGAGCCGCTCGGAGGCCTTGGCCGACGCCTTCGACGGCGACCGGCGGGCGCCGTCAGAGGGCGGCAAGCGCCGCCTCCAGCCGGCCGGCGATCTCCCGGCGGAGCTCGGGCGGCTCCAGCGCCTCGGCGTCCGGTCCGAACGAGAGCACCCACCCCGCGAGGCTCTCCCCCGGCTGCCACGGCACGCGGATGCGCGTCCACCCGTCCTCGCCGGACTCGACCGTCTCCGCTCCGGCGACCCCCCTCGCCGCCCACCACGCCACCTCGGGCGCGAACGCCACGACGGCCGTGGTCCGCGCCTCGCCCGGACCCCACGGTCCCGGCTGGACGACGTCGGCGGCCCGGAACCCCTCGGGCGGCTCGCTCCCCTCCCCCTCCACGGCCAGGTCCGAGGCCAGCCGCGAGAGGCGGAACGACCGCAGATCGCCACGATCCAGGTCCATCCCCACGAGGTACCAGTGGCCGCGGCGCACGACGAGGCCGTAGGCGTCCACGAGCCGCTCCGACGTCTCGCCCCGGGCCGTGCGGTACCGGAAGCGGATCCGGCGCAGGCCCGCCACCGCTTCGGCGGCCGAGGGCAGCCGGGGGTCCGAGCTCCCGCCGAGCCCGCCGGGGACGGCCCCGGCGAGCGAGGCCAGGATCCCGTCCTCGGACCCCGACAGGAGCTTGCGCACCGCGTCCTCGGCCGACGTGTCGCCCCCCGAACGCGCGGCCACGGCGAGCGCCGTGATCTCCTCGGGCGTGAAGTCGATCTCGGGCAGGTAGTACCGCTCCTTCGGGATCGTGTATCCCTGCTCGGCGTCCCAGACGTCGGTGGCCACGACCTCGATCGGCACGCCGATGTCGCGCAGGACGTCCTTGTCGCGCTCGAACATCCGCTTCGCCGAGTTCACGTCCTCGTGCTCGTACGCCTCGGAGAAGCGCTCGCGGATCTGCTCGAACGTCAGCGGGGTCCGGGACTCCAGGAGCAGGGCGACCAGGTTGACCAGGCGCTCGAGCGGCTGCATCGCCGCGGCATCATACTTCCGGCATGTCGGCCGACCGGGGTGGCGTCCGCCTGCGCCGCGGCACCGTCGTCGCGCTGGGACGGGAGCGACCCGGGGCCCTCGAGCTCGAGGTGGAGATCGACGGCGAACGCGCCCCGGCCATCGCCTATCCGGGTCTCACCGGCCCGATCGGGGCAGGCGACATCGTCGTTCTGAACGCCACCGCGATCGCGCTCGGCCTGGGGACCGGCGGGTTCCACCTCGTCGTCGCGGTCGAGGGTGCCGCGCCGACCGAGCTGGCCGGGCAGGGTCGCGTCATGAAGGCCCGGTACACGCCGCTGCAGGTCGCCGTGCCCTCCGTCGAGGAGACACATCACGAGGTCCTGGAGCGCTCTGCAGGCCTGGCCGGCACCCCGGTGGTGTGCGCGCCCCTGCACTCGATCATGGCCATCGCGGCCGCCGGGGCCAAGGCGGCGCAGGGCGGGCGCGTCGTCTACGTCATGACCGACGGCGCAGCGCTGCCGGGCGCCTTCTCCCGCCTCGTCCCGGCGCTGCGCGAGGCCGGGCTCCTCGACGGCTGGGTGACCTGTGGGCAAGCCTTCGGCGGGGAGCTGGAGGCGGTGACGGTCTGGAGCGGCCTCCTCGCCGCCGTCGAGATCCTGAAGGCCGATGTCGTGGTCGTGGCCGACGGACCCGGGAACCTCGGCACGCAGACCACGTGGGGCGTGAGCGCGCTCGGCAGCGGCCAGGCGTTGAACGCCGCCGAGGCGCTCGGGGGCCGGCCCGTCGCCGCGCTGCGGGTCTCCTTCGCCGATCCCCGAGAACGCCATCGCGGCGTCTCTCACCACTCGCTGACGATCCTCGAGAAGGTCTGCACCGCAGGGGCGAACGTGGCCGTGCCCGTGCTCGAAGACCCGGAACAGCGAGCTGCCGTGTGGGAGGCGCTCCGCTCCCGGAAGCTGGAGGAACGGCACCAGCTCGTCGAAGTGGACGGCCGGCCCGCGCTCGCCGAGCTCGACCGGCTCGGGCTCGGCGTCGAGTCCATGGGCCGGACGGCGGCCGAGGACCGCGCGTTCTTCCTGGCGGCCGGGGCCGCCGGCGTGCTCGCGGCTCGCATGGCCGAGGGGTCGCGCGCCTGGCGGCGCGCGCACGCGTAGCGCCTCACATGTGGGCGATGAGCTGTTCCACACGCTCGTCGACCGAGCGGAACGGGTCCTTGCAGAGCACGGTGCGCTGGGCCTGGTCGTTCAGCTTGAGGTGCACCCAGTCCACGGTGTAGTCGCGCCGCTTCTGCTTGGCGTGCTTGATGAAGTCGCCGCGCAGCTTGGCTCGGGTCGTCTGCGGCGGCTCGCGCATCGCCCGCTGGATGTCGCGGTCGTTCGCTGCCCGCTCCACCCGGTCGCTCCGCTCGAGCAGGTAGTACAGGCCGCGGGTGCGGTTCACGTCGTGGTACGCCAGGTCCAGCAGCGCGATCTTCGGATGCGACAGCGGGAGCTGGTGCTTGATCCGGTAGCGGTCGATGATGGCCTGCTTGGCGACCCAGTCGACCTTGCGCATCAGGCGCTCCGGCTCCCCCGCCGCGAGCGCGTCGAGCGCGTCACGCCACTCCTCGAGGAGCTGCTTGGACTGCGGCTCGGTCCCCCGCCGTTCCAGGAACCGGGCCGTGCGCTCGAAGTACTCCTCCTGGATCTCGATCGCCGAGAGCTCGCGCCCGTTGGCCAGGCGCACCTTCTTGCGGCACTGGACGTCGTGGCTGATCTCCCGGATGGCCCGGATGGGGTTCTCGAGCGTGAGATCGCGCATCACGGTGTTGGCCTCGACCATCCGCAGCACGAGGTCCGTGATCCCCACCTTCATGAACGTGGTCCACTCGTTCATGTTCGAGTCGCCCACGATCACGTGCAGGCGGCGGAACCGCTCGGCGTCGGCGTGCGGCTCGTCCCGGGTGTTGATGATCGGCCGCGACCGCGTCGTCGCGCTCGAGACGCCCTCCCAGATGTGCTCGGCGCGCTGGGCGATGCAGAACTGCGCTCCGCGCGGTCCGTGGAGCACCTTGCCCGCCCCGCAGTAGATCTGCCGCGTCACGAAGAACGGGATCAGCAGGTCGGCCATGCGGGCGAACTCGCCCTGGCGCGCCACGAGGTAGTTCTCGTGGCAGCCGTACGAGTTGCCGGCCGAGTCCGTGTTGTTCTTGAACAGGTAGACCTGGCCGCTGATGCCCTCCTCGTGCAGTCGGACCTCGGCGGCCGACAGCAACGCCTCCAGGATCCGCTCCCCGGCCTTGTCGTGCGCCACCAGGTCCGGGATCGCGTCGCACTCCGGCGTGGCGTACTCGGGGTGGGAACCCACGTCCAGGTACAGCCGGGCACCGTTCTCCAGGAACACGTTCGAGGATCGTCCCCAGTGCACGACCCGACGGAAGAGGTATCGCGCCACCTCGTCCGGCGACAGCCGGCGCTGGCCCCGGAACGTGCAGGTGACGCCGTACTCGTTCTCAAGCCCGAAGATCCGCCGGTCCACGAGGATGAGTGTAGGCCGAGGCCCGCGTTCTAGCGGCTGAGGATCACGACCCCGGTCCGCGTGGTGACCAGGAGGTAGAGGTGCGCGTCCGATCCGAAGAGGAGCCGCCGGCTCCCGGGCGGCAGCGGCCGCAGTCGGAGCCGGGCGGCCGGATCCGCGGGGATCTCCAGCAACCAGGCGGGGTCGCGGGCGTTCCGAAGCCGCACAAGAGCCGCGATCCGATCCGACGGCGAGACCGACTCGAGACGCACCGTGACCACGCCCTGGATCCTCGAACCGTCCGGTGACTGCGGCCGGATCGTCAGCTCTCGCGTCGCGAACGGGTTCGCGCGATCGAACCAGGTCACCACGAACCGCCGGTCGCCTTCACGGCGCAGGGTGATCGACGTCCCCGTCCCGAACGGGAGCCCGGCGCTCGGGGTAAGGGCCCCCGAGCCGGGATCGACGATCCCGTACCCCCGGTATCCGTCGCGGTGTCGCGCCACGGCACCACGTGCGAGTGCGTGGAGCCCGATCGCCGGTCCTGCGAACAGTCGGGAGGCGGCGAGCCTGATGCGGCCGTCGGACAGCCGGATCGGCGCTGAGACGCCGCCCGGCCCGATCGCGGCGATCAGACCGTCGGAGGGTTTCACCAATCCGTAGAGCTGGCCGCACGTCGTGAGCGCGAGATCGTGGATCTCGACCCGGCCCGGCAGGTGCACTACCTGCAGAAGGCTTCCATCGGGCCGAGCAGCGAACTCGACCAACCGGCGCCTTGCGTCGTCGGCGAGCCAGATCAGCGGCACCGAGCCGCAATCGATCGCGAACGCGATCGGCCCGGATCCAGTTCGGCCGTGCGGGGCGGCGAGCTCCGCCCTCCCCGAGCCGAACGGGACCGCGAGCACGCTCCGCCAGCCTCGAGAGCCCGGGCCGGTCGTTGCGGTCAGCTCGGACGGGGCGAGGGCCTCTTTGGTCGCCACGGGGGTGGGCGTCGTAGAGGCAGCGGTTGGGGTGGGCGTCGACCGCCTCTCTCCGCTGCCGACACATGCGGTCAGCACCAGCACAAGGGCGATACGAATCATTCGCACCAACGGCGAACCTCCTTGACGCGCTTCGGAAGAGGACGGCGCGCACGCCGAGGTGGTTCCGTCAGCCGGCGAGGATCCCCGAGACCTCGTCGTCCGCCAGGCGCCGGAACTTGCGCCGCGAGGACCGGGTCCGGTCGATCACCCCGGCCTCGACGGAGCCGGGTTGGATGTCTCGGCTCTCGGCGGACGCGAGCGCCTTGACCGACTCGCGGACGGCGGTGGCCAGGTCCCACCCCGGCTGGTAGGCGCCGCCGATAGCGGTCGAGAGCTCCTCGGCGTGACCGCCGATCGCGACGTGGTCGTGCTCGTCGGTCACGGTCCCGTCGAACAAGATGTGGTAGATCTCGTTGTGGCCGCCGTCGTCGGCGATCTCGGCCACCAGGATCTCCACCTCGTAGGGCTTCATCTGCGTGTTGAAGATCGTCGTGAGCGCCTGCGAATAGGCGTTCGCCAGATCCCGGGCGCGAACGTCCTCTCGGCCGTACGAGTACCCGCGGAGGTCGGCCAGGCGGACGCCGCTGATCCGCAGGTCCTCGAACTCGCTGTACTTGCCGACGCCCGCGAACAGGATCCGGTCGTAGATCTCGCTGATCTTGTGCAGCGTCGCGCTGGGGTTCTCGGCCAGGAACAGGATGCCGTCGGCGAACTCGAGGCCGACGACCGACTTGCCTCGGGAGATGCCCTTGCGGGCGAACTCGGAGAGGTCCTTCATCCGCTGCTCGGGCGGCACGTACGGCATGAAGCTCACGAGGCGTCCCGTTCCACGATGGCCTCGTACGCCGCCCGGATCTCGTCCGCCCCGACCGTCTCGGCGCCGGCAGAGGTCACGACGACCACCGTAGGGTAGATGCCCCGCGCGGGATCCGGGCCCCCGGTGGCCACGTCCTCCTGCGATGCGTCCACGAGCGCCTCGACCGCGACGCGGATCCCCTCGGTCCGGTCCAGCCCCGGCCGCCACCGCTTCTTCAACGAGCTCTTGGCGGGGCGCCCGCCCGACCCGGTCGCGTGGAAGTCCTCCTCCTCCCACCGGCCGCCGGTGGCGTCGTAGTAGAAGATGCGGCCCTCGTTCCGGCGCTCGTCGAACCCCCCGAACAGCGGGACGACGACGAGCCCCTGGACCGCCAGGGGGAAGTTGCCGCGGATCATCTGGCCCAGGCGGTTGGCCTTGCCCTCGAGCGAGAGCCGGTCGCCGGTGATCTTCTCGTAGTGCTCCAGCTCGAGCTGGAACAGGTGCACGATCTCGATGGCCTGCCCGGCCACTCCCGCGATGGCGATGGCCGAGTAGTCGTCGGCCGCGAAGACCTTGTCCATCTTGTCGTCGGCGATCGCGTACCCCTCGGTGGCGCGCCGGTCGCCGGCGAACACGACGCCCCCGGCGAACTTCAGGCCGAGCACGGTCGTGCCGTGCGGGAGGGCGCGCAGCTCCTCGGCCGTGACCCCGGGGTGTGGGAGGACCTCCGGTCGGGTGCTCGCCACCAGGTCGAAGAAGCTCGGATTCGCGCCGATCGGGCCCCGAGCCGAGAGCGGCGAGAGGGACTCGTCCCTCATTCGCCGCCCTTCTGGACGTAGCTCTTGACGAACTCCTCGGCGTTCTCCTCGAGCACCGAGTCGATCTCGTCGAGGATCTCGTCCATCTCCTCCTTGAGCTTCTCGCCCTTGGAGGCCTGCTCGACCTGGCCGGCGTCCTCGCCGCCCTCGCCCCCACCGCCGCGGCGTTGGGTCCGCTTCTGTTCCTGCTCCTGAGACACGACCGCAGACTCCCCTCGGTTGCCTGGCCCGTCATTCTAGCCGCGGGCGCCCCGCGGACCCTCAGGAGGTGAGGAGGTCGACGAGCGTGCCCGGATCGGGCGACCGGTCGAGGAGGTCCTCGACGTGCGCCTTGGTCCCCCGCAACGGCTCGCGCATGGGCACGCGCTGCAGGGCGTCGCGCCCGGTGTCGAAGATCAGCGAGTCCCACGACGCCGCCGCGATCGCGTCGGGGTACTTCGAGATGCACTTGCCCCGGAAGTAGGCCCGCGTGTCCTCGGGCGGCTCCATCACGGCGCGTTCGATCTCCTCGTCGGTCACCAGACGCTCCACCTGGCCGGTCGCGGCGAGCCGGTGGTAGAGGCCTTTGTCGCGCCGGACGTCGTGGTACTGCAGGTCGACGAGGCGGAGCTTGGGGTCGCCCCACTGGAGCCCGTCGCGCTCCCGATATCCCTGCAGGAGCCGGTACTTCGCCACCCAGTCCAGCTCCCGGTGCAGGGCCAGGGGGTCGTCCTCGAGGGCGGCGAGGATCGCCTCCCAGCGCTCGACGACCTCCCGGTTCTCGGCCGTGGTGTCCTCCTGCTCGACGTACTTCTTGGCACGCTCCAGGTACTCCCACTGGAGCTGGATCGCCGACGGCGTCCGGCCGTCCGAGAGCCGGACGACCGCCCGGCACGTGAGGTCCCGCGACACGTCGTGCAGGGAGGCCACGGGGTTGGCCAGCGTGAGGTCCGGGAGGAACTCGTCCTCGATCATCTTCAGGACGATGGCGGTGGTCCCGACCTTGAGGAACGTCGCGACCTCGCACAGGTTGGCGTCGCCCACGATCACGTGCAGGCGCCGGTACTTGTCCGGATCCGCGTGCGGCTCGTCGCGGGTGTTGATGATGGGCCGCTTCAGCGTGGTCTCGAGGCCCACCTCGGCCTCGAAGAAGTCGGCCCGCTGCGTCAGCTGGTAGCCGTGCCGGCCGCGTTCGTCCCACGCCGCCTCCGCGCCGAGCTTGCCGGCGCCGCAGAAGATCTGACGAGACACGAAGAACGGCGTGAGGTCGCGCACCAGGGCGGCGAACGGAACGGCGCGATCGACGAGGTAGTTCTCGTGGGTGCCGTACGAGTTGCCCTTGCCGTCGCTGTTGTTCTTGTAGAGGGCGATGCGCTGGCCGCCCGGCATGGCGCGCTCCAGCTCGTGCAGGGACCGCTCCATGACCCGCTCGCCGGCCTTGTCGTGGATCACGAGGTCTCGAGGGCCGGCGCACTCGGGCGTCGAGTACTCCGGATGCGCGTGGTCCACGTAGTAGCGCGCGCCGTTCGGCAGGATCACGTTGGCCAGGCCGAGCTCCTCCTCCGACGCCTCGCGGACCTGGACCGGCTGGTAGCCGCGCGCGTCGCGCAGCGGGGACTCCTGCTCGTAGTCCCACCGGATGCGGCGGAGCGAGCCCGCGTACGTGCTGATGAGCAGCGAGGAGGAGATGACGGGGTTGAACTCGGGGGCTCCGACGGCCGCGATGCCGTACTCGGTCTCGGTCCCGATGACCTTGGGGATGGCCATCGCGGCAGCCTACAGGTACTGCCCGGCGCTGACCCGCTCGACCTGCCGTCCCTCGTCCCCGCCGTCGCCGAGGAGCGTGCGGACGTACACGATCCGCTCGCCCTTCTTGCCCGAGATGCGGGCCCAGTCGTCGGGGTTCGTGGTGTTCGGCAGGTCCTCGTTCTCCTTGAACTCGTCTCGGATCGCGTGCACGAGGTCCTCGGACTTGATGCCCTTCTCCCCCGTCGACAGGAAGCGCTTGATGGCCTCCTTCTTCGCGCGCCGGACGATGTTCTCGATCATCGCGCCCGAGTTGAAGTCCTTGAAGTACAGGACCTCCTTGTCGCCGCTCGCGTACGTGACCTCCAGGAACCGGTTCTCGTCGTTCTCCGCGTACATGCGGTCGACGGTCTGCTGGATCATCCGTGCGGTGGAGACCCGGATCTCGCCGCCGCTCTTGCCGAGCTCCTCCGGGTGGATCGGGACGCCTGGGTTGAGGTACTTGGCCATGATGTCGGCGGCCTGCTCGGCGCTGGGGCGCTCGATCTTGATCTTCACGTCGAGCCGGCCCGGCCGCAGGATCGCCGGGTCGATGAGGTCCTCGCGGTTGGACGCCCCGATGACGATGACGTTCTTCAGGGTCTCCACGCCGTCCAGCTCCGACAGGAGCTGGGGCACGATCGTCGACTCGACGTCGCTCGAGATCCCCGTGCCCCGGGTGCGGAAGATCGAGTCCATCTCGTCGAAGAAGACGATGACCGGCAGTCCCTCCTCGCTGCGCTCCTTGGCCCGCTGGAAGATCTGGCGGATCTGGCGCTCGGTCTCGCCGACGTACTTGTTCAGCAGCTCCGGGCCCTTGATGTTGAGGAAGTAGGAGTGCGCGTCCGCCCGGCCCGTCCGCTCCTTCACCTTGTCGGCCAGGGAGCGGGCCACGGCCTTGGCGATCAGCGTCTTGCCGCACCCCGGCGGCCCGTACAGCAGGACGCCCTTGGGGGGCTCGAGCTGGTGCTCGTGGAACAGCTCGGCGTACAGGAACGGGAGCTCGACGGCGTCGCGGATGGCCTCGATCTGTCCCTCGAGCCCGCCGATGTCCTCGTAGGACACGTCCGGGATCTCCTCCAGGACGAGCTCCTCGACCTCCTCCTTCGGCAGCTTCTCCAGGGCGACGTTGGATCGCGGATCGACCAGGAGCGGGTCGCCGGCGCGGATCTGCACGTCGTGCAGCCCGGCCGACAGCGTGGCCACGAGCTCCTCGTCGCCGTGGCCGAACACGATCACCCGGTCCTCGCCGAGCCGGTCCTTCACCTTCATGACCTCGCCGGCCCGGTCCGGATCGAGAACCTCGACGACGTTCAGGGCCTCGTTGAGGATCACCTCGACGCCGCGGCGCAGGCTCGAGCGGTCGAGCTCGGGCGACACGTTGACGCGCATCTTGCGGCCGGCCGTGAACACGTCGACCGAATCGTCCTCGTTCGCGGTGAGGTAGACCCCGAACGACGCGGGCGGGCGACTGAGCTTCTCGACCTCCTCGCGCAGACCCTCGATGCGCTCCTTCTCGGACGTGAGCGTAGAGGCGAGCTTCTCGTTCTGCACGAGCGCCCGGGACAGGTCGGATTTGGCCTCGATCAGCTTGTCCTCGAGGATCTTGACCTGGCGCGGCGCGTTGGTCAGGCGCCGGCGCAGCAGCGCGATCTCGTCCTCGAGGAACCGGACCTGCGTCTGCAGCTCGTGGATCTGCTTCTCCGCGCGCTCCTGCTGCTCGCGTGGGTCGGGTTCGGCCATGTCCCTTCACCTCCCGAGAGGCCGAAGTCTACCCCCGTCCGCCGAACGGGCCCGCGGGGCGGGGTAGGGCCTACGCAACGGGATACGGTGCCGGCACCCGCCTGGGGTTCACCTACGATCCGAACGAGGGGTCCCCCGGCACCGCCGCCAGCCGACGGGCCACGGTGACGAACCCGGTGTGGGCCACCATCCGATGGTCGGGGCGGACGCTCCGGTCGGTGACGTGCCACGAGCGGTGCAGGACCTCGAACGTCTCCAGGTGCTCGTACCCGTCGGCTTCCAGCGCCAGCACGAGCTGCTGGACCTGGACGGTCGTCGGGAGGTAGCCGCACACGATGCCGCCCGGGTCCAGGACGGCGTCCACGGCCTCCAGGACGCCCCAGGGCTCCGGGAGATCGAGCAGCACGCGGTCGTAGCGCTCGCCGGTGCCGGCGACCTGGCGCACGTCCCCCTCGCGGAGCTCGAGCCAGGGCGGGAGCTTGCCGAGGAACGTCTCCACGTTCGCGGCCGCCGTGGCCTGGAACTCCGGGCGGAGCTCGTAGGAGACCACCCGCCCGTCGGGCCCGGTAGCGCGGCACAGGGCCATCGTCAGCGCGCCCGAGCCCGTCCCGGCCTCGAGCACGCGGGCCCCGGGGAAGACGTCGGTCTCGACCAGGATCGCCCCGACGTCCTTGGGATAGACGACCTGGGCCCCGCGCGGCATCTTCAGCACGAAGTCGGCCATGCGCGGCCGGAAGGCCCGGAACCCCATCCCCGTCGCCGAGTGCACGACGATCCCCTCGGGCGATCCGATCAGCAGGTCGTGGGGCACGCCGCCGCCGTGGGAGTGCCACGTCTGTCCCGGCGCCAGCTTCACGAGGTATCGCCGGTTCCGCTGGTCGACGAGGAGCACCCGCTCCCCGGCCTCGAACGGGGCGCTCACGTGCGCGCCGCCCCGTACAGCTCCGCCGGCATGACCTCGTTCGACAGGCCGTTCACGACCTCGCGATCCTCGGGCGGATCCCCGAGCGTCTCGCCCAGGACCTGGGCTCGGGCTCGGCAGAACGCGCAGAACCGTCCCGTGGTGGGCTGGGCGCACCGCTCGCACGGCCGGAGCTCGGCGTCGTCCTGGGCGGCGAACAGCGGGGCCCCGCGCTCGAGGTAGCTGAGGAAGAACTGGGCCTTCGTCCCGGGAGACGTGGCCTCGAGCTGATTCAGGGCCTCCTTGTACCGGAGCTGCGTGTTCCCGGCCACGAGCGGGCACTCCTCCACGACGTAGTCGATGCCCCGCAGGAACGCGTACGCGGCCGTCTCGAGCTCGGACAGGCGGTACAGCGGCTTGACCTTCCGGGCGAGGCCCTCCTCGGCCGGGAGCACCGGGAACTGGCGCGCGATGTAGTCGGTCTGCCAGCGGAGCGTGTTCCCGAGCAGCGTGGCCGCCTCGTCGTCCAGGTTGTGGCCGGTGGCGATCACGTCGTACCCGTGGTCCCGGGCCGCCTTGTTGAACACGTACCGCTTGGAGAGGCCGCACACCGCGCACGTCGAGCGGGACCCCTTCCGCCCGGCCGTCGGCACGTCGAAGCCGTACTCGCCCGCCAGGTCGACCTCGAGCAGCGACGCGCCCCGCTCGGCGGCGAACGCGCGAGCGATCGCGCCCGAGCGGCCCGAGTACTCCCCGATGCCGAGCCCGAGGTACAGGCCGTCGGCCCGGTACCCGAGCTCGAGGAGCACGTCCCACAGCGCCAGCGAGTCCTTCCCGCCGGAGACGGCCACCAGCACGCGATCGTCCGTGCCGAGCATCTCGTAGTGCTCGATCGCGCGTTCGACCTGCGTCCGCACGTGGAGCAGGAAGCAGTCCCGGCAGAACGCGGCGTTGTGGCGGCGGACCTCGACCACGGCGGGCGCCTTGCAGCGCCGGCACTTCATCCGGTTGACCGGCCCCGATCCCCCGCTGATGACCGGGCGGATCTCGAGCTCGTCGGCCTCGGCCACCCGGTCCTCCCGCGTGAGGAGCTCGCGCTCGCGGATCACGAGCACGGTGTCGGGGTTGATGCCGAGCTCGCCGAGGATGGCGTGGACCTTGCGCTCCCCCGCGACCTCGACCTCCCGGTCGGGGTTCCGGAGCCTGACCTTCACCCGGTCAGGCTAGCGTACGGGCGGCGCCCGAGGTCAGCCGGTGGGGACGGGGTTGGTGCCGAGCGTGACCGTGACCGTCTGGTGGTCACCGTTCCCCCGCACCACCCCCACCTGGACGCTGTCCCCAGGCGAGTGGGCGCGGATCGCCTCGCCGAGCTGGTCCGCGGTGTCGATCGTCTGTCCGCCGAACGAGACCACCACGTCGCCGACCTGGATCCCGGCGTCGTCGGCGGGCCCGCCCTGCACCACGTTGAGGATGGCCGCGCCCCGGTCCACGGGGAGGTCGATCTGGAACTGCAGCGCCGGGTCCGAGGCGTCGTCCGAACCGATCCCCATGAACGCCACGGGCTGGCCGGGGTTCTCGGCCGCGTTGAAGATCGTGTCCTTGACGGAGCTGATCTGGATGGCGAATCCCACGTTCTCGGCGCTGGTGGTGCCGGCGGTGTTGATCCCCACCACGTTGCCGGCGAGGTCGACCAGCGGCCCGCCCGAGTTCCCCGGGTTGATGGCCGCGTCCGTCTGGATGACGTGGGTGTAGACGCGTGACCCGTTGCCACAGTCGTTCTGGCAGTTCGGGTCCGCCACCCGGATCTCACGCGCCAGCGAGGAGACGATCCCGGCGGTCACCGAAGGCCCACCCTCGAGCCCGAGCGCGTACCCGATCGCGACGACCTGCTGGCCGAGCTGCAGCTGATCGGAATCGCCGAGCGGGACCGTGGGGAGGCCCGTGGCGTCGACCTTCAGGACCGCGAGATCCGCCTGCTGGTCCCCGCCGATCACGCGAGCGGAGTACCGGTCGGGATTCTGGTCGGACGTGAGGACGTCGACCTCGGACGCGCGCTCCACGACGTGGAAGTTCGTCACCACGATCCCGTCCTGGCGGACGACGAATCCGGTTCCCTCGCCGAGGTCCGTCACGACGTTCACCACGGCCGGGAGGACCCGCTGGACGACGCTCTCGATCGTGGTGCCGCCGGCGTCGGTCGCGGCCGGCGTGGGAAGGGTCGGCGTCGCCGTCGGGAACACGGCGGGCTGGGCGACCGAATCGATGGTCCGGCTCGAGCACGCGGCGAGCAGGAGGGCCGAACCGGCGAGCAGGGCGATCAGGGTGCGCTTCATGTCCTCGCTCCAGTGTCTCGGTTCCACGGGGTGTTCGCCACCTCGGCCGGGATCGTTCTTCCGGAACGCTGAGAACTCCCTGAGAGTTCCGGGGACGGTCAGCTCACAGGGGCCGCGGATGGGCGTGGCAGCAAGCCCGCCTCCTCGACCACCCGGGCGATCGCCTCCTCGTTCTTGATGGACATGACGTGGATCCCCCGCACGCCGGCGATGGCACGCACCTGCTCGACGATCTCGAGCGCGATCCGGACGCCCTCGTCCCACTGCCGCTCGAGCGGCGCGGCGTCCATCCGCTCGACGACCGCATCGGGGACGTCGATGCCCGGCACCTGGTCCCGGAGGTACCGGACCGCCCGGGCCGAGCGGGGCACGAACACCCCGGCCAGCACCCACACGTGGTCCAGCAGCCCGAGGTCCCCCGCCCGCGCCATGAACAGCCTCAGCTTTTCGAGGTTGAAGCAGATCTGGGTCTGTACGAACTCCGCGCCCGCCTCGACCTTCTTGCCGAGCCGCATGGGACGGAAGTCGAGCGGCGGCGCGAACGGGTTCTCGACGGCGCCGATCAGGAAGCTCGGCGGCTGCGTGAGCGGACGGCCGGACAGGTACGTGCCGTCGTCGCGCATGATGCGCGCGATCCGCAGGAGGTGGATCGCGTCGATGTCGTAGATCGGCTTGGCCTCGGGGTGGTCGCCGGCGCTCACGTCGTCCCCCGTCATGCACACCACGTTGCGCACGCCGAGCGCCGCCGCCCCCAAGAGGTCCGCCTGCAGCGCGAGGCGGTTCCGGTCCCGGCACACCAGCTGCATGATCGGCTCGATCCCGAGGTCCGCCAGGAGCCGCGCCGCCGCCATCGGTGCGATGTGGGGATGGGCGGCGCTGTTGTCGGTGCAGTTCACGGCGTCGACCTTGCCCCGCAAGACCTCGGCCTGCTCGCGGACGGAGCCTGGATCCGCGGAATCGGTCGCCTGGAGCTCGGCCGTGACGACGAACTCGCCCGCAAGGAGCAGGCGGTGGAGCCCGCTGCGCGGCTCCGGGGTCATCGGCGGGCCCAGGCCGCCGGGACGTGCCGATCCCGCCGCGTGAGCAGGTTCTCCCACGACGAGGTCTCCTGCAGCCGCCAGTCGGTGGGGCGCTCGAGGTGCTCCATGTGATCGCGCCACAGGGGCAGCTTGCGCGAGCCCTCCCAAGCCGCCACCCACACGCACTTCATGTCGGGGACCACCTCGCAGTTCCCGTTCTGCAGCACTCCGCCGCAGGGTCCGTTGCGCAGGTTCTTCGGACAGCGCATGGGGCACGACATCCCGGTCGAGTGCAGGATGCACTGGCCGCACATCCGGCAGTCCCAGACGGCCTCCTTCGTCTCGCGCTCGATCACGAGGAGGGCGCGGCGGAACCCCCTGGGGGGCGCCGAGGTGGCCGGCGGGCGGCGGTCGAGCGTTCGAGCCATCGCGGGGCGCCGGCGCGTCGCGAGTCAACCGCGACGCAGGTCCTGCGCCGGCACCTCCTTCCGAGGGTCGATGAACGGGATGGCCGCCGTGGTCACGGAGATCGGCCCGTGCTCGGACTCGACGTCGACGGTGTTGCCCGGCGCGGCCAGCTCGATCGGCACCCAGGCGTAGCCGATGTTCCGCTCCAGACGCGGCGACCAGATCGCGTCCGTCACCCTGCCGATGGGCTCCCCGTCCCGAACCACTGGCCAGAACCACGTCAGCTCGGCCCGAAGCTCGTCGCCCGACCATTCGATGCCGACCAGCTTGCGGTCGACGCCCGTGGCCTTCAGCGCCTCGAGCGCGGCCTTGCCGATGTAGTCCTGGGGCTGGTCCTCGACCAGGCGATCGAGCCCCATGACGTGCAGGGGCGTGTCCGCGAACGTCATGTCCGAGCCCCAGTTCATGATCCCGGCCTCGATCCGCCGGGCCTCGACCGGTGCGACCGGGCGGACGTTGAACTCCTCCCCCGCATCGAACACGGCGTTCCACAGGTCGTCGCCGCGCGCCGGGTCGAGCAGGTTGATCTCGAAGCCCGGGACGGCGGTCCAGCCCGTGCGGCTGATGAGGACCGGGATGTCCTCGATGTCGAACCAGTCGCACCAGTAGTACTTGAGGTCGTAGATCGCGGCCCCCACCAGCTTCTCGAGCGTCCTGGCCGCCATCGCCCCCTGTACCTGCATCGGGTACGCGTGCGGGTAGGAGACCTCGACGTCCAGGTTCGAGCTCGCGGCCACGCCGAGGGCGTACAGGCCGGCGTCGGAGTCCGCGCACTGCATCCACCACCGGTTCTCGCCCACGTGCAGCAGGACGGGGTCGTTCACGATGCCGCCGTCCGGCGCCGTCACGAGCATGTACTTGCCCTGCTTGACGGCGCACTTCGTCAGGTCTCGGCACGTGAGCGAGTCCACGAACCGGTCGGCGTCCCGCCCCGAGATCTCCACCGTGCGCTCGACGGCCACGTCCCACACGGTCACGTCGTTCAGGAGCGCCCAGTACTCGACGACCGGGTCGTCGTAGTAGGCGGGCAGCAGCATGTGGTTGTAGACGTCGTAGGCGGTGCACCCGGCCCGGCGCGTGGCCTCGAAGAACGGCGAGCGCCGGTACCACGGGCCGAAGTAGATCGTCGCGCTCTCCTCGAGCATCTCCTGGCGCTCGTTGACCATGCGGAACGGCTCCTCTCGGATCGAGCCGGGCCTCCCCGGCGAAGTTTGAATCATCGTTCAAACCGCGCCGGAGCCGCAAGGACCCGCTACGAGACCGGGATCTGCTTGGCCGGATCGACGAACGGCATCTCGACCACGGTGACCGACCGGAGCCCCCACTCCGTCTCGACCCGCGCGGTCGCCCCGGGGGCCGACCGGCCGGCCGGCAGCCAGGCGAAGCCGATGTTCCGGCCGAGCCGGGGCGAGAAGATGGCCGAGGTGACCGTGCCGATCCGCTCCCCCGCCTCCTGGACGGGCCACTTCACGTTGTTGAGCTCGGGGAACGGCTCGCCGTCGATCTCGACGCCGACGATCCGGCGGTCGACGCCCCGCTCCCGGATCTCGCGCAGCGCCCGCAGCGAGATGCTCGCCTCGTCGGGGAGGTCCCAGTCCACGAGGCGCTCCAGACCCATCTCGAGGGGGTTGTTCTCGTACGTCATGTCGGCGCCCCAGTTGAAGATGCCGCCCTCGATCCGGCGGATGTCGCTCGGACCGGTGGGCCGGATCCCGAACTCCCGACCCGCCTCCATGATCGCCTCGTAGACCTCGGCGCCCCTGCTCGTGTCGGTGAGGTACACCTCGTACCCCACCTCCGACGTCCATCCGGTCCGCGTGATCACGACGGGCGCGCCGGCGATCTTTGCCTCGGTCCAGTGGTAGTAGCGGAGGTCGAGGATCTCCTCCCCCAGCAGCTTGACCATGAGCGGCTTGGACTTCGGCCCTTGCACCTGGAGTGGCGCCACGTCCGCCTCCTGGATCGTCACGTCGAGGTCCGGGTAGGCGTTGCGCAGCCCCCGCGCGAACAGCAGCGCGTCCGAAGACGCCAGCGCGAACCAGAACGTCGTCTCGTCCATCCGGGTGAGCACCGGGTCGTTGACGATCCCGCCGTCGCGATCGCAGATGAGGACGTACTTGCCCTGCCCCACGGCGCACTTGGAGAGGTCGCGCGGGGTGAGCAGCTGCGCGAAGCGGAACCCGTCGGGCCCCGAGATCTCCAGGCAACGCTCGACGGCGACGTCCCACAGCGTGACGCCGTTCAGGAGCGCGTCGAACTCGGCCTCGAAGGTGTCGAAGCGGATCGGGAAGTACATGTGGTTGTACACCGTGAAGCCCTTGGGCTCGTAGCGCTGCGTCGCCTCGTAGTAGGGCGTGCGCCGGTTCCGGGCGCCACGCTGGACCTGGCTCATGTCGAACGCCATCGGGAAGGACCTCCTCGTATCGTCGAGCGCGGCCGGTGGCCGGTCGGCCGGGCCGCGACGGGTATCGTGCGGTCCGGTGTCGGTGGGCCGCAAGGATGGACCCTGACCAGTAGTCAGGCCGCCAAGGCGTCGCCCTAGCGGTAGTGGCGGGACATCTCGGACGCGTAGCGGGCCCCGACCTCGTCTGCGTGCTCCGTCAGCCACTCGGTGAGCCGGCGGGTCCCCGTCGCCGGGCCTTCGGTGACGATCAGCTCCGCCATCAGGCCCTGCAGCTCGTCCCGCGTCACCACGACGTCGCGAACGAGGCGGCCGACGGCCGCCGCCGCCGCCAACACGAGCGACGGCGGCACGTGCACGATCCGGGCCCGGCTTCCGACGGCCCGTGCGATCTCGCGGACGAGGCCCTCGAACGTGAAGGTCTCCGGGCCGACCGCGTCGATGACCCCGTCGTGCTCGCCCTGCGCCGCGGCGACGCAGACGTCGGCGACGTCCTCGACGGAGACCGGGCGGAGCCGGTACGCGCCCGAGCCGGCCACGCCGAACACGGGCAGCCGGCGAAGGAGGTAGGCGATGTTGTTGATGAGGATGTCCCGCTTCCCGAAGATCACCGTGGGTCGGACGATCGTCGACGGCACGCCCGAGCTCTGCAGGGCACGCTCCACGCGGGCCTTGCCCCGGAAGTAGGGGAAGGGCGAGTCCTCCGAGGGCTTCGTGATGCTGACGTGCACGATCCGGCGGACGCCGGCCTCCTCGGCGGCGCCGAACAGCGCCTCGCTGTTGGCCACCGCCCGGTCGAACGTGACCTCCCCGCGAGGGAAGCGGACCCAGTACGTGTTGTAGAGCGTCTCGGCGCCCCGCAGGTGCCCGGCCAGGGCGGTTCGGTCCCCGAAGTCGAGGCGAGCGACGCGCACCCGGTCGCCGAACGGGTTGGGGCGGCCGGGATGCCCGGTCAGGGTCAGAACGGGGCGCTCCTGCCGGAGCAGGCGTTCGGCGATGGAGCGGCCCGTGTAGCCGAAGGCCCCCGTCACGACGTCGAAGCCGGCGCCTCCCACGCGACCATCCTAGGCGCGTGCGAGCCGACAACCCCTCCCGACGGGTCAGTCGCGGAAGCCGTCGGCGGCGAAGACCGTCTCCCCCTCCACCAGGGTGAGCTCCACGGCGGCAGCGTGGATCTCGGAGGCGGGACGATCGAGCACGTTGCGGTCGAGCACGACGAGGTCGGCGAGCTTGCCCGGCGTGATGGAGCCGGTCACGTCGTCCAGGTGGTTCACGTAGGCCGAGCCCATCGTGAACGCGTGGATCGCGGCGGGCAGGTCGATGGCCTCCTCCGGGATCAGCGGCTCGGGAGACGTCCCCGGCCGGGCGGTCGCGCCGTCCCGGTCGAACCCGGTCCGGTTCACCGCGACGTGCATCTCCTCCAGCGGGTTCGGGCTCGACACCGACCAGTCGCTGCCGAACGCCAGCCGCGCGCCCGCGCGGAGCAGCGACCCGAACGGGTACTGCCAACCGGCGCGCTCGGGGCCGAGGAACGGGATGGTCAGCTCCAGCATCTCCACCTCGTTCTGGGCCCACAACGGCTGGCCGTTCGCCACGACACCCAGGGCGGCGAACCGCGGGACGTCGTCCGGATGCACCACCTGGATGTGCGCGATGTGATGGCGATGGTCGTTGGTCCCGTTCGCCGCCAGGGCGGTCTCGAACGCGTCCAGCGCCTCGCGAACCCCCCGGTCCCCGATGGCATGGATGTGGACCTGGAACCCCTCGCGGTCGAGCATCGTGACGTCGCGCTCGAGCGCCTCCGGGTCCACGAACGACCGCCCCCGGTTGGGCGTCGCCGCGCCCGATCCGTCGAGGTAGGGCTCGAGCATCGCCGCCGTGAAGTTCTCCACGATGCCGTCCTGCATGATCTTCACGCTGGTCGGCGAGAACCGGCCGACGCGGCCCCGCTCGCGCGCCGCGAGCAGATCGTCCAGCTGCTCGGACCCGCGATAGCGATCCCACCACAGCGCTCCGACGACGCGCGCCGTGAGCGACCCTTCCCGGGCGAAGCGGACGTAGGCCTCGAACGTCCGGTACGAGGTGTGGATCCCCACGATGGCGTCCTGCCACGCCGTGATGCCGAGCGAGTGCAGGTGCGCCTGTCCCACCCGCAGCCCTGCGATCCAGTCCTCGGTCGAATCCTCGGGCACGCGGTCCTCGACCAGGCGCATGGCCCCCTCGTGCAGCGTTCCCCACGGCTCGCCGTCGGCCCCGCGGACGATGATCCCGTCCGCGGGATCCGGGGTGCCGGTGGCGATGCCGCCCGCCTCGAGCGCCCTCGTGTTCACCCACGCGCTGTGCCCGTCGCGGCTCGTGAGGAAGACGGGCCGGTCTGGCACGAGGCGATCCAGGGGCTCCCTCGGTGGGTTGCCGCCGGGGAACACGCCCATCGACCATCCCCCGCCGAGGATCCACGGCGCGGCCGGGTTCCCCGAGGCGTACTCGGCGACGATGCGTTCGTACTCGGGCAGGGTTACCGCGGCCGAGAGGTCGCAGCGGAGCATCTCGAGGCCGCCGCTCGGCGGGTGGACGTGGGCGTCCTGGAACCCGGGAAGCAGCATGCGGCCCCGCAGGTCCACGATCTCGGTCCCGGCGCCGATCCGGTCGCGGACGTCGTCGTCGCTCCCCACGACCTCGATCCGCCCACGGCGAACGGCCACGGCCCGGGCCCACGGCCGTTGTGGGTCGACCGTGTAGACGGCGCCGTTCACGAACGCGAGGTCCGCGCGCTCGGTCATCGAGCTCCCCCTTCCCCGAGGCGGAGCGAGCATACGCCCGGCTCCCGCTTGGTTCTACGAGAAGCCTTGCGCCGGAGGGCGAGCCGCCGGCCTCGCCGTGCTCATGCCAGCGCCACGAGCTCGAGGAGCTCGTCGTCCCAGTAGGTCAGGCCGCCCTCCGGCATCATCAGGACGCGCTGCGGGGCGAGCGCGTGCACGAACCCCACGTCGTGGCTCACCAGGACCATCGATCCCTTCCACGCCTGCAGGGCCTCGGCGACGGCCGTCCGCGACGGCGGGTCGAGGTTGTTGGTCGGCTCGTCGAGCAGGATCAGGTTGCGGCGCCCGGCTACGAGCTGGGCCAGCGCGAGCTTGGTCTTCTCCCCCCCGGACAGCGTGCCGGCGTCCTGGAACGCCACCTCTCTGGTGAGCCCGAACATCCCGAGCAGCCCCCGCAGGTCCTGATCGGAGGCGTCCGTCGATTCGGCCCGCACGTGCGACAGCACCGAGAGGCCCTCGCGGACGCCCTCGTGCTCCTGGGCGTAGTAGCCGAGCGAGACGCCGTGCCCCAGCCGGAACGTCCCGGCGTCGGCGACCGATGAGCCGGCGAGGATCTTCAGCAGGCTGGTCTTGCCCGCGCCGTTCAACCCCATGACCAGGAGCCGCTCCCCCCGGCCGACGTCGAACGCGACGTCCTCGAACACCGGCAGGCCGCCGTACCCCTTGGTCAGGCCCTCGACGGCCAGCGCGAGCTTGCCGCTGTGCGGCGGATCCGGGAACCGGTAGCGCACGGCCCGATCACGCGTCGGCGCCGACACGACGTGCGACTCGAGGCGCTCCGCCCGCGTGTCGAGCGTCTTCGCCTTCCGCGCCCGCTTCGCCGTCTGGCCGCGCATCGAGTCGGCGAGCGTCTTGAGCCTTCGGATCTCGGCGTGCTGGCGCTCGGAGAGCTTGGCCAGGCGCGCCTCGTCCTCCTTGCGGGCCGTGCGGTACTCGGAGTACGTGCCTCGGTACTGGACCAACCCGTCCCGGTCCAGGTGGAGCACGCGCGTGATCGCCGCGTCGAGCAGCGCGAGGTCGTGGCTCACGACGACGACGGCGCCCTTGTAGCCGGCCAGGAACCGCATGAGCCAGTGCTTCGCGTCGCTGTCGAGGTGGTTGGTGGGCTCGTCGAGCAGGAGCACGTCCGATCCCGCGAACAGGATGCGAACGAGCTCGAGCCGGCGCCGCTCGCCGCCGGAGAGCGCCGGGACCGGGAGGTCGAGCCGGTCCGAGGGCAGGCCCAGCCCCGCGGCGATCCGCCGCACCTCCGCCTCGCCGGAGTAGCCGCCCGCCGCCCGGTACCGCTCCTCGAGCCGCGAGAACCGCCCGACGTTCGCCTCGCTCGGCCGCTCCTGCATCCCGATCCGGTACCTCTCCAGGCGCTCGGCCATCTCCTGGAGCCCCCGAGCCTCGAGCACGTGCACGAGGCCCGTGTGCTCGTCCTCAGCCCGGTGCTGCCGCGGGTCCTGCCGCAGATGACCCACCCGCCCCCGGATCCGGACGTGCCCGGCCAGCGCGGGGGTCTCGCCGGCGATCACCCGGAGCAGGCTGGTCTTCCCCGCGCCGTTGCGCCCGACCACCCCGACCTTGTCCCCTCGGCGCAACGACAGGGTCAGGCCCTCGAGGATCGGCCTCCCGGCCACCTCGACGGTCAGATCAGCTATCTCGAGCACGCTCATGTGATGCCCCGAACGGTCGATGAGAGAAGGAGATGGAGCGAAGGATGGACACGGTGGACGGCTCCCTGCACAAGCGCGTCGAAACGGCGCCGCCATGCCCGATGAGCTGTCACATACCTGAAAGAGGGTACCGCGCCGTTCGACCGCGTTCCAGCGTCGCCCGGACGTCCGACCGCCCGGTTCGTCGATGGGGGGACCCCCAAGCGAGGTGCGGGGTTTACCGAAAGATAGGGATAAGCCCGCACCTCGACCTGCCGATGAACCACGTAGGCGCACAGACGGACGGACGGACGAAAGGACGGTCGGATGCGCAGCAGAGGTTCGAAGATGGGGCGCTTCGCCACGGTGTTCATCCTCGCCGGGGCGATCGTGGCCGGCACCTACGCCTTCACCGCGGCCAACACGATGCCGGCGGACAGCCACGCCGGCGACGGGGAGACCGTGATCTCCGGATACGCGATCAGCGGCGTGCACTACGGACTGAACGCAACCGATCCGAGCACGATGGACACGGTCACCTTCACCGCCACCCCGGCCGTGACCGCCGGGTCGGCGATCCGGGTCCAGGTCGTGGACGGGGGCACCTGGTACACGTGCCCGGTGGCCGCGCCCGTGGTCTGCACGGTGACCGGGGAGCCGGTGCTCAGCGCCAACAACTTGCGGATCATCATCGCCGACTAGTTACGTCGACGGTGTCGGGAGGCACGCAATGAGCACGCGGAGGAGGGTCGCACGGGCTGCCGCACTCGGCGCCTGCGCGGCCCTCCTCATCGTCAGCTGGTACTTCTTCGCTCCGCGGCAGCTCGGCGGGCGGGCGTCCTACGTGACCACCACGGGGACGAGCATGGAGCCTCTCCTGCACGGCGGCGACCTGGCCGTGGTCTACCCCAGCTCCGAGTACGTCGTGGGCGACGTCGTCGCCTACCGCAATCCGGACATCCACCACGTCGTCCTGCACCGGATCGTGGCGCTCGACGGCGACCGCTTCGTGGTGAAGGGCGACAACAACAGCTGGATGGACGACTACCACCCCGCGGCATCCGAGATCTTCGGATCGATGGCGTTCCACGTGCCCGACCTCGGGATGCGCCTCGGCGCGGTCCGCACCCCGTGGGGCATCGGCGCGATCGTCTCCCTGGCCGGGCTCGCGGTCTTCGGCGGCCGACGCCGGATGCGTCGCGGATCCCGGCGCGCCGCCGCGGCGCGTGAAGAAGCCCCCGCCCTACAGGCCGGCAACGGCCACGGCCCCGGCCCCGCCCCCACGGCGCACCGGATGATCGTGCCGGCCGGGCTCGTGCCGGCCTTCGCCGGCGTCGCCATCCTCTCCCTCGCGCTGAGCGGCCTCCTGTTCGCGCTCTCGCCGACGGTGACGACCAAGCACGACGTGACCTACGACCAGCAGGGGACCTTCTCGTACACGGGACTCGTGGCGTCCGAGGGCCACGACGCCTACGGAGCCGGCGCGGTCCAGACCGGCGACCCCGCGTACCTCCACCTCACGAGCCGGCTGCAGGTGGCGTTCGACTACGCGATCGACAGCTCGGCCACGGTGGACGCCTCGGGGACGGTGCGGATGGTGGCCGAGCTCTCCGACGTGAACGGCTGGACGCGGACGATCGAGCTCGCGCCGGCGACGGCGTTCCAGGGCGCCGGCGTCCACGTCGAGGGCCAGCTCGACCTTCAGGCACTGCTGGCCATGACGGCGAAGCTCGAGCATCTCACGGGCGTCGAGCGCGACCACTACACGGTGGCGGTCCGCCCCGACGTCCGGGTCGAGGGGACCCTGGCGGGCCGCCCGCTCGCCGAGACCTTCGCTCCGGAGCTCCGCTTCCTCCTCGACCCGCTGCAGCTCCAGCTCGAACCCACCAGCGTCTCGTCCACGGGTGAGGCGGCAGCCGATCCCATCCACCCCGACACGGCCGGGCTCGTCAAGACCCAGACCGAGGAGCCGCGGACCTTCTCGATCCTCGGCCGCGACCTCGGGATGGACCCGCTCCGCGTCGGATCGCTCGCCGTCTTCGGGGTCGCCGCCCTCGGGTGGCTGGCCATCGTCCTCCGCCGGCTGCTCTCGGCCCGCCGCGGAGAGGCGGCCGCCATCGAGACCCGCTACGGGCAGTTCCTCGTGCCGGTCCACGCGGGCGCCCTCGCCCCGAGCGACCGGAGCGTGCAGGTGGACAGCTTCGACGCGCTCCTGCGCCTGGCCAACCACTACGGCCACGTCGTCCTGCACGAGGAGGGCGCCGGCTTCCACGCCTACACCGTCGAGGAGGACGGCGTGACCTACCGGTACCTGGTCTCGAACGGGGTCCACTCGTGATGCGACCGCGTCGGCGGCGGCGGGTGCGACGGGTCTCCCTTCTCGGGGTGCTCGTGGCGTTCGGCCTCGCCGGCATCGCGGTCCTCGGCCTCACCGCGGCGAATCTCGTGCCCCTGACCCACGCCGACGATCTCAGCCACGCGAATCTGGTGAGCGAGTTCGCGCCGCCCCAGTGCAGCGCCCTGACCCTGACGAGCATCGTGGCCGGCTCGGGTAACTTCCGCGGCACCGGGCAGAGCGAGCTGATCCTGGGCAGCGCCGGGTCCGACACCATCCGTGGTCAGGGCGGCAACGACTGCATGCTCGGCGGGGATGGAGACGACACGATCCGCGGCGGGAACGGCGCGGATGTCTGCATCGGTGGCGGCGGGAACGACACCTTCATCAACTGCGCCGTCCAGTACCAGTAGGGTCGGATCGCCGATCGGCTCATGTCCCTCGCGCCGCTCATCTACGATGGCGTCGTGGACGCCACCACCTCCTTCCTGTTCGACCTCGACGGGACGCTCGTCGACAGCGTGTACCAGCACGTGCTCGCCTGGCGGGACGCGCTCGAGGAGGCCGGGATCGAGCTCTCGGTGTGGCGGATCCACCGCAAGATCGGGATGAGCGGCGGGCTGTTCGCCAACGCCCTCCTGCGCGAGACCGGCCGCGACGTCACCCCGGAGGACGCCGCCGTGCTCCGCCGGGCCCACGCCGACGCCTACGCGCGCCACGCGCCGCACATCCGGCCCCTGCCGGGTGCGGTCGAGCTCCTGCGGACGCTCACGGCGACGGGCACGCCCTGGGCCATCGCCACGAGCGGCTACCGCGAGTCGGCCGGCCCCACGATCGAGCGCCTGGGGGTGCCGGACGGCGTCCCCGTCATCACGCGCGACCTCGTCGAGCGCGCCAAGCCCGACCCCGACCTGTTCCTGGCCGCCGCCAAGGCCCTGGGGGTCGACATCGAGCGGTGCGTGGTGGTGGGCGACAGCATCTGGGACCTGCTCGCGGCGCGGCGGGCCCGGGCCCTCGGGGTCGGGGTCCTGTCCGGCGGCTACGGGCGCGAGGAGCTCGAGCGCGCCGGCGCCTATCGGGTCTACGAGGACCCCGCCGATCTCCTCCGCCACCTCGACGAGGTCGGGGTGCGCTGAGGCCCGCTACGCGGGCCGGACGACCAGACCCTCGGAGGCGCGAAGGGTGACGCGTCCCGTCACTCGCTCCCCGGCCCGCCGGGCGTCGGTCGAGACCGCGACCTCGCCGGGGCCGGAGAGCTCCACCTCGGCGGGCCGGTCGCCAAAGTTCAGATGCACCCACACCGTCCCCGCGGGGTGCCCCCGCTCGAACGAGAAGACCCCGGGCGGGGCCGGGAGCGAGGCGTACGTCCCCACGGCGAGCGCCGGGATCTCGCGCCGCGCCCGGACCAGGGCGCGGAAGAGGCTCAGGACGCTGTCCGGGTCGTCCCGCTGGCGCTGCACCGTGAGCGCCGGGTCGTCCGAGGCGATCGGCAGCCAGGGCTCGGCGGTCGAGAAGCCCGCGTTTCGCTCCGTCGACCACTGCATCGGGGTCCGGGCGACGAGGCGGTCCCGCTCCGCCCCCGTCCCGGCCTGGGGGTCGCTCACCCCGAGAGGTCGCTCGAACACGGCGTCGATCATCCCGATCTCGTCCCCGTAGTACCAGGTTGGGGTCCCTCGCAGGGTGAGCAGCAGCATGGTCGCGAGGCGGCTCCGCTCGGGGCCGAGCCGGGAGGCGATCCGCGGGAAGTCGTGATCGCCCAGGAGCCAGTTCGGCCAGGCGCCGTCGGGAAGGACGCCCTCGTAGTGCTCCACCGCGACCCGAACGGACTCGGCCGTCCATTCGCGCATCTGGGTCAGCGTGAAGTTGTGCGGCAGGTGCGCCTCGGGCAGCTCAGCGCCGTAGAACGCGACGGCGCGCTCGGCCGGGAGCACGACCTCGCCGATCATCACCCGCTCGGGGTACTCGTCGACGACGGTGCGCAGCAGGCGGGCGAACTCGTGGGCCCGGGGACCGTCCTCCGAGTGGACGCGGAGGAGCCGCAGATAGGCCGGGAGCCCTTCCTGCCAGTCGGGGTTCGGGGGGTTGTCGCGGAGCTCTGGGTCCTTGCCCAGCAGCCAGAGCACGTCGACGCGGAACCCGTCGACGCCGCGGTCGAGCCAGAAGCGCATGACGTGGACCATGGCGGCGCGGACGTCGGGGTGCTCCCAGTTGAGATCGGGTTGGCCCCGGTCGAACGAGTGCAGGTACCAGCGGCCGGGCGGGTCCAGGTACGTCCACGCGGGGCCGCCGAAGTAGCTCTCCCAGTTGTTGGGAGGCGGACCGTCCGGCGCACCGTCCCGCCAGACGTACCAGTCGTGCCGCCGCGCGCCGCGGTCGCTCCGGCTCTCCAGGAACCACGGGTGCCGATTGGACGTGTGGTTGGGGACCAGGTCGAGGACGAGCCGGATGCCGCGTCCGTGCAGCTCGTCGACCAGCCGGTCGAGATCCGCGAGCGACCCGAACCGGGGGTCGACGCGCCGGTAGTCGGAGATGTCGTAGCCGAGGTCCGCACCGGGCGTGGCGAAGATCGGCGACATCCAGACCGCGTCGATGCCGAGCCATTGGAGGTACTCGGCGCGCCGACGGATCCCCTCGAGATCCCCCACCCCGTCCCCGGAGGCGTCGGCGAAGCTCCACGGATAGACCTGGTACACGATGCCTCGCTGCCACCACGCCGGGTCCTCCGGCACGGTGCGATCGCTCGAGCCGTGTCCTCCACCCGACGTCACCACGGCCTCGTTCGCCTCCCGTCAGTCCCGACGAGTCGCGCGCCCACCGGGTCCGCGAAGGCTACCGCGCGACCCGGACGACGCGGTGCTCGGCCGTGGCGCCATACCCGGTTCCGGTCGGTGCGCTACGCGACGAGGAGGATCTGCGCGAGGAGGATCTTCGCCAGCGTGGCGACCGGATACACGGTCGCATAGCCGGTGTTGGGGAGCTCGTTGTCGGCCTGCTCGACGGCGAACGCCAGGACGGCCGGCTGCGTCTGCATGCCCGCCACGATCCCGCACAGGACGTCGACCGGAGCATGCAGCAGCACCCGACCCAGCCAGATCACGAGCAGCGCGGCGAGCGCCGTGGCGGCCCCGCCGAGGACGAGCATCGCGAGGCCGTCCCCCGAGCCCACCGTGCCGACGAAGGCGTACCCGGACCGGAGGCCGACCCCGGCCAGGAACAGCGCGGCGCCGAGCTGGCGCAGCGTGAGGTTCGCGTTGTACGGGAGCTGCCAGGTGATGGGCCCGGTCCGTTCGAGCGCCCCGAGGATCAGGCCAACCACGAGCGGCCCGCCGGCCAGCCCGAGACGGAACGTGCCGCCTCCCGGCAGCGGGACCGGCGCCAGTCCCACCAGGAGTCCCCCCACGAGCCCGAGGCTGAACGACGACACGTCGATCTCCGAGAGCATGCGGTACGAATCGCCGAAGAACCGTGTGATCTCGCCCATGCGGTCGCGGGGCGCCACCACCCGGACCCGGTCCCCCGGCTCGAGCACGATATCGGGCCTCGCCAGACGGTCGACGTCGCCCCGGCGCACCCGCGTGACGATCGCGCCGAACCGCTCCGGGAGCCGGAGATCGGCGATGCGCACCCCCACCGGTTCCGTCGCCGACACGAACATCCGCCGCATGTCGAGGTCCGAGCGGTCGAGCGGCAGCTCCTCCGCCGCTCGCTCCCCCAGAGCCGCCACGACCCGATCGGCGTCGGCCGCGGGCCCGACCACCACCACGAGGTCCCCGGGCTCGAGCACGAAGCCTCCGAGCGGCACCTCCGCCTCCTCGTCGCCGCGCCGCACCCGCGACAGGACGACGCGCCAGCCGTGCTCGGTCATCAGCTGGGCGACGGTCCGCCCGGCGACCTCGGCCGAGGTCACGCGGACGGTCAGATTCACCAGATCCTCCTCGGGCGCGTCGGGCTCGTCGGGCCTCCATCGCCGTCGAGCGGCCCACACCGCGAGGATCATCCCCAGCACGCCGAAGGGGTAGGCCACCGAGTAGCCCAGGACCGGTTCGGTCAGCTCGCGCTCGCCGGCGTCCGCGTCGGCCTGGTGCTGCAGCACGGCCGCGAGCGCCGGGGTGTTCGTCGTGGCCCCCGTGAACACGCCGGCCGTCACGGCCCGAGACAGGTGCGCCGACCGGCCCCCGATCCCGACCGTCGCGGCCGCGATCACGAGCACGCTCACCACCACGAGGTTGGCGGCCCATCCCCGGCGCCGGAGCGCGGCGACGAACCCCGGCCCGGCCGAGACGCCCACGGTGTACACGAACACGATCAGCCCGAACTGGTACACGAACTCGGGCAGGGTGATCCGCTCGGAGAGCCCGCCGAAGGCGAGGCCGACGAACAGCACCGCAGAGACCCCGAGCCCGAACCCGCCCACCCGGACCTTGCCCAGGAGGTACCCGAGCCCCAGGACCAGGAAGAGCAGCACGAACGGGTTGTCGACCAGGAAGTCGATCACGCCGGGGGATGCTAGCCGACGCCGGCGGAGCGCCTCAGGAGATCCGCTGGTCGATCGCCCACGAGGAGCCGAACGACCGCTTCGTGTAGGACTTCATCTCGCTCGCGATGGCGACGGCCTCCGCGTAGTGCGTGAACCGGCGCAGCTCCGTCGTGGCCACGCCGATCGAGATCGAGACCATCGGGAAGCGTTGCAGGCGGCCCTGCCGGTCCTCCTGCTGGATGTACCCTCGCGCCGCGTCCTCGGGGTCGTACAGGCTCGCCGCCCGCTCGTCGAACGCCCCGATGATCTCCTCGGCAAGCTTCGGCGCGAGCTCCGGCCGCGTCAGGATGACGAAGTCGTCGCCACCCACGTGCCCAACGAACGCATCGGGATCGACCGCCTCGATGGCCACGTCCTGGATCAAGCGAGCCGTGAGCTTGAGGAGGTCGTCCCCCCGGGCGAACCCGTAGTGGTCGTTGTAGGCCTTGAAGTTGTCGAGGTCGGCATAGAGCAGAGCGAACTCCACACCGGCCCGGATGCGGGCGTCGATCTCCTCCTCGATGCGGACGTTGCCGGGGAGCTGCGTGAGGGGGGACTGGGCCTTCAGCTCCTTGGACCTGCGCAGGGCCCCGCCGACCCTCGCCAACACCTCGGGGAGGTCGAACGGCTTGCAGATGTAGTCGTCGGCTCCGGCCGCCAACCCGCCGAGCCGATCCGCCGACATGCCCCGGGCCGTGATCATGATGATCGTCACGTTCGCGGTGCGAGAGTCCTGCCGAAGGCGACGTGTCAGCTCGAGCCCGTCCATCTCCGGCATCATCACGTCCGCCAGGATCAGGTCGGGGCACCGTTCCTCGACGGCGTCGAGCGCTTCCTGGCCCGTGCCGGCGACACGGACGTCGTACCCGGCCTGGCCGAGCGCCATCTGGAGCAGGCGGGCGATCGTCGGCGAGTCGTCGACGACGAGCAGGCTCTCCGCGCGCCCGCGCGCGCCCTCGAGCCGAAGCGCAGAGTCGCCTGGGGCCGTCTCCGACCCTACGAATGGCTCGCCCCTCAAGGGGTTCTCCGTGTCTGGCATGGAAACCTTCCCCTAGGTACTCGGTCCGTTCGATGTACGCCTTTAGACGGACTGCCCCACCTCCGATAGGTAGATGAAAGCAGCTAGCGGGGTGTCCTATGGGGCTCAAACCGGGGGTCGCGAACCTGTCGCCGCAGGCGCGGTCGACGACCTTCGTAGTCTTCACCCTTGGTGAGTCGGAGTACGCCCTCCCCCTCGATCGGATCGCCGAGGTGCTCCGGATGGTCGCGGTCACCCCTCTCCCGGGTACGTCCGATCCGGTCGCCGGCGTGATCGATCTGCGCGGACGAGTGATCCCCGTCCTCGACCTCCGCATCCGCCTCGGCGTGCCTGCGCTCACCCCAGACCTGCGCACGCCGATCCTGGTGGCCCGCGACGGCGACCGCGTGGTCGGGCTCATCGCGGACGAGGTCGTCGGGATGCTCGGCGTCCCTGCGGGAGACCTCCACGGCCCGGAGTCGCTCGGCCGGACGACGGTCGAGATCGACGCCGTGGCGCGAGCGGACGGCCGGCTGATCCTGATCCTGGACCTCGCCGCCGTCTGCGCCGTGCTAGACGACGTCACGATCCCGAACGGTGACCGGGCCGATGGCTGATCTCGCGCTCGCCGCGGGGACCTTCACCCGGTTCCGCGATCTGGTGGCCGAGAAGAGCGGGCTCGAGCTGGGCGACATCCACCGACCGAACCTCGAGCGCGCCGTCGCGCAGGCGCTCCTCGACACGGGCTCGTCCACCGATCGGGAGCTCCTTCGCCTGCTGGCCGACCCCGTCGCGGGGCGCGCTCCGCTCGAGTCCTTCCTCGCCTCGCTCACGATCGGCGAGACCCACTTCTTCCGCAACGCCCCTCAGTTCGAGGCGCTGCGGGCGACGATCCTGCCGGCGCTGATCGAGGCCCGGAGCGCCCAGCGAAGGCTCCGCGTGTGGAGCGCCGGGTGTGCCAGCGGCGAGGAGCCCTACTCCATCGCGATGCTGATCGACCGGCTCCTGCCCAAGCGGAGGTCATGGGACGTCACGATCCTGGCGACCGACATCAACCCGCGGGCCATGGAGAAGGCCCGCCGAGGCGTGTACGGACGATGGTCGTTCCGCGAGGTCCCCCCGGAGTTCGAGCACGCCTACTTCCGGCACGCGGGGGCCGACCGCGAGCTCGATCCGGAGATCCGCGCCATGGTCACGTTCCGGTACCTGAACCTCGTGCAGGACGTGTACCCCTCCCTGATCACCAACACCGTCGAGATGGATCTCATCTTCTGCCGGAACGTCCTGATCTACTTCCGCAACGAGACCAACGCGATGGTCGCTGAGCGCCTGCACCGCTCCCTCACCCGGGACGGATGGCTGCTGGTCGGACACGCGGAGCCCTCGCGGACGATCGCGGACCCATGGTTCGACGTCGTGCCGTTCCCCGACACGATCGCGTACCGGCGCCGGGACGTGACCCCCGCCCCCGCTCCGGCTCCCGCCCCTCGCACGTCTCAGCCGTCGGTCCCGGACGCGGCAAAGCCCGCACCGCTCACGTGGAGCGCGTCCCGCCCTTCGCCCCGGCCTGAGCCCGAACGCCCTCGGAGCGTCCCCGTTGCCCGGGATGCGATCGCCGCCTACCGAACGGCGAAGGCCTGCGCCAGCCGGCTCGAGCTCGACGCGGCCGAGCACTGGATCTCGGTCGCCGTCGCGCAGGACCCGCTGTTCGCGCCCGCCCATCACCTCTACGCGCTCATCCTCCAGGAGCGCGGGATGACCGACTCCGCGCTGGGAGCGCTCCGGCGGTGCGTGTACGCCGATCGCCGGTTCGTCCTCGGCCACTTCACCCTCGCCACGTTGCTCCGCAGCCGCGGGGAGACGGCCAGGGCCGACAAGAGCCTCGACAACGTGCTCGAGCTGCTCGAGGGTCGCCCCCTCGACGACCCCATCGCCGAGGGCGACGGGCTGACCGTGGGCCGGCTCCGCGAGCTCGTCGATCTGCATCGGCAGCTGGCGCCGTCGGTGGCGGGGTGACGATGAGCGCTCCCCTCCACGACCCCGGGGCCGCCTCGCTGCGGCTCGTCCTCGAGCAGCGGGCTCGTGCGCTCGCCACGCCGCCCACGCCCGATGAGGTCGTGGAATCCCGACCGC
This sequence comes from uncultured Actinomycetes bacterium, assembly GCA_963704725.1. GTDB lineage: Bacteria > Actinomycetota > UBA4738 > UBA4738 > HRBIN12 > CALGFI01. The sequence goes on along the minus strand of OY969934.1, from coordinate 1,941,385 downwards.
TCGTCGTCGTCACGGTCGGCAACGAGCGCTACGGGATCGACGTCGCGAACGTCGAGGAGATCCGCCCGCTCTTCGAGCTCGTCGCCGTGCCCGGAACGCCGGTCGCCTGGGCCGGCCTCGTCAACCTGCGGGGCACCGTGGTGCCGGTCCTCGATCTGCGGGCCCGCCTGGGGATCGACGGCAGCCCGCCCGCCGCCGCCCACCTGGTCGTCGTCGGCGACCAGGGCCACGTCGTCGCCCTGCTCGTGGACGACGCCGCCGAGATCGCCCGGGTGGCGCTGGGGGAGCTCGACACGTCGATGACCGAGCGGAGTCGCGGGGGGGCCGAGATCATCCGCGGCGTCACCGCCGACCTGCTGTCGGTGCTCGACGTGGGTGCCCTGCTCGCGGATCCGAGCCTGATCGTGCAAGACGAGACGCGTTGAGGAGTGGACGAGAGATGCGAAGGCCACAACTGGGGGTGCGGACGATGAAGGTCACGATGCGGAACAAGCTCATCGGTGGCTTCGCCATCATGCTGATCCTGATGCTCGGCGTAGGGCTGGTGGGCATCTCGCAGGCCGGCAGGCTGAAGCAGAGCACCGACAGGATCGAGAACGTCGCCGCGGCCGGGTTGCTGAACACGACGATCCTGGCGCGCTCCACGTTCCAGGTCTTCGACCTCTCCCTGCAGAGCGCCCTGCTCCTCAGCGAAACCCAGCGGAAGAACCTCGCGGAGACCCGGGTCGCGGTCGAGGACGAGATCGACTCCTCGCTCACCGCGCTCCGCGCGCTCGCGCGCGACCAGGGCGGATCCCTGGCGGAGGACCTCGGCGCCTACGAGAACCTGTGGGCGGAGTATCTGAGGATCGATCAGCAGCTCGCGGACGCCGTCGATCGAGGCGACAGCGTGTCGGCGAACGTCCTTGCCAGCAACCAGCTTCCGGCATCCTTCGGCCCCGTCGACGCAGCCCTCGACACGGTGATCGAGGACTTCCAGCGGAGCGTCGCCTCCGCGGCCGCCGAAAGCGACAGCATCTACCACGGCGCCCGGATGATGATCGGCGTGATCCTGCTGGTCTTCCTGGCCTTCGGCATCCTGGTGGTCCTGTGGGCACGGCTGGTCGTCGGCCGGCTGACGGACAAGGTCAAGGACGGGGCGCAGAGCATCGGCGCGGCCACCGGCCAGATCCTGGCCGCGGTCAGCCAGCACACGGCCAGCGCCTCGGAGCAGTCGGCGGCGCTCAGCGAGACGACGACGACCGTCGACGAGGTACGGGCCACGGCCGAGCAGGCCGCGCAGCGAGCACAGGACGTCGCGCGGCAGGCCCAGACGTCCGTGCAGGTCTCCGACGACGGAATCAAGGTGGTCGAGGAGATCGTGGCCGGTATGCACGAGATCCGCGAGAAGGTCGAGGCGATCGCCGAGGACATCCTGGCCCTGTCGGAACAGACTGGGCAGATCAGCGAGATCACGGCGACGGTGAACGATCTCGCCGACCAGTCCAACATGCTCGCCCTGAACGCCACGATCGAGGCCGCCAAGGCCGGCGAGCAGGGCAAGGGGTTCGCCGTGGTGGCGACGGAGGTCAAGAACCTCGCCGACCAGTCGAAGCAGGCCACCGCACAGGTGCAGACCATCCTCAACGAGATCCAGAAGGGCACGAACGCCGCGGTCGCGGCGACGGAACAGGGCACGAGGGTGGTCGAGAACGGGGTCGAGCTGACCGGCAAGGCCGGCGAGGTGATCCGCACCCTCGGTGACACCGTTCGCGAGACGGCGCAGGCCGCCGCGCAGATCGCCGCCGCCGCGCACGAGCAGCGCGTGGGGATGGATCAGATCTCCCAGGCCATGCAGGACGTGAGCGGGATGACCGGCCAGTTCGTCTCCGGCGCGCAGCAGTCGCAGGCGGCGGCCGAGAGCCTGAACCAGCTCGCCGGTCACCTCGAGGAGATCACGGCGACCTACTGACGGAGGAGCTCGGGATGTCCCAGCCCGTGAGCGACGACTTCCTCCGCGAGTTGACGGCGATCTTCGTCGCGGAGGCCGGCGAACGCCTCCAGGCGACCAACCGGCACCTGCTCGCGCTCGAGAGGTCCGGCGACCAGGACCGCAAGCATCGGCTCGCCGAGATCCTGCGCGAGATGCACACGCTCAAGGGCGCCGCCGCGCAGGTCGGCCTTGACGTCGTCAAGACGCTCTCCCATGCCCTCGAGGGGTTCTTCACCCGGATCCTGGAGGGGTCCCTCCAGCCCGACGCCGAGAGCTTCGACGCCGCGTACCGAGCCCTGGACGCCGTCGGCTCGCTCGTGAAGGGGGCCGCCGTCGGGACCCTGCCCGAGATCGACCTGGAGGGCCTCTGCCGGGCCCTCGGCGCTCCCCTGGAGCCCGAGCCGCCGGCGGACCGGCCTCCGACGACCCCGGACGCCGAGCTCCCTCCCACCTTCGACGTCGAGGCCGAGCCGGGGCGCGAGGCCGTCGCCGCCCCTGCGCCGGGTCCCGCCGCGGCCGGGTCCCAGCCACGCCCCGAGTCGGACACGCCGCCGGTGGGGACCGAGGAGAGCGTGCGCGTTTCGACGGCCAAGCTCGACGCGCTGATGGCCCAGGTCGGTGAGCTGCTCATCAGTCACATCGCGGGCGAGCAGCGTCTTCGACAGGTCCGGGACCTTGCCGGCGACCTCGCGGACTGGGAAGCCGAGTGGCGACGGCTGCGCCCCAAGTACCGCAAGCTCCTGCGCCAGGCGGACGCCAGCGGCGCAGCGATCCGGGGGGACTCGCTGGCGAAGCTCCGCCTGGAGATGGCCTTCCTCGAGCCCCTGCTGCAGGAGAACGAGGAGCGCGTCCACACGCTGCACACGCGGGTCGAGGATCTGCTCCGCGGGTACGAGGCCGACGGCCGCCGGATGGGCCACGTCACCTCGGATCTCCAGGACTCCGTCCGGCGCACCAGGATGCTGCCCGTGTCCCGGGTCCTCGACGCCTTCCCCCGCGTGGTCCGCGACCTGTCCCGCGAGCTCGGCAAGGACGCCGCGCTGTTCATCGAGGGAGCGACCACCGAGGTCGACCGCTCGGTCCTCGAGGAGCTCCGGGCGCCGCTGTCGCACCTGATCCGCAACGCCGTGGATCACGGGATCGAGACCCCGGATGCCCGGGTCGCCGCCGGCAAGCCGCGCGAGGGGTGGGTCAAGGTCTCAGCCACCCAGCGTGGCGGGAACCTCGTCCTCGAGGTCGCCGACGACGGCCCCGGGATCGACGTCGACCGGGTCAAGGCCTCCGCCGTCGAGCGCGGCCTTCTCACGCCGGAGGCGGCGGAGGCGCTCACGGCCCGTGAGGCGATCCGGCTCATCTTCAGGCCGGGCGTGTCCTCGAGCTCGGTCGTGACCGAGATCTCCGGCCGCGGGGTGGGGATGGACGTCGTCCGCGAGACCGTGGAGCGGCTCCGCGGGATGATCGACGTCGAGACGGAGCCGGGCGCCGGCACGCGGTTCGTGCTCACGCTGCCGCTGACGGTCGCGACGACGCACTGCCTGGTCGTTCGGGTGGGACGGCGGGCGTTCGCCCTGCCGATCACCAACGTCGTCCGCATCCAACGACTCGACATCGCGGAGCTCGGCACGATCCGGGGCCGGCGTGTGGCGCGGATGAACGAGGGGACGGTCGTCGTCACGCACCTCGCCGACGCGCTCGGCCTCCCGGCCGCCGACAAGGAGGCCGCCGCGACCTCGGATGGTCGGCACCCGGCGGTGGTGCTCGGCTCGGCCGAGCGGCGGGCCGGCTTCCTCGTCGACGAGCTCCTGGGATCGCAGGACATGGTCGTGAAGAACCTCCCCTGGCCGCTCGTGCGCGTTCGAGGCGCCGCCGGGGCGACGCTGCTAGGGACGGGCGAGATCGTCCTCGTGCTCAACGTCCCCGACCTCATCGCCGCCGCCGAGCGGGCGGAGGTGGCAACGCCCGCCGTCACCGCAGCCGAGACGGCGGGTCAGGCTCTGCCCGCGACGGTCATGGTCGTCGACGACTCGATCGTGACGCGCACGCTCGAGAAGAGCATCCTCGAGGCCGCCGGCTACCGGGTCCGGGTGGCGGCCGACGGCGCCGAGGCATGGACGCAGCTCAAGGCAGGAGGGTGCGACCTCGTCGTGAGCGACATCAAGATGCCCTCGATGGACGGTTTCGAGCTCACGCGGATGGTCCGGGGCGACGAGCGCCTCAAGGAGCTCCCCGTCATCCTGGTCACCTCGCTCGATTCCGAGGACGATCACGAGCGCGGCGTCGAGGCGGGAGCCGACGCCTACATCGTGAAGAGCTCGTTCACCCGCGACCGGTTGCTCGAGACCGTCCGTCAGCTCATCTGAGAGGGACCGATGCTCAGGGTCATGGTCGTCGACGATTCGCCCGTGGCCCGCCAGGTGCTGAACCGGATCCTGGCCTCCGACCCGGACGTGAAGGTCGTGGCCGAGGCGACGGACGGCGCCGAGGCGGTGGCGCTCGCGGCCTCGGTCCTTCCCGACATCATCACGATGGACATCCACATGCCGGTCATGGACGGCCTCCAGGCGACGCGGGAGATCATGGAGCGGAACCCGCGGCCGATCGTGCTCATCAGCTCTCGCTACGACGCCGGCGAGGTGCGCGAGACGTTCCCCGTCCTGGAGGCGGGCGCCCTCACCGTCCTGGACAAGCCGGGCAGCCCGGCCGCTCCGGAGTTCGCCCGGCAGGCGGACGAGGTGCTGCGGACGCTCAAGAGCATGGCGCGCGTGAAGGTCGTCACCAGGCGTCCTCGCCGCCCGAGCGCCGAGCGCCCCCCACCGCTCGTCGGCGGGACCCACCCGCACCCGGGCTCCGGTGGGATCGACCTCATCGCCATCGGCGCCTCGACGGGCGGCCCCGCCGCGCTCGCCACGATCCTGTCCTCCCTCCCCGCGGACCTGCCCGTTCCGATCGTGCTCGTGCAGCACATCGCCTCCGGGTTCGATCGCGGGTTCGCCGAGTGGCTGAACACCGCATCCCGTCTCGAGGTTCACCTCGCGCTCGACGGCGAGCCCCTCGTCCCCGGACGCGTCCTGATCGCCCCGCACGATCGCCACCTCGGCGTGACCCGCCTGCGCCGCGTCGCGCTGTCGAACGAACCTCCCATCGGCGGGCATCGGCCGTCCGCGACGTACCTGTTCCGTTCGGTCGCCCACGCCGTCGGGACCCGCGCGCTCGCGCTGATCCTCACGGGGATGGGCGACGACGGCGCCGAGGGTCTGCTCGAGCTCAAGCGGGCCGGCGGCACCATCCTCGGCCAGGACGAGCGATCGTGCGTCGTGTACGGGATGCCCAAGGCGGCCGCAGAGCTCGGCATCGTGGACCGGACGGTCGGAGTCGAGGACGCCGCCGCCGCGATCATGGACGTCCTGGACCGGGCCGCGGCCGTCGATCGCGCCTGAGCGTCAGTCTTTCTTCAGGTGGCGATCGAACCAGTCCAGGATGATCTCGAAGCGCTGCACACGATGGACCGGTGAGCCCGAGCGCGAGAGCTCGTGGCTCTCCTCGGGGAAGCGGACGAGCTCCACCTCCCTGCCCAGGAGCCGCAGGATCGTGAACAGGTCCTCGGCGTGGCCGACCGGGCAGCGTAGGTCGTTCTCCGAATGCAGGATCAGCAGCGGCGTGGCGATGTTCGGCGCGTACGTCGAGGGCGACATCTGCAGGTAGACGTCGGGCGCCTCGAACCAGTGCGCCCCCACCTCCCCCTTGAACCACCAGCCGATGTCCGCCGAGCCTCCCTCGAGCAGGAAGTTGTTGACCGCCCGCTCGGAGCAGGCGGCGCGGAACCGATCCGTATGCCCCACGATCCACGAGGTCATGAACCCGCCGTAGGACCCTCCGAGCACGCCGATGCGCTCGGGGTCGACGAAGTCGAACCGCCGGATGGCCTCGTCCACCACCGCCATCAGATCCTCGAAGTCGACGCTCCCCCATCCCGCGCCGCCGGCGAGCGTGCCGCGGATCGCCCGACCCCATGCCTCCGAGTACCCGGCCGACCCTCGCGGGTTCGCGTACACCACGGCGTACCCCGCCCCGGCCTGGACCTGGAACTCGTCGAAGAACCGGTTCCCGTACTGTGAGAACGGACCGCCGTGCACGTTGAGCAGCGTCGGCAAGCGCTCGCCCGGAGGCGCGCCGGCCGGCCGCATGATCCACGCCTCGACCTCCGACCCGTCGGCCGAGGTCGCCGTGAACCGCTCCGGGCTCGCCAGGTCACGCCCGGCGGCGAACGCGGCACCGACCTGCGTCAGAGGTCGGCCCTCCACGACGACCTCGGGGAGCGCGGTCGGCGTCGTCGGCGCCGTGGCGATCACCCCGGCCGCGGCGTCGTACCCGGCGAGGTTGTGGTCGCCGACGACGATCGGCTCGGGCTCGCGCGATCCGTCCGCCGGCACGCGGTACATGGGCGTGTTGCCGTGATCCTCGGCACAGAACAGCAGTTCGTCGCCGTCCCAGATCGGCTCCCGGAGGGTCGGGTAGGGCGCGCAGTTGCGATCGAGGGACGCGGTCAGGACCCGCCGCTCTCGGCTCGCCAGGTCCAGGACCGCCACCTGGGTGTGGCGTGGGTCGTCGAAGACGCTCGGGGCGTACAGGTAGGCGATGCGCGTGCCGTCCGGCGACCACGAGGGGTGCTCCGCGCCACCGTCGCTCGCCGTGAGCTTCTCGAGCTCCCCGGTCAGCGTCGTGACGTAGACGTCGCGGACGGGGCTGCGATCCCAGTCGTCGTCCCGAGCCGACGTGAACGCGATCCTGCTCCCGTCCGGCGACCAGCTCGGATCGGCGTCCTCGAAGTCCCCGTCGGTGAGCTGCACGGGCTCGGAGCTGCCGTCGGCGGCCACCGTGAACAGGTGCTGGCGCCGGTCGCCGGTCCAGCCCACGGTGTCCAGCTTGAACTGCAGCCGTGTGAACCGGCGGGGGGCGCGCTTCTTCGCGTCCTGCTCCTCGTACGCGGGGTCCGGTACCCGCGTCGCGAACGCGATCCTGCTCCCGTCCGGGGACCAGGCCGGATCCGAGACGTCCTCCTTGAGCTCGGTGAGGCGCCGCGGCTCCCCGCCGGCCACCGGCATGACGAAGAGCTGGGCATGGTCGTCCTCGCGGTCCGAGACGAACGCGAGCCGTCCGCCGTCCGGCGACCAGCGCGGGGCGGCGTCGCGCTTGGCCCCCGACGTGAACTGGCGAGGAGGAGTCGAGCCGTCGGCCGGCGCGAGCCACACCGAGCTCCGGTATGCGGACCCCTCCCGGTCGATCGACCACACGACGTAGGCGACCGTCGTGCCGTCGGGAGAGACCCGTGGGTCGCTCACGCCGGTGAGCTCGTACACGTCCTCAGGGACCATCCCGCTCATCGTCGATCCCCCGTCCTCGGGTGTCGTTTCGCGCGTGCACCATCTTGCCACGCCGCTTCCCGGGCGGCTCCGTGTTGGGGGGCGTCGGCCGGCTCGCGAACGCCTGTTCGCCGGCGTCGAGCCGGCGCTGCGATAGCCTCCACACCCATGGCGGAGCGTATCGACGTCGTCGTCGTGGGAGGCGGACAGGCCGGGCTCGCCACCAGCCACGAGCTGTCGCGGGCGGGCTTGGAGCACGTCGTCCTGGAGCGAGGGCGGGTGGCCGAGTCCTGGCGAGGCCGGTGGGACAGCTTCTGTCTCGTGACGCCGAACTGGTCCGTCAAGCTTCCGGGCGGCGAGTACGACGGCGACGACCCGGATGGGTACCTGCCGCGTGAGGAGCTCGTGGCGTACCTCGAGGGCTACGCGCGTGGCCTTCCGGCACCGATCCGCGAAGAGGTCGACGTGTCCTCCTTGGAGCCGGCGGCCGAGCGGTTCCGACTCCGGACGACGATCGGCGCCGAGATCCTGGCGAGATCCGTCGTCGTGGCCACCGGCGCCTACCAGTGGCCGCACCGTCCCGCCGCCGCGTCCTCGCTCCCGCCGGACCTGCTTGCGCTCGACGCGCAGGACTACCGGAACCCGCAGGGGCTGCCCGACGGCCAGGTGCTGGTGATCGGGAGCGGCCAGACGGGCTGCCAGCTCGCCGAGGAGCTCCGGATGGTCGGCCGGGAGGTGTTCCTGGCCTGCGGACGGTCGCCGTGGTCGCCCCGCCGGCTGGGAGACCGGGACATGTTCTGGTGGTCGGTCGAGACGGGGTTCCTGGATCAACCGCTTTCGGCGCTCCCCGATCCCTCGGCCCGGCTGTTCGCCAACCTCCAGGGCACCGGCCGCGGGGGCGGGCACGACCTCCACTACCGAACGCTCCGCGCCGACGGCGTCACCCTGCTCGGCCACTTCATCGGCGCCGAGGGTCGCCGGGCCCGGTTCGCTCCCGATCTGGCGGAGACGGTCGCCTGGGGCGACGAGCGCTACCGGCAGTTCGCCGGCCTGATCCGCAAGCTGGTCGAGGAGCGCGACCTCCCGATGCCGGGCATCCCGGAGCCCGACCCGTTCGAGGACAGCTCGCCCGAGGAGCTGGACCTGACCGGCTTCGGCGCCGTCCTGTTCGCGGGCGGCTTCCGACCCGACTATCGGCGTTGGGTGCGGGTGCCGGGGGCGTTCGACGACCTCGGCTTCCCCGTCCACGCCGACGGGGCGAGCTCGGCCTCCCCGGGTCTGTACTTCGTGGGGGTCCACTTCCTGCGGACCCGGAAGTCGTCGCTGCTGTTCGGCATCGGCGAGGACGCCGCGATCGTCGCAGGGCAGGTCGCCGTTCGGCACGGCGCCGCGTAGCCGGAAGCCTCCTACCCGGGAAGCTTGGCGGCGATGACGTCAGCCGGTCGGATGTCGGGCGCCTCGGCGAACAGATCGGGGGCCTGGGCCATCAGGGCCTCGGCCACCCGGCCCGACAGATGCGCCTGCCGGCCCGCGTCGTCCGGGAAGAAGTCCACGATCGCGAACTCGGACGGGCCGAGCCGGATCGCGAACCACGCCGTCGTCGCCGGTTCCTCGTTGACGAGCGCGAGCCCGCCCTCGAGGAATCGCGCCACGTCATCCTCCTTGCCGGGCTTCGCCTTCAATGGGACGAGCAATCCGACCGCGACCATCCGCCTCACCCCTTTCGACGACACCGAGGCACTGTACGACGCGGGCGTGGTTCACCTGGGCCCCGATTCGACCTCAGCGGATAGTGGACAGGTGGTGTCGGAGGGGGTGCCTGAGTTCACCGGATAGTGGACACATGTGTCGGAGCATCGTGGACACCTTCAACGGGGGTCTGCGATGGATCTGGCTCGCTACGTGGTGGACGCGGTCGTGCTGGAGGGACGGAGCTACCGGGAGGTGGCCCGGGCCCACGGGGTCTCCAAGAGCTGGGTCGGCAAGCTGGTCGCCCGGTACCGATCGGGCGGCTACGAGGCGATCGCCCCGCGGTCGAGGGCGCCCAAGACGATCCCGCACCGCACGCCTGCATGCGCTCGAGGACGAGATCTGCGCCCTGCGCACGGAGCTCACGGAGCTGGGCGTGGATGCCGGCGCGGCCACGATCGCCTACCACCTGAGCACGAGGCACGACCGGGTGCCGTCGATCTCGACGATCTGGCGGGTGCTGAGACGTCGTGGCTTCGTGGTCTCCCAGCCCCACAAGCGGCCCCGGAGCTCCTGGATCCGCTTCGAGGCCACGCTTCCCAACGAGTGCTGGCAGTCCGACGTGACCCACTGGCGGCTTGGGGATGGGACCGAGGTCGACATCTGCAACTTCCTGGATGACCACTCCCGGGCGGCCGTGGCCTCGGTGGTGATGCGGACCGCCACCGCCCCCAAGGTGCTCGAGGTCTTCCGCGAAGCCGGCGCGCGCTGGGGGTTCCCGGCGGCGCTTTTGACCGACAACGGCTGCGTCTACACGACGTGGCACCGGGGAGGGCCCAACGTGATGCAGACCGAGCTGCTGGCGCTCGGTATCGACTACCGTCACTCCCGGCCCTATCACCCCCAGACCTGCGGCAAGGTCGAGCGCTTCCACCAGACGATGAAGACCTACCTGGCCCGTCAGCCCAAGGCCAGCTCGCTCGGTGAGCTGCAAGACCAGGTCGATCGGTTCGTCGCCTACTACAACGACCGCAGGCCGCATGCAGCGCTGGGCCGCAGGCCGCCCAGAGCGGCGTTCGAGGCCAGAGACAAGGCGCGTCCCTCAGGACCCAGGATCCGCGTGGGTGCGGGCGTTCGGGTGCGTCGGGACCGGATCGACAAGGGCGGGAAGGTCACGCTGCGCCATGGAACGCGGCTGCACCACATCGGCGTGGGTCACGCTCACAAGGGCAAGCGGGTGATCCTGCTGATCAACGGTCTGGACGTGCGGGTGGTGTCGGCGAACGGAGAGCTGCTTCGACATCTCACACTGGACCCGGCCCGCGACTACCAGCCTCAAGCCTCGTGAGGGCGGCTACGATGCACCGACACATCCGGCCACGATGCACCCGACACATCACAGTGGTGTCGGAGGACCGTCGACGACCATACGTACGCGGCTCGTCCTTCGAGGTGAACTTCGCCTCTCAGCGTGATTCGGCCCGTAAACCCCACCAGTGGCGGTCAAGTCCGTCGCAGGGACGGCCGCGGTGGTCACACAGGTGCCCAATCGTGGACCTTGCTGGACGATGTGTGAACCGGTTCCCCTGTTAAGGTTCTCGTCACGCATCCTGAGTGCGTCCCGGCCTCTGCACCTGCCAACCGCGAAGAGCGACGGCCGGTAACCGTCCTATCGGCGAAGGTTGGTGAAAGCCCGAATTGTCACGTAGATGCTCAGTGCCGCCATCACGACGGTCAATCCCGCGTCCGCCCTACCCTGGCGGTACTGAACAACCGCTACCCAGCCGAGGTACACAGCTGAAGCCGCCGCCAGAGCCACCACCGAGAGCTTCAGCAAGACGTCGGGCTGGATGCTCAGAAACCTCGCGGTAGGGCGGAGGATTAGGCCCCGGCGAGCGAGGAGCAGGAGACCTCCGAGCACTCCCGCAAGTCCGGGAATCATGGAAGCCATGGCCGCCGGTGAGCCGCCTCGCACCCAAGAGACGGTGCCGACGCTTAGGAGTCCGAGCCCCACGACAATCAGCAGGATGGCGTGGCGTCGTCGAACATCCTCTGACGGATCGTGCATCAACGGTCCTTTGCGCTGACGCTTCTCGTCTTTCTCTTCGTGTGTCATCGATGACTAGGTAATGGGTGGCGTCGGCGGAGTGTTCATCCCCACCGCGCAGCCAACTAGCCCGAACAGAGCGGCATCCTCGGGGTCCAGGCCCGCGTTGGTGGCGAGGATCATGTAGTCCAAACCGACGACCAAGCATTGACCGAACGACGTCAGTATGCCGTGCTCTCCGAACAGGTCATCGGCCATCCACCCTCCTTCGCGCCTTACGAACTCGGATTGGCGTTCAAAATCCTTCCGTGCCATCGACCACCAGTCATCCAGGTGGGAGATGGTTCCCACTGTGCTGTCCCAAACCCAACCCGCTGGGTTGCCCCCGCCAACCTCGTGCACGCTCAAGTCTGGGCCAACAACTGGAGGCCAGACGCTGAAGAGGCCGGTCGGATCGATACGGCCCGTCGGCGTGTCATCAGCGTACTCGTACAAGTTGACGTCACTGCTTGAGAGGCCTATCGGATCCTGGCTGATGAACCTCGCCAACGTCGGCGACAGGTATCGGGCTCGCAGGTTGTAGAGCGAGAGCGTCCCCGTCGAATCGTTCTCCCTGCCCGTGAACTGGTAAGTGCTCGAACTCGACGCCCCGGTGGCAGTGGTCCGGCCGAACGGCTCGTACGTGTAGGAGGTCTGCACCACCCCGGAGGTGTCGGCAAGCGCGACGGTCGAGCCCAAAGCGTCGGACAAGAACTCCCGTTGGGCCGTTTCGGTCCGGGTGAAGACGTCATCCAGCCCGCGCCCCACGAGTAGGTTCGCCGTCACCGAGCCCGCGCTGCTCCGTTCCTGGACCACGTTCCACCCATCGTAGACGGGCCGCGTGACCGCGGACGAGATCGTGCGGCGCACGCGTCGGCCCAGTCCGTCGTAGACGAAGGCGCCGAGCGTGGTCTTGCTCTGCTTTACGCTCGTGAGCTGGTTGCGCGCGTTGTACGCGTAGGTGAGCCCGGCCTGCGACGTCATGTTGCCGTTGAGGTCGCTCGCCACTGCGGCTCCGCTCCACGACGTCAGCTGGTTCGCGACGTTGTAGACGGCCGTGGCCGTCGTGGCGGCGGGGAGCCCCGTGCGGGCGTAGCTGCCGAAGACCGAGGTCCGAGCCCCGCTCGGGTCGTAGCCGTAGGAGAGGTCGTCCGGGGTGCCGGTACCGCGTTGGTAGGCGATCGAGGCGATCTCGCCCGCCGCGTCGTACGCGTAGGTCTGCGTGAGCACCGGCGAGGAGGGGAGGGAGACCTGGCGGAGCCTGCCGTCGCCGAGGTAGTCCAGGCCGACCACCAGGCCGCCTTGGGTGAGGCTCGTGAGCTGGGCGGCCGGGTTGTAGCCGTAGAGCACCTGGGTCTGGTTCTGCACGGTCATCGTCGCCCGGGTGTCATCGGGGTTGTACGTGTAGGTGACCCCCGAGGCCGAAGCGTTGACCGAGGTCTCGTTCGTGAGCCGGTCCAGGTCATCGTAGGTCCGCGTGATCGTGCCGGCGTTGGCTGTCGTGTCCGCGATCTGCGTCAGCCGGCTCCCGACGTCCCACGTGTAGGTGATCGTGGACTCGTAAACCGGCCCCGCCGTCCGCTTGTATCCCGCGAACGTCAGCTGGTTGAGTGCGTCGTAGCGGAACTCCGTCGTCTGGTTCTTGCGGTCGGTCCAGAACGTCAGGTTGCCGAGGTCGTCGTAGGTGAACGTCTCCTGACGGCCGAGTGGGTCGGTTCGAGTGCTCGGCAGGTTCAGGTTGTTGTAAACGAGGTCGGTCCGGCTGGGCGATCCCCGGCGCTGGTCGTTCACCTCGGTGAGGTTGCCGTCTTCGTCGAGGGTGAACGAGATGAGCCCGCCGATCGGATCGGTGACCTGGGTGAGCTCGTTCAGCTTGTCGAAGGCGTAGGTCGTCGGGTGGTTGAGCGGATCTGTGACCGCGAGGACGCGCCCACCGCCGTCGGTGAACCGAGACGTGGTCCGACCGAGCGGATCCGTCGCTGAGGTGAGGTCTCCATGAGCGTAGGAGAGCACACTCGCGTGCGTGAGCGGATCGGTGATCTGCGTGATCTGACCGGCACCGTTGCAGTCGAACAAGGTCGTCCGGCTCATCGGGTCTTGGACCGAGTCGAGACATCCCGCCGCGTCGTACGCGAAGCGTGTGACGTGGGTGAGTGGATCGGTGATCGTCTCCAGCTGTCGGAAGACCGGATCGTACGTGTACGACGTGGTGACCGCCTGCGGGGTGCCGGCAAGACGGGTGACGGACGTCGGCTGGCCGAACGCGTTGTACGTGAACTCGGTCCTGCGGTTGTGGAAGGCATCGACGACGGCGCTGGTGCGGTGGTTGGTGGGGTCCCGCTCGTACGTGAACGTCCGCGCGGACGGCGTTCCCAGCGCGATGGTCTCCGACGTCATGTAGCCGGTCGAGTCGAAGGACTCCCGGTGCACGTTGCCGTTGGGATCCGTCATGTCCGCCTGAGTGACGGCGCCGGGCCCCGAGGGCGTGTACGCGAACGTGTAGACGTCGGTCCCCGTCGCCGTGGGGACGGTCTGCTGCGTAACCCGGCACCCGGGCCCGTAGGTGTTCGACAGCCACGTGATGTTGCGGGGATCGGTGATCGTGGCGAGCACGGATCCCGGACTTGTGCAGTCGGGATCGGTGACCCAGCCGTAGATGGACGACTTCGGCGAGGGCTGGCCGAACTGGTTCGGGTCGGTCACGCTCGCCAGGCGCCCCTGCCCGTCGTAGCCGTACCCGACGCTCCGCCCCAGGTCGTCGGTGGCCTGCGTCACCCGGCCGTTCGAGATCGACAGGTTGATCCACCTGCCCGAGGGCCAGGAGACGATCTGCGTGGCAGGCTGGGGACTCGTTCCGGCGGGCCCGATCAGCACGAGGCGGTTGCCGTACCGGTCCGCCACGTCTCGCAACGCGCTCCCGCTTCCCCCCAGCCCGAAGACCATCACCGTGCCGTCCCGCCGCGTGAGGAGCCAGGACCGCAGCACCGGATCCCAGCTGATCCGGGACTTGAAGAACGGCCCCGGTGTAGCGGTCGCCTCGTAGACGGCGTGCTCCACGTCGGTCCCGGGGGTGATCCGGTCGAAGTGCACCCGGACCCCGCCGGGAAGGATGAGGTCCTTCCACTGGTTGTCGGGGGACGGCCAGTCCCAGCTCAGATAGGACTGGTAGCTGTACGTCATGCCGAGGCCGAAGGGCTCCGCGTTCGGATCCCCTTGCCGGTAGATCCGGGTGAGCTGGATCGGCATGGGGCCGGGCAGCGCGAGGTCCGTCTTCGTGTAGTGGAACAACCCGGTCGACAGGTCCACGGGCTCGCCGAGCTCGGAGAGCGGGTTCGTATCTGCCAGCGGAGGCGACAGGTAGAGAGGGATCGGGTAGGCGGAGCCGGTGAACGCACGGACCCGGGTGTCGGGATCGGGCACGATCCGCATGCCATCGGGCGAGACGCGTCCACGACCGTAGAACTCCCAGCCGTCCTCCGCGGGCTCGTAGTCCATGTACCGGACCTCGGTTCCGGCCGGCAGGGCCGCCGAATTCGGGTAGATGATCCGCGCACCCTCGGGCAGGACGGCGGCGCCACCGGGCTGGACGGTGAAGTAGATGGGGAAGTCGGGCGCATCCGGCATCGGGAACGGTGGCCGGTCGATCGGAACTGGCGTGATCGAGAGCTCGTGGACCGCCCGACCATCCAGATCCCTGACCAAGGACCCCTTCGGGATCTGGATCCGCAGCCCGGGAACAAGCGGGGTCCGAAGGACGACGTCGCGCCGGGTGGGGCTGGCGATGCGGCGGACGTGCCGCGTGTCGAGCTCCGGCATCCACACCGGGGACCCGAGCTCCGTGGTTCGTCCGCGCTCGAGCTCGACCTGGATCTGGAACAGCCCGTAGCTCGCGCCCTCGGTCGACGCGCTTGCCCCGTCGACGACCAGGACCCCCGGGCCGGCATGAAGGCCCGCAAGGCGGAACCTGCCGTTCGAGTCGGTCGCGCCTGCCACGTCTCCGCTGCCGACGCTCACGCCGGCGAGCGGCGAGCCGTCCAGACCGAGCACGACTCCGGCCAGCGCCGTGGCTGCTCTCGGTGAATGCGGGGACGGCGGCCTGTCCGTCCTTAGGCGATCGCCCCGCCCCCCTCTCGGCGTCGCACGGCCCGCTGCCAGCGTGAGCGCGATGTTCGCGCTTCCCGTGAACCCGCCGATCGGGTCGATCACCAGGGTGTAGCTGCCCGCGGCGGACAGGGAGATGGGGCCGATCGTGGTGTTCCCGCCGAGGAACAGGTGGTTCAGCGAGATCGGGTTCGTCGGCGGGGTCCCGAGGTAGAGGTGGGCGTAGGCCTGCGGGAACGTGGAGCCGGTGACGTTGATCGTCGCCTGCTGGTTGACGGTCGAATCGAAGGTCAGGTTCGCGTTCTGGCCCGCGTTGTCGGCCGTGACGGTGACGTTCACCGGTGGGCCGTTGGGCTGGATCGGCCCAGAGCTGTCGGGCGGCACGTCGTAGGCGGTCAGAGTCGTGGAGCCGGTGGCCCCAGCGATCGGGTCGATCACGACCGTGTAGATGCCGGAGACGGGCAGCGTGACCGGGTCCTGCCACCCGAAGACGCTCAGCGTGCTCGTCAGCTCGATCCCCTCGGGCCGCAGGATGCGGACCCAGTAGAGCCCCGTCCACCCCGAACCGTTGAACCGGAGGGACACGCGTTGGTTGGCCGTGCCCGTGAAGGTGTAGCCGGCGTTCTGGCCCTTCGCGGTGATGTTCGCCACGACCGGTCCGCCGTCGGGCGTGATCGTCCCCGAGAGGTCGGCGGGGACGTCGAATGCGGTGAACGTGAAGTTGCCGGTCTGTGTGTCGATCGGGTCGACGACGACCTCGTAGGTCCCGCTCACCGGCAGCGTGCGGGGCTCCAGGAAGCCCGTCGTCATCAGGTCCTTCCCCATCACGCGGCCGAACGGATCCACCAGGCTCAGCCAGGCCTGGTTCCCCGACGGGCTCGAGAACTCCATGAAGACCCGGCCGCCCTGCGTGCCGTCGAAGGACCGGACGGCCACCTTCTGCGGCGTCGTGACGCTCACCGCCGTCGGCGTACCAAGGGTCGTGCGTCCCGTGCTCTCGACATCGGTGACGGCGGAGGGCACGCCGTCGATGGCGGGCGGGACGAACAGGTCGCTCATCGAGGTCGCCTGGCCCCAGCGGGTCTGGACGGAGACGTGTCCGGACGTGAGGAACGGGGGCACCACGGTGGTGAGGGTTGTCGCCGTCGCCGCCGTGACCTGGGCCCTGATCCCGTTCAGGAAGACGTTGTTCATCGCCGGTGCCGAAGGGTCGAAGCCCGAGCCCGTCACGGTGACGGTCGATCCCATCGTGGCGACGGCGGCGGAGATCCCCGTGATGGCCGGCGGTGTCGACGTGTCGAGCGCGAACTGCTGGGAGCTCGTGGCGCTCCCGCCGGGGCTCGAGACGAAGACCGTCCCGTTGACGGAGCCCGAGGCCGGCACCGTGACCTGGAGCTGCGTCTTTGTCGCCGAGACGACCGTCGCGGCGGTGCCCGACGGCCCACCGAACCGGACGGTGTTCTGCCCCGCCGTCGGGCTGAACCCCGCCCCGTAGACGGTGACCGAGGAGCTGCGGGTCGTGGTCTTCGGCTGGAAGTCCAGGACCGTGGTGACGGTGGAGCTCTGCCTCGCGATCGAGAGGAGATTGCCGGCGCTGTCATACGTGTAGCGGGCGATGCCGTTCGTTTGGCCGGGATCGACGACGGCCTCGAGTCTCCCCAGATCGTCGTAGACGTAGGTGATGGCATCCTGCTGAGCGATCGCCACTGCACTGGGCACTGGAAGCACGACGGTAATGAGCGAAGCCACCGTGAGGCCACAGATCATCGACCCACGTAGACGCCCGAGCGATCTGAAGATCGGACGGGATCGGAACGAGGACCACGGGGCGCACACACGTAGCGAAACCATTCGGCCTCCCCACTATGTGAGCCCCTGTTAGAGGGTTGATTGAATGCGAAACCATCCCGCCTGTCAACCCCTCGCCGATCAGTAGCTCGCCTTCGCCCCAACCCTCCGCAGACCCCTGGCCAGACCTGGTCTGACCTGCGCCTCCGGAGACTCCCCCAGAACTCCCCCGCGTGGGCCGACACGCTCTGGGCGCCTTCCCGCGCCCTTGTACGGGTGGACATGATCACGCTCAGCACGCCGTCGCGGTCAGGCTCGAACGGGGCTCTAGCGGGGCCGCCCTGTCGGCGGCCGCCGTCGCCGGTTCTTGGCCGGTGCCAATCGAGTTCCGGTTCGGTCCTACCGCCCAGCCCTCGCGCGATCGGATCGGCAGCGGGCGACCCGACGCGCCGACCTGGCGGGCCCATGTGCGGAACCCGGGTGGGGCCCGCCGGTCGCCACGGGATCTTCCCGGAACTCTCGGTCCTGGCCGTCAAGGTTCGGGTCGTTGCCTGTCTTTGTGCCGGTGAGGATGACCAACCCATCAAGCTCGGCCAGACCGCGCGCTGCTGCCGTCTGCCAGCGGCGAGTCTGTCGTCATCAGGCTGGGGCGACGGATCATGGACGTCCGCGGCGCGAACATCATGTTGGCCTCCAGGCAGGAGCGCGGGGCCTGGAGACGTGTCTCCGCCCTGTCCCTCCCCGGCGACCCGTCTCTACATCTGCACCACGACCATGTGGAGCAGAGGCCCGACGCCAGGGGCCTGTCCCCATCCCGTCCCCCTTCCTCCCGGGCGAACTCCACGTCTTCTCTGCGCCCCGGCCGACTGTCCTCACCCATCTCCAGGCACGAGACGTGGAGCAAACGTGGAGCCGGGAGGAACTGAATGGGGACCGGCACCATCCACGATCGAGCAGACAACAGCAGACGTGCAGGCGATCCACCGCTTGGCCGCGAGCAGGACTCCGAGGGCGACGGCTCCCTCGCCACCGGCGACCGGCCCGGGCACCGAGCGGAGATGCGCGACAAGGCCGGCGCCACGATCACGGACGCCGTCGGACGAGCGATCAGGACGGCCCCGAACCCGGGCACCTCACGAGGAGGCGCGCTCGGAGCGAACGGAGGCCGGAGGAGCGCTCGGACGGCGAGCGAACGGGACTGAAGCGCCGGCGAGGGGACGCGGATCACCGCGAAAGAGCCCTGAGCCGGACGGCCGAAGGCGAGTCTCGGCCGGCGACTGAGAAACGCCGTGCGAGCGGCGGGGAGGGAGGTGAGCACGGGCACGAACTGAAGATCCGTCGATCTGGCGGAGTGCGCGCACGCGCCCTGGCGCGACGTCGCGCTGCCCCACTGCCGTGAGCCGCGGCGCGTGGGCAGCGCGATCGCGCCGGGTGCGATGGCGCAAAAGGCCAGGTCACGGGGCCTTTACGCCGAAGGCCACCCACCGAAGGAGGGGGGAGGGCTGTGCCCGAATCATGGTTCGAGCAGAACGAAACACCTATCGCGCGCGCGCGAGCGCGATCGACGAGCGAGACCTCGCGATCCTCCTCAGCATGCTCGAGCACAAGATCCTCACCACGCACCAGATCACGAGCCTTCACTTCCGCTCTCTCAGGAGGTGCCAGCACCGGATGAGGGAGCTGAAAGAGATGGGGTTGGTCTCCTCCTTCTCGGTGGGGAGGGGTTTCGGGGAGGGGAGGGCTCCCGCGTGCTGGCACCTCACGAAGGAAGGGCTCATCGAGATCGCAAATGCGAATGACGTCCGGACCTCGGACCTGCCCTGGGTGCCCGATGCGAGCTACCGGACGAACAAGCTCATCGCCCACCGCCTGGGGGTCAACGCGTTCTTCTGCGCCCTCGCCGAGGCCTCCAGGGCCTTCCAGGACCATTGTCTGGCCACCTGGCGGCCCGAGCGCTGGGTCCGGACCAAGGCAGCGGAGATCAAGCCAGACGGCTTCGGGCGGTACCTGCATCCCGGCGGTTCGTGCGAGTTCTACTTCGAGTACGACCGGGCCACCGAGGCACGCGGCGCACTCACGCGCAAGCTCGAGGGCTACCTGCGCCTCGCGGCGGGTTGGACGAGGGAGCAAGAACTGGCCGGGTTCCCGAACCTCCTCGTCCTGGTCCCGGAGGAGGAGCGTGAGGGGGAGGTCGCCACCGCCTACCGCTCGGCGACCACGAGCCTGCATGCCTCCGGGTCGCTCGCGAGCTCGTTCCCGCTGCACGTGGCGAGCGAGGATCGGCTCACCAGGCTCGGCGTGCTCGGCCAGGCATGGAAGCACGTGCCAACCGACAGCGATCGCCTCTCGCTCGTCGACCTGGCGGCCCGATCCCGCGACCTCTACCGAACAACTCCATGCCTCGGCCGGTACTTCACCGACGCCGATCCCGGCCACCGGCGCCGGATCTCCCCCGCCTCCGCCACGCCCCGATTCCGCGCCCTTCCGCCCCGACATGCTCCTTGACGGGCGGGCGCGCCGAAGCGCGCCAGGTCGAACGCGAACCCCCTGGACGCGGGCCGGTAGGTCATGGTTCGGGCGAGGAGCGGGAAGCCGCACCGTCCGATGGAAGGTCGGAACTGCAAGTCGTGGACGATGACGTCCGACTTCGGGTGGCCATCCCAGTGGAGCCGCCTTGGCTGACAGCGAAAGCCGCGCGGATTCTGTTGGAGGTCCTCGAACATGCCCGGCCGACGGAGCCCGAGGGATGACACCACACGCCACTAGGATGAGCGCTCAACCGCCGACATCAGACATGCAGGCTCGGCTCGCATGCCAGCACCGAGCGGAGCACGGATGACGAAGCCCTTTGCCTTTTACGGACGCGTCTCGACCGAGGACCAGCAGGACCCGGCCTCCTCGCGAGCCTGGCAGCTCCGGCGGGCCCTGGAGCACGTCGAGCCGGCGCGCGGCGAGATCGTCGCCGAGTTCTTCGACATCGGACAGTCGCGCTCGCTCCCGTGGAAGCGCAGGCCGGAAGCCTCCAGGCTGCTCGACTTGCTTCGTTCCCCGGACCGCGGCTTCGAGGCCGTCGTCATCGGCGAGCCACAGCGGGCCTTCTACGGCGCTCAGTTCGCCCTGACCTTCCCGCTCTTCGAGCACTACGGCGTCGAGCTGTGGGTCCCCGAGGTCGGCGGTCGGGTCGACCCGGGCTCCGAGGCCCACGACATGGTCATGACGCTGTTCGGCGGCATGAGCAAAGGCGAGCGCTCCCGCATCCGAACGAGGGTCCGGACCGCGATGGCCGCGCAGATCGCCACCGAGGGTCGATTCCTGGGCGGCCGCCCACCGTACGGGTACCGCTTGGCGGACGCAGGCCCTCACCCCAACCCGGGGAAGGCCGCCCTCGGCATCCGGATCCACAACCTCGAGCCCGACCCCGTCACGGCGCACATCGTCGTCCGGATCTTCGATGAGTACGTGTCGGGCCGTGGCCTCTTCGCGATCGCAGACGCTCTGACCCGCGACGGCATCTCCTCCCCCTCCGCCTATGACCGGGGTCGCAACGCCCACCGGAACGGGCAGGGCTGGAGCAAGAGTGCCGTCCGGGCGGTCCTGACCAACCCTCGGTACACGGGAGTGGCAGTCTGGGGCCGGCAGCGTCGCGACGAGGTCTTGGTCGACGTCGAGGACGTCGCCGCGGGTCACAGGACTCGGCTCCGATGGAACGACGAGGAGGCCTGGGTCCGCTCCCCCGGCCTCGCGCACGAGCCACTGATCGCTCCGGAGTTGTTCGAAGCCGCCCGCGTGCGGAGGGTCGCCAACGGGCGAACCACGACCCGCAAGCCCCGCCGGACACCACGCCCCTACCTGCTCCGCGGCCTGCTTTGGTGCGGACTCTGCAAGCGCCGGATGCAAGGCAGCTGGACCCACGACCAGGCGTACTACCGCTGCCGTTACCCCTCGGAGTACGCGCTCCCCCGCGGAGCCGATCATCCGCCAACGGTGTACGTCCGGGAGACCCACATCGTCCCGCCGCTCGACGAGTGGATCTCGCGCCTCTTCGAGCCCGACCGCCTGGACGAGACCTGTCGCGCGCTCGCCGAGGCTCAGGATTCGTCAGACGCGGAGAGTGACCGCGACGAGAGCGCTCGGCGGACCCTCGCGGACTGTGACGCTCGACTCGCCCGCTACCGGGAGACGCTCGATGCCGGCGCGGACCCGGCCGTCGTCGCCGCGTGGATCGCCGAGGTCCAGGCCGAGCGCAGGATGGCCGAGGGGGAGATCCACCGGCGTCACACGGCGGCACTCACCGAGGGCGACATCCGGGCGCTGGTTGAGAGCCTGGGTGATCTCGTCCGCGTTCTGGGGGCGGCTGAACCTGCGCAGAAAGCCGCCTTGTACGAGAGCCTCGGCCTGTCACTCACCTACGAGCCCAGCAAGCGAAGGGTGCTGGTGGAAGCGGACTTGAGTGGTGTGCGTACGGTTCGTGTCGGAGGGGGGATTTGAACCCCCACGACCAATGAAGGTCACTAGGCCCTCAACCTAGCGCGTCTACCAAGTTCCGCCACTCCGACTCGAGCCCGGCGATTCTACCAACCGAGCCGGGAGGGCCGGACCGCTACTTCCACTTCCAGGACAGCCAGAACGTGGACAGGCCGAAGATCACGCCGGTCGCCACCGTGATCCGGTCGAGCCGCCGCTCGAGCGCGGTGCCGCCGGACAGGGTGCTCGTGCCGCCGAACATGTCCGACAGCCCGCTCCCCTTCCCCGAGTGGAGCAGGATGAACACGATCAGGAAGAGGCTGGAGATGATGTTCAGGATGAGCGCGATGAGGTTCAGCACGGCTCACGATTCTACCGGCCTCAGACGTACCTGACCCGCGAGTCGACCTATCCGGTCGGCGGGGTGGCCATCACGGCTCGGTCCTCGAGCGGGAAGTGGCACGCCGCGACCTGACCCTCGTGATGCGGCTCGAGCTGCGGCTCCTCCTCCTTGCACGTGGGGAACTGAGCGTTCGGGCAACGCGGATGGAACCGGCAGCCGGAGGGAGGGTCGATCGGGCTCGGCACGTCGCCCTCGAGGATGATCCGTCGCTTCTGGGAAGCGATCCTGGGGTCCGGCACCGGGACCGCCGAGAGCAGCGCGCCGGTGTACGGGTGCTTGGGGTTGTGGTACAGCGTGTCGCCCGAAGCCATCTCGACGATCTTGCCGAGGTACATGACGGCCACGCGGTCGGACACGTGCTTCACGACCGAGAGGTCGTGCGCGATGAACAGATACGTGAGGTTGAACTCCTCCTGGAGATCCTCGAGCAGGTTGAGGATCTGGGCCTGGATCGAAACGTCCAGGGCCGACACCGGCTCGTCGCACACGATCAGCTTGGGGCGCAAGGCAAGCGAGCGGGCGACCCCGATCCTCTGGCGCTGGCCGCCGGAGAACTCGTGCGGGTAGCGGTTGTAATGCTCGGGGTTGAGGCCGACGAGCTCCATGAGCTGCTGGACCTCGCCCTTGATCTTCGCCTTGGGCACGGTCTTGTGGAGCCGGTAGGGGTCCCCGATGATGCTGCCCACCGTCTTGCGTGGGTTCAGCGACGCGAACGGGTCCTGGAAGATCATCTGCATGTTCCGCCGGCGGATCCGCAGCTCCCGACCCTTGGCGTGCGTGATGTCCTCACCCTCGAACTCGACGGTCCCCGCGGTGGCGTCGTACAGGCGCATGATCACACGCGCGAGCGTCGACTTGCCGCACCCCGTCTCTCCCACCAGGCCGAGCGTCTCGCCTCGGTGGATGTCGAGGTCCACGCCGTCCACGGCGCGGACGTCGCCGATGTGCTTCTGGAAGATGATGCCCCGGCTGATGGGGAAGTACTTCTTCAGACCCCGGACCCGAACCAGAGGGGCGGCACCCCCCGTGGGCTGCGGCTCCGTTCGTTCCGTGACCTCGACGCTCATGACCGGGCCATCACCTGCTCCTGGAAGATGCGCTCCTTGTCCGCGAGGGGGAGGTGGCACGCCGCGGCGTGGTTGCCGTCGGACGGAAGCAGGGCCGGGACCTCGACGCTGCAGGGCGCGAACGCGTGGGGGCATCGGGGATGGAACGAACACCCCGGGGGCACGAAGATCAACGACGGGGGCAGACCCTTGATCGGGTGCAGGCGCTCCCGCGTCTCCGTCTCCGTCAGGCGGGGGATCGACTCCAGCAATCCCCAGGTGTAGGGGTGCTGGGCGCGGTAGTAGATGTCGTCGCGCCCGCCGGTCTCGACGATCTTGCCGGCGTACATCACCTGGATGTTGTCCGCGTGCTCCGCCACGACGCCGAGGTCGTGGGTCACGATGACGATGGCCGCGTTGAACTCGCTCTTCAGCCGGTCGACCAGGTCCAGGATCTGCGCCTGCACGGTCACGTCGAGAGCCGTCGTGGGCTCGTCCGCGATGAGGAGGTCCGGGTTGAGCGTGAGGGCCATCGCGATCATCGCCCGCTGGCGCATGCCGCCCGAGAACTCGTGCGGGTACTGCTTGGCCCGCTCGTCCGGCTTGGGGATGCCGACGCGGCGCAGCATCTCGATCGACTGCTCCAAAGCCTCGCGCTTGGACACCCGGTTGTGCGCGCGGATCGCCTCGCCGATCTGGTATCCGACCTTGTAGAAGGGATGGAGCGAGGTCATCGGGTCCTGAAAGATCATGCTGATCCGGCGCCCCCGGAACTGCCGCAGCTCCTCCCTCGGCACCTTCACCAGGTCCTCACCCTGGAACAGGATCTCGCCCTCGATGATCGCGTTCTTCGACCGGGTGAGGCCCATCACCGTGAGGAACGTGACGCTCTTGCCCGACCCCGACTCCCCCACCACGCCGAGCGTCTCGCCGGGCATGATGGAGAAGCTCACGCCGTCAACGGCCTTCACCAGGCCGTCCTCCGTGCGGAAGTGCACGCTGAGGTCCTTCACCTCGAGCAGCGGCTCAGGCACGTGCGCCACCTCCGAGGTCGAGCCGGGACGATCGGATCACGTGTACCTGACCCTCGGATCGAGGAAGGCGTACACGATGTCCACCACGAGGTTCGCGAACGTGATGAAGAAGGCGGCGATGATCGTGACGTCGAGGATCGCATAGAAGTCGCCCGCGAACACCGACTTCACCGCGTACTGACCGATGCCCGGGATGTTGAACACGGATTCGGTGATGATCGCCCCACCCATCAGCGCGCCCAGGTCCAGACCGAGGATCGTGACGATCGGGGTCAGGCTCGCGCGCAGCCCGTGCTTCATGACGACCCGCCGCTCCGAGAGCCCCTTCGCTCTCGCGGTGCGGATGTAGTCCTCGCTCATCTTCTCGATGAGGTTCGCCCTCGACATGCGGGCGTAGAACGCGGCGAAGGCGAGCGCCAGCACCGCCCAGGGCATGATCATGTGCACGAACCACTGACCGATGCCGTCCTCGGTGATCGGCGAGAAACCGGTCCCGGGCAGCCAGTGCAGCTTGAACCAGAAGAGGTAGAGGGACACGGGACCGACGAAGAACACGGGCGCAGAGACCCCGAACAGGGCGAATCCCATCGCCAGCCGGTCGAAGATCGACCGGGGGCGGAGCGCCGACAGGATGCCGATGGGGATCCCGATCAGGAGCCACGTCACCGCGGCGCCCAGGGCGAGCTGGCCAGTCACCAACAGCCGGCTCAGAACCTCGGGCTTGAGCTCCGACCGCGTCACGAACGAGAAGCCGAGTCCCGGCCAGCCGTAGTCGTCTCCGAAGAACAGCCGGCCGATGAACAGCCCGTACTGCGCGACGAAGGGCTTGTCCAACCCGAACTGGTGGCGGACCTGGGCCACGAGCTCGGGGGTCGGCTGCTTGCCGGCGAAGTTCACGGCGGGGTCCGTGGAGGGCATGACGAAGAAGATGACGTACGTGATGAAGGCGACCAGCAGGAGGGTCACGAGGACCCACATGAGCCGCCGGATGATGTATCGGATCATCGAGCCCTCAGTCTATGCCACCGAATCGTGGCGGAGGGGCCCGTCCGGGCCCCTCCGCCTCCACCTGTTTCCGTGCTTCGGCCCTAGCTGACCTGATCCATCGTGAGGCCGTTGTCGACCGCCATGCGCGAGTACGCGCTCCAGCCGGCCGACTGGTCGTAGTTCCACTTGGCCACGGCGTCTCCGAGCTCCGTGTTCTGGGCGCCCCAGCGGTAGGGGACCCAGGGCACGATGTCCTCCATCAGCTTCTGATCGAGGGCCGCCCAGCAGGCGTTGTAGGCATCCCCCGCGGGAGTCGCGACGCACGCTTCCATGTCCGCGTCGACGCTCGGGAGCGGGTTGGCCCCGTTGTTCGTCACCGCGTTCAGGGCCGCGACCACGTTGTCGCCACACTCCGTCGCGAGATCCTCCGTCATCCCGATGAGCGAGTAGTTCACGTTGCCCGAGCACGCCAGGCCCGCCGTGTTGAAGAGGTAGAAGTCGAACCCGTACGGGCTCGCGTAGTCCTTCCCCCATCCGGCGTTGATGGCGATCGGGACGAGGTTGTTGATCGTCTGGATCGTCGTGTAGGCCGTCGAGACATCGAGCTCGCGGACCTTGAGGTTGATCCCGATCTGCTCGAGGCTCTGCTGCATGATCGGCGAGTACTTCGTCCACGGCTCGTAGTTGCGGTTGATCATGAGGACGTTGTTGCAGACATCCGCATCGCACACGCCGTCCCCGTTGGAGTCGTACTTCGACTGCGCCATCTCCGCCTTGGCGGCATCGACGTCGCCCGCGAAGTCCGGGCTCGGGTATGGGTCGTAGTCGCCGGTGTCCGGCAACACCGTCGGCGGTTCGATCGTCGTCGCGACGTCACCGGTCGTGGGCCCGCCGGTCGCCTGGAGCAGCGCGGCCTTGTCGATGACGAGGTTCACGGCCTTTCGCACGTGGATGTCGTCGAATGGCGGCACGATCAGGTTCATCGTGACGTACCAGGTCCGGTCACCCGGGTCCGTCTTGAAGTTGTCCTGCAGGTCCGGGTTCGTCAGGTATTGCTGCAGGATCGCCGTCGGCGGCGCACCGTGCGCGAGGTCGCTGTCGCCGTTCAGCACCCGGTTGTATGCGTCGTCGGCGTTGGTGTTGACGACACCCACGTAACCCTCGATGTGGTTCTCGCGGTTGTCGTCGGTCGACTGGTCGTAGCTCGGGTTCTTGATCATGCGCAGGAACTTCTCCGGCTCGTAGCCCGAGACCGGCTTCAGCGCGTCGCACGACGAGACGTCCATCTGGTCCGAGCCCTCGATCATGTACGGGCCGTCGGACATCACGTAGCGCCCGTACTCACCGGCGTCGCTGAAGCAGCCGGCCACCTCCGGTGGCATCGGGGCCGCGGCGGGCTGGGCCAGCCGGTACAGCAGGTCACCGGTCGGGCGCTCGAGGTGCAGGACGATCGTCTTGTCGTCCGGCGTCTCGATGCCCTCGATCGGGTCGTCCTGCGACTTGCCGTTGCAGTCCATCCCGACGATCGTGCCGCAGTAGTAGCTCCCGTACTGGGCGATCAGCGACTTGGTGTTGATCCGCTGGAACGCGAAGGCCGCGTCGGCGGAGGTCACCGGGCGGCTGAGCGGCGGCTGCCACATCACGCCGTCCTTCAGCGTGAACGTGATGGTCAGGCCGTCGGCCGAGACCTGTCCGGTATCGGTCGCGAGGTCCGCCACCGGCACGTTGCCGTTCTGGTCGCCGGGCAGCCAGGGGTAGCTCACCAGCCCGCGGAGCAGGAAGTTGCCGTAGAGGGCCCACGCCGAGCCCAGATACTCGCCCGTCGGGTCGAAAGCGTTCGTGAACCCGAAGCTGCTGACCCACTCCTCTCGCAGGACGCCACCCTCGGGCACGTTGCCACCGGTGGTGCCACCCGTGGCTCCGGTCGTCGTGGTGCCGCCGGTCGTCGCCCCCGTCGTCGAGCCCTCGTTGTCGTTGCCGCCGCACGAGGCGGCTACCAGCGACAAGACGGCCGCGAGGGCCACAATAGATAGGCTTCTTCTCACCCTTCACCTCCTGATTTGTGTCGAGCACGCGTTCAGAAACCGCAGGACGCAGGCACGCGCCATCGCGCGTTGCCGGCACCGCCCCCCCTCTGGCCTCCTTTCCGGTCTTCGCCTAACGGTACGTACGGTCAACCCTGGGTCCGAGGATCGAGCGCGTCCCGGAGCCCGTCCCCCACGAGGTTGAACGTGAGCGTCGTCAGCACGAGCGCCATCCCGGGGAACACGAGCATCCACCAGGCGACCGTGTAGAGCTGGTTGCCTGCGCCGTCGGCGATCATCCGGCCCCACGAGGGCGTCTCGGGCGGGATGCCCACGCCGAGGAACGAGAGCGACGCCTCGAACAGGATGTTCGCCGGGATGATCAGGGTGCCGTACACGATCAGCGGCGCGGCGAGGTTGGGCAGGATCTCGCGGAACATGATGCGCACGCCGCCGGATCCCAGCGATCGGGCCGACTCGATGAACTCCTTCTCGCGCAGGGAGAGCACCTGCCCTCGAACGATCCTGGCGATGTAGGGCCACGTGAACAGGGCGATGATGAAGGTCACCAGCGTGATGCCCGGCTGGATCAGCCCGTTCAGGCATCCCTCCGCGGTGACCGAGCACGTGGCCGCGATGCCGATCGAAAGAAGCAGGACCGGGAGCGAGAGCACGAGGTCGATCACGCGCGAGATCAGCGTGTCGACCCACTTGCCGTAGAAGCCGGCGAGCGACCCCATGATGATCCCGATCGAGATGGCGAAGCCCGTAGCGAGCAGGGCGACGGTCAGCGATGTGCGAGCGCCGTAGACGGTGCGGACGAACACGTCGCGGCCCGAGGTGTCGACCCCGAAGAAGAAGGCCTTCCCCGGGCCCTCGTTCGGGAGCCCGATCTCGCTCAGGGTCTCGCTGAACAGCTGATTGGGTCCGTGACCCACCCACTTGGAGATGAGGGGGGCGAGGATGGCGATGATCGCCAGGACGACGATGAAGATCGCGCCGACGACGGCCACCTTGTCCCGACGGAAACGCGTCCAGAAGATCTGCCAGGGGGAGCGGCCGATGATCTGGCTGCTCGGCTCGATGCCGAGCTCTTCGGCTGCCTCGACCTGCTCCTCGGTGACCTGGCTCATCGCTTCCCCGATGCCCCCCGACGCCTCGGCTGGGCGAACTCTAGGTCAGGAGACTCCAGACCACAAGCCAGACCCGCCGCCGGCATCGCCCCTGTATACGACCCCCCCGGCCGGGGTGGATTGACGTCCCGGCAGGGCCCCACCCCCCGGAACGTCACCGGTACTTCACGATCAGCGCGAGCTCCTCCGGATCGAGGCTGGCCCCGCCGACCAGGGCCCCGTCGATCTCGGGATGCGCCATGAACTCGCGGATGTTGCCGGGCTTCACACTCCCGCCGTACTGGATCCGCGCGGCGCCGGCCACGTCGGTCGAGTAGAGCGTGCCGAGCGTGCGCCGGATCAGCTCCACGACCTGCCCGGCGTCGGCGGCCTCCGCGTTGCGGCCGGTGCCGATGGCCCAGATGGGCTCGTAGGCCACCACCAGCCGGGCCGCGTCCTCCGCGGGCACACCCTGCAGGCCGTCGCGGACCTGCCGGGTCACCTTGTCCTCGGTCGCGCCGACGTCCCGCTCCTGGACGGTCTCCCCCACGCACAGGATCGGCGTCATCCGGTGTGCGAACACGGCCCGAACCTTGCGGTTGACGATCTCGTCCGTCTCGCCGAAGTGCTCGCGCCGCTCGGAGTGACCCACGATCACGTACGCCACGCGCAGGGCCTCGAGCATCCCGGGCGAGACCTCCCCCGTGAACGCCCCCTTGTCCTCCCAGTGGACGTCCTGGGCCCCCAGCCCGTACGGGAGCCGGTCGCTCTGCAGGAGGGTCTCGATCGACCGCAGGGCCGTGAACGCGGGGCAGATCACGACCTCGACGCGTTCGGCGTCCGACTCGTCGAGCAGGTAGGAGAGCTTCTGGACCGCCTGGATAGCCTCCAGGTGGGTCTTGTGCATCTTCCAGTTGGCCGCGACGATCGGGCGACGATCCGTCATCGGTCGCCCACCTCGAGCACGGCGATGCCGGGGAGCGATCGGCCCTCGAGGAACTCCAGGGACGCGCCGCCGCCCGTGGACAGATGGTCGAACCCGTCCCCCAGGCCGTATCGCTTGACGGCGGCCAGGCTGTCGCCGCCGCCGGCCACGCTGAAGCCGCTGGCGCCGGCGATCGCCGTCGCCACGCCCCGCGTCCCCGCGCCGAACGGCTCCAGCTCGAACACGCCCATCGGCCCGTTCCACAGGATCGTCTTGGCGTCCGCGATGGTGCGCGCGAACTCCTCCACGGTCCGGGGGCCGATGTCGAGCCCCTTCAACCCCCTCGGGATCGCGCTCGCAGGCACGGTCTCGCGCCGGGCCTCCACGGTCGCCTCCGCCGCTGCCACCACGTCCTCGGGGAGCTGGATCAGGACGCCGCGTTCGGCGGCCCGGGCCCGCGCGGACCGGACGTCGTCGAAGCGGTCCGGCTCGACGAGGCTGTCGCCGATCTCCCCGCCCTCGGCGGCGAGGAACGTGAACGCCATCGCCCCGCCGATCAGGACGGCGTCGACCCGCTCCACGAGCGCGCCGATCGTGGCGAGCTTGTCGGACACCTTGGCTCCTCCGAGGACGGCCACATAGGGGCGATCCGGATCCGCGAGGAGGCGGGACAGCGCCTCGACCTCCCGCTGAAGCAGCCGGCCGGCCACCGCCGGCCGGCCCTGTTGGAGGAACCGCTCGGGCATCGCGGCGACCGATGCATGCGCGCGATGGACCGCGCCGAACGCGTCGTCGACGTACACGTCGGCGAGCGCGGCCAGCCCTGCGGCGAGCTCCTGGTCGTTCGTCTCCTCCCGCGGATCGAACCGGAGGTTCTCGAGCATCAGCACCTCGCCGGGCGCGAGGGCGGAGCACGCCGCCTCGGCGGCATCCCCGACGATCTCGCCCAGGGCCCGGACCTCGCGACCGAGCAGCTCGCCGAGGCGGGCCGCCACCGGCGCCATCCGGAGCTCCTCTCTCACCTGGCCCTTCGGCCGGCCGAGATGCGACGCGGCGACGACCGAGGCGCCCCCCTCCAGAAGCTCCCGGATCGTCGGCAGGCTCGCCCGGATCCTGGCGTCGTCGGTCACCACGCCGTCCTTCAGGGGGACGTTGTGGTCCACCCGAACGAAGACGCGCTTGCCGGCGACGTCGCCGAGCTGGTCGAGCGTGCGGATCCTCATCGGCGGTTCGACGCCCCTACAGGGACGCCGCCACCTTCTCGGTCAGGTCGACCAGGCGCGCGGTGTAGCCCCACTCGTTGTCGTACCAGCCGACGATCTTGACGAGGTTCCCGTTGACCATCGTGGAGAGCGCGTCGAACGTGCACGAGGCCGAGCTGCCCACGATGTCACTCGACACGATGGGGTCCTCCGTGTACACGAGCCGCCCGCCCGACAGGGGACCGCTCTCCGACGCCGCCCGGAACGCCGCGTTCACCTCGTCGATCGTCGTCTCCCGGGATAGGACGGCCACCAGGTCGGTGACCGAGCCGTCGGGGACCGGGACCCGCATCGAGATGCCGTCCAGCCGGCCCTGGAGCTTCGGGATCACGACGCCGGTCGCCTTCGCCGCGCCGGTCGACGTCGGGATGATGTTCAGCGCCGCCGCGCGGGCCCGGCGCAGGTCCTTGTGGGGCAGGTCGAGGATGTTCTGGTCGTTCGTGTAGGCGTGGATCGTCGTCATGTACCCGCGCTCGAGGCCGAACGCGTCGTCCAGGACCTTGGCCATCGGCGCGACGCAGTTGGTCGTGCAGGACGCGTTCGAGATGACGTTGTGCTGCGCGGGGTCGTAGATCTCGTCGTTCACGCCGAGGACGAACGTGGCGTCCTCGCCCTTGGCCGGGGCGCTGATGATGACCTTCTCGGCGCCGGCCGCGATGTGCTTGTCGGCGCTCTCGCGCTTGGTGAACAGCCCCGTGGACTCGATCACGATCCGGGCCCCGAGCTCCTTCCACGGCAGCTCGGCAGGGTCCCGGATCGCCAGCACGCGGAGCTCGTCGCCGTCGACGACGATGGCGTTCTCGGCCGCCGAGACGGGCCTGTCGAAGGTGCCGAGGACCGAGTCGTACTTGAGCAGGTGCGCGAGCGTCCGAGCGTCGGTGATGTCGTTCACCGCGACGAAGTCCCAGTCGAGGCCCCGCTGCTTGACCGCCCGGAAGAAGTTGCGCCCGATCCGCCCGAACCCGTTGATCCCGATCTTCACGCCCATGGCCGAATCCTCCTCGAGGGGGGTGCGCTCAACTGTAACGGATAGCCGTGGGATCCCCTGCGGACCTCCGGCCCGCTTCGGTTCGGGTCGAAGGTCCCGGGCTAGCGGTCCAGGTCGCGGTGGTCGACCGAGGGCGGGAGACCCTTGTCCCGGAAGAACTGCGCCAGGTCCTCGGAGATGACCACGGACCTGTGCCGCCCGCCCGTGCAGCCGATCGCGACCGTCAGGTACGACTTCCCCTCGGCGACGAACCCCGGGATCATGAACCCGAGCAGGGCGCGCAGCCGGCGCATGAACTCCCGGTAGGTCTGCTGCCCCCGCACGTAGGTCCGGACCCGCTCGTCGGTCCCCGGGAGTGGCCTCAGCTCGTCCACCCAGTGCGGGTTGGGCAGGAATCGGCAGTCGATCACCAGGTCGGCGTCCCGTGGAGCCCCGTACTTGTATCCGAACGAGATGATCGAGACCTGGAGCCCCTCCTCCGGGGCCGACTCGGCGAACGCGTCGCGGATCCGGTCCCGCAGGTCGTGGGGGGTGAGCGCCGACGTGTCGATGATGAGGTCGGCGTCTCCGCGCAGGCTCTCCATCATCAGGCGCTCCTTGCGGATGCCCTCGACCACCCGGTCGGCGGGCGCCAGGGGGTGGCGATGACGGGTGGCCTCGTACCGGTTCACGAGGTCCCCGTCCGAGGCCTCCAGGTACAGGATCCGGTACGGGATGCTCAGGTCCTCGAGCTCCCGGAGGGCCTTCGACAGCTCGCCGAAGAAGACCCCACCCCGCACGTCGAGCACGATCGCGACCTTCCCCGGACCGCCCGGCTTGTCGGCCAGCTCCGCCATCTTCGACAGCAGCGAGGGGGGAAGGTTGTCGACCACGAAGTAGCCCACGTCCTCCAGGCACTTCGCCGCCACGGAGCGACCCGCGCCGGACAGTCCGGTGATGATGGTCAAGCCGGCGCCGGAGGGCCGCCGACGGGTGCGTCGGCCCGGCGGCACGGACTCTCGGTGAGGCTGTCCCGGCCGCCGGCCCTCGGCCCGCTGGGTGGTCACGCGCTCGCCCTCCGCTCCGAGGGCGCCGCGCTCGTGAGGCGCTCGTGCACCGCGCGGGCGACCTCCGGCCCGACCCCGGGCGTGCCCGCGATCTCGTCCACGCTCGCCCGCGACAGGCGGGCCAGCGAGCCGAACCGCTTCAGCAGCGCCTTCTTCCGGGCCGGGCCCACACCCGGCACGTCGTCGAGCGGCGACGCCAGGGCCCGGCGCGCTCGCTTCTCCCGGTGGTACGTGATGGCGAAGCGGTGGGCCTCGTCGCGGAGGTGCTGGAGCACGAACAGCGCCTCCGAACCCCGCGGGATGAGCAGCGGGTCGGGACGGTCGGGGAAGTAGACCTCCTCCAGGCGCTTGGCCAGGCCGACCGCCGGGATGTGCAGTCCCGCGTCGGCCAACACCTTCGTCGCCACGGAGAGCTGTCCCCGCCCCCCGTCGACGACGAGCAGCGCCGGGGGGTACGAGAACCGGCGGCGCCTGGGCTCGTCCTCGGCCCGCTCCCGCTGCAACCGGGCGAAGCGCCGGGTCAGCATCTCCTCCATGCTGGCGAAATCGTCCTGCCCTCGGACCCCCTTGATCTCGAACCGCCGGTAGTCCGATCGCTTGGGCAGGCCGTCCTCGAACACCACCATCGAGCCGACCTTGTCGGTCGGGCCGAGGTTGGAGATGTCGTAGCACTCGACCCGCAGGGGCGCCTGCTCGAGGCCGAGGAGCGTTCCGAGCTCGGACAGGGCCCGCGACCGCGCGCCGAAGTCCGACGCCCGGCGAAGCTTGTGCCGTTGGAAGTGCTCCCGCGCGTTCTGGACCA
The DNA here is from genome assembly GCA_963704725.1 of uncultured Actinomycetes bacterium. Classification (GTDB taxonomy): domain Bacteria; phylum Actinomycetota; class UBA4738; order UBA4738; family HRBIN12; genus CALGFI01. Next base: position 1,908,296 of record OY969934.1, on the reverse strand, counting down.
CGGTCTCCATCAGCTTGCGCTTGGCGCCGCGCTCGGGGACGGCGAACGCGGCGCGCCCGCCCCGCCGGTCGGACAGCCACGCCGTGAGCAGGTCGGCGTCGGCCGGGAGCTCCGGCACGAGGATCCGGGGCGGCACCTCGGGTCGCTCCATGTAGAGGTCGCGGACGAACGAGCCCACGAGCTGGGCGCGGTCGAGCTCCTCCACCCGATCGGCCACCCACCCCTTGCGACCCTTGACCCGGCCCTTGCGGACGAAGAAGACCTGGATGGAGGTCTCGAGGTCGTCGTCGACGACGCCGATCACGTCGAGGTCCTCGGGCTGCGTGAGCACCATCTCCTGGTTCTCGAGGGCGCGGCGGGCCGCCGTGAGCTGATCGCGGAGCTTGGCGGCGAGCTCGTACTCCTCGCGCTCGGCGGCCTCGCGCATCTCCCGCTCCAGTCGCTGGAGCTGGGGCCGCTCGTTGCCGGCCAGGAAGTCGGCCAGGGCGTCGACGTGGGCGCCATAGGTCTCCTCGGTCACGCCGGTGACCTCGGGCACGCATGGTCCCGCGCACCGGCCGATGTCGTAGTAGAGGCACGGACGCCGGGCCCGGGCCCGCTGGTCGAAGAAGGCGTTCGAGCAGGTCCGGACGGGGAAGACCCGGGTGAGCGCGTCGAGCGTCTCGCGGATCGCGTAGGCGTGCCCGAACGGACCGAAGTACCGGACGTTCTTCCGCTTGGCCCCCCGCAGGACCTGCGCCCGTGGCCACCGCTCCCCCACCGTCAGGGCCAGGTACGGATAGGACTTGTCGTCCCGGTACCGCACGTTGAACCGCGGCCGGTGCTCCTGGATCAGGTTGAACTCGAGCATCAGGGCGTCGACCTCGCCCGAGGCGACGATCCACTCCACCGAGGTGGCGGCGGCCATCATCGCGTCCGTCCGGGGGTGGAGATCCCGGCCCCAGTAGTTGGCGAGGCGCTTGCGGAGCGAACGCGCCTTCCCCACGTAGACCACCCGGCCGTCCACGTCCCGGAAGAGGTAGGCGCCGGGCGCGTCGGGGATCGAGGACGGCTGAGGCCGCGGCACGCTCACGCGCTCAATCGTAGCGCGGGGGTCTGCGACTACCGGGAACGCTTGGGGCCGAGGCGGACCGGGGTCATCCGACGACGACGGTCCCGTTCATCGTGGGATGGACGTCGCACCGGAAATAGTAGGTGCCGGGGTCGAGCGCCGGGATCGTGTAGTCGATCGTCCCCGGACCGGTCAGCAGGTCGCCCCTGAACAGGTTCTCCGTGGCCGAGCTGTCGGTGTAGATGGCGATGTTGTGCTGGGTCGCGGCGTCCTGGTTGTCGAACGTGATCGTGACTTCCGTGTTGGCGGGCAGGTGGATCGTGTCGGTGTCGAAAGCGAGGTTCATCGCCGTGACCGTGATGGCGCCACCGCCCCCGGTACCGCCGCTCGCTCCGGTCGCGCCGGTCGCCCCGCCGGCGCCGCTCGCCCCGGTCGCGCCGGTCGCCCCGGTCGCACCGCCGCCTCCGACGTTCCAGGTCCCGTTCATCGTGGGGTGGACGTCGCACTGGAAGTAGTAGGTGCCGGCGTCGAGGGCGGGGACCTGGTACTCGGTGGTGTCCGGGCCCGTGATGATGTCGTCCTGGGTGAGGGCGGCGTCCGCAGAGATCTGGTCGGCGCTCGGATAGATCTGGACGTTGTGCGGTGTCCCCGAGTCCTTGTTGTCGAAGCGGATCGTGATGGCCTGGCCCGCCGGGACGTTCACGCAGGGCGTGTCGAACGCGATGCCCTGAGCCACGATGTCGACGGCCCCGTTCTGCGCCTCCCGGCAGTTCTCCGTGCCCGACGGCGCCGCGCTCGGCTGTCCGCTCGGCTCGGGGCTGGGGGCGGCGATGGCCAGGCCCGACACGTCCCCCTCCGCGCCGACCAGCAGGTCCTGGTTCTCCGAGTCGTACCAGGCCACGTAGGCGGTCGATCCGTCCGGCGTCACCGAGACCGACGGCATCGAGCCGTTCTCGGTGTCCGAGCCGGTCTCGACCGCGGTGAACTGCGACCCGTCTCCCGACGCGAGACCCACGCCCCGGCCGCCGTCGACCCACCCCACCCATAGGGTCCCCTGGTCGTCGGCCGCGATCGACGTCGAGGCTCCGGCCGAGGCCGCCGAGTCCGCGGTCACGGTGGCGGCCGGGGCCGAATCGAACGGGCCGGTCGACGACCCCGTGGCCACGATCACCCGATCGCCGTCGTAGTAGGACAGCGCGATGCCGTCGCCGGTCGCCGTCCCGGAGAGCCCCTCGCCGCCGCTCTGTCCGACCGCGAAGCTCACCCATCCGTTCTCGCCGTCGTTCGTCGCCACCGACACGCCGCCCGAGGCGTCGGTGTAGGCCACGGCCGGGCCCCCGTTCGCCGCGATGACCGCGGTCCGGCAGGCGGCGCATCCGGCCACGTCGGCGATCGAGTCGACCTGCCAGCCCGAGCCGCTCGGGGTCGCGACGTCGACCGACGCCACGCTGGAGGTCGAGGTGGAGAAGGCGATCAGGGGTTGGCCGTTCACGATCGCGATCGAGGGGCCGACCGGGGGCGTGCCCGAGACCTGCTCGACGGAGAACTGCGTGGTGGAGGCGGGATCGGCCGAGCCGGTGGCGTAGTACGTCCCCCGCGCCGAGCCCCACACCGCGTGCAGCGTGTCGCCGTCGGCCACGACCTGCAGGCCGGTGACGTTGTCCGCCTTCAGCGTCCCGATCGAGTCGTCGAACCCGGGGCTGAACGGGACGGCGACGTTGGGGATCTTCGCCTGGAGCGCCATCGCCCCACGCGTCCAGATCCCGTCCGAGCTCAGCGCGGCCATCAGGACCCCCGGCAGCGTCGGTGCCAGGACCGGTCGAGCCGCCGGCAGGACGCCCTCCGCCGTCTCCTCCTCGAACGCGAAGTAGGCGGCGATGGGGAGCCCGTCCCCGTTCACCACGACCGAGGGATCGACGCCGGCGTTGTTCAGGGGGTCGGCCACGAACGTCACGAAGCGCTGCCCCGACCCGAAGTCGGGCTCCGGATTGGGCGGATTGGCGCACCCTGCCGCCGCGAGCGCGACGATGAAGGCGAGCGGCAGCAGCTTCGTGAGCATGCGGGGCGCAATCCTAGCAAGGACCCTGCGGCACGAGCGCACGCGGGCCTAGGCGTCTCGGCGGGCGCCGACCGGCTCGAACGGCAGGGTGCCGAGCACCTCCCCGAGGAACCGGCCCGTGTGCGACGTCGGATGCGCCGCAACCTCCTCGGGCGGGCCGGCGACGACGACCTCGCCGCCTCCGTCGCCGCCCTCGGGGCCGAGGTCGACGATCCAGTCCGCCGTCTTCACCACGTCGAGGTTGTGCTCGATCACGAGGACGGTGTTGCCCTGCGAGACCAGCCGCTGCAGGACGTTCAGCAGCTTGCGGACGTCCTCGAAGTGCAACCCGGTCGTGGGCTCGTCCAGGACGTAGAGCGTGTTGCCGGTGGCCCGCTTCTGCAGCTCGGACGAGAGCTTGATCCGCTGGGCCTCGCCTCCCGAGAGCGTGGGAGCGGGCTGTCCGAGCTTCACGTACCCCAGCCCGACGTCCGAGAGCGTCTGCAGGTGTCGATTGATCACCGGGATGTTCCGGAAGAACTCGAGCCCCTCGTCGACGCTCATCTCGAGGACGTCGGCGATCGAACGGTTCTTGTACCGCACCTCGAGGGTCTCGCGGTTGTAGCGGTGGCCCTTGCACACCTCGCACGTGACGTACACGTCGGGCAGGAAGTGCATCTCGATCTTGATCTGGCCGTCGCCCGCGCAGTTCTCGCACCGCCCGCCGCGGACGTTGAACGAGAACCGGCCCGGCTGGTAGCCGCGGACCCGGGCCTCGGGCACCTGGCTGAACAGCGTCCGGACGTGATCGAACACCCCGGTGTAGGTGGCGGGGTTGGACCGCGGCGTTCGCCCGATCGGCGACTGGTCGATGTCGATCACCTTGTCGATCCGCTCCCACCCCACCAGCCGGCGGTGCTTCCCGGGCAACGCTCGCGACCGGTAGACCTTCTGCATCAGCGCCCGGAGCAGCACCTCCTGCACCAGCGTCGATTTGCCCGAGCCGCTCACGCCGGTGATGCACACGAACAGGCCGAGCGGGATCTGCAGGTCCACGTTCTTGAGGTTGTGCTGGCGGGCGCCGAGCACCTTCAGCCACCGGTCACCCGGGGCCCGACGGACCTCGGGCGTCGGGATGACCCGGCGGCCGGACAGGAACATGCCGGTGAGCGAGGTCTCGCTCTCGAGCAGGCCCTTGAGGTTCCCCGTGTAGACGATCTCGCCCCCGGCGGCCCCGGCCCCCGGGCCGATGTCGACGATGTGGTCGGCCGCCTCGATCGTCGCCTCGTCGTGCTCGACGACGATGAGCGTGTTCCCCAGGTCCCGCAGGCGGACGAGCGTGTCGATCAACCGGCGGTTGTCCCGCTGGTGCAGCCCGATCGACGGCTCGTCGAGGATGTACAGGACGCCGACGAGCCCGCTCCCGATCTGCGTGGCCAGGCGGATGCGTTGAGCTTCCCCCCCGGCCAGGGTGCCCGAGGCCCGCGACAGGGTCAGGTAGTCGAGCCCCACGTCGACCAGGAACTGCAGGCGCTCGCGGATCTCCTTGATCAGGCGCTCGGCGATCATGTGCTCGCGCTCGGTGAGCTGGACCGTGGCCGTGAAGGCCAGCGTGTCGCGGATCGACAGGTTCGTGAGCTGCGCGATGTTGCGGTCGCCCACGGTCACCGCGAGGGTCTCCGGCTTCAGCCTGGCGCCGCCGCACGATCGGCACGGCACCTCCCGCATGAACTGCTCGAGCTTCTCCCGCTGGCTGTCCGAGTCGGTCTCGGCGTGCCGGCGCGAGGTGGCGGGCAGGACCCCCTCGTAGGTCGTCCAGTAGGAGCGCGTCCGCCCGTACCGGTTCTTGTACCGGACGTAGATCTCCTCCTCCGAGCCGAGGAGCAGGACGTCCCGGGCCTTCTTCGACAGCTTCTTCCACGGCGTCCGCATGGAGAACCCGTGGGCCTCGGCCACGGCCTCGAGCACGCGGTACCAGTACTCCAGGCGCGAGCCGGCCCACGGGGCGATCGCGCCGTCCTCGATCGACAGGTCGGGATCGGGCACGACGAGCTCCGCGTCGACCTCGAGCCGGGTCCCCAGGCCGTCGCAGGTCGGGCAGGCCCCGTACGGCGAGTTGAACGAGAAGTTCCTGGGCTGCAGCTCCTCGAAGCTAAGCCCGTCGTACGTGCAGGCGAGCGACTGGCTGAAGGTCTGGACGTCCTCGCCCTCGTGCGTCTGCACGGCGATCGAGGCCATCCCCTCGGTCAGGCGGAGCGCCGCTTCGATCGAGTCGGCGACGCGCCGGCGGATGTCGGGCTTGGCGACCAGACGGTCCACCACGACCTCGATCGTGTGCTTGTAGTTCCGCGGGAGGCGGATCATCTCGGACAGGTCGCGCACCTCGCCGTCGACCCGGGCGCGCACGAAGCCCTTCTTGGCCAGATCCTGCAGCAGCTTCTCGTACTCGCCCTTGCGGCCCCGGACGACCGGTGCGAGGACCTGGAACCGCGTCCCCTCCGGGAGCTGCATGACCTGATCGACGATCTGCTCGGGCGTCTGGCGTCCGATGGGTCGGCCGCACTTCGGGCAGTGCGGGTGGCCGATCCTCGCGTACAGCACCCGCAGGTAGTCGTAGATCTCGGTGATCGTGCCCACGGTGGACCGGGGGTTCTTGGAGGTCGACTTCTGGTCGATCGAGATCGCCGGCGAGAGGCCCTCGATGAAGTCGACGTCGGGCTTCTCCATCTGCCCCAGGAACTGCCGGGCGTAGGCCGACAGCGACTCCACGTAGCGTCGCTGCCCCTCCGCGTAGATCGTGTCGAAGGCGAGCGAGCTCTTCCCGGAGCCGGACAGACCCGTGAACACGATCAGTTTGTCGCGGGGAAGCTCGAGCGTGACGTTCCTGAGGTTGTGTTCACGGGCGCCGTGGATCACGAGCGTGTCGGTGCCCACGGGGGCATTCTACGGGGGCCTCCGACAAGGCCCGGCGGGGCCCCGCCCGGGGTCAAGCGCCCCCCGCGCCCGGCCGATGCCTGAGCCATGGGCGCCGTCGCGGGATCGGTCCGGTCGGGGGCGGTGCCGTCGCCCCGCTGGCCGCCCGTCGCGCCCCGGCTGGAGACCGAGCTCTCGACCTGGGCGGTCATCGGCACGCTCGGCCTGGCCATGGGCGCCGAGTTCGCCATCTTCGCCGCCGTCGCGCGAGGGCCCATGTACGTCTCGGCCTACGGCTCGGCCACGGGGGTCGTCGTGCGGCAGCTCGTCGTCCCGAGCGCCATCACGCTGGCGGTGACCCTCGCCATCGTCGCCACGCTCGGGTGGCGGCGGGCCTCGGGGTTGGTTCCCGGGACCGCGACGCGCTGGGGGACGGTGCCCCTCGGGGTCTTCCTCTTCGCGACGGTGCTGACGGTGGGGATCCCCGAGGTCTCCTCCCGAGGCTCGGCCGTGATCGGGCTCGTCATGACCGGCCTCTTCCTGGCCGCCCTGACCGAGGAGGTCCTGTTCCGCGGATTCCTCCTGCACGGCCTGACGCGTCGCCTGGGCGGCCGATCCGCGGTGCTCGCGGGGAGCGCTCTGTTCGCGGCGGCCCACGTGCCGGCCCTCGCGCAGGCGAACGAGCCGCCCGGGCAGATCGCCGTGGCGCTCGTCGTGCTGTTCGGGTTCGGCGTCTTCCTGTGCAAGATCCGCGTCTCGACCGGGTCGGTGTGGTTCGCGACGGGTGTCCACACCCTCTGGAACTTCGTGACGATCGGGGTGGTGGGGTGGGCGTTCTCCTCGGCCCAGGACCTGCCCGCCGCGTTCGTGGCGCTGAAGGTGGCGCCGCTCCTGGTCGGACTGGTGATCGCGGTGCGCGTCGCCCGGGGGCCCGCCACGGGCGAGATGCCCCCGATGCCCCTCCCGGAGCGCCTCGTGCTCCCCCCGCCGCCTCGGCCCGATCGTCCTTAGCCCGGCCGACCCGGCCGGACGCCTCGGGCTATCCTCGGGCGGTGGATCGAGACCTCCGGCAGACCGCCCGGTACCGCGAGCTCGAGGAGCACTTCCGGCGCGTCCTCGAGCCCGGGTTCGGCCGCGTCACCGGTGTGGTCGACCTCGACATCGCGCCGGACGGGCGCCGAGCGGCCTTCACCGGCGATCGCCTGGACGCGCTCGAAGGGGCGCCGGTGGGACGGATCTGCCTGGTCGACCTGCAGAGCGGGGAGCTCCGCGAGATCTCGGCCGGACCCCACGACGACCGCCACGCCCGATGGTCGCCCGACGGCCGCCGGATCGCGTTCCTGTCGGACCGGAGGAACCGCGGCCGGATGCAGGCGTACCTCCTGGACGCCGATCGGATCGGCGAGGCCGACGCGCTGCCCGAGGTCGAGGGGACCGTGGAGTCCCTGGCGTGGTCGCCCGACGGCGCACGGCTGCTGCTCGGCTCGGCCGGCCTGGGGGCCGACCAGGCGGGAGCCTCCGGATCCGGCGTCACGAGCGACGCCCTGGAGCTGCCCGCGTGGGTCCCCGCCGTCGAGGACGGGGCCGGCGAGAACGACCGGCGCCGGCTGTGGGTCCTCGACGTCGCGTCCGGAACCCTGCGCCGGCTGTCGGGCGAGAAGGCCAACGTCTGGGAGGCCACCTGGTGTGGTCCCGACGCGGTGCTGGCCGTCGTCTCCGACGCGCCGGGCGAGGACGCCTGGTACGACGCCACGCTCGTGACGATCGACCTCGCCACCGGCTCGGCGCGCGAGCTGGCCCGCAGCGACGTCCAGCTCGGCGTTCCGGCGGCGAACGCGGAGGGATCGCGCGGGGCGATCATCGAGGCGCTCTGCAGCGATCGCATGCTGGTCGCGGGGACGCTGCTCCTCGTCGACCCGGGGAGCGCCGGCGTGGTGAGGGTCGACACGGGAGCGGTCGACGTGTCCGACGTCGCGTGGATCGATGGGGACCGGGCCCTCGTCGCCGGGCTCCGGGGGATGGAGACGGTCGTCGGCGTCGTCGACGCGGCCACCGGCGCCTTCGACGAACGCTGGACGAGCACCGACGGAGGAGGCGGGTGGTTCCCGTCCGCCCGGCCGGTCGAAGGCGACGCGTTCGCCATCGTGCTCGAGGCGTCCGACCATCCCCCCGCGATCGCCGAGGTCCGCGGCGGGCGGACCCGCACCGTGGCGAGCTTCGAGCACGACGGCACGCGGTTCCTGGCCGGCGCGGTGGGACGCACGGAGCGGGTCACCTGGACGGCGCCGGACGGGCTCGAGATCGAAGGGCTGCTCCTGCTCCCCGACCGGCCCGGCCCGCACGCCCTGATCGTCAACGTCCACGGAGGCCCCGTGTGGGCGTTCACCAACCGGTGGCCCCGGCACTCCGTGCATCCCCTCGTCGCCAGGGGCTACGCCGTGTTCATGCCCAACCCGCGCGGATCCGCCGGTCGCGGCCGGGACTTCGCCTCGAAGGTGGTGGGGGACATGGGCGGCGCGGACGCGGCCGACGTCCTCGCCGGGATCGACGCCCTCGTCGCTCGGGGCGTCGCCGATCCCGAACGCATCGGTGTCACCGGCGGCTCCTACGGCGGGTTCATGTCCTGCTGGCTGCCGACGCTCGACCGGCGGTTCGCCGCCTCGGTGGCCGTCTCGCCGGTGACCGATTGGTACAGCCAGCACTTCAACAGCAACATCGGACGGTGGGACGCCGACTTCCTGGCGGCGGAGCCCACGGACGCCGCGGGCCCGTACCGCGACCGCAGCCCGGTGATGTTCGCCGACCGCGTGCGGACGCCGACGCTCATCACCGCCGGGCTGAAGGACCGGTGCACCCCGCCGGGGCAGGCCGTCGAGTTCTTCCGAGCCCTGCGGTGGAGCGGCGTCGAGACCGAGCTCGTCCTGTACCCCGAGGAGGGCCACGGCGTCCGGGCCTTCCCCACCGTCATCGACCTGTGCACGCGGATGGTCGGCTGGTTCGAGCGGTTCATGCCGCCGAACCGCTAGGCTGGTCTCGAATGGCGACCCGCGAGGAACTGGAAGCCCTACCGTCGCCCGAGCTGCACGACCGCGCCACCCGGCTCGCGTGGCGCCGCCTCGACGTCGGGTTCCTGTGGGACCTGCTCCGCACGATCCCCGAGGCGCGCGCCGCCGTCGGGGACGAGGCGCGCAGCGAGACCGACATCATGCGGCCGCTCGCGCTCCTGAACGACCTGATCGACGCCGATCGGGGCGACCTCGCCGACGCCCTCCGCCCCCTGTACGTCGGGTACCTCCTCGAGCACGAGTCGCAGGAGGACGCCGAGGAGGCCGACGGCGACGACGGCTGACCGGAGCCTGGAGTCCTACCGGGACGAGTTCCCGGTGCTCGCCCGCAAGACGTACCTGATCAGCGCGTCCCTGGGGCCGATCTCGACGAGGGGTCGCGCCCTCCTCGACGGCTACCTCGACGCGTGGGCGACGAAGGGCGCCCCGGACCACGTGTGGTTCGAGGACATCTTCCCGCGGATGCGGGGGCTGAAGGAGACGTTCGCGCGCCTGGCCGGCTGCGACGGGGACGAGCTCGCCATCACGACCAACATCTCGATCGCGATCGCCACGATCGCCTCGGCCCTGGACTTCGGCGAGCGGAACAAGGTCGTGCTGTCCGAGCTCGACTTCCCCACCGACGGGCATGTATGGCTGGCGCAGCGCAAGCGCGGCGTCGAGATCGAGTGGCTCCGCTCCCCCGACGGCCTCACGATCCCGCTGGAGGAGTACGACCGGGCGATCGACGACCGCACCGCCGTCGTCATGGTCAACCGCGTCCTGTACCGCTCGAGCGCCATCGTCGACGCCAAGGAGGTTTGCCGGATCGCGCGCGAGCGCGGGGCCCTGTCGTTCCTCGACGACTACCACGGGATCGGGATCGTCCCGCTCGACCTGCACGACGTGGGGTGCGACGTCTACGCGGCCGGGGTCCTGAAGTGGCTCTGCGGCGGCCCGGGGCTGGCGTTCCTGTACGTCCGGCGCGCGGTGATCCCCACGCTCGAGCCCGCGGTCACCGGGTGGTTCGGGACGGCCGACCCGTTCTCGTTCGACGCGCAGCACCTCGAGTACCACCCCACCGCGCGGCGGTTCGAGCACGGGACGCCTCCGGCGCCCGTGTACTTCCTGGCACAGGGCGGCCTCGACGTCATCGCGGAGGTGACGCCCGAGCGGATCCGGGATCGGCAGGGCGAGCTCACCGACCACGTCATCGCGCGCGCCGACGAGCTCGGCCTGCCCGTTCGGACGCCCCGGGACCGAAAGCGCGCGCGGCGGGATCGTGAACGTCGGCGTGGGACCGGATGCCGACAGGATCTGCCACGCGCTGCTCGAGCGGGACGTCTGCACCGACTATCCGCGGCGACGGACTCCGCATCAGCCCGCACTTCTTCAACACCGAGACGGACGTCGACCGCTGTTTCGCGGAGCTGCGCGGCCTGCTCTGAACCGACGAGCCGGATGACCACGCAGGTTCATCGGCCCGCTTGGTCGACCGTCAGGCCGGAAGCAACTCGATCGCGTCGACGTGACGAGGGCGCATGACCGAGAAACGACGGCGGTCGAGGGTGGCGAGCTTCGTCTCGCCGAACCGCTCGACGATCGCCATCACGGCCGCGTCGACGAACCCGATGTCGAGATCCGCGTACCCATCCATGAGCTCTCGAGCCCTCGCGTAGTCCTCCGCCTCGAGGTCCTCGACAACCAACGCACCCGCTTCGATATCCCGGAGCATCGCGATCATCGGCCCTGGGCCGACCCCACGCGAGGACAGATAGTCGAATTCCGGGAGAACCGGCGAGGGGATCACGAGGAGCTCACCCGCCTCGTCGATCAGCCGCCGGCAGGCTGCGTGATCACCGTCGGTTCGATCCGCGGCGGCCATCAGCGGTCCGGTGTCGAGGATCAGCGCCACGATCGCGGCGGCACCCGCTCGGTCGCCTCCGTCCGGGCCACGTTGCTGCGGCCCGAGCTCATCATGCCGAGGAAGGTCGGCTTCGGCCTGTATTCCCTGGCCTTCTCCTCGAGCGCCTCGCGGACGACCTCGGCCAGCGACGTGCCGCGGTCCCGGGCGAGAGCACGCAACCGATCGAGCGTCTCCGGCCTTGCCATGATGCTGGTGCGCTCCATGACATCGTTATGCACTCAGGTATGCGAGGCCGCAACCAGCCGTCCTCCTCGGACGACGAAACGAACGGACCCGAGCGCCTCGACCTCCTCGAGCGGGTCGCGGTCCAGCGCGATCAGATCGGCCGGTGCGCCGGGCTCGAGCCGATGGGCGGTCATCGCGTCCAGGACCTCCTCGGGCGTCATCCGCACTGCCTCGTGGAGCAGCAGCGCCTCGCGGACGTGGATACCCGGCGGGATGGGGCCGTTCCCCAGATCCGTCCCGTAGACGACCGTGCCGCCGGCGGCGCGGAACCGCACGAGGTTGTCGCAGGCCACCCGGAGCTCGGGCGTGACCTCTCCGTACGAGTGGATATCGAGCGTCGAGACGATCCGCATCGACCGCGCAGCGGCCCCGAGCAGGGCGTCCGACAGGCGCTCGGACCACGGCGTGTGGGCGAACTCGGCGATCCCCGCCCCTACGGCGCGCTCGGCCTGGCCGAGGCCCTGGACGTGCGCGGTGACCGGGAGGTCGCGCTCGGCGGCCGCAGCGACGATCACGGCGAGCTCGGCGTCGGTGGGCGTCGGGCCCGCGTCCGCGTTCAAGGAGACCTTGATCGCCCCCGCCCCGAGCGAGGCGAGCTCCGCGACCGCGCGGCTCGCATGCTCGGGGCCTTCGAGCTCGAGCCCGGTTCCCGGCGGCGCCCAGTCGCTCGCCGTCGGGTATCCACCTCGTGCGGTCAGCATGGGACCGGCCGCTCGGATCAGCGGACCGTTGAAGCTGGACAGCTCGGAGGCGTCGGCCAGGGGGAAGATCTCGTCGGCCGGCCAGGCGAGGTCGCGGACGGCGGCCACCCCGCCCAGAAGCACGGCGCCAGGATCCGACATCCGGACGTGCACGTGGCGGTCGGCGACCGCGGGCATCAGGAACCCTTCGACCTCGATCCGATCGTCGGCGGCCGGCGAGCCGGCCGAGTGCCCGGCGAACGCGATCCTCGCGCCGTCGCAGATCACCGCCGCATGACGGACGAGCCTGCCGGGCCCGAACCAGGCGAGCGGAGCCTTGACCTTCAGCGTGCGTCCCACCGAGCCGAACACTAGCGGGGCTCGCCCCTGGGACTCCTGTGGGTCGGTCAAGGTCCCGGCTGCTGACCGGGAGCGCTACCCGACCCCGGCGGCGCGGAGGGCCTTCAGCTCCTTGCGGAGGTCGACGACCTCGTCGCGGATCCGGGCGGCGTACTCGAACCGGAGGTCCTTGGCGGCCTCGTGCATCTCCTCCTCGAGCTGCTGGATGAGGCGCTCGAGCTCCTCGGTGGGCATCTCGGGACGTTCGCGCTTGCGGCGGCGTCTGTCGGGTGTGGGCGCCTTCGACGTGTCGACCGCCATCGTGAGCAGGATGTCCGAGACCTTGCGGCGGATCGTCTGGGGATCGATCCCGTGCTCTTTGTTGTACGCGAGCTGGATCTTGCGACGCCGCTGGGTCTCGGAGATCGCTTGCTTCATCGAGTCCGTCACCTCGTCGGCGTACATGATCACCGTGCCGTCGACGTTGCGCGCCGCCCGCCCGATCGTCTGGATCAGCGACGTGTCCGAGCGCAGGAACCCCTCCTTGTCGGCGTCCAGGATCGCGACGAGCGAGACCTCGGGCAGGTCGAGTCCCTCCCGGAGCAGGTTGATCCCGACCAGGACGTCGAACTCACCCAGCCGCAGGTCGCGGACGATCTCGATCCGCTGGATCGTGTCGACCTCGGAGTGCAGGTAGCGGACCCGGATCCCCATCTCGAGCAGGTAGTCGGTGAGGTCCTCGGCCATCTTCTTGGTCAACGTCGTGACCAGGACCCGCTGGCTCGCCTCGGCGCGCTTGCGGATCTCCTCGATGAGGTCGTCGACCTGGCCCTTGGTCGGCCGGACCTGGACCTCGGGGTCGACGAGACCGGTGGGACGCACGATCTGCTCGGCGATCCTCTGGGAGACCCGGAGCTCGTATGGTCCGGGCGTGGCCGACATGTAGACCACCTGGCCGACCTTCTTCGCGAACTCCTCGAACCGCAGCGGGCGGTTGTCGAGCGCCGACGGCAGCCGGAACCCGAACTCGACGAGCGTCTCCTTGCGGGTCTTGTCCCCCTCGTACATCCCGTGGACCTGAGGCACGGTGACGTGCGACTCGTCGATCACGCAGAGCCAGTCGTCGGGGAAGTAGTCCAGGAGCGTGTACGGGGCCTCGCCCTGCTGCCGGCCGTCGAGGTGGCGGGAGTAGTTCTCGATCCCCGAGCAGAACCCCACCTCGCGGAGCATCTCGAGGTCGTACTGCGTCCGCATGCGCAGCCTCTCCGCCTCCAGCAGCTTCTGCTGACCTTCGAGCAACGCCAGGCGCTCCTGCAGCTCCTCCTCGATCGTCGCGACGGCCCGCTTCAGCCGCCAGTCCGAGGCCACGTAGTGGGTGGCGGGGAACACCGTGATCTCCTTGAGATCGCCGACGATCTCGCCCGTGATCGGGTCGTACCGGGTGATGCGCTCGATCTCGTCGCCCCACCATTCGATGCGGACGGCCGTCTCCTCGTACGAGGGGTGAACCTCGAGCACGTCGCCCTGAACCCGAAACCGGCCTCGCGCCATGGCCGCCTGGTTGCGCTTGTACTGGATGTCGACGAGGCGCTGCTTGGCCCACTCGAGGTCGGTGGCCACTCCCTTGTGGACCCGCAGCATCTGCCCCTCGTACTCCTCCGGCGAGCCCAGGCCGTAGATGCAGGAGACGCTCGCGACGATCAAGACGTCGCGCCGCGTCAGCAGGGCGGCCGTGGCCGAGTGCCGGAGCCGCTCGATCTCGTCGTTCACCGACGAGTCCTTCTCGATGTAGGTGTCGGTCTGCGGGACGTAGGCCTCGGGCTGGTAGTAGTCGTAGTAGCTCACGAAGTACTCGACGGCGTTGTCCGGGAAGACCTCGCGGAACTCGTTGGCGAGCTGGGCCGCGAGCGACTTGTTGGGCGCCATCACCAGCGTCGGCCGCTGGACGCGCTCGACCACGTTGGCGATCGTGAAGGTCTTGCCGGTCCCGGTGGCCCCGAGCAGCGTGAGGTTGCGCTCGCCCGCCTGGAGACCCTCGACCAGGCGGTCGATGGCCTGAGGCTGGTCGCCGGTGGGCACGTGGTCGGCGCGGATCACGAAGGGCGGCACCCACCGATTGTAGAGACGACCCCCGACATGCCGATCTCCGCTCGCCGCCGGCGGACGCGGGCCAAGGGTGAGCCCCCATGCGGCGTCCGGGGTTACCGAGGGCGCGAGGGCGCATGCTCCGCGGCGAACGCCCGCAGGCTCGGCAGGTGGGAGTCGTCGTGGCGGAAGGGCCCCGTTCCGCTGAGGATGCCGCCGAGCCGCGTCGCCAGGGGCTTGCGCCCCCGCGAGGTCACCGGGCCGAGCCACCGCTCCTCGGTCATCCCTCGGATCGCCGCGAGCATCTCGGCATGTGAGCGCTCGGCGTCGCGGCGGACCCTGGCGAATGACCAGGCCGCCTTGGCTTCGACGTTCTGCCGGTTGACCTGGGTGGTGCTCACGGTCCGCCACAGCGCGTCGATCGGCGCCGGTTCGCCGCGCTCCCACGCCGCGAGTGCATCGAGGCCGTACTCCTCCCACGACGCGAGGTGCCCCAGCAGGTCCTTCGGCGACCACTCACCGCCGCCGAGCCCGTGGAGCGTGACGGCGCGGCGCGGCAGGGCGTCGATCATGGCCAGGACCTCGTCGCGGGCCAGTTCGAGCACCGCGGCGGCCTCCTCGCGCGTCGGGACCGCGATCGGGGCCGTCACATCCTGCCCGCCTCGATGATGCTCTGCAGGAACCGCTGGGTCCGCTCCTGGGTGGGTGAGCTGAAGATCTCGTCCGGCGGGCCCTGTTCGAGGATCACGCCTTCGTCGAGGAAGCAGACCCGGTTGGCGATGTCGCGCGCGAACCCCATCTCGTGCGTGGCGATGACCATCGTCATCCCCCCCGCGGCCAGCTCGCGGATCACGTTCAGCACCTCGGCCACGAGCTCGGGGTCGAGGGCGCTCGTGACCTCGTCGAGGAGCATCACGCTCGGTTTCATCGCCAGCGCGCGGACGATGGCGACGCGCTGCTGCTGGCCGCCCGAGAGCCGGTCGGGGTAATCCTCCCGCTTATCGGCGAGCGCGAACCGCTCGAGCAGCTCGAGGGCGAGCTGTTGGGCATCGCTCCTGGACATCCCGAGCGCCTCCATGGGACCGAGCGTGATGTTGCGCATCACGCTCATGTGCGGGAACAGGTTGAAGGCCTGGAAGACGATCCCCATCCGCCGGCGGATCCGGTTCACGTCCACACCGCGCGCCGTGATCTCCTCCCCCTCCACGACGATCCGGCCCCGGTCGATCGGCTCGATGAGGTCGATGCAGCGAAGCAGGGTCGACTTGCCCGACCCGGACGTCCCGATCAGGCACACGACCTCGTGCTCGGCGACGGAGAGATCGATGCCCTTGAGCACCTCGAGCTTGCCGAACGACTTATGGACGCCCTCGAGGACCAGCGCCGATCCAGTCGCGGTCACAGGGCCGCGCCCGTCTGCCGGCGCCTCCGCTGGCGAGCCAGCAGCCAGTCCGTGAACCGCGTGAGCGGGATCGTGATGAGCAGGAACATCAACGCGACGCCGAGCAACGGCGTGAAGTTGAAGTCCGCGCTCTGATAGATCTGTCCCGTCTTGAACGCCTCGGGTATCGCGACGACGAACGCGATGAGCGCGGTGTCCTTCTGCAGGCCGATGAAGTCGTTCAGCAGCGGGGGGATCACCCGCCGCACCGCCTGCGGGACGATCACGAACCGAAGGCTCTTCCATCGCGAGAGCCCGAGCGACCGAGCGGCCGCCGCCTGGCTGGGGTGGACCGACTCGATCCCGGCTCGGTAGACCTCGGCGACGTACGCCGAGTACGACAGGATCAACCCGACGACCCCCCAGAACGCGGCGCCGGAGGGGACTCCGGGCAGCCCCAGGCTCGGGACGCCGAACGCCAGCAGATACACCACCAGGATCGTTGGGATGCCGCGGAACAGGTCCGTGTACCCGATCGCCAGAAGCCGGAGGGGGAAGAAGACCGGCCCGGGGAGGCTCCGAAGGATCGCGAGCAGCATCGCCAAGGCCAGGATGAAGACCTCGGCGATGAGGAAGTACTGGACGTTCCTCCTGAACGTCCGGGCGATGTCGGGGAAGCTGCGCCGGAACTCCTCGCCGTCGAAGAACGCATGCTTGACCTCGGGCCAGTTCGACGAGGAGGTGACCGCCCAAACGATCAATCCGGCGACGATGGCGGTGCTGACGACCGCCACGGCGACGCCCTTGGCGCCCTCGGCGCGAAGGGGAGTCAGGATCCGGCTGGAGGGTCCCCCCTCGGGCAGCCGCGGATCACTCGGTTCGTATTGGTAGAGCTCAGGCGCCCCGCCACCGCCACCCATCGGCGGCCGCTAGGTCGTGAACTCCGGCACCTCGCCGACGTTGGTCTTCTCGACCAACCACTTCTGGTGGATCGCGTCGAGGGTTCCCGCGGCCTTGATCTCGGCGATGGCGAGGTTGGCACATTCGACCAGCGGATTCCCCGTCTCGAACGCGAGTCCGAAGTACTCCTGGGCGCCGGCGCTCGGGAAGAGCCCGACGACGACCCCGTGCTTGACCTCCTGCACGAACGGGTCGGCCAGGTAGTAGGCGGTCGGGGCGTCCACAACGATGGCGTCCACTTGGCCGGCGTTCAGAGCGGCCACGGTGTCCGCGAGCGAGTTGTAGGCGCCGGCCTCGGTGTTCGGCTGGATCGTGTTGACGATGTAGTCATAGCTCGTGGTTCCGATCGGGGCGGCGAGTGCGTAGTCCTTGAGATCCCCGAGGCTCGTCGCCCGCGTGACCGGTGTACCCTCGGCCGCGACCAGCGCCTGCTGGACGTCGTAGTAGCTGTCGCTGAAGTCGATCGCCTCGTCACGCTTGGTGGAGTAGGAGATCTGCTCGATCGCGAAGTCGTAGTCCTTCTCCCCGGGCTTGTACGTCTGGTTGAACGGCACGACGGTCCACGCCACCTGATCCGCGGAGAACCCCAGCGTGTCCGCGATCGCGTACGCCGTCGCGGCCTCGTAGCCCTCACCCGTGTACGGGTCGTTGAACTTCCAGTCGTGGTCTGGGGTCTCTCCCCCGGAGAACCAGGGCGGGAAGGCGGGGTTGTCCGTGCCGATCGTCAACGTGCCCGTCGCCGCGAGGCTCGTCGCGTTTGCCTCGGCACAGCTCGCGGCGGTCTCCACCGCCGTCGGGCCCGTGGCCGTCGCGCCCGTCGCGGTGGGGCCGGTGCCCGTCGACGTGGGACCGGTGCCCCCCACCGTCGGGTTGTCCTCGGAACAGGCCGCGAGCAGGAGCCCGGTGGCCGCGACGATGACGAAGAGCTTGCGCATCTGACGAACCCCCTGATCCGGAATGCGCGCGAACGCCTCGGGCCGTGCGCGTGCGCGAGCCTAGCACACGCCCTTTCGGCGTCCGGAGCTAGGTGCGGGGCTCCCAGGAGAAGAACCTCGTCGCCAGGACGAGCCCTGCCACCCCCCAGGCGGCGATCACGACGATGTTCGTCCACGACCACGGGACGGCCTGGGGGATGAACGCGGACTGGAGGGCCTCGGAGAAGTGCTTCACGGGGAAGATCTTGCCCACCCATTGGACCCAGTCCGGCGCGCCCTCGACGGGGATGAACACGTCCGACAGGAACAGGAGCGGCAGGATCGTGGCGTTGACGATGGCGGGTGAGGCGTCGGCGTTCGGGATGATCGCCGTGCACGCGAGGCCGAGGGCGCAGAACGACGCGCCGCCCACGAGGAGCGCGAGGACGCTCCGGGCGAGGTCGACCCCGGAGGGCAGCGAGGCGTCGTAGAACGCGCGCCCGAACGCCGCGCACAGGACCAGGAGGAGCAGGCCGATGAGCATGGCGTGGATCACGCGCCCCGTCAGGTAGACCCATCCCGGGACGGGCGCGCCCCGGACCCGCTTGAGGACCCCGCTGTCCCGGGCGAACGTCACGCTGACCGCGATGTTCGTGTAGCACCCCGTGATCACGCCGAACGCGGCCATGGCCGCCACGTAGAACGTGGACTGCTTGACCTCGACCACCTGACCCGCCCCCGGATGGAACCGGATGACGCTGTTCCCGAACAGCGTCGTGAAGATCACCAGGAACATGAGCGGGAACGCGAACGTGAAGAACGCCGACGCCGGGTTCCGCCAGAACGCCTTGTTCGTGAACCGCACCTGCCGCAGGGTCAGCGCCAGGTCGCTCATGCCGACGCCTCGGCCTCACCGGTGAGCTCGAGGTAGACGTCCTCGAGCGACGGGCGCCGCACCTCGAGCGCCTCGAGCGCGATCCCGCGGCCAAGCGCCCACGACGTGAGCTCGTGCAGGACCCGGGTGGGGTCGTCCGTCAGCACCTCGAACGTGCCGTCGGCCCCAGGGGTCTGACCCAGGGACGGAAGGGCGGCACCGTCGTCGACCCGGAACCGGATCTCGGTCCGCGCGATGTCGCGGCCCGCCAGCGTGCTGGGCGGCCCCTCGGCGACGATCTCCCCTGCGGCGATGACGGCGACGCGGTTGGCGAGCGCCTGCGCCTCGTCCATGTAGTGGGTCGTGAGGAACACCGTCTTCCCCAGCGCGATCAGGTTCCGCACGATCTCCCATGCGTTGCGCCGGGCGCCGGGGTCGAACCCCGTCGTCGGCTCGTCCAGGAACAGCAGCTCCGGGTCGCCCGCCAGCGCCACGGCGACGTCGAGGCGCCGCTGCTGGCCGCCCGAGAGCTTCACCACCCGCGCGTCCCGCTTCTCGGTCAGCCCGACCACCTCGATCACCTCGTCGACGTCGCGGGGATGCGGGTAGTACCCGGCGTACAGGCCCACGGTCTCGCGCACCGTGAGGTAGGGGTCGACGCCGGTCGACTGGAGCACGATGCCGATCCGCTCCCGCAGCTTCCGGTCCAGGTGCTCCGGGTCGTGGTCGAGCACGCGCACCTCGCCCCCGGTCCTGCGGCGGTAGCCCTCCAGGATCTCGACCGTGGTCGTCTTGCCGGCCCCGTTCGGGCCGAGGAGGGCGAAGACCTCGCCGGCCTCGACGACGAGGTCGATCCCGCGCACCGCCTCGACGTCGCCGTACGCCTTGCGGAGCCCCCGGACCTCGATCACACCCATCCCGGCACGTACCCCCGCTCCTTGTCGACCACGTTGTTCAGCGAGCGGCCGGTCAGGTACCGATCGAGGTTCTCCAGGAAGACCTCCACCACCGCCTCCCGCCACCCGGCGAAGTTGGCCGACATGTGCGGGGAGACGATCACGTTCGGCAGGCTCCACAGGCGGTGGTCCGCCGGCAACGGCTCCTCCTCGAAGACGTCGAGCGCCGCCGCCGCGAGCCGGCCGCTCTCGAGCGCGCGGACCAACGCATCTTCGTCGACCGTCGTTCCCCGCCCGACGTTGACGAAACGAGCCGAGGGCTGCATGGCGTCGAAGACGGCCTCGTCGAACAGGTGCCGCGTGCCGCGGGTGGCGGGCAGCGCGTCCACCACGACGTCGGCCCAGGCGCAGGCGTCGGCCAGCTCGTCCGGCCCGAAGACGAGACCGAACACGTCGTCGCTGCCCCGCGCCGTCGAGCCCACGCCGCGAACGGTCATCCCCAGAGCCTTGCTCACGCGCCCGACGGCGCGGCCGATCGAGCCGACGCCCACGACGAGCATCCGCTTGCCGGCCACGCGCTCGGTGTCCCTGCCCCACCACTCCCGGCTCCGCTGTCGCTCCAGCGTGGCCGGGAGCCCCTTCGCGAACAGGAGGAGGAGGCCCAGGACGTACTCGGCGATGGCGTCGTCGAAGACCCCCCGGGCGTTCGTGAGGACGACGAAGCTCTCCACGAGGGCGGGGAACAGCAGATCCTCGACCCCGGCCGACCCGGACTGGATCCACTTCAGGTCGCCGGCGTGCTCCCACGCCGGCTCGAGCAACCTCGAGCGCGGACGCCAGGCCAGCAACACGTCGGCGCCGGGGAGGACCGCCTCGAGCTCGGGCACGCTGTCGGCGAAGGAGAGCTCGAGGGCGCCCTCGAGGACGGCGATCCCCGGCGGCGGATCCTCGCGCGTCGCGCCCATCACGACGACGCGGCTCACAGCGGCTGCCGCCCGATGACCCCGGCGTCGAGGTCGTGCCAGTGGGCCACGGCGTCCTCCCCGAGCCGCCAGCACAGCCACACGCGACGGCCCTCGCGCTCGCCCGGGAAGTCCACGAGACCGGTCTCGGGGTCGCGGAGCACGATGTTCTCCTCGGCCAGGCGCTCGATCTCGGACCGGAGCGTCCGCTGCGCCCGCCAGTACTCGCCCCCTGAGGTCCCACCGCCGTCGGTCGCGATCCGCTCCTTCACCAGCTCCGCGCCCCGGAGCATCGACTGGCGCGCCTCGCGGATCAGCGCCAGCCGCTCGCGGAGGTCCGGGAGCATGGCGTTGGCCTCCTCGACCGAGTAGATCCGCTCCTCAGCCATCGCGGTCCAGCCCGAGGACGGCCGGCAGGTCCGCCATCGACGTGATCCTGGCGACGACGGCGTCGGGGAACCGGTCGCGGCGATCGACCAGCACCGGGAACATGCCCAGCGCCAGGGCAGGCTCCACGTCGAACTCGGGGCTGTCGCCGACGTACACCGAGGCCACGGCCTCGACGCCCGCTCGCTCCATGGCCAGCTCGAAGATCCGGGGGTCCGGCTTCTCCAGGCCCTCGACGCCGGAGATCACGCGGACGTCGAAGTACGAGCGCACGCCGAGGTGCTCGAGCAGGCCCTCGAGCCACTCCTCGAAGTTCGAGACCACGCCGAGCCGGATGCCCGCCGCCCGGAGCCGGTCGAGCACCGGGGGCACGTCGTCGAACAGCGCGTAGTTCGCCATGTCGGTGAACTCGCGATAGACCGTGTCGACGAGCCCGTTCCCGTCGATCCCCAGGTCCCGCAGGAAGATCGCGTAGACGTCGTGCCAGAACCGCCTCGACTTCTCCGGCGAGGTCGTCCACAGCTCGTTGGTCTCGGCGGCAGCCTTGAACCGGTCCGAGACCACGTGGACCCGGTCGCGGATCGTCTCGGGATCGACGTCGTGCCCCTCGCGCCGAAGGATCGAGGCGAACAGGTCGGGGAACGTCGGGTGGGGATGGACCAGCGTCTCTCCGGCGTCGAAGAACACCGCGGCGTACGGCATCGGCCGCAAGGATAGCCAGCCGGAGGTGGAAGCCGGGTCAGACCGGCGATCCGGCCCGGGCCCGAAGCTCTTCCCAGAGCCGGTCGACCTGCCGCTCGAGTTCGTCCAACGGGCCGTCGTTGTCGACGATGACGTCCGCGACGGCCTCCTTGTCCTCGAGCGGCGCCTGCGCCGAGATCCGGGCCCGCGCCTCGGGCTCCGACATCCCGCGATCGCGCAGCAGGCGTTCGACCTGCGTGTCCACCGGCGACGAGACGAGCACGAGGACCTGGAACGCGGTGTGCATGCCCGTCTCGACGAGCAGCGGCGCGCTGAGGACGACCACCCGGTCGGTGTCGCGGTAGACCTCGCATCCCTGCGCGAACAGCCGCCGGACCTCGGGATGCACGATCGCCTCGAGATCCCGCCGCGCCGCCCGATCCGCGAACACGATGCTCGCGAGCGCCTCCCGGTCCACCGCCCCCCCGGGCCCGAGCACGGCCGCCCCGAACCGCTCGACGACCGCGTCGTGCCCGGGCGTCCCCGGCTCGACCGCCTCCCGCGCGAGCACGTCCGCGTCGAACACCACGCCCCCGCGCTCCTGCAGCATCCGCGAGACGGTCGACTTGCCCGACCCGATCCCGCCCGTCAGCCCGACGAGCAGCACCGCCCTACTCCGACCGCCCCTCGCGCCGCTTCAGATCCTCCAGGATCGCCTCGAGGCTGATGTCCTCTTCCTCCTCCGCCGCCGGTTCAGCGGGCACCTCGGCCGGAGCGGGCACCTCGGCCGGTGCCTCGACCGGCGCCTCGGTCGCGACGGCCGGGGCGGCCTCGGCGGAAGCCGACTCTGCGCCCCCGGCGGTAGCGGCCTCGGCCGGAACGGCAACGGCGGGCTCCTGGTCCCGCTGCGCTGTGGAGGCTGGAACCGAGGCCGCCTCGGCCACCACGGCGGGAGCCTCCTCCTCCTGGATCTCCGTCTCCTTGGGGGTGGGAAGCGCCCCGCCCACCTGCCTCATGGACAGGCTGATGCGCCGGCGCGGCACGTCCACCTCGATCACCTTCACCCGCACCTGGTCGCCGACCGAGAGCACCGACTCCGGAGAGTCGATGTGCTGGTCGCTGATCTCTGAGATGTGGACGAGGCCCTCGATGCCCTGCGCCACCCGGACGAACGCGCCGAACGGGACGAGCTTGGTGACCTGGCCGTCGATGATCTCGCCGGCCGAGTACTTGCGCTCGAACTCCTTCCAGGGGTCCTCCTGGGTGGCCTTCAGGCTGAGCGAGACGCGCTCACGCTCCAGGTCGACGTCGAGCACCTCGACCTCGACATCCTGGCCGACCGCCACGACCTCGCTGGGGTGGTCGACGTGCTTCCACGACAGCTCGGAGACGTGGACAAGGCCGTCGACGCCGCCGAGGTCGACGAACGCGCCGAAGTTCACGATCGAGGAGACCGAGCCCTTGCGGCGCTCGCCCTTCTGGAGCGACTCCAGGAACTTCTTGCGACCCTCGCTCTGCGACTCCTCCAGGAAGGCGCGGCGCGAGAGCACGACGTTATTGCGGTTGCGGTCGAGCTCGATGATCTTGGCCTCGAGCTCGGTGCCCACGAACGGGTGGAGGTCCCGGACCCGCCGGAGGTCCACGAGCGAGGCGGGGAGGAACCCCCGCAGGCCGATGTCCAGGATCAGCCCGCCCTTGACGACCTCGATCACGGGGCCCTTGATCGTCCCGCCCGAGGTCATGACCTCCTCGATCCTGCCCCACGCGCGCTCGTACTGCGCGCGCTTCTTCGACAGGATCAGCCGGCCCTCCTTGTCCTCCTTCTGCAGGACGAGGGCCTCGACGTGGTCGCCCACCTTGACGACCTCGTTGGGGTCGACGTCGTGGCGGATCGAGAGCTCCTTGGCGGGGATGACCCCCTCGGACTTGTAGCCGATGTCCAGCAGGACCTCGTCGCGGTCGATCTTCACGATCTCCCCCTCGACGATGTCCCCTTCCTTGAAGTCGCGCAGCGAGGACTCGATCGCCTCGCGCAGCTCCTCCGGCGTCAGGTCGCGCTCGGGCGCGGCCTTCGTCTCACTCGTCGTCGTGTCGATCCGGACCATCTCCTTCCACCGCGCAGGCGCGCTCCCGGCGTCTTGGGATTTCGCCGGGCGCGAAACTGCCCCCGCGGCTCAGGGATGGTAGTTGACCTGCGGAAACACCGTCAAATGGCTAGGGCGGCCTGCCCGATTGCTCCAGCACCGTCCCATCCGGCCGGAACACCGTCGGCCGTCCGGCCACCGTCACCAGTCGGAACCGTCCGGGCGGGTGCACCGCCCGGTGGTGCCGCCGGCAGAGCAGGACAAGGTTGGCAAGGGAGGTCGGCCCGCCCTCGGACCACGGCACCACATGGTGGACGTCGCACCACGAGGAAGGTCGGTCGCAGTCCCCGAACCGGCAGTGACGAACCCGGGCGATCACCGCCCGCCGAAGCGCAGGCGGCACCGTCGGGGTACGCCTTCCCACATCGAGCGGCTCCGAGCGCGCGGACAGCACGATCCGCCTCAGCGAGCCGTCACAGGCGAGTCGCCGGGCGATCTCGGCGGACACCGGTCCGAGCTGATCCAGCTCCGCCGGCCCCGCCGAGCCTGCCGCGAGCACTTCCACCGGCACGGTCGCCGTCACGTGGGGACGCTCACCACCCACACTCGGCCGGTCGGAGCGGTCGAGGAACTGCCGGCAGATCTCTACCAGCGCGTCGGCACGGCGCTGGGCCGACGTGCGGTCGTCGTTTGTCCCTGAACGGGCATCAGCATCGACCACGGCCGAAACGGCCGTGAGCACCGTCTCCCCACCGTCCGATTCGAGCTCGAAGTCGCCTCTGACCATGCCGAGGAAGGTCCGCAAGGCGTGCAGGCGCCGTCGGACGTGGGCCCGCGCCTCGGGGTCGCCCCGACGCTGGGACTCGGCAAGCACCCGCCAGTGGCGAGCACGCGGTGCAGATCCCCAACCGAGTGCACCCCGGCGGCTTCGACGAGCGTGGACTCCGACCGAGCGAAGGCCTCGGGCTCGACCTCCCGAGCCTGGGCAAGGGCGCGCACGGCCGAGAGCGAGAGCTCACCGTCTTCGAGAGCACGACGGACGACAGGCATGTGCTCGAGCGAGCGAGCCACCCGAACGCTGTCTCGTGCCGCTCCCCAGGCGACCTTGAAGCGCGAGGCGAGCCAGCTCACGACCGAGACGTGGCCGTCTCGCTCGTGGACACCTCGGCGTTCGAGCTCCGCCAGACGACGAAGCCGCTCGGACTCCACGAGCTCGCTCACACGGTGCAGATCCGCGAAGTCCTCCTCGATCACGGCATCGGGCAGCTCGGCCAAGATCTCCGACTGCCACACGCCGATCGCGGAGCGAAGCTCGCTCAGTTGGTTTCCCCCTTCCCCCTGTTTCCCCTTCCCGAACGTACGTTCGATAGCGTAGCGCATGGGTCTGACAGCGAATCCGGCACGCCCGGCGACGACGACGATCAGGGCGCCGGCGACCCGGCATCGGCCAGCTCAGTCATGCAAGCGGCGACAGACCGGACCACCAGGAGTCCGTCGCCACACCCCCGGTCAGGAGGCGGCGGCCGAGTAACGCCTTGACGGAGCCCTTCAGGCCGTGCCATCCCTATGGTCCGATCCTCTCTCCGCCTGGGTCGGAGATCGAGTCCTAGTGGCCCGCCGGGACGGCCTCGGCCCAGTTGGGGCCGGATCCGAGGTCCGCGCGGAGGGGTACGTCGAGGTCGTACGCCGACTCCATCTCGCGCTTCACCAGGGCGGAGGCCTCCGCCAGATCCCTCCCGTCCACCTCGAAGACGAGCTCGTCGTGCACCGTGAGCAGCATCCGGCACCCGAGCGTGGACCCTCGGAGCGCCTCGTCCACCCGGAGCATGCCGAGCTTGAACACGTCGGCCGCGCTCCCCTGGATCGGCGCGTTGAGCGCCATCCGCCGGCCCATGTCGCGAACCCTTGGATTGGCCGCCTGGAGCTCGGGGATGTAGCGACGGCGGCCGAGGAGGGTCTCGGTGAAACCCTCGGCGGCGGCCCGGGCCACCTGTCGGTCGAGGAAGTCGCGGATCTGCGGGAAGCTCGCGAAGTACGCGTCGATGAACTCCTGCGCCTCGTCCGGCGTGATCTCCAGGCGCGAGGCGAGGCCCCACGCGTTCATCCCGTAGGCCAGCCCGTAGTTGATCGCCTTGGCCCGGGAGCGCGTGGCCGGGTCGACCTGGTCCTCCGGCAGCCCGAACACCCTCGCCGAGGTCGCCGTGTGGATGTCCACCCCCGACTCGAACGCCGCCTTCAATCCCTCGTCCCCTGCGAGGTGCGCCAGGATCCGGAGCTCGATCTGCGAGTAGTCGGCGACGAGGAGCACCTGGTCCTTCGCCCCCGGCACGAACGCGCGGCGGATCTGGCGGCCGAGCTCCCCGCGAACGGGGATGTTCTGGAGGTTGGGGTTGGAGCTCGACAGCCGTCCCGTGGCGGCGCCGGTCTGGTTGAACGTCGTGTGCACCCGCCCGTCGCGCGGATCGACCTGACGCGGCAGGGCCTCCAGGTAGGTGGAGTTCAGCTTGTCGAGCTCGCGCCACGACAGCAGGGCGTCGACGATGGGATGGGCGTCGCGGAGCTTCTCGAGCACCGAGGCGTCCGTGGAGAGCTGGCCCTTCGAGGTCTTCTTGCCCGGCGAGAGCCGGAGCTTCTCGTACAGGATCGTCCGGAGCTGCGGCGGGGAGTTGAGGTTGAACTCCTCGCCGGCGTGGCGGTAGATCTCCTCGCGGAGCGTCGCCATCTTGTCCCGGACGCCCTCGGCCATCTCGTCGAGGTACTCGACGTCGAGGGCGACCCCCGCGGCCTGCATGCGCGCCAGGACCGAGGACAGCGGCAGCTCGACGTCGTCGAGAAGATGGCGCAGCCCCGCCTTCTCCACCCGCTCGGCGATCACCGGAGCCAGCAGGGCCACGGCGGCCGCCTCCGCCGCCCAGGGACGCCACGCCTCGCCGAAGAGCTGGCCCTCGGTCTCCTCGACCGTCGAGCCGAGGACGTCGGTCCCGAGGTAGGTCTCGCACAGGACCCCGAGGGCGAAGCTCGGGGCCGCCGGGTCGAGCAGGTACCCGGCCAGCATCGTGTCGAAGGCAACCCCGCCGAGACTCCCCCCCGCCGCGAGCGCGGCCGTCTCGGTGTCCTTGGCGTCGTGGGTCCACTTCGGCGCCGGGCCGGCCAGAGTCTTCGCGACGTCCGACGCCTTCTTGACGGGCGCGTACGCCGCCTGCCCGCCGCCGACCGAGACCGCCAGGCCCACGATCCGCCCGCCGTCGGCGTCGATGCGGAGCGCCTTCGGCGTGTCGGCCTCGAGCAGCGCCGCGACCTCCGGGACGGCCGCCTCCCGCAGGTCGAGCTCGGCCACCTCGACGGCCGGCTTGGCGCTCCGACCGACCTCCTCCAGCCGCTCGAACAGGGTGCGGAACTCGAGCGACGTGAACAGGCGCCGGACGGCCTCGACGTCCCACTCCCCCATCACGCAGTCCTCGGGGCGCACCGGGAGCTCGACGTCGAGCTTGAGCTGGGCGAGCTCCTTGTTGAGCGCGAGCTGCTCCCCCGCCGCCTCGATGGAGTCCTTCAGCTTGCCCTTGAGCTCGTCGGTGCGGCGCAGGAGCTCTTCGACCGACCCGAAGTCCTGGACGAGCTTGGACGCGGTCTTCTCCCCGACGCCGGGGACGCCGGGGATGTTGTCCGACGCGTCGCCCTTGAGCGCGACGTATTCGAGGTACTTCTCCGGCGGGAGCCCGAATCGCTCCGTCACCGCCTGCACGTCGTACCGCCGGATGTCGGAGATACCCTTGACGTTGAACATCACCGTGATGCCGGGCCGGACGAGCTGGAAGAAGTCTCGGTCGGCCGTCACGATGACGACGTCGATGCCCTGTCCGTGGGCCTGGACCGCGAGCGTCCCGATCGCGTCGTCCGCCTCGTGTCCCTCGATCCCGATCACCGGGATCCGCAGGGTCTCGAGCACCTCCACGATCAGGCCCAGCTGCTGCCGGAACTCGTCCGGCGTCTCGGGGCGGCCGGCCTTGTACTCGGCGTACCGTTCCAGCCGCGCGGTCGGCTTGCCCACGTCGAACGCGACGGCGATGAGATCGGGCCGCTCCTCCGCGAGGAGCTTGATCAGCATCGACGTGAACCCGTAGACGGCGTTCGTCACCTGCCCGGTCGTCGTCGCGAGGCTCGTCGGCAGCGCGAAGAACGCGCGATAGCTGAGGCTGTGACCGTCGAGGAGGAACAGTCGTTTCGGCGGGTCCATCGTGCGAGGGGTCACGTCGGCTGATCCTAGCGCGATCCGCCGACGCTCCCGACGCCCGGGACGGTTCCGACCCGAATGATCGGCGGTCCAGTCGCCGCATCGGGAACGCGTTCCGTTTGTCACTCTTTCTTCATCGCAGCGACGCAAGGGGCTACCTGCGGGATCGATCCGTCATGCCTGCGGTGCAGGCGTTTCAACGCGTTGACACGCTCAGGGCACGTCGCTACTGTTCGCTCCGGTCCCAAGCGGCCGACACGGGACCGGGAGGCGGGTAGTGCCTCCGAGAAGGAGGGCCACACCGAGGGGCGCAAGCCCCAAGGGATGGACCACCGAGGCGGAGGATACGCCGGCCGACCGGGCTCAGAGGTCGCTTGGGGCCACCTTTTGACGGGCCGAGGAACCGAGTAGACAACGCTCGCGTATGGGGAAGGCGTGAGCGGCTCCAAAGGCTCCTCGGCCCGTCGATCTCTTCCCGAGGCCCCTCGCCTCACCCTCCCGCGATGATGAGCGTGCCGCTCATGCCGCGATCCTGGTGATACAGGCAGACGAACGTGTATCTGCCCGGTGCCCCGAACTGCGACGCGATGTCCTGGATCACGAGCTGCTCGCCCGGCTTGACGTCCTCCGAGTAGTTCAGCGCCGGGATCGTCACGTTGTGGAGGTTCTGGCTGGCGTTCTTGACCACCAGGTCGCGCCCCGGGGCGATGGGGAAGGTCGGGTGCGCGTCGTGGAAGTGGTAGTTGATCGCCGTGATCACGTACGGAGCGGGCTCCTCGCCGGCCAGCACGAGCGAGACCAGGAGCGAGGCCACCGCGACGAGCACGGCAGCGATCGGCAGCCAGCGTCGGGTCACGGGCACAGGGTCACAGGACCTTGCTGAAGAACTGCCGGAGCCGCTCGGTCTCAGGGTTGGCGAACATCTCCTTCGGGCGCCCCTTCTCGGCGATCACGCCGCCGTCGACGAAGACCATCCAGGTCCCGACCTCCCGCGCGAACCCCATCTCGTGCGTGACGACCATCATCGTCATGCCCTCGTCGGCGAGCTGGCGCATGACGGCCAGGACCTCCCCCACGAGCTCGGGGTCCAGGGCCGAGGTGACCTCGTCGAACAGCATGAGACGGGGCTTCATGGCCAACGCCCGGGCGATCGCGACCCGCTGCTGCTGCCCGCCCGAGAGCTGGCCCGGAAAGGCGTCGGCCTTCTGCTCGAGCCCGACCCGCTGGAGCTGCTCGACCGCCCGCTCCCGGGCTTCCTTCTCGTCGATCCTCATGACCTTCTGCAACGCGATCGTGATGTTCCGCATCACGGTCATGTGGGGGAACAGGTTGAACTGCTGGAAGACGATCCCCATCCGGGTCCGGACGTCGTTCAGGTTCACGCGGATGTCGGTGATGTCTGTGCCCTCGAACCACACGCTGCCCAGCGTGGGCCGCTCGAGAAGGTTCGTGCACCGCAACAGAGTCGACTTCCCCCCGCCGGAGGGGCCGATGATGACCTGAACCTCGCCGGGCTCGAGCGCGAGGTCAACGCCACGGAGCACGTGGTTGTCCTCGAACCACTTGTGGATGCCCTCCATCCGGATCAGGGGCTCGACCTTGCTCGGTGCCACCGATGCCGCGCTCATTGAGCCGCTCCGGCGATGCTCACGAGGCCGCTCCGCAGGCGCTTCTCGACCGAGTTCACCAGGCGGATCAGCGGCAAGGTCACCGCGAGGTAGCCGAGGGCCGTCGCGGTGAAGAACGTCGCGTTGAAGGTGTCGGAGACGCCCTGACGGGCCCAGGTGAACAGCTCGTACTGGGACTCCAACAGCCCGAGGACGATCACCAGGGCGGTGTCCTTGATCAGGATCACGAACTCGTTCATGAGCGGCGGGATCACGCGACGGATCGCCTGCGGCACGATCGCGAAGCGCATCGCCTGGAACCACGACATCCCGAGCGACCGCGCCGCCTCGATCTGCCCGCGCTCGATCGACTGGATGCCGGCCCGGAAGACCTCGGCCGCGTAGGCCCCGGTGTTGAGCGCGAAGACCATCATCGCCACCGTGAACGCCGAGGTCTTGAGGCCCATGAACAGCAGGAGGAAGTAGGTGGTGGCGAGCTGCCAGATGAGCGGCGTCCCCCGGAAGAAGTTGATGTATGCGCGCGCCGGGGCGCGGGCAGCCTTGCGCTGCGAGATCGCCAGGACGGCGAGGGCGAGGCCGATCACGATGCCCCCGAACTCCCCGACGAAGGCCAGGAAGATCGTGTTCTTCATCGCCGCGAAGAAGGACCTGGGGAAGTAGGACCCGAGCACGTCGAAGTTCAGGAAGTGTTTCGCGAACAGGTCCGGCCGCCCGGCGCGGAACAACAGGAGGACGATGGCGATGACGACTGCCTGCAGGCCGAGGATCGCGCCCGTCACGGCCTGCTCGCGCCGCCGCCGGGTATCCATCCGCTTGTACGTCCCCCATCCGACGGCCATCCCGGCGATCCCCAGGACGATCCCCCCGTAGAGGAGGGCCGTCTGCTCCGACGACCTGAGGCCCTCGACGATGTTGCAGACGCCGACGGCACCGGTGATGTCGGAGGTCAGGCCGAGGTCGACGCACTCCCGTGTGAGCTGCCGCGCGGAGAGGGCGAAGTTCACCTGGACGAAGACCAGGCCGCCGAGCACGGCGCCGATCGCAAGGATGCCGAGCCACAGGGACGTGGCGGAGATCGGCGAGCTCCGCCCCCGCGTATCGGGTGGGGCCTCCCGAAGGAGCCCCGCCTCGGCCTCCACGACAGCCATCCGACCCCCCTTCATGCGGAAGGGGCCCGCGCACCGGGCGCGGACCCCTTCTGTCGAAACGTCACGTTTCCTACGCCGATGGTTGGAACTCGGGCGGCACCTCCACTCCTGGGAACCATCTCTGGAAGATCTCCGCGTACGTCCCGTCGGCGATGATCTGCGCCAGCATGATATTCGCCGCATCGCGCAGCTCGGTGTTGTCCGGCGAGAACGCGAACCCGTACTTCTCGTTCGTGTCGATCCCTTGGACGACCTCGAGGCTCGGGAGGTTGCCGATCGCGTCGCCCACGAACGGCTCGTCGGCGATGACGCCGATCATCGCCCCACCCTCGAGGGCCCGGAGCGCGTCGGTGGCCGACGTGAAGGTCTGGATCTGGATGCCGTTCGGCTCGAGGTTCTCCTTCGACCAGGCCGCCCCGGTCGTCCCCTTCTGGACCCCCACGACGTCTCCGGACTGGAGCTGGTCGGTCGACGTGAGATCGGGGGTCTCGTTCGTGTTCACCACGAGAGCCTGGCGCGAGTTGAAGTACGGATCGGAGAA
The DNA here is from genome assembly GCA_963704725.1 of uncultured Actinomycetes bacterium. Classification (GTDB taxonomy): domain Bacteria; phylum Actinomycetota; class UBA4738; order UBA4738; family HRBIN12; genus CALGFI01. The sequence continues at coordinate 1,877,307 of OY969934.1, read as the reverse complement.
GTCGACAGTCTGCTCGCGCTCGGGCGTGATCGTGGAGGCGGCGGCCACCATGTCGAACTGGCCCCCGGCGACCGACGTGAAGATGGTGTCGAAGTCGGCGCGCACCCACTCGACCGTGAGTCCGAGGCGGGACGCGATCTCGTCCACCATGTCGACGTCGAAGCCCTGCTCCTGTCCGCTCTTCACGGTCTCGAAGGGCGGGTAGTCCAGGCAGGAGCCGACCTGCAGGACGCCGTCCTGCAGCGTCGTGAACGCGGGGATACCCGTGGCGCCCGATGTCCCCGTGGTACCGGTGCTCCCCGTGCCCGAGGTAGTGCCGGTCGTCCCGGTCGTCCCGGTCGTCGTGGCCCCGCTGGCACCGGTGTCGCCCTCGTTGCTCGCGCATGCAGCGAAGGCGAGCACGAGCATCGCCGCCACCCCCGCCACCAGAACCCTCACTCTGTTCAAACCGTCCCCCTCCTTCAGGATGCCTCCGGGGGCATCCCCGAAGTACATGGGCGGTATCCTGACCCAACCCGGCGTCGCGCTCAAGCCAGGAGGCGAAGAGGAACGCGGAGCGCGCTCACTCAGCCCTGAGGACCCAGCGACCGCCCGTGACTCGATACCGTCGGATCCCCGAGCCGGGGTGGACGAGCTCGCCGCCCGAGAAGGTGTAGACGCCGCCCAAGCCGTCGACGGTCCGAACGCTGGCCAGCCATCGGACGATGCCGAGCCGCGTCCGCCCACCCTCGACGAGGCCACGGATGAGGACGTGGGCGGCGTCCCACGCCTCGACCGCGTACGGGCCGGGCGGGGAGCCGTTCTGCGACTGGTAGTCCTGGACGAACCGCTGCGCGGCGAGATCCAGCGACGTGCCGACGTCCGCACACGAGCACACCGCGATCGTGCCCTCGGCGGCGTCGCCGGCCCCGTCGAGGAACGCCCGCTCCAGAAGGCTCGGTCCTCCCACGAGAGTTGGGACCTCCCCGTGGGAGCCCGCGAGGGCCGCCGCGAGCTCCGCGCCGCCCTCCGCCCCACCCGTCCACACGACGACCCGGCACCCGGCCTCGGCCGCGGCGCTCGCCCCGCCGGCCTCCGTCACGTCGACCCGTTGCGAGAGGGAGCGCACCGTGGCTCTCGTGTAGTCCGAGCCGTCCGGCGGTCCCGAGACCACGCACATGCCCTTGCCGGCGGCCTTCAGTGACACGGCGGTGACGGCGAGCGCCTGCGCCTGGGTCCGCACCGGAGCGACGAACCGCAGCCACGTCCCCGGCGGCGGATCGGCGACGGCGTCCCGGGCCGACAGGGTGAGCAGCGGGACGTCCGCTTCCCCCAAGACCTCGGCGATCGCCCCCTGCTCCGGCAGGTCGGGCGCGGCGAGGGCGGCCACGTAGCTCGCGTCGCCGGCGACCTGGGCCGCGATCGCGGTCGGATCCGACCCGGACGTGTCGAGCGGCGTCAGGTCCACGACGACCGGCTCCGCCCCCGACAGGAGGGCGGTGGCGAACGCGAGCTGGGCCGCGCGCAGCGCGGGAAGCGTCCGTTCCACCGCGCCCTCCGGCGTCGAGTCGAACAGGAACGCCACCGAGACCTCGGCGGGCGGCGAGGGGCTGGCGGACGGGGACCCGCTCGCGGATGACGGGCTCGGTGAGGTGGCCGAGGGCACCGGCCGGGTCGCGGCGGGCGCCGCCGTCTCGCAGGCCGCGAGCAGGAACGCCAGCAGGAGGACGGAGCGGGCCTTACGGATGATCGACCGAACCTCCTTCTGTACTGTGGTGGAGCGGCAGTGTACGGGTCCTGCACACGTTTCGGTCCGAGACCCCCCACCTCGGGGTGTCAGTACCTCCACATATGCTCGTTCACACACTCGGAGGCGACCTCCGCATCCACAGCGCGACGTCGATGCCGTACTTCGGCTGGTTGCCGAGGGTTGGAACAACTGTCAGATCTCGCGGATGACAGGGGTCAACCGAAGCACCGTCCGCGAGTGGCGGACGCAGAGTCCGCCCGGGCACCGGCCGCATCGGTCTGGGAGGCAACGTGCGCCGTGCCCGCGATGCGGATCCGGGGTGCTCGATGACGCCGCCTATTCGTACCTACTCGGTCTCTACCTCGGGGACGGACACATCACGCGTATGCCGAGGACCTACCGGCTCCGCATCTACCAGGACAACCGGTATCCGCACCTCATCGGCCTCGGTCGCCATGCGATCGCTCGCATGCTGGGCGGTGAGGTGTCGAGGGTCGGCATCGTGCCCTCGATCGGGTGCGTCGCGGTCTCCGCATACTGGAACCACTGGGCGTGTGTCTTCCCCCAACACGGCCCCAGGGTTGAAACACCAGCGCCCGATCCGCTTGGCCCCGTGGCAGACCCAGGTCGTCGACCGATACCCGCGACAGCTCCTGCGTGGCCTGATCCACTCAGATGGTTGCCGGATCATCAACAGGGTCTGGCACGACAGGTACGCTTATCCCAGGTATCTCTTCACCAACACCTCCGAGGACATCTCGCAGATCTTCCGCGACGCCTGCGACGCAATCGGCGTCGCTCAGCGCAACTCCAAGCCCAACACCATCTCGGTCGCTCGCCGGGAGGCGGTCGCCGCTCTCGATGCCTTCATCGGTCCGAAGGCATGACGCCGTACACTCAGGCAACGCCGGGATAGCCCAATTGGCTGAGGCGGCGCCCTCAAAAGGCGTTGTGCGAAAGCACGTGCGGGTTCGAGCCCCGCTCCCGGCACACGGCCGTCACACCACGTGGCCCTCTGGCACAAGGTCGCCCGAGGCGAACCGCTCGAGCCCGAGGCCCGAGATGTCCACGGTCCTCGCCTCCCCGTCCACGATGAGCTCGGCCAGCAGCTTGCCCACGACCGGGGCGTGCTGGAACCCGTGACCGCTGAACCCGTTCGCCAGGTAGAGCCCCCGAACCCCCGGGGCCTCGCCGATGATGGGATGCCGGTCCGGGGTCATCTCGTACAGGCCGACCCACGAGTGCTCGATGGCGGCCTCCTCGAGCGGCGGGAAGACCCGCACCGCGGTCGGCAGCAGCTCCTCCGCCACGAAACGCTCGTCCACCCTCGTGTCGAAGGACGGCCCCTCGTGGACGCTTCCCATGCCCATGAGCACGCCCGGTCCCTCCCGGTGGAAGTAGAAGCTCGTCACCGCGTCGATCACCAGCGTCCGACGGTGCGGCCGACCTGGGAACCCGCCGGTCACCAGGACGTGCCGAGGGATCGGCTCCAGCGGGAGGCCGACGCCGGCCGTCCGGGCGAGCTCCCCCGCCCACGGACCCGCCGCGTTCACGACCGCCGGCGCGTCGACCGGCCCGCCGGACGTCTCGACGCCCGTCACGCGGCCGTCGAGCACCCGGATGGACGACACGGTCGCGCCGACCTCGATCTCGGCACCGGCGCGGCGCGCCAGTGTGGCGTACCCCTGGGTCAAGCCCGACGGATCCGCGATCCCATCCCTCGGCCCGAACGCGGCGCCGACGATGCCCTCGAGCGCGATCCCCGGCGCGAGCGCCACCGCGTCCTCGGGCGAGAGCAGCTCCGCCCGCACGCCGAGCGATCGCTGGAGCTCGTTGGCCGCGACGAACTCCCGCCACAGCGCCCGGTCCCGGACCAGGAACAGGTAGCCGTCCTGCGCGATGTCGAGCGGCAGGCCGTGTTCCTCGGTGAACCCGGTGATCATCGGCACGCTGGCGAGTGAGAGGCGGATGTTGGTCTCGCTCGAGAACTGGCCGCGGAACCCGCCGGCGCACACCCCGGTCGACCCGGCGGCCAGGTGGTCCTCGCGCTCGAGCAGGAGGACCCGGCCGGCCCCCGCGACCGCCAGGTGGTAGGCCGCGCTCGCGCCGACCACGCCCCCGCCCACGATCACGACGTCGGCGGTGCTCTTCACGCACCAACCCGATCGACGGCGGCTCGCGCCACGATGAGGTCCTCGAACGCGATGCCGACCGACTTGAAGAGCGTGATGTCCCGGTCCGAGGTTCGGACGACGGCCCCGCGGACCACCTCCGACAGGTCCGCGAGCACGTGGTCGGGCCCGATCGCGCCCTCCTCCGCGGCCAGCACCAGGTCCCCGGCCTCGGCCGCCGCGGCCTCGCGCGTCTCGACCGCAACCCGCGACCGCCGGACGGCCTCACCGTCGAGCTCGCGCGTCGAGGTCGTGTAGGCGCCGACGGCGTTCACGTGCACGCCGTCCGGCAGGAGCGCGCCTTCGACGACGGGCGTGGCGCTCGTCGTGCACGTGCAGGCCAGATCGGCGTCGCGCTCGGCTCCCGGCGCTCCCACCGAGGCTCGGAGCCCGCGGGCCGAGGCCTCCCCCACCAGCGCCTCGGCCCGGGCCCGTCCCCGCGACACCACGACCACCTCCTCGACCGGCCGGACCGCGCACATCGCCTCGAGGTGCGAGCGGGCCTGCACGCCGGCGCCGTACAGCACCAGACGCCTCGCGTCGGCCCGCGCGAGGAACCGCGTGGCCAACCCGCTGACCGCCGCCGTCCGGAGCGCCGTCAGCGCGCCGCCGTCGATCGTCGCGAGCGGCGCCTGCGTGTCGGGGTCGAACAGGACGTACGTCGCGTGGATGAACGGCTCGCCGCGGCCGGGGTTCGCCTCGGTCAGCGTGACGAGCTTCACGCCCACGCCCTGCGGCCCGAACGCCGGCATCAGGTACAGCGTCCCGGCCCCCGTGGCCACATGCGAGCGCAGGGGCGCCTCCGGCAGGCGCTCGGCGCCGAAGCCCGCCTGGAGCGCGTCGATCGCCGCCCCCATCGGCAGCAGGCGGGCGAGCTCGCCGGCGTCGATCACGGCGACGGCCACTCAGAGCTCCCCGAGGTACGCCTCCCGCATGAGGGGGTTGCTGAGCAGGTTCGCCGCCGTGTCGGCCAGCACCACCTGGCCGGTCTGGATCACGTAGCCGCGGTCGGCGATCGACAGCGCCATGTTCGCGTTCTGCTCGACGACGAACACCGTCCGGCCGAGCCCGCGGATCGTCTTGATGATCTCGAACACCTGCTCCACGAGGATCGGCGCGAGCCCCATCGACGGCTCGTCCATCAGCAGCACCTTCGGGTCGGCCATCAGCGCCCGGCCCATGGCCACCATCTGCTGCTCACCGCCCGAGAGCGTGCCCGCCTTCTGCTTGAGGCGCTCGCGGACCCTGGGGAACGTCTCGAGGATGCGCTCGCGATCCTCGGCGACCTTGCCTCGATCTCGTCGCTGGTACGCGCCCAGATCCAGGTTCTCCGAGACCGTCATGTTCGAGAACAGGCGCCGGTTCTCGGGCACCATGGAGATGCCGCGCCGGACGACCTCGACGGTGGGGAGCCCGCTCACGACGGCGCCGTCGAGGAGGACCTCGCCCTCGGAGGGGCGGACGTAGCCGAGGATCGTCTTCAACGTGGTGGTCTTGCCCGACGCGTTGCCCCCGAGCAGGCAGACCATCTCCCCGGGGAAGATCTCCACGTTGACGTTCCGCAGCACCGAGACGAGCCCGTAGTGCGTGCTCACGTTTCGCAGCTCGAGGATGGGACGCCGGTCGCCGCCGGAAGCCGGGGCCGGGACGGCGGGCTCGGGGAGCGCCTGGGCCTCGACGGGCTGGGTGGCCACGCCCGTCTCGGTGGGGTCCGGGGCGGGCGGCTCGGCGGTCCGCGTCCCCTCGCTCACCCGCCGGCCTTCGTTCCGAGGTACGCCTCGATCACCTGGGGGTTGTTCGCAACCTCTTCGTACGAGCCCTCGGCGATCTTCCGGCCGTAGTCGAGCGCGATCACGCGATCCGACACGCCCCGGACGACGCGCATGTCGTGCTCGATCAGCAGGACCGTGTGCCCGCGCTGATCGCGCATCCGCACGATGTGGTCGCGGAGCTCGAGGGTCTCGCGCGGGTTCATCCCCGCCGTGGGCTCGTCGAGCAGGATGAGTGCCGGCTCGGTGGCCATGGCCCGGGCCATCTCCAGCCGGCGGCGGTTCGCGTAGGAGAGCACGAACGCCGGCTGCTCCTGGCGGAACCCGGCGAGCCGGGACCCGAAGAACTCCAGGGCGCCCCGGGCCCGCTCCCGGATCCGCTCCTCCTCCCGCCGCGTTCCCGGCGGCCGGAACACGGCGCCGAACACACCCGCCCTCGTCCGGCAGTGCTGGCCGACCATGGCGTTCTCGAGGACGGTCATGTTCGGGAAGAGGTGGACGTTCTGGAAGGTCCGGGCGACGCCGAGCCGCGTGATCTGGTTCGGGGCGAAGCCCACGATGCTCTCGCCGCGGAAGCGCACGTCGCCCTCGTCCGGCTCGTACAGGCCGGTGACGACGTTGAACATCGTGCTCTTGCCCGCTCCGTTCGGGCCGATGACCGACACGATCTCCCCCTCGTTCACGGCCATGTCGAGACCCGACAGCGCGTACAGCCCGCCGAAGTGCTTCGCCACGCCCTGGAGCTCGAGGATCGTCGAGGTCTCGCTCACTCGAGATCCTCCTCGGTCTCGGCCCCGAGCTTGCCGCCCGCGACGACGCTCGCGTAGACCTCCTCGCGATCGGCGAGCTCCTGCGCCCAGGCGTCCTGGGTCCGCTCCTCCTCCTGCAGCTCGCGGGTGCGGCGGACGTTCGGGACCAGTCCCTGCGGTCGAAGGATCATGACCGCCACGAGCACTCCTCCGTAGACCAGGAGGCGGTACTCCTCGAACTCGCGCAGCAGACCGGGGAGCCCGATCAGCACGAGCGCGCCGACAGCCACCCCCGGCAGGCTGCCCAGGCCGCCCAGGATCACCACGGCCAGCGCGGTGATCGAGACGAGGATCTCGAAGCTCGCCGGGGTCAGCGATCCGATCTGCACGGCGAACAGCGCTCCTCCGAGGGACCCGATCGCGCCGCCGATGGCGAACGCGAGCAGCTTGTACCGGGTCGTGCTGATGCCCATGGCGTCGGCGACCTGCTCGTCCTCGCGCATCGCGTTCCACGCCCGCCCCACGCGCGACGTGGACAGGCGCCACGACACGAACGCCGCCAGGAGCACGAACGCCAGGACCAGGTAGTAGAACTTCTGCGGGGTGGTGAAGGCGAACGTTCCGATCTCCGCCTTCGTCACGCCACGCATGCCCTGCGGACCGCCGACCAGCGGCTGGAGCCACCTCGACCGCGTCATCGTGCTCACGATCTCGCCGAGGCCGAGCGTCACGATGGCCAGGTAGTCGCCCCGCAGGCGCAGGACCGGCGCACCGATCAGCAGGCCCACACCGGCGGCGAGCGCCACGACGATCCAGATGGCGACGTAGAAGCTGAGATCGGCCGAGAAGGCCGGTGCCGCCGCGCCCGTCGTCGTGTTCAGCGCCGCGCCGGTGAGCAGCGCGATCGCGTACGCGCCGAACGCGTAGAAGGCGACGTAGCCGAGGTCGAGCAACCCGGCGTACCCCACGACGATGTTCAGGCCGAGCCCGAGGAGGAGGAAGATCATCACGGTCCCGAGCGTCTGCGAGATCGACGATCCGACGAGCAGGGGAAGGATCGCGGCGATCGCCAGGATCACGATGAGGATGCCGGCCCGCACCGCCGGCTGCTCCTGCGCCGAGGCCCGAAGCCGCTCGCGCGTGGCCTGGCCGCTGCGCTGCCAGAGCGCAGTGAGCCCGAACGTCACGGGGAACACGATGGCGCCGCCCTGCATCGTCAGCCCGGTGCTCGGCCCGTAGAGCCAGTCCGTCCCCAGGCCGAGCTCCTTCATCGCGACCGGAACGATCCGCTGGAGCAAGCCGAGCAGGAGCGTGAAGGCCACGCCGAACACGAGGGGCCGGCGCACGCGCACGCTGGTCGCGCGGAGCAGCCCGCCCGCGGCTCCGGACACGAGCCCCACCACCAGCAGGATCGCGACGCCAACGCCGACGGTGTGCTCGAACGTGAGGAACCCCACGAGGCTCGGCGAGACGGAGACGAACACCGGACGGATCCGATCCACCCCGAACCAGTCCGCCCACCACATGGCCGCGGCGAGCGCGCCTCCGGTGATCAGTCCGCCGACCGCCCCCGCCACCATGGCCTGGCCGGGCCCGGCCTCGCGCCGCGCGCCCGCCACCACCCGGGGCCGTGACACGAGGTACCCGACGACCAGGCCGGGCACGATCAGCAGGACCCGGCTGAACGTGACCTGGGTGCCGACGAGCTCGAGATCGGCGAACCGGTCGAAGAGCCCGACCATCGCGAGGTAGATCGCGACGAGGCCGCCGATCACCCCGGCGCGGATCACCGAGCGCGGCGGGATCGGCCCCATCAGACCTTCTCCGCCTCCCCGGTGCCGAGGATCCCCCCGGGCCGGAAGATCAGCACCAGGACGAGGACGAGGAACGTGAACGCGCCCTTGAGCTGGATCGGCGAGGGGATGTTGTACCCCGTCAGGATCATCGTGGGGCCGAGCGACTCGAGGACGCCGAGGATCAAACCGCCGATGGCCGCTCCGGCGATGCTCCCGATGCCCCCGAGGACGGCAGCCGTGAACGCGGCGATGCCCGGCTCGAACCCCATGAAGAAGTTCACGGCCTTGAACCGCATGGCGAACAGGACGCCTGCGAGGCCGGCGAGGAGACCCCCGATGGCGAACGTCGTGACGATCACGCGGTCGACGTTGATGCCCATGAGGCTGGCGATCTCAGAGTCCTCGGCCACGGCGCGCATCGACTTGCCGGTCGTCGTCTTCGCCACGAACAGGGACAGCGCCCCGACGGCCACGGCCGCCACGAGGACGATCACCACCTGCAGGCGGTCGAGTGCGATCCCGGAGATCGTCCAGCTCCCCGCCAGGACCTCGGGCTCGGGGAACCCCTTGGTGTTCGTCCCGAACAGGGCGCGCGCCGTTTCCCGCAGGAAGAGCGACGCGCCGATCGCGGTGATGAGGGGCACCAGCCGGGGGGCGCCGCGCAGCGGCCGATAGGCGAGGCGTTCGAGCAGCACGGCGACGAGCACCGAGGTGAGCATCGCGACCAGCAGGATGATCCCCAGCGCGGGGATGGGGTGACGATCGAGGAACCCGCTCCTGGCGTAGGCGTCGGCGAAGAAGAAGGAGCCGAACGCCCCGGTCATGAACACCTCGCCGTGGGCGAAGTTGATCATCTTCAGGATCCCGTAGACCAGGCTGTACCCCAGCGCGATCAACGCGTAGATGGAGCCTTGCGCGATCCCCTCAACGAGGAAGTCCCGGTACGCCGAGCCCGAGTACGCATCGGAGGAGACCGTCTTGACGACCCCCACCGCGACCACGACCACGATCGCCGCACCGAGGACCACGAGGATGATGCGGCGCCACGGCAGCCGCTCGAGGCGGCTCATCCGAACGTCGCGCGCCCGATCGGTGGAGGCAGCCATGTCCCGCGGGAGCCTAGTCCCTCACCGTGCCGTGCGCTGCGGGCGGGCCCCCCTCGGCCCGCCCGCGAGCGCGTCGTTCGGTGGTGCCCCTAGGCGACGTCCGCCAGCGTCTTGGTTTCGCTGAAGACGGCCGCCGCGTCCGGCGTCCCGCCCTCGACGGGCCACCCCGGCGCCTGGAAGATGCCGATGGTGACGTCGGTCGCGCAGTCGCCGAGCGGCGTGCACGTGATCGTCCCGGTGACCCCCTGCCACCCGCTGGTCGCGAAGATCGCGTCCTTGAGCGCCGTGCGGGGGATCGACAGGGAGCCGTCCCCGTTGTCGATGGCCGCCGTCTTGATCGCCTCGAACAGGATGTTCGCGGCGTCGAACGCGTGCGCGTGGAACACGGAGGTCGGCGCCGTGCCGAACTGCGACTTGTACGCCGGCAGGAAATCGTTCTTGTAGAAGTCGCCGCCCTGGAAGACGGTGATGTCCGGCGAGGAGGCGTACACGCCGTTGGCGGCGTCGCCCGCCGTCTCCAAGAAGGTCGAGGCAAGGCATCCGTCGGATCCGATCAGCGCCGTGTCCGGCATGATGTCCTTGGCCTGCGACGCGATCAGCGCGCACGCCGGGTTGAAGTCCGGGAAGTACAGGACGTCCGGATTGCTCTGGGCGATGCTCGTCAGCAGGGTCTCGAAGTTCGTGTCCCCGCTGTCGATCGCCTCGATGTCCGTGATCGTTCCGCCGCCGGCCTCGAAGTTGGTGCGGAAGGCGGCCGCGAGACCGTCCGCGTACGGGCTCTCGTCGTTGATCGTTGCCGCCGTGGACGCCCCGAGCTGCTGGAGCGCGAAGTCGGACACGATCGCGCCCTGGATGCGGTCGTTGTGCGCCGTGCGGAGGTAGAACGGCTGGTGCGCCTCCTCCGACGTCAGCCCCGGGTTCGTGTTGGACGGCGAGATCAGCAGGATCCCCTTGTCGGAGAAGATCTGGTCCGCCACGCCCAGCGCGGCCCCCGAGCAGCTCGTCCCGATCACGGCGACGATGCTCTCGTTCGGGGCCAGGTTCTGCGCCCCGGCCTGACCGCCCTCGGCCGAGCAACCGTCGTCCTCGTTCACGAGCTCGACGTCGTGACCGAGGAGCTGGCCGGGCGTGCCGTCGAGCGTCCCGTCCAGGTAGTCGATCGCCAGCGAGACGCCGTACTGGCTGTCCAGGCCGAGCGACGCGACGTCGCCGGAGATGGCCAGGAGCGTTCCGAGCTGGATCGCCTCACCCGACCCGACCTCCACGCAGCCGAACTCGTCGGATGAGCAATCGGCGGTGCTCCCCCCGCCGGTGGTGCTGGTGGTGCCGCCCCCCGTCGTCGACGTGCCGCCGTTGTCGTCGTTGCTACACGCGGCGGCCACGAGCGAGAGCGCGCCGAACAACGCCAGGAGCGCGAAGAATCTGCGCTTCCTCATCGATCCCCCCTTTGGTCCACGGACCATCGCTTCCGGTGGCAGGCATCGTGACGCGGCGCGCGCCCGTCCTGCCCGCATCGGTGGTTGGTATCACATCCGGGTCGCCTCAGCCAGCCGCCTCCATCGGCAACAGGTACGCAACGGACCGTAGGCCGGGATGCCTCACGGCCCGATCGCGGCTCGGAACGCGCCCGCCAGGCGGAGGGCGGCCTCCCCGTCGCCGGCCAGCACGAGGCGCACGATCGCGCTCCCCACGACCACGCCGTCGGCGAACGCGCAGGCCTCCGCGGCCTGCTCAGGCGTCGCGATCCCGACCCCCACGAGCAGGGGAAGATCGGTCAAGGGACGGAGCTCGGCCACCAGACGAGCGGCGGTCGCGGAGAGCCGATCCCGCACGCCGGTCACGCCGTAGGTCGCCACGCAGTAGACGAATCCGCCTCCGGCCTCCGAGATCATCCGGAGCCGTTCCGGGCTCGAGCCGGGGGCGGCGAGCAGGACGGCGGCGACCCCCGCCGCCCGACACGCGGCGACCAGGTCCTCGGACTCGTCGACGGGGAGGTCGGGGACGATGAGGCCCGAGACGCCGGCCCGGGACGCCTCGGCCACGAACCGCTCCAGGCCGCGGTGCAGGATGGGGTTGAGGTACGTCATCACCGCGACGGGGATGTCGAGCTCGGCCTCGGCCACCAGGGCCAGGACGTCGCCGGGCCGCGTCCCGGCCTCCAGGGCCAGGCGGGACGCCTCCTGGATGACCCCGCCGTCCATTACGGGGTCCGAGAACGGGAGCCCGACCTCGATGGCGTCGGCGCCCGCGTCGGCCAGCCCCCGCAGGAACGCGGCGTCGACCCCCTTCAGCCCGCCGGTGACGTACGGGACGAAGGCGCGGCCGCCGCCGTCGCGTCGGGCCCGCAGGACGGCCTCGAGGTCGTGCATCAGCCGGCGGATCCGAGCGCCGCCCGGACCGTGTCGAGGTCCTTGTCGCCTCGGCCCGAGACGTTGAGCACGACGAGCGAGCCCTCGGGGAGGGGGCGCGCCAGCAGCCAGCCGATGGCGTGTGCGGGCTCGAGCGCCGGCAGGATGCCCTCGGTCCGGGCGAGCGCCCGGAACCCGGCGAGCGCGTCGGCGTCGGTGGCGGAGACGTACTCGGCCAGGCCGTTCTCCTTCAGGTACGAGTGCTCGGGCCCGACACCCGGGTAGTCCAGGCCTGCCGAGATCGAGTGCGTCGGAACCACCTGACCGTCCGCGTCCTGGAGCAGGTACGAGAACGACCCGTGGAGCACGCCCGGCTCCCCCATCGTGAGCGAGCGGCAATGCTCGCCGAGCCCGTCGCCGCGCCCCCCCGCCTCCACCCCGATCAGGCGCACCCCCGGGCTTCCCACGAACGGCGCGAAGATCCCCATGGCGTTGCTGCCGCCGCCGACACATGCGACGACGGCGTCGGGAAGCCGGCCCTCGCCCTGCAGGATCTGCGCGCGGGCCTCGTCCCCGATCACCCGCTGGAGGTCGCGGACCAGGGCCGGGAACGGGTGGGGTCCCGCCACCGACCCGATCACGTAGTGCGTGTCCCGAACGGTCGCGGCCCAGTCGCGCATGGCCTCGTTCATCGCGTCCTTGAGCGTTCGGCTCCCGGAGCGGACCGTGACGACCTCTGAGCCGAGGAGCTCCATCCGGGAAACGTTGGGCGCCTGGCGCGCCGTGTCCTCCTCGCCCATGTAGACGACGCACGGCAGGCCGAACAGGGCACAGGCCGTCGCCGTCGCCACCCCGTGCATCCCCGCACCGGTCTCGGCGATGATGCGGCCCTTGCCCAGCCGCCGAGCCAGGAGCACCTGGCCCAGGGTGTTGTTGATCTTGTGGGCACCCGTGTGGTTCAGGTCTTCGCGCTTGAGCCAGATCCGGTAGCCCAGCTCCCCGGACAGGCGCGCCGCGAACGTCAACGGGGACGGCCGCCCCACGTAGTCCCGGAGCAGGGCGTCGAGCTCACCGCGGAACGCCGGGTCCCCCCGGAGCTCGCCCCAGGTCCCCGCCAGCTCGTCGAGGGCGGGGATCAGCACCTCGGGGACGTACCGGCCCCCGAACCGGCCGAACCTCCCCCGGGCGTCGGGCAGGGACGGAGCGGACGCGCTCACGCCTGGTACCCCGCGAGCTCCCGGAGCTTGGCCCCCGGGTCGTCCGCCCGCATCAACGCCTCGCCCACGAGGACGGCGCGAGCGCCGGCCTCGGTCGCCAGCCGCACGTGCTCGCGGGTCGACACGCCGCTCTCGAGCACGGCGATCCGATCCTCGGGCACCCGCCGCAGGAGCTCGAGGGCCCGGGCCACGTCGACCTCGAGGGTCTGCAGGTCGCGGGCGTTGACGCCGATCACCGTGGCCCCGGTGGCGAGCGCCGCCTCGAGATCCTCGGCGGAGAAGGCCTCGACGAGCGCGCCGAGGCCGAGGTCCTCGGAGGCCGCGAGCATCGCCCGGAGCTCGAGCTCGGACAGCGCCGCCGCGATCAGCAGGACCGCGTCGGCGCCCTCGGCACGGGCCTCGATCACCTGGGCCGGGTGGATCAGGAAGTCCTTCCGCAGCACGGGGACCCCCACCGCGAGATGGACGGCCCGGAGGTCGGCCAGGGCGCCGTCGAAGTGCTCGGGCTCGGTCAACACGGACACCGCGGACGCGCCGGCCGCCTCGTAGGCCCTCGCCTGCGCCCCGGGGTCGACGTCCGCGATCCGGCCGGCCGAGGGCGAGGACCGTTTGACCTCGGCGATGACGGCCGGCTGGGGGGAGGCCCACAGCGCGCCGACGAACGGCCTGGCGGGCGGCAGCCCCATGGCGATGGCCATGAGGCCGGACTCGTCGAGCGGACGGCGCTCGAGCCGTCGGCGGACGCCGTCCACGACGTCGGTCAGGAAGCCCATGGGAAGGGGCAGTGTACGGCGCCGCCCCCGGGCCTCAGGCCACGGCGCGCAGCGCCTCGGCCAGGTCGAGGCCCTCGTGCAACGCCCGGCCCACGATGGCGCCCTCCACGGCTCCGCCGAGCCGGGCGATCGCCCGGAGGTCGTCGATCGAGCGGATCCCTCCGGAGGCGATGACCGGCCGCTCGGCGTGGGTGGCCAGCGCCCAGATGCCGTCGAGGTCCGGGCCGGCGAGCTCCCCCACCCGGCCCACCTCGGTGAACACGTACCGGCGCACGTCCAGGCCGACGAGCCACACCAGCGTGTCCCACAGCGCCAGCTCGGGCCCCCCGCCTCGGGGTCGGATGGTGGGTCCGTCGGCCTCGATCCCCACGCAGAGGCGGTCGCCGTGCCGGGCGATCAGCTGCTCGACCTCGGCCCGGTTCCCGAGCGACGCCGAGCCGAGCACCACGCGGCCCGCGCCCGCTCCCAGCAGCGCGTCGACGTGGCGGGAGGAGGTCACGCCGCCGCTCGCCTGGACCGCGACGCCGAGCGCCGCCACGGCCTTCACCACGGGCAGGTTGGCCGGGTCTCCCGTGCGGGCCAGGTCGACGTCGACCACGTGCAACCGAGGCGCGCCCGCCTCGACGTAGGCGGCCGCCGCCGTCAGGGGATCGCCGTCGAACGCGCCCACCGGGGTCGTCCCGACCGCGGACATCCGCACCAGACGGCCGGCCGCGACGTCGACCGCCGGGATCACCTCGAAGGACATCGGCGCAGCCTACCGACCTACGCCCGGGCGCCGGCGGCGTCTGGGACGGCGACGATCAGGTCTCGCTTCACGAGCGCGACCGCCGCGTGGCCCAGCAGGGCTCGGAGCTCGGACAGGAGCCCGGCACCGGGCTCGACCCGGAAGGTCCCCACGTCGAGGGGCGTGACCCCGTGCGAGGACAGGTACCGGACCCTGACCGGCGAGCGGCCGGGGTGTGCCCCGAGCAGCTCCTTGAGCTTGGCGACCGTGGCGTTCGTGCAGCTCGCCGCCGCAACGTCCACGACCAGTACCGAGCCGGAGTTCCGGGTGGGCCGGCCTGCGCCGAGATCGGGCTCGCCGACCTCGAGCGCGCGGAGCTGGAGCTCGCGGCCCCGCAGGTCGGCCCGCCCCTTCACCAGGACGATGGCGTCGACCTCGATGAGCTCGGGGACCTGCTCGTAGATGTTGGGGAACGCCACGACCGTGACCCCCCCGGTGAGGTCCTCCAGCCGGAACTGCGCGAACGGGTCGCCCCTCTTCGTGAACTTGCGCGAGACGTCGGCCACGATGCCGCCGACCCGGACCACGTCCCCGTCGCCCAGGTTCCCGACGTCGGACAGCTCCATGTCGGTCTGCGCCGCCAGGACGTCCTTGACGGCGAGCAGGGGGTGGTCCGTCACGAACTGCCCGAGCACCTTCTTCTCCTCGCGCAGCAGCGTTCGCTTGTCGAACTCCTCCCCCGAGAGCACGGACTCGTCGATGTCGGTGGCCGCGCCGTCACCCCCGCCGAACAGCGAGAACTGCCCGGCCTCCTCCGCCTTGCGCTCGGAGGAGATGGGGGCGGAGACCTTGTCCTGGTTCTCCAGGAGCGCCCGGCGGTGGTACGAGAGCGAGTCGAACGCGCCCGCCACGATGAGGCTCTCCAGTACGCGCTTGGTCAGGACGCTCGGATCGACCTTGCGGCAGAAGTCCGCGTAGCCGATGAACGCGCCCTTGGCCAGGCGGCCGTCGATGATCTGCTGCACGGCCCCGCCTCCGACGTTGCGAACGGCCGAGAGCCCGTAGCGGATCTTCGCCTCGCCGCTCGAGACCGGCGCGAAGTCCTGCTCGGACTCGTTGACGTCGGGCGGGAGGACCTCGAGCCCCATCAGCCGGCAGGCGTTCAGGTAGTACGGCTTGCGGTCCTTGTCGTCCTTCACGCTGGTGAGCACCGCCGACATGTACTCGACGGCGTGATGGGCCTTGAGGTACGCCGTCTGGTAGGCGACGTACCCGTACGCGCAGGCGTGCGAGGCGTTGAAGCCGTAGTCGGCGAAGGGCTCCATCAGCTCGAACACCTCCGTGGCGAGCTTGTGCGTGTAGCCGTGGTCGATGCAGCCCTGGATGAACGTCTCCTTGTGGACCATGAGCTTCTCGCGGATCTTCTTGCCCATGGCCTGCCGCAGCATGTCGGCCTCGGCCATCGAGTACCCGGCCATGCGCACCGCGATCTGCATGACCTGCTCCTGGTAGACCATGATCCCGTAGGTCCCCTCCAGGATGTCCTTCAGGTCGTCGTGGGGATACGTGACCGGGTGGCGGCCGTGCTTGCGCCGCGCGTACTCGGTGTGCATCCCCGCGTTGAGCGGTCCCGGCCGGTACAGGGCGACGAGCGCCATGAGGTCCTCGAACCGGTCCGGCTCGAGGTCCTTGATCAGCTGACGCATTCCCGGCGACTCCATCTGGAAGACCCCGGTCGTGTCGCCGCGCTTCAGCATCGCGTACACGGTCTCGTCGTCGAGCGGCACGTGGTCGATGTCCAGCTCGACGCCCCTGCGGCGCAGGTGCGACAGCGTGTCCTCGATCACCGAGAGGTTGCGCAGCCCGAGGAAGTCCATCTTGAGGAGGCCGAGCTTCTCGACCCCCTTCATGTCGAACTGCGTCACGATGCGCCGTGAGTCGTCCCGCGAGTCCTTGGAGAGCTTGAGCGGCAGGTAGTTGACGAGCGGGGCGTCGCCGATCACCACGCCGGCGGCGTGGACCGAGTCCTCGCGTCGCAGACCCTCGAGGGCGCGTGCCGTGTCGACGATCTCGCGGGACTCCGGTTCGCGCTCGTACGCGTCGCGCAGCTCCGACGAGAGCTTCAGCGCCTCCTCGATCGGGTGCTCCCGACCGAGCACGGCGGGCGGGTACATCTTGCACAGGCGGTCCCCCACGCTCGCCGGGAACCCCAGCACCCGGGCGGCGTCGCGGATCCCCTGCTTCCCCTTGATCGTCTGGAACGTGATGATCTGCGCCACGTGGTCCGAGCCGTACTTCGAGGCCACGTACCGGATGACCTCGTCCCGGCGGCGCTCGTCGAAGTCCATGTCGATGTCGGGCATCTGGATCCGGCCCGGGTTCAGGAACCGCTCGAAGATGAGCCCGTACCGCAGCGGGTCCAGGTCGGTGATCCGCAGCGAGTACGAGACCACGGACCCCGCGGCCGAACCCCGCCCCGGCCCCACCCGGATCCCACTCTCCCGGGCGAACCGGATCAGGTCCCACACGATGAGGAAGTACCCGGAGAACCCCATCGAGGTGATGACCTCGAGCTCGTGCCCGATGCGGTCGCGGATCTCCGGCGTCAGCTCGCCGTAGCGCTGCCGCGCCCCGTCTTCGACCAGCCGCCGGAGGTGCTCGTCGCGGTCCATCCCCTCGGGCGGCTCGAACCGCGGGACGTGGAAGCGTTCCTCGAGCGGCACCTGGTCGCCGTACGCGAGTCGCAGATCGCACATCTCGGCGATGGCGAGCGTGTTGTCGCAGGCCTCCGGCAGGTCGCGGAAGACCTCGCGCATCTCGTCGGCGGTCTTCAGGTAGAACTGGTCGGTGTCGAAGCGCAGGCGGTTGGTGTCCGTCTGGACCTTCTGCTGCTGGATGCAGAGCAGCACGTCGTGCGGCTTGGCGTCGGCCCGCTCCGTGTAGTGCAGGTCGTTCGTCGCGACCAGGGGCAGCCCGGTGTGCCGGGCGAGGTCGACGAGCTTGCCGAGGATCCGGCGCTGGTCCTCGAGCCCGTGGTCCTGGAGCTCGACGAAGAAGTTCCCGGCCCCGAAGATCCCCGCGTACGTCGCGGCCACGTCGGCGGCCTTGGCGTCCTGGCCCGCCAGCAGGAGCTGCGAGATCTCCGACGCCAGACAGCCCGACAGCCCGATCAGGCCCTCGGCCCGCTCGGCGAGGAGCTCCTTGTCGATCCTCGGCCGGTGGTAGAAGCCCTCGAGGTGGGCGTCGGTCACGAGGCGCAGGAGGTTCCGATACCCCGTCTCGTCCTTGGCCAGGATCGTGAGATGCCGGTACTTCTCCTCGCTCTCCCCCGGCGCGCGCTCGAACCGTGAGGACGGCGCCACGTAGGTCTCCACGCCAAGGATCGGCTTGACGCCCGCCTTCAGCCCGGCCTCGTAGAAGCTCAGCGCGCCGAACATGGCGCCGTGGTCGGTGATGGCGAGGGCCGGCATCTCCTCCTCCGCCGCCCGCGCGAACAGCGCGTCGATCCGGGAGGCCCCGTCCAGCAGCGAGTACTCGGTGTGGTTGTGGAGGTGGACGAAGCTTCGACCGCTCAACGAGACCCGGGCTCCTTGTCGACCCTTGGCACCTGACCTCGTACGGCCCTGGGGACGGCCGTGTGGGAAACGTGTGGATAAACTTACATGCTTGTGATTCCTGGGACCCGAAGCATAGACTCGCTCGACCGAGCAGACAAGAGCCGAGGTCACCGCCCGGCCGGAAGAGGAGCGCGATGCGGCTCTCGTACTCGAGCATCAACACCTACGAAACCTGCCCGGCCAAGTTCAAGTTCCAGTACGAGGACCGGGTGCCGCAGGCCACGTCGCCGGCGCTTGCGTTCGGGGACTCGCTTCATCGCGCCCTGCACCTGTTCCACGACCGGCCGGTGCCGGTGCCGCCCTCGCTCGAGGAGCTCCACGAGATGCTCGAGATCTCCTGGGTCTCCGACGGGTTCCGCGACGGATCCGAGGAGCAGATGTACCGGGACCACGGCCGCCAGGTGCTCGGCCTGTACCACCGGGAGAACGCGCCGCAGTACCGCATCCCCGCCGCGCTCGAGTTCCGATTCACGGTCGAGGTGGAGGGCATCGCGCTCTCGGGCGTGATCGACCGCATGGACCGGATCCCCGGCGGCGGCTACGAGATCATCGACTACAAGACGAACCGCCGGCTCCCGCCGCAGGCCCGGATCGACCGCGACCTGCAGCTCAGCATCTATCACCTGGCCGCCCGCGAGGTGTGGGGCATCGAGCCCGAGCGGCTCACCCTGTACTACCTCCTTCCCGGTCAGCGGATGACGACGGCGCGGACCTCCGCCGACGTCGACGAGCTCCGACGGCGGATCGGCACGGTCGCGGAGCGGATCGCGGCCGGCAAGTTCGAGCCCCGCCAGAACCCGCTTTGCGACTGGTGCGAATACCAGCCCCTGTGCCCCCTGTTCCGACACCGGTCCGAGCGCGAGCAGGGCGACCCTGCGCCCCGGATGACCGCCGTGGTCGACGAGTGGATCGACCTCAAGCGGCGCGGCCGCGAGGTCTATCGTCGTCTGGACGAGCTCTCTCCGCTCATCAACGCGTTCGCCGACGAGCACGGGTACCGCCGCCTGTTCGGGACGGACGGGGCGGCCATCGACCGCCGCCCCCAGCACGTGACGGCCCCGCTGCAGGAGCAGGTGCGAGCGATCCTGGAGCCCCTGGGGCTGTGGGAAGGCGTGTTGTCCATCGACCCGGGCAAGCTCAACGCGCTGATCGAGTCGCGCACGCTCCCGCCCGACGTCGAGGACCGTCTGCTCTCCTCGCGCGAGGAGGTCCGCACCCAGCACGCCCTCTACCTCAAGGAAGCCGAGCGGGCCCGGCGCTGACGCTCCTCACCCGGCCCGGGCTCGGGCCAGAGCCGCCTCCAGGTCCTCCGGCAGCGGCTCCTCGAGATCGATCCGCTCGCCCGTGACCGGGTGGTCGAAGGCGAGGCGCGCGGCGTGCAGGAACGGCCGCGCCAACCCGAGCGCCCTGGCGTCGTCGCCGCCGCCGCCGTAGCGGGCGTCGCCGAGGATGGGGTGGCCGACGGAGGCCAGGTGCACACGGATCTGGTGGGTGCGCCCGGTCCTCGGGACGGCCTCGAGCAGGGTGGCCCGTCCCGCACGCTCGCGCACCTCGAACGCGGTGGCGGCCGACCGTCCGGCGGTGGCGTCCACGCGGATCCTCGCCCCTTTTCGTCCCAGCGGCGCGTCGACCTCGAACCGGTCGTGCTCGACCGCTCCGCGCACGAGCGTGAGGTACCGACGATCGGCGCCGTGGGCCTCGAACAGCGCGGCGAGCGCCTCGTGGGTCCGGTCGTCGCAGGCCACCACGAGCAGCCCCGAGGTCCCGGCGTCCAGCCGGTGCACGATGCCCGGCCGGAGCGCTCCCCCGCGCGGGGCGAGCGGGACGCCCATCGCCAGCAGCCGGTTGACGAGCGTGCCGCTCCTGCGGTTCTCGGTCGGATGCGTGGGAAGCCCCGCGGGCTTGGCCACGACCACGAGATGCCCGTCCCGGTACCGCAGGGGCACCGCAGCTCCCTCGGCGGGGACGCCCCGCGCCGGCGCGAGGTCCGCCACCACCCGCTCGCCCCCGGCCAGACGGAAGGACTTCGTGCGCGGGGATCCGTCGACGGTGACGTCGCCGGAGGCGATGGCCCGCTGCGCCTCCGCCCGGCTCACGGCGAGCCGATCGGCCACGACCACGTCGAGCCGGCCGGGGGGCGCCTCGAACGCCTCGGCCACGCTCAGGCCTCCCGCGGCACGTCCCCGCGCTCGTCGTGGACCGCGGTGGACAGGGCAAGGAGCAGGGCCCCGACCACGATGCAGCTGTCGGCGAGGTTGAACACCGGCCACACCCCGACGTCGATGAAGTCGGTGACGTGTCCGGTCAACCCGGGCCCGTTCACGGCGCGATCGGTGAGGTTCCCGAGCGCGCCGCCCAGGATCAGGCCCAGGGCGACCGACAGCGCGAACCGCGACTGGCGGAACGACGCGACCACGATGGCCAGTGACACGAGGATGGAGGCGGCGGCGAACAGCCAGGGGGCGCTCCGCCCGAGCCCGAACGCGCCCCCCGAGTTCGTCGTGTACGTGAAGGTCAGGACGCCCGGGATCACCCGCAGGGGGGGCCGCCCGGCGAGCGTGCGCTCGACCCAGAGCTTGGTGGCTCGATCGAGGATGTACGCGGTGGCCGCGGTGGCATAGAGCCAGAGGGCGAGCTCGCGAGCACGGTCGGTCACGGCGTTACCGCCGCGACTGCGCCTGTGCGTCCTTGAGGCAGAGGTCGACGTACGGGAGCGCCTTCAGCCGGGCCTTCTCGATCGGTTTGCCGCATCGCGAGCAGATGCCGTACGTCCCTTCGCCCATCTTCCCGAGGGCTCGATCGATCTTGGTCAGCAGGTCGCGGACGTTGTTCTCGATGGACAGGTCCCGCTCCCGCTCGAACGTGAAGGTCCCGGCGTCCGCGTTCTCCTCGTCGAATGACACCTCACCGGAGATGTCCGACTGCGACGCGGCGAACGATTGCTCCTCGATGGTCGTCAGTTGCTCTTCCAACTCGGATCGCTCGGTCAGCAGACGCTCGCGCAGGTCCTCGAGCTCCTTCTTGGTGTAGACGGTCTTGGCGGCCATGGTCCGGGGGACGCTAGCACCGCCCAGGTTGCCAGACAATGGGACATCCGGCACGTTCTCGCCCGGGCCTCCGACCCCTCGTCAGGCACCTCGCAGGCGTCTCAAGAGCTCCTCGGAGCCGACGCCCTCCACCTCGAAGACCTTGGTCCGCGAGCGCGTCCCCGTGCGCAGTCGGACCGCTCCGGCGGCGACCCCGGCCGCTCTGGCCAGGGCCCGGCGGGCCTCCTCGGTGGCTCGGCCGCCTTCGGGCGCCGCGCGGACGCGGACCACCGGACCGTCGGGCCCGACCTCCACGGCCGTCCGCCCCGACCGCGGAACCACCCGAACCGTGACCGAGCCCATGACGACGTGTAGCATCCCCCGGTACAGGCGACGACGGGAACGAGTAGCGGGGATCCCACCCCGAGCGAGCCGGGGACGGTGCGAGCCCGGCGGGCAGGGCCCCGCGAACATCCTCCCCGAGCCGCCGCCCGAACCGGACGCGAGCCGCGCGCCCGCAGTAGGCGCGGCCGGGCCCCGCCCGTGACAGCGGGGGGCTGTGTCGGCAGCCGCGAGCGGCCGGGGCCGTGAGGCCTCGGCAAGCGGGGTGGTACCGCGGGGCATGCGCCTCGTCCCTGCATCAGGGGACGGGGCGTTCGTGCGTTCGGAGAGGAGGTGGTGGAGATGGCGCCGTTCAATCCGGTCGACCCCAAGGTGCGCTTCCCGCAGGTCGAGCAGAGGATCCTGGAGTTCTGGCGCGACGCCGACGTGTTCCGCCGCCAGCTCGAGCAGCGCAAGGACGGGCCACTGTGGGTCTTCTACGAGGGCCCGCCCACGGCGAACGGCCGCCCCGGCATCCACCACGTCGAGCCCCGCACGTTCAAGGACGTGTACCCGCGCTTCAAGGCGATGACCGGCCACTACGTCCCGCGCAAGGGCGGGTGGGACTGCCACGGGCTGCCGGTCGAGCTCGAGGTGGAGAAGGAGATCGGGACCAGGAGCAAGCGCGACATCGAGGCCTTCGGCGTCGCCGAGTTCAACCGGCTGTGCCGCGAGTCGGTCCAGCGCTACGTGGGCGACTTCGAGCGACTCACCGAGCGGATCGGATTCTGGATCGACCTGTCCGACGCCTACCGGACGATGGACACCGAGTACATCGAGAGCGTGTGGTGGTCGCTGAAGCGGCTCCACCAGCGTGGCCTGCTGTCCGAGGACGACCGGATCACCACCTACTGCCCCCGGTGCGGGACGCCGCTGTCCGATGCCGAGGTGGCCATGGGCTACACGGAGGTGGAGGACCCGAGCGTGTTCGTGAAGTTCACGGTCACCGAGTCTCGGCATGCGGACCTGGTCGGCGCGCACCTGCTCGGGTGGACGACCACGCCCTGGACGCTGATCTCCAACGAGGGCTTGGCGGTAGCGGCGAACGCCCAGTACGTCATGGTCGAGCAGGAAGGCGAACGGTACGTCCTCGCGAGCAAGCTGAAGGACGCGGTGCTGCCCGACGCGAGCCCGGCCGGATGGAGCGCCAACGGTGCGACGCTCGTCGGCGCCCGCTATGCCCCCCTGTATCCGAATGTCGAGGGCGCGCATCGCGTCGTCGCTGCCGAGTTCGTCTCGCTCGAGGACGGGACGGGGATCGTCCACATGGCGCCGGCGTTCGGACCGGAAGACCTCGAGGTCGGCCGGCGCGAGGGATGGCCCATGTTCCGGCCGCTCGACGGCGAGGGGCGCTTCACGGACGAGGCCCCCGGGTTCGTGCGGGGGGTCTTCTTCAAGGAGGCCGACCCCGCCATCACCGAGGACCTGCGCGGGCGGGACCTCCTCCTACGCGCCGGCACGATCCTGCACACCTATCCCCTGTGCTGGCGATGCGAGACCCCGTTGATCTACGTCGCCCGGAGCTCGTGGTACGTGCGCACCACCGCCGTGAAGGAGCGCCTGCTCGCGGTGAACGAGGAGGTGAACTGGTACCCCGAGCACATCAAGCACGGCCGGTACGGCGACTGGCTCGAGAACAACGTGGACTGGGCGCTCTCGCGCGAGCGGTACTGGGGGACCCCCCTGCCGATCTGGCGCTGCCCGAACCGCCACGACACGGCGATCGGCTCGCTCTCCGAGCTGTCCGAACGCGCCGGGCGGGACGTCACCGCGATCGACCCGCACCGTCCGGCCATCGACGAGGTGTCGTTCCCCTGCCCCGAGTGCGCCGAAACCGCGTCTCGCGTCCCCGAGGTGATCGACACCTGGTACGACTCCGGCGCCATGCCCTACGCCCAGTGGGGCTACCACCCCGAGCTCGGGCGCGGCCTCGAGCGGTTCGACCAACGCTTCCCCGCCGACTTCATCAGCGAGGCCATCGACCAGACGCGCGGCTGGTTCTACACCCTGATGGCCGAGGGCGTCCTGCACTTCGACTCGACGACCTACCGCAACTGCGTCTGTCTCGGGCTCATCGTCGACGAGGACGGGCGCAAGATGAGCAAGTCCCTGGGGAACGTGATCGACCCCTTCGAGGTGCTCGACCGCCAGGGAGCCGACGCGCTCCGCTGGTACCTGCTGACGAGCGGCTCGCCGTGGGCCTCCCGCCGCATCGGCATGGCCATCCTCGACGACGTCGTGCGCCAGTTCCTGCTGACGCTGTGGAACGTGTACGCGTTCTTCGTCACGTACGCGAACGCGAGCGCCTTCGACCCCGCCGCCGAGCCCGTTCCCGTGGTGGAGCGGCCGCTCCTGGATCGTTGGGTGCTCTCGCAGCTCGCGGACGCCGTCCGAACGGCCCGCGACGGCCTCGAGGCCTACGATGCGACCGGCGCGGGACGTCGGATCGCGGCGTTCGTCGACGACCTCTCCAACTGGTACGTCCGGCGCGCCCGGCGGCGGTTCTGGGACCCCGAGGGCGCGGGGGGCACCGAGACCGGCGCGGCATTCGCCACCCTGCACGAGTGCCTGTTGACCGTGGCCCGGCTCCTCGCGCCGTTCACGCCGTTCGTGGCCGAGGAGTTGTGGCGCAACCTCTCACGCGGCCTCTCCGGCGCACCCGACTCCGTGCATCTCACCGATTACCCCGTCCCGGTCGCGGAGCGCTCCGATCCCACGCTCGACGAGGCGATGCTCGCGGCCCGCTCGATCGTCGAGCTCGGACGGCGCGTCCGGACCGACACGAAGGTTCGCGTGCGCCAACCGCTCCTCGAGGCCGTCATCCACTACCCGGGCGATCGCGAAGCGCTCGGCCCGCTGCTGGGGCTGGTGGCCGAGGAGCTCAACGTGAAGGAGGTCCTGTTCGCCGAGTCGGCGGAGCGGTTCGGCCGGTGGCGTGCCAAGCCCAACTTCAAGGCCCTCGGCCCGAGGCTGGGACCTCGGGTCAAGGAGGTGGCCTCGGCCCTCGAGCGCGACGACGGCTCGGTCGCGGCCGCCCTGGCCGCAGGCCAGCACGTCGAGGTCTCCATCTCGGGGCCGCCGGTCGACCTCGGACCCGAGGACGTCGACCTGGTGCAGGAGACGCTCGAGGGCTGGGGCGTCGCGAGTGACGGCGGCATCACCGTCGCGCTCGAGCTGGAGCTCACGGCGGAGCTTCGAAGGGAAGGGCTGGCCCGCGAGCTCGTCCGCCTCGTGCAGGACTCGCGGAAGGCCGCCGGGCTCGAGGTGAGCGATCGCATCGAGCTCGGTGTCGCGGCCGCGGGAGAGATCGCGGACGCCTTCTCGGCGCACCGGGCCGACGTCGCGGCGGAGACGCTGGCCACCGAGGTTCGGGACGAGGTCCTGGCCGACGCGGCCTATCGACAGGACGCCGCGATCGACGGGCAGCCGGTGACGATCAGCCTGCGGCGCATCTGAGCGGACGACGGCTCAGTCGTCGCCCCAGAACAGCTCTCGAAGGGACCGCTCGCGGCCCTCGCCCGCCTGTGCGCTCTCGGCGCTGTAGGCGGGTTCGGTCCCGCTCTCCACGCGCACCGGCTCGGACGCCGACGTGTCGTCCTGCTCCGGCTCGCCCAGCCGTTCGCGGATCTCCGCCGCCGACGCCGTGCTGAGGTCGACCTCCTCCTCGGCCGCCGGCGCGGCCGGCTCGTCCGAGGCGGGCGCTTCCTCGACCGCAGCCGGCGCCTCCTCGGCCGGGGCGGCGCTCCGGCCCGTGTGACCGGCTCCGGCCCGCAGCGCAAGGACCATGCGCTTGACCTCCTCGGCGTGGGTCTGGACGAGCGAACCGAGGCTCTGCAGGAACTCCCGCTCGGTGTTCAGGAACGGCGCCACCGCCGCGCGGGTGTCGCCGCTGGCGCCGCCCCCCGCCCGGATCGCAGCTGCGTCCTGCTCGGCCCGCCGAACGATCGCCGCGGCCTCCTGGCGAGCCCGCGCCAAGACCTCGTCCGCCTCCCCCTGCGCCGCCCCCGCGTCGGCCGGGGGCCCGGCGTACGAGCCGCCGGCGCGCAGCCGCTGGCTTTCCTCCATGTACCAGGACAGGTCCTCGGTCAGACGATCGAGGAAGGCGTCGACGTCGCGCTCGTTGTAGCCGCGGAAGGAGAGGCGGAACTCCACCTGCTGGACGTCCATCGGGGTGAGCCTGCCGTCGGCCCGCGCCGGCGCGGCCTGCTGCTCGGACTTCTTCCTGCGCATCGCCTTCCCCCCGTCAGCAGAACGCCTGCTGCAGAACGATCAGGATAACGAACGCTACGAGGATGGACAGATCGAGGCCCATCCCGCCGGCCCGCACCGGCGGGATCACAGCTCGCAGCGGCTTGAGGACGGGTTCGGTGACGTCCTCGAGCAGATCCAGGACCTTGCGCAGCGGTCCGGTCAACGGGGGGCGGAAGCCGAACAGGTAGGCCCACGACACGATGACGCGGATCAGGAGCACGACCCAGAAGACCGTCAGGACGATGCAGACGATGTCGAGCCCTGGATTGCCCTGTTGTTGCGCGATCATCCGGAAGGTCGCGGATCCCTCGTCAGAACTGGTTGTAGAGGTCGCCGCCGGCGATCCGCTCGCGGTCCTCGGCCGACACGTCGACGCCTCCCGGCGTCAGCAGGTACACACGATTGGCCACCATCTCGATCTTGCCGTCGAGCCCGTACACGAGGCCCGAGGCGAAGTCCACCAGACGGCGCGCGATCGTGTCGTCGGTGCTTTGCAGGTTCATGATCACCGGAACGCCGTCCTTGAAGCGGTCGGCGATGTCGCGGGCCTCGTTGAACCGGCGCGGCTCCGACTTGTGGATCGAGCCCGCCGTCGCCGCGCGGGTGGACGAGATCGTCCGGACGATGCCATCGTGCTCCGCCTCGAAGGCGACCTCCCGCACGGCCTGGGGGCGCTGGAAGCGCCGGATCTCGGCCTGTTCGGGCTGCGCGGAGACCTCGTCGAGCTCCTCGAACTCGTCGTCCTCGACCAGTCCCAGGTACGTGAGCGTCTTCTTCCACACGCCAGGCATCACGTCCCTCCTTACGCGGAAGGCCGCGCCCCGAAGAGCGCGGTCCCGATCCGAACCATCGTAGCGCCTTCCTCCACCGCAACCTGGTAATCGAGCGACATTCCCATGGAGAGCTCGGCGGCCCCGGGATGGCGCTCGGCGACCGGCGCCAGGAGCTCCCGCAACCGGCGGAAGTACGGCCGGGCCTCCTCCGCGGTCCGCGTCACCGGCGGCACGGTCATGAGGCCGCGGAGGTCGAGCCCCTCGGTCCGAGCGACCGCCTCACACGCCTCCACCACGTCGCCGGGAGCCACGCCGACCCTCTCGCCCGTGAAGTCCACCTCGACGAGCGCCGTCAGGGTCCGGCCCCGCTCGGCGGCGCGGCGGCCCAGCCGAGCCATCGCCCGTCCCGGAACCACGGTCTGCACGACGTCCGCCAGCTCGGCCACGTGGTGCGCCCCGCTGGCCTGGATCGTGCCGACGAAGTGCCACCGAACGTCGGGGACCGTCTCGCGCTTGGCGCGCAGCTCTCGCACGTAGTTCTCGCCCAGGTCCTGCACGCCCGCCGACCGGACCCATCCCAGCGCCTCGGCCTCCACCGTCTTGCCGATCGCCACGAGCCGGACGCTCGAGGCGTCGCGGCCGGCGCGCTCGCACGCCTTCGCGAGCCGGCCTCGGATGGTGGCGAGGTTGTCGAGCACGGTCTCTTCCGAACGCGGCATCGGGGACCACGCAAGCTAACAGAGATCAACAACCGATGACAGGAACAACAGATGCGGAGGAGCCGACGCGCGTCGTGGCGGGGACGGAGACCGGGCCCAGAGGCGGGGGAAGGACGCCTCTCGACCCTCGATCGTCTCCGTCCCCACGACCCCTAGCTCTTCAGGAAGTCCGGGATGTCCAGGTCCTCCTCGGCGTCGAAGGACACGGGTTCGGGCGTCTGTCGGAAGATCTCGTCCTCCTCCTCGACCAGGATCGAGGGCACGGGCTCGCGAACCCCCTCGGCCGCCGGCGCCGGCATCGGCTCGGGGCGCAGGCCCTCGGGCTCCTCCAGCAGGCGGGACAGACGGCTCTCGAACTGCACGCCGGTCGGCGCGGCCATGAGCTTGTCGAATCCCGCCGCGATGACGGTGACGCGGACCTCCTCCCCGAGCGCGTCGTCGACAACGGCGCCGAAGATGATGTTCGCGTCGGGGTGCGCCACCCTCGTGATGTGGTCGGCCGCCTTGTTGACCTCGTGCAGCGTCAGGTCGGTCGGCCCCGAGATCGACAGCAGGACGCCACGGGCGCCCTCGATCGAGGACTCGAGGAGCGGAGAGCTGATGGCCGCCTTCGCCGCCTCCTCCGCTCGGTCGTCTCCCGAACCGTGACCGATCCCCATGAGCGCCGAGCCGGCGCCGGTCATCACGGACTTGACGTCCGCGAAGTCGAGGTTGATCAGCCCGGGCGTCGTGATGAGCGAGGTGATGCCGTCGACGCCTTGGAACAGCACCTGGTCCGCCATGCGGAATGCGTCGACCATCGGCGTCTGCGGCTCCGACACCTGGAGCAGTCGGTCGTTGGGAACCACGATGAGGGTGTCCACGGCCTTCTTCAGGTCGCTGATCCCCATGTCGGCCTGCGTGGCGCGCTTGCGCCCCTCGAACCCGAACGGACGGGTCACGACGCCGATCGTCAGCGCGCCCAGGTTCCGGGCGAGCTCGGCCACGATCGGCGCGCCTCCGGTCCCCGTCCCGCCACCTTCGCCGGCGGTGATGAAGACCATGTCCGAGCCCTTGAGGATCTCCTCGATCTCGTCGGCGTGCTCGTCGGCCGCGCGGCGACCGACGTCCGGGTCCGACCCCGCGCCCAGTCCTCGCGTGGTCTCCCGTCCGATGTCGAGCTTCACCTCCGCGTCGGACATCAACAGGGTCTGCGCGTCGGTGTTGACCGCGATGAACTCGACGCCCCGCAGCCCGCCCTCGATCATGCGGTTGACCGCGTTGACGCCCCCGCCGCCGATGCCGATGACCTTGATGACGGCGAGGTAGTTCTGAGGAGAATCCATCACTGCGACCTCCGCTCCCCGGGTGGTGATGCCCCCCGGACTACCTGGGGAAACGCCGTACTGTCTCCCTGAACCTCTCCTGTGGATCGTGTCTCGTCATGGTGCCGTGTCGTGCTTGAACCGTAAACGTCAACTGGAAGTTCATTGTTATATCTACTTCACGTTGATACGGCACGCTACTCGTAAACCGCAGGTCCGTCAATAGACGACGAACGGCGATTGCACGAACGGGTGACAGTTCCCGAACCCCGCGACTACGAGGCCAGCACGACCGCCGGCGCCTCGGGCGCGACCAGGTCGACCTTCGCCACGGCCTCTCCGAGCGCCGTTGCCCACTCCAGGATCTGCCCCAGGATCTCGGCCTTGCGCCAAACCTCGGTGGCCGAGCCGTACCGGACGGAGACCCCGCCTCGAAGCCGAACCTCCAGCGATCCACCCACGGCCACCGTCACCGACGAGACCTGGGCCCGCAGCTCCTCCGGCATCGAGCCGAGGGCGAGCGCGGCGCCGCGAGGCGACTCGCTGCCACCGTCGAGCATCACTCGCGGAGGAAGCGCGATGCGGACCAGGCCCTGCGAGTGGCCGGCGGGCCCCAGCGTGGTCCCGTCCGCGGCGACGAGCGTCTGCAGCGTCCCGTCGCTCGCCACGGCGATGGGCGTTCGCTCCACGACGGCGATCTCGATCGTCCACGGCAGGGCCACGTGGACGTCCGCGTCCGCGATCCATACGTCGGCTTCGAGCCGTCGTTCGGCGGCGCCTTCGTCCAGCCACAGCACGTTCGACTTCTTCGACACGGCCGCCGTCTCCACGATCTCCGCCCGCGACAGATGCGACGCCCCGGTGACCTCCACGTCCCGCGCGTGGAGCATCGAGGACCGGGACAGCAGCACCATGCCGACCCCCAGGGTCACGACGGCGATCGACAGCAGGACCCAGAATGCGAGGCCCGAACGGCGAGCCGGGTCAGCGCGACGCGGGATCGAGGTCGCCAACGAGATGCACCTCCGGTTCGAGTCGGATGCCGGAGCGGGCCGCGACGAGCTCCTGCACGGATCGGATCAGCTCGAGGACGTCCATCGCCCGGGCGCCCTCCGCCGTGACGATGAAGTTCGCATGCTTCGTGGAGATCGACGCCCCGCCGACGCGGAGGCCCTTGCCTCCCGCCTCGTCGATGAGCCGGCCGGCGTGGTCTCCCGGCGGGTTCTTGAAGACGCTCCCGCAGTTGGCCTCGGCGAGCGGCTGGGTCCGCCGACGCTGCTCCCGCGCGTCGTCCATCTTCGCGCGCACCGTCTCTCGGTCGGCCGGCGTGAGCGAGACGGTCGCGCCCACCACCACGGCATCGCTCGGGAGCGCGGATCGCCGATAGGCGAAGCCGGCCTCGGCCACCGGGATCGCCCGCCTCCGCCCCTGCTCGAGCTCGAAGACCTCGATCGTCTCCAGGACGTCCGCCAACTCGGCTCCGTGCGCGCCGGCGTTCATCCGAACCGCTCCCCCCACGCTCCCGGGGATGGCCACGGCGAACTCGAGCCCAGACAGCCCGTGGGACAGGGCGACCCCGGCGAGCGCCGGGAAGGGCATCGCCGCGCCGGCGCGAAGCCGCTCACCCTCGCGTGCCGCCCATCGGAACCCCCGCCCCAGGCGCAGGACGAGGCCGGGGAACCCCTCGTCCGCGACGAGCACGTTGGAGCCTTTGCCGAGGACGACGAAGGGGACGCCCCCGGCGCGAACGGCCTCCGCCGACGCCACGAGGTCGCCCTCGGACTCGGGCTCCAGGAACAGCGCGGCCGGTCCTCCGATCCGGAACGTGGTGAGCGGCGCGAGCCGGAATCCCGTCCGCACCCGGTCGCCGCACGCGGCGCGCAGGACGGCCTCGGCCCGCTCGAGCCCGTCGCTCACGCCGACCCCGAGATCCGCTCCAGGGCGGCGTCGCCGAGCATCCAGACGTCGCCGCACCCCATCGTGATCACCAGGTCGCCGGCCCGGACCTCTCGGTCCAAGAACTCGACGACGTCGCCCCGGTGTGGGAGGTAGACCACGCGCTTGCTCGGCGCGGCCGCGCCGATCCCGCGAACGACGAGCTTGCCCGTCACGCCGGGGATCGGATCCTGCGCGGCTCCGTACACGTCGGTGACCACGACGAGGTCCGCCTCGACGAGGCTCTCGCCGAGCTCCCGCCACAGCGCCTGCGTCCTGGCGTACCGGTGCGGCTGGAAGACCGCGACCAGCCGGCGCGGGCCGGTTCGGCGGGCCACGCCGAGCGTCACGGCGAGCTCGGTCGGCACGTGGCCGTAGTCGTCGTAGAAGTCGGCGCCCCGGACCGAGCCCCGGAGCTCGAAGCGGCGGTGCACCCCGGCGAATCCGGTCAGGGCCTCCACCGCGACCGCCGGCCGGACCCCGACCTCCATCGCCGACGCCACCGCGGCGGCGGCGTTCAGGAGGTTGTGGGCCCCGTCGACCGGGAGCCGGAGGGCGAGACGCTCGGCCCCCACGGTGAGCTCGCCGGTGGCCCCGCCCGGTCCCGCGGATCCCACACGGAGACGAACGTCCGCGCCTTCGGCCGTGCCATACGTGGTCGTGGGCACGCCCGCAGCGAGCACCGAGCGAACCGCCCGTTCGTCGTCGGCGCACACGACGACGTGACGGCACCGCTCCGCGAAGGCGGTGAACGCGCTCTCGATCTCGGCGAGACCCCCCGGGAAGAAGTCGACGTGATCGAGCTCGACGTTCGTCACGATCCCCACCGCGGGGCGCATCAACAGGAAGGAGCCGTCGCTCTCGTCGGCCTCGGCGACGAACAGGTCGCCGCGACCGGAGCGCCCCCCGCTGCCGGTCTCGTTGGGGTCGCCGCCGATCACGTACGTGGGATCGAGCCCCGCCCGCTCCAGGACCAGGGCCACCATCGAGGTGGTGGTGGTCTTGCCGTGCGTTCCGGCGACCGCGATCGCCCGATGCTCGGCGGCGGCCGCGGCGAGCGCCTGCGCTCGCATCCAGACCGGGATGCCGCGACGGCGGGCCTGGACGAGCTCGGGGTTGCTCTCGCGGATCGCGCTCGAGATCACGACGGCGTCGGCGTCGCCGACCTGCTCCGCGGCGTGGCCCACCGACACCGACGCCCCGGACCGGGCGAGCTCGGCCAGACCTTTGGAGTCCTTCATGTCGGAACCGGTCACGCCGATGCCCCGCGCGAGGAACAGGCGGGCCAGGTTCCGCATCCCGGCCCCGCCCACGCCGATCATGTGGACGCGGCGCACGGCCGACAGGTCCGGGACGTCGAGCGTGGGGATCGTCCCGGGCCGGGCCACGTAGGCGCTCATCCCGCCGCCCCCGCGTTCAGCACGACCTCTCCCACCGCCGTCGCGGCGTCCGGCCGGGACCACTCCGCTGCGCGCCGGCCCATCGCCCGCAGGCCGGCCTCGTCGTCGAGCATCGCTTCGACGCGTTCGGCCAAAACCGCCCCGTCCAGGTCGTCGTCCATGAGGATCGACGCGGCGCCGGCGCGCTGGAGCACCCGAGCGTTCGCCTCCTGATGCCGGCCGGTCGCGTACGGATACGGGATCAGGATCGAGGGGATGCCGCAGACGGACACCTCCGCGACGGTGGTCGCTCCCGCCCGCGCCACCACGAGGTCGGCGATCGCGTACGCGAGGTCCATGCGCTCGAGGAACGCGAGCACACGCACCGGGACCTCCGAGGAGATCGCCGCCCGGATGGCGTCGGCGTGCGCGGGTCCGGCCAGCAGCAGCAGCTGCACGTCGCGCCGGGCGAGGCCACGGACCGCCTCGACGAACGCGCGGTTCAGGTGCAGGGCCCCCTGGCTCCCTCCGAAGACGACGACCGTCCGAAGGTCGGGGTCGAGCTCCAGCTCGGTCGCCGCCTCCTTCGCCAGTCGCTCGCGTTCCACCGGCACGGCCAGGACGTCCTCGCGGACGGGGTTGCCGGTCACCACGGTTCGGGCTCGCCGGGGGAACCCCCGAGCCGCCGCCGCGAACGCCACGGCCACGGCTCGAGCCGGGCGCGCCAACGTCCGGTTCGCCAACCCCGGAACCGCGTTCTGCTCGTGCAGGACCAGGGGGCGGCGGGCGCGGATCGCCGCGAGCGCCACGGGCACGCTGACGTAGCCGCCCATGCCGAGGACGACGTCGGCGGACTCGACGAGGGGGCGGCACCGGCCGACCGACCGCGCGGCGACGACCGGCGCCATCGCGGAGCGGACGGAGAGCTTGCGCACGAGCGGGGCCGCCTCGACCTCGGCGAGCTCGAACCCGGCCGCGGGGACCAGACGAGCCTCCTGGCCTGCCGCCGTGCCGGCGAAGCGCACGTCGTGGCCGAGAGCGGCGAGGTGCCGCGCGACCGCCAGGCCGGGGAAGACGTGCCCCGCCGTTCCGCCCCCCGCGATCAGGACCCTCACGCCGCCCGTGCCCTCCCCTTGTGTGCGGCCGGCGCCGGCGCGCGCGCGATGTTGACGAGGATGCCCACGGCCGCCAGCGAGACCACGAGCGAGGACCCGCCGTAGGACAGGAACGGCAGGGGCACGCCGGTGATCGGCAGGAGCCCGGTCACGGCGCCCAGGTTCACGAGCGTCTGGAGGCCGAACCAGCACACGACGCCGGCCGCGAGCAGGCGGCCGAACACGTCGCGGGCGCCGGCGGCGATGCGGATCCCAGCGAAGATGAAGGCGGCGAACGCCGCGAGCACGACGACCTCGCCGATCAGCCCGAGCTCCTCGCCGAGGATCGAGAAGATGAAGTCGGTGTGGGCGTTCGGGACGTACTGCCACTTGGCGCGGGACGCGCCGAGTCCGACGCCGGTGAGCCCCCCGGACCCCAACGCGATCAGCGACTGGGCGAGCTGCCAGCCGCTGTCCCTCGCGTCCTGCCACGGATGCAGGAAGGCCAGGAACCGCTCCCGTCGGTAGTCGGCGGACAGGATCAGCGCCATCCCCACCAGGGAACCCACCACGCCCGCCACCGTCAGGTACCGGAGCCGGACCCCCGCCACGAACAGCAGCAGCAGGATGGACCCCGCGATCACCACGGTGGTGCCGAGGTCCGGCTGCAGCATGACGAGGCCGCACACGAGCAGCCCGACGGGCAGCAGCGGCACCGCCAGGTGGCCCACCTCGTCCAGCTTCCCCCACTTCTTCGACAGCACGGCCGCCGCGAACACGACGAGGCACAGCTTCGCGATCTCGGACGGCTGCACCGTCACGGGGCCGAGCTGGAACCACCGCGACGCGCCGTAGACCTCGACCCCGGAGGCGGGATGCAGGACGAGCACGAGCATGGCCAGGGTGAGTGCGAGGAACGGCAGCGCGAGCCGGCGCCAGACGTCGTAGCGCATCCGCGAGGTGAGCCACAGCGCGCCGACGCCCACGAGCGCATAGGCCGCCTGCCGCTGGAAGTACCGGAAGGAATCGCCGTGTTCGGCGAACGCCGAGATGGAGCTCGCGGACAGCACCATGATCAGGCCGCCGGCGACGAGGAACGCCGTGGAGCCCAGGAGCAGCGCCAGCGTCCGCCGCGTGGCCGCCCGGCTACGCGACGTCCCGCCGACGACGCGGTCGCGGACGACCCGCAGATGCCGGGGGCGCCCAGCCGGAAGCGCCTCGGCGCTCACCGGCGCACCTCCCGCTCGATCGCCCTCGCCTCGGCCGCGAACCGGTCGCCCCGCTCCTCGTAGTCGCGGAACATGTCCCAGCTCGCACAGGCCGGGGCGAGCAGCACGGTGCCGTCCGGCGGGGCGAGCTCGAAGGCGGTCCGCGCCGCCTCCTCGATCGACCCCGCCTTGCGGGTCGGCACCCGCCCGTCGAACAGGCCGACCACCTCGGCCCCCGAGGCCCCGATCGCCACGACGCCGGCCAGCCGGTCAGCGAGCGCCCCGATCGGCGACAGGTCGACGCCCTTGGCGTCTCCGCCGGCGATCAGCACGACCCCCCGCCCGGCGCCGACCGCGGCCAGGGTGGCGTGGGGGTTCGTCGCCTTGGAGTTGTCGACGAACCGAACGCCGCCGGCGACGGCGACCCTCTCTCCCCGGTGCCGGGCCGGCACGAACGCGGCCAGCCCGGTGCGGATCGCCTCGGTCCCGACGCCGAACGCGAAACAGGCGGCGGCGCAGGCGGCGGCGTCGGCCCGCATCGCCGGCGTGTCGAACGGGAGCGCGCCGATCGTCTCCTCGCTCCGGCCCGGAGCCAGCATCGCCTCGCCCGCGAACCCGACCTCGCCATCCGCCGGCTCGCCGAGCGTGAACCACGTGGTCGCGCACGGCGCGCTCCGCGAGAGCGCTGCGGCGCGGCCGTCGTCCCGGTTGCCGACGTGCGCGTCGCCGTCGTCCTGGTTGGCGAACACCCGGGCCTTGGCGGCCACGTAGCGCTCGAAGGACCCGTGCCAGTCGAGGTGATCGGCCGCGACGTTCAGGAGCACCGACACGCGCGGGTGAAACGTCACCTGCGTCTCGAGCTGGAACGAGGAGCACTCGACCACGAGCGCCTCGTGCTCCTCGCGCGCGGCCGCGGGGAAGGCACGCCCGATGTTCCCGCACGCCACGGCGTCGACGCCGGCGGCGCGGAGGCAGGCGGCGATCATCCCGGTCGTTGTGGTCTTGCCGTTCGTCCCGGTCACGGCGAGGTACGGCGCGCGCGCCAGGCGCGCCCCGAGCTCGAGCTCCCCCCAAACCGGCAGCCCCTGCTCCCGTGCCCACGCCACGATCGGGGCGCTCGGCGCCACGCCCGGGCTCACCACCACGAGCGTCGCGCCGTCGAGGTGGGCGACCTCGTGCCCTCCGGCGGCCACCTCGATCCCGAGCGCCGTGAGCTCCGCCGGGATCTCGACGTCGGGCCGGGTCTCGGTGACCCAGACCCGGGCACCCTCCTCGGCCAGGACGCGGGCGGCCGCGGCGCCGGCCACGCCGAGTCCCACGACGACGGCCCGCTCTCCCGCGAACGCGCCGGTCATCCCGTCCCACCTCCGCGGGCCACGAAGTCCGTGTAGAACAGGCCGATCCCCACGGCCACGCAGAGCCCCGTGACGATCCAGAAGCGGACGATCACCGTGAACTCGGGCCAGCCTGCCAGCTCGAAGTGATGGTGGATCGGCGACATGCGGAAGATGCGCCGGCCGAACCCGCGGAACGCGATCACCTGCGCCATCACCGAGGTGGTCTCGATCACGAACAGGCCGCCCAGGATGATCAGCAGGAGCTGGGTGTTCGTCACGATGGCGAGCGCGCCGATGAGGCCGCCCAGCGCGAGCGCGCCGGTGTCGCCCATGAAGATGCGCGCGGGGGCCGCGTTCCACCACAGGAACCCGGCCGCCGCCCCGGCCGCTGCGGCGGCGATGATCGCGGTGTCGAGCGCGGCGTTCACATCGACCCCGTAGCACGCGTCTCCCGGGACGAGCGCGCACGTGTGCCGGAACTGCCAGAACGCGATGAACACGTAGCCGGACAGCACCAGGATCGACGAGCCCGACGCGAGCCCGTCCAGGCCGTCGGTGAGGTTCACGCCGTTGGAGGACCCCCACAGGATCACGAACACCCACACGTAGAACACGACGCCGAGGTCGAACCCCGTCTCCCGCACGAACGACAGGGCGGTGGGGACGTCGGCGGCCTGGACCGCGATGATCCCGAACACGACCGCGACCACGGCCTGCCCGATCGACTTCGCCGTCTTGGACAGCCCCAATGACCGCCTCCGGCGGACCTTGATGTAGTCGTCGACGAACCCGAGGACGCCGAACAGGATCGTCGCGAGCAGGACGGCCAGGCCGGCCGCGGTCACCGTGTGGAAGACGATGCGCGTGACCAGGTAGGCCGCGACGATGCCGATCAGCATGACGATGCCACCCATCGTGGGCGTCCCCATCTTCTCCAGATGCGTGTGCGGCCCGTCCTCGCGGATCCGCTGCCCCCAGCCCCACAGGCGGAACGCGCGGATCGCGAACGGCGTCCCGAGCAGGGTCACCGCGAGCCCGACGGCCGCCGCGATGAGGATCTGTCTCATCGCAGCGCCTCCGCCACGCGCTCCAGTCCGACGACCCGGGACCCTTTGATCAGCACGACGTCGCCGTCGCGAGCCCACGACTCGATATCGGTCACGGCCTCGGCGGCATTGGCGCAGACGGCGACGTCGCCGGGGAGCAGGCCCTCGCGGATCGCGGCGCGCGCGATCGCCTCGGCCTCGTCGCCCACGGTGACCAGCCGCTCGACACCGATGCGGACCACGAGCTCGCCGAGCCGCTCGTGCTCGTCGAACGCGATCGGACCGAGCTCGGCCATGTGCCCCAGGACGGCCGCCAGCCGGCCGGCGCGGGCGATCCACCGGGCGGTCTTCAGCCCCGCCGCCATCGACTCCGGGTTCGCGTTGTAGGCGTCGTTCAGGATCGTCGTGCCGGCGGCGGTCGTGAACGTCTCCATCCGCCACGCGGAGACCTTCGCCCCCTTGAGCGCGACCGCGCACTCCGCCGTCGAGAGCCCGAGCGCGGTCCCACAGGCCGCGGCGGCGAGGGCATTCGGCACCATGTGCTCGCCCGGGACCGCCAGCTCGACGCGCTCGCGCTCGTCCCCGGCCTCGAGGGTGAAGCTCGCCCGGCCGTCGTCGCCCATCGCGACCCCCGATCCCCGCACGTCGGCGTCGGCATCGACCCCGAACGTGATGACCCGGGCCCGCGTCGTCGCTTCGTACCCCCGAACGACCGGGTCGTCGGCGTTCAGGATCGCGACGTCGTCGGGGCCGAGTCGCGCCAGCGGTTCCGCGCCGGCACGGACGATCGCCTCCCACGAACCGAAGATCCCCAGATGCGCGACCCCGATGTTCGTCACCGCGACGACGCTCGGCCGGGCCAGCTCGCAGAGCGCCGCCACGTCCCCCTCCCGCCGCGCGCCGAGCTCGACCACCACGACCTCGGCGCCGGGTTCCGTCCCGAGCAGCGTCATGGGGACGCCGATCTCGTTGTTGAACGACGCCGGGCTGGCGTGGGTGCGGAACCGCGTCCCCAGCACGGCGGCCGCGAGGTCCTTCGTCGACGTCTTGCCGTTTGCCCCCGTGATGCCGACCACCGTCGCCGTCGGCATGCGCCGGCGTTCGTCCGCCCCGAGCTCCAACAGGGCCCGGCCGGTGTCCGGCACCTCGATCGCCGGCCCGAGGTCGCCGTCGGGCCGCTCGACCAGCGCGCCCACGGCGCCCCCCTCGAACGCGGCCCCGACGTAGGCGTGGCCGTCCGCCCGCTCACCGCGAAGCGCCACGAAGAGCGCGCCGGGCTCGAGCCGTCGCGTGTCGGTCGCCACCGACGTCGCGACCCGATCCTGGCCGCGCAGCCGGCCGTCCACGGCCGCCGCGAGCTCGGACAGCGCCCGGGCGATCACGCCGGCACCCGGCCCAGCGCTCGGAGCTCCTCGACGGCCACGTCGCGGTCGTCGAACGGGATCGTGCGGTCGGCAAGCTCCTGAGAGGTCTCGTGCCCCTTGCCGGCGATCACGACCACGTCGCCGGCTCCCGCCTCGGCCAGCGCCAGGTGGATCGCCGCGCGGCGATCGGGCTCGATCACGTACCGGCCGCCACCCTGTTGGGCTCCGGGCACGATCTCGGCGATGATGGTCAGCGGGTCCTCGCTGCGCGGGTTGTCGCTCGTGATCACGGACAGGTCCGCGTTCGCCGTGGCGGCCCTGCCCATCAGCGGTCGCTTCCCCCGGTCGCGGTCCCCCCCGCACCCGAGCACGACGATGAGCCGCCCCGTGGCGAGCGGCCGCGCCGTCCGCAGCATCTTCTCGACGCCGTCCGGCTTGTGCGCGTAGTCCACGAGGACCAGGAAGTCCTGACCGGCCTCGACGGACTCGAGCCGGCCCGGAACCCCCCGGACCGAGCCGATCGCCTCGGCCACGGCCCGCTCGTCCAGACCGAGGGTCCGCCCCGTCGTGAAGGCCGCCAGGCAGTTCTCCACGTTGAAGAGGCCGCGCAGGGCGGACCGGATGGGGACCCCGTCGGCGAGGAAGCGGATCCCCTCCGCCGTCGTCTCGACCTCGGTGGCCCGCACGTCGGCGCCCCCGTCGATCCCGAACGTGATCGTCGGCACCCGGCCGACGAGGCTGCGTCCCTCGGGGCTGTCGTGGTTCACCACGGCACGGTCGGTAAAGACGGACGTGAACAGCGCGGCCTTCGCGGCGAGGTACGCCTCCATCGAGGGGTGATAGTCCAGATGGTCCTGGGACAGGTTCGTGAACACGGCCACCCCGAACCGCAGGCCCCCCACCCGGTGCTGCTCGAGCCCGTGCGAGGACACCTCCATCGCCACGGCCTCGACGCCGCGATCGAGCATCTCGGCGAGCAGGCCGTGCAGGTCCGGCGCCTCGGGCGTGGTCCGGGCGAGCGGCACCGGGTCGCCGTCGATCCGCACCCCGGTCGTCCCGATGACCCCCGGCCTCCACCCGGCCGAACGGAACACGGCCTCGAGGAGGTACGTCACGGTGGTCTTGCCGCTCGTCCCCGTCACGCCGACCAGGCGCATCCGCTCCGCCGGCCGGCCGTAGAACGCGGCCGAGATCGGTCCCATGGCCTCGCGAACGGACGCCACCCGGACCTGTGCCACGTCGAGCGGGAGTCGCCGCTCGACGACCAGCGCGAGCGCGCCCCGCGACACGGCGTCACCGGCGTAGT
This sequence comes from uncultured Actinomycetes bacterium, assembly GCA_963704725.1. Taxonomy (GTDB): domain Bacteria; phylum Actinomycetota; class UBA4738; order UBA4738; family HRBIN12; genus CALGFI01. Next base: position 1,838,182 of record OY969934.1, on the reverse strand, counting down.
CGTGCCCGTCGAGGCGGGTGCCGGGGATGCAGAAGAACAGGGCACCGGGAGCGGCCTCCTCGGACCGGTAGACGAGCCGGCTCACGGCTGCCGCACCGTCGCCGAGGAGCTCGGCGTCGGGGAGGTCCGCGACCAGGTCGGACAGGGACGCAGAGCGGGGGCGGGGGGCCACGGACAGGGAGCCTACCGCCTGGTCACCGCCCCTCAGAGCGCGCCCGATCATGGGACCGGCAGCGCATGAGGTGGCAGCGGCAGGGGCTCGGCCGGCTCGATGCCGAGGCGGGCGATGGCGGCCCGGGCCACCCGCTGGAACAGCGGGGCGGAGGCGAGCCCGCCGTAGACCTGGGCCGGCCGGTCCAGGACCGCGGCGATCACCACGCGGGGATCGCTCGCCGGCAGGTAGCCGATGAACGAGGCCTTGTACTGCCCGACGAGGTAGCCGGGGCCATCGGACCTGGGGATCCGCGCCGTCCCGGTCTTCCCGGCGACCTGGTATCCGGCGATCTGCGCGTTCGTCCCGGTCCCGTTGGCCACGGCGTACGCGAGCATCCGGCTCACCATGTCGGCGTTCTCGGCCGAGACGACCCGGCGGGTCGGGGACGGCGCCGCGACGTGTCGCGTGCCGTCGGGATCGATCGTGGCGCGAACGAGCCGCGGCTGCACCCACCGTCCGTCGTTCGCGATCGTGGCGTACACCGTGACCATCTGCAGCAGGGTCGCCGCCAGCCCCTGGCCGTAGGCGCTCGTGGCCAGGGTCGTGTCGGTCCACTCGTAGAGCGGGAGCGTGAGGCCGGCGGCCTCACCGGGGAACCCGATGCCCGTCCGGTGTCCGATCCCGAATCGGGACAGGTACGCCGCCATGTCCCCCGCGCCGAGGAGGTTCGCCACCTGCACGGCGCCGATGTTGCTCGACTCCGCGATGATGTCGCCGAGCGTCATGCGCATGACCGGGTGGGGATGGGAGTCGTGGATCGTGAACTCCCCCACCGGCATCGTCCAGGGCACCGCGAGGCGCTGGTCGAGCGGCAGCGCGTGCTCCTGGACGGCGGCTGCCGCCGTGATCACCTTGTTCGTCGATCCGGGCTCGAACATGTCGGTGACCGCCCGGTTGCGGTACGTGGCGGGGTTGGCCTCCGAGAAGTGATTGGGGTCGAACCAGGGATAGCTGGCCATGGCCAGGACGTCCCCGGTGCGGGGGTCCATCACCACGACCGTGCCACCCCTCGCGTGCTGGGACTCCACTGCCTCCCGCAGCGCCGCCTGCGCCTGGAACTGGAGCTCGCGATCGATCGTCGTCTCGATCGTGGACCCGGCGACCGGCGGCCGCTGGACGTCGACGCCGCCGACGATCGGACGTCCGGAGGGGTCGAGCTCCTGGCTCCGCTCGCCGGGCACCCCGGCCAGGAGGCTCTGGTACTGGAGCTCGAGTCCGGCGATGCCCTCGCCGTCGACGTTCACGAACCCCAGGACCTGCCCGGCGAGGGGACCGGCCGGGTAGTAGCGCTTGCTGACCGGGAGGAACCCGATCCCGGGGATGTCCATGTCCGCGATGCGATCCGCGACGTCGAGATCGACCTGCCTGGCCAGGAACACGAAGGTGGTGTCGGCGGTGAGCTCCTCGACCAGGGCGCGGGGGCGCTGCCCGAGCACCGGCGAGAGCCTCGCGGCGGCCCCCTCCACATCGACGACGAAGTGGGGGTTGGCGTAGACGTCACGCGCCGGCATCGACAGCGCCAGCGGATCGCCGGTCCGGTCGAGGATCCGGCCGCGCTGGGCCGGGAGGTCGACGGTGGTGATGCGCTCGCTCGCCGCCCGGGCCTGCAGGTCGGCGGCCTGGCTGACCTGGAGCACGGACAGCCGGATGAAGATCGCTCCGAAGGCGATCGACAGGACGCAGAGCAGGGCGACCAGGCGCCCGACCGGAGGCCGCGGCATCGCCTATCCCTCGTCCCCGGATGCGGTGCCCGCCCCGGCCGGGTCCGACGGGCCGTTCGGCGCGCGGAGGATCCGGATGTCGTCGGGGAGACGCATGCCGTGCCGGGACGCCCAATCGGCGATCCGGCCGGGAGCGGACAGGGTGGCCTGCTCGGTGACCAGCCGCAGGCGTGCCTGCGTGAGCGCATCGACGCGCTGCTCCGCGGCATCGATGCGGAACGACTGCTGGGCGAGCAGGACGTGCAGGACGACGATCGCGAGCACCATCATGCCGACGATGGTGGAGGCGAAGACGGCGAATCCAAGCTGGTGCTTACGGCGCCTTCGCGTGGTACCCCGAGGAGCCTCGCTCCGCAGGGGGCGCTTCGCTCCGTCTCCTCGCTTCGTCGGCCTGGCTGGGGCTCGACGCTGAGGGGCTGGGGTGGGGAGCTGGCGGGCGGGGAGGCTCATGCCGCTTCCCGCTTCTGGGCGGCTCGGAGCTTGGCGGCGCGGGATCGCGGGTTCCTCGCCCGTTCGGACTTCGAGGGGGTCAGGGGCTTCTTCGTGAGGACCTCGAGATCGGGTCGGCCGGTGAGGAAGCGCTTGACGGTTCGGTCCTCGAGAGAGTGGTAGGAGATCGCCACGAGGCGGCCACCGGGAGCGAGGAGATCGGCCGCCCGAGGCAGGGAGGCGGCGAGCTCCTCGAGCTCCCGGTTGACCGCGACGCGGAGCGCCTGGAACGTGCGGCGAGCGGGGTGGGGGCCGCCCCGGTTCGCCCCCAGGGCGCCCGCGACCACACGGGCGAGCTGGTCGGTCGTCGCGATCGGCGCCCGGGCCCGGGCTCGAACGATCGCGCCGGCCACGCGGCGAGAGCGGCGCTCCTCGCCGTACTCGAACAGGATCCGGGCGAGCTCGTCCTCGGGCGCCGAGTTCACCAGGTCCATGGCGCTCTCGCCCTCGGGCTCCATGCGCATGTCGAGCGGGCCCTCTCTCCGGAACGAGAAGCCGCGCTCGGCCTGGTCGAGTTGCATCGAGCTCACGCCGAGGTCGAAGAGCACGCCGTCCGCCCGGTTCTCCGCGGGCACGCTCGAGAACCGGGCCCGGACGGCGCGGAACCGCTCGCCGAACCGCGCCAGACGGGCGGTGGCGAGCTCGATTGCCTGGGGGTCGCGATCGACGCCGACGAGGCGTTCGACGCCGGAGTCGAGCAGGGCTTCGGCGTGCCCGCCCGCGCCGAGGGTCAGGTCGATCACGGTTCCCCCGCCCCCGAGGAAACGGAGCACCTCGGCGACCATGACGGGCTCGTGCCCGGCGTCGGCCATGGCCCGGCCCTCATCCGAAGACGCGGACCGCCAGCAGCCCGACGCCCAGGTACACGGCCATCGTGGCGGCGGCCAGCACGATCAGCCACAAGCTCTGTCGAACCTCATGGTGGAGCGGTTGCCTCATCCCGCTGCCCCTCTCGTTCCCCCCGGTGCGAGGGCACCGGACTGGTAGGCGCCGTCGTGCCCCGACTCGTAGCGCTCGTGGGTCTGGCGGTCCCAGATCTCCATCCGGTCGAAGACACCGAGCACCACGGCCTCCTTGCGGATGCCGACCTCGGCGCGCAGGCGCTGCGGCACGAGCAGTCGCCCCTGGGCGTCGAGATCGACGGCCTCCGCCTTACCGAAGAACATGCGCGAGTACGCCCGGCTCTCGGCGTCGGAGAGGGGGAGGCTGCGGACCTCGGCCGCCCGGGCCTCCCACTCGGCCCTGGGGAAGCAGAAGAGGCACCCGTCCTGCCCCAGCGTCAGCACCGCACCTTCGGCGAAGGCGTCACGGAAGCGGCCGGGCAGGCTGATGCGCCCCTTCGGGTCGAGCTGATAGCTGTGCGTGCCGAGAAGTTCGGCCACGCGTCCTCCCCTTCTCCTCCACTGCGCTCCACTCTTATGCCACTTGCACTCCACTGCGTCAAGGAGTCATGGCAGAAATGGCCCTCAATGAGGGGTTCCAGTGGGGTTCGGGCGAAGGATGCGGCCGAGGATCAGGCCAGGAACGGCACCCACTCGGGCTCCAGACGCCCGAGCGAGAGTCGGAACCCGTCCGCCGGCGCCACCGGCCGGTGGGCGAGGCGGAGCCCGGCGTCCTCGATCAGCCGGTTCTCCTTCCTCGAGTTGCAGCGGCGGCAGGCGGCGACGACGTTGTCCCACGTGTGGGTGCCGCCGCGAGACTTCGGCACGACGTGGTCGAGGTTCTCCGCCGGCGCGCCGCAGTACTGACAGGACCAATCGTCACGCGCGAAGACGGCGCGGCGGGTGAGCGGCGCGGTCGCGCGATAGGGGACTCGAACGAACTGCCGCAGACGGAGCACCGAGGGGGCATCGAGGGACAGTCGTTCCGATCGGAACACCTGCCCGTCCGAAGCCAGGACCTCGGCCTTCTCCTTCAGGACGAGCACGACCGCCCTCCGCGCAGAGACCACCGCGAGAGGTTGGTGCGAAGCGTTGAGCACCAGTGCTCGTCCCATAGGGGTCCCGGCGAGTGTAGCGCAGGCACCACAAGAACCCGGCTGGGGTGCTTGATGTGATCGAATCCCGATGTTGTGATTCGTCAGGCGGCGGTGGCCGTGCGCTCGATAGGACGCCTGGAGTAGCGAACAAAAGGGGCCGCGCGGGGCGTCCAGCGATCGGGTGCACCACCGCCGCTCTCTCTTTTCTTTGCCGATGAGGCTTCGCGTTCGCGAAGCCTCATCGGGGCCTATCGCGCTTCGCGCTACTTGAGGCCAACACCCTGGTGGTCACGGCACCAGCCGGCGTCATCGGTTGGATCGGAACGGTCGTGGGGAGCTCCGGGCTCCGCCTGCACAGTTTGACTGGCCGGGAACCTCCCGGGAACGGGGTCGGTCCAAGCGCTGCAGGCCCGCGGGAACCGGCGGGCCGCCGGATACGTACACCTCGGTAAGATGTTCCGGCCCTGACTTCCCGGAGGTCCCGTTGGAGGCCCGAGAGCGATCGCATCCCGACTGGCAGCGGTTCGCCGCGCGGTTCACCGACATCGAGCAGAACGTCGAGAAGGTCGTCCAGGGCAAGGTGCCGGAGATCCGCCTGGCCCTCGCCGCCCTGGTCGCGGAGGGGCACGTCCTGATCGAGGACGTTCCCGGCGTGGGAAAGACCATGCTGGCCAAGGCCATCGCTCGCTCGATCGACTGCTCCTTCCGCCGGATCCAGTTCACCCCGGACCTGCTGCCCACGGACATCACGGGCGTGAACGTGTTCAACCAGGAGCGCGGGGACTTCGAGTTCCGACCCGGCGCCATCTTCGCCAACATTGTGCTCGGCGACGAGATCAACCGGGCCAGTCCCAAGACCCAGTCGGCTCTCCTCGAGTGCATGGAGGAGCGGCAGGTCACGATCGACACCGAGACGTACCAGCTCGGCGCGCCGTTCATGGTGATCGCCACGCAGAACCCCATCGAGCACGAGGGCACCTATCCCCTGCCCGAGGCCCAGCTCGACCGGTTCATGATGCGGATCGCGATCGGCTACCCCACCTCCGACGTGGAGGCCGAGATCCTGGCCACGCACGGGGTGCACTCGACGCTGACCGACATCTCGCCGGTGGCCGACGCGCTCGAGGTCCGGGACATGATCGAGCAGGCGCGGCAGGTCCACGTGGCTCCCGGCGTCCGCCGCTACATCGTCGACCTGGTGGAGGCGACCCGCCGACACCCGGACGTCTACCTCGGCGCCAGCCCGCGGGCCTCGATCATGCTCCTTCGGGCCGCCCGCGCCATCGCGGCCTCGGGCGAGCGCGACTACGTCGTCCCGGACGATGTGAAGGCCCTGGTCATCCCGGTGCTCGCGCACCGCATCATCGTCACGGCCGATGCCGTGATGGGCGGCAGGACCTCGCAGGCGGTGCTCCAAGAGCTCGTCTCCGAGGTCGCGGTGCCGGTGACCGGGACGGCCTGAGCGTGCCCTCCGGCCGCGGCGTGCTCGTCTTCGCCGCAGGGATCGCCCTGTGGGCCGCCGGCCGCGTTCTCGGCTCGACCACCCTGCACATGATCGCGGTCGGTCTCGTGGTGCTCCCGTTCGGGGCGTCGCTGTTCGCCAGGTGGAGCCGCCAGCGGCTGCGGATCCGCCGCCGCCTGTCCGAGGGTCGCATCCAGCCCGGTCAGCGCGTCTACGTCGAGCTCGAGGTGGAGAACCAGTCCCCCACCCAGACCTCGTTCCTGCTCATCGAGGACCGCCTTCCGCCGGCGCTCGGGCGCTCGGCCCGATTGGTCATCGCCTCCCTCGCCGGCAAGGATCGGCAGCGGGTGCGGTACTCGCTCACGCCACGGCAGCGGGGGCGGTACACGCTCGGGCCGCTCTCGGTGGACCTATCGGACCCGTTCGCGCTCACCAAGCTCCGGGTCGAGTTCGACGAGCGCGAGGACCTGGTGGTGGCGCCCGAGGTCGAGACGCTCACCGGCGGACCCGACTCCCCGTTCGGCATGACCAGCGGTCTCGCGCTGGCCAAGCACCTGTTCCGCACCGGCGACGAGTTCTACACGATGCGCCCCTACGTCGAGGGCGACGACCTGCGGCGCATCCACTGGGCGAGCGTGGCCCGCAGCGGCGAGCTCATGATCCGCCAGGACGAGTCCACGCGACGCTCCACCGCCGTCCTGTTCGTCGACCTGCGGGACTCGGCCGTCGGCCAGACGCGCGGGGCGTGCTTCGAGAAGGTCGTCTCGTGCGCGGCCTCGGTCGGCATCCTCCTGATGCGCTATGGCTTTGGGGTCAAGCTGGCCACGACGCAGCTCCCGCCACAGCGCGTCGGAGAGGAGCAGCTGCTGGAGACCCTGGCGGGCGTGGCCCACCACACCACGCGAGCGCTCACCTCCGGCCTGACTCGGCTGCGGATGGTGGCCGCCAGCGACACCACCCTGGTGGTGGTCGGCGCGCCCCCGCCGCCGGGTGAACTCGCTTCCCTGATCCGGACGGGGGCGACCTTCGGTCCCAAGATCGGGGTGTTCGTGCACCCCACCGAGCCCGACACCCTGCCCGCGGACCGGCGGGCGCAGCTCGAGGGGCGGGCGTCCCAGGCACAGCTGTCGATGTCCCGTTCGGGCTGGGAGATCCTGGTGCTCCCACCCTCGGCGAGATTGCGAGAGGTATGGCACGCCAGCAGGACACGTCCACTGGTCGTCAGCGGCTCGTAGCGCTCGGCGCGGTCGCGAGCCTCGTGGCCGTGACGGGGCTGGCATTCGGCCGCGTGTTCGTCGGGCACGCCGCCACGTGGGAGCTCGTCGCGGCGGCCCTGACGTCGATCCTGTTGGCGGGGCTCTGCGAGCGCCGGGGCCTGGCCGTCGCCCTGCTGGTCAGCCTGGTCGGCCTGGCGTTCGCCCTGACGTGGATCGTGCTCCCCCAGACCGCCTGGTACGGCTTGCCCACGCTGCGCACGCTCCGGGCCGTCGGGCGCTGCATGGAGTTCGTGGCCCAGCAGGCGCGGGTCCAGGTCGCGCCGACGCCGGCGTTCGCGCCGCTGCTCCTGGCCGCCGTGACGGCCATCTGGACCGCAGCGTTCTCCACGCACGCCCTGGCCATCCGCTCGGGCAGCCCACTGCTGGCGATCCTTCCCTCCGTGGCGCTGGTGGGGTTCGCGGACACCGTGCTCGAGGACGGGGCCCGGCCGATCTACGCGATCGCGTTCCTCGTGGCGGCGCTCGGCGTAGTCTTCGTCGACGGGCTTCGGCGCGTCCGCCAGTGGGGGCCCATCTGGTCCTCGATCCGGGGGCGCCGGCTCTCGAGCGTGGCCTCCCGCGGTGCGCGACAGGTCGCCCTGATCGCCGTGGCGACCGCCGTGCTCGTCCCCTGGCTCCTCCCGGGGTTCCGGTCCGAGGCCCTCGTCGACTTCTCGACCTCGGGAGACGGCGTCGGCCTCGACCCGTTCGTCTCGATCCAGGCGCAGCTCGACCGGGACGAGCCGATCGATCTCTTCCGGGTGACCTCGCCGGGCGGGCCCGCGTACTGGCGGCTGTACGCGCTGGACCGGTTCAACGGCACCACGTGGAGCAGCTCGGATCCCCGGGCCGAGCGGGGCGCGGTGCTGCAGTCCCCGGCCCGCCTGCCGGTGGACGTGCCCGTCGCCGCGGAGCCCCTCGTCCAGCGCTACCGGATCCTGCGGGACATCCACGACCCGTGGGTCCCCATGGCCTATCCCGCCGAGATCGTGACGTTCCCCGACGACCCGATCCGGTACAACCCGGACCTCGCCTCCGCCGTCCACGACGGAGGCCTCGACGAGGGCCTCGAGTACACGGTCGAGTCCCGGGTGGTCGAGCCGACGCCCGAGCAGCTCGACCTCGTCCGCTTCCAGGCTCCGGAGCAGTACGGGGGCTACACGTTCCTGCCCGCGAGCGTCGACCCCCAGGTCCGGGAGGTCGCGCAGCGGTGGGCCGGCCCCGAGGCGACGCCGTACCGGCAGGTCCTGTCGATCCAGAACCATCTCACCGACACCTCGGTGTTCACCTACAGCCTGGACGTGGAGCCGGTCTCCGACGCCGACGCCCTGCTGAGCTTTCTCACGAGCTCTCGCACGGGCTTCTGCCAGCAGTTCGCCACGGCGATGGCCGTGCTGGTGCGGGAGCTTGGGTATCCCGCCCGCGTGGTGGTGGGGTTCCGCAGCGGGACCGCGAACGGGGACACCTACGTCGTGACCAGCAAGGACGCCCATGCGTGGGTCGAGGTGTTCTTCCCCGCCTTCGGGTGGCTGCCGTTCGAGCCCACCCCCGGCCGGCCCAACCCAGCCGGCGGGCCCGGCACCTACCTGGACCCCACCGCGCCGAGCGAGGACGGTTCGGCGAGCGGCGCCGGCGGCGAGGTCGCCGGGGGCGGGTTGAACGGCGATCAGTCGGGCGGGGGGTGTACGACGGCCGAGGGGCTTCGACTGCCGCCACAGCTCTGCCGGAACGCGGAGGACGTGGGGCGGGTCCGGGGTGGCGCCGCCGAGCTTCCGCCGGGCTTCCTGGGCGGCATCCGGGCAGGACCGGGGGCGCAGGCGGCTCGGGACGGGTACTCGATCCCGTACCGGTGGATCCTCCTGGGGCTCGCGGTCCTTTTCGGGGCGGTCCTGGTCTTCCTGCCGGTCACGAAGTGGGTGTGGCGGCGCCGCACGCTGCGACGGAGCCGCGACCCGCGAGAGCTGGCCCTGGCCGCCTACCGCGTGTTCGACGGTGAGGCGGCGGATCTCGGCCTGGGTCGCCGCGAGGGCGAAACGGTGCAGGAGCACCGCGCCCGGCTCTCGGCGGCCGTGACGTTCTCGAACGGCCACCTGTCGCGCCTGGCCCGGGTCACGGCTCGCGCGGCCTACGCGCCGGATCCGCCGTCGAGGGACGACGCCGAGCACGCCGTGGCCGACGCTCGGGAGGCCATCGCGGATCTGCGCAAGGACGCGGGGTGGGGCCGGCGCATCGTCGGGACGTACCGCCCGGGGTTCTGAGCTCTACGAACCCGTCTGGGCGTGGGCGGCCGCCTCGCGGAGGGCGCGAACGAAGCGATCGCGATCCTCCCGGAACTGGCCGACCTTCGACTCCACGCCCGTGGCGATCTCGTCGATCGCGACGAAGAACGCGAGCTGACCCTCGCGAAGGGCGTCGATGATCTCCCCGTTGCGGCGGGCCACCTTGAAGATGCTCACGCCGTCGGTGATCAGCTTGATCTCGGACAGATGGCGGTCGAGGTGAGCCCGACGGTTGAGGTACTCCCACGCCCGGCGAACGCGCTGCAGGGACATCCCGCTGTCGAGAAGGGACTTCACCACCTTCAGCGCGACGATGTCGCGGAACGAGTACAGCCGAGGGACGCCGGGGCGACCCCCGGTGCCCTGGACCGAGGGTCTGACCAACCCGATCTGATCCCAGTACCGAAGCTGTCGCGGCGTGCAGCCCGTGAACTTCGTCGCTTGATGTGCGGTGAACCCTTCCATCGAGAACGCGCGCCCTCCGAGACCCGACCTCGCCACACCCACACCAACACTGCGACTCGCCAGCGTCGTCGAGGGAAGGTTCGACGTGCGGTTGACGGTCACGCCCCCGGGGAAGGTGAGACCTGTTGTACTGCGCGGGACTCACACCTGGCAAGCGCGCAGGGAGAGGCGCCGAACGATTCTCACGATCGGGTCCGGGAACGCGAGGCGCGCGTTCGGGTCAGGGCTCGGGAGGTTGCGGCTGCTGCGGTCCGCGGTAGCGACCGAGCAGGCGGACGAGGAACCCGGCGATCGAGAACCGCCCCGACTGCTGCTGCATGGCGCGGACCTGGTCGCGCCCGAGCTGCTTCAGGTACCGGTAGATCAACAGCGACGACGCGAGCATGACGCCGAAGCCAGCGACGGCGACGTACATGGACGCCGGGAACGCGAGCAGCATGACGAACCCGAGGAGGAACGCGAGCGACGACCATCGGATCCGACGCGCCAGGTGCGTGTAGAGAGACGTCCGGCTGACCTGCTCGGCCAGACGGGGATCCTCCTCGGACAGGCGCTGCTCGATCTCCTCGAGGATCCGCTGCTCGTCCGGTGACAGTGGCATGGGCCCTGCGTTCCTCCGTCCGTCGGTTCCGATTATAGAAACGCCCCTGCGTTCGGGAAGAGCCTGGGGCCTGCTCCTTTCCCCGGCTCCTTCTGCCGATCCAGGAGGGCGGCCGGCATCGCGCTCCCCCGGCCGAACCGCTTCTCGATCCGGTCCACCGCCCGTTCGACGTCGCTCCACCGCTCGCCCCGCAGCAGGGCCAGCTGCTCCTCCCCCGCCGCGACCAGTCCCGTGCCCGCCACGCCGAGGAGCCGGATCCGGCGGCGCGCGCCCGGCAGCGCCCGGAACAGCTCGGAGGTCACGTGGTAGAGGTCGGCCGCCACGTCGGTCGGGGGGTCGATCGTCCGCGATCGGGTGAGCGTCGTGAAGTTGGCCAGGCGGACCTTGAGCGTGATCGTTCGGGCCCGGTACCCGTCCGCCCGCAGGCGGGCCCCCACCCGCTGGGAGAGCGACAGGATCTCGCGCAGGAGCTCGCCCTCGTCGTCGAGGTCTCGGTCGAACGTCTCCTCGTGGCTCACCGACTTCGGGGTCTCGTAGGGCACCACGGCGCGGACGTCGAGGCCGCGGGCGAGGTCGATGAGGTCTCGGGCGTGCTGGTCCCCGATGAGCCTGGCCAGCACCACGGGCGGCGTCCGGCCCAGATCGCCGACCGTGCGCACGCCGAGTCGAGACAGGATCTCCATCGTCTTCTCACCGACCCCCCACATGGCCCGGGCGGGCAGCGGGTCGAGGAAGGCTTCGACCTCGCCGGCCGGCACGGACACCAGGCCGTCGGGCTTGGCCCGGCGCGACGCGAGCTTCGCCACGAGCTTGGAGGGCCCCACGCCGACCGAGCAGGAGACCCCCACCTCCTGGTGCACCGAGCGCCGGATCCGCTCCCCGATCGCCGCCGGCTCCCCGAACAGCAGATAGGCACCGGAGACGTCGAGGAACGCCTCGTCGAGGGAGATCGGCTCGACGAGGGGCGTCACGGCCAACAGGACCTCGCGGAATCGGTTGGAGTGGGCCTGGTAGGACTCGAAGTCGGGGGGGACGAAGACCACGTCCGGGCACAGGCGCCGGGCGCGAACGGCGGGCATCGCGCTGCGGATCCCGTACGCGCGCGCCTCGTACGAGGCCGACATCACCACGCCGCGCGTCCCGGCACCGCCGACGGCGACCGGCCGGCCGGCGAGGGCGGGATCCTTGAGCACCTCCACCGATGCGTAGAAGGCGTCGAGGTCGACGTGGAGGATCGGCTCGAGGATCGGCGATGAGGGCATCGGGGCCGAGCGTACCCCCGCGGTGCGCTGCGCGGTCATCGGCCGGCCGACCCTCCGCTCGAATGCCAGATCTTCCGCGGGACCCTCCCCGACCCGCCCGGCCCCTCGTGCGCGAGCGCCTCGGAAAGACGGCCCTCGAGCCTGGCGCGATGCAGCGCGACGAGGTCCCACACGTCCTCCGCGATCACCGACGCGCCCCTTCGGCCCGTCCGCCGAACGGTCCCCGCCACGGCCAAGACGAGCGAGTGGAAGACCGTCTTGGCCACCTTGGGCTGCACGCTCTCGAACACGGTGACCTCGACGGGCCCCGTCGAGTCGTCGAGCGTGAGGAAGATGATCCGCTGGCCGCTCTTGATCGCCGGGGTCTGTGAGGCCACCTTCACCCCGACCACCATCACGCGCTCGCCGGCGCGGCAGCGCCACAGGTCGCCCGCGCGCGTGGCGCCGAGGTCGGCGATCAGGGGCTCGAAGAAGCTCACGAGGTGGCGGCTGGCGTCGAGGCCGAGGACCTCGAGCTCGGCTCTCACACGCTCGGCGTCGGAGTACTCGGGGAGAGAGATCGCCGGGGTGGTGGCGGGGATGCCGCTGCGGGGTCGCGGTTCCTTCGTCGCTTCGCCCAGGGGCTCGTGCTCGAGATGGTGCCGTCGGGCTTCGCTCCTCCTCCCCGACCCCTCCGCGGCATCCCCGCCACCTGCCGTGTCCGTTCCTCGCTCCGTGGGCCGCTCCCGCGTGGATTCACTCCGGCTCGTGACCCGCGGGTCACCGCCGGCGGGCTCCTCGGTTCGCGGGGGTTGGTGGACGTCGAAGGTGAGTTGGTCGCCTTCGCGTTGGGGGGCGGTGGTCATGGCGGTGTAGAGGCGGTCGCGGCGGGTGCCGCGGTCGATGGCGTCGAACCCACCGGCGTGCGCGAGCGCCTCCACGACCGGCCGAGACACGGAGGTGCGACGCAGGAAGTCGCCCACGTCGCGGAAGAGACGATCTGCGCGGGCCTGGAGGATCGACCGGATCTCGCCGTCTGAGATCCCGTGCACGTCCTGCAACGCGAGTCGGATCCCGTAGGCGGGGCGTTCCACGTCGGTCGAGACGTCGGCGACGGCGCGCGGGGAGGGGTCCGGACCGGGCGTCGTCGAGCGGAGCCGCAGCCGACGGGCGTCGAGGAGCACGGACCCCTGGCGAAGGCGGAGACGAGCAGCCCGGTCCGGACCCCCGACCTCAGCGCGCCTCCCCGACGCCGCGACCGGACGCGGCTCCCCCGCGACCCCCTCCACCACGTACTCCGGCTCCGACGCGTTCACGTCGAGCGGGAGGATGGGGATCCCGTGGAGCCGTGCGTCCTCCAGGATCAGCCGTCGCGGGTACATGCCCGGGTCGTGCGTGAGGACCCCGGCGAGGAAGTGCGCCGGGTAGTGGGTCTTCAGCCACGCGGACTGGTACGTCGGCACGGCGAAGGCCGCGGCGTGGGCCTTGCAGAACCCGAAGCTCGCGAACTCGGCCACGTCGCCCCAGACCCCGGCGGCGACGTCATCGGGGATGCCACGGGCGCTCGCGCGGCGAACGAAGTCCTCGCGGAGCTTCGGCAGCAGGTCGTCGCGGCCGAGGTGGCGGCGGATGAAGTCGGCCTCGGTCAGGTTGTAGCCGGCGATGGCGGCGAGGGTCCGCATGACCTGCTCGTGGTAGACGATCACGCCGAACGTCTCCCGCAGCGCGGGCCGCAACGCCGGGTGGGCGTACGTGGGGCGCTCCATGCCGTGGCGCCGACGGAGGAACGGGTTGATCATGTCCGACTTCACCGGCCCGGGGCGGAACAGCGAGATGTCGACGATCAGGTCCTCCCACCGCGTGGGCTGGAGCTTCTGCAGGAGTTCGCGCTGGCCGGGGCTCTCGATCTGGAAGCACCCCAGCGTGTCGGAGGCCCGGATCAGCTCGAAGGTCGGCTCGTCGTCGAGCGGGATCCGGTCGAGGTCGACCTTGCGGTGCTCGGTACGGGCGATCTCGTCCAGGGCATGGCGCATCGACGAGAGCATCCGCACGCCGAGCACGTCGAGCTTGAGGTAGCCGAGGAGCTCCACGTCGTCCTTGTCGGCCTGGATCACCCGGTACCCCTGGAAGGAACGCTCGAGCGGGACCCGGGTGGTGAGCTCGTCGTTCGAGAGCACGATGCCCGAGGGGTGGAGCGCGATGTGGCGGGGGAAGCCGTCGAGCCGCTCGGCCACCCGGAACAGCAGCCCGAGCTGGCCGCCGTTCAGGTTCGAGCCCGCCAGCTCGGGCAGGCGTTCGATCGCCGCCTGCAGGTCCTTCGCGCCGATGTGGGGGAACGCCTTGGCTACGGTGTCGACCTCGGTCTCGGGCAGCCCGAGCGCCTTGCCCACCTCGCGGACGGCGGCCCGGGCGCGGTACGTGTCCACCATCGCCACGCACGCGCACCGGTCGTCGCCATAGCGCGAGAGCACCATGTCGTAGACGTCCTCCCGCCGGGCCGACTCGACGTCGACGTCGATGTCCGGGAGCTCGTCACGCATCGGGTTCAGGAACCGCTCGAACGTCAGGTCGTGGCGGACCGCGTCGACGTCGGAGATCCCGCTCAGGTAGCACACGAGCGAGCCGGTGGCGCTCCCCCGGCACGCGCACCGGATCCCCATGGCCCGGACGTCGGCCACGATGTCGGCGACCGTGAGGAAGTACGCCGAGTACCCAAGCCGGTGGATCATCGCCAGCTCGTGGTTCAGCCGGTCCTTCACACCGGAAGTGGCTCGCATCCCCCGGCGCTTCAGGCCGCGCCAGCAGCGCTCGGCGAGCACGCTCGAGGCCGAGCGGCCGGCCGGCGTTGGGAAGTCGGGGAACCGCACCGTGCGAAGGCCGAGATCGAAGCGGCACGACTCGGCGATCTCGAGCGTGGTGGTGACCAGGTCGGGGCGCTCGGCGAACAGCGCGCGCATCTCGGCGGCCGGCTTCAGCCAACCCTCGGCGTTGCGGCGCGAGACGTTGGTGCGGTTGACGGGCACGAGCTCGCGCATGCACTCGAGCGCGTCGGCGAGGAAGGCGTCCTCGGGCACGAGGTAGCGGACCGGGTTCGTCGCCACGGGGCGGACCTCGGCGCGCTCGGCCAGCCGGAGCAGGGCCCGGATCTCACGCGGCGAGCCCTCCTCGAGGCGGTGCTGGACCGCCACGAACAGTCGGTCGCCGAACGCCTCCCGGTACGGGTCGAGCGCGCGGCGGGCGGCGTCGATCCGCCCGGCGTGCGCGAGCTCGCCGGGCGGCGAGGCCGGCCCGAGGAGCGCGACGAGGCCGCCGGCGTGCGCGCAGACCTGCTCGGGGGTGAGCGAGGGGTCACCGCGCTCGCCGGCCACGTGCGCGTCGGTGACGAGCCGGCACAGGTTGGCGTAGCCCGTCGCGTCCCGGGCGAGGACGAGCACGCTCGCGTCGGCCGGCTTCCGGCCGATCCGCGGCAGCGGCAGCGTCCCGCCTTCGCGCACGGTGAGCGAGGACCCGAGGATGGGGCGGACGCCCTCGCGCCCGCACGCGTCGACGAACCGCGCGGCGCCGTACAGGCCGTCGCGATCGGTGAGCGCCACGGCCGGCATCTCGAGTTCGGCCGCCCGGCGCGCCAGCGCTTCGGGCGAGAACGCCCCCTCCTTAATGGAGAAGTAGGACCGGACGTCGAGGTGGACGAACGCGTGATCCACGTCCACTCAGTCCCACAACCGCTCCAGGTGCCACCGGCTGGCCAGCCGGTCGTGGTACAGGTCCCACACCGCACCGCCGCGAGCCTCGACGCGCCAGTACTCGCGGTCGCGGCCGTCGGCCCACCACCGTCCTTCGATCCGCCACCGCCCGATCACGTCGGCGACCTCGTAGCGCCGCCCCCGCCAGACGAACGCCGCGGGCATGCCGGCGTCCTGCTCGACCCGGACCTCGACCTCCTCGTCGTAGCGCTTGGACATGCGCCGCCTCGACCCCCGGTCACCACCTCCCGCGAAGGAATCGAACGTATGTTCGAGGGAGAGATCGAACCGTACACCCGGGCTCCGACAGGGGTCAAGCCGAGGTTCGCTAGAGGCCCTCGGCGCGGCGGGTCAGGTCTCGCGCGATTACGACGCGCTGGACCTCCGTGGTGCCGTCGACGACCTGAAGCATCTTCGCCAGCGCGACGAGCCGGGCCAGCGGATGGTCGAGCAGCCACCCGTAGGCGCCGAGCACCTCGCTCGCGAGCAGCGCCGCCCGGAGCGCCGCATCCGGGCAGAACCGCTTGGCGTGGGCGACGGCGACCGATCCCTCCGGCGTCCCGAGGAGCTCGGCCCCCCGCCGCGTCAGCAACCGCCCGGCGACGAGGTCGGTCTCGGCGTCGGCGAGCGCCCACTGGATCCCCTGCTGGTCGAGCACCCGCCCGCCGAGCAGCGCTCGATCGCGGGCGTGCCGCAGCGCCACGTCGAGCGCCTCGGCGTGCAGGCCGTTCGCGATCGCCGCGATGTCGCACCGCGCCACGTCGATGGCGCCGAGCGCGGCACGAAGGCCCTGCCCCGGGGGCGAGAACATCCGTGCGGGCGCGTCCTGCAGGGCCATCTCACCGATCGGAAGGAAGTCCGAGGCCGCCTTGCGGTAGATCGTGGGGAACGAGACGCCGTCCGACTCCCGTTCGACGGCGAGCATCGCGATGTCCCGGTGGCCGGGCTCCCCCGTCGTCTTGCACACGACGAGGAACAGGTCGGCCTCGCCGGCGAGCGACACCCACGCCTTTCGCCCGGTCACGCGCCAGCCGTCCGTGGTCTCCACCGCGCGCGTCGTGAGCGCTGCGGCGTCGGAGCCGGCCTGGGGCTCCGTGAGCGAGAAGCCGCCGAGGGCCTCTCCGCTCGTCAGGCGCCGGCCCCACGCGCCCACGAGCTCCTCGTCGCCGGAACGGGTGACGTTGGCCGTCACCGCGTTGTGCATCGACATCGAGAACGCGAGCGAGGCGTCTCCCCGGCCGAGCTCCTCGAACACGTCCATGCCTTCGCGGTACGACAGGTCGAGCCCGCCCCACTCGGCCGGCGCGAACAGTCCGGTGAGGCCCGACGCTCGCACCGCGTCGCGCGGATACCGGGCCTGTTGATCCCACGCCTCGAGATTCGGTCGGACCGTGTCCTCGACGAACGAGCGAGCCAGCTCCAGAGCGTTCACGTGTGGGCCTCCCAGACGGTGGGGTCGTGGACGAAGTGCACGCGGATCGGGTCGAGGCCGCGCAGGCGCCCCACCGAGGCCAGATAGTCCTCGCGCCCGTCCTCGCCCTCGGCCGGCAGGCCCGACTCGGTCGCCGCGGTCGAGCCCTCCCACTCGGCGACCGTCAGCACCGCCTGGCCCGCGATCACGACCCTGCCGGAGGAGGCTTCGATCACGAGCGACTGATGGCCGGGCGTGTGCCCCGGCGTCGGCACCACCCGGATCCCGGGCGCGACCTCGGTCTCGCCGTCGAGGACCTCATACGCGAGGCCGGGCACGTCCACCCACTCCGGGACCGTGTAGTCGGGCTCGTGCACCATGGCCCACTCGGCCCGCTGCACGAAGATCGGCCGGCCGGGCAGGAGCCCGTTCTGACCGCCGTGGTCGATGTGCAGGTGGCAGTTGGCCGCGGCCGTCACGTCCCCCAGCTCGATGCCGTGCGCCGCGAGCGCCTCCTCCAGTGGGTACCGCTCGGGCGAGAAGAGCTCCTCGACCTCCGCATTGCCGCCGCCCATCCCGGTGTCGAACAGGAAGACGCCGTCGCGATGGGTGACGGCGTGGGCCAGGATCGGGAACGGCTTGCCCGCCGGCCACCGCTCCCCCTCCGGCAGGTGCACGTCGGCGACGTGGAGCGGGACGACGCGCGGTTCCGAGACCATCGGCCGGCATCCTATCCGTCGCGCCCGGCCGATAGGCTGTCGCGGCGATGGACCCCGACGCGCTCGTCGTCTGCGTGCCGAACTTCAGCGAGGGCCGCCGCGCCGAGGTGATCGACGCGATCTGCGACGCGCTGGCGAGCGTCCGGGGCGCGCGCCTGGTCTACCGGCAGGCCGACGCCGAGCACCACCGCCTCGACACCACGGTGGTCGGCTCGCCGGACGCCGTCCGCGCCAGCGCCCTCGCCGGCGCGGCGAAGGCGGTCGAGCTGATCGACATGGACTGCCACTCGGGCGGCCACCCCCGGATGGGGGCCGCGGACGTCATCCCGTTCGTGCCGCTACGCGGGATCTCGATGGACGAGGTGGTCGAGCTGGCCCGGGCGTTCGGAGCCGAGCTGGCCGAGACGCTCGACCTGCCCGTGTACCTGTACGACCGCGCCGCCCTCACGCCCGAGCGCGCCAGCCTGGCCGAGGTCCGACGCGGTGAGCTCGAGGGCCTTCGCGAGGCGGTCGAGCGCGGCGAGCGGCTCCCCGACTTCGGGCCCGCTCGCATCGGCCAGGCCGGCGCGACCGCCGTGGGCGCGCGCAAGCCCCTCGTGGCGTTCAACGTCTACCTCGAGGGCTCCGTCGAGGAGGCGAAGGACATCGCGCGCGCGGTCCGCGAGTCGAGCGGCGGGCTGCCGGCGGTCCGCGCGATCGGCTTCGAGGTCCCCGAGCGCGGCGGCGTCACGGTCTCGATGAACCTCGTGGACGTCGACGTGACGTCCGCGCGCACCGCGTTCGACGAGGTGGCGAGGCTGGCCGGGGAGCGGGGCCGTCGGATCGTCTCCTCGGAGATCGTCGGCCTCGTCCCGCGGGCCGCGCTCGCCCCCGGCGACCCCGACCACTTACGACTGGAGGGATTCGATGCACGCACGCAGATCCTGGAGGCCCTCGTGAACGAGGAGGGTGTGGGCTCGCGGACGATCGAGGGATTCCTCGACGGCCTGGCCTCGGACTCGCCGACCCCGGGCGGCGGCTCCGTGGCGGCGGTGAGCGGCGCGGCCGGCGCGGCCCTGATCTCGATGGTGTGCCGGCTCACGATCGGCAAGGAGGCGTACGAGGACGTCGAGCCCCGCATGCGCGCGTACCTGGAGGAGGCCGAGGCGGCCCGCCCCGCCTTCCTCGAGCTGGCCGACCGCGACGCCGCAGCGTTCGACGACGTGATGGCGGCGTTCCGGCTGCCGAAGGACGACGACCGGCAGCGGGCCGAGCGCAGCGCCGCGATCCAGCGGGCGTACGAGGGCGCGGCGCGGGTCCCGCTCGAGGTGGCCCAACGGGCGGCCGCGCTGATCGAGGTGGCGAAGACCGTGACCGAGCTCGGCAACGCCAACGCGGCCTCCGACGGCGTCTCGGCCGCGCACGTCCTGCACGCCGCGGCGCACTCGGCGCTGGCGAACGTCGCGATCAACGCCGCCGGTCTCAAGGACGAGTCCGTCGCCGCAGGACTGCGGGCCGAGGTCGACGCCCTTCGGGATCGCACCGAAGGCCTGCTGCACTCGGCGCAGGCGGCGTTCGCGGCCCGGGTCTCCTGAGGCCGTGCGCCGATTCGAGCCCGGCGAGGCCGTCGCGCTGCGCGACGTGCTCTGGGGCCGGATCTGGGCGGCGCGCCCGGTCACGGTGGCGCTCGATGACGACGACGGCTGGATGTTCTACATCCCGATCGGGACGACGTGGTTCGGACCGCCGTCGCACGAGGGCGCGATCCGGCTGAAGGCGCCGGGCGCCGAGTGGACGCTCGTCGAGCGACGGTGGTCCGAGGCGCACGTCCTGTCGTTCGCCTGGCCCGGGGCCGGCCACGCGGTGCTCCACTTCTGGGACGAGCGATGGCGGCCGCGGAGCTGGTACGTGAACGTGGAGGCGCCGCTGCGGCGCTCCGAGGTTGGATTCGACACCCTCGACCACGACCTCGACGTCGTGATCGAGCCCGACCGGTCGTCGTGGCGATGGAAGGACGAGGAGGACGTCGCCGAGGGCATCGCGCTCGGCGTCTACACGGAAACCAACGCCGAGGCGTTCCGGATGCAGGGCGAGGCCGGCCTGCGCCGGGTCCTCGAGCGCGAGCCGCCCTTCGACCGCGAGTGGGCCGACTGGCGCCCCGACCCGTCCTGGCTTGCCCCGGTCCTGCCGCCGGGCTGGGACCGGATCTAGCCTCCGAGCGCCGGCATGACGCGCTCGACGAACTCGTCGAGGCGACCCCGACCCTCGCTCGGCCACTCCACGACGAGGTAGGAGACGCCGTTCGCGACGTGGGCGTCGAACGCCCGGCGGACCACATCCCACGGCTCGCTGATCGACAGGCTCGAGGCGCGCAGGATCGACGCGGGATCCCGTCCCGCCTTCTCCGCGGCTCGACGGACGACATCCCACTTCGCGCCGTAGTTGCCGCCGTAGGTGTGCCAGACGTCCGCGCGGCGGCCGACGATGGGAAGGGCCAGCCTCCGTCCCGCGGCGCCGATCCAGATCGGCGGCGTGGGCCGCTGCACCGGCGCGGGACGGTAGAGCGCGGCATCGAGGCGGTGGTGCCGGCCGTCGAACGACGCGCGCTCGCCGCTCATCAGGAGTCGCAGGACCTGCACGCCCTCCTCGAGCCGCTCCATGCGCTCCCTCGTCGACGGGAACGGGATCCCCAGCTCCCGGTGCTCCTCGACGTTCCACGCGGCACCCACGGCGCACTCGACGCGACCTCCGCTCACGTGGTCGACCGTCACGACCTCGGTCGCCAGCACCGACGGGTGTCGATGCGTCATGCCGGTGACGAGCGTTCCCAGCCGGATGCGTGACGTGGCCGCGGCGAGCGCTGCGAGCAGGGTCCACCCCTCCAGGCAGGGCCCGTCGGGATCCGCGTACAGCGCGGTGAAGTGGTCGAACACCCAGACGCCGTCGAACCCGGCCTCCTCGGCCAAGACGGTCCGGCGGAGGATCTCCTCCCAGGTCAGCTGGTGCTGGGCGACGTCGAGTCCGAACCGCACGGTCACCTCCGGGGTTGTCGGCAGCGGGCGCGTCGGCGAGTCTAGGCGGCGATGGACCTCTCTGGTGTCCGGGCGGGCTTCCCTTCCCTCGCTCGTGAGATGGACGGACGCCCCATCGTGTTCGTGGACGCGCCGGGCGGCTCGCAGGTCCCGGCAGCAGTGATCGAAGCGATGGCCGGCTACCTCGGCCGGAGCAACTCGAACACCCACGGCGCGTTCGCCACGAGCCAGGAGACCGACGACGTGGTCGCCGAGTCCCATCGGGCGGCGGCCGACCTGTTGAACGCCGACGCGGACGAGGTCGTGTTCGGGCCCAACGCGACCACGCTGTTGCTGGCGATCTCGCGTTCGATCGGACGAACGCTCGGACCGGGCGACGAGGTCGTCGTGACGCGGCTCGATCACGACGCGAACGTTCGGCCGTGGGTCCTCGCGGCCGAGGACGCCGGGGCACAGGTCCGGTGGGTCGATCTGATCGAGGACGATGTCACGCTGGACCTGGGGTCGTTCGAGGCCGCGCTGTCCGACCGCACGAAGGTCGTCGCGTTCACCCTCGCCTCGAACGCCGTCGGGACGATCACGCCGGCGGCCGAGCTCACGCGGCTCGTCCACGAGCGGACCGAGGCGATCGTCGCGTGCGACGGCGTGCACCTCGCGCAGCACCGGCGGATCGACGTCCGGGCCATCGGCGCCGACCTGGTGGCCTGCTCGCCGTACAAGATCTTCGGCCCGCACCTGGGGATCCTGTTCGGGCGCCGGGAGCTGCTTTCCCGGCTGATGCCGTACAAGGTGCGGCCGGCCAGCGACGAGCTCCCGTTCGCGTTCGAGACGGGGACCCAGAACCACGAGGGCATGGCCGGATGGATCGCCGCGGTCGGCTACCTGGCCGGCCTCGCCGGCGCGGCCTCCGACCGCAGGGCCGCGGTGGGCGAGGCGTTCGCGCGAGCGATCGTCCCGTGGGAGGCGGAGCTGGCGCGCCGGTTCCTCGAGGGCGTCCGCCGGGTCCCCGGCGTCCGGCTGTACGGGATCGCCGACGTCGATCGCATCGGCGAGCGCACCCCCACCTTCGCGGTGCGCGTGGGCGACCAGCATCCCGCCGAGACGGCCAAGGCCCTCGGCGAGCGCGGTGTGTTCGTGTGGGACGGGAACTACTACGCGCTCGAGGTGATGGAGCGGCTCGGCCTGCAGGAGACGGGCGGCGCGGTCCGGATCGGCTTCACGCACTACAACACGCCGGCCGAGGTCGACCGGGTCCTCGAGGAGCTCGCGGCGCTGGCCTGAGCCGGACCTGCGGGCCGCGTTGCTAGGATGGCCGCTCTCCACCACCTGCGAGAGAGGCGATCATGCGCATCCTGATCCTCGGCGGCGACGGCTACCTCGGGTGGCCCACGTCGATGCACTTCGCCCGGCGCGGCCACGAGGTCCACGCGATCGACGACTACCTGCGCCGCAAGGCCCACGCCGAGGCCGGCACCGACTCGCTCACGCCGATCGGGGCGTCCCTGCCGGCTCGCGCCGAGGCCTTCCGCGAGGTCACGGGTCTCGAGATCGGCGTCACCGAAGGCGACCTCACCGACTGGGCCGTGGTGCAGCGGGTCTTCTCCGAGTTCCGCCCCGAGGCGATCGTCCACTACGGCGAGATGCCGAGCGCGCCCTATTCGATGATCGATCGCGCTCACGCGGTGTTCACCCAGACCAACAACGTCGTCGGTACCCTCAACGTGCTCTACGCGATGGCCGAGCTCGCGCCCGACGCGCACCTGGTCAAGCTCGGCACGATGGGCGAGTACGGGACGCCCAACATCGACATCGAAGAGGGGTTCATCGAGATCCGCCACAAGGACCGCAGCGACACGCTGCCCTTCCCGAAGCTCCCCGGCTCGATGTACCACCTGACGAAGGTGCACGACTCGCACAACATCCACTTCGCCTGCCGGATCTGGGGACTTCGCTCGACCGACCTGAACCAGGGCGTGGTGTACGGGATCGAGACCGAGGAGACCATGCTCGACGAGCGCCTCCTCACGCGGTTCGACTACGACGAGGTCTTCGGGACGGCCCTCAACCGGTTCTGTCTCCAGGCCGTGATCGGCCACCCCCTGACGGCGTACGGCACGGGGGGGCAGACGCGTGGCTACCTCAACATCCTCGACACGATCCAGTGCGTGGAGCTCGCCGCGCTCAACCCGCCCGAGGCCGGCGAGTACCGCGTCTTCAACCAGTTCACCGAGCAGTTCTCGATCATGGAGCTGGCCGAGCACGTGCGCAAGGCCGGGGCTGAGGTGGGCATCGACGTGAAGGTCGAGCACCTGGAGAACCCGCGGGTCGAGCTCGAGGACCACTACTACCACGCCGCGCACACCAAGCTGCTCGACCTCGGCCTGCAGCCCCACCTGCTCTCCGAGACCCTCATCGAATCGATGTTCGCGGCGATCGAGCGCTACCGCGATCGCGTGATCCCCGACCACATCATGCCGGCGACGCGCTGGCGCCGCGTCCGCGAGGGCTCGCCCACCTGACGTGGTCGCGCTCCGCACCATCGGTGCCCTGCTGGCGGTGGCGTTCTTCGCAGCCTCGATCGCGCGCTACCGGCGGCGGGGCATCAGCCGCCTGAGCCTTATCATCTCGGCCGCGATCGCCGCCGGGGTCATCCTGCTGGCGGTTGCGCCGAACCTGTTCAACCCGATCTTCGAGACCTTCAACTTCGAGCCGGGGACGGGGCTCCGGCTCACCGCGGTCCTGCTGGTGGCCGTGGCCATCCTGTTCCTGCTCCTGTTGCGGATGCAGTCCTACGTCGACACGACCGAGCGCAACGTCCGGCTGCTCGTCGAATCGATCGGCCAGTCCGCCTTCGACTGGGACCGGGCCGCGGAGATCCCCCAGGGCAAGCGGATCGTCGTCATCTCGCCCGCCTACAACGAGGCCGAGAACGTGGGCGCGGTGATCCACGCCATGCCGTCGGAGGTGGAGGGACACGTCGTCGTGCCGATCCTGGTCGACGACCGCTCGGACGACGGGACCGCCGAGGTGGCACGGGCCGCCGGCGCCCTGGTGACCAGCCTGCCGGTGCGCCGCGGGGGCGGCCTCGCGCTGCGCGTGGGCTACGACATCGCGCTGAGGCTCGGCGCGGACATCGTCGTCTCGATGGACGCGGACGGGCAGCACCAGCCGGAGGAGCTCTCCACCCTCATCAAGCCGATCGTGGAGGGCCAGGCCGATCATGTGAACGGATCGCGGATGCTCGGCGACTACGAACGAGGGCCGTGGGTCCGCCACCTCGGCGTCCACTTCTTCTCGTGGGTCGTGACGCTCCTGACGGGGCAGCGGGTCACCGATATCTCGAGCGGCTACCGGGCCACGCGGGCCGACACCCTGCGCAAGCTGATCCTGGAGCAGGACCAGTTCTGGACGTCGGAGGTGACGATCGAGGCGCTCCGCCAGCACGCGCGGATCGTCGAGGTCCCGGTCACGTTCCTCACGCGCCGCGGCGGCGAGTCGAAGAAGCCGAAGTCGCTCCGCTACGCCTGGTACTTCACGAAGGCGATCGCGAAGACCTGGCTGCGCTAGCCATCTCCCCGGCCAGCCGAGCGTTCGACTCGAGCAGCGCAAGGTTCGCCTCGAGGCTCCGGCCGCCGGTCCGCTCGGCGAGGCACGAGAGCAGGAACGGGGTCACGGCCTTGCCTCGCACGCCGTCCCGAGTCGCGGCCTCCTCGCACTCGCGCACCGCCCGCGCCACCTCGGCGCCGTCCATCGCCACCCTGTCGGGGACCGGGTTGGCGATCACGATCCCCGCCGGCGCCCCCGTCGCACGCAGGGCGGCCGCGAGCCGGGCTGCTGACGCGGGGTCGTCGACACGCTGGTCGAGCTCGACCCCGGCATCGAGCGCGACGAAGAACGGGAGCCGGTCGCATCGGTAGCCGACGACGGCGACGCCGAGCTCCTCGAGGCGCTCGGCCGTGGCCACCGGGTCGACGATCGACTTCGGCCCCGAGCACACGAGCACGATCGGGGTCCGAGAGAGCTCGACGAGATCGGCCGAGACGTCGCCGGTCCCCGGATGCACGCCGCCGATCCCCCCGGTCGCGGCGACCATGATCCCGATCCTGCTCGCCGCCCAGATCGTCGTGGACACCGTGGTCGCGCCGAGGCCGCCCCCCGCCACGGCGAACGGCACGTCACGCCGGGCCACCTTCGCCGCGGCTCCCGGCTCGGCGAACGCCCGGAGCTCGGCCTCGGAGAGCCCGACCCGGACCCGGCCGTCCACGATCCCGATCCAGGCCGGGACGGCACCGGCCGCTCGGACGGCGACCGACATGCGCTCCACGCACTCGAGGTTGCGCGGCGGGGGCAGGCCCTGCGCGACCACGCTCGTCTCGAGCGCGACGACCGCGCCGTCGCCCCGAAGCGCCCCTTCGACCTCCTCGGACGGCGAGACGGTCATCCCGGCGCGACCTCGGACCGGCGTTCCGGCCACGTCTCGTAGCTGGACGCGACGACCGCCCCCGCCCGGCACGCCGCGTGCAGCGCGTCGCCCGGCGAGCGACCCGCCGCGAGCTGCGCCAGCAGCACGCCGTCGAACGCGTCCCCCGCGCCCGTGGGGTCGACCTCGCGGATCGTGGTGCCCCCGAAGCGGATCACGAGACCCTCCCAGGACATCACCGCGCCGGCCTCCCCGAGCTTGACGCAGACGACCCGGAACCGGTCCGACAGGGCGTCCGCCGCGTCCTCCCCTCGGCGGCCCGTGAGGATCTCGGCCTCCCGCTCGTTCAGGAAGATCGTGTTGGCCGCGGCCGTCACGTCGAAGAACCGATCGACACCGAAGTCGCGGAGCATCGGCCACGACGCGGCGTCGACGGCGAGGAAGCGGGCCGAGGCCCGCTCGAGCGCGGCCCTGGCGGCGGCGAACGTCGGCTCGTACAGGAGCAGGTAGCCGGAGACGAGGACCGCGGCGGCCTCCAACCGCTCGGGCAGGTCGCGGGGCCCGAGCCGGCCGTTCGCGCCGCGGTCGGCCACCATGGAGCGCTCCCCGGGCTCGTGCACGACGAGCATCGTGCCGGTGTCCGCATCCCGGTCGACGACCAGGGCCGGCTCGACGCCGCGGTGGATCAGCTCGTCGCGGATCAGGGCCCCGGCCGTGTCGGCCCCCACCCGCCCGTGGACCCGGGCCCGGGCCCCGGCGTGCGCCGCCCAGACCGCGGCGTTCGAGGAGCTCCCGCCCGGGCGCACCAGGACCCGCCCGTGCACGTCGCCGCCCTCCTCGAGCGCCTCGGCCTGCACGCGCACGTCGAGCATCACGTCCCCCACCGTCACCACGTCCACGGCCGAACCCTATCCGGTCGCGGGTGGGCCTCCGGGTCGACGGTCCGGGTACCGTTGCCGGCGATGCCGAACTCGCCCTTCCGCGTGCGGATCCGCCCTCTGCGTCGCGACGACGAGGAGGCGTTCATCGCGCGCGTCCGGGCGAGCCGCGCCCTGCACGGCCGGTGGATCCGTCCTCCCGAGACGCGGGAGCGTTTCGCCGAGCTCGTCGCGAGGGCCGAGTCACCGACCAACGCGCTGTTCCTGGTAGTGCGGCGGGAGGACGACGCGATCGCGGGGATGGCCAACCTCAGCCAGATGGTCCTCGGCGACTTCCGGAGCGCGTATCTGGGCTATGCAGCGTTCACCCCGTTCGAGGGCCGGGGACACATGACCGAGGGACTTCGGCTCGTCCTCCGAGAGGCGTTCGGCCCGATGAGGCTGCACCGTGTCGAAGCCAACGTGCAACCGGGCAACGACCGCTCGATCGCGCTCGTCGAGCGTCTGGGGTTCCGCCGGGAGGGCTACTCCCCGCGCTACCTGAAGATCGGCGGCAGGTGGCGCGACCACGTCCGGTACGCCGTCCTGGCCGAGGAGTTCCTCCCCGCGAAGGCTCGCCGTGCGCGTCCCCCTCGGGATTACGTGTGACGGTCCTGCCGCGGGGGTCTCAGCCGGCCGCGGCGATCCCGGCGGCCTCCTCGGCCCACCGGCCGAACGCGCCCCAGAACGGGTCCAGACCCGGATGCTCGAGGGGGCGCTCGCCCTCCTCGGTGACGAGCACACGGCCGGACGCGGCCTCGGTCACGAGTCCCACGTCGGCGGCGTCGATCCCCGCGGCGGCCAGCGCGGACAGGAAGGCCTCGGCGCGCTGCGGCACCACGGTCGCGATCAGGGTCCCCTCGGAGATCGACGCGTAGGGGTCCATGCCCGTGTGGTCGCAGACCGCCTTGACCTCCGGGCGGACCGGCACGCGGGCCAGGTCGACCCGCATGCCCACCCCCGAGGCCGCCGCCACCTCGGCCAGACCGCCGAGCACTCCCCCCTCCGTGGCGTCGTGCATCGACGTCACGCCGTCGCCTCGGAGGCCGAACTCCCGAGCCACCGTCGCCTCGGGCACGACCGTCATCTGCTCGAACAGCGCGTCCGCGGCCTTCACGACGTCGTCGCCGACGCCGCGGGCGAGGCGGTCCGGGAACGTGGCGGCGAACAGCGCCGTGGCCTCGATCGCCGCGCCCTTGGTCACGATGACGCGGTCGCCCACCGAGGCCATCTCGGGGGTGACGAAGCGGTCCTGCGGCCCGGACGCGATGCACGTCGCGCCGCCGACCATGGGCCAGGCGCAGCCGTCGTACCGAGCGGTGTGCCCGGTCACCACGGCGACCCCGATCCCCTCGCACGCCCGGTGGAACGCGTCCCACAGCGACGTGAGCTCGTCGTCGGTGATCTCCGGAGGCAGGTTCAGGTCGACGGCCATCCATCGCAGCGGCAGGCCGCTCGTGGCGGCGTCCGAGGCCAGGATGTGCACGGCGAACCACGCGGCGCGCTCCCACCCGTACGCCGGCACGACGAACACGGGGTCTGTCGTCAGCGCCATCGCCACGCCGTCCGCGACCCGAACGACCCCCACGTCCACGCCGTGGCGCGGTCCGACCAGGACGTCGGGGTCCCTCGCCCCCAGCCGGCGCAGGATCACCCGCTCGAACATCTCCGCCGTGGCCTTGCCCGTCCGCTGCTCCGTCATCGCTCCTCCATCCGCGCGCCGCGCACCGCCTCCATCAGCTCCCGGGTGGCGCCGACCGGATCGGCGGCCGCGCCGACCGCCGAGATCACGGCGACGCCGCTTGCGCCAGCCTCGATCACCTCGCGCGCGTTCAGCGCGTCGATCCCGCCGATGGCCATCACCGGCAAGGGGGTGGCGTCGACGACGGCCCGGAGCCCGTGGATGCCTTGCGGCGTGGCCTCCGGCTTCGTGCGCGTCGCCCACACCGTCACACCGAGGTAGTCGGCCCCCGCCGCCGCGGCCCACAGGGCCTCCTCCACGGTCGCCACGCTGATGCCGAGCACCGAGGCCTCGCCGATCGCGGCCCGCGCGCCTCCGGGCTCGTCGCCCTGTCCCACGTGTGCGCCGGCGCCGACGGCCGCCGCCACCTCCACCCGGTCGTTCACCACGAACAGGACCCCGGCGCCAGCGCAGCGCTCCGCCAGCTCCGCCGCGAGCGGCCGGAGCGCATCGTCGTCGAGCTCCGGGGCCCGGAGCTGGATCGACGTGGCACCGCCCTCGAGCGCCGCGAGCGCCACGTCGCGGTGATCCCGCCCGGGCACGAGGCCGCTCGAGGTCACGACGCAGAGCCGCAACGAGCCGTGGTCGAAGGTCGCCATCGTCTCCCTCCGCCGGCGTTACCCGGTTCAGGTTCGTCGGGTCGCGGGCGCCGATTCCCGGGCCTTGTGGCCCCGAACCCAACCCGCCTCTCAGCCCGGTCGCCCGAGCTCCCCGGTGATGCCGAGGCGCAGGATAACCGCAAACGCCGTCAGCGACGCCCGGCCACACGCCGCGCCAGGCGGAGCTCGCGCCGGACCTTCTTCCAGTCGCTGGAGCGCACGGAGAACAGCGCGTCGGTGGCGAGCTCCACGATGCCCAGGCCGAGCAACCCCCACCCCGCCCACGGCGGCGCGTCCGTGGCCGGGACGAACGCCAGGGCGATGAACGGCGCCACCTTGGTGGCGATCGCGCCCGAGGCGTGCATCCACACCCGGGCCGTGGGCGAGACGCGCAGGTACGTGGCGTAGTCGGTCTTCAGTCCGGGCCGGGGCGGCGGCGGCCTCCATCCCACGAAGTAGGAGGTGAACCGGATCCCGGCCGCTCGCCCGACCAGCCAGTGGGCCAGGTCGTGGAACGTGACCGACCACACGCCTCCTGCGACGAGCAGGGCGAGGCCCGCCACCGGCTCCGACGTGGTGCGGAACGCCAGCGCCACGGCACCCGCGCCGGCCAGCGTCCCCAGGACGAGGAGACCGTTGCCGACCCAGACCGGCACCCGCCACGACACCGCCCGCTCGAACGCCGCGCGGTCGATCCGGCCCGCGACCTCGGCCGCCCGAGCGGCGCGCTCCGGGTCGGCCTTGACCTCGGCGAGGAGCCGCCAGAAGCCGAGCGCTCCGAGGTCCGTACGGCCCTGCGCGACGGCTCGCTCGATCCGCTCGAACGCGTCCCGATCGCCGGCCGCGCCCTCGGGAACGCCCACGGGCGCCTACCTCGTTCCCCGCCCGGGATGTCCTAGGATGGGTGCTCGGACGCGCCCCCGGCCCCCAGCCAGCAGCCCGCAACGGCACCGAGTCAACGGGAGGCGACCATCTCCAGAGGCACGATCCCCGGCCGGCCGAACGGCCGCGCCGCCTTCGACTTCGAGCTGACGACGCTCGACGGCCGGTATCACGTGGTCGATCGTATCGCCGCCGGTGGGATGGGCCAGGTCTTCCTGGCCCGCGACGCCGTGCTCGAACGCGACGTGGCCATCAAGATCCTGCACCGGCAGCTCGCCTCCGACGGCGGGTTCGTCGACCGGTTCCGGCGCGAGGCGCGCGCGGCGGCGGGGCTGTCGCACCCCAACATCGTCGCCGTCTTCGACTGGGGAGCGGTCGACGGCCTCTACTACATGGTCATGGAGTACGCGCGCGGCCAGAGCGCGCGGGAGATCCTGAACGCCGAGGGTCTCCTGGCGCCGGCGCAGGCCGCCGACGTGCTGCTCCAAGTGCTGTCCGCGCTCGAGCACGCGCACCGCAAGGGCATCGTCCACCGCGACATCAAGCCAGAGAACGTGATGATCACCCGCGAGGGTGTCGTGAAGGTGGCCGACTTCGGGCTCGCCCGCGCGTACGCCGACGCCCAGATCACCGAGGCCGGGACCGTGACCGGCACCGTGCCCTACCTCGCGCCCGAACAGCTCCAGGGAGAGCCGGCCGACCCGCGGACCGACCTCTACTCCCTGGGCATCGTGGCCTACGAGCTGCTCACCGGCCGTCTCCCCTTCACCGGCGAGACCCCGATGGCGATCGCCTACAAGCACCTGCACGACCGCGTGCCGGCGCCATCGGCCAGGAACCCCGCCGTGCCCCCGGGGCTCGACGGCTGGGTGGCCTCGATGACGGAGAAGGACCGGGAGCTCCGGCCGGAGTCCGCGGCCGAGGCCCGACGGGACCTGGAGGACGAGCGCCGCTCCCTTCCGCCGGCCAAGGGCGTGGGCACGCTCGTCCCGGAGATCACCGTCCATCCCGTCGCGCCGGGGCCGGCGCGAGCCGAGACGGTCACGGTCCCCCGCACGCAGCGGCGCGAGCGAACGCGCACCCGCCGCCGGAGGGTTCGGTGGGTCCTCGGCATCGTGCTCGCGCTCCTGGCGATGGGGACGGCGGCGTGGGGGGCGTGGACCTATCTGATCCCGCACCAGGTCGACGTGCCGGCCGTCGTGGGCACGCCCGTCGACGAGGCCCAGGCGCGCCTCGAACGTCTCGACCTCGTCGTCCGCCTCGGCGAGGGCGACTACTCCACCCGGGTTCCGGAGGGCTCGGTCCTGCGCGTCCAGCCGCCCGAAGGGGCGACGCTGCACGAGGGCGACCGCGTCACGCTCATCCCCTCGCTCGGCCCGCTGCCGGTGGACGTCCCGAACCTGCTCGGCAAGACCCTCCCCCAGGCCCGGCAGCTCCTGCGGAACGCGGACCTACGGCTCGGCGTCGTGGGCCACCACTTCAGCGACGAGGTGGCGATCGACCGGATCGTCGAGTTCGACCGGGGAACGCAGGGACAGGCGCCCTTCGGCAGCGAGATCGACGTGGTGCTCAGCAAGGGACCGTTCCCCGTCTCGGTTCCCAAGGTCCTGCGGATGACCGAGGAGAACGCCACGGCCGAGCTCACCGACGCCGGGTTCGAGGTCTCGGTCACGCAGGACTACTCGGACACGGTCCCCCGGGGCTCCGTGATCTCGCAGGATCCCCCGAAGGGAACCGACCTGCAGCCCGGGAACACCGTGGCCATCGTCGTCTCGCTCGGCCCGCCCGAGTTCCCCATGCCGAGCGTCGTCGGCCTGTCCAAGGACGCCGCCGTGCGGCAGCTGACCGACCTCGGCCTCCAGGTCGACGTCGTCCTGGTCCGGGCGCCCGGGGCCACGGTCGTCTACCAGAGGCCGGCCGTGGGCGCGACGGTCCACGCCGGCGACGTCGTCCACATCTACGTGGCGTGAGGATCGGCGCGCACCTCCGGACGCCCGGGGGCCTGCGCACCGCCGTCGAGACGGCGCGGGCGATCGGCGCCGAGGCCGCGCAGCTGTTCATCTCGAACCCGCGGGCGTGGTCCGGCCCCCGCCTCGAGACCGCGGAGGCGTTCGGCGCGGAGTGGCGCGCCGGCGAGATCGGGCCGCTGTTCGTCCACGCGCCGTACCTCGTCAACATCGCCTCGCCGAACCCGGAGTTCCTGCAGAAGTCGTCGAGCCTGTGCGTGCAGTCCGTTCGCGCGTGCGGGGTCCTGCGGGCCGGCGGTTTCGTCGTCCACGCCGGCTCCGGCGGCCCGGGCGAGCCGGAGGCGGCGGTCGAGCGCGCGGCGACCGTCCTGCGGGCGGTCCTGGCGGAGACGCCGGCCGAGACCCGCCTGCTGGTCGAGCTCATGGCCGCCACGAGCGGCGCCGTGGCCTCCACCGTGGGCGAGGCGGCCGTCCTGTTCGAGGCCGTCGGCGACGATCGCCTCGGCCTCGTGCTCGACACCTGTCACCTGTTCGTCGCCGGCTACGCGCTCGACGAGCCGCCCGGCGTCGACGCGCTGTTCGACGAGCTCGGATCGGCCGGGATCGCGGACCGCCTGGCGCTGATCCACCTCAACGACGCCAAGCACGGTCGCGGCTCGCGTCGCGACCGTCACGAGGTCGTCGGCGAGGGCTCGATCGGCCCGGCCGGCTTCGCGGCGATCCTGCACCGGCCCGAGGTCCGAGATCTGTCCCTCGTGGTGGAGACCCCGGCCTCCGGCGAGCGCCGCCGGCTCGAGCTCGAGAGGATCCGGTCGCTGGCGTCCTAGAGGTCGATCACACGAGGGGGCGCCGGCGGCTCACGCCTCGAGCTCGGCGCGGGGGCCCTCCTGGTAGCTGTACCGCTCCTCGCGCCAGGGGTCGGCGTGGATGTGGTACCCGCGCACCTCCCAGAAGCCTCGCGTGTTGTGCTTGGAGAACTCGAGCCCGCGGAGCCACTTGGCGCTCTTCCACGCGTAGCGCTGCGGGACGACCAGGCGCAGCGGGTAGCCGTGGTCGGGCGTCAGGTCCTGGCCGCTGTGGGCCCACGCCACGAGGACGTCGTCGTCCATCATCGCGTCGAGCGACAGGTCCGACGTGTAGCCGTACTCGCAGTGCGCGATCACCCATTTCGCATCCGGTTGCGGCCTCGCCCGCTCGGCGAGGACCCGGAACGGGACGCCCGTCCACGTGTTGTCGAGCGTGGACCAACCGGTGACGCAGTGCATGTCCGCCGTCACGTCCTGCGGCCCGAGCGCCTTGAGCTCGGCCAGCGTCAGCGTGAAGGGCTCCTCGACCAGCCCGGAGACCTCGAGATCCCAGCTCGCTCCGTCGGAGGTCGGGATGGGCCCGTAGTGCAGCACGGGCCAGGTCTTCACGAGTCGTTGTCCCGGCGGGATCCGCTTGGCGACCTCCTCCGGGTGCTTCGGTCCGAACAGCTTCACGGTGTCCTCCTCATCCGGCGACGGCGGCGCGCCACGCCGAGATCGCCGTCTCGACGTCGTCGTCGGCGATGTCGACGTGGGTGACCATCCGCACCTTGCCGGACACGAGCGTGGCCCCCACGCCCTCGCCCTCGAGGCGCTTGATCGCCTCGAGCGGGGTCATCCCCAGGGGCTCCGTGTCGAGATACACCATGTTCGTTTCAACCGAGACGGGATCGATCCCACCCGGGACGATCTCGGCGAGCGCGTCGGCCAGCCGCCGGGCCCGGCGGTGGTCCTCGTGCAGGCGATTCGGACCCTCCTCCAGCGCGACCAGGCCCGCGGCGGCGAGCACCCCGGCCTGCCGCCAGGCGCCCCCGAACAGGATCTTCAGCCGACGGGCCTCGGGCATGAGCTCGGCCGGCCCGCAGATCAGCGAGCCCACCGGCGCCCCGAGCCCCTTGGAGACGCAGAACATGAGCGTGTCCACCTCGCGGGTCCACTCGCTCACGTCGAGCCCCGTCGCCGCGGCGGCGTTGAAGATCCGGGCCCCGTCCATGTGGATCGGCACACCGGCCTCCTCTGCCACCTTGCGGATCGCGCGGAGGTCCTCGACCGCCATCACCGTGCCGCCGGAGTGCCCGTGCGTGTTCTCCACGCTCACCAGGTCGACGACCTCGACGCCGTACGGCTCGTCCTCCTCCAGCGCCGCGGCGACCTGCTCGGCGGAGATCCGACCGCGATCGTCCCCGGCCACCGGGCGGAACGCGATCCCTGACAGGACCGCCGAGCTCATGACCTCGGTCGACGCGACGTGGGAGGAACGCTCGGCGACCACGAAGTGGCCGGTCCCCCGGAAGTGCAGGCGGAGCCCGATCTGGTTGGCCATCGTCCCCGTCGGGACGTAGAGCGCGGCCTCCTTGCCGACCGCCTCCGCCGCGCGCTCCTGCAGCAGGTTGACGGTGGGGTCGGTCCCGAACCAGTCGTCCCCCACCTCGGCCTCGGCCATGGCGCGGCGCATGGCCGGCGAGGGCTTCGTGACGGTGTCCGAACGCAGGTCGACCCGGTACTCGATCACGGTCGGGCCAGTATATGGGCCGCGCGCCGAACGCCCGGGCGCCGTCAGTACAGGAACATCGGCTTGCCGTCGACGTGGCGGATCTTGGGCCGGTACTGACCGACGTCGTACAGCGCGCCGACGTCGACGCGCTTCACGCCCTGGCGGGTCACGTCGATCGGGACGTTCGCGTAGTTGCCGTTGCGCAGCGCCACGAGCCGGCCGGTCTGCCCCTGGACCAGGAGGTCGGCGGCCATCACCGCGTAGTTGATCGCCACCATGAGGTCGAGCGAGTCGGGCGAGCCCGAACGCATGAGGTAGCCGATCTGCTGGTTGATGATGCCCTCGCCCGTGATCTCGTGCAGCAGCTCCCCGGCGAGCTGCCCGACGCCGCCGAGCTTGCGATGCCCGTAGGCGTCCTCCTTGCCGCCGAGGACCATCTCCCCGCCGACGACCGTGGCGCCCTCGGAGATGGTCATCATCGCGTAGCCGGACGGGTTGCGGCGCTTGTCGTCCATCAGCAGCGACGCGAGGCGCTCGATCTCGAACGGGACCTCCGAGATGATGGCGCGCTCCACGCCGGACAGGTAGGCCGACACGAGCGACGTCTCGCCGCTGTAGCGCCCGAAGACCTCGACCACCGCCAGGCGCTCGTGCGAGCCGGCGCTCGTCCGGAGCTGGTGGATGAAGTTGACGGTGCGGGTCACGGCGGTGGAGAAGCCGATGCAGTAGTCGGTGCCGTGGACGTCGTTGTCCATGGTCTTGGGGATCGCCACGACGGGCACGCCTTCGTCGTGCAGGCGCAGGGCGAACGACAGCGTGTCGTCCCCGCCGATCGGGATCATGGCCTCGATCCCCAGGGCGGCGAGCACCTTGAGCACGTGGTTCGTGTGGTCGCGCCGCTCGTCCCCCTCCCGCCCGTCGGCCAGGAACGAGGGCTCCTCCGACGCCCGGACCTTCGCGGGGTTGGTCCGCGAGGTGTGCAGGACCGTGCCACCGGTCCGGTCGATCGTGCGCACGGCGGCGGGATCGAGGGTCACGATGTTCGCGGCGACGGACTCGACGTCGTCGGGATCGCAGTTCAGCAGGCCGCCCCACCCGCGGCGGATGCCGACCACCTCGTGTCCCTCCTCGACCGCCCGCATCGTCGCGGCCTTGATGCACGCGTTCAGACCGGGAACGTCGCCCCCGCCCGTCAGGATCCCGACCTTCATGTGCGCGACCTCCCGCTCATAGGAAGAAGACCTCGGCGACCTCGAGGAGCTCCTTGGGCACGGAGCGGGCCTTGGCCGCGTCGGCCAGGGGGATGTCGACGATGTCCTCTCCCCTGGCCGCGACCATGCGCCCCCATCCGTCGTTCGCCGCGAGGTCGACGGCCGCCGTCCCGAACCGCGTGGCGAGGATCCGGTCGGCGGCGACCGGGCTGCCGCCCCGCTGCACGTGGCCGAGGACCGTCACCCGGGCCTCCCACCCGGTCTCCCGCTCGAGAATCGGCGCGAGCGTCTGGGCGATCCCGCCGAACCTCGTGAACCCGCGCTCGTCGACGGCGTACTCAGGCATGTCCATCGTCCCCTCCACCGGAGAAGCACCCTCCGCCACGACGACGATCGAGA
The DNA here is from genome assembly GCA_963704725.1 of uncultured Actinomycetes bacterium. Lineage (GTDB taxonomy): Bacteria > Actinomycetota > UBA4738 > UBA4738 > HRBIN12 > CALGFI01. Next base: position 1,802,936 of record OY969934.1, on the reverse strand, counting down.
ACGAATGACCCCGGAGGTGCCGCCGGCGCAGATGCGTGGCCACCTCGCCGACGTCGAACGGCTTCTCGGGGATCAGGATCACGTCGGCGCCGCCGGCGATCCCGGACTCGATCGCGATCCACCCGGCGCTGCGGCCCATGACCTCGACGATCATCAGGCGGTCGTGGCTCTCCGCCGTCGTGTGCAGGCGGTCGATCGCGTCGGTCGCCACCTGGACCGCGGTGGCGAACCCGATGCACGTGTCGGTCCCCGTGAGGTCGTTGTCGATCGTCTTGGGGATCCCGATCACCGGCAGCCCGTCCTGCGTCAGCGCCGCCGCGGCCCCCAGCGTGCCCTCGCCGCCGATCGCGATGATCCCGTCGATCGCGAGGTCGCGGAACGCGTCCCGGAGCCGCTCGACGCCGCCCTCGAGGTACGGGTTCGAGCCGCTACTGCCGAGGATCGTGCCGCCGCGGTGCAGGATGCCCTGCACCGACTCGGCCGTGAGCGGCTGGACGCCGCCGCCCATCACTCCGCGCCAGCCGTCGCGGAAGCCCAGGACCTCCCACCCCTGAGCGCCGACGGCCTTGCGTACGACGGCCCGGATCGCCGCGTTGAGGCCGGGACAGTCGCCGCCCCCCGTCAGGATGCCGATCCGCTTCACGCTGGTCCGAGCTCCTCCCGAGGGTGTGGCGCCGGGGTGCGGGGCTCAAGCAGAGGCTCCCGCGGGTCGAGGTCGATTGTACGGCCGGGCATCGGCCCCGACCCTGGGGAGCGTAGACCCGTGCGCATGCGACGACGCGCCATCGCCCTCGTCCTCGCCCTGGCGGCGAGCCTGCCCGCCGTGCCCGCGCACGCCCACGGGATCGGGCGCCTCGTGCACGAGGCGGGAGACCTGCCGGAGGTCCATCGGCTGGTGGAGCTGCACCGCGAGCTCCACGTCCTGCTCGCCCGCTACCACCGGCTGGAGGCCGGGGTGGGGCGGGCCTGGCTCGAGACGGTGGTGGCGATCCGCGACGCGGCCTCCGCCCAGCGGGCCGTCGACGAGGCCGCAGCACGTCTGCGAACCCGGATCCGCAGCGCCTATCAGTTCGGACCCGCCGGGTCCCTCGAGGCGCTGCTCGCCGCGCCGAGCTTCGCGGATATGGCCACGATCTCCGAGTACGCCTCGCGGACGATCTCGCTCGACGACTCGGCCCTTCGCGACTCGCTCGTCGCCGAGGCCGATCTCCTCGCGCGCCGGGCCCGGGCGGAGGCGGCGCGCCAGGCCATGGAGCCGAGGCTCGAACGGCTCCGCTCGATGCTCGACGTGATGCAAACCAAGGTCGACGAGGCCGAGCGGCTGGCCGAGGCCGCGCACCTGGAAGCCGAGCTGGAGGCCCAGCGCGAGGCGGTCGCCGCGGCCGTGGCCCGCGCGGGGAGCTGGGACCTGAACGTGATCGACTACGGCCAGGACCAGAGCGGCCTGCTCGCGCTGCTCGGTCCCACCGGAGGCCGGACCTGCGAGACGCCCGAGGGGCTCGTCGAGACGGGCCAGTCCTTCGAGGGCTACGCGAGCTGGTACGGGTGGGAGTTCGGCGGCCAGCCCACCGCCACCGGCGCGATCTTCGACCCCCGGTTGTTCACCGCCGCCAACCGGTGGCTCCCGTTCGGAACGTTCCTGCGGGTGCACAGCGGGGACCGCTGCGCCCTCGTCCTGGTGAACGACCGGGGCCCGTACGGGCGGTTGGAGCGGGTGATCGACCTGTCGCAAGCCGCCGCCCAGTACCTCGGCGTCGGGGTGACGTGGGTCGACGCGGAGATCCTCGTCCCCGCCGCGGGGCTGCCCGCCTGAGCGGGGGTGCGGGGGCTCGAGGAGCGAGCGAGCGGCAGCCAGTGAGCGTAGCCCCCGCCCCGAGGAAGTAGCATGGCGCCGTGCTCGCCGCCTGGGGCCTGCTCGAGTGGACCTTCCTGGCGCTGCTGGTCGCGCTCACCGGCGCCGTGGGCCTCGCGTTCCTGTACATGGTGGGGACGCTGTTCGTGAACCCCGGCCGTCGCAAGCGGTCCGTCTGATCCCGGGGTGAGCTCGCCGCCCGTCCGCGTCGGGGCCGAGCCGTTCACCATCGGCGAGGGACCGGTCGGCATCCTCCTCGTCCACGGGCTCACCGGCTCCCCCGCGTCGATGCGACCGATCGGCGAGTGGCTCGCCGACAACGGACTGGCCGTCGAGGGCGTTCGGCTGCCCGGGCACGGGACGAACCTCGACGACCTCCGGACGCGGCGCTGGACCGAGTGGACGGACGAGGCCGGACGGGGGCTCGACGAGCTGCGGCGCAGGGCTCGCACGGTCGTCGTCTTCGGGCAGTCCCTGGGCGGGGCGATCGTCCTGGCGCTCGCGGCGTCTCGCCCGCACGACGTGGACGGCATCGCGCTCGCCAACCCGTACGTGTTCGACGCCCGCCACGCGTTCGCGCCGATCGTGCGGTGGTACCCCCGCGACCTCCGGGGCGTGGCGAACGACATCGCGCTCCCGGGACGCGACGAGAACGCCGACGACCGCATCCCGGTGGCCGCCGCGCTGCAGATGGCCGCGCTCACCAGGCTCGTCCGCGCCGAGCTCCCCACGATCCGGCAGCCGGTCGTGGTGTTCCAGTCGGGCACGGACCACGTGATCCCGAAGGCCAACGCCCGCAAGGTGCTCGCGAAGATCGGGTCCGAGCGCACGGAGCTCGTCCCGTGTCCGCGGTCCTACCACGTGGTCACGCTCGACCACGACGCGCCCGTCGTGCGGGAACGGATCCTCGCGTTCGCCCTCGAGCTCGACGCGGCGAAGCCCCGCTAGCCGAGGGGCCTACCCGGGGACGACCGTGGTGCCGGCGGCCCCCTCGAGCACCGCCACCGCGTCGTCGAGGTCGCCGATCGCCGCGCGAGCCCCCCCGCGCTCGACGAACGAGATCGCCGCCTGCATCTTCGGGCCCATGGACCCTGCGGCGAACTCCCCGCTCTCCGACAGCGCCCGCGCCTGCGCGACGCTCAGGCGCTCCAGCTCCTGCGCGCCCTCGGTCCCGAACCCGCTCTGGACCCGTCGCACGTCCGTGAGGATGAGGAGCATCGTCGCCTCGACGTCGCCGGCCAGGATGGCCGCCGCGGAGTCCTTGTCGACGACGCCTTCCACGCCGACGAGGCGCGGCCCGTCCTCGATCACGGGGACCCCGCCACCACCCGAGGCGATCACGATCACGCCGTCCCCCACCAACCGCCGGATCACCGGCGCCTCGACGATCGAGTACGGGGCCGGCGACGGAACCACTCGGCGGAAGCCGCCGTGGGAGTCGGGCTTCATGGCCCACCCCTGCTCGGCGACGAGCCGCTCGGCCACGTCGCGCTCGTAGAAGGGACCGATCGGCTTCGTCGGCTCCCGGAACGCGGGGTCGTCCACCGGAACGCGCGTGAGCGTGAGGATCGTCGCCACCGGACGCTCCATGCCGCGTTCGAAGAAGACGTCGCCGATCGTCACCTGCAGGAGGTAGCCGATCTGTCCCTGGCTCAGGGCGCCGCACACGTCGAGCGGCATGGGGTGCACGAACTTCCGAGCGGCCTCCTGCTGCAGCAGGATGCGGCCCACCTGGGGCCCGTTGCCGTGGGTCACCACGACCTCCCATCCGGCCGCGGCGATGTCCGCGATCCGCTCGGCAGCCAGGCGCGACGAGCGGTACATGTTCTCGAACGTGTCCTCCTCGCCCCGCCGGAGCAGGGCGTTCCCGCCGAGCGCGACGACGACGCGGTTCACGCCGAGAGCACCGGACGCAGGATGTCGGCGAGTGTCGGCGAGTCGGGCAGGACCTCGAGGTCGTACCTCACGCGGACGGCGGGCTTGCGGATATCGATCACGCGCCGCAGGTCGATCGGCGTCCCCACGACGACGAGGTCGACGTCGGCGGCGTCGATGATCTTCTCGAGCTCCCCGAGCTGCCCGTCCGAGTAGCCCATCGCCGGCAGGACCGGCCCCACGTCGTACTTGCGGAACGTGGCCTCGATCGTCCCGGTCGCCCACGGCCGAGGGTCGACGATCTCGGCCGCCCCGTGCGCCCGCGCGGCGACGACGCCGGCGCCGAACTTCATCTCGCCGTGCGTGAGCGTCGGGCCGTCCTCGATCACGAGCACGCGCTTGCCGGCGATGGCGCCGGGGTCGTCCACCGTGACGGCGCTGTTGGCCCGCACGACCGTGGCCCCGGGGTTCACCCGGGCGATCGTGTCGGCCAGCGCCGCCACCTGCTCCGGCGTCGCCGAGTCCATCTTGTTGATCACGATCACGTCCGCCATGCGCAGGTTGGCCTCGCCGGGGTGGTAGCTCGTCTCGTGCCCCGCCCGGAGCGGATCGGCCACGACGATGTGGACGTCCGGCGTGTAGAAGGGCAGGTCGTTGTTGCCGCCGTCCCACAGCAGGACGTCGCACTCGCCCTGCGCCTGCTTCAGGATGTCGCCGTAGTCCACGCCGGCGTAGATGATCGTGCCCGTCGCGATGTGCGGCTCGTACTCCTCGCGCTCCTCCACGGTGGTGTCGTAGCGGTCGAGGTCCTCGAGGGTGGCGTACCGCTGCACCCGCTGCGCCTCGAGGTCGCCGTACGGCATGGGGTGGCGCACGGCGACGACGCGCTTGCCCGCGGCCTTCAGCGTCTGCGCGATGGCCCGGGTGGTCTGGCTCTTGCCGGAGCCCGTCCGGACGGCGCACACGCTGACGACGGGCACGGCGGCCTGGAGCATCGTGTCGCGCGGGCCAAGCAGGACGAAGCTGGCGCCGGCCGCGATCACCTCGCTCGCCTTGTGCATCACGTACTCGTGGCTCACGTCCGAGTAGCTGAACACGACGTCCTCGACGCCCCGGTCGCTGATCAGCGAGGTGAGCTCGCTCTCGTCGTGGATCGGGATGCCATTGGGATAGGCCTCGCCGGCGAGCGAGGCCGGGTAGGTCCGGTCCACGATGAACGGGATCTGCGTGGCGGTGAACGCGACGACCTCGTACCGCCGGTCGTCGCGGAACGCGACGTTGAAGTTGTGGAAGTCGCGTCCTGCGGCACCCATGATGAGCACACGACGAGTCATGGCGGGGTCCTTTCGCGGAGGGTTTGATGCGCGGGAAGGCCGGGCGGCCCCGCTCTTCGAGCCGGAATCTACCCCGGAACGCCGTCCGGCCGCATCGGCCCTTCGGTCAGGGGCCGGCGTGCCATCCGTCCGCCTCCACCCGCCCCAACGGGCGGCCGAAGTGCGAGACGACCACGCCCCAGCCGCCGTCACGAGCCTGCGCGAGGATCTCCGACCGGGACCGGCAGCCCTCGGCCGCGTCCACGTCGTGGTTCGAGGGCGACGCCGGGTTGGTCACCTGGGGCGGAACGTGGAGCAGGTCGCCGGTGAGCGCCAGCGTCTCGCCCCCGGACTCGAGGATCGCGACGCGGTGCCCCGGCGTGTGGCCCGGCGCGTGCACCACCCGGACGCCGCCGCCGACGGCGTGGTCCCCCTCCCGCAGGTCGAGCATGCCGAGCTCCTCGAGCACCGCCATGCCGCCCCGGGCCGTGTAGCCGCCGATCCGATCGCCCCGACCGAAGAACGACCAGTCCGCCGGATGGACGTGGTGCACCGCGTTGGGGAACCTGGGCCTCCCGTCGACCACCGCGCCGCCGGCGTGATCGGCGTGCAGGTGCGTGTGGACCACGGCGCGAACCTCGTCCGCCCGTGCGCCGGCCGCCGCGAAGGCGCGTTCGGGTTCGGTCGACTCCGCCCACGGCTGGATCGGCGGGAAGGACCCCAGACCGGTGTCGACCATCACGATCCCGATCCCGGTCCGCAGGACGAACGCGTGCACGTGCCACGCCCAGGCGTCCGCTCCCGCGAAGGCCCAGGGGAACGCGGCGCGCTCGGCATCCCAGTCGACGTCCACGCCGGGCATCTCGTCGGCCAGCTCGAGCGGTGCGAACCCCTCGCAGACGATCGCGACGTCGACGTCGCCGACGCGGAAGCCCTCGTGCGTCATGCGGACACCCTACCGTCCGCCGTGGTTCCACCACGCCCGAGCCGAGGCTCGCCGTCAGGCCGCGTGGGGCGCGATCCGCGGGGAGCGCCGCACGACGCGGTCCTGCAGCGCCTTGGCGCGCACGATGTCGGGATCGCGAGGGTCGAGCGGCAGGATCTCGACCGCTTTCCTCGGTCGCGGGGCCTTTCGGATGATCCGCTCTCGCCTCATCACATCCACCTCGTCCCCGACTTCGCGGCACGAAAGCCGATGGATCGATCCGTGCACCAACACGAACGAAGGTAGCGACGCACGTTCCAAGGCCGGACCAAGACGCGACGAACCTCGCGACAAGGTTCCGAGACGCCCGGTCACGCGTCGAGATCCCTCGGCTCGTCGACGTCCAGGAGCGTCCGCCCGTCCGGGTCGAGCGCGCGCCACGTCTCCTCGTCGATCGCCATCACGCCGAGGGCGTCGAGGAGGTCTCGGAGCCGGCGCGTTCCGGCGTCGAGCAGCTCCGCGGCAGCGGCGGCGGCCGCGCCCACCCGTACCACGCAGGGAAGGGGCCGGACGCGGTCGCCCTCGCGCAGCGCGATCGCGCCTGACGATCCCTCGGCGGCTCGACGCACCAGCTCCGCGAGCACCGCCGTCTGCAGATCCGGCATGTCGCCGGCCACCACGAGCGCGAGCTCGGACGCCGCCGCTCGCAGGCCGGCAACGACGCCGGCGAGCGGCCCCCGGTCCGCCGCGTCGTCGCGCGCGACGCGCACCGGGACGCCCACGGGGAGCGGCGGCACGCCCCCATCCGGCGCGAAGACCACCACGACGTCGCGGCACACCTCACCGACGCGCACGATCGCGCGATGCAGCAGTGGCGACCCGCGGTAGGGCTCGGCGAGCTTGTCGCGGCCGAACCGTGTGGAGCGCCCGCCCGCGAGGACGACGCCGGTGACCTCAGCCAGCCGTGAGCTCCGGCGGCGGTGGGAGCGCCATGCCCGAGTCGGACTCGGGAGGCTGCGCAGGGACGGACGCGCGGCTCTGGACGAACTCGAATCCGAACCGGCCCTTGATGCACAGGTGACCGCCCGTCACCGAGTGATCGGTGGGCGACATCACCTTCACGATCGCGTTGTCCTGAACGTGGACCTCGAGGTCGCATCCCACGCCGCAGTACGGGCAGATCGTCTCGGTCACGGTCTGGGCGGCCTCGTCCCACGTCCCGGCCTCGCGCATCTCGTGTTCGCTCCGGAACATCAGGGCGCCGGTGGGACACACGCCGATGCAGTTGCCGCAGTAGACGCAGGCGGAGTCCGGCAGGCCGACGGCGAACTCGGTCGAGATGCGAGCGTCGAACCCGCGACCGGCCACGGCGATGGCGAACGTGTTCTGCGCGTCCTCGCCGCACGCCTCGACACACTTGTAGCAGAGGATGCACCGCGAGTAGTCGCGCACGTAGAGGTCGTTGTCCACCTTCACGGGCTGGTGCACGGTCTCGGCGACCGCCGGATCGGGATGACGGTGATGGCCGGGCCGCCGCGCGTCGTGGTCCCCCGCCTCGGCGGGCGGAGCCTGCTCGCCGTAGCGGCCGGGGTCCGCGCCGTAGGCCTCCATCCATCGCCTCAGCGCCGCGCTCGCCAGCCCGAGGTCGACGGAGGACCCCAGGAACTCCAGGACCATCCGGCGCGCATGGCGGACCCGGTCCGTGTCCGTACGGACCGTCATGCCCTCCTCGGCCCGACGGGCGCACGATGGGACGAGCACGCGCGATCCCTCGACCTCGACCACGCAGGCGCGGCAGGCGTTCACCGGCGTCAGGTTCTCCGCGTAGCAGAGCGTCGGCGTGTCGACGCCCTTGGAGCGCAGGGCGTCGAGCAGGGTCGACCCTTCGGCCACCCGGACGGTCTCGCCGTCCACCTCGAGGTCGAGGAGCCGGCGCGGCGGGGCCAGCGGCACGACGGTCACGAGACCTCCTCCGTGTCGAACAGTCGCAGGCGCGACACGGCCGAGTCGACGGCGCTCGCCGCGAGCTGGCCCAGGCCGCAGATCGAGGCGTCCCGCATCACCCGACCGATCTCGCCGAGCAGCGCGAGCTCGTCCTCGCGCGTGCCGACCGGCCGCTCCGCCACGAGCCGGTGCAGCGCCTCCTCCTGCCGCACCGTCCCCACCCGGCAGGGCACGCACTGCCCGCAGGACTCGTCACGGAAGAACGCGGCGATGCGAAGCACGACGTGCGGAAGGCTGACCGAGTCGTCGAAGACCATCACCGCGCCCGAGCCGAGCGTCGTCCCCGCGGCCCGCACGCCCTCGAACGACAGCTCCAGATCCAGGTCCTCCGGTCCGACGAACGACCCGGCGGCGCCGCCCAGCAGGATGGCCTTCAGCTCGCGGCCTCCCCGAACGCCGCCGGCGAGCCGGATCAGCTCGCGCAGGGTCACGCCGTGCTCGACCTCGTACACCCCCGGATGCTCGACGCACCCCGACAGGCAGAACAGGCGCGTCCCCGTCGAGTCGGCGGTGCCGAGCTTCGCGTACTCGAGCCCGCCGAGCGAGAGCACCTCGAGGACGTTCACGAGCGTCTCGACGTTGTTGATGCCGGTCGGCTTGCCGAACAGCCCACGCTCCACCGGGAACGGCGGCTTGTTCCGGGGCTCGCCGCGCCTGCCCTCGATCGAGTTGAAGAGCGCGGTCTCCTCGCCGCAGATGTACGCACCGGCGCCGCGGCGGAGCTCGACGTCGAACCGGAACCCCCCGCCCATCACGTCGTCGCCGAGGAGCCCGCGGGCACGGGCCAGTCCGATGGCCCGCTCCAACGCCGCCGTGGCGCGAGGGTACTCGCCGCGCACGTACAGGTACCCGCGCTCCGAGCCGGTGGCGAAGCCGGCGATCGTGAGCGCCTCGATCACGGCGAACGGATCGCGCTCCATCAGGACCCGGTCCTTGAACGTGCCCGGCTCGGACTCGTCCGCGTTGGCGACGAAGTAGTGGGGGCGATCGGCCTGCGCGGCGACGGCTTCCCACTTGACCCCGGCCGGGAACGCGGCCCCGCCCCGGCCGAGCAGCTTCGAGTCCTTGAGCTCGCGGATCACGTTCCCGGGCCCGATCTCGACGGCCCGTCGCAGGGGCTCGTACCCGCCGCTCGCCCGGTAGTCGTCGAGCGATCCCGGGTCGACCACGCCCACGCGGCGCAGGAGCCTCAGACCCTCCCGGGCCCGGCCGAGCACGGTCTGGGGCGCGGAGGGCTCGCCGATGCCGGCGGGCTCGGCCGGCGCGTCGAAGTGCTCGAACAGCATGCCGCTCAGCGCCTCCGCCACGGCCGGCGCGACGGCTACGTCCTCCGCACGCGGGCCGGCCGTCTGCAGGAGCGCCGCCGGCGCCCGCTCGCACAAACCGAGACAGGGGCTCCGGAGCACACGGTCCTGACGCTCCGTCCCGACCTCGGCCACGACCTCCTCGATCAGCCGCTCCGCCCCGGCCACGCGGCAGGCGATGTCGTCGCAGACGTGCACGACCGTCTTCGCGCGGGGCTCGGTGGAGAACATCGCGTAGAAGCTCGCCACGCCGTACGCCTCAGCCGGCGGGACGCTCAGGCGCCGCGCCACGTAGCTCAGACCGCCGTGGCTGATCCAGCCCGCCCGCCGCTGGAGCGCGTGCAGCGCCGGCAGGAGGAGGTGGCGCCGCTCGCGGTCGGCACGCCCGCCCCGAGCGACGTGACCGTCGAGCGGGTTGCGCTCGCCGCCGGTCCATCCCGACTCCGGCGGGCCGAGCACCTCGTCGACGGCCTCGCGCTCCTCCTCGGTGGGCGTCGCCGACATCAGATGGAGGTCCACGTCACGTCACCCCGGCCTCGGCGTCGCCGCCGGCCCGACGTCCCCGCCCACCCGGGCCACCTCATCGAGCCGGTCCACTCGGATGGCGCTCGCCTTGAACTCGGCGGTGCCGGACTTGGGATCCGTCGCGTCGATCGTGAGCACGTTCGTCTCGACCTGCTCGGGGAAGTGCAAGCTCATGAAGGCCAGCCCCGCGCGCAGACCCGGATCGATCCGCACGGGGGCCTGCACCGAGCCGCGCCGCGACGTCACGCGGACCATCTCCTCCGCGGCGACCCCGAGCCGCTCCGCGTCCTCCGGCGACAGGTCGATGCTCTCGCGGCGGCGCATCGGCGACGCGTAGCCGCCCGACTGCACGCCGGTGTTGTACGAGTCCAGCCGCCGGCCCGTGGTGAGGCGGAGGGGGAACTCCTCGGTGAGCTCGTCCACGGGGGGCTCGAAGTCCACGACGCTGAACGGCGCAGGGTCGCCCCGGCGGTGCGGATCCTCCTCCCACAGACGCGCATGCAGGAACGGCGTCCCGGGATGATCCTCGGACGGGCACGGCCACTGGATCCCGCCCATCTCTTCCAGGCGGGTCCACGACATCCCGGCGTGCATCGGCGACAGCAGCCGGAGCTCCTCCCATGCCTCGGCCGGCGTGAGGTCGCCCCAGTCGTGGCCGAACCGCTTGGCGAGCTGCGCGATGATCCAGATGTCGTCCTTCGCGTCGCCGGGCGGATCGAGCGCCTTGCGCACGCGCTGCACACGGCGCTCGCTGTTCGTGACGGTTCCCTCGGATTCGAGCGCCGAGTTGGCCGCGGGGAGCACGACGTCGGCCAGCTCGCCCGTCTTCGTCAGGAAGATGTCCTGCACGATCAGCGTGTCGAGGTTCTCGAGCAGCCTCCGCGTGCGGTGCGCGTCGGCCTCCGAGCTCGCGGGGTTCTCCCCGATGCAGTAGACGGCGGTGAGCTCGCCCCGTTCCATCGCGTCGAACATCCCCGACAGGTGCCAGCCGCGTTTCGGCGGGATCGGCGTCTCCCACAGGCTCTCGAACCGCTGGCGCGCGCCCACGTCCGTCTCGACGTCCTGGAAGCCGGGCAGCTTGTTGGGGATCGCGCCCATGTCGCCGCCGCCCTGCACGTTGTTCTGCCCACGCAGGGGGTTCAGTCCGCTGCCGTACCGGCCCACGTGGCCGGTGAGGAGGGCGAGGTTGATCAGCCCGAGCACGTTGTCGACGGCGTTGTGGTGCTCCGTGATGCCGAGCGTCCAGCAGATCACCGCGCGGTCGGCCGTGGCGAGCGCATGCGCGAGCTCCCGGATCGCGTCCGCCGGCACGCCCGTGACGCGCTCGCCGCGCTCCAGGCTCCACACCGCCACCGAATCCCGATAGGCCGCGAACCCCTCGGTGCCGCGCGCGATGAACGCGTCGTTCTCCAGGCCGCTCGCGAGGATCTCCTGCGCAGCGGTGTTGGAGAGCGCGATGTCCGCGCCGACGTCGATCCCGAGCCACAGGTCCGCCCATTCGGCAGAGGACGTCCGCCGCGGATCGACCACGATGAGCCGTGCCCCGTTGCGGATGCCCTTCAGGACGTGGTGGAAGAAGATCGGATGCGTCTCTCGCGCATTCGATCCCCACAGCACGATGAGATCGGTGTGCTCGATCTCCTCGTAGGAGCTGGTCCCGCCACCGGCTCCCAACACGGCCGCCAGACCGACGACCGACGGAGCGTGTCAGGTGCGGTTGCAGCTGTCGATGTTGTTGCTGCCGAGGACCTGGCGAGCGAACTTCTGGGCGACGAAGTTCATCTCGTTCGTGGCCTTCGAGCAGCTGAACAGGCCGGCTCCCCAACCGGGGTTCCGCTCGATCGCCGCCCGCAACCCATCCGCGGCCCGGTCCAGGGCCTCGTCCCAGGTCGCCGGGCGGAACCCGCCGTTCGAGCGGACCATCGGCTCGGTGAGCCGCACGAGCCCGTTCCTCATCGAGGCGCGCTCCTTTCCACCGGATGTCGTCTCGCGGCCGATTCTAAGCCGACCTTCAAGGGCGACCGGGACCTCGGCTCAGGTCGTGATGCGCTCGGCGTGCGTGTAGACGTTGAACCGCTCTCCCCGAACGAACCCGACGAGCGTCATCCCCAGGCGCTCCGCGGCCTCGACGGCGAGCGAGGACGGCGCCCCGACGGCGCTGATCACGGGGATCCCGGCCCGGGCGGCCTTCTGGACGATCTCGAACCCGATGCGTCCGGAGACCTGCAGGATGCGCTCGGACAGGGGCAGGGAGCCCGAGAGCAGCATCTCGCCCACGACCTTGTCCACGGCGTTGTGCCGCCCCACGTCCTCGCGGAGCGTGAGCATCTCTCCGGCCGAGGAGAACAACCCCGCCGCGTGGAGCCCGCCCGTCTGCTCGAACACCCGCTGCGTCGCCCGCATGGCGTCGGGCAGGGCCAGGATCGTCGCCCGCTCGACGGCCGGCCCCGGCGCGAGCGGCGCGCAGTGGACCTCGACGTCGTCGAGCGTGGCCTTCCCGCAGATCCCGCACGAGGAGCTCGCCAGGAAGTTTCGCCGCCGGAGCCGCTCGGCGTCGAACGGACGCGTGAGCTCGACGGTGACCACGTTGTAGTGCTGCTCCTCGGGCGCGAGGTCCTCGCAGTAGGTGACGCGACGCACGTCCGCCGTCCCGTCCACGAGTGCCTCCGTGTACAGGAACCCGGCCGCGAGCTCGAAGTCTCCCCCCGGGGTGCGCATCGTCACCGCGACGGCGATGGCCTCCTGCCCCGGGCCGTGGACGCGGATCTCCATCGGCTCCTCGGCGGCCAGGACGTCGGGGCGTTCGAACGCCGAGGCGCCGTCGACGGCCAGGGCGCGAACGCGCGCCACGTTCCGGCGGACCGGCATCGTCCGAGCCACCCGACCATCTTCCCATCGCCCCGCCGGCCGGTCGACGCCCGCGCCGCCGCCCCGGGCGGATCGGGGCCCGGGACCGGCGGGTAAGCTCTCGCCCGTTCTTGAACCGCCGGTCAAGTGGAGGATCGATGAAGAGCGGGCTGGAGATCGCGCAGGAAGCGGTCGTCCGTCCGATCGCGGACGTGGCCGCCGAGGCGGGGATCGCCGCGGACGAGCTCGAGACCTACGGCCGCGACCGGGCCAAGGTCTCGCCGTCGATCCTGGAGCGGCTGCGGGACCGGCCCGACGGCAGGCTGGTCATCACGACCGCGATCACGCCCACCAAGGCCGGGGAGGGCAAGACCACGACGTCGATCTCGCTCACGCAGGGTCTCGGCCGGATCGGGAAGCGGACGATGCTCTGCCTGCGGGAGCCGTCGATGGGCCCGGTGTTCGGGATCAAGGGGGGCGGGACCGGCGGAGGCTACGCCCAGGTCGTCCCGATGGAGGAGATCAACCTGCATCTGAACGGCGACTCGCACGCCGTGACGTCCGCCCACAACCTGCTCGCGGCAGCGCTCGACGCGTCGCTCCTGCACGACAACCCGCTGGACGTCGATCCGTCGACGATCACCTGGCCCCGAGCGCTCGACGTGAACGATCGCGAGCTCCGATACACCGTGGTCGGCCTGGGGGGCAAGGCGCACGGCGTCCCTCGGGAGAGCCAGTTCGTGATCACCGCGGCCTCCGAGCTCATGGCCGTGCTGGCGCTCGCGTCCGGCCTGACCGATCTCCGCCAGCGTCTTGGCCGGATCGTCGTCGCCGAGACGCGTTCGGGCGCCCCCGTCACGGCCGAGGACCTCCGGGTGGCGGGGGCGATGACCGTGATCATGAAGGACGCGCTCAAGCCCAACCTCGTGCAGACCCTCGAGGGCCAGCCGGTCCTCGTCCACACGGGCCCCTTCGGCAACATCGCGCACGGCAACAACTCGGTCCTGGCCGACCGCATCGCCCTGAAGCTCGCCGACTACGTCGTGACGGAGGCGGGGTTCGGCTCGGACCTGGGGTTCCAGAAGTTCTGCGACATCGTGTGCCTCCTCGGCGGGTTCGCCCCCAGCGCGGGCGTCCTGGTCACGACGGTGCGCGCCACCAAGTCCCACGGCGGGACGGCGTTCGGCGAGCTCACCCGTCCCGATCCCGGCGCGCTCGAGGCGGGCGCCCCGAACCTGGCCGCGCACATCGGCATCGTCCGCACGTACGGGGTCCCCTGCGTCGTCTCGATCAACCGCTTCCCCACCGACACCGAGGACGAGATCGGGATTCTCGAACGGCTGGCCAAGGAGGCCGGCGCCGAGGAGGTCGTCGTCAACGACGGGTTCGCCCGGGGCGGCGAGGGAGCGGTCGACCTCGCGACGGCGGTGGTCGCCGCGTGCGATCGCCCCGGCGCCTTCTCCCACCTCACGCCGGCCGGATCGCCCGCCCGCAGCCAGATCGAGGCGATCGCGCGCCGCCTCTACGGGGCCGCGGGCGTGGACTACCTGCCCAAGGCCGAGCGCGACCTGGCCCGGATCGAGGCGCTCGGCATGGGCGACGCGCCGGTCTGCATGGCCAAGACTCACCTGTCGCTGTCGCACGATCCTACGGCGCAGGGCCGCCCGAGCGGCTTCCGGCTGCCGATCCGGGAGGTCGTGCCGAACGCCGGGGCCGGGTTCCTCGTCGTCCTGTGCGGAGACATGCAGCGGATGCCGGGGCTCGGGCGCACCCCGAACTTCACCGGCGTCGACGTGGACGAGGCGGGCCGGACGGTCGGTCTGTTCTAGGGGCCGGCGCCTCAGTCGAGGAGCGCGATGGCCTCGACCTCGACGAGCTGGCCGCGGTACCCCAGGGTCGGCACACCGACGAGCGTGCTGGGCGCGGCGCCGATGGCCGAAGACCGCACGACCTGCCACACGGACGACTGGGTGTCATGGCTCCCGCCGGCGACGTAGACGGTCGTCTTGGCCACGTCAGTGGGACGTGCGCCGCCGGCCTCGAGCGCCGTGAGGAGGTTCTCGATCACCCGCGCCGCCTGGGCAACCGCATCGCCCTCGCCCACCAGGTTCCCCTGCGCGTCGAGGGGAACGGCGCCGGCCGTGAAGACCATGGTCCCGCCGCCCCGGGCCACCGCCACGTGCGAGTACCCGGGCGGCGGAGCGAGCGTCTCGACGACTCGAAGGTCCACGGCCATGCGATCAGCCCGCCAGCTGCGTGGGGCCCTCGACCAGGATCCACTCGGCCCGCGTGACGGCCTCGCTCCGATCGAAGTCGAAGACGCCGTTCCAGGGCACGGCCTCCCAGGTCGACCCGCAGTCCTGACAGACCCAGAGCGACATCGGCTCCGATCCCAGCGGGGGTGCGCACGTGTGGAGCGGCATCGCGTCTCCTCTCCCCGATCCGGGCGAAATCACACGCCCGTAATTCCACGAGTGTAGCCCGCGGGCGCCCGGCGTCAACCGGCCCGATGTGACCAGGCGCGGGAGGGGAAGACGGGTGTCATCCATCCACGTTCGCGGCTCCGGTTCCCGGGTCCCGTTCTCCGGATAGACTCACGCGCTCCGCTTGGAGAGGACGCCGGCATGACGACCGAGAACGGGGTCGCGGAGGTCTCACCGCAGGAGATGGACTCGCTTCGGCGGGCGTGCACCCGGTTCCTGAGCTGGCACGGATGGCGCCCCCCGGCCGACTACCTCGCGGAGATCCCCCCGGACGCCGCTCCCGACGTCTACGGCGAGGGTGGTGTGGTCGAGGAGCTCGAGCGCGAGGCGGCCTCCGTCCTCGGCAAGCCGTCGGCCGCGTTCTTCCCCAGCGGGACCATGGGGCAGCAGATCGCGCTGCGCGTCCACGCCGACCGCCGGGGTCGCCGGACCATCCTGTTCCACCCGACCTGTCACCTCGACCTCTTCGAGGGGCGGGGATACGAACGTCTGCACGGGCTCCACGGCCGACCGGTCGGCGATGCCACCCGCCTGCTCACGCTCGATGACCTGCGCTCCGTCTCCGAGTCGCCGGCGGCGCTGCTGCTCGAGCTCCCCCAGCGGGAGATCGGGGGGCAGCTCCCTTCCTGGGACGAGCTGCTAGCACAGGCAGAGTGGGCCAGGAGCCGGGGCGCGGCCGTCCACATGGACGGCGCCCGCCTGTGGGGGTGCGAGTCGTTCTACGGCCGCTCGCTCGCCGAGATCTCCGAGCCCTTCGACACCGTGTACGTGTCGTTCTACAAGCAGCTCGGCGGGCTGGCCGGCGCCTGCCTGGCCGGGCCACAGGACGTCGTGGCGGACGCTCGGGAGTGGCGGAGGCGGCACGGCGGCACGCTCTGGACCCTGTGGCCGCTGGCGGCCTCGGGACTGAACGGCCTGCGGACCAGGTTCCCGCGCATCGCGTCCTACCGGGAACGGGCCCTCGAGATCGCGGAGGCGCTCCGCGACCTCCCTGACGTGGAGGTGCTGCCCGATCCCCCGCACACGACGATGATGCACGTGTTCGTGCGCCGGGAGGCGGGGTCTCTGCGGGCCGCCGTCGCTCGCCTGGCCGAGCAGGAGCGCATCTGGACCTTCTCGTTCTGGGCCTCCGACGTCCCCGGGGTGCAGCGAGCCGAGCTCGAGGTCGGGGATGCCACGCTCGGGTTCTCGGCACAGGAGCTCCGGGGCGTCGTCGAACGACTGCTCCGCGACTGACCCGGATCAGGCGCGGGGCCGGAGCTTGTCGGTGTCGTAGATCGGACAGACGTCCACGGTGGCGGGTGCCCTGCCCTCGCCCACGGCCGCCTCGACCTCGGTGCCCGGAGCGGCATGACCGGCCTCCATGATCGCCAGCCCGATCTTCCCGAAGCGGGGACTGTCCGCCGGGCTCGTCAGGACCCCCAGGTCGTGGCCGTCCTTGGTCACCAACGCGCCGTACTCGGGGAGCGCGTCGCCCTCGAGCCGCAGGGTCACGAAGCGGTTGGGCGGCGCGGCGGCGATCCGGCGCAGCACGTCCTTGCCCGCGAACTCGACGTCGCGGTCGAGCGCGACGAGCCGGTCCAGGCCGAAGTCGAACGGTGTGCGGACGTGGGCCTCGTAGTCGTAGTCCGTCACGATCAGGCCGGCCTCGATCCGCAGGATCTCGATCGCCTCCGTGCCGAACGGCGTCGCGCCCGCTCCGATCACGGCGTTCCACAGGTCGGGCGCGTTCGCCGGGTCCGTCAGGAACAGCTCGTAGCCCAGCTCGCCGCCGAATCCGGTGCGGGAGAGGTAGACCTCGACCCCGCCCACCGTCACGGGCCGAGGCAGGAACCGGAAGTACCGCAGCGAACCGACGTCGGCGTCGGTGAGCTTCTGTACGACCTCGCGGGAGCGCGGGCCGATGACGCCGAGGTGCGGCATCCGCGGCGCGATCCACTCGAACCCGACGTCGAATCCCTCGAGCATCTCGGCGAAGTAGGCGTCGTGGTCCTTCCCGTTCGTCATCACCCAGCAGTGGTCCTCGCGCGCCGTGTTGAACACGGTGCCGTCGTCGACCATGAGCCCGTCGGGGTCCAGGAACGCGCCGTAGCGGGCCTGCCCCACCGCGAGCCCCATGACGTCGTTGCTGAACAGCCACTGCGCGGCGCGCAGGGCGTCCGGGCCCCTGAAGTCCCACTTGTTGAGCGGCGAGACGTCCCACACGGCGACGTCGTCGCGGACGGCCGCGTACTCCTTGGACACGTCGCCGAAGCCCTCGAGCCACATCCACCCACCGTCGGCGACATGCGTCCCGCCCTGCGCCTGCGTGACCTCGTGGAACGCGGTCGTGATCGCCTCGTCGCTCATGCCCGGGCCCTCCCCGTGGGTCGATGCCGCGGCATCCTCCCACGTCTTTGACTGACCGTTCAAGCTCGGCGGCCGACCGCGGTGAGCCGCTGGAAGCTCCGGACGGACCCGAACCCCCGGCTCTCGAGCTTGGCCGCCAGGACCAGGAAGAGCTGGGCGGTGACGAGGGCGTCGTCGAGCGCCTCGTGGGGGCTCGCGACGGGGACGCCGTACCGGGCCGCGGCCGCCGACAGCCCCGTACGCACGTCCGGGTCCGCGTGCTCGAGCTCGATGGCCAACCGCCGGACGTCGACCGTGCGCCGGACCCAGGGGCGGCGGCGTTCGCCGAGCAGGCGCCGGAGGAACGCGATCTCGACGTCCGCATACCACGTCAGCAGGAACCGTCCGGCCAGCGCCGCCCGCAGCCGTTCGGCCGCCTCCTCCGGTGGGAGCGCCTCGTGCAGGTCGCGCGGCAGGATGTGGTGGATCTTCATCGACACCGGCGTCGACCGAACGCCGGCCGCGACGAGCTCGTGGGCGGCCTCCCCCAGCACGACCCGCCCGGAGCGGATCGGCACCAGCCCGTACGAGACGACCGCGTCCCGCTCGTAGTCCAGCCCCGTGGTCTCGAAGTCGAGGGCGGCGAAGGCGGCGCGCCGCCAGTGCTGGCGCCGCATCGCCCTGGGCGGCGGTCCGGGCGTCAGGCCGGCCGGCACCGGATCACCTCGTCCTCCGTGACGATCGCGTCCACCGGCCGGTCGCGGTGCCCGCCCGGGACGCGATCCACGACCTGCAGGGCGAACGCGATCGCGATGGCCGGCACGCCCCGCCCGGTCCGGCCGAGGAACCGGTCGTAGAAGCCGCCTCCGTAGCCGACGCGGCCCCCGTCGCGGTCGAACGCCACCCCCGGCACCACCACGACGTCGATCCGGCCGGGCTCGACCACCTCGAGACCCGTCGGCTCCATCGCGCCGAACCGCGCCGGCGCCACGGCGTCGCCGGGCTCGTAGCCGACCGCCACGACGTCCTCGCCCTCGACGCGGGGAAGCACGACGCGCGTGCCCGCCCGGTGCAGGCGCTCGATGAGCGGCCCCGTGTCGACCTCCGATCCGAACGACCAGAACGCCATCACGGTGCCGACATCAACAACCTCCGGCAGCGACAGGGCCCGGTCCACGATGCGGCGGCCTCGATCGGCCCGCTCGGCGGGCAGGGTCGCGTCGCGACGCTCCAGCACGGCGCGCCGGAGCGCGCGCTTGGCCTGCTTCAGCCGGTGCGAGGGGAGCTCGGTCACCTCATCCGCCGGCCGCGACCAGGACCGGCATGGCCTCGCCGAGGATCTCGAGCCGGGCCGCCCCGCCCGCGACGAGCAGGACGGCCCAGGACGCCCCCGCCTCGGACAGCTCGCCGAGCCACCGGGCCGCGCCCTCGACGTCGCCGACGAACGCGTCCGGCGCGAGCCCCCGTCGCCGGCGTTCGGCGCCCAGCGACCGGGCGTCCGCCTCGTCGTGGCCGACGACGACCGTTCCCCCCCACGTCGCCTCGACCGGACGGCCGGCGGCCTCGGATCGCAGCAGCTCCGCGCGGGCGGCGAACGTCGAAACGTCGAGGCCCCAGCCGTTCCACCCGTCGGCCTCGACCGCGGCCAGCCGCACCGCGGCCTCGGACGTGCCGCCGATCCACACCGGCGGGCCGCCCGGCGTCGTGGGCGGCGGCAGCAGCGGGCCCGTCGCGGCGGGGACGTGGACGCCGCCGGGGTACGCCTGCCCGCGGAAGAGCGCGTGTACGGCCCGGACGGTCTCGGCGAGATGGTCCCGGCGCGTCTTCGGCCCCAGGTACGGCAGGCCGAACGCGACGTGCTCGGCGCGGCTCAGGGCGTCGCCGGTCCCGATCCCCAGGACGAACCGGCCTCCGCTGATGCCGTCGATCGTCACCGCCTGCTTGGCCAGCAGCCCGGCAGAGCGCAGCGACGCGCGGGCCACGAGCGTGCCGATCCGCACCCGCTCGGTGACGGCCGCGACGGCCGACAGCGACGCGAAGCCGTCGAGGGAGGGCCGGTCCGAGGCCGCCCCCGGCGGGAACAGGTGGTCGAACGCGAACACGCCGTCGAACCCCAGGGCCTCGGCGCGCCGGGCGTACGAGAGCACGCGGGCGGCGTCGGACGTCGCCAGCGGCAGGACCAGGCCGAGGCGCATCGCGCTCACGCCCGCATGCGGCCGAGCTCCTCGAGCGCCAGGACCGCCGCCCCCACCGCCCCCGCGTCGTTCCCGAGCTGGGCGGCGACGATGGGCACCCTCGGCCGGTGATCGGGCGCCTGCACGGCGTCGTGGTACGCGGCGCGGGCCGGCTCGAGCAGCAGGTCGCCCGCGCGGATGGCTCCGCCCCCCACCACGACGATCTGCGGGTCCAGGATGTTCACCAGCCCGCCGATCCCCTCGCCCAGCCGCCGCCCGACCTCGGACAGCACGCGCAGCGCGGGCTCGTCGCCCTGCCGAGCGGCCTCGGTGACCAGCCGGCCGTCGACCCGCTCGGGATCGCCCCCCGCGAGCCGCCGAAGGACCGAGCGCTCGTGCTCCCGGGCGGCCTCACGGCCCATACGGTCGATGGCCCGGCCGGCGGCCACCTGCTCCCAGCAGCCCCGGTTGCCGCACCCGCACAGCGGACCCCCCGGCTCCACGACGAAGTGGCCGATCTCGGCGGCGAAACCGTTGGCCCCGCGGAACAGACGGCCCTCCGAGATGATCCCCCCGCCGATCCCGGTGCCCACGGCGACGAGGAGCATGTGGCGGAACCCCCGGCCCGCGCCGAAGCGGTACTCGCCGTACGCCGCCACGTTCGCGTCGTTGTCGATCTGGCATGGCAGGTCGAGGGCCTCACGCATACGCGCGGCGATCGGCAGGTCCCGCCACGCCAGGTTCGGAGCGAAGCGCAGCACGCCGTCGGCGGCGTCGACCATGCCGGCCGCCCCGACGCCGATCGCGAGGACGTCGTCGGTCACCGTGGCCCGCGCGAGATCGATCATCGCGGCGAGCGTGGCCTCCGGATCGTCGGCCGGCGTGGGGACGCTCTTGCGATCCAGGATCTCGCCGTCGCGCGCCACGCGGAACGCGTTGATCTTCGTGCCGCCGACGTCGATCCCGACGGCCTCGCCTTCGCTCACCGGTTCCCCCCGTCCGAGCGCTCAGAAGCGCAGCAGCGCACCGATCCCCTCGAGCTCGTCGAGCCCGTCGCCCAGCACCGTCTCCACCAGCGAGCCGCTGCGCACCGCGGTCGTGACCGCGGCCTCGACGACGTCGGGCACGCGCTCGGTCTCGGCGCCGCAGGCTCCGCAGCGCGCGGCGCCGATGGCCAGGCGGCCGCACGTCGGACACACCGTCCCCGGCGACGAGACGTCGATCGAGACGATGAGCTCGGCGACCCGGCCCGCGGCCAGCGCGTCGAGCGTCGCCTCGAGCCCCACCACGCCATGTGCGTTCGCCGACACCGCGTCGGTCACGCGTTCGATCGCCGCGCGCTCGCGCTCGCGTTCGACCGATTCTTCGGCCTCGAGCATCCGCGAGAGCACCTCGGGTCCGCTCGCCGTCATCGGCAGGGTGACGCTCGCGCAGATCCGGCGCCGGACGTAGTCGTGCAGCAGGGCCTCGATCTCCCGGTGCGCCTCCGCCGGGCCCGCCAGCACCAGGTGCTCGAAGGGCCGCCGCCGGAACAGCGCGAACAGGGCGTCCGCCACGTTCTTGAGGTGCTTGGTTCGGTGGTCGTCGACGTGCCGCTGCCTCCGCAGCTGCTCGCGCCCGCCCTGGTCGTGGCGGTTCGGGACGTCGTCGGCGACGTCCGACACCTCCTCGAGGCGACCCAGCTCCATGAGGAAGAGCCGCCCTCGCGCGTAGTCCACGAGCGCGGCGCACATCGGCCGGTACGTCTCGAGCAGGGCCTCCATCGGCAGCAGGTCCGGCTGGGCCGCCACGACGACTCGGTCGCGGACGGGACGCGGCACGAGAACGACCTCCCACAGGCCGGCCGCGCTCGCGGCGAACATCGCCAGACCCCGCGTGTCGCCGCGCTCGAACTCCTCCCGCACGAACTCGGACATGGCCACGACGTCCCGCTCGACCGAGCGCGCCCCGTCGCGGTCCAGGGCCTCGGCGCTCGTGCGGGCCTCGCGAAGGAGCTCGTCGAGCCGCACCTGGTAGTCGGTCTTGCGGGGGAACCGGCGACCGTCGACGGTCAGGTAGAGCGACGTGATCGGGGCGCCGGCGCTGTCCCAGTCGGCCAGCTTGCGCAGCAGGCTTCGGTCGAGCTCGGTCATGCGATGTCGATCCTCTCGAGCGTTGCAGGGCCGGCGTCACTCCGGCCGGCGAGGTGGTCGCCGCGGACGTCGATCACGGCGCGCGCGGCGAGGAAGAACTCCCCGGCCGCCTTCAGCAGATGCTCGACCGCGTCCGGGGCCGCCCCCTGCGCGGCCGTGACGGCCATGCAGATCGGACAGAACGCGACGTTGCAGACGAGACCTCGCGTTCCCTTCCCCGCGTCCCCGTTCGGGGATACCGGCTCCGCCGGCCGGCGTGTCCGGCCTCCGCTGGCGCGTGATTCAGGCACGTGTCCTCCCTCCGGTTCCTTCGGCCTCGGACGGCGTGGCCCGGGTGAACGCGATCTCGAGCTGGTCGCCCACGAAGTTCGCGCCGCGGACCTCCAACCGTTGCAGCGTCTGGGGCAGCACCAGGTTGCGCTTGTAGGTGCCGACCCGGACGTAGAGCTCCTCGCCCCGGCGATGGATGTCCATGTCCTCCCGCGAGACGAACGGGAGCCGCATCACGAGGACGTATCCCCCGGCCCGGCGTCGGACGCGGATCGGCTGGTCGCGGAAGAACACGTCGGTGACCGAGCGCTCCCCGTAGACCTCGCGGCCCATGTCCTCGAGCAGCGAGACGCCGATCATCTCGCGATCGAACAGCCGCGCGGTCAGGATCGGGATCGGCTCGAACGACTCGTGCACGGTCCGAAGGTGCTCCGCCTGGATGTCCTTCCACTTGGCGAAGTACGGATCGGCCACGTCCTCCGGGATGATGCGGTTCACGACCACGGCGTCGACGCGGTACCCGAAGAGCCCGAGGTAGGTGTACGTGCGACGCGCCTCCGCGATCACCATCTTCTCCGGGTTCACCACCAGCCGGATCGTCGAGGCCGCCTCGTCCGTGAGGATCCGGTGCACCGAATCCAGGTTGCGGTGCAGGCGCTCGACGGCCGAGAAGAAGCGATCGCCGGCGATGGGCAACGACGTCATCTTCGTCACGATCGGGCGGACGCCCTTCACCAGACGGCGCTGCACGGGGAAGATCCGCTCGATGTACCAGTTCATGATCTCCGGCAGCGACAGGAGACGGAGCGTCTCGGCGGTCGGCGCGCAGTCGACGACCAGGAGGTCGTACTTCCCGCTCTCGACGTGCGTCTTCACGTCGATCAGGCTGAAGATCTCGTCCAGCCCGGGAATCACCGAAAGCTCCTCGGCCTGGATCGTGTCGACGCCGGCCCAGTTCATGAGCTGGATGAAGTAGTCCTGGATCTCGCGCCAGTTGCTCTCGAGCCGGCTCTGGGCGTCGATCTGCTCCGCCCACAGGTTCGCGGCGACCGGCGTGGCGCTCTCGCCGATCTCGATGTCGAACGAGTCCGCGAGGGAGTGCGCGGGGTCGGTGCTCATCACCAGCGTCCGGTGGCCGGCCTGCGCGGCTCGGACCGAGGTGGCGGCGGCGACGGTGGTCTTGCCCACGCCGCCCTTCCCGGTGAACAGCAGGACGCGCATCTGGCCACAGCCTAGCGCGGGCGGCGGCCCGCCGAACCGGCGCGGTCAGCCCAGCTCGACGCGGCGCTTCAGGCCCTCGAGCGCGTTCTCGATCACGCGCTTCTCGCCCTGCGTCCGGACGAACCCCGGCAGCAGCACCCCCAGGTTGACCGAGAGCCGGTAGATCACCTTGGTCTCGTCGTCGTCGACCTCGCTGAGCAGGTACTCGCCGGAGATGTCGGACACGGCGCCGCGGGCCTCGGTCGAGACCCACGACATCCCGCCGTCGCCGGGCGCGTACCGGTACGCGAGCGTGTAGCTCGCCCGTCCCAGGACCGGGACGTCGACCTCGAAGGCCACCCGGGTGCCGAGACCGCCCTCCCCGCGCTCGAGCACCGTGGCGGACTTCACGTCGGCCCATTGAGGGTAGGCCTCGAAGTCGGTCAGCACGTCCATGATCTCGGCCGCGGAGGCCTCGATGACGATCTGACCCTCGGTCTGCTCGGTCATCGCGGACAGATGCTACCCACGCGCGGCCGGCAGGGTGACGAACGTCGCCAGGACGATCGACAACAGCACCAGGCCCGCCGACCACCACAGGAGGGTTCGCGACGACACCATCGGCGGACGCCCCCCGGCGACGCGGGCGGCATCCACGGCGGACTCGACGTAGACCGATGCCGTGGCCGCGAGGTACAGGACGAACAGCTGGCCGGCCCGGCCGAACCCGCCGCCGTCCGGAAGCGACAGCAAGATGACGAGCACGGTCCCCAGGGTCCAGGCGAACAGGACGATGCGCGCCACGCCGTCGGCCCGGTGCCCCGACTTCCAGTGCCCGAGACCGGCGAACGCGAGCGACCACATCGCCGCGGTCCGCGGGGGCACCTGGGGGCGCTCCGTGGGCCGCTCGAAGAGCCGGGCGAACGGCGTCTCACATACGCCGCATACGCTCGCCTGGAGCGCGTTGCGCTCCCCGCAGACCGGGCAGTCCCAGGTCGCCTCCCCCGAGGTCACCTCGAGGGCGCCACCCCCCGGCGTGGCGAGCGACGCGGACGGGGCTCCCGAGACGGGTCCGGTCTTCGAGGCCTCACCTCCCGTCTCCGGCGCCGACGGCAGGTCGGGAGCGGCGGGTGGCGAGGGCTCCCCGGTGCCGAGCTTCGCGAAGCACTGGCCGCACCACTCCGCGTCCGGGGCGACCAGCCCGCCGCAGCTCGGGCAGCGCGCATCCGCGCTCACACGAGCAGGGTAACGCCCGGGCGCGGTGGATCCGGCCACACAGCCAGGTTCGGCTCCGAGCGCCCGGGGCTTGAGCTACGTCACCGCCTCCCGCAGCCATCCCGCGAGCTGTCCGGCGGCCCGATCCCAGGTGAAGTGCCGCTCCACGCGCGCCCGCCCCGCCGCGCCCATAGCGCGGGCCCGCGCCGGGTCCTCGAGGAGGCCGGCCACGGCGTCGGCCACCGCCCCGACGTCCGAGCCGTCCACGAGCAGGCCCGTCGCGCCGTCCACGAGCGCCTCGCGCGCCCCGCCCGAGTCCCCCACCACGACGGGACGCGCGCACGCCGCCGCCTCGATGAAGACGTTGCCCCAGCCCTCCACCTCGAGCCCGCCGCGGCGGGTCCGGCACGGCATGGCGAACACGTCGCCGGCACGGTAGTAGCGGGGCAGGTCCGCCTCCGAGACCTGGCCGGTCAGCACGACGGTGCCGGGCGGCTCCCCCTGCGCCATCGTCTCGAGCTCGCCCCGGTACGGGCCGTCCCCGACGATCAGCAGGGCGGCGTCCGGAACGCGTCGCCGCACCAGCGGCATGGCCCGGATCAGCACGTCCTGACCCTTGCGGGGTACCAGCCGGCTGACACACACGACCACCGGGCGATCCGCGAGGCCGTGGCGCGCCCGGAGGTCCTCGAAGGGCAGATCGGGATGGAACGCGTCGGCGTCGGCCCCCGGATACAGCACGGAGACCGGGACGTCGTCCGCGACCGCCGTGCGAACCACCCGCGCGATGAACGCGCTGCACATGACGGGGACGCGAGAGGCCCGGGACGTCGCCCGCCGCATCAGCGCGTGCGCGCCGGGCGCGATCGACAACCAGTACTCGAAGCCGTGGGCGGCCGCCAGGTACGGTGTGCCGCGCCTGGCCACCCTCGGACCGAGGACCGCGAGCGGATAGGTCGCGCCGAACAGCACGACGTCCGCGCCGAACTCCGCGACCGCGGCCCGGATCCGCCGCCCGGCGTCCGGCGTCGGCCACAGGAAGCGCTCGGGCTGCCGGAACACCCGGTAGCCGGCGTCGGCGTCGAAGGATCCGGCTCCCTCCCACGCCGGACACAGCACGGCGACGCGGTCCTGCGGGAGCTGGCGGACGAGCGCCTCGAGCGTGCGCTGGATCCCGCCGACGCGCGGCGGGTAGTCGTTGCTCACGACCAGCGTCCGCGGCACGTCCACGAGCACCTATCCTTGCAGAGGTGGGCACGACCACGTTCGAGGCACAGGCACACGCCCTCGACGCCGGGCTCGCCTACGCCGAGCCGGAGGGCCTGCGGATCACCCGCGTCGGCGGCGACGATGCCCGCGCCTGGCTGAACGACCTCGTCACGACGGACGTCGCCTCCCTCGGGCCAGGCCGGTCGCGGCCGTCCCTCCTGCTCACGCCGACGGGACGCATCCGGGCCGCCTTCCACGTCCTCGGCCTCGCCGGGGACGCCTTCCTGCTGGTCCAGGGGTCCCATCAGCCCGATCCGGTCGCCGACCTCCTCGCTCCGTACGTGCTCTCGTCGGTGGTCGAGCTGCGGACGGCCGCGGCCCGGGTGTTCGCGCTGCCCGGTCTCACCCAGGCGCCTCCGGGCCTGGCGGAGCCGTCACGTCCGTCGATCCTCGGCGGCGGGCTCGACCTGCTGGTCGACGAGGAGGCCGGTCCCGGGGCCCGCGCTCGGCTGGCCGGCGAGGGGCTCGTGACCGCCACGGAGGGGGCCGTCGAGGCCCGCCGGATCGCGCGGGGCGAGCCGCGCTTCCCCACCGATCTCGACGCGAGCTCCCTGCCCGGCGAGGCCGGGTGGGACGAGGCGCCGGTGACGGACCGCGCCAAGGGATGCTTCCTCGGCCAGGAGTCGATCGCCCGGGTGGCGAACCTCGGCCACCCCACCCGCGTCGTCGTCCCCGTGGACTCGGACCTGCCGATCCGATCCGGCGAGGAGATCGTGGCCGGCGGCCGCGCCGTGGGCGTGATCACGAGCGCGGCCGGGACCGTGGGCATCGCCCGGGTCGCGTGGGTGGCTCGCGGGGGCGCGCTCGCGTCGGCGTCGGGCGCTCGCCTTCGGCGTCGCTGAGGCGGCCCGCCTACTACTCCGTTCGGGAGTTTTCAAGACTGTTTTCCACCGGCCCCGGGTTGCTACAAACGGCAGTACCCGGTGGCGCGCTTCACACGAGCCCGGGGGTGGCGTCCTTCGAGGCAGGAGCAACGCGTGAGCAAGGAACGGATCGCCGGCATCGACGTGAGAACCCTCCCCACCAACCCTTCTCCCCCGGACATGTGGCAGGACCGAGCGGCCTGCTACGGCATCGACCCGGATCTGTTCTTCCCGACCTCCGAGGAGGAGGCGGGGCCGGCGCTGGCCTTCTGCGGCGCCTGCGGGATCCGGGAGATGTGCCTGGCCTGGGCGCTCAAGAACGGCGAGCGCTACGGCGTGTGGGGCGGCCTGACCGAGCAGCAGCGCCGCCGGCTCGTTCGCTTCGTGGCCTGAGCCCGGCGCTCCGCCCCGGCGGATCGGGCCAGCGGACCGGATGGTCACGGCCGTCCGCGCACGACCATACTGGCGGGCCGATGACCACGCCGACCGTGCGCGCGACGGCGCCGCTCCGGATCAGCTTCGTGGGCGGCGGCACCGACTTCCCCCACTACTACGAGCGACACGGGGGCGCCGTGGTCTCTGCCACGATCGACCGCTGCGCGCGCGTGGACGTCTCCCGCCGCGACGACCGTCGCGTCACGATCCGGTCGCTCGACCTCGGCCACCGCGTCGAGTACGGGCTGGAGCGGGGCCCCGAGTACGACGGGTTCCTGGACCTGCCGAAGGCCGCGATCGAACGCGTGGGGGCGGCGGCAGGGATCGACGTCGGCATCGCCTCCGACGCCCCGCCGGGCAGCGGCCTGGGCGGGTCGAGCGCGCTCGTCACGGCGTGCGTCGGGGCGCTCGCCGCGCTCGAGGGGCGGACCATGTCGGCGCCCGACGTTGCGCGCATCGCGTACGCGATCGAGCGCGAGGACCTCGGCATCGCCGGCGGATGGCAGGACCAGTACGCGGCGGCCTTCGGCGGGTTCAACCTCCTGGAGTTCGGGCCCGACGGGGTGTCGGTGACGCCCCTGTCGCTCGGCGAGCCGGCCGTCGCCGAGCTCCGGTCGCATCTGCTCCTGTGCTACACGGGTCACGTCCGCACGGACCTCGGCCTGATCGACACGCAGATCCGCATGTACGCGGAGGGGCGCGAGGAGACCATCGTCGGGATGAAGCAGCTCCACGAGATGGCGTACGAGATGCGGGAGGCCATCGAGGCCGTGGACGTGCGAAGCCTCGGGGGCCTGCTGCGCGAGGCCTACGAGAGCAAGAAGCGCATGAACCCGCACATCGCTGAGGGGACGCCGGTCGAGGCTCTGCTCGACGTGGCGCACACGGCGGGGGCGGCGGGCGGCAAGATCTGCGGCGCGGGAGGCGGAGGCTACCTCCTCCTGGCCTGCGACCCCGACCGCCGCGAGTCCGTCGGCGCGGCGCTCGAGGCCCACGGCGGCCGCATCGCCGACTTCGCGTTCCGGGACCACGGGGTGGAGGCCGCGACCCCGCAGGGGGTGTGGCGACCCTCGTGAGTCGCTTCGTCCTGCTCGACCGCGACGGCACGATCAACGAGGAGGTCGGCTACGTCCTGTCGCCCGCGGAGCTCAGATTGATCCCCGGCGCGGCCGACGCGATCCGTCGCCTGCGCGAGCTCGGCCTCGGGGTCCTCGTGGTGACGAACCAGTCCCCGGTCGGACGGGGCTGGATCACCGAGGACGAGCTGGAGGCGGTGCACCGTCGCCTGCGCGAGCTCCTGCAGGCCGAGGGGGCCGACCTCGACGGGATCGAGCACTGCCCACACGCGCCTGGCACCGGCTGCCGCTGCCGCAAGCCGGCGACCGGCATGGTCGAGCGCGCCTCGGCGACGTTCGGGTTCGACCCGGCCGAGGCGTTCGTCGTCGGCGACCACGCCGGCGACATGGCGATGGGCCGGGCCGTCGGGGCGCGCACGGTGTTCGTCCTCACCGGCCACGGCCAGGAGGAACGCGCCGCCGCCGAGCCGTTCGCCGACCACGTGGTCGCCAACCTCCAGGCCGCGGTGGACGTGATCCGTGTCGAGGTCCTCGCCGGGGCCGGGACGTGACCGCCGAGCGGGTCCGCGACTACCTCCTCGAGACCTCTGCGGTCGCGGCCAGGACGGCCGACGCGTGCGCCGGGACGATCCTGCACGCCGCGGCGGCCATCGCCGGCTCGGTGCGGCGGGGCGGCAAGCTCCTGATCTGCGGGAACGGCGGGAGCGCGGGCGA
Organism: uncultured Actinomycetes bacterium; assembly: GCA_963704725.1. Classification (GTDB taxonomy): domain Bacteria; phylum Actinomycetota; class UBA4738; order UBA4738; family HRBIN12; genus CALGFI01. The sequence goes on along the minus strand of OY969934.1, from coordinate 1,774,132 downwards.
TGCGCAGCACCTGGCCACCGAGTTCGTCAGCACGCTGACCGTGGACCGACGGCGCGGGGCCATCCCCGCCCTCGCCCTCACCACCGACACCTCGATGCTCACGGCCATCTCGAACGACTTCGGGTTCGACGGCGTGTTCGCGCGGCAGGTCGAGGCACTCGGCCGGGAGGGCGACGTGCTCCTCGGGATCTCCACCAGCGGCAACTCCGAGAACGTGGTGCGCGCGCTCGACGAGGGCCGGCGGCGAGGGCTCCGGACGATCGCGCTCACCGGGAAGGACGGCGGGCGCCTGGCCTCGCTCGCCGACGTCGTCATCGAGGTGCCGAGCGCGGAGACCTCGCACATCCAGGAGGCGCACATCGCGATCGGCCAGCTGATCGCGTTCCTCGTCGAAGACGAGCTCTTCCCCGCGGGCTGACGGGGCGCGTCGCTACCTCGGCGGCCCAGACCGGATCCGCTCGAGCATCCGCTCCTGCCACCCCGGCGCGCCCTCGTCCGACTCCACCCACCACGTCGCGCCCGCCTGGTCGAAGGGCTCGACCACCGCCGGATCGCCGTCGGCCACGCCGGAGGCGAGGACGTCGAACGGCCCGTCCGTCTCCCGTTGCGCGGTGACGTAGCCGAGCATCGCCGGGAACTCCTCCGGCCGCAGGGGGCGCAGGCTCCCGTCGTCCTCGTATCCGTGCGGGAAGACACCGTCCCACCTGGCGGCGCGACGGAACGGCCGGCGCGTCGGCCACACGCCGGCGACCCAGATCGGGATCCGCGGCCGCTGCAGGGGCGCCGGGAGGAACTGCGTATCCCGGACGCGGAAGTGCTCTCCCTCGAAGTCGACGACCTCGCCGCTCCACAGCCGCGTCAGCACCTCGAGCCCCTCGTCGAGCTTGGCCGCCCGGACGCGGTCGTCGGGGTCCTCGCCGAGTAGCTCGAACTCCGCGTCCGGCGGGTAGCCGAGACCGACGCCCAGGATCAGCCGGCCCCGCGAGAGGTGATCGAGCGTGACCGTCTCGCGGGCGAGCTTCCACGGCCGGCGTCGCGGGACGGGCGTCACCATCGTGCCGATCCGGATCCTCTCGGTGCGCTCCGCGATCGCGGCCAGGGCCACCCACGGGTCGAACACCGTGACCGGCACGCCCCGCAGGAAGCGGATGTGGTCCCACAGGAAGAACCCGTCCCACCCGGCACCCTCGGTCTCCGACGCCAGCCCCAGCAGGGTGTCCAGGTCGCCGACGTTCGGAACGCTCACCGCGAACCGCATGGTCCGAGCCTACGAGCCCTTGACCTTCGAACACCTGTTCGGGTATGGTCGGTGGCCCTCGCGGCCCCGCGGGGCTCAAGAAGCGAGCGAGCGCACGCGAGCGAGCGTAGCCCCGGGAAACAGCAGGGGAGGCAGGACCGGGTGCTCGCCGAGGCCATCCAGACCACGCTCGAGGACGGCGTGCCGCTCGGCGAGGTCGACTTCGTCGTCGTGGATCTCGAGACGACCGGCGGCTCCCCCGCCGACTCGCGGATCACCGAGATCGGCGCCGTCCGGTTCCGCGGCGGCGAGCGGCTCGGCGTGTTCGAGACGCTCGTCAACCCGGGCACGCCGATCCCCCGTCAGATCACGCACCTCACGGGGATCGACGACGCGGCCGTGGCGGGGGCCCCGCCGATCGAGTGGGTGCTTCCCTCGTTCGCCGAGTTCGCCCGCGGCTGCGTCTTCGTAGCCCACAACGCCCGCTTCGACTTCACGTTCCTCAACGTGGCGCTGAGCCGGCTCGACTACGACCCGCTCCCCCCGCCGCCCGTGTGCACGGCGCGCCTGGCCCGCCGCGTCGTGTGGCCCGACGTGCCGAACGTCCGGCTGCGCACGCTGGCCGAGTACTTCCGCACGGCCGTGCGCCCGACGCATCGCGCGCTCCCCGACGCCGAGGCCTGCGCCGAGGTGCTCCACGGGCTGCTCGAGCTGGGCGGGCGTCTCGGCATCCTCACCCTCGGCGAGCTGCACGCCGCCGTTCGGGCCCGGGGCCGGCCCAACTACGGCAAGATCCGCCTCGCCGATCACCTGCCCAGGTCCGCCGGCGTGTACCTGTTCCGAGGGCGCGACGGCTCGGTGCTCTACGTCGGCAAGTCGAAGGACCTGCGCACGCGGGTCCGCAGCTACTTCTACGGGGACTCGCGCAAGCAGGTGGAGGACCTCCTCGCCCAGACGACCAGGGTCGAGGGGCTGCCGTGCGGCTCGGAGATCGAGGCGCTCGTCCTGGAGGCCCGGCTGATCCGCCGGTACGAGCCCCGCTTCAACCGCCGGGGCAAGACGTGGCGGCGGTACGCGTACCTCCGGCTCGACCCTTCTGAGGCGTTCCCTCGGCTCAAGGTGGTCCGCGAACCACGGAGCGGCGGCGTCCACCTCGGCCCGTTCCCGTCGTCGAAGCTCGCGCACCTGGCCAAGGAGGCCCTCGAGGACGTCGCCGCGATCCGCCGGTGCACCACGCCGATGCGGGCCACGACGCGGTTCGCCCCCTGCGCGCTGGCCGACATGGGCCGGTGCGCCGCCCCGTGCGACGGGCGCATCGGCCCCGAGCGCTACGGGGAGCTCGTCCGGTCCCTGATCTCCTCTCTCTCCACGCCGGGCGGGCTCCTCGAGGCGCTCGAGGCCCGCATGCGCTCCCTCGCGGAGCACGAGCGCTTCGAGGAGGCGGCGCTGGCGCGCGAGCGGCTCCGGGCGCTGGCCGAGGCGCTCGCCCGGTCGATGACCGACGCGTGGCTCCTCCTGCCCGGCGAGCTCATCCTGCGGGACGACGAGGGCCACCGGCTCCGGCTCCTCGGCGGCGCGCTCGTGCGGGACGCCGACGACGAGCCGCTCGCCTCGCCGTGTCCCCGCGACCGCGCGGACGAGCTCGCGGCGCTCCGGTCCTGGCTCGTGCGGACCCGGCCTCGGATCGAGGCCACCGATCGGCCGCTGTCCGAGCCCGTCGGCGCGGGCGCCGCCCTCCAGCGGCTCCTCGTGCTCCTGCGACCGGCGGCCGGCGGCCGCGAACGCCTCGTGGAGGCCGGCACCTCCGTCGGGCGCGCCTCCCCGGGCCGCTAGACTGGGTCCTCGATGGAGCGCGCGGTCATCGTCGAGGGCGCCAGGACGCCGATCGGGCGGTTCCTCGGTTCGTTCGGCGAGATCACCGCGGTCGAGCTCGGCGCGCTGGCGGTTCGGGAGGCGCTCCGCCGGGCCGAGGTCGAGCCCGAGCAGGTCGAGCTGACGATCATGGGCCACGCCCGGCAGGCGGGCAACGGGCCGAACACCGGCCGTCAGGTCTCGGTGAAGGCGGGCATCCCCACGGACGTTCCGGCCTTCAACGTCAACATGGCCTGCGCCTCGGGCATGAAGGCGGTCCACCTCGGCGCCCAGCAGATCATGACCGGCGAGGCCGAGGTGGTGGTCGTGGGCGGCATGGAGAACATGACCCGGGTGCCCTTCATCCTCGACCGCATGCGGTCCGGGTACCGGCTCGGCGACGCGACCGTGTACGACGGGATGTACCGCGACGGGCTGCTCGACCCGATCTGCGGCCTGGTGATGGGCGAGACCGCCGAGAACCTCGTCGACCGGTACGGCATCTCCCGCCAGGAGCAGGACGAGTTCGCGCTCGAGTCCCAGCGCAAGGCCGAGGCCGGCAAGGACCGCCGGGCGCTCGAGATGTTCCCGGTGGAGGCCCCCGACCCCAAGGGCAAGGGGACCGTCACCCTCTCGCAGGACGAGCACCCGCGACCCGAGACGACGCCGGAGGGCCTGGCGAAGCTGAAGCCGGTGTTCCGCGACGACGGCAGCGTCACCGCCGGCAACTCGAGCGGGCTCACGGACGGCGCCGGGGCCATGGTGCTGATGAGCGAGTCGCGCGCCGGTGCCGAGGGGCGAGCGGTCCTGGCCCGGATCGTCGGGATGAGCTCGGCCGGGGTGCCCCCCGAGATCATGGGCATCGGCCCGGTGCCGGCCACCAACAAGGTCCTCGAGCGTACGGGCCTGTCGCTCGCCGACATGGATCGCATCGAGCTCAACGAGGCGTTCGCCGCGCAGGTGATCGCGTGCGAACGGGAGCTGAAGTTCGACCGCGACAAGCTGAACACGAAGGGCGGCGGGATCTCCGTCGGCCACCCCATCGGGCTGTCGGGCGCCCGGGTCACCCTGACGCTGGCCTACGAGCTACGCGAGCTGGGCCTCTCGCTCGGCCTCGCCACGCTGTGCGTCTCGGGCGGGCAGGGCACGGCCCTGGTCCTGGAGCAAGCCTGACATGACCGTCCACGCCGTCGTGCTGATCCAGTGCGAGATCGACGAGATCCCCGAGGCCGCGCAGGCGATCGCCGACCTCGACGGTGTGTCGGAGGTCTACTCGGTCGCCGGGGAGTTCGACCTGGTGGCCATCGTCCGGGTGGCCAAGCACGACGACCTGGCCACGGTGATCCCCGGCGGCATCTCGAAGGTCGTCGGTGTCGCCCGTACCGAGACGCTCATCGCGTTCCAGGTCTACTCCAAGCACGACCTGGAGCGGTTGTTCTCGATCGGCTTCGACGAGGGCTGACCCGCTACCGCAGGGCCCACACGACGAGGCCCACGATCACCACGGCGGCCGCGACGAGATAGAGCAGGTCTCCCCGCTTGATCCGCCCCGGCTGCATCGCGTTGAACCCCACCGTCACCCCTCCTCGGGCAGCCGGTAGTACTCCCGGAACTTGCCCTCGGACAGCCACGTCACGTGCTGGCGGACCGTCGACGCGTAGGTCGTGGCCTCCGTCTCGTCGCCGCAGGCGCGGGAGGAGACCTCGCGACCGGCGGGATCGACGATCGTCACGAGCCAGCCATCCCCGTCGCGGCGGATGGCGACGCCGAATCGGTTGGGCGCCTCAGCCGCGGTGCTGGCCGTGGGTCCGCTCCAGGCGCTCGAGGTGCTCGCGCTGCCGGTCGAGCACCGTGTCCGGGTGAAGGACGAACTCGGGTTCGAGGTCGGCCACCTTCTCCAGCGCGTTCTCCAGGGTGCTTCCGGCGCTCTCCGCGTCGCGGAGCATGTCGACGAGCACGACCGCGTAGTCCGGCTGGAATGGCTTGCCGTCCCACGGGCAGACCCCGCCGTTCTCCAGCACCTGCTCGACCAGGAACTCCCGGCCGCACCTCCGGCACGTTCCCTTGATCTTCACGCGCTCTCCCTCTGTGTCGGGGCCTCCACCAGCTCCAGCAGCCGGCCGGCGAGCTCGAACGGGTCGACCGGCTTCACGAACCACGCGTCGGCTCCCGACCAGCGTGCCAGCCACGCGTCCTGCTTGCGCTCCAGCAGGATCACGATGGCGCCGGTGAAGGGATCGGGATCCCCGCGCAGCGTCCGGGCCAGCGAGAAGGCCCCTTCGCGCGAGGCGATCTCGTCGGCCACGATCGCGTCCGGACGCTCCCGCAGGCCGATCCGGACGCCCTCGGACCCGTCGGCGGCCTCCAGGAACACCAGAGGGGAGCCGGCGGTCCGCTCGATGCTCCGCACGACGATGCGCATGAGCGCTCGCGAGGCGGGGTCGGGGGCCATGAGCAGGACCTTCACCCGCCGGATACTACCAACGACCCCCGAGCGGCTTTGACGTCGGGCGGCGCTCGGCTATCGTCCGACCGCTCACAGTGCCTCGTCGGAGGATCGGAGGGTGCGCGTGGAAACGACGAAGGCGGCCGTCGCCGAGCTGGTGGGGACGTTCGCGCTCGTGTTCATCGGCGCGGGTGCGGCGATCACGTCGGGGTTCGGCCTCGACCTGACGGGCGTCGCGCTCGCGAGCGGGCTCGTGTTCGCGGTGATGCTGTCGATCACGGCGCATCTCGAAGGCGGGATGCTCAACCCGGCGATCGCCGTGTCGCTGTGGGTCGTCGGCCATCGGACCACGGCACGCACCGTGTCCGCGATCGTGGCCCAGGTCGTGGGCGCCGTGCTCGCCGGGCTCCTGCTCCGCTACCTCGTGCCGGGGACCGCGTTCGACGCGGCGGCGGGCGGCACGCCGGCCATCGCCTCCGGCCTCGCCACGGGCAAGGCCATCGTGATCGAGGCGACGTGCTCCTTCCTGCTGGTGTTCGCGGTCTTCGCGGCCGTGGTCGAGCCGCACGGCCCCCGGGGCTTCGGCGCCGTGGCCGCGGGGCTGACCCTCGCCGTCGCGATCCTGGCATTCGGCCCGTTCACCGGGGCGGCGCTCAACCCGGCGAGGTGGGTGGGGCCGGCGCTCGCGAGCGGCACGTGGTCCGACTGGTACGTCTGGATCGTGGGCCCGGCGGCCGGCGCGACCATCGCGGCGGTCCTGTACGCGACCGTCTTCCTGCGCGACCGCCCGCCGCCGACGCCCTAGCGCTCGCGACTGACGCTCCTATCATGGAGCGGCCTTCCGAGGACCGGAGACTCCGTCGATGCACGAGACGTATCTCGATCACGCGTCCGCGACGCCGCTCGACCCCCGCGCCCGCGCCGCCCTCGTCGCCGCGCTCGACGAATTCGGCGACCCGCTCCGTCTGCACCGCAACGGCATGGCTGCCCGGCGCCTCCTGGACGAGGCCCGAGCCCAGATCGCCGAGGCCATCCGGGCCCAGCCCGACGAGATCGTCTTCACGAGCGGAGGGACGGAGGCCGTCGCCCTCGCCATCTGGGGCGGTGTTCGGCCCGTTCGGGAGATCGGCCGCCGCATCGTGACGTCGACCGTCGAACACCCGGCCGTAGGAGGCGTCCTCCACACGCTCGAGACGGACGGGTTCCAATCGGCGCTGGTCGAGGTGGACGGCGACGGCCGCATCGACCTCGACCGGTTCGCGACCGAGGTGCGCCGGCCCGGCACCCTCCTCGCGTCCGTCCAGCACGCCAACCACGAGGTCGGCACGATCCAACAGATCGCCGAGGCCGCCCTGCTGTGCCGCGAGGCGCGCGTCCTGTTCCACACCGACGCCTGCCAGACGGTGGGACGGCTTCCGGTCGACGTCCACACGCTCGACGTCGACCTCCTGTCGCTGTCCGGGCACAAGTTCGGCGGCCCGGCGGGGGTGGGAGCCCTGTACGTGCGCAGAGGTGTTCCCGTCGCGGCCTACCCGTGCGGGGACGACCGAGAGCGGCGCCGCCGATCGGGCATGGAGAACGTGCCCGGGGTCGCGGCGATGGCGGCGGCCCTGGGGGCGCGCCTGGAGGACATGGCCGATCAGGCCGCCCGGCAGTGGTCCGTGACCGAGCGCATCCGGCGCGAGATCGTGGAGCGGGTCCCCCACGCGCAGGTGCACGGCCATCCCACGCAGCGGGTCCCGCACCTCGTGTGCTTCTCCGTCCCGGACCTCGACGCCGAGATCCTCAGCATGGCGCTCGACGACCGCGGGTTCCGCGTGGCCGCCGGATCCACCTGCTCCGGGGCCCCCGGCGATCCCTCACCCGTGCTCGAGCACCTGGGCCACCCGGGGACGGCGAGCTTCCGGATCGGGGTCGGTCCGGAGACGACCGACGCCGACGTCGACCGCCTCCTCGAGATGCTGCCCCCGCTCGTCCACGAGCTCCGAGAGGTGGGGTCGGTGGCCGAGGCCGCGATGGCCCGGCACGGGGCGGCGGGGTCCTCCTAGCTCAGGTCACGGTCCACGTGTCGCCCGAGTGCAGGAGCTTGTCCAGGCTCCCCGTGCCGAGTCGCTCGGTCGCCGCCGCCAGCTGCGCGACCATCGCCTCGCCGTAGACGGGCCGCTCCACCTCCCGGAAGACGCCGATGCACGTCGCGTCGTGCGGTCCCCGCGCCAGCTGCGACAGGGCGAACGCCAGCGAGGGCCGCCCGTGCACGTCGTGCACCACGATCGCGCCCGGGTCGACGGCGTCGACGTTCGCGATCACGAGCTGACCGTTGTCGCCGACGGCGACGCACCGGGTCCCCTCGTCGAACACGATCGGCTTGCCGTGCTCGAGCCGGATCTGGTTGTGGATGCCTTGCGGCTTCTCCCGCAGGAGGTCGAACGCGCCGTCGTTGAACACGTTGCAGTTCTGGTAGATCTCGACGAACGCCGTCCCCCGGTGGGCGGCCGCCTGCCGCAGCACCTGCGTGAAGTGCTGGCGGTCGTTGTCCATCGTCCTCGCGACGAAGCTCGCCTCCGCGCCGAGCGCCAGGGCGATCGGGTTGAACGGATGGTCGACGGAGCCGAACGGGGTCGACTTCGTGACCTTGCCCTCCTCGGAGGTCGGCGAGTACTGCCCCTTGGTGAGCCCGTAGATCTGGTTGTTGAACAGCAGGATCTTCAGGTTCACGTTGCGCCGCAGAGCGTGGATCAGGTGGTTCCCCCCGATCGACAGCCCGTCGCCGTCCCCGGTCACCACCCACACCGAGAGCTCCGGCCGCGCCGTGGCGATGCCGGTCGCGATCGCGGGCGCGCGCCCGTGGATGCCGTGCACGCCGTAGGTGTCCATGTAGTACGTGAACCGGCCCGAGCACCCGATCCCCGAGACGAACACCGTGTCGTCGGGCGCGATGCCCAGCTCCGGCATGAACGACTGCACGGTCGCCAGGATCGCGTAGTCCCCGCAGCCGGGACACCACCGGACCTCCTGGTCGCTGGTGAAGTCCTTCTTCGTCAGGGTGCCGACGGCACCGCCGCCGTTGCCCTCGGTCGCGGTGTTCTCGTGGTCGCTCATTCGTCCATCACCTTCAGGATCTCGGTCTCCAGTTCCTCGGCGAAGATCGGCTGCCCCTGCACCTTCGTGAGGCTCCGCGCGTCCACCAGGAAGCGTCCGCGGATCAGGAGCGCCAGCTGGCCGAGATTCAGCTCCGGGATCAGCACCTTCGGGTACCGGCGGATGACCTCCTCCATGTTCGAGGGGAAGGGGTTGAGGTGCATGAGGTGCACCGTGGCGACCGTCCGGCCGGCGTCTCGAACCCGCCGCGCGGCGGCTCGGATCGTCCCGTACGTCGAGCCCCAGCCGATCACGAGGAGCTCGGCGTCGCCGTCGGGGTCGTCCACCTCGAGCGGCGGCACGCCCTCCGCCACCATGGCCACCTTCGCCGCCCGCAGGTGCGTCATGTGCTCGTGGTTGTCCGGGTCGTAGCTGATGTCGCCCGTCCCGTCCTCCTTCTCGAGCCCGCCGATCCGGTGCCGGAGCCCCTTCGTTCCGGGGACGGCCCAGGGCCGCGCGAGATGCTCGTCCCGCAGGTACGGCAGGAACTCCTGGCCGGCGTTCGGGCCGCTCGCGAAGTTCGGGTCGATCGTAGGGAGCGTGTCCACGTCGGGGATCGCCCACGGCTCGGACGAGTTCGCCAGGAACGTGTCCGAGAGCAGGATCACCGGCGTCCGGTACGTCACGGCGATCCGAGCCGCCTCGAGCGCCGCGTCGAAGCAGTGCCCGGGCGACCGCGCCGCCACGACCGGCATCGGCGACTCGCCGTGGCGGCCGAACATCGACAGCAGCAGGTCGCCCTGCTCGGTCTTGGTGGGCATCCCCGTCGAGGGACCGGCCCGCTGCACGTCGACGATCACCATGGGGAGCTCGAGGATCACGGCGAGCCCCAGGGTCTCGGCCTTCAGGTCCATGCCCGGGCCGCTCGTCCCCGTCACGCCGAGGTCGCCCGCGAAGGAGGCGCCGAGCGCGACGTTGGCCGCCGCGATCTCGTCCTCCGCCTGGAGCGTGATCACGCCGAAGTTCTTCAACCGCGAGAGCTCGTGCAGGAGCTCGGACGCCGGCGTGATGGGATAGCTGGCGTAGAACAGACGGAGGCCGCTCCGCTCGGCCGCCGCCACGAGCCCCCATGCCAGCGCGGTGGCGCCGGTGATGTTCCGGTACGTTCCGGGCATGGCCGGCGCCGGCTTGACCATGTACGACGTCGCGAACAGCTCGGTGGTCTCGCCGAAGTTGTAGCCGGCCTTGAAGGCCGCGACGTTGGCGTCGAACACCTGCGGCTTGTCGCCGAACTTCTTCTGGAGCCAGTTGAGCGTGACCTCGGTGGGCCGCCCGAACATCCACGAGAGCAGCCCGAGCGCGAACATGTTCTTCGAGCGCTCGGCCTCCTTGCGCGAGATCCCGAGCTCCTCGACGGCGCGGACCGTGATCGAGGTCATCGGGACCTTGAAGATCTGATAGCCGTCGAGCGTCCCGTCGCCCGTGGGGTCCGCCGCGTAGCCCGCCTTCTGCAGGTTGCGGTCCGTGAAGGCGTCCTCGTTGACGATGATCGTGCCGCCCTTCTCCACCGAGGACAGCTCCGCCTTCAGGGCCGCGGGGTTCATCGCCACGAGCACGCTCGGGTGATCGCCCGGCGTGAGGATGTCGGTCGACGCGAACTGGATCTGGAAGGCCGAGACGCCGTGGACGGTGCCCGCCGGCGCCCGGATCTCCGCGGGGAAGTCCGGCATGGTCGCGAGGTCGTTCCCGAGGACGGCGGTCGCGTTCGTGAACCGGTCGCCGGTCAACTGCATCCCGTCACCCGAGTCCCCGGCGAACCGGATGACGACGCGCTGCTTCTCCTCGACCTGCTTGGTCATCGGTCGCCGGGCACGGCCCGGCACGCCTCCTTCAGCGTGATTCGGTCACCCACCGCGTTCCTCAACTAGCCTACCGCGCACCGGCGAACCGGGCGGAGCTCGCGGCGGCGCGGGCCGCACCGTCCGTGGACGCCTCGGGCGGAAGGAGCGGCACGATGAGGACGAGGCGCCTCGGCTCGCAGGGGCCGGAGCTGTCGGTGGTCGGGTTCGGGGCGTGGGAGGCCGGCGGCGGGGCCGAATGGGGCGAGGCGCCCCCCGACGAGCAGATCCTGGAGGCCATGCGGGCCGCCCTGGACTCGGGCATGGACTGGATCGACACCGCCGAGGTCTACGGCTCCGGGCGTTCGGAGAAGCTCGTCGGTCGAGCCATCGCCGGCCGCCGGGACGACGTGCTGATCGCCACGAAGGTCGGCCCTCGGCCCGAAGGATCCGGGTTCCGGCCCGAGGAGGTCCGCCGGGCGTGCACGGGGAGCCTGGGGCGCCTCGGCATCGACCACGTGGACCTCTACCAGCTCCACTGGCCCGACGAGACCGGCGTGCCCGTCGAGGACACCTGGGGCGCGATGGTGGATCTCGTGGACGAGGGTCTGGTCCGATTCGTCGGCGTCTCCAACTTCGACCAGGCCCTCATCGAGCGCTGCGAGGCTGGGCGACACGTCGACTCGCTCCAGCAGGAGTTCTCGATGCTGGTCCTTCACGACCGCGAGCTGATCCGGTGGTGCGGGGACCGGGGAACCGGCGTGCTGGCGTACGGCCCTCTCGCGTACGGGCTGCTCACCGGCTCGATCGGGGCCGACACGACGTTCGCACCCGGCGACCATCGGGGGGGCCGCGACGGACTCTTCTCGCCGGGCACACGCGAGGCGAACCTCGCCGTGGTGGACGCGCTCCGCCCCATCGCCGAGCGCCTCGAGGTCTCCCTGGCCCAGCTCGCCCTGGCCTGGACCACGCACCAGCCGGGGGTCACGACGGCGATCGCGGGCAGCCGCGACGGCGGCCACGTCCGGGCGAACGCCGCGGCGGGCGACCTCGACCTCGACGCCGCGACGCTCGCCGAGCTCGACGCGATAGTCTCCCCCCGCCCCGAACCCTCGTAGCGGGGCTCGCACCTCTCGGAAAGGACCGCCCGCATGGCGTACCGACGCATCGTCCTGGCCACCGACGGCTCGCCTACGGCGGAGACGGCCGAGCACGTCGCCGCGAGCCTGGCGGCCGCCACCAAGGGCGCGCTGGCCGTCGTGCATGCGTACACCGACCCGGCGAAGGCGGATGCAGCCGTGGCCCGGGCCCTGCGGATCGCCGAGCGCGAGGGCGTGAAGACCGAGGTGGTGCTCTCGGCCGACGAGCCCGCCGAGGCCGTCATCCGCGCCGCCGAGGAGCGCGACGCCGAGGTGATCGTCACGGGCAGCCGCGGCCTGTACAAGGAGGAGCAGCTCATCGGCAGCGTCGTGCGGAAGATCACGACCCACGCGCCGTGCGACGTCCTGCTCACCCGGGCCCGCGACGAGTCCGACCGGCCGCACGGGATGCCGCCGTACCGGCGGATCCTGCTCGCGACCGACGGGTCCGCCACCGCCGATCGGGCGGCGCGCAAGGCCTACGCGCTCGCCGCCCGTCTCGAGGCCTCCATGACGCTGCTGTTCGTGGGGCACCCCAAGACCGGGGAGCTCGTGCTCGGCGACACGGCGGCCACGATCGGCGAGGGCGCCCCGGTCGGCCTGGTGATCCTGGAGGGCGATGCAGCCGACCAGATCGTGGCCACGGCGGACCAGGAGGGCTTCGACCTCGTGGTCGTCGGCAACCGAGGGATGGCGGGGGCGCGGGCCGCCGTACTCGGCTCGGTCCCCCGAGACGTTGCCGAGTACGCCACGTGCGACGTCCTCGTGGCCCGGACGATCGCCCAGAACCTGTCGGAGATCCAACCCGGCGAGGGCGGGATCGTCGAGACCGGGGACCACAAGGTGGCCGTGTACCGGGACGAGCGAGGCAAGGTCACCGCCGTCTCGGCCCGGTGCACCCACATGGGCTGCACGGTGAGGTGGAACGCCGCGGAGCGGACGTGGGACTGTCCCTGCCACGGCTCGCGGTATGCGCCCACCGGCGAGGTGGTCAACGGCCCCGCGGAGCGACCCCTCGCGCCGACCGATCTCTGACCGGCCGCCCGCCCCGGCTCACAGGTGCCAGGTCGGCTTCCAGACCATCAGCACCGCGATGAGGACGAGCGCACCGATCCCCCACGCGGCGTTGAACAGGGCCACCCGCGAGCGGAGCATCTCGTCGAGGTCCTCGTCGCTCCTTCGCGGAACACCCGACGGGCGGAGCTGGATCGCCTCCTTCACCCGCTCGTAGTAGGGACGGGCGACCACCATCATCTCCGCGATGGTGACGACGAGCAGTCCGATGGCGATCCAGATCCACCAGAAGCCCCAGACGTGCTCGGCGAACCCGGCGATGACCCCGAACACGATCAACGCCAGCAGCGAGAGGTACATCCCCTGCACGGCGGTTCCCGAGAACTGCAGCAGGCCCTCGATGCGCGCGCGGTCCCGCTCCTTGCGCAGCCGGAAGGCCACCAGGATCGACACACCGTGGAACAGCACGAAGCCCAGCACGCCGAGGATGTGCAGGAGCTTCCACCAGCGCAGGTCGATCGCGAGCATCAGCTGCTGATCGAGGGCTCCGCGTCGCGGAGCCGGCGCGCCACGACCTGGAGGATCTTCGTCGCCACGCTCGGCTCCTCGGACACCACCCGGTCGAAGGAGCGCTTGAAGATGCGGATCGCCCTGACCGGCGTCTCCGCCACCACCGACGCCGTCCTGGGTCCGCCGTCGAGGAGCGAGATCTCGCCGAAGAAGTCACCCGGCTCGAGCCGGCCGATCGTCCGCCCCCGGCGCGTCACCTTCGCGGCGCCCTCCAGGATCACGTAGAACGTTCCGCCCGGCTGATCGGCCTCCACGATCGCCTCGCGCTCGCGGAAGCCCACGACGTCGGCGTGCTCCGCGATCTGGCGGAGGTGGCGCTTGGACAGACCGGCGAACAGCGGGACCTGCCCCAGGAGGTCGGTGCCGCGACGTCCCAGCGGCTGGTCGGTCCGGTGTCCGGTCGCCGGCACACGTTCGGTCATCCCCGGCATCGCGATGGATCGCGGGACGGCCCCAGAGAGGGCGTTGAACACGTCCTTGGCCATCTGTCCTCCGTCCGTTCGCGGCACCGCCGCAGCCTACCCCACCGACTGGGCGGGCGAAGCCCTGGTCAGGTCCGATCGCGGCCGGTAGCGTTTCGGCATGCGGGAGCGGCTCGAGGCCCTGTGCGCCGAACGGATCCTGATCCTCGACGGGGCGTACGGCACCGCGATCCAGGATCGCGCGCTCTCCGACGACGACTACCGGGGCGAGCGGTTCCGCGATCACCCCCGCGACGTCAAGGGCGACCCCGACCTGCTGAACCTGACCCGACCCGACGTCGTGGAGGACATCCACCGCTCGTACCTGGCCGCGGGCGCCGACATCGTCACCACGAACACGTTCACGTCGACGGCCATCGCCCAGGCCGACTACGGGCTCGAGTCCGTCGTCTACGAGATGAACCGCGCCGGGGCCGAGATCGCGCGGCGCGCTACAGACGCCTTCGGGCCCGATCGCTTCGTCGCCGGCTCGGTGGGCCCCACCAACCAGACGCTGTCGCTGTCCCCGCACGTGAACGACGCCGCCTACCGGTCGGTCACGTTCGACGCGGTGTGCGAGGCATACGCGGAGCAGATCCGGGGCCTCGTCGACGGCGGCGTCGACCTCCTGCTCGTCGAGACGATCTTCGACACGCTCAACGCCAAGGCGGCGATCGCCGCGGCCAAGGACGTCGCCCCCGACATCCCCCTGATGATCTCCGTGACGATCACCGATCGCAGCGGCCGGACGCTGTCCGGGCAGACGGTCGACGCCTTCTGGATCTCGATCCGGCACGCCGAGCCGTTCAGCGTCGGGGTGAACTGCTCCCTCGGCGCCGCCGACATGCGCCCGTACCTGGAGGCCCTGGCCCGATCGGCGCCGGTGCGGACGACCTGCCATCCCAACGCCGGCCTGCCGAACGCGTTCGGCGGCTACGACGAGCGCCCCGAGACCACATCCCGGTTCCTCCGCGAGTACGCCGAGAGCGGGCTGGCGAACGTCCTGGGCGGCTGCTGCGGCACCACCCCCGAGCACGTCCGCGCGATCGCGGCCGCGGTCGAGGGGCTCCCGCCCCGCCGCCCGCCCCAGTCCCGGCGCCTGACCGCCTTCAGCGGGCTCGAGCCGTTCGAGATCGCGCCGGACACCGGCTTCGTCGTGATCGGAGAGCGCCAGAACGTCACCGGATCGGCCCGCTTCCGCCGCCTGATCGAGGGGGGCGACTTCCAGGCGGCCGTCGAGATCGCCGCGGATCAGGTCCGCGGCGGCGCCAACGCGCTCGACGTCAACATGGACGCCGATCTCCTCGACGGCGTGAAGGCCATGACGACCTTCCTCAACCTCATCGCCACCGAGCCCGAGATCGCCCGCGTCCCGGTCGTCGTCGACTCGTCGAAGTGGGACGTGCTCGAAGCGGGGCTGAAGTGCCTGCAGGGCAAGGGGATCGTGAACTCGATCAGCCTGAAGGAGGGCGAGGCGGAGTTCCTGGTGAAGGCCCGGCGCATCCGCCGCTACGGAGCCGCCGTCGTCGTGATGGCGTTCGACGAGCGCGGCCAGGCCGACACGGTGGAGCGCAAGGTCGAGATCCTCGAGCGCGCGTACCGGCTCCTCACGCAGGACGCCGGGTACGACCCGGAAGACATCATCGTTGACCCCTGCATCCTGGCCATCGCCACCGGGATCGAGGAGCACGCCGCGTACGGGAAAGCGTTCCTCGAGTCGATGCCGCTCATCAAGGAGCGGTGCCCCGGCGTGAGGATCTCCGGCGGCGTCTCGAACCTCTCGTTCAGCTTCCGAGGCAACGACCGCGTGCGCGAGGCGATCCACTCGGCGTTCCTGTACCACGCCATCCGCGCCGGGCTCGACATGGCCATCGTGAACGCCGGACAGATCGCGCTGTACGAGGACATCCCGCCGGACCTGCTCGAGCACGTCGAGGACATCGTGTTCGACCGCCGCCCCGACGCCACCGAGCGGATGGTGGCGTTCGCCGAGACCGTGCGGGGCGAGGGCACGAAGCGGGAGGTCGACCTCTCCTGGCGCGAGGCGCCCGTGGCCGAGCGCCTCACCCACGCCCTCGTGCACGGGATCGACGAGTTCATCCAGGAGGACGCGGAGGAGGCCCGGCAGGCCCTCGACCGTCCCCTCGATGTGATCGAGGGGCCGCTCATGGACGGGATGAAGGTCGTGGGAGACCTGTTCGGCGCGGGGAAGATGTTCCTGCCGCAGGTCGTGAAGAGCGCTCGGGCCATGAAGCGCGCCGTGGCCTACCTGGAGCCCTTCATGGAGGAGGAGAAGCTGCGGCTGGGGCCGGGCGCCGATCGCTCAAACGGCCGCGTGATCCTGTGCACGGTCAAGGGCGACGTCCACGACATCGGCAAGAACATCGTCGGCGTGGTCCTGGGCTGCAACAACTACGACGTGATCGACCTGGGCGTCATGGTGCCGCCCGAGGTGCTGCTCGACGCCGCCGTCGCCGAGGGATGCGACATCGTCGGCTGCTCGGGGCTCATCACCCCCTCGCTCTCGGAGATGGAGAACGTGGCGCGCGAGATGGAGCGCCGTGGCTTGGATCTCCCCCTGCTGATCGGTGGCGCGACCACGTCCCGGCAGCACACCGCGGTCAAGATCGCCCCCGGGTACACGGCACCCGTCGTGCACGTGCTCGACGCCTCCCGCGTGGTGGGCGTGATGTCCGATCTGCTCGACCCCGAGCGCCGCCAGAAGCTCGACCGGGAGAACCGCCGGGAGCAGGAGCGCCTGCGGGTCCTGCACGCCGAGCGTGAGGCCCAGCCGCTCCTGCCCTACCGGCTGGCCCAGCAGCGGCGAACCCCGATCTCCTGGCGGGCCGACGACCTACCCGCTCCGCCCTTCACCGGTCCCCGCGCGGTCGAGGCCGACCCGGCGACGCTGCGTCCGTACATCGACTGGACCTTCTTCTTCACCGCGTGGGAGCTGAAGGGGCGCTTCCCCCGGATCCTCGACCACCCCCGCTACGGCTCGGCCGCGCGGGAGCTCTTCGAGCACGCGAACGCCCTCCTCGACCGGATCGTTGAGGAGGGCTCGCTCTCGGCGCGGGCCGTCTACGGCTACTGGCCGGCCCGAGCCGAGGGCGACGACCTCGTGCTGCAGGACGGCGTCCGGTTCCCCATGCTGCGGCAGCAGGCCGATCACGGCGACGACCGCCCCAACCGGTCCCTGGCCGACCTCGTCGCTCCGGCCGAGGCGGGGCTCGCCGACCACTTCGGGGCGTTCGCCTGCACCGCGGGCATCGGGGCCGACGAGCTCTCGTCGGCGTTCGAGGCGGACCACGACGACTACTCGGCGATCATGGTGAAGGCGCTCGCCGACCGCCTGGCGGAGGCGTGCGCCGAGTGGCTCCACGAGACCGTGCGGCGCGAGTGGTACGAGTCCGGCCCGGCGATGTCGAACGAGGAGCTGCTCGACGAGCGGTACCGGGGCATCCGCCCCGCCTTCGGGTACCCGGCGTGCCCGGATCACTCCCGCAAGCGGGACCTCTTCGACCTGCTCGGGGCGCGATCGATCGGGATGGACCTCACCGAGACCTGCGCCATGACGCCGGCGGCGAGCGTCTCCGGCCTGTACTTCGCGCACCCGGCGGCCCGCTACTTCAACGTGGGCCGGCTGGGCAAGGACCAGGTCGAGGACTACGCGGCCCGGTGCGGCATGGACCGCCGCGAGGCCGAGTCGTGGCTCCTGCCGAACCTGGCGTACGACCCGGATTGACTCAGGCCGTCCGGTTTCGGATTAGCCCGGAGCTCAGTGGAAGGAGTGGCCGCAGGCGCAGGAGCCCTGCGCGACCGGGTTGTCGATCGTGAAGCCGGAGGCCTCCAGGCTGTCCACGAAGTCGACCTTCGCCTCGGACAGGTACGGCATGCTCATGCGGTCCACCACGATCCGGACGCCGAACTGCTCCTCGGCGACGTCCTTCTCCGTGAGCTGGTCGTCGAGGTACATCGCGTACCGGAGACCGGAGCAGCCGCCCGGCTGGACGGCGACCCGCAGTGCGATGTCGGCGCGGCCCTCCTCGGCGAGCAGGTCCTTCACCTTGCCGGCGGCGTTCTCCGAGAGCTGGATCATCGTCCCTCCGTCCGGGGCAGTACCCGTCGATCGTAGCAGCTCAACCCGGAAGATCCGATCCCCCCGGTCGGATTTCCTTCAGGTCCGCGACCTCGGCCTTCGTCGTGCCCAGGAGCTCGTCCGGCGTCGTCCGGAACACCGCGTCGGGTGTGCCCGCGGCGGCCCAAATCTCCGCGTGAGCCAGCAGATCCCGGTCCAGGAACGTCCGGACGGGCGCGGGGTGGCCGAATGGTGGCGTCCCGCCGACCGCGAACCCGGTGGCCAGACGCGCCTCCTCGGGATCGGCTCGACGAGCGCTCGACACCCCGGCCAGGATCGCCAGAGCCTCCACGTCGACCCGGTTCGACCCGCTCGTCAGGGCGAGCACAGGATGGTCGTCGGCCATGAAGACGAGGGACTTCACGATCTGACCGACCTCGCAGCCGATGGCCCGGGCGGCGTCCTTGGCCGTCTTCGTGCCCTCCGGGAAGCGGCGGACCTCGACCTCGTGTCCCAGGACCTGGGCCGCCTGCAGGAACCGGTCGA
Source organism: uncultured Actinomycetes bacterium (assembly GCA_963704725.1). Taxonomy (GTDB): domain Bacteria; phylum Actinomycetota; class UBA4738; order UBA4738; family HRBIN12; genus CALGFI01. The sequence continues at coordinate 1,755,874 of OY969934.1, read as the reverse complement.
TCGCCTTGCTCACGGCGGGCACGATAGCCGGCGAGGGTACAATCCGCCGCGACCCGGCTCCGAGGGGGACGCCCACGTTGACCCTTGATCGCACGACGACGCTCGGCATCGCGCACGCGGAGCGCGCGCGCCTGGGCCGGACGATCCAGTACGCGCCGGCCGCGACGTGGGAGGCGGACAGCGTGTGCGAGGGATGGCGCAACCGCGATCTCGTCGCGCATCTCGCGGCCCAGGACACCGCCGCCGCTCAGCTCGTGGCCGGGGAGCCCGCCGTCGAGCTCGACGCGTTCCGCGAGGCCAACGACGGCGAGCTGTGGGTGAACGGGTTCAACGAGTGGGCGGTCCGAACCCGGGCGGAGCTCCCGGCCCGACAGGTCATCGCAGACTGGGGCCGGGCGGCGGACGCGTTCCTCGCCCTGGGCGCTCGCCTCGACGAGGAGGAGTGGCGAACGAAGCGGGTCGACTGGGTGGCCGGCGAGATCGGCGTCCGCTACCTCGTGCAGTCGCGGGTCATCGAGTGGTGGCTCCACGGCGAGGACCTCCGCGAGAGCGCGGGCCTCGAGGAGAACCCCCAACACTGGCCCGTGTGCCTGACGAGCGATCTCGCGATCCGCATGCTTCCGTACTCGCTCGGCCGAGCCGGGCTCTCCTTCCCCGGCAGGAGCGTCCAGGTCGATCTCGAAGGGGTGGGCGAGGGGAGCTGGCACTGGGGGCTCGCCGCCCGTGAGACGCCCGCCGAGGACCACAAGCCGGACGCGTTCGTCCAGGGTCGGGGCCTGGCGTTCGCCATGGTCGCCGGCCGCAGGCACGAGGCGGCGTCGTTCCTGGATGAGGGGAGCCTCGTCGTCGGCGGCGACGAGGATCTGGCGCGCGCCGTGCTCGACCACCTCCACGCCTTCGTCGAATAACCCTCGCGGCCGAACCGGGGGGGCTGCTCGAGCGTAGTCCCCTGCGATACCGTGCTGACCGTGCGTGAGAAGGAACCCAGCTCTGATGCTGCGCTCATGCGAGCCTTCTCCGAGCGCGAGCCGGACGCGGCCGGAGAGCTCTACGACCGCTTCGCCTCGCGCGTGTACGGGCTCGGGATCGTGATGCTCGGCGGAGACGCCGCCGCGCAGGACCTGGTTCAGGACACCTTCGTGAAGCTCTGGCGCAACGCGCAGCGCTACGACCCCACCCGGGGCAAGCTCGAGACGTGGGTGCTCCTGGTCGCCCGGAGCCTGGCCATCGACTCGCTGCGGCGCCGGGTGCTCGAGGCCCGCGTGCTCGAACGCACGGCCCCCCCGCGGGAGGCGTCGGACGAGCCGGGGCCGGATCATCTCGCCGAGACCGCCGACCTGACCGACCGGGCTCGCCATGCGATGGCCGCCCTCACGGACGGCCAGCGAGCGGCGCTCGAGCTCGCCTACTTCGGAGGCAAGACGAGCGCGGAGGTGGCCGAGCTCGAGGGCATCCCCCTCGGGACGGCGAAGACACGCATACGGACGGCACTGTTGAGGCTCCGCGAGGCACTCCAGGAGCACACCCGTGACGTGTGAGCATGTTCGCGAGCAGCTCGCTGAGCATCTCCTCGGAGGGCTGAGCGCCGACGACGACGCCGAGGTGCGGATGCACCTGCGGGGGTGCGCATCGTGCCGCGCCGAGATGGCGGCCCTGGCCGAGGGCGTGAGCACGTTCGCCACCGCGGCCCACGACGTCGAGCCCCCGCCGGAGCTCAGGGACCGCGTCCTCGGGGCGCTGCAGGAGGAGTGGGCCGAGGCTCCCGTCATCCTGACCACCCGGAGCCGGTCCCGGTGGGTGCCTCGCGTCGCGGCCGCCGCGGCCATCCTCACCGCGCTCGCCTGGGGTGGATTCGCCACCGTGCGCGCCTCGCACCTTTCGGAGCGGGCGGAGAAGTACGACACCCTCCTCGGCGTCCTGGGGGGCGAGGACGTCCGGGTCGGCGAGCTGCGGGCAGCCGGCTCGCAGGAGCTGCAGGGCAGCGTTGTGATCTACGACTCGAAGGTGGGGCAGTCGTGGGTGCTCGTCCTGGTCCGCGCGCCGGGCCTGGACGGCACCGCGAACGTCACGCTGCTCGGCGGCGAGCAGACCATCGACCTGCACGAGATGGACTTCGGGACCGGCGGCGAGGCGTCGACGTGGCTGGTGACGTCGTCGGACCTGACGCGCTTCGAACGTGTCAACGTCTGGGACGACGAGGGGCTGATCGCGAGCGCCGACGTCGTGCGGACCTGAGCATCGTCAGGAGCTCGACGACCTCCGCACGGCCAGCCGCTTGATCACCCGGGGCACCGCGCCGAACCGGTATTTGTACGCGTAGTCCCCCTTGAGCAGGTCGAACGCCGAGCACCCCGCCTCGATGGCGATCCTGATGTCCTCGGCCACGAGCACCATCCCCGGAGACACCGCCTGATAGGCGCGGTCGAAGGCCGAGTTGTACAGCGAGTACGTGCCCTCGAACCGGAAGCCGATCGTCCCGGCCAGCTTGCGATGGCCGTCGAGCTCGATGAACGTGAGGTTGAAGATGCCCCGCGGCAGGAACGCCTCGCCGAGGCGCCGGAAGAAGATCTCCATCCCCGGTTGCAGGAACACCCCCTTGGGCCCGTCGCTCGAGCGATGCAGCTCGACGAAGCGGTCGAGGAACTCCTCCAGCGTGTCCTGCGTGGCCAGGCAGATGTGCCAAGGGCCGGCCTCGACCTCGAGCTTGCGCGCCTTCCGCTTGATCTCATGGCGCAGCTTGGCCGGGAGCTGCTCCAGGTACTCGTCGTAGGACCCGGGGGTGGCCAGGAACGGGGCCACGCCGTTCGGCTCGTCCTCGATCTCGACGGTCAGCCCCGCCGCCTGCGCCGACCCCGCCAGCAGCTCCAACCACGGTCGATCCGCCGGGAGCCCGCGCAGATCGGCGTCCGTCCACCCGTCGACCCGGTCCAGCGCGGCGAACAGCTCCTTGGCCACGGCCGGCTGGGTCTCCGGCAACGCCACCGGCCCGAGGTAGTCCGTGACCTCCGTCCCACCGAGGAAGCGCAGCGTCGTCCCGATCCGCTCGAACGCCACGGCGCCCACCTGCGCGCCGTCCTCCTCCGCGAACGCGAGCAGCAGGTGCTCGGGCCTGGCGCCGAACTCCTCCCAGTACAGCTTGAGGTACTGCGGCGTGTGGAAGAACGTGCCGGAGGGATCCGCCGTCACGAGCGTCGACCAGTCGCGCCGGGCGAAGTCTTGAGGATCCTCGGAGAAGACGATGTCCACGGTCGATCCGAACGGGCCTGCGCCGGAAGGTGTTCCCGACCCTACCAGGAGCCTCCGCCCCCGCCGCCTCCGCCCCCGCCCGAGAACCCGCCGCCCCCGAACCCGCTCCCGCCCGAGCCGGACGGCGTCGACGAGATGATGCCGCTCGTGGTCACGGAGAACGAGTCCAGGCTGTGGGCGAACTCGGCGACGACGAACGGTCGCGTGCTCACGTACCAGCTGAAGTCGTCCGACGGCAGCTCGCCGAGCGCCTCGAAGGTCCTGGCCCACCGGTCCGTGACGCCGAACACGATCGCGTACGGCAGGAAGCGCGTGAACACGTGCTCCTGCTCGGCCCACTTCGCGGTGTGCTCCTCGGCGGTCTCGATCACGCGGCGGAACCCGTTCACCCGCCGCGTCATGGCCGTCCCCTTCGCCGTCCGTCGCGGCATCCGCTTCGCCCCGGCCATCAGCAGGATCCCGCCGATCACGAGGGGCACGCCCAACAGGCCGTCGTGCGTGAGCGCGGCCAGCGCGATCAGCGCCCCGATCGCGACCACGAGCGCCGCCACGCCGATGCCCGTCCACATCTGGCGAACCTTGTCGGGCCGCCGCAGGAACCACCCCTTGCCGACGACGTCCGTGTACAGGGCGTCCTTCACCTTCTGCAGCCGCTCCGCGAACTTCTTCCGCAGATCTGAGAGCTCCACCTCGGCTCCGCTCTCGAACAGCCCGTCCAGGAGCTTTCGCTCGTACGGCAGGAGCTGTTCCTCGTCGGCGGGCAGCCGGGTGAGCTTCCAGTCGGGCTTGCCCAGGAACCACGTCTTGGGGATCTCCTCGATCACCAGGAACCCGCGCACCGCGAGATCGACGATGGTCGAGGTCACGTCGAGGGTGTTGGCCTCCTCGTCGATCAGCGTGCCGACCTCGCCGGGCCGGAGATGCTCCGGCGGCGCGAACTCCACCGGCCCCTCCCCCCTCTCGAAGAGCCGAACCGCCTGCGTGGGGGTCCCTTTCGGCGCGCCCATCACCTGGTCCACCTGCGAGCCCGCGTACCGGACGTCCCGGCCCCGCCGCCACACGAGCCTCGCGAACCCGGCCACGACGATCACGAGGAGCCCGGCGGCACCCCCCACCGTGAGCGGCGTCCGCTCGAACGCTCGGTCGAAGCTCCACCGCTCGTCCAGGACGGGGGCGGTGTTCGCCACGGTCCCCGGCGGGAGCGCGACCACCACGGACATCGCCGTAAACGCCCCGAGCTCCTCCTGGACGAACACGCCGTCGCCACCCTTGATCTCGGCCCGCGTACACGAGAACGTGGACCCGAACGGGCCCTCGAAGCACGCGAGGCGCGCGATGGGGGCCGGCCCTTCCACCCGGACGCGCATCCGCCCGATCGGCTGCTCCCACTGGTCGCTGATCGCGTTCCAGTAGAGCTCGTCGTGATCGGCGAACCGGTTCATCGCCCCCTCGACCCGGTAGACGATCGTGTACGTGTGCTCGCCGCGGATCGTGGTGTCGGGATCGCCGATGCGGACGACGAAGCTCCCGTTCTCCTCGCTCGTCTCGACGTCGTCGGGAGTGTTCGGGGACGTCGTCACCGAGACCAGCTCGATGGGGTACACGCGATCGTACCGGTCGTCGTACCGCAGCCGGTCGGGGATGTACCGGTAGATCCCGTGGCGGGGTGTGTCACCGAAGTCCTGGACGATCGTCTCGGTGATCTGGAGCGTGCCGCTCGGCTCGATCACGATCCGGACGTCGAACGTCGGCGTCGACTCCGGCGTGAACCCCTGGGCTCGCGCGGGTGCCGCTCGGACCAGCGCGAGACCCGCCACGACGAGCAGCCCGGCGATCGAGAGTGACCGCTTCACAGAGCCTCCACGAAGAAGAACGAGATGGCCATGATGACGTACGCGCCGGTGAGCTGGGCGCCCTCGAGCCAGTTGGAGCGCCCGTCGCTCGAGATCATGAACACCAGCACCGTGGACAGGGCCACCGCGGCGACCTCGAAGGTGCTGAACACGAAGTCCATGGGGTGGCCGACGGCCAGGCTGACGAAGACCAGCGCCGGCGCAACGAACAGGGCGATCTGGGTGGAGGATCCGATCGCGATCTCGAGCGTGACGTCCAGCTGGTCCTGCAACGCGAAGCGTACCGCCGAGCTGTGCTCCGCCGCGTTGCCGATGATCGGGATCAGGATCAGGCCGACGAAGAGGTTCGACAGCCCCAGGTCCTCGAGCGCGGGCTCCAACGAGCCGACGAGCAGCTCGGACTCGAGCGCGACGAGCGCGGTCGCCAGCAGCAGCATCCCCACCGCCCGGCCCCGGGACCAGCTCGGCCGCTCGCCGGCCGCGGGCGTCCGGAACAGGTGCTCGTGCGTGACGAGCATGAACGCGAGCGCCGCGACGTAGAGCGCGATGAGGACGGCGGCCACGGTCCCGCTCACGACCTCGCGTTGCAGGGGTGTGTCCCCCCCGGTCCCGTGCGCGAACAGCGCCGGCATGAGCAGGCCCGTGACCGCCAGCACCAGGGACGTGGCGTGGACGGTCGCCGCCCGCGCGTTGTACGTCTGCTCCTCGTGCTTGATCCCGCCGGCGAGGAACGACGCCCCCAGGACGAGGAGGAGGTTGCCCAGGATCGAGCCGGTGAGCGAGGCCTTCACGATCTCGATCTCGTCGTCCAGGATCAGGAAGATGGAGATGATCAGCTCCGTCACGTTGCCGAACGTGGCGTTGACGAGGCCGCCGATCCGCGGGCCGGTATGCAGCGCAAGCTGCTCCGTCGACCGACCGATCAGCCCCGCGAGCGGCACGATCGCTCCGGCGGACATGGCGAAGATCAGGAGATCGCTGCCGCCCGCCGCCCGGAGCGCGATCGAGGCGGGGACGAGCGCGAGGAGCCAGTCGAGCGACGGCTTGATCTTCGGCACGGCCCCGAAGCGTAGAGCCTCCCGCCCCCCATGCGACGGAGCCCTCTAGGCTGTCGGGATGGGATCCGGACCGAAGCTGTACGAAGAGCTCGCCGAGTGGTGGCCGCTGCTGTCCGCCCCGCAGGACTACGCCGACGATGCGGAGCGATACCGCCGCGTCCTCGAGGAGAGCGTGGATGGGCCGGTCGAGCGCGTGCTCGAGCTCGGATCGGGCGGCGGCAACAACGCCTCCCATCTCAAGCGCCGGTTCCGGCTGACCCTCGTCGACCGCTCGCCGCAGATGCTCGCCGTGAGTCGCCGTCTCAACCCCGAGTGTGAGCACCTGCAGGGCGACATGCGCACGGTCCGCCTCGGCCGGACGTTCGACGCGGTGTTCGTGCACGACGCGATCGCCTACATCACGAGCCGGGACGACCTGTTCGACGTCTTCATCACGGCGCACGAACACTGCCGCCCGGGCGGCGCCGCGCTCTTCGTCCCGGACTGGATCCTCGAGACCTTCGTCCCGGGGACCGACCACGGCGGCCAGGACGGGCCGGACCGGGCGATGCGCTACCTCGACTGGACGTGGGATCCCGATCCGGGTGACGAGACGCACCTGATGGACCTCGTCTACGTCCTGCGGGAGCTCGACGGGTCCGTGCGGGTGGAGCACGACCGGCACGTGTGCGGACTCTTCCCGCGAGCGGCCTGGCTCGAGCTCCTGCGCCGGGCCGGGTTCGAGGCTGCGTCGATCCCGCTCCCGGCGGAGTGGTGGCCCGTCGGATCCGAGGGCTTCGTGGGGATCCGGCGTAGCTAACTAGTGAGGAGAGCTCCCGCTGCTCGAGCCCTCGCCGGCGAGGGCCTCCTGGAGCACGTCCCACGCCAGCACGGCGCACTTCACGCGGACGGGGTACTTCACCACGCCCTTGAGCGCGACGAGCTCGCCGAAGGCGTCCTCGTCGGGCTCGAGCTCTCCGGAGAGCATGGCGCGGACGCTCCCGGCCAGCGCGTCGACCTCCTCGACGGTCCTGCCGCTCACGGCCTCGGTCATCATCGACGCCGAGGACTGGCTGATCGAGCATCCCTGGCCGACGAACGAGACCTCGAGCACCTTGCCGTCCTCCCGGTGGACGAAGACCGTGATCTCGTCGCCGCACAGCGGGTTGTTCTTGGAGCAGGTCAGCTCCGCGTCGGGCATCTCCCGCTTGTTCCGGGGGTTCTTGTAGTGGTCGAGGATGACCTCCTTGTAGATCTCGTCGAGCGCCACGTCCCCTCAGCTCCCCGTCAGAACCCGAACACGCTCTCGGCCTTGGCCAGGGCCTCGATGAGCGCGTCGACCTCGTCCCTGGTGTTGTACACGTAGAAGCTCGCGCGCGCCGTCGCCGGCACCCCGAACCGGCGCATGACGAGCTGGTTGCAGTGGTGCCCCGCACGGATCGCGACCCCTTCCTCGTTGAGGATCGTCGCGAGGTCGTGGGGGTGCACGTCCTTGTACCAGAACGAGACCGCGCCGCCGCGCACGCTCACGTCCTTGGGTCCGTACACGGTCGCGCCGACGTCGAGGAGGCGGTCGATCGCGTATGACGTGATCTCCTCCTCGTGCTCGCGAACGGCGTCCATCCCGAGGCTCTCCAGATACGTGATCGCGGTCCCGAGCGCAGCCTCCTGCGCGATGTTCATCGTGCCGCCCTCGAACTTGAACGGGACCGTGTTCCACGTCGAGCGGTCGTGGAAGACCTCGTCGATCATGTGGCCGCCCGAGATGAACGGGTCCATGGCCTCGAGGTGCTCGAGCTTGCCGTACAGGCCGCCCGACCCGGTGGGGCCCAGCATCTTGTGTCCGCTGATCGTGAGGAAGTCGCAGTCGAGCGCCGTGACGTCCACCGGCACGTGTGGGACGAGCTGCGCCCCGTCCACCAGGACGAGCGCCCCCACGGCGTGCGCCGCCTCCACGAGCTCGCGGAGCGGCGGCAGCGTCCCCAGCGAGTTGGACATCCCCGTGACGGCCAGGAGCTTGGTGCGCTCGGTGAGCAGCGAGCCGAGCTCGGACAGGTCGAGCAGGCCCTCGTCGGTCAGGGGCAGGTACCGCAGCTCGGCGCCGGTGGTCCGCGCCGCGAGCTGCCACGGCACGATGTTGGAATGGTGCTCCATGTCGGTGAGGAGGATCTCGTCGCCCTCGGACAGGAACCGCCTGGCCCAGGCGTACGCGACGAGGTTGGTGGACTCGGTCGTCCCGCGCGTGAACACGATCGTCTCCGGCTGTGGGGCGCCGACGAACCGGGCCAGCGAAGCCCTGGCGTCCTCGTACAGCGTGGTCGCCTCCTCCGCGAGCGCGTAGATGCCGCGGTGCGCGTTGGCGTTGTGGTTCCGGTAGAAGTCGGCCTCGGCGTCGATCACGGCGGCCGGCTTCTGCGAGGTCGCGGCGGAGTCCAGGTAGACGAGCGGCTTGCCGTTGATGACCCGCTCCAGGATCGGGAAGTCCGCCCGGACCCGGGCGACGTCCAGACGGCCCGCGGACCGCTCTTCGGTCACCGACATCGCACCCTCCCCTCCCCGATCACGTGGTCGCCGCCGCGGCATCCTCGAGGCCGAGCTCCTTGCGCAGGCCCTCGTAGCCCTTGTCCTCGAGCTCGTGTGCGAGCTCCTTGCCGCCCGACTTCACGATACGTCCATCCACCATCACGTGAACGAAGTCGGGCGTGATGTAGTCGAGGATGCGCTGGTAGTGCGTGATGAGCAACACGCCGAGGTTGGGGCCGATCAGCTGGGCGATCCCGGTCGCCACCGCCTTCAGCGAGTCGATGTCCAGACCGGAGTCCGTCTCGTCGAGCACCGCGATCTCGGGCTCGAGCACCGCGAGCTGCAGGACCTCGTTCTTCTTCTTCTCGCCGCCGGAGAAGCCCTGGTTCACGTATCGCTGGACCATGGCGTCTTCGACCCCGAGCAGGTTCATCTTCTCCTTCATGTGCTTGCGGAAGGCCAGGGCGCTGATCTCCTCACCCTTGACGTTCTTGTACGCCGTCCGAAGGAAGTTCACGACCGAGACGCCGGGGATCTCGACCGGGTACTGCATCGCCAGGAACAGCCCTCGCTCCGCTCGCTTGTCGGCCGTGAGCTTGGTGATGTCCTCGCCCTTGAACAGGACCTGTCCGGCCGTGAGCCGGTATCCGGGCCGCCCCATGAGGACGTTGGCGAGCGTCGACTTGCCCGACCCGTTCGGCCCCATCAGGGCGTGGGTCTCGCCCTGCTTCACGACCAGGTCGATCCCCTTCAGGATCGGCTTGTCCTCCACCGAGGCCTCCAGGCCCCGGATCTCCAGCGTCACCGGTTCGGTCATCGTCCTCACACCTCGATCATCACGTCGTCGTTCTCCACCTTCACCGCGAACACCTCGACCGGCTGCGTGGCCGGCAGGGTCCGCGGCTTGCCCGTGTTGAGGTCGAACGTCGAGCCGTGCTTCGGGCACTCGACCGTCTCGAAGTCCACGTCCACGTCGCCCTCGTCCAGGAAGTAGTGCGCGTGCGAGCAGATCGCGTCGACCGCCCGGAACCCCTCCTCGCCAAGGTTCACCACGGCGAACGGCCGGTGGTCGAGCTCGAACCGGCGGACCTCGCCCTCCGGCACGTCGCCGACCCCGCAGATCCGAACGAGCGCCATCGTCAGAACCCCTTCGCCAGCTCGGCCTCGATCGCGGCGACCAGCCCGTCGCGGATCTCGGGGATCTCCACCCGGTCCAGCACCTCCTGGAAGAAGCCGAACACGATGAGGCGCTCGGCCTCCTTCTCCGGGATCCCCCGGCTCATGAGGTAGAAGAGCTCGTCGTCGCCGACCGGGCCCACGCTGGCGGCGTGGCCGCAGCGGGTGGGGTCGTTCGTGAGGATCTCCAGGTTCGGGACCGAATGGGCCCGCGAAGACTCCGACAGCAGGATGTTGCGGTTGGTCTGGTACGCGTTGCACTGGTGCGCGCCCTGCTCGATGATCACGGTCCCCGTGTAGATCGCGTTCGAGCTGTCGCGCATCGCGCCCTTGTAGAGCAGGTCGCTCGAGGTCCGCGATCCGACGTGGTCCTGGATCGAGCGGTGGTCGATGTGCTGGTCGCCGTCGCCGAAGTAGACACCGAGCATCTCGCTCGAGCCCCCGTCCCCGTCCAAGACCGTCTCGACCTCCGCGCGGGCCATCGTCGCCCCGAACGCCACGCCGAGCGTTCGCAGGGCGGCGTCGCGGCCGACGCGGGCGCGCTGGACGGCGAGATGCGTCACGCCCTCCCCGAACTCCTGGAGCGCCACGTACCGCACGCGCGCGCCGTCGTTCGCGTAGATCTCGGCGACGGCCGAGGAGAGGGTCCGCTCGAGCGCCGGCGAGGCGTACCGGTCGATGAACGTGACCTCGGAGCCCCGCTCCGCGACGACGAGCGTGTGGGGGAACACGGCCGCCCCGTCCACGTCCACGTAGGTCAGCGTCTGGACGGGGAGCGCGATGCGGACGTCGGCCGGGACGTACAGGAACGTGCCACCGGCGCGGAAGGCCGCGTGGAGGGCCGTGAACTTCGAGCGATCCGTCGCCACCAGCCCGTGGAGGTACGGCTCCACGAGGTCCGGCCGCTCCTGGACGGCGCGATCGAGGTCTCCGAACCACACGCCCCGCTCGGCCAGCCCCTCGACCAGCCGCGTGGAGATGACCTCCGAGTTCCGCTGGACCTGGAGGCCGGCCCGCTCACCGACGACGGCGGCGGCGGCGAGCACGCCGTGCGCGGTCATCCCCTCGGGACCGCCGCCCTCCGCGAACGGTCGGAGGTCGAGATCGAGGTCCTCCAGGTCGGTGTACCGCCACTCCTCGGTCTCCTGCGAGGGGATCGGAAGGGCCAGGAACTGCTCGAAGGCCTGCTTGCGCAGGGTCTCGACGAACGGCGCGGTCGGCGGGAGCGAGGCGAGCGCCGCTTCGTCGAATCCCCTCTGGATGGTCTCAGGCATGCTGACGAAATCCTATCAGCGAGGTCGGATTCCCTCGGCTCGCGAGGAGCCTACGTGCCCCAGCGATGGGCGACGAAGCGCTCCCGCTCCCGCTCGTCCTCGATCGCCCGGGTCCCGTTGTTGAGGCGGATGTAGAAGACGCGCTTCCTGCCGAGCTGACCCTGCGGGTCGGCGACCGCGACCTCGGCGTCGACGGGGTGCCCCGAAGGCTCGACGTGGACCCGGCACAGGTCGTGGCCATCGACCCGGTGGACCGTGGTGGTGACGTTCGCGGCCGCCGCGAGCCCGACGGCGTTCTCGAGCACCTGGTTGAGGTGCAGGAGGAACAGGTCCGCGTCCGCCTTGCCGGCCTTGCGGAGCGTGGCGTAGTCGGGCTCCAGGCCCGCGACCGCCCCGTCGTCCCCGACCCCGACCAGGAGCGTCCCGCCGAACTCGGAGTTCAGGAAGGCGGCGACGGTCTTGATCGACGCCGCCTCGACGAGACGGCTCTTCTCCCCCGTCTTCAGGTCCCACCGCAGCGTGGACTTGAACTCGAGGTGCTTGTCCTCGGGTCGGGCCAGCAGCTCCCCGATCGGGCACGTCCGCTGGTGGGCGACCCGGGCCCGCTCGTACACCCGCGGCATTAGGGCCCGAACGACCTCCTCGCGGAACTCGGGCTTGTCGAGGATCCGGATCGTGAGCTCCTCGGCCTGGCTCATCCGGGCGGCCACGGCGTCGGTGAACCGCTTGTCGAACTCGATCCCGAAGTTCTCCACCGTGTTGGCGGCCGCCTGCTGCTGGACCTCCGGGTTGGCCACCATGTCGGCGCCGATGCCCTCGAGGTGCAGGAGGTCGGCCTCGGACAGGTCTGCGCCGAACAGCTCGTTCATCCGGCCGATCAGCTCGGACAGCGGTGCGAGCAGGTCCTCGTAGCCGCCGGGGCCACCCTCGCCGAACGCGCGCAGGACCCCGCCCCCCTTCTCCAGGCTCAGGTCGTGCTCCCCGGTCCTCGTCACCCGGAGATGCGTCATCGCGAGCCGGTCGCCGAGATCCATCGAGCCGCTCGGCGCCGAGGGCAGGACCCGCTCGAGCAGCCGGCAGTAGACGTAGCGCTTCTCCATCGCCGTGTCGGCCATCGGCAGGACCTGGGAGATGAACCCGTACCGCGAGACGAAGCGCTTCAGCCAGGTCCGGAGCTCCTCCTGCTCGGTCTCGTCCAGGTCCGTGAACCGCTCGCGCGCGGCGTCGAGCAGGGCGTAGAGCTTGGCCTGGGTGGCGGCGGGGCCGAAGTACAAGCGGGCGAGCGCCTCCACGTCCTCGGACCAGACCACGCCGAACCGGTCGACCTCCCGCCAGGCGTCGTACAGCTCGTTCGGGTCGGTCGGCACCGCGATCGCGGCGTCGTAGTAGGGCGCGAAGGCGCGCTGGATCTGCTCGGCGTCGTTCACGAAGTCCAGGACGAACGTGTCCTCCTTGTCCGGGTGGATCCGGTTCAGCCGGGAGAGCGTCTGGACGGCGTTCACGCCCTCGAGCTTCTTGTCCACGAACATCGTGTGGAGCAGGGGCTGGTCGAACCCGGTTTGGAACTTCTCCGCCACGACCAGGATCCGGTGCTCGTCGGAGGCGAACCGCTCCGCCGTCTGCGACTCGGAGAAGCCGTTCATGTTCGGCTCGGTGTAGTCGACGCCGTCGTCGGTGACCGTCCCGGAGAAGGCCACGAGTGTGCCGACGTCGCCGTAGCCATGCTCCCGCGCGTGCGCGTCGATCGCGAGGCGGAATCGGACCGCGGACAGGCGGGACCGGCAGACCACCATCGCCTTGGCCCGGCCGCCGATGCGGTCGCGCGTGGACCGGCGGAAGTGCTCGACCACGATCGCGGCCTTCTGCTCGACGACCGAGGGGTGCAGCATCACGTAGCGCGCGATCGCCTTCGAGGCCTCGCGCACCGGGACCTCGGGATCCTCCTCCCCCGCTCGCGCCAGGCGGAAGTAGGTCTCGTAGGTCGTGTAGTGCTCGAGGACGTCCACGATGAACCCCTCCTCGATCGCCTGTCGCATCGAGTAGAGGTGGAACGGGCGGTGCCGGCCGTCCTCGTCCGGGGGCTCGCCGAACAGCTCGAGCGTCTTCGCCTTGGGCGTCGCCGTGAACGCGAACATCGACAGGTTGTCGTGCGGGCCGCGGGCCCTCGCGGAGGCCTCGACGAGCGCGTCGACGGCGTCCTGGGGGTCGATCTCGCCCTCGTCGCCCGTCTCGACCGTCACGCCGCCGAGCGCCTTCTTCATCTCCTGGGCGGCCTCCCCCGTCTGGGACGAGTGCGCCTCGTCGACGACGACGGCGTACCGGCGCTCGGGCAGGGCCGCGACCTCGTCCACGACGAACGGGAACTTCTGCAGGGTCGTGACGACGATCTTCGCCTCGACGGAACGGAGGGCCTCGGCGAGCTCCTTCGAGGACTCCTCGACCTTCTTCACGACGCCATGGGCGTGCTCGAACTCGTAGACCGTGTCCTGGAGCTGGCGGTCGAGGACCTTCCGGTCGGTGACGATCACGACCTTCTCGAAGATCTTGCGGTCCTGCGGGTCGTGGAGCGAGGCGAGCCGGTGGGCGAGCCACGCGATCGTGTTCGACTTGCCCGAGCCGGCCGAGTGCTGGACCAGGTAGTTCCGTCCCGCTCCGTGCGCGCGCGCGTGCGCCTCGAGGCGGCGGACCGCGTCCCACTGGTGATACCGCGGGAACAGGAGCGTGGCGTCGCGAACGGCCGCTTTCGCCTTGCTCCCCGGCACCGATCGCTCCAGATGGACGAAGCGGCTGAGAAGGTCCAGCCACGCGTGCCGCTCCCAGACCCGCTCCCAGAGGTAGGAGGTGGCGTAGCCGCCGGGGCTCGCCGGATTCCCTGCACCGCAGGCCGTCGCGCCCGGGTCGCCGCCCCGGTTGAACGGCAGGAACCGCGTGGCCCCGCGCTCGAGCTTCGTCGTCATCATGACCAGGTCGGGGTCGACGGCGAAGTGCACGATCGCCCGGCGGCCGAGGAGCGCGTCCCTGGGATCCCGGTCCGTCCGGTACTGCGCCACGGCGTGCTCGACGGTCTGATGCGTCAGGGGGTTCTTCAGCTCGGCCGTGGCGACCGGGAGGCCGTTCAGGAACAGCGTGAGGTCGAGCGCGTTCGCGTGGTCCGGCGCGTAGTGGAGCTGCCGGACCACGGTCAGTCGGTTCGCGTCGTACTTCTGCTGGAGGTCCGAGTTCAGACCCGAGGCGGGCCGGAAGTACGCGAGCCGGATGTGCACGCCCAGGTCGTCGACGCCGTGGCGCAGGACGTCAACCGTTCCTCGCTCGTCGATCTGCTTCGCGAGGCGGTCGGCGAACCGGCGCTGGGCGACGTCGGGGTCGCCCCCGTTGCGCTGCACGAGGTCCTCCCAGGTCTCTGCCTGGGTCGCGCCGATGAACGTGAAGAGCTCGGCCGTGTCGATCGCGAGCGCAGGGTCGTAGTTGATGGTGACACCGCGCGTGTAGCCGGCCTGGTCGAGCAGGTGCGCCTCGATGGCGTCCTCGAACGCGACTTCCTTGGTGATCCTCACCCCTGTACCTCAGGGACGATATCGACCTGGAAATGCGCCGCCCGGATCCGGACGTCGAACCACGCGAAGAACCCCTCCTGGCCGAGGAGGTGAAACGACAGCGGCCATGGCTCGCAGAACCACACCGGCGCCTCCCAGGTGACGCCGTCGAGTGTGAGCTGGACGTCGGCCCGCCGGCCCACCGCCTCGAACCCTCCCAGCGCGAACCGCTCCTCCTCCGCGCCGACGAGATCAATCCCCGCGGCCTCCGCGACCCAGCCGGCGAACCGGTTGTGCAGGGCTCCGGTGTCCAGGAGACAGAGCTGGGGCGCCCGAACCAACCCCTCGACGATCACGGGGACGGCGGGTCGCCGGTACTTCCCCGGTTGGCCGGGCAGCTTCTTGAAGTCGAACCTCATGCGGGCGCGGCGCCCATCGCATCGGACTCATCCGTCGGCACTCGGAACATCGCATCCGCCCACTGGTTGTGTCGCTCGAGCCAGGCCAGCACGGCCTGTGGCGTGTCTGCGGCGACCAAGACCTCGAGCCCGCGCTGGGCGACCCACTTCCCCATGAACGGCCTGAGCATCTCGGCTTCGTCGTCGGGTCCTGGCTTGGCTGCGTCCGGCCGGCCGACGGCCACGTCGCGGCTCCTCCGGCCAACCGTGAACCCGAGGCGGCTCAGAATCCGGCGAGCCTGGTGGGTGTTGAAATCCGATCGATCCAGCCCCGTGACCTCTCCGATCACCTGCTTGGGCGGGAACCTCTTCCCAGACACGACGACAAAATGCTCGTCCAGGGGCTCCGGCTCGGTGTCCCGGAGCCGCCGAGAGATCGTGTCCGCGTCGAGGTCGAACTCCTGCTGTGCGATCTGGGCATGTACCTGACTCATACTTACTGCATAGCACTTACCGGTCCGTCCTGGCAACCAGGTGTTCGGTCAGCCCCAGAAGATGCCGGTCGGGTCTTCGTCGATCTCGGCCAGCAGCTCGTCGATGTCCGACGTCTCCCCCACGTCCCAACACCGGTCCCAGCGACCGTTCCGATCCGCCCACCACAGCGTCCACGTCCGACTCGTGGCGTCGTAGCGGAGCTGGGCGATCTTCATCGACGACCACTCCGGAACGAAGTCCTCGCGCCAGGGGGGTCTGCGCTCGATGACCGTTATGGCGTTTCCGCGAACGGTGTGCTCCAGCCGCACCTTGTCCCGCACGTGCGCCGGCACGCGGCGCTCGCAGAACGCTGCCACTTTGGCCTCTGCGCCTCGGCGAACCAGCTCGGCGAGCGCCATCGGCTACGTGCGACCGGATCGCCCGCCCAGATCATCACCCGAGACGCCGGACGGTGAGCGGCCGAACCTCTGCGATGCGCTCGTAGTCCCGGTCGACGTGGACCACGCCGAGCCCGTGGTGGAGCGCGGTCTCGGCGATGAGCAGATCCGGGATCGGCGTCCGGTGCCACATCCCGTGATGGTGCGCGAGGTCCTGCTGGAGCGCGAGCGCCCGCTCGAACAGATCGGGCGGCGGGCTCACCACCTCGAACGATTCCATCAGGTCGCTCTTGAGACGGTCGTAGTCCTTCGCGGAACGGGCCGAGTACAGCTGCTCGAGCTCGCCGACGGCGCAGAGGTAGAGCTCGCCCGCCATTTCGGCCAGCTCCCGTGCCACCGCCTGGTCCGCCGAACGGGCGGCGGCGCTCTTGTCGAGGAGCCAGCCGGCTACCGCCACATGTCCTCCGACGCGAGCACGTCAAGGTCGACGCGCTTGGAGAGCCCTGCCAGGTACTCGCGCTGGCCAGCGGCTCTGCGGGCTCGCTCGCCTTCGGCCTGGTCGGCGGCGCGACGGAGCGCCTCCTCGACCGTGGCACGGGTCGTTCGCGCGCCGAGCGCACGCTTGGCCCGCGCGAGCAGCTCCTCGTCGAGCTCGATAGTCGTCCGCCGGGCCATGTGTATGTACGTTATCGGAGCTGTGTACGCATGGCAACTCGGCCCTTCCGACCGACTACGCTCTCGCCCGGTGCCAGAGACCGAGCTCAAGCTGTTCAAGCGATGCATTGAGTGCCAGCCGCGCGCAGACATCAACGTGATCCCACCAGGGACTCGAGGGATCTACGCGCTCCTCCGGTGGCGCCGGCGGACCGGTCGGTACGACGTCGTGTATGTCGGGATGGCCAGGCAGAGCGTGCGAGGGAGGCTGCGCGCCCACGCTCGGAGTGCACAGAAGGGTGATCTGTGGACCCACTTCTCCATCTTCGAGGTGTTCGACAACGTACGCGGCGAGGAGATCGAGGAGCTCGAGGGGCTCCTGCGCCATATCTACCGCCAAGACTCCACCGCGAACCGGCTGAACACACAGCGCGGCTTCGCGAAGCTCCGCCGGGTACGGTCTCGCCGCCTCGAGGACTGGTGGGAGTAGCGGTATGAGCGCGCCGCCCCGCCGTCCGGCGCGACAGGTCTGTCCGCTCTGTTCGCGCGACGATCGGATCGAGATCGAGGCCATCGGCCCGGCGCTTTGGCGGTACACATGCTGGAACGACCGCCATCCAAGAGGAGCCTACGTCTGGCAGGCGACCGCGACCGAGCGCGTGAACCAGCCGGCGATGGAGGGTAAGACCGCCGAGCTCGGGCTGTACGAGGATCTTCCTCGTTGCCTCGTTCAAGGTGAGGCGTACGTCGAATACGGCGTCGTCGAGCACCGCTACGGCGAGCTTCGTCCCCAGGTCTACCAGCGGCTGATTGCCGACTACTCACACACGAGGATCGAGCGAAACAAGCCGTACACAGCCTCGGTGTTCATCGCGCTCGCCCTCGGACGGCTCGCGGACCTCGGAGATGTGCTCTACCGAGTCGGCCCGGCCACCGGCTACTGGACGTACAACGAGGTGATCTCGTACTGGGCTCTGCCACCCGGTCCTGAGGACGCTGACAACCCCGTCACGTGGGAGCGCTTCTGTGAGCTCAACGGCCTCGACCCACTGGTGTGAGCCTATGTCTCGGCGCTGTCCATGGTCACGTCCACGAGACCGGTGACCGCAGCCGTGATCAGCGCCTGACGGCGCTCGGCGAGGAGGCCCAACTGGCGCTCGATGCGCTCCGCGAGTGCATCGATCTTCGAGAGTTGTCGGTCGATCTCGTCAACTACTTCCCGCTGCTCTTCAACGGTGGGCAAGGGGATCTTCAGCCCTTCGATGTCGGGCATGTAGATCGTTTTGTGGGTTGAGCCGAACGCAAGCCGTCCGAGGAGGTCCGGTCTCATCGCTCGTAGGCACATCAGTAGGTATCTGGGAAGGAGGCGTTCCGAGCACGTCCACGTGGCGAAGTCCTGGCTCGTCGCCATGTCCGACCCCATGATTGCCGAGTAGCCGGCTGAGGCGGTTCTGCACAGCACGACCGTGCCTGCCGAGTGTAGTTCGGCCGCCGAGTGCGCGAGGCCGACCTCACTGATCTTCTCTCGCGTCTCGGTGATGACCTCCGCTCGATCATCCCGAACCTGCTGAACCTCTCCGGTCGTGATCCAGGGGATGGTGCAGTCCTCCCAGTACTCCAAATGGGTCCGGCTAGGCGTGTGGCCAGTTCCAAGCCGTGCGACATGCTTGAGCTTGACCGCAGGCCAGGGCGCACGGATCTTGCGGGCCCACGCAAGGCCTGGATCGTGAGTCGCGACTCTGGGCGCTAGCACGCCGGTAACTCCCAGGAACGTGACTGACCGCCTGCGCTCAGACAGTCGACGGAGGAGCCGACCCCTCTTGTCGAGCAGCGCGTCGATGCGAGCGATCTCGGTGTCGAGGAAGTCGCCGATCGCCCGCTGCATGGATAGAGGCATGGTAGGGAATGGGAGGTTGCCGACCTGCTCTGCGTTGAGGTTGTCCTGGGTGTTGCTTCGCGCCAACCCAAGCACGATTGGTTGGAGCGCCTCGAGCCAATAGGCGAGGAACCCGCCATAACATCCTGCTCGTGGCGTCATGCCGAGAATCGCTTGATTCCAAGTCGCCGCGACCCCGAGCCGGCCCACTTTGCCGACGCTGGCATACATCGCAAACAACAAGGTGCCGGGTGGCGCAAGTCGACGTCTCATCACGCCTAATCCCGCCTCAGTCAGTGTGCGATCCGTAGTGGTCACGCGAAACGCCCGAGTCATATCCGCAATCGTGACCCACGGCACTCCCTTGTCTTCCGCCCAGTACTCAGTTCGATCCACAGGTGGCGTCCCGCCTGCGGCGAATGCCACTCGGTGCTTGAGTCTCGTGAGCGGCCAACTCGAGCCAATGGAGAATGCTTGCCTCACTCAGCTACCTCGCGGAGGAGCTGGAGGATCTCCTGCTCGAGCGCCTTGATATCGGAGTCGATCTCTTCGAGAGGCCGGGGAGGCACGTACACGTAGAAGTGCCGGGTGAACGGGATCTCGTACCCGACCTTCGTCTTCGACTCGTCGACCCATGCGTCGACGAAGGGGAGGACCTCGCGCTCCATGTACTCACCGACGTCCTCGGTGAGCGGCACGTTCTCGAAGTCGCGCAGCTCAGGATCGGGCTCCGGATTCCCCTTCTTGTCGGTCACGAGCGGGGCCTCGGGGTCCCGGACCGTCGCCGCCTCGATGATAGCCCTCTCCATTGGCTTGCCGAACTTCCCCATGGCGTCGAGCACTCCAGCGACCTTCTCCGCGAATACGTCCCGATCCGTCGTCGACGTTCCCTTCAGCCCATCGACGGCTTCGAGCAGCCGCTCACGAGCATCGTCGTCGAGCTTCGTGAGCGCCTTCGAGGCGCCGAGCGTCGCGGCCGTCTCTTCGGTCACTTCCCACCGCACGCGGAGTGGTCGCTCGACGGTGATCCGGCGGTAGCCGAAGTCCTCGTTCCGCAGGATCTTGCAGCGATCGCCCTCCTGGACCTCCGCGCACAGGCGCGTGATCTCCTCGATCTGCTCGCTCGAGATCTCCTTGCGCTTCTCGCCGAGGCTCTTGCGCATCTTGGTCCACAGCTCGCGGGCGTCGACGAGCTGGACCTTCCCCCGGCGCTCGGGGGTCTTCCGGTTCGTGAGGACCCAGAAGTACGTCGAGATCCCGGTGTTGTAGAAGAGCTGGTCCGGCAGGCCGACGATCGCCTCGAGCGAGTCGTTCTCGATGATCCAGCGGCGGATCTCGGACTCGCCCGAGCCGGCGGCGCCGGTGAACAGCGGCGACGCGTTGAAGACGATGGCGAGGCGGCTGCCGCCCTTCTCGGGCGGCTTCATCTTCGAGATCATGTGCTGCAGGAACAGCAGCGAGCCGTCGTTGATCCTCGGCAAACCGGCGCCGAAGCGCCCCTGGTAGCCGTCACGGTCGTGCTCCTGGCGGACCCGATCCTGGACCTTCTTCCACTCGACGCCGAACGGCGGATTCGCCAGTAGGTAGTCGAACGTGGAGTCAGGCAACCCGTCCTCGGTGAACGAGTTGCCGAAGTAGATGTTCGACGCGTCCTGGCCCTTCAGCATCATGTCCGAGCGGCAGACCGCGTACGTCTCGGCGTTCAGCTCCTGCCCGAACACGCGGAGTTTGGCGTCCGGGTTCAGGGCCCGGAGGTGGTCCTCGGCCACGCTCAGCATGCCACCGGTCCCGCAGGCCGGGTCGTACAGCGTGGCGATCGCGCCCTTCTTCGCCAGCAGGTCCCGGTCGCCGGCGAACAGGATGTTCACCATCAGGCGGATGACCTCGCGCGGGGTGAAGTGCTCTCCGGCGGTCTCGTTCGACAGCTCCGAGAACTTGCGGACGAGCTCCTCGTACACGTAGCCCATCTCGATGTTCGAGACCCGGTCCGGGTGCAGGTCCATGTCGCAGAACTTCGAGACGACCATGTACAGGAGGTTCGAGCGCTCGAGGCGCCGGATCTGGCCCTCGAGCTCGAACTTGGCGATCACGTCCTGCGTCCCCTGGTCGAACCCGAGGATGTAGCGGCGCAGGTTCTCGCCGACGTGGTCCGGGTCGTCGAGGAGCGTCCGGAACGTGAAGGGCGACGTGTTGTAGAAGCCGTGCCCGGTGATCTGCGTGAGCACCGGCTCGACGTTCTCGAGGCGGCCCTGGAGCTCCTTGTGCCGCTTCAGGACCTTCGACTTGGTCGGCTCCAGCACGGAATCGAGACGGCGGAGCACGGTCAGCGGCAGGATGACCTTGCCGTACTCGGACTGCTTGTAGTCGCCGCGGAGCAGGTCGGCCACCGACCAGATGAAGGCGACTTTCTCCTGGAAGTTGTCCACGCTCTGCCCCTTGCCCGTGATGCGGCCACTATACGGACGACCCCCGACCGCCGTGGCTGTCGGTACCCGGCGATAGGGTCGCCTTCTCCCTCGGCCGTCCGCTCCTTCGAGGTCGTGCGTGGGCGTTCGCGTGTGGGGTGTGGTCGACGACCGGCTCGTCGAGCTGGTGGCCAGGCCAGGGGATCGCTTTCAGATCATGGGCTTGCCGCCCGGATACGGCCGCACCACGGCCGATCGCGTGCGAGCCGCCCTCGTCAACGATGGGCTGCTCGACGAGGTGCCGCTCGCCTTCGTTCACCTCGAGCCGCCCATCTCCGGTGGGCCGACGTGCGAGCTCGACCTCGCCATCGCGATGGCGCTGCTCGTCGTCGCCGGCGTGATCGACCCCTCGGTCACGCCGTGGTTGCTGGCGGTCGGCCGGCTCGGCCTCGACGGGGCGATCCTCGCGGCCGACCTCCCCCAGCCGATGACCGTGGCCGACGTCGCGCGTTCGATGTCACTGCCATGAGCTACGATCTCGAACGTACGTTCGGGAGGGGGGACAGTCGTTGAGCGAGCTTCGCTCGGCCATCGATGCGTTGCAGTCCGAGCTCCTTGCCGAGCTGCCGGACGCGGTCATCGAGGAGGACTTCGCCGAGCTGCACCGGGCGATGGAGCTGCTCGAGGTCGAACGGCTCCGGCGGCTGGCGGACATCGAGCGGCGTCGGCTGTTCGAGCGCGACGGGAACCTGTCCTCGGCCTCCTGGCTCAACGCGAGGTTCAACGTCGCCTGGGGGACGGCCCGCGAGTCGGTGCGCGTCGCTCGGGCGCTCGAAGACATGCCGGTGACCCGGCGGGCGCTCGAGGACGGCGAGCTGTCGCTCTCCGCGGCGCGCGTGCTCACCACGGCGCACGACCTCGACCGAGAGGCGTTCGCGCGTTCGGAGGCCCAGCTCGTGGAAGCCGCCCGGATCCACTCGACGGGGGCCCTGCAGCGGGTCGCCGCGCATTGGCGCCAGATCGTCGAGCGGGAGCAGGCGAGGGACGGGGACGAAGCGCTTCACGCGCGACGGCGACTTCATGCCTCGCCGACGTTCCTCGGGATGGTCCGGGGCGACTTCGATCTCGACCCCGAGGGCGGTGAGACCCTGCTCACGGCGCTTCGAGCCGTGCTCGACGCCGAGTCACGATCGCGAGGGCCCGAGGACGAGCGGACGCCCGCCCAGCGCCGCGCGGACGCCCTGGTCGAGATCTGCCGGCAGTGGCTTGACCTGGCCGACCGTCCCCGCGTGGCGGGCGAGCGACCACACGTCACCGTGACGCTCCCGGCCGACGCCCTGACAGGCGCCGCGGCCGGCCCGAGCGAGCTCGACGACGTCGGACCCGTCTCGGTCGAGACCGCTCGGCGACTTGCCTGCGACGCGTCGGTCACCCGTGTGGTGCTGTCCGGACGGTCCGAGCCGCTGGACGTGGGACGAAGGACTCCCGTGGTGCCGCCGTCGATGCGGCGCGCCGTGGTGGTTCGAGATCGCCGGTGCCGGTTCCCCGGCTGCGAACGCCCTCACACGTGGTGCGACTCTCATCATGTGGTCCACTGGGCCGACGGCGGTCCGACCGCGATCCAGAACCTGATTCTGCTGTGCCGCCGTCACCACCGGCTGGTCCATCGGCCCGGCGGGTTCCGTCTCGAGCTCGTCGACGGGCGCCCGGCGTTCTTCCGGCCGGATGGGTCGCGGCTGGAGGACCGAGGTCCACCGTGAACGCTCCCCCGCGATCAAGCCAGGAGGTGCTGGTGAAGCTCGATATCGAGTTCCGGGACGCGCATGGCCGCCCCGTGTCTGCCGACGAGTGGTTGGAGTGCGTCAAGCGCGAGGCCCTGAGAGATGGTGTCGCTGCCGCGCGGGCGAGGATCCGGCGCGTGCGGTGCCCGGCGCACGGGAGGAGGCCCATCGACATCCGCGCCTCCCGTGCGGGCGATCACCTGACGTGGAGCGCCTGCTGCCCGTCCCACGAGGACGCCATCCGGACGGCGATCCTCCGCTCGCCCGTGTTGGAGCCGCTGACGCTCGCTAGCCGATCGCGCCTTCCATCTGGAGCTCGATCAGGCGGTTGAGCTCGACGGCGTACTCCATGGGCAGCTCGCGGGTGATCGGCTCGATGAAGCCGTTCACGATCATCGCCGATGCCTCGGCTTCGGACAGCCCACGGCTCATGAGGTAGAAGAGCTGGTCCTCGCCGATCCGGGCGACCGACGCCTCGTGGCCGAGCTGCGCGGTCTGCTCCTCGACCTCGACGTACGGGTAGGTGTCCGAGCGCGAGATCTCGTCGAGGATCAGCGCGTCGCAGCGGACCATTGACTTCGCGTGGTGCGCACCCGGCTCGATGCGGACGAGCCCTCGGTACCCGGTGCGCCCGCCGCCCTTGCTCACCGACTTGCTGTTGATGATCGAGGTGGTGAACGGCGCGGCGTGGATCGCCTTGCCGCCGGCGTCCGTGTGCTGCCCCTCACCGGCGAACGCCACTGAGAGGACCTCGCCCCGGGCGCCCTTGCCGAGCAGGTAGATAGACGGGTACTTCATCGTCACCTTCGAGCCGATGTTGCCGTCGATCCACTCCATCACGGAGTCCTCGTACGCTGCCGCGCGTTTGGTAACGAGGTTGTAGACGTTGTTCGACCAGTTCTGGATGGTCGTGTAGCGGACGCGGGCGCCCTTCTTCACGATGATCTCGACGACCGCCGAGTGGAGCGAATCGCGCGTGTAGATCGGGGCCGAGCAGCCCTCGACGTAGTGCACGTAGCTGCCCTCGTCCGCGATGATCATCGTCCGCTCGAACTGCCCCATCGCCTCCGCGTTGATCCGGAAGTACGCCTGCAGCGGGATGTCGACGTGCACGCCGGGCGGGACGTAGATGAACGATCCCCCCGACCACACCGCCGAGTTCAGCGCGGCGAACTTGTTGTCGTTGGGCGGGATGATCGTCCCGAAGTATTCCTTGACGATGTCGGGGTGGTCGCGGAGCGCCGTGTCCATGTCTGCGAACAGGACGCCCATGTCGTCGAGCTCCTGCTTGATCTTGTGGTAGACGACCTCGCTCTCGTACTGCGCCGAGACCCCGCCCAGGAACTTCTTCTCCGCCTCCGGGATCCCCAGCTTGTCCCACGTCCCGCGGATGTCGTCGGGCAGCTCGTCCCAGTTCTGCGCCTGCTTCTCGGTCGAGCGGATGAAGTAGTAGATATCGTCGAAGTCGATCCCCGACAGGTCGGCCCCCCACCACGGCATGGGGCGCTGCTCGAAGTGCTTCAGCGCCTTCAGCCGGTACTTCCGCATCCAGTCGGGTTCGTCCTTCAGCGCCGAGATCTCCTCGACCACCGCGGCGCTCAGGCCCATCTTCGGCGTGAAGACCGAGTGGGACGGGTCCTTCCAGCCGAAGCGGTAGCCCTTGCTGAGCTCCCGGAGATGCTCTTCCTGGGTGACGGCCACGGTGGTCCTTCCCGAGGAGCGGCCCTCACTCCTCCCATCGAGGATACCCACGGCGACGAGGTAAGTCCATCCGAGGGGTCGGAATTCGAGCACAGGCGCACGGCGCCGGGCGGGGCAGCGCCGAGGGGAAAGGGGCGGGTGCCGAACGGCACCCGCCCCTTCGGAGGGAGAGGGGGCATCCTTTCCCCGCACCCCGGAGGACGGGCCCCCCGAGGAGCGCCCTGGCGCGCTCAGCCCTTCTCGACCGGGACGCCGACCAGCGACCCGTACTCGGTCCACGAGCCGTCGTAGTTCTTGACGTTCTCGTACCCGAGCAGCTCGGTGAGCGCGAACCACGTGTGCGAGCTCCGCTCCCCGATCCGGCAGTACGCGATGACCTCCGTGTCGGGGGTCACGCCCTCGGGCTCGTAGAGCGCGCGGAGCTCGTCCGCCGACTTGAACGTGCCGTCCTCGTTCGCCGCCTTGACCCAGGGGATGTTCGCGGCGCCGGGGATGTGGCCGGGCACCTGCGACTGCTCCTGCGGCAGGTGATCGGGGGCGAGCTTCTCCCCCCGGTACTCCTCCGGAGACCGGACGTCCACGAACGCCGCTCCGCCGAGCTTGGCCAACACCTCGTCGCGCAGCGCCCGGATACCGGCGCGCTCGGATCCGGAGACGACGATGCCGGTCGGCGTAGGCGAGGGGGCGTCCTGCGTCAGCTCCCGGCTCTCCAACTCCCACTTCTTCCGGCCGCCGTTCAGCAGACGGACGGCGTCGAAGCCGCGGAGCTTCAGGATCCAGTAGGCGTAGGCGGCGAACCAGTTGTTGTTCCCTCCGTAGAGCACCACCGTCGTGCTCTCGCCGACGCCGGCGCGCGAGAGCAGGTCCGCGAGCTCCCGCTGGCCGAGGTACTCCCGGCCCACCTCCGCGTGCAGGTCGGTGCTCCAGTTCCAGCCGACCGCGCCGCGGATGTGGCCCTTGTCGTAAGCCGTCGTGTCCTCGTCCACCTCGATCACCTGGACGTTCTCGTCCTCGAGGTGGTCCTCGAGCCAGTCGGTCTCGACGAGCGCGTCGGGGTTGGCGTAGCCCGCCATCGCCATCTCCTCCTCTCGGGTGGGGCCGACGGCGCTTCCGCCTCGGCCGTGGGGGTCCAATGGAAAAGGGCCGCGCCTGCGGCCCTTGCTCTCCGGCTCTGCGGATGGTGGGGTGAACCGCTCGGCGACCCTACGCGCCCTGCTGGGCGCACCACGGCGCCGGACAGCACAGGCGGGAGGGGATCATCGCCCCCACCAGGCCTCGGCACCGGGTCCGGATCACGGAATTCGACTCCACCACTCGGATTTGCAGGTGCAAGTCAACTCCCACGGCCCGTACCTGTCAACCGGGTGGCGGGCCGATCAGAAGTAGCCGAGGGCGGCCTTGGCCTCCTCGGACATCATCTCCGGGGTCCAGGGCGGACGCAGGACCATCTCGGCCTCGACTCCGCTCACGCCGGGGACGCCGGACAGGAACGACTCCATCTGCTGCTCGATCAGGGGGCCGATGGGGCAGCCCATCGTGGTCAGGGTGTACTCCACGTGGACGGCGCCCTCGGCGCTGACGTCCACCTCGTACACGAGCCCCAGGTCGACGATGTTGATGCCGAGCTCCGGGTCGACCACGTGGCGGAGGGCGTCGAGGACCCGCTCCTCGGTCACGGTCCCCCCCGAGGTGGCCGACGGGGTCTCGGACGCTTCGGGGACGGGACCGGCGTGGATCGGGCCAGGACCGGTTCGGGTTTCGTCCATGAGCAAGGTTAGTTCCTTCGGGGAACTACAGCCTCTATCCTAAAGGCCTTGCGGCCGATACCTATTCCATGAGCGAGACGACGAGAGACGACACCCACCGCATCCGCATCCTCATCGTGGACGACCACCCGGTCACCCGCGAGGGGCTCCACGCGGCGCTCGACCTGGCCAACGACGTGGTCGTGATCGGCGAGGCCGACAGCGGCGAGGACGCCGTTCGCAAGGCCGGCGACCTCACGCCCGACATCGTGTTCATGGACGTCCGGATGCCCGGGATGAACGGGATCGAGGCGACCAAGGCGATCCGCCTGAGCTCGCCCGACACCCGGGTGATCCTGTTCACGGTCGACGAGTCCCGCGCCTCGATCTCCGAGGCGATCCAGGCCGGCGTCTCCGGCTACCTCCTCAAGGACGCCTCGGCCGACGAGCTCGTGAACGCGGCCCGCCTCGCCCTGGAGGGCAAGGCGGTCATCCATCCCCAGCTCACCCGGGCCTTCATCGAAGAGGTTCAGATCGCCGAGAAGCGGGTCGAGGCGCCCCCCCTGTCCAAGCGGGAGAAGGAGATCCTCCAGAAGGTGGCCTACGGCGCGACGACCAAGGAGGTCGCCCACGACCTCGGCATCTCCCCGCACACCGTGAAGACGCACCTCGAGCGCATCTTCGAGAAGCTCGGCGCGAACGACCGTGCTCAGGCGGTCGCGATCGCCATCCGCAGCGGCCTCGTCGAGTAGCCGCACTCGCGGGGGGGTCCGCGCCGGCTCAACCCCGTTGGCCGGGCGCCGATACAACCGATGATGCCCACGAAGGTGCTGCTCTGCGACACCGCCGACGGCCTCGCGCAGCTCCAGTACACGCTCCTGAAGTCGGGCGCCGGCCTGGAGATGGAGGTCGTCACCGACGGCTTCCGCGCCGTCGAGGTCGCCGCCCGCACCCAGCCGGCCGTCGTGGTGGCCGAGATCGGGCTCGAGGGCCTGTCGGGCACGGATCTGGTCCGCCGACTCCTGGCCATCGTGCCCGAGACGTCCGTCATGTGCTGGACGAACGTCTCCTCGCCGGTCACCGCGGCCCAGATGCTCGATGCCGGCGCCGTCGCCTACCTCCTCAAGGAGGACGGTCCCGAGTCGGTGCTCCGGGCCATCCGCTCGGTGGTCGACGGCAACGTGGCGCTCAGCCACCGCGTGAGCGCCCTCATCTCCGATCGTCTCGTGGCCGAGTCCACGCAGCGACGCGACCTGGAGATCGCCCTCGGCGAGGTGTCCGAGCGGCTGGAGTCCCTCACCACCGCCAAGGCCGACTTCCTGGCCAACATCTCGCACGAGCTGCGCACGCCGGTCACCGTGGCCAAGGGCATCGCCTACGTCCTCAAGAACCGCGGCCTGCCGGAGGAGGAACAGTTCGAGTTCCTGGGGCAGCTCGAGGGCTCGCTCGAGAAGCTCATGATGCTGATCGACGAGATGCTGACGATCGCCGACCTGGATCGCGGCCAGCTGACCATCAAGCTCACCGTCGTCGACCTGGCGCCGATCCTGTCGCACGTCGCGGACGAGATCGGCCGCCAGTACCCGGGGATCGAGATCCGCCGCGAGGTCCCGGACCGGCTGGACGGTCCCGCCGATCCCGTTCGGTTCGCCGAGGTGGTCCGGCAGCTCCTGGACAACGCCTGCCGCTACTCGCCCGAGGACCAGCCCGTGGTGCTCAGGGCGCGGGACATGTCCGAGGGCGTGGTCGTCTCGGTCACCGACCACGGCTCCGGGGTCCGCCGCGACGTCGTGGCGAAGGCCTTCAACGAGCCCTTCACCGCCGGCGAGGACATCCTGCGCAAGGAGCGCTCCGGCGCGGGGGTGGGCCTGCACATGGCCCGGCAGATCGTCCTGCAGCACGGCGGGATCATGTGGGCCGAGCCGCTGCCGATCGGGGGCACGCGCGTCTCGTTCGTCATCCCGGCGCACGAGGGTCAGACCGTGACGACGCCGCCCTCGATCGCGGAGGTCGAGGCGGAGGCGGCTCCGCCCGCCCCGGCACGGGAGCCCGCGCCCGAGACCGGAACCGGGACGGTCGTCCCCTTCCATCAGCGAAGCGCCAGCTCCTCGTAGGTCGCCACCACCGTCGCCATCCGGCGAAGCGCCGACCACAGCGCCGTGGCCTCGCCCCCCGTGAAGTCCCGTTCCTCGATCGGAACCTGCTCGATCAGGTGGGTGGCGAGCCCCGATGCCGCGGCCTCCACCGCCAGGCGGAGGTTCGCGACGTTGCCCGGTCCGAAGGGGGCGTCGCACACGACCAGGACGTCAGCCGAGCGCAGGAGCTCGCGGCACGCCTCGGCGGCGTCCTCGTCCACGTCGGAGAAGGGCGGCACGCTCACCCGGAGGAGGTTCAGCCGCTCGGCGACGCCGGCATCGGTGTCCGAGGCGTGCAGGACCCCCACGCTCACCTCGTACCCCGCCTCGGCGAGCCGGCGCATCACCGGAGCCCCCCGCCCCGCTCCCCCGATGACGTGCGCGCGCCGGCCCAGCGAGGGGCCGGTCACCGGCGCAGGCCCGATCCGTACGTTCGGCCGGCCCGTGAGGTCGTCGGTCACGACGTCGGCCTCGACGCCGTAGACCTCGCGGAGCAGGACGGGGGTGACGACGGCTTCCGGCGGACCCTCGGCCACGATCTCCCCCCGGTGCAGGACGGCGATCCGGTCGCAGGCCGACGCCGCGAGGTTCAGGTCGTGCAGGATCGCCAGGACGGCCGTCCCCTCGCGCGCCGCGAGCCCCCGGACGATCCCGAGCAGGTCGATCACGTGCCGCACGTCGAGGTGGGTGGTCGGCTCGTCCAGGAGCAGGACCGGCGCGTCCTGGGCCAGGGCCTGCGCCAGCACCACCCGGCGCCGCTCACCACCCGAGAGCTGCTCGGCCGGCCGGTCGGCCAGATGCTGGACCTGCGTCGCGGACATGGCCGCTCGAGCCCGCGCCCAGTCCTGCGGCCGCCCCCCTCCCCACCGCGACAGGTAGGGGGCCCGACCCATCAGGACCAGCTCGAGCGCGGTGAACGAGAACGCCGGGGCCATCGTCCTGCGGGACGACCGCCACGAGCCGCGCCGCCTCCCTTCCCGAAAGCTCGTACAGGTCGACGCCCCGGACCCGGACCCGGCCGGCGGTCGGGCGGAGCGCCCTCGACGCCGCCCGGACCAGCGTCGTCTTGCCCGACCCGTTCGGCCCGACGAGCCCGACGACCTCGCCGGGCCGCACGACCAGGTCGACGGCTCGGACCACCGACGCGACGGCGTAGCCGGCGGTGACGCCGTCCAGCACCAGGCCCGGATCAGACCCGGGCACCGGCGTTCCGTCCCTCGCGGCGCAGCAGAAACAGGAAGAACGGGCCGCCGAGCAGCGCCGTGACCACGCCGATCGGGAGCTCCGACGGCGCGACGACGGTCCGCGCCACCAGGTCGGCCAGGATCAGCAGGGTCGCCCCTGCAAGGACCGAGGCCGGCACCAGCCTGCGGTGATCGGCCCCGACGACGAACCGCAACAGGTGCGGGGTCATCAACCCGACGAAGCCGATCACGCCGGCCACCGAGACGGCGGCCGCGGCGAGCAGGGCTCCCACCGCGATGGCCCGCCGCTTGAACCGGTCGATCTCCACGCCGAGCTGGGCGGCCCGTTCCTCGCCGAGCGCGACGAGGTTGAGCTCGTGGGCGACGGACACGGCCCCGACGACCCCCACGGCGACGACGGGCAGCACGATCGCGATCGAACGCCACCCCTCCGCCACGAGCCCGCCGAGCAGCCAGGCGTAGATGCTCCGGACCTCCTCGCCCGAGTACGACATCACGAGCGACATCAGGCTCGAGATCACGGCCGCGACGGCGATCCCGGCCAGCAGGAGGGTCGCCACGTGAACGGCAGGCCCGATCCTGGCCAGGCGATACACGACGAGCGCCGTCCCCAAGGCGCCGAGGAAGGCCGCCATCGGGACGGCGTACGCCCCGAGAGAGCCCGCGCCGACCGTGACGATCACGAGGATGGCTCCCAGGGCAGCCCCGGAGGACACGCCGATGATGGCCGGGTCCGCCAGGGCGTTGCGGAACAGCCCCTGGAACACCGCGCCCGACGCCGCCAGGGCCGCGCCGACGATCGCGGCCAGCAGCACGCGCGGGAGCCGCAGCTGCAGGACGATGACCTCCGCGGATCGCGCCACGTCGGGCCGGCCGGACACGTGGAGCTTCCACGTCATGAGGCGCGCGACGTCGACGGGCGACACCCACACCGACCCCACCGCCACGCCGAGCACGAGCGCACACACGAGCCCGGTCGCAAGGAGCACGAGCGCCCGCCGGTACCTGACCGCGGCTCGCACGGCTACGCGAACGCCTCCGGATGCAGGGCCTCGGCGATCAGCCGAAGGCCCTGCACGATCCTCGGCCCGGGCCGTTCGGCGAGGTCGGACTCGATCGGGACGATGCGACCCTGCGCCACGGCCGAGACGGCGTCGAAGCCGGCCCGCCGGGCCACCTGCCTCGGGCTCGCCCCGGACTCCGACGAGACCAGGTACACGTCCGGGCTCTCCCGGACCAGCTCCTCCACCGACCACTGCGGGTACTGCTGGTTCGAGGAGGACGTGACGGGGTCGCACCCGGCGCGCTCGAGCAGGTCGTAGATGAACGTGCCGGGCCCCACCGTGTACAGGGGCGGGTAGAACGTCTCGTAGAAGCACGTCACCGGCTCGACCTGGCTCACGGCGTTCTCTACCTCGGAGACCTCCGCCTGGAGGTCCCGGACGAGCGAGGCCGCGCCCTCGGTGGCTCCCGTGAGGCGCCCGGCCACCTCGAGGTCGGCCATCAGGTCGTCGAGATCGGTGGCGTCCAGGGTGACCACGGGCACGCCCAGCTCGCGCAGCCGAGCCTTCCACTGATCGCCTCCCTTGATCGTGAGGAACAGGTCCGGCTCGAGCGCCACCACCTGCTCGATGTTGGGGTCGACGCCGAAGTCGCCGGCGCCTCCGATCTCCTGGACGTTCGCCGCCTCCGCCGGGTAGTCGTCGAACGGGCCCGACACGCCGACGAGCCGTTCGCCCAACCCGAGCGCGTACACGATCTCGGTGGCCGACGGCGCGAAGGTCACGATGCGCTGCGGCGGGGCCTCGATAGTGACGGACACGCCGTCGTCGTCGACGAGGGTGAAGGGGAAGGCGGCGGCCGACGGGCTCGGAGCTCCCCCCGCCGCCGGCGACCGCGCCGGCTCCGGCGACGAGTCCGCACAGGCGGTGAGGAGCAAGGCGAGGAGCAGCACCGATCCGGTGCGGGTGCGAGCGGGTCTCACGCGCGTCTCCTTTCGTGCGAAGGACGACCCGTGGGGCCCTCGAGGCAGGTCTCCTGGCTCCCGGATCTGCGCTCCCCCGACCCTTCCCGGGCCCGTGGGCCCAGTGGTTCCGTCGGGTTCGCTCCCCGGTCACAGTGGCGCGACCGCGCCGGATTCTCACCGGCTTCCCTCTTCGCGGGGTCGGGATCGGCCCGGCCCCGCCTCCGGCCGGACGTGGTCCGGCGCACCTGGAGGGCACGTGCTCTTCAGTTGCGCCGGATCGTACTCCGAACGTCCGACGCCGGCCGTCGGGGAACCGGCCTACGGAGTGGCGCGGGCACCGGGTGCCGGGCTATGCTGCCGACGGGTATCGACCGAGTGCGAAGGCTCCTGAGCTGCTGCGTGGTCGCGCTGGTCGCCGTGGGTTGCCGCGGCGCCGCAGTGACCTCACCTCCCGCCGCGCCCTCCCCACTCACGATCACCGAGTCACCCAGCCCGTACCGCGAGGTGACGTCCGGGGCCGTGACGGCGGTCCTCCCGGACGCCTGGAGCCCCCGGCCCGCCGGTCCCGTCGACGATCCCCGGCAGGGCCTGGTCGCCGGCCCAAGGCTCAACGTCTGGACCACCGACCGCCCGCCGACCGAGGGCTACGCCGCCATGTGGATCGACGGCACCCGGGTGGGGGTGCCCTCCGACTACTACTACCTGGCCGCGCGGGGGCCGGCCTTCGACATGGTCACGCCGTCGTGGCGGTGCAGCGACGTCACGAACCAGGTGATCGTCGATCACCGGCCCGAGTTCGCATCGGGCGCTCCCGCCTCACCCGGCGACTACGTGGCGCGAGGCGAAGGGACCTGCAAGGTCGGCGGGCAGCCAACGCGGTGGGCCTACTTCGTCGCCGCTCCGGGCTACGGCCCCGTCCGCGAGGTCGGGATCCCGTCGTCCGGCCTGTACCTCGTCGTCGCCGCGATGCCCGACTCGCCGAAGGCTCCGCACGTGCTCGAGCGCATCCTGGATCGCACCCGCTTCGGCGGCGCGACGGTCGCCGACCTCGCCGCCGCGGCCGCACCGGCCACCTTCGAGGTGCTCGGGCCGGTCTGAGCGACGCCGGGCGGAGCCGTCGGCTCCGACCCGATCCCGTCACGAGCTCGCTACCGTGCGTTCGAGCGGGTGGAAGTGGGAACCGCGGTAGCATGGACGCTCGGATGCCCGACGCTTACGACGTAGTCGTCATCGGCGCGGGGACGGGAGGCTACTCCTGTGCCCTGCGGCTTGCGCAACTCGGCAAGCGCGTCGCCATCGTCGAGCGGGACGATCGGCTCGGCGGGACCTGCCTCCTCCGCGGCTGCATCCCGACGAAGGCGTTGCTCCAGTCGGCGGCCGTGATGGATGCCGTGAACCGCTCCGAGGACTGGGGCATCAAGGCGAGCGGCGAGCCCGACTGGTCGCAGATCCAGGCGTTCGAGAACCGCATCGTCGACAAGCTCGTCTCGGGCGTCACCGGGCTGGTGAAGGCGCGCAAGATCGACGTGATCACGGGCACGGCCGCGGTCCGCCCCGGCCCGGTGGTGCAGGTCGACGGACGCACGATCGCCGCCACCGACGTGGTGATCGCGTCGGGATCCCGCCCCAAGCTCCTGCCCGGCCTGGAGCGCACCGAGCGCGTGATCACGAGCGACGAGGCGCTGTGGTACCCGTCGATCCCGTCGTCGGCCGTCATCATCGGCGCCGGCGCGATCGGGCTCGAGTTCGCCAGCTTCTATCGCTCGATGGGCGCCGAGGTCACCCTCGTCGAGGCGCTGCCCAGGATCGCCCCGCTCGAGGACGAGGACGTCTCGAAGGAGGTGGCGAGGGCGTTCCGCAAGCGCGGCATCTCGGCGCACGCGGGGGCCTCGGTCACCGAGGTGAAGGAGGCCGAGGACCGCGTGGACGTTGCGTTCGAGGCGGGGGGGACGTCGCAGTCCGTCGCCGCGGACGTCTGCCTGGTCGCCGTGGGCCGGGGACCGGTCACCGACGGTCTCGACCTCGAGGCCGCAGGCGTCGAGCTCGATCGCGGCTTCGTCCGCGTGGATCCGCAGCTGCGGACGTCGTCGCCGCACGTGTGGGCGGTGGGGGACGTCGCCGCCACCCCCCTGCAGCTCGCGCACGTCTCGTTCACCGAGGGTTACGCCGTGGCCGAGCGCATCGCCGGCATGGACGTCCCGGAGATCGAGTACACGGGCATCCCGAGGGTCACCTACAGCACGCCGGAGATCGCGTCCGTGGGGCTCACGGAGGCGCAGGCGACCGAGCGCGGCCACGACGTCGAGACGGAGAAGTTCAACTTCCAGGGCGTCGGCAAGGCCAACATCGTCGGCGAGGGCGGCATCGTGAAGATCGTCGCGGAGCGGGGCGGCGGGCCCGTGCTCGGCGTGCACATGGTGGGGCCGCACGTCACGGACCTCGTCGCCGAGACGATGCTCATCGTCAACTGGGAGGCGGTCCCCGCCGAGGTCGCCGCCCTCATGCACCCGCATCCGTCGCTGTCCGAGGGTGTCGGCGAGGCCTTCCTCGGGCTCGCCGGCAAGCCGCTGCACGGAGGGTGAGCGTGGCCACGAGCGTGACCGAGAAGCAGCTCTCGGCGGAGGACTGGCGCGCCGGGCTGTCCGACGATCGCCTCAAGGACCTCCTGCACACGATCAAGCTGTGCCGGTACTTCGACGAGCGCATGGAGGCGCTGTATCGGCAGGGCCGCCTTCCGGGCGCGATCTACTCGGGCCGCGGCCAGGAGGGCACGCACGTCGGCGTGGCGGCTCCGCTGCGCGACGACGACTCGCTGTTCCCGACGCACCGGGACCTGTCCGCCCAGCTGGCGAAGGGCCTCGAGCTCCGCCGGGTCATGGCCCAGTTCTGGGGACGGATCGACGGGTACACACGCGGACGCGACGGGAACAGCCACATCGGGGACTGGTTCGGGAACCGGACGTGGACCGTGATGTCGCATCTGCCGATCGCGTACCCGGTGGCGTGCGGCGCCGCGCTCGCCTACCAGCGCCGAGGCGAACCCCGCGTGGCGCTCGCGATCTGCGGCGACGGGTCGACGTCCAACGGCCGGTGGCACGAGGCGCTCAACACGTCCGCGGTGTTCCACCTCCCCGTGGTGTGGGTGGTCAACAACAACCAGTACGCGTACTCGACGCCGAACCGGCTCGAGTTCGCGATCCCCACGATCGCCGAGCGGGCGGTCGCGTACGGGATGCCCGGGGTCCGCGTCGACGGGGCGAACCTGCTGGAGGTCTACGCGGCGGCGCGCGAGGCCATCGAGCGCGCGCGGGGGGGCGGCGGCCCGACCCTGATCGAGAGCGTCTCGCTCCGGTGGCGGGGCCACGCCGGCCACGACCCGGCGAAGTACGTGCCCAAGGAGCTCCTCGAGGACTACATGCAGAACAAGGACCCGGTGCGGCGCTTCGAGGAGCTGCTGCGATCCCACGACGTGGTCGACGACGCGTTCGTGAACGAGATCGACGAGCGGATCAAGCAGGAGTTCGACGACGGGTACCAGTACGCGCTGAACTCGCCCTTCCCCGAGCCCGGCGACGTGACCAAGGGCCTGTGGGTCGAGGACGGCTACTGGACGAGCGAGCCCGGCCGCGGCGGCGGCACGCAGGCCTGATGGCCACCCGGACGGTCGAGGCGGGGGCCGCCGGCCACGGTGCCGAGCCGCGCGGGAAGCGCTCGGAGAACGGCGAGGCCACCTACCTCATCGCGATCGCCGAGGCGCTGTGGGAGGAGATGGAGCGCGACGAGCGCGTGTTCCTCCTGGGCGAGGACATCGGCGTGTACGGCGGCGCGTTCAAGGTCACGGAGGGCTTCATCGAGCGGTTCGGACCGCAGCGCGTCATGGACACGCCGATCGCGGAGGAGACGATCGTGGGGATGGCGCTCGGCGCCGCCATGGAGGGGCTCCGTCCCGTCGCCGAGTTCCAGTACGCCGACTTCATGTCCAGCGGATACGACGAGATCACGACGGCGCTGGCCCGCTACCACTACCGGAGCGGGGTGCCGGCGCCGGTCGTCCTTCGGGCGCCCTCCGGCGGGGGCGTGCGCGCCTCGAGCTTCCACTCGACCAACCCCGAGCCGTGGCTCGCCCACGCCCCGGGCCTCAAGGTCGTCACGCCGGCGTTCCCGAGCGACGCGAAGGGGCTCCTGAAGTCCGCGATCCGCGACGACAACCCGGTGGTGTTCCTCGAGCACAAGTGGATCTACCGACGCATCAAGGAGGTCGTGCCGGAGGACCCGGACTTCCTCGTTCCGATCGGCAAGGCCGACGTCAAGCGCCCCGGCACCGACGTGACCATCGTGTCGACCGGCATGATGGTGCACCTGGCGCTCGAGGCGGCCGAGACGCTGGCCACGGAGGGCATCGAGGTCGAGGTGCTCGACCTGCGATCGGTCGTTCCGCTCGACAAGGACGCGATCCTGTCCTCGGTGGCCAAGACGAGCCGTGCCATCGTGCTCTACGAGAGCTACCGCTTCCTCGGCGTCGGCGCCGAGGTGGCGAGCGTGATCGCCGAGGAGGCGTTCGAGTCGCTCGACGCGCCCGTCGTCCGCCTCGCGCCGCCGAACGTGCCGGTCCCCTTCTCCCCCGCGCTCGAGGATGCCTATCTTCCGCAGGTCGCCGACATCCAGGACGCGGTCCGCAAGCTCTCCGCCTGGTAAGGGAAGGGGCCCAGCCCCACCGAGGAGGTCCGATGCAGGTCAAGATGCCCCAACTCGGCGAGACCGTCGTCGAGGGCACCATCCTGAAGTGGCTGAAGCAGGAGGGCGAGCAGGTGGCACAGGACGAGCCCCTGTTCGAGATCTCCACCGACAAGGTCGACACGGAGGTGCCTTCGCCGGCGGCCGGGACGCTCGTGAAGATCCTCGTTGCTGAAGGGGCGACCGTCGCGGTGGGGACGGATCTGGCCGAGATCGCGGACTCGGGGGCCGCCGCCGGGCCCGCGGCTCCGGGGGCTCCGTCGCGGCTCGCTGCGGAGGCGCCGGTGGGCGCTCCGGCGGCGTCGGTGGGCGCGGGGGGCGACGAGGCCCCCTCCGCCACGGCCCCGGCGGCGGCAGTTCCGTCTCAGATGGCGGCCTCGGTTCCTGCGACGGCGCCGACAGCTCCGCTCGCCGATCGGGGGCCTCGGTCGCAGATCCTGTCGCCGCTGGTGCGCAAGCTCGCCGGCGAGCACGGGGTCGATCTCTCCCAGGTCACCGGGACCGGGACGGGGGGACGCATCACGAAGAACGACGTGGTGGCGTTCGTCGCGGGAGGGGGCGCCACGGCGGCCGCTCGGGTCGCGGCGACACCGCCACCGCCGCCCGCTCCGTCCGCCCTCCAGGCCGCGCCGGTGCCTGCGCCGGCCGCGGTCGCCGGCGGGGAGGAGGTCGTCCCGGTCACCCATATCCGCAAAGCGATCGCCGAGCACATGAAGGCGAGCCTCGAGGTCTCGGCCCGCGCGTGGAACGCCGTGGAGGTGAACCTCGAGAACGTCGCCCGCCTCCGCGAGCGCACCAAGGAGGCCTTCCGGGCGCGCGAGGGGTTCAACCTCACGTACATGCCGTTCGTCACGCGCGCCGTCACCGAGGCCCTGCTCGCGTACCCCATGGTGAACGGCGAGCTGCGGGGCGACGAGATCGTCCTGCGGCACTTCGTCAACATGGGCATCGCCGTGTCCTACGACGAGGGCCTCATCGTGCCGGTGCTGAAGAACGCCGACACGATGAACCTCGTCGGCCTGGCACGGGGGATCAACGACCTGGCCACGCGGGCCAGGGCCAAGCAGCTCAAGCCCGACGAGGTGCACGGCGGGACCTTCACGATCACGAACCCCGGCCCCTTCGGGTCGATGATCTCCGTCCCGATCATCAACCAGCCCCAGACCGGCATCCTCGGGTTCGACACGGTCGAGAAGCGACCGGTGGTGATCGACGACGCGATCGCCATCCGCCACATGGTCTACCTGTCGATGTCGTGGGACCACCGGGTGATCGACGGCGCGCTGGCGTCGCAGTTCCTGGCGAGGATCAAGCAGAACCTCGAGACCTGGGACTTCGCCGAGGACCTCGGGCTCTGAGCCGATGCGCGCCGGCCGCCTGATCCGCCCGGCGGGCCTCGTCGACTACGACGAGGCGAACGCCGCGATGCACGAGCTGGCCGAGGCTCGTCTGGAGGGCGCCGGCGAGGACTCGCTCATCCTGCTGGAGCATCCGCCCGTCTACACGGCCGGCCGCCGGTGGAAGCCAGACCACATCGTGTGGACCGAGGATCGGATCCGCGCGGCGGGCGCCGCGCTCCGCTTCATCGACCGGGGCGGCTCGCTCACGTTCCACGGGCCGGGACAGCTCGTCGGATACCCGGTGCTCGACCTGGGGTCGCGGCCCGACGCCCTCCGCTTCGTGCGGGGCCTCGAAGAGGTCGTGATCCGTGCGGCGGCGGACGTGGGTGTCCCGTTGCACCGCAGCGACGTCCAGACCGGTGTGTGGTCGGGAGCGCGAAAGATCTGTGCGATCGGGGTGCGCCTCATGCGGATGCGCGTGTCGCTCCACGGCTTCGCCCTGAACTGCACCACCGATCTCTCGTGGTACGACGCCATCGTCCCGTGCGGGCTCGCGAACGAGGGGGTGACCTCCCTCTCGCAGCTCGCCGGGCGGGTCGTGTCGGTCGACGAGATGGCGCCGATCGTCGCCCGGAGGTTCGAGGAGGTCTTCGACCTCCGCCTCGAGACCCAGGAGGCCACGTGGCCGTCGCCGAGACCGTCGATCGCCGCCGCGTCGGCGAGCTGACGGAGCGCGAGCTCACCCGGTTCCTCGCCGACCGCCCCCGATCGGCGACGCTGCTGGAGCGGGCCCGCGCCTGCATGCCTCTCGGCGTCCCGATGGGGTGGATGGCCTCGCTGCACGGGCACCCACCCGTCTACATGGATCGGGGCGAGGGTGCCTACCTGTTCGACGTCGACGGCCACCGGTACCTCGACACCAACATCGCGGACACGTCGATGTTCTGCGGCTACGCGCCCGAGCCCGTGGTGAGAGCTGTGAGCGAGCGCGTTCGGACCGGCACGCAGTTCCTCATGCCGACGGAGGATGCCATCGTCGTCGCCGAGGAGCTCGCGCGGCGGTGGAGGCTCCCCCGGTGGCAGTTCACCCTGTCGGCGACGATCGCGAACGTCGAGGCGATCCGGCTGGCCCGCGCCGCGACGGGACGGCCGACGTTGCTGATGTTCGACGGGAGGTACCACGGCCACGGTGAGGAGCTGCTCGTCACCACGCTGGACGGCCGCGAGGTCCCCGAGAACCGCGGTCTGTCGCCCGGGGTCGAGCGTCACGTGCGGATCGTGCCGTTCAACGACCCGCCGGCCCTGGCCCGCGCCCTCGAGCCGGGCGACGTCGCGTGCGTCCTCACCGAGCCGGCGCTCACGAACGCCGGCGTCGTGCAGCCGGACGAGGGCTTCCACGCCGAGGTCCGGCGCCTGACGCGCGAGGCCGGCGCCGTCCTCATCGTGGACGAGACCCACACGCTCATCTGCGGACCGGCGGGCCTGGTCGGCCGGTGGGGACTCGAGCCCGACGTGGTGACGCTCGGCAAGTCGATCGGCGGGGGCGTCGCCATCGGCGCGTACGGGACGACCGAGGCGTTGGGGGCGCTGCTCGAGGACGTGGCGGAGCACGGCGGGGCCGGCGCGGTGGAGGACGAGGTGGCGACGGGAGGCACGTTGTTCGGGAACCCCCTGCAGATGGCCGCCGCGCGCGCTGCATTGACCGAGGTCCTCACCGAGGACGCCTACGAGCGCACCGGGCACCTGGGCGCTCGGATGGCCGACGGGATCGAGGCGGTGGCGGCGACGGCGGGGCTGCCTTGGCGCGCGCATCGGCTCTTCGCCAGGAGCGGCTACGCCTTCGGCGGCGTCCCGGCCCGGAGCGGCGCCGAGGCCCGGCAGGGCCACGACCCCGAGCTGTGGCGCCTGCTCCGCCTGTGGATGGCCAACCGCGGCGTGTGGGAGGCCATGGAGTGGGCGGGTCCCGCGGTCTCGGTCGCCGCGACGGGGGACGACGTCGATCGCTACCTGGGGGTGCTGGAGGAGCTCGTGATCGAGGTCGCGACGTGACGCCGGATCGCATCCACGAGGCCGCTGCGCGGGGGTTCGAGGCCGCCGTCGAGCCGTACGAGCGGGCCCGGCCGAGCTATCCGGACGACGCCGTGGAATACCTCGTCCGGGAGCTGGGCCTGGCACCGGGGCGCGACGTCCTCGAGCTCGGCGCCGGGACGGGCAAGTTCACACGGCTCCTCGAGCCGTCGGGGGCTCGGATCACCGCGGTCGAGCCGGTCGCCGCCATGCGCGAGGCGCTGGCCGGGAACTGCCCCGCCGTCACCATCCTGGACGGCACGGCCGAGGACGTGCCGGTCCCCGACGCCACGGCGGACGCGGTGGTCGCCGCTCAGGCGTTCCACTGGTTCGACGGCGATCGCGCCCTGGCCGAGGCTCACCGCGTGTTGCGGCCCGGCGGCCGGCTGGGGCTCATCTGGAACGTCCGGGACGAGGCCACCGACTGGTCCGAGCGGATCACCGCCATCTTCGACCGGCTCGCAGGGGACGGTCCCCGATACCGCGACCTGCGCTGGCGCGCGGCCTTCGAACGCACCGAGCTCTTCGGCCCTCTGCACCATCAGGTGGCGTATCACGTGCACGAGGTCGACCGGGACACGTTCCTGGATCGCGTGCTCTCGGTCAGCTACGTGGCGAGCGCCCCCGAGGACGAGCGAGAGCGCGTGGTGGTCGAGGTGAACGAGCTCCTCGACAAGGATCCCGACCTGTCGGGCGCGGCCTCCATCGTGATGCCGTACCGCACCGACGTCTTCTGGACGGCTCGCCGGTAGTGCGCCACCGGGGCCGGGTCCGTAGGGGCCCTTCGTCCTTTGACCGGGGCCCTCGGACGCGGATGCCGTCGCCGGCGAAGGGGGCCATGATGCGGGTTCGCTCTCGGCTCCGCGGCACCCAGGACCTCCCTCGCCACCGTTCGACGGGCTCGGCGTCCGGAGAGGAGCGAGGGGGTACCGATCGAGTGGCGATCGTCCTGATCGCCATCCTAGTCGCCGCCGCGGCGCAGGTTGCGAGGACGATGTTCCCGCTCATGTACCTGCTGGGCGAGGATCGGAGCTTCCTCCTCGCCGGCGGGATCGCGATCGGCGTCTATGCCGCGCCGGTGATGGCGCTGGCGCTCGTGCGACTCGATCTCCGGGGCCGGGTCGTGGCCGGCGCGGGCGCCATCGTGATGGCCCGGCTGGCGGTGCAGCTCGTGCATCCGATCCCCACGTGGCTGGCGATGGCGGGGACCGCCGTGACGCTGGTCGGGGCGGCGCTGTGTGTCGGCGCCCTTCGTGAGAGGCCGCGCGCGCTGGCGACCGGCGTCGTGGCGGGGCTCGCACTCGACTCCGCCCTGCGAGCGCCGTACCGCTCCTGGGATCTCGCGTGGCAGGGGGGCCCGGGAGCGATGACGCTCAGCCTCCTTCTCGTCGCCGTCGCCACGGTCGTGCTGCTCCGATGGATCCGGCGCGCACCGGCCGGCGTCCACGAGACGGGGGGCCTCGCCCCCGTCACGCTCGGCCCGTACCTGATGCTGCAGCTGCTGTTCCTGCAGAACCTCGGCTACGTGGCATCGCAGGGGCGGGTGGGCTTCGCGGCGGCCACGTTCGTCGTGCTCGGGGCGGATGCCCTCGCCCTCGCGGCCCTCACGCTTCTGTCTCGCGGCACGATCCCCCGATCCCTCCTCGCGTTCGTCGCGGCCCTGGGCGTACCGCTCGCCTGGTTCCTCACCGCCTCGAGCGGGGCGCCGGCGATCGCGGTCGTGGTGGTGCTCCAGCCTCTCGTCACGGTGGTCATTGCGGAGTCGATCGCAACGACCGGAGGCGGGACTCGGCGAGCGATGCTCGGTGTGTGGGGCGCCAGCATGTCGTTCGTCCTGTTGGTGCTGCTGTGGCAGCTCGACATCGACACCCCGCTCCCGTTCCCCCGCGAGATCCTTCCCGCGGTCGCGGCGCTCGCCCTGCTCGTCGCCCTCGTGCGCCGGTGGGCATCCGGGAACGCGATCGTCACGGGCGCCGACCCTCGCTTCGCCCTCGCCGCGGCGGCCATCGTCGCCGCCGCGGCGATCGTGCTCGGTGGCTGGCTGTGGGTGGACCGGCCTTCCGCCGACCCGGCCGCGTTGCAGCGTCGAGAGGTTCGCGTGGTCCAGTACAACATCCGGGGCTCCGTGAACGTCCGGGGACAGCTCGACCCCGACGACGTGGCTCGGGCGATCGCCTCGTCGAACCCCGACGTGGTCGTCCTGCAGGAGGTCGCCCGAGGATGGCCGATCTTCGGCGGCGGCGACGTCCTGGCGCGCATCCAGCAGCGACTCGACATGCCGTACCGGTACGAGCCAGCCGCCGACGGACAGTTCGGCAACGTCATCCTGTCGCGACTGCCGATGACCCTCGTCTCCGCAGGGCCTCTCCCCGACGTGCCTGGGAAGCAGCGTCGGAGCTACCTTGCCGTCCGGCTCGATCTCGGATCCGCGGGCACGCTCCTCGTGGTCGACGCCCACCTGGAGGGAGACCGGCCCGAGCAGATCGAGGCCCTGTTGGACGCATGGGACGGGTTCGAGCCGGCGATCATCGCCGGCGACCTCAACATGCAGCCCACCGACACGGCGGACGTCCTGCGCTTCACGAGCGCCGGCCTGGTCGACGCCGAGGACGCGACCGGCGATCCATGCCGCACGACCTCCGCGGAACCGACCTCCACCTGCGACCGTGTCTCGTGGCTCTTCGTCACGCCGGACATCGAGATCCTGGGCTTTCGGATCGGGACGGTGCAGGCGTCCGATCACCTACCGGTGCACGTCACGATCGCGGTGCCGGCGCGCTGACTAGGCGTCCGCCGCGATCACGTAGCGCGGCCGATGCTCGAGCCATCCGAACGGCCACCCCTCGTGAAGCCTGGCCGCCCACTCGACGTCGCGGAGCCGCTTGATCCGCACCCCCGTCCATCCCGCCTCGACGACGGCGTCGATCATCGGGACGGGCGAGGACCCCCGCGCCAGCGGGAGCTCGGCGAGTACGTCCTCCGGGTACGGGGCGTGGTGGTCGGGCGGCGTGCCGATGACCCTGCGAAGCGTCACCGCGGCGAGGTCCTTGACCCGCTGCGACAGATCCGCGTGCCCCCACACGCCCTCGAACAGCACGAGGCGTCTCGCGACCTTCCGCCACGCCCGCAGGGCGTCGACGGGGTCCGGGAGCGTCCACAGCAGGTGCCGCTCCATCACCGCGTCGAACGGCCCGGCCGGCGGCTCGGTGGCCGAGCCCACGACGAACCGCATGCGGTCGCCGAGACCGCGCTCCCGAGCCTTGGCCTCGGCCCGGCCGAGCATGCCCGAGGACAGGTCCAGCGCCGTGACCTCGTATCCGAGCTCCGCGGCGAGCAGCGCGAGCGCCCCCGTGCCGGCGCCCACGTCGAGGACCTCCGCGTCCGGATCCGGCAACGCCTCGCGGAGCGCCCGGCGCCACGCGGCGGCCTCGAGCGGGTCCGAGATGGCGTGCGACTTGGTGGCGTCGTACGTGTGCGAGTCGGCGTCCCAGAACTCGCGGATCAGGTCGTGGACGTCCATCAGGCTCCGTGGAGGCTACGCTCGCCCGCCGTCCCGCTGCATGAGCTCCCCGCCATCAGAACAGCGCGTTCGCCAGCTTGCGCCGGTACTCGGTCACGAGGGGGTCCTCGTCCCCAAGGATCGCGAACACGTCGAGCACGGCCGGGCGCGCGTCCGGGTCGTCCGAGAGCGACCCGAGCATGCCGTCGAGCGCCTCGCGGAACCGGCCCTGTGCGGCGAGCCGTTTGGCGCTGGCGAGCGTCCCGGGCTCCGAGAGCTCCGCCCAGGAGCGGACCTCGAGCTCGGCCAGCACGCGCTCGGCGTCGGGGTCGGGCAGCAGGGGCATCAGGGTCTCCCGCGCCTCGTCCTCCCGACCGGTCTCCGCCAGGACGCGGCCGAGGCCGAGCCTCGCCTCCCGGTTGCCGGCGTCGGTCTCGAGCGCGTCCCGGTAGGTCTTCTCGGCGTCGGGCAGGTCCCCGTCCAGCTCGCGCTCCAGTCCCTGCTGCGCGCCGAGATCCGCCACCGTGGGCAGGAGGCGGTCGACGAACTCGTTGATCATGGCCTCCGGGATCGCGCCGACGAACCCGTCCACCGGCCGCCCGTCCTTGAAGCCGACGACGGTCGGGATGCTCTGCACCCCGAACTGTCCGGCCGTGTAGGGGTTGGCATCGACGTCGAGCTTGGCCAGGAGGAAGTCCCCGCCGCGCTCGCCGGCCACCTTCTCCAGCATCGGCCCGAGGGTGCGGCACGGACCGCACCAGGTCGCCCACAGGTCGACCACGACGG
Organism: uncultured Actinomycetes bacterium; assembly: GCA_963704725.1. Classification (GTDB taxonomy): domain Bacteria; phylum Actinomycetota; class UBA4738; order UBA4738; family HRBIN12; genus CALGFI01. The sequence goes on along the minus strand of OY969934.1, from coordinate 1,712,068 downwards.
GTCGGCGCTTGGACTCCTCGACGACCGTGTCCATGAAGTTCTGATCGGTCGCCTCGATCACGACGGGTTCGGGCACTCGCATCTCGGTCATCTCATCTGCTCGGTTCATCCGTTCCTCCACTCAGAGTACTCACGTTCGCCACGTTCCCCCCCTTGCCAACACCCGAGGGAGCGCTCGGGATTCCTCGGCGCTCACGCCGCCCGCTCCACGAGCTCCACCGTCGCCGGGGCCGTCTCGCCCCCATCACCCACCGCGCGGGGCAGTCGGAGTCTCCGCAGCGCGAGCGCGTTCACGGCCACGATCAGGCTCGAGCCCGACATCGAGAGGGCGGCGATCTCCGGGCGCAGCGTGAGCCCGAAGGCGGGCTCGAAGACCCCCGCCGCGATGGGCAGGGCGATGGCGTTGTAGCCCACGGCCCAGCCCAGGTTCTGCCGCATCTTCCGGAGCGTCCCTCGCCCGATCCGCAGCGCCGTCGCCACGTCGAGCGGGTCGGAGCGCATCAGGACCACGTCCGCCGTCTCGATCGCGACGTCCGTCCCGGCGCCGATGGCGATGCCGAGGTCGGCCTGCGCGAGCGCCGGCGCGTCGTTCACGCCGTCGCCGACCATGGCCACCCGGCGCCCGCCGCGCTGGAGCTCGGCGATCCTGGCCGCCTTGTCGCCGGGGAGCACCTCGGCGATGACCGAGCCGATGCCGAGCTCTCGGGCGATCCGCGCGGCCGTGGCCTCGTTGTCACCGGTCAGCATGACGACCTCCACCCCGGTCTCGGCGAGCGCCGACACCGCGGCGCGGGACGACGGCCGGACCGCGTCGGCGACGCCGATGACCGCGCACGCGCGGCCGTCCACCGCCGCGATCACCGCGGTCTTGCCGTTCGCCGCGAGCTGCCGGCGGCGGTCCTCCAGCGCCCCCAGGGCGATCCCCTCGCGCTCCATGAGCCTGCGGTTCCCGACGGCGACGCGCCGCCCTTCGACGGTGGCAAACGCGCCGTGGCCGGGAACGTTCTCGAACGCCTCGGCCCCGGCGGCCCGGAGCCCCAGGGCGTCGGCGTGGCGAACGATCGCCTCGGCCAGCGGGTGCTCGGACTCCCGCTCGACCGCGGCCACGAGGCGGAGGAGGTCATCGTCCGGGAGGCCTTCGGCGATCACGTCCGTGACCTCCGGCTCCCCCTTGGTCAGGGTCCCGGTCTTGTCCACGACGACGACCTGGATCCGGGCGCTCTCCTCCAGCGCCACCGCGTTCTTGAACAGGATGCCCCGGGCGGCGCCGAGACCGGTGCCGACCATGATCGCCGTGGGAGTGGCCAGGCCGAGCGCGTCCGGACACGTGATGACGACCACGGTGATGGCGAACAGGATGGCCTCGTCCAGCGGGCGGCCGGCGGCGAGCCATGCCAGGAGGGTCCCGGTGCCGCCGATCAGCGCGACCAGGACGAGCCAGAAGGCCGCCCGGTCGGCGAGCCGCTGTCCGGGCGCCTTGGAGTTCTGGGCCTCCTGGACGAGCTTCACGATCTGGGCCAGGGCCGTGTCGGCCCCGATCTTCGTGGCGCGCACGCGCATCGTTCCGTTCCGGTTGATCGTCGCGCCGATGACCCCGGATCCGGATGTCTTGTGAACCGGCAAGCTCTCGCCGGTGACCATGGACTCGTCGACGTCGGTCTCCCCTTCCTCGACGACCCCGTCGACCGCGATCTTGCTCCCCGGCCGGACCAGGAGGAGATCACCCACGACCACCTCGGCCGTCGGGATCTCGACGGGCTCGCCCTCACGGAGCACCACCGCCATCGCCGGCGCGAGATCGAGCAGCGTGCGGATCGCGTCGTTCGCACCGCCGCGGGCCCGCATCTCGAACCAGTGCCCCAGGAGCACGAACGCGGCCAGCACCGCGGCGGCCTCGAAGAACACCTCCTCGCCTCCGGCGATCGTCGCGACCACCGAGTACGACCACCCCGCCCCGATCGCCACCGCGACCAGCACCATCATGTCGAGCGTTCCGTGTCGCAGGGCCTGGTACGCGCCGTCGAAGAAGATCCACCCCGAATAGAAGACGACCGGCAGGCTCAGCAGGAGCTGGAACCACGCATCCGAGAGGCCGAGGGGCGCTGCGGCGTGGAAGCCGATGACGTCCCGCCCGATCGGCGACCACAGCAGGATCGGGACCGACAGCACGGCCGCGACCACGAACCGGTTCCGCATGTCACGGACCATCTGCTCCATCGACATCCCCGCGTCCCCGCCGTGCCCCGTCGTCTCGTGCGGCGAGCGAAGGCCGGCATCCGTCGCCATCTCGTGGCCTCCGTGCTCCATCGCGGTCTCGCGGCTCTCGTCTCCGGTGACCGGCTCCGCCATGGGGTCGCAGAGGTGCGTGGGGACCGACTGCCCGGCGCACTGGAGCCCGCACTCCCGCAACCACCGTTGAAGGTCCGCCACGGACGTTCGTGCCGGGTCGAAGGTGACGGTGGCGGTCTGAGCCACGGGGTTCGCGTCGACGGAGGTCACGCCGGGCCGGCGCCTGAGGACGGTCTCTGCCACGCCCTTCTGGGAGGCCCAGTTGAGCCCGCCGACGTGGAGAACCACCGTCGCCGGCCCGTGGTGATCCGTGGGGTGCCTCATCTCCCGAACCGCCGCAACCGCAACGAGTTCGTCAGCACGGACACCGACGAGGCCGCCATCGCCGCCCCGGCGATGATGGGGTTCAACAGCCCGAACGCGGCGAGCGGGATCGCGGCCACGTTGTAGCCGAACGCCCAGGCCAGGTTCTGTTGGATCGTCCGGAACGTCGTCCGCGAGAGCTCGACGGCGCGCACGACGCCGTCCAGGTCCCCGGAGATGAGCGTGATGTCGCTCGCCTCGATCGCGACGTCCGTGCCGGTACCGATGGCGATGCCCAGGTCGGCCTGAGCGAGCGCGGGCCCGTCGTTGATCCCGTCGCCGACCATGGCGACGACGTGCCCCTCGCCCTGGAGCCGGCGGATCTCCTCGACCTTGTCCTCGGGGTGCACCTCGGCCAGGACCCGATCGATGCCCACCTGCGACGCGATCGCCTCGGCGGTGGTGCGGTTGTCGCCGGTGATCATCGCGACGCGGACGCCGAGCCCGTGCAACCGGGTGACCGCCTCGTTCGCGCCCTCCTTCAGGGTGTCGGCGACCGCGACGACCCCGGCCGCCTCGCCGCCCCACCCGACCCAGAACACCGTGTGACCCTGGGCCTCGAACCCTCCGGCGTAGCGCTCGATCGACGGCGGGACGTGCAGTCCCTCGGACTCGAGCAGCGAACGTCGCCCCACCAGAACCTCGTGCCCGTCCACGGTCGCCCGGGCACCGCGACCCGCGATCGAGCGGAAACCCTCTGCGGCCGGAACGACGACCCCGCGCCGGGCGGCGCCCTCGACGACCGCGCGGGCGATGGGGTGCTCGCTCCCGGCCTCGACGGCGGCCGCACGCTCCAGGGTCTCGACGCAGCCGGCCGTCTCGACCAGCCGCATCCGGCCCTCGGTGAGCGTCCCGGTCTTGTCGAAGACGATCGTGTCCACCTTGCGCGAGCGCTCGAGGACCTCGGCGCCCCGGATCAGGACTCCGAGCTGAGCTCCCCGCCCCGTGCCGACCATCAGCGCGGCCGGCGTGGCCAGCCCGAGCGCGCAGGGGCACGCGATGATGAGGACGGCGACGGCGGGCACGAGCGCGTCGCGCACGGTCCCGTCCACCAGGTACCACCCCACCGCGGTGACCGCGGCGATCGCGATGACGACGGGGACGAAGATCCCCGCCACCTGGTCGGCCAGGCGCTGGATCGGCGCCTTCGAGCCCTGCGCCTCGGCGACGAGCCGGGCGATCTGCGCGAGCGCCGTGTCCTGCCCGACGCGCGTCGCCTCGATCACCATCACGCCGTCGAGGTTGACGGTCGCCCCGGCCACGTCGTCGCCGGTGGTCTTCTCGACCGGCACCGACTCGCCGGTGAGCATCGACTCGTCCACCGCCGAGGCCCCGTCGACGACGCGGCCGTCCACCGGGATCTTCTCGCCCGGAAGGACTTTCACGAGCCACCCCACCTTGACGGCGTCGACCGGCAGCCGGAGCTCCTTGTCGTCGCGCAGGACGCGAGCCTCCTTGGCCCCCATCTCGAGCAGCCGCTTGATGGCCTGCGACGCCCGGCCCTTCGCCCGCGCTTCGAGCCACCGGCCGAGCGCGATGAAGGCGACGATCACCGCCGAGGTGTCGAAGTACAGGTCCTCGGTGCCGAACAGGGCCCACACCGAGTACGCGAACGCGGCGAGCGTGCCCACCGCGATCAGCGTGTCCATGTTGGCGCTGAAGTTCCGTGCGCGGATGGCCGCCCCCTTCAGGAAGGGCCAGCCCGCGTAGAACTGCACCGGCGCGGCCAGCGCGAGCGCGGTCCACCGGGCCCACGTCTGCTCCATGAAGGGGATCGAGATGGCCATCGTGACGATGGCGAGGGGCCAGGCGATGACCAGGCGCCGCAGCCAGGCCCGCTCGTCACGTCGAGCGGCCTCCTCGGCCTCGTCGACATGCTCGCGCACGTCGTACCCGCGAGCCCGCACCGCCTCGCGAAGTAGGTCGAAGGTGGGTGCACCGTTCGAGAGACGGACGAGCGCCTCCCCCGTCGCGAAGTTCACGGACGCCTCCACGCCCGCCTGTTTGTTCAGGGTCTTCTCGACCCGCGCGGCGCAGGAGCCGCAGGTCATACCGAGAACGTCGAGCCGGAGCTCGCGGACGTCGTCGCCGATCGTGGTCTCGGCCATCTCCGTCACTTCCCCGCGAACCGAGCCACCGCGGCCAGCAGCTCCTCGACCTTCTCGTCGCTCCTGCCGGCCTCGATGCTCTCCTTCACGCAGTGGCGCACGTGGTCGTCGAGGAGCCCCATGCCGACCGACTTGAGTGCCGCCGTTGCCGAGTTCACCTGGGTCAGGATGTCGATGCAGTACTGGTCGGCCTCCACCATCCGCTGGAGACCCCGGATCTGCCCCTCGATCCGCCGCAGGCGATCCTGGAGGTCCTTCTTGTTCATGCTGTACCCGGCCACGGCGGACGCTCCTTTCGTGGGCACCTGCCCGAGCAGCATACCATAGGGGGGTATCCTAAGCAAACGGGCCGGCACCCTCGGACCTCCTCATCCGGCTTTCGCCCTCGCTTCACCGCTCCTTCACAGCCGGAACCGAAGCTGGTCACCGATGAGAGAGCTTCGAGCCATCCGGCACGATCTCCGGGCCGGCGCCCGCCCAAGCGGCTGGCGTTCGACCCGTGTGCTCGCCGTGGCCGTCATGAGCGGGATCGGCAGCGGGCTCCTCGCCGCGATCGTCCTGGGGGCACCGCTCGTGTCGTTCCTGCTCGCGGGCCTGCTGCTGTGGTTCCCGCTCCTGCTGTGGATGCCCTACCGCATCCGGCGACCGTCCCCCGACGCCTGGGTCCGCGGATCGCGCCGATGACCGACGTGGTGCTCGTGACCGCGCTCGGATGCCACTTCTGCGCCGACGCTCGGGCCCGACTGGCGGAGCTCGGGGCCGAGTTCCCACTGCGGGTCCGGGAGCTCGATGCGGCATCGCAAGACGGGCTCGAGCTCGTGGAGCGGCACCGGCCGGGGATGTGGCCGCTCGTGCTCGTGGACGGGACCCCGTTCAGCTCGGGACGGCTTCCCGCGAAGAAGCTCCGGAAGGTGCTCGAGCGAACGGTCGAGCGGATCTGATGGGCGGTCTGCTCACGACCGGATCGATCCTCGCCGCGTTCTTCGCGGGCGGCATCGCGCTGTTCAGCCCGTGCTGCATCGTGTTCCTCTTTCCGGCGTACCTGGCCTCCGCGGTCCAGGCGCGGCGGTGGCGCCTGCTGCCGCTCACGTTCGTCTTCGCCCTCGGGATCGGGACCGTGCTGCTGCCCGTGACCCTCGGCATCGGGTTCGTCTCGACGACGCTCGCCCGGTACCACCTCGGCTTCTTCCTCGGCGGCGGAATCCTGATGCTCGCGCTCGCCGCGCTCGCCTTCTCCGGGCACACCTGGAGCCTCCCGTCCTTCATCCGCGCGCCCTCCGTCCGCCGGACCGACGCGGCCGGCGTCTACGCCCTCGGCGTCTTCTCCGGCGTGGCCTCGTCGTGCTGCGCTCCTGTGCTCGCCGGGGTCATGACCCTGTCGGCGCTCTCCGGCTCGCTGATCGGAGCGACGACGCTCGGTGCGGCCTACGTGTTCGGGATGGTCTTCCCACTGCTCCTCATGGCGCTGTTCTGGGACCGCCTCAAGCTCGGCGAGCGGCGCCTGTTCCGGGCCAAGCCGGTCGCGATCCGGCTCGGACCGGTCCGGGTCGCCACGAACACCGTGAACATCGCGGTCGCCGCGGCCTTCGCCGCGATGGGCTTCTTCGTGCTCTTCATCGCCGTCCGGGGCGACACGACCGTGGCGCCGGGGTTCCAGCTCGCCATCGGCCGCTGGCTGTCGTCGGAGTCCGTCCGGGTCGTCAGGTTCCTCGACCCCGTCCCCGATGCGGTCCTCGGCCTCGGCCTGCTCGCACTGGCCGGCGCCTTCATGGCCGTCGCGCTCCGACACCGCTCCGCCGAACCCTCAGGAGGACCCGATCATGACCACCAAGACGAAGGGGAAGCGAGCCCGCTGGGAACCCCCCCATCGAGCGAAGCCCACTGCCACGCACCCCGGGCAGAGACCGGCCGGCACGCGGAGGAGGCGATCCCGGGGGGTCGCGCGTAAGCGCAGCCCCTTCGGTCCGCTCGTCGGTGTCGCCGCGATCGCGGCCCTGGGGCTGATGCTGTACTTCGGCGGGCGCCAGGCCCCGGCGGGAGGGGCCCAAGGGGCCGCTCCGGCGTTCACGCTTCCGTCCACGTCGGGGACGAGCGTGTCGATCTCGAGCTTCCTGGGACGCAACGTGCTCCTGTACTTCAACGAGGGAGTCGGCTGCGACGCGTGCTTCTACCAGATGACCGAGATCGAGAAGGACGCCGACGGATTCGCCGCCGCGGGGATCGAGGTCGTCCCGATCGTGGCGAACCCAGTGAGCGACGTTGTGCCCGAGCTCCAGCGCTTCGGCATCACAACGCCGTACCTGAGCGATGCCGACACCTCGGTCTCCCAGGCGTACGGGATGATCGGCCACGGCATGCACGCCAACCTCCCGGGCCACGGCTTCGTGCTCGTCGACGCCGCGGGACGGATCCGCTGGACGCAGGAGTACCCGTCGATGTTCGTGTCGGCGAGGGACCTGCTCGATGCGCTCCCGGAACTCGACTGAGGCCGGGCCGATCGACCCCCGCCGCCGGGGCCTGCCGGCCCTGAAGGGTCCGGGAGCAGGGCCGCACCCTGAGACGTCACGACAGACCGATGAGGTGCCGACCATGGGAACGGCCACGATCGTCGTCGCGGACGACGAGCGGAAGATCCGGGAGCTCGTCCGCTCATACCTGGAGCGCGAGGGGTACTCCGTCCTCGTCGCCGACACGGGCGCGCGGGCGCTCGAGGCGGTGGAGCGAGCCCATCCCGACCTGCTCGTGCTCGACCTCATGCTTCCGGACATCGCCGGCGAGGAGGTCGCACGGTCGATCCGGGCTCATTCCGATCTCCCGGTCATCATGCTCACCGCTAAGTCCTCGGAGGACGACCGCGTGAACGGGCTGCGACTGGGCGCGGACGACTATCTCGTCAAGCCCTTCAGCCCACGTGAGCTCGTCGCCAGGGTGGAGGCCGTGCTCCGGCGCGCGGGCGGGAGCAGAGAGGACCGCCCCGCGTCGTTCGCATCCGGCGCGCTCGTGATCGATCGGGTCGGTCGGGAGGTTTCGGTCGACGGCAGGCCCGCCGACCTCACCCGGAGCGAGTTCGACCTGCTCCTGGCGCTGGCCGCTCATCCCGGCAGGGCGTTCTCACGCTACGAGCTCGTCACCAAGGTGCAGGGGTACGACTACGAGGGGTACGAGCGCACCATCGATGCTCACGTCAAGAACCTCCGGCGCAAGCTGGGCGACGATCCGAAGGAGCCTCGATTCGTCCTCACGGTCCCGGGCGTCGGCTACAAGTTCGGCCCCAGGGCCGATGCGTAGGTCGTTCGCGCTCCGCCTCGCCGCGGCGTTCACGGGCGTCGGGATCGCGGCGGCGGCGCTCACGGCGATCCTCGTCAACGTCTCCTTCGAAAGCCGGTTCTCCTCCTATCTCGAGGACCAGCAACGCGCGCGGCAGGAGCAGCTGGTCGCCGGGCTGGCCGACTCGTACGAGCGCATGGGGGGCTGGAACGCCACCGACCTTCGCACGCTGGAGTCGCTCGCCATGATGGACGGCGGCACCCTGCGACTCCTCGATGCCGACGGGATCGCCGTCTGGGAGCCATCCGCGGGTGAGGGCGGACGCGTCTCGGCGATGCACCGCCAGATGATGGGGAGCGGGCCGCTTGGGCCCACCCGTCGGCTGCCGATCAGCGTCGACGGAGTGGTCGTGGGGACCGCGCTCGTCCGGCTCCCCACCCCCGGGTTGCTCCCCCAGGATCTGGCCTTCCGGTCGTCGGTCAACCACATGCTCCTCGTCGGCGGCGTCGCGGCGGCGCTCGCGGCCCTGGCCGCGGGACTCGTGCTCGCGCGCAAGGCCACGGCGCCGGCCCGCGAGCTCACCCGAGCGGCCCGGGCCATGGCGAGCGGCGAGCGATCGCAGCGGGTGGACGACGACTCACCGGACGAGCTCGGGGAGATGGCCAGGGCCTTCAACTCGATGGCCGACACGATCGAGGAGGAGGATCGGCTCCGGCGCGCGTTCGCGGCGGAGGTCGCGCACGAGCTGCGCACCCCGCTCGCGATCCTTCGCACGCAGATCGAGGGGATCCAGGACGGCGTCGTCGAGCCCAGCTCCCCCGCCATCGCGTCCCTGCACGAGGAGTCGCTCCGCCTGACCCGGCTCGTCGGAGACCTGGAGACGCTGGCCTCGGCAGATGCGGCCGGGTTCTCGCTCAACCGGACGTCGACGCGGCTGCGAGACGTGATCGAGGACGCGATGAGGGAGTTCGAGGGGCCCTTCGAGGCGGGCGACGTCCGCCTGTCCGGCGAGCTCGAGGACGTCGAGATCCCGGCCGATGCCACCCGGATCCGCCAGATGATCGCGAACCTCCTCTCGAACGCCCTCAAGTTCACCCCTGAGAAGGGCGAGGTGCGCCTCAGTCTTCGCCGCGACGGGGACGACGCCGTGATCGCCGTCTCCGACACCGGACCCGGGATCTCTCCCGACGAGCTCCCCAGGGTCTTCGACCGGTTCTTCCGGGGCAGCGGGGTTCGCGCCCGAGGCTCCGGCATCGGCCTGACCGTGGCCCGGGAGCTCGTGCTCGCCCACGGGGGTGAGCTGGTCGCCGCCAGCGAGCTCGGCCACGGCACCACCTTCACCGTGCGGCTTCCCGGCCCCTCATCGCACCCGCGCGGCGCCTTCATCGAGCCTTCATCGCCCCCGGCTACGGTCGGGGCAGAACAAGGAGGTTCACGATGAAGGGACGATGGATCGTGCTCGGGGCGGCGCTCGGCTTCGTGCTCGCCCTGACGCTCGGGTTCGCCCACGGATCCACGGGGTGGACGACCGGAGGCGGGCCGGGATCGATGGGGTCGATGATGGACGGCACCCCGTCGACCGCGACGATGGACGCGATGCACGACTCGGCCGCGATGCGGCAGCTCCACGACCAGATGCCGGCCGAGCTCGCGGCCCAGTGCGACGCCCTGCACGAGCAGATGTCGCAGATGATGGAGGGGACCTCGGGCATGGGCGGCATGATGGGCGGCACGGCGCCGTGGACGGGCTCCGCCGGACCCTGGGGATCGCACGCCGACCATCACCCGACGGGCAGCTGAGAACCCCGGTGATGCCGTACGGGTGGCACGACGGTGGGTGGGGCCTGCTCTGGATGGTCGCGTCGTGGGCGCTCCTGGTCGGCATCGTCGTGTGGATCGTTCGATGGTCCGATCGCCGGCCACCGGAGGGATCCTCGCCGCAGGCGCACGGCCCGGATCCCGAACGCATCCTCGAGGAGCGGTTCGCACGCGGCGAGATCTCCGAGCAGGAGCTCATCGAGCGCCGAAGGGTGCTCCGTTCCGGGAAGGACCCGCGCGCGACGCCGGAGGAGAGGGATCGATGAGCGGCGTAAACGGGGCTCGCCTCCGACTCGTCGCCGTGCTCGCGGCCCTCGGAGCCTTCGCCGCCGTCGCAATCTTCCACGTGCCCGTGCAGAGCCTCGTCGTCCTCGGGATCGCCCTGGCGTGCCCGTTGATGATGCTCGGGATGCACGCGGGCGGCTCCCACGGTCATTCGGAACGCTCCTGGGCCTCGCCGAGTCTGAATCGCGATGGGGAGGCACCGCTCATCGTCTCGCCGCGCGGCCGTCGCGAGCGCCGTCGCGCTGGCCCTCGTCGCCGCGGCGTGTGAGAGCGCCGCACCGGCGGCCCCCGGCCACGCGCGGCCTACCCTCCCTCCGTCCGCGCTCTCCCCGGGGCCGTCCGAACAACCGAGCCGGCGCGAGGCCCCCTGGCCGATCGAGCACGTGGTCTTCCTGATCAAGGAGAACCGCACGTTCGACAACCTGTTCGGGACCTTCCCCGGGGCGGACGGCGCCACGTCCGGCCTGGACCACGGCGTCCGACGTCCGCTCGCGCCCGGAACGGACGGGAGCATCGGCTCCGAGGACATCCCCCATTGCTACACGTGCTCGCTCGCGGCCTGGAACCACGGGGAGATGGACGGGTTCAACCAGGGCGCCGTCTCCGACCGGTGGGCATACACGCAGCTCCGCCGGCCCCAGCTGCCGAACTACTGGCACTGGGCCCGGGAGTTCGTGCTGGCCGACAACTTCTTCTCCTCCGCCCAGGGACCCTCGTTCCCCAACCACCTCTACGCCATCGCCGCGCAGTCCGGTGGCGCCCACGACAACCCGCGGCGGACCGGAGCGTTCCGTTCGAGCAACACGTTCGGCTGCGACGCGCCGGCCGGCCAGACGGTGACCGTCGTGGATTCCGAGGGCCACGAGAAGCAGGTGCCGCCCTGCTTCGACTTCCCGACCGAGGGCGACCTCCTGTCGAGTGCGGGGATCGACTGGGCCTACTACGCGGCCCAGCCCGACCAGCTCGGCTACATCTGGTCCGCGTACTCGGCGATCCGGCACATCCGGGAGACGAACCAATGGTCGCGTCACGTGCTGCCCGTGGACGACCTGCTCGCCGACATCCGAGCCGACCGCCTGCCGCCCGTCACGTGGATCGCGCCGCGATACGAGGTGTCCGAGCACCCGCAGTACAGCTTCTGCCTCGGCGAGAACTGGTCCACGCGCGTGATCGACGCGATCATGCGCAGCCCCATGTGGCGGGATACCGCGATCTTCGTGACGTGGGACGACTACGGGGGCTTCTACGATCACGTGCCCCCGCCGCAGGTGGACGGCTTCGGACTCGGGATCCGCGTCCCGCTCCTCGTCATCTCCCCCTACGCGAGGCCCGGCGTGGTCGACCACCGACGGGGCGAGTTCTCGAGCGTGCTTCGCTTCGTCGAACGCGCATGGGGACTGTCGCAGCTCACGCACCGCGACCGAGCGGCGACCGATCTCTCCTACGACTTCGACTTCTCGATGCGACCGCGTCCTCCCGATCCCCTGCCGCTTCGCACGGACTGCTTCTCCTGAGCGAGGAGCGTCCGCCGCGAGAGGGGCATCACCGCGGGACCGCGTATCCCTTCTCGACCGCGGTTCGCAGCTCGGCGGTGAGCGCCTCGGCTCGAAGCCGGCGCTCGAGAGGGTCCTCGACGGGCTCGACGGCGATCGGATGGTGGAACTCGACGCGAACACGGACGCGGCCGGGAAGTGAGGCCCGGCCGGCGTGCTCGGTCCCGGCGATCGAGCAGGGAACGAGCGGAGCGCCCGTCCGCAGCGCTACCCAGGCCGCCCCGTGCAGGAACGGCCGGAGCTCGCCCGGCGACCGGGTCCCCTCCGGGTACATCCCGAGCACGTCGCCTCTGGAGAGCGCGGCGAGCGCCGACCCGACGGCCGGCAGGTCGAACCGGTCCCGGTCCACGCGGAACCCGCCGAGCGCGAGGAGGGTCGCGGACACGACCGGGTTCCTGAACAGCTCCCTCTTCGCCATGAACGTGATCGGGCGGGGGCACGCCGCGACGATGATCGGGATGTCCATGGCGCTCTCGTGGTTCATGGCCAGCACGCAGGGTCCGGTGCTCGGGAGGCGCTGCGCCCCCACGACCCGCAGACGGAACCACCACCGCAGGACCGGTCCGCCCACCGTCTTCGAGAACGGCTGCGCACGCCCGATGCCGCGCGGCAGCGCGGGAGGCGTGCGTCGCGGCGCCGAGGACTCGACCGCCCGAAGGACGTCGGCGACACGGTCGTCGTGGCCGATCCGGGCGGGAGTGAGATCGACGCCGGTCTCGCGCTCCAGGGCCACGGCCAGCTCGGCGAACGCGAGGGAGTCGAACCCGACGTCGGCCAGGCGATCGCCGGGGTCGAGCGGGCGGCGGCCGTCGGATGAGAGCTCCTCGATGAGCGCGAGCGCGCGGTCCCTCCGGGTCCCCTCCCGCATGCGCGGAGCGTATCCAACGGCGCGTCGTCGGGAAGCGCAACCCCGATGCTAGGATGCCCCGCGAGGAGGGTGGTGTGGCGACCCGAGTAACGACGGACACATCACACGAGGCCCTCGGCCTCGGCGAAGACGACCTCCTGTCGATCTACCGCACGATGCTCACGGCTCGTCTCGTCGACGAGGCGTCGTTCCGGCTCAACCGCCAGGGCAAGGCGCCGTTCGTCGTCCCCGTCTCGGGGCACGAGGGCTGCCAGGTCGGCACCGCATGGGCCCTCCGACGGGGACAGGACATCTGGCTCCCCTACTACCGGGACGTGGCCGTCGTGCTCGTCGCCGGCATGACCCCGTACGAGATCTTCCTCGGGCTGTTCGCCAAGGCCGACGACCCCTCCTCGGGCGGACGGCAGATGCCGAGCCACTGGGGTTCGCGGCGCCTGGGGATCATCAGCCACTCCTCCCCCATCGCCTCGCAGATCCCCCACGCCGCCGGCGTCGCGTACGCGATCCGCTATCGCGAGGAGGACGCCGTCGTCGGGTGCTGGTTCGGCGAGGGCGCGACGTCCGAGGGCTCCTGGCACGAGGGCCTGAACTTCGCCGGGATCCACAAGCTCCCCGTGATCTGGGTGTGCGAGAACAACCAGTACGCGATCTCGGTCTCGCAGAAGAAGCAGATGGCGATCGAGGACGTGGCCGATCGCGGTGCTGCGTACGGATTCCCCGGCGTCGTCGTCGACGGCAACGACGTCCTCGCGTGCTACGGCGCGATGAAGACCGCGGTCGAGCGCGCCCGGGCCGGGGAGGGGCCGACCCTGATCGAGGCGAAGACCTACCGGTTCTTCCCGCACACCTCCGACGACGACGACCGGACGTACCGGACGCGGGAGGAGGTCGAGGAGGCCAAGCACCGCGACCCCCTGCACCTGTTCGAGCACTACCTGCGGAACGCCGGCGTCATGCAGAAGGAGGCCGTGGAGGGCATCACCGCCGAGATCAAGGCCGACGTGGACCGGCAGATCGACGAGGCGTGGAACGCGGCCGACCCCGACCCCGACAGCCTCCTGCGCCACCTCTACCTCGAGCCCGAGACCGAGTGAGCCGTCCGTGACCGAGAAGAACCTGGTCACCGCGATCCACGACACCCTGCACGAGCAGATGGCCGCCGACGAGCGCCTCATCGTGCTCGGAGAGGACGTCGGCGCTCGGGGCGGCGTGTTCCGGGTCACGCAGGGGTTCCTCGAGGAGTTCGGTGAGCGGCGCGTGATCGACACCCCGCTCGCCGAGGGCGGGATCATCGGCGTGGCCGTGGGGATGGCCCTGCACGGCCTCCTCCCGGTCGCCGAGATCGAGTTCGCGGACTTCATCCACCCCGCGTTCGACCAGATGGTCTCCGAGGTCGCCCGGATGCGCTACCGGACCAACGGCGACTTCGGGCTTCCCATGGTCATCCGCACGCCGTTCGGCGGCGGCGTCCACGGCGCGCTGTACCACTCGCAGTCGATCGAGGCCCTCTACGGGCACATCCCCGGGATCAAGGTGGTCATCCCGTCGACCCCCCACGACGCGGCCGGGCTCCTACGGACCGCCATCAAGGACCCCGACCCCGTCCTGTTCCTCGAGCACAAGCGGGCCTACCGGCTGATCAAGGGCGAGGTCCCGGACGAGCCGTACGAGGTGCCGATCGGACCCGCCGACGTCAAGCGCGAGGGCACGGACCTGACCGTCGTCGCCTACGGGCTCATGCTCCACCACTGTCTGGAGGCCGCCTCGCGGCTCCAGGACCAGGAGGGGGCGTCCGCCGAGGTGGTGGACGTCCGGACGATCAGCCCCCTGGACAAGGAGACGATCCTCGCCTCGGTCCGCAAGACGGGCAAGGCCATGGTCGTGTACGAGGACAACCGCACGTACGGCGCCGGTGCAGAGATCGTGGCCACGATCGCCGAGGAGGCCATGTTCGACCTGGACGGCCCGCTCGTTCGCATCGGCGGGCCGGACGTCCCGGCGATGGGGTTCGCCTCCAACCTCGAGCACGCGTTCATGCCGAACGTGGACCGGATCTTCGACCGGATGCTCGAGCTGGCCCGGTTCTGACGGGCTCGACCGGCCCCTCCTCTCTCCCCGCCCTCCTCTCAGGTGCTCCCCCGAGCGGCCGATAACCAATTCAACGAGCTCGCATGCCATGAAGGACACCGAGAGTCGGCCTCGCCGTGGGTGGAGGGCGCTGCGGGATCTGCTGCTGATCTCGCTCGCCGTTTCCGGCGTGCTCTGGTTCGGCGCCGCAACCGACGTCTTCTCCGGAACGCAGGACTGGCTGACGAAGCGGTTCAACGGAGCCGTCGACGAGGTGATCCTCGCCCCGATCCTGGCCTCCGTCGGGCTCGCCGTGTTCAGCCTCCTGCAGTGGCGCTCGGCCCAGCGCGAGGCCGCCGCTCGCGAGCTCGCCGAGACCCAGTTCCGGGCGCTCGTGGAGAACATGCCGGCGGTCACGTACACGTGGGACGCGACGTATCGCGTCGGTGAGGCCCCCGCCACGTACGTCAGCCCCCAGGTGCGCTCGCTCCTCGGCTACGGGCAGGACGAGTTCGACGACCCGTTGCTCTGGTCCCGGCTGATGCACCCCGACGACGTCGGTCCGGTGATGGCGGAGTGGGAGGCGTGCGAGCGGACCTCCTCCCCCTTCCGCGCCGAGTACCGCATGTCCACTCGAGATGGACGGACGCTCTGGGTGCGCGACGAGGCGGTACCGGTCGGCCGCGATGAGCGGGGGCACCCGATGTTCCAGGGCGTGGTGTTCGACATCACCGATCGCAAGGCGGCCGAGGACAAGGTGCGCGAGGCTGAGGAGCGCTATCGATCGCTCGTGGAGCACATGCCCGTCGTGACCTACGTCGACGATCGCCGGGACGACCCGGGGCAGCGGTACATCTCCCCGGGCATCGAGCGGCTCCTCGGCTACTCGCAGGCCGAGTGGACCCGGGACGCGCAGATGTGGCACCGCGTCGTGCACCCGGACGATCGCGAACGCGCGCTCGAGGAGATCGCGGCGAGCGAGCGGCGGGGCGCACCGTGGAGCCTCGAGTACCGGATGATCGCCAAGGATGGCCGGGTGGTGTGGATCCACGACGACGCCCGGATCGTGGAGCCCGGGCCCTCGTTCGACCGCAGCGTCTGGCAGGGCGTGTGCATCGACGTCACGGCGCGCAAGGAGGCCGAGCTTCGCCTTCGAGAGGCCGAGGAGACCTACCGGACGCTCGTCGAGCAGCTCCCCGTCGTCGTGTACCAGGACGCCGTCGACGACACGAGCACGGCGATCTACGTCAGCCCGCAGTACGAGCAGATGTTCGGCTACCCGCCAGAAGCCAGGACGGCCGATCCCAGGTTCTGGATCGACCACCTGCACCCCGACGACCGGGAGCGGGTGCTCGAGGAGTCGCGGCGGACGAACGACACCGGCGATCCGTTCTCGGTCGAGTACCGCTTCCTGGGCCGGGACGGCCGGGTCGTCTGGGTCCGCGACGAGGCCGTCCTGCTGCGGCACGAGGACGGTTCGCCCAACCGCTGGCAGGGGGTCCTCATCGACGTCACGCAGGCCAAGATCGCCGAGGAGATGCTGTCGCGGCGCGACGCCGTCCTCGAGGCGGCCGGGTTCGCGGCCGAGCGACTGCTCAAGGCCCATGAATGGCAGCCGGTGCTGCCCGAGGTCCTGGAACGGCTCGGTCGCGCTTCGGCGTCCGGGCGGGTCTCGCTGTTCGAGAACGAGACCCTCGAGGGCGGCGAGGTCGGGATGCGCCTGCGCCACCAGTGGGTCGCCGACGGCGTCCTGCCGCTCCCGCAGGCCGAGGAGCCGTCGCCCTACGCCAAGGGTCACGTCCGGTGGCAGGCCGCCCTCTCCTCGGGACGGACGCTCCAGGGTCGGACCCGCGACTTCCCCGCGGCGGAACGGACGGGGCCCCTGCACGACGGCGTCCGCTCGCGCGTCCTCGTGCCGGTCTTCCTGGGCGACGAGTGGTGGGGGTTCCTGGCGCTGGACGACTGCGAGACCGAGCGCGAGTGGCCGGCTCCGGAGGTCGACGCCCTGAAGGCCGCCGCCGACACCCTGGGGGCGGCCATCGGACGGGCCCGGGCCGAGACCCTTCGGACCCAGGCCGAGCTCCGATACCGCAAGCTCGTCGAGACGATCCCCGCCGTGACCTACATCCAAGGTCTCGGTCCCGGCGCGCCGCTCACATACATGAGCCCGCAGCTCGAACGGCTGACCGGCTACACGGTCCAGGAGTGGGGCGAGTCCGACTACGAGCGCTGGCTCCAGACCCTCCATCAGGACGATCGAGCCCGGGCCATGGAGGCCGACGAGCGGGCCGAGCGCACGGGCGAGCCGTTCGTCGTCGAGTACCGGCAGCGTCACAGGGACGGCCGGTGGATCTGGGTCCACGACGAGGCCGCCCTGATCTGCGACGACGGCGGCAACCCCCTGTACTGGCAGGGCATCCGGTTCGACATCACGCCGCAGAAGACGGCCGAGCACCACCTGCGTGAGGCCGAGGAGCGGTACCGCTCGCTCGTCGAGAGCATGCCGGCCGTCACCTACGTCGACGCGGTCGACGAGCGGCACACGAAGATGTACGTGAGCCCGCAGATCGAGGCCCTGTTCGGCTACATGCCGCGGGAGTGGACGTCGGATCCCGACCTGTGGATCGACGGCATCCACCCCGACGATCGCGAACGGGTGCTCGCCGCCGCCGAGCGGCACGGCCGCGACGGCGACCCGTTCGTGCTCGAGTACCGCTTCCGGGCCAAGGACGGACGCTGGATGTGGGTCACGGACCACGCGACGGTGGTGCGCGATGCCGAGGGCAACATCCTGTTCTCGCAGGGGGTGATGCTCGACATCACCGAGCGACGGCAGGCCGAGGAGCAGCTTCGCGAGACCGAGGCGCGCTACCGGGCAATCGTCGAGCACGTTCCCGCGGCGATCTACGTCGATCGCCCCGACCAGTCCATGAAGACCGTCTACGTGAGCCCGCAGATCCAGCAGATCATGGGCGTGCCGTCCCAGCGCTTCATCGACGAGCCCGCCCTGTGGCTCGACCTGATGACCCCCGAGTTCCGCGACGAGATGCGCCGGAGCTACCTCGAGGCGGCCGAGGCGGGCCGGTCGTGGCAGGGCGAATACCGCATCGTGACGCCGGACGGCCGGGAGGCCTGGGTGCACGACGAGACCGCGTTCGTCCTCGACGAGGACGGCACGCCGCTGTTCGTCCAGGGCGTGATGTTCGACATCACCGAGCGGAAGCTCGCGGAGCAGACCCTCCGCGACAGCGAGCGGCGCGAGCGCGAAGCCGCCGAGGGCCTTCGCGCCCTGGACGAGATGAAGAACACGTTCCTGGCCGCCGTCTCACACGAGCTCCGCAGTCCGCTGACGTCGATCCTCGGCCTCTCGCTCACGCTCGAGCAGCAGCAGCTCTCCGCCGAGGATCGCCGCGACCTCACCCGGCGCGTGGCGCAGAACGCCCGCAAGCTCGACCGGCTGCTGAAGGATCTGCTCGACATCGACCGACTCTCGCGCGGGAACGTGACGCCACAGCTCCGGCCGACCGACGTGGGCGCGCTCGTCCGAGGGGCCGTCGACTCCCTGGAGCTCGGAGACCGGTTCGTGTCCGTCGAGGCCGAGCCCGTCGTCGTCCCCGTGGACGGACCCAAGGTGGAGCGGATCGTGGAGAACCTCGTCATGAACGCCGTTCGGCACACGGGTCCGGACGTCACGATCTTCGTCCGCGTGTGGGCCGGTGGCGGCGGGGCGTTCCTGGCCGTCGAGGACGACGGTCCCGGTGTGCCCGAGGAGCTGCAGTCCGCGATCTTCGAACCCTTCCGCCAGGGCCCGACGGCCTCCCCCCATGCCCCCGGGACGGGGATCGGGCTCTCGCTCGTCGCGATGTTCACGGATCTGCACGGCGGCCGCGCCTGGGTCGAGGAGCGGGAGGGAGGGGGAGCCTCGTTCCGCGTGTTCCTGCCCGGTCAGCCCCCCGAGGACACCGGCGGATCCGCTCGTCGAGCGTTCGCACGCGGCCGCCCGGCCGTCGATGGGGTGAGGTCGGGCTAGACTTCCCGGGATGTCCGACCGGGACCACAACCCGCATCGTCGCCGCCTCCACCTGCCGATCGTCTCGACGGCCGGCGCACCGCCCCACGGCGATCGCAAGCCTCCGTGGCTCAAGGTGAAGCTGCAGACCGGGCCGAACTACTCGGAGCTCAAGGGCATCATGCGTGGGCGCTCCCTGCACACCGTGTGCGAGGAGGCGATGTGCCCAAACATCGGCGAGTGCTGGGAGGAGCGCGAGGCGACGTTCCTGATCCTCGGCGACCGATGCACGAGGCGGTGCGGCTTCTGCGACGTCATGACCGCCAAGCCCGACCCCGTGGACGAGGACGAGCCTCGCCGCGTCGCCGAGGCCGTTCGCGACATGGGCCTGCGGTTCGTGGTCGTGACCGGGGTCGCCCGCGACGACCTGGAGGACGGCGGCGCCCGGATCTGGGCGGCCACGATCCGCGCCGTGCGCGAGGCCGTCCCGGGATGCGGCGTCGAGGTGCTGCCCACCGACTTCAAGGGGGGCGAGCGCGACATCGCCACCGTCGTCGAGGCCGAGCCCGACGTGTTCGCCCACAACCTGGAGACGGTTCGGCGCCTCCACGAGCGGATCCGCCCGGCGTTCGGCTACGACCGCACGCTCGACGTCTTGCGGACGGCGAAGCGCCTGCGTGCCGGTCAGGTCACCAAGTCGAACCTCATCCTCGGCATGGGCGAGCGTCCGGAGGAGATCCCGCAGGCGCTCCAGGATGTGGCGAGCTCGGGTGCCGAGATCCTCACGATGGGGCAGTACCTCCAGCCGACGCCCTTCCACCTCCCGGTCGACCGGTGGGTTGCCCCGGACGAGTTCGCGCAGTGGAAGCGCCTCGGCGAGTCGCTCGGGATCGCCCACGTCGAGGCGGGGCCGCTCGTCCGCTCGAGCTATCACGCCGGCAAGCAGCTCCGCCGGGCGCTCGAGTCCGGCGCCGCCCTCGCCCGCTGATCCGGCTTCCTGCTTCGCACCGGCCCCGCGAGCGCCTACGATGGCCCCGACCGCGGAGGGGGGCTCTCATGGCGTGGTTCCGGTGGCCGGCGCGCGCCGGCCTCGTGCTCGGTCTCTTGGCGGGGATGACGACCCCCGCGTCGGCGACGTTCCCGGGGGCGAACGGCCTCATCGCGTTCGACTCGAACGCCGACGGGGACTTCGACGTGTACACGATCGACCCCGACGGCGGGGAGCCGACGCAGCTCACGAACGATCCGGCGGACGACTTCCAGGCCCGCTTCTCGCCCGACGGGACGCGCATCGCCTTCACCAGCTTGCGCGACGGAGACCCCGAGGCGTTCCTGATGAACGCGGACGGCTCCGACGTACGGCAGCTCACGTTCAACGACGCCCCCGACTTCCCGGAATCGTGGGCCCCCGACGGCGGCTCGATCGTGCTCGCGAGCCTTCGGGACGGGAACTTCGAGCTCTACACCGTCGACGTCGTCACCGGGGTGGAGCAGCGCCTCACGAACCGTCGGGGCGACGACCTGTCCGGGAGCTACTCACCCGACGGGACGAAGCTGCTGTTCATGTCCGACCGCGCCGGGAGCCTCGACATCTACGTGAAGGACCTGACGACCGGAGTGTTGACGCGGCTCACCGAGTCCCGCGCTTCCGACGTGCATCCGGACTGGTCGCCCGACGGGACCCGGATCCTGTTCGCCAGCACTCGCGGCCACCGCCAGTACGAGCTGTTCGTCATGGCCGCCGACGGCTCCGGCCCGACCCGGCTCACGGTCAACGAGCGGCTCGACGTCTTCCCCGTCTGGTCGCCCGACGGGACGCGGATCGCCTGGACCTGCATCCGCGACCGGACGATGAACGTGTGCACCGCCGACGCCGACGCGACCGGGGAGCTCGTGCTGACGGGCGACGAGGGCAAGGAGTTCACGCCGAGCTGGCAGATCCTGGCCGCCTCGTGACGCGAGGTGGAGGAGCCGGCCTGTAAGCCGGGTTCTGTGCGGCGGTCTCGCGACCGCCCGGCGACCATCTCTCTGGGTCCCTTACGAGACCCCGGGGCCGACGCCCTCGTGCGGCCGACCCGGGAGCACGGACGGGCCGTCCTTCTCGCCGGGGCGGCATCGCTGCCGGAGCCCGACGACCGCTCCCTGCTTGGCCTTGCTCCGGGTGGGGCTTGCCGAGCCGGGCCGGTCACCCGGTCCGCTGGTGAGCTCTTACCTCACCGTTTCACCCTCACCGCTCGCGCGGCGGTCTGTTCTCTGTGGCGCTTTCCGCGGGTCGCCCCGCCTGGGCGTTACCCAGCACCCTGCCCTTCGGAGCCCGGACTTTCCTCGAGCGTTTCCGCCCGCGGCCGCCCGGCCGACTCCTCCGCGTCCGAGTATAGGCTCGCCGGTCAGCGGCCCTCGTCGTCGCCCCCCCACAGGCGAGACGGGGGCGCCGGGCGGGACCACGTCGCGCCCTCGCCGGCGAGCCAGGCGTCGACACCGGCGTTCGCCAGCCGGTCCGCGTCGGTGTTCCGCTCCCGCGGGACGTGCTCGAACCGGATCCGATCGAACCCGGCGGCGAGCGACCGAGCCTGCGTGTGCAGCCGCTGCAGCGTGGGGTTCTTCACCTTGAAGCGGCCCGAGAGCTGCTCCACGATCAGCCGGCTGTCCGAGCGGACCAGCACCTGCGACGCCCCGAGCTCGCGCGCGCGCTCCAGCCCCCGGATCACCGCCGTGTACTCGGCCACGTTGTTCGTGGCCACCCCGATGCCCTCCGCGATCTCCGCCAGGACCTCCCCGTCCTCACCGGTGACGACGGCGCCGATCCCGGCGGGCCCCGGGTTGCCGCGCGCGGCCCCGTCGGTCGCGACGATCACGCGAAGACGACGATCCGCCGGCAGTACTCACACCTCTTGACGCCGTCGGTGTGCTTCAGCTTGTCGAGCTCGACCGCGGACAGCTTCTCGTGGCACGCCTGGCAGACGCCGTCGACGATCGCCGCGGCCCCGACACCTTTCTTCTGACGCCGGAGGTCCTCGTACAGCTCGAGGAGCTCCTCGTCGAGCTCGGCGGCCAGCGTGCCGCGAGCCGACCGCTGCTCCGCCAAGCCGGCCTCGATCTCCTCGAGCTCGCGCACCGCGTCGCCGCCGACCGCCTGCATCCGCTCGCGGATCGCGGTGAGCTCGGCGTCAGCCGTCACGGCCCTGGCCTCGAGGTCCTCGCGAGTCACCATCCGGTCGAGGAGCTCGTCCTCGGCCCGGCCACGCCGCTCCTTGAGGCTCTGGATCTCGTGCTGGAGGGCTTCGAGCTCCTTGGCGTTCGCGATGCTGCCGTCGTACATGCGCTTTTCCTCGGCCGCGGCCTTGGCGCCGACCGTCTCGATCTCGTGTTCCAGGCGCGTGGACTCGCGGGCGACGGCGTCGAGCGCCAGCCGGATCTCCCCGAGGCGCGACTCGGCCTCTTCCGCCTCCGTGCGGACGGCGGACAGCTCCTCCCCCGCCTCGAGCAGCTCGCGCCGGTGCGTCAGCCGGCCGATCGAGGTATCGAGCTCCTGCAGCTCGAGGATCCGGTCCATGCCAAGCATCGGTGCGGAAGGGTAGCCGATGTCCCGCGTCAGACGAGGCTGAGCTGCTCCCCGGACCCGCCGCCGCCGTCTCCCCGGCCGGACCACCGATGCGGAGCCGCCCGCTCCCGCCGGGTGCCTCCGAGCGACCGGACGATGCTCCCGACGGTCGATCCGACCCGCTTGCGATCCGCCGGCGACGCGTACGGCGTCCGGTACATCGCCTCGTATCGCTCCACGAGATCCGGGTAGTGCTCGGCCAGCCAGGGCATGAACTCCTCGCGGACACCCGGCCGCAGGTGCAGGAGGATCGGGGAGACGTGGGTCGCGCCTGCGTCGATCGCCGCCCGGGCGACCTCCCGGAGCTGACGGGGGTGATCGCTGATCCCCGGCAGGATCGGCGCCATGAGGACCCCGCACGGGATCCCGGCGGCGTTGAGAGCCGCGACGGCCTCGATCCGCTTGCGCGGGTGCGGCGTGCCGGGCTCCGTCCGCCGCCACACGTCCTCGTCCAGCGTGCCGATGGAGAAGGCGGTGGCGACGTCGGCCACCCGCGCCGCGTCGACGAGCAGGTCGAGATCGCGCAGGATCAGCGTGCCCTTGGTCAGGATCGAGAACGGGTTCCGGAAGTCCGCGAGGGCCTCCACGATCCGCGGCATCAACCGGTAGCGCCCCTCGGCCCGCTGGTACGGGTCGGTGTTGGTCCCCATGGCGATGCCCTCGCCCTTCCAGCGCTTGGCGGCGAGCTGCCGGCGCAGCACGTCGGGCGCGTTGACCTTCACCACGATCTTGCGCTCGAAGTCGCTCCCGGCGTTCATGTCGAGGAACGTGTGCGTGGGCCGCGCGAAGCAGTTGTGGCTCACCACGCCGTCCGCGATGAAGTCCCCGGTCCCGGTGGTGATGTCGTACAAGGGGAGGTCGAGATCGAGCGGCTCGACCGAGACGAGCCGGAGTGGCGCATCGCTCTTGATCGCGATCCCCGCGATGTCTCGCTTCCTCGTGATGGCGGGATCGACCGTGTGGAAGAAGCGGAGGACCTCTCGGAGACCGCCGAGGAGCCGGACGTAGGCCAGCCCCTTGCGGTCGATGGTCGTCTCCAACCGATGCGAGAAGCCGAGCGCGTCCAGACACGCAGTCGTCGTGCCGAGGATCTGCGGGTCGCAATTCGCGATGCGGAGGGTGCCACTGAAACTCCCCTCGGCGTCGAAGACGCCGGCGAGGAACCCCTTCCGCCAAGCGTTCGTGGATCGGGCCGGCCAGGCGATGACCTCGCGGATCCGCTCGACGTCGGCCCGACGCTGCGATCGGATAGCGCCCATCCGCCGATGCCGCCCGGTCGCTTGCTGGAACTGAAACGGCGTCGTCTCGACTCCCTCCCGGGACAGATAGATGCGCGCCCGATCGAGCCCCTCGCCGTCCACGAGAGCGAGCCGGAATCGATGCACTGCTCGGGACCGTCCGTTCCTTGCCGGGTACGCGTACGAGCCGATCTGTCCGTCGCCACGGATCATGCCCGTGAGGTAGCCGCGCCGATAGTCGTCATCCTCAGCAGGCGCTACGGCGAAGCCGCCGACGCCCAGGAGCTCGTTGTTCGTGGTCAGGAAGGGCCGGCACTCGCGGCCCGAACCCTTCCCGGTGACGTGCTTCCATCCTCGCTCCGTGAGGAACCGGTGGTCGCCGCTCGCGATCAGCTCGGTGCCGTCCTCGAGTGTGACCCGATAGGCGGGCTTCACCGTGGACCAATGGGCGAGTACCGGCGTCGTGACGTACCTCCGGTACCGACCCCGGCGCACGGTCCCGTAGATCCGATCCCCCACCTCGACCTTCGCGATGGGCCTCGTCCGGCCATCGGCCATCAGGACCGGGGTATCGCCGGACGTGCAGTAACTACACGCATGCGAGCATCCCCGGTACGGGTTGATCGTCCAGTTGAACGGGAGGTACGAGCCGGGGACGCGGTTGATGATGGTCCTGCAATCGGTCTCGATGAACTCCATCCCCCGGAACTCGGGGGTGTCGAACGTGCGCCGGGCGATCTCGAAGAGTTGGTCGGCCATCGAAGCGATGAGGATAGAACATACGTTCGAGTGGGCGCAAGCCCTCGACGTGAGCGAACGGCGCCGGGATAGCATCCGACCATGGGTTGCCTCCTGGTCGTCTTCTCGCTCGTCACGCCGCGGTTCGTCATGGTGCTGCTCTGGCTCTTCACGAACTACCTCGAGCGCGCGTTCGCCAGCGGATGGTGGGCATTGCTCGGGTTCTTCTTCCTGCCCACGACCGCGATCGGCTATGCGATCGCGAAGAACGAGTTCACGGCGCCGAACGGCGGCCTGGAGGCCGCCGGCGTCATCGTGATCGTGATCGGCGTCGCCGTGGATCTCGGCCTGCTCGGTGGCTCCGGCCGCGGCATGGGCAAGCGCGACCGATAGCCGAGCTCGCGCGCCGCCCCTCGGAGCCTCGACCGGACTCGTCGCAGACCTGGGGGCGTCGCCCCGCTCATCGCAGGTCGCGGGTCGGGACCGCGGGCTCCTCGGGCGGGCGCGTCAGCAGCGCGTCCAGGAGCGCCTCCGGCGTCGTCTCGACCCGGAGGAGGCTCAGGTACTCGGCCCGGACGAACCCCTCCGCGCTCGCTCGCTGCAGATGTGCCAGTAGCGTGTCGTAGAACCCGTCCACGTTCAGCAGGCCGAGCGGCTTGCGGTGCAGCCCGAGCTGGCTCCACGTCCAGACCTCGAACAGCTCCTCGAGCGTGCCGAGACCGCCCGGGAGCGCCGCGAACGCGACCGAGAGGTCGCCCATCATCGCCTTGCGCTCGTGCATCGTGGCCACGACGTGCAGCTCGGTGACCTCGAGCATGGCGATCTCCCGTTCCATGAGGGCCTCGGGGATGACCCCGATCACCTCGCCCCCGGCCTCGAGCGCCGCCTCGGCGGCCGCGCCCATCAGGCCGATGTGCCCTCCTCCGTAGACCATGCCGATCCCACGCCGGCCGAGGAGCGCCCCGAGCTCCGTCGCCGCCCGCGCGTACTCGTGCCGGATGCCGGGCGAGGATCCCGCGAACACGCAGACGCGCATCGCCCGCGAATCTATCCGACCGCGAGCGGGGGAGCCGGACGACCCCGCCACAACGTAGGTTCCGGGTGATGGCCGGGCCGATCGCGCAGGAGCGGAGATCCGTTCGCGCCGACGCGGGCCGCGGCGGCGTGTTCCGGCGGGCGGCGCCGTTCCTGCTGCTCCGACATCCGGCGCTGCTCCTGGCCGTCGCCGCCGGCTCGCTGCTGCTCGCCGTCGCGGCGGCCGCGTACCCCCTGTTCATGTCGGCCACCACCAGCGAGCTGGTCCGCAGCGGGCTGGAGCGGCCCACCGTCACCCGCTACGGAGCGGGGCTCACGTACACGATCCGCGACCTGCCGCTCCACCCCGTTCAGATCCAGCCCGGGCTGATGGCCCCGACGCCCGACGGGCCGACGGAGGCGTTCCGCATGCTCGCCGCGGGCAGCCCGGTGCTGGGCCCCCCGGTGGCGGGAGTGATGAGCAACGAGCTCGACGTCGAGGCTCCCGGCGCGCCGCCTCAGGACGGGCGCCTGTTCAGCGCGACCGGCGCGCTCGACGAGGTCGAGCGGCTGGCGGGGACCGATGGCGACGGCGTGTGGCTCCCCGACCTGATCGCCGACCAGCTCGGGGTCGGGCCCGGGGACACGATCCGTCTCCGCGACCCGGACAGCGGCGTCGGAGTGTCCGTGGGCGTCGACGGCGTCTACCGGGCCGTCTACGCGACCCCACCCGGGGGGTACTGGCAGCCGTGGGGGACGGAGTTCCGGCTGCAATGCCTGGAGTGCAGCCCGCCGCCGCAGCCGATCCTCGGCGACCGCGCTCAGGTCCTCGGTCTGCTGAAGGCCCTCGGCCAGAGGACCGCCTTGGTCCGATGGGAGGCGCCCCTCGCGGTCACGACGATCAGCCTCGAGGAGGCCCGGGCGCTCGACGCCTATCAGGACCGGGTGCACGAGCAGATCACGTATCCCGATGGAGAGCTCGGGACCACCTTCGCCTGTTGCCGTCGCTTCTTCTTCCGCCGCTTCAACGTCACCGCGACGACCTTCGCGTCCTCGATCGGGCTCGTCGTCGACGACGTCGAGAAGCGGATCGTCGCCGTCGAGGGGCCGGCGCGCGTGCTCGAGGTGGCGGGGATCGCGGTCGCCGTCGTCGTCGTGGCGGCCGCGGGGGCGTTCTCCGTCCGCGCTCGCCGGGTCGAGGCCACGTGGTGGTTCACCCGGGGATCCTCGTCCGCGCGCGTGGGCGCGAGGACCGCTCTCGAGTCGGCCTTGCCGTGCATCGTGGGCGGGGTGGTCGGGTTCGGGCTGGCGGTCGCGGCCGTCGGCGTGCTCGGGCCCCCCGCTCCCGTCGACCGCTCGGTCTTCGCCGACGCCGCGATCGCCACCACGATCGCCGTCATCGGGTCGATCGTGCTGACCGCCATCGTCGCGGCGCGAACCTACCTGCGCGTGGTCGATCCGCACGGGCGGCGGTTCGCCCGCGTCGTCGAGCTCGCCCCCTGGGAGCTCGGCATCGCCGCTCTCGCGTTCGTGGCACTCCAGCGCCTGCGGGAGGGAGGCGCATTCGTCGCGGACGAGCGACTCGACGTCCTCCGCCCGAGCCTCGCGCTCGTCGCGTTCCCCTTCCTGCTGCTCGCGGGGTTCGCGCTTCTCGTGGCGCGACTGGCCGGCCACGGGTTCTCGTGGCTCCGGCGCCCGACGGCCTCGGCCCCGCCGGCGTCCTACGTCGCGACCCGGCGACTCGCCGGGGGCGGGACCTTCACGATGCTCCTCGTGGGCGGCGCGGGACTGTGCCTCGGGACGTTCCTCCACGCCCAGATCGTCTCCCGGTCGCTGGAGACGAGCGTGCACACGAAGGCCGAGGTGTTCGTCGGCAGCGACGCCTCGGCCCAGGTCATCAGCAGCTCGGTTCCCGAGGGCTTCCCGTATCCCGCCACTCGCGTGGTGCAAGCCGGGGAGGGCGCGCGGCTCTCCTCGGGGCGGGCCGTCGACCTGCTCGCCATCGATGCGGCCACGTTCGCCGACGCGGCGTACTGGAACGATGGCTTCGACGACGAATCGCTCGCGGAGCTCACCGCGCGGCTCGGCTCCGGGGGCGACGGGCCGCTCCCCGTCCTCCTCGCGGCCGGCGGTGACCTTCCCGTGGACGAGATCAACGTGGGGAGCGCGATCGTCCCGGTCCGGGTGGTCGCCCGCCCGACGGCGTTCCCCGGCCTGTACTCCCTGAAGCCGTTGATCGTGGTCGACGAGGCACAGCTCGTCCGGCGGCTCGACCTCCCGTACAACCCGCTCACGCGATACGGCGCCGAGCTGTGGGCGCGCGGGGACATCCCCGGCGTTCGAGCGGCGTTCGCCCGGATGGACAGCCCGCCGTTCATCGTCATCTCGGCCGACGAGCTCGAGGACATCCCCCACGTCGCCGCCGCCATCCAGACGTTCGTCGTCGTCAACGCCCTCGGCGCGGTCGCCGCCGCGCTCGCATTCGTGGGGATGCTGATGTACCTCCAGGCGCGGCAGCGTTCCCAGATCGTCTCGTACGCGCTGTCGACGAGGATGGGCATGCGGCATGCCCAGCAGCGGCGGGCCCTGGTTCTCGAGCTCGGCGTGATGCTCGGCATCGCCTTCGTCGTCGCCGTCGTCCTGTCGGTCGCCGCCGCCCGCCTCACGGTGCCGAAGCTGGATCCGATCGCGGCGATCCCGCCGCCGCCGCTGCTCGTCGTGCCCGTCGCCTTGATGGCCGCCGCCGCGGTCCTTGTGTCGGCGCTCGTGTGGCTCGGGGCGGCGGTCACCAACCGCCGGGCGCGAGGCATCGATCTGGGGGAGGTGATGCGCGTTGCCGAATGAGACGGCGTTGGTGGTGTGCGCCGACGTCGTGAAGACGTATCGGACCGCCACGGGCGAGGTCCGAGCGCTCCGCGGCGTCAGCGCTTCCTTCCCAGCCGGCGCCCTCGTCGCCGTCGCCGGTCCGAGCGGGAGTGGCAAGTCCTCGCTGCTTCGGCTCATCGCCGGCATGGACCGCCCGACGTCCGGCTCCATCACGGTCTCGGGGATCCAGGTGAGCCGGGCCTCGTCCCGGATCAGACGGCGGATGCGACAGAAGCGGCTCGGCTACGTGTTCCAGCGGCCCTCCGACAACTTCCTGCCGTACCTCACGGTCGGCGAGCACGTCGATCGCGTCGCGCGGGACGGTCACCCCCACGACGCGCTCGAGGAGCTCGGCATCGCGGACCGCGTCGACCATCTCCCCACCGAGCTTTCGGGCGGCGAGCAGCAGCGCGCGGCGTTCGCGCAGGCGCTCGTGAGCGGGGCGCGCGTCGTCGTCGCCGACGAACCCACGGCCGAGCTCGACACGGCTTCCGGCGACGCCGTGCTCCAAGCGATCCGGCGGGTCCGCGATCGGGGCGTCACCTTCGTGCTCGCCACCCACGACCCCACGGTCATGCGCGCCGCCGACGTCCTCCTGCGGCTCGACCACGGCGAGGTCGTCGACCCGCGACGGCCGCCGGGCGGCGCCACGGCGCCGATGGCGTTCGTCTCGGCCGTCGAGCCCGACGCGCTCACCGTCCTGCGCCTCGACGACGTCGCCAAGACGTACACACGAGGAGGCGACGTCGTCCATGCGGTCGACGGCGTGTCGTTCGGCGTTCGCGAGGGCGAGCTCGTCGGCGTGGTGGGGCGCTCGGGATCGGGCAAGACCACCCTGCTGAACCTCATCGCCGCATGGGAGCGCGCCGATCGGGGAACGATCGAGCGCCCGGCCACCGCGAGCTCGGACGGACCGCCAGCGTGGCGCGACGTCGCCGTCGTTCCTCAGAAGCTCGGGCTGCTCGACGAGCTCAGCGTCCGCGAGAACGTCGCGCACCCGGCGAAGCTCGCCGGGTCGCTCGGCGAGCACGCCGAGCGCATCGAGGAACTCCTCGCCCGCTTCGGCCTGTCCGAGCTCGCGGATCGGCGCCCGTTCGAGACCTCCGTCGGCGAGCAGCAGCGAGCCGCGATCGCCCGGGCCCTGCTGCTCCGCCCGCGGGTGGTCGTCGCCGACGAGCCCACGGGTCATCAGGACCGGGGCTGGACCGAGCGAGTCTTCGCCGCGCTTCGCGACGCGTGCGACGAGGGGACGGCGTGTCTGATGGCCACGCACGACGAGGCCGCCAAGAGGTTCCTCGACCGCACGCTCACGATCCATGACGGGCGCATCGACGGCGCCTGATCGCTGCCCACGGGATTCGCCGAAGGGCAACCTTGTCGGTCGGATGGGTGGGTGCCCCGACCCCGGGGGGGCTAGCCACAACGGGTAGCTGTTTCCCGCGACGCGATGGGCTATACATGAGGTCGCATCGGGTGCGCGGCTACTCGGAACAGGAGCCATGAAGAGAGGCACCTCTCGCCGTTCTGCCGTCGTGGGGGATCGCCGTCCCCTTGAGCGGAACCTCGCGCGCTTCCTCCTGGAAGAGCGCGGTTTCGTCGTGTCCGCCGAGGCGGGAACGGCCGAGGACACGGTCCGAGCGGTCCGCCAACACCAGCCGGACGTGCTGCTCGTCCACGAGAACGTCGCCGCGGAGCCGGAGTCCTCGCTCCTGTCCGGCCTCCGCACCGCCGCTCCCAGAACCCGCGTCGTCGTCCTCACCAGCGATCGCGCCACGGCCGACCCCTCGCTCCTGGCCGCCGCGGACGCCGTCGTCGAGGAGGGCCCGGGACTCAAGGAGCTCGAGTTCGCGCTCACCGGTCATCGCGCCAAGCACGCACCCCGGGCGACCTCGGCCCCGGCTGCTTTCGTTGCTGCGCCCAAACGCCCGTCCCCGTCGATCCGGGAGCGCGGGTGGGTCGAGCGGCTGCAGGGAGCCGCGGCCGCCTCCATCATCGTGCTCGCCATCGTGCTCGCTCGAGGGATCGGCACCCCTGCCCCGCAGGCGACGGGCCCCGCCCGGGTCCACGTCGTCGCGGCCGAGCGCGCGCTCGACAGGCTCGAGCAGGAGCTGCAGGAGGGAGGGGTCGACTCCGCCACGGTGGCCGGGATCGCGAGCCGATTGATGGAGCAGCGTTCGGCCGCGGTCGCCGCCGGCGCCGACGCGGCGACCCTGGCCGCGCTCGACGCCGAGATCGCGCAGACGCTCGCCCCCTATCTCGATCAACTCCCCGACGCCGTCCTGGTCACGCTCCGAAGCGTGATCGGCGACGATGTCCTGTACGGCGACGAGCCGCCCTCGGAGGTCACGCCCACTCCCCCGCCGCCGGAGACCGGCCCCTCGCCGAGCCCCGAACCGACGCCCCAGACCACGCCCGAGGTGACCGAGACGCCGGCGGCGGAGCCGAGCGCGGCCACGTCGCCGCAGCCGGAGACGAGCCCGTCCGAGGAGCCTCCGCCGCCTGAGGAACCGTCGCCTTCGCAGGAGCCTTCGCCGACTCCGACCGAGGAGCCGAGCCCCAGCCCGACCGAGTCGCCGTCTCCGAGCCCGACGGAGTCCCCGAGCCCCAGCCCGACGGAGGAGCCCTCGCCGAGCCCGACAGAGCAGCCGAGCCCCAGCCCGACCCATTCGCCGTCTCCGACCGAGAGCCCGTCCCCGACGGAGTCCCCGAGCCCCAGCCCGACGGAGGAGCCCTCGCCGAGCGACAAGCCGTCGCCGACGGGATCGCCGCCCCCGAAGACGCACACCCCGTCGCCGAAGCCGACGCTCGGTTCGGACCCCGACCCCACGAAGTCGGGGGGCGTCTACGTGATCCCGCCCGGGATCGCGCTCCTGCTCGCGGGCTCGGGACTGGCCAGACGCGCCTCGAGGCGCGACCGCCGTCGCTGACCCGGACTCCTCTTCAGCTCACCCGGATCGCTCGAGCTGGTCCTCGCCGGCGTAGGAGCACGCCGCGGGGCGCAGGAGGAACGCCTTCCCTCTGCGCTCCGCTTCCTTGCGCACCGTATCGAGGAACGCGTTCATCAATCGGGGCGCGCCCGCGCAGTGGGTGTGACCGCTCACCCAGATGTCGGTGACCTCGTCCCGCTGAAGGATCGGCCGGACCCTCTCGAAGAAGCGGATGAGGTCGGCGCCAGGATCGTGGGACAGCAGATGAACGGTTCCGACGGAACCGTTCACGCCAACGTAGCCGATGCGATCGGGCGACCCGCGCATCGGGCGATGGTGAGGGAAGACGTGCGGGCGGTCCCGGGTCGATGGTCCCGGCTCGATGAGGCCGGATGGAGCACCCTGGCGCCTCTCGCTCCGAACCGCTAGGGTGTGCCCGTTCGGGAGCGGGGAGACGGCGCGAGCGTGAGTGGCAGGAGACCCTCCGTGCGATGGAGGCTGGGCCGCGCCCTCGCGCTCGCCGCGGTGATCTCGATCGCCCTGTTCGCGACGACCGCCACGGCCCAGACCGGCCCCACGGGCCCCACAGGGCCGGGCCCCACAGGCCCGGGTCCGACCGGACCCACGGGCCCCGGACCGACGGGGCCGACCGGTCCAGGACCGACCGGACCCACGGGCCCCGGAACGGGACCGACGGGCCCCGGACCGACGGGACCGACCGGTCCAGGACCGACCGGGACCACGGGCCCCGGACCGGGACCGACCGGCCCACCGCATCACACCTCGTCGCCGACTCCGGCCCCCACCGTGGCCCCCGCGCCCGGTTCCCCCGGTCCGACCCCGCCCGGCGGCGGCTCCGGCGGCTCCGGCGGCGCAGGAGGCGCGGGGTCGGGCGGGTCCAGCGGGTCCGGACCCACGATCGGCGACATCATCTCAGCCGCCGGCGACGGCTTCCTG
This sequence comes from uncultured Actinomycetes bacterium, assembly GCA_963704725.1. Lineage (GTDB taxonomy): Bacteria > Actinomycetota > UBA4738 > UBA4738 > HRBIN12 > CALGFI01. The sequence goes on along the minus strand of OY969934.1, from coordinate 1,680,101 downwards.
GCGGCGTTCCTCCCGGACGTGGGGCGGACCGGGGGACGAGGGGACACGGTGGGAACCGGTCCCGCGGGACGCTCGCAGCTCCATCCCCGCCCCCAGGGGGTCTCGGAAGCGATCGCGGGGCTGGTCGGCTCCACGCCCTCAGCCGGTGGCGTTTCCGGGATCGCTTCGACCGATCTCCGGCAGAAGGTCGCGTTCTTCCTCGCGTTGGGCGTCCTCGCGGTCGCCGGTATCGCGTTCGGCCGGTGGCGCCGGGACGAGAACCTCGGCCGGATGCTGCAGCGGCTCCGCGAGCGCTGGCCGATCCTGCGTCGCGGCCGCGCGTAACGCCCTTCGTGGGCGCTGAGGGACTCGAACCCCCGGCCTCTTCCTTGTAAGGGAAGCGCTCTAACCAACTGAGCTAAGCGCCCGATTGCCACGAGAGCTCGACCGGCTCGCCGCGGATGTGGCCGCAGGCCCGGCAGACAACCTGGCCGAGCATGGCGGACAGGCGTGTCGCGCCACAGGACTCGCACCGATCGAGCTGGACGGCCCAGTCGGGGCGTTCCTCCTGGCACCGGGGACAGACGAGCACCTGCCGGCCACCCGAGGTCGCCCGCACCCACGGCCGCTCGCGCTTGTCGGGGTCGTAGGTGGGGCGGCCGCACAGGTAGCACGTCGGCCGATCCTCCGGCACGGCCAGATCCTGCGTCGAGCTCACGTCGCTACAGGATAGGTGAGGCGGGACCTGGCGCGAGCCATCAGGCCGGGGTCGAGAACCGCTGGCCGAACCGGAACGTGCTCGTCACGCCGTCGAGCCGCAGGGACGCCGTGCCATGCCCGAACACCTGCCACTCCTCGCCGTCGCCGAGGATCGCCGTGCGCTCGTCGATCCCGACGAACCAGCCGCCCCGGGCCCGGCCCATCACGAACCCGCGCATGCCGGGGATGAACCTGGCCCGGTTCCAGTGCACGCCGAACGAGCCCTCGGGGACGAGCCCAAGGCCGCTCGCCCACGTCGTGCCGAGCCGCGGCGTCGCGCCCGGGCGGCGACTCGCCACCATCGCTCCCGCGCTGCAGCCGGCGAACACGACGCCCGCGTCGATCGCGTCGACGAGCGCGGCCCAGAACCTCGTGCCCCGCATCGCGTCGGCCAGGAACCTCGGGTTCCCGCCGGAGAAGAACACCATCCCAGCGCCGTCGATCGACCGGGCGACGTCGTCGCGGTCGGCGTCGGCTCGCGAGCGAAGCGGGACGACGGCGGCCTCGACGCCCATCGCCGCGTAGTGCTCGAGGCCCATCCGCGCCCACCGCTCGAACACGGCCTCGCCCTCGGGGGCGCTCGCCGTGGGGCAGACGACCACCCGGGAGGCCCGGCCCTCGAGCGCGATCCGCTCCACCTCCTCGGACCAGGGCTCGAACTCGCCCGAGCCGAGCAGCAGGAACCGCCGGCTCGCGCTCATCGGCCGAGCGTACCTACCATGGGGGGAGGAGGTGACCTCGATGGAACACGTGGAGGACAAGCGGGTGGTCGGCACGCTCGAGGCGGCGGGGGACGTCACGATGCATCGGTCCCTCGTGGGAGCGCTGTCGGCCCACAACGTTCGGATGGAACAGGCCGCCGCCGGTCCCATGATGGTGAGCGGCGACGTGTCGATCGAGCGGGGCGGATGCGGGCCGGTCATGTGCTCGGGCGACGTGACGATCACGAACGGCGGATGCGGCCCGGTGATCGCGCGCGGCAACGTGTCCCTCGCGAACGGCGGCACGCAGTCCGTGATCGCCGGCGAGGCGCACGTCGGCAGCGGCGGGATCGTCGGGGCCGTCTTCGCTCCGAAGGTCACGATCGACGAGGGCGCGCGCGTGTTCATGACGACTCCGCAGGCCGCCGCGTTCGGGGCGGCGTTCGGCGCGCTGGTCGGGCTCTTCGCGCTCCGCCGGCGGCGGTAGCCGGTCAGCCGCCCTCGGTCTCGTGCCGGGCGAGCCGCCCCGCGAGCACGGGCAGCATCGCCAGCGCGATGCGCGGCTCCTCTCGGAGCAGGTCGAGGAACGCCCGTCGCTCGATGGCGAGCCCTCGGACCGGCGTCGTGGCCCGAACGCGCGCGATCCGCGGGGCGTCGGCGAGCAAGGACATCTCCCCGAAGAACTCCCCCGGCCCCAGGGTCACCGGGCTCGAGTTCGGCACGTCGACCTCGACGGTCCCCTCGAGGATCACGAACATCCCTGCGCCGGGCTGACCCCTCTCGGCGAGCACGTAGCCGGCGCCGACGTCGAAGGTGGTGGCGACCGAGGCGATCCGGGCCAGGTGCTCGTCCTCCGCATCGGCGAACAGCGGGATCGCCCGCAGCCGCGCGACGTCGGTCTCGCTCATATCCCGGCCCCCTCCTCCCCCATGGCCCGCTCGGTGATCATCGGCTCGGGCGTGGGCTCCTCCGTCACGTCGACGACCCGCTCCGCGGGCATCTTCCCACCGGGCCGGTGCCGGCCGCCCGTCCCCCGGGCCCGCCACGCGGCCACCGTCGTGGCCCCGAGACCGAGGACCGCACCCACGAACCAGACGACCCCGCCGACGAAGGGGATCGCCGACACCGCGGCCACGATCGCCCATCCGAACAGCAGGGCCAGCCATCGCGTCCGTGGCGGCCGCCACAGCGCGCGACCGACGGCGAAGACCGCGAACGCGAATCCGACCGAGTACAGGAACGCCAGCGCGAGCAGCAGGCCCAGGCCAAGCGGGAGGCCGACCATCGAGACGAGGGCCCCCACCGCGAGGACGGGCAGCCCGATCAGCGCCGCGAGCCCGACCCCCCCGGACCGCAGCGGCGAGCCCAGCGCGGCCGCGGACACCGCGTCGGCCCCGCGGGGCGCGAACAACAGGAGCAGGGCCCCGAGCACCAGTGTCGAGACCGCGACCGCCAGCCACGTGGCGAACGGCCCGAACAGGTCGATCGGCGTGCGGAACGTGAAGGCGGTCCCCTCTCGGACGCGCCCGCCGATGCTCGCGCCCTCGGCGACCCGGATCCGGTCCCGCCCGATCACGTCGCCGAGGATCTGCGCGTTCGGCCCCACCGTGACCGGGCCGTTGAGGCTCACGACGCTCCCGCTGACCTGCCCGGTCACCTCGATCCGCCCGTCGACCACCACCACGTCGCCGTGCACGACCCCAGCCACCGCCACCGTCCCGTGCAGCAGGACCACCTCGCCCACGTCCTCGCCCCGATGCACGATCACGTCGCCGGACAGCACGATCTGATCGCGCGGCTCGCCGGAGGGCTCCGGCGAGGGTGATTCCTGGGCGACGGCAGGGGCGGCGGACCACAGCGCGACGCCGACGACGGCGGACGCGAACGCTCGGCGGGCACGGGGCATCGCCGGGCATCCTAATGGTGCCGGCGTGCGTGTCCGCGGCCCGCGGTACCGTTGGGCGGTGACCCTCGATCGCTTCTCCGCGCCGGTCCGAGCCTGGTTCGACTCGACGTTCGCCGCACCGACGCCGGCTCAGGAGCGCGGGTGGCCGGCGATCGCGGAGGGGTCTCACACGCTGATCCTCGCGCCCACGGGCTCGGGCAAGACGCTCGCGGCCTTCCTGTGGGCGCTCGACCGGCTGACGGCGGAGCCGCCCCCGGCGCCCGCCGAACGCTGCCGCGTGCTGTACGTCTCGCCGCTGCGCGCGTTGGCCGTCGACGTCGAGAAGAACCTGCGGGCGCCCCTTGTGGGGATCGGCCTCGCCGCCGAACGGCTGGGGACCGACTTCCATCCGCCGACGGTGGCCATCCGGACCGGGGACACCGCCGCGAACGAACGGCGCCGCATCGCCACGAGACCGCCCGACGTACTCATCACGACCCCGGAGTCGCTCTACCTGATGCTCACGTCCCGGACCCGTGAGATCCTGCGCAGCGTTCGGTGGGTCATCGTGGACGAGATCCACGCGCTCGCCGCCACCAAGCGCGGCGCGCACCTCGCGCTCTCGCTCGAGCGGCTCGAGTCGATCACGCCGCGCCCGCCGCAGCGGATCGGGCTGTCCGCCACCCAGCGGCCCCTCGAGGAGATCGCCCGGTTCCTGGGTGGCCAGACCGAGAGCGGCCCCCGCCCCGTCACGATCGTCGACGCCGGCCATCGCAAGGCGATGGAGGTCGAGGTGGTCGTCCCGGTCGAGGACATGTCCGAGCTCGGCCGCATCTCGGAGGAGCCGCCGGCCGGTCCGGCCGCGGCCGCGCCGGAGCGCACCAGCATCTGGCCGGCCATCCATCCCCGGCTGCTCGAGCTGATCCGGGCCCACCGCTCGACGATCGTGTTCGTGAACGCCCGCCGCCTGGCCGAGCGGCTGGCGGCCCGTCTCAACGAGCTCGCCGGCGAGGATCTCGTCGCCGCCCACCACGGCTCGATCGCGCGAGAGCAGCGCCTGGACATCGAGGACCGGCTCAAGCGCGGGACGCTGAAGGCGATCGTCGCGACCAGCTCGCTCGAGCTCGGCATCGACATGGGCGCGGTGGATCTCGTCGTACAGGTCGAGTCGCCCGGGTCCGTGGCCCGGGGGCTGCAGCGGATCGGCCGCGCCGGCCACACGGTCGGCGAGCCGTCGCGGGGCAAGCTGTTCCCCAAGTACCGGGGCGACCTCCTCGAGTCGGCGGTGGTGGTGCGGCGCATGCTCGAGGGGCTCATCGAGGAGACGCGGTACCCACGCAACCCGCTCGACGTGCTCGCCCAGCAGATCGTGGCCATGTGCGCCGTCGACGAGTGGACGGTCGACGAGCTGGGGCGGGTGCTCCGGCGGGCCGCCAACTTCGCCGAGCTCTCGGACGACCTGCTGCGCAACGTGCTCGACCTGCTTGCCGGGCGGTACCCGTCGGACGAGTTCGCCGAGCTCCGGCCCCGCATCGTGTGGGACCGGCGCACGGACGTCGTGCGGGCGCGGGAGGGCGCCGGGCGCCTGGCCATCGCGAGCGGGGGCACGATCCCGGACCGGGGGCTGTTCGGCGTCTTCACTCAGGACCAGCGGCGGGTGGGCGAGCTCGACGAGGAGATGGTGTACGAGAGCCGGCGGGGCGAGGTGTTCCTGCTCGGCGCGAGCGCCTGGCGGATCGAGGACATCACCTTCGACCGCGTGATCGTCTCGGCGGCGCCGGGCGAGACGGGGAAGATGCCGTTCTGGAAGGGCGACAAGCCGGGGCGCCCGCTCGAGCTCGGCCGCGCCATCGGCGCCGTCACCCGCGAGCTCGCGGCCGCGCCCCACGAGCGCGCGATGGACCGTCTGCGCGAGGAGTTCGGCCTCGACCGGCTCGCCTCGGAGAACCTCGTCGCCTACCTGGAGGACCAGCGCGAGGCGGCCGGCGCGATCCCCGACGACCGGACGATCACGGTCGAGCGCTTTCGCGACGAGATCGGCGACTTCCGCATCTGCGTCCTGTCGCCCTTCGGCGCGCGAGTCCACGCCCCGTGGGGGATGGCCATCCGGTCGAGCCTGTCGGAGCGCTTCGACGCCGACGTGCAGGTGCTGTGGAGCGACGACGGCATCGTGATCCGGCTCCCCGAGTCCGAGGAGCGGATCCCCGTCGAGGACCTCCTGTTCGAGCCGGAGGACGTCGAGGAGCTCATCGTGCGCGAGCTGCCGGGCTCGGCGCTGTTCACCACGCTGTTCCGCGAGGCGGCCGCGAGGGCGCTCCTGCTCCCCCGCCGGACGCCCGGCCGAAGGACGCCGCTGTGGCAGCAGCGCCAGCGGGGCGCCGACCTCCTTCAGGTCGCCGCGCGCTACCCTACGTTCCCGATCCTGCTCGAGGCGACGCGCGAGTGCCTGCGCGACGTGTTCGACGTGCCGGCCCTCAAGGAGGTGCTCGGGGACATCCGGGCCCGGCGGATCCGCGTCGTGCCCGTCGACACCGAGCGGTCGTCGCCGTTCGCGCAGTCGCTGCTGTTCCGGTGGATCGCCGTCTACATGTACGAGGAGGACGCGCCGCTCGGGGAGCGGAAGGCGGCGGCCCTGGCGCTCGACCGCGACCTGCTGCGCGAGCTCCTCGGGGCCGAGGACCTGCGCGAGCTCATCGACGCCGCCGCGCTCGCCGAGCTCGAGCTGGAGCTCCAGCACCTCGCCGAGGGCCGGCGGGCCCGGAACGCCGACGACGTCCACGACCTCCTCCGCCGGCTGGGCGACCTGGCGGCCGCCGAGATCCGCGCGCGGGCCACGACGGACCCGGCGGCGTGGATCGAGGACCTCGAACGCGAGGGGCGCGCCCTCCGGCTGCACGTCGCCGGCGAGGAACGCCTCGTCGCGGTCGAGGACGCCGCCCGCTACCGGGACGCGCTCGGCGCCCCTTTGCCGGTCGGCGTGCCGGCGGTCTTCGCCGAGCCGGTGGCGGCGCCGCTCGAGGGTCTCGTGGCGCGCTACGCCCGGACGCACGGCCCGTTCCTGGCCCGCGACGTCGCGGAGCGGCTCGGCGCGAGCTCCGAGCGGGTCTCGGGCGCCCTCGGTTCGCTCGAGGCCGCGGGGCGGATCGTGCTCGGCGAGTTCCGGCCGGGCGGGATCGAGCGCGAGTGGTGCGACGTCGACGTCCTGCGCTCGATCCGCCGCCGGTCGCTGGCGGCCCTGCGGCGGGAGGTCGAGCCGGTGGACGCGGCCACGCTCGGCCGGTTCCTCCCCGAGTGGCAAGGGCTCACCCGCCCCCGGAGCGGGACGACGGCCCTCGTCGAGACGATCGAGCAGCTCCAGGGCGCCGCGATCCACGCCTCGATCCTGGAGAGCGACGTGCTCCCCGGTCGCGTTCAGGGCTACCGCCCGGCGGACCTCGACGCGCTGTGCGCGAGCGGCGACGTGGTGTGGATGGGCGCGGGCGGCGTCGGCGCGGACGACGGCCGCATCGCGATCGCCTTCCGCGACCGGCTCGGGCTCGTCGCGCCGCCTCGGCCCGAGGAGCGCCCCGCCGGTCCCATCCACCGGGCCGTCCGCGAGCACCTCGAGCTCCGGGGGGCGTCCTTCTGGCCGGAGCTCGTCCAGGCCGCGAACGTGGCCGACGAGCGGGCCGTGCTCTCGGCGCTGTGGGACCTGGTGTGGACCGGCGAGGTCACGAACGACACGCTCGCGCCGCTCCGCGCGTTCCTGGGACGGCGGCCCAGGGCCTCGCGCCCCGCCGCCAGGCCGAGGCCGGGCGCGATCCGCCGGACGGGGCCGCCGGCGGGCGCCGGTCGGTGGTCCCTCGTGGCCCCCCTGCTCGAGCCCGCGCCCTCACCCACCGAGACGGCGCACGCGCGAGCGAGCCAGCTGCTCGAGCGCCACGGGATCCTGACCCGGGAGGCGGTGCTGGGCGAGGGCGCGCCGGGTGGCTACGCCGGCGTGTACGGCGTCCTCCGCGCGCTCGAGGAGTCGGGCAAGGCGCGGCGCGGCTACTTCGTCGACGGGCTCGGCGCGGCGCAGTTCGCGGTGCCGGGCGCGGTCGAGCGGATCCGGGAGCTCCGCGAGCCGCCTCGGGAGACACGGGTGATGGCACTGGCCGCCGCGGATCCCGCGCAGCCGTACGGCGCCGCGCTCCCCTGGCCCGAGGCCGAGGGCCGACCGGCCCGCGCCGCCGGTGCGTACGTGGTGCTCGTCGACGGCGTGCCGGCCGTGTACCTGGAGCGCGGGGCGAGGACGCTCGTCACGTTCGCGGAACACGCGGACGCCGACTGGCCCGACGCGCTCGCCTCGCTCGTCAAGGACGGCCGGATCCGCCGCATCGAGCTCACCCGCATCGACGGCGAGCCGGCATCCACCTCGCGCTTCGCCCAGGCGCTGCGCACGGCCGGGTTCGTCGACGGCTACCGCGGCCTCGTGCTCCGCGGGTAGCGGGCGCCGTCCCGAACCGAAGGGTCGCTCTATCCTGACCCGGTGCCCGAGGGTGACACCATCTTCCGAACTGCCGTCGTGCTGCGAGGTGTCCTCGCGGGGAAGCCGGTTCGGCGGTTCGAGGCCCCGCGCCTGCGGTTCGAGGCGCTACCCCCAGGCGCCGCCGTCCGGGCCGTCGAGGCCCGCGGCAAGCATCTGCTGATCTCGTTCGACGACGGGCGCGTTCTCCATACCCACATGCAGATGTCGGGGTCGTGGCACGTGTACCCGGCCGGCGGGCGATGGCGCCGACCCGCGCACCAGGTTCGCGCGCTGATCGAGGTGCCGGGGACGATCGCCGTGTGCTTCAACGCTCCGGTGGTGGAGCTCCTTCGCGAGCCCGAACTCGTGCGGCACCCGATGCTGTCGGCTCTCGGCCCCGACCTGTGCTCGCCGGACGTGGATCTCGACGACGTCCTCGGGCGCCTTGCGCGCCTACCGGCCGACGCGGAGATCGGCGTCGCCCTCCTGAACCAGCGCGTCGCGAGCGGGATCGGCAACGTGTACAAGAGCGAGGCGCTCTTCGACCAGCGGGTCGACCCGTTCACGCCCCTCGGAGAGCTCGACGCCGACACCCTGCGATCCCTGTACGCCACCGCGTCCCACCTCCTGCGCCGGAACCTCGGCGGCGGCCCGCGGACGACGTCTCCCGGCGGGCTCGGCGTGTACGGCAAGGCCGGACGACCCTGTCCTCGCTGCGGGTCGACGATCGCCTCTCGCCGGCAGGGCGAGGCCGCCCGGACGACCTACTGGTGCCCCACCTGCCAGCACCACCCCGCCCACCGGCCCGCCGCAAACACCTCGGAGACCGGCAGGTGAGCGACCGCGAGCTCGGGGCTCGGGGGCGCCGGTTCGCGATCGCGACCCCGCACACCGAGGCGACCGCCGCCGGAGTGGACGCCTTCGAGGCGGGCGGCAACGCGGTGGACGCCGCGCTCGCCGCGGCCACGACGCTGGCCGTCGTCGCCCCCGACATGTGCGGGGTCGGCGGGGATCTCTTCGCGTTGGTCCGCGAGCCGCAGGGACGCATCGTCGTCCTCAACGCGAGCGGCGCCACGCCGGCGCTCGTCGATGTCGAGGCCGTCCGGCGCGAGCACGCCGAGATGCCCGAGCACGGGCCGCTCACCGTCACCGTGCCGGGGGCGGTAGCGGGCTGGTGGCAGCTCGCACTCCGCTGGTCGGAGCGAGGGTTCGCTCCGGCGTTCGAGCGAGCCGTCGCGCTCGCCCGTGTCGGCGTCCCCGTGTCGCGGGGTCTCGCGGGTTCGCTCGCCGCGGACACTGCGCGCCTGCTCGCCGATCCCGGGATGGCCGGCGTGTTCGGCGGATCGAACGGGCCGCTCCGCGAGGGCGATCCGCTCGTGCAGCCGGCGCTCGCGCACACGCTGGAGACCATCGCGGCCGCCGGACCCTCGCGGATGTACAGGGGCGTGATCGGCATCGCGGTCGCGGATCACCTCCGATCGCTGGGATCGTCGATGGCGCTCGAGGATCTGTCCGCGTTCGAGCCCGATCTGGACGCCCCGCTCACCCGCCGCTACGGAGACCTCGACGTCAGCGTGCCGCCACCGAACTCACAGGGTTTCGTTCTGCTCCAGGCGCTCGCCCTGATCGAGCGGCTCGGCATCGACCAGGACCCGCTCGGACCCGACGCCGGAGTGCTCGCCGAGATCTTCCGCGTGACCTCGGCGGACCGGGACCGGTACAACGCCGACCCCCGTCATGCCCGCGTCCCCGCCGGCATGCTGCTGGACGAGGCCCACCTGTCCGAGCTCCTGGACCAGATCCTCGAGGGCACCGGCCCGGACCCACGGCGAGCCGGCGACACGATCGCCCTGGTGGCCGCGGACGCCTCGGGGCTCGGCGTCGCCCTGGTCCAGAGCCTGTACGACGGGTTCGGCTCGGGCATCCTGGAGCCGTCGACGGGGATCGTGCTCCACAGCCGCGGGAGCGCCTTCGTGCTCGACCCCGACCATCCGAACACACTCGCCGGCGGCAAGCGCCCCTCCCACACGCTGCTGCCGGTGGTCGTGGGGCGCGAGGGTCGGCTCGTCGCGTTGGCGGGGACGATGGGCGGTGGCGGACAACCGCAGATCGACGCCATGACGCTCATCCGCGCCCTTCGTCTCGGCATGGACGCGGCGTCGGCGGTCGCCGCGCCCAGGTGGCTCGTCGGGGGGATGGCCTTGGGATCTCGAGACCGTGCGCTCGTGGCCGAGGGGGCGGTCCCCGCCGCCACGCGCGCGGTGCTGGAGACTACGGGCTACACCATCGAGACCGTGGGAGACGTCGACGGGGCGGTGGGCCACGCGCACCTGCTCCTGGTCCACGACGACGGAACGCTCGAAGCCGGCACCGACCCGCGCGCCGACGGCGCCGCCGCAGCCCGCTAGCATGCGCTCGTGACGCGCCACACGGCAACGACGGTGGGTCCCGGGAGCGACCTCCGCCGGCTCCGGGCGCTCGTGAACGACGTCGACGCCGTGATCTGGGAGGTCGACGCGACCACCGGACGCTTCGTGTTCGTGAGCGACGCGTCCAGCCGTCTCCTCGGCTACCCGCCGCAGGCGTTCCTGGACGACCCCGACCTGTGGGCGGACCGCGTCCATCCGGACGATCGCGACGCGGTGCTGACGTCGCTCCTGGCCGAGACGAGCGGGCCCGGCACGCACGACCTCGAGTACCGGTTCCGGCGTGGCGACGGTGAGGTGGTCCGTCTCCGGGGCATCGGCCACGCCGTCGTCGACGATCGGGGCTCGCCGGTCGCCGTCCGCGGCGTGCTCGTCGACATCTCCCGGCGCGACCCGGACGCGGAACGGCCGGCCGGTGCAGGGGGCGACGTCACCGCCGCCGGCGCGCGGACGCCCTCCGAGACCGGCGCCGGGGGTCTGCTCGCCGCCGTCTCGCACGACCTGAGGACACCCCTCGCCGCGATCCTCGGCCTCGCGGTGACGTTGGAGCATCACGCCCTCGCTCCGACCGACGCGAGCGACCTCGCCGGGCGGATCGCCGACAACGCCCGCCGGCTGGACCGCATGGTCACGGACCTCCTCGACCTCGACCGCCTGTCCCGGGGCGGGGTCGAGCCGACCCGCGTCCTGGTCGACCTCGGCTCCGTCGTGGCGAGGATCGTCCGAGACGCCGATTCGCTCGCGAAGTACGAGGTCGTGGTCGAGGCCGAACACGTCGATGTCGAGGCCGACGTCGCACAGGTCGAGCGGATCGTCGAGAATCTGCTGGAGAACGCCGCACGCCGATCGCCGTCCTCCGCGACCATCAGGGTCCGCGTACGGACGCATCGGGACGGGGCGCGGATCGAGGTCGAGGACGACGGCCCCCGGGTCCCCTCGGACCGCCAACATGGCGTGTTCGGGCCGTTCGGCCAAGAAGGGCTCGGGCGCACCGCTACGTCCGGGATCGGTCTGGCCATCGCCGCGCGATTCGCCGAGCTCCACGGGGGCAGCGCCGACGTCGAAGACCGAGGTTCCCAGGGCACCTCGTTCGGCGTATGGCTTCCCTGGAGCTCCCGGTCCGGCGAGCCCACGTAGCTCGCCGCCGGGACCTCCGGTTCGAGCGGAACGGCGGGGCGCGGCAACCGGCCCCCCGCCGCATGCGCACCTCGGCGCTCAGACCGCCGCGTCCTCCAGCACCTCGTCGCTCGCGAGCCACGAGTAGGCCTCCTCCTCCTGCGAGAAATGCAGGCGGAGGATCGCGTGCAATCCATACAGGACGCGGCGGAGGTCGACGAGGTCCTCGTGCCCCGGACCCTCGTCGGGCAGGTTGGCCAGCAGGTGGCCGTACACGCGGGCCAGATGCTCGATCTCCATGTGCGCCCGCTCCATGGACCCCATCGGGTCCTCGCCGCCGATGAGCTCGGCGATGACCGGGTACACGGCCGCCTCCTCCTCCTTCTCGTGTTGCGGGAGGCGTTCGAGCAGGAACCACCGGATCTCCTCGAGCTCCACCTTGGCCTCGGCGGGCGACAGCGCGCCGAGGCGGTCGGCGACGGTGCGCACGCGCGCGAGGTCGGGGGCGAACTCCCGGTGCTCGGCACGGAAGCGATCGCCGACGTGCGAGCCGGGTCCCGCCGCCTGTCTGCTCCGCCGGTCCCCGCGGAGCGCCCGCAGGGCGTTGAGGATCACCGCGACGTCGATCGCCTCCTGCGCGAGCGCTCCGTTGACCGGCTTGAGCAGGCCGGCCGCGCCGAGGAGCATCCCGGCGATCGACAGCCCCATGCCGATGAGCACGCTCTGCAGGGCGATGCCTCGCGAGCGCCGCGAGATGCGCAGCGCCTCCACCACGCGGTCGAGCCGGTCGACGACGAGCACGACGTCCGCCGCCTCGCTCGAGGCGGTGGCCCCGCGAGCGCCCATCGCTACGCCGACGTCGGCCGCCGCCAGGGCCGGAGCGTCGTTCACGCCGTCCCCGACCATGATCGTCACGCCGCTCTCCCCCTCCGCCCGGACCGCGTCGACCTTGTCGGTCGGATCCCGCTCGGACAGGATCCGGTCGACGCCGATCGCGATGCCGACGGACTCGGCGACGTCCGGGTTGTCGCCCGTGACCATCACGACGCGCTTGATGCCGGCTCGGCGGAGCGCACGGATCACCCTCGGCGTGTCCGGGCGCATCGGATCGTCCAGGATCAGCGCCCCGGCGATCGAGCCGTCGATCGAGACGAACACACACGAGGAACCCTCCATCGCCGTGCGCCGGCGGATGTCGCGGGCCCGCTCGGGCAGGGGCTGGCCCCGCGACACCCACGAGGCCTTGCCGATCGCCACCTTGCGCCCCTCGACCGAGCCGTGGATCCCGGATCCGCCCTCCTCGAACGCCTCCTCCGGGAACGACAGCGCGAGGTCGCGGGCGCGCGCCGCGCCGACGATCGCCCCGGCCAGGACGTGCGGCGAGACCTGATCGAGCGAGGCGGCGAGCCGCAGGACCTCCCCCGGATCGTGGTCGCCGTAGACCTCGATGTCGCTGAGCTCGGGGGCCCCCGCCGTGAGCGTTCCCGTCTTGTCGAGGAGCAGGACCCGTCCTCGGGCGAGCGTCTCGAGCGCCCCCCCGCCCTTCACGATGATCCCTCGCTTGGCGGCGCGGGAGATCCCGGCGACGATCGCGATCGGGGCGGCCAGGATCAGCGGGCACGGCGTGGCGACGACCAGCACGGCCAGGGCGCGTACCGACTCCCCCGAGAGCGCCCAGGCGGCGCCGGCGATCACGAGCGTCACGGGGATGAAGACCAGCGCGTAGCGATCGGCGATGCGGACGAACGGCGCCTTCTCCCGCTGGGCCTCCTCCACCAAGCGGACGATGCCCGCGTACGTGCTGTCCGCCGCCGTGGCGACCGCGCGCAGGTCGAACCCGGCTCCCGCGTTGACGGCGCCGCTTCGGATCTGCTCGCCGCGGGGGCGTTCCACCGGCCGCGACTCGCCGGTGAGGGCCGACTCGTCGAACACCGCGCTGTCGGTCTCGAGGATCCCGTCCACGGGGACCACTTCGCCCCGCTTGACGAGCAGCATGTCCCCCGGGACGACCCGCTCGATCGGCACCGACTCGAGCTCCTCCCCCGCGTACCGGTGCGCCGTCCGGGGCGCCCGGGCGAGGAGGGCCGAGAGCTCCTTGTGGGCGCGGGCGTCGGCGAAGTCCTCCAGCGAACGGCCCGTCGAGAGCATGAACGCGATGACCGCCCCCGCCAGGTACTCTCCGAACACGAGCGCGCCGATCATCGCGAGGACGGCGATCAGATCCACCCCCGGCTCGCGCCGGATGATGCCTCGGAGCACCTCCCAGCCGATCGGGAGGATCCCGACCGCCGTGGTGACCCCCCAGGCCGCGTCCGCCGCGTCGTGAGCGTCCCCCACCCACCGCAGGATCCCGCCGGTCACGATGCCGGCGATCGAGGCGACGAGGAAGACCGAGCTGAGCGTGAGCCAGCGGGGCCGGGTCACGGCGTCACACCCTCGCGAGGCGCGACCGGATGTGCGAGAACGACGCGACGTCGCGTGTCGCCATGTGGAGCTCGTAGCGAAGCTCGCCGTCTCCGGCCTCGATCCTGCGCGAGAGCCCGGTGACGTCCGGGGCCGTGGCGGTGAGGGCCACCGAGGTCGTGGCCACCTCGACGACGCCGCCCTGGACGGTCCCCTCGGCGACCTCGACGATGCCGAGGGGGTGGGCCAGCACGAGCTCGGCGCGGCCGGGCCCGGCGGGGCGGAGGAACCCCCGCTCGAAGTGGATCGGTCCCCCGTCGCCCGGCGACCAGCTCCGCTGCCCGTAGATGAGGAAGGGATCGCCGGCGTGCTCGAACGTCACTTCCTCCGCATACGAGAAGAGATCGCCCGGAGGCCACTCGCCCTCGCCGACGCCACGCCATGTTCCGATGAGGAAGGAGAGCTCCGCGAGGTCGGGGTGCAGCGCAAGGACCATCGCCCCTGACGCTACCACGGGCCTTCGAGCGGTCCGCCGAACGCTACAGCAGCCCGCGGAGCCGGGCCTTGGCCTCGGCGAGCAGGCTCCTGCCCTCCTCGGTCTGCGCAAGGAGGAACGGCATCGGCCCGGGGTCGCCGCCTCGGGCGTGCAGCCCTCGGGCCTCCGCCCACAGGAGCTCCCGTGCCCGGCGGGCGCGATCCGCCGCCCTGACCAGCGCGGCACACGCCTGCAGGAGCGCCTCCCTGGCCTCGCCGTACGCTCGTCGTCAATGGCCGCGCTGATAGCGTGGGGCCGTGCCCACGGTCGCGAGGTTCAACGTCACGCCGGTGAAGTCGACGTCTCTGCACCACCCGTCCGAGATCCGGCTCGAGCACCGCGGGGTCGTCGGCGATCGCGCCTTCTTCTTCGTCGACGGCGACGGCCGGCGGTTCTCGGGCGCGACGAAGGCCCCCGTCCTGCCGGTGCGCGCGTCCTACGACGCCGAGCGGGAGTGGCTCGAGCTTCGTCTGCCGAACGGTATCGTGGCCTCCGGCACCGCCGTGGCGGGCGGACGGGCGCTCGACGTGGATTTCTACGGCCGGTCCGTCCCCGCCCACCTGGTCGAGGGCGACTTCACCGAGGCGCTCTCCACTTACGCCGGACGGGAGGTCCTGCTGGCGCGCCCCGACCACGAGGGCGCCGCGCTCGACGAACAGCCCGTGACGCTGGTCTCCCTCGAATCGGTGGCCGAGCTCGCGCGCCGCGGCGGCCACGACGGGGAGCTCTCCCCCGCCCGATTTCGCATGACGATCGAGATCGAGGGCGTGAGCGAGCCGCACGAGGAGGATCGCTGGGTGTCGCGGCGGATCCGGATCGGTCAGGCCGAGCTGGTGGTGGGGGACGCCGTGCCACGGTGCGTGGTGACCACGCTCGACCCCGACACGGGCCTGAAGGACTTCCCCACGCTCCACGTCATCAAGGGCTATCGCGGCGTCTCGGGCAAAGGGAACGTGCACTTCGGCAGGTACGCCAACGTCACCCGGCCCGGTACGCTCCACGTCGGCGATCCCGTTCAGCTCCTCTGACGTTTCCCCGCCACACCCCCCGGGTACCGACGGAGCCACATGTGGGACTCCCTGGGGGTGCTCGCTCTGACCGTGGGCGCGGGGTTCGTGCGAGCCGAGGCGCAGCTGCGATCCCTGGTCCGCAGGCCGCCGTCGCCGCGCCTCGCGGCCTTCTCTCTGGGCGGCGCCATCGTGCCCTACACCCTCGACGTCCGGCCGGTGTCCCTACTGCGCGACCTCCTCCGCCGGCTCCTCATCCGCCCCGAGCGATCGGACCCCCGCCACGCCGCGCCCCGTTTGCGGGCCGCGCGCGAGGGGCTCGGTCTCACGGCCCGTGCGTTGAGCTCGGTGCCGGGTGACGGCGAGGCGGTACCGCTGCGGGTCACCCTCGACGACGATCGGCCACCGGTCGCCGTCGCCGTGCTGAAGCTCGCCGCGTGGCTGGTCATGGGAGCCCTCGCCATCAGCGGCCTGGTCCTCGCCCTCGGCACGATGGCCGTCAGGACCGTGCTCGGATTCCTGGGCTGACCTTCGCGCAAACCGAGGGGAGCGGCCGCCGGGCGGCCGCTCCCCTCGTGCATCAGGTGCTTCGTGGTCCCTCTACGATGCGGGCCAGCTCGCCTCGATGTCGTCGAGCACGCCCTGCAGGGAGTCCGGACCGTCCTGCAGGTACTTGACCATCCCGGTCCAGAAGCTGCCCACGCCCACCTCGGCCGGCATCATGTCCGAGGCGTCGAAGCGTCCGGTCCCGGTGGACAGGGCGTTGGTGAGCACCGCGGAGGCGTCGGCCAGGATGGAGTTGGCGTAGCACTCCGGGCCGACGTTGATGTTGGGCGAGATGCGGGAGGACGCCGTCACCCCTCCGATGGCGCACTGGATGCCCTCGGCCATGAACTGGTTCAGGAAGTCCGTGACCTCCGGGCGGTTCCCGTTCGTGCCCACCACGGCGAACTCACCGGCGAACAGGGTCCCTTCCTGGTCGATGGGGGGAAGGGGGAACCAGTCGTAGTCGGTGCCGGCCACCGCATCGGCCGGGAAGAAGGCGTTGATGAAGCTGGCCTGACGGTGCAGCCAGCACCCCGGCGGGGTGTCGAACATCGGCAGCGGAGCGTCGCCGAAGGCGATCGAGGTGGTGTCGGCGGCTCCACCCAGCACGTAGCCGTCGTGGAACATGACGTCGCCGAAGACCTCGCCGGCGTGCACCACGGCCGGGTCGTTGAACGGGATCTCGTGGTTGACCCACTGGTCGTAGACGTCGGGCCCCGCCGTGCGGAGCATGATGTCCTCCATCCAGTCGGTCGCCGGCCACCCGGTGGCCCCGCCGGACTCGAAGCCCACGCACCACGGCGTGGACCCGTCGGCCACGATCTGGTCCGACAGCGCCAGCAGCTCGTCCCACGTGGTGGGCACGGTGTAGCCGGCGGCGTCGAAGTCGTCCTTGGGGTACCACACCATGGACTTCAGGTTGATGTTGGTGGGCAGCCCGTAGTGCTTGCCGTTGTACTCGCCCAGGGACAAGAAGTAGTCCCCGAACAGGGCCTGCAGGTCGGCGATGTTGAACCCCAGGTCCTCGAGCGAGACCAGGTTGCCGGCCTCGGCCTGGGCGGCCACGGTGCCCGGCTGGGGCAGCAGGGCGATGTCGAGCGTGCCGCCCTCGCTGCGGATCTGGAACTGCTCCTCGAAGTCGGCCGAGGCCTCGATCTCCGCCGTGTAGTCGACGTTGCCGAGCTGCTCGTCCACGAGCGCCTGGATCGCGGTCGACTCCTCCGGCTCCATGGCGTTCAGCACGTTGACCGTGCCGGTGTTCTCGCCCTGGTTGCCACCGCTGGAGGTGGTGCCGCTCGAGCCTCCCCCGTTGTCGTCGCTGGAACACGCCGCCGCCACCAGCAACAGCACGGCGATCGGCACGATGAACTTCAGTCGTCGCATGGTGCCTTTCCCTCCTTCACGATTGCCGTCCTCTCCCCTTCTTGCCGCGACACTCGTCGCGTGCGCCCCCCGCGGGCCGGGGGCGATCGGTCAGTGGCCCGCATCGTTGGGCCTCCTTCCTTTCGCGGACGCCTCCTCGTCCTTCCCGCCGCGTCCCGCCGTCGAGTCCCGAATCACGAGATCGATCGGTACCGTGATCGTGGGCGGCTCGAGTGCGGGATCCTCGATGAGGCGCGCGAGCGCCTCGCCCGTCGCGCCACCGAGGCGCTCCTTGTCCTGCCGGATGGTCGTCAGGGATGGTTGAAGCAGGGGGGCGATCTGGATGTCGTCGAATCCGACGACGGCCACGTCGCGAGGTGCGGAGAGCCCGCGCTCGTTGATGGCCTGGAACGCTCCCGCCGCCATGAGATCAGCCGCGGCGAAGACGGCCGTCGGCGGCTCCCGAAGATCCAGGAGCTCGGTCATCGCCGCATATCCGGACTCGGGGTAGAAGTCACCCTCGGTCACGTACTCGGGTCGATAGGTGAGCTCGAGGCGCTGCAGCTCCCGCCGATAGCCGAGGAGGCGGTCTACGGCCGGCCGCGTGTGCGCGGGCCCGCCGATCAGCGCGATCCGACGATGCCCCCGCTCGTACAGATGCCGGACGGCGAGCGCCCCGCCCTCCACGTTGTCGGACATGACGTGACCGGTGCGGCCGCCCTGCAGGTCCAGGTCCACCGCCATGCACGGCAGCCCCGAGGAGACCAGCTCCTTGATCTCGGGATCCTCCCGGTCCACGCCCATGAGCGCCACGCCGTCCACCCGGTGGTGCTTCGCCCGGTTCAGGTACCGCTTGGGCCCGAAACCGTTTTCGGCAGGGGGCACGCTGAAGAGCAAGAGGTCGTACCCCAGGCCCCCCAGCGAGTTCTTGAGCCCCACCAGCACCTCCTGGAAGAACGGATGCTGCAGATCCGGATGTCCGACGCCGGTCGACAGGACGACGCCGATGACCTGACTGCGCCCGGTCACGAGGCTCCGAGCAGCCCGATCGGGCGTGAACTCCTGTTCCCTGATCGCGGCCAGCACCTTCCGGCGGGTCTCGGGGGCCACGTCCGGATAGTTGTTCAGCACCCTCGAGACGGTTGCCACCGAGACGCCCAGTTGCTCGGCGAGCTCACGGATCGTGGCGATTCGAGTCCCCTCCGTCTCCGAAAACCTTTTCGGACCCCTCCCGGAGGCTATCGCCGCGCCGGAGGCAGTGTCAAGGCACCGTCGAGGGCAGCCCGCCCGGCCGGATCCGGTGGCCGGAGCGGCCCGACGAGACAGGGGCGGCCCCACGGATCCGTGGGGCCGCCCCTGCGTGGAGCGGATGTCAACTCAGCGTCAGGTGACCCTGACCGTGGCCACCGCTGTAGTCACCCCCGGCGTGATGTCGGTCTCGAGCGACGCGAGCAGGTCGTAGGTGCCCGACCGCCGTCCGAGGACGTCGTAGGTGACCGTCACGGAGCCGCCGGCCGTCGGTGCGCCTGCGGTGATGGCGAACTCGTTGCCGGCAACGGGCACCGATCCGAGGTTCACGCCGCTCGACCCGTCACGGTTCTCGGCGCCGACGGTGAGCCCGTCGGACGCGCCGGTGCCCGTGACGGTTCCGAACGAGTACGTGATGGCCTCGGCCGTCGTCTGGATCCACATCTCGAACGATTGGGCGTCGGCCGTCCCGTACGTCGGAACTCCCTCCCAGTCGATCACGAGCCAGTCGTCGACGCCGTCGGTCAGAACGCCGATCCTGACGGCGCCGCCCGCACTCACGTCCAGGTCCGTCCAGAACGGGGCGAGGACGTTGTTGGGCGCGTTGGGGTCGGGGAACGTCTGCGGGATGAAGTTCAGGTCGCCGGACCCGCCCCCACCGACCACGGCGTACCCGTCCGAGGTCACCGCCAGCCGGTTGTACACCTCGGACCCGAACGAGAACGCGGGGGTGTTGAAGTTGACCAGCGTCTCGTCACCCATCCCGGCGATCGGCGCGATCCCGAACAGGGACAGCGGCAGATAGCCGGGCGCCGGCCCCACCGTCGGGGTGATCCCGGTGATGAGCGGCGCCACGGAGGCCGACAGCGTGCCGGCCGCCGTGAAGCCGTTACCCGCCGGAACACCCGGCGCCGAGACGTTCTGCACCTGGAGCCGGTTCTTCGCCGGTCCCACCAGGCTCAGGTCGTACCCGGTCGAAACCGGAGCGAGGTTGGTCGCGGTCACCTGGCACGAGGTCGTCCCGCCGACCGCGATCGTCGCCGCCGCGCACGTGTTGGAGAGCGTCACGTCGCCCTGGGTCTTGACGAACGCCACCGGCATCGTGACCTGGCTCACCGTGGTGCCCTGCGGCTTGAGCGTGATCCGGCCGAAGTACTGGCCCTCGGCCAGCGCCGTCCCGTTGATCGTGATCGTGAGCGTGACGGTCTTGTCCTTCTTCACCGTGAACGACGACGGCGAGACCGAGATCGTCCCGCCCGAAGGACTCTGGACCTGGACCGTGTAGTGCTGGCTGCGGCCGCTGACGTTGAGGCCTGTGCGCGTCGTGGTGACGACGCCCGGCATCAGCGGCGCGTTGACGCTCGGGGTGTTGAGGTCGATCCGTCCGAGCGGGTCGGAGGCCGAGGCGAAGTAGTCGGCCGCCGTCTCGTCGAAGGTCAGCCCCGCGTTCACCGCCAGGTTGGCCCGGATCGAACCCGCGCCGTCGTCGAACGGGTCGGCCGGCGTGACGCCGTCCTCCTTGAGCACGTTCGTGACGGCCGATGTCATGAGCGCCGACTTCACCTGACCGGGCGTCCAATCCGGATGCGCGGCCCGCACGAGCGCCGACACGCCCGCGGCGTGCGGGCTGGACATCGACGTCCCCGCGATGACCTGGAAGAACTCGCCCGGAGGCCCGCCGAACACGCTGATCGGCTCCGGCGTGTTGCCCGCCAGGATCTCGATGCCGGGCGCCGTGACGTCCGGCTTCAGGAAGTCACCCGTCGGCCCGCGCGAGGAGAAGCTCGTCATCACGTCGGGCGTGACCGGCGTCGCCGAGCCCGTGTCCCAGTGGGCCACGATCCCGGTGTGGGTGTCCACGAAGTCCAGCAGGTCGATGCCCGGCGTCGGCGAGTTCACCGTCACCGTCGGGACCCAGAAGTTGTCCGTGAACAGGTTGCCGGGACCGGGCGGCGGAACCACCAGGAGGCTCCCGACGCCGCCGCCCTGCAGGACGTTGAACACACGCAGGTTGCGGTTGAACTGCCCGACGCACACGACGATCTGCCCGGTCACGGAGCCGGCCGGAAGGGGGTCGTTGCATTCGGGATCGTTGTAGCCGGCCACATCGCCCGCCGAGACCACCGGCGTGTCGCTCGCGATGCCGGGCGTGATGCTCGCTCCCTGGGCGTCGAACGTGTCGCCGTTGTCCGCCGTCAGGTGCGCCGTGGTCAGCCACTGACGGGGCGAGGTCGACGCGCCGACCGTGTTGACCCACGGTCCGCCGTGGTCGGCGGTCGAGGCACCCGGACCGGCGTTGCCGGCCGAGGCGTTGACGAGGATGTTCGACGCGTAAGCGTCGAGGAACGCGAGCTCGACCGCGTCGGTGTACGGGTTGGCCCCGCCGCTGATCGAGAAGTTGATGACCTGGACCCCGTCCAGGATCGCCTGGTTGACCGCTGCGACCGAGTCCGACCCGAAGCAGCCCTGCTCCAGGCAGACGCGGTACATGATCAGGTGCGCGCCGGGCGCCATCCCGCTGATGTCGCCGCGGTCGATGCCGAAGAGCGTCGCGTCCGCGACGGGACTGCCGACGGCCGTCGACGACGTGTGGGTGCCGTGGCCGTCGGGGTCGCGCGCCGAGCAGGTGCTGGTCGCGTTGTCGCAGAACTCACCGGGGAGCGCGTCGAACACGGAGAGGTAGGTGTCGGTGAACGCGTACGCGCCGACGAGCTTGTCGTTGCAGGTGAAAGGATCGCCGAGCAGCGGGTCGGTGCCGTCTCCGAACTCGCATCCGAACGAGCCGGGGATCGGGGCGATGCCGGGGTCGGCGAACGACGGGTGCTCAGGCCACACGCCCGTGTCGATGACTCCGACCAGCACGTTCTCGCCGGCGTGGTTCTGTCCGCCGAGCGTCGGCCAGACCTGATCGGCCCCGAGGAAATGGGGGGTCGTGTCGGTCTGCGGCTGCTGCAGCCGGTCCGCCTGAACGGCGACGACGCCCGGAACGCGCAGGAGCTCGCCGATCCGGTTGGCCGGCACCTGCATCGCCACGCCGCCGTACGCCATCCGGAACGAGGTGCCGATCCTGGCGTTCGGGACGCGAGCCCGGATCGAAGACACGATCTGGCTCTCGCGCGTAGCGACGTATCGGCTGTAGGCCGCGACTCGGGCGTCGGCGGAGTCGATCGACCGGCCCGTGACGCTCGGACTCGTCGCGCGCAGGCCGGCGACTCCGCCGGCGTAGCTCGCGACGCTGTCGTAGTCGAACTTGACGATGACCGGCGTCATCCGCGAGCCGGTCAATCCCAGCAGGCTCTCGTCGGTGCGGGCCAGCCGGGTGGACAGAGCCTTCGAGCCCTGTATCGGGTCCCCGGCCGGCCGCAGGCCGTGAGCCCGGAAGCTCGGCGACGCCGCGGTGGCGGTGGTCAACCCGATCGTTGCGACCAGCAACGCGAAGGCTACGAGTGCGGCGCGAACCGCAGGACGCCTCATGCGCAGATCTCCCCTTTCGTGCGCTCCGGCCCGGTCCCATCCACTTCGAATGGTCGCCACGGGCGCGGACACCAGATCACGCTCGGCAATTGACGGCGGACCGGCGAGGCCATCCCCCCCTTCGCGTCGAGGCCGATTCTGCCGGTCGAAGCATGCAAGGGTAGGCGGACGATTCACGTCCAATCAATTCGGCATCGGCGGTAAGCCTGCTGCGCGGCAATGCTCCGACGTGCGTGCTTTCCCTACTGGGTCCGCACCAGCCGGAGCACGTCCCCGCGTGGCCTCCGTGTGTCACGATGCCCGCGATGCTCGTCACGCTCGTCCCGCACACGCACTGGGACCGTGAGTGGTACGAGCCGTTCGACGTGTTCCTCGAGCGGCTCGTCGTGATGATGGACACGCTCCTAGACCTCGCGGACCGCGGCTTCCCCCACTTCCACCTGGACGGCCAGACGGCGATGGTCGACGACTACCTCGCCGTGCGGCCCGAGCGCGAGCCCGACATCCGGCGCCTCGCGGCCGAGGGCAAGCTCTCGCTCGGTCCGTGGGTGACGCAGATGGACGAGTTCCTGACGTCGGGCGAGTCGCACATCCGCAACCTCGAGATGGGACTGGCCCGGGCCCGGGCCCTGGGTCCCGCCACCGAGATCGGTTACCTGCCGGATCAGTTCGGACACATCGGCCAGATGCCACAGATCCTGCGACGGGCCGGCATCGAGCACGCCGTCCTGTGGCGGGGCGTCCCTCGATCCATCGACCGGACGAGGTTCCGCTGGGAGTCCCCCGACGGCAGCTCCGTGGTGGCCGAGTACCTGGCGTTCGGCTACACGATGGGCGGCGACATCCATCGCCATCGGGATCCCGCCGAGCTCGGGAAGGCCCTGCGGGACAAGCTCTCCCGCCTGGAGCCGTTCCTGGTCGACGATCGCGTGCTGATCACCGTGGGCTCCGATCACTCGGGCCCGGACGCCGACCTCCCCGCTCGTCTCGAAGCCGCGGGGCCCGAGCTCGGCGGCGCGACGGTGCGGATCGGATCGCTGAACGACCATCTGGAGGCGGACCCTGCGATCGAGCTCCCCGTGTGGCGCGGCGAGCTCCGCTCCTCCGCCCGTGCCCACCTGCTGCCGAACGTCGTCTCCGCGCGTGCGGATCAGAAGCGGGAGCGCGGGAGGGTCGAGACGCTGATCGAGCGCTACGCGGAGCCGCTCGCGGCGCTCGCGCCCGGGTTCGCGTGGCCGCAGGAGCGCCTCGATCGGGCCTGGACGCTCCTGCTGTGGAACGGCGCCCACGACTCGGCGTGCGGGTGCTCGCACGACGGCGTGGCGGCCGACGTCGACGCCAGGTTCGAGGAGGCCCGAGCGATCGGCGAGGCCATCGTCGGGGAGGCGCTCTCGGCGCTCGGAGCGCAGATGTCGGTGCCGGGGATCGTACGGTTCAACCCTTCGCCGTTCGAGCGCGAGGGCGTCCCCGCGCTCGGATGGCGGGTCGACCCGGAGCCGGTCTCGCCGGCCTGGCGCAGGGTCGAGCTCGCAGCGGACGCCGCAACAGGGGTGACGATCGACGGCGACGTCCGCTTCACGCTCCTGGACGAGCCCGACGTCGGCGATCTCTACAACTTCTGCTTCGCGACCGAGGGACAGGCGCCCGAGCCACCCGGCGCCGTCGCCGTGAAGGGCGACGAGGTCGAGGCCCGGTGGCCGGGGCTCGTCGTGACGGCCCGGGTTCGCCGCCGGCAGGACGAGCGCGGCTACCGCCTCGAGGGGACGATGGACAATCGCCGGCCCGATCACCGGCTGCGGTTGGCCGTGTCGATGCCCTCGTCGGCGGACGGCTCGGTCGCCGGCTCGCCGTTCGAGCTCGTGACGCGCCCTCGTTACTCGGAGGGCGGCGATCTCGAAGCGCCCTCGCCCACGTGGCCCGCCCGCCACGTCCTGCTCGCCGGGGGGCTCGCCGCGTTCCACGAGGGGGTCTTCGAGTACGAGGTCGCCGGCCGCGAGCTCCTCGTCACGCTGCTCCGGTGCGTGGGGACGATCAGCCGCGAGCGCCTGGCGACGCGCCCGTTCTCGGCCGGTCCCGATGTTCCCACGCCGCGCGCGCAGATGATCGGGACGACGCCGTTCGCGATCGGTCTGCGACCGGGCGCCGTCCAGGACGACCTCCTGCCCGAGTGGGAACGGTTCGCCCTCCCGCTCCTGGTTGCGGCCGCCAAGGGCGGGGGCGCGCTCCCGGGGACCGGAAGCCTGCTCGAGCTCGCCGGCGACGCCGCGCTCTCGAACGTCCGACGTCGGGACGGCGCGCTCGAGGTTCGCCTGTGGAACCCTCGGAAGGACCGCCGTGCCGTCGCCGACGTCTCGGGGCGCCGGGTCGTGCTCGAGCCCGCCCACATCGAGACCGTCCGGCCGGGCCGAGCGGACGGCCGTGGCGGCGAACCGCGGCCCGTCGGGTGAATACCCCAACCCGACCTCTCGAGGTTGACTCCCCCGGGGGCGCGTGCCAGCATCGTTCAGCGCTAGAGGGGAGTGCTATGAAGAGACTCGTCGTACTCGGCAGCGTCCTGCTCATGCTCTTCGCGGCCGCGGCTCCCGCGTCGGCACACATCGACTACGGACGCATCCGCTGGCACACCAGATGGACCACGGTCCGGCACACCAACTACGAGACCGTGCGGGTCACCGTTCGGATCACGAACCTGTCGTTCAACGACAGCTACGACGGCCGGTGCCTGCTGAAGATCTACAACGCCTCGGACTCCGCGTTCCGGGCGTTCAACGTGTCGCTGAACCCCCGCCACTACATCGAGCGGACCTATCACTCCAACCTCGACGGGACGTCGCCCACCCATAGCAAGGTGACGCACTGTCACGGGACGGTGTCATAGGGATCCCACCTCGGACGGATACCGGCACGCCACGTTCGCCGAGCGTGCCGGTACCGTCGGAGCGGCTCGTGTTCAGGCCTGCGGACCGAGGAGCGACGACACCGTCAGCTGCTCGGTGAGCAACCTCCTGAACCCGTCGCGCCGACGGTTCGCGAACGACCTGCAGAGTCGCCACCCGTCGGTGTACGCCGTGACGTACGCCCACGAGCCCGGATCCATGAGGAACGTCACGGTCTTGGCGGCACGCTCCGGGGGATCCAGGGCCCAGGCCCGGAGGTAGGACTCGGCCTCGGTCCGCGTGATGCCGTCCTCGTGCAGCATGCGAGCCGCGTTCGCGGCGGCCCCCAGCAGCCGCTGCTCCTCGCGGTGCACCACCTCGGCGACCGCGGGGTCGACCGGGAAGCCGACCTCGCCGACGATCTCCGGCAGCGCCTGGAAGCCCTCGTCGCCGAGGACCGCCTCCAGCGCGTTGGTCGCGATCCCCTCGGCGATGACCGCCTCCGGCGCCGAGGTGATCATCACGGACATCTCGAGCCGCGACCGGTCTCGATACAGGAGCGCCTCTTTGCAGGCTCGCTCGGTGTGGTGTCCCGGGTACGACTCGTGCGCGACGGTGGCCACGACGTCCAGGATCGTCCGCGGCACGTCCAGGTTCAGCTGCACGAGGCTGGCCAGCTCTCCCCGGTAGCGGTTGAACGCCTGCCACGGCTCCCCGGTGACCGGCTCGTAGTCCACCCGCTCTCCCGGCGGGAGCTCCACGATCCCGGCGGAACGGCGTCTGAGCTCCGCACTGAGGACCTCGACGACACGTGGGAGGTCTTCCCTGGGGACCTCCGCGGCCTCGATCCACGCCTGATAGCGCGAGCTCAGGTCGCCGCTACCGGGGAGCGCGGCGTCGAGCTCCTCGTGACTGGCTCGGAAGAGGTCCTCGTCGACGTGTTGAGGTCGGATCCCGAAGCAGCGCTCCACCTGTTCGGTCCACGGGAGGTCCTCGCCGGCGAGCCGAGCCGTCATGCACTCGATGCCTCGGAGCTGGCCGAGGAGCCACGCGACGCGGTCGTCCTCCAAGCCCTCGCCGGGCACGTCCTCGATGAGCGCCAGCGCCTCGTCCCGAAGGCGCCGCGGGTCGTGGGGCCCGTCCGCGAGGGCCTCCTCCATCAGCGCGGCCGGTCCGATGTAGGCGTCCACGAAGTCCTCGTCCAGCGCGCCCACGCGCAGGCACAGCCCCACGTATCGCTCGGGGATCCTGCCGGCGACCATCGCGCGAGTGTACGAGCGGCCCACCGCCCTGTGATGACGCCCGGACGACCCTCGAGCCCCCGCCGGGAATCCGAGTCGGCTCTTGACAGGAGGCAGGACTCTCAATCATCATTGCGTCAATGATGATTGAGCTGTCCTCCGAACGGCGCGCGGCGATCCACGCGGCCCTCGCGGACCCCCACCGGCTGGAGATCGTGGACGAGCTCGCGATCTCCGACCGCTCGCCATCGGAGCTCGGCGCCTCACTGCGGATCGGGTCCAACCTCCTCGCCCACCACCTCGGCGTGCTGCAGGAGGCGGGGATCGTCGAGCGAACGACGTCCGCCGGGGACGGCCGGCGACGGTACGTCCGCCTCGTCCCCGATGCGCTCGCCGCGATCGCCGAGCCCGTCGCGATCCTCGTGGCCCGTCAGGTGCTGTTCGTCTGCAGCGCGAACTCGGCCCGCTCTCAGCTCGCCGCCGCGGTGTGGAACGCGCGTCACGTGGTCGGGGCCACGAGCGCGGGCACCCGGCCGGCGAAGGAGGTTCGTCCCGAGGCGGTCGAGGCCGCGGCCCGGGCCGGTCTCGATCTGCGAGCCGCCCGCACGCGATCGATCGAGGCGATCACCGAGCGGTCCGACCTCGTCGTGACCGTGTGCGACGTCGCTAGGGAGGAGCTCGGGGCGCTTCCGGAGCGAGCCAGGCTCCTGCATTGGTCGATCCCCGATCCGGCCCTTTCCGACTCCCCCACGGCGTTCGACGACGCGCTCCACCGGATCACCTCGCGCGTCGAGACCCTCGCCCCGCACGTCCGCCCGCCCCACCGACCGAGGAGGTCACGCCCATGAGCCTCACCGATCCCCTGACCGCCGCCCCTCTGGAGATCCGTCATCTGATCAAGGTCGCGGCCGAGCAGCTTCGGCGGGAGTTCGCCGGCACGTTCGGCGAGGAGACGATCCAACGGTTCATGGCGGATTCCTACGAGTCGCTGGCCCGAGCTCGCATCACGGGGTTCATCCCGGTGTTCGTCGAGCGCTACACGAGGCAGCGGCTTCAGGCGCTCGCCCGCGTCGAATCCACGACGGCGTCCTCCACGCCCATGGTGGTCTTCCTCTGTGTCCACAACGCCGGGCGTTCGCAGATGGCCGCGGGGTGGATGCAGCACCTCGCCGGCGATCAGGTCGAGGTGTTCTCCGGAGGGTCCGACCCGGCCAGCGAGATCAACCCCTCAGCCGTCGAGGCGATGGCCGAGATCGGCATCGACATCTCGAGCGAGTTCCCCAAGCCGTGGACCGACGAGGTCGTGCGCGCCGCCGATGTCATCGTCACGATGGGCTGCGGCGACTCCTGCCCCATCTTCCCCGGCAAGCGCTACCTCGATTGGGAGGTCGGCGACCCCGCAGGCCTCCCGGTGGAGGAGGTCCGTCCGATCCGCGACGAGATCGGCGAGCGGGTCCGCGTCATCATGGCCGACCTCGGGATCGCGGCGCGCGCCTGATCGAACGGGCTCGAGGGACGGTCAGTACCTGACGGCGGCGCCCGGCTCCAGGCGCTCAGCCTCCGTCGCGTGGACCGCGGTCGCCAGCACACCCTCGGCGAAGCGTGCCAGCTGCTCGGTGGTTCACCCCAGCGTGGATCGCCGTGCCCCCGGTCGGGCCGATCGGGCCCTCCGCGACGGGCCGAACGGACCGGGACCCCCCCTTCGAACGAAGGGGGCGGGGACGGGCCCGCAAGGGCACCTCGGCAGGGGCCCGGGGCGGGGCGGCCGCCTAGCGTTGCTCTCATAGCCGATCGAGGAAGAAGGAGGTCAGGGAGATGCCACGTCGAACGTTCGACGCGATCGTCTCGTCCGTCGGCGTGCTGCTGACGGCCGTGCTGATCATCGCGGGTGGGCTGCTGTACTGGGGTTACAGCTTCGCGAACAGCCAGGTCCACGAGAACCTGAAGGCCCAGAGCATCTACTTCCCCGAGGCGGGCAGCGAGTCGCTGGCCTCGCCGGAGATCGGGCCGTACCTGAGCCAGTACGCCGGCCAGCAGCTGCTGAACGGCGAGCAGGCCCGGGCCTACGCGAACCACTACATCTTCGTCCACCTGCAGGGCATCGCCGAGGGCAAGACGTACTCGGAGGTCAGCACCCTGGCCAGGGAGAACCCGGACGACCCGGAGCTTGCCGCTCAGGTGGACACGCTGTTCCGCGGGACCACGCTGCGGGGGATGCTCCTGGACGCCTACGCGTTCTGGAAGTTCGGCCAGCTCGCCCTGATCGGATCCCTGGCGGCGTTCGGGCTCGCGGCCATCATGGGTGTGCTGAGCGTGCTGGGGTTCCGGCACCTTCGCAAGGTCTCGCCGAACGCGCAGGTCTTCGCGGTGGCGGGCGAATCGGTCTCGATCGAGGACGAGGTCGTCGTGGGGACCTCCCGCTAGCACGATCGCTCGACCGATCCAGCCTCGGGGCTCGCCCGATCCACTTGGGCGAGCCCCGATGCCGTGCCGGGACACCGCGGGGTCGCGCTCGGCGGGCCGGCGCCCCTCAGCGGGCGACACCCGGCAAACCACCCCCTCGAAGCGGGTCCCTCGGCCTGGTTCGTCGGGGCGGCCCCGATGGACGATGTGTGCATGGGCGCAATCCTCGTGGCCTACGCGACCAAACACGGGTCGACCGAGGAGGTGGCTGAGGAGATCGCGTTCGCCCTGTGCGATCTCGGCTGGCGGGTCGACCTGCGGTCGGCGCGTGAGGTCCGCAAACAGATCAAGGACGACGA
Organism: uncultured Actinomycetes bacterium; assembly: GCA_963704725.1. Classification (GTDB taxonomy): domain Bacteria; phylum Actinomycetota; class UBA4738; order UBA4738; family HRBIN12; genus CALGFI01. The sequence continues at coordinate 1,651,292 of OY969934.1, read as the reverse complement.
TCTGGTCGTGCTCGGCGGTGCGATCTACTCGGGACGCCTGCATCGCGACGCTCGTCGGTTCCTGAGGCGGCACCGCAGGGAGCTGCTGAAGGTCCCCGTCGCGGTCTTCGGGCTGGGGCCCCTTGGGCCCGAAAAGGAGGCCTGGGAGCGATCGCGCGCCCAGCTCACCCGCAACCTCGCCAAGCGGGGGTGGCTGCGGCCGGCGCGGATGACGGTCTTCGGCGGCGTCGATCCCCGGAAGCCGCGGTGGGATGCCGATCGAGACCTCCGCGACTGGGAGGCCATCAGGTCCTGGGCCAGAGAGCTCCCGAAGATCGTCGCGAAACCGGGCGCGGCGATCTGATCGCCATCGCCATCGCCGGTCACCGAGCGGGGCTCTGACCTGGGCTTCGGAATCAGACACCTCTCCGCGGTGGGGCGGGCTGGACTTGAACCAGCGACCAACCGAATCGGTTCCCGTTGTTCCCGGTCCGTCGCGGGGCCGCGTTCCCAGTTCCTCGCGGCAACCCCTCGCACTCTCAGCCCATCCAGGTGAGCCGGACGGGATCCCATCGACCGGCGGCGGTTCCGTCGAGGACAGGGTTGATGAAGCGCGACACGATCTCGATCGCGGCCGCAATGTCCCTGTCGACGAGTCCGTGCGCGTCGCGCACGACTCGCGCATACCCGGCGCGCCATCCGCCGTCCGAGGGAATCGTGATCTTGGTCGGCAGCCTCAGGCCACGCCGGACCTGCTCGGACCGAAGCGCAGCTTTAAGGGCGTGGGCTTCCACGACTGCGGTGCGGGCGAACGCCGCAAGGTCGGCGAGGTCGCGATACCGGGTGCTCGATACCGCCGGCGCACCCACCCGCTCGTGGACCTCGTGGATGGCGCACACCTTGTCGGCAAGGTGGTCGACGACGGGATACACCCGATATCGGGAGGTCATGAGGCCGGGGATATCGACGTCCACGAGGGGGCCGACAAACTCCGGCGTTGCGGTCATGTTCAGCTCCGTGACGAGGTCGACGGAGAACGACGTGAACTCGGTCACGCCGAGATACGCCGTGACGGCGAGCCGGCGTGTCGCCATCGGTCCAGCCATGCGACGACCCGGCGCAATCTCGAAGCGGAAGTAGTCGCCGAGGTCAAGCGCCGCGGATGCACGCAGCGCCTCCTCCGCCTCGTCGAGCGTCCCGGCCGATCGATACAGGTCGACATCGAGCGTGTGACGGCTTCCAGAACCCAGTCGAGCGAGCATCGCCGTCGCGCCCTTCAGCACCCAGGGGTCGGGATCATGCTCGAAGACCCGCGCGAGGAAGCGGTCGTAGGCGAACTGCCGCAGGAGATCGCTCAGCTGCGCACTCCGCGCGTCGGCCACCGTGCGTAGTCGATCGGTGACGGCGGCGCGAAGCGCCTGCGGCGTCGAATACCGCGACGTGCTCACAGGGGCAGGTCCTTCGCCTCGGCGACGAGCAGCTCGCGTTCGCGGCTGCCGGCCAGGCGGAGCATGTGGTCGAGCGCCCCGATTCCGTCTCCGCGGCGGAGGCCGAACCGGGCCGCGAAGGGCGCGAGTCGGTCGGCCACGGTCCTCGGGTAGTCGTACAGATGCGTGAGGACTTGGCTGACGATCTGGGCGACGGCAACCGGATCGACGTGGTCTGCTAGGAGGTCGCCGATCATTCGACCGGCGACCGTCGCGGGGAGCCCATGGAGCATGAGGACGTCGGCGCCGCCGAGGGTTCCCCGATGGAGCCGGATGTCCCTGCGCCGAGACTGCCGACGCACCGGAAGCGTGAACTCGTGGATGTCCGGACGAAGGTCGCCGACGCCGTACAGGGCGGCGGCGGACGTGTGGGAGACGACGGCGACCTTGGGATCGTCGAGCCGTCTCCATGCCGGCACGGTGGGATCGAGCTGGAGCCAGGCGGCACGTAGCGAGAGGTGGTCCGGGGGGTCGGCGCCGCGAATCCGGTACACGCCCCGATCCGCTCGTTCGAGCAGCCCGTCCCTGGTCAGACGCGAGAGGGTCGGCCAAGGCACCCCGGCCTGCTCGGCCTGTTGACGGGTGATCAGCCCCCACTGGTCTTCGGCCACCTCAGCGATCCGCTGGATCGGTCTCGACATACTGCAAAGTATAACGTATGTGTATCACTTTGCAGTCTCGAAGGCTGCGCTACTGCACCTATGACGTCGGCGTGGCCTTCTGCAGTTGCACGAACGCGGCGATCAGGGCTCAGCCTCAGGGTCCTGCCCCCACCGGAGTCGAAGGATCGGTAGATCAGCCGGGCCCGGGGCCTCGGGCGGCTCGGACTCGCCATCGTCGCCATCCCACCGTCGTCCGTACTGGTCGGGGAGGTTGCCCCATCCCCAGTAGGGAAGCGGAGCGCTCGAAGCGATCCCCAGGATCTGTTCCGGGTCGACGCGTTCTTCGGCCACGGTACACAGATGGGTCCAGCCGTCGCCGAAGTCGAACACGTACTCGAACTGCTCCCCCGGCTTGAGCCGGCCGAGCCTGGCCCGGCGGTCATCGAGGGCCGGAGGCCCATCCTCCCAGTCCTCGTAGGGTGTCTCCAGTCTCGTTCCATCGGCGAGAGTGAACGAGTGGAGGTGGGCGCGATCCCAGCGAGCGAACGCGTCGTCGATCGCGCTCGCAAGCTCGGCGAAGGTGTGAGTCGGGGCGGCCGCGAAGATCCGCCCGGGGCGAGGCCAGAAGTGTTCGCCGCGTCCTCCGACGAGCTCCACCCGAACCGACAACCACGTCCTCGCCATGGGCCCTTTCTATCACCGGCCGTTCAACGGTTGGGCACGGCCCTGGGTCGCGGAACGCCGCGGGACGGCCCCTCCCCGGGACAAGCGCACCAAAGCCAGGGTATGGGCTCTGACCAGGGCTCTTCCTCGTGGGGCGGGCTGGACTTGAACCAGCGACCGACGGATTATGAGTCCGCTGCTCTGACCAACTGAGCTACCGCCCCGTTCCCCGAGTCTAGGGGCACCGTGCGGAGCCCGTTTCCGAAGCTCGGGCTACATCTCACCTTCGTGAGCGACGCGGCCGATCTCGTCCTCCATGGAGGCGAGTCGCTCGTCGGCGGCGATCGCCATGTCCTGGAAGTTGCGGCGCAGTTCGCCCACCTTCGATCCGAGACGCTGGAGCCGATCCTCAAGCGCCGTGAGCCGCTCTTCGAGCTCCGTCCGGGTTTCGGCCGGCAACCCGCCCACGTTCGCCGGGATGGTGACGTAGCCCGGCACCGGCTCTGGCCCGACGTCCGGCTCCTCCTCGATCGCCGGCTCGCGCTCGTGGGCCACCTCCGTCGTCTCCGGTTCGGGCTCCTCGCGGGACGCTGCCATCTCCGGTTCGGGCTCCTCGCCGAGGGTGGCCGGCACCGGCTCCGAGGGCGACGGACCCGCCGGCTCGGGCTCGATCTCGTCGGCGGGCTCCGGGAGGGACTCGACCTCGAAGGTCGGATCCGCCGAGGACAGGTCCACGAGCTCGCCGGTCGTGGTGGGGCTCTCCGTCTGGAGCCGTTCGGTGAAGAGGGTCTCGACCGCCTCCGTGGGCGACGCCCCCTCGCGGAGGGACCGCTGGTAGTCGACGAGCCGCTTCATGATGTCGTCGTGCCCGACCTCGGGAGCTTCGGCTTCGGGCTCCGGGTCGTTCCAGCCGTCGTCCGGCACGTCGTCGGGCACGACAACCCCTCCTCGGGAGGTCGGTACGGGCAGTGTACGGCCGCCCGAGCAGGCGCCTCAAGCCGCCCCAGGGCTCTACGATGCGCCGATGTCGATCGAGGAGCTCCGTGGGCGCTTGGCCGGCGACCGGGTCGTGTGGAACGCGTGGCTCGCGCTGGCCGGGCGGGGTTCGGCCGGGCTGCTGGCCGCCGCGGGGTTCGACGCGGTCACGCTGGACGCTCAGCATGGGGAGGCCGAGCCCGGGGACGCGCCGGCGATCCTCGAAGCGATCGAGCGGGCCGGCGCGGTGCCGCTCGTCAGACTGCGGTGGAACGATCCCGCCGAGATCATGCGCGCGCTCGACGTCGGGGCCCGCGGGGTGATCTGCCCCATGGTCGGCTCACGCACCGAGGCCGAGGCCCTCGTCGCCTTCGCCAGGTACCCCCCGACCGGCGCCCGGAGCTACGGGCCCGTCCGCGGGGCGTTCGGCTCGGGCTCGGAGCAGGTCCGCCGAGCCGAGGCCGAGACCCTCGTGTTCGCGATGATCGAGACCGCCGAGGGCCTTGCCGCCGTCGACGAGATCGCCTCGACCCCGGGCCTCGACGGCCTGTACGTGGGCCCGGCCGATCTCAGCCTCGCTCTCGGCCTGTCGAGCTTCGCGGACCTGTCCGACCCCAACCTGCTGGAGGCCCTGGACGCCGTCGTGGCCGCGAGCCGCCGCCGCCGCATCGTGGCCGGGGTGCATGCCCCCTCCCCCGAGCGCGCGGCTCGGATGGTCGAGCGCGGCTTCCGCTTCGTCTGCCCGGCGGTCGACGCCGATCTCCTCGCGTCGGGAGCCGCCGCAGCCCTCGCGAGCGCGCGGTCGCTCGCGGACGGCCGGGCCTGACTCAGCCCTCGGTTTCGGCCGCGGCGACCACCCGCTCGATGACCGCCATGTTCGCGACGGCGTCGTCCGGCGGCGTGGGCACCGGCCCGTCCTCCAAGATCGCCCGGGCGAACCCATCGGCCATGACGCCGTACTGATCGGCAGCCGGGACCTCGATCACCTCGGTGTTGGGCGCGACGGGCGGATCACCTCCTGCGGTGAGCAGGAGGCGCGACGGGCGGTCCGTGGGGATGTTGAACGGGATCTCCACGAGCAGTCGCCCCTCGGTCCCGACCACGTGGACCCGCTGATAGGGCTCGAGCTGCGTGGCGCAGGTGAACGCGGAATGACCCTGCCCGAACTCCATCAGCGCGGAGGTCACGACATCCGTCCCGAACCGCGGATCGCGGCGGATCGACGCCTGCACCCGCGTGGGCTCGGTCCCGAAGAGCATCCGCGACACGTTGATCGGGTAACACCCCACGTCCATCAGCGCGCCGCCCCCGAAGTCGACGACGTTGCGGATGTCCTGAGGGTCGTCGTTGAAGTACGAGAAGAAGGACTCGACGGCCCGCAGCTCGCCGAGCCGACCCGACGCCACGACCTCGCGGACCCGAACCCATTGCGGGTGCAGGCGGTACATGAACGCCTCCATGAGCTTCACGCCGGCCTCCGCGCAGGCCTCGACCATCTCGGCCGCCTCGCGTGCGCTCATCGCGAGCGGCTTCTCGCAGAGCACGTGCTTGCCCGCGGCGGCGGCGCGCATCGTCCACTCCGCGTGCAGGTGGTTCGGGAGCGGGATGTACACGGCCTCGACGTCGGGGTCCTCGAGCAGGGCCCCGTAGCTCCCGTGCGCCCGGGGGATCTCGAGGCGGCGCGCCGCCTCCTCGGCCGTCGCGGCGTCCCGCGAGGCGATGGCCACGACCTCCGACCGGTCGCCCCGGCGCATCCCGGGGATCACCTTGGCGACCCCGATGTTCGCCGTCGACAGCACACCCCACCGGACCTTGGACACGGTTCCTCCCTCTACCAACGATGGTCGACGAGCGGCGCGATCCGCCGCTCGTACACGTCCGCCACCAGCGACATGACGTCGTCCCCGAGCGGCGGCAGCGAGCCCGCCGCGGCGTTCTGCCGCGCCTGGTCCGCGCTTCGCGCCCCGGGGATGACGGTGCCGACCTCCGGGAACATCAGGATCCACCGCAGCGCCACCTGGGCGAGCGTGGCCCCGTCCCCGGCCAGGCCTCGGAGCTCCTGCACCGCCTCGACCCCGACGTCGAGCGGCACGCCCGAGAACGTCTCCCCCTGGTCGAACTCCTGGCCCTCCCGGTTGTAGCTCCGATGGTCTCGTTCGGCGAACGAAGCGTCGCGACCGATCGATCCCGTGAGCAAGCCGGAGGCGAGCGGCACGCGGGCGATCACGCCGACGTTCGCACCGGCGGCCGCATCGAAGAGCTCGCGCGCGGGCTTGTGCCGGAACATGTTGAAGATGATCTGGACCGTCGCGACGTTCGGGTGGCCGATCGCGCGCAGCGCCTGCTCGACGGTCTCGACGCTCACGCCGTAGTGGGCCATGACGCCGTCGGCAACGAGCGCGTCCATCGCCTCGAAGACCTCGGTGGCCTCGTACACCTCGTCGGGCGGGCAGTGGAGCTGAACGAGGTCCAGCGACTCCACGCCGAGGTTCTCCCGGCAGCGATCCACCCATGCCCGGAGGTTCGCGGCGCGGTAGCTGGACAGCTCCTGCGGGGCTCGTCGGCCCACCTTCGTCGCGACCACGAGCCGCTCGTCGCGTTCGCGCAGGAACCGTCCGATCAGCCGCTCGCTCCGGCCGTCCCCGTAGACGTCGGCCGTGTCGAAGAACGTCACGCCGGCGTCGGCCGCGGCGTGGAGCGCGTCGAGGCCGGCCTCCTCGTCCACCGGCCCCCAGGCGTCGCCGCCGATCTGCCATGCACCGAACCCCACCGCGCCGACGCGGTAGTCGGTCCTGCCCAGCGTTCGGAGCTCCACGGCCTCACGCTACCCGAAGCCATCGGCGCCGGACCGCGAACCGAACGCGCCGCCCGTCCGTAGACCCGGGAAGCGAGCTCGCCACGACCTATCCGTCGCGCCGTCACGGCGCCCGTCCGTGAAGGAGTCTCCACCATGCAGAGAACGAAGCTACTCCTCGTCGCGCCGGCGATGTTGCTGGTCCTCGCCGCCTGCTCGAACGACGACAACGGTGGTCAGGCCGGGAGCGGGGGCGCCGTGTCTCCGTCGGCGGGGTCCGCATCGGGAGGGTCGGAGGTGGTGGCCGCCGACTCCGAGCTCGGCACCATCCTCACGGATGCCGACGGCAACACCCTGTATGTGTTCGAGAACGACACCGACGGCACGAGCACGTGCTATGACGACTGCGCGGCCAACTGGCCCGCCCTGTCGACCGACGGCGACCCCGTGGCGGGACAGGGCGCCGACGGGTCGCTCCTCGGGACCACGGAGCGGACCGACGGCACGGTGCAGGTCACCTACGCCGACCAGCCCCTGTACTACTTCGGCGGCGACCAGCAGCCCGGCGACACGAACGGGCAGGAGATCGGCGACGTGTGGTACGTGGTGTCCCCGCAGGGCGAGGCCGTCGAGGGCGGCGACGAGGGAGGCGGCGACGAGGCCACCGGGCAGACCGAGGTCGAGGCCGAGGACTCATCGCTCGGGACCATCCTCACGGACGCCGACGGCAACACCCTGTATCTGTTCGAGAACGACACCGACGGCACGAGCACGTGCTACGACGACTGCGCTGCGAACTGGCCCGCCTTCGAGGCCACGGGCGATCCGGCCGGCGGGCAGGGCATCGACGACTCGCTGCTCGGGACCACCGAGCGGACGGACGGCACCGTCCAGGTCACGTACGCGGGCCACCCGCTTTACTACTTCGGCGGCGACCAGCAGCCCGGCGACACGAACGGACAGGAGATCGGCGACGTGTGGTACGTGGTGTCGCCGCAGGGCGAGGCCGTCGAGGGATAGCCGCTCGCCGGCGCTGGCTGGGCCGCTCGCGCTCAGAGTCGCGGGTCGACGGGCTCGCTCTCGAGCGCCAGGACCGCGAACACGCACTCGTGGACGCGATGGAGCGGTTCGCCCCGGGCGAACCGCTCCATCGCCTCGACCCCGAGCGCGAACTCCCGCAGCGCCAGCGACCGCTTCGGGCCGAGCGAGCGCTGCCGGAGTCGGGTGAGGTTCGCCGGCTCCGTGTACTCGGGCCCGTAGATGATGCGGAGGTACTCCCGGCCCCGAACCTTGACGCCGGGCTGCACGAGTCCGCGCCGTCCGCGCGTGACGGGCTCGGGCGGCTTGACCACCATGCCCTCGCACCCCGACGCGGTCAGCTCCTCCCACCACGCGGCCCCTCGCGCCCGGCTCTCGGCATCGGCGACGTCGACCGCGAGGCTTCGCGTCCGGATCAGCAGGCCGTCGGAGGCGTCCGCCAGCCGGTCGGCGACCTCGAGATGCCAGGCGTTCGGCCGGTCGAAGAAGGTCGACTCCCCGGCCCCCAACACCTGGAACGGCGCGAGCCGGAGATCCGCCACGGAACCCACCGCCCAGCAGAAGGGGCGGTACGCCCGCACGAACGCCTCCGCCGCCCCGCGGCGCTCCCGCGTGCGATCCCACAGCTCGCCGATCTCGACCCCCCGGCCGGCGGCGGCGGCGACCGCGGCCTCGCCGGCGGCCAGGGCGGCTCCGGCCGATGCGCCCACCGAGGCGTACTGCGAGCGCAGGAGCTCCTCGGCCTTCACCGACCACGGCAGCAGCTCGGCGTCGAGGGCCAGCCAGTCGGTGGAGAGCTCGTCCCACAGGCCCGCCCGCTCCGCCGCGGCTCGCACCTCGGCGAGCACCGCGCGCTCCAGCTCGGCGTCGGCGAAGAAGGGGCGGCCGGTGCGCGTGTAGATCGTTCCGAGGTCGCTCGGGACGCCGAACCGGCGGGCCGCGACGTCGCCGCCCCGGCACACGATCACGACGGCCCGCGAGCCCATGTGCTTCTCCTCGCACACGACCCGGCGCACGCCGTCGCGCGCGTACGCCGCGAACGCCTCGTCGGGGTGTTCGAGCAGATCGGTCCGATCGCTCGTCGCGGTCGGCGCCATCGTCGGCGGCAGGTACACGAGCCACCGGGGATCCAGGGCGAACCGGCTCATCGCCTCCAGAGCCGCGGCCGCCTGCTCGGGCGGGATCGAGAGCCGGCCGTGGAGCCTCGTCTCCACGCCCCGCCGGCCCATCACGTCCTCGAGATCCAGCCCTCCGTCGTCGGCCCCGCCCTCGCCGTCCGCCGGCGCGACCGGCCGGGCCGGTTCGTAGTACGTCCGGCGCGCGCGGACCGAGACGAGCGTTCGCTCCGGGTACCTGAGGGCGGTCAGGCGCCCGCCGAAGACACATCCGGTGTCGACGCAGATCGTGTGGTTCAGCCAGACGGGCTCCGGGACGGGCGTGTGCCCGTAGACGACCATCGCCGACCCCCGGTAGTCCTGCGCCCACCGGTACCGAACCGGCAATCCGAACTCGTCGATCTCGCCGGTGGTCTCGCCGTAGAGCGCGAAGGCCCGGACGGCGGCCGACGCGCGGCCCTGCATCTCCTGCCGCATGCCCGCGTGCGCCACCACCAGCCGTCCCCCGTCGAGCACGAAGTGGCTGACGAGACCGTCCAGGAACTCGAGCGCCTCGCGACGGAAGTCCTCCGGCTCGCCGCCGAGCTGCTCGAGGGTCTCGGCCAGCCCGTGGGCGACCTGCACGTCGCGGCCCTTCATCGAGCGAACGAGCTTGTTCTCGTGGTTGCCCGGGACGCAGATCGCCGTGTCCGCCTTCACCATGGCCATCACCGTCCGAAGGACCGCCGGTGTGTTCGGTCCCCGATCGACCAGGTCGCCGAGGAACACCGCCGTCCGTCCCTCGGGGTGCCGCCACACGCCGTCCGCCGCGACGTAGCCCAGCTCGGCCAGGAGCTCGATCAGCTCGTCGTGGCATCCATGCACGTCGCCCACGATGTCGAACGGCCCGCGCTCGTCCGAGCGGTCGGTCCACGACCGCTCCCGGGTGACCTCGGCGCCCTCGACCTCCGCTTCCCCGCGCAGCACGAACACGCGCCGGAATCCCTCGCGCTCGAGGCGGCCGAGGGACCGGCGGAGCGACGAGAGCTGGCGACGGACGACGTGCGCGCCGAAGTCGCGATCGGGCCGGAGGCGGTTGCGCTCCAGGCACGTGCGTTCGGGAACGTCCAGGACGACGGCGACGGGAAGCACGTGGTGGGCGCGAGCCAGCTCGACGAGCGGAGCGCGCGCGCTCGGCTGGACGTTCGTGGCGTCGACCACGGTGAGACGCCCCAGCCTCAGGCGGAGGGCGGCCACGTGGTGCAGCGCGTCGAAGGCCTCGGCCGTGACCGCCATGTCGTTCTCGTCGTCGCCCACGATCCCCCGGAACGCGTCCGATGAGAGCACCTCCGTCGGCCGGAAGTGCCGGCTCGCGAAGGTGGACTTGCCCGACCCGCTCGCGCCGACGAGCACGACGAGGGAGAGCTCCGGGATCCGGATCGCCGTCACCGCGCCAGCACCGCCATCTGGGTCGGCGCGCCGAGCTCCGGGTCGCCCGGCCCGACGTCCTCGAACCGGACGCCGTAGCCGTTCCGATCCGCGACGCCCTCGGCCCACGAGCGGAACTCGCGCCGGGTCCACTCGAACCGGTGGTCGCGGTGCCGGAGCGATCCCGCCGGCAGCGACGGGAAGCGGGCGTTGTACTCGGCGTTCGGCGTCGTCACGATCACGGCGGCGGGCGCCGCCTCGGCGAACACGGACCGCTCGAGAGCCGCCAGCCGGCCCGTGTCGAGGTGCTCGATCACCTCCATGAGGACGGCGGCGTCGTAGCCGGCGAGCCGGCGGTCCCGGTAGGTCAGCGCCCCCTGGAGCAGGCGGACCCGCTCCCGCTGCTTGGGCGCCATCTCGTCCATGCGGAGCCTCCGCCCGGCCGCCGCGAGCGCCCCGGAAGACACGTCGACGCCGACGATCTCATCGAACTGGCTCTCGCGCAGGAGCGCTTGCATCAGACGGCCGGCGCCACAGCCGAGATCGAGCACGCGGCGGGCACCGGCGGACTTCAGCACCGAGACCACCCTGGCGATCCGCTCGTCCCTCAGGCCGACCGCACGCTCGAGAACCTCCTCGCTCCGGTCGCGCCGCGTCTGCTCGTCGTCGGGATCGGGCTGGTCCTCCTCGACGAGCCGTGCGAGCGCCTCGCGCGCCAGTCGCGGCTGATGGCGAAGGTAGCGCCGCGCGATCAGTTCGCGTTCGGGATGTCCGGCCAGCCAGCCCTCGCCGCGAGCGAGCAGCTTATCGATCTCGGCGCGCGACACCCAGTAGTGCTTCTCGTCGTCGAGCACGGGGAGCAGGACGTACAGATGCCCGAGCAGATCGCGAAGCCGGACGGATCCCGTGAGCCTGACGTCGAGGTAGCGGCTGTCACCCCACGCCGGGAAGCGCTCGTCGAGGGCGATCGGCTCGGCGGCCACGTCGTAGCCGAGCGGGACGAACAGCCGGCGGACGAGCTCCGCTCCCCCGTCGCTCGGCACCACCGGCATCCGAGCTTCGAGCCGCAGCGGCCTGTCCACGAGCTGAGGCCGGTCCTCGCTGCGCCCGGCCATCGCCGTCCCGAACAGCTTCGCGATCGCCACGCTGAGGAACGACGACGCCACATACGGGCGGTCGTTGACGTATTCGGCGAGCGCGAACCCGCTGCGGTCGCGGCCACGGCGCACGAGCGAGATCGGATCGACCTCCAGGAGCAGGGCGGCCGTGCACCGCTCCTCGGAGGCCTCCGGGTAGAACACGTGGGCCCGGCCGAAGGACAGCTCGACCGTGCGGAGGTTGCTCGGGTTCTTGTGGAGCAGGAACCCGAGATCGGTCGCCGGCGGCGTTCGGCACGTGATCGTCAGCAGCATCGAGCCGACACGCTACCGAACGGCTCCGGACCTCGAGCCCGCACGCGGCCGGTGAGCGGGCTACAGGAATGAGGCCGCCTCGAGCTGGGGCACCGGCACGAGCGCGATGCCGAGGGCCGTCAGCCCGTTGCGCTCCGTTTCGCGGACCTGGCGGCCGCCCGGAACGGGCGGATCACGACGTCCTGGGCACGCGAGAGCATGCCGATCGGTTGGACGAGCCTTGGGTCATAGCCCGGCGACATGGGTATCGGGCGTGGACTTTGACTCTCCCGGCCCCGTCGTGCTAGATGCGCCCATGCTCCACGCTCGCGCGCTTCGATGATCGGCCGGGAGCAGGAGCTCGCGGCGGTTCGCTCGTTCCTCGAGAGCGACGGGCCGGACGAGGTCCTCGCGCTCGTCGGGCCGGCGGGCATGGGCAAGACCACGATCTGGGAAACCGGGATCGAGGACGCTCGCGGCCTCGGCCACACGGTGCTCCAAGCGCGGCCGAGCTCGAGCGAAGGGCAACTCGCCTTTGCCGCGCTCGCCGACCTCCTGATGGATGTCGGCGACGACGTCCTGGGGTCGCTGCCAGCCCCTCAACGCATTGCGCTGGAGGTGGCGCTGCTCCGCGCGCTCCCAGAGGGAGCTCCCCCCGAGCCCCGAGCGATCGCGCTCGGCCTCATGAACGCACTTCGGGCGATCGCCGCCCGGGCGCCCGTGTTGGTCGCGATCGACGATGTCCATTGGCTCGACGGCGGATCAGCCGACGCGATCACGTTCGCCGCTCGCAGGCTCCGCGGCGATCCGGTGCGCTTCCTCTTCACGGAGCGGCTGACCGGGGCGTCCGGATTCACGCACGCGCTCGAGCCCGCTGGCGAAGACCGTATCCTCGTCGGCCCGATGAGCTTCGGCGCCGTTCGACAGCTCCTCGCCGATCGACTCGGGCTCGTCCTCCCGCGGCGCGTGCTGCGGCGCGTGCTCGAGGTCTCGCAGGGCAATCCGCTGTTCGCACTGGAGATCGGGCGCTTGCTGGCCGAAACGGGTCCGCCGCAGATCGGCGAGGACATCGCCTTGCCCGAGCTCGTCGAGGGGCTCCTCGAGGCTCGTGTGGCACGACTTCCGTCCGCGCTGCGCCGACTCGTCCTCGCGATCGAGCTGGGCGGGGGGCTGACGACGAGCCAGCTCACGGCGCTGGTGGGTCCGAACGCGATCGATCGCGCGCTGGACGCGGGCGTCGTGCTCGTCGATCGCGACCACGTGCGCCTGGTGCACCCGCTGCTCGGCGCCGCGGCGCGCTCCCAGTCGCGGGCCGGCGACCGCCGGCGCATGCACACGCTGCTCGCGGGCGCGGCGGCTGATCCCGAACGGCGCGCCCGGCACCTGGCGTTGTCGAGCACGGGACCGGATGCGTCGCTCGCGGCGACGGTTGGGACCGCGGCCGAGGTTGCCACGGCTCGCGGTGCCGTCGAGGACGCCGTCGAGCTGGCCGAGCATGCGCTCCGGCTGACACCATCGGAGAGCCTCGACCGACCCGACCGGATGCTCGCGCTCGCCGCGTGCCTCACGATCGTCGGGGAACCCGATCGCGCGGCCGGGCTCCTCACGGCGGGGCTCGACGTCCTGCCCTCCGGCACCCCTCGCGCTCGGGCGCACCTCCTGCTCACGGAGGGCCTCCTGTCGCATGTCGACGAGTACGACGCGCACTTCGATCGAGCGCTCGCGGAAAGTGTCGCGGATCCCGCGGTCCGCTCGGTCGTCCAGGCGCGACGCGCGATCCACACCTCGGTCGCTCGCGTCGAGAGGATCGCCGAGGCCGAAACGTGGGCGGCGGAGGCGGTGACCGGCGCCCGGGGCGCGAGCCCGGCCGACGAGCGACTCGCGCTGTTCGGCCTCGCCTGGCCGAGGATCCTGCGCGGGCGCTCGATCGACGGGCTCCGTCGGCGCGCGAGCGAGCTTCCGGGCCGGGATCCCGAGCCGTTCCGGTCGCTCGATCGCGTTGCCGCGCTGCGCCACATGTGGCGGGGAGAGATCCCGCCGGCGCGCGCGCTCCTCGACTCCGCCCTCCACGACGCCGACGAGCGCGGCGAGACCAGGTCCTACGTGGTCCTCCAGGTACATCGGTGCGAGCTGGAGCTCCGAGCAGGCCGGTGGGACGCGGCAGAGCAGATCCTCGACGAGTGGAGCGGCTCCTCCGAGGCCGCGCTGTTGCTGCCGCAGATCCACTGCCGCTGCCGAGCGCTCCACGCCGCCGGTCGCGGCCGACCGGACGAGGCCCGGCGATGGGCGGACGAAGCCGTCGAGCGGGCCATGGAAACGGGCGTGCGCTGGGACCTGCTCGAGTCGCAACGAGCGCTCGGCCTCGTGGCCCTCCTCAATTCGGATCCGGTCGAGGCGGCCGATCGGCTGCGCGAACCCTGGGAGCACATGCTCCGCGAGGGCGTCGAGGAGCCGGGTGTGTTCCCCGTCGCACCCGACCTGGTCGAGGCGCTTGCCGAGCTCGGAGAGCTCGAGCCGGCGCGGGCCGTGATCCGGCGGCTGACTGGCGCCGGGCGGGGGCACCCGTGGGCCCGAACGACCGCCGCCAGGTGCGACGCCGTCGTTCGCATCGCGTCGGAGTGCAACGAAGAAGCCGTCGCTGAGCTCCGAGGGGCGGCGGACGGGTACCGGCGGCTCGGCCTGGCGTTCGACGCGGCGCGATCGCACCTGTTCCTCGGGCGCGCCTTGCGTCGCGCTCGCCGCTGGGGCGAGGCCCGACGGACGCTCGAGCTGGCCGTGACCGCGTTCGAGGAGCTCGGCTCCGAGGGCTGGGCGGACCTCGGACGGCGCGAGCTCGGCCGCGTCGGCGCCCGGCGCCCTCGTCAGCCCGGCGAGCTCACCCCTGCCGAACGCCGGGTGGTGGAACTCGCCGGCGCAGGGCGTTCGAACAAGGAGATCGCCCGCTCGCTCTTCGTCACGGTGAACACGGTCGAGCGGCACCTCTCGCGGGCGTACCACAAGCTCGGCGTGCGCTCGCGCGCCGAGCTCGCGCACCGGCTGGCCACGCGTCCGTAACCCTCCCAAACGTCCCGGGTTTCCGGCATTTCGCACCTCTTCTCTCTCGCCCTACCGTCGCCGCGTGGGGGAGTTCATCGTGGAGCTCTACGTGCCGCGCAGCGGCGCCACGGCTGCGGACGGCCTCGCGAGGCGGGCGCAACTCGGCGCGGAGGAGCTGACCCGCGAGGGGACACCGGTCCGCTGCGCGCGCTCGATCTTCGTCCCCGAGGACGAGACATGCTTCCTGCTGTTCGAGGCGGCGTCGGCCGACGACGTCCGGGCCGCCGCCGAGCGCGCCCGCCTGCCGGTCGGGCACGTCACGCAAGCGTTCGCCGGATCGGTCCGGAAGGAGGACGAGCCGTGAGCTGGAGAACGCACCACGCAACCTCCCGCGGCGCGACGGTCGCCCTGGCGTCGGCGCTCGCGTTCGCAGCGGCGACCACGACGGCCGCGCTCGCGGCGGCGGGCGATCTCGATCCGACGTTCGGACAGGGTGGGAGGGTCGCGATCGACTATGGCGGATACGAATACGCGTATGCGATGGGACTCCAGGATGACGGGAAGATCGTCCTCGCCGGGATCGCAGACGACGATGCCGGCGTCTATCGCCTGACCGCCGGCGGTGCGCTCGACCCCAGCTTCGACGGCGACGGTCGCGTCGTGATCGACAGTGGGGGCCAGGAGATCGCCTTCGCACTTGCCCTGCAGCCGGACGGGAAGATCGTCGCGGCGGGCAGCTACTACCTCGCCGGGAACGGCGACGTGGTCGTGTACCGCCTGAATCCCGACGGGTCCTTCGACAACAGCTTCGACGGCGACGGACGGCTGGGCATCGACACCGGCCCCGACGATTCCGCCGCCGCCGTGGCCCTGCAGCCGGACGGCAAGATCGTCGTGGTGGGTGAGAGAGGCTCTCCCTCCGACGTGGTCGTGTACCGCCTGAACACCGACGGATCCTTCGACACCACCTTCGACGGGGACGGCATGCGTGTTCTCGGAGGCGCCGGCTATGAGTTCCCCAGATCGGTCGCCGTGCAACCGGACGGCAGGATCCTGGTCGCCGGCACCACGTCCCTCGGTGAGGCAGCGACCATCTTGCGGCTGAACCCGAACGGCTCGGTCGATGCTGGATTCGCCGGCAACGGCCTGCTGACCATCGATCTGGGAGGAACCGAGGTCTTCACCTCCGTCGGTTTGCAGGCGGACGGGAAGATCGTCGTCGCCGGGTATTCGCAGTCCTCGACATCGTCGAGCTCCATCGTCTACCGGCTGAGCTCCGACGGCTCGCCCGATACGACGTTCGGCGGCAACGGACATGTCATGGTGGACCAGGGTGGAGGTCTCACCAATGCCCTTGCTCTGCAAGCCGACGGCAAGATGCTGGTCGCCGGATACTCGGGGAGCTCGGCGACCGACCCCGCATCGGTGATCGTCGATCGCTTGAACCCGGATGGATCCCTCGACGCGAGCTTCGGGAACGGTGGCCGAGTCGCGATCGACAGCTCCGTGAACGAGTACGCCTCTGCGATCGCCGTTCAATCGGATGGCAAGCCGGTCGTTGCGGGTGCAGCGGCCGGGGCGGGGAGTCGGGACGCACTCGTGTACCGACTCCAGGCCGATCCTCCGGCGCCCACGCCGCTCGAGCACGCGCGGGAGGTCTCGCTCTCGGTGGGCCGCCGGGCGAGGGGCGTCGTGACCGTCACCGACGGCTTCTCGGAGTGCGCCGTGAACGTCCCCGTCAAGGTGAAGCACCGCGAGGGCGGTCGGTGGCGCCCGGTCGGCACGACGACTACGAACGACGCGGGCGCCTTCGTCGTCCGCGGGACCCGGGCCCCCGGCCGATACCGCGCGATCGCACGACAGGTGACGCTGGCCTCGGGAGACGTGTGCCTGGCCGACCGGTCGTCGGTCGCGAGGAGTTGAAGCGGACGACCCGAGAGGGTCACGACGAGGAGGCGGCGATGGCGAAGGGCGCGGCGGAGGTCCTCGGCACTCCGGAGGTGGCAGGGACGTTCGTGAGCCCTCACGGTATGACGAAGAAGATGACCGGCATCGCGGCCGCCGGCGCCGTCGGGGGCGTCGTCGGCGGCATGATCGGTATGGCCGCAGCCGGGCCGCCGTTCGCGGGGGCGCCGCCCTTCGGCGCCGTCGGATATGTGGCTCTGACGGAGCACGAGATCGTCCTCATACGAGGCAAGCCGGGTGCGCTCAAGCCGAAGGTCGGGACGGAGGTCGTCGCGCGCGCCCCGAGGGCCGCCGTCGCGTCCGCCGCGCTCGAGCGGGGCACGCTCAAAGCGGACTTGCGGATCGAGTTCGCGGACGGCGGCCTCTGGGCGTTCGAGATCCCGAAGATCTACCGGGCGACGGCCGAGCGCGTCGTCGCCGCGCTGAGCGGGCGACTGGCCTCGTAGGCCAGGATCGTGCAGACTGCGCCTCGGGCTGGACGAGGGAGGGGGAAGGGTTCATGAAGCGGAGATGGATAGCGGCAGTCGTCGGCGTGCTGGCATCCGGCGCGCTCATCGGCGCCGGCGTCGCCGAGGCCGGTACGGCGGCGGCGACCAGGGTCACGATCCGAGGTCCCAACGGCGACTTCCAGGGCAAGATCTTCAGCGAGAACCACTCGTGCCTGGGCGACCGCCGGGTCACGCTGTTCGAGCAGCAGGGAGACGAACCGGACCCGAGCGTCGACGATCGGCTGGGCTCCGACACGTCCGAGCAACAGGGCACCCACGGCGAGTGGTCGATGGGGAACACCGGCTTCCGCGACGGCTTCTTCTACGTGAAGGTGGCCAGGTCGCCGGGCTGTCGAGGCGCCCGGAGCAAGACGATCGAGCTCCAGGACGGCGTGCCTCAGTAGCCGCACCCCACCTGCTGGGGTGAACCAAGGGACTCACCGGCCGGTCCACCACCGTGATCATGAAGATCGATCTGACGGGACCCAGACGCCTGGGCCTCGCCATTGGGCTGAACGAAGCGGCCGGGTTGGGCGCGGTCGCGTCGAACGCATTTGGTCAACCACCGTGACCATACCGCCGCGGGACCAGCACAGGAAACATCCCGTCGGCCCGACCGCGAGCGGCTCGACATAGGCGTCTACCTGCGGTGTTCCAGCTCCGGGGGAGAGACTCGAACTCTCAACCTACGGATTAACAGTCCGCCGCTCTGCCAATTGAGCTACCCCGGAACGAGCCCAGGCAGTCTACCAACGCGCCCTGTCGGCCCCGATGGGCTAGGCTTGGCCCGATGCGATTCAGGATCGGGTTGGTCGTCGGGGTCGTGCTCGGCTATCTCATCGGCCGGCGCATGGTGCGGCAGCAGGGGGACGGGCGCCCGAGCGGCGTCCGGGCGGCGATGCTGCGTCATCCGTCGTCGCAACGTCTCGCCGGTCTCGCCGGACGCGCCGGCACCATGGGCGTCGAGGCGATCCAGCGGGCACGCGCGACGATCCAGCGGCGCATGGTGGCCGACGTCGACGACCTGTCGATGAATTGAGCCCGGCGGCACCCGCCGCCTCCTGGTTCCGCTCGCCTTACTCGAGGTAGTCGCGGAGCTTCTGCGACCGGCTGGGGTGGCGGAGCTTGGAGAGCGTCTTCGACTCGATCTGGCGGATCCGCTCGCGCGTCACGCCGAACTCCCGGCCGACCTCCTCGAGCGTCCGGGGGTGGCCGTCGAGGAGACCGAAGCGGAGCTGGATCACCTTCTTCTCGCGTTCGGACAGCGTGTGTAGAACGGCCTCGAGCTGCTCCTGCAGCAGGATGAAGCTGGCAGCATCGACCGGCACCACGGCGTCCGAGTCCTCGATGAAGTCGCCGAGGTGTGAGTCCTCCTCCTCGCCGATCGGCGTCTCGAGGGACACCGGCTCCTGCGACACCTTGAGGATCTCGCGGACCTTGTCCGCGGGGATCCCCATCTGGCGGCCGATCTCCTCGGGCGTCGGCTCTCGGCCGAGGTCCTGCAGGAGCTGCCGTTGGATCCGCACGAGCTTGTTGATCGTCTCGACCATGTGCACGGGGATGCGGATCGTGCGCGCCTGGTCGGCGATGGCCCGCGTGATGGCCTGGCGGATCCACCACGTCGCGTAGGTGGAGAACTTGAAGCCCTTGGAGTAGTCGAACTTCTCGACCGCCCGGATCAGGCCGAGGTTGCCCTCCTGGATCAGGTCGAGGAACAGCATCCCCCGGCCCACGTAGCGCTTGGCGATCGAGACCACGAGCCGGAGGTTGGCCTCGATCAGCTTGCGCTTGGCGAGCTGGCCGTCGCGCTCGACGCGCCGGAGGAAGTCGTCGAGGTCCTCGCGGGTCCGTGGCTTGTAGGACTTAGAGACCTTGTCGCGTCCGATCCCCTCCACCTTGCCGAACTTCTCGATCTGGTGCTCCCGGATCGCCACGACGGACTCGGCCACGGTGCGCAGACGCTTCCCGTCGACCCGGCCGTCCTCCTCGAGGGCCTCGCGGAGCTCCGTGGCGATCTCGCCGGCCTCGATCCGTCGGGCCAGGTCGATCTCCTGCGCCGCTGTGAGCAGCGGGACCTTCCCGATCTCCTTGAGGTACATCCGGACCGGGTCGTTGGTCGGCGCCTTGAGCAGGTCGACGTCGATCTGTCGCTGGACCGCGCCGTCGACCTCGTCGCCGGGGACCTCGATGACCTCGATCCCCTCGCCCCGCAGGTGCTCCTCGACCTGCGTGAGGAAGTCCTCGATCTGCTCGGGGGTGAAGTCGTCGACCGGTACCGCTTCGAGGAGGTCTTCCGATGTCACGAACCCTCGCTCGCGTCCTCGAGCGGTGATCGCTTCCTTCGCTTCTTCCAAGCCCAGATCGCGGGCCGCTTCCGTCACCACGTCGCTCCCGTCGGGGGGTCGAGGATGCCGCAGAGTGTACGAGCCCGAATCCGCGGCGCCCACGTCGGCGTCAAGCGTCGACGGTGCCCCGCTCGCGGAGACGCCGAAGGTCGCCGTCGATCGCGATCAGCTGCTGGAAGAGCTCGTCGTACGTAGGATCGGTCGTGGGGTTCAGTTTCTGCAGCCGCAGGCGAAGCGCGGCGCTCTTGCGCTTCAGATCGAACTCCTGCAACCGCTTCCACACGCTCTCCGCGTACGAGACCGACGACTCCCCGTCGATCGGCGCGAGTGCGAGCGCGGACAACGCGCGCACGGCTTTGTCGTCCTGCGAGCGCGCCACGAAGCCGCCGACCTCGCCGTCCGTCTCGAGCAGAAGCGACAGGAGGTCCCGGTTGCGCGCCGTCTGGAAGTGCTCCGGGGCAAGGCGCTTCGAGAACGCCGCGAAAATCTCGACGTCGCGCGCGAGCAGGTGCAGCATCTCTCGCTCCACCCGTTCCTGAGCGGAGGCGCGCTTGATCGCCTGCTGCACCTCGACGGGCCGGCCGGCCATCCGCCGGTCGAGCGCCATCACCACGGAGGACTCGGTCACGCCGGCGAGCTCAGCGAGCGTGTGCGCGTACTCCGACTGCCGAACGGGATCGCGCAGCTGCTCCAGCATGGGCAGGGCTGCCGCCACCGCGGCGCTCTGGCCCTCGACGGTCGACAGATCCTGGCGGTTCACCGTTCGCAGGAGCATGTACTCGACGAGGGGGATGGCCCCCCGCGCCAGCTCGCGGAGCGCCTCCCCGCCGTGGGACCGGCAGAAGTCCGCGGGATCCTGGCCCTCGGGCAGGATCAGGACGACCGGCCGGAGCGGGTAGGTCTCCAGGTACTGGAAGGCGCGCTCGGCCGCCCGGGCGCCGGCCTCGTCGGAGTCGAACGCGAGCACCATCCGCTGCGCGAAGCGAGACGCGAGGCGGAAGTGCCCCTCGCCGAGCGCCGTCCCGCACGTCGCGACGGCGGTTTCGATCCCGGCGAGGGCCATCGCGATGACGTCGGTGTACCCCTCGACGACGAAGATCTCGCCGCTCCGGGCGACGGCGGCCTTGGCCCGGTGCAGGTTGTAGAGCACCTCGCTCTTGCGGTACACGGGCGTCTCCGGCGAGTTGAGGTACTTCGGCCCCTCCTCCCTCCCGCCGGGCAGGATCCGGGCGCCGATCCCGACCGACTTGCCCGACAGGTCGTGCACGGGGAACGTGATGCGGCCGCGGAACCGGTCGCGGACGTTGCCCTCGCCGTCGCGGATGGCCAGCCCGGCGTCGACGAGCAGCTCCGACGACAGGGAACGGGTGAGCCTTCGCAGGAGGAAGTCCGGGTAGCGCGGTGCGTAGCCGACGCCGAACGTCTCGGCGGCGTCCCGGTCGATCCCGCGCTCGGCCAGATAGGCGCGAGCCTCCTCGCCCTCGCGGCCCTCGAGCAGCGTGCGGTGGTACAGCGCCGCCGCCTCCTCGTTGGCCCGGTGCAGGGACTGCAGGCGGCCGGCGGCCCGCCGCTCCCCCGGAGAGTCGCCCTCGTAGCGGAGCGTGACGCCGGCATCCTTGGCCAGGCGCTCCACCGCTTCCGCGAACTCGAGGTGCTCGACCTCGCGCAGGAACCGGATGGCGTCGCCGCCGGCGCCGCACCCGAAGCAGTAGTACATCCCCTTGGCCGGCGAGACCGAGAACGACGGCGTCTTCTCGGTGTGGAACGGACAGAGCCCGCCGAACGCGTCGTGCCCCGTCTTCTTCAGGGTCAGGTAGCCCGACACGAGCTTGACGATGTCGGTGCGCTCCTTGACGGCCTGGACGTCCTCGTCCCGGATCCGGCCCGCCACCTCGATCCCTTCCCCTCGTCGATCCCTGCTGTCGAACGCGCGCCGCTACAGGAGCCAGCCCTGGGGAAGGTAGAGGCGTTCGTAGGCCCGGAGGGCGAACCGATCCGTCATGCCGGCGATGTAGTCGGCGACGCGGGTCGGAAGGTCTCCCGGTGCGCGATGGTACTCCTCCGGAACCGCCTCGGGATGCTCGAGGTAGTGGGCGAACAGCGTTCGCACCAGCCCGATCGCCTTGTCCTGCTCCACGCGGGCCTCGTCCCGCAGGTAGACGCGGTCGAACAGGAAATCCCGGAGCACGTCGAGGGCCCGGAAGCGCTCGCCGGAGAGCCCGATCTCCGCTCCGTCCCCCGAGTGCTCGACGAGGTCCGTGACGAGCGTGTTGATCCGAGCCGAGTGCGTCTGCCCCAAGACGTCGAGCGCCTCGGCCGGGAGCTCGCCCTCCTCCAGGACGCCGGCGCGCACGGCGTCATCCACGTCGTGGTTGATGTACGCGATCCGATCGGCGAACCGGACGACCTGGGCCTCGTGCGTCGCGGGCTGCGGCATCGACCACGTGTGGTTGACGATGCCGTCGCGAACCTCCCACGACAGGTTCAGGCCCCGGCCGTCGTTCTCCAGGTGGTCCACGATCCGCAGGCTCTGCTCGTTGTGGCGAAACGGCCGTCCCAGGAACGGCGTCAGCGCCTGCTCGCCGAGGTGCCCGAACGGCGTGTGCCCCAGGTCGTGACCCAGCGAGATGGCCTCGGTGAGATCCTCGTTCAGCCGGAGGGCGCGAGCGGCGGTCCTCGCGATCTGGCTGACCTCGAGCGTGTGCGTCAGCCGGACCCGGTAGTGGTCACCCTCGGGCGCGA
This sequence comes from uncultured Actinomycetes bacterium, assembly GCA_963704725.1. Lineage (GTDB taxonomy): Bacteria > Actinomycetota > UBA4738 > UBA4738 > HRBIN12 > CALGFI01. Next base: position 1,629,265 of record OY969934.1, on the reverse strand, counting down.
GGAACACCTGCGTCTTGTGCTTGAGCCGGCGGAAAGCCTTGGAGTGCACGATCCGGTCGCGGTCGCGCTGGTAGCAGGTCCGGAGCGGGTCCGGGGGCTCCTCGGTCTCGCGGCCCTTGCTGGCCGAGGCGAGCGTCGCGTTCGGCGACAGCGTGTCGCGCTCGATCTCCTCGGTGCGCTCGCGGGGGGTGACCACGGCTTGATGGTAGCGCCGGTCGACGACCCGTCCGGTCGCGGAAGCCACGGGCCGACCCGGTGCGTACTACCCTCGTCGACCAACCCACCGAGGAGCGCCTCCCATGACCGTTGTCCACATCCGGACGTCCGTCGCCGCGGTCCTGGCCGCCGTCGCCCTGCTCGGCGCCGCGTGCGCGAACGACGACGGGAGCGGGGCGGCCGCCAGTACCGGCGCGCGCTCCGGCTCGAGCGCCACCGCTGGCACGGGCTCGACGGGCTCGTCCGGGGGAGGCGGGGGGGCGTACGGCGGCGGTGGCGGCGGCCGATACGACTACGGGAACGGCGGCGGAGGCTCGGGCAACGACGGCGGACAGGGCTCGGGCGGCATGCAGGGAGACCTCACGGCGGACAACTTCGCGTTCGCCCCCACGAGCGTCGAGGCCGCCTCCGGGACCGTGCTCCACGTCGAGAACGCCAACGCCGGCACCCCGCACTCGTTCACCGTCGACGGAACGAGCATCGACGTCACGCTCCAGCCCGGGACGGTCGAAGACGTGCGGATCGGCCTCGACCCCGGAACCTACGCCTTCCATTGCCGGTTCCACGCCTCGATGACCGGCACCCTGACGGTGACGTAACCGGCGACGCGGACCCGCGGCCTCAGTGGCCGAGCACGCGGTAGGCGAGGTAGGCGAACGTCTCTCGGGCGTAGCCCTCGAACCGGGTCCGCTCCGTCCGCGCCGCCGACTGCCACGTGGCCGACACGTACGCCTGGATCCCCAGGTCCGACGCCATCCGGCGCACGCGGAGGTTGTGCCAGGGATCGGAGACCAGGAACGCGGAGTCGAGGCCGCGGCCGCGCATCCACTCGGCCGCGGCCTCCAGGCTCTCCAGCGTCGTCCCGCCGACCGGCGACGCGACGACCGCCTCGGCCGGCAGGCTCTGGTCCTGGATCAGCCAGTCCCGTCCCGCCTCGGCCTCGGACGTTCGATCGCCGGGCGCCGAGCCCCCGAGCACCAGCACGGTGGAGGCGTGGCCCTCGCGGTACAGCAGGGCGGCGTGCCGCAGGCGCCCCTCGAACACGGGTGAGGGGTCGCCGTCGTACTCCGCGGCGCCGAGGACGAGGATGACGTCGGCGCGATCGATGTGGCTGGCGTCGTCGGTGTGCGCCGCTCGCCACACGGCGAAGGCCGTGAGCCCGACGACGAGCAGCCCCGCGACCGCCAGACCACCCAGGGCGACCAGCACGGGGTGTCGGCGGATCGCGCCCATGGGGCGATGCTAGCAACGGCATCGACAGCGACCCCACGGTTCCAACGACCTCTCGATCCTCAGGAGATCCGGATCGAGACGCTCGCCGAGCCGCTCGCCACCCACGCGGTCGAGACGTAGTTCCCTCTCGTCCTCGCGACCGCGTTGAACCGGTAGGAGCCCGGGGGGACGAGCCCCAGCGAGCGATAGTGCCATGCGGAGGTGCCCGCGACCTGACTCGGACAACACTCGAACGACCACACGCCCGGCGGCAGCGTTCCCGAACCGGGCTGCCGGAACCCCGTCGCGCTCACCCAGGCGTCGAGCCGTCCCATCGCGCCCACGACGACGGTGTGCCGCACGTGAGCCGCCACCGGTGCCGGGTTGGGCGAGGCGGCGATCGTCACGGTCTTCGCCTGCGCCGGGGCCGAGCTCAGACCGACCATCAGGGCCGCGAGCACGCACCACTTCTTCATGCCTCCTCCTCACCGCGCCGAGGGGGAGGCGCCTCCTCACATCAGCCCGGCGTCCGCCAGGGCCGCGACGAACGTCTCGCGGGTGAACCCGTTGCCGATCACGGCGCGGGGGTCGCAGATGTCGTGCTCGTTCCAGACCACGATCCAGACCTCGTCGCGGCCCACGAGGACCCCGGTCAGGCCGTCCCGGAGATCCAGGTCACCCGCGGTCGGCAGTCCCTCGCCGATCTCCCCCGGGATGCCCACGAGCACGTGGAACTCCCTCCGCTCGTCGTCCCGGTATCCCAGGCGCACGCCGATGTGGTCCGGGTAGTCCTCCTCGAACGTCTCGAGCGCGTCGAACCCGGACGGTGCGGCGAACCGGATCTGGCACTCGGGTCGCTCGTCGCCGGGGTTCGACCCGCTCGAGCTCACGCACGCGGCGAGCGCCACGAGCGCGAGCACGATGCCGCGGGTTCGGATCACCCTGCCGACCCCGGGGCGCGGAGCGACGCGGGGATCGGTCCCGACAGGGGTCCGGTCCCCTCGAGATTCTCCTCCTGGCCCAAGCCCACGTACACGCCGCCGAAGCTCTCCACGCGGTCCGGGACCACCGTTGCCGGCAGGCCGAACGACGCCGCCATGTCCACGAACTCCTGCGCTCCCTCCTCCGTCCGGAACACGGACACGAGCGCGTATCCGTCCGTGACGCCCAGCCGCTCGGCCAGCCCCCCGAACTGCGACAAGGGGGCGACGTAGTAGCCCTGGACGTCGCCGAAGATCATCTGCTCGTTCGCGGCGACCGCCTCGCCCTTGGACGGGTAGACGCCGCCGACGACGGGGATCAGGTACTCCCCCGCCCCGGTGTCCTTGGGGACCCGAGGTCCGGTCTGGGCGTCGGAGGGCCGATCCTGCGGCTCGGTGCGGGCCACCGTGGCGAAGCCCAGGATCGAGCCCACCAGGCCGAGCGCGATCCCGAGCACCACCGCGTATCTGCGCTTCATCTCGTCACCCCTCTCGGTCGGGCGGCCGGGCTCAGTACCCGGTCGCGTACTGGAAGTGCATGGGGTCGCAGAACGCGAGACCCCAGTACCAGTTGTGGCCCTGCCAGATCGAGGCCGTGTTGCGATTCACCGTCGACGTGCATTGACCCAACGGCTCGGCCGCGGAGGAGACGTCGACCGCGATCCCGAACGCGTGGGTGCTCCACTGCGTCGTGCTGCCGCGGATCGTCCGGCACAGGTAGCCGTAGATGCCGTGCCGGATGTACGGCTGCAGGTGTGCGTTCTGGAGGTGTCCGTAGACGTCGTTGTCGAGGTTGGTCGAGGACCCCCCCTTGTTCCCGACCATCTCGGTGGGGTACCCGCCGAGCTTGCGGTGGAACCGGATCGTGTACGTGGCGCCGGTGTCGGCCGCGACCCAGCTCATCGAGATGGCGTGCGCGGCTGCGCTGCACGGCTGCCCGAACCGGTTGACGATCTGGGTGTACCCGTTGGGCCGCGCCGGGTAGTTGTAGTGCTTGTCGCGCCACCCGAGGTTGGCCCAGTGGAAGGCCAGCAGGAACGGGAGCAGCAGCGCGAGAACCGTGGAGAGCGCGCGCATCCCGAATCGCCCGATCCGGGATCGCGGCCGTGCCGTGATCCGCACGAGACACCACCTCCTTTGCTCGCGGGGAGGCGGGGAGACGAGCGAGGATAGTGCGGGCGTGCGCCCGCGCGCATCACCCGTCGAGGGGGTGATGCGGCGGAACGCGGGGGATTCGGCTACTTAGAGGCGGACTCCGCCGAGCCGACCACGGCCTGCCCCGCAGCCAGCCGGGCGGTCTCGACCCGGAAGGGTGAGCAGCTCACGTAGTCGAGCCCCACCTCGTGACAGAACACGACGCTCGCGGGGTCGCCGCCGTGCTCGCCGCAGATGCCGAGGTGCAGCTTCGGGTTCGCCGCCTTGCCCTCCTCGGCCGCGATCCGCATCAGGCGCCCGATGCCCGGGCGATCGATGGTCACGAAGGGGTTGGCCGGCACGAGCTTGCGCTCCTCGTACATGCCGACGAACTTGCCGATGTCGTCCCGGCTGAAGCCGAACCCCATCTGCGTCAGGTCGTTGGTCCCGAAGGAGAAGAACTCGGCGACCTCGGCGATCTCGCCGGCGGTGACCGCCGCGCGCGGCACCTCGATCATCGTGCCCCACTCGAGATGGTCGAGCTCGACGCCCTCGCGCTCCAGGACGTCCCTGGCCACGGGCTCGAGCTCGGCCCGCATCTGCTCGAGCTCGGCGCGGGTCGCCACGAGCGGGATCATGATCTCGACCTGCGGGTCGCCCCCCTCCTTCTTGACCTGGGCGGCCGCCTCGCAGATGGCCCGGACCTGCATCGCGTACAGCCCCGGCTTCACGATCCCCAGGCGCACCCCGCGCAGGCCGAGCATGGGGTTGGCTTCGTGGAGCTCGTTCACCTTTCGCAGGATGGCCTTCGCGTCGTCGAGAGGAATCTGCTCGTCCCGCAACATGATCGACCTCTCCCCGCGCTCCTCGGCGCGGGCCACCCCGACGGCGAGGTCGACCTGGTTCGGCAGGAACTCGTGCAGCGGCGGGTCGAGGAGGCGGACCGTGACGGGGAGCCCGTCCATGGCCCGGAAGATGCCGACGAAGTCGCCGCGCTGCAGCGGAAGCAGGACGTCGTAGGCCTGCTGCTCCTCCTCGGCCGTCTCGGCGAAGATCATCTGCTGGACGGCGGCCACGCGCTCCTGGCCCAGGAACATGTGCTCGGTGCGGCACAGGCCGATCCCCTGGGCGCCGCGGGCCCTCGCGTTCTCCGACTGGTCGGGGGTGTCGGCGTTGGCGCGGACGCGGAGGCGCCGGCGGGCGTCGGCGTGCGCCATGAGGCGCTCGAACGCCTTCCAGATCCGCTCCCGTTGCGCCGCCGAGTCCCCCGAGCGGGCCTTCTCCAGCACCGACTCCTCGAGCGGCAGCTCGCCCACGAACACGTTGCCCGTGAAGCCGTCGATCGTGACGACCTCGCCCTCGTGCACGGTGGTGCCGTTTGCCGTGAACGACCGCGTGGACGGGTCGAGCTTGATCGAGTCGGCCCCGCAGACGGCCGGGATGCCCTCCCCGCGGGCGACGACGGCCGCGTGTGAGTTGGTGCCGCCGGCGCTCGTGAGGATCCCCTGCGAGGCGATCATGCCGTGGTAGTCGTCGGGGGTCGTCTCGCGCCGGACGAGGATCACCTTGTCCCCGCCCTTGGCCCGCTCCTCGGCCTCGTCCGCCGAGAACACGACGCCGCCGATGGCCGCGCCCGGCGAGGCGTTCAGGCCGCGGGCGATCGGTTCGGCGCCGCCCGCCTTCACGCGGCGCTTGAACAGCTCCTCGAGACGGTTGGCGTCGACGCGCAGCAGGGCGGTGTCCTCGTCGACGAGACCCTCCTCGAGCATGTCGTAGGCCATGACCCACTCGGCGAGGGCGGTCCGCTTGCCGATCCGCGTCTGCAGGATCCAGAGCCTGCCCTTCTCGATCGTGAACTCGATGTCGCACATGTCGCGGTAGTGGCCCTCGAGCGTTTCCATGACGCCGATGAGCTGGTGGTACGAGCTCGGGTCGAGCTCCTCGAGCTGCTCGATGCGCTTCGTGTTCCGGATGCCCGCCACGACGTCTTCGCCCTGCGCGTTCTCCAGGTAGTCGCCGTAGGGGAGCTTCTCGCCGGTGCTCGGGTCGCGCGTGAACGCCACCCCGGTCCCCGAGTCCATCCCCCGGTTGCCGAACACCATGGCCTGGACGTTCACGGCGGTACCGAGGTCGTCGCTGATCTTGTTCTGGCGGCGGTAGTCGCGGGCCCGCTTGCCGTTCCAGGAGCGGAAGACGGCCTCGATCGACAGCCGCAGCTGCTCGCGCGGCTCGGTCGGGAAGTCGCTGCCCGTGTGGCGCTTGTAGATATCGAGGAACTCGCCGTGCAGCGCCTTGAGGTCGTCGGCGTCGAGGTCCGTGTCCTTCGCGCCCTCGCCCTTGGCCTGCTTCGCGCGGTCGAGCGCGTGCTCGAACTCCTCGCCCGGCACGTCCATGACGATCTTGCCGAACATCTGGACGAACCGGCGGCACGCGTCCCAGGCGAAGCGCCAGTCACCGTTGGACTGCTTGGCCAGGCCCTCGAGCGAGTGCTCGCCCGCGCCGAGGTTCAGGACCGTGTCCATCATCCCCGGCATCGAGAACTTCGCGCCGCTGCGGACGGAGACGAGCAGCGGATCCTCGGCGTCGCCGAGCCTCTTGCCCATGGCGGACTCCAGGGTCTGCAGATGCGTCTCGACCTCTTCCATCAGTCCGTCGGGGAAGTCGCCGTTCGCGAGGTAGGCCAGGCACGCCTGCGTGGACACGGTGAAGCCGTGCGGAACCGGTAGGCCCATGTTGGTCATCTCGGCGAGGTTGGCCCCCTTGCCGCCGAGGAGGTCCTTCATGTCCTTGTTGCCTTCGGAGAAGTCGTAGACGTACTTGGCCATCGTGGATGCCTCCCAGGTGGGTTCGGGCCGGGTTTCGCGCTCAGTCTACGGCGGGCCGCTCAGGCTGTGGCCGGCTCCCTCGGCGTCACGGCGGAGGAACCGGAGCGAGTCGATGACGTCCCATTCCCGCCGCGCCGCGTCGGATCGATGAACGCTGACGCCTCGCGTACACATCGAGGTGTATGTCGGTGCTAGGGTGGAGACATGGGGCGGAAGGTGAGAACGAACGTGGTGGTCGACGAGGGGCTGCTTCGTCGGGTCATGGATCTGTACGGGCTCCGCACCAAGCGCGAGGCGATCGACTTCGCCCTCCGGTACGCCGCCCGGGCACAGGGACGGAAGCAGAAGACGCTGGCTCTCGAAGGGATCGGCTGGAGCGGGGACCTGGATGAGATGCGCGGTGGTCGCGTCGTCGAGAAGCTGTGATCCTGCCCGACTCGAGCGCCTGGGTGGAGTTCCTGCGCGGATCGACTTCGCCGATGCATCACGCGCTGCGAAGCCTCGTGGAGGAGGACGCGGACCTCGTGACCAGCGAGATCGTCGTCATGGAGCTTCTCGCGGGCGCTCGAACGGAGCGTGATGCCACCACGATCCGCGGGACGATCCTCGAGTACCCGGTCGTTCCCCTTCTCGGCCTTCATGGGTACGAGGAGGCGGCCCGGATCTACCGTCAGTGTTGGGGGGCGGGCGAGACCATCCGGAAGATGACGGATTGCCTGATCGCGGCGGTCGCGATCCGAGCGGGCGCTAGTCTGCTGCACGACAACCGGGACTTCGACGCCATCGCGCGGCACACGGATCTCCGGATCGAGCCGGTCGGCTGACCGCTCCGACCGCGGGGTCGGGCCTCAGGGGCGCGGGGTGACCCAGAAGTCCTGGTGCATCCCGGCGGCGTAGTGGCCCGGCAGGTTGCAGACCACGGCGTAGTGACCGGGCGGCAGGTCCAGCGTGAGCATCTGGACGGCACCGGCCTCCATGTCGCCGGTCTCGCCCACGTTGATGACGCCGGTGGCCTCCTCGTCGATGCGGTTGGCCTCCCCCTCGAAGGACACGACCGGGAAGGCATCGGCGGGCTGGTCGGTCTGCAGGACCACGAACTCGTGGGTCTCGGCCGCGGTGTTGGTGACCAGGAAGGAGACGCTGCCCTGGGGCGCCACCGATTGGGACAGCTCGATCGTCATCTGACTGGGCGAGGTGGTGCCCAGGGCGACGGAGACCGGGGTCGACCCCGTCGGGGTGACCCAGAAGTCCTGGTGCATCCCGGCGGCGTAGTGGCCCGGCAGGTTGCAGACCACGGCGTAGTGACCGGGCGGCAGGTCCAGCGTGAGCATCTGGACGGCACCGGCCTCCATGTCGCCGGTCTCGCCCACGTTGATGACGCCGGTGGCCTCCTCGTCGATGCGGTTGGCCTCCCCCTCGAAGGACACGACCGGGAAGGCATCGGCGGGCTGGTCGGTCTGCAGGACCACGAACTCGTGGGTCTCGGCCGCGGTGTTGGTGACCAGGAAGGAGACGCTGCCCTGGGGCGCCACCGATTGGGACAGCTCGATCGTCATCTGACTGGGCGAGGTGGTGCCCAGGGCGACGGAGACCGGGGTCGACCCCGTCGGGGTGACCCAGAAGTCCTGGTGCATCCCGGCGGCGTAGTGGCCCGGCAGGTTGCAGACCACGGCGTAGTGACCGGGCGGCAGGTCCAGCGTGAGCATCTGGACGGCACCGGCCTCCATGTCGCCGGTCTCGCCCACGTTGATGACGCCGGTGGCCTCCTCGTCGATGCGGTTGGCCTCCCCCTCGAAGGACACGACCGGGAAGGCATCGGCGGGCTGGTCGGTCTGCAGGACCACGAACTCGTGGGTCTCGGCCGCGGTGTTGGTGACCAGGAAGGAGACGCTGCCCTGGGGCGCCACCGATTGGGACAGCTCGATCGTCATCTGACTGGGCGAGGTGGTGCCCAGGGCGACGGAGACCGGGGTCGACCCCGTCGGGGTGACCCAGAAGTCCTGGTGCATCCCGGCGGCGTAGTGGCCCGGCAGGTTGCAGACCACGGCGTAGTGACCGGGCGGCAGGTCCAGCGTGAGCATCTGGACGGCACCGGCCTCCATGTCGCCGGTCTCGCCCACGTTGATGACGCCGGTGGCCTCCTCGTCGATGCGGTTGGCCTCCCCCTCGAAGGACACGACCGGGAAGGCATCGGCGGGCTGGTCGGTCTGCAGGACCACGAACTCGTGGGTCTCGGCCGCGGTGTTGGTGACCAGGAAGGAGACGCTGCCCTGGGGCGCCACCGATTGGGACAGCTCGATCGTCATCTGACTGGGCGAGGTGGTGCCCAGGGCGACGGAGACCACCGAGCCGGACTTCGACGGGTCGTCGTACCCCAACAGAGCGGGCCCTTCCGCGGCGCCCGATCCGGGGATGAACACGACCGTGCGCGACGCCGCCGGGTTCTGACCCTGCGCCACGCACGCGGTCATCGCCAGCACGAGCGGCACGGCGGCCACGATGCGGCGCCGGGTCCGAGCGCCGGCCATCGCCCGCATCACGGCGACTCCGGACGGGGTCCGCCAGTCGGGAACGCTCGGCGCGGTCGGCTCCCAGGACCGGACGAAGGCGACGAGGGCGGCGATCTGCTGATCGGTGAGCGGTCCGCCGTACTCGTCCAGCCAGGCGGGCATCGCCGAGCCCGGGATCCCGCCGGCCACGATGCCGTGGATCTGCCGGTCCGAGACGCTCTGCAGGAACTCCTGGGAGTTCAGCGCGGGCGCGTCCACGCCCTCTCCCTGCGCCCCGTGGCAGCTCGAGCAGTTGAGCGACCAGAGCTGCCGCCCCGCCGCGATCTGCGCGGCATGCTCCGACGCCCGCGCGTCGTCCAGGCGCCCTCCCTCGGTCAGCCGGTAGACGGGGAAGGCGAGGACGAGGAGGAGGAACACGACCATGCCCGATGTCTGCCATCGCCGCGTCGAACGCTCCAGCGCGGGGTCGTCGCGGATCTTCTCTCCCATGTCGGGACTCCTAGGCACCCGCCGGCGACGAATCGCCCTGCGTCGTCACGCAGGACGGCCCGGCCGGCTCGGAGGGCCCGGTCAGCTCGTCGCGCGGCGGCCCCTCGACGAGCGCGCCCGTGTCCACCATCACCCGGTCGTTCTCGATCGAGATCTCGAAGCGGTCCATGCCGCGCGGCGTCGGCCCTCGCAGGTACTCGCCGATGAGGTTGTAGACGCTCCCGTGGCAGGGGCACTCGAACTGACCGGAGCTCGTGCAGAACGGGACCCGGCAACCGAGGTGCGGGCACTTCTGGTAGAGCGCTCGGAGCCCGCCCTGGTGGTTGGTGACGTAGAACCGCCCGTTCAGGAAGTAGCTGACCGAGCCGTCCTGCTCGAAGTCGCTCACCGGTCCCGCGTCGATCACGCCCCCGCCCGCCGCCGACTTCGGGTTCAGCAGGTCGTAGGAGGTCCACACGCCCTCCCCGACCAGCACGACGCCGATCGTCTTCCACGCCCCGCTCATGAACCGTCGGCGATCCATGCCGCCCGGACGATCGGGCTGGGGACCCTGCGCGCTCGGCTCGCCCGCCTCGGGCGGGCCCTGCTCGCTGTGCTCGTCGCTCATGTCAGAACTCCGCGTAGTTGTGGGTCCACGGCCAGACCCAGCTCCACTCCGGCCCCCGGAAGAACGTGCCGACGACGGTCAGCACGAGCGCGGCGACCGCCACGACCGTGAATACCACGACGACGAACCTCCGGTCCCGGATCCTCCAACCGCGTCCGCGGTCCAGGTACGGGAGCGCGACCAGCCACGTGAGCGCCGCGCCCGGGATGAGCACGCCGGCGACGACCGGCTGGAGCCAGTGGAGCAGCTCCTGGAGACCGGCGAAGTACCAGGGCGCCTTCGCCACGTCCGGCGTCTCGCTGGGGTTCGCGATGTCCTTCAGCGGCGCCTGGAACAGGATCGCCAGCACGAACACGACGACGACCACCCCGGCGGCGACGACCGCATGGCGGATCAGGAAGTGCGGCCACGTGAAGACCGCGTCCTCGGGCAGCTCCTCGTCCCGCTGCTGCTCGACCTCCTTGGAGACGACCCCGAGGAGGCGGAATCGCGGCTCGGGCTCACGAGCGGACATCGGCCACCTCCTTCGCCTCGGACTCCTCGAGGTGCACGGGCTCTTCCTCCACGCGGTCCTGGACCGCGAACCCGTCCTTTCGGACGCGCCAGACGTGGATGGCGATGCCGATCACCATCAGGGTCGGCAAGAGGTAGATGTGCAGCACGTAGAAGCGCAACAGCGCGTCTCCGGTCACGTCGCTCCCGCCGAGCAGGAGCGAACGAACGTGGCCGCCGAGGAGCGGCACGTAGCCGGCGATGTTCGTCCCGACGGTGATGGCCCAGAACGCGAGCTGGTCCCACGGCAGCAGGTAGCCGGTGAACGACAGCAGCAGGGTGACGACGAACAGGCCGACGCCGATCACCCAGTTGAACTGTCGCGGCGCCCGGTACGCCCCGGAGTAGAAGACCCGCAGGAGGTGCAGCGCCACCACGACCACCATCAGGTGCGCCGACCAGCGATGCACGTTGCGGACGAACTGCCCGAACGTGACCGACGTCGCGAGCGTATGCATGTCGAAGTACGCGTCGGGGACGGCCGGGTGGTAGAAGAACATCAGGTACATCCCGGAGACGAACAGGATCGCGAAGAGCACCGTCGCGATGAATCCGAGCCGGAGCGTGGTCCTGGTCCTGGCGACGGCGGCCGGGACCTTCACCGGATAGATGTGCAGGAAGAAGCTCTGGAACGACGTCAGCGCCCGGCCGCGCGGCGTATCGGGCCTGGGGTGTCGGATCGCCGAGCGGTAGACCTCGCTCTCGCGGAACGTTTCGCCCGGATGCAGCAGCGCCTTGTACCACTCCCGGTCCCGCAGCTTCCGCCCGTTCGACGACATCGGCCTCATCTCACCGCGGCACCAGCTCGAGCGCGACCGGCGCCGAGGACGCCTCCGACCAGCCCTCGAGCGACAGCGCGTCCGTGGGGCAGCGGTCCACACACAGCCCGCAGCGGATGCACAGCTCCTCCTGGATCACCAGGACGCTCGACGGCTCGTGCACCTCGATCCCGGCGACCTGCTCGGCGGGCAGGATCCGGATGCACCGCTCCGGACACACGTCCACGCATCCCCGGCACAGGATGCACCGGGTCTCGTCGAGCATGATGTTGAGGAAGCACTGCAGGCATCGGCCGGCCTCCTCGCGGGCCTCCGCCTCCGTGTAACCGAGCTCCACCTCCGGCGAGCCGATCCGGCGGCCGGTGGGCTCGGCGGGAACGGGGACGCGATCGCGCTCGGTGTACGTGCGGCCGCCCGCACCCCGATTGACTGAGACGATCGGCAGCATCCGGCGGTTCGAGAGCGTCGGCCGGGGCGGCTCGGCGCCCGCGATCTGCCGATGGATCGAGGCCGCAGCGCGCCGGCCGTCGCCGATCGCATCGATCAGGTTGCGCGGGCCGAAGGCGACGTCGCCGCCCGCGTAGATCCTCCCGTCGCTGGTCGCCAGGGACTCGGAGTCGACCCGGATCGTCCCACCCGGCCCGGTCTCGAGGCCGTCCTCCGGACGCATCCACGACAGGTCGGGCGACTGTCCGATCGCGATGATCACCGAGTCGCATGGGATGACCCGCTCGGTTCCGTCGATCATCTTGGGGTTGAACCGGCCGTCGGCGTCGAACACGGATGAGACGTCGAGGACCTCGAGACCGGTGACCTGTCCGTTTCCGACGATCGCCTTCGGCCCCAGCCGGTGACGCAGCGCGATCCCCTCGACCTCGGCCTCCTCGATCTCGAATTCGTGCGCCGGCATCTCCTCGCGGTTCTCGAGCGAGACGACCGTGACCCGCGCGCCCATCCGGGCGGCGGTCCGGGCGACGTCGAACACCGCCGTGGCCTGGACCTCCCCCGCCTCCGCGAGGGAGTCCCCGTCGCCACTCGTGGCGGGGGTGCGGAGCGCCGTCCGCGCGGCGTCGAGGGCCACGTTTCCCCCGCCGATCACCAGCACCTCGGCGCCGAGCTCCACCGTGTAGCCCAGGCTGGCGTTGAGCAGAAAGTCGATCGCCTTGAGGACGCCGTCCTTGTCGTGTCCGGGGATGTTCAGGTCGCGACCGCGGGTCGCCCCGATCCCGAGGAAGACCGCCTCGAAGCCGTCGTCGAAGAGCGAGGCGAGCGTGAAGTCGCGGCCGAGCGCCGTCTCGGTCCGCACCTCCACCCCCATGCCGAGCACGGCGTCGATCTCCCTCTCCAGGAGGTCTCGGCGGAGCCGGTACGGCGGGATCGACAGCACCATCTGACCGCCCGGACGATCCGCGGCCTCGAACACGACCGGCCGATAGCCGAACGTGGCCAGGTCGTGCGCGCAGGCAAGGCCGGCCGGGCCCGAGCCGATCACGGCGATGCGCTCGCTCCGCGGAGGCGCGATCGTGGCCGCGCGCCGGTAGACCTCGTCGCCGTGCTCGCTCTCGACGCCGAACCGCTCGCACACGTGGCGCTTGAGCGCTCGGATGGCGATCGGCTGGTCGATCGAGCCTCGTCGGCACGCGATCTCGCACGGCGCCGCGCAGACGCGGCCGCAGATCGAGGGAAACGGGTTCGGCAGGCGCGCGATCTCGTACGCCAACCTGTCGTCGCCGGCCGCGATCGCGGCGACGTACCGACCCGCCATCGTCAGCACGGGGCAGGCGCGGGTGCACGGCACGTTGTCGTCGAACCACTCGCCGCCGACCTGCCGGGCCACGAACGACACGCTCAACGCTCCCCGCGCTGGAGGCGAAAGAACAGCCACCCGGCGCCCACGAACGCGACGGTCGACCAGCCGACGAGGATGAGGTCGCGCCCCGTGGAGGTCACCCTCGTCGCCAGGCGTCCCAGGAGCCAGTTCGGGACCACGGCGAACACAACGAAGACGACCACGAGCATCGCGATCGCGCGAACGACCGCGATCCCCCAGCCTCGCACCGAGCCCCCACTCCCGGCCGCGGGTGCATCCGCCTGGGATCGGCCCATCCACGGCCGACCCTATGCCATCCGCGGCCGATTCGCTCGCGGCGACGGCTACGGCGCGTAGTCGTTCGTGTAGTACTCCCCCGGCGCGAGCGCCGAGTCGACCTGCCCCGCATCGACGAGCGCCTGTGTGAACGAGGACCACTCCTCGTCGGTCTGCGCCGGGTAGGAGCCGGAGATGGTGAGGAGCGGGACGGTGGCGTTCCACGCGTCGAGGTTGTAGCCGTTGTCCGTGGCCGCCTCCGGGTAGGCCTGCTCGAACAGCGCCACGGCGGCATCGGGGTTCTGGCTCGCCCACTCGATGCCCTTGCGCGTCGCCTCGAGCCAGGCCGAGGCGGCGTCGGGGTTCGAGGCCGCCCACTCCGAGTTGGCGACGTAGACCCACACGGGGGTGTCGGGCGTGCCCGCCTCCGGGCCGAGGAGCTGCGTGAACGAACCGCCTCCGCTCGTCGAGATCTCGACGCCGCCGAGGTTGGTGACCTCGGTGGCCACGTCGATCCTGCCGCGGAGCAGCAACGGGATCACGCTCGCCGTGGCGGCGACCGTGTCGACGTCGTCCATCGTCAGGCCGCCCGACGCCAGCACCAGGGGGAGCATCGCGGCCGTCCAGGAGTCGTTGTAGATACCGATCGTCTTTCCGGCCAGCGAGGAGACGTCGATCGGCTGGTCACCGAGCTGGAACAGCCCCCAGTTGTTCGATTGGGTCATGTTCGAGATGGACACCACCGGCAGGTCCTGGGCCCGCGCGAACACCACGTCGGTCGTCGCCGAGAGCCCGACCTGCGCGTCGCCGCGGGCGAGCATCTTCATCGTCGTCGAGTTGTCCGGCGGCGTCTGGAGGGTCACGTCCAGACCCGCGTCCGCGTAGTAGCCCTGGTCCTGCGCCGCGAGGAAGGGGATCCACAGGGGGTCCGGGAAGGGCCACTCGGTCACGATCGTCAGGGAGGTGCCCGGGGCGACGCCGTCCCCGGTCGGGGTCGGCCCGGTGGCGCCGGTGCCCGTGGGCCCGGTCGCGCCTCCCTCGCTCCCCCCGCAGGCGGCCGCGATGAGCGCGAGCGAGAGCAGACCCGTGACGAGCGACGAACGCGGCCTCATGGTGGTCCTCCTTCTCCGACGGGCACATCTTCCCGCACGACCGCCCGCTCCGGGCGATGCCGGCGGCGGGCTACCGACCGGCTCCGCCACGGCGTGCAGAGCCGCTCCGCGATCACCATGAGCAGGAAGCCCGTGACGCCGATGGCGGTGAGCAGCAACACCGCGGCGTACACCGCCGCGGTGTTGAGGCGGGAGTTCTGGATCAGCAGATAGTTTCCGAGCCCCGGGGTGAGGCTCGCGTTCCACTCCCCGAGCACGGCCCCGGTCACCGCGTACGTGGCGCCGAGCTTCAGGGCCGAGAACAACGGGACGAGGGTCGCCGGAAGCTCGACCGACCACAGGACGCGAAGGGGGCGCCCATCCATGATCCGCGCGAGGTTCAGGAGATCACGGTCGACGCTGGCGAAGCCGTCGAGGACGTTCACCACCACCGGGAAGAAGACGATGAAGACCACGATGGCCACCTTCGGAAGGAGCCCGAACCCGAGCAGGATCACGAGCGGCGTGGCGATCGCGACCACCGGGATGGCCTGGGAGCCCACGAGCACCGGATACACGAGCCGACGGACCACCGACCATCGAGACATCAGGACCGCGAGCACGAAGCCCAACGCGGCGCCCGAGGCGAAGCCGATCACGGTCTCCTCGAGCGTCGTCAAGAACAGCGGCCGGAGCACCTGCCACTCGTCCCGCAGCTCGCGCAGCGCCTCCAGCGGCGACGGCACGAGGTACGGCTGGCGGAAGTAGAAGATCCGGACGATCAGCGCCCAGACCACGAACACGCCGAGCACGGCCGCCACCGGGAGCAACCACCGGCCGAGACGGCGCCGGCTCACGCCGCCTCCCCGTACAGCAGCCCGAGCACCCGTCGCTTGAGGTCGATGAACGGGCTCGAGGTGAGGGTCTCGAGCCCGCGCGGCCGCGGGATCGTGACCTCGATCGCCGCCTCGATCCGGCCGGGACGCGGCGTCATCACCACGACGCGGTCGGCGAGGAACACCGCCTCGTCGACGTCGTGCGTCACGAACAGCACGGTCCGATCCAGCTCCGACCAGACCTCCAGGAGCCAGCGCTGCATCTCGAGACGCGTCTGCGAGTCGAGCGCGCCGAAGGGCTCGTCGAGCAGGAGCACGTCCCGGTGCATCGCCAGGGTCCGCATGAGCGCGACCCGCTGGCGCATGCCGCCCGAGAGCGCGTGCGGGTAGTGGTCGAGGAACTCCCCGAGCCCGTAGCGAGATCCGAGGGTCCGAGCCTCGTCCTCGTCCTGCGAGGTCGCACCGCGGGTGAGTGCGGCGCCGAGCACGATGTTCCCCGTCACCGTGCGCCACGGCAGGAGCAGGTCCTTCTGAAGCATGTACCCCATGTGGCCCGTCCGGCCCGTGACGTCCTCGCCGTCGAGCAGCACGCGCCCCGAGGTTGGCCGCAGCAGCCCGGAGATCGCGTTGAACAGCGTGCTCTTGCCGCAGCCCGAGGGGCCCACGACCGCCACGAACTCGCCGGCCCGAACCTCCAGCGTTGCCTCGGACAGGGCAAGCGTTTCGCCGAACCGACACTCGATGCGATCGGCGACGAGCTTCGCGGCACCCTCCACGGGCGCGAGTGTAGACGCGGCCTCAGGCCGCGGCCGACTCCAGGGCGCTGAGCGTCCCGGCGTCGCTCGCGAACAGGACGCGGACGGTCGCGCCGCTCGGCGGGAGCACCGTCGCGCTCTGCCCGGAGCCGCCGATCCAGTCCGTCATCGCCCTCGCGAACTCCGCGGCCTCGTCGTCCGAGTCCCAGGCCGTCGCGAGCACGACGGCGACGTCCCGGTCGTGGAACCACGCCCGGTAGATCCCGCCGTCCCATCCGGCGGCGGCGGCGTCCGACGCGGCGTCGTCCAGGCGGAGCCGGAGGGCCTGGTCGAGCCACATCTCCCCCACCCCCTGGACATCGAGGTCGGTCCACCCGTCCCCGAGACCGGGGGCGAGGTCCGGCACATCCACCGGGACCGGGACGTCGTTGGGGTACCGCTCCGGATGCATCACCTGTTCAGTCGAGATCGGCGGGTGCTCGAAGGCCGCATCGATCGCGTCGAGGCCGCCGTCGGCCTCGAGCGCCGTGACGAAGTGCAGCCCCGCCGTGTAGGGCCAGAGCTGGGTGGCGTCGATGAAGGGCGGGATGTTGCCCGTGGGCGGCTGCTGAGCGGCCGCCTCCGAGCTCATGTCGATCTGCTCGGCGGGCGTCAGGAACGTCCTGGCCCACCGGATCATGAAGAACGTGGCGTTGCCCTCGACCAGGCCGATCGAGGCCTCGAGCTCCTCGTCGCGGCACCGGGCGCCGAGCTGGTCGATCCGCTCGAGGCCGAACCTCTGGTCGTCGATCGCGTGCGTCAGCTCGTGGGAGAGCGTGAAGCGCTCGAGCGGCGAGGGGTCCTCCTCCCCGATGAACTTCAGCTCGCCCGTGACCGTGTCGTAGTAGCCGATCACCTGCGTGCTCCCGTACGCGAGCATGGCGTCGCGGATGCCGGTGCCCGCGGGGATCACGCCGATCGTCTGCCACGCATCGCTGCGCCGGGCGTAGAAGTCCTCGGGGTACGCCTGGTCGAGGTACTTGGCGTAGCCGTCGGCGATCTCCTGCTGCGTGACGGGCTCGGCGACCACCGGCCGGCTGAAGTCGAACCCGCGGATCTGCGCGACCTGGTCCATCACCTCGGCGATGGCGGGCGGCGTCGGCCCCTCGGGGGGGACGCCGGAGCCTCCCGTCTGCGGCTTGGGGATCGTGCAGAGCTCGGCCAAGGCTGCGAGCGCGGAGCCGGGGCCGCTCTCGGGCGAGGGCACGACCTCCGGCGAGGTCGGCACGCCGGACGAGGGCGTCCCGCCGGTCCCCCCGCCACGGTCGTCGCCGGACGTGCAGGCCCCAAGCAGCACCAGCGCGAGCAGCCCGGCCAGGGCTCTCGCGCGCGAGCTCATCCGCGCCTCGAGACCAGCACGCTGGCCACGGCCACGACGATGGCGGCGACCGAGAACCCGTACGAGATCCGGAGGAGCCGCAGGGACTGCTCGTCCAGCCGCTGGAGGCCGCCCACGACGACCAGCACGCCCGAGACGATCATCAGGGCGAACGCGAGCGCGTAGAGGGTCGGCCATCCTCTTCGGGGTTTCGGCTCGTCCACAGGGTTCCTACAGCCGTTCGTCCAGGTGAGCGACGAGGTTCTCGATCGGCAGCCGCTCCTGGCGCATCGAGTCCCGTTCGCGAACGGTGACCTGCCGATCCTCGAGCGAGTCGAAGTCGACGGTCACGCAGAACGGCGTCCCGACCTCGTCCTGCCTGCGGTAGCGGCGTCCGATCGACCCGGCGTCGTCGAAGCCGCACATCCAGTGCGTCTTCACCAGGTCGAACACGCCCCTGGCGGTCGGCGAGAGCTGCTCGTTCCGGCTGAGCGGGAGCACCGCGACCTTGATCGGAGCCAGATCCCGGTGCAGGGCGAGGTACGTGCGCTTCTCGGTCCCGCCCTTCGCGGTCGGGGCGTCCTCCTCGCGGTAGGCGTCGATCAGGAACGCCAGGATCGACCGGTCGACCCCGGCCGACGGCTCGATCACGAACGGGTGGTACCGCTCGTTCTTCTCCTGGTCGAAGTACGTGAGGTCCTGGCCCGAGAACTTCTCGTGCTGCTTCAGGTCGAAGTCCGTGCGGTTGGCGATGCCCTCGAGCTCGCCCCAGTCCGTGAACGGGAACCGATACTCGATGTCGACGGTGCGCTTGGCGTAGTGCGAGAGCTCGTCCGCGTCGTGCTCGCGGATCCGCAGGTTGTCGGTGCGGATGCCGAGCTCGGTGTACCAGCGGAAGCGCTCGTCGATCCAGCGCTGGTGCCACTCCTCGTCCGTGCCGGGCTCGACGAAGAACTCCAGCTCCATCTGCTCGAACTCACGGAGCCGGAAGATGAAGTTCCCCGGCGTGATCTCGTTGCGGAACGACTTCCCGATCTGGGCGATGCCGAACGGAACCTTCTTCCGGCTCGTCGACTGGACCTGCGCGAAGTCCACGAACTGCCCCTGCGCCGTCTCCGGCCGGAGGTAGACGGCGTTCGACTCGTCGGCCACCGGGCCCATGTGCGTCTTGAACATGAGGTTGAAGTTCCGCGGGTCGGTGAACTCGCGATGACCGCAGTTGGGGCACGTCGGCCGGGCCTGGAGATCGATCGTCGTCTCGTCGTCCTCGTGGCCGGACTGCGGCGCGTGGACGCCCGGGAGGTGGTCGGCGCGGAAGCGCTGATGGCAGTTCAGGCACTCGACGAGCGGGTCGGTGAACACCTCGAGGTGGCCGCTCGCCTCCCACACCTTCGGCGACATGATGATGGCGGCGTCGAGGCCGACGACATCGTCGCGGAGCTGGACGACCGAGCGCCACCAGGCGTTCTTGACGTTCCGCTTCAGCTCCACGCCCAGCGGCCCGTAGTCCCACGACGAGCGCAGGCCGCCGTAGATCTCGCTGGACTGGAACGCGATCCCCCGCCGCTTGGCGAGGGAGGTGATGGCCTCCATGAGCTCGGCCACGGTTTCCTCCTCTCCCGGCCGCTGGCCGCGACCGCTGGCGTGGCCCCCAGTCTACGGGTGAAGGTCGCCCCGGCGGCCGCCGATGCCTGTGGAGAGATGACCGCATCTCGAACGTGTCGTGCGTGCGGAACCGAGCTGGCCCCGAACGTTGGATGGTGCCTGCGCTGCTACGAGCCGGTCCGCCATCTCACCCCGCGCGAGCCCCAGCTCCCCACGATCCACTTCCTGACGCCGAAGGAGGAGGCGCCGCGCTCCCGTTGGCGGGCCGGCGTGACCACGTTCGGCCCCGTCGGGCGGATCACCATCACCGTGCTCGTGCTCCTGCTCGGGCCGTGGACGCTGAACCCGGTGGCCATCGTCATCGGCTGGCCCATGTACCTCGTGTTCGCGATCCTGATCCTCCGGAGCACGTGGAAGCGGGACGACGTCGAGACGCCGACGATCCGGCAGCCCGCCGCCGCCGGTGCCCACTCCGTTCCGACGCCGGAGGCGGTCCGGCTTCCCGTGCCGCGCTCGACCATCGTGGTGTGGGCGATCCTCGGGCTGCTCGGGCTTGGTGTCGGGATCTCCTGGGCGGTCTCCGGAGATCGCGGCCACGCCTACCTCGGGATCGGGGCCAGTCTGGCGACGCTCGCGCTGGCGCTCCGCTGGCTGACTCGGGATTAGTCCGAGTCGTTCTCGGCGACGGCCCCGAAGCGCCGGGAGCGCTTCTGAAAGTCCCGGATCGCCTCGTACAGATGCTCGCGGTCGAAGTCGGGCCAGTACACCGGGGTGAAGTAGAACTCGCTGTACGCGGCCTGCCAGAGCAGGAAGTTGCTGATCCGCTCTTCGCCGCTGGTGCGGATGATGAGGTCCGGATCCGGCATGTCCGGGTGATACATGCGGCGCGAGACCGACTCGGGCGTGATCTTCTCGCCCTTCAGGCGGCCGGCGTCGTGGTCCTCGAGGAGCCGCTTGACGGCGTCGGCGATCTCGACCCTGCCCCCGTAGTTGAACGCGATCGTCAGGGTCATACCGGTGTTGCCCCGCGTCAGCTCCTCGGCCTCGCGCATGTCCTTGAGGACCGGGCGAGGGACTCGCCAGTCTCGCCGGCCCATCCAGCGCACGCGGACGTTCATCCGGTTGAGCTCGTCGCGACGGCGGCGGAGGAGCCGCCGGTTGAACCCCATGAGGTAGGCGACCTCGGCCTTGGGGCGGTTCCAGTTCTCGGTGGAGAAGGCGTAGACCGTGAGCCACCCCAGGCCGAGGTCGTTCGCGCCGACCACCGTGTCCCACATGGCCTCCTCCCCGGCGGCGTGTCCCTCCGTCCGGGCCAGGCCGCGGAGCTTGGCCCACCGGCCGTTGCCGTCCATGACGATGCCGACGTGCTGGGGCAGACGCTCGCGGTCGAGGTCGTCGAGGTAGGAGCTCACGGAACCAGGCTCCGGGCCAGGATGGGCAGGCTCTTCATGCGTCGCTCCAGGTGGTACTCGGCGAATCCGAACAGCAGGGCGCGCGATTCGCGCCTCACCGTCGTATCGGTCGAGATCTGCCCCGACTCGAGCAGCCCTGTGCTCCCGAGCGCGGCGAGGTGCCCCAGGGCCTCCGCAGAAGCCCATCCGGCGTCGAACTCGGCGTCGTCCTGGCACACGGCCCCCCCTTGGCTGCTCGCGAACCGCTCGGGGTCGGGTCGGCCGCACACCGCGCAGTTCAGCAGGTTGGGGTGGAAGCCGGAGAGCGACAGCAGCTTGAGCAGGAACGACTCGGCCACCGCGGCGCCGTCGGCCGGACCGGCGTCCAGCGCCCGAAGCCCGGTGAGCAGCAGCATGAACAGGCGCACGTTGCGCTCGTGCTCCTCCGCCACCTTGTCGACCGCCTCGAGCATCGTCTCCCCGGCCGCGAAAAGCCCCAGATCCCGCCGCAGCGCCGGGAAGGGCGCCAGGATCTCGGCCTGGCTCACGGTGTCGAGGGAGCCCCTACCCCGGTACACCATGAGGGACACGTGCGTGAATGGCTCCAGGCGGGCTCCGAACCTCGAGTGGGTCTTGCGGATCCCCTTGGCCACGGCGCGGACCTTGCCCGAGCCCTGGGTCATCACCGTGACGATCTTGTCGGCCTCGCCCAGCTTGCTCGAGCGCAGGACGACGCCCTGTTCCTTGTAGAGGGGCATCGCCGGAATCGTAGCCTCCGACCCGTCGCGGCCCCGTGAAGCGACGTTGCGAAGTCGTGACATCGGCGCAGGACGACCCGGGGCGGGCCGCGGCATCATGTGCCCGTGGGCGTGAGCGCGGAGCGTCGGATGGCCGTCGAGCGCGCGGTGGCCGTCCTCCTCGTCGCCGTCGCCCTCGGGGTGGGCGCCGGGATCTGGCTCACGGGCGGCGGCGAGCCCCGGCGGCAGGAGGTGGGCCCGTTGGCCGCCGCGATCGACTGGTCCCATCCCGATGGTCTCCCCCCGCCCACTCGGGCGGAGTCCCGCACGGAGTTCGTCAGCAACGAGCGGGGCGACCGGTATTGGCCGCGATCGGGACGCGTGACCCCCAGCCAGGCCTACCAGTTCAACACCGGGCACTGCGGCCTGAGCTTCCTCACCGACTTCGACGGGAGCTTCTGGCGCCCCATCGATCCGGGAGACGGCGAGCCGCCCGATGCCTTCTTCAACGAGGACGAGGGCGCGATCGCGCTCATCGCCTTCGACACCGCCGTCTACCGGAGCGCGAGAGGGTTGGAGATCGAGCTGGTCAGACTCCCGGGACCCGTCGTCCGGCCCGGATGCGCCTGAGTCGCCTTCAGGCGCCGATCGGATGCCAGACGGTCTTGAACTCCATGAGCGCCGTGATGTCGTAGGGGCTCTGCGCTTCAGCGCTGAACGGGTCGACGGCGCGCGCTCGGGCCACCCGCTTCATGTTCTCGGTGGCGAGGTTCTCCACCTCAACAGCGAGGTCCTCGGGCACGCCGGTCACGTCGATCGCGTTCACGTCCATGTGCCCGGCGAGCCACGGCACCAGCTCGGTGGTGAGGCCGGTCAGGACGTTCACGACGCCGCCCGGGACGTCCGAGGTGGCCAGGACCTCCCCGAGCGAGACCGCCGGGAGCGGGGTCTTCTCGCTGGCGAGCACGACCACCGTGTTCCCGCTCACGATGGCAGGGGCCAGTCGCGAGACGAGGCCGAGCAGGGCCTGGTCCGGAGGCGCCACGATCCCGACGACGCCGGTGGGCTCGGGGATCGTGAAGTTGAAGTAGGGACCGGCGACGGGGTTGGTGCCGCCGAGCACCTGGCCGATCTTGTCGGCCCATCCCGCGTACCAGACCCACCGGTCGATCGCGGCGTCGACGCCGCGACGGGGGTCCGTCGCGCCGGCGTCGGCCAGCTCCGCCTCGAACTGCACTCGGCGCCCCTCCATGAGCTCGGCCACCCGGTACAGGATCTGCCCGCGGTTGGAGGCCGTCTTGCCTCCCCAGGCGGGTTGGGCGGATCGGGCGGCCCGCACCGCGTCGCGCAGGTCCTTGCGGGAGGCTCGCGCCGCCCAGGCCAGCAGCCGGCCGTCGTGCGAGAACACCTCGTACGCCCGCCCCGACTCGCTGCGCGGGAACTCACCGCCGATGTACAGCTTCGCCGTGCGTCGGACGGGGACCCGAGTGTCGCTCATGCCGCGTCCCCGTCCAGGTCGAGGTAGGGCTCGAGCCCGTGCCGGCCACCCTCGCGCCCGAAGCCGCTCTCCTTGTAGCCGCCGAACGGCGACGACGGGTCGAAGCGGTTGAACGTGTTCGCCCACACGACCCCGGCCTTCATGCGCTGGGCCATCCACAGGATCCGCGACCCCTTGTCGGTCCAGATCCCGGCCGACAGGCCGTACTCGGTGTTGTTCGCCTTCTCGACGGCCTCGTCCGGCGTGCGGAAGGTCAGGATCGACAGCACCGGACCGAAGATCTCCTCGCGTGCGATGCGGTGCGACTGCGAGACGTTCGTGAACAGCGTCGGCCGGAACCAGAACCCGCGCTCGGGCAGGACGCAGTCGGGCTGGAAGATCTCGGCGCCCTCGTCGAGGCCGCTCTGGACCAGCTCCTGGATCTTCTCGAGCTGGGCCCGGTTGTTGATCGCGCCCACGTCGGTGTTCTTGTCGAGCGGGTCGCCGACACGCAGGGTGGAAAGGCGCGACTTCAGCTTCTCCACGACGAGCTCGGACACCGACTCCTGGACGAACAGGCGGGAGCCGGCGCAGCAGACCTCGCCCTGGTTGAAGAAGATGCCGTTCACGATGCCCTCGACCGCCTGGTCGATCGGGGCGTCCTCGAAGATGATGTTCGCCGCCTTGCCCCCGAGCTCGAGCGTGAGGTGCTTGCCCGTCCCGGCGACGTTGCGCCGCAGGACCTTGCCGATCTCGGTGGAGCCCGTGAACGCGATCTTGGCGATGTCCGGATGCGCGGCGAGCCAGCCTCCGGTCCGGCCGCCGGGGCCGGTGATCACGTTCACCACGCCGGGCGGCAGGTCCGCCTGCTCCATCACCTCGGCGAGCAGGAGCGCGGTGAGCGGTGTGGTCGACGCCGGCTTCAGGATCGCCGTGTTCCCGGTGGCGAGCGCCGGCGCGAGCTTCCACGCGCACATCAGCAGGGGGAAGTTCCACGGCGTGATCTGCGCCGCGACGCCGAGCGGCCGCGGCGACCGCCCGGGGAACGCGTACTCGAGCTTGTCCGCCCATCCCGCGTAGTAGAAGAAGTGCGCGGCGGCCAGCGGCACGTCGACGTCGCGGGACTCCTTGATCGGCTTGCCGTTGTTCATGGTCTCGAGTACCGCGAACTCCCGCGAGCGCTCCTGGAGCGCGCGCGCGATCCGATAGAGGTACTTCGCCCGCTCCTTGCCCGGGAGGTCGCGCCACCGGGTCTCCCACGCCTCACGGGCGGCTCTCGCGGCCAGGTCGACGTCCTCCTCGCCGGCCTCGGCGACCTCGGCGAGCGGCTCCTCGTGCGCGGGATCGATCGTCTCGAAGTACTTCCCGGTCTTCGGCTCGATCGACCGGCCGTCCACGAACAGGTCGTACCGATCTCGCAGCCGGACGATCTCCCTGCTCTCGGGCGCGGGCGCGTACTCCCACGGCACGGCCTTCTCGGGCAGCTGCGTCGTCGTGCGCTCGATCTCGCTCATCGCATCCTCAGTCGATCGTGAAGTAGTCCGGTCCCTGGTAGCGGCCGGTCCGCTCCTTGTTGATCTGCATCAGCACGTCGTTCAGCAGCGACGACGCGCCGATCCGGAAGAGCTCGGGCGTCATCCACTCGGCGCCGAGCGTCTCGTAGACCAGGACGAGGTACTGGATCGCCTGCTTGGAGGCGCGGACGCCTCCGGCGACCTTGACGCCCACGCGATGGCCGGTCTCGGCGAAGAAGTCGCGGGCGGCCTCCATCATGCACAGCGCGTTCGGCAGCGTGGCGCCCGTCCCGATCTTGCCGGTCGAGGTCTTGATGAAGTCCGCGCCCGCGGCCATCGCCAGGACGCTGGCCTGCCGCACCCGGTCGTACGAGCCGAGCTCGCCCGCCTCGAGGATCACCTTCAGGTGCGTGCTGCCCGCGGCCTCGCGCGCCGCGGCGAGCTCCTCGAACGCCTGGGCGTAGCGGCCGGCCAGGAACTGGGAGCGGTTCAGCACGATGTCGACCTCGTCCGCGCCCTGCTCGATGGCCGTCCGGATCTCGGCGAGGCGGGAGTCGATCGGGCCGAGCCCGCCGGGGAACGACCCCGCGACGCTCGCGACTCGGACGCCGGTCCCGCGCAGCTCCTTCGCGGCGATCGGCACGAGCTGCGGGTAGAGGCACACGGCCGCCACGGGCGGGATCGTCGGGTCGAGCGGGTCGGGCCGGACCGCCTTGCCGCACATCGCCAGGATCTTCCCGGGCGTGTCGACGCCCTCGAGCGTGGTGAGGTCCATGCACCGGATCGCCAGGTCGAGCGCCCAGAGCTTCGAGGCCTTCTTGATGGAGCGCTTCGCGAGCCCGCCGGCCCGGTCCTCCAGGCCCACGGCGTCCACCGGCGTGACCCGATGGACGAGGCGCGCGGCGTCCTTGGGGGCATACCGAACGAGGTCGGGGTGGCTGCGGTCGATCTCGGCTGCCTGGGACATAGGAACGTCATGGTAGCCCGACCGAGGGGCTCCTCGGGCACCCCTGGCTATCCTGTTCCCGCCCGCAACCCCTAGGAGGCACCACAGCATGCGCAAGCTCGCCCTCGTCGTGGTCGCCGCGCTCCTCCTTTCATCCACCGCGTGCGGGAGCAACTCGGGGGACGGCGGCTCCGCCACCTCGGACTGCGTGGATCTCAGCACCCGGGGAGACTCGTTCACCGTCCGGATGTCGGGCCTGGAGTTCCAGCCGTCCTGTTTCACAGCCAGCGCGTCGCAGAGTCTCACCCTGGTCAACGAGGACGGCACGGTCCACAGCTTCACGATCGAGGGAACACCGATCGACATCGATGTCGAAGCCGGCGAGACCCTGCGGCTGGATCCTCCGGCCGGCCGGCTGCAGCCAGGCACCTATGAACTGATCTGCAGGTACCACCTGCCGAACATGACCGGCGAGATCACGATCACGCCCTAGCGTCAGAACCCCAAGCGCTGGAGCGCCTTCGGGTCGCGTTGCCACTCCTTCAGCACCTTGACCCGGAGGTCGAGGAAGACCTTCTCGCCCAGGACGAGCTCCATCTCCGCCCGGGCCCGCGAGCCGATCGTCTTCAGCGTGGAGCCGCCCTTGCCGATCACGATGCCCTTCTGGGAGTCGCGCTCGACGATGAGGAACGCGCGCACGGTGGTCAGCGCGTCCTCCCGCTCGACCTCCTCGACCACGACCGCGATCGAGTGCGGGACCTCCTGCCGGGTCACCGCGAGCGCCTTCTCGCGGACGATCTCCGAGAGCCGGACCTCGAGCGGCTGGTCCGCGTCCTCGTCGGCCGCGTAGTAGGCCGGCCCCTCGGGCAGCCGCCGGACCAGGAGGTCCCGGAGCAGGTCGACCCCGCGCCCGGTCTTGGCCGCGACCGGGACCACCTCGTCCCACTCCCCCAGGTCCGCGGCGGCCTGGAGCTGCGGGACCTCCTCGCGGCCCCGGATCACGTCGAGCTTGTTGACGGCGCAGATCCGCGTCCCCGCGAACGACCGCGCCTGCCGCTCGTACACGAACGCGTCGCCCCGGCCGACGCCGTCGGCGGCGTCGACCACTAGGACGACGGCGTCGACGCCATGCGTGGCCTCCCCGACGAGGTCGTTCAGCCGGGTCCCGAGGAGGGTGCGCGGCTTGTGGAACCCGGGGGTGTCGGTGAACACGATCTGGTACTCGTCGGTGGTCAGGACCGCCCGGATGTCGCGGCGGGTGGTCTGCGGCTTGTCGGAGACGATCGCCACCTTCCGGCGGACCAGCGCGTTGACGAGGGTGGACTTGCCGACGTTGGGGCGGCCGACGACGGCGACGAAGCCGCTCCGGAAGCTCACGCCGGCAGGTTGGCGGGCCCGAACCCGTGCGGCAGGATCTCCGACAGCGTCCACTCCGACCGACGCCCGCTCTCGCCCTGGCAGACGACGAGCATCTGGGGCCCGAACTCGTTCAGCACCTGCCGGCACCCTCCACACGGCGGGGTAGGGTCCTCGGCGTCGGCCACCACCGCCACGGCCTCGATCGCGGTCTTCCCGCCCATGACGGCCGCCGCGACCGCGTTGCGCTCGGCGCAGACCGAGAGCGGGTACGAGGCGTTCTCGATGTTCGCGCCGAGGAAGACCTCGCCGCCGGCGAGCACGGCCGCGCCGACGCGGAACCGCGAGTAGGGAGCGTACGAGCGCTCCCTCGCCCTCTGCGCGGCGGCGACGAGCTCCTCGACGGTCTCCGGGGACACCGTCACGGCGTGTTCGCGCCGGTGTCGGTCGGCTCCTCGGCGTCCTCTTCCTCGCGGCGGCGGATGAGGATCCTGACGATGCGCCGCCCGTTCACCTTCTCCGCCGTGAAGGACAGGTTCTTGAAGGCGACCTCCTCCCCCTCGCCGGGGATCGATCCCATCAGGTCGAGCATGAGCCCGCCAACCGTGTCCCACTCCTCGTCCGGCAGCTCGACGTCGAGGATCTCGTTGACCTCGCCGATCCCCATCTTGCCGTCGACGCGGTAGACCCCCTCGGCGACCTCCTCGAGCTCCGGCTGCTCCGTGTCGTACTCGTCGGTGATCTCGCCGACGAGCTCCTCGAGCAGGTCCTCCAGCGTGACCAGCCCCGAGGTGCTCCCGTACTCGTCGGTCACCATCGAGATGTGGAACTTCTCCTGCTGCATCTCGCGCAGGAGGTCGGCGACCTTCTTCGACTCCGGCACGAAATGGGCATCGCGCACCACGTCGCGGAGCGGCGCGTCCGCCTTGCCCTGGAAGATGGCCTTCAGCACGTCCTTGGCGTAGACGATGCCGAGCACGTCGTCGAGGTCGTCGGTGAACACCGGGATCCGGGAGTAGCCGTGCTCGAGCACGATCTCCTCGACGTCGCGCAGCGACTTGTCCGATTCGATCGCGACGACGTCCGGCCTCGGCACCATGACCTCACGCACGATCGTGTCGCCGAACTCGAAGATCGAGTGGATCAGCTCCTTCTCCTCCTCCTCGATCTGCGACTCGTCGGACGCGACCTCGGCGAGCGCCTTGAGCTCGTGCTCCGTGATGAAAGGGCCCTCGGGCAGGCCCTTACCCGGCATCACCAGGTTCGCGATCTTGACCAGCGCCTTCGCGACCGGCCCGAACAGCCGGCCGAGACCGACGATCAGCGGCGCCAGGAACAGCGCGACGCGGTCGGTCTGCTGGATCGCGAACGTCTTCGGCGTGACCTCGGCGAACACAAACAGCAGAATCGTCAGGGTCACGGTAGCGACGATCTCGCCCGCTCCGCCGAACGCCCGGACCGCGAGCGAGGTGGCGATCGTCGTGCCGCCAATCTGCGAGAGGAGGACCAGCAAGAGGACGACGTTCAGATACGCCGCCGGGCTGTCCGTGATCTTGACCAGCGAGATCGATCCGCGCAGCTTCTCCTCCTGGAACCGATACGCGCGCACGCGGTTCGTCCGGGTGATGGCCACCTCGGCGGCGCCCAGCAGGCCGACCACCAGGATCAGCACGGCGACGACGCCGATCTCGAACCAGTCGGTCGCCTTCACGGCACCCGCACCCCCGTGTAGCGCTCCTGCCGGGCCCACATCTCGGCCTTCGCGGTGCCCTCCGCGTGGTCATGGCCGAGCAGATGGAGGATCCCGTGGGCGATCAGGAGCCGCAGCTCGGCCGCCGGGTCGTCCGGGTTGTCGCGCGCAGCGACGGCCGGGGCGATCACGACGTCGCCGAGGATCCGGACGCCGTCCTCGTCCGTGTCGTCCTCGTCGAGCGGGAACGAGAGCACGTCGGTCGGCCCGGGCTCGCCCATGTAGCGCTCGTGCAGGTCGGCGATCTCGTCCTCGGCCACGAAGGACACAGAGAGCTCCGCGTTCGACGCACCCTCGCCGATCAGGACCTCGCGGGCGAGCGCCACCAGTCCCTCTACGTCGAGCGCCGAGCTCTGCCGGTCGTCCACGAGGATGCGCGGGGTATGGTCGGCGTCAGCCATCGGCCCGAGCGGCGCGTCGTTCGCCGAACACGCGATAGGCCTCCACGATGTCCTGCACGATCTTGTGCCGAACCACGTCCCGGGCGCCGAGATGCGCGAACTCGATCCCGTCGATCCCCTGGAGGATGTCCTGGATGACGACGAGGCCGGAGGTCTGCCCCGCCGGAAGGTCGATCTGCGTCACGTCGCCGTTCACAACGGCCTTGGACCCGAACCCGAGCCGCGTGAGGAACATCTTCATCTGCTCCGGCGTCGTGTTCTGCGCCTCGTCGAGGATGATGAATGCATCATTAATCGTCCTTCCACGCATGAATGCCAGCGGCGCGACCTCGACGGTTCCGCGCTCGAGGAGGCGGGGGAGCGCGTCGGCGCCCATCATCTCGAACAGGGCGTCGTACAGGGGCTTCATGTAGGGGTCGATCTTCTCGTAGAGCGTTCCCGGCAGGAAGCCCAGGCGCTCGCCGGCCTCGACCGCGGGACGCGTGAGGATCAGGCGCGAGACCTGCTTCTCCTGCAGGGCGCGGACGGCGGTGGCGACGGCGAGGTAGGTCTTGCCGGTGCCGGCCGGGCCGATCGCGAGCGTGACCGTGCCGGTGCGCATGGCGTCGACGTACCGCTTCTGGCCGAGGGTCTTGGGGGCGATGCCGCGGCCCCGTCCGGTGAGGAGCAGGTCGCCGAGCACCTCGGTGGGCCGGGCCTCCTCGCCCTTGATCAGCTCGATCGAGCGGCCGACGGAGGACGCGTTGAGCTCGTGTCCCTTCTCGAGCAGCCCGATCAGCTCCTCGAACAGCAGACCGACGCGCTCGCTCTCGCGTTCGGGGCCGGTGATCGTGATCTCGTTGCCCCGGACGATGATCTCGGAATCGAAGGCGGCCTCGACGAGCTTGAGCAGCTCGTCGCGCTGTCCGAGGAGGGCGACCATGCTCTGGTCTCCCGGGACCAAGATCTTGACGTGCGTGGTGGCTCTCGCCAAACGTTGGTCTTGGGGTGGTCCCCCCGCTCCTCCTCGTTGGTGATCGGGACGTCGACCGACGTTCCCAACCCGATCCTGGATTCTACCCCGGGCCGGGAGGCCGCTCCCAGCGTTCCCCTTCGATCGCCGCCCGCTCAACCGGGAGGCCACCCCATCGCGCGTCCGCCGAGCAGGTGGAGATGCAGGTGGAACACGTGCTGCCCGCCCTCGCGGCCGATGTTGGTGACCAGGCGCCAACCCCGCTCGGCGACCCGCTCCGCCCGCGCGACCTGCTGCGCCGCCTGGAGGAGGTCGGCGAGGACGGCGCCGTGCCGCTCCTGCACGTCCGCCGCCGAGACGACGTGCTCCTTGGGGATCAGCAGAACGTGCACCGGCGCCTGCGGCCGGATGTCGCGGAAGGCCAGCACGGTCTCGGTCTCGTAAAGGACGTCCGCGGGCTCCTCACCGGCGACGATCCGGCAGAACAGGCAGCTGCTGCTCATCCGCGCCGCCTCCGGAGCTCCGCCTTCGCCGTGGCTCGCTTGCCGGCCGGCTCGCCCCGCAGCCCCGCGAGCTGCTCGAGGAGGCGGCGTTCCTCCTTCGAGCCCGGCGTCGGCGTGACGACCTGGATCGTGAGGAACAGGTCGCCCCGCCCCCGCCGCCCGATGTTGGGCACGCCCTGGCCCCGGAGCCGGTGGGTCGTGCCGGACGGGGTGCCCGGCTCGACCTCGACCCGCTCCTGGCCGTCGAGCGTCTCGAACTCGACCTCCGCTCCGAGGGCGGCCTGGGTCATCGGAACCTCGAGGACCGCGAACAGGTCCGTGCCGCGCCGCTCGAAGACGGGGTCCTCCTCGACCGCGATCGAGAGGTACAGGTCACCGCGGCTGCCGCCCGCGCGGCCCGAGTGGCCGGCGCCGGCGATGCGGAGATCGAGCCCGTCCGACACCCCGGCGGGCACGTCGACGGCCACCGTAGTCTGGGAGGCCACGCGCCCGCGCCCGGCGCACCGCTCGCACGGCGTCAGGATCTCCTCTCCGGTTCCCCGGCAGGCCGAGCACGCGTGCGCCGTCATGACCGTGCCGAAGATGCTCCGGCGGACGTCCTGCACCTGCCCCGTCCCTCCGCAGGTCCGGCAGCGCTGCGGCGCGGTCCCGGGCTCGGCGCCCGTTCCCGAGCATCGGTCGCACGGTTCCATCCGAGCCACGGGGACGTCGCGCCGAACGCCGAACACCGCCTCCCGGAACGACAGGCGGACCTCGGCGAACAGATCCTCGCCGTGCTCGGTCCGCCCGCGCCTCGTCCGCGTCCCCCGGCCGAACGTCCCCTGGCCGAAGAACGTCTCGAACAGGTCGGCCACGTCGCCGAAGGGGAAGTCCATCTGGCCTCGCCCCTGACCGTAGACGTCGTACTGCTGGCGCTTCTGCGGATCGGACAGGATCTCGTAGGCGGCCACGACCTCCTTGAAGCGCTCCTCGGCTGCGGGATCCGGATTCACGTCGGGGTGATGCTCGCGCGCCAGCCGCCGGTACGCCTTCTTGATGTCCTCCTCCGAGGCGTCGTGGGCGACGCCGAGGATCTCGTACAGGTCGCGGATCCCGGCCATGAAGCGCTACGCGCCGAGCTCCGTGGCGAGCTCCGACAGGCGGCGGGCGACGGCCCGGACGGAGGCCATCACCGAGACGTAGTCCATCGCCGTCGGCCCCACGACGCCCACCGTGCCGAGCGCGGTCACGCCGGCGCGGAACGGGGCGGACACGATCGAGGCGTCCCAATCCCCGGTCTGCGGGTGCTCGGCGCCGATCGTCACGTTCACGTCCTCATCGATCGTCACGTCCTGCAACAGCTCCAGCATCCCCGACTCGTGCTCGAGCGCCTCGAAGAGCCGGCGCACCGTCTCCCGGCGCCAGTGAGCCGCCTCGTCCGCCAGGTTCGCCACGCCGCCGATCAGGACGTGGTGGGCGCCTCCCCCCTGTTGCAGGAGGCCGAACGCGTCGGCCGCCGCGACGAGGAGGGCGCGCTCGGTCCCCGCGGCGGTCGGGGCGGCCTTGAGCGCCTCGGCACGCGCGCCCGCCACGCTCTTGCCGCGGAACATCGCGCGCAGCTTGCGATCCAGACCCGTCAGGACGTCGCCGTCGAGGTCCTCGGGGCGGTCGATCATCGCCTTGTCCACCCGGCCCTGCTGCCCGATGACCAAGATCATCAGCCCCGACCCCACCTCGAGGATCTCGGTCCGCAGGATCAGCTCGTCCGAGCCCGACGGCGGCACCGCGAGACCGGCGTACTGGGTCACGCGCGACAGGAGCTGGGTCGTTCCCTTGAGGACCTCCTCGAGGTCGATCATCGTCTCGGCGAAGAACCCGGCGATGGCCCGGCGCTGCGCGTCGCGCAGGCGGCCCCCGGGAGGCAGGGTGTCGACGTACTTGCGGTAGCCGGCGTCGGTCGGGATGCGGCCGGCCGAGGTGTGCGGGTGCATGAGGTAGCCGAGCTCCTCGAGCGCGGCGAGCTCGTTGCGGATCGTGGCCGCGGACACGCCGAGGCCCGACCGCTCCGCGATCGTCTCGCTCCCCACGGGCTCGCCGCTGCGGACGTACTCCTCGACGACGGCGCGCAGGACGGCGACCTTGCGCTGTCCGAGATCTCGTTCCGCCATGGCCGTTTGGCAGTCTACCCCCGAGAGTGCTAGCGACCTCGGCCCGCACGACAACCCCCGAGCCCGTTCGGGCGTCCTATCGTCGAGGAGGGACATGCGGGTCGACGAGATCGCGCTCCAGGAGTTCCTGCACACGCGCTATCCACGCCTGGTCGCGGCCGTCGCTCTCGCGAGCGGGAGCCGGGCGGCCGCCGAGGATGCCGTGCAGGAGGCCATGCTCCGCGCGTGGGAGCGTTCCGAGAGGGGCGAGGAGATCGAGTCGCTGAACGCGTGGGTGACGACGGTCGCGATGAACCTCTCCCGGAGCGGGCTCCGGCGACTCCGCTCGGAGCGCAGGGCCAAGGCCCGGCTCCGGGCCCGCGGCTGGACGGAGGACCCAGCGGCCGCCGCGGGGCGGGCCATCGACGTGAACCGGGCGCTCTCGACGCTCCCCCGCCGCCAGCGAGAAGCCGTCGTCCTCCGCTACTACCTGCAGCTCGACACGCGCGAGGTCGCGGCGGCGCTGCGGATCAACGAGGGGACCGTGAAGAGCACCCTGCACCGAGCGCGGACCACCCTGGCCGACGCGCTCGGCATCCACGAGACCGAGGAGGCGAACGACCGTGGCACTGGATGAACGCCTCCACCGCGAGATGGAGCACGCCGCCCGCCCCGCCGACCCGAGCGGCGTCTACGAGCACCTGATCCGCCGTCGCGAGCGCCGGCGGCTCCGACTGCGGATCGAACAGGGGGCATTGGCCGTCTTCGTCGTGATCGCGACGGCGGGCGGCGTCTACGCGTTGAGCCGCGTGTTCGTGCAGGGCCGGGCGGGTCCGGCCGCCGGTGCGGAGGGCGTGATCATGTTCTCGGGTCGTGCTCCCGGCTCCCCGTTCGGCCTCCTGACGATCGACGTGGCAACGGGGGAGTTGGGCGGGATCCCCGGCTCCGATGTGGGGCAGCCGGAGACCGCCGCATGGTCCCCCGATGGGGCCAAGATCGCGTTCGCTCGCAAGGGCGAGCGAGGCCTGTTCGTCATGAACGCCGACGGCTCGGGGCTCCGCCTGCTCAGCGACCTGCGAGCAACGGATCCCGTCTGGTCGCCGGATGGGTCGCGCATCGCGTTCACGGCGAAGGGAGACACCGACGACGCCATCTACATCGTCGACGCCGATGGTGTCACGACCACGTGGATCGCTCGAGGCGGTTGGCCGTCATGGTCCCCCGACGGGTCGGAGCTCGTCTACACCGACCGGGGAGTCTTGATGGTTCAGGGGGCGGACCCAGACGCCGATCCCCGGCCCCTCGGGGTGGGGATGGGATCGCGGCCGGATTGGTCACCCGACGGATCGAAGATCGTGTTCGTTGCGGACGCCGGGCTGATCGTGGCTTCGGCGGACGGTTCCGGAGTCACACACGTTCGCTCCGAGCCCGGCTCCTACCTCGATCCGATCTGGTCGCCCGACGGCTCGACGATCGCGTTCGCCTACCGAGCGCCGATCGAGGACTGCCCGACCGACCGATGCTCACGTTACGGAGTCTGGGTGATGAACGCCGACGGCTCGGGAGCTCGCCGGCTTACCGCCCTCGCCACGGACGAGGGCTCTGAGAGCGGGCCTTCACCGGACTGGTATCCGCTCGGGGGATCCGCTCCGAGCGTCGTGCCGATCGATCGATCGCCCACGCCTGAGCCGTCGCCGGTGGAGACGCCGTCCGTCGGAGGTGGTCGGGACGTCGGGCTCGGGTTCCCGGTGTGCAACGTCTCGACGATCGAGGCGCCCTTCGTCTCCCCGGACGCGAACGCGACCGTCTACGTCGCGACGAAGAAGGGGGACGTCGGAGGATGTCCTGCTCCCGAGAACGCCGACAACGTGGTCGCGATCGACCTCGACGGCGACGGGCGGGTCGAGACCGCGTACGGGCCCATCGCGTGCATGTTCGAGTGCCGGCCCTTCTCGGCACCGGACCTCGACGGCGACGGGACGGCCGAGCTTCTGGTGTTGCAGCAGGGCGGGGCGGTCGTCGGCCTGGACCTCTACGACGTCGTCGCGAGGGGATCCGATGTCACGATCGAACCGGTGACGATCGCGCCGCCGGGCGATCCCGCCGGCGGGTTCGAGGCCGGGACGCAGGCTCTCCTGTGGCTCGGCGGCGACGAGTTCGAGCTCTACACGCTGACGTGCGGCGACCTCCCCGCGCCCGAGGGGCCGGGGCTCGTCGCCACCGCCGCGGAGGCTCGGCCTCACGACTCGCCCGACGGCGAATGGCACGCGCACGCCGTCACGCTGGCGCTCCGCGACGGTTCGGTTCAGGTCGTCGAGGTGTCGGACTTCGTCGAGCCCATCGACGGAACACCCACGTTCGGATCCGGCGAGGATCTGTGCGGATCGAACCTCGGACCGTGAGCGCGGAGCTCAGCTCGCGAGGCCGAGGACGAGCTCGTTGAGCAAGAGCATGCCGCGCTCGGTCGGCACGAGCGCGCCGGCGTCGTCTCGGAGGAGGCCGGATTCGAGGAACGGAGCCGCCTTGGCGGGCTCGATCCAGCTCGTCGGCACGCCCTCGAGGATCCGCAGGCGAAGGAACACCTCCTCGAGGTAGGCGTCGCTCGGCTCGAGCCGTTCCTCGCCGCCGACGGGGAGCGTCCCCCGCTCGACCAGCAACAGGTACTCCTCGGGCGGCCGGACGTTCCACCATCGGCGATCATCGCGGTACGAGTGCGCGCCGGCGCCGAGCCCGACGTACGGCCGCCGCTCCCAGTAGCCGAGGTTGTGGACGCATTCGAAGCCCGGCTTGGCCCAGTTCGAGACCTCGTAGTGGTGGTAGCCGGCGTCCGCAAGGGAAACGCAAGCGAGCTCGAACATGTCCGCCTGCAGGTCGGGATCCGGCGCCGGCACCACGCCGCGCTCCACCTTGCGGCCGAGCGGCGTCGACGGCTCGATCGTGAGGGCGTACGCGCTGACGTGCTCGGGCTCGAGGTCGATCGCCTCGGCGAGCGATCGCTCCCAGGAATCGAGCGCCTCCCCGTCCGCGCCGTAGATCAGGTCCAGGTTCACGTTCGCGAACCCGGCGGCCCGCGCGTCCCGCATCGCCCGGCGGACCGAGTCCGGGTCGTGGATCCGCTCCAGCGCCGCGAGCACCGACCGGTCGAACGACTGGGCCCCCATCGAGAGCCGGGCGTAACCCG
Source organism: uncultured Actinomycetes bacterium (assembly GCA_963704725.1). Lineage (GTDB taxonomy): Bacteria > Actinomycetota > UBA4738 > UBA4738 > HRBIN12 > CALGFI01. The sequence continues at coordinate 1,593,897 of OY969934.1, read as the reverse complement.
CCTCCAGCAGGCCGGAGAGCTTGGCGACGTCGACCGTGTCGGGGTTCGCCTCGATCGTGACCTCGGCGTCCGGGGCCAGCGCGAAGCGACCCCGCAGATGCGCGAGGAGCGCCTTGAGGTCGGCAACGTCGAGTGTGGTCGGCGTTCCCCCGCCGAGGAAGACGCTCACGAACTCGTCGGCCGCCCACGCCGGTGCGGCGAGCTCGGCCTCGCGGAGCAGCGCCGAGACGTACCTGCCGGCGAGGTGATCGAGACCCGCGTACGCGTTGAAGTCGCAGTAGCCGCATCGCGTGAGACAGAACGGCACGTGGACGTAGATCCCGGTGGTCACCGCTTGCCCTCCGCCTGGGCCCGTTGGTCGACGCGGAGCGCGGCGATGAACGCCTCCTGCGGCACGTCGACCCGGCCGACGCGGCGCAGACGCGCCTTGCCCTTCTTCTGCTGCTCGAGGAGCTTGCGCTTGCGCGTGATGTCGCCGCCGTAGCACTTGGCCAGCACGTCCTTGCGCTTGGCCTTCACGGTCTCCCGCGCCACGATGCGCGAGCCGATCGAGGCCTGGATCGCCACGTCGAAGAGCTGGCGCGGGATGAGCTCGCGCAGGCGCTCGACCATCTGGCGGCCGTACTGCGCCGCCTTCTCCCGATGGACGACGCTCGAGAACGCGTCGACCGCCTCGCCGTGCAACAGGACGTCGACCCGGACGAGCTGGCTCTCCTCGTACCCCATCGGCTCGTAGTCGAGCGACGCGTAGCCGCGGGTCCGCGACTTCAGCTGGTCGAAGAAGTCGAAGATGATCTCGGCCAGCGGCAGCTTGTAGTGGACCTCGGCGCGCTCGGGCGAGAGGTAGCTCATATCGACGAGCTCCCCGCGCCGGGCCTGGCAGAGCTCGAGCACGGGACCGAGGTAGTCGCTCGGCGTGATGATCGTGGCGAGCACGACCGGCTCCTCGACGTGGTCGTACGTGCCCGGCTGCGGCATCTCGCTGGGGTTGTGCACGACGATCGTCTCGTCGCCGCGGACCACGTGGAACTCGACGTTCGGCGCCGTGGCGATGAGCTCGAGGCCGAACTCGCGCTCCAGCCGCTCCTTCACGATGTCCATGTGCAGCAGTCCGAGGAACCCGCACCGGAAGCCGAACCCGAGCGCCTGCGAGGTCTCGGGCTCGTACGCGAGCGCGGCGTCGTTCAGCTTCAGCTTGTCGAGCGCGTCCCGGAGCTCCGAGTAGTCCCCTCCCTCCGCCGGGAACAGGCCGCTCCACACCATGGGGAGCGGCTCGCGGTACCCGGGCAGCAGCTCCTTCGCGCCGTGCTTGCCGGCGGTCGTGATCGTGTCGCCCACCTTCACCTGGTGGACGTTCTTGAGCCCGGTGATGAGGTACCCCACTTCGCCCGCCTCGAGCTTGGGGACGGGGATGGCCTCGGGCGCGAAGATCCCGGCCTCCTCGGCCTCCCACACCCGGCCCGTCGCCAACGACTTGAGCTCCGCCCGCGAGCGCAGCGTCCCGTCGGCCACGCGGAGGTACGCCACGACCCCTCGGTACGCGTCGAAGCTCGAGTCGAAGATCAGCGCCCGCAGCGGCTTGTCCCGCCCTCCCGAGGGGGCCGGGACGCGCTCGATCACCCGCTCGAGCAGCTCGGTCACGCCGGCGCCGGTCTTGCCCGAGACCGCGAGCACGTCCTCCGGCGGGCAGCCCACGAGCTCGGCCAGCTCGCGCCCGGTCTCGGCCACGTCGGCCTGGGGGAGGTCGATCTTGTTCAGCGCGGGCACGATCTCGAGCCCGGCGTCGCGAGCCAGGTGGAAGTTGGCGAGGGTCTGGGCCTCGATCCCCTGCGCCGCGTCCACCAGGAGCACCGCCCCCTCGCACGCCGCGAGCGAGCGCGAGACCTCGTAGGTGAAGTCGACGTGCCCGGGGGTGTCGATCAGGTTCAGCTCGAAATCGACGCCCCCGACCCGGTAGGTGAGCCGGACGGCCTGGGCCTTGATCGTGATCCCTCGCTCGCGCTCCAGGTCCATCTTGTCCAGGTACTGCTCGCGCATGTCGCGGTCGGCGACGGCGTGCGTGAGCTCGAGCAGCCGATCGGCCAGGGTGGACTTCCCGTGGTCGATGTGGGCGATGATGCAGAAGTTCCGGATGCGGTCGAGATCGGTCACGGCCCGCCTATCGTACGGGCCGCCCGCGCGGGTACCTCGGCGGCCGGGCCGCGGCAAGCGCGCTGGTAGACTCGGTCGCTCATGGCGAACATCAAGTCCCAGATCAAGCGGAACAAACAGAACGAGAAGGCCCACCAGCGCAACAAGGCCGCACGGACCTCGCTGAAGACGGCGTCGAAGAAGGTCGCCGTCGCGGTGGCCGAGGGCGACGCCGAGGCGGCGCAGGCCCGGGCCCGCGAGGCGGGACGCGCGTTCGACCGGGCCGCGTCCAAGGGCGTCGTCCACAAGCGCACCGCCGCCCGGCACAAGTCCCGGCTGGCCAGGGCCGCGAACCGCGCGGCCGCCCCGGCCGAGTAGCTACCGCACCCCCGCCGGCACGCCGCCGGCGATCGCGGCGATCACCATCGGGAGCACCACGTCCTCCGTGGCCCCCGACTTCAGGGCGCGGTCGGCCCACACCACCTGGTCGTGGATCCCCGCGAGCTCCTCGAGCGTGAAGCGCGCGGCCTGCTCCCGGTACCGACGCCCCTGCCACTCGAACCTGAGGCCGGCCATCCTTGCCACCTCGGCGGCGGGGGCACGCTCCGGCAGCGAGCGCACGCGCATCAGGTCGCGCAGCCGCGACGCGATCCCCCCGAGGATCATCAGGCCCTCCCCGCCACGGGCCTCGAGCAGGGTCCGCAGTGAGCGCATCGCGCCGGGGAGGTCGCGGCCGAACGCCCGGTCGCACAGATCCCAGATGTGCTGCTCGCCGAGCCCGCGGAACTGACGGGCCACGAGCTCCGCCGTGATCCGCTCGGCGGGGAACGCCGAGCCGAGCTGGTCGAGAGCCTGGTCGATGGCCGCGGGATCCTCACCCAGTGTCTCCACGAGGGCGGCCGCACCCTCCGGTGCCAGGTTCCGGTCCTTGGCCTTGGCCCGCTGCATCACCCAGCCGGGGAGGTCCTTGCGCGTCACCTTGACCTCGGTGACGTGGCCGGCGCCCTGGACGAGCTTGACGAGCGCGGCCGGCGCCTTGGCCCGCTCCCCCACGACCGCGGTGATCACGAGCATCGCGTCGGGATCCGGCGAGCCGAGATAGCCGCGGAGCTCTCGAATGCCCTCGTCGGGAAGGGCCTTGGCGTTGGAGACCAGGAGGGCCCGCGCCTCCCCGAACAGCGAGGGGGTGGCCAGGTCGGCCGTCTCGCCGCCCTGCCACTCGGCCCCGTCGACCTCCCGGGCCCGGACCTCCCCGAGGAGGCCGAGGGCCGCCTCGCGGAGCAGGAACGGGTCCTCGCCCCACAGGAGGTGCACGCTCGACTTCGCGGCCTTCGTCGGCGTCACGAGGCGGAGTCTACGGGCCGGCGCCGACCCGGGAGGCCTCCGTCACCCCCCGCGGTCGATCACGAGCCCGTCGTCCGAGAACGTCAGGATCACGTCGCCCCCGCGATCGGTCCGTACCACCTCGGCCCCCGTCGCCCGGATCTCGTCGAGCACCTCGGGAACGGGGTGGCCGTAGGTGTTGGGGCCGACGCTGACGACGGCGACGGCGGCGTGCACGGCCTGGAAGAAGGGCTCGAGGGACGTCGCCGCGCCGTGATGCGGGACCTTCAGCACGTCGGCCGTGAGATCGACCCCGTCGTCCAGGAGCACCTGCTGCGCCGGCTCCTCCGGCTCGGTGGCGAACAGCACCGTGTCCTCGCCCAGGCTGGCGCGGAGCACGATGGCGTCGTTGTTCGTGTCCGACTCCGTGTCGTGCCAGCACCGGTCGGGCGATAGGACGTCCAGGCGGACGTCCCCTACCACCAGGACGTCCCCCGCTCGCGGGTGGCGTACCGGTACGTGCTCCGACTGGACCGCCTCCGCCAGCGCCGCGGCGTCCGGCGAGTCCTCGGCGCACCCCGGCTCGAGCAGGAGCGCCACCGGGAACCGCGCGAGCACCTCGGGGAGCCCGACGATGTGGTCGGCGTGCGGATGGCTCGCGACGACGACGTCGAGCCGACGGACCCCCACGGCGGCGAGCTCCGTCGCCATCTGGGCGGGATCGGGACCGCCGTCGACGAGGATCGCCACCCCGCCCGGCGAGGTGAGCAGCGCCGAGTCCCCCTGCCCCACGTCGAAGAACCGGACGGACAGCCCCCGGGGAGGGCCGGCCGACAGCGCGCTCGTCCACACGACGAGGGGCACGAGCGCGACCCCGGCGACGATCGCCGCGCGGGGCGGGCGCCGTCCCGAGCGGATCCACCAGGCCAGACCGGCCGCGGCGGACAGCCCCAGGAGCAGGCTCGGCACCCCGCCTCCCGTGATCCACGGGATCGGCGACCGGGCCGCCCGGTCGGCGAGCAGTTCGAGGTAGCGCATCGGCACCTGGGCCACGCCGGCGAGGAGCCGACCCAGGGGCTCCCAGGCCAGGCCGGTCGCCGCGGCGGCGAGCCCGACGAGCAGCGCCGGCGACACGGCGGGGAACGCGAGGACGTTGGCCACGACCGTCGACAGCGGGACCTCGTGAAAGTGGTACAGCAGGATGGGGGTGACGCCGATCTGGGCGGCGAGCGTGGCCCCGGTGGCGAGCGCGAGGGCCTTCGGCAGGAACGGGAGGCGCTCGGCGAAGGGCGTGGCCAGCGCGAGCATCGAGGCGGTGGCGCCGACCGAGAGCTGGAACCCCACCGACCACACGAGCGCCGGATCGATGACGAGGAGCCCGAACACGGCCGCCGACAGCACGGTGGCCGTGCTCCGGGGGCGGCCGAGGAAGACGCCCAGCAGCGTGAGGCCGGCCATCACGCCGGCTCGAAGGACCGACGGCTCCGCCCCGGTGAGCACCACGAAGAACACGACCGTGCCCAGCCCCAGCGCGAACCTCGGCCACCGGGACAGGCGGAGCAGCGAGCCGAGCGCCAGCATCGGCGCCAGGACCATGGCGACGTTCTCTCCGGAGACCACGAGCATGTGCGAGAGCCCGCTCGCCCGGAAGTCGCGCTCGACGGCGGGGTCCAGCCGCGAGTCGTCCCCGAGGGCCAGCCCCATCAGCAGGCCGGCCTCGCGCGGCGGGAACAGCGACCCGATCGAGGATCCCACCAGCCGTCGGAACGACTGCGCCCACCGCACCGGCGCGAAGTCCGACGGCCCGAGTCGCACCGCCTCGTCGGCCTCGAGCTCGGCGACGAGCCCGTGCTGGAGCAGGAACGTGCCGAAGCCCGGGTCGTCGGGGACGAGGAGGCGTCCCGAGACCCGCACGCGGTCGCCCCGAACGGCGGGGGGAGCGGCGTCCTCGCCGCTCACCCACACGGACTCGCGAACGGCGGCGACGCCGGTGCCGTCGCGCACCACGCGGGCATCGAGCTGCGCCGACCACCCGTGGGCGTCGACCGACGGATCCGTCCGCAGCACCCCGTCGATCTCGACCCTGGCCGGCGCGATCCGCGCGAGGTAGGCGCCCTGGATCCGGTGCGCATGCGCGCCGCCCCAGCCCACGCCGAGCAGGAGCGCCCCCGCCAGCGCGAGGCACGCCGCGACGGCCGGCGGGGCTCGGCGCGAGGCGAGCGGCGGGGGCGCCACCGCGCCGATCCTCGGGTCGCCCGGCGCCCGCTCGAGCGGCTCGAGCGGGTCCCCGTCCGGGGATCGCCCGGGCGCGAGCGCCGCCGCGGCGACGAACGCGGCGAGCGAGAGCGCGAGCCACATCGGGACCGGGAGCCACTCCCCGGCGATGGGCCGGGCGAGCAACCCGAGCCACATCCCGCTCGCCAGACCCGGCAGCAGCCAGCCGCTCAGACCGTCACCAGGTCCCGGATGTTCTCGAGCGTGGCGTCGCCGATGCCGCTCACGTCGAGGAGCTCGTCGACGGACGCGAAGGGGCCGTTCTCCGTGCGGTAGTCCACGATGGCCTGGGCGATGACCTCGCCGACGCCGGGGAGCGCCTCGAGCTCCGTGGCCGTCGCGCTGTTCACGTTGATGAGGCCGGCGGATGTCGAGCCCGGCGCCGATGCGGCCGGCGGCGCGGCCCCCTCCTTCGGGACGAGGATCTGCGTACCGTCGGCGAGGGGGGCCGCGAGGTTCAGGGCATCGAGCTCGGCGCCCGGCCGGGCGCCGCCGGCCGCCTCGAGCGCGTCGATCACGCGGTCGCCGGTCGAGAACTCGTACACGCCGGGCCTGCGGACCCACCCGGCCACGTCGACGAGGATCGGGGCGGGGGCGGGCGAGGTCGACGACGAGGCCACGGCCGCAGCCGGGGCGCCGCCGTCCGCGCGAACCGCCACGGGCCTGGGGAGCGAGCGCACGTACCACAGCCCCGCGCCCAGCACGGTGACCGCCGCGACCACGACGATCCCGATCAGCTCACCGCGCGAGAGCGACGACAGACGTTCGCGGATGGGCTCCCCCGACACACGCGCCTCCGATGCGAGGGGGGACGAGCGGACCGGGGTCGGAGGCTACAGACCCCGGGAGGCGGCCGCCGTGATCGCGGTCACACCCTGTCGCGGGACGGAGGCGCTCGAGTCGACCCACCTGGGCAGCGTGAAGGCGAACTCGGCGCCGCCCTCGGGGGCATCGCCCACCGTGACCACGCCGCCGTGCGCCTCGACGAGCCCGCGGGTGATGTACAGGCCGAGCCCGGCTCCCGGCTTCCCGTTCCCGCCGAGGCGCCGGAACCGCTCGAAGACGGTCTCCCGATCCTCCTCGCTCACGCCGGGACCCGCGTCGCGGACGGCGAAGCGCACCGCGTCGGCATCCTGCGAGACCGAGATGACGATCGGGGCGTCCTCGGGCGAGTACTTCTTCGCGTTGTCCAGCAGGTTCGTCAGCACGCGGACGATGGCGTCCGCGTCGCACACGACGGGATCCACACGGTGCAGCTCCACCTGGACCCGGTCCATGGTGCCGGAGGCCCGCTCGGCGTCCGCGAGCAGCACCCGGGGCTTCACCCGCTCCGGGTGGAGCCGGAGGACGCCGTCCTCGATCCGCGACGCGGTGAGGAGGTCGTCGACGAGGCGGGCCAGCCGCTCGGCCTGGGCCTGCGCCCCCTCGATCAGCTCGTTCCTCACGTCCTCCTCGAGGGCGTTCGCGTGCGTCTTCAGCGTGCTGAGGACGCCGATCACCGCCGCGAGCGGCGTTCGGAACTCGTGCGCCGCAACCGCCACGAACTCGGAGCGCTTGAGGTCCACCCGGCGAAGGCGCTCGACCTCCGCGCGCTCCTGCCCGAGCTCCTGCCCCCGGCTCTGGGCCAAGGCCTCGAGCACGTTCCGCTCACGCCGATGGACGGCGCGCTGGTAGGCGAGGACCCCCACCGCGAACCCGGTCGCGATCATCAGCGCCGGCCGGTAGATGAGCTGGGCGCTCGAGAGCCCGCCGTCCTGGGCGAACGTGACCGACAGGTGCAGCACGGTGACGCCGAGCGCCACGGCGAGCGTCTCGATCAATCGGAACCGGAGGGCGGCCGAGACGACCACGATCAGATACAGCGTCCAGAACTCGCTCCGAGGGCCGCCCGTCGATTGGACCCAGATCGTGATCAGGAGGATGTCGACGACCAGGGTGACGAGCCGCGCCCGGATCGACGGCAGCTGGTCGCCGATGAGCGCCAGGAGCGTGACCACCCCGTACAGCCCGGCCAGCCCGAGGATCACGATCGCCTCGGGACCGAGCGGGCGGCGGATGCCGAGGGAGCTGAAGTAGATCCACATCACGACGCCGACGATGGCGATCCGGATGATGGCGATCGATCGCTCGCTGCGGAGCGCGGAGCTGCCCGGCCCACCGTCGAGCGCGGCCGCCTTCGGCAGCGCCGCTTGTGCCATCGCCGTCACGTTCCCTCCCGCCCAACGGAAAGCGGGCCATACCCCGATGGTCCCGCCTAGTTATCGGCGCTCGGCCTCCTGGGTTGAGCGGCGGCCGATCGGGGGATCGCGGAGGGCGAGGCGATGCTCCGAAGTGGAACCTCACCCGTCCAGGGGACGGAAGCGCGCCTGGAAGAAGCGCAGGTACCGCGGCTCGAAGACCATCTCCAACCCGGGCGTCTGGTGGCGCCGGAGGTAGACGGCGGCCACGGACCGGGCCACGGCGGACAGGTGCTTCGTCGTGTACACCCGCCGGGGGATCGTGATGCGGACGAGCTCCAGCGCGGGGTGCCGGTGCTGGCCGGTCTCGGGGTCGCGTCCGGCCGAGACGATCCCGCGCTCCATCGTCCTGGTGCCGGAGTCCAGGTAGATCTCGGCGGCGAGTCGCTGGGCGGGGAACGACTCCTGCGGAAGGTGGTCGTAGATGCGCCGGGCGTCCAGGAAGACGGCGTGGCCGCCGATCGGCTCGACGATGGGCACGCCGGCGGCCCGGATCTCCTCCCCCAGCTCGCGAACCTGGAGGATCCGGGCGCGGACGTGATGCTCGTCGATCGACTCCTCGATCCCGACGGCGATCGCCTCGAGGTCCCGTCCCGCGAGGCCCCCGTACGTGTGGAGCCCCTCGTACACGACGCACAGGTTCCGGGCCTGGGCGGCCAGCTCCGGGTCGCGAAGGCCGATCCAGCCGCCGATGTTCACGAGCGAGTCCTTCTTCGCCGACATCGTGCAGCCGTCGGTCAGGTCGCACATCTCACGCAGGATCTCGGCGACCGTGCGATCGGCGAAGCCGGGCTCGCGCTCCTTGATGAACCAGGCGTTCTCCACCGCCCTGGTGGCGTCGAGGATGACCGGGATGCCGTGCTCGTCCGCGATCTCCCGCACCCGGCGCAGGTTGGCCAGCGAGATCGGCTGGCCCCCGGCCATGTTCACGGTCCCGGCGATCGACAGGTAGGGGACGTTCTCCGCGCGCTCGATGACCTTCTCGAGCTTGCCCAGGTCGACGTCGCCCTTGAACGGGTGGTGGCTCTCGGGATCGTGGGCCTGCTCGGTCACGACGTCGACGAACTGTCCGCCGGCGAGCTCCTGGTGCAGGCGTGTCGTCGTGAAGTACATGTTGCCGGGCACCTCGTCGCCCTCGCGGATCAGCATCTCCGAGACGATGTGCTCGGCGCCCCGCCCCTGGTGGGTGGGGATCACGTGCTCGTAGCCGTAGACCCGGCGCACGGCCTCCTCGAATCGGTAGAAGCTCCGGCTCCCCGCGTAGGCCTCGTCCCCGAGCATGAGCGCCGCCCACTGCCGATCGCTCATGGCGTTGGTCCCCGAGTCCGTCAGCAGATCGATCGTGACCTGGTCCGAACGCAGCAGGAACGTATTCCAGCCGGCCTCGTCGAGCGCCGCGAGCCGCTGCTCCCGAGTCGTGATCGGGATGGCCTCGACGGCCTTGATCTTGTACGGCTCGAACCAGTCCTCCATCGCCCGCTCCTCCTGCCCTGACCTGCTCACGCCAGCGTGGATCGGAGCCGAGGCGGCGGCCGGAGTCGAACGACCCGCCCGGGCAGGGTCGAGCAGTCAGCCGGCCGTGACGACGTTCACCAGGCGCGGAGCCCGGACGATCACCCGGCGGACCTCCCGCCCGTCGATCGCCCGCAGCACCCGCTCCGAGGCCATGGCCAGCTCTCGGCACACCTCCTCGGAGGCGCCGGCGGCCACCTCGATCCGGTCGCGGACCTTGCCGTCCACCTGGGCGACCAGCGTGACGGTGTCCTCGGCGGCCAGGGCCGGGTCGTAGGCGGGCCACGGCGCGACGTGGACCGACGAACCCCGCCGAAGCACCTCCCGCCACAGCTCTTCGGCGGCGAACGGCGCGAACGGGGCCAGCATCGGCACGAGCGCCTCGGCGGCGGCGCGGGCGCCGCCTCCCGCGTCCAGCGCCGCCCGCATGTCGTTGGTCAGCACCATCAGCTTGGAGATCGCCGTGTTGAATCGGAACCGCTCCAGGTCGTCGGTGACGCCCCTGATCGTCCGGTGGGTCGCCCGGACCAGCGACTCGGGCTCGGCGGCGTCGGTGACGGCGGCGTCGTCGACGGCGGCGAACACCCGGCCCAGCCAGGACGTGACGCCGGGACGCTTGTTCGGGTCCGGCGCGATCAGCTTCCAGTCGATGTCGTCCTCGAACGGGCCCGCGAACAGCATCATCAGGCGCATGGTGTCGGCGCCCCATCGCTGCACGATCGGCATCGGCTCCACGATGTTGCCCTTGGTCTTGGACATCGAGGCGCCGCCGAAGATCACCTGCCCCTGGTTCATCAGCTTCGGGAACGGCTCGACGAACGAGACCATCTCGAGGTCGAACAGGACCTTGCACAGGAACCGCGAGTACAGCAGATGCAGGATGGCGTGCTCGACCCCGCCCGTGTACTGGCCGACGGGCATCCATCGCTCGACGTCCTCGGTCCGGAAGGGACCGTTCTCGTACCCGGGCGAGCAGTACCGGTAGAAGTACCAGCTCGAGTCGACGAACGTGTCCATGGTGTCCGTGTCGCGGCGGGCGTCGCCGCCGCAGCGCGGGCAGACCGTCTTGGACCACGACGGGTGCCGGGCCAGCGGGGACTCGCCCCCCGGCTGGAAGTCCACGTCCTCGGGGAGCAGGACCGGGAGCTGGTCGTCGGGCACGGCCACCTCGCCGCACGTCTCGCAGTGCACGATCGGGATCGGAGCGCCCCAGTACCGCTGCCGCGAGATCAGCCAGTCGCGCAGCCGGAACGTGACGGCCGCGCGCCCACGGCCCTCGGCCTCGAGCCACGCGGCGACCTTGGCGATCGACTCCGGCGAGCGCTCGCCGTCGAACGGCCCCGAGCGCACCATGACGCCGTCGTGGCCGTACGCCTCGGTCATGGTCTCGGCGTCGCGCGTCTCGCCCTCGGGCTCGATCACCACGCGGACCGGCAGGTCGTGGGCCCGCGCGAACGCGAAGTCGCGCTCGTCGTGGGCGGGCACGGCCATGATGGCGCCGGTCCCGTACTCCATCAGGACGTACGGCGCGACGAAGCACGGCACGCGCTCGCCGTTCACCGGGTTGACGGCGTGCACGCCGAGGGCGACGCCCTCGGTCGTGTCCGCCTCGTCCCGGACCGTGAGCGCGGTGCCCCGGACCTTGTCCAGCAACGGGCGAACCGCGTCCTGCGTCCCGCCGACCTCGGCCAGCTTGGCCACCAGGGGGTGCTCGACGGCGAACACGAAGAACGTCACGCCCCATAGCGTGTCAGGGCGGGTCGTGAAGATCTCGACCTCGTCGCCGGTCTCCTCGATCGCGAACGTGACCTGGGCGCCCTCGGAACGCCCGATCCAGTTCCGCTGCATCGTGATGACCCGGTCCGGCCAGTCGGTCAGCAGGTCGACGTCGTCCAGCAGCCGCTGCGCGTAGTCGGTGATCTTGAGGAACCACTGCGTCAGGTCGCGGCGCTCCACCGGCGTCCCGCAGCGTTCGCACGCACCGGCGATCACCTGCTCGTTCGCCAGGACCGTGGCGTCCTTGGGGCACCAGTTGACCGGTGCCTGCTTCCGGTGGGCCAGCCCGCGCTCGAACAGCCGCAGGAACAGCCACTGGGTCCAGCGGTAGTACTCGGGATCGCACGTCTGGAGGCGGCGGGTCCAGTCGAACGACATCCCGAACCGTTTGAAGCTCGCCGCCTGCTGCTCGATGTTGGCGTAGGTCCACTCCGAGGGCGGCGTTCCGCGCTTGATCGCGGCGTTCTCGGCGTTCAGGCCGAACGCGTCCCAGCCGATCGGGTGCAGCACGTTGAAGCCCCGCATCGACTTGAACCGGGCGATGGTGTCGCCGCCGCTGAAGGCCTCGGCGTGCCCCATGTGCAGGTCCCCCGAGGGGTACGGGAACATGTCGAGCGCGTAGAAGCGGGGGCGATCATCCGCCGGGTCGTCGGAGGCCCGGTACAGGCCCTCGCGCTCCCAGCGATCGACCCACCTCGGCTCGAACTCGTTCGGCTCGTACCTGCGCATCGGCGGCCATGGTAGCGAACGTCGACCGGCGGGCCGGTGACCTCCGGATACCCCGCGACGGACCTCAGGTCCTCGGCTCGAGCTTGGACAACGCGACACCCAGGCGCTTGGCCTCCAGGACGGCGCCTCGCTGCTCGGCCTCGGCCTCGCGCAGACGCTCCTTCGCGTCGGCCCGCCGTCGATCCGCCTCCTCCAGGCGAGCGCGGGCCCGTGCCACCGCCTCGGTCGTCCTGCGCTGCCGGGCCTCGGCGGCCCCGAGCTCGCGGCGGAGATCACGGATCCGCCGGGCCCGCTCGCCGTCGTCGGGCGGGGCCTCGGCCCCGGGGGACGAGGACCCCCCGCGCCGCCCGCCCGGCAGGACCGTCAGGGCGGGGGCGTCGCCGAAGGCGGCCGGCGGGCGCATCGGTCGGGTGAGCCGGCCCGCGAGCAGCGCCGCGGCGGCAGCTTCGTCGACCGCGGCGGCCTCGAGCGTCGACGTCACGTCCTCGTCCTGCGACGGCCCGCCGACGCCGTGGCGCTCGAGGATCTCGCGGGTCCGGGCCGACAGCCGGGACACGAGCACCCGCCGCTCGTCGAGCGCGTCCCGGAGCGCCCCGGCGTCGTCGCCGGAGAGCGCTCGCCGCTGGGCGTCGCGGAGCCGTACCCCGAGCGCCTCGAGCTCGGCGATCGTCTTCGGCTCCTCCCGGGCGAGGACGTTGAGGGCCCACGCCGAGACGAGCGGCTTTCGAAGCCCCTTGACCCGATCCGCGCCCTCCCGATCCCCGTCCGCCCGAAGGCGCTTGGCGAGGTCGTCCCGCTCCTTCGTGAACCGGTCCGGCGTCGATTCGTAGAGATCGTCGATCCGCCGCTCGAGATCCTCCGGCACCTGCGCCTCCCCCGATCTCCCATGCCACCCGCCGGCCACCGACGGCATGTCGGGCCGAGCCGCACCCCGCCTGGTCCGCGCGGCGACGGAAGCGGGATCGTACGCGAACCCGGAGGCGAGAGCCCTCGGCCGGTCCAGCCCTGACCCCCGGACGGTGTCCGACAGCCCAGCATCTAGGCCCCGGGCTCGCGACCGAACGCCCGGAAGGGCTCGGGCTCGTACTCGCCGAGGACGCGAGACCAGCCGGCGAGGGCGTCGTGGATCGCCTCGTCCCCGCGCACGAGCCAGGCCAGGTGCCGAAGGCCATGCTCGACGACCTGGGACAGGTGGACCTCGGGCGGTGGGCCGGTGGCCCGGCCGCGCGCCAGGTCGGCGCGGGTGACGAGCCGCACCTCGTAGGAGTCCGGTGCGTCCGACGGCGGCTCGACCACCACGAGGAACGTGAGCAGGATCAGCTGCCGGGCCACCCTCCAGGAGGTGGAGTGCACCATGATCGGGGCCAGGCCGAGCTCCGCCACGGCATCGACGATGACCTCGTGCGGGTCGAGGTCCGGATCCCACTCGGCACGGACGGTCTGCCGCCCGTGGGGGGAGACGTGCCGGATCCCCTCACCGTCGAGGTACAGCACGACGGCCTCGAGGGACGCGCGATCCACGGGCGAACCCTACCGACATCGAGCCGCCGCCCAGGGGGGAACCCACTAGGTCCTCCGGCTCGCACCGCGTGGTCCCGCCCAGATCCCACCATCGGTCGGCACCCTTGCCGACCTGCAGGAACCCGGTAGCGCGAGATACCGGATCCCGGGGAGGCCGTACCGGATCCTGATTACGGGGTCTGCCGAGCACTACGTAGGATCCCGCAACGCCGACCACGAGCGGACCGCAGACTCCCTTCGGGTTCCTCCCCTCCGCGGTGGGGATGGCTTCGGTCCGCCCGAACCCCGTCGACAGGGCACATACGACGACGAACGAGGAGCGAGACCATGGACGCCACGACGACGCTCTCCCCCGAAGCCCTCGAGCGGACCGCGACCACGATGGGATGGGCCCAGGCGTACGAGTACGGCATCACGGCTCGCTCAGTGGAACGCGTGAGGTGGTTCCCTCGCCTGGCGTTCGCCGTCATCGCGATCCTGTCCGTGTGGGGAGGCGCCGGGGTCTTCGGAGCCCTGGTGGGACTGCACTGAGGCACGGGTTCCCCCGAGCGCGCCCGTGAGCGCGATCCGGGCTCTCGTCGAAGCGACCACGGCCGGTCGTCGTCCGGTGTGGTCGTTGCGGCCGATCGGACGCCCACGATGCGAGCGCGTCGCCGCGGTTCCTCAGACGGAGGCCTCGAACACGATGAACGCGGTGAAACCCACCCCGTCGACCTGGTACGCGTAGCAGCCCGGGGTGCGGACGAAGGCCTCCATCGGAACCGATCGCCAGCCGGTCTCGAAGTCCCGCTGCAGCGACGGCGACGCCTCGTCGATCACCAGAGACCTCACCTGCTCCGTCGTCGGGTTCCAGGCGAGCTGCAGCGGGCCCTCGGCGTCGATCCGACCGCCGCGGACGAGGACCGGACCGGAGTACGAACCCGCCACGACCCAGACGTCCTTGACCGAGTACCACCCGTCCGGAGTCAGGTCCTGCGTCCTGAGCGCCACGGTGTGGCCGCTCATCGCGAGGTAGACGTCGCCGGCCTGCTGCACCGAGGCGGGGCCGGTGAAGCCCGTCCGCGGCCCCGGTTCGATCCGCACGGTCGGGGTCGTGGGACAGGCGGCGCCCGCGGGGACGACCGGGAGCGCCAGAGGCCGCGCGCGGAGCTCCTCAGCCGATCCCGAAGGGATCGATGGCGAAGGGGTGGCCGGTCCTTCGTCCGCCGGGATGCCGACTCGTTCTGAGCCCCCCGGGGTGAGCGAGCGCCAGGCGACGATCGATCCGCCGACGACGGCCGACGTGACGAGCACCGCGCTCGCGAGGGTGACGGCCATCGCCCGCCGAGCCCGTGCGAGCAGGGCGGCCGGGGCGGGGCGCTCGGCCCGAACCTCGGTCCGCATGCGGTCGAGCTCCGCCCGGATCCGTTCATCGAACGACGTGGTTCCCGTCACGGCTCCTCCTCTCTCAGCTCACCCCGGAGCGTCTCCATCGCCCGGTACACCAACTGCTTGACGGCGCCGATCCGGCAGCCCATGAGCGCGGCGATCTCCCGCTCCGGAAGGTCCTCGTAGTACCGGAGCACCAGGGCGGTGCGCTGGCGCATGGGGAGCCGGAGGATCGCCGTTCGGATGGCCACGCGATCGCCCGGGTCGGGCGGGCCTTCGGCCTCCGGCCGGACCTGACCGGCCAGATGCCGCCGCTCCACGGCGCGGCGCCGGAAGTACGAGTTCGCCAGGTTGACGACGGACCGGCGCAGGTAGCTCCAGAACGCGTCCGGATCGCGCAGATGCACGAATCGCCGGGCCACCCGGACGAACGCGTCCTGCATCAGGTCCTCGGCCACCGCGCGGTCCCCGGTGAGCAGATACGCCAGGCCCACGGCGTCTTCGGCATGGCGCTCGTAGAGCGCGCCGAACGACCGGCCGGCCGTTCGGTCGTCGAACGCGGATTCGGAGATGGTCACGATCTCACCACAGATAGAGACGCTCACCGACGGGATCTGGTCACGGTGAAGACCCGGCACCACTCCCGATCGAGCTCACTCTCGCGTCCGGCGACCGGGCCGGACCACGCACGGGGTCTAGGAAGACCCCTCTCTACGCGCGAGGGCGCTCGGGGTCGCGCGATCGTCGACGACCCGATCGCGTCCCTGCGCCTTGCCGAGGTACATGAGCTCGTCGGCCCGCCGGAGCAGCGATTCGAGCGTGTCGTCGGTCCTGGCGACCGTGGCGCCGGACGTGACGGTCACCCGCACCGGCCGGTCCTCGAGCAAGAGCTCGGAACGGGCAACGAGGATGTGGTATCGCTCGGCGATCCGTCGCAGGCCGTCGGCGTCGACGTTGGTCGCCAGGGCCAGGAACTCGTCACCTCCCCACCGCCCGACGAGATCGAAGGATCGGGAGGCGGCGGCGAGCGTACGCGCGACCATGCGCAGGACCGCGTCGCCCGCATCGTGGCCGAGGTCGTCGTTGACCTGCTTGAAGCGGTCGATGTCCAGCATCACGACGCCGAACGGCCACGCGTACCGCTCGAGCTCGTCGAACCGCCTGCGGAGCGTCGCCTCGGTGAGGCGGCGGTTCGGGATCTCGGTGAGCGGGTCGACGAACGCGAGTCGCTCGAGGCTCCGGATCTGATCCAGCGCGGCCATCCGCTCCGAGTTGTCGTCGAAGGTCTCGACCGCTCCGACGATGGTCCCGTCGCGGCGGATGGGCGTGGCCTTGACCAGGATCGGCACCCGATGCCCGTTCCGATGCCTCAGGAAGACCTCCGCTTCGCGCGGCATGCCGTCCGCCATGGTGGCGAGCAGCGGGCAGCCCTCCTCGCACAGATTGGCACCGAGCTCGTCCGTATGCACCAGGAGGTTCTCCTGGCACCGCCGGCCGAGAGCCTCGGCGGCGGGGAATCCGGAGATGCGCTCGGCGCCTCGGTTCCAGAAGGTGATCCGCCGGTCGCGATCGACGAAGTAGACGCCGTCGTGGAGATCCTCCAGCAGCCCCCGGTAGAACCCCGGATCCGCCGTCTCGTCCATCCTCGTCTCATCGGCGCCGACGGGGTCGTGCTTGAAGGCAACCTCTGCGCATGGCTGGGCCGGGGCACGACCATCTCGGCCGACGGATTCACTACCCGAGGATGCGGTTCTCGCGGTACCCGGCCGCGAGCGGACGCCCCCGCTCGAATCGGAACGGATCGAAGTCCGCGAGCGACTCGGCGACGTCTCCCCCTTGGATCAGGTCGGCGACGTGTCGTCCGAGCATCGGCGCCACCTTGAACCCGTGACCGCTCGTCCCGGCGTCGACGAAGATGCCCGGGGCGATCTCGCCGATCACGGGCTGCCAATCCGGGCTCACGTCGTACAGGCTCGCCCACCCGCCGCTCGCAAGAGCGGCGTGCAGGCCGGGGAAGCGACGCACGACCCGCTCGGCCAGCCGTTCGATCTCGACGGGGCGGATCGCGTCGTCGAAGCGATCGGGGTCGACCGGCGGCTCCTCGTGCAGCGGTCCGACGAGGAACTGGTCGGATCCCTCCGGTCGGAGGTAGTAGCCGCCGGCGACGTCGCCGTGGGGCGGGCACGCATCTGCGCCGCCCCACCGGAACGTCGCGACGACGTGCCGCTCGACGTGCAGCGGCAGCTCGATCCCGACCAGCCGGGCAAGCGGCGCCGTCCACGGCCCGGCGGCGAGCAGGATGCGCCCGCACGAGAGCCGTTCGCCGCCCCCCGTGACGAGCGTTCCGCCGCCCCGTGGATCGGCCTGGATGCCGGTCACCGCAGACCCGAGCCGTGCCTCGGCTCCGGACGCGAGCGCCCGCTCGAACAGGCCGAGCGTGACGGCGTGCGGATCGGCGTGGCCGGCGTCGCGCTCCCACGCGGCGATCCCGATCCCGTCCGGGTCGATCGCGGGGAAGCGCTCGACGAGGGTCGCGGGTTCGAGCAGCTCGGTCACGATCCCGAGGCGATTCAGCCGCTCGACGGCGACGCGGACCCCGTCGACGTCCTCCGGCGGGTGTAGGAACAGCATGCCCGTCCGCCGGAACTCGGCCGAGCGGCCGGTGTGCTCCTCGAACGTGGACATCATCGCGATGCTGTCGCGCGCCACCGAGGCGAGGAACGCGTTCGTGTAGTAGGCGCGACATATCGCGCTGGACCGGCCGGTGGGCCCGGCGGCGGGCCGGTCGCGTTCGACGATCACGACGCGCACGCCGCGCGCCGCCAGGTGGAACGCCGTCGCCGCACCGTGGACCCCCGCCCCGACGATGCCGATGTCGTACGTTTGCACAGGCCGAGCCTAGCTCGAACCCGCTCGAGTTCCGCTCTCTCGCGACTCCCACGACGGCGTCGGGAAGCGACCAGTCGCCTGGTAGACCGAGCTCGATGGTGGAGGTGAGCGGACGGGATCCGAACTCCTCCGGAGCGCCGGATCTGCTGCAGTCCCTCGTGGAAGGAAACGTCGGGAAGTGACCTGTATCCTCATCCCCCGGGTTCTTGGGGATCGACTCTTGGGGATCGGAGGGAGGAGCAATGCCGCTCTATCTGTCGAGGTTCAGCTACACACCGGCGACCTGGGCAAAGTTGATAGGCAATCCGGAAGATCGCCAGAAGGCCGCTCAGTCATACATCGAGTCGGTCGGGGGAAAGCTTCACGGGTTCTGGTACGCGTTCGGGACTCACGACGGCTACAACCTGTGGGAGGCCCCGGACAACGTGTCCATGGCCGCGGTGGCGCTTGCGATTTGCGGTGGCGGCGCCCTCAGCTCGTTCGAAACGACGGTCCTCCTGACCATCGAGGAAACGATGGACGCCCTGCGCAAGGCCGAGCAAGTCCAGTACCGAGGGCCGGGCGCGTAGCGGCTCCCGAGGGTCCCATCTCACAACCACCGAAGGCCCGGCATCGACGATCAGCGCGATCGGGGGGCCTCCCGGCGCAGGATCTCCTCGATCCGCCGGGCGGTGTCCTTCCGGCCGCTCCGACCGGCCTTGGCAGCCATCAACCGCCGGTGACCGGCGCCGAGGTGAGACTCGATCGCCTCGCCTCGTGAGTCCCAAGCCTTGACGAGAAGGCCAGATGTCATGCAAGATGCATGACATGAAGAACGTGGCGGTGCGGGAGTTGCAGCGGGAGATTCGGACCATTCTGGATCGTGTGGAGAGCGGAGAGTCCGTCCAGATCACCCGCCGCGGGCGCCCGATAGCCCGACTCGTGCCGGCGAGGCCGACACCGACGCAGCCGTGGCCCGATCTGGCGGCGCGAGCGCGAGGCGCGATGGGACGAAGACGCATCACACCTCCCCCAAGTCGGCAGGTCTCCGAAGACCGTGGGGACCGGTGAAGGTCTACTTCGACTCGAGCGCCCTGATCGCGGTCTACGTCAACGAGGTGCACTCGGCCCGTGCGCGTGCCGAACTGCGGAAGCACGTCTCGGTGCCGTGGACGCCGCTTCACGACCTAGAGGTGAGAAACGCCCTTCGTCTCCTGCACGGAAGATCCCAGATCGATGCGGGAGAGCTCCGGACTCTCCTCGGGCATGTGGATGACGACCTGGACGAGGGCCGCCTCGAACGACCGACCATCGACCTGGAGCCGATGTTTCGCCGAGCTGGACACCTGTCGGAGACGCACGCATCGACCACGCTTGCTCGAACGCTTGACATCCTGCACATCGCCGCACTGATCGAACTGGGCTGCACCGAGCTGGTCTCGGGCGACGAACGCCAGCTCGCCGTAGCGAGGGCCGAAGGCATCCGAGCATCCGACATCCGCAAGGGTGCCTGAGCCGCTTCAGCCGATAGGGACCGACCCGGCAACATGCAAGCGGAAAGCGCAGTTCGAATCCCGTCAGCACTGACCAAGCGAACTGCTGGTCACGCCACGCACGAACTTTGGTGGACCTGAGGGGATGCTATTCGAACTCCTGGCGGAGTCTGGCTGCTCAGTTCCACGGCCTGGTGAGCGATGTAGGTCTCGAGACTCGGCCGGCGTTTCCCCTAGACGAGACCGTCGGCCTAAGGAGCCACGCCCCTGACCGGGGTTCCATCCAGGGCCCGTAACAAGCAGGCCAATGATTGGGATCGACACTGGCCGCCGATCTCGCGACTTGTCACCTATGAACCGCCGGGGGAATACGACCTTCCATGAGTTCCCAGTCGAAGCGGGCAGATCCGCGCCCACCCTCATCAGCCCTCGAGAAGAGAAGCGACGCTATAAGTCACGAGCTCCCTTGGACCGGTCACTTCATCCGACGTCGTAGCAACCGAGGCGGCAATTGACTGACCATCCGGCGACCAGGCAAGCGCGAGCACGGCATCATCAGTCACCTCAACAACGGCCGACGTTGCAGGATTCAGCAACCATAGTCCATCTCGGCCGCCGATCTCACCTCCGAATGCCAGCCACTCGCCATCGGGCGACCATGTCAGATCCCTCGGGAAGCGGACGTTCTCAAGAAGGGTCTGAGCACGATCTTGAGTGAGTGACCAGCGATAGATGTTCCACGGGAGTTCCATGCGCGCGAGCCCGCCCACCCCCAGGGACTGGGGCGAGGCGAGGAAGGCAATCAGACCATTGCTTCTCGACCATGTCGGCCATGCGGCTCGCCCCTGCTCAACGCAGGTTCTGGAATCATCGACGAAGAACTGACTCAGATTCCAACTCTCGGTTCCGTGTCCGATTGATAGGTCCAATGGGTGCGCGCCGTCCTTGTCGACGAACGCAATCGTGCTACACACCTGATCTCCAACTGCTAGCAACGCAGCATCGCGTTCCGCATTGGGCGCCGCTACTGGAGCCGCGAACGAGTCAAGGAACCCCAAAGGGTCACTACTGACAAGCGGTTTCGTGTCTCCAAGGTCCGGGTCCAGAGCCAGAAGCGCGTAGGAGGTTGGCTCCCGACCGGGCGATTGAAGGTCGCAAGCCTGTACAATACCTACCGAGCCGCCCCCAAGGGCAATTGGGTTGTGATAACGGGTCCGCCTGCAATCCGTCAGCTGCGGAAGCAAGACTTGGCTACGGGAGGTTCCATCGAGTTGAACACGCCAGATTTCGGCTGCGTTCGAGACATCGGCGGGTTCGTCGTCTATCTCGAAGACCAGGGTCTCCGCGGACGGCCATGCAAGCCCAGCGATCCTGCCGGGCTGCGTATCCACGACTGAGCCTTGAACGAAGGAAGGCGCTACTTGTCCTGGGGAACTCGAGCATGCGGCAGCAAGCAAGCCGACCGATATCAAGGCGGCAACTTCGCGCATCATCCGCCCCCTTTCGCTAGAAGCCAAGATAGACATACATCGTGAGCTGCATAACGACGGGTGCTGGAAGCGTCGGATCATAGAGAGCTCCGCCCCAGACTTGCCCGATTTGCCCGATGAAGCCCTCCGGTGTCAGGTAGTCTGCCGGCGTTGGCTCGGCACTCCTCCACCGGACTCCGGCACGCCAACCGGTCGCCCACATGTCGACGTTTGTTTCATCTTCTGTCGGAACGGCCCCATGGTTTGCAGCCGTGTACCGGCCAAATTGGGTGGCGGCCGACTCGGCGTTGGCCCACAGGCCAAATAGACCAGTGTCTGCGGATGTCTGTCTGCTGGTTGTCTGACGGGCCTCGAAGAACGCGGCCCATTCCTGAGCACCTGGGTTCCTACTGTGCTGGATGACACCGCTCTGGATCATCATCCCCTCAGAGATTGCATGAAGAATGCTCGCGTCAACCCATGATGACCAGGTCCCTCTGTCCATGAAGGAAGTCGCTCTTCCAGCCATCAACACGCCCCGGATGGCCTCGAACCACCCTCCTAGACCCCAGTAGTCAGTGAACGAGTCAAGCCATTCGATTCGTTGCGTCTCAGTCAATCTCTGGAATCCGCTTAGCGACAGCGACAGTGGTGGGGAGGGGTTCGGCACCTCGGGTCTGTCAGGAATTCTGTGTAAGTGCGCTGTCTTGAGGGTCCTCGACCTTGCCGTCGGGGCCGGGAAGGATGGCGCATGGACACTTCGAAGAACGGAGCAGGGTCGTCGATGCCCGGAGGCCTCCGCCAGCCCTCCCGCGATGAGCTGGCGAGCTTCGCCGAGCAACTCGTGGAGCGGGCACGAGCGGAGGGCCTCGACCTCGTGGGCCCCGAGGGGCTCCTGGCGGGGGTGACCAAGCGAGTCGTGGAATCGGCCCTCGAGGCGGAGTTGACGGAGCACCTTGGGTATGAGCCCTACGAGCGCAATGACTCGCCCAACGCACGCAACGGCAAGAGCCCCAAGACGCTTCAGACCGACGTCGGTCCGGTCCCGATCGACGTTCCTCGCGATCGCGCCGGCACGTTCGAGCCGAAGATCGTCCCCAAGCACGCCCGGCGCCTGGACGGCTTCGACGAGGCGATCATCTCCCTGTACGCCAAGGGGCTGACGACCGGGGAGATCCAGGCGCACCTGCGAGAGATCTACGGAGCCGAGATCTCTCGCGAGACCATCTCCAAGGTCACCGACGCGGTCGCCGGCGAGCTGGTGGAATGGCAGAACCGCCCGCTCGATGCGCTGTGGGCCGTGGTGTTCATCGACGCGATCATGGTCAAGATCCGAGATGGCGCCGTGGCCAATCGCCCCGTCTACGTGGCCTGTGGCATCAACCTGGAGGGGGAGCGAGACGTCCTGGGCCTTTGGATCGGTGCCGGGGGCGAGGGCGCCAAGCACTGGGGCAATGTGCTCACCGAGCTTCGCAACCGAGGCATCGAGGACGTGCTGATCGTGGCGTGTGACGGGCTGAAGGGCCTGGACGAGGCGATCGAGGCCACCTGGCCAGCAGCAACCGTGCAGACCTGCGTCGTGCACCTGGTCCGCCAGTCGCTTCGTTACGCCTCGCGGGCCGACTGGCAGAAGGTCACGACCGAGCTGAGGCCGATCTACACGGCGGCGACGGTGGATCAAGCGGCAGCGCGGTTCGAGGAGTTCGCCGATCGGTGGGAGCCGAAGTATCCGGCGATCATCAAGCTGTGGCGCCAGGCCTGGGAGCAGTTCATCCCGTTCCTTGCCTTCCCGCAGGAGATCCGCCGGGTGATCTACACGACGAACTCGATCGAGAGCCTGAACGCGCGCTTTCGCCACGCCACCCGCCGACGAGGGCACTTCCCCAACGAGCAGGCCGCCCTCAAAGTGCTCTATCTTGCGGTCTTGGAGCGGGAGAAGAATCGCCCGAACCCGACGGGGATCGTGTCCGGCTGGAAGCAGGTGCTCAATGCGTTGGTGCTCCACTACGGAGACCGGATCGCTCTCTACCGATGATCAGCGGCCGCGCACTTACACGAAGAATCGGACAGACCCGTATCCGGGCCAGCACAAGGCGCTCATCCCCCAGAGCCTGTTCGACCGGGTCCAAGAGACGCTCCAGGCCCGCGACGTCGCCGGGGTTCGCCAGCGTCGCCACGAGCACTACCTGAAGGGCCTGCTGCACTGCGGGGAGTGCGGAAGGCGCCTGTCGCTCACGCTCGCCAAGGGCAAGTACCTGTACTTCTACTGCCTCGGCCAGCGAGGGACCGCGCGCACCGGTTGCCGCCAGCCCTACATCCTGGCCGGCGACGCCGAGGCGCTCGTCGAGGACCTGTACGGGAGGATCCAGCTGCCACCCTCATGGGTACGCCGGCTCACCGAGGAGCTGGAGGCCGAGATCGTCGATCGGCAGGCCGAGGCCTCGCAGCGACGGGTGGTGCTCACGAAGACGCTCGCCAAGGCGGCCGACGAGCGCGGCAAGCTCCTTCAGGCCTTCTACGCGAACGCGATCCCGCTCGATCTCCTGAAGACGGAGCAGGACCGCATCGGCTTCGCCGAGCATGCGGCCAAGGCCGAGCTCCAGGCGACGGAGGGCGACCTCGAGGGCTGGCAGGACGTGCTTCGAACGGCCATCCGGCTCGCGGGGAACTGTCACGCCGCGTATCTGAAGGCGCGACCGTCGGTACGACGACGCTTCAACGACGCCGTGCTCGAGGCCGTCTACATCAAGGATCGCACGATCGGCCGGGCCGAGTTCTCTGAGGTCTTCGCGCCTCTCTTCTCTCGCCCGAGTTCGAATAAGGCATTGAAAGTGGACCCAGGGGGACTCGAACCCCCGACCTCATGGCTGCCAGCCATGTGCTCTACCAACTGAGCTATGGGCCCGCGGGAGCCTCAGTCTAGCGAACCGGCCGCGGCCTGCCCGCGCTCGTCGAGCTCGACGCGCGGGGCGTCGCGCCACAGGCGTTCGAGGTCGTAGTAGTCGCGTTCCTCTTCCGCGAAGACGTGCACGACGACGTCGACGTAGTCGAGCAGCACCCAGCGGGCCTCGGTCTCGCCCTCGCGGCGCAGCGGTTTGCGATCGAGGTCCCGTAGCGCCCGCTCGACCTCTTCGACGATCGTCTTGACCTGCCGCTCGGTGCCGCCCGAGCAGATCACGAAGTAGTCGGTGATGACGATCAGGCCATGCACGTCGAGGATCGCGATGTCCTCGGCCTGCTTGGCGGCGGCGGCTCGAGCCGCCGCGAGCGCGACCTCCTGGCTCTCCTGTGAGCCCTCGGCCCTACCCGGCACGCCGTCCTTCGGTTTCGATCAACCTGCGAAGTCCTTCCCCACCACGATCGTCACGGGAGCGATCCCCGACGCGACGGACACGTTCACGCTTCCCGTTCCCAACAAGTCTCGCACACGCTCGCCCAGAGCGACGTCGTCGGCCGATCCCACCACGACGAGCGTCTCGTCGTGGTTGAAGTTGGCGGCGTTCTGCGAGACGACGATGCGGAAGCCCCCGGGCACGATCCGGTCCGCGACGAGCTCGCCGATCCCGGGGACGCCGCTGCCGTTCAGCACGATGACGTCGACGACCACCCGGTCCGGCCCGCCGAACACGTCGACCAGGGCCCGCCGCACGGTCTCCGGGTCGGCCTGGAACACGTTCGTGGCGGCCTCGGTCACCGGCAGCGAGGCGACCTGCGCGCCGCCGGCGGCCGTGAGAGCCCGGCGGACGTCCTCCGCGGAATCGGACTTCGCGAAGTCATCCGGTTGCCAGACCACCGTGGACTGCAGCAGCCCGGTCACGACGAGCTGGAACGCGGTCGTGCCGCCGTCGCCGGCGTCGGCGAGCATCCCCGCCGCCTGCTCCCCGCTCAGCCGGTCGCTCCCCACGACGATGCCGCCGGCGCGATCCACGACGGCGACGAGGCGATCGCGGGTCAGCACCGCCTGGTGGTCGATCCCCACGCCGAGCAGATTGGCCACCGTGATCGCGGCTTGCTCGGGCGGGAGGTCGAATGCGTCCTCGACCGTGCCGTCGCCCTGCCCCGGGATCGTCACCCGGGCCTGCGATGGGATCACGAGGGCCCCGTCCTCGGCGCCGGTCGAGCCGATCACGACGCCGAACGGACCGCCGGGCGTTCGCGCCACGAGGAGCGTCAGGCCCTCGGCGTGGCCCTCGGTGGGCGGGACGGTGGCCGCCCCGCCCCGGTCGCGGGTGAGCACGATCGCCCCGGCCGACGCCGCGCCGAGCAGGACCACCACCGCGAGCACGAGCGCGGGTCGTCGCGTCATCGGTACAGGCCCGCCTTCTCCACGTAGCTCTTCACGCCCTCCGGGAGCAGGTACCGGATCGGCCGCCCCTCCCGGACGCGCGCCCGGACGTCGGTCGAGCTGATCGCGAGCGCGGGGATGTTCATCGCGCTCACGTCGGGCTGTCGAGCCGCGGCGCGGGTCTCGAACCGCCGGATGTCGTACCCGGGCCGGGTCGCGGCGATGAAGTGGGCGAGCATCAGCACCTCGTCCGGATCCTTCCAGTCGAAGATCTCGAACATGGCGTCCGCGCCGGTGATGAAGTAGAGCTCGGCGTCGGGGTTCTCGGCGCCGAGCATGCGCAGCGTGTCGACCGTGTACGTGGGCCCCTCGCGGTCGATCTCGACCCGCGAGACGCGGAACCTCGGGTTGCTCGCGGTCGCGATCACGGTCATGAGGTATCGATCCTCAGCCGGCGAGACCTCCCGCCCCTCCTTCATCCAGGGCTGCCCGGTGGGGACGAAGACCACCTCGTCCAGGGAGAACTGGACCAGGGCCTCCTCCGCGGTCACGAGGTGGCCGTAGTGGATCGGGTCGAAGGTGCCGCCCATCACGCCGAGACGTCGTCCCACGGGACGAATCCTACGGCCGGCCCCCGCCGGGGCCGGGGATTTCGGCGCGCACCCGCGTCGCCCACTCCGCGAGCGCCGTCCGGTGCTCGGCGTAGTGCGCCGGACCCGACTCGTCGAACCACTCGCCCGTCTCCGGCGAGACCTCCGGCAGGGACCCGAACGCCTCCAGCATCCTGGTCCTGGCGTCGCGCCAGGCGGCCAGGGCGCGCTCCGGGTCGGTCCCCCGAGAGCGCTCGAGCGCCACCCGGTTCATCCGGTCGACCTTGCCGGTCTCGAGTGACCGACCGTCCCACACACCCGCCCGGATCTCGCCGAGCACCCGGGCGGCCTCATCGCACCAGACGGCCAGGTGCCACAGCAGACCCGCGATCGACCAGCCGTCCGGGGTCAGGCCGGCTCGCTCGAGCTGCTCCGGCGTCAGGCCCTCGAGTCGCCGCTCGAGCGCCCGCCACCCCTCGGACTCGCGGCGCAGGAGCCCCTCACGCCGTCCCGTCGCCGATCTCCTCCCCCGGCAGGAACTCGAAGGCGACCGCGCCGATCACGACCTCGTCGCCGCGGCGGGCGCCGGCGGCGGTGAGCTGGCGCTCGACCCCCTCCTTCACCAGCCGCCGCTGCAGGCGGGCCAGGGTCCGGGGATCGTCGAGGTCGCTCTCGGCGACCAAGCGCTCCACGCCGCGGCCGACGACCCGGAAGCGATCACCCTCGCGCGTCACCGTGAATCGCGGGCGGGCCGGCCGCAGCACGACGTACGGACGTCGCTCCTCCGCCGCCGCCACGGCGCGCGCGGACAGCTCGGTCAGGGCTCGCCGGAGCCCGTCGAGACCCTCACCGCTCATGGCCGAGACCCGGAGCGCGCCGGCTCCGAGCGTCGACTGCGCGTCCGCGTCCGGCACGAGATCGACCTTGGTGGCCACGACGATCGAGGGCCGCGCCAGCAGCGCCGAGTCGTACGCGCCGAGCTCGTCTCTGAGGATCCCGAGGTCGCGAGAGGGATCCTCGGCGGCCAGGTCGACGACGAGCACGAGTGCCCGACACCGCGTCACGTGCCGCAGGAACCGGTGACCCAGGCCCCGCCCCTCGCTCGCGCCGCCGATCAGCCCGGGGATGTCGGCCACGACGAGGCGCCGGCCCTCGTCCTCGGCGACGCCGAGGTTCGGCGTGAGCGTGGTGAAGGGGTAGTCGGCGATCTTCGGCCGGGCGGCCGTGAGCGCCGCCAGGAGCGTGGACTTGCCGGCGTTCGGCAGGCCGACCAGGCCGAGATCGGCGACGATGCGGAGCTCCACGGCCAGCCGGAGCTCCTCGCCGGGCTCCCCGGCCTCCGCGGCCCGGGGAGCGCGGTTGCGCGCGGTGGAGATCGAGGCGTTCCCGCGGCCCCCCCGGCCGCCGCGCGCCACGACGGCCCGGGAGCCCTCGCCGACGAGATCGGCGAGCAGCCCCTCCTCGTCCTCGACGCGCGTGCCGTCCGGGACCCGGATGACCAGGTCCTCCCCCTCGGCGCCCGTGCGCTTGCTCTTGCCGCCTGCGGCTCCCGGGCCCGCCCGCTGGTGGGGATGGTCGGCCAGCCACGAGAGGTCGCGCACGCCCGAGGAGACCTCGAACACCACGTTCCCTCCTCGGCCACCGTCCCCGCCGTCCGGTCCACCCCGCGGCTTGAAGGGCTCGCGCAGGAGCGCGGACGAGCCGTCCCCTCCACGGCCGCCCCGCGCGATCACCGTCACCTCGTCGACGAAGGCCATGGTCATGATTGTGGCGAAAAACCGGAGCCTCGGGGCATCATGGGGCCGTGCCCGCCCCCATCAGCGTGTGGACCGTGGAGCTCGGGAACCACTCCTCGCTCCAGGAGATCCGCGGCTCGCTTGCGCTCGCGAGCGAGGCGCTCGTGTTCACGCCGCGCGACGACCAGCTCCCCGAGCGCCGCTACCCGCTGCGCGAGGTGACCCGGATCCGGCGGCTCCGCGGGTCGCCGGTGCTGATGATCGTCCGGGAGACGCCCGAGGGCCCCAGGAAGACGGCCTTCTACTTCGTGCAGCCGCCGGCCCTGACGCGACCCGAGGCCCCGCCCCGGCCGACGTTCGGTCCGTTCGTCCGCAACGCCAAGCGGAAGATCCGGCGCGAGAACGTGAGCTACCTGGGGACGTGGAACCGCGAGAAGAAGGCCCTCCTGCGTGAGTGGGAGCGACAGGTGAAGACCGCCGTCGCGGCGACCCGGGCCTGACTACTCCGGGGCGTCGACCGAAGCGAACCGCCGGCCGCGGGACTCGTGGAACCGCAGGGTCCCGCTGACGGTGGCGAACAGTGTGTCGTCCCCGCCCTTGCCGACCCCCCGACCGGGATGGATCTTCGTCCCCCGCTGCCGGATGATGATCGAGCCCGCGCTCAGCTCCTGACCGCCGAACGCCTTCACCCCGAGCCGCTTGGACTCGGAGTCCCGGCCGTTGCGTGAGGAGCCGCCGCCCTTCTTGTGCGCCATGACCCGTCGAGGGTAGCAGACGGGACCGGTCAGCCGGCCTCGGGCTCCGCCGCCTCGGGCTCCGCGGTCTCGGCCGGCGCCGCCGCCTCCGCGGCGTCCTTCTTCGCGGCGGCTCGCCTGGCCGGGAGCTTGATCTCGGCGATCTCGATCAGGGTCTGGAGCTGCCGGTGGCCCTGCTTGCGGGCGTACCCCGTCTTGTTCTTGTACTTGAAGACGTTGACCTTCTCGCCCTTCTGCTCGCCGAGCAGCTTGGCCGTGACCACCGCCCGCTCGATCTCCTTGCCGACGTGGGTCTTGCCGTCGTCGTCGACGACCAGCAGGGGCTGCAGCGTCACCGTGTCGCCGCCGGGGTGGAGGTACTCGACCTCGACGACGTCGCCGGGCTTCACCTTCAGCTGCTTGCCGCCCGTCCGGATCACCGCGTACATCGTTTCCTCCTCGTTCGCGGCCCCGAGGGGCCTCAGTTGACGTCGTAGGTGATGAGCACGCCCCGGCCCTCGCAGGTGGGGCAGGTCTCGGAGAACGCGTCCAGCAGTCCACCAGACACGCGCTTGCGCGTCACCTCGAGCAGCCCCAGCGGGCTGATGTCGAAGACCTGGCTCCTGGACTTGTCCTGCGCCAACGCCTCCTTCATCGCGTCGATCACCTTGCTCTTGTTCTGCTCGAGCAGCATGTCGATGAAGTCGATCACGATCATCCCGCCGATGTCCCGCAGCCGGAGCTGGCGGGCGATCTCGCGCGCCGCCTCGACGTTGGTGTTGACGACGGTCTCCTCGAGGTTGGTCCGCCCCACCGACTTGCCGGTGTTCACGTCGACCACGGTGAGGGCTTCGGTGCGGTCGATGATGAGGTAGCCGCCCGAGGGCAACCACACCTTGCGGTCGAGTCCCTTGTGGATCTGCTCCACGATGTGGAACTCCTCGAACGCCGGCAGGGGGCCCTGGTGGAGACGGACCTTGGCGAGCAGGTCCGGCGCGATGTCGCGCAGGTAGTCGGTGATGAGCTCGAAGATCCGGGGGGAGTCCGTGACGAGCTCCCGGTACTCCTCGTCGGTGAACAGGTCGCGCACCGCTCGGAGCGTGAGCTCCGGCTCCTCGTACAGGACGGCCGGGGCCTTGGCGCGCTTGGCGTGCTTCTCGATCGCCGTCCACTCGCGGACGAGGCGTTCGAGGTCGCCGGTGAGCTCCTCCTCGCTCGCGCCCTCGGCCGCGGTGCGCACGATCAGCCCGTGGGCGTCGGGCTTGATCTTGCGGTAGATCGGCTTGAGCCGCCGACGTTCCGCATCCGGCAGCCGCCGGCTGATGCCCGTCACGTTCGAGTCGGGGGCCATGACCAGGTAGCGGCCGGGCAGCGAGATCTGGGCCGTCAGCCGGGCCCCCTTGCCCCCGATCGGGTCCTTCGTCACCTGGACGAGCACCGACTGGCCGCTCTTCAGCACGTGCTCGATCCGAGGGGGTGCCCCCTCCAGATCCTCGACGGACCAGTTCACCTCGCCTGCGTACAGGACGGCGTTGCGGCCGCGCCCCACGTCCACGAACGCCGCCTCCATGCCCGGGAGCACGTTCTGGACCCGGCCGAGGTACACGTTGCCGACCATCGAGCGCGCCCCCTGGCGGGTGACGTAGTGCTGGACGAGATCGCGCTCCTCGAGGACCGCGATCTGGTCGCGCTCGCCGTGCTCCGTGATCACCATCAGCTTGTCGGTGACCCGCTGGATCGCGGGCGTGACGTCCCGCCGCCGGCGGACCTGGCCGCTCACCCGCTGCCTGCGCAGCCGGGTCGACCCGGTCGCCTCCCCCGGCTCGGCGGTCTTCGTCCGGCCGCTCGTCCGGGTGGGCTTGGCCTCCTTGGGCCGGGAGGAGGCCGTCCCCTTCGACGGCGCGGCGGCGGACCCCGCGGCGCCGCGCGTGCGCCGCCGAGCCGCGGTCTTGGCGGGTGGCGCGTCGTCCGAGTCGGCGACCTCGCCGGCCGCGTCGCCGGTCTCGTCCTCGGTGGCGGCGGCCTTGCTCCGTCCCCGCCCCCGGCCGCCCCGGCGGCGGCGCTTGCGGGCACCCGTCGGCGCGGGGGTCGTGGTCGAGGCGTCCTGTGCATCCCCCTCGGTCGCGGCCTCCGACACGGCCTCGGACCCGCTCTCGGTCTCGGTCTCGGTCTCGGTCTCGGCCGCCTCGCCGGCGGTCGTGGCTCGCGACGGCCCGCGTCCGCGACCGCCTCGGCGGCGACGGCGGCGGGCGGGAGTGGCCGGCCCCGTCCCCTCCTCGATCGTCGCGCCCGGCAGTCGCTCGGTCTCGCCCGGTTGGGCGTCGAGATCGACCTCGGGCTCCTCGGAGGGTGCCGCCGAGGCCGCGGCCGACGCCGGCCGCGTCCTCCCCCGGCCGCCTCGGCCCCGTCCCCCTCGATGGCGGCGCCGCGCGGCGCCCGATGCGCCCGTCGAGCCGGGACGGCCGTCCTGTCCTTCATCGCTCCCGGCCTCGGTCGAGCCGGCAGGCTCCACCATCGCCGGAGCGGTCTCGTCGGTCATGGATGCTCCCTTCGAACTCCGGGAGACGATCGCCGGAGCCGGGGAGTGGCCTCGCGTGCGGCGGCCGATCGGCGTGCGATGGCACACGCGGCGGCATCGCCGGTGTGATCCTCGATGCGCACGGGCGCGGCGACCGTTGGTTCGCCGGGCCCCTGCGGCGCTCCATCGCGCACGCGGAAACCCTGTCCCCGGCGGGCCGGCCGCCTGCGTCCACCCGGACCTCTGACCGGGGGCGCGGGGCCGTGGCCTCGCCTCTCATGCCTCGCCGCGCGTTCTCGCGGCCCCATTGGCCGCGCGCCGGCAGGAAAGCTTGTCTTCAGGATAAGCGATTCGGCAGCCCGGCAGCCCGGATTCACCCACCGCGGTCGACTTTTCGTCCGCCTCGGTCCGAGGACTGAGCGGGGGAGCACTTTGCACTAGTCCGTTCCGGCTAGAGGGTTGTCGGCTCGCGCACCGGGAGAAACGGGCGGCCGCCCGATTCCCGCCGGCGGGGTGCCGCGCCAGACTCGGATGGCCATGGACCGGGCCGTCCTTTCCCATGCCGCACGCACGCGGCAGATCCGAGTCCTGGTCGTCGACGACAACGCGGGGTTCCGCGAGTCGCTCCTGTCGCTCCTGGACGTGGCCGACCTGGTCGTGATCGGCGAGGCGTGCTCCGGCGTGGAGGCCCTCGACCTCGTCCCCACGCTCCAGCCGGACGTCGTGCTGATGGACGTGCGCATGCCCGTCATGGACGGGATCGAGGCGACCCGCATGCTGAAGGAGCGCTTCCCGGAGATCGGGGTCGTGGCGCTCTCGGGTCACGAGGATCAGGACATCGTGCGCGAGATGCTGGTCGCCGGCGCCTCGGGCTACGTGCTCAAGGACTCCGACGGCGACGACATCTTGAACGCGGTGGTGAAGGCGGCGGAGGGCGGCGCCGTGCTCTCGCCGGCGGTGACCCCCCGGGTGATCGAGGACCTCACCGAGGCCCTCGAGCGCGAGCGGCGCCGCACGCGCGAGCTCGAGGCGGCGCAGGAGGCGCTCGTCGAAAGAGCCGCCCGCCGGCACGACCTCGTGGCGCGGCTCTCGCACGAGCTGCGCACACCGGTGACGGTGATCCTGGGCGTCGCGCAGACCCTGGCCAAGGGACGGGTCACCCCCGACCAGGAGGCCGAGCTCCTGGAGCGGCTGGTGGCACGGGCCAAGGACATGGCCCGGCTGGTCGAGCGGTTCGAGCTCACCGCGGACGCCGGGCTCACCGAGCAGGTGGACGTCGCCGAGGTCGCGATCGAGGTCGCCGACGCCAACGCTCGCGTGAACATCGTTTCGAACGAGCCGCTCCCCCCCGCGCACCTCAACCGCGCCGTCGCCCGCCGCGTGCTCGAGGAGCTCGTGGACAACGCGCTGCGCTTCTCCGGCGACGGCACGCCGGTCGAGGTCGAGGTCACGCTCGGCCTCGGCCGGATCGAGGTGCGCGTGAGCGACCGGGGCGGCGGGATCTCGGACCACGAGCGCGAGCGGATCTTCGGCCTGTTCGAGCAGCTCGAGGATCTCAACGTCCGGGTCCACCAGGGAACCGGGATGGGGCTGGCGCTGGCCCGAACCGCGGCGCGCGCCATGGACGGGGACGTCGTCATCGAGACCTCGGGGCCCGAGGGCTCGACGTTCCTGTGGACGATCGCGCTCGAGACCGACTGAGCGTCCGCCGCCGCTCAGGTCAGGCGGCGCATGTGCACGTTGAGCAGGATCCCGATCGCGGCACAGCTGATCAGCAGCGAGCTGCCGCCGTAGGAGACGAACGGTAAGGGGATCCCGGTGATCGGCATGATGCCGATCGTCATCCCCACGTTCACGAACATCTGCAGCGCGAGCATCGACGCGATCCCCGCCGCCAGGTACGTGCCGAACGCGTCCTTGGCGATCGTGGCGATGCGGAAGGCCCGCCACACCACGATCGCGTACAGGCCGAGCAGCGTCATCGCGCCGACGAAGCCGAACTCCTCGCCGACGACCGTGAAGATGAAGTCCGTGTGCTGCTCGGGGACGAAGTCGAGGTTCGTCTGCGTGCCGTTCAGGTACCCCCGGCCGAGGAGACCGCCCGACCCGATGGCCATCTCGGCCTGGTCGCGGTTGTGCCGGACGTCGGGGCTCACGGTGGCCGGGTCGAGGAACGCCCGGATCCGCTCGAGCTGGTACTCCTTCACCAGCCCCACCTGGAACCCGGCGAAGATCAGCACGGCGGCCGTGATGCCGAGCACCGCGAGGTGCCGGGGCCGCGCGCCGGCCACCACGAGGATCCCCACCAGGATCGCCGCGAACACGATCGACGTGCCGAGGTCCGGCTGCAAGAACACGAGCACCGCCGGCAACGCCGCGAGCCACGTCGCCCGGAACACGTCCTGCAGGGTCAGGTCGCCCCGGATCTCCGACAGCAGCGCGGCCAGCATGCCGATCAGCGCGAGCTTGGCGATCTCGGACGGCGCGAGCTGGAACCCGAAGAGCTCGAACCACCGCTGCGATCCCTTCACCGTCGTGCCGAGCGGCGTGCGGACGAGCAGCAACAGGAGGATCGACGACGCGTAGATCAGGCCGGCGTACACCTTCAGGAACCGGTAGTCGAAGCTCGCCGCCGCCATGACGACCACGGCGCCGAGGGCGAGGAACGTCACCTGCCGCTTGACGAACCGCCCGGGGTCCAGCCGGACGGCCTCGAGCGACACGTGGGTCGACGAGTAGATCGCGAACAGGCCGATGATCGCGAGCGCCAGCACGGCCAGGATCAGGACGGGGTCGACGTGGCGGCTCGGACGGCGCTCGAGCGGATAGGCCTTGCCGGCGACGAGGTCCATTAGTCCGTGCCCTCCAGGCTGGTCGCGCCGCCCAAACCGACCCCGGAGAAGTCGATCCCGTACAGACCCTCGATGATGCGGCGAGCGATCGGCGCCGCCGTCGTCGACCCGTGGCCCCCCTGCTCGACGAGCACCACGATGACGTGCTGCTCTCCCCCCGCCTCGGTCATGGCGGCGAACCACGAGTAGTCCTGCTTGGGCGGGGTCCCCAGGACCTGGGCGGTTCCCGTCTTGCCCGCCACCCAGACCTGCGAGAAGGGGAAGCCGCTGAAGGCGCTCGTCGCGGTCCCGCCCGCGTTCCGAATGGTCCCGGTGAGCGCGTCCTTCACGTACGTGAAGTACGAGGGATCGATCGCGCCCACCTGATGGCAACGCGACCGGTAGGACCGGATGGTTGCCTCCGTGTCCCTCTCCGCGACGTGATCGAGGACGTGCGGCGTGCACTCGCGCCCGTCCTCCATGAGGCCCGAGTACGCGGTCGCGAGCTGCAGCGGGGTCACGAGCGTGTCCCCCTGCCCGATCGACATGTTGATCAGATCGCCCGGGAACCACTCGCCCTCGGGGAAGGCCCGCGGGTTGTTGCGGTGGAACTCGTCCTTCCACTCCGCGGTCGGCACCCGCCCCGTGGCTTCGCCGGGGAGGTCGACGTGGCTCAGGCGTCCGAACCCGAGCGCGCCGAGGTCGCGCTGCAGCGGCTCTCTGGTCACGACGCCGTGGGCCTGCTCGTCGGCGTTCACGAAGTAGTCGTCCCAGTACGAGTAGCCGAGGGGATAGAAGATCGTGTCGCACGAGACGGCCAGCGCCCGCGCCAGGTTCATGAAGCCGAGGTTCGCGGTGGTCCAGTTGTGGAACGAGAACTGCTGGGCGTTCGGGTCGTCCTCGTTGAACGGCGCGATCCACGTGCTCGGGCAGCCGAACGACTGGTCCGTGGTGGCCCGGCCCCGCTGCAGGGCGGAGAGCGCGATCCACGGCTTGTAGGTCGACCCCGGCGGGTACTGGCCGGTGATGGCACGGTTCAGCAGCGGGGACCCGCTGTGCGGCCCGAAGCGTCGCTCGTACTCCTCGGTCGACATGCTGCGAGTGAACAGCGAGGGCTGGAACGTCGGCGACGAGGCCATCGCCTCGATCGCGCCGTCCTCCGGGTTCATGACGACGACGGCGCCCGCGTTGGCGGCGAGGTACCGCAGCGACCCGGACGAGTCGTCGAGGATCGTCCTCGCGTGCTGCATCCCGATCCGCAGACTCTCCTCCGCGAGCACCTGCGTGTCGGCGTCCAGCGTCAAGAACACGTCGTTCCCCGGGATCGACGGCTGCGTCCCGAGTGTCTGCAGCGTGTCCCCCGTCGCGTTGACCTGGTACTTGACGAGTCCGGGCGTTCCGGCCAGGTCGTGCTCATAGACCGACTCCACGCCCGAGACGCCGACGAGGTCCCCCGCCGAGTAGCCGGCGAAGGCGGGGGACGCGAGCTTTTCCGGGGAGATCTGCCCGAGGTAACCGAGCACGTGGGCCGCGGCATTGCCCAGCGGGTAGTCCCGAACGGGGAGCTCCTGCACCTCGACGCCGGGGAACTCGCTCGAGTGCTCGGCGACGTAGTCGACGACCTTCTCCGGCACGTCGATGGCCACGGGGATGGGAGAGAAGGAGTAGTACAGCGTGCTCCCCCGGTCGAGCCTCGCACCGAGCTCGGAGGCAGAGACGTCGAGGAGCTGGGACAGCCGATACAGGACGTCCTCCTCCCGGTCCCCGACGGCGTCCCGGTTGATCGTGAGCACGAGGCTCAGCCGGCTGGTCACGAGCGGCGTCCCCGACGCGTCCAGGATGCGCCCGCGGAGGGCCGGCGTGTCGACCAGCCGGACCGCCTGGTTGTTCACCTCCCGCAGGTTCTGCTCCGCCGCGAGGACTTGGAGGAACCACAGCCGCGTGGACAGCGCGAGGAACATCGCCACGACGAGGCTCGCGAGCACCTTCAGCCGAAGGCCGGTTCTTCCCTCCGTCACCGCCGCCTCACCATCGGAACACCCGGTGCGAGCGAGAGCCCTCGGCGGCCCGTCGCAGGATGGGATACACGAGCGGCGTGAGGATCGCGTTGTACGCGGCCGAGAGCGCCGCGACGCGGATCAGGTACGCCCACGTCGTGTCGAGCTGCCCGAGCAGGAAGGACACGACGCCGTAGAACACGACGCCGCCGAACGTCCCCGTCGCCACCAGCACCACCGGCAGCACGGGCGACGGGCTCACGATGTACTGGCGGGCCGTTCCGATCGCGTAGCCGAGGAGGGTCAGCGTGAGCGCCGTGATGCCCTTCGGCGTGTTCAGCAGGAAGTCCTGCGCCATGCCGCCGGCGAACCCCGTCGCCGCGCCGGAGGCCGGGCCCTCCAGCAGCCCGAACACGATCGTGAGCAGATACATCAGCTCGGGCTTCGCGCCCCACAGGCGGACGTCGGCGAACACGGTCGTCTGCAGGAGCAGGGCCGTGAGCACGACGACGATGAGCAGGATCGTTCGGCGCACGCCGGCTCAGGCTAGCCCGACCCACTCGACACCACCACCAGGACGAGGTCCAGGGTGGAGAAGTCGACCGCGGGGCGCACCGAGATGGCCTTCTCGAGCGCGTTGTCCTCGGACAGCACGTGCGAGACGGTGCCGATGAGGACGTTCGGCGGGTACAGGCTCTGCAGGCTGCCGTCGTTGAGGCGGTACCCGGCCGTCACGACCGTGTCGTCGGGCTCGACGACGGCCTCCGGGCTGACGAGGGACATCGTCAGGTCGCCCTCGCCCCGGCCGTCGAGCAGCCCGGACTCGTCCGCCGTGACCAGCCGCCCCGCGACGTGCGAGTCCGGGTCGATCAGGAGCTGGACGACGGACGTGCCTGCGGAGACCCGGATGACGTGGCCGACCAGCCCGGCGGCGGCGATGACGGGCATGTCGACGCCGATGCCGTCCGAGGAGCCCTTGTCGATCTCGATCGTCCACTCGAAGTTCGAGATCCCGTTCGCGATCACCTGAGCGGCTTGGGTGTCGACCCGGGGACCGAGGTTCTCCTGCAGGCCGAGGAGCGCCTGGGCGTCCTGCAGGGCAGCCGCGTCCGCGCTCTGGGTCGCGGCGCGCTCCTCGAACTCGGCGACCCGTCGCTTCAGCTCCTCGTTCTCGCGGCGGATCGAGGGAAGGTGGACGAGCGTGGAGAAGAAGTTGCCGATGGGGTCCGTGACCCGGGAGACGGCCTCCTGCAGGGGACTGACGATGGCGAGCGCGGCGTCGCCCGCCGCCGCGAGCGGTCCCGAGTCGCCCTCGCGGTAGTCGACGGTGATGGTGATGAGGGAGGCCGAGACCAGGGTCACGACCAGGAGCCGGGTGCTCCGTGCGCGGTTCCGCAGCGCCACCGCCGCGTCACCTCCGCGACGGGCTCACCAGGACCCGCTGCAGCACCTCGAACTCCTCCAGGCACTTGCCGGACCCGATCGCCACCGAGGAGAGCGGGCTCTCCGCGATGTGGATCGGCATGCCCGTCTCGTGCCGCAGGCGCTTGTCGAGGCCCCGCAGCAGCGCGCCGCCTCCCGTGAGGACGATGCCCTTGTGCATGATGTCGCCGGCGAGCTCCGGTGGGGTGCGGTCGAGCGTCGCCTTGATCGAGTCGATGATCGCCGTGACCGGCTCCTCGATCGCCGTGCGGATCTCGCCGTCGGTGATCTGGATCGTCTTCGGCAGGCCGGAGACGAGGTCCCGTCCGGGGATCTCCGCGATCAGCTCCTCCTGCATCGGGTAGACGGACGCGATCGCGAGCTTGATGGCCTCCGAGGTCCGCTCGCCGAGCAGGAGCGAGTACTCCTTCTTCACGTGCGCGATGATCGCCTCGTCCAGCTCGTCGCCGCCGATCCGCAGCGACGACGACGTGACGATGCCGCCGAGCGAGATGACGGCGACCTCGGTCGTCCCACCACCGATGTCCACGATCATGTTGCCCGTCGGCTCGTGGATCGGGAGTCCGGCTCCGATCGCCGCCGCCATGGGCTCCTCGATGATGTAGGCGCGCCGGGCGCCGGCGGCGATCGTGGCCTCCTCGACCGCGCGCTGCTCGACACCCGTGATGCCGCTCGGCACGCAGACGACGACGCGCGGCTTGGCCAGCAGGCGGCGCTTGTGCACGCGCTGGATGAAGTACCGGAGCATCTTCTCGGTGACGTCGAAGTCGGCGATGACGCCGTCCTTCAGCGGGCGCACGGCCTGGATGTGTGAGGGGGTGCGGCCGATCATCCGCTTGGCCTCGTTGCCGACGGCCAGGATCGCGCCGGTGTTGGTGTTGATCGCGACCACCGAGGGCTCGTTCAGCACGATCCCGTTGCGCCGAACGTAGACGAGCGTGTTCGCGGTCCCCAGGTCAACGGCCATATCCTGCCCCAGGAACCCGAGGACCCCGTCGCCGCCCGTGCTTCGGCGACCCGGGGATGCGGGAAGCTTGCGTTGAACCATGTCGGCCATGGGTTCGGCTGTGTTGTACATGACCCTCAAGGTAGTGGCAACCCTCGACGGTCGGTTGAGGCAAGGTGAGGGTTTACGTATGGCCTGACCTGCGGTTTCCCTTCTCCTCGACCGGCGAAGTAGGGTTCGGCGTCGATGGTCGACCGTCGCTCGAGACGAGGCTCAGCATGAGTGCCGCCGTGGTGTTCCCAGGTCAAGGTTCACAGTTCGCCGGGATGGCCGACCCGTGGATGTCTCACGCTGCATCCAAGGACGCGCTCGAGGAGGCCTCGACCGCGATGGGGCGGGACGTCGTGACCGCCTGCCGGGACGAGGCCGCCCTGGCCACGACCGACGTCGTCCAGCCGGCGCTGCTGGCCCTCGAGGTCGCCGCGTTCCGCGTCCTGGAGGCCGAAGGGGCGTCGTTCGGGGGCGCCGCGGGCCACTCCCTCGGCGAGTTCTCGGCCCTGGTGGCCGCCGGGGTCCTCGACCTCGCCGAGGCCCTGCGGATCGTCGTGGTTCGGGGAGGCGCCATGCAGCGAGCCGGGCAGGAACGACCCGGGACGATGACGGCGCTGCTCGGCGTGGACGCGAGCCGAGCCGCCGAGCTCTGCGACGAGGTTCGCGACGGGGACGTTCTGATCGTCGCGAACGAGAACTCGCCGCAGCAGGTGGTGATCAGCGGCAGCGTGCCGGCCGTCGAGCGCGCGGAGGCGCTGGCGTCTGCCCGGCGGATCCGGGCGGTCCGCCTCAGTGTGGCCGGGGCGTTCCACTCGCCCCTCATGGAGCCCGCGGTGGCTCCCCTCGCCTCCGCGATCGACGCCGCCGCGTTCTCGCCGCCCCGGTTCCCGATCGCGGCCAACGTCACCGGCGAGCTCGTGACCGACCCGTCGGAGCTCCGCGACCTGCTGAAGCGACACGTGGTCTCGCCGGTGCGGTGGGAGCGGTGCGCGGCCTCGCTCCGGGGCGGTGGGGCCGACGTGTTCGTCGAGGCCGGCCCGGGCGACGTGCTGACGAAGCTGGCCAAGCGCGTCGTCCCGGGCGCGCGGGCGGTGGCCGTGGGCTCGCCGGAGGAGGCCCGGCGCCTCGCCGCCGAGCTGGGCTGAGCACCGGCCGCCGAACGCCCTCGGGGGCTTCGGGAGCCGAACGGCCGCGTCTGGGGCCGCCGGACGATATCCTCGGACCCCTACGAGGGCGGGCGACGGTCCGCCTCGGGGAGGGGGTCCATGAGCACGCAGCGCCGCGCGACCGTGGCCGGGGTGGGTTCGGTGCTCCCGGACCGGGTCGTGACGAACCAGGAGTTCGAGAAGCTCGTCGACACCAGCGATGAGTGGATCCGCGACCGCACGGGCATCGGCGAGCGGCACTTCGCTGCCGACGGCGAGGCCACCTCGGATCTGGCGGTCGGCGCCGCCCGGATCGCGCTCGAGACCGCCGGGGTGGCCCCGGAGCAGCTCGACCTGATCATGTGCGCGACGCTCACGCCGGACACGCCGATCCCCGCCGCGTCCGTCTGGGTCCAGCGCAAGCTCGGCGTGACGGCCCCTGCGTTCGACCTCAACGCCGCGTGCGCCGGGTTCGCGTACGGGCTCTCGGCCGGCTCGGCCTTCATCGAATCCGGCCAGGCCGAGACGATCCTCGTGATCGGCGCCGAGGTCCTGTCGCGCTTCATGGACTTCTCGGACCGGACCACGTGCGTGCTGTTCGGCGACGGCGCCGGGGCCGTCGTCCTGCGCCCCTCCGAGGCCGGCGGGATCCTCGGCTCCGTCCTCGGCGCCGACGGCCGGGCCGCCGAGATCCTGTACATCCCCGCGGGCGGCTCCGCCCGGCCGCCCACCCGCGAGACCGTCGAGGCCCGCGACCATTCGATCCGCATGCCCAACGGCCGCGAGGTCTTCAAGCGCGCGGTGGTCGAGATGGCGAACGCCTGCCGCCAGCTCCTGGACAAGTCCGGCTTCGGACCCGACGACGTCGACCTGCTGATCCCCCACCAGGCCAACGCCCGGATCATGATCGCCGTGGCCGAGCGCCTCGGCATCCCGCTCGAGCGCGCGATCGTGGACGTCGAGACGGTGGGCAACACGTCGGCCGCATCGGTCCCCATCGCGCTCGACCGGGCGTGGCGGGCCGGCCGCATCCACGAGGGCGACCTCGTGCTCCTGACGTCCTTCGGGGCCGGGCTCGCCTGGGGCGCCAACCTGATCCGCTGGACCGGGCCGCCGGCCTCGTGAGCGCGCCGGCCCGCAGGGTCGCCGTCGTCACGGGCGCGTCCCGTGGCATCGGACGGGCGTGCGCCGAGGCGCTCGCGGCCGACGGGTGGTCGGTGGCGATCGGCTATCGGACGAACGACACCGACGCCAAGGAGGCGCTCGAGGCCATCACGGACGACGGCGGGGAGGGCTCGGTCGTCCATCTCGACACCCTCGACGAGAACTCGGTGACCGAGGCGTTCAAGCAGGTCGCGCTGACGCTCGGCCCGGTGACGGGCCTCGTGAACAACGCCGGGTACTCCAAGGACGGCCTGCTGATCACGTACGACCTCGAGGCGTACACACGCACGATGGACACGAACGTCCGCGGAGCGTTCCTGTGCAGCCGGGCGGCGATGCGGGGGATGCTCCGGGCCAAGTGGGGCCGGATCGTCAACCTGTCCTCGGCCGTGGCGATCCGAGGCAACGCCGGCCAGACCGCGTACGCGGCGTCGAAGTCGGCGCTCGTCGGGCTGACGAAGTCCCTGGCCCGCGAGGTCGGCGTCAAGGGCATCACGGTGAACGCGATCTGCCCGGGCCTGCTCGACACCGACATGACGTCACACCTCACGGACGAGGCCCGCGCCGTGTACCTCGAGCAGACGCCGCTCGGCAGGACCGGCCGGCTCGACGAGGTGGCGGGCGTCGTGCGCTTCCTCATGTCGGAGGAGGCCTCGTACGTGAACGGCGTCGCCCTACCGGTCGACGGCGGTCTCACGGCCTAGTCGCGGTGCGCGCCGAGCCCATAGCATGGGCCGGCGCAGGGGGGAACAAGGAGGAACACGATGGACAAGGAAGAGATCCAGACGCGGGTCCGCAAGGTCCTCGCCGAGCAGCTCGCGGTGGACGAGGCCCAGGTCATCCCGGACGCGCGGTTCGCGGAGGACCTGAACGCGGACTCGCTGGACCTGGTGGAGGCGGTCCTCGCGCTCGAGGAGGAGTGGAACATCGAGATCCCCGAGGAGGAGATGGAGGGCGTGAAGACGGTGGGACAGGCCGTGGCCCTCGTCGAGCAGAAGCTGGGGATGTCCTAGGGCCCATGGCTCGGCCCGACCGCGATCGCGTCGTCGTCACCGGGATCGGCCCCGTCACGCCCGTCGGCGTGGGGGTCGAGGACTTCTGGACGGGGCTGACCACCGGTCGCAACGGGATCCGCGCCATCACCGCGTTCGACACCTCCGACCTTCCGGTGAAGGTCGCGGGCGAGGTGCCGGGGTTCGACCCGAGCCTGTGGCTCGACCGCAAGGAGATCCGCCGCACCGATAGGTTCGTCCACTACGCCCTGGCGGCCGCCGCGCTCGCGTGGGAGGACGCCGGCAAGCCCGAGGCCCCCGCGGAACGCGCGGGCGTGGTCTTCGCCACCGGCATCGGCGGCATCCAGACGCTCCTCACCCAGCACAGCGTCCTGCTCGAGAAGGGTCCGGGCCGCGTGTCGCCGTTCATGGTGCCGGCGCTCATGGCCAACGCCGCGAGCGGGCACATCGCCATGCGGTACGGCTTCACCGGGCCCAACCTGTGCACGGTCTCTGCGTGCTCGTCGTCGAACCACGCGATCGGCGAGTCACTCCGCTACATCCGCGACGGTTACCTGGATCTGGCCATCGCCGGCGGCTCCGAGGCCGCCACCCTCCGCCTCACGGTCGCGGCGTTCGCGCAGATGACGGCGCTCACCAAGAACCCCGACCCGGAGACCGCCTCCCGTCCGTTCGACAAGGCCCGCGACGGGTTCGTGCTCTCCGAGGGCGCGTGCTCCCTCGTGCTGGAGTCCGAGCGCCACGCGCTTGCCCGGGGGGCGCGGATCTACTGCGAGGTCGCCGGCTACGGCGCCTCGGACGACGCGTTCCACATCACGGCTCCCGACCCCAAGGGCTCGGGCGCCGCGCTCGCGATGGCCTGGGCGCTCCGCGACGCAGAGGAGGAGCCCGCCGCGGTCTCCTACGTGAACGCGCACGGCACCTCGACGCAGCTGAACGACGCCGCCGAGACCGCCGCCATCAAGGCCGCGCTCGGCGACGAGGTCGCCCACCGCGTGCCGATCTCCTCCACCAAGTCGATGACCGGGCACATGCTCGGGGCCGCCGGTGCCGTGGAGGGCGCCGCGTGCGCGCTGGCGATCGAGCGCGGTCTCGTGCCGCCGACCGTCCACTACGAGACGCCCGACGAGGACTGCGACCTGGACTACGTCGCCAACGAGGCCCGCCCCCTGGACGTCCGGCTGGCGATGTCGAACTCGTTCGGCTTCGGCGGGCACAACGCGTGCGTGGCGTTCCGCCGGCTCGACTGACGCCTCACTCGACGAACGTCCGGTAGTAGGGCGCCGCGTCGAACACGGCCCGCTGCGCCTTCCCGTCGATCACCGTGTCGAAGGCGACGCGGTCCGGGGACCACGGCTCGCCGACGCGGAACGTCCCATCCTCCAGCGGGTCGAGCCGCCGCTCCCCTCCGACGTCGGTGGCCTCGCCGGCGAACGCGAGCCACAGGGACCCGGCCCGAGGGAAGACCCGGAACCCCGGGGACCACGGGTTCCACGAGGCGTACCGGCCGGCATGGCTCGACCACTCCCCCGGGTAGGCGAACGTGGCCCGCCGGGACGGCTCGGTGAGCCAGCGCGGCCCCCAGGCCGCGCCGACGATCGCGCCCCCCTCGCGGACGAACCGGACTGGGAACCGCTCGAGCTCGGGGTCGTCCACGACGAACGTGTCGGTCCCCGCCGGCACGAGCGCCGCCCGGCG
Organism: uncultured Actinomycetes bacterium; assembly: GCA_963704725.1. Lineage (GTDB taxonomy): Bacteria > Actinomycetota > UBA4738 > UBA4738 > HRBIN12 > CALGFI01. Next base: position 1,551,046 of record OY969934.1, on the reverse strand, counting down.
ACCCTCCGTCTCGAGCGCGAGCCCGGAGCCCGCCGCCGACACGACCATCTCGCCGCCCGGGTCTTCGTAGCGACCCTCGAACGCCGGAGCGTTCTCGACGCGGAGCGGGTCCGCGGGGGGCGGGATCTCGGGCAGGGGCGCGCCCCGCGCCTCGACGGCGAGACAGTCGAGCGCGAAGTGGACGAGCTCCTCCCGGCTCCCGAAGGCCGAGTTCATGAGCGCGACCGCGCCCACCCCCGCCTCCGGATCCACGAGCGCGAGCGCGGCGAAGCCGACCATGCCGCCGGCGTGCCCGAGCAGACGCGCGCGGCCGGGCTCCTCGATCCATTTGACGCCGTACCCGAACCCCTCCTGCGGCGACTCGGGGTCCCGGACGAACGGGGTCGTCATGCGCTCGAACGAAGCGGGCGAGACCACCCCTCGACCTCCCGCCAGGAGCAGTCGCGCGTACGCCGTGAGCTCCTCGGCCGTGGCGCAGATCGTGCCGTCGGCCGTGCCGCTCTCGAACCACGGCGCCGCCGCCCACCCGTGCCGCGGTAGCCACGGCCGATCGGAGAACGGCGACGAGTAGCCGACGGCGAGACCACCTCGGGACCGGTCGGTGATCACGACGTCGGCGTCGAGCATCCCGATGGGCGCCATCACCCGGTCGCGGACCGACTCCCACCACGGCCGGCCGGTGATCGCCTCCAGGACCAGGCCCAGGGTCTTGTAGCCCACGTTCGAGTAGAGGAACCGCTCGCCCGGCGGGAAGCCCGTGTGCGTCTCGCGCAGCGACCACACCTCCGACGCGGCGTCGCCGGTGAAGTCCGTCCCGGTCACGAGGCCGCTCGTGTGCGACAGGAGGTGGTGGATCGTGATGGGCGGGTGCGCCGAGCGCACCTCGAACCACGGGAGGTAGGTCGTGACCGGGGCCTCGAGGTCGAGACGACCCTCCTCGACGAGCCGCAACAGCGCGAGCGCGGTGAACCCCTTCGAGATCGAGCCGATCTGGAAGCGGTGATGCCCGGCGACCGGCTCTCGAGCGTCGAGGTCGGCGAACCCGTCCACCACGCCGCCCAGGAAGCGCTCCCGGTCGGTGACGGCGAGCGAGAGCCCGGGCGTGGCCAGCCCGTAGCGGTGGACCTCGACGTACTCCCGGATCCGCTCCAGCGAGCGCGACGCGTCCACGCGGCGTCAGCCGAAGAAGAGCTTGAGCTCGCGCTCGGCGGACTCGGGCGAGTCGCTGCCGTGCACGACGTTCTCCGTGATGATGAGGCCCAGATCGCCCCGGATCGTGCCGGGCGGCGCCTTCGCCGGATCGGTCGGTCCCATGAGCGTGCGCCAGACATCGATCGCGCCCTCGCCCTCCAGGCGGGCCACGACCACCGGACCCGACGTGATGAAGCTCACGAGCTCGTCGAAGAACGCCCTCTCCCGGTGCTCGCCGTAGTGCTCGTCGGCGAGGGCCCGATCGATCTGCAGCATCCTCATCTCGGCGATGTGCAGCCCCTTCGCCTCCGCCCGGCGGAGCACCTCGCCGACCAGTCCTCGCCGAACGCCGTCAGGCTTGACGATGAGCAGTGTCGATTCGACGGTCACGATGAGAGTCCCTTCAGGAGCGCCTCGCGGGCGGCGGCGACAGTGTACAGAGAGCCCGTCACCAGGATGAGATCGGCGGTCGACGCCGCCGCCCGTGCCGCCTCCAGCGCCTCGGCAACGCTCGGGAACCGCTGCGCGGCAAGACCGTACGTGGACAGAGCCGCCTCGACCTCCTCGCTCGAGCGGGCGCGGACGCTGTCGGTCGTCGCGGCGTACCCCGCGTCCGCGATCGGTGCCAGCAGCGCCGCGACGCCGTCGAGGTCCTTGTTGGAGAACACCGCCATCACCAGATGGAGCCGCTCCCAGGTGAAGGCCTCGGTCAACGCCTCGGCGAGCGCCGCGGCGGCCGCCGGGTTGTGCGCCCCGTCGAGCACGACGAGCGGACGCCGGCCGGCGACCTCCATCCGGCCGGGCGACGTCGCGCCGAGCAGCGCCTCCCGCACCGCGTCGTCCTCGAGGGGGCGTTCCAGCAGCGCCTCCACCGCGACGAGCCCCGCGCCGGCGCTGTGCGCGGCGAACTCACCGAACAGGGACAGCCCGAGGTCCTCGTACGTGCCGTGCAGACCGCGGATCGTGAGGGCCTGGCCCCCGAGCGCCGCCGTGCGCGTCTCCAGCCCCCAATCACGGTCCTCGAGCAGCATCCGGGCGCCGGCCTCGGCGCACCGGGCCTCGATCACCGCGAGGGCGTCCGGGTCCTGCTCGCGGACCACGGCCACGGTGCCGGGCTTGACGATCCCCGCCTTCTCCCCCGCTACCTCGGCCACGGTCGAACCCAGCTCGGGGTGGTCGAGCCCCACGGGGCCGAGGACGGCCACCTGGCCGGCCACGAGGTTCGTCGCATCCCACGTGCCCCCCATGCCCACCTCGAACACGCCGAGCCCCACGGGCTTGTCCGCGAACCACAGGTACGCGAGCGCGGTCAGCGCCTCGAAGTACGTCACGCGACCGACGCGCTCGTCCACGGTTCGCAGGTAGGGCAGGAGGTGCTCGTACTCCGCCCCGAGCTCGCCCTCACGGATCGGCTCCTCGCAGAGCTGGAAGCGCTCGGTCACCGAACGCAGGTGCGGCGACGTGAACAGCCCCGTGGTCAGTCCGTGAGCGCAGGCGATCCGGGCCGCCAGTCGCGCGATCGTCGTCTTCCCGTTCGTCCCGGTCACGTGGATCGTCGGATAGGTGAGCTGGGGCGAGTCGAGCAGCTCGGCGAGCGCGCGGATCCGCTCCAGGTCCGGCTTCGGCATGTGCTCGGGCTGGCGCGCGTCGAGGTCGGCCAGCGCGTCGGCGTAGCGCACGGTTACTCCGCAGGCGGCAGAACGACCTCGACCGAGGGCTCTGTGGCCTCGACGTACTCGATCGCGGCGACGTTGCCGGCCTCGCGGACGTCCCGCTCCACGCCGCGGAGGGCCTTGAGGCGCTCCTCGGTGTCGTGGACCACGACGCGCTCGACCTCGACTCGGAGGGAGCGCTTGGCCAGCGCCTTCGCCTTGCGGACCTCGCCGAGCACCCACGCGGCCAGGTCGTACATCCGAGCGTCGCCCTCGTGGAACGGATCGAGCTCCCCGAGCTCGGGCCAGTCGGCCCGGTGGATCGAGCCCGTCCGCCACCAGGACCAGACCTCCTCGGTCACGTACGGCTGGAACGGAGCGAACAGCCGAAGCAGGACGGAAAGGGCGAGCCGCAGCGACGCGATCGCGGAGCCGGCCGCCTCCGGACCGTGGGAGCCGTATGCCCGGCTCTTCACGAGCTCGAGGTAGTCGTCCGTGAAGCCCCAGAAGAACCGCTCGGTCAGGTCGAGCGCCTTCGCGTGGTCGTAGTCCTCGAGCGCGGCGGTGGCGTCGGACACGACGCCCGACAGGGCCAGCAGCAACGACCGGTCGAGCGGGTCGTTGATCGGGCCCCCGGGCGCCTCGAGCGACAGGACGAAGCGCGACGCGTTCAGGATCTTGATCGCGAGCCTGCGCCCGACGCGCATCTGCTGCTCGTCGAAGGTCGCGTCGATCCCGAGCCGGGCGCTCCCCGCCCAGTAGCGGACCGCGTCGGCGCTGTGGCGCTCGAACGTCTCCGTCGGCGTCACGACGTTGCCCTTGGACTTCGACATCTTCTTACGCTCGGGGTCGAGGACGAAGCCGCTGATCGCCGCGTTGGTGAACGGCAGCGAGTCGTGCTCCAGGTGCGCCTTCAACACCGTGTAGAACAGCCAGGTGCGGATGATCTCGTGTGCCTGGGGCCGGAGGTCCATGGGGAAGACGCGCCGGAACAGGTCGTCGTCCTCCTCCCATCCCCCCGCGATCTGCGGCGTGAGTGAGGACGTCGCCCACGTGTCCATGATGTCGGGGTCGCCGTCGAACCCGTTCGGCTTCCCGCGCTGGTCCTCCGTGTAGCCCTCTGGGGTGTCGCTCGACGGGTCGACCGGGAGCCGGTCCTCACTCGGCACGAGCGGATGGTCGTGGTCGGGCTCGCCGTCCTCGTCGAGGCGGTACCAGACGGGGAACGGGACGCCGAAGAAGCGCTGGCGGCTGACGCACCAGTCGCCGTTCAGCCCCTCCACCCACGAGGCGTACCGCGAGCCCATATGCTCGGGATGCCAGCGGATCTGGCGACCGCGCGCGAGGAGCTCGTCGCGGAACTCGATCGTCTTCACGAACCACTGGCGGCTCGAGACCACCTCGAGCGCACGCTCGCCGCGCTCGTAGAACTTCACGGCGTGGCGAACGGGCGTCGGTTCACCGGCGAGGTGCCCCGAGTCCGCCAGCAGCGTGGCGATCCGCTTGCGCGCCGCACGCGACGGCATCCCGGTCAGCTCACCCTGCGCCCGGCGGGCTGCCTCGACGTCGCGTGACTCCCAACCCGGCTCCCCCCATCGGGGCGGGGCGATCGTGCCGTCGCGCAGCACGATCACCCGGGCGGGCAGGCGCAGCTCGCGCCACCAGGTCACGTCGGTGATGTCGCCGAACGTGCAGATCATCGCGATGCCCGTGCCCTTGTCCGGCTCGGCCAGCTCGTGGGCGACGATGGGAACCTCCACGCCGAACAGCGGGGTCACCGCCGCGCGTCCGACCAGCGACCGGAACCGCTCGTCCGACGGGTTGACGACGAGGGCCACGCACGCCGGGACCAGCTCGGGCCGCGAGGTCTCGATCTCGACGCTCCCCGAGCCGTCGGCCAGATCGAACCGGACCCGGTGGTAGGTCCCGTCCACCTGGCGGTCCTCGATCTCGGCCTGCGCCACGGCCGTCTGGAAGTCGACGTCCCACATCGTGGGGGCCTCGGCGCGATACGCGAGACCGCGAGCCAGCAGGCGCAGGAACGCGCGCTGGGAGGCGCGGCGCGAGCGTTCGTCGATCGTCGTGTAGGTCTGCGTCCAGTCGACCGAGAGCCCGAGGAGGCGAAACAGCGCCTCGAACCCCTTCTCGTCCTCGGCGGTCAGGCGCTCGCAGAGCTCGATGAAGTTGGGCCGCGAGACCGGGACGATCTCGCCGTCCGGCCGATCGAGCGCGTCGACGTCGAAGTGCGGATCGTGAGGCAGGGAGGGGTCGCACCGGACACCGAAGTAGTTCTGGACGCGCCGCTCGGTGGGCAGGCCGTTGTCGTCCCAGCCCATCGGGTAGAACACGGTCTTGCCCCGCATCCGCTGGAACCGGGCGACCAGATCGGTGTGCGTGAACGAGCACACGTGACCCACGTGGAGCGATCCGCTCGCCGTGGGCGGCGGCGTGTCGATCGCGAAGATCTCGTCGCGCGTCTTCGAGCGGTCGAAGCGGTACGTGCCCGCCGCCTCCCACCACTCGTCCCACTTGGCCTCGAGCCCGTCCAGGCTCGGCTTCTCCGGCACAGTCATGGCGCCGAGTTTAACGGGGCGCTCGGGTCCCCCTAGACTCGGGGAACCGTGACCCGGTGCTCGAGCTGCGGGACGCAGAACCCTGAGGGCGCGCGCTTCTGCCTGTCGTGCGGGGCGTCGCTCGTGCCGGCCTGCCCGGTCTGCGGCACCGAGCCCCCCGCCGGGGCGCGGTTCTGCCCGGGCTGCGGCGCCGCCCTGGTCGAGACCGCGCCGCCGCCGGCGGGCCAGGAGCGACGGATCGTGACGATCCTGTTCGCCGATCTCGTCGGGTCCACGGGGCTCGGCGAGCGCCTCGACCCCGAGCGGCTCCAGGAGGTGCTCGACACCTACTTCCACGCGATGCGGGAGGAGATCGAGGCGGAGGGGGGGACCGTCGAGAAGTTCATCGGGGATGCCGTCATGGCGGCCTTCGGGGTCCCCACGGCCCACGAGGACGATCCGAGCCGGGCGCTTCGCGCCGCCCTTCGGATGCGACGGCGCCTGCAGGACGTGAACCGCTCGCTCGAGTCCCGGTTCGGGGTCGTGCTGCAGGTCCGCACCGGGGTGAACACCGGCGAGGTCCTCGCGGCGATCCACCCGAGCCCCGGCGACGCGATGGTCGCGGGGGACGCCGTGAACGTCGCCGCCCGCCTCGAGCAGGCCGCCGAGCCCGGCCAGATCGTCGTGGCCGAGCGCACGGCCCGAGCCGCACGGGGGTTCCGTTACTCGGAGCTCGGGCCCCAGGACCTCCGCGGCAAGGAGCATCCGGTCCCGGCCGTGACGCTCGTCGAGGAGGCGCCGGACCGGCCTCAGCGCGGCGTGCCGGGGCTCCACGCTCCGATGGTGGGGCGCGACCGGGAGCTCGCGTTCCTGCAGACCGTGTTCGAGGGCGTGGTGACGGAGGGACGCCCGAACCTCGTCACGATCTACGGCGATCCCGGGGTCGGCAAGAGCCGCCTCGCCCGCGAGTTCCTCGGCTGGGCCGAGGCGCAGCAGCCCGCACCCACGATCGCCCTGGGGCGCTGCCTGCCGTACGGCGAGGGCGTCACGTACTGGCCGCTCGCCGAGATCCTGAAGTCGCACGCGGGCGTCCTGGACTCCGACGCTACCGAGGTCGTGCTCGGCAAGATCGAGGCGTCGTGCGACGACGTGCTCGCCGCGGACCCGTCGATCGACCCCGCAGCGGCGTGCGGAGCGATCGCGTACACCGTCGGCCTGGAGTTCCCGACGGCGTCGATGCGCGAGCTGGAGCCCCGCCAGGTCCGGGACCGGATGCGCGCCGCCTGGCGGGTGTTCTTCTCCTCGCTGTCGGCGCGATCGGCGCTCGTCGTCGTGATCGAGGACATCCACTGGGCCGATCCCGCGCTGCTCGACCTCCTGGAGCACCTGATCGACCGCGTCGTCGGTCCGGTCCTGTTCCTGTGTCCGTCCCGGCCGGAGCTCACGGAGCGCCGTCCCGGTTGGGGCGGCGGTCACCGCAACGTCTCCTCGCTCGCGATCGAGCCGCTCTCGGCCGAGCACGCCGGCCGGCTGGTCAACCTGCTGCTCTCGGTGCAGGACCTGCCCGATCGCATCCGGTCCCAGATCCTCGCGCGAGCCGAGGGCAATCCCTTCTTCCTCGAGGAGATCGTCCGTCACCTCATCGACGACCGGCGCATCGTCCGCGACGGAGACCGGTGGCGCGCCTCCCCCGACATCGGCGACGTCGAGATCCCCGACACCGTCCAGGGCGTGCTCGCCGCCCGGATCGACCTGCTCGACGCGGTCGAGAAGCGCGCGTTGCAGCGGGCTGCGGTGGTGGGCCGGGTGTTCTGGCCGGGGCCGGTGGGCAGATTGCTGAACGGAGACCGGGACCGGCTCCGTGACACCCTCGATCGGCTGGTGGAGCGGGAGCTGGTGCGGAGCCGGCTCACCTCGTCGATCGCGGGCGAGCCGGAGTTCATCTTCAAGCACATCCTCACGCGGGACGTGGCCTACGCGACGCTCCCCCGTCGCGAGCGCGGTCCGGCACACGCCTCGGTCGCCGAGTGGATCGAGGCGACGGCGGGCGAGCGCCGTCCGGAGTTCGCCGAGCTCCTGGCCCATCACTACGCCGAGGCCCACCGAAGCGCGCTGGACGGCGGGGACGATCCCGTCCGGCTCGAACACCTCCGCCTCCAGGCGTTCGAGGCGTTCCTCGAGGCGGCGGAGGCGACCCGACGGCGGTTCGCCACCGACGGCGCCCTCCGGCTCGTGGAGAAGGCCCTCGCGCTCGCCAGCACGCCGCTGGAGCGGGCCCGGAGCCTCGAGCAGCGGGGCATGATCGCGCGCACCAACTACCAGGGCGACCTCTCGTGGACGTCCCTGCGGGAGGCGGCGGACATCCGGCTGCGCGACGTGGCCGACGACGGGGAGGCCATCGCGCGGGTCTGCGCCCGGGCCGTGGAGAACCCGATGCGCTGGCCCGGGTCGATGAGGACGACCCCCGACGAGGAGGTCGTCCGCCGGTACATCGAGCAGGGGCTGGCGCTGGCACGAGAGGGTTCGGTCGAGTGGATCCGGCTCGTGACCGCGTCCGCGTTCACCCTCTTCGCGTTCGCGCCGATCCGGGGCTCGACGCCCGAGGAGGTCGACGCATGCCACCGGGCCGGTCTGGCGGCGGCGGACGCCGCGCTCGCGATCGGCAGGCCCGACCTCGCGTCCGCGGCTCTGGACGGCGCCGGCTCCTCGCTGATCGCGATCGGCAACTACGGCGGCGCGGTTCCGATCCTCGAGCGACGCCTCGAGCTCGCCGAGGGATTCGACGACCCATGGGAGGTCGGGGACGTGAACGACATGGCCACGTGGAACGCGGTCATGATCGGCGACTACGAGCGCGCCCGGACCTTCGGGAACCGGGCGTTCGACCTCATCGAGCTCGGGGCCGAGGGGCTGGCGACCCACGGGCTGAGCTGGTGCGCGATCGCCGAGCTCGAGCTCGGCAACTGGTACCGGGTGGTCGACGAGCTCGGCCCGACGGTCGAGCGTCTGCTCGGGCCGGCACGTGCCGAGCATCCGCCGTACTTCGCGGCGAACATGTTCGGCGCGCTGGCCGTGATCGAGTCCCTCCAGGACGACGATCGCGCCGACCGGCACGTCGGGATCCTGCGCGAGATGCTCGGCGCCGTCGACGCGACGATCGGCCGCGGGAACATCCGGACGTGGCTGGCGTGGGCGCTCATGGGCACCGGCGCGCTCGACGAGGCCGGGGATCTGCTCGCCGCGGCCGACGAGAGCCGCATCTCGGGCCACCTGCCGCTGCTGCGGCAGGTCCAGGCGGAGCACGTGGCGGAGTCCGGGCGGTGGGACCGGGCGCCGGCGTTCGCCGAGGCTGCGCGGGCGTACGCGGCCGAGGCCGGGCTCCGAGCCCTCCCCATCCACGTCGATCGCCTCGAGGGGCGGGGCGCCCTCGCCGCCGGCGACCACCGGCGCGCCGTCGCCCTCCTCGAGCGGGCGAGCGACGACTTCGCCTCGCTGTCCGCACGCTGGGAGGAGGCCCGGACCCAGACCTTTCTCGCCGAGGCGCTCGCGCCCGCAGGACGCGCGGCTGAGGCTCGCGCACGGTTGCGGAGCGCCGGAGAGGTGTTCGAGAGGCTGGGTGCGAGACGGGAGCGGGAGCGCGCGCACGCGCTCGAGGAGGCTCTGGGCTAGGCGGTGCGCTCCTGACGCTCCCGGCGCTTGGGCTCCTTCACCGGGACGAGCGTCGGGTTGACCTTGCTCTTGACGACCTCGCCGTCGATCACGCACTTGGTGACGTCCTGGCGGGAGGGCAGCTCGTACATCGTGTTGAGCAGGACCTCCTCCATGATCGCGCGCAGGCCGCGCGCGCCGGTGCCGCGCAGGATGGCCTGGTCGGCGATGGCCTCGAGCGAGTCCTCCGTGAACTCCAGTTCCACGCCGTCGAACTCGAAGAACTTGTGGTACTGCTTCACGAGCGCGTTCTTCGGCTTGGTCAAGATGTCGACGAGCGCCTGCTTGTCGAGGTTGTGCACGTTCGTGATGACGGGCAACCGCCCGACGAACTCGGGGATCAGCCCGTACTTCAGGAGGTCCTCGGGCAGCACCTGGTGCAGGATCGCCCCGAGGTCCTTCTCCTCGACGCGGCGCACATCGGCGCCGAACCCGATCCCCCGGCTGCCGATCCGCGACTCGACGATCTTCTCGAGGCCGGCGAACGCGCCGCCGCAGATGAACAGGATGTTCGTCGTGTCGATCTGGATGAACTCCTGGTGCGGGTGCTTGCGCCCGCCCTGCGGGGGAACGCTCGCGGTGGTCCCCTCAAGGATCTTCAGCAGCGCCTGCTGCACGCCCTCGCCCGAGACGTCGCGCGTGATCGAGGGGTTCTCGCTCTTGCGCGCGATCTTGTCGACCTCGTCGATGTAGATGATGCCGGTCTCGGCCTTCTTCACGTCGTAGTCGGCCGCCTGGATCAGCTTGAGCAGGATGTTCTCGACGTCCTCACCGACGTAGCCGGCCTCGGTGAGCGCCGTGGCGTCCGCGATGGCGAACGGGACGTTCAGCATCTTGGCCAGGGTCTGCGCGAGGAGCGTCTTCCCGCAGCCCGTGGGCCCCAGGATCATGATGTTGGACTTCTGCAGCTCGACGTCGCTGTCCTTGGCGCCGACCTGGATGCGCTTGTAATGGTTGTACACCGCGACCGACAGGACCTTCTTCGCGGTCTCCTGCCCGATCACGTACTCGTCGAGGAACGCGTAGATCTCCTGCGGCTTGGGCAGCTCCTCGAGCTTGAGCTCGGAGGTCTCGGAGAGCTCCTCCTCGATGATCTCGTTGCAGAGATCGATGCACTCGTCGCAGATGTAGACGCCGGGGCCGGCGATGAGCTTCTTGACCTGCTTCTGCGACTTGCCGCAGAAGGAGCACTTCAGCAGGTCCGAGTCGCCGATCCTCGCCATGCCCCCGTCCCCTGAGCCGAACGGCCGCGCCCGGCGCGCGGCCTCGTGCGTGGAATCCTACGACCCGCCCGCGGCCGCCGCTGCGAGTTCGGGCTTCATCTTGCGGGTGGTGATGACCTCGTCCACGACGCCGTACTCGACGGCCTCTGTGGCGGTGAGGATGTAGTCGCGATCCGTGTCCTTGCCCACCTTCTCGAGCGGCTGCCCAGTGTGCTCGGAGATGAGCTGGTCCAGGAGCTGGCGGTACCGGATGATCTCGCGCGCCTGGATCTCGATGTCGACCGCCTGGCCCTGCGCTCCGCCGTGCGGCTGGTGCAGCAGGATCCGCGAGTGCGGCAGCGCGTAGCGCTTGCCCTTGGTCCCCGCGAGCGCGAGCACGGCGGCGGCCGACGCCGCCTGTCCCATCACGGTGGTCGACACGTCGCACTTCACGTACTGCATCGTGTCGTAGATCGCGAACAGCGCGGTGATGTCCCCGCCCGGCGAGTTGATGTACAGGTTGATGTCCTTGTCGGGGTCCTCGGACTCGAGATGCAGGAGCTGGGCCATGATGAGGTTGCCCACGTTGTCGTCGATCGGCGTGCCGAGGAACACGATCCGCTCTTTCAGCAGGCGCGAGTAGATGTCGAACGAGCGCTCGCCGCGGCTGGTCTGCTCGACGACGACGGGGACGAGATAGTCCTTCATGACGTCTCCTCTTGCTCCTGGGCGGACGACTCCTGCTCGGAGGGTTCCTCGGACGCCTCGGACGGGCCCCGGTCCGGTTCGAGGGACGGGGGATCCTCCTTGGACGCGGTCTCTTCTTCCCTGCTCGAGCCCGACTCCGGACGGATGTTCGCATGCTCGACGAGCACGTCGAGCGCCTTCGAGCGGATGATATCACTGGCCAGTGCCACGACCTGACCGGAGCGATCGAGGCTCTTCGCCACGTCCTTCGCGTCGCGCCCGAGCGCAGCGGCGAGCTCTGCGATCTCGGCGCCGAGCTCCTCGGACGTGACCTCGAGGTTCTCCGAGCGAGCGACCGACTCCAGCACGAGGTCGGCCGTGATGGCCCGCTCGGCGTGCTGCCGCGCGTCGGAGCGGAAGCGCAACTCGTCGAACCCCTGGGTCTCCAGGAGCTGGTCGAGGGTCATGCCGATCTGCTCGGCCCGCTCGCGGGCATGGGTGATGCGATGCTCCGTCTCTTCGTCGACGAGCGTCTCGGGGAGATCGACCTCGGTGCCGTCGACGAGAGCCTGCAGCACGCGGTCGCGGACCGCCGCGTCGCCGCTGCGCTCCTTGTTCTTGCGGATCTGCTCGCGCAGGCTCGCCTTCAGCTCCTCGAGCGTGTCGAACTCGGACGCGGTCGTGGCGAACTCGTCGTCGGCGTCGGGGAGCCGTTTGGCCTTGACCTCCTTGACCAGCACCGAGAACGAGACCTCCTGGCCCCCGTGCTCGCCGAGGCGCTCGGGAAGGACGTCGTTGTGCTTGAGGATCTCGCCCGAGCGCTTGCCCTCGAGCTCCGCGTCGAGCTTGTCACCGAACTCGCCGGACCCGACCTCGTAGAGGTAGTCGGGGCGGGTGGCCTCCGGGATCTCCTCCTCGTGCAGGGTCGCCCGCAGGTCGATCACCATGTAGTCGCCGGATCGAGCCGGGCGACCGACGGGCTCGAGCTCGGCGAAGCGTTCCCGGAGCGAGTCGACCAGGCGGTCGACGTCCTCGTCGGTGACCTCGACGGAGGGTCGCTCGACCTCGATCCCGCGATAGTCGGACGGCTCGAGCCGCAGGCGGGGCCGCACCTCGACGGTCGCCGTGAAGACCAGCGGCTTGCCGTCCTCGAGCTGCTCGACGTCGATGTCGGGCTCCGCGATCGGCGCGAGGTCGTTCTCCCGCAGCGCGTCCCGGTAGTACGTGGGGACCGAGTCCTCGAGGAACTCGCCGAGGACTGCCTCGCGCCCGATCTGGGCGTCGATGATGCGCTTGGGGACCTTGCCCTTGCGGAATCCGGGGATCCGCACCTGCTGGGCGATCCGGCGGTAGGCCCGGTCGAGGTCCTTGCCGAACTCCTCCGGCGGCACGTTGATCGTCAGCTTGACCTTGTGCCGGTCGGTCTCCTCGACGGTGATCTGCATGGAGCACCGAATCTAGCAGGCACGACGTGGTGGGCCGGGTACGCTCCGCGGGAGGAGGGCCCGGGACGACCGCGGAGGCACGGATGTTCGAGGAGGAGCTCGCGTTCGCCGGCGAGCTGGCCGACGAGGCGGGCCGGATCGCGCTCTCGTTCTTCCGCGGCTCGTTCGATGTGCGGACGAAGGTCGACCGGACCCCGGTGACCGAGGCCGACCTGGCGATCGAGGCCATGATCCGCGACGCCATCCATGCCCGCTACCCGGCCGACGGCGTGCTCGGCGAGGAGGGCGGCTCGGAGGGCGGCGGTTCGCGAAGGTGGATCGTCGATCCCATCGACGGGACGCGGAACTTCGCGGACGGGATCCAGGTGTGGGCCACGCTGATCGCGCTCGCCGTCGACGAGCTGCCCGTGCTCGGCGTCGTGAACGCGGCCGCGCTCGGCGAGCGCTACGAGGCGGCGCGCGGCGGAGGCGCCACGATGAACGGCGACGCGATCGCCGTCTCCCGAGCGGACCGGATCGGGCGCTCGTCGATCCTGCACGCGGGACTCACCGACTGGCTCGAGAGCGACCACGGACCCCCGCTGCTGGACCTGATGCGGCAGGCCCGCCGCAACCGGGCGTTCGGGGACTTCTGGGGGCACATGCTCGTCGCGCGGGGCTCGGCCGACGTGTGCTTCGAGCCCGAGCTGGCGACGTGGGACTGGGCGGCGATCGAGGTCGTGGTTGAGGAGGCCGGCGGGCGGATGACGCAATTCGACGGGGCGCCGCTCGCGCACGGCGGGAGCGTGCTCACCACGAACGGCGTCCTGCATCAGGAGATCCTGGCCCGGCTGAAGAGCGGCCGGCGCGACCCACCCGGCTGACGCCGGATCGACGCGGGGCGAGCCGTGAGGCCACGGGGACGCGTCGTCGGCGCCTGAGGCCGAACGGACCTCGAGCCCAGGGCCCTTCGTGCGTGTCGGCGCCCTCCCGGCGCGATTGCATGGGGTACGGAGGTGGCATCCATGGCGGTCTCGATCCAACACCGGTCCGGCGCGGAACCTTCGAGCGACTTCCCCACCGAGGACGACTGCGAGCCCTGCTCCATGATGCGGGGTCGCGCGCTCGCGTGCGCGCTGGCCTCGGCGCTCGTCGTCGGGGTGATCGGCTTCCTGATCGGCCGGGCGAGGGCCGGAAGGATCCGTTCGGACGGTTAGAGCCGCTTGCGGGCGGCGATCCGGGCGGCGGCCGAGGGCGGCTCCGACCCGGTCCTGCGCAGCGACGCGACCGCGTCGGCGGCCGTGACGTTCCGGCGACGGTAGTTGACGAGCGCGAACCTGTCGCAGGTGGTCTCGGCGGACGTGCCCCGCCCGCTCTCCTGGTTCAGATACCAGTGCATCCACTCGTGCAGGTACAGGAAGCGAAGCACCTCCCGCGGCGTTCGGAACGTGACTCCCTCGGTCAGCCAGATGAAGCGCAGGGTGCGGCCGGGGCGGCGCTTGGCCCCGAACGCGACGACCTCGCCGAACGGATAGAAGGGCTCCGGAACCTGGAGCGTGATCGTCCGGTCCACGAAGTCCGTGAGCGCTGCCAGATGTGGCTTCTCGCGGTAGCGGAGCGGCCTCACGACGACCTCGAACCCACGGGCCTCCGGCAGGCCGCTCAGCAAGCGCCGGACCGTGGGGACCGGGAGTGCCTCACACGTCGAGCGCAGTCGCATGGCGCCGACGCTACCTCCGGCCGGTGACGGGACCGGCCGCACCATCGGCGGGCGGCACGGCCCGCTCGAAGGGAGCCCGGGTACGGACCCGGGAGCAGGGCCGGGGAAGCGGCACGGACACGGCGGGAGTGTCGGGCCTGCGGCCGCACACGGTCAAGGGGATGGACCCAAACCGGGGTCGGGATGGCCGGATTCGAACCGGCGGCCTCGGCGTCCCAAACGCCGCGCGCTAACCAGGCTGCGCTACATCCCGCGAGGACGATTCTACGGCCGGCGCCTCGCCGGCCGAGCCGGCGTGGACTCGCGGTAGGGTACGGAGGCTCCGATGCGCGCCTCATCCGACCGAACGTCGATCGGTGCCGCCACCTCCGCCGTCGATCTCGTCGGCGTGACGCGGCTGTTCGGCGTCGTTCCCGCCCTGGTCCGCACCGACCTGCGGATCGAGCGCGGCGAGGTCGTCGTCCTGCGCGGCCCCAACGGGGCGGGCAAGACCACTCTCCTGCGGATCGTGGCGACCGCGCTCTCCCCCACCTACGGCCGGGGCACGGTCCTCGGGTTCGACCTGGCCCGGGACCGCGAGCAGATCCGGCGGCGGGCCGAGCTGCTGTCGCACCGCACCCGCCTGTACGACGACCTGTCGGCGGCGGAGAACCTCCGGTTCTGGTGCCGCCTCCTCGGGCTCGAGGACGGCCGCATCGACGCCGCGCTCGATCGGGTCGGGCTCCTCGAGGTCGCGGCCGAGCGCGTCCGGGGCTTCTCGCAGGGGATGCGGCAGCGCCTCGCGGTCGCCCGCACGATCCTGCGCCGGCCCGAGCTGCTCCTGCTCGACGAGCCCTACACCGGGCTCGACGCCGAGGCCCGCCACGCCGTGGACGACCTGATCCGGGAGGCGGGCCGCGACGGTCGGACCGCGCTCGTGGCCACCCACCACGCGGTCCCCGACACCCTGGCCACGCGCGAGCTCCACGTCGAGGGCGGGCGGATCGTCCGGGAGGTCCCGTGACCTTCCTCCGCCAGGCGCTGGCGATCGCCGGCAAGGACCTCCGCATCGAGGTCCGGGGCCGTCACGCCCTCGGCACGCTGCTGCCGTTCGCCGCCACGGTCCTCGTGGCGTTCGGCTTCGCCTTCGGGCCCGGGCGCGACGTCCTGCAGCGCACGGCGCCGGGCCTGCTGTGGATGGCCGTGCTCTTCGCCAGCACGATGGCCGCGCGGCGCGCCTACCAGGTCGAGGCCGAGGACGGCGCCCTGGAGGGCCTGCTCCTCGCCCCCGTCGACAAGGCGGCAGTCTTCGCCGGCAAGGCCGCCGCGATCGTGCTCGAGCTGTTCGCGCTCGTCGCCGCCGTGCTCGTGCTCGTCGTCGTGCTCTTCGACCTGTCGATCGGGAGCCCGGCGGCGCTCGCCGGCGCGTTCGCCCTGGGGAGCCTGGGGCTCGCGGCGGTGGGCGGGCTGTTCGGGGTCGTCGCCGAGGCCGCCCGAACCCGGGAGGCGGTGTTCCCGATGCTCGTCCTGCCGCTGGCCACGCCGGTGCTGATCGCGGGCGTGCGAGCCACCGATCTGGCGACGACCGGACGCGCGAGCGAGGCGCTGTCGTGGCTCGGCCTGCTCGGCGCGTTCGACGTCGTGTTCGTCTCGATCGGCATACTGGTGTTCGGATCGCTGATGGAGGATTGATGGACGTCGCGGCGCGCGGGTTCGGCAAGGCCACTACCCGAAGCGGCGAGCGCGTGCTCGGCGCGGCGACCGTGGTGGCCCTTGGCGCGAGCGCCGTGCTGTCGCTCGCCGTCGCGCCGCCCGACGCGGTCCAGGGCAACGTGCAGCGCCTCATGTACATCCACGTGCCGGCGGCGTGGCTGGCGTACCTGTCGTTCTTCGTCGTGTTCGTCTCGAGCATCGCGTACCTGCGCACCGGCCGGATCCGCTGGGACCGGACGGCCTCGGCGTCGGCGGAGATCGGCGTCCTGTTCACGGCGCTCGCGATCGCGCTCGGCTCCCTGTGGGGCAAGCCGGTGTGGGGGACGTGGTGGACGTGGGACCCGCGCCTGACGACGACCGCGGTGCTGTTGCTGATCTACCTCGGCTACCTGGCCGTGCGCCGCATCGCCGAGAGCCCCACCCGCCGCGCGCGGTGGTCGGCCGTCATCGGCATCGTGGGTTTCGTCGACGTTCCCATCGTGCACCTGTCGGTGGTGTGGTGGCGGTCGCTGCACCAGGGGCCGACGGTGGTCCGCCTGGGCGGCCCGGAGATCCACGGCACGATGCTCGCGGCCCTGCTGGTGGGCGTCGCGGCGTTCACGCTCGCCTACGCGTACCTCATGACCCTGCGCCTGCGCGTCGGACGCCTCGAGGAGCGCGCCGCCCGCGAGGCGCTCTCGCCCAGGATCGGCGCGCTCGAGGAGGTCGAGGTGTGATCGAGAACCTCGAGTACGTGATCGCCGGGTACGTCCTCACGGGCGTCGCCCTCGGGGGCTACGCGGTCCGCCTGTTCGTGCGCGCCCGCGACGCCCGTCGCCGGGCCGAGGCCGTCGCCGCCCGCCGCGACACGACGTAGCCGCCGCTCCGCCGCTCCTGGGGCGAGGGATCTCGAGTACCCGCCGGCGAACGTCCCGCGGTGCAACGACCGGCGCCTCGACCCGTTCGCGACCGGGGCCGCAGGACCGACCCGGCGGCTCAGCCGTCCGCGAGCTCGGCCCGGGCCCGCTCGATCATCCGCTGCACGGTCGCGCGCTCCGCGCCGAACGGGGCGGCGTCGAGGTACCGCTGCAGCGACTCGATCGCGTCGGCGGGGCGGTCCAGGCCTCGGAGCAGGATCACCCCGCGGAAGAACAGCGCTTCGGGGTAGTCGGGCGACGTCTCGAGCGCGCGGTCGACGGATGCCAGCGCGTCCTCGGGCCGGCCGGCCAGGTACAGGAGCAGGCCGATGTTCGCGTGGGCCTCGGCATCGGCCGGGTCGAGCCGCAGGGCCTCGGTGTACTGGGCGAGAGCGTCGTCGATGCGCCCGGCGTCGAGGTACCGATGCGCCAGGTCGAGCCGCGCCGCCAGGTCGTCGGGATGCTCGCGGACCCGGCGTTCGAAGAAGGCGAGCGGGTCGGACGTCGACGCGCCGGGACCGGCCGCGGTGGCCGCCGGTTGGGCATCGCGGGCCAGGCCGGCGACGAGCACGGCGCCGACGGTCGCCACGAGGAGCGTCGCGACGGCCCAGACCGGGACGCGGCCCGGCGCTCGCGCGGTCGGGGCGGCCGCCGGGGCGATCTCCGGTTCGCTTGCGGCTCGGATCCGCCGCTCGTCGATGGCGCGGACCAGGCGCGCCAGGCGGCCCTCGGTCTCCCGGCGCAGCCGGGCGTAGCCGTCGTCGTCGAGCGCGCCGGACGCGTGCACCTCCTCGAGATCCTCGAGCGAGCGGGTGAGCGCGAGCCGGCGATCCTCGAGGGGGTCCTCGACGGGCTCGACGGGGACCGGCTCGCGCCGCCGGAACCCGGCCACGACGCCGGCGGCCGCGATGAGCGCGAGCGCCGCCACGCTCGCCCCGGCCAGGGCGGCGTTCACGCCTCCTCCCCCGGCCGGCGGCGCACGACACGGACCCACAGCGCCACCCCCACGGCGAGCGCCGCGACCGGCAGCGCCCACGGCAACGCGTTCAGCCCGGACCGGGTGGGCTCGAGCAGCACCCACTCGCCGTACCGCGAGACGTAGAAGTCCTCGATCTCCCGGTCGGTGCGGCCCGCGCGGACCTGGTCCTCGATGTCCGAGCGCATCTCGCCGGCCAGCCCCGACGGCGAGTCGGCGACCGAGAGGTTCTGGCACACGGGGCACCGCAGCTGCGACGCGACATCGTGGGCCCGCTGCTCGATCGTGGTGCCTCCCGCGCCGCCCCCGCTGAGCAGCGCGGCGGCGACCACGACGGCGACGGCGACGGCGACGAGGGCCCAGGCTCTGGCGGTGGCGGTCACGACGACGTCCCCTCGCGCAGGGCCGCCTCGATCCGGTCGGTCAGCCACTCGTACGAGACCGCGCCCACCGTCTTGGCGACGATCGTCCCGTCGCCGGCGACGACGAAGGTCTCGGGCACGCCGAACACGCCGTACGCGATCGCCGTCCGCGACCCGGGGTCCGCGAGCAGGGGCCAGTCCCCACCGTTGGCCTCCGCGAAGGCGAGGGCGTCGCGCGCGGTGTCCTCGAAGTCGATCCCGACCATCACGACGCCGCGGTCGCGGTAGCGGTCCCAGGCGGCCCGGAGCGCCGGATGCTCCTGCTTGCAGGGCTCGCACCACGACGCCCAGAAGTTCACGACGACGACCTGCCCCCGAAGCGAGGCGAGGTCGACGTCCTCACCCCCGCCGAGCCTCGGCAGGGAGAAGTCCGGCGCCGGCTCGTGCACGAGCTCGCTGGGAAGCGCGCGAGGGTCCCGGCCCAGACCGGACGCGAGCAGGAGGGCGAACGCGAGCACGGGCACCAGCACGGCCGCGACGACGACGGCCCGGTGCCGCCGCGGGGACGGGGACTCCCGCCGCGGCTCCTCGCCGAGGTCGAGGCTCACACGCGCACCTCCTCCCGGTGCTCCTCCACCTGGCGGGGCAGGGCCGGGGCTCGCGCACGCCGACGCGACGGCCACGCTGCGACGAGGCCGCCGAGCGCCGCGATGCCACCGCCCGCCCACAGCAGGCCGATGCCGGGGTTCACGAAGAACCGGAAGGCGGCCGTTCGCGCGCTCGCGTCCACCGAGACGAGGGACGCGTACAGGTCGCGCATGCCGTTCCAGGGCGTCCCCACCCGGATCGAGGGCGTGCCGATCGGCTCAGAGGACGCCGGGTACAGGTTCAGGGACGGATGGAGCTGGACCACGCGCTCGCCCGAGGTTCGGTCCAGGACCGAGACGGTGGCGACGATGACGCGCCGCTGCGGCTCCTGCCGCGTGTCCACGTCGTCCAGGCGAAGGACATACGCGTCGACCGGGGCGCGCTCGCCCACCGAGAGCGAGACCTCCCCCGCGCGGTCGCCGAGCGCGGACCACGACATCCCGGCGATCGCCACGAGCAGCCCGAGGTGCGCGACGAGCCCGCCGTACAGGCGCCGGTTCCGGCGCATCGCGCCGGCGGCGGCGGCCGGCCACGAGCCGCCGAGCGCCCGGTGATGCGACCGCACTCCCCGGACCATCTCGGAGACGGTCGACGCGGCGACAAACGCGAGCAGCCCGAACACCAGGATCGCCACCGTTCCCGCGCCGGCGATCGCGAGCGCAACGGCGGCGACCGCGGCCGACCACGCCGGCACCTGCAATCGCCTGGCGAACGAGCCGGCGGAGGACGCCCGCCACGGCAGGAGTGGCCCCACCCCCATCAACAGGAGCAGGAGGAGCGCCATCGGCGCGGCGTTGCGATTGAAGTACGGACCGCCCACCGAGACCCTGCGGTCGGTGACGGCCTCGGCCAGGAGCGGGTAGATCGTCCCGACGAGCACCGTGAACGTCACCACCAGCAGCAGCACGTTGTTCCCGAGGAAGGCGCTCTCGCGCGACAGCGGCGTATCGAACGCGGCCTCCGATCGAAGCGCGTCGCGCCGCCACGCGATGAGCCCGAACCCGCCGACGAGCACGATCGTCAGGAACCCCAGGTACATCGGACCCGACGATCGACTGCGCGAACGTGTGGACCGAGGACAGGATGCTCCCCCGCGTGAGGAACGTCCCAAGCACCGTGAGCGAGAACGTCCCGACGATCAGGGCGAGGTTCCAGACCTTCAGCATGCCCCGCCGCTCCTGCACCATGACCGAGTGCACGAACGCCGTCCCGGTCAGCCACGGGAGCAGGGCGACGTTCTCGACCGGATCCCACGCCCAGTACCCGCCCCACCCGAGCACCCCGTAGGACCACAGCGCGCCGAGCACGAGGCCCATCGTCAGGAAGACCCAGGCGGCGAGCGTCCACCGGCGCGTGATCCGCATCCACTCGTCGCTCACACGGCCCGTGACGAGCGCGGCGACGGCGAACGCGAACGGCACGGTGAACCCGATGAACCCGAGGTACAGGAACGGCGGGTGCGCGGCCATGAGCGGATGGTTCTGCAGCAGCGGGAGCGGTCCCCGGCCGTCCGCGGGAACGGCGTCGAGGCTCGCGAACGGCGTCGTCGGTCCGAGCACGAGGAGCAGGTAGAAGAAGCTCACGACGTTCATCACGGCGAGGGCCCACGGGAAGGTCTGGGGTCGGCGGCGGCGGAAGCGGAAGGCCATCGCGGCGAGGTACCCGCCGAGGATCAGGTTCCACAGCAGGAGCGAGCCCTCGTCCGCCGACCACAGGGCGAGCACCTTGAAGAACGTCGGGGTCTCGATGCTCGAGTTCGAGGCCACGTACTCAACGGAGAAGTCGTTCGACAACAGGCCGATCATCATCACGACGTTCGCGACGACCACCAGCGCGAACAGTGAGTATGCGGAGGTGCGGGCGCTCTCGATCAGGCCGGGGTTGTGGGTGCGGGCGCCGACCACGGAGACGACGGCCCCGTAGGCCGCCAACGCCAGCGCGACGGCCAGGGCGGCGGTGCCGACGAACGAGACCACGTCAGCCGACCTGCGCGGGCGACGGGGTCTGCCCCGGCGCCGGCGGCCGGTACTCCTCGCTGTGCTTCACGAGCATCGTGTCCGAGTGGAACGCGCCGTCGGCGCCGTACGTGCCCTCGAGCACCACGCCGATGCCGGTGCGGAACAGGGACGGGGTGCCGCCCCGGTGGACCACGGACATCCGCGTCGTGCCGTCGGTCACGACGAAGTCGAGCGCACCGTCCACCTCGCGGACCGAGCCGGGCACGACCTGGGCGCCGAGACGGAGTCGCTCGCCGGGGGTCGGTTGCTGCTGGAGGAGCTCGGTCGGCGTGACGTAGTAGACGAGGCTTCCGTTGAGCGCCCTCGAGCCGACCCACGCAAGGCTGCCCGCGATCAGCACGAGCAAGACCACGACCCGGACGCGCACGGCGCTGACAGTATCGCGCGCCTGCGCGATCCGTCAGGCCCGCGAACGCCCTGCCCACAGCGTGAACGCTCCCTCGCCGACCACGTGAACGCCGCCGCCGACCCGCACGCGGAACGTGTCGCCGGCCGGCTCGACCTCCACGTGCAGCTCGCTGGGGCGCCCCACCTGCTCCCCCTGACGGATCAGCACGGCCCCCGGCATCCCGGCGAGGCCGTGCCTGGCGAGGTACGCCCCCAGCGGCCCCGCGGCAGAGCCGGTGGCCGGGTCCTCCACGATGGCGTGCGTCGGTCCGAAGAACCGCGCGGTCACACCGCCGTCGTGCACCGCGAACAGGTAGAGCTCGTCGCCCCCCGATCGCTCGCACGCCTCGGCCACCGCGGGAAGGTCGATCCGAGCGCGCCGGAGGGTGTCGAGGTCACGGACCGGGACGATCAGCGGAGGCAGTCCGGTCGACACCGTCTGCACGGGGAGGTCGTCTCGGAGGTCCGCGGGCTCCAGGCCCGTGGCCCGGGCGAGCAGCTCCCGGTCCCCGAACTCCGGCCCGAACTCGGGCGGGAGCTGGGTCATCCAGGCCATGCCGGCCGCGACGTCGACCTGGACGGGGATCTCCCCGGCGGGCACGACCTGCGTCGCCGGCGACGACACCCGCCCTTCGCTCACCATCACGTACGCGGTGCCGAGCGTGGGATGCCCTGCGAAGGGCAGCTCGCGATCGGGCGTGAAGATCCGCATCGCGTAGCGGGCGCCGGCGGCCTCCGTGACGAACGTCGTCTCCGAGAAGCCGATCTCGCCGGCCAGCGCGAGCATGGCCGCTTCGTCCAGGTCGACGGGCTCGGGCACCACGCAGAGCTGGTTGCCGGCGAGCGGCCGCGGCGTGAAGACGTCGACGAGGCGGAAGGGGATGCGCATCGGAGCTCCTTCTCCTCAGACGACGACGCGGACGGCCCTCGGTGCGGCGCCGATGGTCGGCTCGTACTCCGCCCACGCTCGCGCCAGCCGCTCCACGCCCTCGCGCATCTCCCCCGGCTCGAGCACGAACGGCAGGCGCACGCGGTCGCCGAAGTTGCCGTCCACCGACGTCATCGGCCCGGGGACGAGCGTCACGCCGTGGCGCGTGGCGACGTGGGAGAGCGACGTCGCGTCGCCGGCCGGCAGCCGCACCCACAGGCAGAGCCCGCCGGCCGGCGGGTCCCACGTCCACGTAGGCAGGAGCTCTCGCAGGAGGCCCTCGAGCCGGTCCTTCCGCTCGCGGACCAGGGCGCGGCGCTCGTCCGCGACCTCGTCGAGCTCGCCCATCAGCCGGAGCGCCAGGATCTGGCTCACGGTCGAGCTGCCGTGATCCATGACGAGCTTCATCCGTCCCAGCCGCTGGATCACGGGGGCGGGGGCGCGGATCCAACCGACCCGGAGCCCACCCCACAAGACCTTGGACAGCGAACCGATCGTGAGCACCGGGACCTCGCCCTGGAAGGCCCCGATGGGAGGCGGGGGCGGGTCCCCCAGGTACAGGTCGGCGACGGTCAGGTCCTCGACGATCGGGACCTGGAGCTCCTCGGCGAGGAACGCGATCTCGCGGCGTTCCCGCTCGGGGATCGAGGCGCCCGTCGGGTTCTGGTACGTGGGCATGAGGTAGGTGAACCGGGGCGCAGACTCGCGCAGCACCTCGCGCAGGCGCTCCGGCCGCATCCCCTGGACGCCGATGGGGATCGGGAGCAGGCGGACGCCGGCGGCCGTGAACACGTCGATCGCAGTGAGGTACGTCGGGTCCTCGACGGCGACGACCTCGCCGGGCCTGGCGTACAGCGACGCCGCCAGCCCGATGGCCTGCTGGGCGCCCGTGGTCACGATGACCTCCTCCTCGGCGGTGGGCAGGTACCACCGGCGCGTGAGGTGATCCGCGATCGCGGCGCGAAGCGGCCCATGGCCGACGGCCTCGTACCCGATCGCCGAGCGGGCGAACGACGCGAGGTCCTCCACCGCCCGGGCGATCGAGGGGCGTTCGAACAGGTCGCCGGCCGTCAGCGCGGCGGTCGTGAACTCGATGCCCTCGCCGGGCCCCTCGATCAACGCGCGGAAGGTCACCGTCGACCGGCCGAGGAACCCCGGCCGGTCCTCGCCGAATCGCACGACCGAGGCGTGGCGCCGGACCCACGTCCCGCTCCCCTGCCGGCTCTCGAGCCACCCCTCCCCGCGGAGGAGGTCGTAGGCGGCGACCACCGTGCTCCGGCTCACCGAGAGCTCGGAGGCGAGCGCCCGTTCGGTGGGCAAGCGGGACCCGCTCAGGAGCTCGCCGCGGCGGATCGCGGCCCGGATCGCCTCGGCCAGGCGCCGGTACAGCGGACCGGATGACGCGCTCGTCCACCCGGTGAGGGTCGGAGCCGTGGGGGTGGATCCCGGCATCGCAGCGGGGTACGTGGCCATCTTCATTCCAATCTGGCTCGATTGGCCGTAGAAATGGTCTGGCGTAGGGGTCGAGTATCGCCCCTGAGACGCGTCGTCACAAGCCCGATTGGTGGGGGGATTGGATGGCGCGGACCGGAAGGAGGTTGCGATGGACCGGCGTCCCTCTCCCGATGGGTCCGCTCGAGCCGGCCTGGTCGTCCTCCTGCTGGTCGCGGTCACCGCGATCGGGTGGGCGGCCGGATGGGCGTTGGTGGCGGTGCCCGCCGCGCTCGGCGTCGTCGGCGCGGCGGCCTCGGCGGCGGGCGTCGACTCGCGCGAACCGGGAGACTGGCCTCGGATCGGACCGTGAGCCGGGAGGCCGGGATCGCATCGAAGGGGTACCGCCACGGGGCCAGGGCCGTCGCCCCCCTCGCCGTCGCCGTCGTCGGGTTCGGCGTCTCGTTCGGCGTGCTCGCTCGCGCGGCCGGTCTCGGCTGGTTGGCGCCGATCGTGATGTCGGCCACGACGTTCGCCGGCTCCGCGCAGTTCGCCGCCGTCTCGATCCTCGGCGACGGTGGGACGGTGGCGGCCGCCGTCACCGCGGCGATCCTGCTGAACTCCCGGTACGGACCGATCGGCGTCTCGGTCGCTCCCTACCTCGAGGGGTCGACGCTCTCCCGCCTCCTGCACTCCCAGCTGGTCGTGGACGAGTCCTGGGCGGTCGCGGCCGAGGGCGACGGCCGGTTCGACCCCCGCGTGCTGATCGGCGCAGGCCTCGTGCTGTATGTGAGCTGGCTGGCCGGCACCGCGATCGGAGCGTTCGGCGGGGAGGCGCTCGGTGATCCCTCCACGATCGGGCTCGACGCGGCGTTCCCGGCGCTGTTCCTCGCGCTGCTCGTCCCGCAGCTCCGCGGGCGGCGTCCGGTCCAGGCGGCGCTCCTCGGCGGAGCGATCGCCCTCGCGCTCACACCGGTCGCACCCGCCGGCGTACCGATCGTTGCGGCGAGCGCGGCCTGTCTCCTCGGAGCACGGCGATGAGCGACACCTGGCTCGTCGTGGCGCTCGTGGGCGTCGGGACCGTGGCGATCAAGGCGGCCGGTCCGGTCCTGCTCGGCGGGCGGCCTCTCCCCCCTCGCCTGACCGGGGTCGTCGAGCTCCTCGCACCGGCGCTCCTCGGCGCCCTCGTCGCCGTGCAGACGTTCGGGAACGGCCAAGCGCTCGCGTTCGACGCCCGGCTGATCGGCGTGGCCGCCGCCGCGATCGCACTGTGGCGGAAGGCACCGCTCCTGGTGGTGGTGGTCGTGGCGGCGGCAGGGACGGCGATCGCTCGGCTCTTCGCCTAGCGATCCGGGCGGCGGAGTCGTCGCTCGCAGCGATCCGGTGACGGAGTCGAACCCGCATGACAGCTTGGAAGGCTAGAACTTCTTAAGCCCTGACCTGCGCAAACGCACCGTCATCCGCTCTGTTCCGCGCTCGCTCCGCGCCTGGTCGACCGGGGCTCGTATCGACGACCTCGCGGCCCGGTGGCGCCACCTTGTGTGGTCATGTCGCCCGGGGAACAACGAGGGGAGAGCGCGCGGGATTCGCCCATCGAAGTCGAGAAGCAGGTCGATGAGTTCCAAGGGGCGTCGACCGAATCTGCGGCCGGGCCAGTTCCAGGCGATCACCCACCGGTCGGCGAGTTCGATGGTCGTCCTCCGGAGGTTCCTGCGGAGCCAATCCATCATCCGAGCATCAACCATCGCGCTCGCGAAGAACGCGTCGACCGAGAAGACGGCAACCGAGCGATTGAACTCCTCATGCTCGAATAGGGCCCGTTTCATGTCGGGGCGAGGCGCAATCGGGCTCTTGAAGGGCCGGATCACGGTTGCCGAGAGGGAGGCGTCGATCTTCATGGCCACAGCAGGGACATCAACCCAACCGCCGCCTCGAATCCGCACGTTGAAGCAACGAATCTCGCGCCCGTCGACCTCTCCAAGCGTTAGGTGGTCGATCCCGCCCCCCCTCCTTCGCGCCAGCATGTACGGCGCAAGCACTTGGACTGGAAGACCCAGGGTGTCGCTCACCTCGTGAGGCACCGCATCCCGGAACCCCAAGTCATGCAGCTCGCGGTTGATCCGCGACCAGCGTCGCGCGGCGATCCGACTGCCGAAGACGGCCAGGAAGAGCGACCTCGCGAGCACGACCGACGAGGCGAGCAGCGAGACGAACATCCCGATCGCGATGATTCGATTCGTTCGATCAGCATCGGCGGATAGCGCGGCGCCGCCCATGAAGAGAGCGCTCAGGGCCACGAACGCAAACAGGCCAGCCATGAGGCCGACGCCGGCGGGGGGGCGTTGGACGCGTCGCACGGAGTTCACATCGGCGCCTCCGCCTTTCCGGCTAAGCCAATGCAACACCCATCTGCCGCGCGCTCGCGCCCAGAGCCAAGGCGTTAGCCGGCGGCCAACTCAACCTGGAGGGACGCGCGAAGCAACGCGTCGAGGCGATCGACGATGGCCTCCTCGATTCGAGGAGGGACGCTGGGGACCCGTCTGCTGCTCCGGGCACGTCCCGGCCTGTCCCGCATCCGTTCCGGGCGAGAGCACGAAACGACGAGCAACGCTGCGTGGCAGCGAGAAGGCGAGCGCGCCCCCGATCAGACGTCTGACCTGCGAAGACGCGCCCTGAGCAGCGGAGCGGGCGACGGGAATCGAACCCGCATGACCAGCTTGGAAGGCTGGAGCTCTGCCATTGAGCTACGCCCGCGGATTTCGAAGCCTAGCAGCGCCGGGTGCCGAACCTGATCAGCTCGACTTCTGCCCCGTGCGTAGGTCCATCCAATTGGTCTCGATCACGGAATAGCGCTGCCAGGCGCTCGCCCATCCCTCGTCGTTGCGCGGGAAGCGCTCGAGCGCCTGCTGGGGCGCGTTCCGGTCCCAGATGCCGAAGTAGTCGCCGCCGTAGCCGAGCAGGTAGCGCGTGCCCGTGTGGGTGAACTCGATCTTGGTGTCCGCGGCAGCCGGAGCGGGAGCTGCCTGGGCGGCGGCCTCTGCCGGCGCGGCCTGAGCCGCCGGCTCGAGCTGGGCGGGCGCCACCACCGGCTCCATCGCCGAGGTCACCACGGGCTCCGCCGCGACCGGCTCCCGGACGGCGGGCTCCTCCACCTTGGCCTCGACGGGGACGGCCTGGACGATCGTGGCCTGCGGGTACTCCCTGGGCGCCTCCGCCGGCTCGGCGGCCATCGACGGCTTGGTCTCGGCGCCCGCCGGGACCTCCTCGACGAGCCAGGTGAGGCACCACCGGCATCGGATGGCGGCGTCCTTGATCTCCTCGGCGCAGTACGGACAGGTCTTCATCGATCGCTCCTTCGGGTGCGAGCCGGCGACAGCCTACCGCCGCCCGCGGGGGCGGCGCGAGTCTCCGCGGGGTCAAAGACCCTCGAGGACGGCACCGCCCTTGACCACCACGGGCACGTCCTCGAGCAGCTCGATCCGCTCCAGAGGATTACCGGGCACCGCGACGAGGTCGGCCAGGCGACCGGGCTCGATCGATCCCACGCGGTCCGGCCACCCGATCAGGTCCGCGGCCACGACGGTCGCACTTCGGATCGCCTGCAACGGAGTCATCCCGTACCTGACCATGTACGCGAGCTGCCGCGCGTTCAGCCCGTGCGGGTAGACGCCGCTGTCGGTCCCGAACGCGAGGCGAACCCCCGCCTCCACACACCTCGCGAACCCGTCACGCTGAGCCTGCGTCGTCTCCTCGTTCTTGCGGAGCACCTCCGGGGACCAGCCCTGCTCCGCGCCCTGCTCGGCGATCCAGTCGCCGTCGTAGACATCGGCGACGAGATAGGTGCCGCTCTCGGCGAGCATCGCGATGGCCTCGTCGTCCATCAGCGAGCCGTGCTCGATCGAGCGGACCCCGGCGCGGATGGCGCGCTTCATGCCCTCGGCGCCGTGCGCGTGCGCCGCCACGGGCGCCCCGTACAGGGCGGCCTCCTCGACCGCCGCCCGGAGCTCGGCCTCGGAGAGCTCGGCCGCGCCGGGGGTCGTCCCCTCGGTCAGCACGGCGCCGGTCGCCATGATCTTGATGAGGTCGGCGCCGCCGTGCAGGATCCGCCGGACGGCGTCGCGCACCTCGTCCACGGAGTTGGCCACGCCGAAGCGGAGCTCGCGAGGGACGACGGCGTCGACGTCCGGGGCGAGGCCGGTCACGTCTCCCGCCCCTCCCGAGCATGTCACGTAGGCGCCCGCGCACCGCATCCTCGGGCCGAGCACGTCGCCGGCCTCGATCGCCTCGCGCAGCGCGACGTCGACGAGCGCGCGGAACGTCCCGACGTCGCGGACGGTGGTGAAGCCGGCCAGCACCGTGTCGCGCGCGTTGCGAACGCCGGCGAGCGCCTCCTGGGCGCCGGTGCGCTCGACGAGCACCGAGTACCCGTGCCCCGATTCGATCTCGCCCACCAGATGGGTGTGGCAGTCGATGAGACCCGGCAGGACTGTGAGATCCGACAGATCGATCACGCGGGCTCCGGGCGGCACGACGCCGTCGTCCGGCCCGACCGACTCGATCCGTTCGCCCAGGACCGAGATCGCCTGCGCAGGCCGGAGCTCGCCGGCGACGACGTCGAGCAGGTGCCCCGCGCGGACCAACGTGAGCGCTTCCGGAGCCATCGGGCGCAAGCGTATCGGGCGGGCCGGTCAGTCGACGGGGAGCCGGAACGCGGAGTCGGCGGCCAGGTCGGTCACGTCCATCTGGGCCTTCTGCAGCCGGCCGCTGTAGTCCCAGTTCATCGCCTGCCACCGCGTGAACTGGTCGAGCACCCACACGCCCGACTGGCGCGAACCGTTGCCGCTGCGCCCGTTCCCGCCGAACGGCAGGTGCGCCTCGGCGCCGGAGGTCGAGTTGTTGACGCTCACCATCCCGGCCGAGACGCGCTCGCGGAACCGGAACACGCTCTTCGGATCGTTCGTGTAGATCGACGACGAGAGCCCGTACCCGTGGCCGTTCGCGAGGGCGATCGCCTCGTCGAAGGTGTCGAACGTGGCCACG
The DNA here is from genome assembly GCA_963704725.1 of uncultured Actinomycetes bacterium. Lineage (GTDB taxonomy): Bacteria > Actinomycetota > UBA4738 > UBA4738 > HRBIN12 > CALGFI01. Next base: position 1,522,532 of record OY969934.1, on the reverse strand, counting down.
CCGACGATGGGGCCGAACGTCTCCTGCTTGTACAGGTCGTCGTCCATCGTCACGCCGTCGACGATCGTTGGGTGGCAGAACAGACCGTCGTCGGGATCGCCGACGAAGCCGGCCCGGGGGTTCGCCGCGGTGATGCGTCCCGTCCCGCTCGAGCCGTGGAGCGCGTGGTGCGGCCGCACCCAGTCGAGCCAGCCGAGGAACCGATCGCAGAACCGCGCACTGATCATCGGCCCGTAGAGCACGTCGGCGAACGGATCCCCGATCGCCGCGTCCGCGACCGCGCGCGACAGCGCTCGGACGAACTCGTCGTGGACGGACGCGTGGACGATCACCGTCCCGAGCGACGTGCACCGCTGCCCCGCCGTGCCGAACCCGCTGAACAGCGCCCCCTCCACCGCGAGCTCGAGGTCGGCGTCCGGCATCACCACGAGCGGGTTCTTGCCCCCGAGCTCGAGACACGCCGACTGCAGGTGGCGACCGCAGAGCTCGCCGATCCGCCGCCCTACCTCGGTCGACCCGGTGAACCCGACCTTGTCCACCAGGCCCTCGCCGAGCGCGCACTCCAGCCCCTCGAACGCGACGGAGCCTTCGGCCAGCACCATGTTGAACACGCCGGGCGGGAACCCGGCGTGCGTGAAGAGCCGCGCCAGGGCCTCGGACGTGGCCGGCGCGTACTCGGCCGGCTTCCACACCACGGTGTTGCCGCAGAGGAGCGCCGGCACCAGGTACCACGAGGGCACGGCCACCGGGAAGTTGCCGGCCGTGACGATCGCCGCCACCCCGACGGGGTTGCGGAACGTGAAGAGCTGCTTGTCGGGGAGCTCGCTCGGCACCGTCATCCCGTACAGGCGGCGGCCCTCCGACACGAAGAAGCTGCACGTGTCGACGACCTCCTGCACCGATCCCCGCGACTCGCGGACCGGCTTGCCGATCTCACGGGTGAGCGTCCGCGCCAGCGCCTCGGCGTTGTCCTCCACGAGCCGGCCGAGCAGCTGGACGGCGCGCCCTCGTACCGGCGCCGGCACGCGGGCCCACGCGAGCTGCGCCTCGCGGGCAGCGCGGCAGGCCTCCACGAACGTCGTCGCGTCGCCGAGTCGCGCCTCCGCCACGGGCTCGTCCAGCAGCGCGGGGTTCGCGATGGCGAGCGTGCCGCCGGGCGCGTCCTCGCGCCACGCGCCGTCGATCAACGAGGAGACGGTCCGGGTCATCCCGCCGATCCTAAGCCGGTCGCGACGTCGCGGGGCGACCTCGCGACCGTGGCGCTACCGCTTCGCTGCTCGAGCGCTCAGGCCGGTTCCTCCAGGCGCAGGAGCTGGAAGGAGTGGGCGACGAGGTTCACATTCTCGCCGCGCACGAAGCGCTGGCCGGGCTGCGCCGTGTTGATCAGCATCGACCACGACCCCGCGCCCTCGCCCACCCTGGGCAGGACGAACGGCCTCGAGCGCGCGCCTCCGTTGAAGAGCATGAGGATCGTCTTGCCGAAGATGGGACGGCCGCGCTCGTCCACCTCGTCGGTGGCGCGCCCGTGCAGCAGCATGCCCAGGATGTGGTTGGCGGCGTCGACCCAGTCCGCGTCGGTCATCTCGTGGCCGTCCGGGTGCAGCCAGGACAGGTCCTTGGCCCCGTCGCCGATCGTCTTGCCCGTCAGGAACGTCCGGCGGCGCAGGACGGCGTTCGACCGGAAGATCTCGAGCACGTCCCGCGTGAAGCGCAGGAGCTGGCGGTCGTCCGGCGAGTGGTCCCAGGCGATCCACGAGACCTCGTTGTCCTGGCAGTAGGCGTTGTTGTTGCCGCCCTGCGTGCGGCCCATCTCGTCGCCGCCGAGGAGCATCGTCACGCCCTGGGACAGGACGAGCGTGGCGAGGAAGTTCCGCTTCATCCGCTCCCGCATCGCGTTGATCCGGTTGGACTCGGTCGAGCCCTCGGCGCCCCAGTTCCGGCTGAGGTTCTCGTCGGTGCCGTCCCGGTTCTCGTCGCCGTTCGCCTCGTTGTGCTTGTGTTCGTAGGACACGAGGTCGTGCAGGGTGAACCCGTCGTGCGCGGTGACGAAGTTGATGCTGGCGTACGTCCGGCGCCCGCTCGCCTGGTAGAGGTCGCTCGATCCGGACAGCCGGGAGGCGAGCTCGGGCACCTGGCCGGTGTCGCCGCGCCAGAACCGGCGCACGCAGTCCCGGTACTTCCCGTTCCACTCGGCCCAGCCCGTGGGGAAGTTCCCGACCTGGTAGCCGCCCTCGCCGAGATCCCACGGCTCCGCGATGAGCTTGACCTGGCTGATCTGCGGGTCCTGCTGGATGATGTCGAAGAAGGTCCCGAGACGATTGACCTCGTACAGCTCGCGGGCCAGGACCGGCGCGAGGTCGAAGCGGAACCCGTCGACGTGCATGTCGGTGATCCAGTACCGCAGGCTGTCCATGATCAGCTGCATGGTGCGCGAGTGCAGCATGTTCAGGCTGTTGCCGGTCCCCGTGAAGTCCATGTACTGGCGGCGGTCCTCGGGCTTGAGCCGGTAGTACGACGCGTTGTCGATCCCGCGCAATGAGAGCGTCGGGCCGAGGCGGTTGCCCTCGCCGGTGTGGTTGTAGACGACGTCGAGGATCACCTCGATGCCGGCCTTGTGCAGCGCCTTCACCATGGACTTGAACTCGTCCACCTGCTGGCCGCCCCACCCGGTCGCGTAGGCGACGTGGGGAGCGAAGAACCCGATCGAGTTGTACCCCCAGTGGTTGCGCAGGCCACGTTCGACGAGGACGCGGTCGTCGACGTACTGATGGACGGGCATGAGCTCGACGGCCGTGACGCCGAGCGAGCGCAGGTGGTCGATGATCGGGTCCGAGGTCATCCCCAGGAACGTGCCGCGGAGCTCCGGCGGCACGCCGGGGTGGCGTTCGGTCATCCCGCGGGCGTGGCACTCGTAGATCACGGTCCGGTTCCACGGCGTCTTCAGCGGCCGGTCGTCGCCCCACGTGAACGCGGTGTCGACGACGACGGCCTTCGGCACGTGCGTGGCGCTGTCGCGGCCGTCGAACGACAGGTCGCCGTCGGGGTGACCGATCGTGTACCCGTACAGCGAGTCGTCCCAGTCGATCGTGCCGGTGATGGCCTTCGCGTAGGGGTCGAGCAGCAGCTTGTTCACGTTGAATCGGTGGCCCTCGGCCGGCGAGTACGGGCCGTGCACGCGGTAGCCGTAGCGGACGCCCGGGCGCACGTCGGGGAGGTAGATGTGCCACACGAGGTCGGTGCGCTCGCGGATCGGGATGCGATGCACCTCCGTGGTGCCGCTCGGCCCGTCGAACAGACACAGATCGACGCCGGCGGCGTGTTCGGAGAACAGGGCGAAGTTGACCCCCTCCCCGTCCCAGGTCGCGCCGAGGGGGTACGGGTCGCCGGGCCAGACCCTCATGCCGCGCTCGCCACGGGGGTCAGCGCCCCTCCGGGGTCATGAAGACGGCGCCGAGCGGCGGCAGGACGAGCGCGAGCGACCGCTCCCGGCCGTGCATCGCGACGTCGTCGGCCTCGAGCCCCCCGTAGTTGCCCTGCCCGCTGCCGCCGTACACCTCGGCGTCGGTGTTCATCAGCTCGGTCCACCGTCCCCCTTCGGGAACGCCGATCCGGTAGCGGTGCCGGGGCACCGGCGTGAAGTTGGCCACGAACAGGACGGGGTTGCCGGCGCGGTCCTTCCGCAGGAACGAGAGCACGCTCGCCGCTCGGTCCGACGAGTCGACCCACTCGAACCCGTCGGGGCTCGCGTCGAGCTGGTGCATGGACGGATGCTCCCGGTAGAGCTTCCCGAGATCGGCGACCAGCCGGCGGATGCCCTCGTGCGAGGCGTGCTGCAGGAGGTCCCATTCGAGCTCGGCGTCGTGGTTCCACTCGCTCCACGGGGCCAGCTCGGCCCCCATGAACAGCAGCTTCTTGCCGGGCTGCGCGAACTGATACGCGTACAGGAGCCGGAGGTTCGCGAAGCGCTGCCAGTCGTCTCCCGGCATCTTCGCCAGGAGCGACCCCTTGCCGTGCACGACCTCGTCGTGCGACAGCGGGAGCACGAAGTTCTCGTTGAACGCGTACAGCATGCGGAACGTGATCATGTCGTGCTGGTGGGTCCGGTACACGGGGTCCTTCGACAGGTACTGCAGGGTGTCGTGCATCCACCCCATGTCCCACTTGAGGCCGAACCCCAGCCCTCCGAGCTCGATCGGGCGCGACACCGACGGCCAGGCCGTCGACTCCTCGGCGATCGTCTGGATCCCCGGATGGCTCGCGTACACGGCGGCGTTCAGGCCCCGGAGGAACTCCACGGCGCGCAGGTTCTCGCGCCCGCCCCGCTCGTTGGGGATCCACTCCCCCGCCTTGCGCGAGTAGTCCAGGTACAGCATCGACGCGACGGCGTCGACCCGGAGCGCGTCGGCGTGGTACCGGTCGAGCCAGTGGGTGGCGGAGGAGAGCAGGAAGCTCCGGACCTCGTTGCGCCCGTAGTTGAAGATGTAGCTCCCCCAGTCCGGATGGAACCCCTGCCGCGGGTCGGCGTGCTCGAACAGGTGAGTCCCGTCGAAGTAGGCCAGCCCGAACTCGTCCGAGGCGAAGTGCGAGGGCACCCAGTCCAGGATCACGCCGATGCCCTCGCGATGGAGCAGGTCGATCATCGCCATGAGGTCCTGGGGCGTGCCGTACCGGCTCGACGGCGCGAAGTACCCGGTCGTCTGATACCCCCAGGAGCCGTAGAAGGGGTGCTCCATGATCGGCAGCAGCTCGACGTGCGTGAAGTTGAGCGCCTGCACGTGCTCGGCCAGTCGCTCGCCGAGCTCGCGGTACCCGAGCATCCCGCCCTCCTCGTCCCGCCTCCACGAGCCGAGGTGCACCTCGTAGACGCTGGCGGGAGCGTCGAGCGCGTTCGCGCCGGCGCGGACCTGCATCCAGTCGCCGTCCCCCCAGTCGTACGCGGTGTCCCACACGACGCTCGCCGTCTTCGGCGGGACCTCCCACCACGCCGCGAACGGATCGCCCTTGTCGACGCGATAGCCGCCGACGTTCGACACGATGTGGAACTTGTAGATGGCGCCCGGACCCACGCCCGGCACGAACGCTTCCCAGATCCCGCTGGAGCCCCGCGGTCGGAGCGGGTGCGAGCGCGGGTCCCAGCCGTTCGCGTCGCCGACCATCGAGACGGCCTCGGCGTTCGGAGCCCACACGGCGAAGTACGTCCCGGCCTCGCCGTCGACCTCCATGGGATGCGCGCCCAGGCGCTCGTACAGGCGGGCGTGCGTCCCCTCGTTGAACAGGTACACGTCCTGGTCCGAGAGCAGCGTCACGTCGTGATGGGTCGAGCTCATGCCGCATCACCTTCCATGAGTGCGCCGCGGCGGGCGGCCTCGACCCGCCGCAGGATCGCGAGCACGTCGCGGGACGAGCGAAGGTCCTCGAGCGATCGGGCGGCGCGGTGCCGGAAGTTCGGCCGGTCGGTGGTCCCCGGCACGTTCTGCTGCCGGAGCTCGCCCCACAGGTCCTCCAGGTTGACGACCACCAAGCGGGCCTGCGACGCCGCGAGCCAGGCCAGGCTCGCCGAGAGCACCGCTCGCTCGTCGTCCACCCGCGCGGGGTCGAGCGCCCCTGCCCGGACGAGAGCCCGAACCACGTCCGATCGCATCGCCGCGCGCCGCCGCTCCTCCTCGCCGACCTGCCCGGGTGCGAGGAACCCGTCCTCGAGCCGCTCCGAGATGTCCGTCCCCCGCCAGTACGCCGCGAAGGTGGGGAGGTCGTGCGTGTTCAGCGTGGCCAGCGATCGGGCCGAAGGGTTCGGCACCGGCGGGGTGCGCTCCGGCAGCGTCTCGAGCTCGAGGACGTAGCAGCGCAGGAAGCGATGCCGGTCCATGGTCGTGCGGATCTCGAGCGGGACCGTGCCGAGGTCCTCGCCCACGACGAGGGTCCCGGTGCGGTGCGCCTCGAGCGAGATGGCCGCGTACCACTCCTCGGCCGGGTAGCGAACGAAGACCCCCCGGTCCGCGGGCATGCCGTTCGGCACCCAGTACTGGCGGTGCAGGCCGATCGCGTGGTCCAGACGCGCCACGCCGGCGTGTCGGAAGGCGTGACGGAAGCAGGCCATGGGGTACCCGTACCCGTCCAGCCGAACTCGCTCCGGGTGCAGCGGCGGGACGCCCCAGGCCTGCCCGCCGGGGAAGAAGTCGTCCGGCGGCGCGCCCACCGAGACCCCCGGCGCGAACACGTCCGGGTAGCGCCACACGTCGAAGCCGTCGGGATGCACGCCGAGCGGCATGTCGAGGTACAGGTCACCGGCCCGGCGACCCACCTCCGCGAGCTGCTCCTCGGTGACCCACTGCGCGAACCGGTGGTAGGCCACCGCGCCCGGATCCACGTCCGAGGGCCGCACGGCGCCGCCCCGCGCCCGGGCGGGCCAGGCCCGCGGGTCCTGGCCGAACCGCTCGCCGGCGGCTCGGAACCGGGCGTACGTCTCGAGCTCGGGCCGGTCACGACGGAACCGGCGGAACCCCGGGACCCCCTCGACGCCGGGGGAGACCGCGAGGCGCTCGAGGGCGGCCCGCTTCAGGGCCAGAGCCCGCCCGTGATCGACCAGGTCGCCCGACCGCAGCGCCGCGAGCTCCCGCTCGAACCCCGCCGAGCGGAGCAGCCGTCGCACGGCGGCCGAGCGCTCGACGCCCGGAGCCGCCTCCACGTCGACGTACACCTCGTTCCAGAACAGCCGGCTCACCGGGCGATAGGGGCTCGCCTCGCCGGCGAACCCGGCCAGCAGCGGCAGCGTCGCCACGAGACCGCCGCCCAGCCCTCGGACGAGCTCGCCGAGCTCGGCCAGGCCGGTGAGGTCTCCGATCCCCCACCCGCGCTCGGTGACGAGCGAGTGGAGCGGGAGGAACACCCCCCAGTCCGGCGGGCCGTCGGCCGCCCGGACCCGGCGGGGGGCCGACAGGATCGTCGCGGCGCCCCTGCGACGGCCGGCCTCGACGAGCAGCTCGTGGCGGCCGATCGGCAGCTCGCCGCCGAGCCGGAGCGTGGCCACCCCGCCGGCGCCGAGGACGTCGTCGGTCCGCACCGTCCACGCCCGCTCCTGCCCGCCCTCGAGCTCGAGCCGCGCGCGGAGGGTGGCGGGGGGGCGGGGAGGGAGCCGGACGTCGACGCCCCGGCGGCGCCCGTCCCACGCTACGAGCACCGGCTCGACCAGACGGCCCTGCCGGTCCGCCCGGCGACGCCCGTGGGCCTTCGCGGCCTCCTCCGGGCTCGAGAGCGGCTCGCCCAGCGCGTCGAGCACCGCGATGAGCGCCTCCACGTCGGCCGTGCGCCGGCGGCCGGTCGTGTCGCGGAAGGTCGGCTGCACGCCGTGCGCCCGGGCCAGCTCGAGCAGCGCCCGGCTCGGCCCCCTCACCACGACGCGTCCATGAGGTCGGCGATGCCGGCCACCGGGATGGGCAACCAGTCCGGGCGGTTGTTCGCCTCGTAGGCCACCTCGTACAACGCCTTGTCGAGGAGGAGCACCTGGAGCACGACGCGGACCTCCTCGCGCGTCTGGGCATGGAACGGGGCGCCGTCGACCGCGTCGAGGTACTCGCGCAGGTACGTGCCGGCGGCGGACACGTACCACAGGCGCGCCCACGGCGCGACGGCGGCCGCGCGCTCCGGCTCGACGGTTCCACCCTCTCGGGCGGCCGAGTGCACGGCGTAGTGGAACGACCGGATCATGCCGGCCACGTCGACCAGGGGCAGACGCTTGATCCGACGCTCGCCGATGGGGCGGGCCGGCGCCCCCTCGAAGTCGATGATCACGAAGTCCCGCCCCGTGTAGAGCACCTGGCCGAGGTGGAAGTCGCCGTGGATCCGCACCCGGGCCCCGGTGATCCGGATGCCGAGGATCGACCGGAACCGTTCGAGGATGGGGTCCTGGAGCCCCAGGACGATGTCGGCGCCGGGAAGGTCGGACCTGGCCCGAACGACCTGGAACGTCCCGTTCGCCGAGGCCCGCAGGGACTGGAACAGCGACCGCTGGTAGAAGGGCGTCACGCGCTCGGGCGCGAACGCCGGGTCCTCGCCGTCGCTGGCCAGGGCCCGGTGCATCTCGGCCGTGCGGCGGCCGAGCAGTCGAGCCGCCTCCAGGTAGGCCTCGATGGTCTCGACGGCGAGCTCGGGCGGCCCGTCCTCCACGACGTCGAACAGCCCGGGCGACGGCACCTCCAGCTCGGGATGGGCCGCCGCCCTCGCCAGGACCGCCTCCAGGTACCCGCGGGCGCGGTCGACGGTGTACGACCACGCGTCGCCTTCGTTCGCCACGTATCCGTGCAGGATGCCGAGGGTCTGCGGCTGGGCACGGCCCCGCCGCAGCTCGAGCCCCCCCGCCACCGGCGCGCTGTGATCGAACCCGGCGCGGTCGGTGAGGAACCGCCCGACCTCGAGGTCCGGGTTCATCCCCTGCTCGATCTTGCGGTACAGCTTCAGCACGAGGCGGTCGCCGAACACGACGGACGAGTTGCTCTGCTCGACCTGCATGGGCCGCGCCTCGAGGGTCTCGCCCGGCGGGCCGGCCAGGCGTCGGAACGCCTTCGTCGGATTCGCCTCCAGGCGGAGCCCGTCGGCCGCGAGGCGCCGGCGCTTCCGGATCGCCTCGACCAGGGCCGCGGGAAGCTCGGGCTCGCCGAACGCGTCGTGCAGGGCGCGTTCCCCGTCGCGCAGGCGCAGGCGAGCCACGATCGACCGCGGGTTCCACTCGAGGAGCTCTTTGGTGTGCTCGACCGTGGCGCAGGCCATCGGGACCACGTACGTCTCGGGGTCGCCCTCGGCGAACTCCACCGACACGATCGCGATCACTCCCAGGAGCTTCGCGCCGTCCGAGGCGACCGGGACCGTGTCGACGATCTCGACGGAGCGGATCCGCCGGGACTTCGCGCCGAACCACCGGGCCTCGCGCAGGAACCCCGGCAGCGCGTCCTCCACCGCGCCCTTGTTCCGCTTGGCGAACACGTTCTGCCACGGGCCCGAGACGTCGATGGCCGGAAGGCGCCGGGTCGAGCTCGTCTCCAGGTCCGCCGCCTGCGGCTCGAGGCGGAACCAGTAGAAGGAGTGCGGCCCCAGCGTGAGGAAGTACGGCAGCTCGCCGATCTGCGGGAACACCGTGCCGCCGAACAGCTCGTGCGGCACCAGCCCGCGGAAGGCGGACAGGTCGAGCTCCGCGTACTGCACCGACCGCGACAGGTTGACGACGACGAGGACCCGCTCCTCCTCGTGCTGGCGGAGGAACACGAGCACGTGGCGGTTGTCGGGGAACAGGAACTCGAGCGAGCCTCGCGACAGCGCCGGGGAGCGCTTGCGAAGCGCGATCAGCCGCTTCATCCACCACAGCAGCGAGCGCGGGTTGTTCTGCTGGACCTCCACGTTCACCGACTCGTAGTGGTACTCGGGGCCGATCACGACCGGCAGGTAGACCTGCTGCGGGTTCGCGCGCGAGAAGCCGGCGTTGCGATCGGCGCTCCACTGCATCGGCGTGCGCACCCCGTTGCGATCGCCGAGGTAGATGTTGTCGCCCATGCCGATCTCGTCGCCGTAGTAGATGACCGGCGTCCCGGGCATGGAGAAGAGCAGCCCGTTGATCACCTCGATCACCCGGCGGTCGTTCCCCAGCAGCGGCGCGAGGCGACGCCGGATCCCGAGGTTGATCCGCGCCTGGGGATCCTGCGCGTACACCCGGTACATGTAGTCGCGCTCCTCGTCCGTCACCATCTCGAGCGTCAGCTCGTCGTGGTTGCGCAGGAAGAGCGCCCACCGGGCCGTGTCGGGGATCGGCGGCGTCTGCTCGAGGATGTCGATGAGCGGGAAGCGATCCTCCATCCGCAGCGCCATGAACATGCGCGGCATGAGCGGGAAGTGGAACGCCATGTGGCACTCGTCCCCGTCGCCGAAGTAGGAGGCGGCGTCGTCCGGCCACTGGTTCGCCTCCGCCAGCAGCATGCGGTCGCCGTACTTGCCGTCGATGTGCGCTCGGAGCTCCTTCAGGAACGCGTGCGTCTCGGGCAGGTTCTCGCAGTTGGTTCCCCGGCGCTCGAACAGGTAGGGCACGGCGTCGAGGCGGAACCCGTCCACCCCCATGTCGAGCCACAGGTCGACGATGTTCATGATCGCCCGCCGCACGCGGGGGTTGTCGTAGTTCAGGTCCGGCTGGTGCGCGTAGAAGCGGTGCCAGTAGTACTGACCGACCTGATGGTCGAAGGCCCAGTTCGACGTCTCGGAGTCCTTGAAGATGATCCGGGCCTCGCGATACCGCTCGGTCGTGTCGCTCCAGACGTAGAAGTCGCGCTCCGGGCTGCCGGCGGGCGCGCGGCGGGATCGCTGGAACCAGGGGTGCTGATCGGAGGTGTGGTTGACGACGAGCTCCGTGATGACCCGCAGGCCCCGCGCGTGCGCCGCGCGAAGGAACGTGCGGAAGTCGCGCAGGTTGCCGTAGGAGGGGTGGACGGACGTGTAGTCGGCGATGTCGTACCCGTCGTCGCGCAGCGGCGAGGGGTAGAAGGGCAGCAGCCAGATGGTGGTCACGCCGAGATCGGCCAGGTAGTCGAGCCGCTGCGCCAGGCCGCGGAAGTCGCCGATGCCGTCGCCGTCGGAGTCCTGGAAGGCCCGGACGTGCACCTCGTAGATGACCGCGTCGTGGTACCACAGGGGCTGGGCGCCGAGGGGACCGGGCACCACGCGGGACGTCGTCGTCTTCGTCACGCCGCGGGTCCTCCCGCCGGCCGGACCCTGAGCACGTGGGCCACCGCATCCACCGGATCGAGCTGGACAAAGTTGCCGGGGCCGGACCACACGTAGACCGCCCCCGTGAGCAGGTCCTCGACCTCGAACGGCTCGTCGCCCGGAACGCCGAGCTCACCCAGGTCCAGGGACGTCCACCCCGACTGCGCGGAGCGCGGGTCGAGGTTCACGATGCTCAGGATCACGTTCGAGCGGTCCTCGGTCGACTTGCTGTACGCGATGAGCTGATCGTTCCCGACGCCGTGGAAGCGCAGGCTCCGGTTGTCCTGCAGCGCGGGGTTCTCGCGCCGGATCCGGTTCACCATGCCGATCATCGGGGCCAGGCTGTCCCGCCGCTCGAGGTCCCAGCGCCGGATCTCGTACTTCTCCGAGCCCCGGTACTCCTCCGATCCGGGCTCGCGCGGCGTGTGCTCCATCAGCTCGAACTCCGGGCCGTAGATCCCGTAGATGGACGAGAGGGTCGCGGCCAGGATCAGCCGGATCTCGAACGCGCTCCGGGGGCCCGCCTGCAGGAACGCGTGCAGGATGTCGGGCGTGTTCGGCCAGAAGCTCGGCCTGAAGAACTCGACCGCGCCGGTCCGCGTGAGCTCGGTGACGTACTCGGTGAGCTCGTGCTTGCTGTTGCGCCACGTGAAGTACGTGTAGGACTGCGTGAACCCGAGCTTGGCGAGCCGGTACATCACCTTCGGCCGCGTGAACGCCTCGGCCAGGAAGATCGTGTCGGGGTGCTCGGCCTTGATCTCGGCGATCAGCCACTCCCAGAACGCGAACGGCTTCGTGTGCGGGTTGTCGACGCGGAAGACGCGCACGCCCCGATCGCACCAGAACCGCACGACGTCTCGGAGGGCGTCCCACAGGCCCCGCCGGTCCTTCGTCTCGAAGTCGAGCGGGTAGATGTCCTCGTAGACCTTCGGTGGGTTCTCGGCATGCATGATCTCGCCGTCGGGCCGGTGGCGGAACCACTCGGGGTGCTCGCGGACCCACGGGTGCTCGGGCGTGCACTGGAACGCCACGTCGATCGCCACGTCGATCCCCCGGCGCCCGGCCGCCGCGACCAGCCGTTCGAAGTCCTCGATCGTCCCGAGGTCCGGGTGGACCGCGGTGTGCCCGCCCTCGGCCGCGCCGATCGCCCACGGGCTCCCGGGGTCGTCGCGGCTCCTCGACGGGGCGTTGTTCGGGCCCTTCCTCCGCGCGTGGCCGATCGGATGGATCGGCGGCAGGTACAGGACGTCGAACCCCAGCTCCTCCACGTAGGACAGTCGCGCGATCACGTCGTCGAACGTCCCGTGCCGCCCCGGCTCGGTCGAGGTCGAGCGGGGGAACAGCTCGTACCACGCCCCGAACCGCGCCCGCGGCGGGTCGACCACGACGCGTAGCTCCCGAGGGAAGGCGCCCTGCTGCCGCCGGTCGGGATAGGCCGACATCAGCTCGCGGAGCTTCTCGTCGAGCGCGACCTCGAGGGCCCGGGCGGCGTCGTCCCCGGCGAGCGCCCGCGAGGCGTCCTTGAGCAGATCGCGCTCGCGACCGGACGCCCGCCGGGCCGCGGCCGCCGCGAGCTCGGCGCCGACCAGCAGCTCGCCCGCGACGTCGCGACGGGCGTCCACCTTCGTGCGCAGGTCTCGACGCCAGGTCTCGAAGCGGTCGATCCACCCCGACACGGAGTACCGGTACTCGCCGAGAGCCTCGACCGAGAAGCGCCCTCGGAACCGGTCGTTGCCGAGCGGCTCCATCCGCGTCTCCCGCCATTCGCGTTCGCCGGCGAGCCGGTAGCGCAGCGCAGCCGCGACCAGGTCGTGCCCGTCGCCGAACACGTCGGCCTCGACGGAGACCGTCTCGCCGGGGATCCGCTTGATGGGGAACCTGCCGGCGTCGATCTCGGGCCACAGCCCCTCGACGACGACGCGGGCCCCGTCGGCCGCGGAGGTGCCGCGCCGCTGGGCGACGCGCGGACGTTCCTCGGTCATCGCGATGCCGATCCCCCTTCGAGCGTGCAGAAGCCGCGGCGCCCTCTCCGCCGCGCTGCACTACACCGTACCCCCCAGCAGCCCAGGCACGCGCGGCTGTCAGGTCGGCCGCCGGCTGGTGAAATACCCGCGTGCCGCGCCCCGAGATCCAGCTCCTGTCGCAGGTCCCCCTGTTCGCGGGGCTGTCGCGCACCCAGCTCGGGCGGGTCGCCGCCCTCGCCGAGCAGACCGCCTACAACGCCGGCCGGGTCATCGTGAAGAAGGACGACCCGGGACGGGCCTTCTACGTGATCGTGGAGGGGCGGGCCAAGGTCGTGAAGGGCAAGATCGTGACCGCCCGGGGCGAGGCCGAGCTCGGGCCGGGCGACTTCTTCGGCGAGCTCGCGCTCCTGGACGGGGGCGAGCGGGTGGCCACCGTGATCGCCGCGACACCCCTCGTGACCATCCGGATCGAGCGCACCGCCTTCCGCCGGCTCCTGCGTGAGGAGCCGGATCTCGGGCTCAAGCTGCTCGAGGGCATGGCCCGGCGGACCCGCAAGATCCTCGGCACGCCGGCCCTGTAGGCGCTTCCGCCCGCTACCGCCGTGCCTCCGCCCCACCCATCGGCCCCCGCGGCACGGTACGCTCCGCGCCGCGATGGGGTTGAAGGATCTGCTCAAGGGCGGCGCCGGGGGCATGCGCGACCCGGTCCGAGGGACCGCCCAGGTGGTCTCCGCGTCGATGAACCGAGGCCGCGGCGTGCTCCAGATGTGCACGATCCAGTTCGTCGTGCAGGCAGAGGGCGTCCCGCCCACGGCCGTCGCGCACCACGGGCTCGTGCACCGCGACCGCTGGCCGATGCCGGGCATGGTCCTGCCCGTGACCGTGGACCGGGCCGACCCGCAGCGCGTCGACATCGAGTGGGACGAGGTTCAGTCGTCCGGGGACCGGTCCCGCCAGAGCGCGGAGAACCTCGCGGCGATGATGCGGGGCGAGGGAGCGCCCACCGGGACACCCGCGGGCGGAGCGGGCGGTCCGATGGTGGTGAACCTGTCCGGCCGGGATCTGTCCCAGATCTCCGAGGAGCAGAAGGCCAAGCTCCGGATGCTCGGCATCGATCCGGACGCGCTCGCGGCCCAGCAGGGCGGCGCTGCGCCGCCGCCTCCTCCGGCGCCACCCGCCGAGGACGACGTCGTGGACGAGCGGCTGGCCCGGCTCGAGCGCTTGGCCAAGCTGAAGGAGCAGGGCGTGCTCACCGACGAGGAGTTCGAGGCCCAGAAGCGTCAGATCCTGCAGGGTTGATCGCGTGCCCGGTCGCCCGAACGGGTAGTCCCGCCTGAGATGCCACTCCCCGGATGGCTCGCCAGGTTCAACCGCCGAGGCACCAACGCCGTGTCCCGCAGGTTCGCCGGCCATCTGCCGGGCTTCGCCGTCGTGCGGCACGTCGGCCGGCGGAGCGGGCGCCGGTACCGAACACCGGTCAACCTCTTCCGATCGGGTGAGCGCTACGTGATCGCGCTCACGTACGGGGTCGATCGCGACTGGGTCCACAACGTCATGGCCGCCGGTCGGTGCGAGGTGGAGACCCGGGGACTCGTGGTCGCGCTCGAGGATCCGCGCATCGTGACCGACGTCCGGGCGGCGATCGCGCCGCCCCTGATCCGGCCCCTCCTGCGCGCGATGCGGGTCACCGGCTTCCTGGTCCTGCGGGCCGCGTGAGAGCCGTCACACGCTCGAGGTCGCGAACTCGACGACGGTGTCCACGAGATCGGGGTGGTCGAGAAACATCCCCGTGCCGTGGCCCCGGCCGGTGACGATCGTCGGCTCGACGCCGAGTGCGTCGGCGATGGCCCGGGCATCGTCGGCGTAGGGCTGGTTGTCCTTCGCCGCGGCGACGAACACCGGGATCCGGTCGCGCAGATCCCCCGCCGCGGCCAGCGCCCCGAACGCATCGGCCGGCGCCGACAGGCTGACCACGGCGTCGGCCTCGAGCTCGGCCGCCATCGCGACCGAGAGCGAGGCCCCGAGCGAGCCGCCGACCAGGACGATCGAGACCGCACCCTCCGACCGGGCCCACTCGACCACCGCCCGAAGGTCCACGTCGCGGCTCTCGCCGCGTGCCCCCGTGGAGTCGCCCACGCCGCGCGCGTCGTAGGCGATCGCGAGCCAGCCGGCGTCGGCGAACGCCGAGGCGAGGCCGTAGAAGTCCTCCTTCGTCCCCGTCGCCCCGTGGGACAGCACCGCGACCCGATCGCCTCCCCCGAGCTCGACCGCGACGAGCCGCTCGCCGTCCGGCGTTCGGATCGTGATCCTGCGGGCGCCGGCCGGAGGGTCCGGCTGGCTCTGCGCACAGGCGGCCAGGCCGGCTGCGACCGTCAGGGCGGCGACGAAGGAGAGAGCACGGCGGAACATGTGGTCGACGATACCGGCGCGACCGCCCCGGCCGGCTCGGGATGATCTGGCGATCGTGTGGTGCCTAGCTCGCGGCCCGGCGGGGAGCCTCGTCGGGCTCGATGTCCCGGTCCTGCCTGGAGATCCGGGTCTCCGGAGAGCGCTCGCGGAGTCGGATGGCCGTTCCGACGAGCACCCCGACGGGTACGGAGACCACCGCCCACCCGATGAGCAGCTTCACCATCCGGTCACGCCTTCGACCCCCACGTCTTTCGAGAGTTGTCGACCGCAGGCGCCCCTCGACTGAAGCGGTCATCTCGAACTCCTACCGTCCGGACACGGACAGAAAGACCAGCATCCCCCGTCGAATCGATCTCCAAACCCGTGTTCGGAATGCTCATGTACCTGCAGGCGCGGCAGCGCTCACAGGTCGTGTCATACGCGCTCTCGACCCGGGTGGCCGTCGAACTGGGCCAGGTGATGCGAGTGGCCGAATAGCGCGTCGACGACAACAGGTGAGCCTCGCGCCGTCCGATCACGCGCAAGAGCAAAGCGTGACAGGTGCTCGCAGGGGGCTGGTCGCCTCTCACACGGACCGGCGGTTTGTGTCGTGCCGATTCTTCTGGGGCCCCCACGACACAAACCTCCGCGGCAGCTACTTTGTGTCGTGCTCGTTTGTTCGCCGACAGCGACACAACATCTGCGCTACCCTGGCTCCATGGCTGTCGAGCGCCGCGGAGGCCGCCGGAGCCGAGAGGCGATCTACGCGCAGCTCACCGAGGGTGTCCAGGAGCTGCGAAGCCGCCTCGGCGGCCTCCCCTCCCCCGTCGAGGCGGAGGACATCTGGGGGGACATCTGGTTCCAGGAGGCCCACAACTCGACGGCGATCGAGGGCAACACGCTCGTCCTCCGAGAGGTCGAGATCCTGCTGCGCGAGGGCAGGGCGATCGGTGACAAGCAGCTCGCCGAGTACCTGGAGGTCCGGGGGTACGCGGACGCGGCCCAATGGGTGTACCAGCAGGGCCTGTCCCCGGGCGACTGGACGACCGGCGACCTCATCTCGCTGACCGAAGTTCGACACGTCCACACGCTTGCGATATCGAAGGTGTGGGAGGTCGCGCCACACCCGGACGCCGCCCCGAACGAAGGGCCGGGCTCGCTCCGACAGCACAACATCCACCCCTTCCCCGGCGGCATGCGGCCCCCGGACTGGCCCGAGGTCCAAGCGCTAACGACCGACTGGGTCGCCCGAGCGTCGGCCCTTCGCGAAGCCGAGGGGCCCTTCCCCGAGGCCCTCGCTGCCATCCACGCGGAGTTCGAGCGGATCCATCCGTTCCTAGATGGCAACGGCAGGACGGGCCGCCTCGTGACGAACCTCCTCTTGATACGGCTCGGGTACCCGCCCGCGATCATCCGCAAGGCGGAACGGACCCGATACCTGACGGCACTTCGGCGAGCCGACGCGGGGGATCCCGGTCCGCTCGGCGAGTTCATCGCTCGGGCGATCATCGACACGCTCATGCGCTTCATCGTGCCCGCCGTTGCGGGACCGGCGAGACTCGTGCCGCTCGCCGCGCTCGCCGATCGTGAGATCACGGCCCGTGCCCTCCGCGCGGCGGCCGAGCGCGGACGCCTGCGAGCGCAACGAGACGAGCGAGGCCAGTGGCGGAGCACACGCAACTGGGTCGATGAATACCGAGCGAGTCGCTACAAGCGTCAGGGCTAGCGTCTGACGGGGTTGTTCGCGGTCGCCGGTCTCCACCGGGCGAACAGGTCGTCTACGACCCTGCATGCTCGTTACCTCAGTTGTCAGGTCTGATGTGCTTACAATCTCCATGCGGCATGCAATCGCCGAAGAGCGCGGTTCCGCAGGTCAGCGAGCGCCGGTAGCTCAGTGGATAGAGCGGCTGCCTTCTAAGCAGCGGGTCGGAGGTTCGATCCCTCCCCGGCGCGCTTCCGCAGGTCAGAGGCGGACAAGAACCAACCGTCCCATTGGGAACCACTCCCTCGTTTCCCCGGAGAACTCAGGGATCTGCGTCGTTCGACCGATGGGCAGGGTAGGCCTCGCCGGACGGGGCCGGAGTACATGTGAGGGGCGCGAGGGCACCGATGGAGTCCGAGCAGGCGAGGTTCCTCTTCCAGGACCTGAACAGCCTCTCCGGCGTCCTGGCGATGGTCTGGTTCATCCTTGCGTTTGGCCTCACCGTAGCCGTCTGGGCAGGCTGGATGAGGACGCTCCCGTTCCGGAGCCGGCTCCTGATGCTGGCCGTCTCGGGGGTGGCGTGCCTGTTCCTCCCGGTTGGGGTGGCCCGGCTTGCCGGTGCCGTCTTCGCCGGCTTCCTCTTGTTCCTCTCCCTGGCGTTCCTCGTTGTCGTCACGCCGTGGGGTCGAAGGAAGCTCAACGCGTTCGGCCTCCGCGCGCAGCTCCGGCGCCGGATCGAGAACGGCTATCGGCTGACGCCCGCCAGGCTGTCCCGCGGGGTTGAGACCGCTACGGTGTGGTTCGAAGGACAGGGGTTCCTGCCGCTGATGAGGGGACTCGACGGGGTCGGCGCGATGACCTCGATCTTGTTCAGGCCGGGGGACGGAGTCGTCGCGCAGGTCCTTCGCGCACGACTCCTCCGGCTATGGCCGTCTGTCAGTGTGACCGTGCGGTCGTTCGTCGTCGATCACCGGGGCGTCTTCGCAACGACGGGCTTCGGAGGCAACGCCGCTCTCGACGACCGCCAATCCGCACTCGCGCAGGTCGTACCCTCGGCCGGGCCGGACGTCCTACTCGCGACGCATGTCGAGGGCATGCGACTCCTCGAGGCGCAGGGTGTTCGTTTCCACACACTCAACAAAGACATCGCGTTCGAGCTCCTCGAGTGGGCGGCCCGCTTGTCGGCCACGCTGCTGAAGGCCTCGGACGAGGAGTTGAGCGGCCTCTTCGAGCGGCAACTGCGGGCGCAGGCCCAACGAACTCGGATCTTGCCATCCATGGCGGACGATCCCGTCGTGCGCCGACGAATCGATGCGTTCGTCGGCTGAGAGATGAGCTCCGTGCTGTAGTTCGGCGCCGCCACACCCGAGCACGGCCGGTTCGAATCAGTCACATTCAGGGTGCGCATAGCGCACGGCCTCGGTCTCGTCCACGGCTCCGACACGGCGGGGGCGCCAGAAGCTCCTGCCCATCGCCATGTCGAGCTCCTCTCCGTACGCGTACGAGCAAGGGTCGAAGGTAACGCTGAGGACGTTCGCCGAAGGGCGCGTGACCGGGTCTCTCGCGCAACAGGTCGAGCCGAAGTCCCCCCAGAGGAACACGACCCTCCCGTGGAGCCGGAGGAAGTAGCCGGCGTTGGCGCCGCTGAGGACGACGAGCGCGCGCGACTCGTCCCACCACGGATCCGACATCCGCGGCAGCAGTCGCCAATCGAACCCGTCGTAGAAGGAAACCGAGAGGTGGATCTCGCCACGTGCCGTGTATGCCGCCCCGATCCAGCGAAGATCGAACCGCCCTTCGACGTCGTCGGGATCCCAACGGGACGAAGCCAAGGCGGATGAGGGCATGAGGAGCATGAGGATTAGGGCCACGATCGGGAGCGTCCTTCGCATCTTCCTCACCCCTTCCCGGTGCTGGTGCCCCCCGGGTGGGACCCGGCATGCGCGACACGAGGTACACACGCGGTAGCTTCTCTACTGCCTCAAGCCGATGCGCGGCGGACACGAACGTCCCACGATTCGGAGACGGTTTGGGGCACGGGTCGGGGCTCTGGACGCGACGGGGGCCACGGATTGGGGCACTTCTCGGCCGGGCTGGATCACGATCTCGGAGCGCCCCGTGCCCCGACCGTCCAGCTCTATTCGCCTCGAACCAACTGCTTTGCGGTGACCTCGTTCGATCGGTAGTCGACGAAGACCACACCGCCGCTGCAGAAGTCGTACGCGAACTCCTCGCGGGCACCGTGGTGCGAGATCCGCTCGCCGGCGGTGCCGAAGATGCCGCGGACCTCCGACTGCCGCATCCCGATCTCCACGCTCCGGTATTCGGGGCGCGAGACGCAGCCGCCACCCGCAGCGGCCACCGACGGAACGCTCCCCAGGACGACCGCCACGGCCGACGCAGCCAGGATCTTCCTCATGACCCTCCTCCGATGGCGTCGTCACGACGCTCTTCCGGTGCAGGCAAGCACGAGGACGCCTCCGGCGCAAGCGCGACGGCCCGGTCAGCCGCGCCGGCGCGGCGTCATGCTCTGTTCCACGAACTCGGCGATCGAGCGCTCGAAGAAGTCGTACATGTCGTGCATCTCCGTCAGCCGGGCCTGCGCGGGCGCGTGCGCGATCGCGTCCTCGAGCGCGGCCACCATCCGCGACGTGGCCTCGAGGCGCAGGCGCAGCATCCGCTCCATGCTCCGTGACGAGAACCGATAGAAGAGCCCGCGATCGCCCGGCCGGGTGAAGCGCTCGATCAGACCCATCCGCTCCAACGTCGACGTCGCCATGCTCACCGCGCCGGCCGACAGGCCGAGCGCCCCGCGCAGGTCGGCGGAGGACTGCTCCTGCGGCTCGCACACGACCAGCCAGGCCAGCATCCGGACGTGGCTCGGCGGCAGCCCGGTCACGTCGGCGAACGCGGCCACGCGCTCCATGAAGTCGAGCTGCCACTCGGCGGGACCCTGGCGCGATTCGAGGGCCGCGCTCATGCGCTCGCCAGATCCCGCCGGCCGAAGGCCGCGACGCCGAGGGCCGCCGCCAGCAGCCCGAGCCCGACCAGCCAAACGGCCGCCGTCCAGTTCGGATCCGCGGCCGGCACCGGTGCGATGTGCAGCAGCGGCGACGTGTCCCGCAGCCAGTGGTTGGAATCGAAGGCCGCGGCGATGGTCTCGACGATGAAGGACCAGACCACGATCCCGTACGCGACGCCGACCGCTCCTCGGGGCCACAGGCCGAAGGCGAGCGCGCCGATCCCGAGCACGAACACGGCCGGAGGGACGACGTTCAGTCCAGCCTCGAGGAGCTCGCCGAACCCGACGTCGGCGTGCTGGCTCACGGCTCCGATCCACGCGGCGACGCCGGCGAGCGCGCTCGCGACGACGACGAGCCCGAGGGCCACGCCCAGCCGGACCACGAGCCATCGCCACCGCGCCACCGGCCGAACCAGCAGGTTGTCCAGATGCCCCGCCGCCTCCTCGTTCCGCGCCGCCGTGATCTGGCCGGCGACCGCGATCGCCACCAGGCCCGCGGCGATCACGAACACGAACCCCAGGTACGACGCGGCGCCTGCCGAGGTCCCCCCGAGGCGCTCGATCGCCTGCTCGATGCCCTGCGCGCCGCGCAGCGCGGTTCCCGCCGCCTGGGCGACCAGGCCGAAGACGAGGCCGGCCACGACGAGCGCAACGATCCACGCCGCGATCACCGGACGCGTGAGGCGGATCGTCAGCCCGGCCTGACCCCCGAGCAGGAGCGTTCGCGGCTTCGGCGCGTCCCGGCTCGCGAACGCGCTCGCCCCCAGGTCCCGCTGCCGGGCGATCCGGATCGTGCCGCCGACCAGCACCACCCCGAACAGGACGATCGGCACGAACGCGAAGGGCCGAGAGCCGGTGAGGGGCCGAAGCTCCTCGATCCATCCGAGGGGGCTCGCCCACCGGAGCCACCCGAGCCCGGGATCCGAGTCGGCGGCCATCCGGATCAGATAGGAGGCGGCGAGGACCCCGGCGCCGATCAGGTTCGCATCGCGCCGGGTGGCGGCGACCTGGCCCGCGAGCATGCCGATCGCCATGAACATCGCGGTCGCGGACAGGAGCGCCGTCGCGAAGAACAGGGAGGCCCCCGCGCCGATGCCGACCTTCTCCGAGGCTCCGGCCGCGGCGGTCAGGAGCGCCGTCGGCACCCACACCGCGACGAAGCCCGCGCCCAATCCGACGGCGGCCTGCACGGCCGCTCGGCGGCGGGTGGTCCGGCCGGCCAGGAAGAGCTCCCACCGGCCCGCGTCCTCCTCGCCGCGCGTCACCCGCGTCGCGACGAGGAGTCCCCAGATCGCCCCCAGGATGATCACGGTCATCCCGGACTTGTAGACGGTGTACCCCGCCACCGTGTCGAGACGTCGGAGCGGGCCGAACAGCGCCGCCCATGCGGCGTTGCCCTGGAACGAGCGCGCCACCTCCACGCGCGAGGCGGCCGTGGGAAACAGCCCCGCGTACGAGGACGCCGACGCCGCGATCGTCGCCCCGAAGACCAGCCCCCACAGGGCCCCCTGCTTCCCCGCTCGCCTCGAGGTGAAGACGGCGACGGCCCGAGAGGCGCGAGGCTCGTCGTAGACCTCCGGACGCCTACGCGGCATCGCCGGCCTCCTTGGAGGGGCCGTCGTCTCCGTAGTGCGCCATGAACAGCTCTTCGAGCGACGGCTCTCGGCTCGTGAGGTGCTGCACGCCGGCTCCGGCCAACACGAGGAGGAGCGGCTCGACCGAGCCGGTGACCTGACACCGAACCCGGCGCCCGTCGACCTCCACCGCGCTCACGCCCGGCACCGTCGAGAGGTCCGGCACCGTGCCGTCGAGCTCCGCGTCGATCGACAGCGCCGAGAGGTGGCGCATCTCGGCCAGGGTTCCCACCTCCACCAAGTGACCCGCGCGCAGGATCGCGATGCGGTCGCACAGCGCCTCCACCTCGGACAGGATGTGCGAGGACAGGAAGAGGGTCTGGCCGCGCTCCCTCGCCTGCACCGCGCACTCCCGGAAGACCCGCTCCATGAGCGGGTCGAGTCCGGCCGTCGGCTCGTCCAGCAGGAGCACGTCGGCTCTCGACATGAGGCCGGCGATCAGGATCAGCTTCTGCCGGTTGCCCTTGGAGTACGCACGCACCTTCTTCGACGGGTCGAGCTCGAACCGTTCGATCAGCAGGTCTCGGTAGGACGTGTCCACGCGGCCGTGCACCCGGCCGAGCAGGTGCAGGGTCTCGGTCCCGGTGAGCGAGGGCCACAGGTTCGCCTCGCCGGGCACGTAGGCAACGCGGCGATGAGCCGCCACGGGATCGGCCTGGCAATCGATGCCGAAGATCTCGGCCCGGCCCGCGGTGCCCCGGATCAGGCCGAGCAGCAGCCGGATCGTCGTGGTCTTCCCCGCCCCGTTCGGGCCCAGGTACCCGAGGACCTCGCCCTCCGGGACCTCCAGATCCAAGCCGACGAGCGCGTCCGTCGATCCGAAGCGCTTGGACAGTCCCTGGGTGACGATCGCCGGAGCCATCCCGACCACCTTTCGATCAAAGCGGGAGCTTCAGAAGATTCTGAATGTCGATGCTACACACGGTCGCCTCGAAGCGCAACTCGGATCCGGCGCCTACCGTCCGTTCGCGGAGAAGTGCTGGTAGTCCCGGGCGCCGGTCCAGCTCCCGCCCCATCCCCAGCCGATGCGGTCGAAGGCCCGCCACGCCACATCGCCCTCGACGACCATGCCGGAGCGCACGTCCGAGCGGTCGAGGAACCGCCTCCCCCGCCTGGGCGAGACGTGCGAGCCTCGGACGTAGGGGTTCTCGACGGGGTTGACGTCGATCGCCCGCCCGTACGCGTGCTGCGACCACGTCGTGGTCCCGGCCACGAACCGGCAGTTGAACGCCGATGTGTTGTCGTGGCGCATCGACTCCCGGTCGTCGGCGCCGTAGGCGTCCACGAGCTCCATCCTGCGGATCGGGAACCGGCGCAGGTACAGCCGGTGGAACACCCGGACGATCTCGTCGGCCCATCCGCGGTGCACGATCAGCTCCCCCTGGTGCGCCGCGTCGTCGAAGCCCCAGAAGGTGAGCCGGACGAGCCGGAGGTTCCTCAGGGGAACCGGGCAGCCCGGATGCCAGGAGCCTCCGATCATCATCTGCCGTGTCTCGCGATCCAGTCGCGACACGGACGCCTCGAACGGAGGATCGCCCGCCCACGCCACGGCGGGAACGAGCAGGATCGCCAAGATCAGACCGCCGGCGAGGGCACGCCTCACGGCGACAGGCTACCGACGGCCGAGCCGATCCGGTCAGACGCCGGCCGGCTCGACGCTCCACAGTCCCGCGGCGTCGAGGCCCCGCAGCTCGAGGATCTGCCGCACGCGCGGCGACGGGTCGCGCAGGATCAACCCGGTCTCTCGCAGGAGCAGGCCGAGCCGGATCAGGCTGCGGATCCCGGAGCTGTCGATGAACGTCACGCCCGACAGGTCGAGCAGGATGGGATCGGCGTTGCCCTTGGCCCTCGCCATCACCGAGTCGAACCGATCGGCGGTGGAGAGGTCGAGCTCGCCCGCCGCGACGAACGCGCGATCGGACACGCGCTCCACCGAGAGGCCAAGCATGCCGTCACTCCCTCGATCCCGCGGGGGGATCCACGCAACGTTCCTCGCCACGCGTACCCGGGACCTCGCGGTCCCAAACGCGCACGGAAGGGTGCCTGGTTCACGAGCCCGATCGATCGGGGGGCGTCCCGGGCACGCACCGAGCACGGATCTCGCGGCCGGCTGCTCAAGAGCGTCGGGCCGGGGGTCGAAACCCTGGAGGTGAAGCCCTGTCCGTTCTGCGAGGCCGAGCTGCGAGACTCGGTCATCCGATGCACCCGGTGCGGGAAGTCGCTCCTGCAGGAGCGCGAGCCCGGCGCCGAGCGCGAGCCCGCACGGACAGCCGTCAGCTCGCCGATCCTCGGCGCCCCGACCGCCTCGGCCGGGTCCCGCGGATCGCGCGTGGGCTTCCCCCAGGAAGAGGCCGCCCGGCCGCAACCCGCGGTCTGGGCCACTCCCGCCGCCCCTGCTCCGGCGCCTCGCCCGGTCCCGGACCTGAGCGTCCGTCGCGCCCTCCCCGGCGAGGGTCGGAGCTCGGCCAGACCGGACTTCGCCATGCTCGTCGCGTCGCTCGCCGCGCTCGGCGCCGCCGTGCTCGCCTGGAGGGCGATCGGCGACCCGTGGGTCCGGTTGGTGATCACGGACACCACCGACCGCGTGGATCCCCGCCTGGTCGGGGAGATCACGCTGAAGGGCCAGGCTGCGTTGGTCGGGATGG
This sequence comes from uncultured Actinomycetes bacterium, assembly GCA_963704725.1. Taxonomy (GTDB): domain Bacteria; phylum Actinomycetota; class UBA4738; order UBA4738; family HRBIN12; genus CALGFI01. Next base: position 1,498,437 of record OY969934.1, on the reverse strand, counting down.
TCGGTCAGGGTCTCGCCGCCGTGCTCGGTGTCTACGGCGTGGTGTGGTTCCTCTACGGCTTCGACCGCGGCTCCGCGATGCCGTGGTTCGTGAGCCCCTCGATCTCGATCCTCGCCTCGATGGCCGGAGCCGTCGCCGTCGTGATCTCGGCCGTCCTGTGGTTCGTATGGAAGGACGCGGCGATCGAGCACGCGCGGGCCGTCCAGATGACGGGGCAGCAGCTCAAGGCGCTCCTCGACCTGCAACCGGAGCCGCTCGTCGTCATCCAGCGCCTGTCGGGGCTGATGCGCTTCGGCGGCGCGATGGTCGTCGGCCTGCTCGCCTCGAGCACGGCCTGGTGGGCCTACCGCAAGCGCGGGTGACTCACAGCCGGGGCCAGGGGTGGCCCGTCCCCTCGACGAGCATGGCCCTGGCGTTCGCGTCGTAGCTCCATCGGTACGGCAGGTCGATCTTCTGCTCGCACCGCTCGCACGTGAACGCCTCCCAGCGCTCGCTCACCGTCTGGACCAGGCCGCACAGCGGGCACTTGAAGAAGCGGATCTGTCCGTAGCACGTGGCGCATTGGTATCCGGGAGCGCGATCGTCGACGTGCTGGGGCACCAGGCACCACGGACACGTCAGGTACGGCATCAGGCCGAGGGGTCGGATTCGGCCAGGATCCGGGCGGCCTGCTCGGCCCGGTGGCCCTCGACGGCGGCCCGAAGCTCGGGGCGCGAGGCCGCCAGGATCTGGGTGGCCAGGATCGCGGCGTTCACGGCGCCGGCCCTGCCGATCGCGAGCACGCCAACCGGGATCCCGCCCGGCATCTGCACCATCGACAGGAGCGAGTCGAGCCCGCCGGCGAGCCTCGTCTCCATCGGCACGCCGAGCACCGGCCGCGTGGTCTGCGACGCCACGACGCCGGGCAGCGCCGCGGCCATCCCCGCGGCGGCGACGAACACCTCGACCCCGCGCGACTCGGCCTCGCGGATCCATTCCGACAGCTCGTTCGGGGTCCGGTGGGCCGAGAGCACGCGGGCCTCGAACGCAACGCCGAACGCCCGCAGCTGCTCTGCGCAGTGCTGCATCGTCTCCCAGTCCGACGTCGAGCCCATCACGACGCCGACGAGCGGCTCGGTCATCGATCCCTCCGGTCGGATGCCGCGGGCAGTCTAGAGGCTAAGCGCCGACGAGCTTCTCGCCGAGCTCGGCCGCCACGTCGAGGAGGTCGAGGACGTCCTCCTCGGTGGTGCGGAAGTTGACGAAGCACGGGCGGAGCCAGACCTCGCCGTCGATGAGCGCGCTGGCGATCCAGAACCGTCCGTCCTCCTGCAGGGCGTCGGCCAGCCGCTGGTTGTGCTCGTTGAGGTCGGGGATCCCCGATGGCACGTGGCGGAAGGGCACGATCGAGAGCCTCGGCTCGGCCAGCGCCTCGAACTCGCTCCCGCCGTTCGATGGTCTCCCACAGCAGGTGCGCCTCGCCCAGGTTGCGCTCGATGGCGTCTCGGAAGGCCTGCGCGCCGTGCGCGCGCATCGCGAGCCACAGCTTCAGCGCCCGGAACGGCCGCGAGTACTCGAACGTGATGTCGACCGCGTGGAGCTCGTGACGCTGGTGCGGCAGGTACCCCTGCTCGTGCGCGAACGCGGCGATGAGGTCCTCCTGCCGGCGGACCAGCACGACGCCGCAGGCCTTGGGGAGGTACAGCCACTTGTGGGCGTCCACCGAGGCCGAGTGGGCCCGCTCGATCCCGCGGAACAGCTCGGGGCGGACCGCCGCCGCCGGGAGCCCGTACGCGCCGTCGACGTGGAGCCAGACCCCGCGCTCCTCGCACACGTCGGCCACGTCCTCGAGCGGGTCGATCGCGCCGGTGAGCGTCGTGCCGGCCGTCGCCACCACGGCCACCGGCGTCACGCCGTCCCGCCGGTCACGGTCGATCGCCTCGCCGAGCGCCTCGGGGATCAGCCCCCGGTCCGGTCCGAGCGGGATGGCCCGGAGATTGCGGGCGCCGATCCCGAGCATCTCGATGGCCCGGGTGATCGAGTAGTGCACCTCCTGCGAGCAGTACACCGCGACGCGATGGCCGGCCAGCCCCTCGAACCGGCTCCGCGGCAGCGCGAACTCCCGCGCGGCAGCCAGCGCGCTCGTGTTGGAGATCGTGCCGCCGCTCGTGAAAGCCCCCGCGGAGGACTCCGGATAGCCGACGAAGGCCGCGGCCCACCGCACGGCCTGCTGCTCGATCTCGGTCGCGGCTCGGGCGTCGACGGCCAGGTTGATGTCGTACGTGTGCGCGAGGAGATCGCCGATCGTGCCGATCTCCAGCCCGCTCGACCCGACGAACGCGAAGTAGCGCGGCCGGGGCTGGGCGATCGATTCGTCGAGGATGCGCGCCGTGTCGTCGAGCGCCTCGTGGACCGGCGTGGGGCTCTCGGGAAGCGAGGCGCGAAGGAGCGCCCGAACCCGCTCGTCGAGCGGCGGCTCCTCGGGGCGGTACCGGTCGAACGAGCGCCACGCCTCGGTGACGAGCTTGACGGCGTGCTCGAGCGCGTCCTCGCGAGAGGCGTCGAGCCGGAGCGGCCGGTCCCCCACCGTCACGCGGTGGATGGTACCCCCCGCCCTCGCGCCGAGCGATCGGATGTCTCGACGTACCGGTCGCGATGGCCTACCCTCGGCCGCCGGACGCATCGGAGGAGGACGTCATGCGGAAGGTGATGGCGGCGCTCGGCGCCGTCGCACTCGTGGCCGGCGGGGCGTGGGCGGCGGTGGCCGTGACGACGACCGGAAGGTCGCCGGTCGATTGCATCGACACGGTCTGGCGGACCTCGTCCGTCTCGACGTCCTCGACCACGTGGGAGGCGGTTCCCGGGCTGGAGGCGACGCCGACCGCGATCTTCCCGATCACGGTCGACGTCAGCGCGGTGGTCTCCGGCGCGCCGGTCGAGTTCCGGATCCTGAGCACGAACATCGGCGGGCAGACCCGCGTGAGCAAGCCGGGCCCCGCGCCGTTCGATCCGGGAGCGAGCGGTCCGAGCTCCTTCGCCTACCTGTGGGTGGAGCGCAACCAGTCGGCGGCGCCGCACGCCATCACGCTCGAGCTGCAGTGGCGAAGCGTCACCGGCGACCCCGTCACGCTGGAGCGCGGCGACATGGCGGCCACGTACGCGACGGACGTCTGCTCGTCCTGATCCGGATCACTCGCCGCCCCACAGGCGTTCGGCGACTCGCGAGACGAGCTCGAGCTTGCGCCACTGCGTCGCCTCGTCGATCTCGTTGCCGACCATGACGCTGGCGAACCCGCACTGCGGGCTGATCGCGAGGCGGTCGATGTCCCCCCCGACGAACGACGCCGCCTCCTCCATCCGCCCGAGCAGGTCGGCCTCCTCCTCCAGTCGCGGCGTCTTCGTCGAGACGAGACCCATGACCATCCGGGCTTCCGGGCGGAGGTACCGGACGGGCTCGAACCCGCCGTCGCGGCCGAGGTCGTCCCACTCGACGAGGAACGCGTCGTACGGGAGCTCGCCGAACACGCGCTCGGCGACGGGTTCGAGCGAGCCCTCGCACATCCACGACGAGCGGTAGTTCCCCCGGCAGACATGCAGGGCCACCGTGACCTCGTCCGGGATGCCCTCGAGCACCGCGGTGTCGGCGGCGATCGCCGCGTCGACGAGCGCCGAGACGTCGTGGCCCGCCTCGCCGAAACGGGCGATCCACTCCGGGTCGACGAGGTACGGATACAGGGGGAAGTCGAACTGGACGCACCCGGCCCCGGCCGCGACGGCGTCGGCCACGAGCCCGCGTTCGATCTCGATCGCGTGGGCCACGAACTCGTCGAGCGAGCCGTAGCCGGAGGTGACGTCCGGCTTGTACGAGAAGGGATGCCCGAAGATCGACGCCGCGGGGAACGTGACCTTGAACGGGTGGCCCTCGGTCACCTCCGCCATGAACGCGGCCTCGCGAGAGGCCGGCGAGTCGACCGGGCGAAGGCGGTCGACGATCTCGTGGACGGCGAGCGGGACCCGGCGGCCGGCGGCGTTGCGGAAGTGGACCACGTTGTCCGTGCGGAACCCCTCGACGGCGTCGTAGAAGGAGTTCAGGAACATCCACCGGCGGAACTCGCCGTCGGTGACCACGTCGAGGCCGAGGTCCACCTGCCGCCGGACCGCCTCCCGGATCGCCGCGTCCTCCAGCGCGCGCAGCGCCGTCCGGTCCTTCTCGCGCTCCTCGGCGAGCACGGCCGAATGCCCCGCACCGTAGAACTCGTCGACCGCGGCGCGGAGCGCGGGAGGCCGAAGCAGCGAGCCCACGACCTCGGCGCGCGGTGGCGTTCGCGGCGCCGTGCTCACCCCCGGGGTCAGGATGTGACGACCGGCGAGATCGCCTTCCGGCACAGGTCGCCGGAGGGGAGCTCCACGCTCTTGGCGATGGCCCGGTATCGCCCCGGCTCGCCCGTGCCGGGGACGACGAACGCACCGCCGCCCCCGGTCTCGTCCCTGCCGACCGTCCTCCAGGAGCCACCCTGACGCCGCTGCACCTTGACCGGAACGTGCGACGCGCAGGCCGAGAACCCGTCCTCGACGCGCACCGCGCCCCTGGCCCGGCCGCCGACGCGCAAGGTCAGCGTCCGCTCGTGGTCGGGCGACCCCCCCGTCGTCGCGATGTCCAGGCTCCACCCACCCGCCAGGAACCCCGAGTCGAAGTCCTCGTCGTCGTACACGAACAGGCTCCACGCCCCGTTCGGGCCGGCGCCGTTCAGGACGTCGAGGGTCGCCCCGTACGGCCCGGCGGGAGCCGGGGCGTCGCCGCCGAACCCGCATACCGGGGCGTCGTCGCACGTCGCCCCCGAGGTCGGCTTGTACGTGCCGGAGACGATCTCGGCTTCGTCGGGAAGCGATGCGGTCGCGGCGTCGTCGAACGTCAGGATGACGGCGTCGAGGTCCGCGTCGTCCCCCGTGTCCGCCATCAACACGACCGTCTGGCCGGCGGGGCCGACCAGGAGGATGTCGACGTCGTCGGGGTACGTGTGCGTGAGCGCCGTGATCGTGACGTTGACGTCCTCGATCGTGCCGTCGAGGCCGGCGACGTCGATCGTCGACGGATACGGGTTCGCCTGACCGAGCTCCGGGATCGCGATCGGGGCCGGGTTGGAGAAGACGTCGGCCCGGGCGGGCGCCGCAACGAGGACGGCGCCCGCCAGCACGAGCGCGCCGGCGATGCCCAGGGCGGACCGGCGAGCCGGCGACCGCAGCCAGATCGGCCGCGTCAGCATCCACCCACGATCGAGCCGAGCCGTGTCCATGGCCCGCGGATCGTACCGACCCGCGTCCAGTCCCGCATCCGGACCGGGATCAGTGGGTGACGGCCGGCGAGACCGCCTTCAGGCACACGTCGCCCGAGGGGAGCGTCACCTTCTTCGCCAGCGCCCGGTACCGGCCCGGGTCGTTCGTCCCCAACACGACGAACCGACCGTTGCCGGCAGTCCGGTCCGTGCCCACCAGCTCCCAGTGCCCGTGCTCGCGGCGCTGCACCTTGACGGGGACGTCCGACGCGCACGCCGAGAACCCGTCGTTCACGGTGACCCGTCCCTTCGCCTTGTGCCCGACGCTCAGGCTCACGTCCCTCGAATGGTTGAGCGACTCGACGGTGAAGTTCGTCGCGCTGGTGGCCGTCCCGTTCGGCGTGGTCACCGCGATCGGGCCGGTCACGGCGTTGTTCGGCACCGTCGCGACGATCTGGGTCGGCGTGCTCGAGGTGACGCCGGCGGGCGCGCCCCCGAACGTCACCGAGGTGAACCCGGACAGGTTGGTCCCGGTGATCGTGACCGAGGTCCCCGGGGGACCGCTCGTCGGGTTGAACGAGGTGATCGTCGGCCCGTTGGTCGTGACGTCCAGGCTCCAACCGCCGGCGATCGAGCCGACGTCGAAGCTGAAGTCGTCGTAGACGAACAGGTTCCAAGTTCCGTTCGGCGCCGTGCCGTTGAAGGCGCCGAGCGTCGCACCAGTACGGCCCGGCCGGCGCCGGCGGGGTCCCATTGAACGCGCCACCCAGCTCGTCGGTCGGCCGGTAGGTCCCCGTGAGGCGATCGCCGTGGTCGCCAGGGAGGCGGACGCGGCGTCGTCGAGCGTCAGCGTGATCGGGGTCAGGCAAGGCCGGAGCAGTTCCCGCTCCGCCATCAGCACGACGTTCTGGCCGCTCGGCCCCACCAGCAGGACGTCGTCGTCGCTGAACGCACGTGTGCGACAGGTTGTTCAGCGTGACGTTCACGTCGACGACGGTTCCGGTCAGCCCGGACACCGAGATGGCCGATGGGTAGGGGTTCGACACGCCGGCCGTCCCGGAGGCCGGGATCGTGATCGCCGCCGGGTTCGAGAACACCGTCGCCCCGGCGGGCGCCGCGATGATGCCGACCAGTACGCCCGGCAGCAGGAACGCCAACATCGCGGCAACCCCGCGTCGTGCGCGTCGCAGGCTCAACCGAAGATCCACGACCGACCCCTTTCCCCTTGGCGCTCGATCCGGGCGCCGGTGGCCCCCACGACGAGCCTAGTCCTTCGTCCGGGCGACTTCGAATTCAGCCTTCCCACCGCACCCACATCGAGTCCGGCGCCCGGAACTCCCACCCCGACAGGGTCGGCGGCCGGCCTGGGTCGAGGCGCAGACCGGGTAGCCGGTCGAGCAGGATCTCGAGCGAGACGCGCGCCAGGTGGCGGCCGAACCACGCCCCCAGGCAGAAGTGGTTCCCGGCCGCGAACGCCAGGTGCGCGCCCTCCCGCCGGAGCACGTCGAACCGATCGGGGTCGTGGAAGCGGCCAGGATCCCGGTTCGCCGAGGCGAGCACGGCCGCGATCAGGGCGCCGTCGGGGAGCGCGACGCCGGCGAGCTCGGTCGGCCGCGTCGTCTGCCTGGTGGACGTTCCGACGGGGCCGGCCCATCGGAGCGTCTCCTCCACCGCCGGCTTGACGAGCGCGCGGTCCTCCCGCACCCGCTCGAGCTGGTCGGGGTTCGACCCCAGCGCGTACACGACGAGCGCGATCAGGTCGCGGGGCTCCTGGAGGCCGCCGGAGAGCATGAGCTTGGTGTTCGCGACGATCTCCTGCCGGCTCATCGCGTCGCCGTCGCGGTCGTGGTGGAGCATCCACGACAGGACCGAGTCGTCGGGCTCGTCCCGCAGGCGCTGCAGGACCGTCTCGATCACCTCGCCGAGCGCGGCGCTCGCCTCGTCGGCCGGCGCCTGCTTCGCCGGGTCGCCCTCGAAGTTGGCCAACCCCGGCATGAGGCCCTCGTTCCACCGCAGGAGGTCCTGCCACGGCACCTCCTCGAGCCCGAGCATGAAGCGGAGCGAGCGGACGCTCATCGGGTCGGCGAACTCTCGGAACAGGTCGCACGCGCCCCGCGCCTCGAACCCGTCGATCAGCTCGTGCGCGAGCTGGGGGATCATGCCCCGGGTCCGGGCCTCGACGTCCCGGGGCCGGAACGGCGGCTCGACGACGCGACGGACGCGGCGCTGGTCGGGGCCCTCCGAGCCGAGCATGTTCACGCCCATCGTTCGGTTCAGCGTCGACGGGCTCGTCGCGGCCGTGAAGACGTCGGGGGTGAGGTCCACGAACCGGACGTCGTCGTGCCGCGTCACGAGCCACAGCTGCACCGCCGGCACCCAGGACACCGGCTCCTCCTCGCGCAGGCGCGCGTAGATCGGGTACGGGTCGCGCTCGAGCTCCTCCAACGTGATCCGCTCGCCGAGGCTCATGGGCGGTGCTTCCCCGGCTCCCACCCGTGCGGGCCGATCGTCCGGTGGGCGAACGCGCTCGGGACGTCCTCCAGGTCCGTGGCCATGGAGTCGTTCCACCGGTTGAGGAAGCCGAACAGCCCGACGACCGCAAGGATCTCGACGATCTCGCCCTCGTCCCAGTGCCGGCGGAGGTCCTCGAAGTGCGCCGGCGTCACCTCGTTCGGCACGACGCTGGCGTCCCGGGCGAAGCGGAGCGCCGCGCGCTCGGCGTCCGAGTACCGAGTCGATCGCTCGAAGTCCCAGACCTCCGCGATCTTGTCCTCGGGCACGCCGCGGAGCATCGCGTCCACGGTCTCGTGGGCCTGGCAGTACCGGCACCCGGCGGCGGTGCTGGCGACGATCGCGATGAGCGGCTTCAGTCCGACCGGAACGGTTCCGGTTCGCCAGATCTGGGTGATGAGGTCGCTGAACGCCCGGAGGATCTCGGGACGTCGGGCCATCGTGAACAGGCTGTTCGGAACGAACGACATCGTGTCGTCGTACAGGCGGAAGAGGTCCTCGAGCTCGGGATGGTCCTCCCGCCGCAGCGGTTCCAGGTTCGCCATGAGCCCCCGATCGGATCGCGCGGCACGCCCGCTGCCGCGGTTGGGTATTTTGGGTCCGAACGATCTCTGGGGCAAGGCGTCGGGGGGGCATCGTGCGGCTGGCCGGCAAGGTCGCGATCGTGAGCGGAGGCGGTTCGGGGATCGGCGCCGCCACCGCTCGCCGCTTCGCCGCCGAGGGGGCGAGCGTCGTCGTCACCGGCCGCCGCCCCGAGCCGATCGCCGCGATCGCCGCCGAGACGGGGGGCCTGGCGGTCCCGGGGGACGTCACCGACCCGGATCACGCGACGGCCGTCGTCGCCGCCGCGGTCGAGCGCTTCGGCGGGCTCGACGTCGTGGTCGCGAACGCGGGCGTCGGGTTCGGCGGCTCGGCCGGCGACGTGGACGACGAGCGATGGTCCGGCACGCTCGACGTGAACCTCACCGGGCCGCTCCGCCTAGTTCGCGCCGCGATCCCCGAGCTCACGGCGCGCGGCGGCGGCTCGATCGTCCTCGTGTCGAGCGTGTCCGGGCTGGTGAGCAGCACGAACTCCGCCGCCTACGACACCTCCAAGGCCGCGCTGATCGGCCTGGCGCGCTCGATCGCGGTCGACTACGGCCCGAGGGGGATCCGCGCCAACGCGCTCTGTCCCGGCTGGGTCGTGACGCCGATGGGCGACGAGTCGATGGACGAGGTCGCGGTCGCCCGGGGGATCGCGCGGGAGGACGCCTACGCTCTCGCCACCAAGGACGTCCCGCTCCGTCGGCCCGCGACCGCCGAGGAGATCGCGGCGTGCTGCCTGTTCCTGGCGAGCGACGACTCCTCGATCGTGACCGGATCGGTCCTCGTCGCCGACGGTGGCGGCACCGCCGTGGACGTCGCGTCCCTCGCGTTCGACGCCCCGGGGGGCGCATGAGCTTCGACCACTCCGGACGCGTGGCGATCGTCACGGGCAGCGGCTCGGGGATCGGACGGGCCACGGCGCGGCGTCTCGCCTCCGAGGGTGCGGCCGTGGCCGTCGTCGACGTGCGCCTGGACGCAGCGGAGGAGACGGTGGCCCTGATCGCGGACGCGGGTGGGCAGGGCGCGGCATTCGACGCCGACGTTCGCGACCGGGAGGAGGTCCGGACGGCCCGCGACGGCGCGCTCGAAGCGTTCGGCGCGATCCACTACCTCGTCAACAACGCCGGGCTGGTCCGGCTGTCGGCGCTCGACGAGCTGGCCGAGGAGGAGTGGGACCTTGTCCTCGACACCAACCTTAAGGGCATGTATCTCGTCACCCAGGCGGTCGCACCCTTGATCGCCGAGGCCGGCGGCGGCGCGATCGTCAACATGTCCACGATCGAGTCCGAGGTGGTCGTCTCGTCCATGGGCCACCCGCAGGTGCACTACAACGCCTCCAAGGGCGGCGTGAAGATGCTGACGAAGGCGCTCGCGGTCGAGCTCTCGCATCGGAACATCCGCGTCAACGCGGTGGCGCCCGGGCCCATCGCCACCTCGTTCATCCCCGGCGGCGACCTCCGCTCCCCCGAGGCCTGGGAGTTCATGCGCCAGCGACTGCTCGTGCCGCGCGTCGGCGAGCCGGAGGACGTCGCCGCGGCGATCTCGTTCCTGCTCTCGGACGAGGCGTCGTTCATCACCGGCGCGCAGCTCCCGGTCGACGGCGGATGGCTGACGCGATGACTCCCGCGCTGCGACCGGAGGACCTCGCGGCCGAGGGGTTCTCCACGGTCGTCGTGACCTCGGTCGACGTGACGGGGAGGCTCGTGGGCAAGCGCTTCTCCCCCGACGTGTTCCTGCGGCTCCTGCACGAGGGCGTGCCGCTCAGCTCCTGCGTGCTCGGCTGGGACCTCGACCAGTGGCCCGGCCCGGTGCAGGAGTACACCGGCCATCACACCGGCTGGCACGACGTCCGGCTCGTGCCGGACCTCGACTCCCTGCGCCCGGCGGCCTGGCTCGAGCGGACGGCGATCTGCGTGGCCGACTTCGTCGAGCTGTCGTCCGACGAGCTCGTCCCCGTCGCACCCCGGACGATGCTCCGGCGCCAGGTCGAGCGGCTGGCGAAGACGGGGCTCGTCCCGCAGGTCGGGAGCGAGCTGGAGTTCGCGCTGTACCGGGGCACGTACGAGGAGAGCCGGTCGGACGGCTACGAAACGCTCCGTCCGACCACGACCGCCCGCGCCGACTACACGATCCAGGCCGGCGACCGGCACGAGGGCTTCTTCGCCGGAGTCCGCGAGGCGCTCGCGGCCTCCAACCTCGGCCCCTGGACCAGCCAGGTGGAGTGGGGCCTCGGCCAGTGGGAGATCAACCTCGAGTACCAGCGGGCGCTCGAGATGGCCGACCGGCACGTCCTGTTCAAGCTCGCGGTGCGCGACCTGGCCGCGGCGGCGGGGATGGCCGCGACCTTCATGGCCAAGCCGTTCGGCGACACCACCGGCTCCTCCTGCCACCTGCACCTGTCGATGGTGGACGGCTCGGGGGCCAACGTCTTCCACGACGCCGACGCCGCCGACGGCGTGTCGGCGACGCTCCGCGCCGCGATCGGCGGCATCCTCGACCGCGCGCCCGAGCTCATGCTCCTCTACGCGCCCACGGTGAACTCGTACCGGCGGACGACGAGCGGCGAGTTCTCGGGCAACGGGCGGTCGTGGGGGTTCGACAGCCGGATGGTGTCGTGCCGGGTACTCGTCGAGGGGCCGGCGTCGACACGGCTCGAGTGGCGCGTGCCCGGAGCGGACGTGAACCCCTACCTCGCCATCGCCGCGCTGCTGGCCTCGGCGGCGGACGGCATCGCCACCGGTGCCGATCCGGGCGAACCGCTCATGGGCGGCGACTTCGACCGGCCCGTGCCACCGCTGCCGGCCACGCTCGGCGAGGCCGTCGCGAGCTTCCGCGACGGCGCGTTCGCGGCCGAGGTCTTCGGCAAGGACGTCGTGGCGCACTACGCCGAGGCCGGGCGGTGGGAGTGGGAGCAGTTCCTCGCGCCCGGCGCCGTCACCGAATGGGAGCGCCGGCGCTATTTCGAGGTGATCTGACGTCAGGCCGGCCGCTCCGCGAGCGTGCCGTCGGACATCTCGAGCACCCGGGTGACGTGGCGGACGATCTCCTCGTCGTGCGTCGCGGCCAGGCAGGACGAGCCCTCGTCCACGGCTCGTCGCAGCACGTCGAGGACGCGGTCGGCCCACGCGCGGTTCTGGTGGCCCGTGGGCTCGTCGGCCAGGACGAGCCTCGGGGAGAGCACGAGCGCCCGGGCGATCGCCGCGCGCTGCTGTTCGCCGACGGAGGTCTGGCTCGGGTGACGGGACTGCAGCGCCTCGAGGCCGAGCGCCTCGAGCAGGTCGTCGATCAGCCGGCCGATCGACCCGAGCGTCCCGTTCAGCCGCGCCGGGTACTCCACGTTCTCCCGGACGGTCAGCTCCTCCATCAGGCCGAGCCGCTGCGGGAGCACCGCGACGTCGCTCCACGGCGGGGACACGACGGCCGGGTCCACGCCGGCCACGGCGACCGTCCCCTCGTCCGGGCGCTCCCACCCCGCGACGAGGTTCAGCAGCGTCGTCTTGCCGGACCCCGACCGCCCGACGAGCCCGACGAGCTCCCCGGTGCGCACGGACAGGTCGGCCCCGCGGACGGCCGGCACGCTGGCTCGGCCCCGCCGGTACGACTTGCTCACGCCCGACGCGCGCAGGACCGGCTCGCCGACGGGACGCCCGATCGGCCGCGGAGCCTCGGGCCGCGAGGCCCGCGCGTCCCCGGCGGCGAGCCTCGGGCGGAGCCGGCCGTGGTCGAGCGCGATCAGGTCGTCGGCCCGCCGCATCACCTCCGGGTCGTGGGTCGCGACGACGAACGTCGCGCCGCGCTCGCGGAGCGCGAGCATCGCCTCGATGACGCCGGCCGCCGACGCGGTGTCGAGCTCCGCCGTGGGCTCGTCGGCGACCACGAGGCTCGACCCGCGCGCCAGGGCCTGTGCGATCGCCGCGCGCGCCTGTTCCCCGCCCGAGAGCTCGGCCGCCCGGTGATCCAGGCGTTCCTCGATCCCGAGGAGCTCGACGAGCTCGGCCGCGTCGACGCTCGGGGCCCGGCGCGAGGCCCGGAGCGCGAGCCCCAGGTGCTGGCGGACGGTGAGGTACGGGAAGAAGTTGTCCGAGGCCCGCTGGAACACGTACGCCACCGTCCGGCGCCGGTGCACGCGGAGCCGGCGCCGAGAAGCGGCGTGCAGGGCCAGCTCCCCGACCCACAGGCGACCCGAGGTCGGCCGGTCCAGACCGGCCAGCAACCGGAGGAACGACGACTTGCCGCTGCCCGAGGGGCCCGCCACCGCCACCACGGCCGCTCGCGGGATGTCGACCGTGACGCCCGCCAGGGCCTCGACCACGGACCCCGCCGTCCGGTAGGTCCTCGTGAGCCCCTCGGACCGCGCCGCCGGGCGCTCACTCGGCAAGGCGCATCACCTCCCCGAGGTCGACCGCCCGCGCCCGGCGGTTGATGAACCATCCCGAGACCCACGCGAGCCCGAGCACCGCCGCCAGGGTTGCGAGGATCGATCCGCCCGGGATCACGAGCAGCGCGCCCGGCGGGATGGACTCGAGCGGATCCAGGAGCCGGGCGATCACGACGGCCACGCCAAGGGCGAGCACGAGGCCGATCGCGTAGGAGAAGCCGAGCATCGCGCCGAGCTCGACGGTGAGCGAGCGGCGATGACGGGCGTGCGTCATGCCCATCCGCAGCGAGAGCCCGTACGAGACCTCCTGCGAACGCTGCCGGGCCTGCAGGTACATCAGCATGCCGAGCACGACGAGCGCGCCGGCGACCAGCCCGAGCGCGTTCAGCACCCGGAACGTCCGGATCACCGCGGCGATCCTGGGGATGTTGCGCACCCGGTCGGCCGTCCGGATCAGGTAGAGGGTCTTGCCCGTCGCCTGCAGGTCGGTCAGGGCCTCCTGGGCCTCGCCCCGGACCCACAGCTCGGTGCTGCCACTCATCGTCGCGAGCGGGTTCAGCCCTCCGGAGGTCGCCTGCACCAGGAGGCTCTCGTCCACGACGACCAGGGGACGCAGGGAGGAGGTCCCCGGGAACGCGTCCGGCCGGGCCACGACGCGGACCGGCACGTCGCGCCCGGAGAAGCGAAGTGTGGAGGGCAGGCGCACGTTGCCCGTGACGGCGATCGGGATGCCGCGCGCGGCCGGCTCGGAGAGCCGCCGAACGATCTCGGACAGGGGAACGTCCGAGAAGCCCGGGTTCCAGAAGGCGGCGGCCTCGAACGTGCCCGGGTCGATCGCCAGGAGGTCGGCGCGCCGGTCCCCGTCGATCAGGACCCCTCCGGGCACCCTGGTGACCCGTGTGAGCGGGAGGGGGAAGGGGTCGGGCGCCCCCGTCCCGTAGACGACGCGCGCGCTCACGTCGCTGCCCACGAACACGCCCGCCTTCGCGTCGACCGTCGACTGCAGGGACCGCACCACGGTCTGCGTGTGGACGGCGAGCCCCAGGCACAGGGCCGTGGTCGCCACGAGCAGGACGGCCACCCGCGGGGCCCCGGCCATGCGGTGCACGGCCAGGTAGAGCCAGGACGTGAACCGGCCGCTCCGCCCGCGGACCCACCGGACGAGGGCGAGGAAGCCACGACTCCCCACCGCGCTCAGCCCGCCGATGGCCACGACCGGGAACAACAGCAGGGACGCGCTCGGCCGGCCGACGCCGAGCGCAGGGTCGCGGACGAAGGCGCCGCCGCCGCGGATCCGGACCAGCGCGACCGCGGCGACGCCCACGAGCGCCAGCTCCCAAGGCACCCGCGCGAGCACTCCGAGCCGTCGCCGGCGCAACCCGAACGCGTTCGCGTAGGCGATCGCGGCCACGAGGCTGAGCAGCGCCAGGGACGCGAGCGCCGCCAGGGCGGCGGCCCGCAGGCCGTCGCCGCTCGCCCGGGCCGCGACGTCCCCGCCGGCGCCGGCCCGGGCGATGAGCAGGGCGACGCCGAACCCCGCGGCCGCCCCCGCGAGGCTCGGCACTGCCGCTCCGATCGCCGTCAGGGCGCCCACCGTCCGGGCGGCGGTCCCGCGCGCGAACAGCAGGCGCGACTCCACGCCGCGCGCGGAGACCGAGAAGGCCCCTGCGGCGGCGACCACCGCGAGCGCGACGGCCACGCCAGCGGCGCGCAGGACCCTGCCCGGCCCGTCGAGGGTCGCCAGGGTCCGGCGGAGCTCCTCGACGATCGCCGGCATCCCGACCGTGAGGCGTACGTTCATCTCCTGCTCGTCCGTGACCACGGATCCGCAGCACTGGAAGACGTTGAGCTCCCGGCTCGCCTCCTGCGAGAAGTGCTCCTCGAACTCACCCAGCGATCCCGCCGCCGTCCACGAGATCGCCGCCGAACGAACGGGCGCCTGCCACGAGTACGTGGCCGACGCCGCCTCGAGACGGTCGAGCAGCCGCGGCATCCGCGCGGGCTCCACGATGGCGAACGCGGCCGGCGCGGCGCAGTCCCCGGAGGCGCAGAACGGGTGGATGCTCGCGTCCCACGCCCCCCAGTAGCCGTCGTCGTCTCGGCCCGCCAGGGCGGCGTATCGGCCCGTGACGCGGAGCTCGATCGCGACCCCCGCCTCCGAGCCGATCGTGACGCGATCCCCCTTGCCGACGCCCAGGCTGCGCGCGGTGCGGTCGTCGAGCCAGACGCCGCCCTGTCCGGCGCGGCCCAGGACCTCGACGTGCGCCCGGGCCCCCGTGCCGGAGAACAGCGCGATCGGCGCCCAGCGCCCCGGCCGCCTCGTCCCGAACGCCCGCATCGGCGGCCCGAGGGCGCTCGCGATCGTCGGACCCAGCCGTGGCTCGTCGGTGAACGCGTCGAACGCGCCGCCCCGCGAGGTCGGAGAGAACCCCTCCCCCTTCGTGTGGAGCGGCGCCACGCGGACCTGGTACAGGATGCCGGCGCCGAACCGGGTGAGGCCGGGACGCTCGATCGCGGCCTCGACCAGATGGTTGGTCTCGGCCGAGAGGAACAGCGGGTACGCGGCCACGGACACGGCCAGGAGGAGGGCGCCGAGGGCCACGGCCAGGAGGAGCTTCGGGTAGCGAAGGAGCACGACGGGCGCCCGAAGCCACAGGGCGTTCCGATCCCTCCGCCGGCCTCTCGCCACGTCGCCTCCCCCGGCCGGGGTCGCCGGCCGCGCTCGCCTCACCCGGAACTACGCGGTCCGGCGCGCATGTCGCTTGCCCGCCGGACGATCTCCCGAAGCAACGCCGGGACCTCGCCGAGGTCGTCGACGAACTGCGAGGGCTTGATGCAGATCGTCGTGAAGCCTCGCGCGAGCTGGTCCGGGATCGAGGCCAGCGCCTCCCCGAGGTCGGCGACGCCCGCCGCGTCGGGGAAGCGCCCCCGGGTCCCGCCGACGAGCTCGAGCCCGTCCGGGTCGCGGCCGGCCTCGGCCAGCGCCCGCCGGAGCCCCGTCAGGTCCTCGTCGCTCGGCCGGCCGAGCGGGTTGAAACCGCCGCCGAACGCGACGAGCCGGCGGAGCAGCCGCTCGTGCAGGCGCTCGCCGCCGAACCAGAGCGGGGGCCCCTGCGGGCGGAACGGCTTGGGCTCCAGGTACACGTCCGAGAACCGGTAGTGCCGCCCGTCGAAGGACGCCGGCGAATCGCCCCACAGCGCCCTCCACGCGGCGAGGTGCTCGTCGAGGAGCTCACCTCGCTTCTGGAACGGCACGCCGAGCGCCTCGTACTCGGCGCGGTGCCAGCTCACCGTGGGCTGGACCACGAGGCGCCCCTCCGAGAGCCGATCGAGCGTCGCGAGCTGCTTGGCCAGGAGCACGGGATGGCGCAGCGGGGCGATGATTGAGCTCGCCACGAGCCGGAGCCTCGTCGTCGCAGCCGCCACGGCTCCGAGCAGGACGAGCGGATCGGGCCACGGGGTCGACGGGTCCTGGTTGCCCGGGAGCGCGTAGTCGCGAGGGTTGGCCGGGAGCCCCTTCGCGTCGGCCCCGGGTCCGAGCGCCACGTGCTCGCTCACCATGATCGCGTCGAACCCCGCCTCCTCGGCCAGGGCGGCCATCGCGACGAGCGCCCGGAGGTCGTCCTGGGGAACGAGCGTCCAGTTCTCGGACAGGATCAGGACGAGCCGGGGCGGCGCGCTCGGCGCCGCCCCGGCTCCCGCCCCCCTCATCCGCGCCGTCAGGTCGAGGAGTGGAGCTCCTCGAGGGCCTGGCTCGCCGGCTCCCGGCCCTTCACGGCGACCATGTAGACGAGCCCCAGGACCAGCCACCCCAACGCGTACTCCGGCGCCAGGATCGTGGGACTCGGCACCTTGTAGAAGGAGCCGAAGATGGCCGCGCCGGTCATCACGATGCCCAGGATCGAGGCCACCACGAGGCTCCCGTAGCTCCCATGGTCCCGGAGCCCCCGGAGCCCACCGACCGACATCAGGAAGTACACGACGAGCAGGGCGAAGCCGCCGAAGGTCGCGCACCACGCGAACAGAGCGAAGTAGTGCGGGAAGCCCGGCAGCGCGAACAGTCCGTCCCAGGCCTCGCTGGCCACGATCAGCAACGCCTGCACCGCGATCAGGAGCGCGATCGCGCCCGTCGGCGTCCCGAACCGCCGCGAGACCGAGGCGAGCGGCGCCGGCAGCCGGCGGTCGCGCGCCATGGCGAAGGTCCCTCGCGAGGAGGCCACGGCCGCGCCGACGTACACGGCCAGCATGTCGAGGAACACGACGACGAGGAGGAGCTTCAGCCAGAAGTCCGAGCCGGACGGGCTGCCCGGCGCCCCGAGCGCGAACAGCGGCGCGCCGGAGACCTCGGGGCTCGTGATCACGCCGAGGTCGAACCCGAACCCGGCGACCTCGGCGTAGGACGCGATGAGGTAGAAGACGGACACGAGGACCACGGCGCCGAGGACGGCCCGGGGGATCGATCGCTTGGGATCTGCCGTCTCCTCGGCGAGGTTGGCCGCGGTTTCGAACCCCACGAAGATCAGCACCCCGTACAGCACGCCGAACAGGATCCCGCTGAAGCCGCCCGGGCTCGGCGTCGGGTCGAACGCCTTCGCGAAGTCGTTGCTGCTCCCGAGATCCGAGATGACGCGGATGAAGAAGATCAACACGACCGCGATCGAGATCAGGGCCAGCGTGAGCTGGACGCGGGTCGAGATCTGCACTCCAAGGTACAGCACGACGAACAGGCCCACCGCGAAGATCGAGTCCCACAGCCAGATGGGCAGATCGAGATCGATCTCGAGCGTCGGCAGCAGGCTGTCCTTCACGTACCCGCCGAGCAAGACGCCCAGGCCGGTCGTCAGGATGATCGTCCCTCCGTAGTACAGCCATCCCGAGGCGGCTCCCATCGTCGAGCCGAGCCCGTTCGACACGTAGTCGTAGAGCGACCCGGCCGCATGGATCCGCTTCGCGTACTGGGCGACGATCCACCCGAGCGCGAACACCCCGATCCCGGCCAAGAGCACGGCGAACGGCGCCGAGGTTCCGGCCCCGCGGGCCGCCGCGTTGACCCCGATGATCAGCGGGATGATGAACGCCGCGCTGAACACCGGGCCCATGAAGCCGACCGACTGCGCGAGGACGTCGACGAGCTTCAGCTTCTTGCCGCCGAGCCGTTCGTACTCCTCCGTCACGGGCCGGTTCTCCGCGACGGGCACGTTGTCTCCCACGACCGCCCCCTTCGTCGTGAACGATGCGCGAACGCTATCCCGACGAACCCATTGCGCGTCAGGCCATCCAACCTCCTTCCGGCCGCTCGAACCACACGTGGACCTGCCCGGTGCCCACCGATGCCTCGTACTCGCTGAAGAGCTCGCCCCGCCCCGTGCAGGCACGGCCGCCCAGCGCCGACGCCAGCATCAGGTAGTGGCCGAAGTGCCCCTCCGGGTACGCCTTGCGGTACTCGGGCATGTTGTCGATGACGCCCGCGTGGTCCCCCCGTCGGAGCATGTCGAGGACGCGCATGTCGGCCTCGTAGTAGGCAGGGTCGTAGATGTTGTCCGGCGCGCGCTGGCTCTCGCGGCGCCGGAGCTCCTTGAAGTTGAAGAAGCGATGCGTCATGCCGCCGGACGCGAGCAGCACCACGCGGCGGTCGCTCTCGGCGATGGCCCTGCCGATCAGCTCCCCGAACAGCAGGAAGTCCTCCGTGTTGCACGTCTGATTGATCGCCACGCTGACCCAGCGCGTCTGCGGATCGCCGAGGAACGTCCAGATGTTGACGGTGCCGTAGAAGATCGGCAGGTAGGGGTCGTCGCACGCCAGGATCCAGCAGTCGTCCCGCCCCTCGGCCTGCGCGGCGATCAGCTTCGCGAGCTCGGGGTCGCCCGGCAGGTCGTAGGGGATCGCGCTCATGCCCCGCGGCAGCTCGTGGCTCGTGAACTTCCCCTGCCGGCGTTCGTGCGACGTCACGATGTGCTCGAACGTCGACTCCCAGTGCGTGTCGAAGAGGACGACGGTGTCCGGCTTCAGACGGTCGAGGCACTCGGCCTTCATCCGGTGCAGCCCGGGGACGAGCGTGATCTCCTTGCCCTCGTTGATCTCGAGCCGGACCTCCTCCGGCAGCATGATCGTTGGAACGTGCGCCACGAGCGCGGCGCCCACCACCTCACCCATCGATCCCTCCTCGTTGGCCTACCGCGGCGCTGCTCGAGGCCTCCTCCCAGGGAGCCGAGCAGACGTTCTTCACGTCCGCGTAGAAGTCGAAGCTGTAGACGCCGCCCTCGCGCCCCACGCCCGAGGATCGGGCACCGCCGAACGGCGCGCGGAGGTCCCGGACGAAGAAGCAGTTCACCCACACCGTCCCGGCGACGAGGCGCGAGGCCATGCGCTCGGCGCGGGCCCGGTCGCCCGTGTACACGATCGCGGCCAGGCCGTACTCGGTCTCGTTGGCGAGCGCGACGGCTTGGTCCTCCCCCTCGAACGTCTGGATCGTGAGGACGGGGCCGAAGACCTCCCTGCGCAGGACCTCGGCCCCCGCGGGCACGTCCCCGAACAGCGTGGGCCGGTAGTACAGGCCGCCGAGGTCGTCGTTCGGGCCGCCCCCGAGGATCGGCCTGGCCCCCGCGGCCACGGCGCGACGGACGAACCCGTCGACCCGCTCGAAGTGCTCCCGGGTGATCTGCGGGCCGAGGTCCGTCTCGTCCTGCCGGGGATCGCCCTGGCGGATCGCGCGCGCGGCGTCCAGGAACCGCTCGAGGAACGCGTCGTGCAGCGACCGTTCGACGATCAGGCGCGTGCCGGCCAGGCACACCTGCCCCGCGTTGTCGAACTGGTTCACGGCCTGCCTCACCACGGCGTCGAGATCGGCGTCGGCGAACGCCACGAACGGCGACTTGCCGCCGAGCTCGAGCGAGACCGGCGTCAGGTTCGCCGCGGCGGCCTGCGCCACGAGCCTCCCGGTCTCGATCGACCCGGTGAACGCGATGCGGTCGACGCCGGGGTGCGCGGTGAGCGCGGCGCCCGCCTCCTCCCCGATCCCTTGGACCACGTTGTAGGCGCCGTCGGGGACCCCGGCCTCACGGGCCAGGGCGGCCAGCATCGACGCCGTCAGCGGCGCCCACTCCGGGGGCTTGAGGATCACGGCGTTCCCGGCGGCCAGGGCCGGCGCGACCCGCCACGTCGCGAGCATGAGGGGCGCGTTCCACGGCGTGATCACCGCCGTCACGCCGGAGGGATCCCACTCCGTCCGGCTCTGGAACCCGTTCATCTCGAACGACTCGCCGAGCTCGGTGAGCTGGTCGGCGAAGAACCGGAAGTTCCGGGCGACGCGCGGCATCACCGAGCCCCGCATCGACCGCAGGAGCGAGCCGTTGTCCCGCGTCTCGACGGCCGCGAGCTGTGGAACGTGCTCCTCGATGAGGTCGGCGAGCCGGTGCAGGACCTCGGCGCGCTCCTTCGGCGTGGTCCGCCCCCAGACCTCGGCGCCGGCGCGGGCCGCCTCGACGGCGCGGCCGGCCTCCTCGGCGCCGCCACGAGCGACCTCCGCGATCACGATCTCGTCGATGGGCGAGACGTCCTCGAAGGCCCGAGCCGACGCGACGGCCTCTCCGCCGATCCAGTGATCGGTCGAGACCTCGACGCCCTCGATCACGGCGGTCATTCGGGCCCGAACGGTATGGCGGCCCTCGAACGCCTGTCAAGCGCACGCAAGGGCTCCGGCGCGCGTCTGCCACCATGGACCCCGTGGAAGCGACGCGCTCGAGCGAACCGGTGCCGGTGGGGCCCGCCGACGTCGAGGCCGCCCGGGCGCGGATCGGCGATCGGGTCCGCAGGACGCCGGTGCTGGCCCTGGAGCCCGGCGCGTTCGGCGTTCCGGGTCGGCTCACCCTCAAGCTCGAGCTGCTCCAGCACACGGGGTCGTTCAAGCCGCGGGGCGCGTTCAACAAGATGCTCTCGGCCGAGGTCCCGGCGTCCGGCGTGATCGCGGCGTCCGGCGGCAACTTCGGGCTGGCGGTGGCCTACGCGGCCCGCGAGCTCGGCCACCGCGCCGAGGTCTTCGTCCCCGAGACCTCCCCGGCCATCAAGGCGCAGCGGATCGCCTCCCTCGGCGCCGACGTCCGGGTGATCCCCGGCTACTACGACGAGGCCCTCGCCGCGAGCGCCACCCGCGCTTCCGAGACCGGGGCCCTCGTGATGCACGCGTTCGACCAGCCCGAGGTCGTCGCCGGTCAGGGCACGGTCGGCGCGGAGCTGTCCGAGCAGGCCCCCGACGCCGACACCGTGCTCGTGGCGATCGGCGGCGGCGGGCTGATCGGCGGCGTCGCCGCCTGGTTCGAGGGCCGGGTCCGCGTCGTGGGGGTCGAGCCGGACGCCTGCCCCACGATGTCCGAGGCGCTCCGCGTCGGGAGGCCGGTGCCGGTGGACGTCGGCGGGTACGCGGCGGACTCCCTGGGGTCGCGGCAGGCCGGCGGGATCGCCTTCGCGGTGGCCTCCCGGTTCGTCGAGCACGTCGTGCTCGTGACCGACGACGCGATCCGCGATGCCCAGCGCCGGCTCTGGGAGGACCTGCGGCTGGTGGCCGAGCCCGGCGGCGCCGCCTCGCTCGCGGCGCTGCTCTCCGGCCGTTACCGGCCCGATCCTGAGGAGCAGGTCGTCGTCCTCGTGTGCGGCGCGAACGCGGACCCGGCGTGGCTGTCCGAGCCTAGCGAGGGCTCGGAGCGCTGAAGAACGTCTGGAGGTCGGGGACGGCGCGCCTCCGCAGGTCGGCGATCGCCCGCTGCCGCTCCAGGATCTGCCGCAGCTGGAGCGCGGACTGCGGGATGGGGTGCTCCGCGAAGAAGGCCTCGGCGTCCTCGACCAGCTCCGGGGTGGTGAGGTAGCGGACGCCGTCGGCCAGGAACACGACCGTCGAGGGCGCGACACGCGCCACGATCCGGTCCCAGTGCTCCTTGACGAATCGCCAGGCCCGCTCGCCCTGGTCCCGGTTGGCGATCGAACGCGCATACAGCCCCGGCGCGTTCTGCGGGCGGACCTCCTTGGTGAGACCGAGAGCGATCGTCCGGTCGATCAGCACCGCGTCGCGGAAGTCCGGGAGCGCGTACAGGTAGCGCAGCTTCTCCTGCGGGGTGGGCGCGCTCTCGCGAGCCTCCAGGAACGCCTCGTACTCCTGCGGCCCGCCGCCTGCCGCGACGATCCCGATCGAGGCGGACGCGAGGGACGGATCCGTCGCCCCGCCCGACCGCGCCTCGAGCTCGATCTCGCGGGCCAGGGCCTGGGCGTTCGGCTCCGCGCCGAGCACCGCCAGGGCCGAGAGCAGGACGCCCCGCAGGGATCGCCGGAGGTCCGCCTCGTCCTGCGCGGGCTCCCACCCGATCCGATCGAGCGCCGGGCCGACGAGCTCCCGGATCCACGCCCGGCAGTGCTCGCGGGGCGCGCCGTCGAGGAACCGCTCGCACCATCCGATCCCCTGCAGCAGCGCCGACCACACCGTGAGCTCCGTCTCGCCGGGGAACGCGCCGGCGAAGTCGCAGAACTCCGCCGCCGACGAGTGGCCGGAGACGACCGCCGCCCACGTGTCGTCGACGAGCTGGGTGCGCTCCGGTGTGGAGAGCGATCCGAGCGACCCCGAGATGCGCGCGAGCAGGGTCTCGTCGTACCGGACCCGTACGAACGCATGCGCGCCGGCGTTCACGACGATCGCGCCGTCGGCCGGCAGCGGGATCGTGACGCCCTCGGGCTCGATCAGGACCGGTCGGGTCTGGCCGCCGGCGCGAACCAGCAGCGGCACGTCCCACAGGCCGTCGCCGTTCTCGCCCGAGAGCAGGAACCTGCGCTGTGACAGCCGGACGCCTCCGTCCTCGAGACCGGCGGTGATCATGGGGTAGCCGCCCTGCCAGATCCAGCCGTCCATGATCCGGCGAACCGGTTCGCCCGTGGCGGCCTCGATCGCCTCCCACAGGTCGTGCGTCTCCGTGTTGCCGAACCGGTGGTCGGCGAGGTACTTGCGGATCCCGTCGCGGAAGCGCTCGGGCCCGAGGTACTGCTCGAGCATGCGCAGGACGGCGGCGCCCTTGGTGTAGGTGAGCGTGTCGAACATGCCGGCGGCGTCGTCGGGCGACGCGACCGGGTACTCGATCGACCGCGTGCTGTGCAGTGCGTCCACCTCGAACGCCTGGGACCGGGTCCGCAGGAACTGCGTCCACCGCTCCCACGCCGGGCGGAACGCGTCCACCGAGACGATCTCCATGAATGTGGCGAAGGCCTCGTTGAGCCAGGTGCCGTTCCACCACCGCATCGTCACGAGGTCGCCGAACCACATGTGCGCGAGCTCGTGCGCGATCACCTCCGCCACCGCCGCGAGCTCGGGCTGCGTGGCCTTGTCGGGCTCGACGAGCAGGAGGTTCTCGCGGAACGTGATGCAGCCGAGGTTCTCCATCGCGCCCTGCGCGAAGTCCGGGAGCGCGATCATGTCCACCTTGGCGTCCGGATACGGGATGCCGTAGTAGTCCGCGAAGAATCGCAAGCAGAACGCGCCGACCTCGAGCCCGTACGCCGTGAGATGGCCCTTGCCCGGCTGGTGGACGATGCGGAGCGGGACGCCGTCGACGTCGATCGGCTCGGTGGCCTCCATCGGTCCCACCACGAACGCCGCCAGGTACGTCGACATCGGCATCGTGTCGGCGAACCGGATCCGGACGCGGCCGTCGATCTCGGTCCGCCGCTCGACCTCCGGCCCGTTCGAGACGGCCAGATGCCCGTCCCGGACCACGAGCGTGACGCCGAACACCGCCTTGAGGTCCGGCTCGTCCCAGCAGGGGAACGCCCGCCGCGCGTCCGTGGACTCGAACTGCGTGGTGGCCAGGGTCCGTGTCCCGCCGTTCTCCTCGTACGTGGATCGGTAGAAGCCCCGCATACGATCGGAGAGCCCGCCCGCGAATTCGAGATGCAGCACCCACTCCCCGGGCTCGGCCTCGTCGTCCAGACGCACGTGGGCACGCTCGGCCTCCGCGTCGACCCGGACCTCGACCACGGGGATGCGTGTTCCGTCACGCTCGAGCCACCCCGAGGAGATCGAGAGCTCGTCGGCGTTGAGGACGATCTCGCTCACACGCTCGCGAACCTCGACCTCGACGTCCTCGCTGCCGGAGAACGTCGCGGCGTCGAGGTCCGGCTCGAGCACGAGGTCGTACCGGCGCGGGACGACCGAGCGGGGCAGGCGGTAGCGAGCCTCTTCGGTCACGTTCAGTCGTTCACGTAGGTGAGCCAGGCGGCGTAGCGCTCGATCTCGCCCTTGGTGGCCGAGAAGAACGCGCCCTGGAGCTCCTTGGTGATCGGTCCGCGATGGCCCTCGCCCACGACCCGGTCGTCCACCTCGCGGATCGGCGTGATCTCGGCGGCGGTCCCCGAGAAGAACGCCTCGTCGGCGTGGTAGAGGTCGGTGCGGACGAGGTCCTCCTCGCGAACCTCGTACCCGAGATCCCGGGCCAGCGTGATGATCGTGGTCCGGGTGATCCCGTCCAGGCAGCCCGACTGGGTCCTCGGGGTCGACAGCACGCCGTCGCGAACGACGAAGACGTTCTCGCCGGAGCCGTCGGTGAGATACCCCGACTCGTTGAGCAGGATCGCCTCGTCGTACCCGGCCTTCAGGCTCTCCACCTTCGCCAGCACGCCGTTGATGTACTGCCCCGTCGCCTTCGCGCTCGCGGGCAGCGAGTTCTGGGAGTTCCGACGCCAGGACGAGACCTTGATGCGGACGCCCTGCTCCAGGGCGTCCTCGCCCAGGTACGCGCCCCACGGCCACACGGCGATGATCACGTTCACCGGCGCGTTGAGAGGGTTCACGCCCATCTCCCCGTATCCGCGCATGACGAGCGGCCGGACGTAGCAGGCCTCGAGGCGGTTGGCCCGGATGACCTCCTTGATCGCGTCGCCGATGGCCTCCATCGAGTACGGGAGGTCCATGTGGTAGAGCTTCGCGGAGCGCGACAGGCGCTTGAGGTGCTCGTCGAGGTGCCACACCGCGGGCCCCCGAGCCGTCGCGTAGGCCCGGATCCCCTCGAAGACCCCGCTCCCGTAGTGCAAGGCGTGGCTGAGGACGTGGATCTTGGCGTCGCGCCAGTCCACGAGCTCGCCGTCCATCCAGATCTTGTCGACCTCGGTGATCGGCATCGGGTCCTCCTGTGTGGCGGTGTGGACGCTCCCGCCCGACGTTCCGGGGCGGTTCGCCGGGAAGGATACCCGCTGGCCAGGGCGCTCCGTTCGCCCGATCAGGGGAGGTCTCCGGCCTATCCGTAGACCCGGAACAGGAGGAAGCCGCCGACGAGCGACGCGCCGCCGGCCGCGGCCCATGCCATTCGCGTCCACGGTGCCCCACCCATCGCGCTCACTATGGGAATCGGGGCGTACGCGACGAGCGAGAGGCCGAGGAGGAAGAGGTCGTCGGTGGCGATCGCGGCGAACCAGATCACGAGGACGACGACTGCGGCGAGCGACAAGGACCGGGTCAGCCAGTAGCGGACCCACCGCGGGCGCCGCCCGAGCAGCTCCTCGGCTCGCCGCCACGACGCGACCCGGCGCCGCTCCTGGTGGCCCCGGCCGGCGACGAGCGCGTCGACCGACCACACCCAGGGCCACGGCGGCATCCCCAGGTTGCGGAGCCGATCCAGCCGTTCCCGAGCAGGGCCGACGCGCCTACGGTCGCCGTCAGCCAAGGCTCCAAGCGCGAGCGCGGAGAGGTCGTCCGGATGGGTCCGGAGCGTCTCCTCGACGGATGCGCCGAGCCGGTCGAGGGCGAACCGGTGCGCGGCCGTGCCGTGCCTGGTCTTCGAGACGGCGAGCGCCGCGGCGGACTGCCTGGCCACCGCGGGCTCGGGATACTCGTCGGCCCGGTCCCAGACCTCGTTGGCAACCGCGATCGGGTCGCGGATCCCCGCGCGGGCCTCCGCCATGATCAGGGCCAACCGGATGGACCGGTCTCCCTCGTGTTCGGCGGCGAGATCCCCCAGGAGCTTCGCCGCCTCGGAGTCCCGACCGAGCAGGCTGAGCGCCCGGGCATACACGAAGCGGTCCAGCGGCGATTCCGGCGGGCCCGAGGATCCAAGGAGCTCCAGAGGCGGAGCCGATGCCAAGCGACGGTGCGCTTCGGCGGCGTCGACGACCTCGTCCCAGGAGCTCATCGCACGGACCCCGGGAGGTCGAACGCCCGCCACGACGTGGCGTGCTCGTACGTGTCGGGCTCCTCCAGCGGCCCGAACCGCTCCCTCGCCCAGGCGCGGACCTCGGTGGCCGTCCGCCTCCGGAGGTCCTCGGGGACGGGCCAGGTCCACGAGTAGAGGTTCTCGTCGATCCCGTCCAGGAACTCCGCCAGGGTGCCCCTCCTGCCCTCCCGGATCTGCGGCAGGAGCCGGAGCGCGGCGCCGTAGCCCGTCATCTCGGCGACCAGCCCGTCGAACCCGGCCCAAGTGAGGCCGACCGGCTCGATCGAGACCCCCGCGATCTCGGCGAACCGGCGCTGGAGCTCCTCCCGGGCGCCACCGTAGGCGCCGAGGTTGACCAGGAACACCCCACCGGGTCGGACCACGCGCACGACCTCGCGCAGCACGGCGCGCCAGTCCGGGACCAGATGCAGGACCCACCGCAGGTAGGCGCCCCCGAACGCCCCGCCGCCGATCGGCATCCGCGTCGCGTCGCCCCGCACGACCGGGACGTGGTTCGAGCCCGACTTCTCGACGAGCTTGCCCAGCATGGGGGCCGACAGGTCGAGAGCGACGACCTCGACGCCCGCGCGGTGGAGGGGGATGGTGAGCAGCCCGGTGTCCGGCGCCGACCTCGAGGACGCGCCCGCGGCCACGGAGCTCGGCCCGGAGGATCTCCACGGTCCGCGCCATGGCCTCGTCGGAGATCGAACGGCTGCGGTCGTAGAACTCCGCGGCGCGGTCGAAGCCCACGGACTCGGTCATGGGATGAGGACGACCTCGACGAGCCGGCGAGCCGATCGCGCGAGGCGCGCATCTCGCGTCATGAGGGGAGCCTCGAGCAACTCCGCGAGAGCAACGTACAGGGCGTCGTAGACGGTGAGATTCCGTCGCAGGTTCAGCGCACGTGGGAGCAGTCCCACGTGCGAGTACCGGATGATGCCGAGATCCTGCAGGAACTCGACCGCTCGCTCGGCTCGCGCCGGCACGATCGCATCACGCAGCATGAACCGACGCAACGCGTGGCCCACCTCCGCGTCGAGGAGGTGCGGGGCGTGAACCTCGCCGGCGTGTTCCAGGAGATGCGCCGCCACCTCGGTCGAATGCGGGGTGGTATCGAGGACGAGATCGACCGCCGCGGATGCGTCGAGGACGATCACTCGGCGTCGCGGATCGAGCGGATCGCGCTCGCGCTGTCCTCGGCCGGGTGGACCGATCCCGCCTCCTTGATCCGCGCCAGCACCTCCTCGATCGTCGGCCGCCGAGCCTTCGACTCGATCTCCTGCAGGAGGTAATCCGACAGCGAGAGCCCGCTGGCGGCGGCGCGCATCTTCAGGGTCCGATGCACGTCGTCGGGGACGTTTCGGATCTGGATCATCTTCATGTGGAGCACATTACTTCATGCTCAGCACATGCATTAAGTCGCCGGGTCCTGGCGGTCAGCCGGGCCCGCGGTACACCGGCATGCGGGGCTTCCAGCCCGGGGGCTGGTCGACGAACACGAGCCCGCCCGATCGGCTCACGGCCGCCTCGTACTCGACGTGTCCGCCTCGGTGGGCCTTCACGATGACGTCGCCGTCGCGGGCGACCTTCCGCGCGGCGTCCAGGTCCCCGAAGGTCTCGACACCGCCCTCCGCTCGACGCACCAGGATGTTCGCGTAGGTCACGGCGGGTCAGTTCGTCGACGGGTCGAGCGGCATCGTGGCGACGAGCCGGAACTCCGGGCCCTTGCGCCGGACGACCTCGCTCCACAGCTCCTCCGGGGCCGGCGTGAAGACGTCGTCGGGGCGGGCGGGCTCGACGATCCACGAGCCCTCCGCAAGCTCCTGCTCGAGCTGGCCGGGACCCCAGCCGGCGTAGCCCGCGAACACGCGGGCGTTGCGGAGCTCTCCGACGTCCTCCGGCTCGAGCTCGTCGGGGAGGAAGCCGATCGACCCGAACGCCACGACCTGGGCCCGCTCCGGGTGCTCGAAGTCGGCCACGACCACGGCCGACTGCGGCTGCACCGGCCCGCCCACGAACAGCCGCTCCCCCGGTCCCACCAGCCCGGCCAGCGGGGGCGCCGCGGTGGCCACCTCGACCTCGGTGGCGCGGTTCAGCACCACGCCGACCGCCCCCTCCTCGTCGTGGTGCCCGATCAGCACCACGGTGCGACGGAAGTTGGGGTCCCACAGCCCGGGCCCGGCGATGAGGAGCGATCCTCCGAGGGAATCCACGTCCCTATCATCCCGAAGGCGAGGGACTCGTGCACCGGCCCGCCGTCAGCCCTTCGGAACCTCCTTGGCGGGATCCCAGAACGGCAGCGCGGCCGTGACCGCCGCCACGGGTCCGTCGGGGGAGACGAGCTCGAGGTCATGGCCCGGCTCGGCCAGGGCGATCGGCACCCAGGCGTAGCCGAGGTTCTTCCTCAGGCGGAACGAGTGGCTCGCGCTCGTGAGGCGGCCCACGACGTTGCCCTCGGCGGCCACCGGCCAGAAGTCGTCGAGCCACATGCGGAACGGCTCGCCGCCGAACTCAACGCCGACGAGCTTGCGGTCGACGCCCTCCTCGGCGATCCGCGCGAGCGCGTTCCTGCCGATGAAGTCCGCATCGAGCTCGACGAGCCGCTCCATCCCCGAGACGTGGTACGGCGTGTCCTGCACCGTCATGTCGTTGCCGTAGTTGAAGATCCCGGCCTCGAGGCGGCGCTGGTCGCTCGGCGCGATGGGGCGGATCCGGTACGGCTGGCCGGCCTCCATCACGCGGTCCCACAGGTCGACCCCCTGGGAACCGTCCCGCAGGTAGATCTCGTAGCCGACCTCGCCGGTCCACCCCGTCCTCGACACCACGACGGGGATGCCGTCGAGCTCGCCCTCCCAGCACCGGTAGTAGCGCATACCCGAGACCTGCTCGCCGAACAGGTCCCGGATCACGTCGGTGCTCATCGGTCCCTGGACCTGGAGCGGCGAGACGTCCGGCTCGTGGATCTGCACGTCGAGCCCGGCGAACGCCTGCACCCCGAGCGCGTACAGCAGCGCATCCGAGTCGGCGAGCGAGAGCCAGAAGTGGTTCTCGCCCAGGCGGAGCAGGATCGGGTCGTTCACGATGCCGCCGCTCGGCGCGATGATCGGCGCGTACTTGCACTGCAACACCTCGCAGCGCGAGAGGTCCCGGCACGTGAGGAGCTGGGTGAACCGCGCCGCGTCGGGCCCGGTGATCTCCACCTGCCGCTCGACCGCGACGTCCCACAGCGTGACGTGGTTCAGCAAGTGCCAGTACTCGGTCTCGTCGTCGTCGTACAGCGTCGGGATCAGCATGTGGTTGTAGAGGTCCCAGCTCGTGCAGCCGGCCTCGACCGTCCGCTGCCAGTACGGCGAGCGGCGGTACCACGACGCCGTGTAGAACCGGAACGAGTAGGGCTCCCTCATCGACGGATCCTCCGACGTGCCCGGTCGCGGCGGATCTCGCGCACGCAGTTGTAGGCGGGGATGCCGCAGACGCCTCCGCCGGCGTGGGTCGCGCTCGAGCACTGGTACAGGCCGGCGATCGGTGTGCGGTAGTCCGCGTACCCGGGCGCCGGGCGCATGTGGAAGAGCTGGTCGGCCGAGAGCTCGCCGTGGAAGATGTTCCCGCCGATCAGGCCCCACTCGGTCTCCAGGTCGTGCGGGCCGAGCACCTGGCGGGCCACGATCGACTCGCGGAACCCCGGCGCCGCGTCCTCGTACGCGGCGATCACGCGGTCGGCGTACGCCTCGAGCTCGTCGCGGTGCGGTTCCTGCGACCACGTGTGCGGCACCCACTGCGTGAACAGCGAGACGATGTGAGCTCCCGGCGGCGCGAGCGACGGATCGAGCGTCGTGGGGATCACGCCGTCGCTGAACGGGAACGTGGACGGCACACCCGCCCTCGCCTCCTCGAAGGAACGCTCGAGATCCTCGATCGAGGGCGCGATCTCGAACCCGCCGCTGAAGTCCTTCCACTCGGGATCGGCGGCGAGCACCGGGAGCTTCGAGATCGCCAGGTTGATCTTCACCACGCCCGAGCGGCTCGACCAGTGCTCGAGGTCGTGGACGAACTCGCTCGGCAGCTCCGAGCGATCGATCTGCCGCAGGAACGTGATCTGAGGGTGGCACGCGGTGACCACGATCGGCGCGCGGAGCTCCTCGCCACCGTCGAGGGCGACGCCGATCGCGCGGCCGTCCCGGATCAGCACCCGCTCGACTCGGGCGTTCGTCCGGATCTCGGCGCCGAAGGATCGCGCGCTCCGCTCGAGCGCCTCCGCGACCGCGCCCATCCCGCCCTCGGGCACGCCCCACGAGCCGAGCGTGCCGTCGCCGACGTCGCCGATCGAGTGGTGGGCCATGACGTACCCGGTGCCCGGCTCCCGAGGCCCCGCCCACGTCCCGATCAGCCCGTTGATCGACATCGTGGCGATGACCTCCTCGGACTCGAAGAACCGCCGGAGCAGGTCGTCGATCGACATCGTCATCAGTCGCGTGACCTCGCCCACGGTCCGCACGTTCAGGCCCTTGACGCGCCACGCCAGCCGGAGCTGATCGAACAGGTCGCCGGGCCGGCGCGACCCCACTCTCGGCGGCGTCGTCATGAGGAGCGGCCCCAGCACCGCGGCCAACCCGCCGATCCACGCGTCCCAGCGCTCGAGGGCGTCGGCGTCCCGCTTGGAGAACCGGGCGAACTGCTCGCGGTTGCGGGCCGGCTCGTCGTACTCGATGAGCACCCGCCCGTCTGACACGGGCACGACGTACGGCCCGACGGGGTGGACCCGGTACCCGTGCCGCTCGAGCCGGAGGTCGCGAAGGATCGTGTCCGGCATCAGGCTCATGACGTACGAGAGCGTCGTGACCTTGAACTCGGGGTAGTCGGGCCACGGCTGATCGGTGGCGGCGGCCCCGCCGGTCTTGTGCCGGGCCTCGCACACGACGACGCGGGCCCCGGCCCTGGCCAGGTAGGCCGCGGCGACGAGCCCGTTGTGCCCGCCGCCGATCACGATCGCGCTGTAGGAGTTCGAGGCCACGGACCCGTATCGAACCACGGGTTTGAACGACCGTTCAAGCCGTGGCGCTCAGCTCCTGCGGCGCGTGGTCACGAGACCTGCTCGGTCGCGACCTCGGTCGCCTCCGGAGCCGGTACGGCGACCTCCGGAGGTGCCTGCTCCTCCACCCGCCGGAGCCGCAGCATCGGCACCAGCATGATGGCCGCCGCCGCCGCGGACAGCCCGCCGATCCGGTAGATCCACCGCGGGCCGACGGCGCCGAGCACGGGTCCGGCGACCAGGTACGCCACCACGAGCCCGATGGAGAGCAGGGCCTCGAACGCGGCCATCGTCCGGCTCCGCACCGCGTCCGGGGTCCGGCGCTGCATGATGCTGTTCTCCGAGACGATCGTGAGGCCGTCGCACATCCCCATCACCAGCAGCGCCCCGAGCGCGAACGGGAACACCGGCGCGAACCCCACGCCGAAGGCCGTGGCCGCGATCCCGAACGAGCCGATCACGAGCCACACCGGCTCGGTCCGGGCGTTCATCCAGCGGCCCGCCGCGGACCCGAGCACCGAGCCGCCCCCCCAGCAGGCGATCAGGAGGCCGAAGCCCATCCCACCCGCGCCGAACGACGTCGCCAGGGGAGCGTCGGCGACCATGCTCATCCCCATCCCGAGGACGAACACGAACCACGCCGCGGACAGGCGCCGCAGCACGGGGTCGCGCCGCAGGAACGTGATCCCGGCCGCGAGGCCGCCGTGCTCCTCGCTCGCCTCGCGATCCTGCTGGAACCGTCCGTGCACCGTGAGCGTGATCAGCAGCGAGACGGCGAACGAGATCGCGTTGATCCCGAAGACCCACTGCGGCCCTGCCAGCCCGAGCAGGACACCGCCGATCAGCGGCCCCACCGCGATGCCGGCGTGGATGCCGACCGTCAGGAGGCTGTTGGCCCACGAGATGTCCTCGGGCCGTTCCACGAGGTTCGGGATCGCGGCCCGGGAGGCGGTGAGGAACGGCAGCTCCGCGATCGCCGACCCGAACGCGAGCGCGATGAGGATCCCCGGGTCGTGGACGAAGGCCATCGCCGTGAAGAACGCGGCCGCGATCCCCTCGGACAGCACCATCACGCGGCGCCGGTCGAACCGATCCCCCAGCGCGCCGGCGAACGGCTGCAGGAACCCGGAGACGCCAAACGTGAGCAGCAGCGACAGCGACTGCATCCACGGGGAGCGGGTCACGTTCCACACCGTGAAGTTCAGCGCCGTGTAGGCCGCCGCGCCGCCGGTCACCGAGATGAGGCGGCCGGCGGCGAGCCGGCGAACGGCCGTGCGGGGGCGAGTGCTCACGAAACCCCCTCGAGCACCATCTCGGCCGGGGCGGGCTCGCCGGCAACCGGCACCGGCGCGCCGGGACGGCCGCCGCGCAGGATCGGCAACAGCACCGTCGCGCCGACCAGCCCGAGGCCCCCACCCACCGCGTAGACGCCGCGCGGCCCGAGCGCCTGCAGCGCGGGCCCCCCGAGCACGAATCCGCCCGCGAGCGCGAGGTGGATCACGGCCTCCGACGCCGCCGAGACGCGGCTGCGGACGGCGTCCGGCGTGCGGCGCTGCTGGATCCCGGTCTCGGCGACCATCGTCAACGCGTCGGCGATCCCGGCCAGCAGCACGAGCCCGAGCACGAGTGCGAACCACGGCGAGACCGAGACGCCGGCGGTCGTGACCGCGATCACCACGGTGCCCACCACCAGGGCCGGAAGCTCGGTCCGCTCGTTCAGCCACCGGCCCGAGAGCGATCCGAGGACCGACCCGGCCCCCCACGCCGCGAAGATCAGGCCGTAGCCGGTCGCGCCCGTGCCGAACAGCTCCGCGAGCGGGACGTCCGCCACCATGACCATGCCCAGGCCGAGGACGAACACGACCCACGCCAGCACGATCGTGCGCAGCACGCGGTCCCGCGCGATGAACACGAACCCGGCCCGCAGACCGCGGTGCTCGTCGGCGTGCGCGCCGGGCTCCTCGGAGAAGCGCCCGTGCACCGTCGCGACGAGGGCCGCGGAGATGGCGAACGAGACCGCGTTGGCGGCGAAGACCGGGCCCGGACCTGTGGCGGCGAGCACCGCGCCTCCGATGGCGGGCCCGAGCATGATCCCGGCGTTGCCGCCCATCTGGACGAGACCGTTGGCCCACGCCAGATCCTGCTCGGCGACCAGGTTGGGGATCGCCGCGGCCGAGGCCGACCAGAACGGCGACTCGACGACCGCGGTGACGAACCCGATCGCGAGCAGCACGCCCGGATCCCGGACGAACGCCATGGCTCCGAAGCACACCATCCCGGCGAGATCGGAGGCGATCATCACGCGTCGACGGTCGAAGCGGTCGCCCAGGGCACCTCCCAGCGGTGCGAACAGCCCGCCCACCCCGAACGTCAGGAGCAGGGAGGCCGAGAGCCAGGCGGGCGAGTGCGTGCGGTCGTAGATCGTGAAGTTCAGCGCCGCGAACGCGGCCGCGCCGCCCGTGAGCGAGATCAGGCGGGCCAGGGCGAGCCGGCGGACGGCGCTCCTGGATGCTGTGGTGGTGGTGGTGCGCATCGAACGACTCCTGATCTTCGAGTGAACGAGGTGCGGGTGATCCGAAAGCTCGCCGGGCGGCGAGCGCGGCCGTCAGACGGCCGCCGGGAGCGGCGTGACGCCGCTCCGATCCCTCGCGATCACCAGGAGTCGCCTCATTAGCCAAGAATTTTAGCACGGACCGGGGCCGCGCCGGAAGCCCTTCGAGACGAAACGCTAGTCGGACAGGACGATGAACCGGGTGGGGCCGGCGCCGGTCTCGGCGCGGATCCGGTCGAGGACCTCGACGGGGACGGGGCTGTCGAGCGTCAGGCCCATGAGCGCCGTCCCGCCGCGCACCGGGCGGCCGACGTCCATCGTCGCGATGTTGATGTCGGCCTCGCCGAGGATCGTGCCCACCTTGCCGATGATGCCGGGCCGGTCGTCGTACGTGAAGAACAGCATGAAGGGCGCCGGAGCCATCTCGATGTCGTAGTCGTTCACCTGCATGACGCGCTCGGCGTTGCGCTTGCCGACCAGGGTGCCGGCCACGCTGACGGGTCCCTCGTCCGTGTCAGCGCGCACGTGGACCAGGTTCACATAGTCGCTCGAGACCGTGGACCGCATCTCGGTGATGGAGACGCCGCGCTCCCCCGCGATGATCGGCGCGTTCACGAACGAGACGGGCTCGTACACCACGCCGGACAGCACGCCCTTCACGATGGCGAGCGTCAACACCCGCGTGTCGGCCTCGGCGATCCGGCCCAGGTACTGGGCCTCGACCCCCCGCACCGCGCCGCCGGCGAGACCCGTGAGCAGCGCCCCGAGCTTCTGCGCGAGCGGCAGGAACGGCTTGACCGTCTCGGAGACCTCGGCCCCCGCGGACACGTTCACGGCGTGGGGGACGAACTCGCCCGAGAGCGCAAGGCGGACCATCTCGGCGACCGAGGTGCCGGCCTTGTCCTGCGCCTCGGCCGTCGAGGCGCCGAGGTGCGGGGTCACCACCACCTGGTCGAACGCGAACAGCGGCGACTCGGTGGTCGGCTCGGTCTCGAAGACGTCGAGCGCGGCGCCGCCCACGCGGCCGTCCTCGATCGCCTTGGCCAGCGCGGCCTCGTCGACGATCCCGCCGCGAGCGGTGTTGACGATGCGCACGCCCTCCTTGACCAGCGCGAGCTCCCGCTCGCCGATCAGCCCCTCCGTGTCCGGGGTCCGCGGGAGGTGCACGGTCACGAAGTCCGCCTGGACGAGGAGCGCCTCGAGCGTCGGCATCAGCTCGACGCGCATCTCCTTGGCCCGTTCCTTCTGGACGTAGGGGTCGAACGCGATGATCCGCATCCCGAACGCGGCGCACCGCTGCGTCACGAGGGCGCCCACGCGGCCGAGACCCACGACCCCGAGCGTCTTGCCCTGCAGCTCGACACCTTGGTACGCGGACCGCTCCCACCGGCCGGCCTTCAGGTCCCGATCGGCCTTGGGGATGTTCCGGGCCTGGGCCAGCAGGAGCGCCACCGTGTGCTCGGCGGCCGAGACGACGTTGGACTGGGGCGCGTTCACGACCATCACGCCGCGGCGCGTCGCCGCCTCGACGTCGACGTTGTCCAGGCCGATCCCCGCCCGGGCCACGACCTTGAGGTTCTCGCCGGCCGCGAACACGTCGGCGTCCACGCGGGTCTGCGACCGCACGATGAGCGCGTCGTACGGCGCGATCTCCCCGCCCAGGCCTTCGGCGGCAAGCTCGGGGCGGACGTCGACCTGGAAGTCACGTCGGAGCAGCTCGAGCCCGGCGTCGGAGAGCTTCTCGGTGACCAGGACCCTCACGCCGGCTCCTGGAACACGCCCTCGGCCGCGCCGACGGCCGCCCCTCGCTTCACCGGGTAGCCCAGCCGCTCCAGCGTCATCTCGAGCGCGGCGAGCCCCCGGACGATGTCGAGCTCGCTGAAGTACCCGAAGTGCCCGATCCGGAACACCTTGCCCTTGAGCGGGCCCTGCCCCGGAGCGAGCACGCAGCCGAAGTCGGCACGGATCCGGTCGCTGATCGTGTCGGCGTCGATCCCCTCCGGCGCCCGGATCGCGGTCACGGTCCAGTTCTGCTCCAGCCCCTCCCCGAACAGGTCGAGCCCGAGCGCCTGCACGCCCTCCTTCACGGCGCGCGAGAGCATCCGGTGTCGCCGCATGGCGGCCTCCACCCCGTCCTGGAAGTACAGGTCGAGCGCCGCCGCCAGGCCCTGCATGACGCTGATCGCCGGGGTCCACGGGCTCTCCGGCTCCGGCAGCTCCGCGAACCGCTTGTAGGCGCTCCAGTCGAAGTAGAACCGCGGCATCGTCGCGCTCTCGTGCGCCGACCAGGCGCGCTCGGAGATCGCCACGAACGCGATCCCGGGCGACGCGCTGAGGGCCTTCTGCGACCCGCCGACGGCGACGTCGATCCCCCACGCATCGAAGGCGAACGGCACCGCGCCGAGGCTCGACACGGCGTCGACGATCACCAACGCGCCGGCCTCGTTCGCGACGCGCGCGAGCTCCTCGATCGGCTGGATCACGCCGGTGGAGGTCTCGGAGTGCGTGAGGAGCACGGCCCTGACGGGGTGCTCGGCGAGCGCGGCCGCGACGTCGGCGGGGTCGACGCGGCGGCCCCAGTCGTACTCGACGGTCCGCACGACGAGGCCGTGCGACTCGGCGAGCTTCTTCCACCGCTCCGCGAAGAAGCCGGCGAGCGGGACGAGCACCTCGTCACCGGGTGAGAGCACGTTCTGGATCGCCGACTCGAGGCCGCCGGTCCCCGACGACGTCATGAGGAGCACGTCGGCGCGATCGGTCCGGTACAGCTCCTTCAGCCGCTTGGTCACGCCGCGCATCAGCCCGCCGAACCCCGGCCCCCGGTGATAGACGAGCGGACTGCCCTGCGC
Source organism: uncultured Actinomycetes bacterium (assembly GCA_963704725.1). GTDB lineage: Bacteria > Actinomycetota > UBA4738 > UBA4738 > HRBIN12 > CALGFI01. Next base: position 1,462,107 of record OY969934.1, on the reverse strand, counting down.
CAGCAGGACCTCCGGCGGGATCGGCGTGGGTCCGGGCGCGAGGATGATCTCGGGTCGGTTCATCGTCCGCTCCTTCGGGGGGCTCGTCCGGCGCATCTCGGACGTGGTCGGCCAGCCTATCATCGGCCGCTTCGGGCCCCGGCCGGTCAGAGCTGCAGGCTGTGGCACACGTCCTCGCCCGGACACGGACGGAGGCTCTCCGCCGTGAGCTCGAGCGCCGGACCGCGGCGGCGGAGGAGCCGGTCGAGGAGGGAACGCCGGCCGTTCCTCCACGCGACGGCCCGCGCGATCGAGGCGCGGCGCGCGTCGGCCCGCGCGCGCTGCCGGTTCGGGTCGCAGGGCGCGTGGGTGACGTTGGGCTAGATCACACGTGGTCCTTCGGCGGTCGGAGCTTGCGCAGGTCGAACTCCGGATCGGCGAGCAGCGCCGGGTCGGGATGCACCGACGCCGCGATGAGGGGCATCGAGCGACGCACTTCGTGCTTGCGGTTCATGCTGAACGTCGAGAGCAACCGGCCTTCCTTCAGGAGGAACGCCGTGAACGCCCGCTCCGCGATGCTCCCCCGGATCACCGTGCGATCCCATTCGAGAGCGTAGCCGGCCATCTGGATCTCGGCGTCGTACTGGTCGGACCAGAACCAGTGGGCGTCGTCGAACACGGCCCCGGCCCCGAGGAGGTTGCCGGCGACGTGCTCCCCCATCTTCACCGCGTTGTCGAAGTGCTCGACGCGGACGCTCCCGAAGACGGGGTGGTCGTGGCGAGCCACGTCGCCGATCGCCCACACGCCCTCGACGGCGGTCCGCAGTGCGACGTCGACCGGGATGCCGTTCTGGACGGCGATGCCTCCGGACGCCGCCACCTCCGTCACGGGCTCGACGCCGACGCCGACGACGGCGAAGTCGCCCTCCACCCGCCGGCCCTGCGTGGACACGACGGCCTCGAACCGCCCGTCGCCCTCGAACCGCTCGGCGGCGTCGCGGAAGATCATCTCGACGCCGTGGTCGCGGTGCAGCGCCTCGATCGCGCCGCCGAGCTCGGGCCCCAGGACGCGCTCGAGCGGCGTGCCGAAGAACTCGATCACGGTCACGTCGAGCCCGAGGTGCCGGAGCGACGCGGCGACCTCGGCGCCGATGAACCCCATCCCCACGAGGACAGCCTTCGAGGCGCCCTTGGCCGCGGCCCGGATCGCGTCGGCGTCCGGCGCGAACCGGAGGTCGAACACGCCGGGCAGGTCCAGCCCCGGCCAGTCGAACCGCCGGTTCCGCGAGCCGGTGGCGATCACGAGCTGATCGAACGGGACGCGCTCGCCGCCGGCGAGCTCGATCGCGCGCTCGGACGCGAGGAGTCGCTCCGCCCGGACCCCGAACCTGGCGTCGATCTCGTGATCCGACCACCACGTCTCGGGCCGGACGAGCTGGTGCTCCGACTCGCCGCGCAGGTACTCCTTGGACAGCGGGGGCCGCTCGTAGGGCGGGACCGGTTCCTCCCCGATGAGGACGACGTCCCCGTCGAACCCCCGGTCGCGGAGCGACCCGGCGGCCGTCGCGCCGGCCTCTCCCGCACCGACGATGACGATCGCTGCCACTACTCGTCCACGAGCACCTGGAGCGAGCCGTCCTCCTCGCGGACCTCGAAGACGTCCACGGGGTCGACGGCCGGGCCCTGCACCGCCTCGCCCGTCATGATGTCGAACTGGCTCCCGTGGCAGGGGCACTCGACGATGGTCCCATCGAGCTCGCCTTCCGCGAGCGAGCACTGCTGGTGCGTGCAGACGTCGTCCCACGCGTGGAGGTCGCCCTCGACGTTGGCGATGGCGATCTGGCGTCCGCCGGCGCCGTAGGAGTTCATCTCGCCGTCGCTCAGCTCTCCGGCCTTCCCGACGTCGAACCACTCCGCCATCCCGCCGTCCTCCCTCGTGTCCGTCGCGATCGTCCGATCCCGGCGGAGCCTACCGCAGCTCCGCCCGCCCGAGAGAACCCTGAATCGGAGCCTCCGACGGCCGATGCTCTGAAGGTGCACCGGTTCCTGGCGCTCGCCGCGACCGCCGCCCTCCTGGCCTCCGCGTGCGCCGCGGGGGCGTCCGGCGAGTCCGGAGCCGGGGTGCCGCCGAGCCGCTCGCCGGCCGGACGACCGACCATGACGCGCTCGATCGACCTCCCCACCCCCACGCCGGTCCCCGTCGAGGCATCGGACGACCCATCCTCCTCCCCCGAGGCGAACGCAGAGGGAGCTGGGGACGACCACGACGGATCCGGCGCGAACCAGGACGACCTGCAGACCTTCGCCTACGCGACGACGGACGAGGCCGCGCTCGCCGCCGAGCTCACCGGGATCGCCGCCACCGTCGCCGCGCTCCAGGCGGACCTCGTCGCCCGCGACCTCGACGCGTCCAAGGCCGACGCCCGGACCCTCCTCGACCAGGCCGAGACGCTCGGCGACGACGCCGAGGCCTCGCAGCAGCGACAGCGCCCGCTCGAGCCGGCCGACCCAGACCTCGTGGCGGCGCGGGAGGACGCGCTCGATGCGTTCGGCCTCACCGCCGAGTACGCCCGCTCGGTCACCGACATCGCGGACGCCGTGCTGTCGGGCCAGCTCGCCGACCTGCCCGCCCTCGTCGAGGAGGCGTCGGAGCTCGCCGGCACGAGCGACGACCTCACCCAGTCCTACGCCGAGCTCAACACCGAGCTCGCCGCCTGGGCCGAGGCGAACCCCGCCGACGCGGCGCGCGCCCTGGCCCGCTTCGGGAACGCCTAGGTCGCCGGCCGTCTCCGCCGCCGGGCCACCACGTCCGGCGTCAGATAACCAATACCTGCTACGAGATACAGCCCCGCCAGGATGAGGAACGCGCCGCGGAAGTCGATGGGCAGCATCGCTGGGATCAGCGCCCCGACCACCCAGGCGAGCTGGAAGATCACCTCGTACCGGACGAAGACTCGGCCGTGGGCGCCGCCCGGGACCAGCCGCTGCATGAGGCTCTGGAACGCGAGCCGACCGAGCTCGGCCGAGGCCCCGACCGCGACGGCGAACACGAGCAGCACGGGGAGCGAGAAGGCGACGAAGGCGAGCACGGCCCCCACGCCGGCCCCGATCACGCAGCCCACGACCACGGCCTCCTCCCGGACCGAAGAGGGGAGCCGCGGCGCGAGGAGGTCGCCGACGAACCCGCCCGCCGTGCCCGCCCCGGCCAGGACCGCGAACCACCACGTGGGGTTGTCGCCGCCGCGAAGGGTGAACGCGAGCGCGAACAGCAGGAAGCCGGTCGCGGCGCGCAGCCCGGCGGCCCCGATCGCCGGCGCGGTCAGCGCCGAGATCGAGCCGGTCCGGGTGACCTCGGCCTTGCCGCCTCGGACGTGTGGGTTCGGCAGGCGCAGGTTGAGGAACCCGGCGACCGCGTAGACGGCCGCCGCGCCGTACAGCACCGCTTTCGCGTCGCCGAGCTGCAGCAGCCCGAGGGCGGGGCCCGTGGCCAGGAGCGCCCCGCCCACGCCGATCCGTCCCAGGCGCGCGTTCGCCCGGACCAGACCCTCGTTCGGGCCCGCGTACGCCATCGAGAGCCCGTTCTTCGTGATCGCGTGCACCTTCGAGAACACGAGGAGGAGGAACGCGGAGGGGTACAGCAGGAGCGTGTGGAAGCGCGAGGCCGCGTAGACCGCGACGCCCGCGCGCGCCACCGCGGCGACGAACGAGATCGCGCGCCGCGGGCCGGCCCGGTCCAGGAGCGGCACCAGCACCGGAGCGGCCACCGCGAGCGGGGCCATCGTCAGCGCCAGGTACAGCGCGACCTTGCCCTTGGCCTGGCCGACCGGGACGTCGAAGAAGACCGAGCCGGCCAGGGCGAAGGCCACGAACGTGTCGCCGGCGACGCTGGCGAAGTGGGCCAGCCCGTACCGCTCCAGCGGCTGGTCCGAGCGCCACATCCGCCCGATCGGACGCAGGATGGCCTCGATGAGCCCGGCCAGGCCGAGCAGGATCAGCTGCCACCACGGGTAGCGCTTGGCCCGGGGGGTGCGGTCGACCCTCACCGGCCGCCTCGGCTCAGCTTCCCGACAGACGTCGGAGCAGCAGCTCGCGGACGAGGTCCGCTTTCGCCGAGCCCCGGGACTTCTGCATCACGGGGCCGATGAGGGCGTTGATCGCCTCCGGCTTGCCGCCGCGGAACCGCTCGACCGGCCCGGGGTTCTCGGCGATCGCCTCGTCCACCCACGCCTCGAGCGCCGAGGTGTCGGTGACCTGCCGCAGGCCGCTGCGCTCGACGATCGCCGCCACCGCGTCGCCGGTCTCGAAGGCCTCCTCCAGCACCTGCTTGCCGGCCGTGGGGCTGATCGCCCCCTCGCCCGCGAGCCGAGCCAGGTCGGCGACGTGACCCGGCGTGACCTTGCCGTCGCCGGCCTCGATCCGCGCCTTGTTCAGCAGGCCGGCCAGGTCTTGCGTGATCCAGTTGGCCGCCGGGCCCGGCTCGGCGCCGAGGGCGACGGTCTCCTCGAAGAACCGCGAGGTGGCCGCGGACGAGACCAGGATGCGGGCCTGCTCCGGCTTGAGGCCGAACGCGGACACGTATCGCTCGCGCCGGGCCGCCGGGAGCTCGGGCATCGACGCACGGATCTCCTGCACCCAGCCCGGCTCGGGCGCAAGCGGCGGCAGGTCGGGTTCGGGGAAGTAGCGGTAGTCGAACGCCTCCTCCTTGGAGCGGAGGGTGTGCGTCGTCCCCGCCTCCTCCTCGAAATGGCGCGTCTCCTGCACCAGCGACTCGCCGGCCTCGAGCGCCTTCCGTTGCCGCTGCTCCTCGAACCGCAGCGCCCGCTCGAGGGAGCGGACCGAGTTGAGGTTCTTGATCTCGACCTTCGTCCCCAGGACCGGCGAGCCGGCGGGTCGCGTGGAGATGTTCCCGTCGCAGCGCAGCGACCCCTCCTCCATCCGCACGTCGGACACGCCGAGGGCCTCGAGCGTCGCGCGGAGCTCGGTCAGGTACGCCCGGGCCTCCTCGGGCGTGCGGATGTCGGGCTCGGAGACGACCTCGACCAGCGGAACGCCGGCCCGGTTGTAGTCGACGAGCGCGTAGTCGGCCTGCCCGATCCGGCCGGTCTGCCCCACGTGCGTCGTCTTGCCCGTGTCCTCCTCCATGTGGACGCGGGTGATCCCGATCCGCCGGCGCTCGCCGTCGACCTCCACGTCGACGTGCCCCTGGACGCAGATCGGCAGGTCGTACTGGCTGATCTGGAAGTCCTTCGGCATGTCCGGATAGAAGTAGTTCTTCCGGTGGAACAGCGAGTCCGGCGCGATCCGGCAGTTCAGGGCGAGGCCGATCCGCACGATGTACTCGATCGCCTTCTCGTTGGGCACGGGGAGCGCACCGGGCAGACCGAGGCACACCGGGCAGACGTTCGTGTTGGGCGGGGCGCCGAACACGTTGCGGCACCCGCAGAACATCTTCGTGTCGGTCGAGAGCTCGACGTGGCACTCCAGACCGATCACGGACTCGTACTCGGCCATGTCGGGCGAAGACTACCGGACCCCGCCGACCGGTCTCACGGGATCGCGCGGCCGGCCGTTGTCTGTTGGGTCCTGGGAACGACCGACCAATTGGTAACCGGCGATCGGATCGAAGCCCGTGACGCATGGGAACGGCGCCTCTAAGGTGCTCGGCATGGCGACGACGGGCCAGCGCGGTGGCGGCCGGCCGGCCGCCGCACTCATCTGGACGGCGCTGTCCGCCGTCTACGTGATCTGGGGAACCACGTACCTCGCGATCCGCGTGGCCAACGAGACCCTGCCGCCGCTACTGGCCGCCGGCGCCCGGTTCCTCGTCGCCGGCGCCGTCCTGTACATGGTGACGGTCCGTCGGGGCGACGCCGAGGGCGACCGACCGGGGTCCGAGCAGTGGCGATCGGCGGCGATCGTGGGGCTCGCGCTGGTCGCCGGTGGCAACGGGCTCGTGGTGCTGTCCGAACGCACGATCCCCTCGGGCATCACGGCGCTCATCATCGGCCTCGTTCCGCTGTGGATGGCGCTCGTCGACCGGATCCTGCTGCGGCACCGGGTCGGCTGGCTCACCGTGCTCGGGCTCGTGCTCGGCTTCGCCGGCGCCGCGTCGCTGATCGGCGGGACGGCGTTCGAGGGCGGGGCGCCGGTCTCCGGCATGCTCGTCGCCGTCGGCGCCTCGATCTCGTGGACCAGCGGGTCGCTGTACTCGCGCACGGCGCCGCTGCCGAGACGTCCGCTCGTGGGCGCCGGCATGGAGATGATGATCGGCGGCGCGGCGCTCCTGCTGCTCGGGCTGCTCCGCGGGGAGGCGTCGTCGATCCGGGTCGACGCGTTCTCGGCGCGCTCGCTCGTCGCCCTGACCTATCTGGTGACGGTCGGCTCGTGGGTGGGGTTCACGTCGTACGTCTGGCTCCTGCGGAACGCGCGGACCTCGCTCGTCTCGACCTACGCGTACGTGAACCCGGTCGTGGCCGTGTTCCTGGGGTGGCTCGTCCTCGACGAGACCATCACGATCCGCACCTTCCTCGCCGGCGCGATCGTCGTGATCGCCATCGCGATCATCATCTCGACCGGAGGCGCGGCCCGGCGCGAGGAACCCGTCGTGATCGAGGCCGAGCCCGAGGAGGCCGTGGCCTAGCGACGTGGGCGTGTCGGCGGTGGTGCGTAAGATCCGTGCATGGCTGACGATCGCTCCCACGTCGATGCGAACACCCGCGAGCGAGAGCGCATGCGTGCACTCGTCGAGGGGCTGGACGAGGAGACCCTCACCGCTCCCGTGAACGAGTTCTGGACCGTCGCCGGCGTTCTCGGACACATCGCGTATTGGGACATCCGCGTTCTCGTCCTCGCCGAGAAGATCGATCGTGGCGAACCATGGGCGCCGGGAGACGCCGAGCCCGAGGGGGACTGGCTCAACGACTCGACCCGTCCGCTGATCCACGCCATCCAGCCCAGGGACGCCGCCGAGCTCGCACTGCAGGTCGCCGAGCAGACCGACGCGCGCGTGGCGGAGCTGCCGCTCGACCGGATGTACCCTCGCGACCCCGACAGCCCGATCTCCGCGGGCCGCTGGGAGCACCGCGGCGAGCATCTCGACGAGATCGAGGCCGCTCTGCGAGCTCGCGGCCCGCTGCTCGAGGTGCCCCGCTCGGAGTGAGGCTAGGCCGCGGCGTCGACCACGAGCGGGGGCCGCGCGTCGAACCCGATCGCCTGCTCGAGCGCGAAGGCCGCGCGCAGCAGCCGATCCTCCTGGAGCACCGGCGCCGTGAGCTGCAACCCTACGGGGAGGCCCCGCAAGTCCAGGCCGCTGGGGATGGACATCGACGGCATCCCCGACAGGTTGGCCGGGATCGTGAAGACGTCGTTCAGGTACATCGCGAGCGGGTCGTCGATCTTCGCACCGATGGGGAACGCGGTGGTCGGCGACGTCGGCGAGACGAGCACGTCGAACTCGGCGAACGCGGACTCGTAGTCGCGGATGATCAGCGTGCGGACCTTCTGGGCCTGGCCGTAGTACGCCTCGTAGTACCCGGCCGACAGCGCGTACGTGCCGAGCATGATCCGGCGCTTCACCTCGGGACCGAACCCGGCGCCTCGCGTCCTCGTCATCATCTCGACCGAATCGCCGCCCGGGACGCGGAGCCCGTACCGCACCCCGTCGTAGCGGGCAAGGTTGGACGAAGCCTCGGACGGCGCGATCAGGTAGTAGGCGGAGAGCGCGTAGTCGACGTGCGGGAGCGACACCTCGCCCACGGACGCCCCGAGACCCGACAGCCGGTCGATCGCCGCCCGCACGCTCGAACGGACCCCGGGCTCCACTCCCTCGCCGAACGCCTCGCGCACGATGCCGAACCGCAGTCCCGCGACCCCCGCGTCGATCGCCTCCGCGTAGTCGCGCCGCGGCGTTTCCAGGCTCGTCGCGTCCATGGGGTCCTTGCCGGCGATCCGTGAGAGCAGCAGGGCGGCGTCGCGGACGCACCGGGTGAACGTGCCGACGGTGTCGAGCGACGAGGCGAACGCGATGAGCCCGTACCGGCTGATGAGCCCGTACGTGGGCTTGAGCCCGACGACGCCGCACAGCGACGCCGGCTGCCGCACCGATCCGCCGGTGTCGGTTCCCAGGGCCCACACGGCCTCGCCGGCGGCGACGGCCGCGGCGCTCCCGCCGCTCGAGCCGCCCGGCACGGTGTCGAAGTCCCACGGGTTGTGCACCGGGCCGAACGCGGAGTTCTCGTTCGAGGAGCCCATCGCGAACTCGTCGCAGTTGGTCTTGCCGAGCAGCACCACGCCGTCCGCCCGCAGCCGGTCCCACGCCGTGCAGTCGTAGGGCGGCACGTAGCTCTCGAGGATCTTCGACCCGCACGTCGTCCGGACGCCGCGGGTCGACAGCACGTCCTTGAGCGCGATCGGGATCCCCGTGACCGGCGGCGTCGAGCCCGTCGAGCGCCGCGAGTCCGCCGCCGCCGCCTGCTCCCGGGCCAGATCGTCGGTCCGCGCCAGGAACGCGTGCACGCGCTCGTCGACGGCGTCGATCCGAGCCAGGCACGACGCGGTGATCTCCGCGCTCGAGATCTCACCCGCGTCGAGCCCGACGATGAGCTCGGTCGCCGTGCGATCGCAGAGCTCGGTCACTCGACCTCCACGATCCGCGGCACCCTGAACCGGTCGTCCTCGGGCTCGGGCGCGTTCGCGAGGACGTCGGCGAGCGACAACGACTCCGCGCGCTCGTCGGGCCGCAGGACGTTCACGCGGGGGATGGCGTAGGCGGTGGGCGGGACGTCGTCCGCCGCCACCTCGCCGACCTTCGCGGCATGCTCCAGGATCGCGCCGAGCTGGTCGTGCAGCCTCGAGCGCTCCTCGGGGGTCAACTCCAGGCGCGCCAGCTTCGCGACGTGCTCGATGTCGATCTCGACCGGCATGGCCGGTCAGTCTAGTGGCTCACTCCTGTGGCGCCGGGCCCGCGTCGGGATCGATCGGCAGGTCGTCGAGGTGCGCGACCCCGTGGGCCTCGACGTAGCCGTCGGGCGGGGTCTCGGTCGGCGCCGGCTCGTGGACCAGCCCCGGCCCGGTGTCCTCCGGCGGCGGGATGTCGAAGCGGTTCGACGCGAGGAGGGAGAGCATGTCGATGCCGACCTCGACGGGATCGACGCTGCGGATCACGGTCCGAAGGAACGCGCCGGCCTCGTTCGTCTCGGCGAGGTCGGCCTCTTCGCCCCGGACCTCGCGGCCCTCCCGGTCCAGCACGAGCTGGACGATGGGCCGGGCCAGGAGACGCTCGTGGTTGCGCACCACGACCGCCACCTCGCCGCTCGACAGGCGGACGAGCGACCCGACCGGGAAGATCCCCACCATCCGGACGAACGTGCGGACCACCCGCGGGTCGAACGACCGCCCCGCGCCGGCCTGCAGCAGGCTGAGCGCCTGGCGGCGCTCCTCCGGCTTACGGTAGGAGCGCTTGCTCGTCACGGCGTCGAAGCAGTCGGCCACGGCGACGATCCGCGCGGGCAGCGACGGCGAGCGCCGTCCCGACAGGGTCGGATACCCCGAGCCGTCGTACGCAGCGTGGTGCTCGAGCACGGTGGCAACCGCCGGGTGGTAGGCGTTGCGGCTGGTGATCAGCACCAGTCCGGCGCCGTCGACCGGATGGCGCTGGATGATCCGCCACTGCTCCTCGTCCAGCGCGCCGTCGTGCTGGAGGATGTCGGCCGGGACCTTGACCTTGCCGACGTCGTGCAGCAGCCCGCCGATGCCGAGCGCGATCGCGTGCTCGCGCGAGAGCCCGATGGCCCGGGCCAGGGCCAGCGAGAGGATGCACACGTTGACCATGTGGTGGTACGTGTACTCGTCGTACGACTTCACCGTCGTCAGCAGCAGGGCCTGTCCGGGATCGGAGGCGATGAGGTCGGCGATGTGCTCGGTCAAGCGGACCGTCGCGTCCATGTCGGCCGGGCGCCCGGCGAGCACCCGGGCCGCCGTCTGCCGCAGCAGGTCCAGGCCGGCCGCGTAGCTCTGCAGCAACTCCGTCATCGTGGCCTCGACGGAGGGCTCGGCCGCCGCGGGACCCGCCCGGTTCACGCTCACCGTGTGCAGCTCCGCCCGCGCGTCCGGCTCCCCGGACAGGAGCCGGAACAGGGCGTCCATGTCGGCCTCGCCGGGACCCGGCAGGAACTCGAGCGATTGGACGCCGGCCTCGGCGAAGGCGTGGGCGAGCCCGTACAGCGTGAGGGTCTCCCACGCCAGCAGCGTCGGCCCGAGGTAGAAGTTGCCGTCGGTCGCGAACAGGACGGGGTCCCCGGCGCGCTCCTCGCGGAGCTTGCGGACGAGGTCGAGCAACGCCCGAGACGCCTCTACCCGCTTGGGGTGCCCGGCCGGGTAGAGCGCGAACGCCTGGCGTCCCGAGGACATCGATCGCAGCAGGTTCCGGACGGCGACGATCTCGCGGTCGGAGGCGCGCACCTCGCTCATCCGGCCCCCCGCTCCACCCGTCTCAGCGAGCGCCGAGCGGCCCGTCGGAGGCGCCACGGGAGCCTCGGCCCGCCGTCCCCGGCGATCAACCCGCGCAGGACGTCGGGTCCATCCACCCGGCTCGCGAGGGCCTCGACGGCCCGCAGCCGCAGGGCCCGATCCGCGGCGCCCCGGGCCACCTCCGCCAATCCCGCTGCCGCCTCCGGTCCCACGAGGGTGGCGAGCGATGTCGCCGCCTGAGGCCGGACGTCGGCCGGGCCCTCGACGGCGAGGCGGACCAGGAACGGCACGGCGGCGGTGCCACCGGCGTTCGCGATCGCCTCCGCCACCTCCCGGCGAACCTCCGGCGACGCGTGACCGGCGGCCTGGGCCAGCCGGGGCAGGCTCGCCGGGCTTCCCGAGCTGCCCAGCAGGATCACGGCGTTGCGGACGACGAACCACCGGTGGTCCGTCAGACGGGCCACGACGGGTCGCTCGTGCTGGGGGACGATCCGGCGCAGCGCGCCGAGCAGCAGCGCCCGGCGCTGCGCGTCCTGCTCGTCCGCCAGGAGATCCAGGAGCACCTCGACCCCCTCGTCCCCGAAGGGCGTGAGCACCGCCGCCAGGCGAGGATGTCCGTCCCGCGCCTCCGCAGTCACGGCGTCGAGCACCACGTCCGGCGCGAGGGCGCGGCGCACGTACGACTCGAACAGCGCGGGGCGCTCCCGCCCGGCGCCGAGGAGGGCGTCCCGCACGGGCTGGAGCAGCGCGACGACCTCGCGATCGTCGCGCTCGCGCACGGCGCGACGGAGCTCGTCGGACCAGATCTCGAGTGCCTCGCCGGCGCGGTCGAGGTCCGATTCGAGCGCGAGGTAGTCCGCCACCGCCAGCACCTGCGCGGCGCGCAGGTCGTCCGGGGTCGATGCCACCGCCTCCTTGATCGACCGGACGTCGTCGCTCCGCGTCGCTGCGAGGTAGCCCGACAGGACCTCCATGACCGAACCACCCGACGTGGCTCCCGCGTCGGGCCCGAGCTCGACGCCGAGCTGTTCGAGCCCGGCGATGATCGTGCCCGCCTCCTCGTGCCCCGCCTCCAGCGCCCGGGTCAGGTCGACGATGTCGACCTGACGGACCCCCGCCTGCGCGAGCTCACGGGCCAGCTCGACGGGGTCGCGATCGCCCGCTGCGCCGACGTCGACGAGCGCCCGCGTGAGCTCGGCGTTGCTCATCGTGCCGATCAGCCGGCCGGCGACCGGATCCTGCCGCACCCGGTCCACGAGCATGCCGACGAGCGAGCGCCGGACGTCGACCGGCAGGTCCGTCAGCATGTCGTGGACGGCCGAGTGCACGTCGATCCGAGCGCCCTCTGCGGTGGCGGCGGCCTCCACCCGGCTCAGCCGTGAGAGCAGCGTCTCGGCCTGGTCCTCGGGGGAACCGTGGAGGTCCTCCACCATGAGCTCGGAGGCCAAGACGTCGACGTCCAGCCGTCCCGTTGCGGCCGCGGCGAGGTCCGAGGGCACGTGGTCGGCCTCCTCCACCGCGCCCGGCCCCAGGCGCGACAGGACGATCGAGCTGAGGTCGCCCTCGGCCATCGCGGCGTCGATGCCCCCCGCGGTCTCGAGCTCGGCGGGTGGCATCGAAAGGATCGCGTAGAGGCGCTCGAGCTCGGCCGCGCTGGGGACCCCGGTCAGGCCGAGGTGCTCGGCGCGCCGCTCGAAGCACACCAGCGCGAGCCGCTCGAGAGCGTCCTCCCCCGGCAGCACGGCGCCGGAGAGCACGAACCGGTCGGTGCGGATCTCGAGGTCCACCGGCCCGCCCGAGAGCGACTCGGCCGCCGCGCCGGCCACGCGGGCCACGGCCGACGCGAACCCGGGGCGGTCGGGGTTCTCCGGGTACAGCCGGTACGTCGAGAGCCCGAGCCACAGCTGCCGCAGCAGCAACCCCACCGCGCGCTCGCGGGCCGAGCGCTCGGACGGCTCCTCGGCGGCGCCGGTGGAGACGGTGTCGCTCATCGACCCAGCCTCCGCACGAGCTCCTGCTCGTCGATGACCTCGACTCCCTGCTCCTGCGCCTTCGCGAGCTTGGAGCCCGGGTTCTCTCCAGCGACCACGAAGTCCGTCTTCTTGGAGACGCTCGAGGCCACGCGCCCCCCGGCCGCCTGCACCGCCGCCGTCGCCTCCTCGCGCGACAGCTCTTCGAACCCTCCCGTCAGCACGACCGTCCTACCCTCGAGCGGGAGCGGCCCCTCTCGGGTCTCGACCGGGTCCGCGGTCCGCACGCCGGCCACCCGCAGCTTGTCGAGCAGCGCCAGGTTCAGCGGGTCCTGGAACCACTCGTGCACGCTCCGGGCGATCTCCGGTCCGATCTCCGGAACGTCGTCGATCCGATCCGCGGTGACCTCCGACAGCGCCTCCGCCGAGCCGAACGCTCGCGCCAGCACCTGGGCCACGTGCGTGCCGACGTGCGGGATGTTGAGCGCGACGAGGAGGCGCCACAGGGGCTGATCCTTGGCCGCCTCGATCGAGGCGAGCAGGTTGGTGATCGAGCGGTCGGCGAACCCCTCGAGCTGCGCGAGATCCTCCGCGCCGAGCGAGAAGATGTCGCCTGGGTCCTTCACCAGGCCGCGGTCCAGGAGCTGGATGCCGGTCTTGTAGCCCAGGCCCTCGATGTCCATCCCTCCCCGCGAGGCGAAGCTGAACAGCCACTCGATGTTCTGCGAGGGGCAGTCTCGCCGGTTCGGGCACCGGCGGTAGGCCTCGCCCTCCCCGCGGACGAGCGCCGTCCCGCACGAGGGGCAGGTCGCCGGGAACCGCCACCGCCGGGACCCCTTCTTCCGCTTCGAGAGCACCGGCCCGACCACCTCGGGGATCACGTCCCCGGCGCGGCGGACGATCACGGTGTCGCCGGGGCGGACGTCCTTGCGGGCGACCTCGTCCTCGTTGTGCAGGGTGGCGGTGGTAATCGTCACGCCGCTCACGTGGACCGGTTCGAGCACCGCGAAGGGCGTGACGATACCGGTCCGCCCCGTGTGGACGTCGATGCCGCGGAGCACGGTCGTGCGCTCCTCGGGCGGGAACTTGTACGCGATCGCCCACCGGGGCGCGTGCGAGGTCGCGCCGAGCTCCTGCTGGAGCGCGATCTGGTCCACCTTGATCACGGTGCCGTCGATCTCCCAGTCGACGCTGTGGCGGTTGGCCTCCCAGTGCTGGAGGTACCGCTCGACGCCCTCGAGGTCGTCCTCGACCCGGGACGTCGGGGCCACGGGCAGGCGCGCGTCCCGGCACCACTGCAGGAACCCGGAATGGGAGTCGAATCGCACGCCCGCGGCGAAGCCGAAGGAGTGCACCCACAGGGACAGCGGTCGCGACGCGCTCACTTTGGGGTCCTTCTGGCGAAGCGATCCCGCCGCGGCGTTGCGCGGGTTGGCGAACGGGCGGGCGCCGGCGTCCAGGAGCTGGTCGTTCAGCTTCTCGAACGCCTTCACCGGGAGGTAGATCTCCCCGCGCACCTCGAGGTACTCGGGTGGGTCCGCCACCGTCAGGCGCTGGGGGACGGTGCGGACCGTGCGGACGTTGGCGGTGATGTCCTCGCCGATGCGGCCGTCCCCGCGGGTGGCTCCCTTGGTCAGGACGCCGCGCTCGTACGTGAGCGCCACCGCCACGCCGTCGATCTTCAGCTCGCAGGAGTAGCGGGCCCCGGCCCCCTCGGCCCGCTCGACGCGCGCCGCCCACGCCTCGAGCTCTTCCCGGGCGAACGCGTTGTCCAGCGAGAGCATCGGCGAGCGGTGCGGCACCGGCGCGAACAGGTCGGCCGGCGTGGCGCCCACGCGCTGCGTGGGGCTGTCGGGGGTGACGAGCTCCGGGAACCGCTCCTCGAGCGCCCGGAGCTCGTTCATCAGGTCGTCGTACTCGGCGTCGGAGACCTCGGGGTCGTCGAGCACGTGGTAGCGGTACGAGTGGTAGTTGAGCCGCTCACGCAGCTCTTCCACGCGGACCTTCCCCTCGGCGAGCTGGCGCTCGGCTGTGGCCCGGCCGCCGGAGGAGCGGGCCGGGCTCACGCGGCGATCTCCACGCCGCCGGCCACGCCGATGTGCTCGCCGACGACGACGAGGCCTCCGAGCACTCCCCGCACCTGTCGGAGGTACGTGAGGGCGCTGCGGAACCCGTTCTCCTTCGGCAGGATGGCCTGCACGCCGGCGGCCGCGGCGTCGGCGAGCATGCACGAGTCGGCGAGCACGGCCAGACCGTCGAGCTCGGCGTGCCCCCGCCCCGCCGACATCGAGACCCCCACCCCTTGCTTGCTGGCCGGCACCACCACCGCCACGGCGCCGCCGCCGGGACGCCGCATGACGGTGAGCTTCTGCCGTCGCCGGCCGAGGATGAAGTAGTCGCCCGCGCAGTTCACGGTGACCTCCGAGGTCTCGCGCGACAGGAACCGGCCCACGTGGTCGGTCACGGCGCCCTGGAACGAGTACATCGGGCCGACACCCGCCCGCCGGGCCGCGGCCACGATCTCCCGAACGATCTCGGGCGCGTCGTCCGGCACCTCGATGGGGCGCTTGCTGCTCCGCACGGCGGGGTTCCGCAGCGTGTAGGCGTGAAGCTGCTCCCAGAAGGAGAGCGCCGCGGCCCGAGATTCCTCGTTGAAGTCCGTCACGGCCTGGATGTGCAGCGTCATGTCCTGCACCTGGATGTCGAAGCTGCGCGGCTTCCTCTTGAGCAGCTTCATTGTGTGCCGCGGCCTCCGCTCACCCGTTCCCGGAGCCTGATACTAGCCTTGCCCCGAGACCCTCCCCGGGAGCCCGGCTCGGGCGCCGCGGACGGGGAGCGTAGGCGGCCCCGCTCGGCCGCCGCAACCCGGCGGCGTCAGCGGATCGACTCGACGATGCGGGCGCCGCCGAGCATCTCGTCGCCCCGGTAGACGACCACGCTCTGTCCGGGGGCGACGCCGCGCTGCGGGGTCCGGAGCTCGACGCGGAGGCGCTCGCCCCTGGCCTCGACCACGGCGGGGACGTCGTCCCCCCGATACCGAAGGCGAACCTCCGCCTCGAACGGCCCGGCGGGCGGCTCGCCCGAGACCCAGTGGGCGCGGTCGGCCACCAGCCCGCGACGCGCCAGCAGCTCGCCGGGCCCAACGACCACTCGGTTCGCAGCCGCGTCCACCTCGAGGACGTACCGGGGCTCGGGCGCCGAAACGCCGAGCCCCCGGCGCTGCCCCACGGTGAACGCGGCGGCGCCGGGATGCGTCGCGAGCACGCGCCCGTCCGGATCGACGATCTCGCCCTCGCGCATCAGGTGGGGGGCGATCCCGCGGAGGAACGCCCCGGCGTCCCCGCTCGGCGCGAAGCACAGCTCCTGCGAGTCGGGCTTCGCGGCCACGGGAAGGGCGAACCGCTCGGCGAGCGCTCGCGTCTCGGCCTTCGCCAGGGCTCCCAGCGGGAACAGCGACCGGGCCAGCTCGCGCTGGCCGAGCATGTGGAGCATGTACGACTGGTCCTTGCTCGCGTCCACGCCCCGAAGCAGGTGCCGGGCGCCGTGTTCGTCGCGTGAGCTCCGGACGTAGTGGCCCGTAGCCACGAAGTCGACGCCGAGCTCCTCTGCTCGCCGCAGGAACGCGCCGAACTTGATCTCGGCGTTGCACCGCGCGCAGGGGTTCGGCGTTCGTCCCGCCTCGTGCTCGGCCACGAAGTCGTTGATCACCGCCGCGTCGAACTCCACGGTCATGTCGGCGATCTCGAAGGGGATCCCCGCGATCCGGGCGACGACCTCCGCGTCGGCGCGCGCGGCGGGGCCGCAGCACCCGTGCTCGACGCCCTCGAGGTGCACGAGCCGCATGTGGGAGCCCACGACGTCGTAGCCCTGCTCGAGGAGCAGGCACGCGGCGACCGACGAGTCGACCCCGCCGGACATCGCGACGAGCACGGATCCGGGTCCGGACATCGCGACGATGCTACGGCACGCCGGACGACCCACCGGGCGGCCGCGGAGCGCACCCGGCGGGTATCCTCGCCGCAGTCGTCGGGAGCGAGGGTCGAGCCGGTGCAGGTCGTGGTCCTGGTCAAGTACGTGCCCGAGCCGCAGGGCACGCCATCTCTCGGCGACGACCTCCTGCTGATCCGCGAAGGCGTCGAGGGTGGGCTCGACCCGGGCGACGAGTACGCGGTGGAGGCGGCCCTGCAGCTCGTCGAGGCGCACGGCGGCGAGGTCACGCTCGTCTCGATGGGCCCGGAGGTCGCGGCCTCGGCCATCCGGCGGGGCCTGTCGATGGGCGCGCACGGTGGCGTCCTCGTGTCCGACGCCGTGCTTCGCGGCGCCGACGCCCTCGCCACCGCGCGGGTGCTGGCCGCGGCGGTCGGGCGGAGGTCGTTCGACCTCGTCCTCGCCGGCGCCGAGTCCACCGACGGCTCGACGGGCACGCTCCCCATGACGGTGGCCGAGCTCCTCGGCGTGCCGAGCGCGACGTTCGCGCGGAGGCTCGAGCTCGACGGGACGACGCTGCGCATCGAGCGCCTCACCGAGGAGGGGTACGACGTCGTGGAATGCCCGCTCCCGGCGCTCGCCACCGTCACGGGGAGCGCCGCCGAGCCCCGGTACCCCACCCTGAAGGGAATCATGTCGGCCAAGACGAAGCCCCTCGAGCAGCTCGCGCTGGCCGACCTCGGGCTGACGCCCGCCGACGTCTCGCCCACGCAGCGGGTGACCGGCGCGGCGCGGGCGCCCGAGAAGGGCGCCGGGGAGATCCTGCCCGCCGGCGTCGACGCCGTGCGGCGCCTGGCCGACGTCCTGGCCGAGGCGAAGGTGATCTGACGTGACGACCGCCTGGGTCTACGCGGAGATCGGGACCGGCGGGCCGAGGACGTCCGCGCTCGAGCTCCTGACGAAGGCCCGCGCGTTCGCCGACGTCGTGGCCGCGGTGGCCCTCGGCCCCGGGGCGACGGGCGCCGCGGACGAGCTCGGCGCCCACGGAGCGGGGACCGTCTACGCCAGCGAGGATCCCGCGTACGACGAGGGACTGGGCCGGCCCCAGGCCCACGCGCTCGAGGCGCTCGCGCGCGAGCACGGCCCCGACGTGATCCTCTTCTCCACCAGCCACGACGGGCGCGACGTGGCCGGCCGCCTCCAGGCCCGGCTCGGCTGCGCGCTGATGAGCAACGCCACAGATCTGTCCGGCCCGGCGCAGGCCCAGACCCAGATCTTCGGCGGCAGCCGGATCGTCGACGTGGCCCTCGAGGGGCCCGCGCCGACGCTGGTGCTGGTCCGGCCCAAGTCGTTCCCGGCCGAGCGCGTGGGCGGCGCCGCCACCCTCGTGCCGGTCCACGTCGAGATCCCCCCCGACCTCCGTGCGGCCCGGCGGGTCGAGCGTCACGAGGAGGCCGCGGCCGGGCCGAAGCTCGAGGAGGCCAAGGTCGTGATCGCCGGGGGCCGCGGGCTGCAGGAGCCGGCGAACTTCGCGCTGCTGGACCGGCTCGCCGCGGCGATCGGCGGGGCTGCCGTGGGTGGGAGCCGGGCCGTGGTCGACGCCGGGTGGGTTCCGTACAGCTACCAGATCGGGCAGACCGGCAAGTCGGTCCGCCCCGAGGTGTACATCGCCGTGGGCATCAGCGGCGCGACCCAACACGTGGTGGGGATGAAGTCCTCGAAGCGGATCGTCGCCATCAACAAGGACCCGGACGCCCCGATCTTCCGGATGGCCGACCTCGGCATCGTCGGCGACGCCCTCGTCGTCGTGCCGCAGCTCATCGAGGAGATCCGCGGCCGCACCGGCTGACGCGCGCTCCCACGGAGGACCGATGATCGAGGCGAGGTTCGACGACCTCACCCCGGGCGCGGAGCGGGCGTTCCGCCTCGTCGGACCCGTGGGCGTCCTCGAGGCCCGCCGTCCGCAGGAGGTCGCCGGGCTGATCGACGCGGCCGAGGCCGCGGCGGCGCGCGGCCTGTGGGTGGCCGGATTCGTGGCTTACGAGGCGGCACCGGGGCTCGATCCGGCGCTGACCGTGCGCGAACGATCGCCCGCGGATCCGTTCCACGACCTGCCGCTCGCGTGGTTCGCCCTGTTCGAGGGCCGGGAGTCCGTAGCCGGCCTCGAGCCACCCGCGACCGAGCCGCCGGAGAACGGGTCGGCGTGGCAGCCGTCGGTCGGGCGCGCCGGATACGACGAGGCGATCGCCGGGATCCACGAGCTCGTGGCGGCCGGCGAGACGTACCAGGTGAACCACACCATCCGGCTCCGCGCCAGGATCGCCGGCGATCCTCGCGGTCTGTACCGCGACCTCGCGCTCGCCCAGCGGGGCGCGTTCGCGGCCCACCTCGGCGCGGGGCGGTTCGGCGTGCTCTCGGCGTCCCCCGAGCTTTTCTTCCGCGTGGACGGCGACCGGATCACCATGCGGCCGATGAAGGGAACGGCCGCGCGCGGTCGCTGGCTCGCGGAGGACGAGCGGGCGGCGGCGGCACTCGTCGCGTCGCCGAAGGACCGCGCCGAGAACGCGATGATCGTCGACCTCATCCGCAGCGATCTCGGGCGGGTCGCGAGGCCGGGCTCGGTCGAGGTCACGGGGATGTTCGAGCCCGAGCGCTTCGAGACCGTGTGGCAGCTCACCTCGACGGTGTCGGCGGACCTCGTCGCGGGCACCCCGCTCGTGGAGATGTTCCGCGCCCTGTTCCCGAGCGGCTCCGTCACCGGGGCGCCCAAGGTCAGCACGATGCGGATCATCCGCGACCTCGAGGACTCGGCCCGCGGTGTGTACTGCGGCGCGATCGGCCTCCTCGCGCCGCCCGCCTCCGGCGAGCCGCGCGCGATCTTCAGCGTGGCGATCCGCACCGTAGTGGTGGACTCGTCCTCGAGGGAGGCGGAGTACGGGGTTGGCGGCGGCATCACGTTCGACTCGTCCGCCGACCTCGAGCACGACGAGGTGCGGGCGAAGGCGCGGGTGCTGACGGCGGCGCGTCCGCGGTTCGAGCTGTTCGAGGCCCTCCGCCACGATCCGGGGGAGGGGTTCCGTCACCTGCCCGAGCACCTCGAGCGCCTCGAGGCGTCCGCCCGGTACTTCGGGTTCCGCTTCGACCCGGAGGCTGCCGTGGCCGCGATGAAGGGGGCGGTGGCCGACGGGGGCGGCGGACCGGTCCGCGTGCGGCTCACGCTGGGCCGGGAGGGCCGGATCGCCGTGGAGCTCGCCGAGCTCCCGAAGGCCACAGACCGTCCCCTCCGTCTGGCCCTGGACGACGATCCGGTCGACCCCCGCGACGTCTGGCTGTTCCACAAGACCACGAGGCGCGCCCCATACGACCGGCGGCGCGAGCGCCGGCCGGACGTCGACGACGTGATCCTCGTGAACGCCCGCGGCGAGGCGACCGAGTCGACGATCGCGAACCTGGCCGTTCGGATCGGGGGACGATGGGTCACGCCGCCGCTCGACGCGGGACTCCTCCCGGGCTCCTACCGAACGGCGCTGGTCCGGGAGGGCGCGCTCGCCGAGCGCCCGGTGACGATCGCCGAGCTCGAAGGAGCGGAGGAGGTCGCCCTGGTCAGCTCGATCCGAGGATGGCGTCCCGGCATCCTGGTGCCATGACGGACCGGGACGTGCACACCGTGCACCTCGGGCAGTACACGCACGAGCACGCCGAGGCCATCGCGGCCCGCCTCGAGGCCGCGGGGATCGTGTGGTGGTACAAGGCGCCGGGGTTCCTCAGCCAGATCTGGGAGCACGGCGTCCGGCTGTTCGTCGATCGGGAGCGATTGCCGGAGGCGAAGGCGATCGCCCAGGCGGTACTGGCCGGCGATCACTCCGAGGGCGAGGGCTCCTCGTCGGGCCAGATGTAGGTGCGCATCCGGTCCTCGTCCAGCGGGCACGCACAGAACGGGCAGCGCGGCGGCTCCTCGTACACGAGGACCACCTGCTCGCAGAACGGACACTCGGCCTCACGCATCTCGGGTCCACCGTCGAGATCTTGCGGCATGGCCGGCCCGCTCGGTCGGGGGGAGCGGTCTCTCCCAGGTTGTCGGGAACGCCGCACCGATCCTTGACGAGACCTTCTCCTTAGGCCGGAAGCCCCCCGCCGAGGGGGGCTTCCGGGGGACGATCCTGGTCGCGTTCTCGCGACCGTGGGCTACGCCGCCTCCATCTCCTTGCGGCTGCGCCGCTTGCCGCGGGAGATGTACTCGTGCACCGGCTCGTGCTGCCAGCAGTAGTCCCACTTGTTGTAGATCGACAGCTTGGTGGCGCAGCCCTCGGCCGAGCACGTCCGGCCGCCGGGGTAGGTTCGGTTGGCCCGAGGGAGCTCGCGGACGCGGGCTCCGCGGTATGCCGACTCTGCCATCGCACGCTCCTCGGTTCCCCACACGGACCCGCGAGGTCGCCGCGGGTCGTCAGGTATTCGAACCAACCGGGGACCCGGTTCGTTCCCGAGGGGGCGGTCGAAGGCCGGAGCAGCCGCCGGCGGGGCGCGGATCAGCCCTCGGAAAGGCGTTCGAGCAGGTCACCTGTGGTGGTGGTGAGCTGGACCACCCTGGGCTCGAACCCCAGGTTCTCCCAGAACTCCATGGCTCCCCGGTTGGGCGAGAACGTCTTGAGCTCGATCCAGGCGATGCCGCGGTCGCCGGCGAAGCGCGCGGTCTCCTCCACCAGCTCGCGCCCCACGCCGCGCCCTCGATACCCCGCCCGCACCACCACGGCTGAGAGCTCGAGGGCCCGTTCGTCGGAGAACCGAGACGGGATCCGTGTCTCACCGAACGCCATCCCCACGACCTCGCCGTCGTCGTCGGCGGCCACCAGGACCACGGCCTCCTCGCTGTTCATGGCCTCGCGGTACCGCGACCCCACCTCGTCGTAGAAGCCCGGACGAGGCGTGAACACGCGCCAGTCGGCCTGCATCCGGTCGAGCTCCTGGAAGAGCGCCACGAGCGACGGAACATCCTCGGGCGTCGCCTGCCTGACCTTCACGCCTACCTCCCCTCGAACCGTGGATCCCGCTTCTCCAGGAAGGCCCGCATGCCTTCCTTCTGGTCCCGCGTCGCGAACAGCGGGAGGAAGACCTCGCGCTCCACCCCCAGACCCGCCGCGAGCGAGAGCTCGCCCGCCGCGGCCAGGGCCCGTTTCGCGGCGGCGTACGCCGTGGTGGGTCCGTCGGCGAACCGCCGGGCCTCCTCGAGCGCGGCCGGATAGACGTCCGGGGCCGCGAACACCCGGTCGACGAGGCCCATCGCGAGGGCGTCCTCCGCCCCGACCCGCCGTCCGGACAGGATGAGGTCGCGCGCCCTGGCCAGACCGATCAGCCGGGGCAGCCGCTGCGTGCCCCCGGCCCCGGGGATGATCCCGAGCGTGATCTCGGGGAGGCCGAGCTGCGCGTCGGCGGCCGCGAAGCGGAGGTCGCAGGCGAGCGCGACCTCGCAGCCTCCACCGAGCGCGAACCCGTTCACCGCCGCGATCACGGGCTTCGGAACGGCCTCGAGCGCGCGGCAGGCGTCCTCGAGCGCACCCACGTCGGTCGCCGCCTCGTCGGGTCCGTACCCGACCATCGCCTTGATGTCCGCCCCCGCGCCGAAGATCCGATCGCCGCCCCACACCACGACCGATCGGACGGCGTCGTCGGCGGCCACGGCCCGCGCCGCCTCGCCCAGCTCGAGCGACACGGGGCGGGCGAACGCGTTCGCCGGCGGCCGGTCGATCCGGATCGTGGCGACCGCGCCGTCGATCTCGACCCGCACCAGCTCTCCCATGGCCGCCTATCCTCGCAGACCGCGTGGCGCGCTCCCGCACGAGGAGGCGGCGCCTCGTTGCACCTGCAACAGCCTGCTGCTACTCTCGGCCCGTGATGGCCCAGCGCACAACCCTCGACGTCATCGAGGTCCTTCGCGACCGGGGCCTGCGGATGACGCCGCAGCGGCGAGCCATCGTGGCCGAGATCATGCGGACCCACGGCCACATCTCGCCGACCGCGCTGGCGCGGAAGGTCCAGGGCGAGATGCCGGGCGTGAACGCCTCGACGATCTACCGGACGCTCTCGCTCCTGGAGGAGGTCGGCGTGCTGGCCCACGCCCACATGGAAAGCGGGGCCGAGTACCACCGCGCCGAGGACGCCGGACACGTCCACCTCACGTGCTCCCACTGCGGCGCCGAGGACGACCTCTCCATCGACGAGGCCGAGGCGCTGGTCCGGCTCATCGAGCGCCACCACGGGTTCCAGCCCGACCTCACGCACTTCGCGATCGGCGGGCTGTGTGCCGACTGTCGCCGCGAGCTCGCCGCTTCCGGCTGACGCTCGCAGAGGTCGAGGCGTTCAGCCCCCGAAGATCGCCGGCAGGAACGTCCCCTTGCCGACCACGAACAGCATTCCGATGACGAGGCTGAACGTCCCCGTCAGCACGGCGACGGTCGCGTACACCCGGAAGCTCCGGCCCGCGGCCAGGAAGCCGTAGGTCGACGCGAGGGCGATGATCGAGTTGCTGGCGAACAGGCCGGCCAGGAACACGAACAGCAGCAGCACGCCCCCGGTCACCCCTCCCCCGCCGGCCGCGGCGAGGAAGATCAGGATCTGCGTCGGGGTCTCGGCGCCCACGCCGTGGATCATCCCCACGACGAACGACGTGCCCTTGCCGTAGTTCATGAACGCGTCGCTCTCCTTGGCGCCGACGTGATGGTGCAGGTGCTCGTGCGGACCGGCCGTGAGGGTGGCCGCGGCCTGCTTGGGCGACTCGACCGCGCTGTGGTGAGGGGTCCCCGAGACGTGCTCGTGCTGGTGTTCCAGCGGCTCGAGGGCGGGCCGGGAGGGGGCCGATCCGACGCGCGAGCGGACCCACCTGGAGCCGGCCCGGACCCCGGCGAAGATCAGCATCCAACGGCTCCGCATGCGGAAGTCCCTGCGGTCCCGGATCAGGGCGAAGAACACGTAGACCCCCAGGAGGATCAACGTCACCCCCACGATCCGCTCCATCATGGAGTCGACGCTGCTCGGGAGCAGGTCTCCCAGGGTGATCGCGGCGACCCCGAGGACGAAGACGACCAGCGCGTGCCCGAGCGCGTACAGCGTCGCGAACAGCATCGACACCCGGCCGGTCTCCTGGGAGGTCGTGATGTCCGTGATCGCCGCGATGTGGTCCCAGTCGATGCCGTGGCGGAGCCCGAACCCGAACGTGGTCGCGACGAGCCCGATCCGGAACGCCTCCGCGTCGGTCGCCGAGATCAGTTGTCGGAGCATCGCGTCTCCCTCGCGAACCCGCGGAACCATGTCGGGCCATCCTCGGGCGGGCTCGGGGGCACGAGTCTACCGAGTTGCTGCATCGAGCTGCAACAGGCACGAACTGCAGGAAGGACCAGTGGGCCCGCTCGCAAGGTCTTCGAGCGCCGGCCCCGGGCGGATCGCCCGGCGAGCTAGAAGCGGGGCGTCTCCGTGTACTCGCCGAAGACCCGGCGGAGCGCCGCCACGATCTCGCCCTCGGTGCACAGGGCCCGGGCGCACGCCACCAGCGGCTCGACGAGGTTCTCGTCCGTGGCCGCCAGAGCCGAGAGCCGCTCCAGCGCCGCGCCCGCCGCGTCGTCGTCCCGCCGCGTGCGGACGTCGCGGATCCGCTCGACCTGCTCGCGCTCGACGTCGGGGCCGATCTCGAGGACGTCGATCGGCGCCTCCCCCTCCTCCACGAAGTGGGTCACCCCGACCTTCACGAGATCCCCGCGCTCGTACCGCTCCTGCTCGCGGAACGCCGACTCCGCGATCTCCTGCTGGAAGTACCCGCGCTCGATCCCCGCCAGCACGCCCTCGAGCATCGAGCCGTTCCCCATCGCCTGGATGCGAACGAACTCGGCCTCGGCGAGCTCCTCCATCCGATCGGTCAGCGTCTCCACGAAGTACGAGCCGCCGAGCGGGTCGATCACGTCCGCCACGCCGCTCTCGTACGCGATGATCTGCTGGGTGCGCAGGGCGAGCTTGGCCGCCTCCTCGGTGGGCAGCGCCAGGACCTCGTCGAGCGCGTTCGTATGGAGCGACTGCGTCCCGCCGAGCACCGCCGCGAGCGCCTCGACGGCCGTGCGGACGACATTGTTCATGGGCTGCTGGGCGGTCAGCGAGACCCCCGCCGTCTGCGTGTGGAACCGCAGCCGCATCGAGGACTCGTCGGTCGCGCCGTACCGCTCGCGCAGCCACCGGGCCCAGATCCTGCGGGCGGCGCGGTACTTGGCGATCTCCTCGAAGAAGTCGACGTGCGCGTTGAAGAAGAACGACAGCCCCGGCGCGAACCGGTCGACGTCCAGGCCGCGCTGCTGCCCGAGCTCGACGTAGGCGAACCCGTCGGCGAGCGTGTACGCGAGCTCCTGCCACGCGTTCGCCCCCGCCTCGCGGATGTGGTACCCGGACACGCTGAGGGGATGGAACCGGGGGGTGCGCTCCAGGCAGAACGCCATGAGGTCGCCGATCAGCCGGAGGTGCGGCCGCGGCGGGAAGATCCACTCCTTCTGGGCGATGTACTCCTTCAGGATGTCCGTCTGCAGGGTGCCGTCGAGTCCCTCCCACGACGCGCCCTGGCGCTCCGCCGCCGCGAGGTAGTACGCGAAGACGATCACCGCCGGGCCGCTGATCGTCATCGAGGTGCTGATGTCGCCGAGGGGGATGCCGGCGAACAGGTCGTCGAAGTCCTCCAGCGTGTCGGTGGCGACGCCGCACCGGCCCACCTCGCCCTCGGCGCGCGGGTCGTCGGAGTCCCGGCCCATGAGCGTCGGCATGTCGAACGCGACCGAGAGCCCACCCTGGCCGTGCTCGAGCAGGTACCGGTACCTGGCGTTCGTCTCCGCCGGCGTCCCGAAGCCGGCGAACTGGCGCATCGTCCACATCCGGCCCCGGTACATCGTGGGGTACACCCCCCGCGTGAACGGGTACGCGCCCGGATCGCCCAGCTTGCGCTCCGGATCGAACCCCGCCAGGTCCTCGGGCGTGTACACGGGCTCGAGGGGCTCGCCGGACAGCGTTCGGACCTCATCCGGGCCCGCCGCGCCGGGGGTGCGACGCTCGCGCTGCTCGACCACGTCCGCGCTCCTACGTCTCGAGGCTCTGCCGGAGCCGATCCACCAGGATATCCGCGGCCCGGTACGGATCGACCCTGCGCTCCGCCAGGTCGTCCGCGAGCGTGGGGTCGGCGTCGAGCCGCTCGCGCATCCGGACGCGGAACCGCTCCGCGGCAAGGCTCTCGACCTCGTGGACCAGTCGTTCGCGGCGGCCCGCGCCGAGAGCGCCCGTCGCCTCGAGGTGGGCCCGATGGGACGTGATCGCCTCCCACACGCCCTCGACGCCCTCGCCGCTTGCCGCGGCGGCCTTCACCACGGGCGGCGTCCAGGCGAGCTCGGCCCCCATGCGGATCATCTGCGCGAGGTCACGGGCGGCCCCGTCCGCCCCCTCGCGATCGGCCTTGTTCACGACGAAGACGTCCGCCACCTCCAGGATCCCCGCCTTGGCCACCTGCACCTGATCGCCCCACCCCGGCGAGACGACGACGAGCGTGGTGTCGGTCGCGGCCGCCACGTCCACCTCGGCCTGCCCCACACCCACGGTCTCGACGATCACGACGTCGTGACCCGAGGCATCCAGGATCCGGACCGCCTCCGGCGCCGCCAGGGCCATCCCGCCGAGGTGCCCGCGCGTCGCCATCGAGCGGATGAACACGCCGGGGTCGGTGGCATGCGCCTGCATCCGGAGGCGATCGCCGAGGAGCGCGCCGCCGCTGAACGGGGACGTGGGGTCGATCGCGAGGACCGCGACGGTCCGGCCGTGCTCCCGCGCCACGCGCACCAGCTCCGCCGCGAGCGTCGACTTGCCGACCCCCGGCGACCCCGTGAGCCCGATCGTGGCCGCCCTTCCGGTGTGTGGGAAGAGGGCCGCGGAGAGCTCGGCCAGACCCTCGGCGCCGTCCTCCACCATCGAGATCGCCCGGGCGATGGCCCGGGGATCCCCGCCGCGAACGCCGTCGACGAGGTTCACGGCCGGAGCCTACGCGCGGCTCGGGGTGGCGTCAGGGTGCGTCCGCCGCGGGCGCGGCGCCCGGGATGGCGAACAGCGCGTCCCGCAGCGACTTGCACAGCTGGCGCTGCCGGACGAGCGCCGGGTCGTCGCCCTCCGCCACGCGCGACCGGACCATGGCCAGGTTGACCTGCTCCCGCTGCAGCCGCCTGAGCAGCCGGGCCGCGCCGTCTCCCGCCCGCACGCGCATGTCGTGTCGCGAACGTCGTCGGGCGCCCGCGTCGAGGAGGATGCCCAGCTCGGTCCGCGACAGAGCCGGCGTATCCGCCTCCGATCTCAGCGCGGCGCCGAGCCAGACGCGCTCCCGCCGATGCGCCAGCGCGACGAGGACGACCACGAAGGCGAGCAGCGGCAATCCCTTCACCGCCGCCGCGAGCGGGATCCGGAGCCAATCCACCGGGCCCTGCACGCTGCCCGGGAAGAAGTTGAGCAGCGGCGAGTTCCACAGGAAGTGGCCGCCGACGCCGGCGGCGAAGAGCAGGGTCGCGACGAGCAGCCTTCGGTGGAAAGGCTCCTCGCCGGCGCGCGAGGTGAAGTACGCCACCCCCATCCCCGACAGCCCGGTGTACAGGACGTGCCCGTAGAGGCCGCTCGAGACGATCCGGACGTAGAACCCGGCGATCACACCGGCCGGCGAGCCTCCGAAGATGGCGACGAAGTAGAAGACGTCCTCGACGACGGCGAAGCCGAGCCCCACCATCGCGCCGTACACGAACCCGTCCATCACGTCGTCCATCTCGCGACGGGCGATGAGGTAGATCAGCACGACGCCGGCCACCTTCGTCGTCTCCTCGACGAAGGGCGCCGTGAGCGCCGCCGTCCAGCGCGACGCGAACTCCGGGCTCGCCAGCCGGGCCACGACCAGCCCCCACCCCTGGTTCGCCAGCGCCGACAGGACGGTCGCGGCCACGCCGCCCCACACGAGCGCCCCGAGCACCAGGGACAGGGGCTCGCGTTCGTACAGGTCCAGCAGGTAGATCCCGAGGAACAGCGGCAGCGCGTACACGAGCAGCAGGAGCCACGACAGCGCCCACCCCGACGGCGAGAGCTCGCTGAACAGGCGCTGCTCCTGCCACGCGTACGAGCCGGTCACGGCGACGATCGCCGCGTACAGCCAGAAGGCGGGCTGGCGTGTCTGGAACAGCGAGGCCTGCCCGCCCCAGCCGGCTCGGATCCTCGGGGGCGCCGGCGCGACCGCCATCACGCCACCTCCGCGCGCTCGATCATCGTCTGGAGGTCCTCCTGCGCGTACCGCAGCAGCCCGTTCGGGGCCCAGCCGTCGAAGACCACCCCGACGCCCGATGCGGAGACCACCGCGGTGAGCCGGCCCTCGATCGGCGTCTGGCCCCGGCCGAACACCCCGACGTAGGAGACCTGTGATCCCTCCAGCCCCGACACGAGCGAGACCGTCTCGACCCGCGAGACCGAGACCTGGTCGCCCTGCGCCTCGATCACCTCCCGCACGTACCCCTCCAGGAGCTCGGCCGACGGTCCCGAGAACGCCCCGGCCGCCACGTCCAGGCTGGCACTCCCCCGCGTCAGCCGGACCCCCGGCGGATCCCCGAAGCGGCGCGCCAGCTCCCAACCCGACAGGGGCCGGATGCGGACCAGGCCGGCCACGTCCACGGGGGAACCCGCGGGCGACGAGAGCGCCGCCGCCGCCACGTACCCGCCGAACACCACGCCGAGAAGGACGACGAGGACGACGAGCGCCGGCAGGAACCTCCGCTCCCGGACAGGCGGGGCGGGAAGGATCGTCGCCGACGTATCCATCACGTCACCGAGAGCAGCCGGGCGAACCGCGACAGGACGACCGGATGGCGCAGGAGCCCATGGACGCGGATCCGCCCCCGCGCCAGACCACCGAGAACGGCCCGGCCGTCCCGTCGCAGCGGGTTCGGGTACCCGAGCAGGAGCGGCGCCGCCGCGAGCGCGAGCAGGTCCTGGCCGCCGGCGCGGATGCGGACGTCGAACCCGGGGTTCGCCGGCCCGTTCGCGATCCGAACCTCGCCCCGCCGGGTACGGACGGCCACCGCCACGCCGGCGTCGGTGGCCTCGAGCTCCACGGTGGCCGGGCGCAGCAGGGAGGCGCGACGCGGGTGGCGGGCCAGGTTCGCCTCGATCAGCCCGGCCAGCATCCCCGCGAACGCGTTCGGCTCGTCGTCGGCGAGCAGCATGGGCGGCGTCACGGCGCGAGCAGGACCTTCGTCGCCCGCCGCTCGTCGAAGAGCTCGTACCCCTTCGGCGCCTCCTCGAGCGAGAGCCGGTGCGACACGAGGGGGAGCGGATCGATCGCCCGGCGTCGCACCTCGGCCATCGCCCGCTCCCACACGCCGTGCACGGGGCACAGGCCCGTGAACCGCACGTCGAGGGCGCGCGCCCACCACACACCGAGCTGCGCCTGGACGACCTCGCTCGCGTAGACGCCGACGACCACGACCCGCCCGCCCCGGCGCACCACCTCGAGCGCCTCCTCGAAGGCGGTGGCCGTTCCGACGGCCTCGATCACGACGTCCGCGCCCCGGCCGCCGGTCCGCTCGAACACGGCGCTCTGCGGGTTGCGCTCGCGGGCGTTCACCGGCACGGCGCCCGAGGCCTCGGCCAGGGCGAGTCGGTCAGGCTCGAGGTCGATCGAGATCACCTCGGCCGGCCCGTGGGTCATCGCGGCCTGGGCGACCAGGTACCCGACGGGGCCCGCCCCGAGGACGGCGACCGTCTCGCCGGGCTCGATCGCCGCCACCGTGGCCGCGTGGAACGCGCTCGAGAGCACGTCGCCCACGAAGATGGCGCGCTCGTCCTCGACGTCGTCGGGGACCGCGAGCAGGTTCACGTCGGCGTCGGGGATCCGCACGAGCTCGGCCTGCGCGCCGCCCAGGGCGCCGCCGAACAGGCCCGCCCCGAGGATGCGCGCGTCCTCGCAGAGCTGGCTCTGGCCGTGGGCGCAGAACCAGCACGTCCCGCAGGCGATGTTGAACGCGGCCACGACCCTGCGGCCGGCCCAGGCGCGCCGGAGTCCGTCACCGGCGTGCTCGACGAACCCCACCGCCTCGTGGCCCATCGTGTCGCCCAGCTCGAGCGGCGCCTTCCCGTGGAAGAAGTGCAGGTCGGATCCGCAGATCGCGGCGGTCGAGACCCGGACGATCGCGTCCCGCGGATCGAGCAGCTCGGGCTCGGGGACGTCGGCGACCTCGACGACCCCCGGCCCCCGGAAGACGACCGCGCGCACGGGATCAGGCCGTCGCGGTGGGCCGCTCGTCGAGGAACTCGGTCGGCACCTGCATCGTGAGGTGGACGAGCTCGTTGGCCGCCCGCACGTACCGCACGATCGTCGCCAGGTCCCCCTCCAACCTCAGCTTGCCCTGCATCATGCCCTTGACCGGGTCGAGATCGCCGCGCACGACCTCCTTCCACCGGGAGTACGGCGCCCGGATCACGAAGGGAGCTTCTCCGGTGTCGTCGGCCCCGAGCATCGCCGCCCGCCGGCACTCGCCGTGCCACAGGTCGAGGTACGCGCACAGGTCCTGCGGCACGCCGTGGTCGGGCTCGGCCTCGAAGACGAACGCGACCGCGCCCTCCCAGGTGGCGGCGGCGTCACGGTAGTCGGCCGACCCGTTGATGCGATCCCGGTAGACCGAGACCCACTCCTCGCTCGGGAACAGCGCCATCGATCCCCTCTCCCCTCTCGGACCATCCCGCGGCCGACCTACGACCCCAGCGCCAGGATCAGGGTCAGGCCGATCACGTTGAACGTCATGTGCGCCACCATCGAGGCCACGATGGTCCCCCTCCGCGCGTACCACCACGCCAGCGCCATCCCGTTGAAGAACATCACGCCCATCAAGAGCAGCGCGTCCTGCCAGGGATCGGGGACGTAGTGGATCAGCGCGAAGCCGAGCCCCGACACGAGCAGCCCGGCGACGAGACCGTACCGGTCCCCGGCCGCCCGGAACAAGATGCCGCGGAAGAAGAGCTCCTCGTGGATCGGGGCGATCACGATGGCGTAGAGCACGGCCACCGCCACCCCCAGCGCCGGCAGATCGGGCGGCACCTGCTCCGGGGTCTGCGCCGTGTGTCCGGAAACGGCGGAGAGCAGGGCGCTCACGACGAGACCCACCCCGAAGGCCATCACGGGGTAGAGCAGCAGGCCAAACCCCACGGCGGACCGGATCTCGCGCCACCAGGTCCCCGGAGCGGGAAGGCCGATCACCTCTCGCCACGTCCGGTGCGAGTGGGTGAGCCAGGCCAGGAGAACCCCCACGGTGACGATCGCGGCGACGGCCGAGGCGGACAGGTCCGCGGCGTCGGTCTCGCCCAGGAGCGCCAGGACCGGAACCGCGGCGATGCCGCCGATCAACAGGGCCAGCACGTAGATCCCGACGGCCTCCCACAGGTTCCAGGTGGCGGTGGGGCGGCCGCCCATCCCGCTCCCGGCGGCGCGAGCGGGCGGCGGCGGCACGGGGAGCACGCCGTCGGGCCGCGGCGGGACCTGATCGGCGCTCATGGCCCCTCCATCTTGCCCCGGACGGCGAGGAGCGACACGGCCAGCATCCCGCCCAGGCCGAGACCGAAGGCCAGGCCGGCCGCCGCGGGGCCGGAGTCGTTCACCACGTACGCGACGATCCCGGCGAGGATCGTCACCAGCACGGCGTCCCGCCACGCCGGCCACCGCTCGAACGTGGCGGCGATCACGGCGGGCGGCCGCAGCACGAAGAACAGCACGACGGGGAGCCCGAGCACGGGAACGAGCGCCGCCGGGCTCCGCGCGATCAGGTCGAACCCGACCTGGAGACGATCGCCGACCTTGTCCAGGATGCCGCCGACCCCGCCACCGCTCTGCTCGAGTCGGGAGACGTGCGTCTGGACCGGCGAGATCGCGTGCGCCACCAGGATCACCGCGGCGCCGACCGCCGTCACGCCGAGCGCGACGCCGGCGCCCCGCCACGCGCCCAGGCGTTCCCGCCGGCGGACGGCGAGCCACAGCCCGGCGGCGGCGAAGGCGGTCACCGCGCCGCCGAGGTTCGCACCCACGAACGGGAGCCCGGCGAACAGCCCCAGCAGGCACAGGAGCACGAAGCCGTCGCGCGTTCGCAGCCGCTGCGCCACCCACAGCGCGGCACCCACCAGGAGGCCGATCGCCACGTTCGGCAGGCCGTAGAAGCGGCCGCCGTCGAGCTGGGAGCCCCCCAGCAACGGCGTGAGCATCCCCGACCAGCCGAGGATGGCCTCGACGACGCCGAGGCCGAGGACGGCGGCGCCGATCCCCGCCGGGATCAGCGTGGGGTCCGCCCGCTCGAGCGGCGAGAACGCCATCGTCCCGAACACCGTGACGATCGCGATCATCGGCACGGCGGTGGCATAGGACAGGTCGGGGAGGTGTCCGGCCGCGAGCATCCCGGTGGCCAGCATCGGCACCGAGAGCGTCCCCCAGGCGGCCACCCGCCGCCACCCCTGCGGGACCCGCCGGCGGGTGACGAGGAACGCGACCCCGAGCAGGCCGGCGGCGGTGAGGTACAGCGCCGCCGCCGTCCCGATCGGCACGTAGAGCTGCCGCTGCGCCAGGTACCGCTCGTGCAGCTCGAACGGCCACGGGTCGTCGGTGGAACGGATGGGGAACCCGTCGTCCCCCTCGGGCAGGCCGAGGAACGCCCGAACGGTCGGGACGACGTCCGCTCCCACGACGACGCCGGTTCGCCGGGTGGAGTCCGAGGTCAGCGCGTGCAGCTCGCTCCCCACCACGGCCACCGGCCCGGGGCCCGCCGGCAGGAGCGTCGCTGGGTCGCCCGCAGCCAGGGCGATCGGCGTGACCGGGGCCGGATACCCGCTCGGGGGGGTCGTCGAGGCGATCACCAGGAGCACGCGGGTCGCCCTCGACGCGCGGAGCTCGGCCCGGATCGCGTCCCAGGCCCGCAGGAGCCGGTCGCCGTCCACGACGGGGACGGCCGCGTCCCCGGTGCCCGGTCCCTCGAGGGAGCCGAGGTCCACGACGTGGACCGCGGGGTCGCGGGCCAGGGATCGGAGCCGCCCGGGGAGGTCGGCGCCGCCGCTCAGCAGGGCGACGCCGCCGCCGGGGATCGGCAGGAGGTCGGGCAACGCCACGCCCTCGACGAGGAAGACGTAGGCCTCCTTGGCGGCCGCGAGGTCGGCGCGGGAGGGGACGGTCGACGCCGGGATCCACACGAGCGCGCACACGCCGAGAAGCGCGCCGAGACGCGCGCGGGTCACGACAGGGCGGGCGAGAGCTGGCGTTCGCGACGGACCCGGGCGCCGAGCGCGGTCATCTTCGCCTCGAAGTCCTGGTAGCCGCGATCGACGTGGTACATGTCGTTGATCTCGGTCACCCCGTCGGCCGAGAGCGCGGCGATCACCATGGCGGCGCCGGCTCGGATGTCCAGGGCGCGCACGGGAGCGGCCGAGAGCCGGTCGACCCCGCGGATCACGGCGTGGTGCCCCTCGGTACGGATGTCGGCGCCCATCCGGTTCAGCTCGTCGACGAACATGAACCGGCTCTCGAACACGTTCTCGGTGACGATGCTCGTCCCGTCGGAGATCGCGAGCAGCGCCATCATCTGGGGCTGCAGGTCCGTGGGGAAGCCCGGGTACGGCAGGGTCACGAGGTCGACGGCGCGGGGCCGGCGCTCCATGGACACCGCCACGCCGCCCTCGACCGCGAGCACGTCGGCCCCCGCGTCCGCGAGCTTGGAGAAGACCAGGTCCATGTGATCGCTGCGGGCGCCGTCCAACACCACGCTGCCGCCCGTGACGCACGCCGCGACGGCGAACGTGCCGGCCTCCACCCGGTCCGGCAGGACCGTGTGCTCGGTCGGCCGGAACTCGTCGATGCCCTCGATCTCCACGGTGGGGGTTCCGACCCCCTCGATCCTGGCCCCCATCGACGACAGGAAGGCGGCGAGGTCCGAGAGCTCGGGCTCGCGGGCGGCGTTCTCGATGACGGTCGTGCCCCGCGCGGCGACGGCGGCCATCATCACGTTCTCGGTCGCCCCGACGCTCGGGAAGTCGAGCGAGATGATCGCGCCGCGGAGACCGGCGGTGGTCCCCTCGAGATAGCCGTGCTCGGAGGAGAAGCGCGCGCCCATCTTCTCGAGGCCGCGGACGTGGAGGTCGATCTTGCGCGATCCGATGTTGCACCCGCCGGGCATCGCCACCCGCGCGTGGCCGAACCGGGCCAGGAGCGGGCCGAGGACCAGGATCGAGGCGCGCATCCGGCTCACCAGCTCGTAAGGGGTCTCGAGCGGCTCCACCGAGGTCGTATCGACGACGAGCGTGCCGTCCTCCCACAGGCACGCGGCGCCCAGACCCTCGAGCACCTCGACCATCGTCACGCAGTCCTGGATCCGGGGGACGTTGTGGATCGTGGTCCGACCGCGAGCAAGGAGCGCGGCCGACATGAGCTTCAGCGCCGAGTTCTTCGCGCCGGCGATGGGCACGACACCCTGAAGGCTCGTCCCCCCCGTCACCAGGAGTCGATCCATGTGCCTCCCATCCTAGGGCCGCGGGAGCGCGGCCCCCAGGACCCTCACCGGCGCAGGTTCGCCCGGGCGTGGGCTTTGGCCAGCTCGACCGCGGCTCCCGCGTCCGCGTGCTGCGCGAGCTGACGTTCGAGCTCCGCCACACGGGCCTGCGCCGCGACCGCGTCGATCTCGCCCGCCATCTGCGCGTGGGACGCCAGGATGTCGACGCGGGTTCCCTCCTCGCCGGTCGTGACGTGCAGGAACCCCCCGTCCGCCACCGCGAACTCCCACCTCCCGTCCTCGAGCTGGAGCTTCATCTCCGAGATCGCGAGGCGGATCAGGAGCGGGGCGTGGCCGGGCAGGATGCCCACCATGCCCTCGACCCCCTTGGCCACGACCATCTGGGCCCGGCCGGTCCACACCTCCCGCTCGGGCGTGACGAGGTGCACGTCCATCGTGGCCAAGGCTAGGCGGCCTCTTCCATCTTCTTCGCCGCCTCGACCGCCTCCTCGATGCCCCCCACCAGAAGGAACGCCTGCTCGGGCAGATGGTCGTACTCGCCGTCGCACAGGCCCTTGAACGACGCGATCATCTCGTCGACCGGCACGTACTTTCCGGGGATCCCGGTGAACTGCTCGGCCACGAAGAAGGGCTGCGACAGGAACAGCTGGATCCGCCTGGCCCGGGCCACGATGACCTTGTCCTCCTCGGAGAGCTCGTCGACGCCGAGGATCGCGATGATGTCCTGGAGGTCCTTGTTCCGCTGGAGGATCTCCTGCACGCGCCGGGCGGTGTCGTAGTGGTCCTGCCCCACGTAGCGCGCGTCGAGGATCCGGCTCGTGGAGTCGAGCGGGTCGACCGCCGGATAGATCCCCAGCGACGCGATGTCGCGCGACAGGACCGTCGTCGCGTCCAGGTGCGCGAACGCCGTGTGCGGCGCCGGATCCGTGATGTCGTCGGCGGGGACGTAGATCGCCTGCAGCGAGGTGATCGACCGTCCCTTCGTCGAGGTGATCCGCTCCTGCAGGTCCCCCATCTCGTCGGCCAGCGTCGGCTGGTACCCGACCGCCGACGGCATCCGGCCGAGCAGCGTCGAGACCTCCGAGCCGGCCTGCGTGAACCGGAAGATGTTGTCGACGAACAGCAGGACGTCCTTGCGCTCGACGTCGCGGAAGTACTCCGCCATCGTGAGCGCGGACAGGGCCACGCGGAGCCGGACCCCGGGGGGCTCGTCCATCTGACCGAACACCAGGGCGGTCTTCTCGATCACGCCGGACTCGGTCATGTCCAGGAACAGGTCGTTGCCCTCGCGGGTCCGCTCACCCACGCCGGCGAACACCGACACGCCGCCGTGCTGCTCGGCCTGGCGCCGGATCATCTCCTGGATGATGACGGTCTTGCCCACGCCGGCGCCGCCGAACATCCCGATCTTGCCGCCCTGGACGTAGGGCTCGAGCAGGTCGATGACCTTGATGCCCGTCTCGAGCATGACCTGCTCCGGCTCGAGCTCGTCGAACGGCGGCGGATCCCGGTGGATCGGCCATCGCTCGGTGACGTGGATGTTCGAGGCGTCCGTGTCCAGCGGCTCGCCGAGCACGTTGTAGACGTGACCGAGCACGCCCTCCCCGACCGGGACGCTGATCGGCGCGCCCGTGTTGCGGACCGGCGCGCCACGCACGAGCCCGTCGGTGGGCTTCATCGCGATCGTACGGACCGAGCCCTCGCCGATATGCTGCGCGACCTCGCACGTGATCGTCGTCGTGACGCCCTCGAGCGTCAGGTCGACCTCGAGGGCGGTGTTGACCTCGGGAAGCTCATGGGGCGGGAATCCCACGTCGACGACCGGCCCGATCACGCGGACCACGCGGCCGTTCGGGTGCTCGTTGTCAGCCATCGCTCACTCCTCTGCGTGCGCGAGCGCCTCGGCGCCGCCCACGATCTCCATGATCTCCGTGGTGATCTCGTCCTGGCGGGCCCGGTTGGCCTGCCGGGTAAGCACCTTGATGAGCTCCTCGGCGTTGTCGGTCGCGGCGGCCATGGCCCGCTGGCGCGCCGCGTTCTCGGACGCCGCGGACTCGAGCAGCGCGAAGAAGATCTTCGTCACGACGTACTGGGGAAGCAGGTCGTCGAGGATCTCCGCCGGCTCCGGCTCGAACAGGTACTCCGCGCTCGGCGGGCCCTCCGGATGACCGACCTCCTCGGGCGCGATCGGCAGGAACCGCTTGTCCGTGGCGCGGAACGTGAACGACGTCCGGAAATCGGTGTAGACGACGAAGAGCTGGTCGATCCGGCGCTCCGCGAAGTCCCGGATCAATCGCGCGCCGATCTCCTCGGCGGCCGGGTAGTTCGGCACCTCCGAGAAACCGGACCACGACGCCTCGACCGGCACCGCGCGGAACCGGAAGTACCCGATCGACTTCTTGCCGACTGCGTAGATCACGGGCTCGTGGCCGGCGCGCCGGACGCGGCCGAGCACCGCCTCGGCCCGCTTGAGGACGTTGGCGTTGTACGAGCCCGAGAGCCCCCGGTCCGAGGTCATCACGAGGACCCCGGCCCGCTCGGGGTGCTCCCGCTCCTCCAGCAGGGGGTGGACGAGGAACCCGGTCTGCCGGGCGACGTCCTCCATGGCCGACGTGAGCAGGTCGGCGTAGGGCCGGGCCTCGATCACACGCTGCTGGGCCTTCACGATGCGCGAGGCCGCGATGAGCTCCATGGCCCGCGTGATCTTCATCGTCGACTGGACCGAGCGGATCCGCCGGCGGACGACCCGGAGCTGCGCACCCATCCGCTACTCGCCCGGAACCTCGGCGTCGTCGACGTCGTCGTGGGAGGAGATTCGCTCCCACCCGACGTCCTCGCGGATCGCATCGCGCGCGCCGCCGGGGCCCGCCCCGTGCTCGCTTCCCGCGTCGGGATCCGTGGCCGCGAAGGCATGGGTGAAGTCCTCGATGGCCTGCTTCAACGTGGCCTCGGTCTCGTCCGAGAGATCCCCGGACTCGCGGATCGAGTCCAGGACCTTGGTCCCGGCGGCGAGCCGGTCGAGGAACTCGTCGACGAAGCGCCTCGCGTCCTCCACCACCAGGTCGTCGAGGTACCCACCCGTCCCCACCCAGATCGCCACCACCTGGCGCTCGACGGACGCCGGCCGGTACTGGGGCTGCTTCAGGATCTCGACGACCCGAGCGCCCCGCGCCAGCTGGCGCTGCGAGGCCTTGTCGAGCTCGGAGCCGAACTGGGCGAACGCCTCGAGCGCCCGGTACTGCGCGAGGTCGATGCGCAGCCGCCCGGCCACCTTCTTCATCGCCTTGATCTGGGCGTTGCCGCCGACCCGCGACACCGAGATGCCGACGTTGATCGCGGGCCGCACGCCGGCGAAGAACAGGTCGGGCTCCAGGTAGATCTGGCCGTCCGTGATCGAGATGACGTTGGTGGGGATGTACGCCGACACGTCGTTGCCCTTGGTCTCGATGATCGGCAGCGCGGTGAGCGAACCTCCGCCAAGCCGGTCCGAGAGCTTGGCGGCGCGCTCGAGCAGCCGCGAGTGCAGGTAGAACACGTCGCCCGGATAGGCCTCGCGTCCGGGCGGCCGCCGCAGCAGCAGCGACAGCGTCCGGTAGGCGGTGGCCTGCTTCGACAGGTCATCGTAGACCGCCAAGGCGTGCAGGCCCTCGTACATCCAGTACGCGCCGAGGGCCGCGCCCGAGTACGGCGCGATGTACTGGAACGGCGCCGGGTCGGAGGCCGACGCGTTCACGATCACCGTGTAGTCGAGGGCGCCGTTGGCGCGGAAGGTCTCCACGACCTCGGCCACGGTCGACGCCTTCTGGCCGACCGCGACGTAGATGCACCGGACCTGCCGCTTGGGGTCGCCGCTCGCCCAGTTGTCGCGCTGGGCGATGATGGCGTCGATCGCGATCGCGGTCTTGCCCGTCTGCCGGTCGCCGATGATGAGCTCGCGCTGGCCCCGCCCGATCGGCGTCATCGCGTCGATCGCCGCGATCCCGGTCTGCAGCGGTTCCTTCACCGGCTGGCGATCGATCACGTTCGCCGCCTGGACCTCGAGGATACGCCGATCGGCCGCCTGGATCGGCCCGTTCCCGTCGATGGGGTTGCCGAGCGGGTCGATCACCCGGCCGAGGAACCCGTCCCCCACCGGCACCGAGAGGACCCGCCCCGTCTGCTTGACGAGATCCCCCTCCTCGATGTGCTCGGACTCGCCGAGGATGATGCAGCCGATGTCGTCCTCGTCCAGGTTGGACGCCAGGCCGAGGACGCCGCCGGGGAACTCGAGCAGCTCGTTGGCCATCGCGTTCGGCAGGCCCTTGACCCGCGCGATGCCGTCGCCCGCGAGGAGGACCCGGCCCACCTCTTCGCGCTCGACCGACGGGGTCCAGCCCTCCACGTTGCGCCGCAGGGCCTCGGCGATCCGCTTCGGGTCGAACGCTTCGATGTTCAGCGCCATCGCTCCTCGTTCCTCTTCGTCGGTCTGGGGTTGCCTCAGGTGCCGGCCAGCCGCTCGCGCACCTCGCGCAGCCGGGTGCGGATCGTGCCGTCGAAGACCTCGTCCCCGAGCCGGGCGACGACGCCGCCGATCACGCTGGGGTCGACGACGACCTTGACCTCGACCGTCCGGCCGGTGGCCTTGGACAGGGCGGCGGCGAGCTGCTCGCGCCGCGCGGCGTCCAGCGGCACGGCGGAGCGCACCTCGGCCAGCTGGTGCTTGCGGCGCTCCGCCGCGACGGCCACGAATCCCTCGACGATGTGACCGATGTCGCGGCCGCGCTCGAGGTCGACGATCAGGCCGAGGAGGTTGACCGCGACGGGGTTGGCCCGCTCGCCGAGGAGGTCGCGGATCAGGCCCTTCTTGTTCTCGACCGGGAGCGCGGGGTCGGCCAGGGCGTCTCGAACCTTCGCGTCGCGTTCGACCAGCTTGCCGAACGCGTAGAGCTGGTCCTCCACGGCGCCGAGCTCCTCCTCGGCATCCGCCACGGCGAACAGGGCCTCCGCGTAGCCCCGGACCAACTCGTCGCGCTCGGCCACCTACTCCCCTTTCGAGGCGCCGTTGCCGGCCGCGCCGCCGACGAGCTCGATGTACTCGTCGACCAGACGCTCGTGGCCCTGCTCGTCGAGCGAGCGTCCTACGACGCGCCCGGCCAGCTCGAGGGCGATCTGGCCGACCTGGGAGCCGAGCTCCTGAAGGACGCGGTCACGCTCGGCTCGGATCTCGTCCTGGGCGCGCGCCACGATGACCTGCGACTCCTGCTCGGCCTTGGCCTGGAGGTCCCGCCGGAGCTGGTCGGCGGTCTTGCGCGCCTCCTCGATGATCCGGTTCGCCTCGTCTCGAGCGCCGGAGAGCTGGTCGCGGTAGTCGGCCAGCATGCGGTCGGCCTCCGAGCGCGTCTGCTCGGCATGCTCGAGGTCGCCCTGGATCTTCTCGCGACGCGCCTCGAGCATCTTGTTGGCCTGCGGGACCACCCATTTCCACATGAAGAAGAACAGGATGGCGAAACAGATCGCGCCGACGATGAGCTCGCTCGCGTGCGGATACAGGTCTTCCTTGTCGCTGACGCTCTCAGCGGCCTGGGCGAGGATGAAGGTTGCGCCTGGGAACACGACCTCGCCTCCTAGATGATGAACGAGAAGGCGATGCCGAACAGGGCGAGCGCCTCGATCAGACCGATGCCGATGAACATCGTCGTCCGGACCTGTCCGGCGTACTCGGGTTGGCGCGCCATCGCCTCGACCGACTTGCCGATCAGGATCCCCAATCCGATCCCCGGCCCGATGGCCGCGAGCCCGATGACCAGCCCCTTGCCCACGGTCTTGAGCGCGTCGAGGTCCCCGGTGACCTGAGCGACCACATGGAACATCCTGTGCCTCCTTGACTAGTGCTCCTCAGCCACTGCCTGCCCGATGTAGGAGGCGGTGAGGATCGTGAAGATGAATGCCTGCAGGATCGAGACGAAGATCTCGAAACCGACGACCACGATGGAGAGCGGGAACGAGAACGCCACCAGGACCCAGGTCTTCGGTCCGTCCTGGAGGAAGAAGACCGTCCCCAGGAAGAAGATCGCCAGCAGGAAGTGACCGGCGAGGAAGTTGGCCGCGAGTCGGACGGTCAGGGTGATCGGCCGCACGATGATGTTCGAGACGAACTCGATCAGCAGCATCAGCGTGTAGCGGAGGATGGCCGGCGCCTCGTCGATGATGCACGTGTGCTTGAGGTAGCCGAGGAACCCGTGCTTCGCGATCCCCGCCCCGTTGTAGACGACCCACGAGATGATCGCCAGCGTGAGCGGGGTCGCCACCCGGCTGTTGGCGGAGAAGTTGAAGCCGGGGATCACCTCGAACATGTTGCCGATCAGGATGAAGAAGAAGAAGGACGCGAGCAGCGGGAGGTACCGGTCGGCCTGCGGGCCGAGCATGGGGACCGCGATCTGCTCCCGGACGAACCCGATCGACATCTCCATGAGTGCCTGGAACCTGCCGGGCACGACCCGAGGCTTGCGCAGGCCGAAATAGAACAGGCCCAGAAACGTGATGAACGTGAGCAGGACCAGGAACGTGATGAAGTTCAGGCAGATGTGGAATCCGAGGATGTCGATCTCGCCGCCCCAGCATCCGAAGACGAAGTCCTTGGTGCTGGGGGGCTCGAACTCGGCGCCGAGGATCGCGCCGATCAACGTCGGGCCTCGTCGAACGACCACAGGTCGGCCTGCATCCGGCCGCCGAGTGCGCGGGCCTCGAACACGAGCAGCACGACCGTGGCCGGAACCACCGTGAGCGCGAACGCGGTGGGCGAGAACCATCCGAGCGTGTTCAGCAGTACCAGGGCGATCACGATCACGGCCATCCGCAGGAAGAACCCGCCGAGCGCGACGGCCGCCACGAGCGTCGGCGAGATCCTGGCCGCCCAGGCGATGGACAGGGCGTTCGCCACGAAGTTCGCGGCCACGACCGCCACGCCGATCGAGGCCGACCAGGCGGCGTCCGTTCCGGCGGCCACCGCCCCCACGCCGAACGCGACGGCGATCGCCACGGGGATGAACGGAGAAGCCCGGCGAACGAGCTCGCGCTCGGGCTCAACCATCCTCGCCGTTCCCCCTCCCCCACCTGAGAAAGACCACGTACATGCCGCCGAACCCGCCGATCAGGAACCCCAACCCGGCGAAGACGTGCTGGTCCGTGCCGACGAGCAGGTCCACCAGGTACCCGAGGCCGCCCACCGCGGCGATGCCCGCCACGATCGTGCTGGCGATCGCCCAACCGACCCCCATGCCGGACCATGCGTTCCTCGGCTCAGGCTCGGGCATGGGAGCGTGAGTATAGACGTGGCCCAATCGGCCGTCAAAGGTCGGACCGACCCGTTTGCCCTGGTAGAAGGCCGTTTCGGGTGTCGCTTGTGAAGGTTTTCACGAGCGTTGAGGGTCCCGGCCGCGGGAACTACGCCTTCGCCTCGCGCCGCTGCAGCAGCGCCGTCATCACGGCCAGGATGATGCCCGCCGCGAACAGCAGCGTCCCCATCACGTTGACCTGTGGAGGCAGGCCGATCCGGGTCGCGCCGAACACCCAGATGGGGAACGTCACGTAGCTGCCGAAGACGAAGTTCGAGATGACGAAGTCATCGAGCGACAGGACGAACGCCAGCATCCCCCCCGCCAGGATCCCCGGCAGGATGAGCGGCAGGGTGACCTTGAAGAACGCGACGACCGGGCTCGCGAACAGATCCTGCGCCGCGTCCTCCAGGGATCGGTCCATCCCCTGCACCCGGGCCCGCACGGTCACGGCGACGAACGGGATGCTGAAGGTGATGTGGGACAGGATGAGCGTCCAGAACCCGAGCGGCGGCGTCTGGGCCTTGACGAACCCGCTGAGGAGGGAGGACCCCAGCACGATCTCGGGGACGGCGATCGCCAGGAAGATCACGTACATCGTCGGTGCCTGCCCCTTGAAGCGATAGCGGCCCAACACCAGCCCGAGCAGCGTACCGATGAGCGTCGCCACGATCGCGCTCGGGATCGCGATGCTGATCGAGTGCCGCAGCGCCGCGCTGAGCTCGGGCACGTCGAACAGGTTCCTCCACCACTGGGTCGTCCACCCGTAGAACCTCGATGCCTGGCGCCCGGGCGGGTTCGGGACGTTGTTGAACCCGTACAGGATCATCAGGAAGATCGGGCTCGCCAGGTAGACCATCATGACGACGGCGTAGACGGGCAGCACCAACCTGGTGACCCGCTTCCTCGGCTCGTTGAGGGGCGGGCGGTCGGCCGCCGTCGGGGTCACCGGTGCCGTCGCGACCGCGCTCATGGTCCCGCCGCGGCCGCCGAGGCGACCTCTTCCGTCCCGAGGACCCGCGCGTAGATGCTCACCAGGACCAGCATCCCGATCATGAGCACGATCGAGAGCGCCGCCGCCTGCGGGTAGTTCAGCTCCACCAGGAACTTGCGCTGGATGATGTTCCCGATCATCGTCGTGCTCGGGGACCCGAGGATCTCCGCCTCGACGTAGTCGCCCGTGGCGGGGACGAACGTCAGCAGCGACGCCGCGAACACGCCGGGGAGCGAGAGCGGCAGCACGACCTTGAGGAAGGCCTGCCTCTTGCTCGCGTACAGATCCTTCGCCGCCTCGACCAGCGACCCATCGATCCGCTCGAGCGCGACATAGAGCGGGAACATGGTGAACGGCAGGAAGTTGTAGGTCATGCCCGCGACGACCGAGATCGACGTGGCCAGGACGTGGAAGTTGTCCGGGAGCAGCCCGAG
Organism: uncultured Actinomycetes bacterium; assembly: GCA_963704725.1. GTDB lineage: Bacteria > Actinomycetota > UBA4738 > UBA4738 > HRBIN12 > CALGFI01. Next base: position 1,419,456 of record OY969934.1, on the reverse strand, counting down.
GTTCTTGAGCGGCCCGAACAGGATCCCGTGGTCGGCCAGGATGAATCGCCACTGCACCGTCCGCACCACGTAGGACACGAAGAACGGCAGCAGGACCAGGAAGAGCAGCGTCGACTTGAACCGGCCGCCGTGGAACGCGATCCAGTACGCGAGCGGGTACGACAGCAGCAGCGCGAAGACCGTGGTCAGCAACGAGTACTCGATCGAGCGCACGTAGTAGGCGCGGTTCTCCGAGACGGCCTCGAAGTTGCTCCAGTCCCAGGCGAAGTGGAAGCCGCCCGAGATCAGTCCGCCGCTCGACAGCGCCGTGGTCACCATGAACACCATGGGCAGGAGGAACAGGACGACGAGCCATCCCAGGCCGGGGGAGGCCAGCGCGTAGGGGATCAGTCGCTTGCGGACCGACCCGCCGCCTCCGCGCACGACGGGAGGCGCATCGGCGCTCATCGACGGCCCGCCGCTCCGAGCATCCTCAGCCGTAGATGACCGAGTTGAAGATGGAGTCCCACTCGGAGGCCGCCTCGTCCGTCCAATCGCTGAACCCGAACGACGTCTTCGCCAGGAACGCATCGTCCGGATACAGGAACGGGCTCTGGGCCGTGAGGCGGAGCTTGTTGGCGAGCCCCTTCGAGCCGTCCGCCTCCGCCTTGTCCGCATCCTGCGAGATCACGTCGCTCGTCGACGGGCACGGCGACATGTACAGGACGAACTCGGTGATCATCGCGGCGATCTCGGGCTTGTACACGTAGTCCATCAGCGTGTACGCGCTGACGGGATGCTGGGCCCCGGCCGGGATCATCATGTTGTCGATCCACAGCAGCGCGCCGCCCTCGGGGAACACGAACTCGAGGTTGTCGTAGCCCGCCCACTGCGCGTAGTACAGGACGTCGCCCGACCACGCCATCGTGGCCCCGAGGTTCCCCGACGTCATGTCGTCGGCGTAGCCCTGGTCGTAGAACTTGCGGAACGTCGGCGCTTCGCGGAGCTGGCTCAGCCAGTCGGCGGCCTGTTGCCACTCCGCCGGTCCCGACGTCGTCGGGTCGATGCCCAGGTTGATCATCGTCCAGTCCGCGGCGTCGCCGGAGATCATCCCCACGCTCGCGTCGGGCAGCTTGCTGGAGTCGAGCAGGTCCTCCATCTTCGTGATCTCGCCGGTGGCGAGATCATGGTTGACGGCGATCCCCGTGATCCCGGACTGCCACGCCATCGAGTGCGCGTTCCCCTGGTCGTAGATCGGGCTCTTGGCCCAGGCCGCGCCGTTGGCGTCGAAATTCGGACGCTTGGCCGGATCGAGGGGCAGGACCCACTCGTTGGCCATCAGCGCCGTGAGCTGCCGCCCGTTCGTGATGACGATGATGTCGTAGCCGGTCGAGTCGCCGGCGGCGAGCACGGGTTGAATCCGGGCGAAGAACTCCTCGTTGCTCTGGATGATCTCCAGGTAGTTCACGCTGATGCCCGTGTCGTCCGTGAACTGGCGGAGCGAGGGATTGAACACGGTTCCGCTGTCGTCCTTCGCCTTGTCGATGTACAGCGGCCAGTTGGCGAACTCGACGTGCTGCTCCGCGTCGGGTGTCGAGAAGATCTGGCTCGGGTCCGTCCCGCCGTCGCCACCGTCGCCACCGCCGCCGGAGCCGCCGTCCCCGCTCCCGCAGGCGGCGAGGAAGGAGGCCAAGCTGATGCCCGCCACGCCGGCGCCCGCCCCCCTCAGGAGGCTGCGCCGGGTGAGGCGACGGCGCATGATCTCCTGCATCCGGCCCTCGGGCGTCGATCGCCCCTGGAACTCGCTCATTGCTCCTCCTCATCCGTCAGCCCGGCCTGCGGCTGAACCGCGAACGTGTACTGCAACTGCCAGGACAGCCGCACCCGCTCCCCGGGACGCGGCGCGGACTCGACGCCGAGGTTCTGGACCCAGACGGTGAGCTCGTGGCCCCCCGGACCCTCGACCTTGTACTGGTGGCTGACCCCGATGTAGGTCGACATCCGGAGCAGCCCGGAGACGGCGTTCCAGCCGCTCGGAGGGGGCGAGGGGTCCTCCGGGCCGATCGTGATCTTCTCGGGGCGAACCCCGACCAGCACCCCCGTGCCGGGCTCGAAGGGCGCCCGATCCGAGGGCAGCCGAACGAGGTCGCCTCCGGACAGCAGGACCGTGGAGATCCCGTCGACGTGCTCCTTGAGATCGCCCTCGAGCAGGTTCGACGCCCCGAGGAAGCCGGCGACGAACTGCGTCAGCGGGCTCTCGTAGACCTCCTCGGGCTCCCCGATCTGCTCGATCTTGCCGAGCCGCATCACGGCGAGACGATCCGACATCGTCATCGCCTCCTCCTGGTCGTGGGTCACGTAGATGAACGTGATCCCGACCTCCTGCTGGATGCGTTTCAGCTCGAGCTGCATCTGCTTGCGAAGCTTCAGGTCGAGCGCGCCGAGCGGCTCGTCGAGCAGGAGCACCTTGGGATGGTTGACGAGAGCCCGGGCCAGCGCCACCCGCTGCTGCTGGCCGCCCGACATCTGCGAGGGCCTGCGTCGTTCGAACCCTCGCAGGTCCACGAGCCGCAGCGCCTCGTCGACCCGTGACTTGATGTCCGACCCCGACGCCTTCTTCCTCCTCAGGCCGAACGCGACGTTCTCGAACACATCCAGGTGTGGGAAGAGCGCGTAGGACTGGAACACGGTGTTGACGTCACGCCGGTAGGGCGGCAGGTCCGTCACGTCCCGGCCGCCCAGGTAGATCGTGCCGCGCGACGGCTCCTCGAAACCCCCGATCATCCGCAGGGTCGTCGTCTTGCCGCAGCCGGACGGCCCCAGCATGCTGAAGAACTCGCCCTCGGCGATGTCGAGCGAGAGATCGTCCACGGCCGTCGCGTCGCCGAAGTCCTTGGTCACGCGGTCGAGCCGAACGTCGACCTCCGCCACACCGCCCCCTTCGTACTCGACGCGTCACCGCGGCGCTCATCGAGCGCCGGCGGCCGAGAGAGCCCGATTATGACCCACCCCTCCGGGGATTATCACCCAGCGACGGCCGGGCGCGGTCACGGCCCGTCGCGACGAGTTCCCGACCACACCTTGTACGAGCCGGCCAACGCCCCGGGCCTCGCCGAGCCGACTCGGACGGGATCAGGAGGCGTCGCGGGCCGGGGCCGGCGGCGCGTCGCCCGGCTCGCCCTCGGCCGCCGGGCGATCCGGATGGGTCGGTCCTCCGCCCGATACCACGACCGGGCGCCCCCGGCGGCGGCGGTGCCGGGACCCCGTGCCGTTGCCCTGGTCGGCCGGCGCGTCGCTGCCTCGCGGCCGGCGATCGCGCACCAGCCTCGGCAGCACCGTCGCCACGAGGAGCGCAACGACCAGGATGGCCGCGACGAGCAGCCGGCCGTCCACGAACGCCACGGTCAGGGCGCAGCCGGACATGAGCGCCGACCACAGGTACATCAGGAGCACCGCCTGCCGGTGCGAGTGCCCGATGTCGAGCAGCCGGTGGTGGATGTGCTCCTTGTCGGCGTGGGAGATCCCGATCCCCCGGCGCATGCGCCGGCTGATGGCGAGCACGACGTCGAGGAACGGCACGGCGAGCACGAACAGGGGGAGCGCCACCGGGATGGCGATGACGGCGAGGTCGCCGCCCGTGGGGCCCTCGAGGTTGCGGCCGACGCCGGAGATCGTGGCGATCGCGAGCATCAGCCCGAGCAGGAGCGCGCCGGAGTCCCCCATGAAGATCTTCGCCGGGTAGAAGTTCCACGGGAGGAACCCGATCGCCGAGCCCGCCGCGATCGCCGACAGCAGCGCGGCCGTCGACGCCTCCACGTCGCCGCCGGGCGAGCGGACCATGTACGCGAAGAACGCCGCCCCGGCGATGGCGACGATGCCGGCGGCGAGCCCGTCGAGGCCGTCGATCAGGTTGACGGCGTTCACCATCGCCAGCACCCACACGATCGTGAGCGGCACGGCGAGGTCGGGAGGGTTCGACAGGACGCCCTGGCCGGGGAAGTAGAAGTACAGGAGCTGCACGCCGAGCAGGACCACCACGCCCGCGACGAGGACCTGTCCCGTCAGCTTGCCAAGAGCGGTCACGCCCTTGGTGTCGTCGATCACGCCGAGCGTGACGATCAAGGTGCCCGCGATGGCCGCCGCGTCCAGGTCCGAGCTCGTCTGGTACAGGTCGTCCAGGAACGGGACGAAGCGCGTGACCACGAGCCCGGCGGCGATGCCGAGATAGATGGCCAGGCCCCCGGCCGTCGGGGTGGGCCGGGGATGGATCTTGCGATCGGAAGGGTGGTCGATCCACCCGAGGAGGAGGGAGACGCGCCGGACGAGCGGCGTGGCCGCGAAGGTCACACCCGCGCTCACGACGAAGACCAGCAGGTAGGAACGGACCACGCTCTCGGGCGATGCTACCGCCTGAGGTGCCGCCGGCGAGACCCCTCCGAGGACGCAACCGGGTCCTTGCCGGAGCGGCCCGTCACCGCCTCGCGGGACCGAGATCGCGCGACGTCATCGCTCGCCCCGTTCGATCTGTGCGACCTGCTCGAGCCGCCGGGCGTGGCGACCGCCGTCGAACGGTGCGGCGAGCCACACGCGAACGATCTCCTTCGCCAGGGGGGCGGCGACGATCCGGCCGCCCATCGCGAGCACGTTCGCGTCGTTGTGGCGGCGCGAGAGCTCGGCGAGGTACACGTCGTTGCACAGGGCGGCCCGGATCCCGTGGACCTTGTTCGCCGCGAGCTGCTCGCCCTGGCCCGAGCCCCCCACCACGACGGCGCGATCGGCGCGCCCCTGCACGACGGCACGAGCCGCGGCGGCGCACAGGTCCGGATAGTCCACCGGCTCCTCCGAGTCGGTGCCGAAGTCGAGCACCTCGTGGCCCTCCTCCGCGAGGAAGGCGGCGAGCGCCCGTTTCAGCGGGAAGCCCGCGTGGTCGCACGCGAGCGCGACGCGCACGTCAGCCGCCCTCGGCCTCGGCCCGCGCGGGAACGGGGCCGAACAGCCCCGCCACGAGGCGCTCGGACCACGCCTCGAGCTCCGCCGCGACCGCCCGGAACGTCTCGAGCGACATGCCGAGCGGATCCGCCACATCCTCGTCTCGCCGGTTGCCGCCGAACCCGCCCCGGCGCAGCGCGTCCGCCTCCGCGACACGATCGGCGAGCGCCGGTCGTCCCTGGGCGGCAGGGAGGGCCTCCAGGAGCCGGACGAGCTCCTTGAGCGTGAACGTTCGCGAATCGAGCCGCGGGACGTCCCAGACGATCCGGTCGCGGTGCCCGGCACCCATCGTGACCACCAGCTCGCTCGCGTCGAGCTGCTCTTCGGTCAGGAGCCGGCCGCGATGGCCGGAGATGTCCACTCCGAGCTCGGCGGCGGCGGCGACCGATCCCGGGTCGGCGGGCGAGCCCTCCCAACCGGTCGTGCCGGCCGAGGCGACGCTCGGGGCCTCCACGCCGAACCGGTCGACGAGCAGGGAGCGGATCACGCCCTCGGCGATCGGCGACCGGCAGACGTTGCCGGTGCACACGACGAGGATCGACGCCATGGGCCGCGAGTCTACCCGCGTCCCGGCGTCCCCGAGCTCAGCCCTCGGCGAGCGCGGCCAGCACGTCCGGCCCCGCCACCGCGCCGGCGCGCAGGATCCGCGCATCGCCGTGCGCGAGGTCGACGACGGTCGAGGCCGACCCGCCGAGCGGCGATGCGGCGCACAGGTACACGGCGACGGCGTCGCCGAACACCCGCGCGACGTCGTCGCAGGACGACGGCGTCGGCCGTCCGGAGCGGTTCGCGCTCGTCACCGCGAGCGGTCCCGTCCGGGCGAGGACGGCGAGCGCGAGCGGATGATGCGGCATCCGCACCCCGATCGTGCCTCCATCACCCCCGAGCTGCCAGAACCGACTCGCTCCCACACGGGGGAGCACGATCGTCAGCGGCCCGGCCCAGAACCGGGTGACCAGGGCCTCGGCCCGCCCACCCACCTCGGCGATCACGCGAGCCGCCGCGACGGAGGGCACGAGCACCGGCAGCTCGAGGTCGCGCGGCCGGCCCTTCGCCTCGAACAGTCGGGCCGTGGCGGCGGGATCGTCGGGCCGGGTGCCGACGCCGTACACGGTGTCGGTGGGGAGCACGACCAGCTCGCCCCGGAGCGCCGCGCGGGCCGCGTCCTCGATCGGATCAAGCACCGGACGCGCTCAGACCCGCCGGGCGACGACCACCCGGTCGCGGCCGGCCAGGTCGCGCTCGACGCGGACGTCGCCGTAGTCGCCCGCGAGGCCCTCGGTGACGACCGCCGCCTGCTGCGCGCCGATCTCGACCGCGAGGACCCCGCCGTCGCGGAGCCACCTCGACGCCTCGTCCGCGATCCGGCGATGGACCTCCGGGCCGCCGACGAGGGCACCTTCCGGGTCCGCCCGCACCTCGGCGGGAAGGTCGGCGTACTCCTGCGTCGTCACGTAGGGAGGGTTGCTGACGACCAGGTCGACCCACCCCCGCAGCTCGGCCGGCAACGGCTCGAGGAGGGCGCCCTGCAGGACGCGGATGTCCAACGCGAGCCGTTGGGCGTTCGTCCGGGCCAACTCCACCGCCTCGGGCGAGACGTCCGTCGCGAACACGGACGCGTCGGGGCGCTCGTGCTTGACGGCCAGGGCGATCGCGCCGGTCCCCGTTCCCACGTCCACGACGACGGGGTCCTCCGCCGCGCCGAGAGCCCGCAGGGCGTGCTCGACCAGCACCTCGGTCTCCGGCCGGGGCACGAACACGCCGGGTCGCACCTCGAGCCGGAGCCGGCAGAACGCCTGCTCGCCGGTGAGGTGCTGCAACGGCGTGCCCGAGCAGCGCTGGCACAGCGCCCGTCCGAAGATCCGGGCCTGGCGCGTGTCGAGCCCCTCGGTCCGCGCGTAGAGGCCGGCCCGGTCGGTCTCGAGCACGTGCATCAGGAGGAGCTCGGCGTTCTCCCTCGGACTCTCGACGCCGTGGCGGTCGAGGTAGTCGGCGGCGCGGCGCAGGACCTCCGCGGGGCGCACCTGCCTCAGCCCTCGCCGTCGCCGGAGAGCTGTGCCGCGCGCTCCGCGGCGAGCAGCGCGTCCACGAACTCGTCGATGTCGCCGGCCAGGACGTTCTGCAGCTGGTGGAGCGTGACCTTCACACGGTGGTCCGTCACGCGGTTCTCGGGGAAGTTGTACGTGCGGATCTTCTCGGCCCGCTCGCCCGTCCCAACCTGCGACCGGCGCGTCGCCGCCTCCCTGGCCGCAGCCTCCTCCTGCGCGCGTTGGAGCAGCCGCGCGCGTAGGTACCGCATCGCCTTCTCCCGGTTCTGCAGCTGGGACCGCTCCTCCTGGCAGGCCACGACGATCCCGGTCGGCCTGTGCGTGATCCGGACCGCGGAATCCGTCGTGTTCACCGACTGTCCTCCCGGACCGGAGGAGCGGTACACGTCGATCTGGAGGTCCTCCGGCCGGATCTCGACCTCGACGTCCTCGGCCTCGGGGAGCACGGCCACGGTGGCGGTCGAGGTATGGATGCGGCCCGAGGACTCGGTCACCGGCACGCGCTGGACGCGGTGCACGCCGGACTCGTGCTTCAGCCGCGAGTAGGCACCCTTGCCGCGCACCTCCAGCACGACGTCCTTGAACCCCCCGAGGTCCGAGGGCGAGGCCGAGAGCACGTCGGTCTTCCACCGACGCCGGTCCGCGTAGTGGCGATAGAGCTCGAAGAGCTCCCCAGCCCACAGCGACGCTTCCTCGCCCCCCGCCCCGGCCCGGATCTCCACGACGACGTCCTTGTCGTCGTTGGGGTCCTTCGGTACGAGCAGTCCCTCGAGGCGGGTCCGGATCTCCGCCGCCCGCGCGTCGGCGGCGTCGGCCTCCTCGCGCAGGAACGCCGCCATCTCCGGCTCCCGCTCGTCCTTGGCCAGCGATCGCGCCTCGTCGGCCTGGGCCCGGGCTTGCCGTAGCTCCCGGTAGGGCGCGACGATCTCCTGCAGCTCGGCGAATTCCTTGCCCAGCCGCCGCAACCGGTCGAGGTCCGCCGTGGCGCCGGGTTCGGCCATCTCGGCCTGCACCCGCTCGTAGCGGTCCTCGACGTCCGTGAGACGCGCGTCGAAGTCCATGCCGAGATTATCCCGGGACGAGCAGGTGGCGCCCCGTGCGGCGTGGGCTAGGACGAGCCGTTGCGCTCGTCGTCGCCGTCGCCCCAGGACAGGTCGAGCGGCGGGATGTTCGGGACCTCGAGCTGCATCGCGTCGGCCCCGTCCCAGAGCTCCTCGTACGCGGGGTCGTCGAGCCCCTCGAGGATGTCATCGGCCACGATCCGGCGAACGTCCCCGCCCGGGTCCTCGGGCCCGCGGACGTCGACGACCCGTTCGGGCGAGACCTCCTCGGTGTCCCCCCCGGCGGCGTCGTCCGCCTGCATCGGCGACTCGATGGCGGCCTCGAGCTCGCGAGCCACGCCGAGGAGCCGCTCCTGCATCTGCGCGAGCTGCTCGACCAGCGCCTCCCGGCGCGTGGCGAGCCCCGAGATCGTGCGATCGGCCTGATCGCGGGCGTCGCGCAACGCTCGCTCGGCCTCGGTCCGGGCCTGCTCCGCCTTGGCCTGCGCGTCCGTTCGGATCCGGTCGGCATCCGTTCGCGCCTCGATCGTGATCCGCTCAGCCTCGCGCTGGCCCTCGACCCGCAGCCGGTCGGCGGTCTCGTCCGCCTCACGCAGGACCGAGGCCACACGCGCGGCCAGCCGCTCGTACGGGTCGGCGGGCTGCAAGCCGGCACGGAGCGCCGAGTCCGCCTCCAGCCGGGCCTCGCGGATCATGGAGGCCATGAGGTCGACCTGCTCGGCGAGCTCCTCCAGGTAGATGCGGACCTGATCGGGGTCGTAGCCGCGCCGGGTCGTGACGAACTCGCGCCGGCGGATCTGGTCGGCCGAGATGAAGACGGGATGGTCGAGCCTGGTGGCGGCCATGGGGAAGCCTCCTCGGAACGCTGGGGGGACCCCCAGGACGCTACACGGGGCAGGAGCCGATGCAAGCACCTGCGCTGGGATCGTCGGATGCGATCAGGCCGCGCCGGTCGGCTCGGCCTCGCGGCGGAGCACCTCGTTGAACGAGGCGATCGCGACCTCGATCTGGTCGCGGTCCGGCGGCTGCGTCGTGATCTTCTGCAGCCACAGCCCGGGCGTCATCACGACGCGCATGGCCATCGACGTCGGGAACCTGGCCCCCAGCCGGAGCAGCTCGAAAGCCAGCCCGGCGATGATCGGGATGGCTGCGATCCGCGAGCCGATCCGCCACCAGATCCCGGGGTTCCCGAACAGGGCGAAGACGAAGATCGTGATCACCATGACCAGCAGGAGGAAGTTCGTCCCGCAGCGCACGTGGAGGGTCGAGTAGCGGTCGACGCGATCGGGGACGAGCGGCTCGTCGTGCTCGAACGCCGCGATCGTCTTGTGCTCGGCGCCGTGGTAGGCGAACACGCGGCGGATGTCCTTGGCCCGCCCGATCACGATGAGGTAGGCCAGGAACAGCGCCACGCGGAACAGGCCCTCCAGCACGTTCACCAGCAGGCTCGAGTCGATGTGCCGGCCCACCCACCGGAAGGTCGCGGCGGGCAGGACGATGAACACTCCGATGAACAAGATGCCGGCGATCGCCATCGACAGGCCCATCTGCCGAGAGCTGAGCCGCTCCTCCTCGGGCGCGGCCTCGCGGGCGGAGATCGACAGCGCCCGGAACCCGATCCCGAGTGCCTGACCGAGCGCGATGACCCCGCGCAGGAACGGCTTGCCCAGCATCGGGTGTCGCTGCATCACAGAGTCGATGTCGTGCGACTCGACGTGGATCGCGCCCGTCGGCTTTCGCACCGCGACGGCCCACACGTCGCGGCCGCGCATCATGACGCCCTCGACCACGGCCTGGCCGCCGTAGAAGTGGTTCGGCGTCGTCGGCTCGTCGGCCATGCCGGCCGACGGTCAGGCCCGCTCGGACATCGCGGTCAGCCCTGCTCGGGAGCCGGCTCGGGCTCGGCGGACGGCGCCGGCGCGGACGCTCTCCGGGCGCTCACGGCGGCCTTCTGCTGCTCCTGCTGCTTGGCGTACCGGCGCTGGAACCGCTCCACGCGGCCGCCGGCGTCGACGAGCTTCTGCTTGCCCGTGTAGAACGGGTGGCAATTGGAGCAGATCTCCACACGAAGCTCCGACTTCGTGCTCCTGGTCTGGAACGTGTTGCCACAGGAGCAGTGCACGGTCGCGATCTGGTACTCGGGATGGATCCCCTGTCTCATGTCGCTCCTTCCTTGTTCTCAGGAACGGCTTCGAGAGCGAAGCCGTTCCTGGGTCCCGCCTATCGCGCCTCGCGCTGCTTGAGGCGAACGGCCCTTCAGCTTACGACGGGGCCTTGGCGATCTCCCTCAGGAACTGCTCGTTGGACTTCGTCTGACGGATCTTGTCGGTGAGGAGCTCGAGCGCGGCGCCCGGCTCGAGCGCGTGCAGCACCCGTCGGAGCCGCCAGACCAGCGCGAGCTCCTCGGTCGGCAGGAGCAGCTCCTCCTTGCGCGTGCTGGAGGCCTCGACGTTGATCGCGGGGAAGATGCGCTTCTCGGCCATCTGGCGGTCGAGGCGGATCTCCATGTTCCCCGTGCCCTTGAACTCCTCGAAGATACCCTCGTCCATCCGGGAGCCGGTCTCGACGAGCGCGCTCGCGATGATCGTGAGCGAGCCGCCCTCCTCGATGTTGCGGGCGGCGCCGAAGAACCGCCGCGGCGGGTACAGGGCCGTCGAGTCGATGCCCCCCGACAGGATCTTGCCCGAGGCCGGCGCGGCGAGGTTGTACGCGCGCGCGAGCCGGGTGATCGAGTCGAGGATGATCGTGACGTCCTTGCCCATCTCGGCCAGACGCTTGGCCCGCTCGAGCACGAGCTCGGTCACCTGGATGTGCTGGTCCGGCGGCTTGTCGAAGGTCGAGTAGACGACCTCCGCCGCCGACACCGTGCGCTGCCAGTCCGTGACCTCCTCGGGCCGTTCGTCGACGAGCAGGATGATCACGTGCGTGTCCGGGCTCGAGGCGATCATCCCGTTTGCGATGTTCTTCAGCACGGTCGTCTTGCCGGCCTTCGGCGGGGAGACGACCATCCCCCGCTGCCCCTTGCCGATCGGGGAGACCATGTCGATGATGCGGCCGGTCACGTCGGTCGGTCCGGTCTCCAGCCGGAACCGATCGTGCGGGAACAGCGGCGTCAGCTTCTCGAAGACGGGCCGGGCCTTCGCAGTCTCGGGGTCGACGCCGTTCACGGTGTCGATCTGCAGCAGCGCGAAGTACTTCTCGCTGTCCTTCGGCTGGCGCACCTTGCCGGTGACCGTGTCGCCCTTGCGCAGCATGAACCGACGGACCTGCGACAGCGAGACGTAGATGTCCTGCGGGCCCGGCAGGAACCCGGAGGTCCGCAGGAACCCGTATCCCTCGGGCAGGATGTCGAGCAGCCCGGTCGCGGTCGGGGCGGTGGCGAGCTCCTCCTCGCGGACCTCGAACTCGCGAACCCGGCGCTCTTCCCGCTGTCGGCGGCGCTCCTCCCGGGACGGCCGGCGACGGCTCGCGTCGCGGTCGCGGGCAGGACCGCCCTCGCGCTGCTGCCCGCCCTCGCGGTCGCGGGGAGGACCGCCCTCGCGCTGCTGCCCGCCCTCGCGGCCGCGGGGAGGACCCCCCTCACGGTCGCGAACAGGACCACCCTCGCGCACGTTCGTCCGATCGCCCCCGCGGGGCTCGAACCGGTCGCGCGGCGGACGGTCGTCCCGACGCTCCTGCGAGCTGCCTTCTCCGTTGCCTGGGGCGGGGCGCATGTCGATGCGTGCCTCGCCGTTGCCGGCGGCCCGACGTTCCTCGGCCGGGCCGGCCGTCAACTCCGGCGCGGGGGCCGGGGCCGGCGCCGTCGCGACGCCGCCCGACCGCGCGCCGTTGGCGTGCGTCAGGATGCGATCGATCAGATCGGCCTTCTTGAGCCCCTTGTGCCCCTCGATCCCGAGGTCGGACGCGATCTGGTGCAGCTCGGACGCGACCTTGCCCTCGAGGGCGCTCTTCTCCATGGTTGCCACTCAGGCTCCCTTCTCCAGCTCCTCCTTGAGGGACGTCCAGTCCCGGAGGAACTTCTCGTTTCCAACGTCGGTGAGCGGGTGCTTGACCAGTTGCTTGAAGACCGCATACGGCATCGTGGCGATGTCGGCCCCGGCGAGCGCGGATTCGACGACGTGCATGGGATGCCGCAGGGACGCGGCCAGCACGTTGGTCTCATACCCCTGAACCTCGTAGATCTCGCAGATCTTCCGAAGGACGTCCATCCCGTCTGCCGCGGCGTCGTCCAGTCGCCCCAGGAACGGGGACACGATGTACGCGCCCACCTCGGCCACCAGGATCGCCTGGGCCGGGGAGAACACGAGCGTCACGTTGATCCGGATCCCGTCGTCGACGAGGCGCTTGCCGGCCTCGAGCCCGGCCTCCGTCATGGGGACCTTCACGACGGCGTTCGGGGCCATCTGGGCCAGCCGGAGCCCCTCCTCGTACATCGGGCCCGGCTCGGGCTCGGTGGTCTCGAGCGACACGTCGCCGTCGACCTCGGCCAGGATCTCCTTCCATACCCGCTCCGGGTCCAGCTTCTCCTTGAAGATCAGCGACGGGTTCGTGGTCACGCCACGCAGCACGCCCCATCGGTTGATCTCTCGGATCTCCTCGATGTTCGCGGTGTCCAGGAACAGCTTCACGGGGTCCCTCCTTCGGTCGCGGATCCGACGCGCGGGCGGTGACCCGCGATCCGCCCGGTCGCGCGCTCCATCACGAGGTCGATGACGGCCGCCAGGGTGCGGTCGAAGTTGAAGTTGGAGATGACCGGCACGCCGTGCGAGAGCGCCTGGTTCTTGATGTAGCGCTGCACCCGCCGGATGTGGTCGAACTGCTCGAGGTACCGGGAGGCGGATCGGCCCGCGTGATCGGCCGCGCGAGCCGCGAAGTGACTGCGATGCGCATCCTCCTCGTCCACGGTGAGGATCACCGGCACCGCCAGCACGCGGTCTTCCCAGGCGCTCGCCTCGAGGAACCCCGGGACGATATGCGCGCCCTCGATGATGAGGCTCGTCCCCTCCATCGCTGCGCGATCCAGGAGCGCGTTCACGCCGACCGCGACGGCGGCCGTCTGCTCGCGGAACCCCACCACCACCGCGTCGCGCGATGGCGGCTCCCGCAGCACCTCCCCCGCCTCGAACGACGACGTGTGCAGGGTCGGCATGAGCTCCCGGGAGAAGACGGCGCGCAGGACCTCTCGAACCGCGTCGGTGGCGACGACCCGGACGATCCCCAGTCGCGTCGCGAGCTGGGTGGCGATGGTCGACTTCCCGACCCCCGTCGCCCCGCCGATCAGGACGACCATCGGGACGTCGAGCGCCTCCACCTCCCGCCACCGCCGGTAGTTGTCGGCGTACCGCTCGCCGGCCAGCTCCTCGATGACCTCGAGGGTCAGGTCACCCAGCTCCTCGCTCGTCGCGGAGGCCGCGCCCCGCTCGAGCAGCCGCTGCTCCACGGCCTCGGCGACCTGGTAGGCGCGATATGGCGACAGACCGGTCACCATGACCTCGGACGCTCGCAGACCCTTCGAGTACGGCAGTCCGGACGGACCGTCGTGGATGAGGATGCGCGGGCTCCGAGGCTCGTTCCTGCTCTCGGAACCGGTGTCGGGCCCCGTCCCGGATCGGGAAGGGGTACCGGTGTCTGGCGTCATCTGTCGGCTTTCCGCTCCACGGCCAGCTCGATCGTCTCCCTCAGCGCGGACCCGAGATCGGGTTCGCCCTCCATCGGGACGGGCCGGTTGTCGACGAACACGACCTCCGCGCCCCGCGCGAGGGCCCGCTCGCAGGCCACGTCCACCGCGGCCGCCTTCAACTCGGTGAGCAGCACCTCGTACCCTCCGGCGCCGTCCAGGTCTCGCGCCAGCCCCGCCCGGTCGGCAAGACGAGCGCTCCACCCCACCACACGGCAGCCGTGGTTCCGTTCCAGGGACCCGGCCTGCCTCTTCGCGACCGGCCCCGGCGCCGTCGTGGTGAAGAACACGTCCTTGCCCTCGACATCGCCGAGCGGCTGTGGATGGAGATCCGTCACGATGAGCCGGGCATCACCATGCAGTCGCTGGACGAGGGATCTGAAGACAGGGAGGTTCTCGAGCCCGGCTGGGCTGGCACCCATGGTAACAACGACCAGGTTGGATAGCAAGAGTCGGAACGGTCCCAGGTATCCCCCCAGGTACTCGACGGGGAGCGAGGCGGGCGCAACCAGCACGCCGGCGTCCCAGGGGACCGGGGGGATCGCGGAGCCGCTCCCCTCCAGGATCACGATCCCGGCGCCGAGACCCGTCGCGAGCTCGGCGGCCTCCCGGAGGTTGGTGGCGGCCGGCCGGCCGGCCAGCCCTCCGCCGGCACGCCGGGCCCCGACGGTCGTCACGCCGGTCGTCACCGCGTCCTCGAGGTAGTCCGACGCCGCGTGCTCTCCGCTGCGGACCAGCTCGAGCAACCGATCGAGCGTGACACTGCCGGCCTGCGCGATCTGCGGCTCGAGCGGACCGCCCCGGCCCATGGCCACGACGACGGGACGGGCTCCCATCGCCACCGCGGTCCGGGCGACCTCGCCGGCGATGGCGGTCTTGCCCGTTCGCTTGCCGGTCCCGATCACCGCGAGCGCCGGCACCTCGAGCGGCGGGCCATCGATCGGTGGGTCGAGCCGGAAGTCGGCGCCGACGTACGGCAACCCCCGGATCAGGGTCACGGCGGCCAGCTCCATCCGCTCCCGATAGCCCAGGACGGGCTCGTCGGACAGATCGAGCACGCCCTGCAGACCCTCCGGCGCCAGGTCCTCGATTGCCGCGGCGAGGGAGGCGGCGACGTCCTCGCCCGCGATCCGGACCGGGGTTCCCAGGTCGAGCGCCTCCCCCGGCCGCAGCTTCTCGACGCCGCCGACCAGCAGCGCGGCGACGGGGTCGAGGCCCCGTCCTCGGGCGACCTCGATCCCCCACCGGGTGACGGGTGGATAGTGCTCGCCGTCCACGAGGACGAGGACCCTCACGACGCCTCCTGGGTGCCGATTCCTGGGTGGGTGGACCTATCGATCCGGTGCGGTGGCTCGATCGTCCGGCGGGTTATTCCCCCTGATGCCCCTGCGACACCGTGGTCCGCGGCTGCACCGGCGGCTCGAGCTCTCGGAAGAACTGCTCGCCGGTGGACAGCGAGAAATGCGCGATCACGCTCCCCGCGCCGAACGGGTACTTCCGCGTGATCTTGACCAGGTCCCCCTCGAACTCGAGCACGTTGTAGCACGGCTTGGTGTAGCCGCGGACGCGGAGCGAGGCGACGGTCCCAGCGTTCGCGACGTACAGGTCCTCGAGCCGCCACACGTACGGAACGTGCTTGTGACCGGAGAGCACGATGTTCACCCCGGCCGAGATCAGCTCCTCCAGCAGATCGCCGGCGTCCATCACCGTGCTGCGCTCGCGGCCCGTGCCCGGGATCGGCAGGAGGTGGTGGTGCAGCACGAACACCTTGAGGTCCGCCGGGACGTCGAAGCGCTCCCGGATCCAGTCGTAGCGCTCGCGGCCCACCTGCCCCTCGTTGATGTCGGGCTCGCTGGAGTCGACGCCGACGATGCGCACACCCTGGACGTCGGTGCTCCAGGCGCGGGCGCCGATCAGCTCCTCGAAGTGGAGGTAGCCCACGTTGCGAGCGTCGTGGTTGCCGGGGACCGTGAACATGGGGGCCTGGATCCGCTGGGCGTACGCGACCCAGTTCTTGAACTCCTGCCGATACCCCTCGTTGGTCAGGTCTCCGCTGCAGATCACGACGTCGGGCTGCAGCTCGTTCAGCTCGACGATCACGCGGTGCATCAGGTTGGGGACGAAGTAGGGGGAACCGACGTGAGGGTCCGAGATGTGGGCGATCGTGACCACGGCCGCTTCCAGTCTAGTGGAGGGCTGCCGCCGGAGCCGGCACGGCCGACGGGTCGCCGCTTTGGGACCATGTGCGGGTCGTGAACCTGCTCGATCTGGCCCTGTTCCTGCTGATCTCGCTCGCCGGCGTGTCCGGCTACCGCCGCGGCGTGATGCTGCAGGCGTGCGCGTTCGGCGGTCTGCTCGTGGGACTCGTCGTCGGCGCGCTCCTCGCGCCGCGGGTGGCGGGGCTGGCCGATTCGCCGGGCGCCCAGGCGGGCCTGACCGCTCTGACCCTCCTGCTCCTGGCGGCCGTCGGCGACACGGCGGGATGGTTCCTCGGCCATCGCATCAGGGAGCGGGCGCGCGCCACGCGGTTCGCGCCCGCCGACGCCGTGGGGGGATCGGTCGTCGCGGTGATGGCCTCGCTGCTGGCGATCTGGTTCGTCGCGCTGAACCTGGTCAACGGCCCCTTCCCCGGCTTGGCCAGCGAGGTCCGGGGCTCCGCGATCGTGCGCACGCTCGACGACGCGCTCCCCGAGCCGCCCTCGCTGCTCGGGCAGGTCCGGCGCTTCTTCAACCGGTTCGGCTTCCCCGACGTCTTCTCGGGGATCCCGCCGCTGCCGGCCGCCCCCGTCCCGCCGCCCACCGACCGGCAGGAGCAGGCCGCCTACAACGCCGCGGCCCGGAGCACGCTGGAGATCTGGGGGGAGGCCTGCGGCCACGTGCAGGAGGGATCCGGCTTCGTCGCCGCCGACGGGTACGTCGTCACGAACGCGCACGTCCTGGCCGGCGTGGACGATCCGATCGTGCAGACCTCGGCCGGGGGGACCCAGCACGGGACGACCGTGCTCTTCGACCCCGACCTGGACCTGGCCGTCGTGCACGTGGGCCAGCCGATCGGTCGCATCCTGGTGCTCACCTCGGGGGACGTCGAGCGGGGCGAGGTCGGGGCGGTCCTCGGCTACCCCGGGGGCGGGCCACTGTCGGGCACGCCCGCGGCCGTGCTCCGTTCGTACTCCGCCCTCGGGCACGACATCTACGGGACCGGGAACGTCGACCGTCTGGTGATCGAGCTGCAGACGGAGGTCCGCCCGGGGAACTCCGGAGGGCCGTTCATGCTGGCGGACGGCACGGTCGCCGGCGTCGTCTTCGCGGCCTCGTCGACGAACGAGGACGTCGGCTACGCGATAGCGGCTCGCGACGTGCGGGATCGCCTGGACGACGCCGTCGGCGAGACCGACCCGGTCGGCACCGGCGCCTGCCTTCGCTGACCTCGGTCCCGGCCCGGGTCGGCCGATGGGTCGAGGCCTTCCGGGATCGCGGGTGAGGACCTTCGGCTAGACGCGCCGCCACCCGGTCAGCCCTGCGTCCCGAGGCGCCGATATCGCGTGCATGGGACCGGCGCGGAAGCGGGGGCTCGCCATCGTGGCGATCGTCACCCTGGTGACGATCGCCACAGGTACCCGCGGCACCGAGGCGCGGGCCGCGATCCTGGCCGACCCACCGGTGCCGCCGCTCGCCCCGGCTCACGTTCCGGCGAGCCGTGTTCCGGCGGCCCTCCTCGTCGAGATCGATCGCTCGTTGCCCGTCACCGCCCGCCCGGACGGCGGGCGGGTCGTCGGCACGATGCCCGACGGCTCCCGCTTCTACGGCACGCAGACGGTAGCGTGGGTCCGCCGGGTGAGCGCGAACGGGCGGTTCGGGCTGGTCGACGTGCCGTACCTCGCAACGCACGTCTCCGGGTGGATCCGCCTTCGCGGGCTCGAGCGATCCGGGACGCGGGTCACCGTGGTGGCGGACCTGTCCGCGCACCGGCTCGCGGTGCGACGCGGGGGCCGGGTCATCCTGCGTACGCCCGCGGCGACCGGCGCGGCGGCCTCCCCCACCCCCGCCGGCCGGTATTTCGTCACCGACCGCATCGCGTTCCCGGGCGGCGGATCGCTCGGGACGTTCGCGTTCGGCATCTCGGGGATCCAGCCCCGGCTGCCGTCCGGGTGGACCGGCGGCGACCAGCTCGCGATCCACGGGACCAACGACGCCTCCTCGATCGGCACGTCGGCCAGCGCCGGGTGTCTCCGGGTCTCGGAGGCGGCGCTGGCCAGGCTCCGGCCGCTCCTTCGGCTCGGCACGCCCGTGATCGTCCGGCCCTGAGGGCCCCGCCTACTCCTCCATCACCACACGCACGTCGCCCTCGCGCGCCAGCAGCGAGAACGACGTGATCTCCCCCTCGCGCCGGAACACGATGCTGATGCGGCTCTCGCCGACCCGGATGTTGCGCACCTCGACGGTGTTGAGCCACGTGGGGAGGTGCGGGAGGTTCACCGTGAGGAGGTTCTCGTGGGCCCGGGCCGAGATCCCCAGGATCGCCTGCAGCATGAGGTACGGCGATCCGGCGGCCCACGCCTGGGGTGAGCACGCGACCGGGTAGCTGACCGGGCGGTTCGGCGTGCGGCGCGTGAACCCGCAGAAGAGCTCGGGGAGGCGCATGTAGTCGGCCTGCACGGCCGCGTCGAACATCGCCGTGGCCACCCGGTTCGTCGACCGGGCGAAGCCGTAGCGCTTCAAGCCGGCAGCGATGAGCGCGTTGTCGTGCGGCCAGACCGAGCCGTTGTGGTAGCTCATCGGGTTGTACGCCGCGGCCGCCTTGCTCATCGTCCGGATGCCCCAGCCCGAGAACATGTCGGGCGAGAGCAAGCGCCGGGCGAGCGGCACGGCCTTGTCGTCGTCCACGATCCCGCAGTAGAGACCGTGGCCCGGGTTGGACGTCACGGTGCGCACCTGCCGCTTGTCGGCGTCGAGCGCCTGCGCGAAGTAGTGCTCGTCCTCCATCCAGAACGCCTCGTTGTACCGGAGCTTCAACGCCGCGGCCTCATCGACCAGGCGCCGCGCGTCCGCATGGCGACCGAGCGCCCGATACACGTCGGTCATCCGCAGCTTCGCCAGGTACACGTATCCCTGCACCTCCGCCAGCGCGATGGGGGGCTCGGCCAGGCGACCGTCGGCGTGAACGACCGAGTCGTGCGAGTCCTTCCATCCCTGGTTGCGGATCCCGCGAGACGAGCGTGTCTGGTACTCGACGAAACCGTCGCCGTCCACGTCGCCGTACTGGTCGATCCATCCGAGCGCCGCCTCGGCCGCCGGCAGGAGCTTCTCGGCGAACGAGACGTCGCCGGTCCACCGGAGGTGCATCGCGTAGAGGAGGACGAACAGCGGCGTCGCATCCACCGACCCGTAGTACGGCGTGTGCGGGATGATCCCGGCGCGCGCGAACTCGCCATGGCGGATCTCGTGCAGGATCTTGCCCGGCTGCTCGTCGCGCCAGTCGTCGATCGTCGTGCCCTGCTTGGCGGCGAGGAGCTCGAGCGCCTCGCGGGCCGGGCGCGTGTTCACCAGCAAGAGCTGATGGGAGGCGATCAGCGCGTCGCGACCGAAGACGGTGACGTACCAGGGAATGCCCGCGGCCAGGACCGAGCCGCCGTCGGTGTCGGTGTGGAGGACCCTGAGGTCGCGCCGGCTCCGCGCCAGCAGCTCGTTGAAGAGCTCGTTGTCCGTCACGATCTCGGTGGACTCCCGCTCCCATTCCTCGTACGACCGGCGGAGCTCGTGGACCGCGTGGTCGAAGTCCGTCGACGACGGGCTCCCGTCCTCGATGACGGGATCGATGGACAGCCCGACGAGCTTGGTCTGGTAGGGGCCGAGGTGAATGCGGAAGACCGCGGTCGCGAGCAGCCCGTGGACGTCGATGCGATCCGGCAGCCCGGCGAACTCGATCCGCGTGGTGCGGCGGAGGTCGTCGCGACCGTCGTACACGAACTCGATCACGCCGTCGCGCACCACCGGAGGCCGCGGCGCGGGCCCCGCCTCCCGGGTCATGCCGCGCACCTCGAAGATGTCCGCGAAGTCGGCGCCGAGATGGAACTCGAGGTCGAGCGTGACGGGGAACGGGTTGTAGTTCTTCACCCGGACGCGCTCGAACATCCGGCCGTTGATGGCGCGGATGCGGCGGAGGTTGAGAGTCTGCTGCGGGACGGTGACGACCTCGTCGTCGTACAGGTCGGGGTTGGTCAGGTCGACGTGCGACATGTAGCCGCGCTCGGACGACGACGACAGCAGGACCGGGGGCCGGCCGTTGATCGTCATCTTGAAGTGCGAGAGGAACCGCGTGTCCTTGGCGTACAGGCCGAGGCCGTAGTCGCCGCCGTGGTCGAGGTTCCCCTCGAGATCGGAGTAGAGGAAGGTGTCGCCTTCCTTCACCGCGAGGGTCTTGCTCGCGAGGTCGGTGACGACGACGGGCTTGGCTCCCGACAGCTCGGATCCCTGCGCGGCGTCGTCGTCGCGGCCGTGTGGGTCCGTCGTCATCGGAGGTCGGGGGCGAGTCTAGGGTCGGTCCTGTGGGCGTTCAACGGCATCCCTCACACATCGTCACTCGGTCTCGGTACCTTCAGCCTTCGGCGATCTCGAATCCGGTCGATCGAACCGGGACCCGGAGGACCTGCCAGCCCTCGCCCGGGTCGGGGACGCGACCGTGCCGACTGTCGAACGCCAGCAACGACGGACCGGAGCCGGAGACGCACACGGCGAAGCCCGCCTCCCGGATCCGGTCGAAGACCGCGCGCGCGGCCGGGGCCAGGGAAAGGCGTTCGTCCTCGTGCAGCCTGTCCACCATCGCCGGGAACAGCAGATCGGGCTCGCCGACAATCGCCGCGGCGGTCAATGCGGAGCGCGCCGCGTTGATGGTGGCATCACGGAACCGAACGTGATCGGGGAGCGCTTGCCTGGCAGCGGCGGTCGATATCCGGATCCCATCGGGGACGAGGAGAACCGGTCGAAGCCCCGGGTGAGGGTCGAATCGCCGGACGAGCGGGGCCCGGCCGCCCAGCACCATCGTGAAACCGCCGAAGACCGCAGCCGCCGCGTTGTCCGGGTGACCTTCGAGCTCTGCGACGACCGAGAACACTCGGAATTGGTCGTCGGCGGTCTCCGGATCGAGGAGGCGGGTGGCCAGCGCCACGCCGGCCACCCGCGCGGCAGCGGACGAGCCGATGCCGCGCTCGAGGGGAATCCGGTTCTTCGCACGCACGGAGAGCGCGGGCAGGAGTCCCCCCAGGTCCGCGGCGGCGCGCAGCATCGCCGAGCTCACCAGGTCGGTGCCGTCGGTGGGGAGCTCGTCGGCGCCCTCGCCGTCCCACGACACTCCCGGCTCGGCGTCGGTGTCGATCGTGACCTCGTTGCACAGGTCGAGGGCCAATCCGAAACAGTCGAACCCCGGGCCGAGGTTCGCGGAGGTGGCCGGAACGCGGGCGGTCAGACGCATCGGCGGCGATCGGGCTCCTAGAGCCCGAGCTCCTCGGCGACGGCGTGCGCGTCGGCACCCACCGTGCGGGGACGCGCGGCGCCGGTGATGGCCCACTCGGGATCCTTCAACCCGTGGCCGGTGAGAACGCAGACCACAGTGGCGCCGGGGTTGAGGATGCCCTCCGCGGCCAGGCGCAGCAGGCCGGCCACGCTCGCCGCCGAGGCCGGCTCGGCGAACAGGCCCTCGTGGGCGACGCGGCGGTACGCCGCGAGGATCTCGCGGTCGGTGACGGCGAGGATGCCGCCCTCGGACTCCTTCGCTGCGCCGAGGGCCATGTCCCACGAGGCCGGGTTCCCGATGCGGATCGCCGTGGCGATCGTCTGGGGGTTCGGCACGGGGACCCCGCTGACGAGCGGCGCGGCTCCCGCGGCCTGGAAGCCGAACAGCCGCGGCGGCTCGTGGATCACGCCGTCCGCCAGGTACTCCGAGTAGCCGCGCCAGTGGCTCGAGATGTTCCCCGCGTTGCCGACCGGCACGCAATGGAGGTCGGGGGCTCGACCGAGCGCGTCGACGACCTCGAACGCCAGCGTCTTCTGCCCCTGGATGCGGTAGGGGTTGACCGAGTTGACGAGCGTGACCGGGTACCGCTCGGCGAGCTCCTTCGCCACCTCGAGCGAGGCGTCGAAGTTCCCCTCGATCTCGAGGACCTGGGCGCCGTGGACCAGGGTGGCGGCCATCTTGCCCATGGCGATCTTGCCCTTCGGCACCAGGACCGCGCAGGTGAGGCCGGCCTTCGCCGCGTAGGCCGCGGCGCTCGCGCTCGTGTTGCCGGTCGAGGCACACACGACCGCCTTGGAGCCGGCCTCGACCGCCTTGCTGATCGCGAGCGTCATCCCCCGGTCCTTGAACGAGGCCGTGGGGTTGGCGCCCTCGTACTTCAGCCAGACCTCGCATCCCGTCTCGGCCGACAGCGGCTCCGAGCGGACGAGCGGCGTGCCGCCCTCGCACAGCGTGATCACCGGGGTGTGCTCGGTCACAGGAAGCCGGTCCCGGTACTCCTCGATCACGCCGCGCCAGGGACGCGCCATCAGCCCTCTTCCTTCCGGAGGCGACCTCGCTCCGCGAGGTCTCCTCCGGGGACTACCGCTTCGCTGCTTGAGTCCTGTTCCTCCACCCTCAGGACGCTGCGGACCTCCTCGACGGCAGGGAGGTCGTGGAGCTCCGAAACCGCGCGCTGGAACGATCCCTCCAAGGCGGGGTGGGTGACGAACACGAGCTGCGCGTCGCGGCCGGTCCCCTCCTGCCACACGCTCTTGATCGAGACGTCGTTGCGGCCGAGAACGCTCGCGATCTCGGCCAGCACGCCGGGACGGTCGTCGACATGCAGCAGGATGTAGTACTGGCCGGTCATCTCGGCCATCGGACGGATCGTGCGCTCGTGGAAGCACGTGCAGCCGACCCCGTGCGTGTGGGCAAGCCGGTTCCTGGCCACGCTGACCAGGTCTCCGACCACGGCCGTCGCGGTGGGTTCGCCGCCGGCGCCGCGCCCGTAGAACATCAGCTCGCCGATCGTCGGCCCCCGCAGGAAGACGGCGTTGAACGCGTCGCGAACGCTCGCGAGCGGGTGCGCCTCGGGGACCATGGCCGGGTGCACGCGCGCGGTGATGCGCTCGTCGTCGCCGAGCTCCGCGATCGCCAGGAGCTTCACGACGTACCCGAGGCGCCTCGCGTACTCGATGTCCTCCGTACGCACGCGCGAGATGCCCTCGCGGAACACGTCGCCGGCGACGACGCGCGCGTTGAAGGCGATCGAGGCGAGGATGGCCAGCTTCGCCGCGGCGTCGTGGCCGTCGACGTCGGCGGTAGGGTCGGCCTCCGCGTAGCCGAGCCGTTGCGCTTCGGCCAGAACGTCGTCGAAGGATCGTCCCTCCTCGGACATCCGCGTGAGGATGAAGTTCGTCGTGCCGTTGACGATGCCGACGACGCGGCGGAGCCGCTCGCCGGTGAGCGACTCCTTCAGGGGCCGGATGAGCGGAATCCCGCCCCCCACGGCCGCCTCGAAGTACAGGTCGAGACCCTTGGCGTCCGAGGCATCGAACAGCTCCCGGCCGCGCGTCGCGAGCAGCTCCTTGTTCGCCGTCACGACTGGCTTGCCGCGCTCGAACGCCGCGAGCACGAGCGTCGCCGCGGGTTCGATCCCTCCGATCAGCTCGCACACGATGTCGACGTCCGGATCCTCGATCACGGCCATCGGTGCGTCGACGAAGACCGAGACGTCGAGCGGGACGTCCCGGGTCGCGGCGGGGTCCCGAACCGCGACCCTCGTGATCTCGAGCCGGCACCCAGCGCGACGCGCGACCTCCTCGCGGTTGCGCTCGAGCAGGCGCACCACGGCCGCGCCGACGTTGCCGCAGCCGAGGAGCCCGATCCTCAGGGTGCGTTCGCCCACCATGCTCCGATCAGGCTAACGGGGTCCGAGGCAGGGGACACCCGATCAGTCCAGGAACGCGGCCATAAGGATCTCGTCCTCGTAGCCGTACGACTTCTTCGAGTGGCGGACGAGCCTCCCCTCCTCGACGAACCCGAACCCGCGGTACAACGCGATCGCCACGGCGTTGTGGGGGTAGACCGTGAGCTCGACGCGCTCGATGCCGACCCGGCGCGCCCACCGCAGCGCCTCCTCCATCAGCGCGCCTCCGATCCCCCGGCCACGGTGGCTCTCCGCGACCAGCATCCCCAGCGTCGCCACGTGTCGGATCGCGGGCTGCAGGTCACGGCGGATCGACAGGCTTCCCACCACGCGCTCGCCCTCCACGGCGAGCAGGTGGGCTCCCCCGTCGTCGAGGGACCGGCGGAACCGTCGCCGGTAGTAGCCGGCGGAGCGGGACACGTGTTCGGTCTGGATGAAGCGCCGCTCGGCGGCGACGCTCCGGTACAGCTCGAGGAACGACCGGGCGTCGCCGGGACGGGCCGGGCGGATCTCGATGCTCTCGGGCCGCGACCTCGGCAGGGTCGCCGGCGGGGCGGCCTCGAGCCGATCGAGGTCGGCCGGCTCCTCGCGGCGGAGCCAAGGCACGACCGTCCCCTCCCGCACGGCGACCACGGCCGGGCGCCCCACGCGGTTGTACGTGCTCGCCATCGAGTACGTGTACGCGCCGGTCGCGGCGAACGCGAGGAGGTCGCCGGGCCGCGGCTCGACCGGCAGCTTCACGTCGCGGGCGAGCACGTCCCCGGACTCGCAGTGTCGCCCGACGACGTCGACGGACGTCGGCGAGACGCCTCGCGGCGCTCCGGCGAACGCCACCGTGTAGCGGGAGCCGTACAGCATCGGCCGGATGTTGTCCGACATCCCGCCGTCGACGGCGACGATCGTCGGACCGCCGGCCGAGGCCTTGACCGTTCCCACGCGGTACAGCGTGAGCATGGCCGTCCCCACGACGGAGCGCCCCGGCTCGACGAGCGTGTGGACCGGCGGCAGCCCCCGGCGCTCGGCGCCCTCGTGCACACGGGCGAGGAGGGCCGGCGCGAGCTCGTCGAGCGCGAACGGCGACTCGTCCGTATACGCCACGCCGAACCCGCCGCCGAGGTCGACGAGCTCGGCCACGAACCCCGCCTCCTCGCGGAGGTGGATGAGCAGGTCGAGCAGGACGTCGACCTCGGCCAGGTACGGCTCGGCCTCCAGGACCTGCGAGCCGACGTGCGAGTGGATTCCCACGAGCCGCACGTGGCCGAGCTCCACGGCCCGGCGGACCGTCGAGGGGACGAGCTCCAGCGCCGTGCCGAACTTGGACCCCACGGCCCCCGTGACGATCTTCTCGTTGGCTCCGGCGCCCACTCCCGGGATCACGCGGAGCATGATCGGCTGGACCGCATCCGCCTCCGCCGCGACCCGCTCCAGGCGCTCGAGCTCCTCGGGGTTGTCGACGTTCACGAGCCGCACCCCGGTGGCGACGGCCAGGCGGAGCTCGTCGTCGGACTTGTTGTTGCCGTGCAGGACCATCCGGCTCCCCGGGACCCCGGCGCGCAGGCAGGCCTCGAGCTCCCCGCCGGTCGAGACCAGGAGGTCGAGGCCCTCCTCCGCGACGATCCGGATCGCGGCGCGCGAACAGAACGCCTTCACGGCGTACAGCGGGTGCGGGAACAGCGTCGCGAACGCCCGGGCCCGGTCGCGCAGGTGATCCTCGTCCGCGACCAGGAGCGGCGTCCCGTACCGACGCGCCAGCTCCTCAGCCGCGACGCCGGCCACGACCAGCCCCTGGGCGCCGAACCGCGCGTGGTCCGGCCAGGGACCGCCCTCAGTCATCCGACCGCTCCATCGACTCCGGCGCAGAGACGCCCAGCAGGCTCAGCAGGTTCGCGATCACCTGCTTCGCTCCCACGCAGAGCCACAGCCGCGCCTGGGTGAGCGAGCTGTCGTCGGACAGCACCGGGCACTCCGTGTAGAAGCGGTGGAACGAGCCGGCGAGGTCCTGGGCCGCGTGCGTCAGCCGGTGCGGGGCTCGGAGGTCGGCCGCTCGCGCGATCTCGGCCGGCGCCTCGGCGATCCCGCGCAGCAGGTCGAGCTCTCGCTCGTGCCGGAGCAAGGAGAGGTCGGCGTCGGCGATGGGCCGGAGCTCGACGCCCCGCTGCGTCGCCGTGCGAAGGATGGACGCGATCCGCGCGTGGCCGTACTGCACGTAGTAGACGGGATTGTCCATGGACTGCCGGCGCACCGTCTCGATGTCGAAGTTCATCGTCGCGTCGTTGCTGAACATCAGCAGGTGGAACCGCGCGGCGTCCGCGCCCACCTCGTCGATCAGCTCGTCGAGCGTGATGAAGGTGCCGGCCCGCTTGCTCATGGGCACCGGCTCGCCGTTCCGCAGGAACGACACCCATTGGTAGATCACGATCTCGATCGCGTCGGGATCGAAGCCGAGCGCCCGGCCGGCCCCCCGGACCCGCACCACGTCGCCGTGGTGATCGGCGCCCCACACGTAGATCACGTGATCGAAGCCCCGGCCGAACTTGTCGATCAGGTACGCGCAGTCCGCGCCGAAGTACGTGTGCACGCCGTTCGATCGGACCACCACCCGATCCTTGTCGTCGCCGAACGCCGTCGAACGGAACCACACGGCGCCCTCGGCGTCGTAGGCGAACCCGGACGCCCGGAGCTGCTCGACCGCCCCGTCGATCTCGCCGCGGCCGGAGAGATCCGCCTCCGACGTGAACACGTCGAACCGCACGCCGAACCGCTCGAGCGTGGCCCGGATCCAGCCGAGCACCCGTCGCGCGCCCTCGTCGCGCAGCCGCGCCAGGCGCTCGTCCGCCGGCAGGTCGACCAGGGCCGGTCCCTCGACCTCGAGGATGTCCTTCGCCAGCTCGGCCACGTATTCCCCGTGGTACCCGTCGTCGGGGACCTCGGCCTCGCGGCCGGCGAGCCGGAGGTAGCGCGCCTCGACGCTCGCGCCGAAACGGTCCATCTGCCCGCCCGCGTCGTTGAAGTAGTACTCGCGCTCGACGTCCCACCCGCCGAACGCGAGGAGCCGGGCCAGCGCGTCGCCGATGGCCGCGTTCCGGGCGTGCCCGAGCGTGAGCGGCCCGGTGGGGTTGGCGCTCACGAACTCGACCTGGACGCGCCGCCCGGTCGGGGCCGACCGCCCGTAGCCCTCGGCGAGCTCGGCCGCCGACCGCAGGGCGTCGTGGAGCCACACGTCGGAGACCCGGAGGTTGACGAAGCCCGGGCCGGCCACCTCGGCCGACTCGACCAGCCCGGACGCGGGGAGATGAGCGACGATCAGGTCGGCGAGCTCCCGTGGCGGGTGGCCCAGGCGCTTGGAGAGGGTGAGCGCGACGTTCGTCGAGAAGTCCCCGTGCTCCCTCAGGCGGGGTTTCGAGAGGACGATTTCGACCGAGGCGGCGTCGGGGACCAGCCCGGAGGCCTCGAGGGCCCTGCGCAGCAGCTCGGTGAGTCGCTCCTCGATCATCGGCGGGAGCGAGCGCCGTCAGCCGTCCGTCCGCGCCGCGGCGCGGCGGACGGTCTCGACGAGGTCGGCGGGCTCGACGGGCTTGGTGAGGAACGCGTGCACGCTCGAAGCGTAGCCGTGGTCGTCGGCGGCGTCCCGGTCGGTGCCCGACAGGACGATCACCGGCGTATCGGCGAGCTCCGCCGAGGCCCGGAGCCGGCCGAGCACCTCCCATCCGTCCAGGTCCGGAAGCCCCAGGTCGAGTACCACGACGTCGGGACGGACCTCGGCCGCCGCATCGAGGGCGCCCGTCCCGCTCGACGCCGTGCGCACGTCGAATCCCGCGATCCGCAGGTTGACCTCGAGCATCCGAAGCAGGACCGGCTCGTCGTCGACCAGCAGGACGAGCGGCATGACACCCATCTGAGCAGCATAGGTGCCGAGGCGGTTGCTAGACTCGACCGGTACGCCCTCGTAGCTCAGTGGATAGAGCGCTGGCCTCCGGAGCCGGGTGCGCAGGTTCGAGTCCTGCCGAGGGCACTGGGAGGAGATCGGCAACCATCACGCTCCCGCCGCTCCAACATGCCGAGTTGACCGGTCCGATGTCGTTTGCATATGGTTAGCCACATGCCTAAGTATGTGTCGCTCGACCGAACGTTCGGCGCGCTGGCCGACCCGACCCGCCGCAGCATCCTGCAGCTCGTCTCCGCGGGCCCGGCATCGATCAGCGAGCTGGCACGACCCTTCGGGATCGCGCTTCCCACGGTCCTGGAACACGTGCGCATCCTCGAGGAGACGCGACTGCTGAGGACGGAGAAGGTGGGCAGGGTCCGAGAGTGCACCCTCGGCCCAGAACGCCTCGACGAAGCCCGGCGATGGATCGAGACGTTCCGCATGTGGGAACGACGGCTCGACGGGCTCGACCGCTACCTCTCGACTCGCATGGGGCGACGCGGGTGAGCCCGGACGTCCGCCTCCAGCGGTGGCTCGAGGCGCCCCCGGACGTCGTGTTCGACGCCTACACGGATCCCGATGCGCAACGTGCGCTCAGGGTCTCGGGGCCCGACGAGATCGTGGAGTCCGAGTGCGATCTCCGTGTCGGAGGCGAGTGGATCATCCGGTTCGGCCCGTCCTCGGCGCCCTACGTCGAGCGCAACGTCTTCCACACCGTGGACAGGCCGCACCGCCTCGTCTACGCGTCGACCACCGAGTGGCCGGACGGATCGCGCGTCGAATCGCTGATGGAGATCAGCCTTCAATGGCGAGATGGCCGGACGCTCCTCACGCTCACGCAACGAGGGCTCCCCTCCGGCGACGTCGAACGAGGGTACGTCGAAGGCTGGAACGAGTTCCTGGACGGGTTCGAGGCCAGGATCCAGACACGGTCCGCGACCTGAGCGGGCGGGGAAGTGGGGATGGCGTGAGACGAGGAGCCGTCTCCCTCGATCGATGAGGAGGCCTGCGATGGGCAAGGTCATTTCCGAGATCTCGATGTCGTTAGACGGGTTCATCACTGATCCCGATGCGAGCGTCGGAACCCCGTTGGAGGGAAACGACCCTGGTCGACTTTCCGACTGGCAATTCGACGCAAAGACGGAGACCGACGCCGCGATCGCGGACGAGATGTTCGAGTTGACCGGGGCGGTGCTGATGGGGAAGCGGATGTTCGACGTCGGGTTCGAGCCGTGGGGCGATCCTCCGCCGTACGGGATGCCGGTGTTTATCGTCACTCACGAAGAGCGGGAGTCCCTGCCGATGCAGGGGGGTACGACCTACAACTTCGTGACGGATGGGATCGGGGCCGCACTCGAGCTGGCCCGTGCCGCCGCCGGCGACAAGAACGTCGGTGTCTGGGGCGGAGCGAACATCATGAGGCAGTATCTGAAGGCCGGGTTGCTGGACGAGATGCACATCCACCTGGTCCCCTTACTCCTCGGCGGCGGCATCCGGCTCTTCGAGGGTCTCGATCCTGAGGGGATCGAACTGCGGAGGACGAGTTCGATCGAGACACCGGGCGCCACCCACTTCCGATTCGAAGTGCTGAAGTGACGCACGTAGTCGCGTCGCGCCAAACCTTCGCATGACGGCCGCTCAGGCGGAAAGGCCCATCTACCTGCGGGTACTTCTTCGACTTGTGTCAAGTTGGGTGCACCCCTTGCCCCTGGCCACAGCCCGCGGCTTGCTCGGGGAGGCACCGCGAGCGTGATTCGTGGGGCGCCGCCGCGGGAGGAGCGTCAGATGACCGGCAGGACCCACGACCGGAGTGCCGTCCCACCGCACGGACGGCCGCCACCTCCCGTTCGATCTGATAGTGGTCTCGCGGAATGACCAACCGACTCCTGCTGGTTCGGCACGCCAAGTCGAGCTGGGACGAGCCGGCGACCCCCGATCGCGACCGGCCGCTCGCCAAACGAGGGCGCTCGGCCGCCGCCAGGTTGGGCGCGCATCTTCGATCCTCGGGCCTGCTCCCCGACCTCGTCCTGTGCTCCTCGGCACTCCGGACCCGCCGGACGCTCGAGCTGCTCGGGCTGCCGGACACCCACGAGCGCTTCGAGGACCGGCTCTACGGGGCGAGCGACCGGGAGATCCTCGCTTGCATCCGCGAGATGGCGGGCGCATCCCGGACGCTGCTCGTGATCGGCCACAACCCCGGCATGCAGGACCTCGCGGTCGAGCTGGTCGGGCCCGAACTCGATGAGGCAGCCGTCCGGCTCCGGGAGCGATTCCCGACGTGCGCGCTCGCCTCGTTCGAGATCGAGGGGGCGTGGCACGAGCTCGGCCCGGGCCGGGCCCGGCTGTCGTCGTTCGTCGTGCCGAAGGACCTCGGGTGAGCGGTGGGGCTTACGCCGCGCCGCGGGCCTGCTGGAGCTCGATCCGCAGGTCGGGTGGCTGACGGATCGAGTTATGGACCGTGCAGTGCTCGACGACTGCAAGGAACGCCGCGCGCCGCTGCTCCGGGAAGCCGACGGGAAGGCTCACCGCGATGTCGATCGACCCCACCCGCGCGGGTGGGTCCGTGGCGAACGCGAATCCGCTCGTGACGCCGAAGCCCTCGAGCGACAGGCCGTGTCGCCGGAGGAACCGGCCCCCGTAGAACGCGATGCACGCCGCGAGACTCGCGACGAACAGCTCCGTCGGCGAGGGGCCCATGTCCCCGCCCCCGTCGTCGAGCGGCTGGTCGACGACGAGCTCGTGCCCGCGAACGCCGACGCGGAACCGGTCGCCGTCCTCGTGCCGCACCGTGATCGTGGACATCGCGCCTCCCGGGCTCGTTCTCGACTCCAGGCTGCGCCCGCCGCCCCGCCCCGGGTCGGGTCGAACGGCCCCCCTCACGCGGGCGAAAGGTCGGTGCCGTCGGCGCTGGTATCGTTCGGGCCCGTATGCGCCCGCCGGACCTCCGCGCAGCGATCGCCCAGGGCATGCCGGCGTCCGTCGAGGAGCTCTCGCGCCTGGTGCGGATCCCCTCGATCGCCTTCCCCGGCTACGACGGCGGCCCGGTCCGGGCGTCGGCCGAGACGACCGCCGAGATCCTGACCTCCGCGGGCTTCGACGGGGTCCGGCTGATCGAGATGCCCGACGGCACCCCGCATCCGGCCGTGTACGGCGAGGTCCGCGGACCGGCCGGCGCACCGACGATGCTCCTGTACGCTCACCACGACGTGCAACCGGAGGGACCGGTCGAGGAGTGGTCGAGCCCTCCGTTCGAGCCCGAGGTCCGCGACGGCCGGCTGTTCGGCCGCGGCACCTCCGACGACAAGTGCGGGATCGTCCTTCACGCCGCGGCGGTGCGCGCGTGGGGCGGCTCGCCCCCCATCACGCTGAAGGTGATCGTCGAGGGTGAGGAGGAAACCAGCACCGCGCATCTCCCCTTCCTGATCGGCGAGCACCGCGACCTCCTGGCGGCCGACGTGATCGGCATCGCCGACGGCGGCAACTGGCGGACCGGCGTCCCCGCGCTCGAGACGAGCATCCGGGGCGTGGTCGACTGCCGGGTCACCGTCCGCGTCCTCGACCTGGCCGTGCACTCCGGCACGTTCGGCGGGCCCATCCCCGACGCGATCTCGAGCCTCGCCCGGCTCCTGGTGACCCTGCAGGACGACGGCGGCGAGGTCGCGATCGACGGGCTCCGGCGGGCCCGATGGGACGGCGTCCAGATCAGCGAGAACGAGCTTCGCGACGAGGCCCCGATCCGCCCGGGCGTCCGGCTGCTGGGCTCGGGACCGCTCGCCGAGCGGCTGTGGTCCAAGCCCGCCGTCTCGGTGCTCGGCATCGACGCGCCCCGGGTACGCGAGGCCTCCAACCAGCTCGTCCCCGTGGCCTCGGCGAAGGTCAGCCTGCGGATCCCGCCGGACGAGGAGCCCGCGCGGGCCATGGAGCTGCTCATGAACCACCTTCGGGAGCACGCGCCGTGGGGCGTGGAGGTCTCGGTCGAGGAGGGGTCGGCGGGCCGGGGGCTCCGGCTGCCGAACGACGGGCCGGCGTTCGCGGCGATGCAGCGCGCCATGAAGGAGGCCTACGGGCGGGATCCGGTCGAGAGCGGGAGCGGCGGATCGGTGCCCCTCGTGCCGGTCGTGGCTGAGGCCCTGCCCGGCGCGGAGATCCTGATCTACGGCGTCTCCGACGAGAAGAGCCAGTACCACTCGATCGACGAGAGCGTCGATCTGGCGGACCTCGAGCGGGCGGCGCTCGCCGAGGCGATCCTGTTCTCCGAGCTCGCCGGGAACTGACTCCGCGTGCTCCCGGACGGCGCCTGAGGGCTGCTACGGTGGAGGACATGGACGACGTCGCGATGCCCCAGGCGCCGGGCCAGGACGCCCAGCCGGTCGCTCCCGCCGAGCCGATGCCCGAAGCGCCCCAGGAGTCGATCACCCAGCCGGCCAAGCTCCTGCGGATCGCCAGCATGGTCCGCGAGCTGCTCGAGGACACGCGCCAGGCCTCGCTCGACGAGCCGGGGCGGGTGCGCCTGCGCCAGATCTACGAGCGCTCGCTCGGCGAGCTGGCCGAGGTGTTGAGCCCCGACCTGCGCGAGGAGCTCGAGGCGTTGGCACCCCCCATGGACGGGGTGCCGACCGAGTCCGAGATCCGGATCGCGCAGGCGCAGCTCGTGGGCTGGCTCGAGGGCCTGTTCCACGGGATCCAGGCCGCCCTGTTCGCCCAGCAGGCGGCGGCACGAGCGCAGTTCGAGGAGCTTCGACGGCGAGGGCTGCCCCAGGGCGCGCCCGAGGCCGCCCCGGACACGGACCTTCGCGGGCAGTACCTGTAGCCCTCGCCCGCGTCAGCTGCGCACGTCGGCCCAGCTCCTGCGCCAGGCGGGCAGGCCGGTGCACTCGCGCCCGCGATCGTCGCCGCAATCGACCGTCGGCATCCGCCACAGCGAGAGCGCGGCCAGGAAGTCCTCGTCGCCGCACCGGCCGAACCGAAGCGTGTCGGCGAGATCGGAGAACTGACCGAGCTCCTCGCGGATCAGGGGGCAGGCTCTCCCGTTGCTGGGGGCCCCGCCGTACCACATCGCCATCTCGGCCTGGACCTTCGCGGACAGGGTCCAGCGCATCCACAGCAGCATGCAGTTGGGGTGAGGAGCGTCGACGGCGACCATCCACGTGTCGGCCCAGCCGGTCATCCCCTCGGACGGATCGGCCGCGTTGAACGGCAGGTCGTCGATCTTCAGCAGGCTGAGCGCGAACGGCCACGCCTCGCCGACGAGCGTCTCGCCCGAGCGGAACCCGTCGACCGAGTCCGGCAGGAGGCTCCAGTACAGGCCGACCCGATCCGACTGGTCGCGGAGCAGCGCCGTGGCCGCATCGAGCTGGCGCGGCGTGAGCGCGTACGGGTCCTCGATGCCGAGGTCGGGATCGTGCGCTTGCAGGTAGCGCGCCGCGTCGGCGATCACCATCGGGGAGTCGATCATCACGATCGAGCCCGCGTACGGCGTGTCCGGTTCGAACACGACGTCCCAGCTGGTCGGCGCGGGCTTGACGAGCCGCGCCTGATAGACGAGCAGGTTGGGTCCGTACAGGGCGGGGACCCCGTAGACGTCGTCGTCGACGACGTAGTGGCGGGCGTTCGTCTCACGGAGCGGCGCGAGGACGTCGCCCCACGCGGGGAACAGGTCGGGTTCGACCGCCGCGACCCGCCGGTCGGCGATGAGCTCGCCGGCCGCGTCGCCCGGAACCGCTGCGCCGTCGTACCCTGAGTCCTCGCGCTCCAGGAGCCGGACGACCTCGTCGCCCGAATCCACGTATCGGACCTCCACGGCGCACCCCGTCGCGCGCTGGAACGGCAGGACCCAGTCGAACTCGGGATCGCTCGAGCCGTCCTCGACGTACCCGGCGAACGCCACCAAGCTGAGCTGGCCCTCGGGGTCCCCGATCTCGTTCAGGACCTCGGCCGGTCCGCGGGGTGCCGGGGGCTCCGGCTCCCCGCTCGAGCCGCACGCCGCGGCGAGCAGCGCCAGGACGATCGCGAGCGTGGCGGCGCGGCGCATCTGCCCTGCAGGTTATCGACGTCGGCCCGCGCTGATCGCCCCCGTCGTGTCCGTCGCCAGGCGCTGCGCGAGGTACACGGGGATGAACGAGGCCAAGATCAGGACGAGCGCCACGACGTTGACGACCGGTTGCTCTCGCGGCGTCCGGATCTTGCCGAAGATCCACAGCGGGAGCGTGAGCTTCGTGCCGGCCGTGAAGTTCGTCACGACCACCTCGTCGAACGACAGTCCGAAGGCGAGCAGCGCCCCGGCGACGAGAGCCGTTCGGATCGCGGGGAGCGTCACGTACCGGAACGTCTGCCACCCGTCTGCGCCGAGATCCATCGACGCCTCGACCAGCGACGTGCCGGTGCGCCGGAGTCTCGCGATGACGTTGTTGAACACGACGACGATGCAGAACGTGGCGTGACCGATGATGACCGTCCACACCGAGAACGTGAGGCCGAACAGATCGTGCCCGAAGTTGATGGCGGAGGACAGCGCGATGGCCGTCACGATGCCGGGCAGGGCGATCGGCAGCACCAGGGCGAAGGAGACGGCCTCCCGACCGAAGAAGCGGAACCGGTGCACCGCGAACGCCGCCAGCGATCCGAGGAACAACGCGAGGATCGTCGCTCCGACCGCCGCCTGAAGCGAGCCGGCGAGCGCCGTCGGGAGCTGCGGGTCATGCCAGGCGGTCGAGAACCACTTCGTCGTCCACAGCTGTGGGGGCCATCGATGCGCGATCGTCTTGCTGAACGCGTACAGGGCGAGGATGACGAGCGGCGCGTACAGGAACGTCAACGTCAGGGCGGTTCCCCCCTTGATCACCAGCCGCGCCAGACGAGACTCCATCGGCCTACAGCGCCTCGAGCGCGCCCAGGCGCCGCGCGAGCGTCAGGTACAGCGCCATCACGATCACCGGGATCGTGGCGAGGGCGGCCGCGAGCGGAAGGTTGCTCGCCGTTCCGACGAGGTTGTAGATCGCGTTCCCGATGAAGAAGCCGTTCCCCACCGTGATCGGGGTGATGTAGTCCCCGAGCGTGAGCGAGAACGTGAAGATCGAGGCGGCGACGAGGCCGGGGAAGATCGTCGGGAGCACGACCCGGCGGAACGTCATCCATCCCGATGCGCCGAGGTCGCTGGAGGCCTCCAACAGCGAGGAGGGGAGCCGCTCGAGCGCCGCGTAGACGGGCAGGATCGCGAACGGCAACCAGAGGTAGCAGAACGTGAGCCACACCGCCCAGTTGCTCGCGGCCAGGCCGACGTGGATCCCGACCAGCCCGAGGAGGCTCTCCAGCGGCCCGTTGCCCGCGGTGATGATCTTCCACGAGAACATGCGCACGAGGTAGTTGGACCACAACGGCATGACGACCGCCAGCAGCAGCAACGAGCGGACCCTCGGCGTGGCGAGACGAACCATGTAGTAGGCGATGGGGAACGCCAGGACGAGGTCGGTCACCGTCACGGCGGCGGCCATGCCGACCGTCCGGAGCACGATCGTTCGATAGACCGAGTCCCGGACGAGCGTCTGGTAGTTCTGCAGTCCCCACGAATGCTCGATCTGCGACGTCAGCACGTCGAGCCGCCAGAACGACGTCACGAGGAGCAGGGTCAACGACGCGAGGTACACGAGCCCCATCCACGTCAGCGGCGGCCCGAGCATGAGCGCGAGCTTGGCCCGGGGATGCCGGAACAGACCCGCGGAGACGCGCCGAGCGAGAGGGCCCTCGGGGGCGTCGATCGGTGCGGTCGCCGCGGCCATCTCGTCGGTGAGGAGGGGAGCCCGGCCAACCGGCCGGGCTCCCTCACGTCGCAGGTCCTAGCCGGCGCCCCGGATCTGGGTCCAGGCGTTCGTCCAGGCCGAGTAGTCGGTGCACGTCTCCCCGCGATCGTCGCCGCAGTCGGGCAGCGGCGTCTTCCACAGCCAGACGCTCGAAAGGAACTCGTCGTCGCCGCAGTGGTACGCGGCGGCATCCGCGCCCAGGTCCGAGTTCAGCTGGTCGCACGACCCGATGTTCGAGGGCGTGGCGCCGTAGAACTCCGCCACCTGCGTCTGCACGTCGGGCCGGAGCGTGTACTCCATCCACTTCAGCATGCAGACGGGGTGCGGCGCGTTCGACGACATCATCCAGGTGTCGGCCCAGCCCGTGACGCCCTCCGACGGGATGACGGCCTCCACCGGCACGTCCTCGGCCTTCGTGTACTGCCAGTTCACCGGCCAGGCCGTTCCGACGACCATGTCCCCGGAGCTGAACCCGTCGATCTCGTCCGTGTAGACGGCCCAGTACTTGCCCACCAGGTTCGCCTGGGTCTGCAGCACCTGCACGGCCGCATCGAGCTGGTCCTGCGTCAGCTCGTAGGGATCGGTGATCCCCAGATCGGGCTGCGTCGACATCAGGTACATCGCGGCGTCGGCGATGAAGATCGGGCTGTCGTACGCGGTCACCTTCCCCGCGTACGGCGAGTCCGCCGCGAACGTCACGTCCCAGCTCGTCGGCGCCGGGCTGACCTCGGCGCTGTTGTACATGAGCAGGTTCGGTCCCCACATGTACGGCACGCCGTAGTGGACGCCGTTCACCGTGTTGTGCGGCGGCGCCTGGAGGGTCTGCATCACGTCCGTGTAGTCGGGGAACGAGGAGATGTCCACCGCTGCGACGTCGCCGTTGGCGATGAGGCGGTTCGTCGCGTCCCCCGACGCCGACACGCCGTCGTAGAGGCTGCCGCCCTGCTGGCGCATGAGGTTCACCATCTCGTCCGAGGTGTTGCCCGGCTTCACCGTCACCTGGCAGCCGGACTCATCCTCGAACGGCGTCACCCAGTCGTCCTCCGTGTACCCCGGCCACGCGATGAGGCTGAGCTCCCCCTCACCCGTTGCGTTCGCGTCGTAGGAGAACACCTGCTGCTCCCCGCCGCCGCTGCCGCCGCCCCCGTCGCCCTCGTCGTTGCCGCACGCTGCGGCCACGAGCGCGAGCACGAAGACGATCGGCAGCGCCCCCCTGAAAGTCCTCATCCCATTCCCTCCTTCGACCCCGCATCGGGATCCGACGACGCATCGACGCCCGTCGCGACGATCGGGCGGTTGTTCCCCCGACTCCACGTGAGCCGCACGGCTCGCCCCTTCACCTGGAGCGCCTCCATCGACGACGTGCTGAGATTCTGCTGGAAGACGACGAGCACTCCGCCGGCGTCGAGCGCGACCGAGTACTTCGTCAGCGCGCCGATGTAGACGACCTCGGTGACGTGTCCGGTCGCCGTGCACTCGTCGGGGCCGGCGCTCGAGGAGACCTCGCCCATGTGGATCTTCTCCGGCCGGATCGTGATGGCCTCGGCCGAGCCGGTGATCGCCTCGGCCACGGTTCCCGAGAGCACGTTCGACGTCCCGACGAATCCGGCCACGAACCCCGTCGCGGGCCGCTCGTAGACCTCGGCCGGGGTCCCCACCTGCTCGATCCGGCCGTGGCTGAACACCGCCAGGCGGTCGCTCATCGTGAGCGCCTCCTCCTGGTCGTGCGTCACGTAGACGAACGTGAGCCCGACGCGCTGCTGGATCTCCTTCAGCTCGATCTGCATCGCCTGGCGCAGCTTGAGGTCGAGCGCCCCGAGCGGCTCGTCCAGGAGCAGGACCCGCGGCCGGTTGACGAGCGCCCGGGCCAGCGCGACCCGCTGGCGCTGCCCGCCCGAGAGCTGCGAGGGCTTGCGATCGCCGAACCCGCCGAGCTGCACCATGGCCAAGGCGTCGGCGGCCCTCTCGGACCGTTCGGTCTTGGGGACCTTCTTGACCCGCAGGCCGTACTCGACGTTCTCGAGCACCGTCATGTGCGGGAAGAGCGCGTAGTCCTGGAAGACGGTGTTGACGTCTCGCTCGTACGGCGCGAGGCCCGTCACGTCCCGGCCCCCGAGCTCGATCCGGCCCTCGGTCGGCGGCTCGAAGCCGGCGATCATCCGCAGGCAGGTGGTCTTGCCCGACCCGGATGGACCGAGCATCGAGAAGAACTCGCCCTCGGCGACCTCCAGGTCGACGCCGTCGACCGCGACGACGTCTCCGAAGCGCTTGCGCACCCCGGCCAGCCGGACGGCGACGGCGCCTTCCGCGGACGCGTGGGCGCGGTCGACCCGGACCTCCGGTTGTGCCAATCCCCCTCCGTCACCTGCTCGATCGCCGGAACCGCGACATCTTGAACGGGAAGCCAACCCTCGGCAACCCCTCGGCGCGGCGTGGACGCGCGCCTCCGATTCGACGTTTCGGCGCGCCGGAGCTCAGCCCGGGGCCGGAGCGGCGCCGGCACGGACCCCGAGCGCCGCCACCAGCCCGCCCGTGAGCTCCCCCACGATGCCCGGGCCCCGGTACACGAGGCCCGTGTACACCTGGACGGTCGAGGCGCCGGCCTGCAGGCACGCCAGCGCGTCCGCCGGCGTGGAGATGCCACCGCATGCGGCGATGGGGAGGGCGCCCCCGACGAACGCGGCGACCTCGGCCACGATCCGAGACGTGTCGGCGACGAGCGCTCTTCCGGACAGCCCACCCCGGCCGACCGAGAGCCGGGCGTCCGCGACGGACCGGGTGTTCGAGCAGACCAGGCCGTCCGCGCCGCCGGCGACGGCGATGCTCGCGAGCGCGAGCACCACGTCTCGCTCGATCCCGGTCCGGAACGGCGGGAGCTTGACGAACAGGGGCTTGGACCGGGTGTCCAGGGCCGCCAGCAGCGCCGACAGGTGCAGCTCGTTGTCGCGGTCCCGGCCCCACGACACGTTGGGACAGCTCGCGTTCAGCTCGATCCCGTCGACGTGAGGCTCCAGGAGCCGGTGAGCCTCGACCGCGTCGGCGACGTCCTCGTCGGCGATGCTCGCGAACCTCGGGGCGGTCCGCGACGTGAGCGCCAGCGTGGCCGCGGCGGCCTCGGCCCCGGGGTTCGGCAGGCCCATGGCGTTGACCATCGACGACCGGTCGGTGTACCGAACGATCCTCGGTCTCGGGTTCCCCCCGCGCGGGCGCCTCGTGAAGGTCCCGCCCACCACGTAGCCGAACCCCAGGCGGCCGAGGGCACCCAGACGGCGGCCGGTCTTGTCGAAGCCGGCGGCAAGCCCCACCGGGTTGGCGAGGGCGATCCCTGCGAGCTCGGTCTCGAGCGCCGGCTCCCGGACGGCGCCGCCCAGACGCTCCCACGGGAGCGGCAGGCCGAGGAGGCGGGTGGCGGCGGCGTGGGCGACCTCGGGCGGGATCGCGAAGAACGCGGGTCGCGCCAGCGTCCGGTACCAGCCCATCGGCGCCCTATGCTACCGGCGATGTCGCACGATCTCGCGAGGCGCCTGCTCGAGGCGTCCGAGCTCCACGGCGACTTCATCCTGTCGTCCGGGAAGCGGTCGACGGTCTACTTCGACAAGTTCCGCTTCCTCACCGAGCCCGGCCTGCTGCGGGAGACCGCCCACGCCGTCGCGGACCTGCTCCCGGAGGGCGTCACGCATCTCGGCGCGCCCGAGGGCGCGGCCACCCTGTTGGTCGCCGCGGTCGCGATCGAGACCGGGCTGCCCGTGGCGGTGGTCCGCAAGGAGGCCAAGGCCTACGGCACGCGTTCGCAGGTCGAGGGCCACGCGCCGGCCGGCGCCGAGATCGCCCTCATCGAGGACGTCTCGACGACCGGGCATCAGGTCCTGAAGGCGGCGAAGGTGCTCGAGGAGCACGGATGCCGCATCGGGATCATCGTGCTCGCGATCGATCGCGGGGGCGCGGCGCATCTGCGGGAGTCGGGGTACTGGGTCAAGTCGGTCGTGGAGGTCCGGCCTGGGGCGTAGCGGGGCGCCGCTCAGTCCGACAGGACGGTCGGCATCTCGCAGCGCCACACCTGGAGCCGCCACAGGAGCCGGCTGCCGCGCGCGTGGAGGTCGAGGATGCCCTCCTTCATCATCTGCGCGACCGCCTTGGACCTGGCCACGACGTCGGGGAGAGGGAACTCCCGGCTGAGCAGGGACTGGAGGTTGGCGGCTCCGAAGATGCGCTTGGCCACCTCGAGGATCCTGCCCTCGGCCTGGATCGTGCCGGTGGGCAGGTACAGACGCCCGCCCGGCCGGAGGCAGTCGTTGTCGTGGATGCTCTCGAGCATGGCGGCGGGGAGCTCGGCCCCGGTCGGCCCGCCGGCCCGTCCGTCGGGGAACCATCCGGAGACCGCCGCGATCTCGTCGGGGATGCCCGAGACGTCGCCGATGATGACGTCCGCCTGGACGCCGCGCATCGGCTCGAGCAGGTTCCCCACCCGGAACTCGGTCCGGTCGCCCACGCCGAGCTGCTCGGCGTTGCGCCCGGCCACCTCGACCGCCTCGGGCGACAGGTCGACGCCGTAGACGCGCTTCGCGCCGAGCCTGGACGCGACGAACGACAGCACGCCGCTGCCGCATCCGACGTCGATCACGGTGTCGCCGGACTGGATCTCCAGCGCGTCGGCGATCGTGCGGCTCGTGTGCGTGGGGGCGAAGATCGCGGGGTCGACCTCGATCGAGAACGGCCCCGTTCGGCCCTTCCACTCCAACGTGTTCGCGGCTTCGGGTGACATTCCTTCAGACATGGTCTCTGCTGTGGCCTTCACAGTCAACCGCTCACACGGCCGGCGGTTCGAACGCCGCGTCCTCGCCGGGAACGACGTCCCCGCGTTCGACCGCCGCCGCCAGGGCCTCCGAGGCCTCGGCCACCCGAGTCGTCGGCACGCCGAGGTGGCCGTCCGGGTAAGCGCCGATCCGTCCCGAGGCTCGACGCAGGAGGCGGACGGCCCCGTGAGCGTTCCCGCGGAGCAGGTGCGTGTAGCCCGCGCCCAGCTGGGAGAGCCCCTTGAAGAACTCCGCGTCGTCGGTGTCCCGAGCCTGCTTCCACGCGGTCTCCCAGGCCTCGTGGGCGGGGAAGTACCGTCCCGCGTTCAGGTGCTCCCGCCCGAGCCGGTGGTTCTCCTCGATCGGCAGGCTGTCGTAGTCCTCGAGACGGAGCGTGCCCTCCGCGTCCCACGGCTGGGGCCGCCCCAGGTGGTCGCGCGGACGCTCGGGCTTGTTCCGCCCTTCGGTGGGCCGGCCGGTCTTCCCCCGGGCCTCCTGCGGCACGGCCCCATCGTACGAGCCCGTTCGGCGTTGCGGTGGCGGTCGGCGATGCTGGCGCCGCCCATGGCCGGTGGGTACCCTGCCGGAGATGGACCCGGTCGTCGCGCCCGAGGAGCCGAGCGTCCCGTTGGCCGACGCGCAGGCCCGCGGCGCCGAGGAGGTCGGCACACCCGGGGAGGATCCCGACACGACCCGGATGCCGCCATGGGTCACCCGACTGCTGCTGCTGATCGTCCTCGTCTTCTTCGCCGCGTACGCCGCGTTCACGATGTTCCGGCGTGTCCGCGAGCTGATCGTGTGGCTGGTGACCGCCCTGTTCCTGTCCTTCGCGCTCGAGCCCGCGGTCAACTGGCTGGTCGGAAGGGGCTGGAAGCGCGGCGCCGCCAGTGCCGCCGTGCTGTTCGGCCTCGTCCTGCTGGTGCTGGTGATGACGGCGCTCATGGTGCCGCTCGTCATCGACCAGGTGCAGGAGCTGATCGGCCGCCTCCCCGGCTGGCTCCGGCAGGCGAGCGTGTACACCAAGCGATGGTTCGGCCCCGATTACGAGCTCTCGACCAAGAACATCCTCGATCGCATCGCGAGCGCCCAGACCGACGTCCAGGACGTCGCGGCGAACGTTGCCTCGATCGGGGCGTTCCTGCTGGGCATCCTGTTCCAGCTGCTCACGATCGGGCTGTTTACGTTCTACCTCGTGGCCGACGGCCCTCGGTTCCGTCGCTCCGTGTGCTCGGTGCTCACGCCGCGGCGACAGCGCGAGGTGCTCGCCGCATGGGAGATCGCGATCGACAAGACCGGCGGCTACCTGTACTCGCGCCTGCTCCTCGCCGTCATCAACGCCGCGTTCACGTTCATCGCACTCCAGATCCTCGGGATCCCGTTCGCCTTGCCGCTCGCGCTGTGGCAGGGACTCGTGTCGCAGTTCATCCCGGTGGTGGGCACGTACATCGCCGCCGCCGTTCCGCTCCTGGTCGCCCTGCTCGAGGATCCCTGGTCGGCCCTCTTCTTCCTGATCTTCGTGGTCGTGTACCAGCAGATCGAGAACTACCTGCTCGCCCCCCGGATCACGGCGCGGACCATGCAGCTCCATCCCGCCGTGGCCTTCGGCGCCGCCCTGGCCGGGGCCTCGGTCAGCGGGTTCATCGGCGCGTTCATGGCCCTGCCCGCCGCCGCGGTGATCCAGGCGACGGTCTCGACCTACCTGACGCGGCACGAGGTCGTCGAGTCCGAGCTCACCAAGGAGGATGTGGAGGAGGAGAAGGCGGCGCTCTCGAGTGCGGCCGACGATCACGACCGGGCGAACAGGAGGATCTTCGCGCGGTTCGCGGCGCGCCGCCGCCGGAGCGTCACCTGAGTCGCCCGCGGCGGTTCCCGGCCGATCGGTTCGTCACGTGAACGCCGAGCTCTCGCCGCGGGACCGGGTGACGAAGGGGCGGGTCGACCTCCTGTCCCGGATCGTCCGGCGGATGCGCGGGCGGCGATGGCGCATCGTGCCGCATCCCGGTCCGATCGGCGGCGAGCAGCGCGGCGGCGGCAAGTCGGGCGCGCTGCGCGCGGCGATCTTCGGCGTCAACGACGGGCTCGTCTCCAACCTCTCCTTGATCTTCGGAGTGGCCGGCGCCGGGGTCGACAACCAGGTCGTCGTCCTGGCCGGCGTCGCCGGCCTGCTGGCCGGCGCGTTCTCGATGGCGGCCGGCGAGTACATCTCGGTCCGCGTGCAGCGCGAGGTCTTCGAGCGGCTGATCCACCTCGAGGCACACGAGATCGGCTCGGACCCGGAGGCCGAGCGCGTGGAGCTCGCCGAGCTCTACGTGCGCAAGGGCCTGCCCCGGGACCTGGCGGAGCGTCTGGCGGCGGAGCTGATGAAGGACCCCGAGGTCGCGCTCGACACGCACGCGCGCGAGGAGCTCGGCCTCGACCCGCAGGAGGGGTTGGGGTCGCCGGTGGCGGCGGCCGGCGCCTCGTTCGGGATGTTCGCCGTCGGCGCGATCGTGCCGCTCGTGCCGTTCCTGTTCGGCTCGGGAAACGCTGCGGTGGTCGTCTCCGGCGCGCTCTCGGGCGGAGCCCTGTTCGGCGTGGGCGCCGCGATGTCCTACCTCACGGGGCGCAACCCCGCGCTCTCCGGCCTGCGGATGCTCGCGATCGGCGGGGCCGCGGCGGGGATCACCTACGTCGTCGGCAAGCTGCTCGACGTCGGCGTCGGCATCTAAGGCTCGGCGTGGCCGTCGCCGGCCTCGATCAGCTCCTCGAGCACGCCTCGCAGCGTGTCGTAGCGGCGGTCCCCGAGCTCGCGACGGGCGCGCGCCTCGACGGCGGCCACGGCGCGCCGGGCCTCGGCGGCGTAGCGCCGGCCGCGGGCCGTGAGCCGCACGACCTTGGCCC
This sequence comes from uncultured Actinomycetes bacterium, assembly GCA_963704725.1. Lineage (GTDB taxonomy): Bacteria > Actinomycetota > UBA4738 > UBA4738 > HRBIN12 > CALGFI01. Next base: position 1,376,388 of record OY969934.1, on the reverse strand, counting down.
GCGCGTCCTCGGGATCGGGGACCCGGCGGACGTAGCCGCGCGTCTCGAGATCGTCGACGAGCAACATCATCCCCTGCTTCGTCATCCTGGCCCGTCTCGCGAGGTCGGTCAGCCGGGTCCCCGACCGCCGGTCGATGTGCATGAACATGGCGGCGTGCCCCGGCCGCGCATCGGGAAACCCCCGCTCGTCGAGGCTCGCCATCAGCTCGGCGCCGAGCGTCCTCGACGCCTCGAGGAGGAGCCTCGGCAGATCGGGCTGGCCCACGCGAACATCGTCGCCCCGGTTGCGCGCGGTCGTCAACATGCTTGACGTCGGCGACCTTCGGTAGCCTTCGGGGTCATGGAGGTGCGCGAGGCCAGACCCGACGAGTATGCGGAGGCGGGGCGCGTGACCGCGCTCGCCTACCGTGAGTACGTCGGGCCGGGCGAGGCGGCTTGGGAGGACTACCTGGCGGAGATCGCCGACGTGGCGGGGCGAGCCGATGCGGCCACGATCCTGGTCGCGGTCGAGGACGGGCGTGTGCTCGGGAGCGCGTCGCTCGAGATCGGGCGGCGGATCGACGGGGACGACCCACCGCTGTCGGCGGACGAGGCGCACATCCGGATGCTCGGCGTCGATCCGTCGGCGCGCGGACGCGGCGTGGCCCGGGCGCTCATGGACGCGTGCTTCGAGCGGGCCCGCCTCGCCGGGCGCACCCGGATGACCCTGCACACCACGCACCGGATGACCGTGGCCCAGGCGATGTACGAGCACCTCGGGTTCGAGCGGCTCGCCGACCGGGTCTTCCCCGACGGGTTCGTGCTGTTGACCTACCAGCGCGGGATCTAACCGCTCCCGGTCCGCACGACCTCGCCGGTCGACAGGATCACGCCGTCCTCGCACTCGGCCTGGACGAGACCGCCGCGGAACTGCTGCTCGTACAGCCGCGCGTACAGGCCACCCCGGTCGATGAGCTCCTGGTGGGTCCCCCGCTCGACGATCCGGCCCCGGTCCACCACGAAGATCACGTCGGCCGACAGGATCGTCGACAGCCGGTGCGCGATCGCGATCGTCGTCCGCCCCTTCATCAAGGGCTCGAGCGCGGCCTGCACCAGCCGCTCCGACGTCGTGTCGAGCGACGAGGTGGCCTCGTCCAGGATGAGGATCCGCGGGTCCTTGAGGATCACGCGGGCGATCGCCAGACGCTGCTTCTCCCCGCCCGAGAGCTTGTAGCCGCGCTCCCCGACGATCGTGTCGTAGCCCTCGGCCAGCTCGGCGATACGGTCGTGGATGTTGGCGGCGGCGGCCGCGGCCTCGAGCTCCTCCTGCGTGGCGTCGGGCTTGCCGTACAGGAGGTTGCGCCGGATCGTGGTGTGGAACAGGTACGTCTCCTGCGTCACGACCCCGATCGCGTCGCCGATCGACTCGAGCGCGATCTTCCGCACGTCCGTCGCGTCGATCTCGACCTGTCCCCGCTGCACGTCGTAGAGCCGGGGCACCAGGTACGTGATCGTCGTCTTGCCCGCGCCCGACGGGCCCACGAGCGCCGCCAACTGCCCCGGCTCGATCTCGAGCGAGACGCCTTCGAGCGTCCACTCGCGCGGAGCCTCGTTGGCCAGCGCGAGGTCGGGTGGGGACACGGGGGTTCGCTCCCCGTCCGGCGGCGCGTCGTACCGGAACCACACGTCGCGGAGGGCGACCTTTCCCAGGACCTGGTCCGGCGCGAGGTGCACGGCGTCCGGCGCGTCGGCGATCTCGTGGTCCATGTCGAGGTACTCGAAGATCCGGTCGAAGAGCGCCATCGAGGACTGGACCTCGGTCGAGACCTGGAGCATCGAGCCCACGGGGAAGAAGAGCCGGCTCTGCAGCGTGGTGAACGACACGATCGTCCCAGCCGTGATCGCCGTCTGCAGGGGGTTGTTGGAGAGGACCCAGCCGGCGACGAGGTACGTCAGTGCCGGCGTGATCGAGAAGAACGTGCCCACGACGGCGAAGAACGACCGGCCGATCATCGTCTGACGGATCTGCAGGCCGGTCAGCCGCTCGTTCTCGCCTCGGAAGCGGCCGATCTCGTGGCGCTGCCTCCCGAACGACTTGGAGAGCAGGATGCCCGACACGGACAGCGTCTCCTCGGTGATGGCGGTCAGGTCGGCGAGGGTCTTCTGCGTGTTGGTGGCAACCTCGCGCCGGGCGCGCCCCACCTTGACCGTGAGCCACAGGAAGAGCGGCATCATGAACAGGCTCAGAACGGTCAGCTGCCAGGAGAGCACGAGCATCGCGACGAGGGTGCTCGCGATCACGACGACGTTCGCCAGGACGTTCGACGCGGTATCCGTGACCACGGACTGCACGCCGCCGACGTCGTTGGCGAGGCGAGACTGGATCTCGCCGGTCCGGGTCGTCGTGAAGAAACGGAGCGGCATGAACTGCAGGTGGGCGTAAAGCTGGTTGCGCAGGTCCTGCATCACGTTCAGCCCGACGACGTTGGCCAGATAGGTCTGTCCGATCCCGATCAGCCCCGTGACGATCGGGATCCCCACCATGAACCCAACCCCGACGTAGAGCGTGTGCAGGTTGGGGCACGGGCCGCCGTCGCAGGTCTTCCCGAAGAGAGCGTGGTCGAAGATGTACTTGATCAGGAGCGGGTTCACGACGCCGAGCCCCGACGTCACGACGATGAGGAGCCCGACGAGGGTGACCTTGCCGCGGTAGGGGCGGAACGTCGCGACGACACGGCGCACCGTGTGCTTGCCGATGGGGCGCTGGTCCTCCTCGGAGGGAACGCGGAACATGCCGTGGCCTCGCATCAGGTCAGGATACGGCCCCCCTCCGATACGACGGCCGGCCGGGCTAGGCTGTCGCCGTGGACACGACCCTCGAGCTCACGCTCTTCGGTCGGGCCGCCCTCGGAGCGCTGCTCGGCCTCGCCATCGGGATCGAGCGCGAGTACCGGGGGAAGGCGGCGGGTGAGCGCACGTTCGCGCTCCTCGCGTTCGCCGCCGCCGCGTTCGCCGCCGCAGGGGCGCTGCTCCTGGGCATCCAGGGGGCGAGTCGGGTCATCCAGGGGGTGGCCACCGGCGTCGGCTTCCTGGGCGGCGGCCTGATCTTCCAGCGGAAGTCGACCTACATCCACGGCCTGACGACCGCGGCCGGCGCGTGGGCGGCGACCGCGCTCGGCGTCGTGGCCGGGCTCGGCGCCTACCTCACGGCGGCGCTCGGAACGATCCTCGTCATCGGCATCCTCGAGCTCGACCGGATCCCGCTCATGCGGAGGATCCACGAGCAGACCGAGGACGGCTCCTCCCAGAACGCATAACGCCGGCGAGCTCGGTGGCGCGAGCCAGGACCGCGTCGAGCATGTCCTGCGTGAGCTTCCCCGTGAACGTGTTCTGCTGGCTGGGGTGGTAGGAGCCGAGCAGAACGAAGGGACCGACCTCCGCCTCGGCGCCGTGCCCGAACCGGGGCTTGGGCCGCACCCGGTGACCGAGGGCCGCGAGCGCCAGCAGCGCCCCGTCCCAGGCCACCTCGCCGAGCGCCACGATCACGCGGAGCCGGGCGAGCGCGGCGACCTCGCGCTCGAGGTACGGGAGGCAGCGATCCCGCTCATCGGGCGTGGGGCGGTTCCCCGGCGGCGCGCACCGGTTCACGGCGGCCACGTAGGTCGATCGCAGTCGCAGGCCGTCGCCCCTGCGGAGCGACACCGGCCTGTTCGACAGACCCGCCGTGAACAACGAGCGGAACAGGAAGTCGCCCGACCGATCGCCGGTGAAGATGCGGCCGGTCCGGTTGCCGCCGTGCGCGGCCGGGGCGAGCCCCAGGACCAGGATCCGCGCGCCGGAGCCGCCGAGCCCGGGGACGGGACGCCCCCAGTAGTCCTCGTCGGCGAAGCGCGCCACCTTGTCACGGGCCACGCGCTCCCGCCACTCGACGAGGCGGGGGCACCGCCGGCATGCCACGACCTCGGCGGTCACGAGCTCGAGCTCGCGCCGGGTCACGAGAGCAGCGGGAAGCGGCCCGCTCGCTCCCCGAGCGCCGAGCGCTCGGCATCCGTGAGGGCGCGCCTCCCCGTCCCGGTGTCGAAGAACGTCACGTCGTCCCAACCCAGAGCCGCGGGCGGCTCGATGCCCAGGAGACCGACGAGGATCGCGTGGACGACGGCGGCAGCCTCCGGCATCGTCCACGGCTCGCGATCGAGCGCGTGCGCCAGGTCGAGACCGTGCACCGCCATCTCCAGGACCCGTGTCTTCACGTACTCGTCGAATCGCAGCGTCGGGCCGAACGTCGAGATCGACCGATCCGGGCTCATCTCCTGCGCCGCGGCGACCGCCACCCGCCAGCGCTCGTCGAACGCGCGCGCGAGATCGGACCCGGTCGCGTACCCGTCCGCGATCTGCTGCGCCCGAGCCGAGACGTCCGCCGCGTCGCCCCGCGGGTCGTAGCTCGTCCAGTAGCTCACCGAGTCCGTGTCCGGAGCTCCCGCGAGCCGGTCCCGGTACTCGAGGATCCGGTCGACGTCGCGGTAGAGATGTCCGACCAGGGCCTTCACGTCCCAGGGCGGGCACCTGGTGGGTCGGGTGAAGGCGTCCTCGGACAGCGCCAGCGCCACCTCCGCCGCCCGCCGGCTCTCCCCGGCGAGCGCGTCCACGACGCTCGGCGCCCCCCACTCCACGGCCCGATCCTACCGGCGCTCCGTGTGCGCCCGGCCGGACGATCGCCGCAGGTCGCGAAAGCGATCGGCGGCCACCCCGAACGCGTCGAGCGGCGCGAGGAGGTTCCCGATCAGACCGATCAGGCCTTCGAACGCCGCCGGCTCGGGCGCCTCGGTCCGCACCCGCTCCGCCAGCGTCAGCGCCTCGCCGAGCCCGGCGCTCGCGCGCAGCCACGCGTCCTCGAGCTCGGGGGCGCGCCACGCGTCCATCCCGGCCTCGACCTCGTGCAACGCCTGCTCGAACTCGAACAGGGCCTCGGCCAGCGGCCGCCCCGGCATCCGGGTCCCCGGGACGGACTCGGTGAGGGCGCCCTTCGCCCGCTCCAGTGCCGGGACGAGGCCCTCGAACGCGCGGCGGCTCGCCTCGAGGCGCTCGGGCAGCCGGCGACGGCGGAGCACCATCAGGGCGATCGCTCGGCGAGGACGGCCAGCGCCATCGCCGGGTCGTTCGAGGCGACGGCGTCGACGCCGCGATCGAGGAGCATCCGGACCTCCCTTGGCTCGTCGGCGGTCCACGTCCCCACGCGCAGGCCGGCCGCGTGCACCTCCTCCACGAAACCCGGTCCCGCCGGGATCAGCGATCGCGTCCCCGGCAGGAGCATCTCGTGACCGGCGCCGGCCGCGTGCGCCAGCGCCTCGCGGGGCGGCAGGTGCTCGGTGGTGAGGAACCCCGTGGGCACGTCGGGCGCGAGCTCCTTCGAGGCCCCGAGCGACGCCGGGTTGAACGAGAGCACGAGCACCGGTCCCTCGAATCCGGTCCGCTCCAGCTCGGCGTGGACGAGCTCGACGGCCGTCTCCCGGACCGGGTCGTACCCGGGCTCGCCGGGGAGGTTCTTGATCTCGAGCGCGACGGCGCCGCGGCCGCCGACGAGGTCGAGGACGTCGGCCAGCGTCGGGACGCGCTCCGGTCGCTCCGGCGTCCCGGCGTTCAGCGCCGTCAGCTCCGACGCCGTCAGCTCGTGGACCGCGCCGGCCCCGTCGGTCGTCCGGTCCACCGTCGCGTCGTGCATGACCACGGCGACGCCGTCTCGCGAGACGCGCACGTCGAGCTCGACGATCCGCGCGCCCAGGCGCAGGGCCTCCTCGAACGACGCCAGCGTGTTCTCAGGGCGGCTCGAGGGCGCCCCGCGGTGCGCCACGATCACCGGGAACGCGTCGTCCGGGAACCGATGGTCGGGCATTCCGCAAGCCTACCGATGGCGCCGGCGGCTCAGACCAGGCTGGCCGGACACAGCTCGTTGACGACGCAGTCCTCGCATCGCGGACGGCGAGCGTGGCAGACCGCCCGGCCGTGGTCGATCAGCACATAGGTGAAGTCGAACCACCGCTCCCGCGGCACCAACCGCATCAGGTCCCGCTCGATCTTGTCGGGGTCCGACTGCGCGGTGAACCCAAGGCGGTTGGCCAGGCGCTTGACGTGCGTGTCGACCGCGACGCCCTCGACCTTGCCGTAGGCGTTGCCCAGCACGATGTTCGCCGTCTTGCGCGCCACGCCGCGCAGCGTGACGAGGTCCTCCATCGTGTCCGGGACGGTTCCGTCGTACACCTCGACGATCCGCTGACAGGCGGCGCGGATCGAGGTCGCCTTCTGGTTGAAGAATCCGGTCGGCTTGATGTCGGCCTTGAGCTCGTCCTCGGGGACCTTCAGGTAGTCCTGCGCCGATCGGTACTTCTGGAACAGCGTGGCAGTGACCTCGTTCACCTTCTCGTCCGTGCACTGCGCGGACAGGATCGTCGCCACCAGCATCTCGAGCGCGTTCGAGAACCGGAGCGCGACGTGCGCGTCGGGATACGCGGCCGAGAGCCGCTCGACGATCGCCGGCGCGCGCCGCTCGATCGGGTCGCCCCGCGTGAGCTTGGACTTCGCCACGGGCTCAGTCGCCGTCCAGCGGAAGGTCGAGCTCGAAGGCGTCGCCCTCCCGGTACGTGGCCCAGTCGCCGTTGCGCCGGACGTGGATCCCCTGCCGCCCGAGCACCGACCACTCGTGTCCGTCGCCGACCATCGCGGTGTCCTCGTCCAGGCCCACGAACACCTGCCCGTCCGTCACCGAGCCCACGATGAACTCGCTCGCGCCGGGCACCCACGAGTCGACGATGTCCCAGTGCGGTCCGAAGAGCGTCCCGTGGACGAACCCGATCCCCGGCTTCCACATCCCCTCGAAGTCCTGCGTCTCGCTGTCGTACGTGCGCTCGGTGAGGCACGCCACGCCGGCGCTGCACCCCGCGTAGGGGAGCCCGTCGCCGAGGGCCGAGCACAGCGCCGACCAGAACGGGGTGTCGCGGAGAGCCTCGGCCAGGCGTGCCGGGTTCCCCCCCGAGAAGAAGACGAGGGAGGCGTCGTCGAGCCGGCCGACGATCTCGTCGCGGAACGCGTCCTCCCGCGTGCGGAGCTCCAGCACCTCCGCGGGCGGGCCGAGGGATCGGTAGTGCTCCAGCCCCTTGGAGCCCCAGGACGAGAACGACGCCTCGCCCTCGTGCGCGGCGGCCGTGGGCGCGACGAGCACGACGCCGTCGGGGTTCCGCGACCGCTCGAGGAGCCACCGGTCGACGGGCTCGGACCACGGGTCGAACTCGCCGGAGCCGAGCAGGGCCATGGCTCGCCCGCTCACGCCGCCCCCTGTCGGAGCCCGGCCGGCCGGAGCTCGGCGTCCAGGCGCTCGCCGGTCTCGGCCGCCACGTCCAGCACGGCGTCGAGGTCCGTGGCCTCCGTGCGGAAGTTCACGATGCACACGCGGAGCACGAACCGTCCCCGCAGCACGGCGTTGGAGAAGAACACCCGCCCCTCCTGCTGCACCTCGGTCATGAGCCGCTCGTTGAGCAGATCCAGGTACTCCTCGCGACCCTCGGCGTGCGGCAGGTCGGGCGGGACGTACCGGAAGCAGCAGATCGACAGGCCGACGGGACAGCTGAGCTCGAAGTCGGGCCGTTCCTCGGTGCGCGAGCCGAGGTAGCGGGCCAGCTCGGCGTCGTGCGAGATCCGGCGCGCGTATGCGACCCGGCCGTGCGCGAGGAGCGAGAGCCACACCTTCAGGGCCCAGAAGCCGCGCGAGAACTGCGGCCCGAGCTGCGTGCCGTCCACGCCGCGCCCGGTGCGCTCCTTGTCCTGGTACGTGTACGAGGCCGTCACCGAGAACGAGTCCGGTAGCGTCTGCATGTCCCGGACCAGCACGCATCCTCCCGTGAGCGGCGTGTAGAGCCACTTGTGCGGGTCGAACGCGATCGAGTCCGCTCGCTCGATCCCGTCGAACAGCGGGCGGAGATCGTCCGTGAACGCCGCGGGCCCCCCGTACGCGGCGTCGACGTGGAACCACAGGCCCTCGTCCTCGCACAGATCCGCGATCGCCCCCAGCGGGTCGATCGCCCCCGTGGCGACCGTGCCGGCCGAGGCCACGACGGCGAACGGCCGCACGTCCGCCGCCCGATCGGCGGCGATCGCCTCGCGCAGCGCGTCGAGGCGGACGCGGTAGTCGCCGCCGACGGGGATCGTCCGCACCGCGTCGGTCCCCAGCCCCAGCATGTCGGCGGCCCGGGACGACACGACGTGCGTCTCCTCGGACAGGTAGAGGGCCAGCGGCGGCCCGGCCGAGACGCCGGCGCGGCGGACGTCCCACCCCGCGCCGTGGTCGCGGGCCGCCTTCAGCGCGACGAAGTTGGCCATCGCGCCGCCCGAGACCACGATCCCGCCGGACCCCGGCGGCAACCCGAACCACGAGGCGAGGGTTCGCGTGAGCTGGAGCTCGATCTCGGTGGCGGCCGGGGACAGCATCCACCCCCCGGCGTTCATGTTGATTCCCGCCGCGAGCAGGTCGGCCGCGGCGCCAGGCACGGTTCCCGCCCCCGACACGTAGGCCATGAAGCGCGGATGCCCGGGAAACGTCGACTGCTCGAACACGACCTCGCGCAGGTACGCGATGAGGTCGTCGTCGGCCATGGGCTCCTCGGGCACCTCGATCGCCACGGCCTCCCGGACCTCCGCCCAGCTCCGGCCGTGCGTGATGGGGAGCTCCGGGAGGCGGGTGAGGAACTCCTCGTACAGCCCCGCCACCCGGGCCGTGAAGGCGCGCGCGCGCGCCGGATCCCAGTCGAGATCGCCGAACGGGTTCGGCGAGTCGGTCACCGCTTCTCCTCGCCGAGCCGGAAGCCCTCGAACGACATCTGCCGCCACCACGTCTCGTCGCCCACGGCCTGCAGGATCGACTCGATCTGGCTCACGTGGGCGTTGATCGCGTTGACCTTGATCTCGAGGATGTCGTCCGGCGGCCGGTAGTCGATCGAGAGCTCCTCGGGCGGCACGACCCTCGGGGTACCGGGGAGGAACACGTTGAACGGCTCCCAGATCGGCAGGAACTCGGCCGCCCACTCCGGCGTCACGCAGGCGTAGAGCACGCGGGAGCCGGGCTCGCCGGCCTCGCGCAGGGCCCGCGTCGCCCAGCGCGAGACGGTCTTGTGAGCCTCGTGGCCGGTCATCCCCTCCGGTCCGAACGTGAGGATCGTGTCCGGCCGGACCTCGGCGACGAGGCCGCGGACCCGCGCGTAGCCCTCCTCGGGCAGCCCGGTGTCCATGTCGATGTCGGGGAGGTCGAGCCAGTGGTGCTCGGTGACGCCGAGGATCTCCATCGAGCGCTGGAGCTCGGCGGTGCGGACCTCACCCATCTTCTCGGGCGGCCATCGCTCCTCGTCCATCGAGCCGCCCTCGCCCCGCGTCGCGGTCACGCACACGACGCGCGAGCCGGCTCGGACGGCACGGGCCATCAGCGCCGCGGACAGGTAGGTCTCGTCGTCGGGGTGTGCCCACACCCCCAGGATCGTCCCGAGCTCGTCCATCGCCGCCCCCACCACGCACGAACCTTGACCGATGAGCGTGTGACCCGATGTGAGAGGGAATCATGCCGGGTTGGACGCCGAACGTCGACCGGAACGGCGACGGAGACGCGGAACGGCCCCCTGGGGAGGGGGCCGTTCCTGTCGTCCCGCGCGAGGGAGGGGGAGCGCGGGCGTCCTCAGGTTCGTTCGTCGCGCAGGCGCTTGCCCCGGTGGTTGGGGAAGACCACCTCCGCGTGCTGCCAGCACCGCTGGCTGGTGTTGTAGACCGAGAGCTTGGTCGTGCAACCGGGGAACGAGCACACGCGACCCTCCGGCTCCGCGCGCGACGGCGCGGGGAGGTGACCGGGGCGAGTTCCCTTGGTCACAGGCGACCTCCTCCTGGCGTATTCGCCGGAGGTCCGCCGGCGGTTCGCGCTTCCCGCCGATCGGGAGCGGTCGTGCCTAGGCCACGGGCGGATGGGGGTGCGGCGCCGAGGTCATGGACCGGACGCGCTCCAGGAGCTCCACCGGGACGTCGTTGCAGCCGCACTTGGCCCGGAGCATCTCCTTGAGACGGCGCTGGAACTCGGAGTGGCCGCTGCAGGGGGAGCACTCCCCCAGGTGCCGTTCGATGTCGACGCGCTCCAGCCCCACGAGCTCACCGTCGAGGTAGAGCTCGATCTGGCGGAGCACGTGCTCGCAGTCAGTCGGTGACAAGTCCACGCTCCCTAACCGTCTCCCACAACGCCTTCTGCAGCGCTTTCCTTCCCCGGTGCAGGCGCGACATCACGGTGCCGATCGGGATGTCCAGGATCTCCGCGATCTCCTTGTAGCTGAACCCCTCGACGTCCGCGAGCAGCACGGCCATCCGGAAGTTCTCCGGCAGGTCCTCCAGCGCTCGCTGGACGTCTTCGTCCGGAATCTTCTCCAGGACCTCGGTCTCCGCCGACGCCTCGACGCCGGACTCTCCGAGCCGCTCGTACAGGAACCAGTCCTCGATCTCGTCGTCTTGGACCGTGACCGGTTCCCGCTGGCGCTTGCGATACGTGTTGATGAACGTGTTCGTCAGGATCCGGTACATCCACGCGCGCAGGTTCGTGCCTTCCTCGAACCCCCCGAACCCTCGGAAGGCACGCAGGTACGTCTCCTGGATGAGATCCTCCGCGTCCTGAGGGTTCCGGGTGAGCCGGAGCGCGGCGCCGTACAGGTTCGGGAGCAGGGGCAGGACGTCGCGCTCGAACCGCGCGCGGAGCGCGGCGTCCGCGGGGGGCGCCGCCTGGCTACGTGCCACCCTTCGCTCCGATCCGCTCGGTCACCGCCAGCGTGCGATCCTCCTTCGTCCCTCGTGCCCGCTCGGGCGCTTCCGGGGGCGTGGGCCGACAGTATCCCAGCATCCGCCGCCGACCCTTCGAGTCCGCACGCCGTGGACCCCGCGCTGTCGCTTGGCGAACGCTGATGGGAAGATGTGAGGTCCGATGGCAAACGGCAACGACCGGCGCGGCAAGTGGCAGGGGTTCGACTTCGGGGGCGGGTCCTCGGGCGAGCCCCGGCGCGTGCGCTCGTCGCCCTGGGTGTGGGTGCTGGGCTTCCTGGTCGTGCTGGTCATCTTCAACTACATCGCCGCCCCCCGTCCCAAAACGATCGACTACTCCGAGTTCCTGCGCCGGGCCGAGAGCGGCCAGATCGTGGGGACGGTGGACATCTCGCAGACCTCGTTGAGCGGGGAGTCGCAGAAGGCCGGCGGGGGGACCGAGAACGTCACGGCGACGATCCCGCCGACCCTGGTGGGCACCGCGGATCCCACCAACCGACTGCAGGACGCCAACGTCGACTACACGGGAGTCTCGCCGAACGTGTTCTCGAGCTTCCTGATCGGATGGGTCGCGCCGCTCCTGCTGTTCGGCCTGCTGTGGTTCTTCCTGATCCGCCGCATGAGCGGCGCCCAGGCGGGCGCGGCGCTCAACCTCGGCCGCAACAAGGTCAAGATCTACGACCGCAAGGAGATGAAGACGACGTTCAATGACGTCGCCGGCGTCGACGAGGCCAAGGACGAGCTCAAGGAGATCGTCGAGTTCCTGCGGAACCCGAAGAAGTACCAGCGGCTCGGCGGTCGGATCCCCAAGGGCGTGCTCCTGCTCGGCCCCCCGGGTTGCGGAAAGACGCTGCTCGCCCGGGCCGTCGCCGGCGAGGCGAACGTCCCCTTCTTCTTCATGAGCGGGTCGGAGTTCGTCGAGATGTTCGTCGGGCTCGGCGCGGCGCGGATGCGGGACCTCTTCCAGCAGGCCAAGGAGAAGGCGCCGGCGCTCGTGTTCCTCGACGAGATCGACACGATCGGCAAGGGCCGCGCCGGGGCCCTGGGCGGGAGCTTCGGCGGGCACGACGAGCGAGAGCAAACCCTGAACCAGCTCCTCGTCGAGATGGACGGGTTCGACGCGAGCAAGGGCGTCATCATCATGGCCGCGACGAACCGCCCCGACGTCCTCGACCCGGCGCTGGTGCGCCCGGGACGGTTCGACCGCCAGGTGGTGGTCGACCAGCCCGACCTCAAGGGCCGCGAGGAGATCCTGCGCGTTCACATCCGAGGCGTCGCGCTCGACCCCGCCGTCGACCTGCGGATCCTGGCCTCGCGGACGCCGGGGTTCACCGGCGCCGATCTGGCGAACGTGGTCAACGAGGCCGCGCTCCTCGCGGCGCGCAAGGAGAAGAACGCCGTCACGATGATCGAGCTGGAGGAGGCGATCGACCGCACGGTCGCCGGTCTCGAGCGCAAGAGCCGCGTGATGTCCGAGAAGGACAAGGAGCGCGTCGCCGTCCACGAGATGGGCCACGCGCTCGTGGCGCTCACCGCGCCGACGGCCGACCCCGTCCACCGCGTCTCGATCATCCCCCGCGGCGCCGCGGCGCTCGGCATGACGATGCAGCGGCCGCTCGAGGACCGCTACCTGCTCACCGAGCCCGAGCTCAACGACCGCCTCACGGTGCTCCTCGGCGGTCGAACCGCCGAGGAGATCGTCTTCGACAAGATCATCTCCACCGGGGCGCAGAACGACCTCGAGCGCGCCACGGAGATCTCGCGGGCCATGGTGACCGAGTACGGCATGAGCCCGAAGGTCGGGCCGCTCTCGTTCGGCCACGACGGGCTCCGCGCAGAGGCGCGCATGTTCTACCCGGGCGCGAGCCCCGAGCTCTCCAACGACCTCGCCGCGCTGGTGGACGAGGAGACGGCCCGATTGGTGAACGAGGCGCACGATCGAGCCACGACCGTGCTGTTGGAGCACCGCGGCTTCCTCCAACAGATGGCCGAGATCCTGATCCTGACCGAGGTCATCGACGGCCCGGACCTGCACGCCTACTTCGACGGCTCCAAGCCGATCCCCTCGCTCGAGGATCTCCGCCGGGACCTGCGCGGCAACGGTCGGGTCCCGGCGGCGAGCGGGCCCGACGTCGTCGTCCAACCGCCGCCTCCCCGGCCCTGAGGCTCCGGGTCAGTCCGCGGCGGGTGGGTTGACCAGCAGGTCCACCCGGTCCCGGAACCGCTCGAGGAACCGGTAGTAGTTGCGCTTGGACAGGCGGTCGCGCTCGTCGGGCGGCGTGGCCCGCCACATGCGATGCTCGTGCCGGGCGACCGGCACGTCGACCACCAAGGCTCGGAGCCCGGCGTCCTTCAGGCGGAAGCAGAGCTCGATGTCGGCGGTCCGGTACCAGCGGAACCGCTCGTCGAACAGGCCGACGTCGCGCATCACGTCGCGCCGCATCGCCATGAGGTATCCCTCGACGGCGTCGACCTCGGGGCCGTCGCTCTCGTGGAACTCGCGGAGGTCTTCCGTGGAGATGCCGAACGGACCGCATACGCCGACGGCGTCGTCGGAAAGCGCATGTACGAGAGGACCGATCACGTCGCCGCTCGGCTCGACCGAGCCGTCCATCACGATCACGATCCGCCCTCGTGACCGCTTCAGGCCGGCGTTGCGGGCAGCGCCCCAGCCGGTTCCGGGTTCGAGGGGGAGCACCTCGACGCCGTCGCCATAGACGGCCGGATCGGTCTCGGTCAGGTCCGCGACGACGTACTGGACCGAGCGCTCGCCGGCGTGCGCGCGGAAGCCGGCGAGCGCTCGGACGACGTCCTCGGGCCACCCCTGCACGACCCAGTGCACGGTGACGTCGGCGCTCGGCGGCTCGTCGAGGACGCTCTCGACGTCGCGCGCGGCCCGTCGCGCGGTCGACGGCGCCTCGACCTGGAGCGGCACCAGCGACCATCCGCCGGGCTCGTCGACCACCCGGTAGCCGAGCTCCGCGATCCGGTCACGGAGCGCGTCGGCGCGAGCGAAGTCCCTCGCCGCGCGAGCCGCCCCGCGCTCCTCGGCGAGCGAGCGGACGTCTTTCGGAGCCTCGGTCACGAGCGGTGCCTCCGCACGAACCCGAGCACGATCTCGTCCGCCTCCTCTGCCCGCTCCAGCTGGTACGCGTGCCCGGCGCCCTCGATGAGCTCGAGCTCGGCTCCCGGGATCCGCTCCGCCAGCAGTCGGGCGTTGTCGGGATGCATCAGCCGGTCCTGCGACCCGTGCAGGATGAGCACCGGAACGGCCACGTCGCCCAGCCGGTCGTAGGCGTCCCACGCCCGCATCGCCTCCCACTGCCGGCGCTCCCCCGCCCGGCTCCGCCGCTCCTGGAGGCCGAGGTCCTCACGGACGAGGTCCGGATGCGCCTCGGCGAACGCCGTCGAGTAGCGCTGCAGCCAGGGCTTGTCCTTCGGCGACCGCGCGGAGGACGGCACCGCGTGGCGGGCTCCCGGATGCGTCGCCGCCAGGATCGCGGAGCGGACCCGCTCGGGATGGGTGAGCGCGAGCTCCAGCGCCACCGCCCCGCCGAACGACTGCCCGTACACGTGGACCCGTTCGAGCCGGAGCTCGTCCAGCACGGCGAGGCAATCGTCGACGTAGGTCCTCATCGTCGTCGGCGCGTCCGCCCCCTCGCTTCGACCGTTCCCTCGGTGGTCGTAGGCGATCACGAACAGCTCGGCCGCCAGGTGCGGGAGGTTCCGTCGCCACCCCGAGACGTCTCCGCCCAGACCCTCGAGGAGCACGAGCGGGATCCGTCGCGGATCGCCGGCGACCTCGAGATACAACCGCGTCCCGTCCGGTCGTTCGACGAAGGGCACGACGGGACGGGCTAGACCCTCTCCTTCGAGACCGTCCGGAGGCGGCCGGCGACGGCCTCGAGCGTCTTCAGCGCGATCGACGGATGCTCCATGAGGAGTCCGCGGAAGACCCACCCGGTGATGCCGACGAGCTTGACCGGCGCCATCGCGGTGACCGTGGCCGTGCGCGGTCCCCCGTCGAGCAGCGCCACCTCGCCGAAGAAGTCGCCGGGGCCGAGCATGGCCTTGGCCTTCCCGCCGATCGTGACGGAGCACTGCCCCTCCATGATCAGGAACAGGCCGACGCCCCGCTCGCCCTCGCGCGCGATCACCGCTCCGCCCCGGTGCGAGACCTCCTTGGCGGCTCGGGCGATGATCGCGAGCTCGCGCTTGGAGCACCCGGAGAAGATCGGCACGTTCGCGAGCCTGGACGGGACGTCGTGATGAGACACCGGCGCGTTCCTCCTTCCGCACGCGGGCGGTCCGGCCCGACGGGCACCGTATCCTATCCCGCGGGCGGCTCCGGGGCGCGGGTAGGATGGCCGCCGATGACCGAGCGCCGTCGCATCACCGCCATCGTGCTCCTGTTCCTGATCGGCTTCGGGCTGGTCGGGCTTGCCAGCGCCGCGAGCGCAGCGTGGCCCCTCCTGCTGACGCCCCTGCCCTATGCGGCCATCGCCTGGATCGTCGTCCGCGCCGACGAGCGCGGTCCGGCCGCCCCCGAGGAGGACGGGGCGGCGCCCTAGGCGGGCGGGCCCTGGATCTGCAGGACGGTGCCGCCGATGAGGTCGGCGACGTAGAGCTCGCCGGACTCGTCCTGCCCGAAGGAGCTGATGCCGAACCCCGTCTCGAGCAGGACCGTGGGGGACGCGGCCCGGGGATCGGCGGCGTCCAGCCCCCAGATCATCCCCGAGCAGGAGTCCGCGAACAGGTACGCGCCGGCCAGCGCGGGCCATCGCGAACCGCGATAGACGAACCCCCCGGTGACGGCGCATCCGTCCTCGTGGCCGTAGACGGCCACCGGCAGCGTCAGGTCGGACTCGTCACACCCCGACGCCGGCTGGAAGCAGACCCGGCCCTCCATCACGTTCCACCCCAGATCGGCGCCGGCGTCCTCGGGCCCGATCCGGTCGATCTCCTCCCACGCCGACTGGCCCACGTCCCCGATCCACAGGTCCCCGGTCTCGCGGTCGAAGCTGAACCGCCACGGGTTCCGCAGCCCGAACGCCCAGATCTCGGGCCGCGCGTCGTCGCGTTCGTCGAACGGGTTGCCTGGGGGGATCCCATAGGCGGCGTCGCCGGTTCGGGTGTCCACGTCGATCCGGAGCATCTTCCCCAGCAGGGTGTCGAGGCGCTGGCCGTTGCCCATGGGGTCGCCGCCGCTCCCACCGTCGCCCATCCCCACGTACAGGAACCCGTCCGGGCCGAAGACGAGGTTCCCGCCGTTGTGGTTCGCGTAGGGCTGGTCGACCTGCAGGAGGATGCGCTCGGACGCGGGATCGGCGCGGTCGGGGTCGTCGGCCGAGATGGCGAACTCGCTCACGACCGTGTCGCCGTGCAGATCGGTGTAGTCCACGAAGAACCGCCCGGTGGTCGCGAACGCCGGATGGAACGCCAGCCCCAGCAACCCCTGCTCTCCGCCGGAGACGAGCCGATCCGAGACGTCGAGGAACGGCGTGTCGAGGAGCTCCCCGCTCTCGATGATCCGGATCCGCCCCGTCTTCTCGACCACGAACAGGCGGCCGGTACCGTCGCCCGCCGACGTCACGAGCAGCGGCGATTCCAGACCGCTCGCGACCGACCGCAGGCGCAGCCGGACCACGGTGGGGTCGAACGAGGCCGGGCTCTCGGCCCGGGTCGGCGAGGGACCCGCGGGCCCGGTGGTCGACGAGGCGGTGGTTCCGGTCGAGGTGCGGGCCGATCCTCCGCCGGGGTTCCCCTCGCATGCCGCCGCCATCACCGCGAGCGCGAACAGGAGCGCCGTGGCGCGCACGATGCGGTGGGCGCGGCCGGCCTTCCCGCCGGCCCGGACGGTCGTGTGCATCATCAAGCGTTCTACGGCGCCGGGAGCCGCTTCGGTTCCGGAGCTAGCCCTGCCCGGCCGAACGCCGGCCGAAGGCCACCGCCTCGTCCAGGCTCATCGCGAGGCCCTCCTCCCAGGCCGAGCGCGAGGCGTCGTCCGGAAGGTGAGCGCGAGCCTCTTCGGCCGGGTCGTCCTCGAGGATCCCGGCGAAGCCACCGGGGGGCGCGCCGATCCGCTGACGGACCGACTCCGCCGCCCCCGCCAGACGGAGCGCGTCCTCGTGGCGGCCCTCCCACGTCGCGAGGAAGGCCAGGTCGGTCAGGATGATCCCGATGCCGGTGGGATTGTCCGCCTCCCGGAACAGCTCAAGGGCATCCAGGGCCGCGGCGCGGGCCTCCTCCCGCCGGGCCGTGCGTCCGAACGCGAACGCCAGCCAGACGAGCTCGAACGCCAGGTGGAGCCGATCGCCCAGCCGGCGCCAGATCGTCGTGGTCTCCTCCAGCCGAGCGATCACGGCGTCCCACCGGCCGGCCCTGGCCTCCTCGATCACGAGCATCGACAGGACCTGGGCGATCCCGGCCTCGTTGCCGACCTGCCGGAACAGGGAGAGGCTCTCCTGGAGAAGCGGCGTGGCGGCGTCGACGTCGTCCCCCGCCACGACGAACGAGAGGTTGTAGAGCGCCTCGGCCAGCCGGTCCGGGTCCCCGAGCTCCCGTTCGATCGCGACGGCCTCCTTGTAGAAGGCGCCCGTCGCGTCGCGGTCCCGTTGCCACCAGGCCACCCCGCCGGCACCGAGGAGCGCCCTGGCCCGGGCCGCCGTCGATCCCTGCCCCGACGGCATCGCCAGGACCTCGTCGAACCACCGCCGGCCCTCGTCCAGGTGCCCTCGCTGATGCCAGAACCTCCACAGGGCCCCGGCGGCGTCCTGCGCGCGATCCGCCTCCCCGGCCTCGACCGCCCACCGGAGCGCGGCGCGGATGTTGGGGTGCTCCTCGTCGCAGCGATCCAACCACTCGCCCTGATCGTCGGCCGTCAGATGGGGCTCGGCCTCCATCGCCAGGTCGAGGAAGTACTCGGCGTGGCGGCGGGTGATGTCGACGCCGTTCATCGCGTGGAGCTGCTCCAGGCCGAACTCGCGGATCGTCTCCAGCATGGAGAACCGCACCGAGCGCGACCCGGCCTCGCTCTTTCGGATCAGAGACTTGTCGACGAGCGAGGTCAGCCCGTCCAGGGCGTCGAGCCCGAGGTCCTGAGGATGGCAGATGACCTCGGCCGCCTCGACGTCCCACCCGCCCCGGAACACGGACATCCGGGCGAACAGTCGCTGCTCGGCGGGGTCGAGGAGGTCGTGGCTCCAGGCGATCGCATGACGGAGGGTCCGCTGGCGCTCGGGGAGCGAGCGAGCTCCCGACGTCAGGATCGACAGCCGCCGCTGCAGCCGCGGCAGCATCTGCTGGGGCGACAGGACCTTGGTCCGGGTGGCCGCGAGCTCGATGGCCAGGGGCAGGCCGTCGAGCTGCGCCGTGATGGCGGCGACGGCGAGGGCGTTGTCCTCGGTGATCTCGAACTGCGGTTGGACCGCGAGGGCCCGGTCCGTGAAGAGCCGGACCGCCTCCACCCGCCGAAGGGTGGGCAGGTCCGGGAGCCGATCCAGATCGGGCGGCTCGAGCGGCGGGACGCCGTACTCCTGCTCACCGGGCACCGACAGCACGAACCGCGAGGTCACCAGGACCTTGAGCTTCGGCGCCGCGGTGAGCAGCTCCCCGATCCGAGGCGCGGCGTCCGCGACCTGCTCGAAGTTGTCGATGACCAGCAGCAGCTCCCTCGTCCGGAGGTGGTTCTTCACGGCTTCGAGGACCGGGCTCCCGGGCACCTCCGGGATCCCGATGGCGTTGGCGATGGCGGACGGGACGAGGTCGGGATCGGTCACGGCGGACAGGTCGACGAAGTAGACGCCGTCGGCGAAGCCCAGCATCAGCTCCGGGGCGGCCTGCACGGCCAGGCGCGTCTTCCCGGTCCCGCCCGGGCCGGTGAGGGTGAGAAGCCGTGTCTGCGACAAGAGCCTCGAGACCTCCGCGATCTCGTCCTCGCGCCCCACGAACGAGGTGAGCTGCGCGGGGAGGTTGTTGGGGCGCGCGTCGAGGGTCCGCGGAGGGGGGAACTCGGACGGGAGCCCCTCGATCACGAGGTCGAACAGGCGCACCGGGTCGACGATGTCCCTGAGCCGGTGCTCCCCCAGATCGCGGAGCGTCACGCCGTCGGGAACGGCGCGCTCGGCGAGCGACCGCGTGGCCTCCGAGACGATGACTTGCCCTCCGTGTGCGGCGGCGGCGATGCGCGCGGCCCGGTTGACGTCCAGCCCGACGTAGCCGTCGGCGCCCACGGCGCCTTCCCCCGTATGCAGGCCCATGCGGACCGACAGGGCGTCGTCCGAGGGCCACGCGTGGGCTGCGAGGGCCGTCTGGGCCTCCACCGCCGCTTCGAGGCCGCTCGACGGGGAGGCGAAGGCCACGAAGAAGGAGTCGCCGGCCGTGCTCACCTCGACGCCCTCGTGGTCCGCGACGGCTCGACGCAGGATCTCGTGATGGGCCCGGAGGGCATCCGCGTACCGGTCGCCCAGCTCGTGCATGAGCCGGGTGGAACCCTCGATGTCCGTGAACAGGAAGGTCACGGTCCCGGTCGGCAGCTCAGCCATGTGCCGTCGGCAATGTAGCGCGTCCCGGGCCCCCGGCGGACCCTAAGCTGCGCTCGCATATCGACAACGTGGAGAGATGGAGGCGGTCATGCTGCTCGAGGACAGGGTCGCGGTGGTCTACGGCGCCGGAGGGTTCGTGGGGGGCGCCGTGGCCCGGGGCTTCGCCCGGGAGGGAGCCAGAGTGTTCCTCGCCGGCCGAACGCCGGCGTCGCTCGAGGAGGTGGCCGCCGAGATCTCGGCCGCGGGGGGCGCGGCGGAGGTGGCTCGGGTCGACGCCTTGGACGAGCGGGCGGTCGAGGAGCACGCGGACGACGTGGCCGACCGGGCCGGGCGCATCGACGTCTCGTTCAACGCGATCGGCCATGGAGACGTCCACGGGCCACCGCTCATCGAGATGTCGTACGAGGACTTCGCCCGGCCGATCACGATCGCGATGCGGGCGCAGTTCCTGACGGGGCGGGCGGCCGCGCGGCACATGATCCCCCGACGATCCGGCGTGATCATGGCCGTCACGGCGACCACCGCCCGTCACGTCATCCCGAACGTCGGCGGGACGGGCGTGACGTTCGACGCGATCGAGAGCCTGTGCCGGCAGCTGGCGTCCGAGCTCGGGCCCCACGGCATCCGCGTCACCTGGCTGCGCACGACCGGCCTCCCGGAGGCCCTCCACGGCGACGAGTTCCCCGACTACGGCACCGGGACGGGAAGCATGTCGCGCGAGCAGCTCGTCGCCTGGCTCACGGCCAAGACGATGCTGGGTCGCATGACGGCGCTGGCGGACGTGGCGAACGCCGCCGCGTTCCTCGCGTCGGATCTGGCGAGCGCCATGACCGCGAGCGCCATGGACGTCACCTGCGGCAGCCTGGGGGCCTGACCGACCTCGAGAGCCCGGCGTTCGCTGCGCCCATCTCCCGGAGAGCTACGGGTAGGTGTTCCGACGTGGTCTCCGTCTCTCAGCGGAGCTCCATGAAGCCGGCCCGCTCGCAGGCGTCCAGCATCATCCTGATGTCGTCGTAGGACTCCGGACCCACGGGGACGAACCGATCGATCAGGCCGAGCGCGAGACGCTCGCGATCGGCGGGGTCGTCGGCCATGGTCACGAGGACGTCGCGGATCGCCTCCCGGAGGTCGTCCGGGACCCGCCGGGACACCGCCACGGGCTGGATCGTCGAGGGCCCGAGCGACGCCACCACCCGCACCTGCTCGGCGAGCTCGGGGTGGTCGCGGCATTCGATCGCCAGCACCTGGGAGTCGATCGCCGACCCGTCCGCCTCACCCCGGGCCACCATGCGGACGGCCTCCTGGTGGAAGCCCGCCTCGACCACCCGGCCGAAGAACCCGTCGGTCTCGCCGAGAGACACCAGGTGATGGCGCGTCACGCCGTACCCCGAGTGCGAGAGCGGTTCGTTGTACGCCCACGACCGCCCTCGCAGATCCAGGAACGAGCGAACGGGGCTGTCGCGCGGAACGATGACGTCGGAGAAGTAGATCGGCCGCCCTCCGTACCGCTCGCCCTGGAGCACCGGCGCGGCGACGGGGACGGCGAGATCGAGGCCGCGCCGCTCGAAGGTCACGTACGGGAGGCTGCACACGAAGCAGACCTCGTTCTCGTCGCGCTCGCAGCTCTCGTACGAGGTCTCGACGACGAGCTCGGTGCGCACGCCGAGCCGCCTCCCGACCGCCTCGGTGATCGCCTCGTACACGGGAAGGACGCTCGGCGCCAGATACGTCCCGAACCTCAGCTGCTCCATCCCCGCCCCCGAGAACGTCCCGTTCCTGCGTCGGACCCGCTGGCGGGACGACGAAGCCGCAGGCCGTCGGCCTGCGGCTTCCTTCGTCGCGGGGACGGGATTTGAACCCGTGACCTCTGGGTTATGAGCCCAGCGAGCTACCGGACTGCTCCACCCCGCAGGTCGATGATACAGAGCCCTCTCCGCCTGCGCCAAGCCCGGATCAGGCGACGGCGATCGTGCCTCGCATCCCGTACGCGTAGTGGCCGGGGAGATGGCAGCCGAAGATCAGCCGCCCGGGGTCGTCGAACGTGTACGTCGTGGTCCTCGTCTCGCCGGCCGGGATCGTCATCTCGCCGGGGCGCGGCGGATGGTAGGACTCCGTCCCCCGTTCGTGCGCGAGCTGGACCCCGCGGTCACCGATGATGAACTCGTGGTCGATCGGATCGACGTTCTCGACCACGAACGTCACGGTGTCCCCCGGCGCGAACGCGAACGCCGACGGCTCGAAGCTCGAGTAGTGGATCCCGACGTGCACGGTGGGCGTGGCGTCGGGGGCGCTCGTTGCAGGGCCGCCCCAGGCCAGCATGGCGAGCACGGTCGCCGCCGCGAGCCGGGGCGCCGTCACAGCGCCGGGCGACCGGCGCGCCCGCGCCCGAACGCGACCGCCGCCCCGATCGCAGCCACCAGGGCCACAGCCGCCCATAGCGCGGCGGTCGTCCAGCGGCCGGCGTCGATACCGCTCACCGTGTCGGCCGGAAGGCCCGCGGCCACCGGCGACGGGTGGCCCGCGCCGGTCGCATCGACGGCGAGGTCGTACGTCAGATCGCCTGCGGTCGTGTCCACCCGCAGGTAGGACAGCCACATCCCGTCGTTCGGCATCCAGCTCATGCCCCTGTCGGATCGGAGGTCCGTCATGAGCCCGCTCGACGCGGGCTCGCTGCGCTCGAGCACCAGGCCGGGCGCGACGGGCCCGGCGCCGGCGGGCGCCTCTCGGCCGGCGCGGGGAGCAGGGCGGGCGTCCGATCGGTCAGCAGGAAGACGTCGGCCTCGACCGGCGCCTCGGCGCCCGCGCCGAGGCCGAGGATCCGCAGCGGCACCCACGGGTTCGTGGTCGGGATCACGACGTGCACGGGCGTTCCGTCACCCGTCTCGAGCCCGAGGTCCGCCGCCCGGCTCGCGTCGAACCGCACGGCCATGAAGATGGGGCTGCGCTCGGCGTAGAAGTCGAGCACCTCCGGCGCGTCGGGCGGGAGGAAGAAGCCGTGCTCGCTGGCCCAGGTGCCGACGGCCGTGCCGCCGCCCTCCAGCACGACGACGTCGAGCGCATCGATCTGCGTCCGCAGGATCACGCTCGCGTCCCCCGCCGCCGGCGCCGCCAGCTCGGCGACCGCACGGAGCTCCGGCTGGGTCTCCTGCACCAGGCGCTGCAGCGTCCAATCGCCACCGCGGATCACCTTCGACGGCACGCCGGGCAGCGGGATGATCGAGCCGAACTCGCCCGTGCCGCCGGCGAACTCGAACGAGGTCACGTAGTGCTCGACACCCTGGTGGTACGCGGCCAGCGTCGTCGTGCGGACGAGCGAGACGCTGCCGTTCGCGTTCACGAGCCCGCCGCACGCGAGCGCGGGGCCGGCCACGAGCAGCGACAGGCCGGTCAGGGCGGCGACCAGGAGCGTTCGTCGGAGCATCGGTCCCTCCTCCGCTCTCGACCCCGTCCCGTCGGGGGCCGTGATCGGGCTTCGACGGCTGCGGGTCGCGGAGGGGTTCCCGGATTCAGGCGCGACGGCGTTCGCGCTCGCGGAGCTCGACGCGCCGGATCTTGCCGCTCACGGTCTTCGGCAACTCGTCGACGAACTCGATCTCGCGCGGGTACTTGTACGGGGCCGTGAGTCGCTTCACGTGCCCCTGCAGCTCGCGCGCGAGCTCGTCACCCGGCTCGAAGCCGGGCTTCAGCGCGACGAACGCCTTCACGATCTCGCCGCGGAGCTTGTCCGGCTTGCCCACCACCGCGGCCTCGGCCACGGCCCGGTGCTCGACGAGCGCGGACTCCACCTCGAACGGCCCGATGCGGTACGCGCTCGAGGTGATCACGTCGTCGGCGCGCCCCACGAACCACAGGTAGCCGTCCTCGTCCGCCCACGCCAGGTCGCCGGTGTCGTAGAAGTCGCCGATCCGGCTGTTGGCGGTGGCCTCGGGATCGCGCCAGTACTCGCGGAACAGCCCCACGGGCCGCTCGGGCGCCACGCGGACACCGATGTGGCCGGTCTCCCCGGGCGCCAGCTCGTTGCCGAGATCGTCGACGACCCGCAGGTCGAATCCCGGCGTCGCCTTGCCCATCGATCCCTCGCGGATCGGCAGGCACCGGAAGTTCGCCGCGAGGTTCACCGTCTCCGTCTGCCCGTAGCCGTCGTGGATCTGCATGCCCGTCGGCTCGCGCCACTGCCGCATCACCTCGGGGTTCAGCGGCTCGCCGGCCGAGACCACGTGACGCAGCGACGACCAGTCGAACCGGCTCAGGTCGCCGAGCACCACCGAGCGGAACACCGTGGGGGGCCCGCAGAACGTGGTGATGCGGTGCTCGCCGATCAGCGAGAGCATCCGGTCGAAGTCGGGCTTGCCGCGCTGGTCCCACAGGAACACGGCGGCGCCGAGCCGCCACTGCCCGAACAGCAGACCCCACGCCGCCTTGGCCCATCCGGTGTCCGAGAACGTCCAGTGCAGGTCCCCGGGGTGCAGGTCCTGCCAGAACCGCGCCGTGATCTCGTGGCCGATGCCGTACGAGGCCTGGGTGTGGAGCACCATCTTCGGGTAGCCGGTCGTGCCGGACGTGAAGTAGGCGATCATCGGGTCGTCCGAGCGCGTCGGCTCCGCGTCCGGCTCGGCGTCCGACGCGCGCTCGACGAGCTCGGCCCAGTCGAGCCATGCGCCGTTCGGTCGGCCGCCGCCCACGCAGATCGCCGACTTCAGGGTCGGACTGTCCGCTCGGATCCCCTCGACCTTGGCCGCACCCTCCGCGTCGGTGATCGCGGCGACGGCCTCGGCGGCGCCGATGCGGTAGGCGATGTCGCGTGACGTCAGCAGCCCCGTCCCCGGCATGGGGATCGCGCCGAGCCGGATGCACGCGAGCAGCGCCACGTGCCACTCGGGGATCCTCGGCAGCATCACGAACACCGGATCGCCCTTGCTCACGCCGTGCGCCGCGAGCGCGTTCGCCGCACGCCGCGACGCTCGAGCGAGATCGGAGAAGGTGTGGCGCGACGCGACCTCGCCCTGCGGTCCGGCGGCGAGCAGCGCGAGCGCGTCCGGCGTGGCCTCCGCCCGCGCGTCGAGCACGTCGCGGGCGTAGTTGAACCGTTCGGGAACCTCCAGCCGGAAGGTCCGGCGGGTCTCCTCGTAGTCGGACATGTTCGGCGGGACGCCGGCCATCGTCGCCTCCCTGCGGAGCGGATGGGCTCAGGGTAGGAAGGGGCGCGCGACCGCCCGGGGGCCGAAGGACTCCGGCCGGCCGTGCCGATCGGCCGCAGGCCTCAGCCGGCCGAGGGGCTGGCGCTCGGCGACGGGCTGGCGCTCGGCGACGGGCTCGGCGAGCTCGCCACCCCGAGCAGGTCCGCCGCCTGCTGGATCGCCGCCTTCGCGGCCTCGATCTCGGACTGGTAGCGCGCGAGGTTGCCCTGCGTCAGGGCCTCGTCGGCCGCGGCGAAATGCTCGGCCGCCTGCTGCAGGAGCGACGCCACCTGCTCGTCGACGGTCCCGGTCGGCGGGGGCTGCTCCTCCCCGCCGTCGCTGGGCGGGGCGCCGCCCACGGAATCGGACAGGGCTTCCAGGAGCGTGCTGCCGATCCCGATCCGGGCGCCGTTGGCCACGAGGACGAACCGCAGCTCGGGGATCGCGTTCGTCTGGTCCGATTGCACGTAGACCGGCTGGACGTAGAGCAGCGAATCCTGGATGGGGATCACGAGGAAGTCGCCGAACCGGATCGTCGACCCGGTCTGGCCCAGGAGCGTCCGCTGTTCGGAGAAGCGCGCGTCCTGGTTGAGCCGGGAGAAGACCTGCGTGGGGCCGTCGACGTTCTGTCCCGACGGGAACTGGAACGTGACGATCTTGCCGTAGTCCTCCGGGTCGGACTTGGCCGCCATCCACGCGACGAGGTTCTGCCGGCCCTGCGGCGTGAACGGCAGGATGAGCGAGAACGTCTCGTCGGTCTCGCCGGGGAGCTTCATGAGCACGTAGTAGGGCCGCATCTCGCGGGCGCCCTCGGAGGCGGCGGGGACGGTGGGATCCTCGGGCAGCGCCCAGAAGTCCGCCTTGCGGTAGAAGACGTTCGAGTCGGTGACGTGGTAGTTCGTGTATCGCTCCGCCTGCACCTGGAACAGGTTCTCGGGGTAGCGGAAGTGCGCCTGCAGGTCCGCGGGCGCCTCCTCGATCTTCGTGAACAGGTCGGGGAAGACGCGCTCCCAGACCTGGATGATGGGGTCGGTGTCGTCCCGCACGTAGTACGTCATCGCGCCCGAGTACGCGTCCACGACGACCTTCACCGAGTTGCGGAGGTAGTTGGCGCTCCCCGAGAGGCTGGGCGCGCCGGCCAGACCGGGCGTCGTCACGTCCTCGAGATCGACCGGCTCCGAGTACGGGTACTGGTCGGTCGCCGTGTAGGCGTCCCAGATCCACACGAGGCGGCCGTCCACGACCGCCGAGTACGGATCCCCGTCGAACTGGAGGAAGGGCGCGGCCTTGGGGACCCGCTCGGCGATGTCCCGGTAGATCATGATCCGGCTGTCGCCCTGCACGAGCCCCGAGATCAGCAGGTTCACGTCCCGGAAGCGCCACGCGAAGAGCGCGCGCTGGAACAGGCCGCCGACCGGGATGCCCCCGTCGCCCGTGTACTGGGGTGAGTTGACGAACTGTTGGTCGTTGCCGGCCGTCCCCTGATAGTCGAGCTCCCTCGTGCCGGTGTTGACCAGCACGAACGGGACGTTGCCCGCCGCGCCCTCCCCGTAGTAGATGCGCTGGCCGTTGCCCTCGAGCGGCGGGTCTCCCTGCGGCGGGATGTCCCTCAGCGTGAAGACCGGCTGCCCCTCCGTCGTGGCCGTGTTCACCTGCGAGGCGACGGCGCCGAACCCGTGCGTGTAGACGAGGTGCTCGTTCTGCCACGTCCGGCCGCCCTCCGGGATGTCGGCCTGGCTCACCTCTCGAGCCGAGATCATCACCACGCGCGGCTCGCCCTCGAGCGTGTACCGGTCGACGTCGATGTCGTTGAACGCGTAGTAGGCGCGCAGCTTCTGCAGCGACGAGTAGTTGGCCTCGAGGATGTCGGGGCGCCACAGGCGGACGTTCGAGATCGTGGCGTCGTTGTTCTGGATGTCGTCCGCGGTGATGCTGGGGGTGAGCGGATGCGAGATGGGGGCGATATCCTCCAACCCGAACGCCGCCCGCGTCGCTCGGATGTTGTACCCGATGTAGGGGCGCTCCTTCTGGAACTCCTGCGGCGCGACGGAGAACCGCTGCACGGCCGCCGGCACGGCGCCCCCCGCGATCACCGAGACCAGCGCGAGGAGGCCGACGGCGATGACCGGAAGGGCCCACCCCCGCAAGCGGATGTTGACCAGGAACAGGATGGCGCACGCGATCGCGATGAACACGAGGATCCGCAGCGCCGGTCGCTGCGCGTTGACGTCCGTGTAGGACGCACCGAAGACCACGCCGCGCGTGGAGGTCAGCAGGTCGAACTGCCCGAGGTAGTACCCCCAAGCCTTCACCAGGATGATCACGCCGAGGAGCACCGACAGGTGCGCCTTGACCTGCGGCGTCACCTTGTCGCCCAAGCCGGGCGCGTTCGGCCGGATGCCGCCCCACAGGTAGTGGGCGAGCGCCGTGATGAGCAGGACGCCGACGAGCGCCGAGAACAGCCACCCCTGGACGAACCGCAGCCACGGCAGGGAGAACACGTAGAACGCGGGATCACGGTGGAAGATCGGTTCGGGCGAGCCGAAGGTGATGCCGGACGAGTTGCGCCAGAGCAGGAACGTCCTCCACTGCGTCGTGACGCCGAGCCCGACGAAGAACGCGATGACCACGGCGAACAGCGGCAGGATCCACCACGCGTACGGCTCGAACTGCATGCGGTAGCGCTCGATGATCTCCTGCTCGGGCGTCAGGGGCCGGTACGTCGGGGTGAACCGGCGGACGATCCACAGGTTCGCGTACAGCAGGGCGAAGAACGCGACGCCGAACACCACGCCGAGCACGACCTTCGTGCGCAGGATCGTCCAGAACACCTGAGAGAAATGGACCTCGCGGAACCACAGGACGTCGACGAAGAAGCCCGAGAGCGCGGTGAACGCGATGAACAGCGCGGCGAGCACCGCGACGAGGACGATGAGGATCCGGCGGCGGCCGGAACTCGCTGCGGGGATGCGGGTGACCATGCCTCTCTATCGCTCCGGCAGACTCGAGGAGCCTATCATCGGCCGCTCCGAACCGGCCCCTCGCGTCATCCGTTGCCGTGCAGGTAGGCGAGCGCCTCGTCGAACGAGCCGACCGGCACGAGCTCCACCCCCCGGTCGCCGATCGAGCGTGCCTCGGCCAGATTGTCCCGCGGCAGGATCAGCACCGTCGCTCCGGCGTCGGCCGCGGCGACGACCTTCTCGTCGGGCGCGCCGATCGGGAAGATCGTGCCGTCCAGGCCGACCTGGCCGGTGACGGCGATCGTGCGGCCGCCGGTGAGGTCCCCGGGCGTGAGCAGGTCGTAGAGCCCGAGCGCCCACGCCAGCCCCGCCGACGGCCCGCCGATGTCGCCGCTCGAGATCCGCACGTCGATCGGGAAGCGATCGATCATGAAGACGCCGACGAGCGGCTCGTTGCGGTCACCGCACGGCGCGCGGACGAGCGACACGGTCTCGGGTTCGCCGTCCACGGTGACGTCGAACGCGAGCTCCTGCCCCGACGGGGCGGCCTCGATCACCCGGCGAGCGTCCGCCACGTCGGTCACCCTCGTGCCGTCGATGGCGTGAACGACGTCGCCCGGGAACAGCTCGCCGTCGGCCGCGCACCCTTCCTGCACGCCCTCGATCACGACGCCGTCCCCGTGTTCCTCCGGGTAGCCGGTCAGCTCGTCGAGGACCACGTAGGCGGCGTCCAGCTTGCTCTGGTCCATCTGGGAGATCGACCGGAGATGCTCCTCGTCCGCCGTCTCCCCCGGCGCGAAGAGGAAGTCCCTGGAGACCACCGATCGGTCGGGGTCCAGCCAGGTCCGCACGATCCCGAACGCGGTCAGCTGCTCGAAGTGGATGGACGTGAGGACGAAGTTGCCGTCGGCCTCGTACCGAGCGTGTCCGTCGAAGCGGATCAGCGGCGCGACGGGGCGGGCGGGGCCGGGCCCGATGCTGTAGTACGGGAGGAAGACCGTGCCGGCGAACAGCACGACGGCGAGCGCGGGGAGGGCGAACCACCCACGACGGAGCCAGCGCACGGAGCGATAGTACGGGCGAGCTTCGCTCTCGACGGAACCGGTGGAGGTAGGCTCCCGTCGTTCTCACGATGGCCTACCTGATCGTCGTCGCGCTGTCGCTGCTCGTCGGAGGCGGGGTCTACATCGCCACGCTCCGGGCCAGCGAGGACCGGCCCGCCGCCGTGGGGTTCGAGGGCCTCGGAGGGCAGGAGGACGGCGGGGATCCCGAGGGCCCGGGGGCGGGCTACGCCTACCTGCGGGTCCTCGTGCGCGGACCGACCTGGCGCGACCGGATCCAGGGGTTCGTCGGCCTGCTGGTCCTGATCGTGGTGGCGACCGTGGCGCTCGCGTTCGGCATCTACCAGCTCGGCCACATCGTGAACTCGACGATCGAGCACTTCTTCCCGACCGGCCCTATCGGCGGCGTGTGAGCTGGAACGAGCTCCGGTAGTCGTCGAGGTGCTCGAGCATCGCCCCGGCGCCGAGCACGACCGTCTCGAGCGGCCGGTCGGTGACGTGGACCGGCACCTCGCACTCCTGCGACAGCAGGAGGTCGAGGCCTCGGAGCAGCCCGCCGCCGCCCGTCAGGAACATGCCGGTCTCCAGCACGTCGTGGGTGAGCTCGGGCGGCGCCTCGGCGAGCGTCTTACGGGCGGCGTCCACGATCCGCTGCACGGGCTCTGAGATCGCGGTGCGGATCTCGTCCTCGGTCACGCGGGCCTTGGTCGGGGCGCCGGAGGCGAGCTCGCGCCCGGTCACCACCGCGGCCCGGCCGCGCTGCACCGGGAACGCCGAGCCGATCGCGATCTTGATCTCCTCCGCGGCCTTCTCGCCGATCGCCACGCCGTACACCGCTCGAACGTGCTCCTGGATCGCGGCGTCGAGGTCGAAGCCGCCGACGCGGATCGAGGTTCCGGAGACGACGCCCCCCATCGAGACGACGGCCATCTCGGTCGTGCCGCCGCCGACGTCGACGATCAGGTTGCCGACCGGCTCGTGGATCGGCAGCCCAGCGCCGATCGCCGCGGCGAGCGGCTCCTCCACCAGCACCACCCCGCGGCCACCTGCGAAGCGGACGGCCTCCTCGACGGCTCGCCGTTCGACCTCCGAGCTCTCGCTCGAGATGCACGCCAGCGCGCGCGGCCTCGGGAACCGGGGGACACCGACCCGGCGAAGGACCACGCCGATCATCCGCTGGGTGATGTCGAACTCGGTCATCACGCCGTGACGGAGCGGCCGGACCGCGACGACGTTGCCCGACCGGCCGCCGATCATCTGCCACGCCTCGTCCCCCATCGCCTCCACCTTGCCGGTCGCGGCGTTCATGGCGACGACGGTCGGCTCGTTGAAGACGATGCCCTCGCCCTGCCGGTACACGAGGGTGTTGGCGGTGCCCAGGTCGATCGCCAGGTCGCGCCCCATGTCAGCCCCCCGCCGGCGGTCGGCTCACGAGCCCATCACCCAGCTCGATTCCCCGGACACCAGGTGCTCCTGCTTCCAGATCGGCACGTCCTGCTTCAGCCGCTCGATCGCGTGCCGGCAGGCCTCGAACGCCTCCGCGCGGTGCTCGGCGCTGACGGCGATCGCCACGCTCACGTCGCCGATCGCGAGCTCGCCATGGCGATGGATCAAGGCCACGCGGCGGAGCGGCCACGTGGCGAACAGCTCCTCGCCGAGGTCGTCGAGCCGCCGCAGGGCGAGCTCCTCCCAGGCCTCGTACGTGATCCCGGTGACCTCGCCGGCGCCGGAGCGATCCCGGACGGTGCCGAGGAAGACGCACGTCCCTCCCGCCGAGGGATCCGCGACGAACGCGACGGGCTCGCCGGCGCCGATCTCCTCGGTCGTCACCCGGACCAGCAGCTCATCTCGCACGCGGCCCATCGTAGGAGGACCCCGCCGCGAGCGACACGACCTCCGAGTCGGGACGGCCCAGCGCGGGTGCGGCCGTAGGATGACCGCATGAGCGAGACGCCCCAGCGACCCGAGGAGAATCCGTTCGGCGTGCCGCTCGGCGACATCTGGAACGACGTGCCGCTGTTCCGCGAGATCCAGCGGGTGCTGCTGTCCTCGAGCGGGCCCGTGAACTGGGAGCTGGCCAGGCAGGTCGGCATCGCCTCGTCGTCGTGGGGCGCGGGCGACCCGGCGCCGAGCGCCGAGGACCAGCGCGGGTTCGAGGAGTCCGTCCGACTGGCCGAGATCCAGGTGGCCGGGTTCACCGGGCTCGAGCCTCCCGGAGACCTGCCGAAGGTCGAGGCCGTGCGAAGGGCGCAGTGGGTGCAGCAGAACCTCGAGGGGCTACGGGCGGTCCTGGAGCCGGCCGCGGCCAAGATCGCCGAGGCGGTGGGCCGGGCCCAGGGCGACGCGGTGCCCGAGGCCGCCCAGGCGCCGGGCATGACCCAGCTCCTCGCGCAGCTCTCGCCGCTGTTGCTCGGGGCTCAGGTCGGGACGGTGCTCGGCGCGCTCGCCCAGCAGGTGCTGGGGCAGTACGACATCCCGATGCCGCGGCCGGGCGGCGCGGGCGCCCTGCTCTTCGTCGTTCCGAACATCGCGGCCTTCGAGCGGGACTGGAGCCTCGATCCGAAGGAGTTCCGGACGTGGATCGCGATCCACGAGGTCACACACCGGCTCGAGTTCGCCCGGCCGTGGGCGCTCGCCCGGTTCCGGGATCTGCTCGAGGACTACACGTCGACGCTGCAGCTCGACGTCGAGTCACTCCGTCGGCGTCTCGAGACGCTCGATCCCTCCAACCCCGAGGCGATGCAGGAGATGCTGGGGTCGGACGAGGGGCTGTTCGGCGCGGTCCTGGACGACGAGCAGCGACTGAAGCTCGGACGGATCCAGGCCTTCATGAGTGCCGCGGAGGGCTATGGCGACCACGTGATGCACGCCCTCGGAGCCAGGATGCTCGCCTCGTACACGAAGATCGATGAGGCCATGCGCCGCTACCGCGAGACGGAGCACGTCGACCCCGTCCTGGAGCGCCTCCTCGGCATCGAGGTCAAGCGCGAGCAGTACCGGCTGGGCAAGGCGTTCTGCGAGCGCGTCGTCGAGCTCGCGGACGAGGCGACACTGGCGCGGATGTGGTCGGGCCCGGAGGCCCTCCCCTCCCTGCCCGAGCTCGACGAGCCGCGCCTGTGGCTCGCGCGCACCGTGTGATCCGCCCACCCCGGCCGCTGCTCCGGCTCGGGGCGTTCGCTATCCTTCCGCTCCGATGACGGTCGGCGAGCTCGTCTTCGCGAACGTGGTGGATGACCGCGTCTTGGCGGACCAGGGACAACGCGGGCCCGCCGGCATCTACCTGCTCGGCGCGCCGGGCCGGGCGCTCCCGTTCACGATCTACCGGGCCTGGAAGATCGGCACCGGCATGGTGACCGAGGAGGTCCTGTTCTACGGACCCTCGGGCCGGCTCGTGCACCGCTGGGGTCCGGTGGTGCGCCGGATGCTCGGGAGCATGGACCTCACGACCGAGCTCGATCGCGTCGAGGAGGCGACGTTCGACGAGACCGGCGCGTACCTGGCGTCGTTCGTGATCGACGGCGAGATCGTCGGCGAGATCGAGGTCCCGGTGTACGTGCAGACCCCGCCGACGAAGCTGCCCAAGGAGGTCGAGGATGGCTTCCGGAAGTCGGACGTCATCTGGGTGGGCGTGGACGTGAACGGGGTCCGCCGGACCGTGCCGGCTTGGTTCGCCTACAAGAACGGCAAGGTCCTCGTGCTCTCGCAGCGCGAGCCGGGGCCCGAGGAGCAATCGATCCCGGGCCTGCCGAACGCCAACGACCTGGTGGTGATCACCCGCCGCAAGGGACGGGACACCTCGCTCGACGAGCACCATGCCGCGGTGCGCCTGCTGCAAGGTCCGGAGTGGGAGGACGCGGCCAAGGCCCTCGTCGATCGCCGCCGGAGCCGCGTCGGGCCGCCGGAGGACTCCCTCAAGCGTTGGCGCGGGACGTGCGACATCGCCGAGCTGACGCCGCTCGTCGGCTGAGCTCTACTTCGAGTCGGGCCGGTTGAGCGTGCGGCCGATCGCCGCCGCCAGCCGTTCGAGGTCCCGGCCGAGATCGAGCATCTGGTCGGGCGTGAGCGCCTGGGGGCCGTCGCAGTAGGCGGTCTCGGGGTCGGGATGCACGTCGATCATCACGGCGTCGGCCCCGGCGGCCACGGCGGCTCGCGCCATCGGCGCGACGAGGTGTCGCTTCCCGACCGCGTGAGAGGGATCGACGATCACCGGTAGGTGGGACTCGGCCTGCGCCACGGCCATCCCCGCGAGGTCCAGCGTGTTGCGCGTCGACGGCTCGAACGTCCGGATGCCCCGCTCGCACAGGATGATGTCGGAGTTCCCCCGCTGGGCCACGTACTCGGCCGCCTGCAGCCACTCGTCGATCGTCATGGCGAGCCCGCGCTTCAGCATCACCGGCTTGCGGACGAGGCCGACCTCCTTCAGCAGCTCGAAGTTCTGGGCGTTGCGCGTCCCGACGCGGATGCAGTCCGCGACCTCGGCCACCTGCTCCACGTGCGAGGCGTCGACGACCTCGACGACGATCGGCAGGCCCGTCTGCCGCCGGCACTCCCGCAGGATCTCGATCCCTCGCTCCCCCATCCCCTGGAACGAATAGGGCGACGTCCTCGGCTTGTAGACGTCGCCTCGAAGGATCGTCGCGCCGGCGGCCTTCGCGGCCTTCGTCGCGATCAGGGCCTGCTCCTCGCTCTCGACGGCGCAGGGCCCGGCGATGATGGTGAAGGTGCTCCGCCCGACCGGCGTGGTCCCGACGTTCACGGTGGTCGGCTGGGGGTGCAGGTCGGCCGCGACCATCTTGTAGGGCTTGCCGATCGGGATCACCCGTTCGACGCCCGGCATGAGCTGCCAGTCGACCGCCTCGAACGCTTCGGTGTCGCCGACCAGCCCGATGACCGTGTGCACCGTCCCGCGCGACACGAACGCCTCGCCCCCGGAGGCCCGAACGCGCTCGGCGATCGCCTCGACGTCGGCCTCGGTGGCCTCCCGCTTCATCACCACGACCATGGGGATCCCTCCGTTCCCGGCCCGCGCCCCGGAGACGGAAAACCCCGGGCTCCTCGCCCGGGGTCGTCTGATCGGTCGCCTCAGGCGACTACCCCGGGCGGCGCCCGAAGTAGAAGGACCCGAAGCCGAAGTACGCGTGCATCGAAGCGCCATCGTGCCAGCACGCGCTCCGCATGGCAACCCCCGGCCGGACGCGGGGCGCCCGGCGCCGCATTAGGATGCGCCCGATGTCGGTCACGCTCGTCGACCACGCGCTGGCGGCGCATCTGCTGACCCAGCTCCGGGACGCCCGAACCCCACCGCCGGTGTTCCGAACCCTCGCCAAGCGCCTCGCCCTCGTGCTCGCGGCCGAGGCCATCCGGGACCTGCCGACCTCGGAGATCGGCGTGGCGACGCCGCTCGAGCCGGCGACCGGCCGGGTGCTGGGAGACCTCGTGGCCGTCCCGATCCTGCGGGCAGGGCTCGGGATGCTCGAGGCCGTGACCGAGCTCCTTCCCGAGGTGGCCGTCGGGTACATCGGGCTCGAGCGCGACGAGGCCTCGCTCCAGCCACAGTCCTACTACCGGAAGCTGCCCCCGGTGAAGGGCCGTCACGTGCTCGTGCTCGACCCGATGCTGGCGACCGGCGGGTCCGGCTCGGCCGCGACCGCCGCCGTGAAGCTCGGCGAGCCGGCCTCGATCCGGTTCGTCTGCGTGGTCTCCGCCCCCGAGGGGATCGAGAAGATGCAGGCCGATCACCCCGACGTGCCGATCTACACGGCCGCCGTGGATCGTCAGCTGAACGATCACGGGTACATCCTGCCCGGCCTCGGCGACTTCGGGGACCGGCTCTTCGGCACCGAGTGAGACCCGGAGGTCGCGGGCCGTACGGCGCCGAGCGGGCTTCGGAGCGAACGAGTAGATTCTCCCCGGTGCATCCCAGGAGGCATCCACTCGGCTGCCGGGGGACGTACCAGGAGGGGGCACCCTGAATGGGGAAGGAGGGGGCATGAACAAATGGACGCGGCTGTTCGCCGTGCTGGCTGTCCTCGCCGTCGTCGCGACGGCATGCTCGAATGACGGGGGCGACACCGGCAGCAGCGGCACGACGGGCGGGACCACCGCAACGACCGGAACCACCGGTACCACGGGTCCGACCGGCACGACCGCCGCACTCCCGGGTGAAGGCATCACGATCGGCCTCGTGTACGACATCGGTGGTCGCGGTGACCTGTCGTTCAACGACTCCGCCGCGGCGGGTCTGGACAAGGCGGTGACCGACCTCGGCATCACGCCGCAGGAGCTCGAGCCCAACCAGGGCGGAACGAACCGCGCCGAGCTGCTCAGCCTGCTCTCGACGCAGGGCGCGTCGCTGGTCATCGGCGTCGGATTCCTGTTCGCGGAGACGGTCTGCGCGGCGGGCAACCAGTACCCGGACGTCAACTTCGGTGACATCGACGGGTTCATCGACGAGAACACGGCGAACTGTCCCAAGGCTCACAACCTGACCGACAGCGACAACGTGGCGTCGCTGCTCTTCGCCGAGGAGCAGGGATCGTTCCTGGTCGGCGCGGCGGCGGCCCTCAAGTCCACCACCGGGCACGTCGGGTTCATCGGCGGCGTCGACATCGACCTCATCCACAAGTTCGAGGCCGGCTTCGTGGCGGGGGCCACGCAGATCAACCCCGACATCGAGATCGACATCAAGTACATCTCCCAGCCCCCGGACTTCAGCGGGTTCAACGACCCGGCCAAGGGCAAGGAGATCGCGACGAGCATGTTCGAGTCCGGGGCCGACGTCGTGTACGCGGCGGCCGGCGGTTCGGGCCTCGGCATGTTCCAGGCGGCCAAGGAGTACGAGGACTCGAGCGGCACGCACGTGTGGGGCATCGGCGTGGACTCGGACCAGTACCAGACGGTCCCGCCCGAGCTGCAGCCCTACGTGCTGACGTCCATGCTCAAGCGGGTGGACGTGGCCGTGTACAACACGATCCAGAGCCAGGTCGAGGGCACCTTCACGGGCGGCTACCACGTCTTCGACCTGTCGGTCGACGGTGTGGGATACGCGACGTCCGGCGGCTTCGTCGATGACATCGCGTCCCAGCTCGACGATCTGAAGCAGCAGATCATCGACGGAACCATCGTGGTGCCGACGAGCTAGAGGACGACGCAGCGTAGGCGAGGGCCCGAGGCGGGAACGCTCTCGGGCCCTCGCCGTGCGTCCGGAGCGGGGAGCCGGTGCAGGAGCGACCGCCAGCCATCGAACTGAAGGGCATCTCCAAGACCTTCCCCGGCGTCGTCGCCAACGACGACATCGAGCTCGTCGTGCGGCCCGCCCAGATCCACGCGATCGTCGGCGAGAACGGCGCCGGGAAGTCGACGCTGATGAAGATCCTCTACGGGATGCAGCGTCCGGACCGCGGGACCATCTCGATCGACGGGAGCCCGACGCACTTCCGCTCGCCGAAGGACGCGATCGCGGCGGGGATCGGCATGGTGCACCAGCACTTCATGCTGGCGTCGAACCTCACGGTCCTGGAGAACATCGTGCTGGGATCGGAGCCGGTCCGGGCGGGCATGCTGGACTTCGATCGCG
Source organism: uncultured Actinomycetes bacterium (assembly GCA_963704725.1). GTDB lineage: Bacteria > Actinomycetota > UBA4738 > UBA4738 > HRBIN12 > CALGFI01. The sequence goes on along the minus strand of OY969934.1, from coordinate 1,340,268 downwards.
CTCGCTCCCGGATCCGGGAGCTGGCCGACACCTACGGGATGCCGCTCGACCCCGACGAGCGGGTCGAGGACCTGGCCGTCGGCGAACGCCAGCGGGTCGAGATCGTGAAGGTCCTCTATCGCGGCGCCCGCACGCTGATCCTGGACGAGCCCACGGCCGTCCTGGTGCCGCAGGAGGTCGACGAGCTCTTCCGAAACCTCCGCGAGCTGGCCAGCCGCAACGTCACGATCATCTTCATCTCGCACAAGCTCGACGAGGTGCTCGCGATCGCCGACGTCATCACGGTGATCCGCGCGGGCCGCACGGTCGCGACCGTGCGGCCGGAGGACGTCGACGCGCACCACCTGGCCGAGCTGATGGTCGGGAGCGAGCTCCCCACCCCCGAGACGCGCGAATCGACGGTCACGGACCAGACCGTGCTCGAGGTGCGCGCGCTCTCCCTTCGCGCCGGCGAGCGGTCCGCGCTCAAGGACGTGAGCTTCCAGATCCACCGCGGGGAGATCGTCGGCATCGCCGGGGTCGAGGGCAACGGCCAGGCCGAGCTCATCGACGCGCTCCTCGGCCTCGTCGTCCCCGACGCCGGCGCGATCCTGCTCGACGGCGTGGACATGGCCGCCTGGCCGACGCGGAAGCGGCGGGAGGCCGGCATCGGCTACATCCCGGAGGACCGCCACGCCCGGGGCCTCCTGCTCGCCTCGCCGCTGTGGGAGAACACGATGCTCGGCCATCAGACCCAGACACCCTTCGCGCGCGGGCCGTGGATCGATCGACACGGAGCGCACGATCGGACCGACGAGGTGATCCACGAGTTCAACGTCTCGACGCCGGGAGCGGACACCTCGGCGCTCGCCCTGTCCGGCGGCAACCAACAGAAGCTCATCGTCGGTCGCGAGATGGTGGCGCTGCCCAAGATGCTGATCGCGGCCCACCCCACGCGTGGGATCGACGTCGGGGCGCAGGCGGCCGTGTGGGAGCAGATCCGTCAGGCGCGAGCCGCGGGGCTGGCGTTGCTGCTGGTCTCCGCGGACCTGGAGGAGCTGATCGGCCTGTCCGACACGCTGTTCGTGATCCTGCGCGGACAGCTCGTGGCGAGGCTCGACCCGGCGACCGTCACGCCCGAGGAGCTGGGGTCGTACATGACCGGCGCGAGGTCGGCGGTGCCGGCGTGAGTCGCCTCCGCATCCGTCTGCTGTGGCTGCTGGTCCCGATCTCGACGATCGTGCTCGCCTTCGTGGTGTCCTCGATCGCCCTCATCGCGATCGGGGAGAACCCGCTCGATGCGTTCCGCTCGATGTTCGACTACGGGAGCCAGGGGAACTCGCTCGCGTCGATGGTGAACCGGGCCGTCCCGCTGTACGTCGCCGGCCTCGCCGTGGCCATCGGGTTCAAGATGAACCTGTTCAACATCGGCGTGGAGGGCCAGTACCGGCTGGCCGCGCTCATGGCCGCGACGGTCGGCGCGGCGCTGACCCTGCCGGCGCCGCTCCACATCGCGCTGATCATGATCGTCGCCATGGTGGTGGGGGCCGGCTGGGCCGGCGTGGCCGGCGTGCTGCGGGTCAAGCGCGGCGTCCACGAGGTCGTGTCGACGATCATGCTGAACTTCATCGCGACGGGCATCAGCGCGTACCTGCTCGCCAACTACCTGCGCAAGCCCCACTCCGGATCCGAGCTCATCATCGCCACGCGACAGATCGCGCCGTCGGGCCAGCTTCCCCCCATCACGACGATCGGCGGCGAGGACCTCCGCTCGTTCGTGATCTTCGCGGTGATCCTCGGCATCCTGGTCTACGTGCTGATCTGGCGGACCCGCTTCGGGTTCGACCTCCGGGCCACCGGCATCAACCCCGGCGCCGCCCAGGCCTCCGGGGTCGGCCCGGGGCGGATGATCATCACGACCATGCTCATCTCCGGCGGCGTCGCCGGGCTGATCGGGATGAGCGACCTGTTCGGGTTCTTCCACGCGTACACGCTCGACTTCCCCGCCGGGCTGGGGTTCGACGGCATCGCCGTGGCGCTGGTCGGACTCAACCACCCGGTCGGCATCGCCGTCGGCGCCCTGCTCTTCGGGTGGGTCGATCGCGCGGCGCAGATCCTCGACCTGCAGGGGATCCCCAAGGAGGTCATCGTCATCACGAAGGGCGCGATCATCCTGTCGGTCGTCATCGCCTACGCGGTGGTCCGCCGGATCGTGCTGGCGCAGGAGGTCAAGGTGGCGGCCGAGGAGACCCGCCGGCTGGAGGCCGAGAAGGAGCGGGTGCCGGCATGAGCTGGGTCGGACCGGAGGGGGCCCTCGCCGAGGCGACCGCGACCCGCCGCATCGACACACGGCGCATCCTCATCCTCGCGGGGGGAGTGATGCTGCTCGTCTCCGGCGTTCGGGTCTTCACCGGCGCCGACGACCTTACCTCGAGCGGGACGTTCGGGGCCGCCCTTCGGCTGGCCGTGCCCATCCTGCTCGCCGCCTTGGGTGGCCTGTACGCGGAGCGAACCGGCGTGGTGAACATCGGCCTCGAGGGCATGATGATCCTCGGGACCTGGTTCGGGGCGTGGGGCGGCGTCGAGTTCGGTCCGTGGTGGGGCGTGGTCCTGGGGATCACGGGCGGGATGCTCGGCGCGCTCGTCCATGCCATCGCCAGCGTGACGTTCGGCGTGAACCAGATCGTCTCCGGCGTCGCGATCAACATCATCGCGGCCGGCGTCGCGCGCTTCCTGTCCGTCATCATCTTCACGGACATGGGCGGCGGGGCGACGCAGTCTCCCCAGGTGACCGTGAGCCTGCCGAGCTTCACCCTCCCCTTCGTCTCGGGTGGAGACCTGATGGGCTGGAGGACGCCGGACCTGACAGGCTGGCTGGAGCGGCAGCGGTGGTTCCTCGTGAGCGACCTCGGAGCGTTCGCGCACGGGCTGACGGTCAACCTCTCGGTCCTGACCGTCATCACCATGCTGCTGGTGCCGTTCACCTTCTTCTTCCTGTGGCGGACCCGCCTCGGCCTGCGGATGCGCTCCGCGGGCGAGAACCCCGTCGCCGCCGAGTCGCTCGGCGTCCGCGTCTACACGATGAAGTACCTCGGCGTGCTGATCTCCGGCGCGCTCGCCGGTCTGGGCGGAGCGTTCCTCGTGCTCGAGGCGGCGGGGATCTACCGGGAGGGCCAGACCGGCGGACGCGGGTTCATCGGCCTGGCCGCGATGATCTTTGGCAACTGGCGTCCCTCGGGCACGGCCGCGGCCGCCGGGCTGTTCGGCTACACGGACGCGCTGAACCTGCGGTCGGACGACGCCGTGCACGCGCTCCTGCTCTTCATCGGGATCGCCCTGGTCGGGCTTGGCATGTGGTATCTGTGGCGGCGGCACGCCACCGTCGGCGCGGCCGTCCTGGCGATCGGCGCCGCCGTGCTCGTGTGGTACGGCGTCACGGACACGGTCGCCCGCGAGTTCATCTACATCACGCCCTACGTCTCGACGCTGCTCGTGCTCGCCGTCGCCTCGCAGCGGTTGCGACCGCCGGCGGCGGACGGCATCACGTACCGCCGAGGCGAGGAGACGGGCTGACCGGCCCGAGGCCGCGCGTGCATCCGTTCCCGTCCCGTGAAGACCACCTGAGGGTCCGGCTGTCGCTCATCGCCTCCGTCGTCGCACTGCTCGTGGTGGCCTGTCAGGAGGAGCCCCCCGGCGACCGGGGCGCCACCCCGAGCGCCACCGAGCTGCCCGGCGCCGGATTCACGGCCTGCGAGCTGACGAGCGCGGGCGGCATCGACGACAAGAGCTTCAACGCGAGTGCCTATGCCGGCCTGACCCGGGCCCAGACCGAGCTGGGGGTGGAACCCTCGGTCATCGAGTCACAGTCCGAGAGCGACTACGCGCCCAACATCGACATGCTGATCGACAAGGGGTGCGACCTGATCGTGACGATCGGGTTCCCCATCGCCGGCGCCACCTTCCAGGCGGCGCGGGAGCACCCCGACCAGAAGTTCGCGATCGTCGACGTCGGCCCCATCGACCCGGAGACGCAGGAGCGGGTCGAGCTCGACAACGTCCGCGAGCTCGGCTTCGCGACCGACGAGGCGGCGTTCCTCGCCGGCTACCTCGCCGCGGGCATGTCGGCGACCGGCACGATCGGAACCTTCGGCGGGCAGGACATCCCTCCCGTCACGCGATTCATGGACGGTTTCTGGGCCGGCATCGCGAAGTACGTCCTCGACGGCCGAGGGAACGTCCGCCTCATCGGCTGGGATCCGAGCAACCCGGCGGCCGGGCTGTTCACCGGCGACTTCGTGAACCTGGACGCCGGTCGAACCGCGGCCGAGCGCCTCATCGGCGAGGGGGCGGACGTCATCCTGCCGGTCGCCGGTCCGGTCGGCATCGGCGCCGCGGCCGTGGCGCAGGACGCCGGCGACGTCAAGGTCATCTGGATCGACACCGACGGATGTGTGTCCGCGTCCGAGTTCTGCCCGCAGTTCCTCACGTCGGTCGTGAAGAACATCGACCTCGCCGTCTTCGAGCAGGTGAAGGCGATGGTCGAGGGGAGGTTCGTCGGCGGCCCGTATCGGGGGACGCTGGGCAACGGCGGCGTGGGCATCGCCCCCTTCCACGAGTACGACGACCAGGTACCGGCGGAGCTGAAGACCCGGATCGAGCAGCTGACGCAGGCCATCATCGACGGCTCGGTCTCGGTGGATCCCGCGGACTACCGCTGACCGCCGGGCACGCGAGCGCGCCGGGCCGGGTATGGTGCCGTTCCATGGCTACCTCCGCATTCGAGGTTCGCCTCCAGGAGCTGTTGGCAGGGGTGGCGGACGGAGCGCTCTCGCCGGACACCGCGGTCGAGCGGCTCCGCGACCTGCCGTTCAGCGATCTCGGGTTCGCCAAGGTGGATCACCATCGCGAGCTCCGGCAGGGCGTGTGCGAGATCGTCTTCGCGGACGGGAAGGAGCCGGAGGAGGTCGGCGCGATCGTCGGACGGCTGATCTCGGGCAACGACGGGCCGATCCTCGTCACTCGGGCGTCGGCCGAGCACGTCGCCGCCGTCCGCGCGGCCTCGAACGGCGCCTCCGCGGACCTCGTGGAGCGCCCTCGGGCCCGCTGTGTCGCGCTGCTCCGGAACGTGCAGCGTTCGGGCGGGCGTGTCCTGGTGCTCACGGCAGGGACGGCGGACCTCCCGGTGGCCGAGGAGGCGCAGCTCGCGGCCTCGCTCCTCGGGGCGGACGCGTCGATCGTCGCGGACGTCGGCGTCGCCGGGCTGCACCGGCTCGCCGCGGCCCGCCCCCGACTCGCGGAGGCGGACGCGATCGTGGTGGTCGCCGGGATGGAGGGGGCGCTGGCGAGCGTGGTCGGCGGCCTCGCCGCGGTGCCGGTCATCGCGTGCCCGACGAGCGTCGGATACGGCGCGTCGCTCGGCGGGCTCGCCGCGCTGCTCTCCATGCTCTCGTCGTGCGCCCCGGGCGTCGCGTGCGTGAACATCGACGACGGCGTGGGCGCCGGCTACACCGCGGGGCTGATCGCTCGCGCCGCCCGCCCGGCGCCGTGCTGAGGACGCTGATCGTCGACGCCGTCGGCGGCGTCTCCGGCGACATGCTGCTATCGGCGCTCATCGACGGCGGGGCGCCGCGCGACCGGATCGAGGCGGCCGTCTCGACGGTCCTCGGCCGGGACGTGACGATCGGCACCCGGGAGGTCCGCCGGGCCGGGCTGCGCGCGCTGGCGCTCGACGGGCTCGACGGGACCGGGCGCCGCACCGCGCAGGAGCAGCTCTCGGCCGTGGGGAACGACGCGCTCGCCGAGGACGTGCGCACCCGGGCCCGCGAGGTGCTCGAACGGCTCTTCGCCGCCGAGGCCCGCGTCCACGGGATCCTCGTCGACGACCTCGAGCTCGAGGAGCTCGGAGAGGAGGACACGCTCTTCGACGTCGTGGGGATCGCGTCGGCGCTCGACGCGCTCGGCGTGGACCGGATCGGCGTGTCGTCGATCCCGTTGCCCATGCCGCAGGGGCACCCGGGGCCGGGCGGTCACGGCGTGCCCGCGCCGGTCGTCCTCGAGCTCCTGCGAGGCTTCCGGCTCCGGCCGTCCGACGCGGACGCTTCGCACGAGACCGTCACCCCCACCGGCGCCGCAGTGCTCGCGGCCCTCGCCGAACCCACGCCGCGGCTCCCTCGCCTCATCCTCGAGGCCGTGGGGACGGGCGCAGGGCGCCGGGACCCGGCCGGCGTGGCGAACGTCGTCCGGGTGCTCATCGGCGCCCCGGACGCCTCGGACGGTGTGCCGGATCGTGAGCTCCTGATCCTCGAGGCGAACGTCGACGACCTGTCGCCGGAGCTGGTCCCGGACGCCGTCGAGGCGCTCCTGGAGGCCGGGGCTCTCGACGCCTGGGTCACGCCGGTGATCATGAAGCGGGGCAGGCCGGGTCTGGTGGCCGCGGCGCTCTGCGTGCCGGAGGCGGAGCGTGAGGTCCGGCGCGCGTTCTTCGAGAACACGACCACGCTCGGCGTTCGCATGCACTCGGTGGTCCGGCCGGAGCTCGATCGACACGTCGTCGAGATCGGCATGCCCGACGGGGGGCCCCGGATCCGGGTGAAGGTCGGGTTGCTCGACGGGCGGCCGGTCTCGGCCAAGCCGGAGCACGAGGACGTGGTGGAGGCGGCGCGCAAGCTGGGCCGACCCGTGCGCTCGGTCCACGCCGAGGCCTCCGCGCTCGCCCGGCGTCTGATGGAGGGGGACGCGTGAGCGCCGGAGAGCTCACCGCCCTGATGGCCGCGCTCGAGGCGCGCATCCACGGATACGGTGGCCGCGCCGTCGTGGCGCTCTCCGGCGGCGTGGACTCGTCCGTCGTCGTCGCGCTCGCGGCCCGGGCGCTCGAGCCCGCCTCGGTGATCGCGGTCACGGCCGTGTCGCCGAGCTTCGCTGGCGGCGAGCTCGCGAGCGCGTCGCGCGTCGCCGACGGCCTCGGCGTCGTCCACCGCGTCGTCCGGACGCACGAGGTCGAGCGAGAGGCGTACGCGCGGAACGACGCGATGCGGTGCTATCACTGCAAGGCCGAGCTGTACGCGACGCTCTCACGCGTCGTTTCGATCGCGTCGCCCGGCTCGACGGTCCTGGCGGGAGCGAACGCCGACGACCTCGAGGACTTCCGGCCGGGGCTGTGGGCGGGAGAGCGGGCCGGCGTCCGCAACCCGCTCCTCGAGGAAGGGGTCGGCAAGGCCGACGTCCGGGCGATCGCGGGTGCGCTCGGCCTGCCGACGGCGGACAAGCCGGCTCTGGCCTGCCTGTCGTCGCGGATCCAGCAGGGCATCCGCGTCACGCCGGAGCTCCTGCGACGGATCGACCGCGCCGAACGCATCGTGCGGGCGTTGGGGTTCGAGATCGTCAGGGTCCGCCACCGGGGGCAGGCGGCGACGATCGAGGTCGAAGCCGAGGAGGTGCGGCGCCTCCGCGACCATCCCCGGCTCACGTCGGCGATGGCGGAGATCCGCGGGCTCGGCTGGCGGAGCGTCGAGATCGACCCCACCGGATACCGCCAGGGCGGAGCGGACTGGCGCGTCGACCGGCTCGAGCTGCCGATCGCGCCCCCCACGCGGCGGTGAGCGGCGCGGCGAAGGACCGGGCGGCCGGGGGGACGAGCCCGGAGCGGATCGCCGCGATCCGCGAGCGCGTCGAGCACGGTCGCTTCCCGGCGTGGATGGGGATGCGGCTCGAACGGCTCGAGGCGGGCGAGGCCGACCTCGCGATCGAGGTCCGCGACGACCACCTGAACCTCATGGGCGCGCTGCACGGCGGCGTGATCTCGAGCCTCGCCGATATGGCGACCGGCGTCGCGATGCATGCGGCCCTCGACGAGGGGTGGACGCACGCGACGACGTCGCTGCAGCTCACGTTTCTCGCGCCGGGCGGGCTCGGCGACCGGGTGGTCGCGCGGGGACGGGTGGTCAAGCGGGGGCGCAGGTTCGGCTACGCGGAGGCCGACGTCGTCCGCTCGGACGGAACGCTCATCGCTCGAGCGACTGCGTCGTTCCTGATCCGGCCCGTGGACGACCCGGCCGGGCGAGCCTAGTAGTCGACGTCCATCTCCTGCATCTCCTTGGCGAGCTCGGTGAGCGCGCCCTGGAGCTGCATGAGCAGCATCATCGACCCGTTGATGCGGATCTTGCCCGTCATGAACGCGCTGACGGGATTGAGCTCGCTGCGAGCGAGCGCCGCCGCGGTCTCGTAGTCCTGCTCGATCGTCGCGTCGGGCTGGTCGGCCTCGCCCGCGCCCATGTCGACGGCGCCGGCGTCGAACTTGACCCAGTACCGCTTCGGTCCGTCCGGCGTCGCGATGACGTTCTGGATCGTCGCGGTGGCTCCTCCCGCCGCCTTCTTGAACGAGTCGCTCCGGTTCAGCCGTTCACGCAGCTCCACGGTCCATTCGTCGGACAGGAACGGGACGGGCATCTGAGCCTCCATAGGTCGGGTTCGGGCGTCCCGCGAGTATAGGCGGGGGCCGCCGCTGGGCTCAGGCGCGGTGGTGTCAGATCTCGAAGTAGTGCGGGTCCGTGAGGTGCAACGTGTCGTTGAGGAACCGGATGCGCCGGACCTCGCCGTCGGCGACGACCGAGTTGATCGACGTGTTCTCGGGGAGGAAGAACATCTCGTGGTCGACGCCGAGGATCGGTGCCAGGTAGGCGTTGATCACCCCGCCGTGGCAGATCACCACGACGTTGCCGTCGGCATGCCGGGACAGGATGCCCTCGATCGCGTCGCGCACGCGCGCCCGGAACGGTTCCAGCTGCTCGGCTCCGGGGGCCTGGCGCCAGATCGGCTGTTGGTTCCGCACGCGGCGCAGGAGCCGCTCGTCGCCGGAGAGGATCTCCTCGAACGGCCTGCCCTCCCACTGGCCGATGTGGGCCTCGGCCAGCCCATCCTCGTACCGGACCTCGATCCCCGCCGCCCTCGCGTACGGCGCGACGGTCTCCCTCGTGCGGCGCAGCGGCGAGGCGTAGACCGCGGCGGGCGGATCCATCGCCAGGAGCCGCCGCGAGAGCAGCTCCGCCTGCTCCCGGCCGCGCTCGCCGAGCGGCGGATCCCACTGTCGCCCCCGAGGGGTGACCGCGAACTCGCGCGAGTCGAAATCCGACTCGCCGTGCCGGACGAGGTACACCACGCGCTCGGTCATCGCACGGCCCTCAACCCCTGCGGTCGAGCGATCGATAGCGGAGCACGACGAGGATCGTCGTCATCCCGACGACCAGCGCGACCGAGTTGGGGACGATGAGCGCCGCGTTCCCGAGGGCCGCGCCGTACGCGATCCAGACGGTGAAGCCGACGGTCACCACCAGGAGATAGCCGAGCGAGACGTCCTCGGAGGAGCGGCGCCGCACGATCCTGCGGATCTGCAGGACCGGCGAGAGCGCCATGACCACGCCCCAGGAAGCCGCCAGGACGCCGAGCGTCGTCTCGCCCACCGTGAGTCCCTCCTTCGACCGGATGCGCTCGGACTCGCCGCGCTCACCACCGACCGGCAGGAGGAGCGCATGCGCGGCCGTGGGAGCCTAGCAAGCGCGTGCCGTCAGGGGCCCCGACGACGGCCGCGCGTCCGGTTCAGCTCGATGCGCCAGCAGCCCTCGTGCCAATGGCGGCGCTCGTCGGGGGAGTCCTGCGGCACCACGACGAGATGCCAGACGCCCGTTCGGACCTCGAGGTCGCAGCCGGGGCATCGATACGGCTTCTCCGCGAAGACGCGGCGCACGTCGTACCCCGGCACGATCGCCCACATCGGCGCGGCCGACTGCGGCATCCGCGGCTGCGGCGCGGGGTCCTCGGCGGCGCGACGGTTCTTCCTCGGCATCAGGCTCCCTCCGCGACGTCGCGGACGAACGGAGCCGCGAGCTCCGCGAGGCTCGCGCCGACCGAGGCGGGGTCGGCCCTGCGGCCGCGGACGTTGAACGAGTGGTCGCCACCCTCGATCTCCTCGAGCGCGGCCATCGCGCCGAGCTTGGCGACGACCTTCGCGAGCAGGTCGGGCTGCGCGAACGCATCCCTCGTCCCGTGCAGGAACAGCATCGGCACCCGGATCCGATACAGGTGCTCGTCGCGGATCCGCTCCGGCCTGCCGGGCGGATGCAGCGGGTAGCCGAGGAACACCAGGCCGGCCGCCGCCATCCCGTCGGCGACGCACATCGAGGCGATCCGCCCGCCGAGCGACTTTCCCCCCGCGAGCACGGGCAGCCCCGAGGCCAGCTCGCTCGCACCCTCGAACGCCTCCGTCCACGCCGCCCGGAGCGCCGGCTCGGCGTCGGGCGAGCGCCGGCCCGCGTTCGCGTAGTGGAAGTTGAACCGCGCCGTGGCGACGCCCTCCTCGGCCATGGCGCGGCAGAACCCCGCCAGGAACGGATGATCCATCCCCGCGCCGGCGCCGTGGCCCACGACCAGCCAGGCGATCGCATCGGGCGGCGCGATCCACACCGCGGAGACCGCGCTCCGGCTCTCGCCGAGCTCGCCGCGCTGCTCCGGTGCCGCCATGCCTAGAATCCTCGCAGATGGCGGGAACGCTCTACGTGGGGACCTCGGGGTTCGCGTACGATCAGTGGAAGCACGGCGTCTTCTACCCCGAGGGCCTGAAGAGCCGGGAGATGCTCTCGTACTACGCGAGCCGGTTCCCCTCGGTCGAGATCAACTACACGTTCCGCCGCTACCCCACGGAGAAGTCCCTGACCACCTGGCGGGATCAGACGCCGGAGTCGTTCCGCTTCACCCTGAAGGCCAACCAGCGGATCACCCACTGGAAGCGCCTGGCCGACGTGGACGAGGACGTCCGCGCCTTCCTCGACCTGGCGAAGATCCTCGGCGACCGGCTCGGCACGGTGCTGTACCAATGTCCGCCGACCCTGCAGTACGACCGCGCCCTGATCGAGGCCTTCGTCGGGTACCTGCCGCCGCAGCCGCGCACGGCGATGGAGTTCCGCCACCCGTCGTGGGTGGAGGCTCGCGACCTCCTGCTCGAGCAGGGCGTCGCGTGGTGCGTGGCCGAGACCGACGAGAAGGACCCCGGTCCCGACGACCTGTCGTGGGAGCCGTTCGGGTACCTCCGGCTGCGCAAGACCGAGTACTCCGACGAGGAGCTCGGAGCCTGGGCCGAACGGATCCGCCCCTGCCTCGAGGCGGGCGGCGACATCTACTGCTACCTCAAGCACGAGGACGAGGGCGCGAGCACGCGCATGGCCGATCGCCTCCGCGCCGCCGTCGACGGCTCCTGAATCGTTCCCCGTCCCGCGGCGCACGCCCTTCCGTACAACGATGCGGCGGGTGAGGGGCCGAGTTGCGCGCAAGGGCGACTCGGGGCATCGTTCGCACAGTTCCGGCCGGGCAACAGCCCCGCCGGATACCCAAGGGACGGGGGGGAAGCGATGAGAACACGCTGGATCGGCACGATCGGCGTCGCGGTCGTGCTGCTCGTGCCGGCCGTGTCCGCCGGCGCGGGAGGTACGGCGTCCTCCAGACGGACGGTGGAGGTCGGGCGTTCGACCGCCCACTTCGCCGCTCCCTCGCGCGGTGCGGGCCTCGCCCGCCTCGGCGGGCTCACGCCCCGGGAGCTGAAGGCGTGGGCGAGAGGGCGTTCGGTCGCACCGGCCGGTGCCGCGTACCTCCACTCGCTCGTCGAGTGCACCGCCACCGCCTCGACCACCAGGCCGGACTCCCGCCTCGACTGCGACAGCGTCCTGCCGAACAACGAGCCGGACGTCGAGGTGGACCCGCTGGATCCGCAGCACATCGTCGCGAGCTCCAACGACTACGACTCGTGCTGCGACGCCTTCTACACGACCTTCGACGGCGGCCAGACGTGGGCGGTGGGCAACATGTCGGCGGAGGATACGCACCGGACCGGCAGCGACCCGGTGACGGTGTTCGAGCCGAGGACCGGCAACGTGATCCACGCCTCGCTCAACTTCATCATCACGAAGCAGGGCCTGGCCAGGGACGGGGATCTCGTCGTCTCGATCTCGCACGACGGCGGCCTGACGTGGGGTCGCCCCGTCGTGATCTCGGACGGGCAGGGGGACGACGAGGACCCCACGCAGTACTTCAACGACAAGGAGTGGATCGTCGTCGACACCAACCCGGCCTCGCCGTTCTACGGACGGACCTACGTGACGTGGTCGCGCTTCCTCAGCCACACCGCGGAGTACGCCGAGTCGCCGATCTTCGAGGCCCACAGCGACGACGGGGGCGTCACGTGGAGCGCTCCGCAGGAGATCGACGGATCCGGATCGTTCTGCGACATCCAGTACGACGGTCCCGCCGGCGAGTGCGACGAGAACCAGTTCTCGGTGCCGACCGTCGGGACGGACGGCACGGTGTACGTCGCGTTCGAGAACGAGCAGAACTCCACCCTCCAGGAGCCGGGCGAGGAGTTCGGCAACGATCAGAAGATCCACGACAACCAGTACCTCGTCGTCCGCTCCACGGACGGCGGCGTGACGTGGTCCGCCCCGGTCATCGCCGCGACGCTCGAGGACGGCCCGACGAACTACCCGCTCAACGGGAACGAGCGGCAGACGCTCACCGGGTACCAGGTGCGCGTGAACTCCGCCGGCAACCTCGTCGCCGGTCCCGCCGGCACGCTGTACCTCGTGTGGTCGGACAACCGGAACGGGACGAGCGACCCGGACCTGCCCGTGACGAACACGGACGTGTTCATCACGAGCTCCATCGACGGCGGCGCCACCTGGAGCACACCCTCGGCCGTCGACGCCGGCCCGGGCGACCAGTGGTTCCCGTGGGTGGACTTCGACCCGACGACGGGCCGGCTCGGGATCGTGTACCAGACCCGGAACGACGCGGACCCGGCGCTGTACAACACCGCCGTCGCCACCGGGCTCCCCGGAGCCTTCACCATCGCCCAGGTGTCGAGCGCGCCGTCCGATCCCACCCGGTCCGTCTTCTTCAAGTCCAAGGTGGCCGGCTGCTTCGCGTGCGCCACGTTCATGGGTGACTACAACCGGCTGGCCTACGGACCGGACGGAGCCGCGCACGTGGCGTGGACGGACATGCGAAGGCCGTGGCCGAGGGCGGGGAACCCGCCGCAGTACTTCCAGTTCATCTTCACCACGCAGATCCCGTAGGGATCGCGTTCGCCGCACGCCGCCGTCGCGACCCCCGCCGGGGTCGCGACGGCCGGCGTGAGGAGGGACCCCGCGGGGTCCTAGGCCGCGGGCCCCTCCACGCGGGCCCGGAGCGCGCGCTCGAGCTCGGCGATCCGCTCCGGATCGTCGACCTTGCGGCCGAGCTCGTCCCGCACGTAGAACGCGTCGACGACCCGGCCGCCGTACGTGGCCACCTTCGCCAGGTGCACGTCGAGCTGGAGCTCGGCGAGGGTCCGCGTGATGTCGAACAGCAGCCCGATCCGGTCGGGCGCGCCCACCTCGATCACCGTGAAGAAGTCCGACACGTCGTTGTCGACGACCGCGCGAACCGAGACGTCACCGCGGGGCGCCGGGTAGCGGCGCCGCTTCTCCTCGACCCGGTACGGCAGCGAGAGCCGGCCCTCGATGGCCCGCCGGAGCGTGCGGCGGAACTCCCTCCACCGCTCCTCCTCCACCTCCTCCGCGAACGCGCCCTCGACCTCGAAGACGTCGACCGCGACGCCGTCGTCGGTGGTGAACGCCTGCGCGGTGAGGATCGAGAGCCCCGCCAGCGAGAGCGCGCCGGCGATCATCGAGAGCAGCCCGTGCCGGTCGGCGACGACCACGGTCAAGGCGTAGGTGGCCGGGCGGGTGCCGGAGGCGACGTGGGTCCGGACCTCCTGCGCGGCAAGCCTCGGCGCGACGAGGGGGTACTGCGACGCGATCTGCTCGACGGGCTGGCCGAGCAGGTATCCGCGGGGCATGCGCAGGAAGAACCGCTCGACGGCCTCGGGGTCCTCGACGGGGAGCGCGGCCCGGATCGCGTCGGCGCGCTCGGTCAGCCGGGAGGCGGTGTCGGCCCCGACCTCGCCGCGCTCCAGCACGTGCTGGACCTTGGCCACGAGCTCTCGGACGAGCGTGGCTCGCCACGGCGTCCACGCGAGCGGGCCCGTGGCGGCGGCGTCGGCGATCGTGAGCAGGTACAGGGCCGCGAGGCGCTCGGGGTCGCCGATACGGGCGGCGACGTCGTGGACGAGCTCCTCCGCCTCGAGATCTCGACGGGTCGCCACGTCGGCGAGCAGGAGATGCTCCCGCACCAGGAACGCGGCGAGCTCCCTCGTCGCGTCCGGGAGCCCCATCGCTCCCAGCACCTCGCCGGCGATCCCGGCCCCCTGCGCCACGTGGCCGGGGGTTCCGGTCTTGCCGATGTCGTGCAGCAGCGCCCCGAGGCGCAGGGCGTCCACGTCGCCGACCGCGTGGATCGCCGCCCCGACGAGGGGATCCGCGGCGGGGCGGTCCAGGAGCTCCGAGACGGACTCGAGGGCGGCCAGCAGATGCACGTCGACCGGGAACCGGTGGTAGGGATCGCGCTGGGGCCGGCACCGCACGGCCGACCAGGCAGGGAGGTACCTCCCGAGCAACCCGATGCGGTCGAGGGCGTCCAGCGAGCGGACGCCCTCGGCCCCCGCCGCTAGGAGCTCGAGGAACGCCTCGCGCACCCCGTCGGTCCACATCACCGGATCCGCGACCGGCGCCGCCGCCACGGCGTCGAGCATCGCCGCCGGCATCACCCCGCCGTCGCGGGCCACCGAGAGGAACGCGCGCAGGACACCCTCGGGCGTGGGCTCGACCTCGATCGCCGCGGTCGTCCCCCGCAGGCATCGGTCGAGCATCGAGCGGGTGGCGTGCTCCACCGACCTGGCCCGCTCGAACACGGATCGCATCAGCCCGTCCACGGCCATGAGGCCCGGCTCGTCCGAGAAGCCGAGGTCGCGAGCGATCTGGGGTTGCTGCTCGAGGACGAGGCGATCGGCCGGCCGTCCGGTCGCCAGGTGGAGCGCGCCGCGCACCCGCTCGAGGAACTCGTCGGCCTCGTCGACGTCCTCTCGCTCCGCCGCTCGCAGGAGACCCCGCTCCTCGAGCGGCTCCCCCACGGCCGACTCCAGCCACCGGACGAGCTGGACGTCCCTCAGCCCTCCGGCCCCCTCCTTCAGGTCGGGTTCGAGGAGGCAGGAGACCGAGCCGTGACGCTGCCGGCGGGCCTCGGCGTCCTCCCGCAAGGCCTCGGCGAACGCGCGGGGGTCCGCCCGCACGGACGCGGCGACCCGGCTGAGCGCATCGACCCACGGGATGGCGTCGCCGGCGATGGCACGGCCGTCGAGCATCGCCGTGCGAGCGTCGAGGCGCTCGGCCGCGAGCCGCTCGCACTCGTCGGGCGTGCGGACGCCGTGCCCGACGCGAAGGCCGGCGTCCCACAGCGGATACAGCACGCGCTGCGCCACTTCGGCCACGTGCTCGTCCCCGGGACGCTCGTGGACGATCAGCAGGTCGACGTCGGACAGCGGGGAGAGCCGCCCGCGCCCGTACCCGCCCAGCGCCACCAGAGCCACCCCGCCCGGGGGTTCGGCGCTCTCGTACAGCTCCACCAGGCACGCGTCGACGAGCTCGGACCGGCGCCGGGCCGACCACCTCCCCTGATGCCCGGGCGAATAGGCCCGTTCGAGCGCGCGGAGCTCCTCGGTGAGCCGGACGACGGGGGCCGGGCGTTCGGCCGGATCTCGCATGGGGGTCAGAGGGCGTCGGGGCCCATCTCGCCGGTGCGGATCCGCACGACCTGCTCGACCGGCACGACCCAGATCTTCCCGTCCCCGATCTTCCCGGTCCTCGCGGCCTTGGCGATCTCGTCGACGATGCCGCCTGCCTGGTCGTCATCGCACAGGACCTCGACCTTCACCTTGGGGACGAAGTCGACCTGGTACTCCGCGCCGCGGTAGACCTCGGTATGGCCGCGCTGACGCCCGAAGCCCTCGACGTCGGACGTCGTGAGCCCACTCACGCCGATGCCGCGGAGCGCCTCCTTGACCTCGTCGAGGCGGTGCGGCTTCACGATGGCGACGACCAGCTTCACGGTGGGACCTCCCGGACGGCGGGGCGCCTAGCTTACGTCCGCCTACAGGGGCCGCTCGAACAGGTCCCAGGCCCGCCGCACGTGCATGCCGACCGACTCGTACAGGCGGGTCGCCCCCGTCCGGCTCTCCGAGTCCACGTTGAGGGCCACGGAGCCCAGTCCCCGGCCGGCGAGCGCCGCGAACGAGGTGAGCAGCATCGATCGCGCGATCCCCCGGCCCCGCCACGGGCGTCGCACCGCCACCATGTCCACCCACCCCCGCCCTTCGACGGTCTTGGCCATCAGCCCACCGGCGATCTCGACCCCGTCGAGCGCGAGCCAGAGGAGGTCCCGGTCGTACCGGAGGATCTCGTCCATGTGGACCTCGCGGGGATACGGCTCGAACCCCCAGTGGTCCGCGAACGCCTCCTCGATCGCGTCGAAGTAGGCGTCGGCGTCCTCCTCGTGCCGGTACGTGCGCAGCTCGATCCCCTCGGGCGGACGGGCGGGCTCGATCGTCCCCGAGAGCTCACGCTCCATGTGCCAGAAGATCCGCACCTGCCGGTAGTCCCGATCCGCCAGGAGCCGCCGCGCGGCCTCGTCCGTCGAGGGCACGGAGTTGTAGAGCTTCGAGGCCGCTCCGGCCGGCACGAGCTCCCGCGCCCGCTCCTGGGTCCAGTCGATCGCCGACCCGCCGATCCCCCGGCCGCGATGGGCCGGATGGACCCGCACCCACGCCTCGACCGACAGATGCGGATTCAGCCCGAAGACGTTCGCATACGCGGCGACCGAGCCGTCTCGCGCGAGGACGAGCGACGTCTGACGCTCGAGGTCGACCCCCGGCACGCGCCAGTCGTCCTCGATGTGCTCGCGGACGGGATCCTCCACGCCGGCGTCGACGAGATCGCACGCCTTGGACAGCGCGACGATCGCGTCGAGATCGTCCCAGCCGGCCGGGCGCGAGGCGTAGCCGGCGGGAAGCCTCACCCTGCGGCGGCCCGCTTGCGGGGCGCCGGCGCCTTCTTCGCCGCCGTCTTGGCGGTCGAGCGCTTGGCGGTCGTCTTCTTCGGCGTCCGACGGGCGGCCCCTCCCCCGGCCGACGGCGTCTTCTTCTTCGCCGCCTCGACCGAGGCCTTCAGCGCCTCCATGAGATCGACCACGCGGGCCGGTGCGGCCTCCGTGGGCGCCTCGATCGGCTCACCGGCCACCTTCTTCTCGACGATCTCGAGGAGCGCCTCGCGGTACTCGTCCCGGAACGCCTCCGGGTTCCAGGGCTCCGAGAGGTTCTCGATCAGAGCCTTGGCCATGTCGATCTCATTCGAGCGGATCTTCTCGTCGGCGTCGACCGTGTCGAACTCGGCCGCGCGCACCTCGTCCGGCCAGAACATGGTCTCGAGCACGAAGACCTGGTCCTTGAACCGCAGCGCCGCCAGGTGCTCCTTGTCGCGGAAGCTCACCTTGGCGATGCCGACCTTGCTCTCCTCGGCCAGCGCCTTGCGCAGGAGCGCGTACGCGCGTGCCCCCGTCTCCTCGGGCACCAGGTAGTAGGACTTCTTGAACAGCATCGGGTCGATCTCGTCCAGGTCGACGAACTGCTGGATGTCGATGGCCCGGGAGGACTCGACCGGCACGGCGTCGAGGTCTTCGTCCGTGAGCACGACGTAGCGGTCCTTCTCGATCTCATATCCCTTCACGATGTGCTCGTAGTCGACCTCCTCGCCGTCGACCGAGCAGACCCGCTTGTAGCGGATCCGGCCCATGTCCTCGTCGTGGAGCTGGTTGAACTTCAGCCCCTTCTCCTCCGTCGCCGGGTAGACGGCGACGGGGATCGTCACGAGGCCGAACGAGATGGCTCCCTTCCACATCGCTCTCGGCGGCATGGCGTTCTCCTTCGGTCGAGGTCGCGCCCGCTGGCCAGGCCCGATACCAGGGAGGCAGGATTGTAGCCGTCCCGGGAGACATACCCGGAGCCCCCCCGGGCAACGCTCAGGGGCCCACGGTCCCGCCCCTGGGCTCCTCAGCCGTGCCACTACCATTCCTCGGCATGCCGGCGAGGAGACAGAGGCGCTCGGGGGGACCCGCGTTCACGGTCGAGTTCCCGCGACCGCTCGAGGCCGAGCGGCGAGGCGACGCCTGGTGGATGGAGGCGGACGGGCGCGAGCTCCGCCTGTCGAACCTGGACAAGGTGTTCTGGCCCGACGAGGGCTACACGAAGGGTGACCTCATCGCCTACTACTTCAACGTCGCCGACCTGATCCTGCCGTACCTGCGCGACCGGCCGCTCACGATGAAGCGGATGCCCGACGGCATCGGCGAGGGCTTCTTCTACGAGAAGACGGCGCCTTCCCACACCCCGGACTGGGTGGAGCGCTGCCACGTCGAGAGCGACGACGCGAAGACCGGCGTGATCGGCTACCTGATGGTGCAGGACCTCTCGACCCTGCTGTACGTGGCGAACCTCGGCTGCATCGAGATGCACCCGCTCCACTCCCGCTGCGCCTCCCTCCAGGAGCCCGACTACCTGTTCTTCGACCTCGACCCCATGGGAGCGAGCTTCGAGGACGTGCTCGCGGTCTCGATCCACGTGAAGGCGGCGCTCGACGCGCTCGGCCTGGTGACGTACCCGAAGACGAGCGGCGCGACCGGCGTGCAGATCTACGTGCCGGTGGTGCCCGGCTACTCCTACGACCAGGTCCGGGACTTCGTCGGCGCGGTGGGACGGATGATCGAGCGAGCCGATCGCGACCGCGTGACGATGGCCTGGCAGATCAGCAAGCGCACCGGCAAGGTGTTCATCGACCACAACATGAACCGCCCGGGAGCGAACATCTCGGCGGCCTACTCCCTGCGCCCCGAGGCCCGGGCCACGCTCTCGACGCCGCTGCGGTGGGACGAGGTCGAGGCGGGGCTCACGCCGCAGGACTTCCGCATCGAGAACGTGTGGGGGCGGTTCGACCGCCTCGGCGACCTGTTCGAGGGCGTTCGGACCGAGCCCCAGGACCTGACCCAGGCGCTCGAGGCGGTCGGCCTCCCGAGCGCGAGGGCCTTCGCGGCGCCCTCGAAGCCGGAGCGCACCCGGACCTCCAAAGAGGTGATCGCCGCCTCCAAGGACCCGAAGCTCGGCGAGTACCTGCGCAAGCGCACGTTCGGTCCGGAGGGGACCACGGAGCCACCGCCCGGCGGCGCCGAGGGACAGGGCAACTCCTTCGTGATCCACAAGCACCGCGCCACCCGCCTGCATTACGACGTCCGCCTCGAGCGCGACGCGGCGCTCCCCTCCTGGGCGGTCCCTCGCGGGCTCCCCGTCCAACACCGCGACAAACGGCTGGCCGTCCGCACCGAGGACCACCCCCTCGAGTACGGCAGCTTCAGCGGCACGATCCCGAAGGGCCACTACGGCGCCGGCGAGGTCCGCATCTTCGACGACGGCTGGTACGAGCCGATCGAGTGGACCGAGAAGAAGGTGAGCTTCCGGCTCCACGGCCGGCGCTACCCGGGGCTCGAGTTCCACTTCGTGAAGACCCGGACCGACTGGCTCGCGTTCCTGGCCTCGCACCAGGAGGCACCGCTGATCGACGTGCCGCCGACGATCCAGCCGATGCTCGCGGAGGGCGGGTGGAAGGCGTTCGACGACGCGAAGTGGTGGTTCGAGCCGAAGTTCGACGGGATCCGCTCGACCACGTACCTGTCGACCGACCTCACGCGTCTGATGACCCGCCGGGGGCGCGACGTCACCTACCAGTACCCGGAGCTCCACATGATCCACGAGCTGGTCGATCAGGTGAACGCCGTCGTGGACGCGGAGATCGTGGCGTTCGACGACGACGGCAGGAATTCGTTCGAGGCCCTCCAGCAGCGGATGAACCTGGCGAACGAGCGGGAGATCAAGCGGGCCTCGGCCAAGATCCCCGTGGCGCTCGTCGCCTTCGACCTCCTGTGGCTCGACGGACGCCCCCTCGTCGACCTCCCCCTCGAGGACCGCCGCGAGCTCCTCCTGGCCGTGGTCGAGACCGACGAGCGCCTCCAGCTCGTCACGCACGTGGAGCACGACGGCAAGCGCTTCGCCGGCGTGGCCCGCGACCTCGGCCTGGAGGGCGTGGTGGCCAAGCGGAAGGGATCGCGGTACCAGCCAGGCCGACGCTCCCCCGACTGGCGCAAGATCAAGCTCACGAACACGCTGGACTGCGTGGTGCTCGGATGGACCCCGGGCCAGGGCGGCCGGTCGGGGTCCTTCGGTGCGCTCCTCGTCGGCGCGTACGACGACGGCAAGCTGCTGTGGGTCGGTCAGGTCGGGACCGGCTTCACGCACCAGACGCTCGACCGGCTGATGGCCGCGCTCCAGCCGCTCGTCCGGAAGACCCCGGCCGGCGACGACCCGGAGCTCGGCAAGGTCAAGGGCGCCACCTTCGTCGAGCCGCAGCTCGTCGCGGAGGTCGAGTACCTCGAGCTCACGAAGAGCACCCACAAGATGCGCGCCCCGAGCTTCAAGGGCCTGCGCGACGACAAGCTCCCGGACGAATGCGTCCTCGAGCGGCCGCGAGGGCGTTAGCGCGCGGCCGGAACGGGCAGACGAGCCGGCTCGAGCGGAGCTTGACGATCGGCGCTCACCGGCACCATGAGCTCCCACCACTCGCGCAGCCGATCCGCGTGGTGCCCCGCGACCGCGACGATGTGGTTCCCGAGCGGGTCCCGGAGCAGCTCCGCGAGTCTCGGCGCGTCGAGGCGCACGGTGAGCTGGGTCCGGCACAGGCCCTCCCGGGCCGGTGCGGGGAGCGCCTCCCCGTCGGCCACCCACAGCCGCTCGAGCTCGAGCCCGCCGACGCGGACCAGGGTGACGTCGCCCGCCGGCAGCTCGCCCTGGATGCCCACGCCGATCCCGGACTCGAAGTGGGACCGCAGTCGATATCGTCCGACGAGCGATCGCGCCACGGTGCAGTGGGCGAGCACGACCGTGCCGCCGTCCCCATCGATCCAGGCCGGGTTCGCCATCCAGGGGACGGCGTGCAGGAGTCGCTGGGTCCAGATCATCGCCACGGCCGACGCGAGGTCGCCCTCGCACCCCGCAACCACGCCGTCGTCGAGCAGCTGGGACAGGGCCAGACACCCCGAGGTCTTCAGCTCCCCGAGCAGGTCGAAGCACCGCACGGTGACGGCGTCCAGTCCCTCCTCGCGCACGACGCCCTCCAGCGCGGGGTAGAGCCGCGACGCCTCGGCGACCTCCTCGGGCGTGGGCTCGAGCGCCTCGAGGGCACCGCTGGAGACCGACTCGGCGAGCGGCTCGGCCTCGACCGGGTCGCCCGCCCGGTACCGCCCGGCGACGGACGCGATGTCCACCGGGACGACCTCGAGCCCCCAGGTTCCGCGAACGACCGCGGCTGAGGGCGAGCTCGCGACCAGCCAGTCGGACGGCGCACCGACGAGTCCGAGCCGACCCCGACGGAGCCACGAGCGAACCTCGAGGTCCTGAACGGCGCGATCGACGGCGGCCACCGATTCGGCGTCCGGTTCGGCCGGCAGCGGGAGGATCCTGCCCCTCGCGCCGAGCTGCCGGAGCCCGGCCAGCGCCTCCATCGCGGCCGGCAGGGAGTTCTGGCCCGGGTGAGCGAGCAGGTGCACGGGCTCCGCGTGCGGCGTGGCCGCGCGCCGGCGCCACAGGTCGATCAGCCTGCCCTCGGTCCCCCCGGTGAGCACCAGGAACAGGACCGGTTCCGGGCCCTCGAGATCGGCCTCGCCCCCGAGGACCCCGCCGATGCCACCCAATGCCTCGGAGAACCGTTCGGTCATGCTCGCCAGGGCCGCCGGATCGTGGAGCGGCGACGCGACCGGCAGGACGTGGAAGCGGACGCTCACCGGCCACTCCTTCCCTCGGGGTCGATCCAGCCCAGTGCACCGCGTCGATCGGCGCGCGCCCACGGCCCTGCGGCCCGTCGACGGCGGCCCGTCCGGCCCGGTCCGGCGTTCGACGATGCGGCCCCGTGGATGGTCGGGCCGAGCCGCTAGAAGGGCTCGAAGCCGGCGCGGACGAGCATGGCGCGCACCTCGCGCTCGTCGATGCCGCGCTGGAGGAGCTCGCGGTACAGGCGGACCGGTCCGAGCGAGCGCCCGCACTTGGGGCAGAACTGGAAGTGGTGCTCGAGCGGCGTGTGGCACCACGCGCACTGGGTGAGCTGGATCTGGCTGTCGGGCTCGAGCCCGGTGTCGGCGAGGGCGTCGATGTAGCCCTTGCCGTAGTCCCACTGGATGTACTGGTCCTCGCGGACCTCGTAGGCCGGCTCGTGCAGGCGGGGCTCGCCGGTGTCGAGCATGTGCTCGAGGTTCTCCTTCAACAGCTCCCACTCGTAGAAGTGGTTCTCGCCGCAGTCGGGGCAGGCGATCACGACGCCCTTCACCCCCTGCGTCTCGAAGACCTGGCGCATGCCGCCGAGGTCGTCGAGGTCGGCGCGGACGTTCTCCTCCTCCTCGGGCTCGAGGCCGAGGGGCTCCTGCTCTTCCTCGCCGCCGGTCGGGTCCTCCATCAGTCCTCCGTGAACGCGAAGGCGTGGAACCCCTCCGCGTACTCCGCGCCGGCCTGCTGTCCGAGCTCCTTCGCCCGCTCCCGCACCCAGGGCTCGGCGTCGTCCACGCCCTGGGACTCGTGGGCCCGAAGGGCCTCGAGCTTGAGGTCGATCGTCTTGGTGATGTCCACGTAGGTATCGGGCTCTTCGACCGAGAGCCAAAGGTTCGGGACCTCGAAGGGTTCGAGGCCCTCCTCGAGCAACTCGGGGAACTGAGGGCGACTCGGAGCATCCGGCATCACGGCGCAGAGCGCCAGGGTCCCGGCCTGCTTGTGGTCCCAGTGGTTGATGTAGCCCCTGCCCGACCACAGCCGCGACGGGTCCGGCGCCACGATGACCTCGGGGCGGACCCGGCGGACGACGCGGGTGACGGCCCGGCGGGTCTCCAGGTTCACCTCGAGCTCCCCGTCCACGAACCCGAGGAAGGTCACGCTCGCCACGCCGAGGACGTCCGCGGCGGCGCGTTGCTCCCGCTCGCGGACGGGGATCAGCTGCTCGCGCGTCACCCCCGGCTCGTTCGAGCCGGCCGAACCGTCGGTGACCACGCAGTAGTGCACCTCGGTCCCCTCCTTCGCCCAGGCCGCCACCGTGCCGCCGCACATGAACTCGGCGTCGTCGGGATGGGCGAAGATCACGAGCGCGCTGGCGAACCCCACCTCGGGAAGGGTACCGAACGGTCCGGACACCGATGTCGGACACTCCTGCCATGGACGAGCCCGGACCCGGGACCCGCGGGCTGCGCGACGAGACCCCGCCGCGACTCTCGACGGCCGGCGTGGCGACCGGCCTGGGGGCCGCGTGGGGCCTCCTCGGCTACGCGATCCTGTGGGAGGGCGTTCCCGTCGGCGTCGACCGGCCGTTCGTCCAGAGCCTCGGCGGGACGCTCGCCCTCCTCCCCGTCCGAGCGGTGCTCTGGGGCATCCGGCGGGCGGAGGTGCTGGCCGGCCGGACCTTCGACCTGTCGGCGAACCACTGGTGGATCGCGCCGGCGGCCGGCGTGATCGGGGCGGCGATCGTCGCTGGCGTGATGGTGCTCGCGCGGGCGGCCCTGTGGCGGCTCCGGGCTCCGGTGATTGATCCGCGCTCGTGAGCGGATTCGCGGAGCGGGCCGAGTACCTCACGCTGCTCGGGCCGCACGACGCTCGGCCACGCATCGGGCGCCCCTTCCGCGGAGCACGCTATCGAATGAGGCGGCGGAGCTCGACGTGCGGCCCGATGCCGGCGACCTCGAACGGCCCTCGCTCCACCGCGAACCCGTGGAGCTCGTAGAACGATCTCGCCGGCAGGCGCCCGTTGCACCACACGATGGAGGCGCCGTGGGAGCGGGCGTGGTCGATGCAGGCCTCGAGCAGCTCGCCGCCGATCCCCCAGCCCCGGCGCTCGGGGACGGTGGCCATGCCTCGGACACGCCACGCGGCCGGATCCCCGGCGCCGGGCGGCGGCTCCCTCGTGATCGACGCGATCCCGACCAGCAGCTCGCCCTCGAACGCACCGAGGTGAAGTGCTTCGGGCGCGTCGTCCCCCTCGTAGACGAGCTCCTCAGGCCGCTGATGCGGGCGAAGCAACAGGTGGCGGAGCTCTCGGACCTCGACGAGGTCCGCCGGGCGGATCTCGACGGTCACGGCCGGGCTGCGAGCCGGCGCTCGAGCGCCCGGATCTGGGCTCGCACGCTGTCGGGCGAGGGCCCGCCGGGGGTCGCGCGGGCCCGGACGGCGCGGTCCGCGTCCAGGAGACCCGCGCCGTCCGGGAGGCCGAGGGCGGCCCAGCCGTCCGAAGACAGGGCGAGGAGCGAGAGGCCCTCGGCCTCGAGCCGCCGGAGCAGCTCGCCCACACGTCGATGCGCCTCGCGGAACGGGACGCCCGTCCGCACGAGCGCCTCCGCGAGGTCGGTGGCGTAGAGCCCGCCCGCGCGGGTGGCCTCCCGCATCGCGTCGGGCCGGAAGGCGATCGTCTCGACGCAGCCGGCCACCGCGGCGAGCGTCGTCTCGAGCGTGTCCGCGGCGTCGAACGCCGCCTCCTTGTCCTCCTGCAGGTCCCGCTGGTAGCCGAGCGGCAGCCCGTGCAGGACCGTCGAGAGCGTCACGAGGTCGCCGAGCACCCGGCCTGCCTTGGCCCTGGCCAGCTCGGCGACGTCGGGGTTCCGCTTCTGGGGCATCATGCTCGAGCCGGTCGAGTACGCCTCGTCGAGGATCGCCCATCCCAGGGACTCGTCCGAGAACCGCGCCAGGTCGGCGCCGAGGCGCGAGAGGTGCGTGGCGCAGATCGACGCGTCCGCCAGGAACTCCTGCACGACGTCGCGGTCGCTCACGGCGTCGATCGAGTTCTCGAAGCGGTCCTCGAAGCCGAGGAGCCCGGCCGTCCGCGTCGCGTCGAGGTTCAGGGTCGACGTGGCGAGCGCACCGGCCCCGAGCGGCGAGACGCTCGCCCGGCCGCGCCATCCGTGGAACCGGTCCAGGTCGCGGAGGAGCGCCCACGCGTGGGCCAGGAGATGGTGGCCGAGCGTCACCGGCTGCGCGAGCCGACCGTGCGTCGTGCCGGGCATCACGGTCTCGGCGTGGTCGGCGGCGTGGGACACGAGCGCCCGAACGAGCCGAACGAGACCGTCCTCGATCCGGCGATGCGCGTCGAGCAGCCACAGCCGGAGGTCGGCCATGACGAGGTCGTTGCGCGACCTGCCGGCGTGGAGCTTCGCGCCGAGGTCGCCGAGCCGCGCCGTGACGCCGCGCTCGATCGCCGAATGGACGTCCTCGTCGGCGGGGTGGAACGCGAAGCCCCCGGACGCGATCTCCTCCCCCACCTCCCGCAGCGCCTTCTCCAGCCGCGCGGCGTCGTCGCCCTCGAGCACACCCGCGTGCTCCAGGGCGCGGACGTGCGCGACCGAGGCCTCCACGTCGTGCGGCGCGAGCCGGACGTCGAACGACAGGCTCCGCCCGAGCGCGATCGCCTCCGGCGCCGGCGGTCTCGAGAAACGTCCCGACCAGACCGGCTCGTCCCGCTCCGTCACCGGACCCCGCCCTGCTTGGCCGACCACACCTTGAGCGGCAGGCCCCACAGCTTCACGAAGCCCTCGGCGTGGCGCTGGTCGAACGCGTCGTCGTGTCCGTAGGTGGCGAGCGACAGGTCGTAGAGCGAGGCCTCCGACCGCCGCCCGACGACCGTGCACGCCCCCGGCGAGAACGCCAGCCGGACCTCGCCGCTCACGTGGGCCTGCGTCGCCTCGACGAACGCGTCGAGCGCCTCGCGCAGCGGGCTGAACCACAGCCCGTCGTACACGAGGTCGGCCCACCGCTGCTCGACGCCCGGCTT
Source organism: uncultured Actinomycetes bacterium (assembly GCA_963704725.1). GTDB lineage: Bacteria > Actinomycetota > UBA4738 > UBA4738 > HRBIN12 > CALGFI01. Next base: position 1,314,430 of record OY969934.1, on the reverse strand, counting down.
GAAGTGCGCCACCTCGCGCTCGAGCGTGAGGTCCTCCAGGGCCTGGTGCGCGGCGATCAGGGCGAGCGCCCCCGGCACCTCGTAGAGCTCGCGCGACTTGATGCCGACCCGGCGGTTCTCGATCATGTCGACCCTCCCGAACCCGTACCGGCCGCCGAGCGCATCGAGCGCACGGATCAGCTCGGGGAGGGCAGTGGGCGCGCCGTCGAGCGCCACGGGCAGGCCGCGCTCGAACGTCACGCCGGTCTCGGTGGGCTCGGCCGGGCGGGCGGGCGGCGCGGCGGTGCGCTCGAACGCGTCCTCCGGCGGCGCCGCCCACGGGTCCTCGAGCGGCCCGCACTCCACCGTGCGCCCCCACAGGTTCTCGTCGACGGAGTACGCCGCCGCCACGTCGGCGATGGGGATGCCCCACTCGTCCGCCAGCGCCACGGCCTTGTCCCGCGGGATCCCCGGATCGCGCACCGGCGCGAGGATCTCGAGCTCCGGCGCCAGCACGCCGAACGAGACCTCGAACCGGACCTGGTCGTTGCCCTTGCCGGTGCAGCCGTGCGCGACGGTTCCGGCACCGACCTCGCGGGCGACCCGCACGACCTCGTCGACGATGAGCGGACGGGCCAGTCCCGAGACCATGGGGTACTTGTGCTCGTAGAGGCCGTTCGCCCGGATCGCCCGCGTCAGGAACTCCCGCGCGAACCGATCCACCGCGTCCACGACCCGAACCGACGCCGCTCCGGCCGCCTCGCCGCGGCGGCGGATCCGTTCGAAGTCCTCCTGCTGGCCGACGTCGACGGCGACGGCGTGCACCTCGTAGCCGCGCTCGGCGAGCCACCGGATCGTGACCGAGGTGTCGAGACCGCCCGAGTAGGCCAGGGCCGCGCGCTTCATGCTCCGTCTCCTCTCGCTCGGGGCTCATCCCACGACGGCCCCCTCATGCGTGCTCCTCGTCGTGCCCGTCGCGGATCCGCGCCAGGGCCGCCTGAACGGCGCGGCCACTGGACCTCTTGCCGGGCACCACGAGGATCGTGTCGTCGCCCGCGATCGTGCCGGCGATCTGCGGCAGCGCCGCGCGATCGAGCACCTCGCCGAGGGCGTTCGCCGCGCCGGCGGGCGTGCGGATCACGAGGAGGCCTCCGGCCCCCTCGGCGATCGAGAGCGCGAACTCCTCGAGCGCGTGTCGCAGCTGCGCCGCCGGGGCCGAGACGTCCGCGTGGCCGGGGACGACGTAGCGGAGGCCTCGCGCATCGTGCACGCGCGCCAGCCCGAGCTCCTCGACGTCCCGGCTGATCGTGGACTGGGTGGCGTCGAGGCCGAGCGCCCGCAGGCGGGCCCGGATCTCCTCCTGGCTGCCGAGCCGCTCCCGGGCGACGAGCGACAGGATCGCCTGCTGGCGCCGGGGCTTCGTCGCGCCGCCGTTGCGGTTCACGGCGATCCCCCGGGCGCCGCTTCCGCCGGCGGCGTGACCATGGTCCCGATGCCCTCCGGCGTGAAGAGCTCCAGGACCACGGCGTGGTCGACCCGACCGTCGAGGAGGTGGACGCGCGAGACGCCGGCCTCCAGCGCCCGGACCGCGCTCTCGAGCTTGGGGATCATCCCGCCCCCGACGACGCCGTCCCGTCCGAGGAGGTCTCGGGCCTCGGCGACGGAGAGCTCGGACAGGAGCTCGCCCCCCGGGCCGATCACCCCGGCCACGTCGTTGACGTAGACGAGCTTGCGCGCCCCCAGCCCGATCGCGAGCTCGGACGCCATCACGTCGGCGTTCACGTTGTACGGATGCCCGTCTGCGTCCGCGGCGATCGACGCCACGACCGGCACGAACCCTGCCGAGAGCAGCGTCCGCACCACGTTCGCGTCGACCCGCACGATCTCGCCGACGAAGCCGAGATCCGGCTCGGCCTGGCGCCGCACGAGCGCGAGCCCGCCGTCCACGCCCGACAGGCCGACCGACGCCACGCCGCCGGCGACGAGCAGGCCGACCACCTCCGTGTTCAGCTTCCCGGCCAGCACCATCGTCGCGACGTCGAGCGTCTCGCGATCGGTCACGCGGACGCCGTCGACGAAGCTCGTCTCGAGCCCCAGCCGCTCCGAGACCTGGGTGAGCTGTGGTCCGCCGCCGTGGACGATCACCGGGTGGATGCCGGCGTGCTGCAGCAGCGAGACGTCCTCGGCGAACGAGCGTGACAGCGGCGACCGCTCCATCACCGCACCGCCGATCTTGATGACGACGACGGTCCCGCGGTGCTCCTGCATGAACGGCAGCGCCTCGAGCAGCGTGCGGGCCTTGGCCACGGTGCCGGCCCGGACCTGCGGCGGCAGCGGCGCCGGCGTCACGTCGTGTACTCCGCGTTGATCTTCACGTAGTCGTACGACAGGTCGACCCCCAGGGCGCGGCTCGTGCCCGGCCCGTCCCCGATCGAGACGGCGATCGCCACCTGGTGCTCCTGGAGCGCCGCTCGCGCCGCCTCCATCCCGCCGCCGGCGATGGCTCCGCCCGCGATCACCCGGATCCCGCCGATGGACCCGTCGACGTCCCGCGGGTCGAACGGCACCCCGGACGATCCGACCGCCTGCAGGATTCGACCCGGGTTCGGATCGCCGCCGAAGACCGCGGTCTTGACGAGCAACGAGTTCGCCACCGCCTTCGCCACCACGCGCGCATGCGCCTCGGTCCGGGCCCCGGTGACGTCGACGATGAGGACGTGGGTGGCCCCCTCGCCGTCGCTCGCGAGCTGGAGCACCAGCGACGACGCCACCTCGTCGAGCGCCTCGGCCAGGGCGTCCCACGCCGGCGTGCCGGGCACCACCGGGTCGCCCCCCGCCGCGCCGCTCGCAAACAGCAGGACGGTGTCGTTCGTGCTCGTGCAGCCGTCGACGGTGAGCGACTCGAACCTCGGCTCGAGCACCTCCGTCGCCAGGCGTCCGATCTCCGCCTTTGGCACCGGCGCGTCGGTCGTGAGGAACGCGAGCATCGTGGCCAGGGCGAGATCGGGCGCGATCATCCCGACGCCCTTGGCGCAGCCGCCGGCGCGGTAGGGGCCGCGCTCCGCCGCGGCCTGCTTGGTCACGGTATCCGTCGTGAGGATGGCCTCGGCGAACGCTTCGCCGCCCTCGGTCGACAGCGCCCCCACGAGCGACGGCACCGCCGCCACGAGCTCCTCGACGTGCAGCGGCTCGCCGATCACACCGGTCGAGCAGGCGATCACCGCCGAGGGATCGAGGTTCAGGGCGCTGGCCACGGCCCCGGTCGTGGTCTCGGCGTCGCGATCGCCCCGGGCGCCGGTGCCGGCGTTGGCCTGCCCGCTGTTCACCAGCACGGCCCTCGACACGTCCTCGGCCAACCGGAGCTTCGACAGCACGACCGGGGCCGCGGCGAACGCATTCGTCGTGAACAGGCCGGCGGCGCTCCACGCCTCGTCGGCGACGAGCAGCCCGAGGTCGGCCCGGCCCGAGGGCTTCATCCCCGCCGTCACGCCGGCGGCCCGGAACCCACGGGGGAACGTCACGCTCACGGGTACACCCCCACCGACGGCAGCGCGGTTGACTCGTCGCAGCCGATCAGGAGGTTGAGGTTCTGCACCGCCTGCCCGGCGGCGCCCTTCATCAGGTTGTCGATCGCCCCGATCACGATCGCGGTGCCGGTCCGGCCGTCGACGGCGGCCTGCAGCTCGACGACGTTGGACCCCCGCACGCGCTTCGTGTCCGCCATCGCGCCGGGCTCGAGCACCCGAACGAAGGGTTCGCCGGCGTACGCGGCGGACAGGGCCCCCACGAGGTCCTCCGTGGTGACGCCGGCGGCGGCTCGAGCCGAACACGTCACGAGCACCCCGCGCACGGCCGGAACCAGATGCGGCACGAAGGACACGGGAACGCGCACCCCCGAGGCGTCCGCGAGCGCCAGCTCCATCTCCGGCGTGTGCTGATGGGCCGGGAACCGGTAGGGCCGAACGCTCTCCTCCGTGGCAGCGTGGCTCGCGGCATCGGCGCCGGTCCGCCCGGCGCCGGACAGTCCCGTCTTGCCGTCGACGACGACCGGCCCGGGCTCGAGGAGGCCGGCCTCGAGCAGCGGCGCGAGCCCCAGGACGACCGGCGTGGGGAAGCACCCCGGGTTCGCCACCAGGTGCGCGGGGCGGATCCGGTCGCGGAAGCGCTCCGGCAGCCCGTACACGGCCTTGCCCAGCCAAGCGGGCGCGGGGTGCTCGAAGCCGTACCACGCCGGATACTCGGGGGCCGGGAGGCGGAAGTCGCCGCCGAGGTCGATCACGCGGGCACCCCGGTCCAGGAGGTCGGGGGCGACCGCCGCGCTCTCGCCCCGTGGGAGGGCAAGGAACGCGACGTCCAGGTCGCCCGCCTCCTCGACCGGGCGGACACGCTCGGTGGCGGAGGGGACCCCGGCGAGGAAGGGGTGGATCTCGGCCAGGGTGCGCCCGGCACTCTCGCGGCCTCCGAGGAAGGCCACCTCGACCCGTGGGTGGGCGACGAGCAGCCGGATCAGCTCGCCCCCGGTGAACCCCGAGGCGCCGAGGACCCCCACGCGGACGACCGGATCCGGCACGATGCCGAGTATTTATGCAAACAATGCATGGAAACGTCAACCGCCTCTCCGGCGACCGTGGTAGAAGATTCGGTCCATGGCGGACCCGACCACGTTCCGGGAGTACGTGCCCGGCCGGGACGACGAGGCGCTCGTCGAGCTGTTGACGAGCGAGCCGTGGCCCCGGCGGGTGAAGACGTCGTTCACGCGGGAGGACGTGCTGGCCTTGATCGCCGACGGCGACTACGGCGGCGGCAACGATCTGACGTTCTTCGTCGAGACCGAGGGCGAGGACGCCGGGCTGGTGCGCCTCGACGCCGTCGCCGAGCCGTGGGAAGACCCCTCCCTCGACATCCGGATCCGAGAACGTTGGCGCGGACGCGGCCTCGGCGTCGCCGCCATCCGCTTCATCACCGACGAGTTCTTCCGGCGTCATCCCGATCGGTGGCGGATCGAGGGTCAGACCCGCCGCGACAACCTCGCCATGCGGCACGCGTTCGTCCGCGCGGGATGGACGAAGGAGGCGGTCTACCGGCAGGCGTGGCCCCCGGACGCCGACGGCGTCCGGCTCGACGGGCTCGGCTACGCCATCCTGCGCGGGGACTGGGAGACCTCGACCACGACGCCGGCCGACCTCTCCGATCCATAGCGTTCCCGTTCCATTGGCGGCGTCCGAGAACTGGCCATCCATCGGAGGACTTCTGGCCGTTCATCCCTTGCCGCTCACGCCCCGGTCCCCCATGCTTGGGATATGGGTGGATGGAGGACGGTCCGATACGCCGCCCTCGGATGGCTCGTTGGCCTTTCCTTCACCGTCGCCGTTTCGTTTCTCGTTGCGCTGATATGGGGCCCCGTCGAAGCCAGCCATGTCCTCTTCGTCATCGTCGTCTGGGGGGTTGGCGTCGGCGCCATCTACGTTGGGCCAGTCGCCGCCGTGGCCGCCGTCATGTACGCCAACAAGGACCGGCCACTCGGTCAGAGCCGGCGTCCACCGTATCGCCGGGTTCTGGATGACGGACCGACCTCCTCGCCCCCGCTTGGGTGACGGCGCCAGCATCGTTCGAACCCGAGGACGTCCGTACGAAGCAAGCTCATTTGTGACGGCGGGCTCCCGCCATTGCGAGGCTGCACGACTGCACCCGGATTCCTTCACCCTCCGTGCCGGAGCAACGCCTTCGTGCCGGAGCAACGCCTTCGCGTCGTGACGGTGAGCCGATGAACTCCTCGCGAACCCTGGTTGTGAAGAGATTCTGCGTTGCGTCGGAGCCGAATGGGAACCGTCGTGGAAAGGTACGCCCGACCGCGAACTCCGCGGTCCCGTCCTCGAATCCCTGGACGGCCAGCTCAGGCATTGGTCCGGTTGCGCCACGAACAGCTGGAGGTCGCGGTGCAGGCGCTCCGATCCTTGACGAATCGAGCCTCCCGAGCACCTCGTCCAAGACCGTCGGCGTGGTCAGCGGAAATCGTCCGGCGACGCGAGCACCTCGAAGTGGTCGGCGTGGCGCTCGCGATCGACGAGGAACGCGTCGTCCTCCGGGTAGAACACGGCGACGCGCTCGTCCGGTCCCGAGAACGCCCGAACCGCCTCGATCGAGTCCCACAGCGTGAGGAGGAGGAACTCCACCCGGTCTGCGTCGACGCGGCGCAGCATGAACACGCCGCGGTTCCCCGGCGTCTCCCGGTACTCCTTCACGCCGGTCTCCTGCAGGTACTCGACGTACCGGTCCGCGTCGGATGTGCTCGTCCATCCCCGCCAGGTCCTCGCGATCATGCGGCTCGCCTCCTCGTCCGTCCGAACGACTAGGGAACCGCCTTCAGGACCCCCTCGGCAAGCGGAGGCGCCTGTGCCGGGCGGGTGAGGACCCGCCCCCGAGCGACCGAGCCTCGCGCCTTGCCGATGCCCGACCGCAGCTCGTCGGCCGCGTTCGCGATCATCGCGCCGGCCCGGGCCACCTTGTTCTCGAGCACGCCCTCCAGCGCGTCGAGCAGCGCGGCCACCTCCTCGAGCGCGGCGCGGGCGTCGTCGGCGTCGCCGAGCCGATAGACGAGCCGGTACAGGAACAGGAGCACGGGCAGGGCCGTCGAGTACGGCACGATGACGACGCCCCGCGCGAACGCGTCGGCGTGCGCGCGACGCAGGACGGCGTAGGCCGCATCCGGGATCGCCGCGACCGCGACCGGCGCCGTGATCGCAGGATCGAGGTACTGCGCGACCTCGCGGGCGCGGTGGGCGACGTGCCGCTCGATCTCGCGGGCGATGCGTTCGCGCTCCCCCGGCTCCTCGCAGGCCTCGAGCGCCTCGAGCTCCGCCACGGCCGTCCACTTGGAGTCGACCGGCAGACGCCGTCCGTCGGGCAGCTCCAGGCCGAACTCGACGACCTTGCCGTTCACGCGGAGGTCGGTCACCAGCATGCCCGGTGGGAGCTGCGCGAGATGCTCGCGGAGGACGTTCTCGCCGGCCCGGCCCTTCGACGCGCCGCCGGCGAGCACGGTGGACAAGCGGCGAACCACGTCCCAGGACTCGCGCTCGCGCTCCCTGCGGTCCTCCTCGCTCAGGGCGAGCCGCTCGAGCGCCTGCCGCGCGGACGCGAGCTCGCGGCGGACCTCCTGCGCCCCACCGTCCCGGGCGGCCGAGCCGTCGGCCAGACGCCGCAGCTCGGCGGCCTGGACCTCGAGCCGGGCCTCGATCCGAGCTTGGGTCCCGGCGCCGCCGATGTCGTCCTCCCCCGGTCGGCGACCGGCTCGCGCCAGCACCGCACCGAGCGCGGCCCCGGCCGCCAGCGCGAGCGCCACGTACCCCAGCGTCTGCATGCGGCCAGCGTAGGGGCCCCCTCCGACACGCCCCGACCGCGGGGCCGTCCGGCCCCGACGGGGACGGACCACGGTCCCTCCAGGCGCGCCCCCCGGGGAGCGAAGGTTGAGACGGACTCGAGGAGGGGCCGATGGAGAGCACCAAGGTGCTGGTGGCGTTCGCGAGCAAGATGGGTTCGACGGCCGGGATCGCCGACGCGGTGGCCGAGCGCCTCGTCGCGGCGGGCCTGGAGGTGGACCGCGAACGGGTCGAGGACGTCCTCAGCGTCGAGCCCTATCGGGCCGTCGTGCTCGGCAGCGCGGTGTACATGGATCGGTGGCGGCACGAGGCGCTCACGTTCCTGCGCCGATTCGACGCCGAGCTGGCCGAGCGGGACGTGTGGCTGTTCCAGAGCGGTCCCTTGGACGACTCCGCGGAGCGTCGCGACATCCCGCTTCCCAAGCGTGTTCGGGCGCACGCCGATCACATCGGGTTCCACGCGCACGCCACGTTCGGTGGGCGGATCGACGCCGAGCACCCGGAGGGGTTCGTCGTGAAGCGGATGATCGACGCCGGGCTGGGCAAGGACTTCCGGGACTTCGGCCACGTCCGGGCTTGGGCGGACGCCATCGCCACCGAGCTCGGCGCCTGCGCGCCGGTCGCGTAGCGCTCGCGGCGAGACGGGTCCGGGGGGACCCGGCCGGGCTCGTTCAGAAGACCGGCGTCTCGCGGATCTTCTCGACGGCCTCCCGGGCCCGGGCGCGAACGGTCGGGTCCTCGTCCTCAAGGGCCGCCGTCAGATGCTCCAGCGCCGCGATCGTCCGGGTCTCGCCGAGCGCGATCGCCGCTCGGACGCGATCGGCCGGACCGCCCGTCCGCAGCTCCTCGGCCAGGACACCCACCGCGACCTCGCCGAGCTCGCCGAGCGCCGTGATCGCGGCGCAGTGGAGCTCGGGATCGTCCGAGCGGGCGGCCTCGATCAGGTACGGCGCGGCCTGGGCCTCGCCCAGCCGGCCCAGGGCGAACGCGGCGCGGGTGCGGACCTCGACGTGCTCGTCGCGAAGCGCTCCGATGAGGTGCTCGACCGAGCGGGGGTCGCCCGACGCCGCGAGCCCACAGACCGCGAGCAGCCGGACGTGCACACGCTCGTCCCTCAGCCCCTCGACGAGGTTCCGGTAGCACTCCTCGGTGCCGACCCGAACGCGACCTTCCTCAGTCCTGATCTCCATGCCCACGATGTCACCTCCGGTTGCCCTACGGAACCAGTGTTCGGCCCCGGCACCCGACCCGAGAGGGACGGACGACCCTCCACCGCGAGGCCACCTAGACTCCCGGCCGATGGCCTCTCTGCCGATCCCGGTCCATCGCGTCGCCGGCACGCATCGCGAGATCGGCGCACGGATCGGCGAGCTCTGCGCAGAGACGATCCGCCGCGGTGCGGCGTTCGAGGGCGAGGAGATCCCCCAGGGGCGGACGCGGGCCGAGCAGCTCGCGCTGGCCGAGCGCTACCTGGAGGTCACGGCGGCTGCCTACCCCTGGTATGCGGACGAGCTCGAGGGTCTGGCCGAGTCCGCCGGCGTCGACCCGCTCGCGGTCTTCGCCTGCACCACCGAGGAGATCTGGTACGTCCCGTACGCCCGCCGGCTGACCGGCCGGTGCACGGACCTCGTCGCGGTCCCCCCCGCCACGCGCGACGACCACGTCCTGGTCGCCCACAACAACGACATGCCTCGGACCTACCAGAACGAGCTCGTCGGGATCGAGGTCTCCGTGCCGGGCGAGCCGGCCGTCTTCTCGATCGGCAACGGGGTGTGGGTGAGCTGCGGTTGGAACGACGCCGGCATCTCGATGAGCGGCAACGAGCTCGCCCCGCTCGACGAGCGGATCGGCATCCCCCGCGAGGTGCAGTACCGGGCGATGCTCCGCCAGCCGACGCTCGACCGGGCGGTGGGCGAGGCGCTGCGCCACGACCGCGCGTCCAGCTACAACCAGGTGCTCGTGACGAGGGGGGGCGAGGTCGTGAACGTCGAGGGCTCGGCCACCGACGCCGAGCTCACCGGCGTCGACGAACGGGGACATCTCGTGCACACCAACCACTACGTCTGCGATCGCATGCGCCGGTACGAGGGCGACCCCGGGTACGCCGTCCACTCGGCGAGGCGATACGCGCGCGCCGCCGAGCTCCTCGCGGCCTCCGAGCCCGGCACCGTCGGCCCCGAGACCCTGCGCGCGTTCCTGTCCGACCACCGGGACGAGCCCGACGGTCTCTGCCGCCACCCCGAACGGACGCCGGGCCCGAACGACTCGGCGACGACGTTCTGGTGGGTGGCCGACCTCACCGAGATGGCGGTGCGCTTCGGCCGCGGCAACCCGTGCGATTCGGTCGAGCAGGAGCACCGCTTCTCGGCGGCCGGCCGGGCCGTCGCCTAGAGCGGGGCCCCGGCAACCGCCGCGCCGGCCCGCATCACCATCGCCGGCTTCAGCACGACGTCGACCTGCTCGAGGGGGTTCGCGTCGTACAGGACGAGGTCGGCGTCGGCCCCCGCCTCGACCCGGCCGGCTCCCTCCAGCTGCAGCAGTGTCGCGGCGACCGAGGTGGCCGACTGCATGGCGCGGAGCGGCGTGAGCCCCCACTCGACCATGCGGACGATCTCGTGCGTCGTGTTCCCGTGGGGGTTGAACGGCGTCCCGGCGTCGGTCCCGCACGCGATCCGAACGCCGGCGCGGATCGACCGACGGAACGCGTCGCGCGCGACGTCCACGAGCTTCGTCGCCTTCTCGACGGCGTAGGCCGGCACCTCGTCGGGGTGATCGACCATGCCCCGGATCGCGGAGATCGTCGGCACGTGGAAGGTCCCCCGTTCCTTCATCAGCCGGGCGCCCTCGGTCGTGAGCATGGAGCCGTGCTCGATCGAGTCCGCGCCCGCCCGGATCGATCGCAGGATCCCCTCCGGGCCGATGGCGTGCGCGCCGACCACCCGTCCCCACGAGTGGGCCTCGTCGACGGCGGCGTCGAGCTCCTCCTGCGTGAACGCCGTGAAGTCGTGCGTGATGCCGGGCGTGAGCACGCCGCCGGTGGCGATCACCTTGATCGCCGTGGCGCCGGCGCGGATCTCCTCGCGCACCGCCTTGCGAACGCCGTCCGGGCCGTCGACCTCGCGCGAGATCCCGACGTTGTGTCCGTGACCGCCGGTGATCGTGAGGGCGCGCCCCGCCGCGAGGATCCGGGGGCCCGCGATGAGTCCGCGCTCGACGCCGCGGGCGACCTGGATCGCGGCGTCGCCCCGGCCGCCGAGGTCGCGAACCGTGGTCACGCCGTGCTCGAGCGTCCGCGCCGCGTTGCGCACCGCCTTGACCGTGGCCGCGGCGTCCGAGGTCATCTCTCGCGCCTCGGCCGCGAAGTCCGCACCGCCGTCGAAGCACAGGTGCACGTGGCAGTCGATCAGCCCGGGCGAGAGCGTCTTGCCGGTGCCGTCGACCTCGATCGCGGCGCGCGAGACCCGAGGAGCCCGCGCGTGCGCCCCGACCCAGTCGACGTGGCCGTCGGCGACGAGCACGCCCGCCTTGGTTCGCAGGGTCCGTCCGTCGAACAGCGTGACGTTCGCGAAGTACGTCGCCATGCGCTCAGCTCCCCTCCGGCCCGGACCCGGCGCCCGGGCCGATCCCTCAGTACGGCTTGTACACCATGAGCCACAGGATCACGCCGACGCCCGCCGTCTCCACCCAGAACAGCATCCACGGCAAGGGCGAGGCGAGGGCCGTGTGGAGCCCCGACTCGTCTCCCGCCGAGAGCGCGGCCCGGATCCGGCGGAAGTAGGGCGACGCGACCCCGAGGCCCAGCGCCGCGAGGAGCGTCAGCACTGCGACGGCCGTCCACAGCCAGCCGTTCGGCGAGTACCCCACGTGGATCCAGTTGCCCACGCCGCCGACGACGAGCACCACGAGCCCGGCGTTCGACCACACGATCGTGGAGCGCGAGAGCCGCAGCAGCGTCTCGAGCCTGACCGGATCGCGCTCCCTCGGAAGGGACCGCGTGACCGACGCCGACACGCCGTGGCCGGCGACGAAGACGACGATTCCCGAGAAGTGCACCAGCCGCCAGAACAGGTACCAGTTCACGCCGGGAAGAGGCTATCGCCGCGACGGACCCGAGGGATGCGCCTCACGGTAGGCTGTCCGGCGGTCCCGGGGCTCGGGCCGTCCATCGGGGAAGAGGGGGCGCGGGTGCTCGACGTCGCGAGGCAGGCCGTCGACGCGGCGAAGGCCGCGGGGGCGGACTACGCGGACGGGCGCGTGGTCGCCGACGACTCCGAGTCGCTCACCGTTCGCAACCAGGTGATGGAGGGCATCGACCGGTCCTCGTCGGAGGGCATCGGGATCCGGGTCCTGGCCGGCGGGTACTGGGGCTTCGCCGCCACGGCGCGCCTGGAGCCCGCCGAGATCGATCGCACGGCCAAGCTCGCCGTGGAGATCGCCCGGGCGGCCTCGCGGCTACCCATGGAGCCGGTCCGCCTGGCCGAGGTCGAGCCCGTCAGCGGCTCGTGGCACTCGCCGATGCAGGAGGACCCGTTCCACGTCCCGCTCGAGGAGAAGATCGCGCTCCTGATGGAGGCGACCCGGCGGATGCAGGGCGTCGAGGGCCTCGCGTTCGCGGAGGGCGGGATCGACCTGTTCCGCCGTCGCACGTGGCTGGCCACGAGCGAAGGGACCGCGGTCGAGCAGACCTCCGTGCACTCGGGCGGGGGCATCGAGGCGACGGCGCTCGGCGACGGGGAGCTCCAGCGCCGGTCGTTCCCCAACTCCTTCCGCGGCCACATCTCGGCGGCCGGATGGGAGCACATCCGCAAGCTCGGCCTGATCGAGGAGTCCGAGCGCACCGCCGCCGAGGCCGTACGGCTCCTCGGCGCGAAGGAGTGCCCGAGCGAGGTGACGACGCTGGTGCTCGACTCCGGCCAGGTCGAGCTGCAGGTCCACGAGTCGATCGGCCATCCCGTGGAGCTCGACCGGGTGCTGGGGATGGAAGAGGCCTACGCCGGCTCGTCGTTCGTCCGGCCGGAGGACCGAGGCCGGCTTCGCTACGCGAGCGACCTGGTCTCGATCACGGCGGACGCGACGCTCCCCGGCGGCCTCGGGACGTTCGGGTGGGACGACGAGGGCGTTCCGGCGCAGCGCACCCCGATCATCGTCGACGGCATCTTCCAGGACTTCATCTCGAGCCGCGAGACGGCCAGCGTCCTCGGCCTTCCCAGCTCGGGGGCGATGCGCGCCGACGGCTGGCAGAACCTGCCGCTGATCCGCATGACGAACATCTCGATCGAGCCCCGGGAGGGAACGCTCGCCGACATCATCGGCGACACGGACGACGGGATCTTCATGTCGACGAACACGTCGTGGTCGATCGACGACAAGCGCGTGAACTTCCAGTTCGGGTGCGAGGTGGCCTGGCGGATCCGCGGAGGCAAGCTCGTCGAGATGTACCGCAACCCCAACTACACCGGGATCACCACCGAGTTCTGGGGCTCGTGCGACGCCGTGGGCGGGCGCGAGGACTGGACGTTGTGGGGCACGCCGAACTGCGGCAAGGGGCAGCCGGGGCAGACGGCCCGCGTGGGCCACGGCGCGTCGCCGGCGAGGTTCCGCCGCGTACAGGTGGGGGTCCGGGGCTGATGCCGGGCGTCGTCGGCCCCGACGAGATCCGCCGCGTGGCGGACGCCGCGCTCGAGATCCCGGGAGCCGACGGCGTCGAGGTCCTCTTCCTGCACGAATGGGGAGGGCTCACGCGCTTCGCCTCGAGCGCGATCCACCAGAGCACGTGGCGGGAGGACACCGAGCTGCGCGTCCGCGTCGTCGCCGGGGGGCGGACGGGGATCGCCGCGACCAACGACTTCTCCCCGCGGGGCGCCCGCGCGGCGGCCGAGAGCGCCAGGGAGATGGCGGGGGTCGCCGCGCCCGACCCGATGTTCCCGGGGCTCGCCCCGGCCGCGCCGCTCGAGGACGCGTCCGGGTTCGACGAGGCGACCGCGACGGTCGGCCCGGAGCGACGGGCGGCGGGGGTCGCCGAGCTCGTCGCGGCGTGCCCGGGGGGCTTCACGGCATCGGGCGCGCTCGAGACGACCGCGAGCGAGGTCGCCGTCGCCAACACCGAGGGTCAGTTCTGCTGGGCCCCCACGACCCTCGCCTCGCTGACGACGGTCGTGGGCGGCGGGGAGGGCGGGAGCGGCTTCGCGGAGGTCTTCGCTCCCGCCGTGGCGGAGCTCGACCCCTCCGCGATCGGGCGGCGAGCGGCGGACAAGGCGGTCGCGTCCCAGGCCCCGCGCGATCTGGCGCCCGGGCGGTACCCCGTCGTGCTCGAGCCGTCGGCCACCTCGACGCTGGCTGGGCTCCTCGCGTGGATCGGCTTCGGAGGCCGGCTGCTACTCGAGGGCCGCTCGTGCCTGTCTGGTCGCGAGGGGCAACGGGTGGCCGCCGAGGGCATCACGATCTACGACGACGCTCGGCAGGAAGGGACGCTCGGGATCCCCTTCGACTTCGAGGGTGTCCCGCGAGCCCGCGTGATGATCGTCGAGCGGGGAGTGTTCCGTGGCGGGGTCCACGACCTGCGCACGGCGAAGCAGTCGGGCGCGACGACCACGGGCCACGCCCTGCCCGCCCCCAACCCCGAGGGCCCGTTCCCGCTCAACCTGTTCATGGAGCCGGGCGATTCCGACGTGGAGCGGATGATCGCGGACACGGAGCGGGGCGTGCTCGTGACGCGGTTCCACTACACGAACGTCGTGCACCCCGTCGAGTCGACGATCACGGGCATGACCCGCGACGGCACGTTCCTCATCGAGCACGGCGAGGTGGCCCACCCGGTGAAGAACCTGCGGTTCACGCAGTCGGTCCTCGAGGCGCTGTCCAACACGACCGCGGTCGGACGCGACACCGAGCTCGCCAGCGAGTTCTTCTTCAGCGCCTCGCGGGTCCCCGGTCTTCGGATCGAGTCCTTCAACTTCAGCGGCGCGTCGGACCACTAGGCCGGCGCCCGATCAGCGCGCGCCGCCCGGCAGCTCCATGAGGAGCTCCTCGACGCCGTCCTCGGCCACCCGCTCCGTGACCACGACGAAGCCGCACTTCTCGAGCACACGGATCGAGCCCACGTTGTGCCGGGCGACGATGGCCCGCAGCGGCCGCACGTCCTCGTGCGACAGGAAGGCGGTGAGCGCCCGGGTGGCGATCCCCCGCCCCCACAGGTCCTGCCCCACCCAGTAGCCGACGAGGCGATCCGAGGGCGGCCCCCAGCTCCCGACGTTGCCGGCCACGACGCCGCCGGCCAGGATCGTCTTCGCCACGACGCGGTCGTCGCCGAGGATCCTCGCCCAGTGCGCGTCGAACGCCTCCCGGTCACGCGGCGCGAACGCCGCCAGCCGGCAGGCCTCGGGGTCCCGCTGGTGCTCGAAGAAGACGGGGAGGTCCGCCTCCTCGACGTCCCGCAGCCGAACCTCGGGGGGCGGCTGATCCGATGCGCCGGGCGTGGGTTCGGTCATGCGTGGTCCCTCCTGGATGCGGAGCGCGCCGGGCCGGTGACGAGGCCCGGAGGATAGACTGCCGGGCCTGGCCGACCGGAGGGTATCCCGATGCAGGTGAAGGACATCATGAACGCCGACGTGCAGACCACGTCCCCGCAGGACACGTTCGAGCACGTCGCGACGCTGCTCCACGACAACGCCATCTCCTCCGTCGTCGTCATGGACGGCGACCGCCTGGCCGGCATCGTGACCGAGCGCGACCTGGTGTACCTCGTCGCCGACGGCAAGGACCCGCGCACGACGGCGGTCTCCGAGCGCATGAGCACCAACCTGGACACCGTCGGCTCGAGGACCGACATCGCCGAGGCGGCCGAGCACATGGCCCACCGGCGGATCCGGCACCTGCCGATCGTCGACGACGACCGGCTCGTGGGGATCATCTCGATCCGCGACCTCACCAACTGGGCGGTCGAGGAGCTCACGGGCGGGCACGAGCTGCCCGACCTCCAGCGGAGCCACACGGCGCTCTCGGCGGCGGCGCAGATCAACCAGGAGTCGTAGGGCTCTTCGACCCCGCGGCCTGCTCGAACGGGCGCCGGGGGTGCTCGAGCGATCCGAGCTGCGCGAGGTCTCGCGGGAACAGCAGGGCCACGGTCCAGTCCGCCGCGATCTTGACCCGCCGGGTGATCGTGGGCATCGCGTACAGGTGGTACGTCCGGTGGGCGAACCACGCCGGGAAGCCGCGCAGCTTGATCCCCAAGACCTGGGCCACGCCCTTGTACCGGCCGAGCGAGCAGACCCACCCGAGGTTGCGATGGGCGAACGGCGCGAGCGTCCCGCCCTCGAGCCACGCCGTGAGGTTGCGGCCCACGGCCCTGCCCTGCCGCAGGCCGTGCTGGGCGGTGGGAGGCATCAGGCCGCCGCCGATGCGGTCCGGGACGGCCGCCGCGTCGCCCGCCGCCCACAGGTCCGGCACGCCGACCACCCGCAGGTACTCGTCGGTCGGCAGGCGGCCGGCCTCGTCGACCGGGAGGCCGGAGTCACGCGCGAGCGGCGAGGGGCGAACACCGGCCGTCCACACCAGGGTGTCGGCGCGGAACGCCCTGCCGTCCGAGAGCCGGACCGTGCCACCCTCGTAGGACTCGAGCCCGGTGCGCACCGAGATCTCGATGCCGCGGACCTCGAGGAGCCCGGCGGCGTAGGCGGCGAGGTCCTCACCCAGCTCGGGCAGGATGCGGGGCGCGATGTCGACCAGGACCCACCGCATCTCTCGCGGGCGGAGCGTCGGGTAGTGCCGCATCGCGTCGCGCGCGAGGTCCTCGAGCTCGCCGAGCGCCTCCACCCCGGCGTACCCGCCCCCCACGAACACGAACGTCAGCGCCGCGCGACGTGCGTCGGCGTCCTCCGCGATCGCCGCGACGTCGAGCTGGGACAGCACCCGGTTGCGGAGGAAGATCGCCTCCTCCACGGTCTTGAAGCCGACCCCGTGCTCGGCCAGCCCCGGGATCGGCACCACCCGGGAGGTCGATCCCGGAGCGAGCACCGCGATGTCGTACTCGAGCTCGCGCTCGCGCCCGTCGGGCAGACGCACCCGGGCGCGACGGGCCCCGTGGTCGACCCGCTCGACCTCCCCGATCACGATCTCGCAGTGACGCAGCACCGAGCGGAGCGGCACGACGACGGCCCGCGGATCGATCGTGCCCGAGGCTACCTCGGGCAGGAACGGCTGGTACTTCATGAAGCTCTCGGCGTTCACCACCGTGACGCGGTGCCCGGCGCGGGCGAGCGACTTCATTCCCATGGCGGCATATAGGCCGGCGAACCCGGCGCCCACGACGAGGATGCGCTTGCCGGTCACCCTCCGATGCTACGGGTCGCGCCCCTCAGCGGGCGAGGGCCCGCAGCGCCTCGAAGCTCGCCGGCTCGCAGAGCGACGTGCCGAGTCGGATCGGGTCGTACCGCGTCCCGTGACAGTCGGAGCCCCCCGTGGGGATCAGGTCCAGGCGGTGCGCCATCGCCCGGTACCGTTCCCGCTGCTCCGGCCCGTGGTCCGTGTGGTCCACCTCGAGCCCGACCATCCCCGCGTCCGCCATGGACTCGATGAGCTCGTCCGGAACGGCCGTCTGGTCCCCCCACATGCCGGGGTGGGCCAGGACGCACAGTCCCTTCGCGCCGCGGATCAGGCGGACGGCGTCCACCGGGTCCAGGGCGTGCTTGGGCACGTGCGCCGGCATGCCGTCGGCGATCCACTTCTCGAACGCCTCCTCCTCCGAGGCGACCACGCCGGCCTCGACCATGGCCTGCGCGACGTGGGGGCGCACGATGTTCCCGCCCTTGGCGATCTCCCGGACGCGCTCGAACGTGATGGGGAACCCCAGCTCCTGGAGCTTGCCCACCATGAGCTCGCCCCGGCGGAACCGGTCGTCCCGCAGGCGCATCAGCTCGGCCTGGAACTCGGCGTCGCCGACGTCCATCCAGTAGCACAGGACGTGGACGCTGGTGCCCTCGAACTCGGCCGAGAACTCGACGCCGGGGACCACCTGGACGCCGGTCGCCTCGCCCTCGGCGAGGGCCGTCTCCAGGCCGGCGGTGGTGTCGTGGTCGGTGACGGCGATCGTCGCCAGGCCGCGCTCGGCGGCGTGGCGGACCAGCTCGTCCGGCTCGAAGGTGCCGTCCGACCGGTTCGTGTGCGTGTGCAGGTCGATCCCGGGCATGCCGGCCCATGGTCGCAGACCGGGGCCGGGGCGTCAGACCGGCGTGACGAAGGCGCGGGTGATGTCGGCCACGGATCGCGTGCCGGCGAGCGCCATGGCGTTCTCGAGCTCCGCCCGCAGGATCCCCAGGACGTCGAGGACGCCCTCCTCCCCCGCCACCGCCAGGCCCCAGCAGGTCGGACGGCCGACCATCACCGCCGAGGCGCCGAGCGCGAGGGCCCGGAAGACGTCGATGCCCCGGCGGACGCCGCCGTCGACGAGCACCGGGACCCGCCCGCCGACGGCCTCGACGACCTCGGGGAGCGCGGTGATCCCCGCCACCGCGCCGTCGAGCTGCCGGCCGCCGTGGTTGGACACCACGATGCCGTCCGCGCCGAGCTCGACGGCGATCCGCGCGTCCTCGGCCGTCAGGATGCCCTTCACCAGGAGTGGCAGCGGCGCCCGCTCCCGGATCCACGCCAGGTCGTCCCAGTCGATGTGGGGGTCGTACACGAGCTCGTCCTGGGGCAGGCCCATCGGCATGTCGAAGCCGCTCCGCGTGTCCCGGTGCCGGAGCCCGGCCACCGGGAAGTCCACCGTGAAGCAGATCGCGCCGAAGCCGGCCGCCACCACCCGTCGAAGCATGTCCTCGGACCGGGCGCGCTCGGTGAAGACGTAGAGCTGCCACCACTTGGTGAACGAGGACGCCGCGGCCACGTCCTCGAGGTGCTCCAGCGCCGTCGAGGAGACCGCCATGATCGTCCCGGCCCGGGCGGCGGCGCGCGCGGTCGCCACGTCGCCGTCCGGATGGGCCTTGCGCTGGTAGGCCCATGGAGCGATCAGCACCGGGAACGAGATGCGCGTGCCGAGCACCTCCGTCGACGGATCGGGGGGGTAGGCGCCGGCGAGCACGCGGGGCCGGATCGCCCATCGGTCGAACGCCCGCCGGTTCTCGGCCAGGGTCCGCTCGTCCCCGGCTCCCCCCGCGTAGTAGTCGTAGACGTCCGGCGGCAGTCGCTCGCGCGCCACCGGCTCGTAGTCGTCGACGGTCACGAAACGTCGTTCGCCGGGCATCACCGGCCGAGACTAGCGCGTCGGAGTTGGGACGCCGGCACCGAGGTGGGGGCAGCGATTCCGGACAAGGAACCCGGCGGCGCGCCTACCGGTTCCGGGCGAAGCGGCGGCCCCCGCCCAGGTCGCGCGAGAGCCCCCGGGCCGTCAGCTTCACGGCGGTGACGACGTCGTCCCTGGCCCGGCCCTCCGGCAGCAGATGCTCCACGGGTCCGGCCACCCCGATCGCACCGACCGGATGCCCGTCGTTGTCCAGGACGGGGGCGGCCACCTCGGCCTCGCCGATCACGGCCTCCTGGTCCTCGACGGCCACCCCGTCGCGGCGGATCGAGGCCAGGGCCCGGCGGAGATCCCGGGGCTCGACGATCGTGCGGCCGGTCAGCCGGGAGAGCGGGCCACCGAGCAGGTCGCGGAGCATCTCGTCGGTCCGGTAGGCGGCCACCGCCTTGCCCAGGGCGCTGGCGTGCCACGGGATCGCGGCACCCACCTCGAGGATCTGCACCGAGTCGTCGGGACGGAACACGTGGTGGACGATGAGGATGTTCCGCCCGTTCGGGACCCCCACCCGCACCGCCTCCGAGGTCCGGGTGGCCAGGGAGTCCGCCCACAGGAGCGAGCGGGCGCGGAGCTCGTGCCCGTCCAGGAACGCGTTGCCGAGCTGCAACAGCTCGGGCCCGAGCCGGTACTTCCCCGTCTCCGCGTCCCGTTCCACGAGGCCGTCCTCCTCGAGCGACCGCACCAATCCGTACACGGTCGCCTTGGCCAACCCGAGCCGCTCCGAGAGCTCCGTGACCCCGAGCCGGGGGTGCCCGGATCCGAGCTCGCGCAGGATCGCGGCGGCCCTGCGGACCGACTGGATCACGCCGACACCCCTTCGGCCGCGCGCTCCAGCGCCGCCATCAGCAGGGCCGTCGACGTCGCGCCGGGATCCTGGTGGCCCACGCTGCGGGGGCCCAGATACGACGCCCGTCCCTTGCGGGCCTGCAGCGGGATCGTCGCGCGCATCCCCTCCTCGGCGGCCACCCGGGCCCGGCGGGCCGCGCCGGCCAGCGAATCGCCGGTCCGCAGGCCGCGCTCGAACGCGGCGATCGCGGGAACCAGGGCGTCCACCATGGTCTTGTCGCCGACCTGCGCGGCGCCGAGCCGCTGGATCTCCTCGAGCCCGGCGCGGAGCAGGACGAGCAGGGCCTCGCCGTCGAACGTCTGCGCGTCCAGGCCCCGTCCCATCTGCCGGATCGCGGACCCGTACAGGGGCCCGGAGGCGCCCCCGACGGACAGCACGAGCGTGGTCCCGACGAGCTCGAGCAGCTCGCCGGGGCCGCCTCCGGGACCGTCCTCGAGCTTGGCCAGCACGGACGTGAAGCCGCGGTCCATGTTGAGCCCGTGGTCGGCATCGCCGATGGCGGCGTCGAGCTGGGTCAGGTAGTCCCGCTGCTCGTGGATGGCCCGGGCCGCCTCCTGGAACCAGCGCGTGACGAACGCGCCGTCGAGCTGTTCAGCCTGCACCACCCGCGCCACCCCGTTGACCCTCCGGTGTCCCTACACCATAGGGCCGTTCGACCATACCGAACGGGGGACGAGGATTCCAGTCTTCCGACGGTCAAGTCGCCGATTTGACTAGTGAACCCGAACGGGGTTCTGCTTACGGGCGGAGTGCCCGCACGGGCACGGCAAGGGGGTGGTCCGCAACATGTTCCTGGGCGAAGTTGTCGGAACGTGTGTCCTGATCTTGCTCGGCGATGGCGTGGTCGCCGGGGTGCTGCTCAACAAGTCGAAGGCCCAGAACTCCGGATGGATCGTCATCACGTTCGCGTGGGCCATGGGCGTGCTCTTCGGCGTGTTGTCGAGCCTCGCGGTCTCCGGTGGCCTCGCCCACCTGAATCCGGCCGTGACGATCGGGCTGGCAGCGGTCGGGCCGGAGAAGTTCGGGTTCACCTGGGGCGACGTTCCCCAGATCATCGCCGGCGAGTTCCTCGGGGCGATGCTCGGAGCCACGCTCGTGTGGCTCGCCTATCTGGCGCACTGGTCGGAGACCGAGGACCCGGGACTCAAGCTCGCGGTCTTCTCGACCGGACCGGCGATCCGCAACATGACGGCGAACATGATCACCGAGATCATCGGCACGGCGATGCTGGTGTTCGGCGTCGTCGCGATCGGCGGCTTCGGGGCGGGCGTCAGCGACTTCGGGTACTTCTTCGTCGCGCTGCTCGTGTTCGCCATCGGCATGTCACTCGGCGGTCCAACCGGATACGCCATCAACCCGGCTCGCGACCTCGGTCCGCGCATCATGCACTTCGTCCTGCCGATCGCGGGCAAGGGCGATTCGGACTGGGGTTATGCCTTGGTTCCCGTCGTGGGACCGATCATCGGCGGCGTGCTCGGTGGATGGATCGCGTACGCGGTCATGAAGGGGTTCTAACAGGGGCGCATCTCGCGATCATCGGTACGAGGTGACGAGAGGAGGCCCGAGTGAAGAAGCTGATCAACAAGCCGGAGGACGTGGTTCGGGAAGAGCTTGCGGGGATCGAGCAAGCGCACGCGGACTTGGTGCGCGTCTCCTACGACCCGAACATCATCGTCCGGGCCGACGCGCCCGTGCAGGGCAAGGTCGCGCTCATCTCCGGCGGCGGCTCGGGTCACGAGCCCATGCACGGCGGATTCGTCGGCATGGGCATGCTCGACGCCGCCTGCCCCGGCGAGGTCTTCACCTCGCCGACGCCGGACCAGATGGAGGCGGCCACCAAGGCCGTGAACGGCGGCGCCGGCGTCATCCACATCGTCAAGAACTACACGGGCGACGTGATGAACTTCGAGATGGCGGCGGACCTGTGCCGTTCGGAGGGCATCGAGGTCGAGTCCGTGCTGGTCGACGACGACGTGGCGGTGCAGGACAGCCTCTACACGGCCGGACGTCGGGGCGTCGGCGACACCGTCCTGATGGAGAAGATCGCCGGCGCCGCCGCGGAGGCGGGGCGTCCGCTGAAGGAGGTCGCGGACGTCTGCCGCGAGGTGAACGCGAACGGCCGCACCATGGGCATGGCGCTCACCTCGTGCACCGTCCCGGCGGCGGGCAAGCCGACGTTCGAGCTGGGCGAGGACGAGATGGAGATTGGCATCGGCATCCACGGGGAGCCGGGCCGCGAGCGGATGAAGCTCAAGCCCGCTTCGGAGATCGTGGAGATGATGGCGACCGCCGTCGTCGACGACCTCCCGTTCAAGCAGGGCGACAACGTCCTGGCGTTCGTGAACGGGATGGGCGGAACGCCGCTCATCGAGCTGTACGTGGTCTACAACGAGCTGGCGAAGTTCCTGAAGGGGCGGGGCATCACGATCGCCCGGAACCTCATCGGCCCGTACATCACGTCGCTCGAGATGGCGGGGTGTTCGATCACGCTCCTGAAGACGACCGACGACCTGATCCGGCTGTGGGACGCGCCGGTCAAGACGCCGGGCCTTCGCTGGGGCGTCTGAACGGCGGTGAAGGTGCGGGCCGCCCGCGGCCCGCACCTCACCCCGATCCGAAGGGGTGAGGGTTGAGCGCCAGCTACGACGATGCCGTCCGCATGGTGCGGCGGTTCGCGGACGTCGTCGCCGAGAACAAGGAATACCTGACGGAGCTCGACTCGGCGATCGGCGACGCCGACCACGGGATCAACATGAACCGGGGGTTCCAGGCCGTCCTGGGCAAGCTCGACGGCCAGGCCGCCGGAGACGTCGGCGCGCTGTTCAAGACGATCGGGATGACCCTCGTCTCCACCGTCGGGGGCGCGGGCGGTCCCCTGTACGGGACGTTGTTCCTCCAGCTCGGAACCGCGACCGCGGGCAAGAGCGAGGTGGAGCCGGCGGACTGGGGTGCCGCGCTCGAGGCGGCCGTCGCGGGAGTGCAAGCCCGTGGGAAGGCCGTGCTCGAGGACAAGACCATGGTCGACGCGCTCGCGCCCGCTCGCGACGCGTACACGACGGCGATCGGCGAAGGCGCGTCCTTCTCCGACGCCCTGCAACGAGCCGCCGATGCGGCGGAGGAAGGGATGAAGGCAACGATCCCGCTCGTCGCGCGCAAGGGGCGCGCGAGCTACCTGGGCGAGCGCAGCGCCGGACACCAGGACCCGGGCGCGACGTCCAGCTGGCTGCTGATGAAGACGGTCGCCGAGACCTGGAACGGCGAGAGCTGACGACGAAGGAGGTGGCTTCCCCGATGGCAGATTACGTGGGTGCGATCGACCAAGGGACGACCAGCACCCGATTCATGATCTTCGACCACGCCGGTGCGGTGGTCGGGGTCGAGCAGAAGGAGCACGAGCAGATCTACCCGAAGCCGGGCTGGGTCGAGCACGACCCGATGGAGATCTGGACCCGGACCAACGAGGTGGTCGAGGGCGCGCTGAAGAAGGCCGGCATCACCCTCGCCGACCTCGCCGCGGTCGGCATCACGAACCAGCGTGAGACGACCGTGGTCTGGGACCGCAAGACCGGCAAGCCGATCTACAACGCGCTCGTCTGGCAGGACACGCGGACGCAGGGCGTCGTCGACGAGCTGTCGGCCGACGGAGGCCAGGACCGGTTCCGGGCCAAGGTCGGGCTCCCGCTCGCGACGTACTTCTCGGGCACGAAGGCCAAGTGGCTGCTCGAGAACGTCGAGGGCGCCAGGGCCAAGGCAGAGGCCGGAGACCTGATGTTCGGCACGATCGACACCTGGGTCATCTGGAACCTCACCGGAGGGATCGACGGCGGCGTGCACGTCACCGACGTGTCGAACGCCAGCCGCACGATGCTGATGGACCTCGCCACGCTCGACTGGGACGAGGGACAGCTCGCCGCGTTCGGCGTGCCCCGCTCGATGCTGCCGGCGATCATGCCCTCCTCGGCCGTGTACGGGACGGCCAAGGGCACGCTGAACGGCATCTCCGTGGCCGGCGACCTCGGCGACCAGCAGGCGGCGACGTTCGGACAGGCCGCCTACGACGTCGGCGACGCGAAGAACACCTACGGCACCGGCAACTTCATGCTGCTCAACACCGGCACCGAGGCCGTCCAGAGCAAGAGCGGCCTGCTCACCACGCTCGGATGGAAGCTCGGCGACGCGCCGGCCGTCTACTGCCTCGAGGGCGCCATCGCCATCACCGGCGCGCTCGTGCAGTGGCTGCGCGACAACATCGGGCTCATCAAGAGCTCGCCGGAGATCGAGGAGCTGGCCAAGACGGTCGAGGACAACGGCGGCGCGTACTTCGTGCCGGCGTTCTCGGGCCTGTTCGCGCCGTACTGGCGCGGCGACGCTCGCGGCGTCCTCGTCGGACTGACCCGCTACGTCAACAAGGGCCACATCGCGCGCGCCGCCCTCGAGGCGACCGCGTGGCAGACCCGCGAGGTGCTCGACGCGATGGAGGCCGACTCCGGCGTCAAGCTGAAGGAGCTCAAGGTCGACGGCGGCATGGTCTACAACGACCTGCTGATGCAGTTCCAGGCGGACTCGCTCCAAGTGCCCGTCGTCCGGCCGAAGGTGGCCGAGACCACGGCCCTGGGCGCGGCCTACGCGGCCGGCCTGGCGGTCGGCTTCTGGGGCTCGTACGACGACCTGCGCCAGAACTGGGGTATGGACAAGACGTGGACGCCCCAGATGGACGCATCCGAGATCGAGCGCGAGTACGCCCTGTGGAAGAAGGCGGTCACGCGCACGTTCGACTGGGTCGAGTAGGAGAGACGCGAGGCAGGGGACGCGAGGTTCCGCCCGGATGCGGGCGGAACCTCGCGTGAAACGAAACGGGCCCGCCCGGGTACGGAGGGGGGACGACGTCGAAGGGAGGCGCCATGGAGAAGGAGCACAAGCACGGCGACTTCGCCGAGGGACAGGAGGAGGACGAGGAGCACGAGCACCACTCGGGCTCCTTCGCCGAGGGGCAGTCCGAGGACCATCCTCACCCCGAGGAGGGCAAGCACGGCGACTTCGCCGAGGGACAGGAGACCTCGGAGGACCACGAGCACGAAGAGGGAACGTTCGCCGAGGGCCAATCCGGATCCGAGAGCTGAAGCACCCTCGGGATCCGCGGCGCATGGGACGTCGCTCGCGAACGCCCACGCGCCGCGGATCTCGCGGCTCGGCGTCCTGACCGCCGGCCGTCCGGCCCGGATCCGCCAGATCGCGAGTCCGGGAAGGGCGCCATGACCAAGCTCCAGACTGAAGTGCTCGTGATCGGCGGCGGATCCACCGGCCTCGGCGTGGTTCGCGACGCCGCGATGCGCGGGTTCGCCACGACCCTCGTCGACCGGGGGGACCTCGCCACCGGGACCACGGGACGGTTCCACGGCCTCCTGCACTCGGGGGGCCGCTACGTGGTGAAGGACCCCAAGGCCGCCGAGGAGTGCATCCACGAGAACCGCATCCTGCGCAAGATCGCGGCCGACTGCATCGAGGATACGGGCGGCCTGTTCGTCACCACCCCCATCGACGACCCGGCGTACGCCGACCGGTTCGCGGAGGCCTGCCGGGGCGTCCACAT
Organism: uncultured Actinomycetes bacterium; assembly: GCA_963704725.1. Classification (GTDB taxonomy): domain Bacteria; phylum Actinomycetota; class UBA4738; order UBA4738; family HRBIN12; genus CALGFI01. The sequence goes on along the minus strand of OY969934.1, from coordinate 1,289,345 downwards.
CGACGTCGAGGAGATCCCGGTCGCCGAGACCCTGCGCCGCGAGCCCCGGCTGAACCCTCGGATCTCCCGGGCGTTCACGGTGCCCGACGGCTCCGTCGACTCGTGGAAGATGGTCTGGGCGGTGGCCCGCTCCGCCGAGGCGAGCGGGGCGAAGATCCTCACGTACCACGAGGTGCTTCGGCTGATCGTCGAGGACGGCACGGTGAAGGGCGCCGTCCTTCGCGACAACCACTCCGGCGAAGAGGTGGAGATCGGCGCGGACTTCGTGGTCAACGCCTCCGGGGCGTGGGCGGGACGCATCGCCGGGATGGCCGGGTGCGAGGTCACGGTGTTCCCGGGCAAGGGGATCATGGTGGCGATGAACCACCTGCTCGTCAGCACGGTGGTGAACCGGTGCTCGATGCCCTCCGACGGCGACATCATCGTGCCGGCGAGGACCGTCTCCGTGATCGGCACCACCGACGTCAAGGTGCCCGACCCCGACGTGTGGGAGATCACCCGCGAGGAGGTGCAGAAGATGCTCGACGCTGGTGAGAACCTCGTGCCGGGGTTCCGCCAGGCGAGAGCCCTCCGGGTGTGGGGCGGGGTCCGCCCGCTCTACCAGGAGAAGAGCGCCGGCGCCGACACGCGCGACGTCACGCGGGCGCACGCGCTGCTCAACCACCGCGTCCGCGACGGCGTCGAGCGCTTCGTCACGATCACCGGCGGCAAGTTCTGCACGTTCCGGCTCATGGCCGAGGAGACGGTGGACGCCGTTTGCGCGGAGCTCGGCACCGAGCGGTCGTGCCGCACCGCCGACGAGCCGCTGCCCGACTCCGAGGACCGCCGCTACTACTGGCTCGGGGCGCGCGTGGCCCAGCGCGAGGAGACCCTGCACGACGACCAGCTCATCTGCGAGTGCGAGTTCGTTCCCCGCCGCGACCTCGAGACCGTCATGGAGCGGCGCGACACGACGAGCCTGGACGACATCCGCCGCACGATCCGCCTTGGGATGGGTCCGTGCCAGGGTGGGTTCTGCATCTTCCGAGCCACCGGCATCCTCCATCAGCTGGAGAAGGTTCCCTCGCTCGTCGCAAACCGCTCGCTGCTCGACTTCGTCCAGGAACGGTGGAAGGGCGGACAGCCCATCCTGTACGGGGACCAGCTCCGGCAGGCACGATTCGACGAATGGATCTTCCAGGGACTCCTCGACGTGGGGCACCTGCCCGGCGACGAGGCGCGGAGCGCCGAGCCCGCGGAGGTGGCGACGTGAGCCCCGACGCTGTGGTCATCGGAGCCGGGCTGTCCGGGCTCGTGGCGGGGACCCGCCTGGCCGAGGGCGGCCTCCGCACGACGATCGTCGCGCAGGGCGTGGGAGCCACGCACCTCGCGCCCGCCACGATCGACGTCCTCGGCTACGCCCCCGATCCCGTCGAGAGCCCGGCCCGCGAGCTGCCCGCATTCGCAGCGGAGCATCCCGGGCACCCCTATGCCCGCGTGCCGGTGGAGACCGTCGCCGCGAGCCTGTCGTGGCTCCGCGAGCACGTGCCGGATCTCGGGTACACCGGGTCCCTCGACGAGAACCTGCTCGTGCCGACGGCGGTGGGCGTGGCCAAGCCGACCGCGCTCGTGCCGGCCGCGATGGCCGCCGGCGACCTGCGCGCCGGCGGGCGGTTCGTCTTCGTCGGCCTCCGAGCCCTCAAGGACTTCTATCCGGCCTACCTGGCGGAGAACCTCCACCAGGCCAAGCTCCCCTCGGGCGCGACGGTACAGGCCCGCGGCGTCGCGCTCTCCGATCCCGGGTCCGAACCGGACGTGAACCCCCTGGGCTACGCGAGGCTGTTCGAGGAGCCGGAGTTCCGCCGGGCCGTGGCGCGCGAGCTCCTGCCCCTTCTCGAGGTGGGCGAGTCGGTGGGGTTCCCCTCCGTGCTCGGGCTCGATCGCCATGAGGAGGTTCGGCGGGAGCTCGAGGACCAGCTCGAGCGGCCCGTGTTCGAGGTCCCGGCGCTGCCGCCGTCGGTGTCGGGCATCCGGCTGTTCCGGGCGCTCCGGGCGGCGTTTCGCCGGGCCGGCGGCCGTCTATTGATCGGCCCGGCGGCGATCGGCGCCGAGCCCGGGGTCGACGGCGCCATGAGCGCGGTTCAGGTCCGGGCCGCCGCCAACCGGACCGAGCGGTACGAGGCTCGCTCCTTCGTCCTGGCCTCGGGCGGATTCGCCTCGGGCGCGATCCTCCTCGACTCCTACGGCGAGGTCCACGAGACGGTGCTCGGGCTCCCCGTGGCCGGCGTCCCTGCGGTCGACGCGCCGAGGTTCCTGCCCGGGTACTTCGACGATCACCCCATGGCGAGGGCCGGCGTCGCGGTGGACGAGCACCTCCGGCCGATCGGCGCAGAGGGCCGACCCGCCTTCGCCAACCTCTTCGCTGCCGGCGCCGTGATCGGCGGGGCGGAGCCGTGGCGGGAGCAGTCGGGCAACGGCCTCGCCCTGGCCACCGGCTACGCGGCGGCATCGGAGATCCTGGAGGGAGCGTCGTGATGGAGACCCGGGTGGGCGGGGACAAGATGGAGTGGGTCCGGGGCTCCCTCGACCACTGCGTGAAGTGCACGATCTGCGAGACGTTCTGTCCTGTGTCGAACGTCACTCCGCTGTTCCCCGGGCCGAAGTACGTCGGCCCCCAGGCCGAGCGCTTCCGGACGCACGAGGGGACGCCCGACAGCTCGCTCGACTACTGCTCGGGCTGCGGCATCTGCACGACCGTCTGCCCCCAGGGCGTGAAGATCGCCGAGATCAACGCGCACGCCCGCGCCGCCATGAAGATCGAGCGGGGCGTTCCCATGCGGGACAAGGTCATCGCCCGCTCGGGCCTGACCGGGAAGCTCGGCACCCCGGTCGCGCCGATCGCCAATTGGTTCCTCGCCAACCGAACGTTCCGGCGGCTCCTCGAACGCACCATGCGGATCCACCGCGCCGCGCCGATGCCCAGGTTCGCCGGGCGGACGTTCCGGGCCTGGGCGCGCCGGCACCAGCCGCCGGCCGCCGCGACCGGCGCGGTCGTGTACTTCCACGGCTGCAGCACCAACTACTACGAGCCCCGGCTGGGCGAGATGACGGTCGCCGTCCTCGAGCACAACGGGATCCGGGTGCTCGTGCCGAAGCAGGACTGCTGCGGGCTGCCGTTGCAGTCCAACGGCCTGCTGGACGACGCCCGCCGGTACGTGAAGCGGCTGGCGGGGGCCCTCGTCCCCTACGCCCGTCGGGGCTACGACATCGTTGCCACGTCGACCAGCTGCGGCCTCATGCTGAAGCGCGAGGCCATGGAGATGCTGGACCTCGAGGGCGACGAGGACCTGCAGATCGTGTCGTCGCACACCTACGACATCTGCGAGTTCCTGGTGAACCTCCACGAACGGGGCGCGCTGCGGACCGACTTCCGGCCGCTGCCGATCACCGTCCCCTACCACGCGCCGTGCCAGCAGGCCGGGCACTGGATGGGCAAGCCGGCGCTCGAGCTGTTCGCCCTCATCCCCGAGCTGAAGGTGGACGAAAGCGACGTGGCCTGCTGCGGGATCGCCGGGACCTACGGGCTGAAGGCGGAGAAGTACGACATCGCGATGGCCGTCGGCGAACCGCTGTTCCGGCACGTCCGGGACGCCGGCCCGGACCTCGCGGCCTGCGACAGCGAGACGTGTCGCTGGCAGATCGCCAAGGCGACCGGCGTGCCATCGGTCCATCCGATCGAGGTCCTGTACCGGGCGTACGGCCTGGACGGGTGAGCGGCCGCCGCCCCGAGCCCGTGCCAGAAGGGCGATGACCCGCCGATGATCGGCATCGTCCTCGTCTCGCACAGCCACCGGATCGCCGAGGGCACCGCCGAGCTGGCTCGCCAGATGGGTGGCGAGGACCTTCGGATCGAGACCGCCGGCGGTCTCGACGGGCCCGACCACGCGATCGGCACCGACGCGATGCTCGTCCAGCAGGCCATCGAGCGCGCCTGGTCCGAGGACGGGGTCCTGGTGCTGATGGATCTCGGCAGCGCCGTCCTGTCGACGGAGATGGCGCTCGACTTCCTTCCGCCGGAGCGCCGCGATCGCGTCATGCTGATCGCGGCGCCCTTCGTGGAGGGCGCGGTCGCGGCGGCCGTGACGGCCCGGATCGGAGCGTCGATCGACGACGTCGCCACGGAGGCCCGCGGCGCCCTGGCGGCCAAGGCCGCGCACCTGGGAAGCCCCGAACCCGAGCCGCCGTCACCCGCCGCGCCGGCGGGTGACGACGCGGGGGGGAGCGCCACCGCCGAGCTCCTCGTCCGGACGGCCCACGGGCTGCACGCGAGGCCGGCCGCCCAGCTCGTGCGGACCGCCGCGGCTTTCGACGCCGACGTCCGGGTCTCCAACGCCTCGTCCGGCCGCGGACCGGTCTCGGCCCGGAGCCTGAACGCGGTGGCGACGCTCGGCGTCGGACGCGGGGACCGCATCGTGGTCTCGGCGACGGGAGTCCGGGCCCGCGACGCGATCGAGGCCCTGCGCGCCCTGGCCGAGCGCGACTTCGACGAGGAGACGGACGAGGAGCCGGCGCCCTCAGCGGCCACGGTCGCACCCGCCGCCGACGGCGCCATGACCGGCCTCCCCGCCTCCCCAGGCGTCGCCGTCGGGCCGGCCCGGCGGTTCCGGACGCCGGAGCTCGAGGTCCCGGACGATCCGGGGCGGGGTCCCGAGCTCGAGCGGGGCGCGTTCGAGGCGGCCATCGAGGCGACGCGGCGGGACGTCGAGGCGCAGCGGCGGTCGGTGGCGGGGCGGGCGGGCGCCTACCGGGCCGCGATCTTCGACGCGCACCTGCTGTTCCTCGACGACGAGGCGCTCGTGGGGCCGGCGATCGCCGCGATCGACGCCGGGGAGCCGGCCGCCAAGGCCTGGCGCGACGCGATCGACGGGGAGGTCCGGGAGTGGGAGGCGATCGACGACGAGTACCAGCGGGCGAGGGCGGCCGACCTGCGGAGCGTCGGGACGCAGGTGCTCGCGAGGATCCTCGGCCTGGAGGTGCCCCGACCGGCGCTCGCCGAGCCCGGCATCCTGGTGGCCGCCGACCTCGTCCCGGCCGAAGCGGCGGCCCTCGACCCGGAGACCGCGTTGGGGGTGGCGACCGCGTTCGGCGGGCCCACGTCCCACGCGGCGGTGCTCGCCCGGTCCCTGGGGATCCCTGCGGTCGTCGGGCTGGGAACCGAGGTCCTGGACGTGGCGGAGGGCACCCCGCTCGCGCTCGACGGCGACCGGGGCCTGCTCGCGATCGACCCGACCGAGGACGTCCGGGCGCGATACCGGGCGCGGCGGCTCGCGGCGGCGGAGGCCGATCGGTCGGCCCGGGCCGAGTCGCACGCGCCGGCCACGACGCGCGACGGGGCCACGGTCGAGGTCGCCGCGAACGTCGGAACGCCGGGGGACGTGGCCGCGGCCGTGGCGGCCGGCTGCGACGGGGTCGGGCTGTTCCGGACGGAGTTCCTGTTCATGTCGCGCGAGGCGATGCCGGGCGAGGACGAGCAGGAGGCCGCGTACCGCGCCGCCGCCGAGGCGCTCCAGGGCCGCCCCATGGTCGTGCGGACGCTCGACGCCGGGGCGGACAAGCCCCTTCCCTACCTCGCGCAGGCCGAGGAGGCCAACCCCTACCTCGGCGTGCGAGGTCTCCGGCTCGGGCTCGAGCGGCCCGAGCTCCTCGAAGCGCAGCTGCGCGCCCTGCTCCGCGTCGCGGCCGACCACCCGATCCGGGTGATGTTCCCCATGGTCGCCACGCTCGACGAGCTCCGCCGGGGCCGGGACGCGGTCGAGCGGGCTGGGGCGGCGATCGGCGGGGTCCCGGAGCGCGTCCAGATCGGCGTGATGATCGAGGTGCCCTCGGCGGCCCTGATCGCCGATCGCCTGGCGGTGGAGGCGGACTTCTTCTCGATCGGGACGAACGACCTCACGCAGTACACGCTCGCCGCCGAGCGCGGCAACGACCGGGTCGCGGCGCTGGCCGACCCGCTGCACCCGGCCGTCCTCGCGCTGATCGCACGGACGGCGGACGCGGGGGCCGCACACGGACGATGGACCGGCGTGTGCGGCGAGCTCGCCGGCGACCCGTACGCCACGGCGCTGCTGCTGGGACTCGGCGTGCGCGAGCTCTCGATGAGCGCGCCCGCCATCCCGCACGTCAAGCGCGCGGTGCGCGGCACCGACCTGGCCGCCGCCCGGGACCTGGCCCGCGAAGCCCTGTCCCTCGCCTCAGGGGCCGAGGTCCGGGAGCTCGTGAACCGGACCGTGCCCGATTGAGGCTCACATCGCCAAGGCGAACCGGTACGATGCGGCCCGGGCCCTCGTGACGACCTCCGCCGACCTTCGCGCCGCTGTGTTCCTGAAGTTCGTGACGTGGCTGCGCGTCGTCCTGCTGCCGGTGATCATGGCTCTGGTCCTGGCGGGACCGGAGCACCGCTCCGCGTTCGGCGTGGCCAGCGCCCTGTTCGCGCTCGCCGCCGTCACCGATTTCTTCGACGGCTTCCTGGCCCGGCGGTGGGCGCAGGCCTCGGCGTTCGGCAACTTCCTGGACACGACGGCCGACAAGCTGCTCGTCTCCGGTGCGCTGATCGCCCTCGTCGCCGTCGACCGGGCCTCGCCCTGGGTGGCGGTGATCATCGTGGGGCGGGAGCTGCTGATCATGGGTCTCAAGGGGGCGGCGGCCGCAGGCGGCGACCTCGTGAAGCCGTCGGTGCTGGGCAAGGCCAAGGCGAACGTGCAGTTCGTCGCGATCTTCCTGGCCATCCTGCGCCCCGGCGACGAGCTCGGACCGATGTTCCTGGACGAGTGGGTCATGATCCTGGCGGCGGCGATCACGGTGCTCTCGGCGGTCGAGTACCTCGTGCGCCTGCGGAGCGCCATCACCGTCGAGCGGTAGGGCCGTGCCCGCCGATCCCGTCCTGCTCACCGGTGGAACCGGGCTCGTCGGGCGGGCGGTCCTGGAGCGCCTGGTGGCCGAGGGCCGCGCGGTGCGGGCCCTCGCGCGCAGCGACGCGGGGGCGGAGTCGGTCCGCGCCGCGGGGGCGCAGCCGGTTCGAGGCGACGTCCTCGACCGCGCCTCCCTCGACGCTGCGGCGCGCGGGTGCACCACCGTGTTCCACGTCGCGGGGGTGAACGCGATGTGCCGCCGCGATCCTCGGCCCATGATCCGCGCCAACGTCGAGGGCTCGGCCAACGTCGTGCGCGCCGCGGCCGCCGCGGGCGTGGCGCGCGTCGTTCACACGTCCTCCGCCGCCGCGATCGGCGAGGCCGCCGGCACGACCGGGCGCGAGGACTCCGCGCATCGCGGGTCGTACCTCTCGGCGTACGAGCGCTCGAAGCACCTCGCGGAACGGACCGTTCTGGAGCTCGGGGCCGAGCTCGGCATCGACGTCGTCTGCGTGAACCCGTCCTCGGTCCAGGGGCCCGGCCGGACCACGGGATCGGCGCGGCTCCTGCTCGACCTCGTGAACGGGCGCCTGCCGGTGCTGATCGCCACCACCATCTCGCTCGTCGACATCGCCGACTGCGCGGCCGGGCACGCGCTGGCCGAGACCCGCGGCGAGGCCGGGCAGCGATACCTGTTGAACGGCGCCACGCTCTCGACGGCGGAGGCGGTGACGCTCCTGCGCCGGCTGTGGGGCCGCCCCCGACGGGTCCGGTGGGTCCCGCCGTCGCTGGCGATCGCGGGCGGGGCCGCGGTCGAGGGATTCGGCCGGCTCACCCACCGGGACGTCCCGGTCTGCCGCGAGGCCGTCCGAACGCTCCTGCACGGCCACCGGTACGACGGCTCCCGGGCGGAGCGCGAGCTCGGCCTGCGTTACACGCCGGTCGCCGAGACCCTCGAGCGCACGCTCAGCTGGTACGCCGAGCGGGGGCTGGTGCGGCCTCGCGACGCGCGCCGGGCCGAGCGCGGAACGTAGGATGGCGCGGCCAGCACCGGCCGGAGGAGGTTCCGACATGACCGAGCGCCCCGATCGCAACCTGGCGATGGAGCTCGTCCGGGTCACCGAGGCGGCCGCCCTCGCGGCCGGCCGATGGGTCGGCCGCGGCGACAAGATCTCGGCCGACCAGGCCGCCGTCGACGCGATGCGGCTCATGATCGACAGCGTCTCGATGGACGGCGTCGTCGTGATCGGCGAGGGCGAGAAGGACGAGGCGCCGATGCTCTACAACGGGGAGTCCGTCGGCAACGGGCAGGGCTCCGCGTGCGACGTCGCGGTCGACCCCATCGACGGCACGCGCCTGACCGCCTTCGGGCAGCCGAACGCCCTCGCCGTCATCGCGCTCGCCGCGCGCGGCTCGATGTTCTTCCCGGGCGCGGCCGTCTACATGGAGAAGGTGGCGACGGGCCCCGAGGCCGCCGACGCGATCGACGTCACCGCGCCGCCGGAGGAGAACGTGCGGCTGGTGGCGAAGGCGAAGGGCGTCCGCCCCGAGGAGATCGGCGTCATGATCCTCGACCGCGAGCGCCACACGGAGCTGATCGCCGCCGTCCGCGAGGTCGGCGCGCGCGTCTTCCTCATCACCGACGGCGACGTGGCCGGTGCGATCGCCGCCGCCACGACGCGCCGCTCGGGGATCGACCTCCTGCTGGGGATCGGCGGCACGCCCGAGGGCGTGATCACCGCGGCCGCGTTGAAGTGCCTCGGCGGGGCGATCCAGGGGCGGCTCTTCCCCCGCACCGACGAGGAGCGCGCTCGCCTCGTCGAGGACGGGTACGACGTCGAGCGGGTCCTGTCGATCGACGACCTCGTGAGCGGGAGCGACGTGTTCTTCGCCGCGACCGGGATCACCGACGGATCGCTGCTGCGGGGCGTGCGCTACGCCGAGGACGGCGCCACGACGCACTCCATGGTGATGCGGGCGCGCTCGGGCACGGTCCGCTACGTCGAGGCCGAGCACAGCTTCGCCAAGCTCGAGGCGTACGCGGGCGTTTCGTACCGGCGCTGACGTCGGGGGCGCCCCCAGGCTCACGGCACCCGGTAGACGCCGGTCGACTCCCGGACGAGCGCGCCCGACCGGACGCCCTCGGCGAGCGCCGCGAGCAGCGCCTTCCGGACATCGGACTGCACGAACGGGTCCAGGTATCCCCGGCGGAGCGCGAGATCTTGGATCTTCGTCCAGTGCAGGGCCCCGCCCTCCTCCCGCAGCACGGCGAGCGCGGCCTCGAGCGACTCCATCAGAGCCCTCGCAGCCCCGGGAGGACGGCCTCCGCGAGCAGGTCGAGCATCGAGGGATCGGGCATGGCGAACCACACCGGCGCCGGCGAGATCACGAGCTCGGTCACGCCGAGCTCGGCGAACGCCGCCGCGCGGTCCACGATCCGCTCCGGCGTCCCGGCCAGGCACTCGGCCCGGAGGGTATCGAGCGCGAGCGCGCGGCCGACGCCGGGGGGCAGGCGGCCGGCCATGCGCTCGTACCGCCGGGCCACGTCGGCCTCGTCCTCCCCCACCACCGTGAACAGACCGAGCGACAGCCGGAAGGTCCCCGGGTCGCGACCCACCCGCTCGCAGGCCTGGGTCGCGGCTCGCGCCCGCGCGCCGTACGTGGCCGGCGTCCACCGCCAGGCGGCGTTCCACCCGTCGGCCAGTCGCGCCGCGAGGCGGAGCAGGCGGGGCCCTCCCTTCCCGCCCACCAGGACCGGCGGGCGGGGCTCCTGGACCGGCCGGGGCCGGAGGTACGCGTCCTGCAGCGCGAACCGCGAGCTCGAGAACGTGGCCGGCTCCCCATCGAACAGCGCGCCGAGGTACGCCAGCGTCTCCTCCAGCAGGTCGAACCGCCGCCCCACGGGATCGAAGCCGTACCCGAACGCCTCGTACTCGTCGGCGAACCACCCCGCGCCGAGGCCGAGCTCGAGCCGGCCGCCCGACAACCGGTCGACGGCCGACGCGGACTTGGCCACCACCGCGGGATGCCGGAAGCCGGCCGACAGGACGAGCGTCCCCAGGCGCACCCGATCGGTGAGCGGGGCGAGCGCCGCGAGCGTCGTCAGCGGCTCCGGCGAGCCGTATCTGGTCGCGTCCCCCCCGTACCGGTCGAGCGACGCGAAGAAGTGGTCCGAGACCCACACGGAGTCGAACCCCAGCCGCTCGGCGCGGACCGCCTGCTCGGCGAGCGCGGCGAAGGTGATCGGCCCCCCGCCGGGCAGCGAGAAGTCGTAGTGGGGCAGGGCGAGGCCGACGCGCATCTACAGGTAGCGCAGCACGTCGGCCGGGCCGGTCACGTCGGTGCCGGCGGGGATCCTGATCCCCGTGGGGAGCTTCAGCCGCGGGTACACGGCGATGTTGTCGGACAGATGGACGCCCGGGTACACAACGACCTCGTCGCCGAGGGCGACCATCCGCTCGACCGTCGTCGGATGGAACGGTTCGGACCGGACCTCCGACATGGAACCGATCACCGTGTCCGAGATGTGCGCCGCCGCGCCGACGATCGCGCCGTCGCGGATCTGCGATCGCTCGATCACGGCCTCGCGATGCACCTCGATGTCGTCGTCGAGGTTCGACTCGGCGATCCGCACGCCCGGGTGGATCTCGCAGAAGCGGCCGATGCGCACGGCGGGCCCGATCTCCACCTGCCCCTCGGCGATCTTCTCCGCGAGCGACCGCCCGCTCGTGGAGTCGCGCATCGCCAGGGACTCCGGCGCGATCCAGACGTGGCGGTCTGGGTCGAAGGGCGGGCCCAGGAGCCGGTCGACCGACTCGAACCGCCCGTGCAGCACGTCGACCATGGTCTCGATGTAGTCCCCGACGCTGCCGAGGTCGCCGATCCTTCGGACCGGGAAGGCGTGCACGGCCTCGCCGTTGCCCACGAGCCAGGGCAGCAGGTCCTTGCCGAAGTCCAGGCGCCGGTCGCGGAGCCGCTGGATCTCGTGGTGCGAGGAGAGCTCCCGGAGCCGCTCGGCGTCCACGAGGTAGAAACCGGCGTTCGTCATGAGGGGGAGCCGCCGGAACTCCTCGTCGCTCTCCGCGTGGAAGTGCTCGCGGAGCTCCGCGAGCGTGGGCTTCTCGACGAACTCGATGATCCTTCCGTCGTCGCCGGCGAGCATCACGCCGTACTTCTCGGCCACCTCGTCCGGCTCTCGCGTCATCGCGGCGATCGTGGCCACCGAGCCCCTGGCCCGGTGCGCCTCGAGCATCGGCGCCAGGTCGAAGTCGATGATCGAGTCCGTGGGGAAGACCAGCGCCGGCGCGGAGATGTCCCAGTAATCGAGCATGCGCAGCGTGGAGTCGGCGCTGCCCATCGACAGGGCGTCGTACTTCACGGGCGAGTACTTCACGTCGACGCCGAAGCCCTCGCCGTACCCGATCATGACCTTGATCTGGTACCGGTTCTCCTTGCCGTGGGCGATGACGTAGTAGTCCTTGATCCCCTGGCTCGTGAGGATCTGGATCACCCAGCGGATCAGGCGGCGGCCGAGGAACGACATCGCGGCCTTGGATCGCAGGTAGCCGGGAGCCTTGAGCGTCAGCGGCCGGGCGCGGATCCCCTGTCCACCGGCCAGTCCGATGCCGACGATATCGCTCACTTCGGCCATCCGCCTGCATGATAGTCGGGTTCCCGTTTCGCCAGACAGGCCGACGATCGGAGGCATCGCGTGGAGCCGTGGGGTCGCGAGTTCGAGGGGACGCTGGACCGATCCGAGATCGTGAGCGAGGCCCTGCGGGGCAACCCGCTGGGGGACCCGCACGTCCGGCCGCTGTGGGTCTACACGCCGCCCGGCTACGACGACGAGCCCGAACGCCGCTTCCCCTGCGTCTACATCATCCAGGGGCTCACGGGGCAGCTGGACATGTGGACCAACCGGGAGCCGTTCCGGCGCAACTTCCCCGAGGAGGTCGACCGGCTGTTCGCCGCGGGCGGCGCGCCGCCGGCGATCGTCGTGTTCGTCGACTGCTGGACCTCGCTCGGTGGCAGCCAGTTCCTCAACTCCCCCGGCACGGGCCGATACCACGACTTCCTGTGCGAGGAGGTGGTCACGTTCGTCGACGAGCGGTTCCGCACGATCGCCGACCGCGACCATCGCGCCATCCAGGGGAAGTCGAGCGGTGGATACGGGGCCTTCGTCACCCCGATGCTCCGTCCGGACGTGTTCTCGGCGTTCGCCTCTCACGCCGGGGACGCGCTGTTCGAGGCGTGCTACCTGCCGGAGTTCCGCGAGGTGGCCCGGACGCTGCGCGAGGAGTACGGCGGCTCCTACGCGCGGTTCTGGGAGGACTTCCGGTCCCGCCCGGCCGGCTCCAAGAAGCAGGACTGGGTGCTCCTGAACTCCTGGTGCATGGCGGCGTGCTACTCGTCGGAGCCCGACGGCACCGTGACGCTCCCGTTCGAGGTCGAGACGGGGCGGCTGATCGAGGACGTGTGGCGCCGCTGGCTGGCGTGGGATCCGGTCCGGATGGCTCCCGAGCGGGCCGACGCCCTCCGCTCGATGCGGGCGATCTGGATCGACGCGGGCACGACGGACGAGTACTACCTCGACGACGGGGCCGTCGCGTTCTCCCGGGAGCTCGACCGGCTGGGCGTGGCGCACACGCTCGAGCTCTTCGACGCCGGACACATGTCGATCGGGTACCGATACCCCAGAAGCCTGGCCTTCCTCGCCGAGGCTCTCTCAGCCTGAACGGCCGCCCCGCCGATGCTCTGTGGGAGCATGGAGCCGACCCCTCGAGGAGGATCATCGTGAGCGACCCCCTGGCCCCGGTCTCGTACCTCCCCCCGCCGCCCCCGCTCGAACCCACGGCCCCGGCTCCACGCCGCCGGCCCCGCCTGGTGGTCGGCAGCGTCGCCGTCGTTCTCGCGCTCGTCGCCGGCGCCGGCGCCCTCGTCCTCACGCAGGGCGGAGGATCGGCCGACGCCCGGCCCCTGGCCCTGTCGTTCACGCCGGGTCGGTCCGAGTCGTACGCCATCCACATGACGATGCAGGGCCAGATCACGTCCGACCTGATGGGTGACATCCCGATGGACCTGGGGATGGACGAGGTCGTCACGTGGAAGGTCACCTCCGTCGACGCGGACGGCGTCGCGACGGTGGAGATGACCGTCGATGAGATGTCGGCGACGATGGACGGGGTGGAGATGCCCTCCGCCGCGGGCGCGACCCCGCCGGTCGAGCTCGTGATCGCTCCCGACGGCCGGATCCTGTCGGCCGGTGGGCTGGCGCTCGGAGGGGCCGGGCAGACCCAGGGGTTCGGCTTCCCGGGCATGGGCCAGCTCACGCCGATCCTTCCCGACGACGGCGCGGCGGTGGCGCCCGGCGACACGTGGGACAAGCATTTCTCCCAGGACTTCCCGTTCGGTCACGGCTCGATCGAGTACACGGCCACGAGCACGTATGAGCGCAACGACACCGTGAACGGCCGGGATGCCGCGGTGATCGCGACCGACATGACCGTGCCGATGGACTTCACGCTGGACTTCGAGGAACTGCTGAAGGCCATGGGCGACGAGCTCGAGGCCTCCGGCGCCACCGGGATCGACATGCTCTCCGCGGCGTCGATGGCCTACTCGGGGACGGGCACGATCCGCCAGACGAGCTTCGTCGACCTCGGCGCGAATGAGCTGCTGAAGACCGAGTCGACGGGCGACTTCGACATCTCGATGGAGATCACGGGCCTCGCGGACCTCGGGCTCGGGGGCGCGATCGGCTTCACGGGCACCTTCACGCAGAGCATGGAGCGCCGGTAGCCGAGGCTCGACGGCTCAGCTCTGGCTCACCCGGCCGGCGAGCACGACGGCGCCCTCCGCATCCACGATGCGGACCGTCGTGTACCCGGTGAGCTCCTCGTGGTCGTACTGGCGGAACACCTCCGCCCCCCCGTCCGCGTTCAGCTCCACGATGCGGCCGCCGCGGAGCATGTCGCCCGCGGCGTTGAACAGCTGCACGCGGTAGGGCAGGCGATCGGCGGCCTGGGGATCGAGGCCGTTCACGATGACCATGGTGAAGTCGATCGTCGTCGGCGACACGAGGGCGAGCACGAACCCGCCGCCGACGCCGTTCTCGGGCGGCGACAGCTGCCCCAGGCGCGCCTCGTCGGCGGAGACCCGCTCACCGGGGATGATCTGGTTGAGGGTCTGCTGGAAGGTCGCGATCGCGGCGGCCTGGGCGCGCTGCGCCTGCGCGGCGCGAACCTCCAAGCGATCGGCCCGCCCGGCCATCACGGCGCCCCATCCCAGGCTTCCCGCCGCGATCGTCGCCGCGACGATGGCGGCGGCCGTCGTCCGCAGGCGCCGCGCCGCCTTCGGCCGGGCGGCCTTGCGCACCCGCTCCACCACCCGGTCCTCCAGCGCCGCGGGCGTCCTCGCCGGCGCGAGCGCGTAGGCCAGCGTCGCCGCCGACCTGCCGAAGTCCGAGGACTCCTTGCGGCATCCGGCGCACCAGCGGAGGTGCCGCTCGACGTCCGCGCGTTCCCGTGCCGGCAGCACCCCGAGCGCGAGCTCCGGCAGCAGGTCCCGGACCGCCAGGCAGTTCACGGGCGCTCCTTGTCGAGGTTGGCCCGCCGCACCTTGATCAACGCCGTGCGCAGGCGCGTCTTCACGGTTCCCAGCGGGATCCCGTCGCTCTCGGCGATCTCGCGGGCGGTGAGCCCGCCGAAGTAGGCGCGCGCCAGGAGCCGCTTCTCCGCGTCGGAGAGCGAGCCGAGGGCGCGGATCGCCGCGTCGCGCTCGATCACCGCCTCGTCCTCGTCGGGCATCGGGACCTCCGGGACCTCGTCGACGAGGACGAGATGCGGCCTGGTCACCCCCGTTTCCCGCCGGAGCCGGTCGACCGCCAGGTTGTGGGCGATGGTCATCAGCCACGTCGACAACCGACCCCGGGAGGGATCGAAGCGCGCGGCCTTGCGCCACGCCGAGAGGAAGACGTCCTGGGTCAACTCTTCGGCCGCCTCCGCGCTCCCCAGCAGCCGGAGGCCCAGCGTGAAGACCGGGCGCGCATACCGCGTGTAGAGCTGTCGAACCGCGTCCTCGTTCCCGGCAAGGAGTCCCTCCACCAGCACCTGCTCCTCGCGAGCGAGGAGCGGACCCTCCGGCCGACCGGCCACTCGGTCTCCTCTCGGGTATACGGGGTCGAGCCTGCGGTGAGTTTGTGCGGCGGGCCTGGCGAATGTCCTCCCAATGATGACACGTCGTCCAGCCTTCGACGGCCCGGGAGCGGGGGTGGGATGATGCCTGTGTGAGGTCGGTGCGCCGGCTGCTCGCCATCGGGTGCCTGTCGATCGGCTTCGGCGCGCTCGCCGCGGTCCCCGCCTCGGCCCAGGAGCTCCGGGGAGCCATCCTGGAGCTTCGCATCGACGGGGTGGTCGACCCGTTCGTCGCCAATTACGTCCGCGGTGGCATCGACCGCGCCCAGGACGAGGGTGCGAGCGCGGTCCTGATCACGATCGACACCCCCGGCGGCCTGAGCTCCTCGATGCGCGAGATCACGCAAGCCATCCTCAACGCGAAGGTGCCGGTCCTGGGTTACGTCTCGCCCCAGGGCGCCCGGGCGGCCTCGGCCGGCACGTTCATCCTGCTGAGCTGCAACGTGGCCGCCATGGCCCCCGGCACGAACGTCGGTGCCGCCCACCCCGTCGGGCTCTCCGGGGCCATCGAGTCCGAGAAGGCCACCAACGACGCCGCCGCGTCGATCCGGGCGATCGCCGAGGAGCGCGGGCGCAACGCGGAGTGGGCCGTGAGCGCGGTGCGCGACTCCGTGAGCGCGTCGGCCCAGGAGGCCCTGGATCTCGACGTCATCGACCTGGTCGCGCCCGACGTCCCCACCCTGCTCGACGACGTCGCCGGCGACGTCGTCACGGTCGCCGGAGGCCAGAAGGTCACGCTCGACCTCGCCGGGACCCCGATCGTCGAACAGCAGATGGGGCTGGCGGTGCGGTTCGTTCACGCGCTGCTCGATCCGAACCTCGCGTTCATCTTCTTCTGGGCGGGGCTGGCCTTCATCGTGCTGGAGCTCTTCACCCCCGGCGGCGTGCTGGGGACGGCAGGTGCGTTGATGCTGGTCTCCTCGCTCGTGGCCCTCGGGATGCTGCCGTTCCAGCTGATCGGCGTCGTGCTCCTGATCGCCTCGGTCGTGTTCTTCGTCCTCGAGCTGAAGCACCCGGGGGTGGGCGTCCCCGCCGCGGGGGGTGTCGTCACCCTGGTGCTCGGCGGGTGGTACCTGTTCGACACCTCCGTCCCCGGTGTGCGCGTCTCCCCGCTCGTGATCGTGCCGGTCGCGGCGTTCGCGGCGTTCTTCTTCCTCGTGGTGGTGCGCTCGGCGATCCGGCTTCGGCATCGGGGTTCGGTGTCTCGGAGCGAACGACTCGTCGGGGCAGGCGGCGTCGTGATCCGGGACCTCGGGCCCGTCGGAGTCGTCAAGGTCGCCTCGGAGGAGTGGACCGCGGAGGCCGTGCGCGGAGCCCTCAAGCGCGGGGACCTCGTCCGCGTGGTCGGGATGGAAGGGCTGAAGCTGAAGGTCGAACCCGCGGAGGAGCCTGCGCCGCAAGGCGCCGCAGCCGCGGAAGGGAGGACGACGTGATCGGTCTCGCCATCGGTGCGGGCGTGGTGCTGCTGCTGCTGATCCTGATCCTGCCGCAGGCACTGCGCATCGTGCGCGAGTACCAGCGCCTCATGGTGTTCCGGCTCGGCCACGCGATCGGCGCGAAGGGGCCGGGCCTGGTGTTCCTGATCCCCTTCGTCGACAAGGGCGTGATGGTCGACCTGCGCGAGCTGTACCTGGAGATCCCCCACCAGACGGCGATCACCGAGGACAACGCCCCGATCTCGATCGACTTCATCGTGTTCTACCGGGTGCTCGACGCGGTGATGTCGGTGATCGAGGTGGGGAACTTCGCCGGCGCCGCGCAGAACATCGCGTCGACCACGCTGCGATCCGTGGTGGGCGACATGGCGCTCGACGACGTGCTCGCCAAGCGCGAGCAGATGAACGAGACCCTTCGCACCAAGCTCGACGAGGTGACCGAGCGATGGGGCGTCAAGGTCACCAACGTCGAGATCCGCGAGATCATCCCGCCCCCCATGGTCCAGGAGGCCATGACCCGCCAGATGTCGGCCGAGCGGACCCGCCGCGCCGTCGTGACCGAGGCCGACGGCTCCAAGCAGGCCGCCATCACGGTGGCCGAGGGCAACAAGCAGTCGGCCATCCTGAACGCCGAGGGCGACCGGCAGGCCGCGATCCTTCGGGCCGAGGGCTTCGCGCTCGCCTTGACGAAGATCTACGAGGCGGCCCAGCAGGTCGACGCGAACACGATGAGCCTGCAGTACCTGGACGCCCTCAAGCAGATCGGATCCTCGCCGTCCACGAAGTTCGTGATCCCGATGGAGTTCTCCAACCTGCTCGCCGGCCTGAGCGGCCTCACCGGTCGCTCTTTCGGCGGCAACGGCGCCGACGGCAAGGCCGCCGAGACGACCGAGACGACCGCCACGTAGACCGGCCCGGGAACCCGACGCCGTGACTCGGTGTATCCAGGGCGAGACGAACACGAGAGAGCGAGCGGTGGATCGGCGCGACACGACGTTGTGGATCCGCTGCCACCAGGGCGTTGGGCTCGAGTAGCGAAGCGGTAGCCCCCGATGGACCCTCGCGAAGCGAGGGTCCATCGGCAAGAACGGACGCCGAGCTCGTCGAGCTCGCCAGGGACGACGACGTCCGCGCCTATGCGGAGCTCGTCGAGCGGTACCGGGACGTCGCGTTCCGGGCCGCATATCTGATCGCCCGCAACGGCGCGGACGCGGAGGACGCCGCACAGGATGCGTTCGTGAAGGCCTACTACGCGCTCGGCCGCTTCCGGTCCGGGGAGCCGTTCCGGCCCTGGATCCTGCGGATCGTCTCGAACGAAGCGAGGAACCGCCGGCGCTCGGCGGGCCGGCACGAGCGGCTCGCGCTTCGCCTGGCCGAGGTTCGGGGGCCCGAGGAGGCGGCCGGATCGCCCGACACCGCGGCGATCGGTCACGAGTCCCGGGGCATCCTGCTCCAGGCCCTGGAGGCCCTGCCCGAGCGCGACCGTCTCGTGATCGCCTACCGCTACCTGCTCGACCTGTCGGAGGCCGAGACGTCGGCGGCCCTCGGGGTCCGGCCCGGAACCGTGAAGTCCCGCCTGTCGCGGGCGCTGGCCCGCCTGAGGATCGCGCTGCCGGAGGGGTTCGCACCGGCGGGAGACGCCGATGGCTGAGCGACCGATGAGCGACGAGGCCCTCGGACGCGCCCTGTCGCGGCTCGAGCCCGCCTACCCCCCCACGCCGTCGCTGGTGCCGGGCGTCGTCGTCCGGCTCGAGGCGGACCGGGCGGCTCGAGCGCGGCCGCCCTTCCCCCGCATCGCCATCTGGGGGCGCCGCCGCCTCCTGGCGCTCGCCGCGATCGGCGTCCTCGCGCTCGTCGCGCTCGCGTTCGGGGCCAGGTTCGTGATCGGCTCCGCGGAGGTCCGCGTCCAACCCGGCGCAAGCCCGTCCGGCCCACCATTCGGCTCGGACGCACTGGGACCGTCGGTTCCGCTCGAGGAGGTGGCCGCTGCCACCGGCTTCCCCCTTGCCCTCCCGCCCGGCCCCGCCCCGGACGCCGCGTACGTGGTGTCGACGATCGGCGGAGACGCGGCGCTCCTCACCTGGGACCCGAGCGACCGCTACCCAGCCGTGCCGGGGACTCCGTGGGGTCTGGCCCTGCTGGAGCTCCCCGAGGGCCGGGAGCTCGCGGTAAAGGACGTGAACGCGTTCGAGGACCTTCACCCGGCGCGGGTGTCCGGGCGGCGGGCGTTCTGGATCGACGCGCCGCATGGCTTGATCCTGCAGACGGAGGCCGGCACCCAGCCCTTCTCCGTCGAGGGAAACGTGCTCATCTGGGCGCTGGGCGACGTCACCCTTCGGCTCGAGACCTCGCTCGGCCTGGACGAGGCGATCGCCCTCGCCGAGCGGATCGGGTGAGCACGGAACCACATCGAGCATCGAGGTGTAGAGCCTCCAGACGGACGGGAGGAGGCGCCATGGCTCGACGATCGCTCTCCGCGCTCTGGGTGACCGTGCTTGCGCTGCTCGTCGTTCCCGCCTTGCCGGCTTCGGCCGGAGACGGGTGTCACTCGCGCGCCACCACGGGAGCCGGCAACACCGTGGAGCTGAAGGACCTGTGCTTCACCCCCACGACGCTTCGGATCGATCCGGGCGGCACCGTCACCTTCGTGAACCGGGACGGGTTCGTGCACATGGTGGCGGGGATGGGGTGGGGCACGTCCGGCGACCTGATCGCGGGCGACGCCTTCACCGCGACGTTCGCCGACGCCGGCATCTACCCGTATGCCTGCATCTACCACCCCGGCATGACCGGCGCGATCGTCGTGGGCGACGGCTCCGGGGCCGGCGACGGCATCGCCGTCACCGTGGCCTCCTACCGGCCACCGGAGTCCTCGCCACCGGTCGAGGTGCAGACCGTCTCCGAGGACCCCGACGGCAACGGTGCGGCGACGGGCTGGGTCCTCGGCAGCGGGCTCGGGCTCCTGGCCGGGCTGGGCGGAGGTCTCGCGGTTCGACGCCGGGCGCGGCGCGTCCCGGTCGCCCCCTAGCGGTGGTCAGGACGACGAGGAGACGCCGGCCTGCTGGAGGAGCAGCTTGAAGTCGTGGGGGTTCGTCGACCCCGCGAGCGCAGACTCGATCGACACGCGCCCCCCCTGGACGAGCTGCAGGAGGCTCTGGTCGAAGGTGAGCATGCCGTAGTACCCGCCCTCGGCGATCACCTCGTGGATCTCGGCGGTCTTGTCCGGGTCGGCGATGCGCTCGGCGATCCGCCCGGTGTTGACCAGAACCTCGTGGCACGGCAGCAACCCTCCGTCGACGGTCGGCACGAGCCGCTGGCAGACGATGCCCTTGAGGGCACCGGCCAGGGTCAGTCGGATCTGTCCCTGCTGGTACGGGGGGAAGAAGTCCACGACCCGGTTCACGGTCTCGGTCGCGTCCACGGTGTGCAGCGTGGACAGGACGAGGTGGCCGGTCTCGGCCGCCTGCAACGCCGCCCGCACCGTCTCGGTGTCGCGCATCTCTCCGATCAGGATGACGTCGGGGTCCTGGCGGAGCGCGGCGCGGAGCGCCGACAGGAAGCTCTCCGTGTCGTTGCCCACCTCGCGCTGGTTGATCGAGGCCACGTCGTCGCGGAACAGCACCTCGATCGGGTCCTCGATCGTGACGATGTGGCACTGCCGCATGTGGTTCACGTGCTCGATCATCGCGGACAGCGTGGTCGTCTTGCCCGATCCGGTCGGACCGGTCACGAGGATGAGGCCGCGCTGCGCCTCCGAGAGCGAGCGCAGCGTGTCGGGCAGGTGCATCTCCTCGAACGTTGGGCCGCCGAACCGGAGCTTGCGCAGGACCGCCGAGATCGACCCCCGCTGACGGAACACGTTGACGCGGAACCGGCCTACGTTGCGCAAGGAGTAGGCGAAGTCGACCTCGCCGCTGGACTCGAACCGCTGCCGCCGGTTGGCGGGCACGATCGCGGCCGCGATCGCCGCCGTGTCCTCGTCGGTGAGCGGAGGGTGATCCAGCGGGAGCAGGGCGCCGGACAGCCGAACCTTGGGCGGCGTCCCCACCTTCACGTGAAGGTCGGATCCCTCGGTCTCCGTGAGGGTGGTCAACCACCCGCAGAACCGCTCGAGGACGCCGGAATCGCCGTGGCCGTTCGGCACCTGCGGGAGGTCCTGCAGTTGAGGCGCTTCGATCACCGCTCCGCCTTTCGGGCCGGTCGCGTGGAGAACCGAACCCACACCCGGGGTGTCCCGGTTCCTTATCGACTGCGCGCGCACCCATCCTGAGCCCGGGGCTCGGGTTTCCCACATTTCGGGGAGAATCGGTGCGGATCAGGGGTCCGGGGGACGGGCCACGAGGCGACACACGGTGCGCTCGGCCAGGGGCTCGAACGACACGAGCGTCAGGGGCGGTTTGAGCGCCCCGAGCATGCCCTCTACCAATCCTCGGTGGATGGCGCACACCAGCTCGCGGTGGTCGTCGAGGAGGTCCCGGAACGGGCAGTCGCGCAGCGAGACCTCGACCGCCCCCCGCCCCGCCCGGCGGAACCTCGGCTCGAACCCGGCGTGCGCCATGGCCTCCTGGAGGACGGCGAGGTTGCGGCCGGCCGGCAACCGTGTCCCCGGCTTCGGCCCGCCCTGGATCGCGAGGTACTGCCCCCACTCCCGAGCCAGGACGGTGGCCCGGTCCCGGGTGCGGACCCCGCGCACCAGGCCGGCCAGGATCTCGGCGAGCAGCCGGTACTCGCGCCCCTGGTCGCCCTCGCGATCGACCGCCACGTAGAGCGTCTGGGGCCGGCCCACCCCGGCCGGTCCCTTCCGCGTCTCTCGCCGGACCAGGCCGGCCTCCTCCAGGCGGCGAAGGTGCGGACGCAGCGTGTTGGGGTGCAGGGACAGACGGGTCGAGAGCTCGCGCACCGAGACCGGGCGGCCGGACAGTCCGAGGTACCGGTAGAGGCGGAACCGCGTATCGTCGGCCAGCGCCTTGTGGACGCCGATCGGGCTCGGCTCACGGCCCGGCATCGACGCCCCCGGGCACTGGCCGTACCATGGGAGATCGCACGGTTCGCACGGTCGGAATCAGGATAATCCCCGGAGGTTCGCCCTTGGTCACCGAAGCCCAGGTCCGCGAGGCGCTGCACCAGGTTCGCGATCCCGAGATCGGCCGTCCGATCGACGAGCTCGGCATGCTGGCCGGGGTGGCGGTCCAGGGCGACGCCGTCCGGGTCGACGTCCTGCTGACGATCGCCGGCTGCCCCCTGCAGGATCGCATCACCGGCGACGTGCAGGCGGCACTGGCGCCGCTCGGCGTGAGCTCGGTCGACGTGCGGATGACGCCGATGAGCGAGGATCAGCGGGCGCAGCTCGTCGGCCAGCTCCGCGGGAGCGCGGCCCCCGAACAGCGGACGTTCTTCACCAGTGACGACACCGTCGTGATCGCGGTCGCCTCCGGCAAGGGGGGCGTCGGCAAGTCGAGCGTCACGGTGAACCTGGCCGTCGCGATGGCGGCGGAGGGTCACCGCGTGGGGATCCTGGACGCCGACGTGTGGGGGTTCAGCGTCCCCAGGATGATGGGCGTCTTCGGCAAGCCCGTGGGCTTCAACGACATGATCCTGCCGCTCGAGTCGCACGGGGTGAAGGTCATCTCGATGGGGTTCTTCGTCCCCGAGGAGACGCCGGTGATCTGGCGCGGACCCATGCTCCACAAGGCGATCGAGCAGTTCCTGGGCGACGTCTACTGGGGCGACCTGGACTTCCTGCTCTGCGACCTTCCTCCCGGCACCGGCGACGTGTCGATCAGCCTGGCCTCGTTCCTGCCCGGCGCGTCGATGCTCGTGGTCACCACGCCGCAGGAGGCCGCCCGCAAGGTCGCCGAGCGCGCCGGCAAGATGGCCGAGCGCACCAACCTGCGACCCGTCGGCGTGATCGAGAACATGTCCTGGTTCGTCTGCCCGCACTGCGGGGAGCGCGAGGCGATCTTCGGCGAGGGCGGCGGGCAGGAGGCCGCCGACACGCTCGGCGTCCCGCTCCTGGCGCAGGTCCCGCTCATGCCGCTGCTCCGGGCGGGGGGCGACGCCGGCATGCCGATCGTCGTGAGCCACCCCGACTCCCCCGCGGGCGAGGCGCTGCGCGCGGCCGCCCGGGAGCTCGCCCGGACGTCTCGGACGAAGGTGGGCAAGCCGTTGCCGCTCATGGCCCAGCCGGGAGCGGCCGCCGCCTCCGGCGGCCACCAGGGCCACGCCCACTGAGACTCGTCCAGTTCGGGGAGCGGATCCGCCGGAACGGCCGGCGCTTCGGGAGCGGCGTCAGGCCGCGACGGCGTCGGAGATCGGCTCGCGGTCGTCGGGTGGACGGCCCGCATCCCGGCGGAGCGCCCAGACCGTCAGCGTGACCAGGCACACGATCGACACGGTCATCCCGGTCCACTGGCTCCCGGTCAGCCCGAAGATGTGCTTGTCGACGCGGAGGAAGTCCTCGAGGACGCGGGAGCCGCCGTACCAGGCCCCGAACGTCAGCGTCAGCACCCCGACCCGGCGGGGGCTCCGCGAGAGCAGATACAGCACGAGGAACAGCAGGGTCGCGAGGATCATGTCGTACAGCGCCGTCTGGTGGATCCCGACGCCGGTCCCGAGGATCTCCCCGGTCGAGGAGGTCAGCGTGGCGCCCCGGTGCGTGAGCTCGAGGACCTGGTTGCCCTGAAGGGTCGTCGTACAGGTGTCGGCGGCACAGGCGAACCCCGCCGGCACCCCGGTGCCCTTGTACTGGAACGCGAGAAGCCAGCTCGTCGGCTTGCCGTAGTGGTCGCCGATGATGAGGTCGCCGATCCGGCCGAACGCGATGCCGAACGCCAGCCCGATCACGGCGCCGTCCATGACCTGGAAGAACCGATAGCCGTACCGGCGCATCAGCGGCACGTTGATCAGGACCGCCCCGGCCATGCCGCCCATGATCGTGAGCCCGCCCCTCCAGACCGCGAGCATCTCCCCGATCGAGTCGAACTCGGAGTAGTGGCCGATGACGAAGAACAGCCGGGCGCCGATGATCGTCCCGACCAGGGACCAGAAGACCATCGAGTTGATGTGCTCGACGGTGAGCCCGCGCTTGGGCCCCTCGTGCGACAGGATCCACGCGCCGAAGAGGTAGCCGACCGCGATCATCACGCCATGGGGGCTGATCGCGAACGCGCCGAAGATGTGCCACCGGTCGATCACGGGCCATCCGATGGCGCCGACGAGAGGGATCACGGCGCCGAGTCTATCCGTCGATCCCGGCGCCGCCCGGGCGCGCTCCGTCCGAGATCACGGCGGCCACTGCCCTTCCCATGAGCACCCCGCCCACCACGTCGGCCGGGTAGTGCACGCCCACGTAGGTCCTCGACAGCCCCACGAGGAGTCCCAGCCCGTCCAGGGCGGCCCGGCCCCGAGCCCTCGCGCCCACCTCGCGGCCGGCGACGGTCGTGAACGCCAGGAGCACGGCCGGGTGGCTGCTCGGCCACGAGGTGGCGCGCGGCGGCCCGATCAGAAGGCGGGTCCCGGACGGATCGTCGACGTACGGGCGCGGTCGAAGGAAGAGCTTCTTCAGGCCCTGGCCGGCGAGCCACGTCGCCCCGGCCGCGGCGAGGCCCCGCGCCGCCGCCCGCCGCCGGCCGGCGGCCGCGAGCACGGCCCCCGCGCCGATCGGCGCCCAGATCGAGCCGAGCTCCGTGACGCCATGGAGCACGGCGTCGGCGACCGGACCTCGATCGCGGTTCAGGGCTCGGAACGCCTCCCGGTCGAGCTCGCGACCCCGGCCCCCCGAGCTCCACACCCCGACCGCGACGGCGGCTCCCAAGATCCCCGTCGCCCGGATCAGCCTGCGCGCCCTCACGGGCGGCGATGATATGCGACGATCGGTCGAGGGCCCCGGACCGGATCCGGGACCGGAGGGAGGAGGACGCGATGCGACGGGGCGACGACCTCGGGTCGGAGGGCCATCGGGATCCCGACGGCCCCATCCCGGAGGCCCCCACGCGATCCGGCCTCACGCCGAAGCAGGTCCTGATCGGCGTCCTGGCCGTCCTGTTGGTCGCGTTCGCAGCGCTGAACTTCAAGCCCGTGCGCGTCAACTTCCTGGTCTTCCAGACACAGGCGCGGGTCGTCACCGTGATCGCCGTGGCGGGGATCCTCGGGTTCGTGATCGGGTACTTCGTCGGCCGCCCGGGCCGCGAGGAGCGACGTCGGCTCCGCAAGCCCGACGGCGACTGATCGATCCGCGTTCAGTCGCGCCCGACGCCCGACTCGATCTCGACCTTCTGCGCCTGGGTGCCGTGACGGAGGGCGTACTGTGCGCCGCCGACGAGACGCAGGCTGCTCGCCACCAGCTCGCCCACGGGCCCGCCGCGGAAGCGGTACTCCACCACGTGCTCGAGGCGGCTCCGCCCGGCGCCCCGCGGCTCGACCGTCGAGGTCACGGTGGCGTCGAGCACCCCCGTGAGCAAGATCGAGGCGCGGCGTGGCGGGTCCCACTCCAGGACCTCGGCGCGCACCTTGGCCCGAACCGCCATGAACCGCATCTCGGTCACGTACCGCACACCCAGAGCGAGCCCGGTGGCCGGCACCCCCACCACGCGAACGATGTGGCGATTCCAGTGCGGCAGATTGGCCGGGTCCGAGATCACCGCCCACACGCGCTCGGGCGGCGCGTCCACGTCGACCGAGACCGACACCGTGGTCACACCGTCACCGTCCCGCTCTCCCAGCCCCGCCACCACACGGCGCGCTCCGGACGGATCGTGGCGACGACCGCGTCCTCGGATCCTGCGCCCGCCGCCGACGCCACGGCGCGCGCGGAGCGACCGCCCGAGGCCAGGCACCGGGCCACGTGGATCGACGCCGTGCCCCGCACCATGGCGCCGACCATCTCCCGGGCCCGCCACGACGCCGGGCGGTCGATCCCCAACGCCACGCGGGGCGTCGCCCCAGCCGGCGCCGCGAGCGCCATCGTCGCCTCGCTCGCGATCGCGTACAGGCCCGACCCCTCGACCGCCCACGCCACGGGCAGGACGACGGGGCCCTCCCCCCCGTCGACCGCGAGCGAGCCCCGGCCCCGGTCGCCGAGCGCGATCCGGATCGCCGGGGGCAGCGCCGCGAGCGGCGCCTCGCCCGCTCGGGCGGCCCTGAAGCGCGGCGCGGAGGGCACGTCGGCCTCCCGCCACGTCCCCCACCCCCGGGGCGCCCCCTCCGCTCCCAGCAGGGCCACACGGTCGATCCGCATCTCGACGAAGACGCGGCCCGGGGGGGTCCAGGCCAGCGGCACGGCGTGGGCGTCGACGGCGTAGCCGGCGAAGAACCGCGCGTTCTTCCGTGTGAAGCGCGCCGCCGCGAGCGAGAGCACGGGGGTCTCCGCGAGCGAGCGGGCCCACGACGAGGGCTCGAGGGCGTCGTGCGTCACGGCGACGCCGGTGAACACGACGGCCTCGTCTCCGGCCCGCACGAGCCCGGCCGTGCGAGGATCCGACCTCCAGGCGCGCGCCTTGACCGATCGCCTCGAGGTCGTCACCCATACCCGCCCGCCGGCGATCGAGAACACCATCGGGGTCACGTGGGGCCCGATCGGGGTGAGCGCGGCCACGTGGCAGAACGCGCCGCGCTCCAGGACGGCCCGGACGTCGTCGGGCAGGTCGTTCACGGCCCGACCTCGGCCCCGCGAACGACGGGGAACGAGAGCATCAGCGCCGTCCACACCGCGTGCGAGGCGAGCGGCGCGAGGGCGCCGCCGCACCACCACCCCAATCCGGTCCAGGCCGCCCCGCCGACCACGGCGCCGGCCACGATCGCGAGGTTCGCGCTCGGCAGGTTGGCCGCGACGAACGCGGCCCACGTGACGAGGGCGGCCAGCGCGGCCCGGCCCCCGAACGCGTCGAGCAGCTGGCGCTGGAAGAACCCACGCCAGAACATCTCCTCCCCCGGGACCGACAGGACCACCGACAGCACGAGCGCGTGGGCCAGGGACCGCTCCCCCTGCCGCAGGTACATCGCCAGCGAGTGCCGGTGGAAGCTCTCCCACGGCGCGACCACGGCCACGAACGCGCGCGTCGCGAGGTACAGCGCCACGCCGGCCGCCGCGCCACCGCCCACGGCGACCGCGGGATGGACGGCGGGCGACCACGCGGGAGGACCGGCGACCAGGGCGGCGAGACCGATCGCGACGAGCGCGGGAACCGTGGCCCGCCACACGTCCCCTCGGCGGAACGCCACCACCCACCACGCCGCGCCCTCGAGCGCCAGCCCACCGATCATCACCACGGCGTCCATCGGGGTCAGGGAAGGAAGCGGACCTTGGCCGCGAACTCGGCCGTCATCGCCGTGATCACGGCGAGGTAGAAGAACCCGGTGGCCGCCTGGACGGCCGAGGACCTCGCGCCCTTCAGCGTGAGCCGGATCATCACGGCGATGAGCGCGGTCGTCGCGACCATCCCCAGCGCGATCCACGAGGCCAGACCGGCCGACGTGAGGAGAGGGTTGAACTGCGAGCTGGCCTCGGTGGGGCCGAACCCGCCGAGGAGCAGCGCCGCCGCCTCGAGCACGACGCCGACGAGGAGCAGGTTCGTCGTCCGGTTGATCGGCGTTCGCGTCAGGCCGCGGTCGGTGAGGTACCAGTGGCCGAGCAGCAGCCCATCCATGACCGCCCCAAGGAAGGCCGCCCCGGCCAGCAGCTGCAGCATCGCGACGACCGAGGAACCCTCCGCGGTGCCCGCCATCGCGACGAGCAGGGCGATCGCCACCGGCGCGGCGGCGAACCCGAGCGCGCGGGCGAACGCCTGCCGTCGCGCGAACAGCAGTGCGACGCAGGCCAGCAGGAGCGCCGCCAGCACGATCGACAGACGGAGCGCCCAGGTCCCCGCCCCGCTTCCCCGGACGAGGCCGGCGTCGACGGACGCCCACGCCGCGGCGGTCAGGGCGAGCAGGATCGACCCGGTGAGCGTGAAGAACCCCCGCTTCACCTCGTTCCACAGCGGGGTCAGGAACAGCAGCACCAGACCGCCCGCCACCGTCTCCGCGAGCACGAGCGCCGTCACGCCGGCCGGGCCGGTCACCTCGTCTCCCGCATGCCCGCGGCACAGCCTACCGGCTGGCGCCGGGCGATCCCTCGGATGCGAGATCGACGGGTAGGCTGGGCTCCCGATGGACGGCTGGCGCAGCTACGACGGCGTCGCGGAGACGTACGAGCGGATCCACGCGTCCCGGCTCGCCCAGCCCGCGCGGGATCTCGTCGCGGTGGCGGGGGCGGGCCCCGGGTCGCGGGTCCTGGACGTCGGGACGGGGACGGGGGTGGCCGCCGAGGCCGCGGCGCAGGCCGGGGCGACGGCGTTCGGGGTCGACCAGTCGCTGGGGATGCTCGCGGTGGGCCGGCGAGCGCGACCGTCGGTCGCCACGGCCGCCGCCGAGGCCATCGACCTGCCGTTCCGCGACGGATCGTTCGACGCGGTGGTCGCCAACTTCGTGCTCGCGCACTTCACCAAGTACCAGACCGCTCTCTTCGACATGCTCCGGGTGCTCCGCCCCGGCGGTCGGCTGGCCCTCAGCGCGTGGGCGGACGGCGAGGACGAGCTGTCGCGCACCTGGACCGAGATCGTCGAGCGGGCGGTGCCGCGCGAGATCCTGCAGCCGGCGCTCAACGAGCGGCTCCCCTGGCGCGAGCGCTTCCGCGACCGCGAGGCGCTCGAGGAGGCGCTGATGGACGCGGGCCTCCGTCACGTCCGAACCGAGATCCGCCGGTACCACTTCACGTACGGGCTGGACGAGTACGTGGAGGGCCTGTCCACGTGGGCCACCGGCCGCTTCGTCCGGTCGATGCTCGGCGAGAGCGGCTACGCGTCGATGATCGCGCGAGGCCGCGAGGTCTTCGCGGACCGCTTCGCCGATCCCCTCAACGACTTCCGCGACGTCGCCTTCGCGGTCGGCGTCAAGCCGTAGCGGTCGAACCTTCCTTCCTCCCGCAAGACGACGCTCGCGCGGCGTGCTACTCCACTCGCCATGGAGTCCGACCCGAGCCGCCGCATGTCGGACACGTCTCGCTGTCGAAGAAGGGCCGATCCAGCAACACCGCCACCCACCAGAACAAGAAAGCGGCCCAGTTGGTTCGCACGATGATCCAACCTCGGCCCCGACACCGCGGGCAACGATCCCTGCGCGCCATCGTCGCTCAGCGTATCGGTGGGCGCGAATGGCGCAGGGATGTCTTCATCAACGCGAGGGCGGCTTGCCTCAGGACAGGTCGAGCACGCGGAACTCCTCGGCGTGGCGGGCGCCGATCGCGCCGCCGGCCTCCTCGGCCTCCTTCGTGAGCTCCTGCTCGAAGAAGCGGATGCCCTCGGCGAGCTGGCTGTCGTGCTCGGCCAGCGCGGCGAGCTTGGTCTCGAGGAACCCGGTGACGTCCTCCCGGTGGTTGGGCTCGAGCGTCCATCCCAGCCACACGTGGGCAACGTCGTGCGGATCGAGTCCCTCCTGCAGGTGGTCGGTGAAGTAGTGGGGGTTGCCGGCGCCGGGGAACACCGCGTCGAGCGCGATCACGCCGGCCGTGCGGTGGTCGGAGTGGTTGTAGTAGCGGTTCTCGAAGAACCACGCCGTCGGGTCGCACGAGACGACCGTGGTGGGCCGGACGCGCCGGATCGCCCGGACGACCTCGGCGCGGATCTGCGGCGTGTTCTCCAGGTCACCGTCGTGGACGTCGAGCACCGTCGCGCTCGACAGGCCGAGGACCCGGGCTCCCTCGACGGTCTCGCGGGCGCGGATCCGGGCGAGCTCGGCGCGGTCGAGCGCGGGGTCCTGCGAGCCGCGGTCGCCGTTCGTGAGCACCAGCAGATGCACCTCGCGCCCCGTGGCCGCCCACTTCGCGAGCGTGCCGCCCGCGGAGATCTCGGCGTCGTCGGGGTGCGCGAAGACGGCCAGGGCCGGGCCGGATCCCTCCGCGGCCGGATCCTCCGTGGTCACCGCCCGCGGGGGGCGGCCTGCGACAGCACGTAGCGGACCAGCGTGCGAACCGGGACGCCCGTCGCGCCCTTCGGCCAGTAGTCGCCCGCACGCTCGGCGAACGCGGGTCCGGCGATGTCGATGTGGACCCAGGGGACGTCGCCGACGAACTCGCGCAGGAACAGGCCGGCCGTGATCGCGCCGCCCCACCGCTTGCCGACGTTCTTCATGTCGGCGACCTCGGAGTCGATCATCCGGCGGTACGGCTCGTACAGCGGGAGCTCCCACCCGGGCTCGCCGGCCGCCTCGCCGGCGGCGAGCACGTCGCGGACGAGCCGGCGATCGGTGCCCATCGCGCCCCACAGGTCCTCGCCCAGCGCGACCATGCACGCGCCCGTGAGCGTGGCGGTGTCGATGATCACCTTCGGCGAGGACTCCGCGAGATATGCCAGCGCGTCGGCCAGGACGAGGCGGCCCTCCGCGTCGGTGTTCAGGACCTCGGACGTCTTCCCGTTGCGGTGGCGCAGGACGTCGCCGGGCCGGATCGCGGAGCCGCTCGGCATGTTCTCGGACGACGGGATGGCCGCGATGACGTTCACCCGCGGCTTGAGCAGCGCGATGGCCCGCATCGTCGCCAGGATCGAGGCGGCCCCGCCCATGTCGCACTTCATCGTCTCCATGTTGGCGGCGTCCTTGATCGACAGGCCGCCCGAGTCGAACGCGATGCCCTTGCCCGTGAGCGCGATCGGCGCGTGCTGCTTCCCGGCGCCCTCGTAGCGCAGCTCGATCAGCCGGGGCGGGTTCACGCTCCCCTGCCCCACGCCGACGATGCCGCCGAAGCCCTCGCGCTTCAGCTCGGTCTCGTTCCACACCCTGGCGACGAGGCCGACCTCCTTGGCCATGGCCTGCGCCTCCTTCGCCAGCTGCGCCGGCGAGAGGTCGAGCGCGGGCGTGTTGACCAGGTCGCGCGCCCAGGCCTGGGACTCGGCGACCACGCGGCCGCGTTCGAGCGCCGCCCTCGCCGCGCGGGCCTCGGCCTTCGGGGCGCCGAGGACCGTGACCTCCTCGAGCGCCGAGCGCTCGCCGTTGGACTTGTAGCGGTCGAAGCGGTACGAGCCGAGCACGAGCCCCTCGACGGTCGCTTGGACGGCGTCGTCGAACGCGCGGGCGGCGATCTGCGGCAGCGTGGTCGCGATGCGCGAGCGCTTGGCCAGCTGGCCGGCCACCCGTCCGATGGCCCGGCGGCACGCGTCGGGGCTCGCGGCCGAGCGCTTGCCCACGCCGAGGAGCAGGACGGATCGCGCGGTCAGCCCCTCGATCCCCGTGTTCGGAACCAGGAGGCTCTCGCCGCGCTTGCCCTTGGCGCCGGAGGATCGATACAGATCGAGCAGGTCGATCCCCTTGATGTCGCGAACGCCGGGACCGGCCTCCGGGCCCTCGAAGACGGGCAGGACCAGGACGTCGGCCGCGGTCGCGGCTGGGAGGTTCGTCGAGAACGAGAAGGTGGGCACCGCACACTCCTTGCGTCGTCGGCCGAAGGGGGAGTCTATCGGGGCGCCACCGGGTGCGGCCGGTCGCGCTCGCCGGCCGGATGGTCCGGCCGTGGGACGGTACCCTGCGGTCCGTGGAGGCCCGTGACCTGCGCGATCTCGTGCACTTCGACGAGGACGGACCGCATCACGCGACGCTGTTCGAGACCGACCGCCTGTGGTCGGAGGTCGTCTGCCTGGACCGGAATCAGAGCCTCGGCCCGATCTCCGATCGCGGGTCCGACGCCGTCGTCGTGGTCGTGACGGGCCGGGTCGTGGTGCAGGTGGGCCGGAGCCGCAAGCGGCGCGAGCAGTGGGAGACGGCGCTCGTGCCGGCGGCCTCCGAGCTCTCGATCACGAACGCGTCGCCGGATCCTGCGGTCGTGCTGATCGTGACGGCTCCTCCTCCTCCGGCGCCGACCGCCGGGTAGCGTCCCGGCGCACGAGGGCCAGGCCGAGCGCGAACGCGACGGCGAAGCTCGGCAGGCTGGCCCCGATCCGCGATCCGAACAGCGGGTACGGCAGCCGGAGCCAGTCGGCGAGGACGGTCCGGACCGCGTCCACCCACGCCTGCGGCCCCGTCGCGACGCTCCAGTGGTAGGCGACGAACCCCGCCGCCCACGGGACGAACGCCGCCCATCGGATCCCCGTGCTGGCGAACAGGGCGTCCTCGCCGTAGGCCCCGCCCCGCCGGACGAAGTAGTCGGCGGCGAACACGCCGAACAGAGGGACGAAGACCGAGCCGACGAGGAGCAGGAACAGCTCGTAGCTCTCCATCGACAGGACGAGCGCGAGCAGGAACCCCAGTCCCCCGACCACGGCTACCAGCCCTCGCTGCGGGACGTCGGGCGCGACGTTCTGGACCGAGACGGCGGCCGAGTAGATGTCGGCGAACGCGTTGTCGCTCTCGCCCACGAGCAGCGCGAGGAGCACCAGCCCGCCGCCGGCGAGCGCCACGATCGACGAGCCGATGCCGACGACGTCGGCGCTCGCGCCCGCGGCCAGCGCGAGCAGGACTCCGAGTCCGTAGAACCAGGCGTTGCCGACGAGGTACCCGGCGTAGGTCCCCGCGGCGCCGCGCGACCCCGACCTCGCGAACCGGTTGTAGTCGGCGGCGAGCGGGAGCCACGAGACGGGCATCACGAGGACGAGGTCGACGCCGAGCCAGAACGGCAGCCCGCCCCGACCGGGAGCCCGCCACGCTGCGCCGAGGTCTCCGGCCCGGAGCACCTCGACCGTGATCCACACCGCGGTGCCGATCAGCACGTAGATCCCGAACCGCTCGAGCCACCGGCGGACGACGAGCACCGGGCCGCCGGCGGCGAGCGCCGTGCAGATCACGGCGACGATCGCGACCCACAGGTTCCGCGCGTCGAGCCCGAACAGGCGCACGGACGCCACGTTCGCCACCTCGCCCATGGCCCAGAACTCGACCGCCGTCCACCCCACGAGCTGCACGACGTTGAGCGCCGAGGGCAGGAACGATCCGCGCGTTCCGAGCACGGGGCGCAGCAGCACCATCGTGGGGACGCGCTCGCGCTCGCCGGCCAGGGCCACGAGCGCGAGCGGGACGCAGCCGAGGGCGCTCCCCACGGCGATCGCGAGGAGGGCGGGCCCCAGGCCTAGGGCCGGCACGAGGAGGGCCCCGGTCACCATCACGAGCAGGCCGACCGAGAGGTCGCCCCACAGGACCGCGAGGTCGAGCCCCGACAGCGTCCTGCGATCGGGCGGGACGGGCCGGATGCCCCACGCGGGAGCCTCGCGCTCGAGGACCCGCTCCAACCGCTCGGCGATGCTCGACGCCATCAGCTTCGGGCCACCGCTGCGCTGCTCGAGGCCGTTCGTTGGGCTACCGCTCCGCCACCTGAGCCCATCTGCGCTCCCTCCGCCGGCGTGAACCGGATCAGGTTCCAAGGGTCGCGGGCCGCGCAGCCCGCCTCTCAGCCCGGTGCACCGGACTCCCCTGCTGTCACCGCGATGCTACCCCGGCCTCACCCGAAGGTGGCGCCCAGGCGCTGCAGAGCCCGGCGCATCGTCCGGCCGAGGAAGGGCCGGTACGCGAGCAGCGCGAGCTCGCCGAGGAACGGCACCGGCAGCGCGATCTGCTCCATCCACAGCAGCCTCGTGCCGGGGCCCTCCGGCGTGAGTGCCCAAATGCCCAGGCCTCGGACGAAGCTCCGGTGGGCGATCACGAGCCGGCGCGGCGGATCCCACAGGGTGACCTCGAGCTGCTCGGTGAACAGCGGCACGTTCAGCACGCGCGTCCGAACGGCCAGGCGCACCCCCGGGCCCTCGCGGACCAGGCTCAGCACGCGCACGGAGTCCGCGTCCGTCATCCACCGCGCCTGGTCCTCCCACCGGACAAGCTCGTCCCACAACGTCTGGGGTGTCGCGGGGATCAGCGTCGACGCGCGGACGAGCACGGCGACCTCCTCCTCAGAACCCCGCAGCCTCGCCGGTCGCCGGCAGCCGCCGCATGGTCTCCGGGATCGACAGGACCAGTCCGAGGGCCAGGGCGGTGGGGGCCGCGCTCACCGCGAAGGCGGCCGGGTAGCCGAAGTGCTGCGCGGTCCATCCCGCAACGACCGGTCCGAGGACGAAGCCCACGTCGCCGACGAGGCGGAACATCGCGACCGCCGACCCCTTCAGCTCCTCCGGCGTCACGTCGGACAGCATCGGTGCCGGGGGGACGCCCGCGTACCCGCTCGAGGCGCCGAGCACCGCCATGAGGCCCAGGAACACGACCGCCGACGTGGCGAACCCGAGGATCGCCGTGAGCGCGGTCAGCCCGGCCAGCGACGGCACGAGCACGGCCTTGCGCCCGGACCGGTCGGTCATCTTGCCCGCAGGGAAGAGGCAGACGAGCTCGACCCCGGTCACGATCGCGAGCGCGAAGCCCACGCCGCCCAGGCCGAGCCCCACCTCGTCCTTTCCGAACAGCGGGACGAGGGTCGAGAAGACCGCGCCCACCATCCACAGATAGGCGCCGTTCACGGCGAGCACCGTGACGAGCGGCCGGCTCCACGGCAGGCGGCGGATCCCGCCCTTGCGGCGCTCCCCGTCCTGCCGCACGGGGTCGCGCATCGTCCGCCAGAACAGCCACGCGGACACGAAGCAGGCCGATCCGTACACGTGCAGGGGGCTGGCGAGCCCGAACAGGTTGGCGACCAGGCCGCCCAACGGCCCCCCGGCGATGAAGCCCACGTTGAACGATCCGTAGTAGACGCTCATCACCCGGCCCGATCGCTCCGGCGGGATCGTTCGCAGCAGGAACGAGAGGAGCGAGGCGAAGAAGAGGGAGGAGCCGAAGCCGCCGAGCCCCCGAAGCAGGAGCAGGAGCGGGAAGTTCGGCGCGAGACCCGCGGCGATCGAGGAGAGGCCGACGATCCCGGCGCCGAGGGTCGTCATGGCCCGTTCGCCGTGCCGATCGATGAAGCGACCGACGAACGGATCAGCCACGAGCCGGGCGAAGGCGAAGACCGAGATCAGGAGGCCGACCGCGGCCTTGTCGACGCCGAAGCTCCGCGCGTAGCTCGGCAGGACCGGCGAGACGATGCCGAAGCCGAGCATGATCACGAACGTCCCGGCCACGGCCGCCCGGACCTCGGGGGTCCGGACCACCTCGCGGAACCCCGGCTCCCCCTCGCTCACGGCCGCAGTCTACGGACGCGCTTGCGCCCCATCGCCCGCTGCCCTTGGATGGCGCCGTGCCCGAGCCCGCCCGCGGCGCCGTCGCCGCCTCGAACCTCGCCACGCCCGCCGGCATCGCCCGCGGCGACGGCCCGTGGGCCCGCGAGACGGGCGCCCCGAGCGCCGTCGCCTGGGAGGACGGGATCGTCACGTTCGTGGGGCCGGCGGAGGACCTGGCCGGGATCGAGCCGGAGTGGTTCGAGGGCTGCACGATCGTCCCCGGGTTCGTGGACTGCCACACGCACCTGCCGTTCGTCGGGTGGCGGGCCGACGAGTTCGAGGCCCGGCTCTTGGGCGTCTCCTACCGCGAGCTCCACGGCGAGGGCGGCATCTACCGGAGCGCCCGCCTGTTGGCCGCGGCCTCCGACGACGAGGTGCTCGCGTTCTGCCGGCCGCTCGTGCAGGAGATGGCCGACCACGGCACCACCGCGCTCGAGCTCAAGACCGGCTACGGCCTGTCGGTCGAGGCCGAGCTGCGCCAGGCGCGGCTGGCGCGACGGCTCGCCGCCGAAGCCCCGCAGACGTGCACGGTGACGCTCCTTTGCTGTCACGCCGTCCCTTCCGGCTCGACCCGCGCCGACTGGGTGCGGGCGGTGTGCGAGGAACTGATCCCGGCCGCGGCCGCCGAGGGGCTCGCGGACGCCGTGGACGTGTACGTGGAGGACATCGCGTTCTCGCTCGACGACCTCCGGGCGGTGAGCGAGGCCGCCGCGGCGCACGGGCTGCCCTTGCGGTGCCACGCCGACCAGCTCGGGGCGTCGGGCGCCGCCGAGGCGGCGGTCGGACTGGGCGCGAGGAGCGCCGACCACCTCAACCGGGTCTCCCCCGCCGGCATCGCCGCGCTGGGTGGCGCGCCCTCGACCGCCGCCGTGGTGTTGCCCACCTCGACGCTGTTCCTGCGCTCCTCGCCGCCGGACGTCCGGGCGCTCGTCGGGGCCGGGGCGGCGATCGCGGTCGCCACCGACTGCAACCCCGGAACGTCCCCGGTCGTCTCGATGCCGGAGGCGATCGCCGTCGCCTGCTCGCTGTACGCGATGACGCCGCTCGAGGCCCTTGCCGCGACCACGGTCAACGCCGCGTGGGTCCTGGGTCTCGATGCCGCGCACGGTACCCTGGCTCCCGGCATGCGCGCCGACCTCGTGGTGCTCGACGGGGTCGGGGTCCGCGACGTGCCGTACCGGCCGGGCCACGATCCGGTGCTGCACACCTACGTCGGAGGAAGGAGGGTGGGAGGACGATGAGGCGACCCCTCCCGCTCGCCGTCCTGCTCGTCGCCGCCATGGCGTGGCCGATCGCCGCCGGGGCGCAGACGACCGGGTCCGTCACGCTCGAGACGTCGGTCCATCGGGTTTCGATCGGGGCTCGGGTGGAGCTGTCCGGCGAGATCTCGCCGCCGTCCGCCGGCCAGAGCGTCCGCGTCCTGAACGGGACGGGCCAGGCGGTCGGCACCGCGACGACGGACGCCGGCGGCCGGTTCTCGGTCTCCGTCCAGCCGCAGCGAACGGACGCGTACCACGCGGAGTGGAACGGGGCCGCGAGCGGCGAGGTGACGGTCTCGGTGCGCGCGGTCGTCGCGGTGCGGATGTCGGAGATCCGGCTGTTCGGTCGCGTCTCGATCCGCGGCTCGGTCAGGCCCGCGAGGCCCGGCGAGCCCGTGGACGTCGCGCTCGTGCAGGGCGGGCGCGTCCTCCAGGAGCGCCGGGTCGCGATGGGAAGCGCCGGCGGATTCCACGCCACGTTCCGGACGACGCAGCCGGGGACCTACCGGGCCCGCGCGTCGTTCGCCGCCGAGGACCTGGTGGGAGACGTCGACGTGACGGATCCGCAGGCGACGGCGATGCCGTCCCTGCACGTCGGCTCGCGCGGCGCCCCCGTCCGAGCGCTGGAGGCGCGACTCGTCGAGCTGCACTACCGGCTGGTCGGCGCGACGGACGGCCTCTACGACTCGCGCACCGGGGACGCCGTCATCGCGTTCCACAAGGTGCAGGGGATGAGCCGGACCTCCTCCGTCGATACGGCCACGTGGCGGGCGCTGGCCGACCCAAGGACCCCCCGGCCCCGCCGGACCTGGCACGACTTCCACTTCGAGGTGGACCAGACACGCCAGGTCCTGTACGCGGTCTCCGAGGGCGAGATCATCGACATCCTGCACGTCTCAACCGGCAAGCCGAGCACCCCCACCCGGGACGGGCTCTTCCATGTCGTCCGCAAGATCGCCGGGTTCAGCCCGAACCATCTCTACTACCCGAGCTTCTTCGACGGGAACCGGGCGCTGCACGGCTGGACGGACGTGCCGACCTACGCGGCGAGCCACGGCTGCGTCCGGATCCCCTACTGGAACGCGCTCTGGGTGTACGGCCTCGCGGACTACGGGACGCGCGTGGTCGTGTACCACTGACGGCCGGTCACTCCAGCGGGCCGACCGCCCCCTCGACCGCGGTGACGAGCTCGCCGCTCCGCACCAGGTCCACGGTGGCCTCGATGTCCGGTCCCAGCTCGCGGTCGGCGTCGAGGAACGGGACCCGGGCACGGATCGCGTCGCGGGCGGCGCGCGTGCCGGAGGCGGGCTCGAGCGGCAACCGGAGGTCCAGGGCCTGCGCCGCCGCCATCGCCTCGAGCGCCACGACCACCTCGGCGTTCGCGACCACGTCGCGGGCGTGCCGGGCGGCGGTCATGCCCATGCTCACGTGGTCCTCCTGACCCGCCGACGAGTCGATCGAGTCCACCGACGCGGGATGCGCCAGGCTCTTGCACTCCGAGACCAGCGACGCGGCGGTGTACTGCACGAGCATGAACCCCGAGTTCACGCCGCTCCGCTGCACCAGGAACGCCGGAAGCCCGTTGCTGCGCACCGGATCGAGCATGCGGTAGAGGCGGCGCTCGGCGATGCCGGCCAGCGGAACGATCGCCACGGCGAGGGCGTCGAGCGCCACGGCCACGGGCTGCCCGTGGAAGTTGCCGCCGGACAGGATCTCGTCGCCGTCGGCGAGCACGATCGGGTTGTCGGAGACGGCGTTCGCCTCGACCTCGAGCACGGACGTCGCGTACCGGAGCGCGTCCCGCGTCGCACCGATCACCTGGGGCGCGCAGCGGAGCGAGTACGCGTCCTGCACGAGATGCGGGTCGTCGCGGTGCGACGCCACGATCTCGCTGTCGGCGAGGAGCCGTCGCAGGTTCGAGGCGGACGCGATCACGCCCGGGTGCGGCCGAAGCGACACGAGCCGCTCGTCGAACACCCGGTCCGAGCCGAGCGCCGCCTCGATGCTCATCGCGGCCACGGCCTCGCCGGTGCGGACGAGCCGGGCGGCGCGATCCGCCGCGAGGACTCCGATCGCCAGCATCCCCTGGGTGCCGTTGACGAGCGCGAGCCCCTCCTTCGCGCGCAGCTCGATCGGCGCGAGGCCGGCCCGCGCGAGCGCGTCCACGGCCGGCACCGGCTCCGGCTCCGGTCCTTCGAACACCCGACCGAGCCCGAGGAGCGGGAGCGCCAGGTTCGCCAGCGGCGCCAGGTCGCCG
This sequence comes from uncultured Actinomycetes bacterium, assembly GCA_963704725.1. GTDB lineage: Bacteria > Actinomycetota > UBA4738 > UBA4738 > HRBIN12 > CALGFI01. The sequence continues at coordinate 1,251,162 of OY969934.1, read as the reverse complement.
GAGGCGCCGAGCGAGCCCTGCTCGGGCACGACCGGCACGAGGTCGAGGTTGAGCAGCTCGACCATCCGCTCGACGATCTCCACGCGCACGCCCGAGTGGCCGAGCGCGAGCACGTGCGCCCGGAGCAGCAGCATCGCCCGCGCCTCCTGCCGGGAGAGCGGACGGCCGACGGCCGTCGCGTGGGACCGGACGATGGCGCGCTGGAGCGCGTCGGCCTCGCCGGGATCGATGCGCACGTTCGCCAGGCTGCCGAACCCCGTGGTGACGCCGTAGACGGTCGCGTTCGAGGCGACGACGCGCTCCACCACCGCGCGCGCCGCCCGGATCCGCTCGGCCGCGGCCGGGCCGAGCTCGACGGCGCCGCCGTTCGCGACCTCGACGACGTCGCGAAGCGACAGCGGCTCTCCCACGCGTACCGGCACGGCTCCGAAGGCTAGCGGTTCCCTTCCGCCCGCGGGACGCCGGCGCGTACGGTAGGAACCGATGAGCGGGCCGTTCGACGACCTCGACCGCCCGGCGGCTCCGTCCGCTGACCGCCCCAGCAGGGGGCCGGGCGGGTTCGCCACGTTGGCGCGCGGGGCGGTCCGGCGGTGCCCCCGATGCGGTGGGGGCGGGCTCTTCGCGTCCTGGTTCAGGATCCGGCAGCGCTGCCCGCGGTGCGGCCTCCGCCTGGAACGGGAGGAGGGCGGGTTCCTCGGCGCGATGGTCGTGAACTATGGGGTCACGGCGGTCGTGTGGCTCGCGCTGCTGATCGTCTGGCTCGTCGTCGACCTGCCCGACGTGCACGTGGCCGCGCTGACGATCGCCTCGATCGGCGTCGCGATCGTCGTTCCGCTCCTGTTCTGGCCCTTCTCGAAGTCGATCTGGGCCTCCGTCGACTACCTCGTGTACCGGACGGATCCCGGCTACGCCTCGTCGGAGGCGGCCGACCACGCCTCCGGCAACGGCGGCCGGGCTTGACGCTGCCCTTCCGACCGTGCGTGATATCGCCGCGTGGTAGGTGAATCGGCGAACAATCTCCTGAATTCCTAGGAGATTAGGAGTAGGCGCCGGCGCGGGTCGATTCCGCGAGGGCCCGACCTTCATCGTGAATCGACGGTCGGGCGACACCGTCTTCGAGCCACCCGCCTCGCAGCAGCTGGCCGAGCTCGTGGACCTCGCCTGCGCGTCGATGGAGGGCGGGCACGCACACCCGGCCGTCGGTGCCGCCTGGATCCACGTGGCGCTGGCGGCGATCCACCCGTTCCGGGACGGAAACGGACGAACGTCGAGGGTCGCCGCATCGTTGGCCATGTACCGAGGCGGGTTCAGGCTGCCCGAGTTCACGTCTCTCGAGGAGTGGTGGGGCCGGCACCTCGAGGACTACTACGCGTCCTTCGATTCGCTCGGGACGACGTTCGACCCCAACAGGGATGTGACGAGCTTCCTACGCTCGCACATCGAGGCGCAGGTTCACCAGGTTCGCGCACTCGATCTCCGCGAGCGGGTTCAGCGGCAGCTCTGGTTGGCGCTCGAACAGACGATCCTGGATGCGGGCCTCGACGCGCGCGTGACCAACGCCGTCTGGGATGGGTTCTTCGGCCGGGACGTGACGCCCCGGTACTACCGGCCCCTCGCCGACGTGAGTGTCGCGACGGCGACCAACGACCTCGCCGGGGCCGTCGCGGCTGGACTCCTGCGTCCGCAGGGCAACGGCCGATCCCGACGGTATCGATCCGGGCCGAGGCTCTACGCGGCGACCGCGCGTGCCCTCGGGCTCGGCGACCGGGGTCTGCCCGACGCCGAGGTCGAGCGATCGTGGATCGTCGGAGAGCTGACGAAGCGCGTGTCGGACACGAGGTAGGCAGAGCCGCACCTACTCCAGCCAGGGCAGCCGGACGCCCCGCTCCTTCGCCACGGCGAGCGCCTCCTCGTAGCCGGCGTCGGCGTGGCGCATCACGCCCGTGCCGGGGTCCGTGGTGAGGACGCGCTCGAGGCGATAGGCCGACTCCTCGGTGCCGTCGGCCACCACGACCATGCCGGCGTGGATCGAGTACCCGATCCCCACGCCCCCGCCGTGGTGGACGCTCACCCAGTGGGCGCCGGCCGCGGTGTTCAGCAGCGCGTTGAGGATCGGCCAGTCGGCGATCGCGTCCGAGCCGTCCTTCATGGCCTCGGTCTCCCGGTACGGGCTGGCCACGCTTCCGGAGTCGAGGTGGTCCCGCCCGATCACGATCGGCGCCGAGAGCTCTCCGCTCGCCACCATCTCGTTGAACCGAAGGCCCGCCTTGGCCCGCTCGCCGTAGCCGAGCCAGCAGATCCGGGCGGGCAGGCCCTGGTACGCCACGCGCTCCTCCGCCATGGCCAGCCATCGCTGCAGCCGTTCGTTCCCCGGGAACAGCCCCGCCACGGCGGCGTCCGTCTTGAGGATGTCCTCGGGGTCGCCGGACAGCGCGGCCCACCGGAACGGCCCCTTTCCCTCGCAGAACATCGGCCGGACGAACGCCGGGACGAACCCCGGGTAGGCGTAGGCGCGGTCGTACCCCCCGACCTCGGCGCCGGCCCGGAGGTTGTTCCCGTAGTCGAACACCAACGCCCCCGCGTCGAGGAACCCGACCATGGCCTCGACGTGCCGGGCCATCGAGCGGTGGGCGCGGTCCTGGTACTCGGCCGGGTCTCGCTCCCGGAGCGAGGCCGCCTCCTCGAGCGAGAGCCCGGCGGGGACGTAGCCCCCGAGCGGGTCGTGGGCGCTCGTCTGATCGGTGACGAGGTCGGGCCGGAACCCCCGGTCCAGCAGCTCGGGCAGCACGTCGGCGCAGTTGCCGACGAGGCCGATCGAGATCGCCTCGCCCGCGGCCCGAGCCTCCTCGGTCCACGTCAGCGCCTGTGCGAGGTCGTCCGTCTCGCGGTCCAGGTACCGTGTCTTGATCCGTCGCTCGATCCTGGACGGGTCGACCTCCACGCACAGGACGACCCCCTCGTTCATCGTCACGGCCAGGGGCTGGGCCCCGCCCATGCCCCCGAGCCCTCCCGTGAGCGTCACGGTGCCCTTGAGCGACCCCCCGAACCGCTGCTGGGCGGCCTCGCCGAAGGTCTCGTACGTGCCCTGGAGGATGCCCTGGGTCCCGATGTAGATCCACGACCCCGCCGTCATCTGCCCGTACATCGTGAGCCCGGCGTGCTCGAGCTCGCGGAACGTGTCCCAGTCCGCCCACTTGGGCACGAGCATGGCGTTCGAGATGAGCACGCGCGGCGCCATGGGATGGGTGCGGAACACGCCGACCGGTTTGCCCGATTGCACGAGCATCGTCTCGTCCGACTCGAGGCCACGGAGCGTGCGCACGATCGCGTCGAACGCCTCCCACGACCGGGCGGCGCGGCCCGTCCCCCCGTACACGACCAGGTCCTGCGGACGCTCGGCCACGTCCGGATCGAGGTTGTTCATCAGCATCCGAAGGGCGGCCTCCTGCGGCCAGCCCTTGCACGACCGCTCGCTCCCGCGGGGCGCTCGGATCTCGCGCGCGCTCATATGGCCCACCTCCGATCGGATGATAGGGCCGAACGCCGTTGCGGGCGCCGCCACCCGCGGCTACGGTCCACGCTGTGGGGGAGGAAGCGATCCGCGTGCTGATCGCGGACGACGAGCCGGTCCTTCGGACGGCGCTGGCCGACCTCGTCGCATCCGACTATGACTTCGAGCTCGTCGGCCAGGCCAAGGACGCCGACGAGGCCATCGCGCTGGCCGAGCAGACCAAGCCCGACGTCGCGCTCGTCGACGTCCGGATGCCGGCGGGCGGCGGGTTGCGCGTGGCCGAGGAGCTCCGACGGCGGCTCCCCTCGACCCGCGTGCTCGCGCACACGGCGGTCGACGACCGGGCCACCGTCGTGCGGATGCTGCAGGGCGGGGCCGTCGGCTACCTGGTGAAGGGGACGCAGCCGTCCGAGATCCTCGGCGCGATCCGCCGGGCGGCCCGAGGGGTCCCCAGCATATCCCCCGAGGTGATGTCGGGGATGGTGAAGGACCTCGCCGACCAGCTCGAGCGCGAGGAGGTCCTCTCCACCGAACGCCGATCGCGCACCGAACGCATCATGACGGCGATCGAGGGCGAGGGCCGCACGATGGCCTTCCAGCCGATCATGGAGCTCGTGAGCCACCGGCTCGTCGGCATGGAGGCGCTCGCGCGCTTCGAACCCGCCGACGACCCGTGGCCCGTCGAGCGCTGGTTCGCCGAAGCGGCCGAGGCCGACCTGGGGCAGGACCTCGAGCTGGCGTGCGCCCGCGACGCGCTGGCCTCGATGCCGCTGGTCCCCTCCGGCGCCTACCTTTCGATCAACGCCTCTCATCGGACCGCCCAGTCCGACGACCTCCGCGACGCGCTCGCCATGACGGATGCGTCTCGCGTCGTGATCGAGATCACGGAGCACGAGGCGGTGACGGATTACGACCGCCTCACCGAGTCCCTGCGGAGCCTGCGCGAGCTCGGCTGCCGGGTGGCGATCGACGACGCGGGGGCCGGCTTCGCCAGCCTCCGTCACATCCTGCTGATCGCACCCGAGATCATCAAGATCGACGTGAGCCTGACCGCGAACATCGACTCCGATCCGCGGCGCCGGGCGCTCGCGGCCGCCTTGATCTCGTTCGCCGAGGAGATGTCGATCGAGGTCATCGCCGAGGGCGTCGAGACCGAGGAGGAGCACGCCGCCCTGCAGGTGCTCGGGGTTCGCCTCGGCCAGGGGTACTACCTGGGCCGGCCCGGTCCGCTGGAAGGGTCCGAGTGGTCCGTGAGCGGGAGCGGCGCGGCGGACGAGGCCGATCCGGTCTAGGTGCTCCGGCGGTCGACCGCCCAGGACGAGCCGGCGGTCGCCTTCGTGAACGACTTCATCTCGGTGGCGATGGCCACCGCCTCGGCGAAGTGGCGGAACGAGCGCTTGGCGGTGGTCGCGACCCCGATCGAGATCGACAGGAACGGGAACTCCTGGTGATCACCCCGGCGGGTGACGAGGAGGATGTGGCCCCGGGTGCGGTCGTCCGGGTCGTACATGCCCGGCACGGCCTCGTCGAACCGGCGGACGATGCGCTCCGCGAGCCCCTCCGCCTCGTCGGCTTCGCACACCATCACGAAATCGTCACCGCCCACGTGGCCCACGAACGTGCCGGGGGCGCCGAACTCCCGGCCCACGTCCTGCATCAACGCGGCGGTGAACTGGATCACCTGGTCGCCGCGCATGAACCCGTAATGGTCGTTGAACGCCTTGAAGTGATCGAGGTCGGCGTACAACACGGCGAAGCTCGCGCCCTGCCGCACACGCCCCTCGATCTCGTCCTCGATCCGGACGTTGCCTGGCAGTCCCGTGAGCGGGGACTGCTGCCGCATCTCCTTGGCTCGCCGCAACACGCCACGGATCCGGGCGAGCAGCTCGGGCGTGTCGAACGGCTTGACGATGTAGTCGTCCGCGCCGACGGAGAAACCCTCGAGCTTGTCCGCCGACAGCCCGCGTGCGGTCAGCATGATCACGCTCACCGACGCCGTCCGGCTGTCCTGGCGGAGCTGCCGCGTGAGCTCGAACCCGTCCATGTTGGGCATCATCACGTCGGCCAGCACGAGGTCGGGGCAATCCTCCGTGGCGAGGTCGAGCGCCTGGCGGCCGTCGCCCGCCACCCGGACCTCGTAGCCCGCGGCCTTCAGCTCGATCTCGAGGAGACGCGCGATGAAGGGATCGTCGTCGACGACCAGCACCGACCCCCCACCCGGTGCGGTGGCCTCGCCGTTCGCATCCTCGACCGACGCCATCAGCGATCCCCTTGTCCGGGAGAGGAATCGGCAGGATACCCCGGCGGGTGTAGCGGTACGAGCGCACCAGGCGTTTCCGCAGGCCGGACCGTCGCCGGACCCGGACCCGCGCGACCAGGGGGCCGGGTTCGTGACACCATGTCGGTCGTCGCGGACGGGGACCCGGAAGGCGGACGAGGAGAGGGCGCATGGAGGTGCTCGAGTCGTTCCTGGACGCCGTGGGGCAGACGCCGCTCGTCCGGCTGAACCGGGTGAGCCGGGGCTCGCCGGCCACGGTGCTCGCGAAGCTCGAGATGCTGAACCCCGGCGGGAGCGTGAAGGACCGGATCGGCCTTCGCATGATCGAGGCGGCCGAGCGGGACGGACTCCTGCGACCCGGTGGCACGATCGTCGAGCCGACGTCCGGCAACACCGGTCACGGGCTCGCCATCGCGGCGGCCATCCGCGGCTACAAATGCATCTTCGTGATGCCCGACAAGATGAGCCAGGAGAAGATCTCGCTGCTTCGCGCGTACGGCGCCGAGGTCGTGATCACGCCGACCGCCGTCGCCCCCGAGTCACCCGAGTCCTACTACCGCGTGGCCGACCGGCTCACCGAGGAGATCCCCGGCGCGTTCCAGCCGAACCAGTACTTCAACGAGGAGAACCCGGCGGCCCACGAGGCCACGACGGGGCCGGAGATCTGGCGCCAGACCGACGGGACGATCACCGCGTTCGTGACGGGCGTGGGGACGGGCGGGACGATCACCGGCGCGGCGCGCTTCCTCAAGGCGCAGAACCCCGAGATCGTGGTGGTGGGGGCGGACCCGGAGGGCTCGATCTACTCCGGTGACGTGCACCCCTATCTCACCGAGGGGATCGGCGAGGACTTCTGGCCTGCGACGTTCGACCCGTCGCTGATCGACCGCTACGTTCGGGTCTCGGACCGGGATGCGTTCCGCATGGCCCGGCGCATCACGCGCGAGGAGGGCATCCTCGTCGGCGGTTCGTCGGGGACCGCGGTGGTGGCGGCCCTGGAGGTCGCGCGGGAGCTCGGCCCGGACGACGTCGTCGTGGTGATCCTGCCGGACACCGGCCGCAACTACCTGTCCAAGCTCTACTCGGACGCCTGGCTCCTGCAGTACGGGCTCATGGAACGCCCCGAGGTGGTGCGGGTCGAGCAGCTCCTGCACGCCAAGCACGGCGAGCTCCCCACCCTCGTCACGGTGAACGCGCACGACAAGGTGCGCCAGGCCATCGACGTCCTGCACGAGTACTCGATCTCGCAGGCCCCCGTGGTCCGCGAGCCGTCCGTGGACGTCGCGCAATTCGTGGGCGGCGTCCTGGAGAACGCGCTGCTCGATCGGATCTTCCGCGACCCGGACGCGTTGCAGGCCGACGTCGCCGAGGTGATGGGCCCGCCGCTCACGATGGTCGAGTTCGACGAGCCGATCGAGGTGGCGTTCGAGGCCCTGCAACACGCCTCGGCGGTCCTCGTGGTGAAGACCGGGCAGGTGCTCGGCGTGCTCACGCGGAGCGACCTGCTCGAGTTCCTGGCCCACCGGCCGCGGGCCTGAGCGCGTCGTGCGCGCCCTCGGGATCGACGTCGGGGTCCGCAAGGGGCTCGACCTGGTCCTGCTGGAGGGGTGCGACATCGTCGACTCGGCCCGCCGAGTACAGGTCGACCACCTCGCCCGGCTCGTGCGGGACCTCGGGCCCGACGTCGTCGCGATCGATGCGCCGCCCGGGTGGGCCTCGAGCGGACGGTCCCGCCTCACCGAGCGAGAGCTGCGATGGTTCGGCATCCAGTGCTTCAACACGCCGTCGGACGAGAGGATGGCCGGGCACCCGTTCTACGAGTGGATGACGGTCGGGTTCGCCGCGTTCCGGGCGATCGCGGGGACGTTCCCCCGCTATCGCGGCGGGTCGGTCGAGGGAACGGCCATCGAGGTCTTCCCCCACGCGAGCGCGGTCATCCTGGCGGGATGCCTGCCGCCCAAGGGCGTTCCCGTGCACGCCTGGCGCCGCGACGTGCTCCGGGGCGAGGGGGTGGATGCCCGGGCCCTCCGCAGCGCCGACCAGGTCGACGCCGCGCTGGCCGCCCTGACCGGCCGGTACGCGCTCGAGCGACGCTTCAGCGCTCCGGGCGACCCCCGGGAGGGCCAGATCGTCGTCCCGGCCGGCGCGTTGCCCGCGCATCCCTACCGGCGCGCCGTCGTCTCGCCGGCGTCCGGCCAGCCGTCGCTCCCGGGGATGTCGGCCTGCGCCTGCGGCGACCCCGCGTGCAGGGCGATGACGGCGCGAGAGTTCGCGCCGGGCCACGACGCCAAGCGCAAGTCCTCGCTGTGGGCGCTGGCCCGCTCCGGGCAGGACGCGGTCGACGAGCTGAGGAGACGAGGATGGACCCTTCCGCCGGAGATGCGATGAGCGGGCCGCGTTTCGAGACCCGCGCGATCCACGTTGGGCAAGAGCCGGACCGGGAGTTCGGCGCGGTCAACGTGCCGATCTACCAGACGTCCACCTACGCGCAGCCGGCGGTCGGCAAGCCCAAGGCCTACGACTACGCGCGCGGTGGGAACCCCACCCGTGAGGCCCTCCAGCAGGTGCTGGCGTCGCTCGAATCGGGGAGTCGGGCGCTCTCGTTCTCGAGCGGGCTGGGAGCGACGACCACGCTGCTGCTCACGCTCCGGCCCGGCGACCACGTCGTCCTCGGCGACGACGTCTACGGGGGGACCTACCGGTTGCTGGCCCGTGTCATGGGTGAGTGGGGTCTGGCGTTCGACACCGTCGACCTGTCCGACGAGGGCGCCGTGCGAGCCGCGATCCGGCAGGAGACCGCGGTCGTGTGGCTCGAGACGCCGACGAACCCGTTCCTCAAAGTGATCGACGTCGAGCGCGTGGCCGGGATCGCGCACGAGGCCGGCGCCCGCTGCGTGGTCGACAACACGTTCGCCACGCCGTACCTGCAGCGGCCCCTGGAGCTGGGCGCCGACGCCGTGGTCCACTCGGTGACGAAGTACCTGGGCGGCCACTCGGATCTCGTCGGCGGAGCGATCGTGACCGGCGACGAGGAGCTCGCGGAGCGCCTGGCGTTCCTGCAGAACGCCGTCGGGGCGGTGCCCGGACCGATGGACTGCTACCTGGCTCTTCGCGGCGTGAAGACCCTCGCCGTCCGGATGGAGGCGCACTGCACCGGGGCCGAGCGGATCGCCGAGTTCCTCGCGGGCCATCCGAGGGTGACGCGGGTCCACTACCCGGGCCTGCCCACCCACCCGGGGCACGACATCGCCGTCCGCCAGATGCGGCGGTTCGGCGGGATGGTGAGCTTCGAGGTGAGATCGGCCGACGAGGCCGTCGCGATGGTCGAACGTACCGAGCTCTTCTTCCTCGCCGAATCCCTCGGCGGCGTGGAGTCGCTGATCGAGGTCCCGGGCCCGATGACGCACGCCAGCGTGGCCGGCTCGCCCCTCGAGGTCCCGGACACGCTGATCCGGGTCTCGGTCGGCATCGAGCACCCGGACGATCTCGTCGCCGACCTGGAGCGCGCCCTCCGCCCCTGAGCACGAACGGACCGGCCGGCGCTCCGGATCGCGAAACGGCTTGCGTCCGAGGCCGAGCGCGCGCAGGCTCATCGGGTGCGGCCGCATCTGTCGACGAGGTGCCCCGTGTGACTACCCCCATCCGGGTGCTGATCGCCGACGACGAGCCCTTGATCCGGGAGACCCTGGCCGAGCTGCTGGCCGAGGAGGGCTTCGAGGTGGTCGGTGAGGCGCGGGACGGAGCCGAGGCCGTCCGAAAGGCGGCGGAGCTCGATCCCGACGTGGTGCTCATCGACGTCCGGATGCCTGTCGTCAACGGGCTCGAGGCCACGCGCAGGATCCGCCTGGATCGGCCGGACGCGCTCGTCGTCGCGCTCTCGGCGTACGACGACCCGGCGCTCGAGGCCGCGGCGCGGGCCGTCGGCGCCGCCGACTACGTCGCGAAGGGCACGCCGTCGCGCGAGCTGATCGAGCGCATCAAGCGCGCCATCTCCTCCTGAGCTCGGACGACCAGGAGCTCGCCGCCCCTCCGCGAGGGAGCGAGCTCACCCCCGCGGTCGCTTGAGATACGCGACGAGCGACTGCCCGCCCATCGGGTTCGCGATCTGCGCGACCGAGACGAGCTCCCACCCGTCCTCCCCGAACGTGTTCAGGATCTCGCCGGGGTTGTGCTCCAGCAGGGGCGCCACGAAGTACTCCCATCTCTGCACGCCAGCCCTCCTCCGTTCTCAGCCCGGCTCGAGGCGTTCCCGGGTTCGCTTGATGCACACGCCCATGACGACCACCAGACCCGCCGCCTCGGCGATCCGGCGCGCCTCGTCGCTCACGATCCCGTCCTGGAGCCACAGCACCCTCGCTCCGCGGGCGACCGCGTCCCGCGCCACCCCGGGCGTCTCCTCGGCGCGACGGAAGACGTCGACGACGTCGATCCGGAGGTCCGCCGGCACGTCCGCGAGCGAGGCGTAGGCGCGCTCGCCGAGCACCTCGGTCTCGTTGGGGTTCACCGGCACGATGCGGTACCCCCGCTCCCGGAGGAAGGACGCCACCTCGAACGAGTACCGGTCCGGCTTGGAGGACAGGCCCACCACGGCGATGGTGCGAGCGTCGCCGAGGATCGACCGGAGCTCCGCGTCGCTCGGCCCGTACGGCTCCGCGCCGGCCCGCGAGCTCATGCCGCCTCGGTCCGCACCAGCTCCAGGAAGCTGTGCAGGATCCTCGCCGTCGCACCCCAGATCGTGTGGGCGCCCATCTCGTACGCGTATCCCCGGTAGACGTGGCCGTCGCGCGACCACTCCACCTCCGTCTCGGAATCGACCAGCTCGTCGAGCGGGTACTCCAGCACCTCCGCGATCTCGTCCGCGTTCGGCCGGTAGACGGGGGGACGCTCGAGGAGGCCGACGAACGGCACGATCAGGATCCCCGAGACGAACGTGTGGACGGGCGGCAGGGCGCCGAGCACGAGGACCTGCTCCCGCCCGATCCCCAGCTCCTCGTCGGTCTCGCGTAGGGCGGTCTCGGCGAGCGTCGGGTCCTCCTCGTGCCGGATGCCGCCGGGGAACGAGATCTCCCCCGGGTGACGCGAGAGCAGGTCGCTCCGCTTGGTGAACACGACCGGCCCGGTCCGCACCACCGGCACGAGCACCGCCGCCAGACGGTCGCCCGGAGCGGCGCGATGACGCGGGTCGCGGTCGAGCATCGCGCCGACTCGTTCGTACAGATCGGTCGAGTACATTTCGTCGGCCATGGTAGAGGAGCCGGCCGCATCGGCCGTCGACGCGGGGCGGGCCGCCGCCGACGCGGTCGACGGCGACGAGGTCCTGCGATTCGCGCGCGCGCTCATCGCGGCGCCGAGCGAGAACCCCGGCGGCACCGAGGACCTCGCGGCCGGGGTCGCCGCCGACGTCCTGGCCGAGCTGGACGGCGATCCGGAGACGATCCGCGGCGACGCGGGCCGCCCCACCGTCGTGGGCAGGATCGGCGACGGCGCGCGGCCGAAGCTCGCCTGGAACGGCCACCTGGACGTCGTGCCGGCCGGGGACCCGTCCGCGTGGGAGCACGGCCCGTTCGCGGGCGAGGTCTCCGGGGGACGGCTGATCGGACGCGGCGCCGCCGACATGAAGGGCGCCGTCGCCTCCGCGCTCGGCGCCGTCTCGGCGATCCGCAGGGCCGGCATCGCGCTCGGCGGGACGCTCGAGCTGCACCTCGCCGCGGACGAGGAGCTCGCCGGCCTGCACGGCACCCGGGTGCTGTGGGAACGAGGGCTGCTCGACCAGGACGCGGCCATCGTGGGCGAGCCGACGGACCTCCGCCTGGGTCTCGCCGAGCGCGGCGGCGCGTGGATCACGGCGGTCGCGAGCGGCCGGGCGGCCCACGGCTCCACGCCCCGGCTCGGCGTCAACGCCATCACCTCCATGGCGCGGCTGCTCCTGCGGCTCGAGGAGGTCCTGCCCGACCTCGAGCACCCCCTGGTCGGCCGGCCCACCGTGAACGTCGCGATCGTCTCGGGGGGCGACGCGCCGAACGTCGTCCCGGACCGGTGCACGGCGGACGTCGACCGACGGATCCTCCCCGGCGAGACCCCGGGGTCCGTGCTCGCGGCCTTCGAGCGCCTGGCCGAGGACCTCCGCCGGTCCCACCCCGAGGTCGAGCTGGCGTTCCGGATCCGCGAGTGGACCGACGCCGCCGAGACCACCGGAGACACGCGGATCGCCGCGGTGTGCCGGGACGCGGTCGAGGCCGAGACGGGGAAGCCGCCGCTGGACGTCGGCTTCACCGGGATCACCGACGCCCGCTTCTACCTCAACGAGGCGGCCATCCCCACGGTCATCCTCGGCCCCGGCTCCCTGACCGTGGCCCACACCGCCGGCGAGTGGGTCGAGGTTCGCGACCTCGTCACCGCCGCCCGGGCCTACGCCCGGGCGTTCGTCGCGTTCCTGGGGGGTTCGTGACCCGACGCTTCGACGTCTTCGTGATCGGCGGCGGGGGCACGGGGTCCGAGGTCGCCTTCGAGCTCGGACGGCGCTCGGGGATGACGGTGGCGCTCGCCGAGCGGGACCGGCTGGGCGGCGAGTGCAACCACTACGGCTGCGTCCCGACCAAGGTCATGCTCCGCAGCGCCAGGATCGCGCAGCTCGCCCGGGAGGCGGACCCCTTCGGCGTGCGGATCCCCTCGGTCGAGATCGACCTGCCGGCGATCCAGCGACGGGCTCGCGAGGTCGTCGAGTCCCAGTCGGGCGAGGGCGCGGCGCCGTTCGAGCGGGTCGGCGTCACTGTGTTCCTGCAGGAGGCGCGGCTCGTCGGCGAACGGCGGATCGAGCTCGCCGACGGGACCGCGATCGAGGCCGAGCGCGTCGTGCTCGCCACGGGGACGAAGGCCCAGGTCCCGCCGGTCCCCGGGCTGGCCGAGGGCCCGTACTGGACGAACCGGGAGGCTATCTGGAAGCCGCAGCGCCCTCCCGCCTCGCTCGCCGTGATCGGCACGGGGGCGATCGGGATCGAGTTCGCGCAGATCTACTCCCGCTTCGGCTCGCGCGTGACCGCGGTCGAGGTCCTCCCCCAGATCCTGCCGAGCGAGGACGAGGAGGTCGCGGCAGAGCTCGCGCCCGCGCTGGCCGCCGAGGGGATCCGCCTCCTGCCCGGCGCCACGATCGAACGAGCGGCCTACGACGGGACGGGCTGGGCGCTCGCTCTCGCGGACGGCGAGATGATCCGGGCGGACGAGGTCCTGGTCGCCGCGGGACGGCGACCCGTGTTCGACGGCCACGACCTGGCGGCCGCCGGCGTCGAGCTCGACGAGCGGGGCCGGCCGATCCTGACCGAGACGCTCCGCACCACGGCCGGGTGGGTGTGGGCGGCGGGGGACGCGACGGGCGAGCTGCTGTTCACGCACGTCGGGACGTACGAGGCCGGGCTCGTGGTCGACGACCTGCTCGGGTCGCCGAGGGCTCGCGACTACCGGGTGGTCCCCCGGGTCACCTTCTGCGACCCGGAGGTGGCCTCCGTCGGGCTCACCGAGCGCGCCGCCGAAGAGGCGGGGCACGACGTCCGCACGGCCGTCTCCCGGATCCGGGACAACGAGCGGTCGCACATCGACGGCCGCCTCGCCGGCCTGGTCAAGCTGGTCGCCGACGCCGGCACGGGCGAGCTGCTGGGTGGACACGTCGTGGCCGAGGAGGCCGGCGCGATGATCCACGAGGTGGTCGCGGCGATGGCCGGAGGGGTCCCGGCCTCCCAGGTCGCCGAGGCCATCCACGCCTACCCCACGCTCTCCGAATCGGTGAACCTGGCCTTCCGCGAGCTCGCGGCGGCGCTTCGGGAAGGCTGAGACCCCGCCCGGGGTTATCCTGGAACGCATGGAGCAGACGACCGTCATCTCGGTTACCGACGCCGCCGCCCGGAAGATTCGCCAGCTCGCGGAGCGCCAGGGCTCGGATCCGGTGCTCCGGGTCCGCGTGGTGGCGGGCGGATGCTCCGGCTTCTCCTACGAGCTCAGCTTCGACGGCACGGCCGAGGACGACAGCGTGATCCCCGCGGCCGACGGCGTGCGGGTCCTGGTGGACCCGCGGAGCGCACCGATCGTCGAGGGGTCGACGCTCGACTTCAACGACGCCCTCCTGGGCGGCGGCCTGAAGATGCTCAACCCGCGCGCGACGCACGAGTGTGCGTGCGGCGAGTCGTTCTCGATCTGAAGCTCGCCGAACCGCTCAGCCGACCTCGAGCGTCCCGGTCATCGACGGGTGGATCTTGCAGTGGAACCCGGTCGAGGCGGAGATGTTCACCGTGACGTCGACGGACGCGCCGGCGGCGATCTCCTCGTCCACGCTGCCGTCGTCCAGGGTGAAGGTGTGCGTCACATCGTCCTCGTTCGTGACCGTGAGCGTCGCCTCGCCCGAGACGGTGAGGGAGGAGGGATGGAACGCGAACCCGGAGATCGTGATGCCGGTTCCGCCGCCCGAGGAGCCGCTCGCTCCCGTCGTCGTGCCGCCGCCCGTCGATCCGCCGCCGTTGTCGTCGCTGCTGCAGGCGGTCAGGACGAGCACGATCGCGACCACCCCCACGATCAGGCGCGCCCATCTGGTGGTCCCTCGCATCGTCTCCTCCTCGTCTTCGGGCGGGAAGCGCGCAGCGTAGACCATGTGCCGCCGCGCCGCCGGCGCGGGCCCCGCGTCCCCCGTACTACGGACACCGGGGGCGACCGGCTTGGCCGCGGGGGGACCTACGGTCCCGGGCCGTACGGCGAGGGCCACCTATACTCCCGTTCGGCATGGCCTCCACCGCCGACAAGACGCAGTGGCGCGACCTGCACAACGAGGTCGTCCTCACCGGCCTCTGCACCGGCTGCACGGCCTGCATCGTGGCCTGCCCGTTCCACGTCCTCGGCTACGAGAACAACATCCCCGTCCAGCTCCAGGAGGACGGCCCCGACGCGTGCGCCCACGGTGACAAGGGCTGCGACATCTGCACGCGGGCCTGTCCACGCTTCCGCGAGTGGGAGGGCGAGATCGACCTCCACCTGTTCGGCAAGACCCGGACGCCCGAGGACGTCATCGGCCACTACCAGGACATCGTGCTGGCCCGGGCGGCCTCTCCCGAGGTCCTGATGCACGGCCAGGACGGAGGCGTCGTGTCGGCGCTGCTGATCTGGGGGCTGCAGAACGGCGAGATCGACGGCGCGCTCACGTCCAAGCTCTCGGACGAGCGTCCCTGGGACGCGGAGCCCACCGTGGTCACGGACGAGGCCGGCGTGCTCGCGACGGCCGGGTCCCGGTACACCTACTCGGCCAACCCGCTCGCGCTCACGAAGGCGGCCGAGCTGGGGCTGTCCAAGCTCGCGCTCGTCGGCATGTCGTGCCAGGCGAGCGTCACCGGCTCGATGACCGCGCGCCGGGTGAACAAGTGGGCGCGCAAGATCAACTGGACCCTCGGCCTGCTGTGCTCCAAGAGCTTCTCCTACGACGGGCTGATGGTGGAGATCGCCCAGAACCGCCTGGGGCTCTCGCTCGACGACCTCGTCCGCGTGAACATCAAGGGCAAGCTGCTCTTCTACACGAAGGACGGCCAGGAGCTCACCTACTCGCTGAAGCAGTCGCACGAGTTCACGCGGCCCGGATGCCTGCACTGCCCCGACTTCTCCGCCGAGCACGCCGACATCTCGTTCGGCGGGCTCGGCCAGGGCGACGGGTGGACGCTCACCATCATCCGGACCGACAAGGGCCGCGACATCTGGGAGCGGGCGGTCGCCGACGGGATCGTCGAATGGCGCCCCGGCTCAGAGGACCCGGGGGCGATCAGCCTGATGAGCAAGCTCGCGGCCAAGTCCCGCGAGCGCTGGCCGGCCGACGTCGACTTCGGCGGACCCGGCCGGATCCCCGTGGCCGACGAGGCCACCGTCTAGAGGAACGCGCTCAGGCCGGCGCCGTCCTGGGTCAGCCGACGGAGGCCCAGCCGGCGACGACGGGGTGGTCCTTGTCGCTCGGGCCCACCTGCGCCGCGCCGCCTGGGGAGCCGACCCCGCTCACGTCGTCGTTGAACCACTCGGCGTTGATCGGGGTGAACTGCTTCCACTCGGCGGGGACGTCGTCCTCGTAGAAGATCGCCGTGACCGGGCACACCGGCTCGCACGCGCCGCAGTCGACGCACTCGTCCGGGTGGATGTAGAGCATCCGGGGGCCCTCGTAGATGCAGTCGACCGGGCACTCGTCGACACAGGCCCGGTCCTTCACGTCGATGCACGGCTCACAGATCGTGTAGGTCATCGGCTTCCCTTTCGCCCAACCCGTCCCGGGTTCTTTTCCCCGTTTTCACGGTGCGGACCTTGCAAAACCCGAGTCTACACCCGGTCGGGCCCGCCGCCCTCATCCCGGGGCCAGCGACAGGAGGGTGCGCTCGATCGAGGGCGCGGGCTCGCCCACGGCGACCGGATAGACGATCGGGAGGTCCGCTCCCGCCTCGCGATAGGCGGCGATCCGGCCGGGCGCGGCCTCCCCCAAGGCGCACACCGCCCGGACGAGCGCCTCCGGCACGTCCGCAGGACGGTCGGCGCCGTGCGCCGCGGCGGCGGCCCGAGCCTCCGCGCCAAGACCCACCTCCTCGAACTGCCGGGCGTACGCGGGGTACGAGGCGTACTGTCCTGCCGCGTCGCGGAGGAACGGCAGGGCCGAGGCTTCGTCCTGCCCCACCCACGACCGGACGTAGACGGCGACGGCGACGTCGCCCGGGGCGCGGCCCGCGGCCGCGGCGCCCTCCGCCACCCGCTCTCGGGCAAACCGGACGCGCTCGGGCGGGCACCAGTTCAGCAGCACGCCGTCGGCGATCTCGCCGCCCAGGCGCATCGCCTTCGGCCCGAGCGCCGCGATCCAGACCGGCACCGCTCCGCCCGGATCGATCGCGAGCTGCACGACCCGGCCCCTGCGCTCGACGGGTTCCCCCCGGAACAGCGCGCGCAGCGCGACGACGGTGTCCCGCAACCGGTCGAGCGCGCCGGGGCCGGCGTCGCCCGTGCCCAGCCCGAGGAGCAGCCGGCCCCCCGAGCGTTCGTGCACGGTGGCCGCCGCCATCGCCAGGAGCATCGGCGTCCGCGAACGCATGGGTACGACGCCGGTGCCGAGTCGCAGGTCGCGGGTCTCGCCGGCGAGCGCCGCGAGCGCGACGAGCGCGTCGCGCCCCGTGATCTCGGGCAGGAAGAGCGCGTCGTAGCCCGAGGCCTCGGCGGCACGCACGATCGCGCTGAGGTCGTTCCAGGGCAGCGCGTCGCGGATCGCGAACGCCGTCGCGCCGGGTTGTCGAAGCTCGCCCACGGCGGCATCCTCGCACGCGGTGGAGCCGATCCGCTTCTCGACCGACGACGGCCTGTCCCTGGAAGGGGAGCTGCGCAGGCCCGAGGGACCGCCGCGGGCAACCGCGGTGATCTGCCACGCGCACCCCCGGCTCGGCGGGAGCAAGGACCACCCGATCCTGTGGGCGATCCGCAACGACCTCGCGGGCCGCGGGTTCGCGGTGCTGGCGTTCAACTTCCGGGGGACGATGCGCAGCGACGGCGTGCACGGCGGCGGCCGGACCGAGGTCCGGGACGTCGCGGCCGCGATCGGGCGGGTCCAACAGGAGGCGGACGGCAGGACGATCGTGTGCGGATGGTCCTTCGGCGCCAACGTGGCACTGCGCGAGGCGCTCGACGACGACCGGGTGGCCGCCCTCGTCCTGGTCGGGTTCCCCCTCGAGCACGGCCTCGACGTTCCGCCGACGCCCTCGGCGTCCGAGCTCCGGGCGCTCCGGCGCCCCGTGCTCCTGCTCTCGGGGGAGCACGACGAGTACTCGCCGCCGCTCGAGCTCCAGGCGCTGTGCGACCGGCTCCCCATCGGCGAGCTCTCGATCGTGGGGGGGACCGACCACTATCTGTGGCGGCACGAGCGCGAGGCGGCCGAGATCGCCGGCGCGTTCGCCGATCGCGTCGTGGGCGGGTAGCCCGGGCTCAGGCCCGGCGGAGCCGCCAGCTCCCGTACAGCGCCGCCCCGAGCACCGCGGCCCCCACGACGACCCCGAGGAGCGAGCGGGAGAGGGCGAGCAGCAGGAGCAGCGCGATCGCCACGGCCGCGATGCCCAGGGCCGAGGCGTGGCGGGGTTCGACGTCCCAGGTGTCGCGCACCACGGCCCGAGCTCGGAGGGCCCCGAACAGCGCGAAGCCGAGCAGCAGGGCGGCGATCGCGTGCGTCACACCGACACCGTACCTTCGCGAACCCGCTACACCTCGCGGGACCGGCCGCCGCCTCGCCGCCCGACCCGTCGGGACAGCACGAAGGGCAGGAACAGGAACGTGAACCCGAGCAGCCTGGGCGCCACGAGCAACCCCAGGACCACCCACGCCGCGCCCACCGCGACCCAGGCGAGGGGCTCGCCCCACCACGGTCGGTCGGGCTCGGCGGCGCGCCGGCGGCGGAGCTCGAGAGCCAGCCAGACGCCGCCAACGAAGAGCGCGGCCGGGACAAGGATCAGGGCGAGCGTGCCCACGACCCCACCCTAGAACGGCCGGGCGCCCTCCGCTCGACCCGCGCCGTCCGTGGAGAACCCGACGCCCTCCCGCTCCAGCTCGGCGACGAACGCCTCGGGGTCGAACGCGCTCTCGGGCGGATGCACGCCGGCCGGCACGCGGCCGGCCGCCTGCCACCGGACGGAGACGGCGATGGGGATCGCCGTGCCGAAACGCGCCTGCGGACAGCCCCTCGGGCGCCGGGTCGAACCGGGCCAGCTCGTGCACGGTGGCCGTCGCTCCGCCCCGCTCCCCCGTCGCCCGAACGTCGAGGAACTCGACGTCCCGCGGCGGCGCGTCGTCGGCCGGGAGCCGGGCGAGCACCGCGGCGAGCAGGTCCCGCGGCGCCACCGACCCGCCCGGCGTGTCGACGGGTTCGCGCGAAGCGAGCCCCACCCCGACCAGGAGCGCGAAGCCGTCGTGCACCGCGCGCGGCAGCGCGAGCCGCCACCGGACGTCGCGAACCCCGGCGATCGTCCGAGGCAGCGTGGCCGGCTCCGAGTGGAGCGTGTACATCGCGGGCTGCACCCCGACGGGCTCGGGGAAGGTCCAGTCGACCACCCCGCTCCCGGCCGGCACCGCTCGCAGCTCCCCGTCCTCGAACACCATCGCCGGCTCCGTGAACTCGTCGAGGATGGTGTCGAGCGAGTACGGCACGCCGAAGGCGCCGCCGTCCGCGGTCAGGTCGACCGCCCCGTCGACCAGGTCGATCGAGACCACGACGTCGAGCCGGTCCGCCGCGCGACGGGCCAGGACGTTCGTGAGCCCGGGCGCCGACCCGATGCCCATCACCGCCGACACGCCGGCCTCGCGGAAGCGCTCGTGGAGCTCCCACTGCTTCCGGGTGACGTGGAACAGGCCCCCGAGATCCGCGTAGTGGCATCCGGCGGCGAGCGCCGCCTCCATCACCTCGAGGTTCAGGCGGTACGGGAGGCAGGCCGCCACGGCGCGGACCTCGGACAGGAGCCCGGCCAGCTCGCCCGAACGCGCGTCGAACCCCCGTCCCCGGCCGCCGGCGCGCTCGGCGACGGCGCGGGCGCGACCCTCGTCCACGTCGAGCACGAGCAGGTCCACCTCGCCGCGGTGGCGCGCGAGGAGCGTCGCGGCCGCGCTCCCCATCGCGCCGGCCCCGAGGACCGCGATCGGCGTTCCCACCTCAGGACGCGATCACAGCGGGACGTGCGAAAGGACCATGATCCGCGGCTCGGTCATCTCCTCCATGGCGAACCGCAGCCCCTCGCGGCCGAAGCCGGAGTCCTTCGAGCCGCCGTACGGCATCTGGTCCGCGCGGTACGCCGACACGTCGTTGATGATGACGCCGCCCACCTCGATCGAGCGATGGGCCTCGAACGCCCGGTTGATGTCGTTGGTGAACACGCCGGCCTGCAGGCCGAACCGCGAGTCGTTGACGATCGCGAGCGCCTCCTCGAACGTCTGGTACGGGCTGATCGTGACGACCGGACCGAAGATCTCCTCGCGGCAGACCTTCATGTCGGGGTTCACGTCCGCGATGAGGGTCGGCTGGTAGAGTGGACCCTCGCCCGAGCCCCCGGTCAGCACGGTCGCGCCCTGCGAGACCGCCTCCTTCACCCAGCCGTCGATCCGCTCCACCTCCGAGCGCTGGATCACCGGGCCGACGTCGACGGTCGGGTCCATCGGGTCGCCGACCTTCAGGCTCTCGACCTGCTTCACGAGGCGGTTCCCGAAGTCCTCGTAGACCTCGGACTGCACGAGCACCCGCTGGACGCTGATGCAGCTCTGGCCGGCCTGGTAGTACCCGCCGACCGCGACCCGCTGAGCGGCGAGGTCGAGGTCGGCGTCCGAGTGCACGATCACCGCCGCGTTTCCGCCGAGCTCGAGGGTCACCCGCTTCTTCGGGTCGAGGCCCTTGAGGTACCAGCCGATGTCCGACGAGCCGGTGAAGCTGATCTTGCGGAAGCGCTCGTCCCGGGCCATCCCGTCGGCGACCGAGCTGCGGACCGGGAGCACCTGGTACATCCCTTTGGGCAGGTCGGTCTCCATGAACAGCTCCGCCAGGCGGAGCGAGCCGACCGGCGTCGCCGACGCGGGCTTGACGACGATCGGCGCGCCGACGGCCAGCGCGGGCGCCACCTTGTGCGCCACCAGGTTCAGCGGGAAGTTGAACGGGGTGATGCCGAGCACCGGCCCGAACGCGAACCGCCGGAGCAGACCGACCCGGGAGCCCAACGACGCCTCCGTATCGAGGCGCATGAGCTCGTCGTCGCCGTGGCGCAGGACCTCGGACGCCCACCGGAAGGTCGAGACGGCCCGGGTCGCCTCGACCTTCGCCCACTTGAGCGGCTTGCCGCCCTCCTTGGCGATGAGCTCGGCGTTCTCGTCGATCGTCTCCTTGAGGCGGGCCGAGATGTGGTCGAGCGCGTCGGCCCGCGCGTGCACCGGCAAGCGGCGCGACTCGCGGAACGTGGTGACGGCCGTCGCCACGGCCTCCTCGACGTCGGCCGCGGTGGGAACCCCCACGTCGGCGACCACGCTGTCGTCGTACGGGCTCCGGACCTCGAACGTCCCCTCACCCGTGCGCCACTCACCGTTGACCAGGAACGGACGTGTCATCGTCATCACCCCTCGGGTTCGCGGAACGGGTCGTCAGTCGAGCGACCACATCACGTGCTTGATCTGGGTGTAATCCTCCAGCGAGTACATCGACATGTCCTTGCCGTACCCGCTCTCCTTGTAGCCGCCGTGCGGCATCTCGGCCGTGATCATGAAGTGGGTGTTGACCCACACCGCGCCGTACTGGAGCCGACGGGCCACGCGCATCGCGCGCGCGGCGTCCCGGGTCCACACGGACGACGCGAGCCCGTAGACGACGTCGTTCGCCCACGCCACGGCTTGGTCCTCGTCGCCGAACCGCTGCACGGTCACGACCGGACCGAAGACCTCCTTCTGGACGATCTCGGCGTCCTGGGCCGGCTCGGAGACGATGGTCGGCTTGTAGTAGAAGCCGGCCCGGTCCAGAGCCTCACCGCCTGTGAGGACCTTCGCCCCGGCGGTCTGCGCCCGGTCCACGAACCCCGCCACGCTCTCGCGCTGGCCGCTCGAGACCAGCGGCCCCATCTCGACGTCCTCGTCCTCGATGTCGCCGACCTTGATCGACTCCACGACCGGGACGAGGCTGGAGAGCAGGTCCTCGTAGATCCCCGGCCCCGCCACGACGCGGCACGACGCCGTGCAGTCCTGCCCGGTGTTCGTGTAGCCGGCGAACTTCAGCGTCTCCACGAGCTTGTCGAGATCGGCGTCGTCGAACACGACGACCGGGGCCTTGCCGCCGAGCTCCAGGTGGCACCGCTTGACGTTGGCCGCGCTGGCGTTGGCCGCGATGACCTTGCCGGTCGCCGTGTCGCCCGTGACCGAGACGAGCCGCACCAGGGGGTGCTTCACCAGCTGGTCGCCGATCTCCGAGCCGTGCCCGGTGATCACGTTCAGCACGCCGGGCGGCAGGATGTCCTGCGACAGCTCGGCGACGCGCAGCGTCGTCCGCGGCGTGATCTCCGCCGGCTTGAGGACCGACGTGTTCCCGGCGGCGAGGGCGGGGCCGAGCTTCCAGATCGCCATCATGAGCGGGTAGTTCCACGGGCAGATGCCCGCGGTCACGCCGAGCGGCTCGCGGCGGATCATGCTCGTGAAGCCCTTCTCGTACTCGCCGGTGGACTTGCCCTCGAGGTGCCTGGCCGCGCCGGCGAAGAAGCGGAGGTTGTCGATGATGAAGGGCACGTCGGCGCGAGAGACCGAGATCGGCTTGCCGACGTCCTCGGCCTCGAGTTGCGCCAGGTTCTCGGCGTCGGCCTCCATGGCGTCGGCGAGCTTGAACATCATCGCCGAGCGCTCCTTCGGCGGCGTGTCGAACCAGACCTCGTCGAACGCCTTCTGCGCCGCCGCGACCGCCGCGTCGGCATCCTCGCGCGTCCCCACCTGGATCGTCCCGACGCTCTGAGCGGTGGCCGGGTTGATGTCGGGCTCGCTCTCGCCCATGCCCGAGCCCACCCATCGCCCGCCGATGTACTGCTGCCACGTCTTGTTCTCGGTGGCCATCGATCCTCCTCCTCGGTCGGGCCTCGAGCCCGGGTCGCCGAACGCCGGAACAGCCCAAGTATGCCCAACCACCCCGCGCGCGAGCCACCCGCCACACCGGCCACGCACCGGCGCCGGCCTGTACGGTCGGTCCATCCCTCCCCGCCCCGGTGGGCCCCACTCCGACCGAGCACGGCCCTGCAAGGTCTCGCGGCGGCGGGCGGCGGGCCCAACGTCCCTGTCCGGCGCTTCGCCCCGTTCCTAGGCTCGGCCGCGAGAGGTCCCCACCCGCGGCGGGGTCCTCGCGACGGACGCCAAGGAGGACCGACGATGCGTGAGCTCGAGCTGTTCATCGGGGGACGGTGGGTGCCGGGCACCTCGGCCGAGCGGTTGCCGGTGACCGATCCCTCGACCGGGGAGCGGGTCGCGACGATCGCCGCCGGGGGGCCCGCCGACGCGACCCTGGCGGTGGAGGCCGCGAGCGAGGCATTCAGTGACGGGCGGTGGAGCCGCATCCCCCCGGCCGACCGCGCCCGCGTCCTGCTCAGGGTGGCCGATCTCATCGAGGAGCGGCTCGAGGGGCTCGCCCGGCTCGAGTCGATCGACGCCGGGAAGCCGATCAGGCTCACGACGAACTTCGACATCCCCTTCGGGGCCGACAACGTGCGGTTCTTCGCCGGCGCGGCGAGAACGCTCGAGGGCAAGGCCGCCGGCGAGTACTCCCCCGACCACCTGAGCTTCCTGCGTCGCGACCCGCTCGGCGTCGTCGTCGCGATCTGTCCGTGGAACTACCCGTTCCAGATCGAGGTGTGGAAGATCTTCCCGGCGCTCGCCGCGGGCAACACCGTGGTCATGAAGCCGGCCACGGAGACGCCGCTGTCGGCGTTCGAGCTGGCCGAGATCTGCGCCGAGGCCGGCCTGCCGCCCGGCGTGCTCAACGTCGTCACGGGACGGGGCGCGGAGATCGGGCCCGCGCTGATCGCGCATCCCGACGTCCGCATGGTCTGCGTCACCGGCGACACCGAGACCGGCAAGCGCGTGATGCGGGCGGCCGCCGACGGCGTGAAGCGCGTGCACCTCGAGCTCGGGGGGAAGGCGCCGTTCATCGTGTTCGACGACGCGGACCTCGAGGCGGCCGCCAGGGGCGCGATCGCCGGCTCGACGATCAACTGCGGGCAGGATTGCACCGCGGCCACCAGGGCGTACGTGCAGCAGCCGCTGTTCGAGGACTTCGTGGCCGCCGTGGCCGACCTGGCCCGCGACCTCACCGTCGGGCCGACCCTCGACGCGGCCACCGACATGGGGCCGCTCATCACGTCGGCCCAGCGCGACCGCGTCGAGGGGTTCGTCGGGCGTGCGCGGGCCGCCGGGGCCAAGGTCGTCGCCGGCGGGTCCCGGCCGGCGGCGCCGGGCACGGACCGGGGCTGGTACTTCGAGCCCACGGTCGTCGTGGACGCGGCGCAGGACTCGGAGATCGTGCAGCAGGAGGTGTTCGGCCCCGTGCTCGTGGCGCTCCCCTTCCAGCGGGACGACGAGGCGATCGCCCTGGCCAACGACTGCGCGTACGGGCTGTCGAGCTCGGTGTGGACCCGGGACGTCTACCGCGCGCTCGACGCCTCGCGACGCCTCGAGTTCGGGAACACGTGGATCAACGACCACATCCCGATCGTGTCGGAGATGCCGCACGGCGGCGTGAAGCAGTCGGGCTTCGGCAAGGACATGTCCCAGTACGCCATCGAGGAGTTCACCACGGTGCGGCACGTGATGGCCGACATCTCGGGGAAGGCGAAGAAGGACTGGCACGGCGCCGTCATGGGCGGCGGGCGCGGATAGCGGGGCCGGCCGGCCTCAGGCGTCCGGGGGCGTGGCGAGCAGCTCGCGCGCGCGCAGCGCGAGCCAGAACTCCATGCGGTCGAAGCTCGAGGAGAGATCGCGCCCGGTGAGCTCTTCGACCTTGCGCATGCGGTAGCGCAGCGTGTGCCGGTGCACGTACAGGTCGGCGGCGGCGGTCTCCCACCTCGCGTTGTGCTGCAGGAACGCCCGGAGCGAGGCCTGCAGCTCGCCTCCGTGCTCGAGGTCGTAGGCGTCGATCCGCTCGAGCAGGGAGTCGGCGAAGGCCCGGAGCGCGTCGGGGTCCGTCATCGACAGCAGCAGCCGGTACGTCCCCAGGTCCTCGAACCCGGCCGCCTCCCACCCCTCGAGCCGGCACACCTGCAGCGCGTAGCGCGCCTCCCGGAGGCTCCGCCCGGCCTCGGCGGGCGCGACGGCCCCGCCGGCCCCCGCCCGCAGGTCGGCGCCCCCGAACCGCTCGGCGACGCTCACGCGGAGCTCCCGGACGCCGAGCGCGTGGTCCGACGGGACGAGCACGTCCACCTCCCGATCGCCGCCGGAGACGAGGAAGGGCCCGCCGGCCCGCGAGAGCCGGTCCTCGGCCGCGTAGGCCAGGGCCTCGACATCGCCGGACGTCTCGAGCGCGACGACCACCACCCGGCCGTCGCGGGGGAACCCGAACCGCGCCAGCCCCCGGGTGACGTCGCCGGGCGGGATCGTCCCCCGGGTGAGCGCGTCGAAGAAGTCTCCCTGGAGCCGATGCTCGGCCTCGGCCACCGCCCGGGACTTGGCCATCTCGATGGCGAACAGGGACAGCGCGTGGCCGCAGACGATGCGATCGACCTGTGACAGGGGCTCGAGCGCGCCGACGGCGAGGAACGCCTCGGTCCGGCCCTGGGCGCCGACCGGCTGGACCCACACGCTCTGGCCGCGGTCGACGAGGGTCAGGCTGAACCCGGTGGCCTCGGGACGCGTGCTGCGCAGCTCCTCCCAGATCCGCGGCGCCCGCTGGCGGGCGGCGGCCGACGTCTCGGCCAGCGGGACGCCGTGCAGGTCGAGCAGGAGCACCCACCCCCCGGTCACGCGCGCCAGCGACGAGGCGATGGCGGCGAGGCCGCCGCCGTCCAGCACGGCCCGCGTCAACACGTGCTCGGCATCCACGGCCCGCTGCAGCATGTCGTACTGCTCGGAGAGCAGGCGCGTGAAGACGGCCTCGGTGATCGCGATGAACGGGACCGGGTAGGGCACCTCGAACAAGGGGAACGCGGCCTGCTCTGCCGCGGTGATCAGCCCACGCGGGACCTTGTCGTGGCCGAAGCCCAGGCCGAACCCCAGGCCCGCCAGGCCGGCGGCGGACAGGCGCTGGACGTAGGCGCGCTGCTTGGCGGGCGACACACCGATCCCCGCCCCGGTGGTGAGCAGAAGCTCCCCGCCCTTCAGCCATGGCGTGGGGTCCTCGAGCTCGGAGCTGTGGACCCACCGGACCGGGCGGGACAGGCTCGCCTCCCCGGCGACGAGCCGGAGCGCGAGCCCGGGGACGCGCAGGATGTCGCCGACGGTGAGGGCCACGCCCCGATTGTACGAACCGTACAGAACCCTGCCGTCGAACGGCCGCCCCGGTGGGGCCACGTGGACGGGCCGTACAAACCGGCTCGGCCTCCTTGGTCGGGGAACGGCCTGACAGGCCGCCCGGCGGACGGGCACACTCGTCACGCGGAGCGCTGAGGAGGCCACCGATGGACATCCCGCAGGAGCGCAAGGTCGTCACGGAGATCCCCGGACCGCGGTCGCGGGAGTGGTTCGAGCGCCGGGCCAGGGCCGTGCCGCTCGGCGTGTCGAACATGCATCCGATCGTCACCGCCCGCGCCTCCGGCTCGATCATCGAGGACGTCGACGGCAACCGTCTCATCGACTTCGCCACCGGCATCGCCGTGCTGAACGTCGGCCACACGGCGCCGGAGGTCGTGCGAGCGGCGCAACGGCAGCTCGAGCTCGACACCCACTCCTGCTTCCACGTGACGGCGAACGAGCCGTACATCGAGCTCGCCGAGCGCCTGAACGCCATCGTTCCGGGCGACTTCGCGAAGAAGACGATGCTCGCCAACTCGGGCGCCGAGGCGGTCGAGAACGCGGTGAAGATCGCCCGGAGGGCCACGGGGCGCTCCGCGATCGTCACGTTCGACCACGCGTTCCACGGGCGGACGTTCATGGCGATGTCCCTCACCGCCAAGGTGATGCCGTACAAGCAGGGCATGGGGCCGTTCGCTCCGGAGATCTACCGCCTGCCGTACGCGTATCCGTACCGCTGGCCGGGCGGCCCGGACCGGGCCGCGGAGGAGGCCCTGGCGTACGCGAGGGACGAGATGCACAAGCACATCGGCGAGGAGAACATCGCGGCCGTGATCGTCGAGCCGATCCAGGGCGAGGGCGGCTTCATCGTCCCGGCGCCGGGCTTCCTCGAGGGTCTCGCCG
Source organism: uncultured Actinomycetes bacterium (assembly GCA_963704725.1). Taxonomy (GTDB): domain Bacteria; phylum Actinomycetota; class UBA4738; order UBA4738; family HRBIN12; genus CALGFI01. The sequence continues at coordinate 1,224,499 of OY969934.1, read as the reverse complement.
CGTTCTGCCGGGAGCACGGCATCGTGTTCGTCGCGGACGAGATCCAGAGCGGGATGGGACGGGCCGGCCGGTGGTTCGCCATCGAGGACGAGGGCGTCGTGCCCGACGTCGTCACGAGCGCCAAGTCGCTCGGCGGCGGGCTGCCCATCAGCGCGGTCACCGGTCGCGCGGACATCATGGATGCGGCGCACGTCGGGGCGCTGGGGGGAACCTACGGCGGCAACCCCGTCGCCGCCGCGGCGGCGCTCGCGGTCCTTGACCAGATCGAGCGCGAGGGCCTGCTCGAGCGCTCGCGCACGCTCGGCGTGCAGATGCGATCGACCCTGGCCGAGATGCAGGTCCGCCACCGGATGATCGGCGACGTGCGCGGCCGCGGCCTGATGAACGCGATCGAGCTGGTGGCCGATCGCACCACGAAGGAGCCCCTCGACGGCGCCGCCGGCTCGCGGATCGTGCGCCGCTGCCTGGAGAACGGGGTGGTGATCCTGAAGGCGGGCACGTACGACAACGTGATCCGGCTCCTTCCCCCGATCACGATCGACGAGGGCCTCCTCGAGGAGGGCCTGGCCGTGCTCGACGAGGCGATCGCCGCCGAATCCGCGTAGGGCCTGCGACCCAAGCTCGGCCGGGCGCGCCTGCTAGCGTCGGCCCATGTCCTCGGAGGCGCCCGAGCCGATCGCACCGCCTCCGAACGCCGGGGTGGGCGGCTGGGTTCGCCGGATCGCGGTCGATCTGTCGCCGCTGCGAGCGTCGAAGGACTTCCGGCGACTGTGGCTCGGGCTGCTCTTCTGGGGGTTCGGCTACCAGTTCACGCTCGTCGCGATCCTCATCCAGGTCTACCGCCTGACGCACTCGCCGGTCGCGGTGGGGATGACGGGCCTCGTCGGCCTCGTCGCGCTGATCCTGGGCACGCTGGTCGGCGCGACGTTCGTGGACGTCTACGACCGGCGTTCGACGCTCGTCGTCGCGCAGCTGACGTACATGGTCGCGGTCGGCATCCTCCTGGCCGGAGCGTTCCATCGGCATCCGCCCCTCTGGGTCATCTACACCGCGGTCGCGCTGCTGGCGGCCGAGTCGTCGATCAACTCGCCGGTGCGGACCGCGATGACGCCGCGGCTGATCGGCGTCGATCTGCTCCCCGCGGCCGCCGCGCTGAACCAGGTCGTCTTCAACGCCACGGCGCTGGCCGGTCCCGCCGTCGCGGGGATCGTGATCGCCCGGTACGACCTCCCGTGGGCGTACGGCGTCGACCTCGTGAGCGCCCTGGCCATGCTGTGGGCGGCGATCCGCCTGCCCCGGATGCCCCCGGACCGCGTCCCCGGCGCTCCCACCGGATGGCCCGCGGTCCGCGAGGGCTTCGCCTATCTCCGGGGCCGCCCGGTGCTCCAGTCGACGTTCGTCATCGACGTCATCGCCATGGTGTTCGGCCTGCCCCGGGCGCTGTACACGTTCCTCGCGGTCTTGCAGTTCCACCGTGGCGAGGCGATCGTCGGCTTCCTCCTCGCGGCGCCGGCGGCGGGCGCCCTTGTAGCCGCGCTGACGACCGGCTGGGTGGGTCGCGTCCGCCATCAGGGACTGGCGGTGATCTGGTCGGTCGCGCTGTGGGGCGCGGGCATCACGGCGTTCGGGCTCGTCGGCGACCGGTTGTGGCTGGCGCTGCTGTGCCTCGCGTTCGCCGGCGGGGCCGACGTGATCTCCGCCGTGTTCCGCAACACGATCCTGCAGGTGACGGTGCCCGACGCCCTGCGCGGCCGCCTCTCGCAGATCCACATCCTCGTGGTGACAGGCGGCCCGCGCCTGGGGGACCTCGAGGCCGGCCTCGTCGCGTCGGCCTTCACGCCCACGATCTCGGTGGTCTCCGGCGGGCTGCTGTCCCTGGCCGGTGCCGGGCTCGTCGCGCTGGCCGTCCCGGCGTTCCGGCGTTATCACGCGGGCGAGATGGCCTGAGTATCCTCCGCGCGTGGCGGCGCGGGCGGAGCTGGTGGAGCTGCGGGTGCTCGAGGGCCCGAACGTCTACTTCCCTCGGCCCGCGATCAAGCTCACGCTCGCGGTCGGTCCGTGGATGGCCATGCCCGAGAACCGGTTCGCCGCGATCTCGGATCGCGTCGGGGCGAACGGCAGACCGGGGCGGCCGGGCTCGGACCAGCGCCGTCGAGCCGTCGCCCGGCTCGCGGCGACGATCACCACTCGGCTGGCGCGGGCCAGCGAGGTCCGGCTCGCGGTCCGGAGCCGGCCGGGACCCGAGCGCGACCAGGTGGTGGTGGCGTTCCCGTGGAGGCGGCGGGGCACGGCCGAGGCGGCGGGGCGGGCGGTCGCGGCGCTCCTGGCCACGATCGACGCCCGGCGATCGGTCGAGCGAGCCCTGGCCGAGGCGGCGCGAGGCGTCCGGGCCGCCGAACCCGGTGAGGAGCCCACGGTCGGCGACCCCACGATCCCGGTCGTCTCGGTCACCGGTACGAACGGCAAGACGACCACGGTCCGTCTGCTCGCGCACCTCGTCCGGTCGGCGCGGCGGACCGTCGCGTACTCCTCGACCGACGGGGTCTTCCGCGGCGACGGCGAGCTCGTCGAGGAGGGCGACTACTCCGGCTTCGGCGGCGCCCGCACGGCCCTGGATCAGCACCCCGACGTGGCGGTGCTCGAGACCGCGCGCGGCGGCATCCTCCTTCGAGGGATCGGCGTGCTCCACAACGACGTCGCCGTGGTGACGAACGTCTCGGCCGACCATCTCGACCTCCTCGGCGTCCACACGCTCGATCAGCTCGCCGAGGTCAAGGCGTCCGTCACGAAGATCACCCGGCCCGGAGGCTGGGCGGTGCTGAACGCCGACGATCCCCGCGTCCTGGCCATGCGACGCGGCGCCACGGGCCGGCCCTGGCTGTGCTCGCTCGACCCCGACCACCCCGCCGTGCGCGAGACGCTCGGCGAGGGGGGCCGGGCCACGGTCCCGCTCGACGGGTGGATGACCGTGCTCGACGGCCGGTCCTCGGACGCCCTGGTGTCCATGGCCGACGTCCCGGTCACGATCGCCGGGGTCTCGAGCACGAACGTGATGAACGCGATGCAGGCCGCTTCCGCGGCTCTCGGCATCGGCCTGCCCCGCGCCGCCGTCGTGCGCGGCCTCCGCTCCTTCGTCCTCGACCCGGAGCGCAACCCCGGCCGAGCCAACCTGTTCGGGCTCGACGGCCGCGTGGTCGTGATCGACTACGCGCACAACGAGGCCGGCATGCTCGGACTCGTCGAGCTCTGCGACGGCTTGCGGCGCGCGGGCCGCGAGATCTGGATGGCCATCTGCACGGCCGGCGACCGGTCGGACGAGATCCTGCACGCGTTCGCCTACCGCGCCGCGCGGGGCGCCGACCACGTGGTGGTGTCCGAGCTGCTGCGGTACCTGCGAGGGCGGGACCGGCACAACATCGTGGAGCGCCTGCGCCTCGGGGCGTTCGACGGGGGCGCGGAGGCCGTGGACGTCTACGGGGACGAGCTGTCGGCGCTCCGGGGGATGGTGGGCCGTTCGCGGCGGGGCGACGTGGTGGCCGTCACCGCGCTCGGCATGCGCACGCAGATCTTCGCCTGGCTCGACCGGGCCGGCGCCTCGGCGCTGTCGCCCGCGAGCGTCCGGCGGCTCGTCGCGTCCGTGCGCGCCTCGCGGGCCGCCGCACCGCACGAGCCGTAGCGCTCAACCCGCCGACGCGCAGGCCATGCACCGCACCGCCCAGGGGAACGCCTCGAGCCGCTCGGGCACGATCCGTCCGCCGCACGTGTCGCAGTCGCCGTAGGTGCCCTCGTCGAGCTTGGCCAGCGCCCGTTCGACGTCGCGGAGCTTCGCGTCGAGGTTCTTCGCCGCCGAGACCTGTGCGATGCGCTCGACCGCCTGCGTCGTCCCCTCGCCCACCCTCTTGCCGAACGAGACGGCCCCCATCGGATCGCGCGGCGCCGCCGTGATCTCGCCGAGCTGCGCGCGGAGCCCGTCGCGCTCGTCGACCAGGGTCGAGCGGATCCCCGCCTCGTCCCGAGGCGTCACGGGCCGGGCTCGTCGGCGACCTCGAGCAGGTCCGGATCGCCCCCGGCGGACTCCCACCGGCCGTCGCCGTCGGCGCGCATCACCGTGGGGGCGGCGAGCCGTCGCCGCCGCTCCAGCTCCTGGAAGACCTCGGTGGCGTAGTCCACGCAGAGCACCACGAGGTCGCCGGGCCGGGACCGGTCGATGGCCCGCCGCGTCGCCTCCATCTCGTCCAGGACGACCTCGACGTTGCCGGCGCGGGCGCCGCCGGCCACCGCTTCGCGAACGCCCTCCTCGATGAGCGCCGCCGTCTCCCCGCGGGGCCGGCCCCTGGGATTGCGGTCCTCCCGGATGATCACGTCGTCGAAGTGGCGCGCCGCGACGCGCCCGAGCTCCCGCATGTCCTCGTCCCGTCGGTCCCCCGCGGTCGCGACCACCGCGACGCGGAGGTTGGCGGTCCACGACCCGCCGCCGCGGTGGGCACCCTGCGGGGCCTCCTGGGTCAAGCGTTCCACGAAGTCGCCGAGCGTCTCCAGCCCCGCCGGGTTGTGCGCGTAGTCGATGACCACCTTCACGCCGTCGAGATCGAACACGTTCAGGCGGCCGGGCGCCTGGTAGATCGAGGTGGCGAAGGATCGCAGGCCCTGGCGGATGTCGTGGAGATGGGCACCTGCGGCATGGGCCGCCGCGGCCGCGGCCATCGCGTTCTGCACCATCATCCGCGCCCGGCCCTCGAAGGTCGCAGGGAGGGTGTGGACCCACGCGATCGGCGTCGTGCGCCGGCCCTCCTTCATCACCATCATCTCGCCGAGCGGTCCCTTCTCGAGCACGACGGCCTTGCGGCCGCGCCGCACCCACCGGTCGATGAGCTCGTGCCGCTCCTGCATCGAGAACAGGATCACGCTCCCGCTGCACGCCTTGCGCATGTCGACCACGAGCGGGTCGTCCGCGTTCAGCACCGCCCACCCGGTCTTGGGGACGGCCTCCACGATGACCTGCTTCACCGCGGCGAGCTGCTCCAGGGTGTCGATCCCCTTCAGCCCGAGGTGGTCGCCGGTGACGTTGAGGACCACCGCGACGTCGTTCTTGCCGTAGCCCAGGCCCTCGCGAAGGATGCCGCCGCGAGCCGTCTCGAACACCGCGAAGTCGACCCGCGGGTTCTGCAGCACCATCTGGGCGGACTTCGGCCCGCTGGCGTCGGAGCGCTTCACCAGGCGCTCGTCGATGTAGACGCCGTCCGTGGTCGTGAAGCCCACCGACCGCCCCATCCCCTTGAAGATGTGCGCGATCATCCGCACGGTCGTCGTCTTGCCGTTCGAGCCGGTCACCGCGACGATCGGGATCCGGGCGGGCGTGCCAGGCGGGAACAGGAGGTCGACGACCTCCTTGGCCACGTACTGCGGTTCGCCCTCCGTGGGATGCGTGTGCATCCGGAACCCGGGCGCGGCGTTCACCTCGACGATCGCGCCGCCGGTCTCGCGGACCGGCTGCGTGATGTCCGGGGTGAGGAAGTCGATCCCGGCCACGTCGAGACCGACGACCCGCGCCGCCTCCTCCGCGATCTCCACGTTCTCCTCGTGCGCGTCCCACGTGCGGTCGATCGAGATCCCGCCGGTCGACATGTTGCCCGTCGCGGCGAGCTTGACGAACGCGTCCGCCGGCGGGACGTCGTCCACGGCGAACCCCTGCTTCTTCACCAGCGCGACGGCCTCGTCGTCGACCTTGATCCTCGTCAGGACCTTCTCGTGCCCCACGCCACGCCGCGGGTCCTGGTTGGCGATCTCGACGAGCTCGGCCACCGTGTGCGCGCCGTCGCCGACCACGTGGGCCGGGAGGCGCTGGGCCACGGCGACCATGCGACCCCCGACCACGAGCACCCGGTAGTCGTTGCCGGTGACGAAGGACTCGACGACCACGTCGCCTCGCCGGGCCTGCTCGAGGGCGCGCTTGAACCCCCGCCGCACGTCGCGCTCGATGCGCAGGTCGAGCCCGACGCCCCGCCCGTGGTTGCCGTCGAGCGGCTTGGTCACCACGGGGAAGCCGATCCGCCGGGCCGCCTCGACGGCGGCGTCCTCGGTCAGGACGATCTCCCCGCGGGGGACGGGGAGCCCGGCCGACGCGAGCAGCCGGCGCGTCATGTCCTTGTCGCCGGCGATGTCCACCGCGAGCGAGGACGTCTTCGACGTCATCGTGGCGCGGATCCGCTGCTGGAACCTGCCCCAGCCGAGCTGCACGAGCGAGTACTCGTTGAGCCGGATGAACGGGATGTCGCGGCTCGCGGCCTCGTCCAGGATGGCCTGGGTGGACGGCCCGAACGCCCGCCGCTCGGCGAGCAGGATGAGCCGCTCGAGCTCGGCGGGGAAGTCGAACCCGTCCTCGGCTCGCACGAGGTGGTTCACCAGCCGGACGGCGAGCCGGCCCGCCTCGAGCCCGACCCGCTCCTCCCAGTAGCCGAAGATCACGTGGTAGCGGCCCGGCTCGCCCGCGCCCCGAGTCTTGCCCCGGTAGACGTGGGCGCCCGACTCGCGCTGGAGCTCGATCGCGATGTGCTCGGCGACGTGGCCCACCCAGGTGCCCTCGACGAGGCGCTCGCGGAACCCGCCCTTGCGGCCGAGCGAGCACGAGTGCTCGCCCACACCGGGCAGGAGCTCGAGCAGACCCTCGGCGAAGCCGGGGATCGTGTTCGACGGCCACGCCTCGAGCGAGCCGAGGTCGACGAGCAGCCGGATGCACGGGTCGTAGCTCCAGTAGTTGGGCCCCCGGAAGACCTGGGTCTCGACGATCGTCAGGTCGGGACGCCGCGGCGGCTTCTTCTGCGCCGGCTCACCCTTGGCGCGCCGGCGCTCGGCCTTCGAGCCGGTCCGGCCGCCCGTCACTCGGACGCCTCCCGCTCCATCCCCGGCTCGCCGGCCACGAGCCTGCGGGCCCGCAGGTCGAACCACGTCCCCGCCGGGAGCGAGTGGACCACCACGCCCGAGACCAGGAACGGCCGGTGGCCCTTCGCCTGGTGTGCGTCCGTGACGACCCCCGAGCCGTCGACGACGGTGACCGAGCCCCGCCCGATCACCTCGAGCGTCCGGTCGCCGTGCACGATCGCGCAGGTGTCCTCGTCCAGGCCGATGCCGACGAGGGACGGGGAGTAGGCCACCACCGACAGGAGGCGGCCGAACCGCCCCCGCTCGGCGAAGTGCTGGTCGATCACCACGCCCGAGAGCAGGCCCAGGCCGGCCGCCATCTGCGCCATCCGGTTCCGGGGGCTCTCGCCGGGCCGTCCGAACGCCATCATGTGGGCGGCCATGGCGCTGGCCCCCGCCGAGGTGCCGGCGATAACGGCGCCGCGGTCCCGCGCGCGGTGGATCGCGTCGGCCAGCCTGGTCCCCGCCACCACGGAGGACAGCCGCAGCTGGTTGCCGCCGGTGAGGAAGACGCCCGTCGCCGCGGCGAGCGCCTTCGCCGTGGCGGGGTCGTCGGCCTCGGCCCGCCCCTCCGGGCGGATCCCCTCGACGTCGGCGATCCCGAGCGCCGAGAAGAGGGTCCGGTAGCGCTCCGTGGCCACCTCGCCCAGCGACGACGCGGTCGAGATCACGACGACGCGTCCCTCGGCGCCACCGGCCGCCTCGGCGAAGCGCGTGAGGATGACGCGTTCGCGGAGCTTGTCCTCCGCTCCCCCGATGAGCATGACCGCGCCCCCGCCGCCGAGGGGGCGGAGACGGTCGCCGGGAGCGTCGCCGGAGATCACGATGCGCGGAAGTGTAGAACGGCGAGCCGCCGGGTCGATCCGACGACGACGGGTCAGTGCGAGTGGACGCTGCGCTCGGGGTCGCCCGGCGCGCGCAGGATGAGCTGGTCGTGCGGCTCGACGACGTCGACCGTGCCCTCGAGGCCGTCCTCGACCCAGAGCTCGAACCCCTCCCCGTGCACCAGCCGGTCGCCCTCGTGCGCCTCGTCCGTCAGCGCGAACGCCACCCCGCTCCCGTCCCGGTGCAGTCGCACGGCAACGTCAGGGTTGAAGCGCCGGGCCGCGGAGAAGGTGCGACCCAGGATCTCGGTGGCCCACGGCGTGAACTCGATCACGGCTCCCGATGGTACCGACGGGGACGACCGCGAGAGACCCGCGCGCTCCCTGGGTCCCGTCAGGTAACCCGTCAAGCCGTTTCGTCGGTGTACACTGCCCTCGCCATGTTCGACATCGCCGCGCACGAGACAACACCCCCGGCGCCGGGGGATCTGGAGCTGATCCAGCGCTTCGCGAACCTGCACGAGCACGTCCAGGGGATCGAGGGGCAGCTCCCGCCGTCCGGCGAGATGCTCGGCTGGTTCCTGCACGAGCGGGGCTTGATGCCCGGGGCCTCCCCGCTCTCCGACCCCGACCGGGAGACCGCGCTCGAGCTCGTCCGTGCCCTCCACGCCATGGTCCGGGCGAACCAGGGCGAGCCCATGACCGACGACGACCTGGCTGCGATCGACGGTGTCGCCCGCCGGGCGGGTCTCCACCCCCGCTTCGAGCGCGAGGGCCCCGTCCTGGCCCCGAGCGCGAAGGGGGTCGACGGGGCGCTCGGACGGCTGGTGGCGATCGCGTTCCTCGCGGAGCTGGATGGATCGTGGGAGCACCTGAAGGAGTGCGCCTACGACGGCTGCGCCTCGGTCTTCTACGACCGGTCGAAGAACCACTCCGGACGGTGGTGCTCCATGTCGGCGTGCGGCAACCGGGCCAAGGTCCGGGCGTGGCGCGAGCGCCACCAGGTCGATGTCGACGCGTGAGCTCACGTTGGTCGGTGCCGGCGGCGAGCCCGTCGACCTGACCCGGACGCTGAACTCGCACGGGTTCGTCGACCTCCCGCCGATGCGGCCCGATCCCGACTACCGGGCGATGGAGCTCACGCTTCGACCCCGGCGGGGCCGGCCCCGCCGCGTCCGGGTGGAGCCCGGCCGGGACGGTCGGGCCACGATGACGGTGCTCGGCGCCCGGCCGTCGGACGCCGTGGCCGACGATCTGGTCGCCACCCTCCGCCACGTCCTGCGCCTGGACGCCGACCTCTCCCCCTTCTACGCGGCGGCGGCGTCCGACCCCGCGCTCGCCTGGGTCACGACGGGCGCCGGGCGGATGATCCGGAGCCCCAGCGTGTTCGAGGACGTTGTGAAGACGATCTGCACCACGAACTGCGCGTGGTCCGCCACGCGCCGCATGGTGTTCGCGATCGTCCAGCACCTTGGCGAGCCGGCCCCCGGTGCCCCCGGCGACGAGCCGTGGGGCCGGGCGTTCCCCACCCCCGCCGCGATGGCCGAGGCCGGGGAGGCGTTCTACCGCGACGTCGCGCGAGCCGGCTATCGCAGGGCGTACCTGCTCTCGCTGGCGCGCTCGGTGGCAGATGGCGACGTCGATCTCGAGTGGTTCGGGCGCGCCGGCACCGGGGAGCTGCCGGACCACGAGCTCGAGGAGCGGCTGCTCGCCCTGCCGGGGGTCGGCCCGTACGCCGCGGCGCACATCATGATGACGCTCGGCCGCTACCACCGGCTGATCCTGGACTCGTGGACGCGGCCGACGTACGCGAAGACCGTGGGCCGCAAGACCGTGACCGACGCCGCCATGGAACGGCGGTTCCGCCGCTACGGGGCCTACGCGGGCCTCGCGTTCTGGCTGTTCATCACCCGCGACTGGGTCGAGGAGACGCAACCCCCCTAGGTTGTGGCGCAAGCTCCCGCGGACGGATACTGCCCCGGGCTTCGGCCCGGTCCCCGTGGAGCGAAAGAGGTCGATCCGATGAGCGAGCCGTTATGGCCTTCCGCCGCCGTCCTCGCCGCCTCCTGGCATCCTTCCGTGCCGAGCGACGCACGCTCCGCCAGGGACTGGTCGCGCTCATCCTCAGCACGGTCGCCGGCTTCGTCGCCGGGCTGACCCTCGCGCACCTCACGGGCCGCCTCGACAGCCTCCCCGGCCTCTTGGTCCTGATCCCGGCCGCCGTCGGCATGCGCGGCACGATCTTCGGTGCGATCGGCGCGCGCCTCGGCACCGCGACCGCGGCGGGCACGTTCGAGTCGACCCTCGATCGCGACGGCCTCCTGTACCGCAACGTCGAGGTGGCGATCGTCACGACCTTCTCGTCCTCGCTGTGGCTCGCCGCGCTGGCCAAGGTGGCCGGCGCCGCGTTCGGTCACCCGTCGATCTCGATCTGGAGCCTCGTGACGATCTCCGTCGTCGGCGGCGTGCTCGGGTCCGTCCTGATCCTGCTCGTCACGATCGGCTTGTCGACGCTGTCGTTCCGCAGGGGGTGGGACCTGGACTCGGTCTCGACGCCGATGGTGACGGCGCTCGGCGACATGGCCACGCTGCCGACCCTGTTCCTGGCGTCCCTGCTGCTCGAGTCCCATGTGGCGAACGCGGTCGTCTCGGCGATCTGTGTCGCGGCCGCCCTGGTCGCGGCGTTCCGCTCGTACACCTCCCCGATCCCCGGCGTGCGAAGGATCGTGCTGGAGATGACCCCGGTGATCCTGCTCACCCCGATCCTCGACGTCCTCGCCGGCGGACTCCTGCAGGGGCACGAGGCGCGGCTCCTGGCCTTCCCCGCCCTGCTGCTGGTGATCCCGCCGCTCGTGTCCCAGGCCGGCGCGCTCGGCGGGATCTTCTCCTCCCGGATCGCGTCGAAGCTGCATCTCGGCCTGATCCGTCCGACCGGATGGCCGGAGGCGCCGGCGCTCGTCGACGCGTCCCTCGTCGCGGTGCTCGGCCTGGCCGTCTTCACGATCATCGGCGTTGTCGCGCTCGCGCTGGCCGTGACGACGCACCTTCCCCATCCGGGAGCCGGAACCATGATCGGCGGGACGCTGCTCGCGGGAGCGGTGACGGTCCCCCTCACGCTCGCCCTCAGCTACGAGGTCGCCATCCTCACGTCGCGCTTCGGCCTGGATCCCGACAACGCGGGCGTCCCGATCATCACGAGCGTGATGGATCTGGCCGGCGTCGCGGCGTTCCTCGTTGCCATGACCGCCCTCGGAGTGACCGGCGCCTGAGACGCCTCCGCGCTCACCCCACGCCGAACGCCAGCAGCGCGACGACGAGGCACAGGACCCCGACGAGGTCCATCGAGCTTGTGATCATGGCGACGCCGTGGTTGTCGGGATCCAGGCCCACCCGGTACGTGGCCATGGCCGTGTAGTAGGCGACCGCGACCGCGAGGATCGTCGCCATGAGACCCGCGAGCAGGCTGATCCCGATCATCTCGAGCACGCCGGGGCTCGCCAGGCCGACGATGGCCGAGCTGATCGTCGCCGTGATCGCCACGACCGTGAACGATCGCAACGCGAACAGGAAGATGATCGAGGCGTCGAGGAGCGCCGCGGCCTCGGGCCGCCCTCGAGGCGTGAGGACGCCGAGGTGGAGCTTCGAAGACAGGCGTGCCGACAGGATCCCGCCGAGGGCGCCGGCGCTCTCCAGGAACGGCGGCACAAGGACGAGCAGGGCCGGGTACACGAGGAACCGGTCGAGGCGCGACTCGACCACCAGGCCGGCGATGATGTCGACGGATCCCGCCACGAGCAGGATCGGGATGCTCTCGCGCATCACGCGGCGGGTGAGCGGCAGATCGGTGACCAGGCTTCGGGCGGTGAACACGACGGTGACGATCGCCGCCAGGATCGCGATCGCCGGCGTGACCCAGGGGATGCCCACGAGGAACGTCGCGACGAACAGGGACGGGAGCGTCACCATGTCTCCCGCCGCGGTGACGAGCGGCGCCGCGACGCTGTCGAGGTCCCAACCCCTGCGGAACGCCCGCCGGGACAGGGCGAGGGTGAACATCCCGACCACGACGCTCGACAGCACGCCCCCGATGATCGAGATGACGACGAAGTCCACGAGCGAGATGGACCGCAACCCGAACGCGACGGAGAACGTCTCGGCCAGGACGCCGAGGGACAGCGACACGGCGAGCGTGAGGGCGCTGACCGCGTACGCGTTCTGGTACAGGAGCCCCCCGCGCTCCCGGCTCGGCTGGTATGCGCCCGAGTGGATGCTGGTGCCGAGCCGGGAGCCGAGCGCGCCGAAGATGTTCCCGCGCATGCCGATGGCGGCGGGGATCATGACCATGAGGCTCGGGAGGGCCTCGAGGCGGTGGGTTATCGAGCCGAGGACGAGCCCGGCGACCAGGCTGCCCAGGTCGGCGATGACGAGCGCGACGAACCCCTGGCGGATCGTGCGGCGCTCCGCCCGCCAGTGGGCGAGGACACGCCCCACCTTCGGCCGCATCTGGCACCCGCCATCGATCGGTCTCCCTCGCAACGGGCCCGTCGGGCCCGGGGCAGTATCCCTCGCGGTCGATGTGGCCTCAACCGCCCGGCCCGGGCGGCGGGCGTCGTCGCCTTCGTCCCCGGTATGGCAGTATCGGGGGTGAGCCTGCATGGATGACCAACCGAAGAGCGTCAAGGACCTCCTGGTCGAAGCCAAGGACGCCTCCGAGCTGATGGTCGACCTGGCGTACGCGGCCGTGTTCTTCGACGAGGGCAAGCTCGCCCGCGAGGTCGAGCGCCTCGAGGAACGGTTGAACGACTACCTCCGCCGTCTCCGCATGATGGCCATGCTGGCCGCCCGCTCCCCCGAGGACGCCGAGGGCATGGCCGGCGTGCTGTGGATCGCCGACGCCATCGAGAAGATCGGCGACGCGGCGTCCGACATCGGCCGGGTCGTCGAGGCCAAGCTCGGCATCCCGGACGCGCTGCGCCGGGACCTCCGCCACGCCGACGAGATGACCGCGCGCGTGAAGGTTCGCGAGGGCTCCACGATGATCGGGCAGTCGCTGCGCGACCTGTCGCTGCCCACCGAAACCGGCATGTGGGTGATGGCCATCCGCAGCGGGATCGACTGGCAGTTCGACCCCGGCCCCGACGACGTCGTCACCGAGCGCGACGTCCTGCTGGTGCGGGGCCCGGAGGAGGGCGTGAACCTGGTCCGGGAGCTCGCCGGCGCTCCGGTGCTGCCGGAGCCTCCGGAGGACGAGCTCCCACCCCTGTCCGAGCTCGACCGGGCGGTCGACCTGCTGGTCGAGCTCAAGGACCTGTCGGAGGCGGCGGTTGGGCTCGCGTACTCGACGCTGCTGTTCAACAACCGCTCGCTCGCCGCCGAGGTCGCGGCGCTCGAGGAGCGCAGCGACGCGCTGCACGACGAGCTCGAGTCGTGGGTGCTGCGGTCGGCGCCGGAGGCCCGTCACCCCGACGAGCTCCGCGGCCTGCTGCGACTGGCCAGCGCCAGCGAGTCGATGTGCGACGCCGCGCGCGACATGACGTGGTACGTGGAGCAGGGCGAGCCGCTGCACCCCGTGGTGCAGATGGCGCTGGAGGAGACCGAGGAGACGAGCGCGGAGACGCTCGTCGAGGGCGGCGCGCAGGCCGACGGGCGAACGCTGAAGGACCTTCGGCTGGAGACCGAGACGGGCATGTTCGTGCTCGCCGTCCAGCGCGGCCCCCGGTGGATCTATCGGCCCCGAGGCCCCTTCCAGCTCCGGGCGGGCGACCGCCTCATCGCCGTCGGACCCGAGGAGGGCGCCGAGGAGCTCGAGCGGCTGTGCCGGATCGCCGCCCCGGCGCTCGAGGGCTGACCGGAGAGGCCGCGCCGCCGCGGGGCGGGTCCTTGCACCGAAAGCCGCCCGGACCTAGCCTCGCCACGTGGACGCCTTCGTCTACGTGCGGGTGAGGCCCGGGCGGGTCGAGGACGTCGTCACCCAGCTGCTCGGCACGAAGGACTTGCGCCGCGCGGTGACCGTCGTCGGCGACTGGGACGTGCTGGCCTCGGTCCACGGCCCCGATCTCACCGGGATCGCGTACCACATCCTTCGAGCCATCCACGTGATCGAGGGCGTGGAGCGGACGCTGACCACGCCGGTCGTCCCGGCCCACGTGTCGGGCATCGCGGGAGGCGGGCTTGCCGTCGCCGCGCCGATGCAGCGGGCGGGCGAGGCCTCGTTCGTCCGGATCCGGACGGAGCCCGGGACGAGCAGTCACGTCTTCGAGCTCCTGGCGGAGATGGACGAGATCTCCGGCATCTCGCTCGTCGCCGGCGACCACGACATCCTGGCCGAGATCGCCCTGGGATGGGAGGAGACGGCCCGGGTCGTGCTCGATCGGATCCATCGCATCGAGGGGGTCCGGTCGACGAACACGCTCGTCGCCGTGCCGCAGTTCCCGTCCGACGACGAGGACCGCGACCAGTTCTCGGCCTGGAGCTGAGCTCGCCCCCCGCTACAGGCGCACGTCCGAGAAGCGCAGATGCTCCTCGGCCAGGCGGACCTCTTCGACCTCCGTCGCGCCGAGCGAGGCCAGCCACCCGAGCATCCGCTCGACCAGCCAGTCGGGGGCGCTGGCCCCGGAGGTGAGGCCGACCACCTCGACGCCGTCGAGCCACGCCGGGTCGACCTCGGTCTCGTCGTCCACGAGATGGGCCGGCGTGCCGAGCTCGCGGGCCACCTCGGCCAGCCGATTCGAGTTCGACGAGTTGTCCGAGCCGATCACCAGGACGACGTCGGAGCGCCGGGCCACCTCCTTCACCGCGTCCTGGCGGTTCTGGGTGGCGTAGCAGATGTCCTCTCGGGGCGGGCTCTGGATGGCCGGGAAGCGCTCGCGGAGGGCGGCGATGATCTCGTCGGTCTCGTCCACCGACAGGGTCGTCTGCGTCAGGTAGGACAGGCGATCGGGGTCGGGGACCTCGACCGTCCGGGCCTCGGCGACGGTCTGCACGAGGACCGTCCGGTCGGGCGCCTGGCCCGTCGTCCCGACGACCTCCTCGTGCCCGGCGTGGCCGATGAGCACGATCGTCCGCGCGTCGCCGGCGAACCGGCGGGCCTCGAGATGCACCTTCGTCACGAGCGGACAGGTGGCGTCGAGCACGGTGAGCCGGCGGGCCCGGGCGTTCTCGTAGACCTCGGGCGCCACCCCGTGCGCGGACAGCACCACCACCGCGCCCTCCGGCACCTCGGACTCCGCGTCCACGAACACCGCGCCCTTGGCCTCGAGGTCCCGGACGACGTGGGCGTTGTGCACGATCTGCTTGCGCACGTACACGGGCGCGCCGTGCGCGAGGAGGGCGCGCTCGACGGCGTCCACGGCGCGCTCGACGCCGGCGCAGTAGCCGCGCGGGGCCGCCAGCAGGACCTTGTGTGCCACCACCCCATCGTACGAGGCGCCGCCGGGAGCCCGCCGACCGACTCGAACACGTTGCACGGGAGTGCATTGCCGATCGTCACCGGCGCCCGCTAGGGTCGTCGGGACGCGAACGGGCGTTCGGCCCGATCCTCCCTCCCCCTCCACGCTTGGTCCTGCGCGTCCGGCGACGGACCGAGCGCCCGGAGGGAGTCGGAGCGGGCCGGGCGCGTCGCGCGCGTCAACAGGTCGATCCAGCCACCGAGACCGAAGGAGGTGATCGGGCACCCACGACCTGACGCGAGCGGGTCCGGCGCACGCCGGACCGGCGCGGGCCCGGCAGCCGGCCGGAGCCCATCGCGGGGGTGAGACGCATCATGGTTCGAGCCATCCACATCCGCCGCGCGCTGCTCGCGGCGCTCATCGCGGCGCTCCTGTTCCCGGCGACGATCGGGACGGCCGGCGCCGCGCCTCGGGTCCCCGGCAGGGTCTGCGACTACGACTGGCGGCGGGGCACCTGGCAGATCAAGCAGCTGATCCGATGCGTGGCGGCCCGGTGGGACAGCCCCGGGAGTCCGGCGCACGCGGTCGCCGTCGCGGCGTGCGAGTCGGAGCTCCGACCCGAGGCCTACAACCCCAACGGGTACGCGGGGCTCTTCCAGCAGGCGCAGCCGTACTGGCCCGATCGCGCCGACCGCTGGGGCCAGCCCGACCGATCGGTGTTCAACGGCCGCGCCAACGCCATCGTGTCGATCCGCATGGCGGCCGCCTCGGGGTCGTGGAGCGCCTGGGCCGGGTGCGCCTGAGGGAACCCGATCAGCGGACCGGACCGCCCGGGCGCGGGCGCGAGACGACGGCGTCCCGGACGTCCTCGAGCGACCCCACGACGGCGCTCGCCCCGGGCAGGTCCCGGTCCGCCACGACGCGGAGGTTGGGATAGGCGTCCAGGGCCGTGCCCACGAACGCCTCGAACGCCCCGAACACCACCACGACCAGCGGGCGCTCCTCGTGGAGCTGGCGGAGCGCCTCCCCCTCGGAGGCGGCCCCCGGCGTGAGCTCCCACCCCGCCGACACCGCGGCGCGCTTCAGCGCCGCGAGCAACGCGGCGTCCTCCGCCACACACAGCACCTTGAGCGCCCGGCACACCGCTACAGCCAGTCCCGCTTCTTGAAGACGCGGTACAGCACGACCGCCGAGACGACCATCATCGCGAGCGCGAACGGGTACCCGAGCCTCCAGTCGAGCTCGGGCATGTGGCCGAAGTTCATGCCGTAGATGCCCGCGATCAGCGTGGGGACGAGGATGATCGCGGCCCATCCGGACAGGTGCTTCATCACCACGTTGAGGCGGTTCGACGTCTGGACGAGCCGCGTCTCGAGCGCCGAGGTGAGGAGCTCGCGGATGTTGTCGGTGAGCTCGATCGCCCGGATCACATGGTCCTGGACGTCGCGGTAGTACGGGGCGAGCTGCGGTGTGACAACGTCGCCCTGCTCGGCGACCAGGTCGAGCACCTCGCGCATCGGAGCGACGGCGCGCCGGAAGCGGACGACCTTGCGCTTGAGCCGGAACACCTGCTCCTGCAGCTCGTCGGCCTCCTCCTCGCGGAACACCCGCTCCTCGACGTCGTCGGACAGGTCCTCGAGCCGGTCGATGACGTCGAGGTATCCGTCGACGACCTCGTCGAGCAGCAGGTAGAGCTGGAACCCGATCCCCTCGTGGACGATGCCCGTGTCCCGTCCGGCCCGCGTCACCGCCTGCTCGAAGTCGAACAGCGGCCGTCGGCGGATCGTGAGCAGGTAGAACTTCTGGCCCGCGAACAGGTGGAGCTCGGAGTCGACCAGGTCGTCGTCGTCCTGCATCCGCAGGCTGTGCAGGACGACGAAGACGTAGTCGGGGTAGAACT
Source organism: uncultured Actinomycetes bacterium (assembly GCA_963704725.1). GTDB lineage: Bacteria > Actinomycetota > UBA4738 > UBA4738 > HRBIN12 > CALGFI01. Next base: position 1,207,469 of record OY969934.1, on the reverse strand, counting down.
CGACCTTGGGGCGCTGACCCCAGCGACGGCTGTCCTCGACCGAGAGCTCGTGGAGCCCGAGCGTGCCCTGGAGCAGGGCGAGCTCCTCCTCGGAGGGTTCGACGACGTCGATCCACATGCGATGCTCGCCCGAGGCCCGGCACGCCTCGAACGCCGAGGGGTCGAACCCCGACTCCTCCTCGAGCTTGCCGCCCCGGTACACGCGGCTCGTGATCACGGCGGCCGGAGCCTAGCGCAGGCGGGGGGCGGGGACTCCCGCCCCGGCGTCCTGCGAACATGACGGGCCGTGGATCTCGAGCCGCTGATGCGCTTCTGGCGGGCGCAGGACGATCTGTTCGACCGCGTCGAGCAGTCGTGGTGGGGCGCCGTCGTCTCCGACCCCCGCTACCCGAGCATCCAGGAGCCGAACTACGCCCGGGTGGAGACGGCGCAGGCCGTCCGGCTGTCCGAGGTCGAGGAGCTGCTGGTGCCGGGGATGCGGCGCGCCCGCTGCCGCCGGGCCCACGTCGTGGTGTTCTTGCCGGAGCGGCAGACCGAGCTCCTCGTCGAGGCCAGCTCGCGCGGCGAGCGGCTCGTGTGGGACCTGGTGATGGAGCATCGGGGCGGCGCCGACCCCGGCGAAGGCGCGGCGGCCGAGCTCGACCCGCTCGACGACGCCTTCTGGGGCGCGCACCGGGAGTCGCTGCGGTGGTTCGACGTCACGGACCCACGGGTCGTGGACCAGCTCCAGGCGATCGAGCGCGACGTCCTCGTCCCGGCCGGCCGTCGCTGGTTCGGCGTGCGCGGCGAGGCCGGGCTCGAGGCGCTCGCCGCCCTCCTCGTCCTGGAGGGCGTGGGATACGTGGACCACGTCGTCACGTTCCCCCGGTCGCGCCGGCGGGGGTTCGCCCGCGCCCTGACCCTTCGCGCCGTGGCCGAGGCCGCCGCCGCGGGCGCCGAGCGCACGTACCTGCTCGCCGAACCCGACGGCCCCGCCGCCCGCCTGTACGAATCGATCGCGTTCGCGCGCACCACGCAGATCGCAAGCTGGATCTCCGACCTCGGCCCCGAGGAGAGCTAGACCGTGGGAGCGGCCTCGATCTCCGCGTCGCGATCGAGCGCGCGCTCGAGCAGCGCCGCCGAGAGCCGGGCCTCCGACACCGCGGCGTCCGGGTTCGTCGAGCCGCGGACCCGGATCCGCAGCCGGCCGTCCCGGGCCTTCACCGAGACGTCGAGGGCCTCGTCCTCCGGACCCCGCGCGATCGCGTGCGCGAGCCGCAGCATCCCGGTCAGCGCGATGCACGCGTCGCGCTGGACGTCGGTGAGCGCCGCGAACGCCGGATAGACGGGCCGGGGGTCCTTGCCGCGCTGGAACCGCACGATGGACGCGATCGCCGCGATCTCGTGCGGCGCGAAGCCGCGGAGCCCGCCGTGCTCGACCAGGTAGGCCCCGTGCTTGTGGAAGCGGGCCGGCGAGATGGTGGTGCCGATCTCGTGGAGCCACGCGGCGTGCTCCAGCCATCCGCGCTCTACCGGGCCGAGCCGGTGGAGGTCTGCGGTCTCGTCGAACAGCCGGCCGGCGATCCGGGCCACGAGCCCGACGTGCGCCGGGTCCTCGCCCCACGCCCGGACGAGCCGCTGCACGGAGCGCCGCCGCAGGTCCGAGGGGTCGGGCGCGGGCCGATCGGCCAGTCCCAGCTCGTTCAGGACGGCGCCCTCGCGCAGCCCCCACTCCGAGTGGACGAGCTCGGACGCGCCGAGCGCACCGGCCGCGGCGGTGAGGATCCATCCTCCGGCGGGCAGCAGCTCGGCCCGGCGCTCGTCGATGCCCGGCAGGCGGAGGCGCTCGGCGAGCGTGAGCCCCGAGAGCTCCCGGGTGAGCTCGCGCAGCTCCTCGACCGTCACGACGAACTGGTTCAGGGACGCGGGCGGGGAAGGCCACCGGCGCGCCGAGATCAACCTCGCCAGTGCCCCGGCCGTGCCGCCGCTCGCGATGCACCGGCGCGGCCGCGCCGCCTCGACGTCGCCGGCGATGCGCGAGACGGCGTCCTCGACGGCCGTGCGGATCTGCTTGCGCTCGGCGCGGGTGGGCGGGTCGTGCCGAACGAGCTGCCCGGTGAGGCGCCCGGCGCCGACGGGAAGGCTGGTCCCCCACCGCAGGCCTCCCTCGTCGGCCAGCGCGACCTCGAGGCTGCCGCCTCCGAGATCGAGCAGCAGGGTCGATCCGGCGCCGATCGCCACGCTCGCCGCGACGCCGGTGTAGGTGAGACGGGCCTCCTCCCGTCCGTCGATGAACCGGACGCGCCGGCCCACGGCGTCGTGCAGGAGCGTCGCGAGCTCCTTGCGGTTGGGGCTGTCCCGCAGCGCGCTCGTGGCGATGGGCAGAACCCGTTCGGCGCCGGTGCGGACGGCGATGCCGTTCAGCCACCGGGCGGTCTCGGCCGCCCGCTCTGCCACGTCGGTGGGGATCCGGCCCCGCCCGGCGAGCACCAGGCCGAGGTTCGTGACGACCCGGTCGCGGAGCACCGGGGTGAGCGAGCCGTCCGGACCGGCGTCGGCCACCAGGAGCTGGAAGGTCGTGCTGCCGAGGTCGAGGACCGCGAGCCGCGGCGCGCGGACGGCGCCCTGCTCGGGGCTCATCCCGGCGGCGCGGGAAGGTAACGGGCCGAGGTCACGCGTCCGTCGCGTCGCTCGAGCACCCACACGGACCCCTTGGCGATGCCGCGCCGGCCCTCCACCTCGGCCCCGCCGCCCTCGAACGTCCGCACCAGGCCCTCGATCTCTCGTCCGTGTCCGCAGATCACCGTCGACATCGGCGGCAGCGAGCGGATCAGCGCGACCGCCGCCTCGAGCTCGCGGCCCTCGCCGAGCTCCGGCGCCGTCTCGAGCTCCAGCCCGCGCGCCCTCGCCAGCGGCTCGACCGATTGGACGCACCGATCGAACGGGCTCGAGACGATCCGGTCGATGTCGAGCCCGCGGAACCGCTCGACGAGGCGCCGCGCCTGGCGCCGGCCTCGCCGCGTGAGCGGACGCGCCTCGTCCGGACCGCTCCATCTGGTCCGCAGGCCGGCCTTGGCGTGACGCACGACGTAGATCGGCGGCTGCGTCCCCGGCACGATCACGGCCTGCAGCAGGTCCCGGTCGTGCCGATAGGTCAGGATGCCCTCGGCCTCGTCCAGCCGCATCCAGCGGAGCTCGTCGACCTCGTCGCCGGGCTCGAACGCTCCCCCCTCCGGCGTCATCACCCAGTAGCGGACGATCTTGGGCCGCCCGTTGCGGTCGGCGTAGGTCACCGCACCGACCGGCGCCCCGAGGCGGCATCGAAGCCCGGTCTCCTCCTGCACCTCGCGGAGCGCCGCCACCTCCTCGGGCTCGCCGTCCAGGAGCTTGCCCTTGGGGAAGCTCCAGTCGTCGTACTTGGGCCGGTGCACGACGGCGACCTCCCGCGCCTCTGCGTCGCCGCGGAGGACGAGTCCTCCGGCGGCCCGGACGGTGGGGAAGGAGCTCACGACCAGAAGCGGATCTTCTTGCGGGACACGGACTTCCACGCGCCCGGCCACGCCGCACGCGAGGCGCGGGCGGCGTCGGCTTCGATCGCGACGAGCTGGCCGGCCACGAACGCCAGCGCGGCCGATCGCTTCGCCGCCTCCCGGAGCCACGCCGCGGCGACGACGGCGTCCTGGTGCTCGCCAAGCACGTCCTGCAACCCCACGGCCGACTCGGCGAACGCCCTGGCCCGCTTCCCGAACACGGGCGCGACGGCCTCCGACGCGTACCGGACCCGCTTGGCCCGGATCCTCGCCGCGTGCAGGGCCTCGTCCGACGGATCCTCCCGAACACGGCCGATCGCCGTCTCGAGGTGCTTCCAGGGACCCTCGAGCGTGGGCCGCAGGGCGGTCGCCGCCGGCGCGGCCGCCAGCTCCTCGGGGATCGCCGGCCGGGCGGCCGCCTCGACGAGCGCGTCGAGGAGGGCCACGTATCGCGGCTCGCGCATCGAGGCCAGGAGGTGCTCGCGAGCCTCGTCCCGTCGCGCGTCCAGCCCGGCCAGGAGCCGCTCGGCGCCGCGGCGATCGACGGGCGCCAGCCGCTCCTCGCGGCCGCGGAGCCGGTCCCGCAGGACCTCCGCGTCGCGCACGGCGCCGAGCTCGCCGCCCAGCCACCGGAGCTCCTCCCGGAGCGGGATCGACCAGGACGGCTCGACGACGTCGCGGAACGCCCGCAGGTCCGATCGGATCCGCCGGGTGGCCACGCGCGCCTGGTGCACCGCCTCGGGGTCCTCGCCGAGGCGGACGCCGGCGTCGTGCCGGAGCAGCCGGACCACGGACGCCGAGACGGCCCGCCGCACGACGTCGCCGACCGTGGAATCCGCATCGACCTCGGGAACGGCGAGCTCGGGCGGGGCCGAGGCCCGCGCGCCGAGCGCCCGCACGAGCTTGGGGACGTTGTCCACGGCGCCCGCTCCCGCCTCCCGCAGGCGCGAGAGCAGGGCGTCGGCGACGTCGGCCGGGGCGCCGGGGTCGAGCTCGACCTCGATCTCCCGGAACCGCGTGGCGACCCGTCGTCCGTCCATGACCGACACCTCGTCGTCCGTGACGGTCGCGAGCGGCCGGCGGAGCTCGTCGAGCACCTCGACGCCGCGCCGAAGGGTCTGGAGCCGGACGACCGGGGCGAGGTCGCCGCCCCGAACGTACGCGCGCAGCAGGTCGGCCGCGGCGACCGGGAGCTTCCGGGGGTCCTCGCCCGGGAAGACGTGCTCGGCCCGCACGAACAGGGCGCCCTCCTCGACCGGCGGGAGCTTCACCGTCCACCCCTCACCCCCGCGGTGCCGCAGGCTGCATCCCCACCGCGCGATCCGCAGGTCCGGGGTGTCCAGATAGACGGTCACCATCCGCCGGGGCTCCCGCTCGGCCACGACGAGTCCGTCACCCCCCAGGTCGGGCAGCCGGAAGGCGGGGGGCGCTTGGAGCTTGCTCTCGCGCTCGAGGGTCATCGCACCGCGTGGGCCCGCTCGACCGCCAGCTCCTGCAGGCGCAGGTGGGTGTTCGAGCCCCGTTCCGTCGGCACCTTCGTCCAGGACCCGTCCGCGCCGAGGGCCCAGGCGAGCGTGTCGTCCTCGAGATCAACGGCGAGGATCTCGTCCAGCCTCGCCGTGAGGGCGGGATCGGTCACCGGGACGACCGCCTCCACGCGGCGGTCGAGGTTGCGCTGCATCAGGTCCGCGGAGCCGATGTAGTACTGCGCCTCGTCGCGCTCGCCGAACCGGAAGATCCGGGAGTGCTCCAGATACCGGCCGACGACGGAACGCGCGCGGATGTTGTCGGACAGCCCGGGGACCTGGGGGCGCAGGCAGCAGATCCCCCGGATGAACAGATGCACCTCGGCGCCGGCCTGGGACGCCTCGTAGAGCGCGTCCACCATGTCGGGGTCGACCAGGGAGTTCATCTTCATCACGATCCGGCCGCCCTCCCGGGCCTGCCGGCGGATCAGGTCGAGCAGCCGCGGGCGCAGGTAGTGCGGCGCGACGAGCAGCTTGCGGTACTCGCGCTGCCGGCTGTAGCCGGTCAGGAGGTTGAACAGGTCCGTGAGGTCGGCGCCGACGTCCGGGTCGGCGGTGAGCAGCCCGATGTCCTCGTACAGCCTGGCCGTGACGGGGTTGTAGTTGCCCGTCCCCACGTGGGCGTACCGGCGCACGCCACCCTGCTCGCGCCGGACGACGAGCGAGATCTTGGCGTGGGTCTTCAGGCCGACGACGCCGTAGACCACGTGCACGCCGGCCTGCTCGAGCTCGAGCGCGTACGTGATGTTGGCCTCCTCGTCGAACCGGGCCTTCAGCTCGACGAGCGCCACGACCTGCTTGCCGAGCTCCGCGGCCCGGATCAGCGAGCGGATGATCGGGCTCTCCTCGCCCGAGGTCCGGTACATCGTCTGCTTGATCGCGAGCACGTCCGGGTCGTGCGCCGCCTGCTCGACGAACGCCTCGACCGAGGAGGAGAAGGAGTCGTACGGGTGGTGGACGAGGACGTCCCCGCTGCGGAGCACGCGGAACAGGTCCGGCGACCCGCCGTTGGTGAGACGCGGCTGCGTCACCGGCACCCACGGATCGAGCTTGAGCTCGGGCCGGTCCAGGCCGGCGAAGAACCACAACGCCGTCAGATCCAGCAGACCGATGGTCTGGAACACCTCGGTCTCCTCCAGATCCAACTCGCGCCGGAGCAGGGAGAGCACCTCGGGCGTCATCGTCTCGTCGACCTCGAGGCGCACCGAGCTGGCGCCCCGGCGACGCCGGCGGAGGACGCTCTGGATCTGCTCGAGCAGGTCCCCGGCCTCGTCCTCCTCCACCTCGACGTCGGCGTCCCGGGTCACGCGGAAGACGTGGTGGGTCGCGATCTCCATCCCCGGGAACAGGCGATCCAGGTACGCCGCGATCACGACCTCGAGCGGCACGAACCGCTCGCCGTCCGGCAGCGCCACGAACCGCGGCAGCAGCGGCGGCACCTTCACGCGGGCGAATCGCCGGCCGCCGGTCATGGGGTCGCGCACGATCGCCGCGAGGTTGAGCGACAGGTCCGAGATGTACGGGAACGGGTGCGCCGGGTCCACCGACAGCGGCGTGAGGACCGGGAAGATGCGCTCCGCGAACTCGCCCTCCAGGTACGCGACGTCGGCCGGCGCGAGGCCGTCGACCGACCGCACGATGCGGATCCGCTCCTTCTCGAGCGCCGGCGCCAGCTCCGACATGAACAGGTCGGCGGCGTGCGCGGTGAGCTCCTGGGTGCGAGACCGGATCCCCTCGAGCTGCTCGGCGGGGGTTCGGCCGTCGGGCGAGCGCTTCGTCACGCCCGCCTCGACCTGCTCCTGGATGCCCGCCACCCGGACCTGGAAGAACTCGTCGAGGTTGTTACTGAAGATGGCAACGAACTTGACTCGCTCGAGCAGCGGGAGGGAGGCGTCCTCGGCGATCGCCAGGACCCGCGCATTGAACTCCAGCCAGGACAGCTCCCGGTTGAGGTACCGGAGGTCGGGGTCGTCGGGAAGGGGTTCGCGGGCATCCATGGGAAGGGCATCGATGCTAAACCGCAAGCGCGAGGCGGGACAAGGGTTGGACGGCTTGCAGACGGTTGTTCACATCAGAACAGCGTCCCGAGACCCTTGCCCAGCAGGTATCCGAGGATCATGCACGAGGGCCAGGTGAGGATCCAGGCGCCCACCACCTGCCCGGCCACCCCCCACCGGACCGCCGACAGGCGCTTCGTGGCCCCCACCCCCATGATGGCGGTCCCGATGGCGTGGGTCGTCGAGATGGGGATGCCCAACGAGGCGGCGCCCGTGATCACCAGCGCCGCGCCGGTCTCGGCGGCGAACCCGTTCACGGGCTCCAGCTTGGTCAGGCGCAATCCCATCGTCCGGATGACCCTCCAGCCTCCGACCATCGTCCCGAAACCGATGACGAGCGCGGCGGAGACGATCACCCAGATCGGGATGCCGAACTCCTCGGGCACCTTGTTCCCGGTGCCGGCGTCGCTCAGCAGCACGGCCAGCGTGATGACGCCCATGGTCTTCTGAGCGTCGTTCAGCCCGTGGCTGAGCGCCATGAAGGCCGCCGACCCGATCTGCGCCTTGCCGAAGAACCGCCGGACGGTCGATGCCCGCGCCCGGGCGAACAGTCGGTAGATCAGGACCATCAGGATCAACCCGGCGAGGAACCCACCGATCGGCGAGATGAGCAGTCCGCTCAGGGACTTGCTCGTCCCCGACCAGCGGAGCGCGTCGAGCCCACCGGCGGCGAACCCTGCCCCGAGGAGGGCCGCGACGAGCGCATGCGACTCGCTCGAAGGCAACCCGTAGAACTGCGCTCCGAGCGCCCAGATCGTCGCGGCGAGGACGGCGGCCCCGATCGTGGTGAGGGTCACGAACCTCGGGTCGACGATCCCGTTCGCGATCGTCTTGGCGACCTCGGTGCCGATCAGCGCGCCGGTGAGGTTGAGCGCCCCGGCCATGAGGACGGCTTGGAAGGGGCGAAGCACCCGGGTCGAGACCACGGTCGCGATGGAGTTGGGCGCATCGGTCCACCCGTTCGCGAACTCGAAGGAGTAGGCGAGGATCAGGACGAGCCAGAGCGGCATTCAGGCCTGCTTCAAGGCGATGCCCTCGAGGATGTCGGACAGGTCCTCCGCCCGGTCGATCGCCGCCTCGAGCTCGTCGAGGATGTCCCGCCATTTGAGGACGTCCATCGCCTTGTAGTCGCCGCCGAACAGGTCGGCGAGCGCCTGGCGGTAGACGCGGTCTCCCTCGTTCTCGAGACGGTCCACCTCGATCCAGTACGGCGGCAGCTCCTTGTAGCGCGGCAGCTGCTCGAGCGCCTCGCGGATCGTCTTGGTAGCCCGGACCAGAACGTCGGCTTGCGCCTTCATCTCGGGCAGCGGGTGGTCGATCTTGTGAAGCACGAACAGGTCGGCGGCGGCCTCCATGTGATCGAGGACGTCGTCCAGCGTGGACGTCAGATGATGGATGTCCTCGTGGTCGAGGGGGGTCACGAAGACGGTGTTGAGCCGGCGCATGATCTCGTGCGTGATCTCGTCGCCCTCGTGCTCGAGCTTCCCGAGGTGAGCCGCCTTGGACTTCACGCCGTGGTACTCGGAGATCAGCTCGAAGAGGGCCTGCGCGGCAACCTCCACGTTCTCCGCCTGGCGGACGAACAACTTGAAGAAACTCTCGTCGCGCGGGACGAGACGGAACCTCGGCATCGGCATGCGGATACCCCCCGTTGCGTGGCTGATATATCACCTGGCCGGGGGGCGGAGCGCGGACGAAAGTCCCGCTATTCGACGAACTTGTAGCCGAGGCCTCGCACCGTCTGCAAGTGGTCGGGATGATGCGGGTCCGTCTCGAGCTTGCGGCGCAACCGCTTCACGTGTACATCGAGGGTGCGCGTGTCTCCGAAGTAGTCGGCGCCCCAGACCTCCTCGATAAGGAAGTCGCGGGTCAGGAGGCGCCCCTTCCGACGGAGGAAGGTCTCGAGGAGCTCGAACTCCTTGGGGGGAAGCGAGACCGAGTCGCCCCGCACGGCGACCTCGTGCCGGGCGACGTCCATCCGCACCGGCCCGCCGGCGAGGATCTCCTCGACCGTCTCGGGGACCGATGCCGGCCGGATCCTGCGCAGGTTGGCGCGCACGCGCGAGACCAGCTCGCGCATCGAGAACGGCTTGGTGACGTAATCGTCGGCTCCGAGCTCGAGTCCCGTCACCTTGTCGGCCTCCGAGTCCTTCGCGGTCACCATGATGATGGGGACGTCGGACTCGGCCCGGATGGTGCGGCACACGTCGAGGCCCGAGACCTCGGGCAGCATGAGATCGAGGATCACGAGCGATGGTCGTTCCACACGGAATCGCTCGAGGGCGCGCCGCCCGTCGACGGCCACGCTGACGCCGTATCCCTCACGCTCCAGGTTGTACCGGACCGAGTCGGCCAGGGACTCCTCGTCCTCGACGACGAGGATCCGCGTGCCGTCAGTCGGTGTCGGCAACGACGTCGCCGGGATGGGATGCGTCGGTGAACTCACGGAACTCCCCTGTCAGCAGATACGAGACCTGCTCCCCGATGTCCACGGCGTTGTCGCCCACGCGCTCCAGCGCGCGAGCCGCCAGGTTCATGTGCATCCCCCACTCGAGCGCCTGCGGGTCCCCGGCGAGCTTGGCCACCTCGAAGTGCATGTTCCGGTTCAGCCGGTCGACGGGGTCGTCCATCTCCGGGAGCTTGAGGCACAGGTCCCGATCGCGTTGGCGGAGCGACTCCATCGCGGTGCGGACCATCTCGACGACGAGGCGACCCATCTCGCCGATCACCTGGACGATGGGGGCGCTCGCCGGCAGATCCCTGGTCAACAGATAGGTCTTCGCGACGTTCACCGCCTGATCCCCGATCCGCTCCAGGTGCAGGGCCGAGTGCAGGATCACGGACACCAGGCGGAGATCGGCGGCGACCGGCGTCTGCAGGGCGATCAGGGAGATCATCCCCTGATCCAGCTCGATGTAGACCCGGTCGACCTCGTCGTCCCCGGCGATGACCGCCTCCGCGATCTCGTCGGAGTGCTGCTCGACACCCTCCACGGACCTGCGGACGGCGTCCCCAGCGAGCTCGCCCAGCGTGAGCAGGCGGAGCTCCATGTCGGCGAGCTCGTCGTGGAATCGTCGGCGCGTGTCGGCCATCAGCCGAACCTCCCGGTCACGTAATCCTCGGTCCGCTTGTCCTCGGGAGAGGTGAAGATCCGTTCCGTCGGGCCGAACTCCACCACTTCCCCGTACAGCATGAACAAGGTCCAGTCGGAGACACGCGCCGCCTGCTGCATGTTGTGCGTCACGATGATGACCGTGTACGAGCTCTTGAGCTCGCCCACCAGCTCCTCGATCCGCAGCGTCGAGGCCGGGTCCAGCGCCGACGCAGGCTCGTCCATGAGCAGCACGTCGGGCTCGACGGCCAGCGCTCGCGCGATGCACAGCCGCTGCTGCTGGCCGCCGGACAGCTTTCCGCCCGGCTCCTGGAGACGGTCCTTGACCTCGTTCCACAGTCCGGCGGCGGACAGCGCCTGCTCCGCGTGCCGCATCTGCTCGTCGCGGTTCATGCGGTCGCCGGCGAGGCGGAGCCCGGCGAGCGTGTTGTCGAGGATGCTCATCGTGGGGAACGGGTTCGGCCGCTGGAACACCATGCCGATCCTCCGGCGGACGGCCACGGGGTCCACGTCGGGAGCGTAGATGTCCATGCCGTCGAACAGCACCTTGCCCTTCACGCTGGCTCCCCGCACCTCCTCGTGCATCCGGTTCAGGCACCGGATCAGCGTCGACTTCCCGCAGCCGGAGGGACCGATGATCGCGGTCACCTCGCCCGGCTCGGTCTTGACGTTGATGCCCTTCAGGACGTGCATGGAGCCGAACCAGGCGTCCAGGCCGCTGACCTCCATCTTGCTCACGCGATCCTCTTCTGTTGGCGGGTGGCCAGCACCCGGGCGCCGATGGACAGGAACAATACGACCACGAGAAGGACCAGCGCCCCTCCCCATGCGAACTGGTGCAGTGCCTCGACGGGCGTCCGGGCGTCGGAGAAGATCCGCAACGGCACGGCGTCCGTCGGCTGGAAGACGTCGACGTTCATGAAGTCGTTGCCGAGGGCCGTGAGGAGGATGGGCGCCGTCTCACCGAGAGCCCGCGCGATCGCCAGCATGATGGCGGTGAGCAGCCCGGCGCCTGCGGTGGGGATCACCACCCGAACGATCATCCGCCAGCGTGGCAGGCCCAGCGCGAGCGCGCCCTCGCGCAGCTCTTGCGGAACGAGACGAAGCACCTCCTCCATGGCTCGCGCGACGATCGGCCACATCAGCACGACCAGGGACAATCCTCCGGCCAGCGCGGAGAAGTTGCCCAACGCAACGACGACCGTCGCCCAGATGAACGCGCCCGCCACGATGGATGGGGTGGAGAGCAGAACCTCTGCGACGAGGCGAACCGCGCTCGCGAATCGCCCCCGCCCGTACTCGGCGAGATACACGCCGGTCATCGCGCCGATCGGCACCGCGATCGCCGTCGCGATCCCCACGATGACGCCGGTTCCGATGAACGACTGGACGATGCCGCCCGCGGGTGGATTGATGGCATCGGGCTCCTTCGTGAAGAAGTTCACCCCGATCACCTGATAGCCCTTCGAGGCCACGTAGGTCGCGATCACGATCAGCGGGACCAGTGCGAGAACGCCGCACCCCCACAGGAACGCGGTGAACAGGGAGTTCTTGACACGTCGGGCACCGACGACTCGTCCGAGCGACACCGAAGCGACGGCGCTCATCCGCTGATCCTCCATGCGGCTTCGGAGGCCGCCTCCTCCGCCGTCGGACCCCCCACCAGGCCGCTGGTGCGACGAACCAGAAGCCGCGAGAGCAGCGCCAGGATGAACGCCATGACGACGAGGGTGACCGCGAGGCCCAGCAACGCAGAATGGTGAAGCCCGACACTGCTCGCCTCTCGGAACGCGGCCGCGATCTTGGACGGGATGGTGGCGGCCGGATCCATCAGCGACGCTTTGATCTGCGTGGTGTTCCCGATCACCATGGTGACGGCGATCGTCTCCCCCAACGCTCGACCCAATCCGAGCATCGTGGCACCGACGACGCCACTCCGCGCGTACGGCAGAACGGCCAACCGTGTGGCCTCCCAGCGGGTGGAGCCGAGGGCGAGGGCTGCCTCTCGGAGGTCGCGCGGGACGACGGCGATGACCTCACGGGTCACCGCCGTGACGATCGGCAGGATCATGATCGCGAGGATCACACCGGCCGTGAACATGTCCGGACCCTGGGCCTTGCCGTGGAACAGCGCACCGAGCAGCGGCACCCTGCCGACGGAGGAGATCAGGAACGGCTCGACGTGGTCATCGAAGAAGGGCTTGAGCACGTAGAGCCCCCAGAGTCCGTACACCACGCTCGGGATCGCGGCCAGGATGTCGACGAAGATCGCGAGCGGGTTCGCGATCGAGCGGCGCACTTCGTTCAAGAGGATCGCGACGCCGACGGAGACCGGCACGGCGATCACGATCGCGACCGCCGACGTGACGAGCGTCCCGAACACGAACGGGAGCGCCCCGAACTTCTCACGCCCGGGGACGGGATCCCAGGTCGTTCCGGTGAAGAACCCGAACCCGAACCTCGAGAACACCCGCCACGAGCCGTCCAAGAGAACGACCAGGAGCGCGACGAGCAGGCCGATCAGAAGCAGCGAGATCAGCCAGGTGCTCCCCCCGAACGCGCGATCCACGAGCCGGGAGCGGCGCGAGCGCGCCGCTCCCGGTCCCGTGGTCGTGTCGATCGTCGTCAAGCCTAGCCGGAGACGCCCGGCGACGCCGTCAGGGCCTGGCCGCCGGACGTCATCTCGGCCAAGGCGTCGAGCGCCTGCTGGGCGACCTCCGTCGGCAGCGGTGAGTAGTTGACCTGCGCGGTGCTCGCCTGCCCGGCCGTCAGCGCCCATGTCACGAAGTCGAAGACGGTCTGGGCCTTGTCGTGGTCGGCCAAGTCCTTGTAGAGCAGCAGGTAGGTCGTGCTCGCGATGGGATAGGCCCCGTCTGCGGGGGAGTTCAGGACGTTGGTGTCGGGTGCGATCGGAAGGCTCAGCGCGCCGCCGGCGGCGCTGATCGAATCCAGCGACGGCGTCACGTACGTCCCGTCCTCCCTCGCGACATCGGCGATGCCGAGGTTCCCGGTCACGGCGAAGTCGAACGAAAGATAGCCGATCGCGCCGTCCGTCTGCTGGATGCCGGCCGCGACCCCGTCGTTGCCGTCGCCGCCGGTTCCCACCGGCCAGTTGACGTCCTTGTCGGCGCCGACCTGGGTCTCCCATTCGGGGCTCTGCGAGGCGAGCCAGGACGTGAACACGAACGTGGTGCCGGACTCGTCGGCGCGGTGCACGACCGAGATCGGGGTGTCGGGAAGGTCGAGATCCGGGTTCAACGCCGCGATCGCCGGATCGTTCCACGTCGTGATCTTGCCGAGGAAGATGTCCGCGCCGGTTGTTCCGTCGAGCTTGAGCCCGCTGTCCAAACCGGACACGTTGTAGGCGAACACCACGCCGCCGAGCACCGTCGGGAGCTCGATGTAGTCCGTCGGAAGCGCAGCGATCTCGTCGTCCTGCAGCGGGGCGTCCGAGGCGCCGAAGTCCACCGTCTGCTGCGTGAACTGCTCGATGCCGCCGCCCGAGCCGATGGCCTGGTAGTTGATCTTCGCGTCGGACTCGACGTCCCGGAACTGCTGGAACCAGACCTCGTAGATCGGGTCGGGGAACGTCGCCCCGGCACCGGTCAGCGAGGTCCCGGTGAACGCGGCTCCCCCGGTGGTGGTGCTGGTCGTCCCGCTCGATCCGCTGTTGCCGTCGTCGTCGCTCGAGCACGCCGCCGCGACGATCGCCAGCGTGGCGATCAGAGCCACGACGGCCCACGTCCTACGCTTCCCCATGTAGCCCTCCTTGACTCGCCGGCCGGTCGGGCCTGCTCCCGGGCGGGCACGCTAGTCAGCCCCCGTAAACGAGAGCGGTCCCGCGTGTGAACGCGGCGTGAACGAGCGGCGAAGCGTGAACGTTCCGAGACGCCCGGCGCTCACTCGGCGCCGGCGGCTCCGAGCACGGGAAGTCCCAGGTCCCGCAGGAACTGGGTCCGGAGCGACCCGAGGAGCAGCTCGGCCCGGACCCCCGCGGCGGCGACCGGCGAGCCGTCGTCCATCTCGCGCGCCAGGGCGACCAGGGCGCGAAGCTCGTCCACGACGTCGCTGAACCGGAGGCCGTTCGGATCGAGGGCCGTCGTAACGGGGCCGCGTCGAGCGGACCACCGGCGCTCCCCGAGATCGGCGAAGCACAGGTCGCACACCCCGGCCCGAACGGAACCCGTCGCCCCACAGTCGGGGCAGTCCGTGGCCGAGTCCGAAACGCCCACCATGTGCGCCGACCGTACGCCCGCGGGGAGGCCGTGCCGCGGTTCCCGTCTGGCGAACGTCGGAAGGTTGCAGGAACGCGCAATGAACGGCGCCCTCCGGCCCCTACACTCCGATCGTGAACGTGGCGTTGTGGCTGGTCGCTGTGGCCGTCGTCGCGTTCGTGCTGGGTGGCTGGCTCGGCCGGCGGCGAGCGCGAACCCGCTCCGAGGCAACGGCTGCCGCTCTTGCCCGTCAGGAAGAGGACTCCGCCGAGCGCCTGCGAAGTGGGGCCGAGGATCGGCGCCGGATGGACCTGGTCCTGTCCTCGATGCTCGAGGGTGTGATCCTGTTCGGGCGCGACGGCCAGTCGGTGTTCGCGAACCCGGCCGCCGAGCGCCTCCTGGGCGCCGTCCCGCGCTCGGTCTCCACCATCCTGCCGCTCGCGATCCAGGAGTCGGCCCGGCGAGCCTCCGGCCTGCGCCAGGCGGCGAGCGCCGACGCCGAGGTCGGCTCGCCGTCCCGGTGGCTGCGGGCGCAGGCCGTCCCGGTGGGCGAGGATGGGACGGTGCTCCTCGTGGTCCGCGACGTCACGGAGTCCAAGCGCCTCGACGCGATCCGCCGGGACTTCGTGGCCAACGCCTCGCACGAGCTCAAGACGCCCGCCGCCTCGATCCAGGCGGCCGCGGAGACGATCCAGACGGCTTCGCTGGACGACCCGGCGGTGATCCCGCGGTTCGCCGCCCAGCTCGAGCGCGAGGCGGTCCGGCTCTCCCGGATCGTGAGCGACCTGCTCGACCTGTCGCGGCTCGAGTCGGGCAGCGAGCTCGACGAGGCCGTGGCGTTCGACGCCGTGCTCCGCGACGAGGCGGAGCGATTCGAGGACCCGGCCGCGGAGGCCGGGGTCGAGCTGACGATCCGGGCGGACGTCGTCCCCCGTGTCCGGGGCTCGGCGCGCGATCTCGTGCTCCTGGTCCGCAACCTCGTCGACAACGCGATCCGGTACACGCGATCGGGCGGCCGGGTCGAGGTGGCGCTCGGGGCCGAGGACGGCGAGGTCGTGCTGACCGTGAGCGACACCGGCCTCGGCATCCCCAAGCGGGACCTGCCCCGGATCTTCGAGCGCTTCTACCGGGTGGACCGGGCCCGCTCGCGCGAGACCGGCGGCACCGGGCTCGGCCTGTCGATCGTGCGCCACATCGTGGAGAACCACGGCGGGCGGATCTCGGTGGACTCCGAGCTGGGGCGGGGCACGCGGTTCGAGGTGCGCCTGCCCGCCGTGGCGGCCGAGCGCCGCACCGGCTCGGGATGAGGGACCCGCAGCGCGGCTAGGCTTGCGCCGATGACCGTCCTGCTCCTCATCCGGCACGCGCACACCGACACCGCGGGCAAACGGCTGACGGGATGGGCTCGCGGCGTCCGCCTGAACGACCGGGGGCGAGCAGAGGCGACGGCCCTGGCCGAGCGGCTCGAGGGCGTGCCGGTCCGCGCCATCTACTGCAGCCCGCTCGAGCGGTGCCGCGAGACCGCGGCGCCGCTGGCCCGGGCCCGTGGGCTGGGCACCTCGGTGCGCCGAGGGCTCCTGGAGGTCGACTACGGGG
The DNA here is from genome assembly GCA_963704725.1 of uncultured Actinomycetes bacterium. Lineage (GTDB taxonomy): Bacteria > Actinomycetota > UBA4738 > UBA4738 > HRBIN12 > CALGFI01. The sequence goes on along the minus strand of OY969934.1, from coordinate 1,191,455 downwards.
AGTGGACGGGGCGGACGATCGCCGGCCTCCGGCGGACGAAGCTGTGGCGCGTCGTCCAGCAGGCCCCCTCCCGCATCCGCTTCCCCGGCGGCGAGAGCCTGCTCGAGGTGCAGGCGCGCGCCGTGGCCGAGGTCGAGCGGATCGCGCTCGCACACCCGAAGGACGTCGTGGCCGTCGTCACCCATGCCGACGTCGTCCGGCTGGTCCTCATGCACTTCGCCGGGATGCACCTCGACGAGCTCCAGCGGCTCGCGGTCGAGCCCGCGTCCGTGAGCGTCCTCGCCATGTCCGACGGTGCGGTTCGCGTGATGAAAGTGAACGACACCGGGGGCCTCGAGTCGCTGCGCGCCCGGGGGGCGCGACGGAAGGTGGCAGGATAGGGAGATGGATCTCGACCCGGCGGACAAGGTCACCGCGGGGGCGGTCGGCGAGCCCGGGGAGCGCGTCTTCTTCGTCCAGGCCCGGGCCGGCGAGCGCCTCGTCACGATCACGGTGGAGAAGGAGCAGGTGGAGCTCCTCTCGTCCTCGATCCTGGAGATCCTGGCCACGGTCGACAAGGAGACCGGCGAGGGCCCACCGGACCAGCAGCTCGAGCTGGAGGCGCCGCTCGAACCGCTGTGGCGCGCCGGGAGGCTGTCCATCGGCTACAGCGAGGAGCGCGACCTCATGCTCCTCGAGCTGGAGGAGATGGTGCCCGAGCCGGAAGTGGACGAGGACGACGAGGAGACCGAGATCGAGCCCCCCGAGCTCCCCGACCCGGACCGCCTCCGGGTGTGGGCGACGCGGGAGCAGATGCTGGCGCTCTCGCGGCACGGCTCCGAGGTCGCCGCGAAGGGCCGACCCAGGTGCCAGTTCTGCGGCAACCCGATGGACCCGGAGGGACACACGTGCCCGGCGATGAACGGGCACCGGTCGCCGACGCGAGGGTGAGGGGCGCGGACGCCGAGCTCCTGCGCCGCCTCGAGCGCGGGGCGCTCGAACCCCTCGGCCTGCTCCCCCGGTCCTCGAACTACACGTTCCTGTGCCGCGTCCGCGACGAGGACGGCGACGAGCTGCTCGCGGTGTACAAGCCGCGCTCGGGCGAGGCGCCGCTGTGGGACTTCCCCGAGGGGACGCTGTGCCGCCGCGAGGTCGCCGCGTACGTGCTGGCCGACGCGCTGGGGTGGCCCCGCGTGCCGCCCACGATCCTGCGGGACGGGCCGCAGGGGATCGGGTCGGTCCAGCGGTTCCTGCGGTTCGACCCCCAGCACCACTACTTCACGATGCTCGAGGACCGCCCGGACGACTTCCGGCGGGTCGCGCTGTTCGACGTCGTGGCCAACAACGCCGACCGCAAGGCCGGCCACTGCCTCCTTGCCGAGGACGGGGAGATCTTCGTCGTCGACCACGGCGTGTGCTTCTCCGAGGAGCCGAAGCTGCGGACCGTGATCTGGGACTTCGCGTCGGAGCCGATCCCCCCGCCGATGCTCGCGGACCTCCGGGCCCTGCAGGACGAGCTCGACCACGGCCCGACGCGCGAGCGGCTGTGCTCCCTCCTGTCGCTCGCCGAGGTCGACGACATCGGCCGCCGGCTGGCCGGCCTGATCGCCGACGGCCGGTTCCCCGAGCCGGGCCCCGGCCGGCCCTACCCGTGGCCGGTGGTGTGATCTCACGTCCCCGGGCCCCCCGGCGTTCGGAACGGCAGATGGAGCTGCCGCCCTTCCAACGACTGCTCGAGGAGCATCGCGTGGCCGTGTACCGGTTCCTGGTCGCCGCCGTCGGACCGCAGGAGGCCGAGGACTGCTTCCAGGAGACGTTCCTCGCGGCGCTGCGCGCCTACGCCACGCTGCAGGACGACGAGAACCTGCGCGGTTGGCTGTTCACGATCGCCACCAACAAGGCGATGGACCACTGGCGGTCGTCCAAGCGCCGGCCGATCCCCGTCGAGTCGCTGCCCGAGCGCCCCGCGCCCGAACGCGCGGACGGCGAGCCCGAGCTGTGGCACGCCGTCGGCGAGCTGCCGCCGATGCAGCGCGCGGCGGTGATCCACCGCTACGTGCTCGATCTGACGTACGCCGACGTCGCGGCGGCCCTGGGATGCACGGAGGAGGCGGCGCGGGCGAACGCGTACGAAGGGCGGAGGAAGCTCCGCGAGATGCAGGGAGCGAACGCATGAAGGACCTGACGATCCGGTGGACCGGCGAGCTCGAGGCGGCCTCGCGGCGCGCGGCCTCCTCGGTCGCCGCCCGGGCCCGGCGCTCCGGGCTCGTCGACGTGGGCTACGCGGGCGTGGACTCGCCGGTCGGACGGCTGCTCGTCGCCTCCACCAGGGAGGGCCTCGTGCGGATCGCGTTCCCCGAGGAGAGCGAGGACCACGTGCTCGAGGAGCTGGCGGCGACGCTCTCGCCCCGCGTGCTCGAGTCGGCCGCCATGACCGACGCGGTCCGGCGCCAGCTCGACGCGTACTTCGAGGGACGCTTGCGCGGGTTCCGGACCAAGGTGGACTGGGCGCTCACGTCGCCGGGGTTCTTCCGCCGAGTGCTCGAGGCCACGGCGCGGATCCCGTTCGGGGCCGTGTCCACCTACGGCACGGTGGCCAAGGTGGCGGGCAGCCCCCGCGCCGCCCGCGCCGCCGGGAACGCCCTGCACGACAACCCCGTGCCGATCGTCGTCCCGTGCCACCGGGTGGTGCCCTCGAGCGGCGGGATCGGCAAGTACGGGGGCCAGGAGTGGCGCAAGCGCTTCCTCCTCGACCTGGAGGGCGCGACCGGGGGCTGAGCGCCGGCGTGCGCGGGCCCCGATGGGAAGATGGCCGGGTGAGCCGCCGCGCGATCGCCCTGCTCCTCGCGGCAGTCACGTTCGCGGCCGGGTCGTGCGGAGACCCGGGCGAGGGCGCCGAGCGTTCCCCACTGCCCTCCGGGTCACTCGGAGTGGTCACGCCCGCCGCGGCCGGCGCGGCGGTACGCGGGCTGTGCCAGATGGTGACCGAGACGGACCGAGACGCCGCGGCGATGGTGTTCTTCGACCGCTCCCACCAGACCCTCCACGTGATCGCCGCCGCGACCGACGCCGTGGACCGGGCGGCGACGGCGCGGCTCCTCGAGGCGAAGCAGGTGATCGAGGCGGACCTGACCGAGCCCGTCCTACCGGACGGGTTCGGCGACGACATCGGCACGCTGCTGGACGCCACGCGCGGCGCGCTGGGCGTGCTCGGCCTCGACGCCCCGCCGTGCCCGGCCTGACGAAACCCGGACCGGCGCGGGAAGATGGGCCCATGCGACGCCCGCTCCTCGTTCCCCTCGCGCTCGCCCTCGGCACGCTGGCCGCGTCGTGCACCTCGGACGGCGAGCCCGCACCCGATCCCTCGGCCGCGCAGGGCACGCAGGTGTCGGTGGCCCTGGCCACCTCCGACCACTACGCCGGCGCGCCTCAGCGGATCTCGGCCGGGCTGGTCCTGCCCGACAACCGGCTCGTCAGCTTCGGCTCGGTCGACTTCGCCTTCTCCTACCGGGGCACGGCCGACGCGCCGGTCGCGGCGGAGCCCGGCCCCTCGGCCACCGCGGTGTACGTCCCCACGCCGGGGACGCCGGACGAGGCCAGCGGGCCGGTGGTGACGCTTCCCTCGGAGGCCCGAGGCGTCTACCAGGCCGAGGACGTGACGTTCGACCGAGCCGGCTTCTGGCAGCTCGACGTGACGGCCGACGTCCAGGGTCTCGGCGTCCGGCGCTCGAAGACGACCGTCACCGTGCTCGACCACGCCGCCTACCCCGCGCCGGGAGACCCGGCGCCACACACCGAGAACCTCACCGTGGACTCGCCGGACGCGCCGCCGGAAGCGATCGACTCGCGCGCCGCGAACGGGGGGCGGATCCCCGACCTCGACCTCCATCGGTGGACGATCGCCGACGCGATCGCACAGGGACGACCCGCGCTCGTGGTGTTCTCGACGCCCGTGTACTGCGTGAGCCAGTTCTGCGGCCCGGTCACCGACCTGGTCGAGGATCTGGCCTCGCGCTACGACGACCGCGCGGTGTTCATCCACGTGGAGATCTGGCGCGACTACCAGAACCAGGTCATCAACCAGGCGGCCGCCGACTGGTTGCTCCGCGGCAACAATCTCACCGAACCGTGGGTCTACCTGATCGGCCCGGACGGCACCATCCTGGACCGGTGGGCCACCCTGTTCCGGCAGGACGAGGTGGCGGCCGAGCTGCGGTCCCTGCCGAAGATGAAGTAGGGACCCACCCGTAGGATGAGCGGCATGCCCGACGACCAGCTCCCCTCGCCGCCGCCGGCGCCGACCGTCGAGGTCTGCTACCGGCACCCCCGCGAGGAGACGCGGGTGCACTGCACCCGGTGCGGCCGCCCCATCTGCCCGCAGTGCATGATCCCCGCGCCGGTGGGCTACCAGTGCCCCGAGTGCGTCGACCAGGCCCGCCGCGAGTTCCGGCGGGGGCCCGGCCGGCCGTTCCGCGGGGGCGTCAGCGTCACCCGCGCCTTGCTGGCGACCATCATCGCGGTCTTCGTCCTCGAGCTCGCCGTCGGGGGGGTCGGCTCGCTGCTCAACGAGCCGAGCAACCGGCGCCTCATCGACCTCGGCGCGATGCAGCCGCTCCTCATCGCCACCGGCGAGTACTGGCGGCTGTTCACGGCGATGTTCCTGCACGCGAACCTCCTGCACATCGCGTTCAACGGCTATGCGCTCTACCTGTTCGGGACGTTCATCGAATCCAACCTGGGCAGGACGCGGATGGCGCTGATCTACTTCGTGACGGGCTTCGTCGCGAGCGCCGCGTCCTACGCGTTCGGTTCGGTGGGGGTCGTGGGTGTGGGCGCCTCGGGAGCCATCTTCGGCATCTTCGGCGCGTTCATCGCCTACAACTACCGTCGCCGGCATCTGGCGATGTCGTCGGCCAACCTGCGGTGGGCGGCCACGATGCTCGTCCTGAACGCGCTCCTCACCTTCGGCTTCGGCACGATCGACTGGCGCGCCCACCTGGGCGGCCTCGTGTCGGGGGTGGCCGCCGGCGCCATCGCCGAGGGCTGGGGCCCGCGCAGCCAGCGCCGGATGATCCAGATCGCGGGGTTCGCGGCCCTGGTGGCCGTGGGGATCGGCCTGGTGATCTGGCGGACGAACGACATCCAGCAGATCCCCGGGTTCGACCAGTGCGTGAACGCCGCTCGGGCCTGCCTCGGCCTGCGGTAAGCCCGCCACCTCACCCGCGAGGACGGTCTCCGATCCCATAGACCCCGCCGCCGCGCGTTCCCACCCAGATCATCCCGTCGAGCACCGTCGGCGTGGACTCGATGCAGCTGCCGAGGGAGAGCGACCACAGCTCCGGGGGATCTCGGAACGGCTTGGAGATGTCGAACGCGTGGAGCGTCCCTCCGCAGTCGCCCTCGAGCAGGACGTCGTCGACGGGGACCGGCGAGGACCACGTGGGCCCGGCCAGGTGGATCCGCCACCGCTCCCGGCCCGTGTCGCGCTCGACCCCGATGAGGTCGCCGTAGTTCGTCGCGACGTACACCATGTCCCCGGAGATGGCCGGCGTGGCCCAGACCCCTCCGGCGCCCTCAGCACCGCGCTCGGTCACGGGGAACGACCACACGAGCGGATCCTTCGGCTTGGAGGGGTCGAGCTTCATGACCTGGCCGATCTCGGCCGACCGGGCGTCGTAGCGCTCGAGCTCGCTGCCGACGTAGAGGAAGCCCTCCTCGTCGATCGCGACGCTGGCGTCGGTGTCGTCGCCGGTCCAGAACCGGAACACCCGGTGGATCGACCGCCCGCCGGCGAGCGCCCTCGACACGTCCCACCCCTGGACCAGCCCGCCGGAGTTCGCGAAGTACGCCACGCCGTCGAAGAAGGCCACGGAGTTCTCGATCGAGACGTCCGTGTCGGGCAGGGCGGCCATGAGCTCGTCGTCGAAGCCCGGCACGGCCGTCACCACCTCCGGATCCACCGTCACGAGCCCGTTCGGCTCGTAGCCGCGGTTGAGCCGGATCACGTAGAACCAGGAGTTCTCGCCGCCCTCGAGCATGTAGTCGCCGATGATCAACGGAGCGCCGTCCCAGTCGTTGTTCCAGACGGGGTTGGGGACGCTCGTCTCGGCGTTGAGCTGCCACAGGACGGTCGGCTCCTCGCGGTCGAGCGCGATCACCCGCAGGAAGTTGTCGCGCGAGCCCGCGTAGTACAGCGGATACCCATCCGGGTCGCTCGAGGCGGAGCCCTTGGCCAGGTCACCCGTTTGCAGGTTGGGGCGGATCTGCTCGCCCGTGCGTCCGTCGATGAAGTGGTAGGCGCCGTCGTACGCGTTGATCCGGACCTCGATCGATCCGTCGTCGCCGACGATCACGTTCGGCTGGCCGGTCCACCCGGTGCCGCACCATTGCCGAGGCCCGTGCTGGTCCGACGAGATCGAGCACATCGCCCCGGTGGCCGGGTAGCGCCACAGGATCCTCGGGTCGCGCGGCACGGGACCCTCGCCGTACCAGCTCCGCGTGGCGTTGCCGCGGAACGTCGTCATGCCCGTGAACGTGGCGTTGATGGGCCCGGGCGTCGGCGTGGGGGTGGGGGTCGGGCTCGGCGAGAGCGTGGGCGTCGGCGTGCCGGTCGAGGGCTCGACCGAGGGCGAGGGCGACGACGTCGCCGCGGCCTCTCCGCCATCGTCACCCTCGAACGCGCCGAGCTGCACCGCCACGATCGCCGCGACCGCGAGGACGAGGACGGTGGCGAGCGCCGCGAACGGGAACCGGGATCGGGCGGCGTGGCGCGCCCGGCGGCGCGTTGGCATCGGGCGCATCATCCCACGCGCCGCGGCCGAACCCGACGACCCGCGGGACCGGCGTCAGACGGGTCCGGCGGCGGGGTTCGCACCGCCCTCGGCGCCGGGATCGGACGTCGATCCGACCTTGAGGGCCTCGAACGCCGGGAGGACCTCGAAGTCCGACGTCGACCGCTCCGGGTCCTCGCCCACCTGCCGGATGCGCTCGAGATCGCCCTGCCCCAGGAACCGGGCGGCCTCGTGCAGGTAGGCCATCCGCGACGGGTCGAACCCCATGATCCTGGCCGCCGTCGCGTCCGTGGCCACGGGGTCGAGGCCGAACACCAGCACCCCGGCGGAGATCGGCGTGCCCTGGATCGGCCCGTTGCCCTGCATGCCGACGATGCCGTCGACGATCTGGATCCGGGGGCGGACGGCCGCCGCGACGTCGACGATCGCCTCGGTGAGCCCCGCCCAGTGCAGGGTGTTCTTCGGCCAGCCGTAGACGCGACCGGGGACGCACCCGAAGCAGTTCTTCAACGAAAGCGTCGCCCCGGCCCAGTGGTGCGTCTTGAGCTTGGGCATCGAGACGACCACGTCCGCCTCGACCACGGGAGCGGGGAGCCAGAGCTCGGCCAGGGAGGTGAAGGAGGTGTCGAGCGGCACGCGGACCAGCGCCGCCGTGTTGAGGTCGACGAACGGGGCCTCGACGGAGGCGAGGGCGTCTCGCAGCCCCGACGCGCCGATCACGTACCCCGTGTCCCGGCGGTGTCCCGGCCCCTCGCCGACGACGACGGAGGCCGCTCCGAGGCGGCGCATCGCCGACACCGTGGCCGCGACCAGCCTGGGGTCGGTGTTGATCACCGTGGCGGGATCGAACTCGACGAGGTTCGGCTTCAGCAACACCGACCGGCCGGCCACGTCGGCCCCGATCTCGCGCAGCCCGTCGAGCACGAGGGCCTCCAGGTCGCCGTCGTACGAGGCGGCCCGCACCACGGCGACGGGCGGGGTCCCCGGCGGCGGGAAGGCTCCTGCGTCCCACGGACGACGGAGCCGGTCGAGGAGCCTCGGCACCAGCACGCCGCCCGCGGTGCCGAGCGCGGCCGATCCCACCGCGACCTGGGCGGCTCGCTTGATGAACGTCCGCCGATCCAGCGTCCGGGGCTCGGACCCGACAGGATCGGGCGGATGGCGATGGCCGGTCACGGCGGCACCTCGAGCGCGTGGAGCCCGTCGCCCGTCGCGATCGCCGCCCACGCCGCCGCCACGACGTCGTCGTGGAGGACCTCCTCGTCGAGGCGGCGCTCCAACGTCCGCTCGACCGCGTCGGCCTCGGCGTCGCCGGCGAGCCGGAACGCCGCCAGCGACAGGGCCAGGCCGAGGACGCCGGGCTCCCGCGACCACAGCGTGCGGAGGACCTCGAGCCCGCGGGCGGCCTGATCCGCCAGCGCGCCCCGGATCCCGATCAGGGCCATGGCGGTGGTCTGCGCGTAGGGAGGGAGCGGCACGTCGTAGACGATCGAGTTCCCGAAGTTCCAACCCCCGCCGCGGCACTCGCGGTCGGCGATCACGGCGAGCCCGTCGTCGATCTCCTCGGAGGCCTCCGGCCGGTACCGGCGGAGCGCGAGCAGGGCGCGGGCCGTGGGCTCGATCCATCCGAACGTGCCCCGTGTCCATCCCCACCCCCGCGTCTTCGGATCGTGGGGCGCGACGTCGTAGGAGGGCGACCGGTCGACGCGATGCTCCACCAGGTAGTCGAGGGTCCGCTCCCTGGCCTCGCCCGGAGGAAGGGCCAGCGCGGCGAGCGAGGTGGGCGCGTCGCTATTGACGGGGCCGGCGACGAGCCCGAAGCCGCCGTCCTCGCGCTGGTGGGCGAGGAGCCAGCCGCGAGCGTCGTCGTCGTCGAGGGCGATCGCGCCGAGGGCCGTCGGCTCCGGTTCGGCCGGCGCGCCCGACGTGGGCCCGAACCCCGCGCCGTCCCGCATCTCCTCGAGGCGCCGGGCGAGCCGTTCCCGCAGGGAGGAAGGCACGCTTCGTAGCGTAGCCCCGTCCCCCGGGCGCTCCTATCGGTCGGACGGGCTCGGTCCCGGGCGAACGCTCGCCCGCCGGATGGCGGAGGCGGACTCGCTCAGACGGGGCCCTTGGACGCGGGATAGGACCCCAGGACCTTCAGCATCGACGTGTGGAGCCGGACCTCGTCGAGCGCGGCGGCCACGCGGGGTTCCTCGAGCGACCCGTCGAGGTCGATGTAGAAGACGTACTCGAACGGGGCGCCGCGGCGGGGCCGGGACTCGAGCTTCGTGAGGTTCACGCCGGCCTCGGCGAGCGGCTTCAGGGACCGGAACAGCGATCCGGGCCGGTCGTCACCCGCCATCACCAGCGACGTCTTGTTCGGCGTCCCGAGCTCGGCGTCCCGAGTCCCGATGACGGCGAACTTCGTGAAGTTGTCGGGGTAGGTCTGGATGTGCTCGGCGAGCACGGTCAGGCCGAGCCGGGTCCCCGCCTCGACGCTCGCGATCGCGGCCTCGTCGGCCCCGGCTCGCTCGGCGACCATCCGCGCGCCCCCCGCCGTGTCGTGCACCGGAACCGGATCGATCCGGTGCGCCGTCAGGAACTCCTCACACTGGGCGAGGGCCTGCCAGTGCGAGTAGGCGCGGCGGATGCCTTCGAGCCGCGCCCCCGGCGGGCCGAGCAGCGCGTGGTCGACGCGGAGCACGACCTCGCCGGTGATGTGGACCATGCTCGAGCGCAGGAGAAGCTCGTACGTCTCGTTGACCGATCCGGCCTGGGAGTTCTCGACGGGGACGACGCCGTGATCGGCCTCCCCACTCGTCACGCGCGAGAACGCCAGGCGGATCGTCTCGCACGGCATCGGCTCGGCGTCCGGGAACAGCGAGAGCACCGCTCGCTCGCTGTAGGCGCCCGGCTCTCCCTGATAGGCGATGGTGGACACGGCCGCAGCCTAGCAAGCGGTCCGCCGGCGACCTGCGTCGAGGCCCGCAGGGACGGGTCGTCGACGCAGGAGCGGGAGCCGATCAGCTGCCGGAGAACTGCTGGAAGATCTTGATGACGCCGGGGCCGAGGATGATGATGAAGGTCGCCGGAAGGACCAGGAAGATCATCGGGAACAGCAGCTTCACCGGGATCTTCTGGGCGATCTCCTCCGCCCGCTGACGCCGTTTCTGCCGGAGCTCGCGGGACTGCGCCCGCAGGACGTTCGCGATGGAGACCCCGAACAGGTCGGCCTGGACCATCGACAGGACGAACCCCCGGAGCTCCTGCACGGTGGTGCGCTCCCCCAGGTGACGGAACGAATCCGACCGCGAGACGCCGATGTTGATCTCCTGCGACAGGCGCGAGAGCTCCTCGGCCAGCGGCCCCGGGACGTTGCGGACCACCTGCGCCATCGCGGCGTCGAGCCCCAGCCCGGCCTCCACGCTGATCGTCAGCAGGTCCATCACGTCGGGGAGCTGCCGCTGGATCTTCTTCTGCCGGGCGTTGGCCATGGCCCGCAGATGCACGCTCGGGATCGTGTACCCGAGCAGCCCGAGCACGACGACGAAGACGACCTTCACCAGGAACGGCACCGGGAGGAGGGACATCAGCATCGATCCGCCGACCACGCCCCCCACGCCGCCGATGATCTTCAGGGCGACGACGCGCTCGGCGTCCCACGCCGGCGGGTTGCCGGAGAGCACGAGCAGCTCGACGATCCGAGCGTTCAGGTCGAAGGGCGTGAGGCGGACGAGGCCGCGCCCCAGTCGCTTGACGCCCGGCATGAGGACGCGTTCCAGGACCGAGCCCTCGAGCTGTGGGTTGGTGCGGAAGTCGGGGGCGTCGGGCACCTGCCCGAGCTGGGACTGAAGCAGGGTCACGGGACGGTTCCGCTCACGCAGGAGCATGTCGACGACGACGCCGACCATGAAGATGGTGAGGAACGTCCCGACGAGCGCGAGAGCGAGCCAGAGACTAGACATCGATCTTGATGATCCTGGTCATGATGAAGATCCCCATGGTCATGAACACGCTTCCGGCGGCGATCATCACGATGCCGGCCGTCGTGCTGAACAGCGGCGAGAGATAGTCGGGGTTCACGACGGCGAGATAGGCGAGCAGCAGGAACGGGATGACGGACAGGATGACGACCGAGAGGCGTCCCTCGGCCGACAGCACGTTGATCTGCCGGCGGATGTAGGCGCGCTCTCGCACCGTGGACGCCACGATGTCGAGCACCTCCGCCAGGTTGCCGCCGACCTGGCGCTGGACGCCGATGGCGATGACGGCCCACTTCATGTCCTCGCTGTCCACGCGCTCCGCCATGGCCATGAGCGCCTCGTCGACGGGGCGGCCCAGCCGGATCTCGGCGACGACGCGCTGGAACTCGCCGGCCGACGGCTCTCCGATCTCCTTGGACACGGTGTCCAGCGCCTGAAGGAACGAGTACCCGGCGCGCAGGGAGGTGGCGAGGATCGACATCGTGTCGGCGAGCTGCTCGACCATCAGGCCCTTGCGCTTGCGATGGGCCCGCAGGACGAACGTGTAGGGGATCAGCGCGACCACGCCGGCGATCATCAGGATGAAGACGATGTTGGGGAGGAAGATGGCGGCCACGACCGCGCCCACGAGCGCGCTCGCGGCCGTCAGCGCGACGAACTCGCCGGCCAGGATCGGCACGCCGGATTGCTCCAGGCGAAGCTCGAGGGCCGCGCTGAAGCCCGTGGCCGTGGCGAACCGCTGCCCGGCCTGCGCGAACGCCTCGGGGACCCACTGCGTGGGAACGGGCTCCTCGTCCTTCTCGGACCGCTTCCTGCCCCCGAAGCGCAGCGCCAGGCTCCGGTCGCGACGGCTGCGGGCGCGCGATCCCATCAGGAACGTGGCCACCAGGAACACGGCCACGAAGGACGAGCCCAGCACGGCGAGCAGCGCGGCGTCGGAACCCCAGAACGTGACCGAGAGCATCACGCGGCTCGCCCCCCGGTGACGGGCGCGAAGACCTCGGCGGGGACCACGATCCCCCGCTCCTGCATCTTCTCGACGAAGTGGGGGCGCAGTCCGGTGGCCTTGACACCTCCGAGGAACTTCCCCTCCGAGTCGACCCCGGCGCTGTAGTCGAACAGGAACAGGTCTTGGAGCGTGATGACGTCGCCCTCCATGCCCACGATCTCGGTCACGTGTGTGATGCGGCGGGAGCCGTCCTTCATCCGCGACTGGTGCACGATCAGCTGGAGGGCCGAGGAGATCTGCTCGCGGATGGCTCGGATGCCGATGTCCATCCCGGACATCAGGCACATCGTCTCCAGACGGGAGAGCGCGTCCCTCGGCGAGTTGCTGTGGATCGTGCTGATCGAGCCGTCGTGGCCCGTGTTCATGGCCTGCATCATGTCCAGGGCCTCGCCGCCCCGGACCTCGCCGACGACGATGCGGTCGGGGCGCATGCGCAGGGAGTTGCGGACGAGGTCGCGGATCGTGACCTCGCCGCGCCCCTCGATGTTCGGCGGCCGGGCCTCGAGGCGCACGGTGTGCGGCTGCTGGAGGCGGAGCTCCGCAGCGTCCTCGATCGTCACGATGCGCTCGTCGTCGGGCAGGAACGATGACAGGACGTTCAGGGTCGTCGTCTTCCCCGCGCCGGTCCCACCCGACACCAGCATGTTGACGCGCCCCCGGACGCACGCCTCGAGCAGCTCGACGACCTGCCGCGTCATCGTCCCGAATCCGATCAGGTCCTCGGCCTGGTAGGGGTCGGCGGCGAACTTGCGGATCGTGAGCGCCGGGCCGTCGACCGCCAGCGGCGGGATGATCGCGTTCACGCGCGAGCCGTCGGGCAGGCGCGCGTCGCAGTAGGGCGAGGACTCGTCGATGCGCCGGCCGACCTTGCCCACGATCTTGTCGATCGTGCGCCGGAGCTGGGCGTCGTCGTGGAACTTCGCGCCGGTCCAGTACAGCTTGCCGGCGCGCTCCACGTAGATCGAGTCCCAGCCGTTCGCCATGATCTCCGTGACCTCCGGGTCGCGGACGAACGGCTCGAGCGGCCCCAGACCGAGGACGCTGTCGCCGATCTGACGGACGATCAGCAGCTTCTCCTGCGCGGACAGACCCGGCTCCTCGTCGTCCAGCAGCTCACGCAGCCGCTGGTGGACGAGGCCCTCGAGCTCGGTGTCCGACATGGAGGCGTCGTACAGGCGCGGACCGAGCACCTCGACCAGGCGCTCCTGGACGTGCATGCGGATCTCGGCGATCCGGTCCCGCTGGCTGGCCTTCGCGAGTCGATCTGCGAGCGACATCCTTCAGCCTCCTCGTCAACGGCGGAACAGGCCGCGTCGCCGCCTGGGCTCCGCGTCCTGCTCGGCCGGATCGCTTCCGTTCATCTCCGCCTCGGGCGCCGGCGACGTGAACCGCTCGGCGAGCCGGCGGATGCTGACCGACACGTCGGAGTTCGGTTCCTCCCAGACGACGGGCCGGCCCTTGTTCAGGGAGGTCGGCACCGCGCGGCTCGAAGGGATCAGCGTGTCGACCTCGATCTTCATGACGCGCTCGACGTCGCCGGAGTCGAGCCCCACCTTGCTGTCCGCCCGGTTGAGCACGATCCGGAACCGCTCCCGGGGCAGGCCGATCGTCAGGAGCGTCTCCAGCGCCTTCGACAGGTGCTTCACGCCGACGACGTCGAGACCGGTGACCAGGCAGATCGCGTCCGAGAGGTCGAAGCACGCCAGCGCCAGGTCCGTGTAGTCGGCCGACGCGTCGACGACGACGTACGCGAAGTTGTTCCGCAGGACGCGCAGGTACTTGCCGACGGCCTCGCCGGCCGGCGGCTGCATGGCCGGATCGGGAACGGCGCCGAAGCCGTACAGGTGCTCCCCGAACCGCGCGGAGCTGCCGATCACCGTGTCGCGATCGGCGCCCTCCCCGAGCGCGATCAGGTCGCCCACCTGCTTGGTGGGCTCGGATCCGAAGTAGCTGAACACGTCGCCCATGTCGACGTCGAGGTCGACGACGGCCGTGTCCTTGCCCGAGAGCTCCGCGATCGCCGCGGCAAGGTTCGTCGTCAGGAACGTCTTGCCGGTCCCGCCCTTGGAGGAGAAGACCGAGATGACCACGCCGCGCACCGACGGCCTCATCCGCATGTCGCCGCGCACCTGCTGCAGGCTCTCCGCCCAGATCAGGGCGCGTTCGACGGCGTCGCGGATCTCCTCGCTGCCCTGCGTCAGGTCGACCACGTCACGGATCCCGGCCCGCATCGCGGCGGGCAGCAACCCGTTCCAGGTCTTGTCGCGGACCAGGACGATCGAGGTCATCGGGGCCGTGCGACTGACGAACTCGGCCAGGCCGAGCGCGTCGGGCTCCTTCACCTCGGGCGAGAGCACGAGCACCCCGACCGGGTCCCCGGACTCGACGAGGATCTCCTCCGCCGCCGTGACCGACTGGGCCCAGCCGATGTCATCGGCCTCGACCTCCAGAGCCCGCGCGACCGTCGTCCTGAACCCCTGCGGCGTTCCGACGGCGATGACCGACTCGGCCATGGTTGCCCCTAGTTCCCCTGCTCGGGCTGCCTGGGAACCAGGATCCTGGCGGCCGTCAGCGGATCGAGCGAGACGCCCTCGCCGTCCGGCGGCAGCAGCGACATGTAGGGCTTGCCCAGCTCGAGCGCGAACACGAACTTCTGCGCGTCCTCCGGCGTGAGCGCCAGGATGACCTGGATCGCCGACGACGCGGTCGCATCCTGGGCATCGCCAGCCACACCTCCCACGTCCTCGCGGATCACCCGGAGCACCTGCGCCTGTGGGACGAGCACCACGGTCGTGTCGAAGGCCTGCCTCTGGTCGGCCGATGGATCGGCCGCCGGCTCGAACTTCTTGTTCAGCCTCACGATCTGGACCTGGGTGAACGTCGCGTAGATCGTGACCATGTCACCGCCGGCGAGCGTTCCGGAGATCGCCGCCGGAGCCTCGAGCGCGACCGTGATGGCCTGGTAGCCCTCGGGGATGCTGAGGAGGCCGCCCGGGACCTCTCCGCCCTGGACGCGGCCGATGGGGATCTGCTCGCCCTCGAAGATGAACACGCTGTTCCGGCGCCCTTCGAGCTGGGCGACCTCGGTCACCGCGTCGGCGATGACGGCGTCGCGCGGCACCTCGAGCGTGCGGAACTGGTCGTCGGCGACCAGCTGGTTCAGGTCGGTGTTCGCCGGGACGTCCACCTTGGACACCACGACGGTCACCATGTCGCCGCCGTTGACGGCATCCTCCTTGACGCCCTGCGAGTACAGGAAGACCCCCGCCGTCGCGAGCGTGGCGAGGATCAGCGCGAGCACCACGACGAGTCCTCGAGACCTCATGCGTATCCCCCTGTTCGATTCAGTCGGCATCGGCACGACCTGCGATCCGCGTTCCCCGGCGCCCGCTGGCACCGGGGTGTGAGCCGGAGCAGGACGTATCCCGACGTCGTGCCGACGATCGTTCGTCGGCCCCTCGCTCCCTCCTTCGGCGGGGGGGAGTGAGCGGCCGACGAAAGGCCGCTCTGGTGCGGGTGGTGGCTAGGAGGCTGCGCCGCCCAGCGAGCTGTCAGCGTTGTTGAACACGTTGTTCAGCGTGATCCCGAGGGCCGTTGCACCCGCAGCGATCACGAGAGCGATCAGGACCAGCAGGAGGCCATACTCCGTGGCCACCGCGCCGTCCTCACGTGGGAACCGCGCCCGCAGGAAGTTGACGCCCGCGAAAACCAGATCCAGCATTCCTTGCACCTCCCTCCAGCGTCCGTCGC
The DNA here is from genome assembly GCA_963704725.1 of uncultured Actinomycetes bacterium. GTDB lineage: Bacteria > Actinomycetota > UBA4738 > UBA4738 > HRBIN12 > CALGFI01. Next base: position 1,175,961 of record OY969934.1, on the reverse strand, counting down.
CGTCGTCTCATCGAGCTGGCCGTGCGAACCCCATGGTGGGCCTGACATGGCCCAGTTGGTATTCCGAGTTCCACGGAGGACGGGTACGTCGTTCTACGTACGGTCGCGAACGTACGAGGCGAGGTCGGGCCGACGCCTACGATGTGCGCGATGAGCACCCGGGACCCCGCCGCGCCCATCCGTTCCGGCGCGGGCCTCCGGCTCTCGACCGTGTGGGTCCTCGCGGCCGTGGCCCTCCCGGTGACCCTGGCCTTCGGCGCCATGTCCAGCGTCGATCTCGCCTACGCCGTCCGAGCCGGCCACGTCATGCTGGAGTCCGGCGGGGTGCTGCGGGTCGACCCCTTCACGTTCACGGCCCACTGCGCACCTTGGGTCAACCAGCAGTGGGGCGGTGAGCTCCTCCTGGCCGGGGCGTTCGACGCGCTCGGATGGCTGGGGCTCGCGCTCGCTCGCGGGGTGCTCGTCGGCGCCCTCGCGGGTTTCCTGTACGCGGCGTGCCGTCACACCGGCGCGGTCAGCCGGGCGGCCGCATGGGCGACGCTCGTCGCGTGCCTCGCGATGCTCGGCGGCCTGCAGCTGCGAGCGCAGTTGCTGGGGCTGGTGCTCTTCGCGGCCCTGCTGTGGATCCTGGAGGGGCGGGAGATCCATCCCCAACGGCTCTGGTGGGCCGTCCCCGTCCTGCTCGTGTGGGCGAACGTCCACGGCAGCTTCCCCCTCGGCGTCTTCCTGCTCTTCGTCACCTGGCTCGAGGACCGGAGACGAGCCGGCGGACGCTCCGCGCTCGGCGTCCTCGTGCTGGCGTCGCTCGCGACCTTCGTCACCCCCTTCGGGGCTCGCGTCTGGACCTACGTGGTCGAGCTCTCCACCGACCCGACGATCCGGGAGGTCGTCCGCGAGTGGCGCCCCCCCTCGGTCGGGACCTACACGGGCGCGGCCTTCTTCGTGTCGGTCGGACTCGCGATCGTCGTGCTCTGGCGGAACCGCCGTGAGCCGACGTGGACCCGGTGGGTCCAGCTCGTCGTGTTCCTCGCACTCGCCGCAACCTCGAGCCGAGCGGTCCACTGGTGGGTGATCGTGCTCGCCGTCACGCTCTCGGGCCTGCCGTGGGCGAGCCGCCGGCCCGCCGTCGACGTCCGGAACCGGGCGAACACCGTGATCGGCGTGGCGGTCGCCGTTGTTCCACTGGTCACGCTCGTCCGCTGGTTGCCGTACGAGGGCGACCGCCCGCCGCCAGGGCTGGTCGCCCACGCGCCGAGCCGGCTCGCGGCCGAGCTGCGGTCGGTGCTGGAGCCGGGCGAGCCCTTCGCCAACCCCCAGGCGTGGGGATCGTGGTTCGAGCTGGAGCTACCCGGGCACCCCGTGTCCGTCGACTCGCGCTTCGAGGTGCTCCCGGACGATGTCGTCCGGGCGTCGCTCGACCTGGCCGAGGCCGCGCCGGGCTGGGAGCGACGGCTCGACGCGCTTGGGGTCCGCGTGCTCGTGGTCGACCGGAGCACGGAGGAGCCGCTGGTCGCCGCCCTGACCTCGGCCGAGGGATGGACGAAGGTGTACGCGGACGCCGACGGGCTGATCTACGTCCGTGAGGGCCGCGCCCCGCCAGCCCCGCTCCCGCCGTGCGACGCCGCGAGCTGAGCTACTCGGGCGCGCCGACCGAGACGAGCCCGGACTGCGCGGCGACGCGGATCGCCGCGACCCGGGTCCCGACCCCGAGCTTCCCGTAGATCCGGCCGAGGTGCGTCGTGACCGTCCGTTCGCGGACGCCGAGGCGGCCCCCGATCTCCCGGGCGGTGAGGCCCTCGGCGGCCACGCTCAGCACCTGCCGCTCGCGGTCGGTGAGCCGGGTCTCGACCTCCCGGCGCTGCTCGAGGCCGTCGGCGATCGCGCCCACCCACTCGTTCGGAGGTCCGGCGAGCACCATCTCGCCGTCGGCGGCCTGGCGGATCGTCTGCAGGAACTCCACCGGGTCGATGGTCTTGTCCACGTAGCCGTCCGCCCCGAGGAACAGGGCCCGGGAGATCGCCATCGGGTCGGACCGCGCGCCGCACGCGAGCACGGCGAGCGCGGGGAACCGCTCCCGGATGGCGCGGATCAGCCAGTAGGCGTCGTGCTCTCCCTCCAGGTTGAGGCCGACGACCACCACGACCGACAGGCGGCGGATCCGGGCCAGGGCGAGCAGCGTCTCCTCCGCGGTCCCCGCCTCCGCGATGACCTCGAGGTCGGGGCGGTCCTCGATGAGGAGGGACATCCCCGCTCGCACGACCGCGAGCGGGTCCACGAGGATCACGCCCAGCCGCCGTTTCTGCGGTCGCAGCATCGCCACCTGTTCCGATTGGTCCGCGATCGCCCTGCTGGCCATGTCACCCCCACCCACGTACGGGGTCATGCGTATCTCTCGAAGGAGGTATCGGCCGCGGGCCGGGAAGTCTGTACGGCCCGTTGAGGGATATCCACAAGGCCCTGATCAGCCGAGGTCGATGAGGCCGAGACCGGCGGCGCGCGACAGGGCCTGGACCCGATTCCGCGCGCCGAGCTTGCGGTAGAGCTTCGACAGGTGCGTCTCGACCGTGCGCGGCGACAGGCGCAGGCGCGACCCCACCTGCTTCACGGTCAGGCCCGTCGCCACCAGGTCGAGGATCTCGATCTCGCGGTCGCTCAGGACCTGTTGGGCCCCGGAGGCCGCGCGGGTCAGCCGGGCCAGGCGTCCCAGCTCGGCCACGGCGACCCGCTCCTGGTCGCGGGAGAACACCCGCTCCCCTCGCGCCACACGCCACAGGGCGTCGGCCACGAACCGGACGCCGGCGGTCTTCTCCAGGTAGCCGTCCACCCCCGCCCGGATGCTCTCGAAGAGCACGTGCTCGTCCGTCAGGCCCGTGAGGACGAGGATCTTGGCGGGGTGGCCCTCGGCGCGGAGCTGCCGGGCGACGTCGAGCCCCTGGACCCTGCCGGGGAGCGCCAGGTCGAGGACGATCACGTCCGGCGGATCGGCGTGGCAGCGCTCGAGCGCCTCCTCGCCGGTCTCCACCTCCCCGATCACCTTGAGCCCGAACGCGTGCTCGCACGCGAGCCGGATCACGCCGCGGATGACGGCGTGGTCCTCGACGACGAGCACCCGGACCGGCGATCCCAGCTCGGTGCGGGCGGGCGTGGCGGCCACGGCGGCCTCGCCCATCAGCCCGCGGGCTTCTCGGTGTTCGCCAGGCCGCTGCGCCAGGCCAGCGTCACGGCCTCGATCTTCGAGTGGACGCCGAGCTTGGCCAGGATGCTCTTGACGTGGCTCTGCACCGTGAGGGCGCTGATCTGCAGACGGTCGGCGACCTGGCTCGTCGTCTCGCCCGAGGCCAGGAAGCGGAGGATCTCGGTCTCGCGCACCGTGAGACGGCGGAGCAGCAGGTCTCCCTCGGGGCGGCCGTGGGCGCTCCGGAGCTGCTCCAGGACCGGGGCGAGGTCCCGCACCGGCATCACGAGCTCGCCCGCCGCGGCCCGCCGCACGACGTCCATGAGCTCCTCGACGGCGCGGGTCTTGGGCACGTATCCGCACGCCCCCGCGGCGAGGGCGTCGGCGATGACCTCGGGGTCCTGCAGAGCCGTGAGGACCACGACCTTCGAGTCGGGCGAGAGCTCGCGGATCCGCCGCGTCGCCTGGATGCCGTCGATCCCGGGGAGGTCGAGGTCCACGAGGACGACGTCCGGCTGCTCGTCGGGATCCAGGTTGATCAGGCGGATGGCCTCGTCGGCGTCGCGCGCCGCTCCCACCAGCCGCACGTCCGGCTGCTGCTCGAGGAGCATGGCCACGGCGTCGGAGAACACCGCGTGGTCGTCGACCACGAGCACGGTCGTCGTCTCGTCCGGTACAGGCTGCATGGCTGTCGTGGTTCCATCGGTCCCTCTCGACCCAAACCTGAGGGGCGGGGGTCAGCCGATGGCCATTTCGGGCGTGGCCCCGGAGGCGAGACGCTCCGTCGGACGACGCACGAAGGCCACGAGGACGGCCACGAGGACGGCCGCCCGGAGCAGGACCGCGATCTCGACGGCGCCGACCGGCAGCCCGTCCCCACCGAAGTGCCGGCCGAGCCAGGAGAACTCGGTGACGAACACCGCCAGGTCCGCCGCCTCGAACGCGATGAACAGCCGGAGGTCGGGAAGCACCAACGCGAACCACGGGACGAGCCACAGCGAGTACTGCGGCGAGTACACCTTCGTGGTCAGCAGGAACAGGATCAGCAGGGGAAAGGCCAGCGCCCACCGAGAAGCGTGGCGGGCGGCCGTGGCGCGCCACACCCAGGCCGCGCCCGCCGCGAACACGACGAGCGACAGGCCGTTCACGAGCCGCACGTGCCCGCAGTCGAGCCGCCCTGTGAGCGCGCGGCATCCCGCGAACCACAGGGTGCCCCAGTCGACGGGGCGCGAGGCGTTGAACCGGAACACCTCGCTCCACCGGTGGAACGCCAGGGCCATGAACGGGAGGTCCAGCAGCAGCCAGGCTCCCGCCGCCCACGCGCACAGCCGGATCGCCGCCTTGCCGTCCCCCGTCCGCCGACGCTCCAGCGCGAACGGGACGAGCAGCAGGATCGGGTAGAGCTTGGACGCGACGCCGAGCCCGAGCAGGACGCCGGCCAGCGGGTCGCGGCGCCGCAGGAACGCGAGGGTGGCCGCCGTGGCCAGGGCGACCGCCAGCAGGTCCCAGTTGAGGAAGGCGTACACGGCGAGCGTCGGCGCGAACGCGAAGTACAGCGCCCGGCTCCCGGTGGCCCGGAACAGAGCCCACGACGTGACGAGCGCGAGCACCGCGAGCAGCGCCGCGTTGGCCAGGAAGAACGCGCCCTCACCGCGTCCGTACTGCGACGCCGTCCACATCAGCAGGGCGGTCCCCACGGGGTACTCGTTCGGGGCGTCGAGGTACGGGAACCGCCCCGCCAGGAACCCCTCGTCGCGGTACAGGGGGACGAGGTCGTTGTAGCACTCCAGCCGGTAGGCGCGCGCATCGAAGCCGTCGCCCATCAGGCACAGCGACTTGTGCGTGAACCCCAGGAACAGCGTGAACAGGGTTGCGACCAGCACGAACCCGAGCCCGATCCGCGCCGAGCGGGCGGTGGTCCCCACGCGCCGAAGCGTAGTGGAGCCGGCCGTAGACTGGGCGGATCGTGCAGTGCCCTTCCCGCGCAGCGCCGAGCCTCGAGCGCGTCGCCGCCGGCTCGTGAACCGGCTGGCCGGCGAGACGAGCCCCTACCTCCTGCAGCACGCTGGCAACCCCGTCGACTGGTACCCGTGGGGCGAGGAGGCTCTCGAGCGCGCCCGTCAGCAGGACCGGCCGATCCTGCTCTCGATCGGCTACGCCGCCTGCCACTGGTGCCACGTGATGGAGCGGGAGTCCTTCGAGGACCCGGCCACGGCGGCCGTGATGAACGAGCACTTCGTCTCGATCAAGGTCGATCGCGAGGAGCGACCCGACCTCGACGCGATCTACATGGACGCCGTCCAGGCGATGAACGGCCACGGCGGCTGGCCTCTCACCGCCTTCCTCACGCCGGACGGCCGGCCCTTCTACGCCGGCACGTACTTCCCGAACGAGGATCGCCACGGCCTGCCGGCGTTCACGAAGGTCCTGCGCGCCATCGCCGACACGTGGGAGAGCCGGCGCGAGGAGGTCGACGTGCAGGGGGCGAAGGTCGTGGAGGCCATCTCGCGTTCGGCGCGGCTGGTCGGCTCGCGCCAGCCGCTCTCCGAGGACGTTGCGCGGCAAGCGTTCCGGCGACTGACGGCGGCGTTCGACCGGCAGTGGGGAGGCCTCGGCGGCGCGCCGAAGTTCCCACAGCCGATGACGCTCGAGTTCCTGCTCCGTCGGCACCTGCGGGGGGAGGCCGACGCGCTGGACATGGTGACGCTCACGCTCGACCGGATGGCCTCGGGCGGGATGTACGACCAGGTCGGCGGCGGCTTCCACCGCTACGCGACGGACGAGCGATGGCTCGTCCCGCACTTCGAGAAGATGCTGTACGACAACGCGCTCCTGGCGCGCCTGTACGTGCGGGCATGGCAGGTCACCGGGAACGAGCGCTACCGGCGGATCGCGGCCGAGACCTGCAGGTACCTCCTCCGCGAGATGCGCCATCCGGACGGCGGGTTCTTCTCCTCGCAGGACGCCGACAGCGAGGGCGTCGAGGGACGGTTCTTCGTGTGGTCCTGGGACGAGCTCGTCGAGCTCGCCGGCGAGGCGGTGGCCGTCGCGTTCGGCGCCTCGCCGGGGGGCAACTGGGAGGGGACGAACGTCCTGTGGCGGCCCGTCCCGGTCGGTGCGGTGGCCCAGGAGCTCGAGCTCGACCCCGAGGCCCTGGAGCGCGACGTCGAGGCGGCCCGCGGGCGGCTGTTCGAGGCCCGCGAGCGGCGGATCCACCCCGCCACGGACGACAAGGTGCTCGCCGCCTGGAACGGGATGGCGATCTCGGCGCTGGCCGAGGTCGGACGCGCGCTCGGCGATCCCGCGTTCGTCGAGGCCGCGCGGCGTGCCGCCGACTTCGTGCTCTCGCGGCTCCGGCGCGACGACGGGCGACTGCTCCGGTCCTGGCGCGACGGCAAAGCGGGCCGGCCCGGCTACGCGGACGATCACGCGCTGATGGCGGAGGCGTGCCTGACGCTGTACGAGACCACGTTCGAGCTCCGCTGGTTCACCGAGGGCCGCGCCCTCGCCGACGAGCTCCTGCGCCGGTTCCACGACCCCGACCGCGGTGGGTTCTTCCAGACCGGGTCGGACGCCGAGGAGCTCGTGGTCCGCCCGAAGGACCTCTACGACAACGCCGTGCCCGGCGGGAACTCGGCGGCCGCGGACGTCCTGCTCCGGCTGGCGCACCTGACCGGGGAACCGGAGTACGAGCGAGCCGGCGAGTCGGCGCTCCGCCTGGTCCTCGACGCCATGGCCGCCGCCCCGAGCGGGTTCGGTCACGCGCTCTGCGCCCTCGACCTGGCCCTGGGGCCGGTCCGCGAGGTCGCCGTCGTCGGCGATCCCGCGGCGGCCGCCACGCGCGCGCTGGCCGAGGAGGTCACCGTCCGGCGCTACCTCCCGAACCACGTCCTCGCCGTCGGCGATCCGGCCGACGACGCCGCTCGGGACGCCGTCGCCCTCCTGCTCGAGCGCCCCCAGCTCGAGGGGAAGCCGACCGCCTTCGTGTGCGAGCGCTTCACCTGCCGGCTCCCCGTCGTCGACGCCTCCGCCCTGGCCGAGCAGCTCGCAGGCTGAGCGGGGAGCCTCGGGCCGTCGGCCGAGGGGGCGGGCGAAGCTGAGGATGGCGGCTTGACGATCCAAGCGGTAAGCGCTAACTTACCGTAAGTCATGAGTTACCGAATTGCCGTTCATCGGGAAGCCACGGCCAGGGTGCTCGACGCGCTGGGAGACCCGACCCGGCGGGCGGTCCTCGAGCTCCTCCGGGAGGGACCGAAGCCGGTGGGCCGGATCGCCGAGCGCCTTCCGGTGAGCCGGCCCGCGGTGTCCCAGCACCTGCGCGTCCTGAAGGAGGCGGGGCTCGTGCACGACCGACAGGAGGGGACGAGGCGCCTGTACGGCGTGGACGCGACGGGGCTCGCCGCCCTGCGCGCGTACCTCGAGACCTACTGGGACACGGCGCTCGCGGCGTTCAAGGAGGCCGCCGAGGGCCCGGACGAGGAGGGAGGCAAGGGATGACGATCGAACCGATCCGCTCGAGCGTCACGGTGCGGACCGACCCGGCGCACGCGTTCGAGGTCTTCACGCTGCGGATCGACACCTGGTGGCCGCTCGAGGACTACTCGCGGGCCGTCGACCAGTTCGAGGGCCGGGGCGTGCGGGCCGAGCGCGTCGAGTTCCAGGGCCGGCCGGGTGGGCGCGTGCTCGAGCACCTGTCCAACGGCGAGGTCCTGCCCTGGGCGGAGGTGCTCGAGTGGGAGCCGCCGGCGCGCTTCGTCCTGGCGTGGAAGCCGAATGCGAGCCCGTTCCCGCCGACCGAGCTCGAGGTCCGTTTCACGCCGCAGGGCGACGGGACGTTGGTCGAGCTGGAGCACCGCGGGTGGGAGCGACTCGGCGAGCTCGCCGAGGCGGCGCGGGCACAGTACGGCGCGGGGTGGACGCAGTCGCTGGGTCTGTTCGTGCAGGTCGTCGAGCGGGAGGTGGCGTGATGCACACATCGATCGGAGCCGAGCTGGCCAGGGCGCGCGAGCGCGAGCTCCTGGACCGCGCGCGGAACGAGCGGTTCGTCCGGCGTTCCCGCCGGACCAGCACGCGGCGGTCGGTGACCCGCTTCGGCGCCCCGTAGGCCGGAGCGGGACGCGGCGCACCCCGGTAGGCTCGCCCGGTCGTGATCGTCCTGCGCGTGCTGCTGTTCCTCTTGGGGGCCGCGGTCGTGCTGCTCACGGTCCGCTCCGTGGTCCGGACGTTCCTCGTTCCCCGGGCGCTGCAGGCCTACGTGGCCCGGGCGGTGTTCGTCACCGTGCGGCGCGTGTTCCGTATCTGGGCCCGGGGATCCCGTCCCTTCGCCGACCGCGATCGGATCATGGCCTACTACGCGCCGGTCGCGCTCCTCGCGCTCCTCACGCTGTGGGTCGTGTTCCTGGTCGCCGGCTTCACCGCCATGTTCTTCGCGCTCGGCGGCCGGTCGCCGGTCGAGGCGTTCGCGTTCGCCGGGTCCTCGCTGTTCACCCTGGGCTTCGCGACCCGCGACGACTACGCGTCGATCGCGGTGACGATCTCCGGCGCCGGCACCGGGCTCGTCATGCTCGCGCTGTTCATCACCTACCTGCCGAGCCTGTACGCCGGGTTCCAGCGGCGGGAGCGCGGCGTGTCCAAGCTCGAGGTCCGGGCCGGCGAGCCCCCCACGGGCGTCTACCTCATCCAGCTGGCCTGGACGGTGGGCCGGCTGGGGAACCTGAAGGGACTGTGGGCGGAGTGGGAGGACTGGTTCACCGACGTCGACGAAAGCCACAGCACGTTCCCGTCGCTCGTCTTCTTCCGATCCACGCAACCGGAGCACTCGTGGGTCTCGGCGGCGGGGGCCATCCTCGACGGCGCCGCGCTGTACGACTCCACCGTCGACATCGAGCGGATCCCCGAGCCCCAGTACATGATCCGGTCCGGGTACCTGTGCCTGCGCCACCTGGCCAGGTTCTTCTTCGTCCGGGTGGACGACGACCCGAAGCCGGACGACCCCATCTCGATCACGCGGGAGGAGTTCGACGGGGCGTACGAGCGCCTGCGTGACTCCGGCGTGCCCGTGCGGGCGGATCGCGACCAGTGCTGGCGCGACTTCGCCGGATGGCGGGTCAACTACGACGTCGCCCTGATCGAGCTGGCCAGGCTGACGATGGCGCCCCGGACGCCGTGGTCGTCCGACCGGTACGACGACGCGCACTACATCCCGCCGGCTCTCCCCTGGCTCCGGCGGGGAGCCCGGTCGGCCGCGACCGGGCGGTAGACTGCCCGCTCCCCCGGTCCGACAGGAGGCTCCCGATGACCACCGCCACGTTCGTCACGTCGATGGGCTCGTTCACCGCGCGGCTGATGCCCGAGCACGCGCCGAAGACCGTCGCGAACTTCGTCGAGCTCGCGACCGGGGCCAAGGAGTGGACGGACCCGCGCGACGGCTCGCGCACCAAGGATCCCCTGTACGACGGGACGATCTTCCACCGCGTGATCGACAACTTCATGATCCAGGGCGGCGACCCCAAGGGAACCGGCACCGGCGGACCCGGCTACACGTTCGAGGACGAGGTGGCCGGCGGCCCGCGGTTCGACCGGCCGGGGCTCCTGGCGATGGCCAACGCCGGCCCCGGCACCAACGGCAGCCAGTTCTTCGTCACGACGACGCCGACCGAGTGGCTCACGGGCAAGCACACGATCTTCGGCGAGGTCACCGAGGGCTACGACGTCGTCGAGGCCATCTCCAAGGTCCCCACGGGCGCGCAGGACCGGCCGCGCGCCGACGTCGTGATCGAGCGCATCGAGATCTCCCAGGCCTGACGAGGGGTCTCCGGCGGCTGCCTCGCGCCCCGCCCGCGTTCGGGGTAGCTTGCTCCGAACGCGCGCCGACACGGGGGGAAGCATGAGCCGTCGTCCGAGGGAGCACCGCCGACCGATCAGCCGCCGCGAGTTCCTGGCCCGGGCCGGGGCGACGGGCATCGCCCTGCCGAGCCTGGCCGCGGTGCTCGCGGCCTGCGGCAACGACGAGGGCGGCGGCTCGGGCCTCACGGGCGACGACGGCGGCGGCGGGCAGGAGCTCCGGCTCGCCCGGCCGGGCAACCCCGTCACGCTCCCGATCTCGGACTCCAACCCCCCGATCGCGGACGGCCTGTCGCCAGAGGCCGGGCCGCTCAAGGTCTTCGGCTACAACGACTACATCTGGAAGAAGGTCCGCAACCAGTTCTCGGCGGAGTACGGCGTGGACGTGGAGTACACGGTGTTCGACACGCCGGAGGAGATGGTCTCCAAGCTCCAGTCGAGCGGGTCCGACTTCGACCTGATCGTCACCGTGACCCTCGAGAACGTCGGCAAGCTCGCGTTCGGCGAGCTGATCCAGCCGCTGAACAAGACCTATCTCCCCAACTTCTCCAACGTCTGGGCCACCTACCACGACCCCTACTACGACCAGGGCGCGCAGTACACGGTCCCCTACACCGTGTACACGACCGGCATCGGCTACCGGCACGACATCGTGACCGAGGACGTGGGGGCGATGGACAACCCCTACGACGTCCTGTGGGACGCGGCGTACGCGGGCGACGGCGTCCACCTGCTGAACGGCGCGCGCGACACGCTCTCGGCCGCGCTCCTGCGGATGGGCGAGGACGTGAACACCGACGACCCCACGGTGCTCGACGCGGCCAAGCAGATGCTGCTCGACGGGGTGGACACGATGAACTGGAAGTTCGACCATACCGACTACAACGAGCTGGGGACGTTCGCCATCCACCAGACTTGGTCGGGCCAGGTCGTCTACTACCAGTACTACCTGCCGAAGGACCTCTCGATCGACGTATTCAGCTACGTGTGGCCGCCCAAGGCGGGCGGGGGCAGGAGCGGCATCATCACGAACGACATGTTCGCGATCCCCAAGGGCGCGCGCGAGCCCCGTGCTCGCGCACGCCATGATCGACTGGCTCTCCGATCCCGACCACGCCCTGCAGAACTACTCCTACGAGGGGTTCCAGCCGCCGATCAACGGCGTCACGCCGGACTCGATCATGGCCGAGGAGCTGGTGCCCGAGAACCTGGCCAACGTCCTCATCGTCGAGGACGACTTCACGCTCGGCGTCCAGGAGCTCGAGCTCGCGCCGGCCACCAACCAGCTCTGGCAGCAGATCTACACCGAGGTGACGGGCGGGGCCTAGGCCGGCCCGGGTCCCAGCCCATGCCACCGGGAGCCGGCTCCGGGACCCGCGGGGCGTGGTTCCCCCGGTGGTTCTGGCCGTCGTTCGCCACGCCGGCGTCGCTGTGGCTCCTCGGGCTGTTCGTCGTCCCCTTCTACGTGATCCTGTCGATCGCGTTCGGCGCCCTCGACCAGATCTTCCTGACCCCGATCCCCGTCTACGACCCGATCCGATGGGACACGAGCGCGTTCGGCGACCTGCTCGGCGACATCTTCACCCGCGGCTCGATCTACCAGGCGGCGTTCGGACGGACCCTGCTCTACGTCCTCGTCGCGACCGTGCTGTGCCTGGCCATCGGGTACCCCGTCGCGTACTTCATCGCGCGCCACGCCGGGCGGTGGAAGACCCTGTTCCTCGTCCTGTTCATCGCGCCGTTCTGGATCAGCTACATGATGCGGATGCTGGCGTGGATCAACCTGCTGCGGCCGGAGGGGCTGGTGAACCGGGTGCTCGAGTCCGCCGGCGTGATCGGCGCCCCGGTGGGGTGGCTGTCCGGCCGGCCGACCACCGTGATCCTCGGCCTGGCGTACGGCTACGTGCCGTACATGATCCTGCCGCTGTTCGGGTCGCTCGACCGGATCGACGTGTCGATGCTCGAGGCCTCGCGGGATCTGGGGGCCGGGCAGCTCGCCACGTTCCTGCGGGTCACGCTGCCCCTGTCGCGGCAGGCCATCCTGGCCGGATGCGTGATCGTGACGCTGCCGATGTTCGGCGACTACTTCACGACCACGCTGCTCGCCGGCACCCGCGACACCTCGATGATCGGCAACCTCATCGTGACGTCGATCCAGAGCTCGCTCGTGCAGACGGGAGCCTCGCTCGTGCTGCTCCTGATCGCGCTGCTGATCCTGCCGATGCTCGCCTACCTGCGCGCGAGCTCGCGCGCGCTCGAGATGGGCTCGTGAGCCGGCTCGGAGCGTGGCTGCGCAACCCGTGGGCCCGGGCCCGCTTCCTGTGGGTGATCGCGATCGCCTACCTCCTGTGGACGCTGCTGCCGGTCGTGATCGCGGTCGTGTTCTCGTTCAACGGGGGGCGCTCCCTGACGGCGTGGCAGGGGTTCTCCACGCAGTGGTACTCGGGCAACGTGAGCTCGGTGTTCGACGACCCCGAGCTGCGTCACGCCCTCCTGCAGAGCTTCAAGCTGGCGAGCCTCACGGTCGTGCTCGCCGTGCCGCTGGGGGTGGCGTTCGCGCTCGCGCTCGACCGGTGGCGGGGACGCGGGGCCGGCACGGCGAACTTCCTCATGCTGTTCTCGTTCATCACGCCCGAGATCGCGATCGGCGTCGCCCTGTTCCTGTTCTTCACCCAGCTCGTCGGCGGGATCGGGACGGGGTTCGTGGCCCAGCTCCTCGGTCTGTCGATGTACATGATGGCCTACCCGGTCATCGTGGTGCGGGCGCGGCTGCTCTCGATCGGCAAGGAGTACGAGGAGGCGGCGATGGACCTCGGCGCCACGCCCATCGGCGCGCTCCGGCGCGTGTTGCTGCCGCTGCTCACTCCCGCCATCCTCGCGAGCGTCGTGATCGTGTTCGCCGCCAGCATCGACAACTTCGTGATCAGCCAACAGCTCTCCTCGGGCGCCGAGACGCAGACCGTGCCGATCCTGATCTACAGCGCCGCCCGCCGGGGCCCGCTCCCCTCGGTCAACGCCCTGGCCAGCATCACCCTGTTCGCCTCGACGATCCTCATCGGCGTGGCCGTCGTGTTCTACCGGCGCCGCACGGCCGGCGAGCGCCGGGCCGCCCGCATCCCGCTCCCGATCTGAGCGATGGCGAAGACGATCCGCGAGCGCCTGGTCGTCGAGCCCGGCTCCCCGGCCGGCCTCGCCGGGCGCGACCCGGGCGCCACGCCGGGCGTGCGCTCGCGCAAGCGGGCCGAGCGGGAGGCTGCGGCGCAGGGCCCCCGCCTGGCCGCCCTTCAGGAACGCCTCGTGGCCGAGGGCTCACGCGCCCTCCTGCTCGTGCTCCAGGGCATGGACACGAGCGGCAAGGACGGCGCGATCACGCACGTCTTCCGCGGGCTCTCACCCTCGTCGATCCGGGTCCGCGCGTTCAAGGCCCCCACCGAGGAGGAGCTCGCGCACGACTTCCTGTGGCGGATCCGGCGCGCCCTGCCGGAGCCCGGCCAGATCGGCATCTTCAACCGCTCCCACTACGAGGACGTGGTGGTCGTGCGGGTGAAGGAGCTCGTCCCGGCGGCCGAGTGGTCCGCTCGGTACGACCTCATCGATGCGTTCGAGGCCGAGCTGGCCGGGGCCGGCGTCCGGACGGTCAAGGTCTTCCTCCACATCTCGAGGAAGGAGCAGCGGGAGCGCCTGCTCGCCCGGCTGGAGGACCCAACGAAGACCTGGAAGTTCAACCCCGGCGACCTCGACGACCGAGCCCGGTGGGACGAGTTCCAGGCGGCCTACGAGGACGCCCTCACCCGGTGCTCCACCCCCGCCGCGCCGTGGTACGTGCTCCCGGCCGATCACAAGTGGTACCGGAACTGGGCCATCGGCTCCCTGCTGCTCGAGATCCTCGAGGAGATGGACCCGCGCTACCCGGAGCCCGGGTTCGACGTGGAGGAGATGAAGGCTCGCCTGGAGCGTTGACAGTCTCGCTTGACGCAATATGATTCGCCCGAAATGAGAACGACAGCCCCCGCGCTCCTCCCCATCTTCCGGTCGGACGTCCAGGCACGCCTCCTGGCGCTGGTCTTCGCCCGGCCGGAGGAGCCACAGTCGGTGAGCGAGCTCGCACGCCGGCTCCGGGCGCACGTCGCGACCGTCCAACGCGAGGTCGACCGTCTCGAGGAGGCCGGGATCCTGGAGAGCCGCCGGGAGGGTCGCTCCCGGCTCGTGCGGCAGGGGTCGGCCGCCACCTACCTGCCCGAGCTCCGGGCGCTGATCCTGCGGGTGTTCGGACCCGCGCGCGTCATCGAGGACGCCCTCCGACCGATCGCCGGCATCCGTGAGGCGTACCTCTTCGGATCGTGGGCGGAGCGATACCTGGGACGGCCGGGACCGCCTCCTGCGGACGTCGACGTCCTGGTGGTCGGTGACCCCGACCGAGAGCAGGTCTACGCGGCGGCTGCCGAGGCCGAGCGGGCCTTCGCGCTCCCGGTGGATGTCGTGATCCGGACGCCGAACGGGTGGGCCGAGGGCGAGGACGCGTTCGCGAGGACGATCCGAAAGGGTCCCCTGGTTCGCCTCGATGTCGAGGCGGCGTGACCGACGGGATGGAGCGGCTGCGCTCCCGCGGCGCGATCCATGACGTCGAGATCGACCAGCGCGCGATCGACCGGCTCCTCGAAGACGCGAAGCTCCATCTCCGGACCGCGAGAGCCGCGCTCGACGAGGACCTGTCGGGTGCGTACCAGCTCGCCTACGACGCGGCGCGGAAGTCCCTCACGTCGCTGCTCCTGTCCCGCGGGCTCCGGGTGAAGGGCGCCGGCGCGCACGCCGCCTTGGTCGAGGCCTGTCGGATCCTCTTCCCGGAGGCAGCCGGGGCCGAGGTGTTCGCCCGGCTCGAGCGGATGCGACGAACGCGAAACCAGGCCGAGTACGAGGGGCGGGACTTCGACCGGGCCGAGGTGCTGCACGACGTGGGGACCGCGGAGGCGGTCGTCGCCTTCGTCCAGGCCTTGCTGCGCCATCGCTGACGGCGCGCATGCAGATTGCATGGCGATCATGCAGAAGGCGTGTATCCTGGAGGTCATGGCCCGAACGATCCAGATCCGCAACGTGCCCGACGGCGTGCACCGCACGCTCCGCTCGAGAGCGGCCCAGGCCGGGCTCTCCCTCTCCGAGTACCTGCTCCGCGAGATCGAGCGGGTCGCCGATCGGCCGCCGGTCGCCGACGTTCTCGCCCGATCTGGGGCCCGGCACGGCGGTACCGACCGGTCGAAGATCGTCGAGGCCGTCCGGGCCGGCCGCGACCGGCCCTGAGCGTGCTCGTCGTCGACACGTCGGCGGTGCTCGACGCCCTGATCGGGCGGCCGGTCGACGCGAAGCTGGTGGCCCGACTCGGCGGCCAGGAGCTGCACGCACCTCACCTGATCGACGTCGAGGTGGTCCACTCGCTCCGGCGACTCGTGGCAGCCCTTGACCTCAGTGAGGACACGGCCGCCGACGCCCGAGCGGACTTCGCGGACCTGACGATCGTCCGCTACCCCCATCAGCCGTTGTCGGACCGGATGTGGGAGCTCCGGCACTACCTGACCGCATACGACGCGGCGTTCGTTGCGCTGAGCGAGGCGCTCTCGGTACCGCTCATCACTTGTGACCACCGTCTGGCCACGTCGCCGGGGCACCAGGCACAGATCGAGCTGTTCTGAGGCCCGCGCTTCGCCTCCCCTAGCCCGCGCACGCGATCGATCAAGCGAAGGGGTTCTCGATCCTGACCCCGGCGAGCGTGCGTCCCCCCTGGAGATCCTCGGTGAGGAGCCGCCCGGCCCCCGATCGGCGGGCAGCCTCCACGATCAGGGCGTCCCAGAACGAAAGCGTATGCCGCTCCTCGAGCCGGGAAGCTTCGAGGATCAGGGCGACGTCGATCTCGACGGTCGGCCATTCCCCGTACAGGGCCACGATTCGGCGGGCGGCGGCCGGCGTCATCCGAGGATCGAACTTCCGGGTGGCCACCACGTAGAACTCCTGAAGGACCTGCGTGCTGAGAACCCCGTCTCGCCCCGCCCACAACCGTTCGAGAACGCCCTGGGCGACGGGTTGCTTCTGCGTCTCGGAGCGATCGTGGGCGTAGACGAGCACGTTCGTGTCGACGAACGTGGGGCCCCGACGGGACACCGCCGCTACCGTTCGTGGATCTCGTCGCGGCGCCAGGTCCTCCCGCCTCTGGGGATCGACCCGGTCATGAGGTCGCGAGCACGCCGCCAGGACTCCTCGTAGCGAGCGTCGTTCGCGACCAGCTCCTCCAGGTCTCGAGCCACCAAACCGCTGACGGACGTGCCCCGCTTGGCGGCGACCACCTTGGCGCGACGGATCACGTCCTCATCGAGCTGGACGGTCAGGTTCTTCCTCGCCATCGTCTGGCTCCACAGTCCGGGACATGGGCCACAGTCTACCACAGTGATCTGGATCCTCGAGCGTGCTACGCCTCGCAGAGGCGGAAGAACGCGCCGTCCGGGCCGGGGAAGCAGGTATCGAATCCCTGCTCGCCGTCCAGGGCGTCGAAGGCGTTGCCGCCGTCCAGCGTGTCGTCCCCACCCCCGCCGACGATCAGATCCGCGTCGTCGTCGCCGTTCAGGGTGTCGTTGCCGGCGCCGCCCAGGATGAGATCCCTGCCGAGCCCGCCCTGCACGAGATCGTCGCCGGCCAGCGCGCAGATCACGTCGTCGCCGTCCGTGCCGACCAAAGCCGGGTCGGGGCCCGGCGTCCCGCGGATGGTGCACCTCGGATCGGGCTGCCAGTCGGGCGCGAGGTCGGCGGCCGGGTCGTTCGTGAGCCGGGTCTGTCCCGAGCCGTCCGCGTTCATCGTCCAGATGTCGGGGTTGCCCTCCCCGACCAGGAACGAGACGAAGGCGATCTGCGCTCCGTCCGGGGACCACACGGGGTCGAAGTCCATCGACGAGGGAGTGTTCGTCAGGTCGGTCTCGGCTTGCGTGGCGAGGTCGATCGCGTAGATCTCGGAGGAGCCGCCCTCGCAGCAGCGCTCGACGAGGATCCTCGTCCCGTCGGGCGACCACGACGGGTTCCCGTCGACGAACGAGTTCGACGTCAACCGGTGCACCCCCGTGCCGTCGGCGTTCATCGTGTAGATCTCGGGGAACCCACCGTTGCGGTCCGAGACGAACGCGATCCTCGAGCCGTCGGGCGACCACACCGGCGAGCGATCGGCCGTTCCGGCGGGCTGCGTCGTGAGCTGATCGATGCCGGCGCCGTCCGGCTGGGTCACGAAGATCCGGAACGGTCCGCCGAGGCTCGTGCGCGCCGCGAACGCGATGTGCGTGCCGTCCGGCGACCACGCCGGATCGCGCTCGGGCACGCTGGTCCTCGTGATGCGGGCGCGCCCCGACCCGGTCTTGCTGATCGAGTACAGGTCCGGCTTGCCGTGCTCGCCCGTCCGGCGGACGAACGCGATCCGCCGCCCGTCCGGCGACCACGCGGGCTGCGTGTCGGCGAGGCCCGAGTTCGCGGTGAGGCTCGTCTGGCTCGCGCCCGTCGCGTCCATGGTGAACACGTCGGGCTCGCCGTCGCGATCGGAGCGGAACGCGAGGATGCCGTTCGCGGAGGACCAGGCCGATGACGCCGCATGTGCACGGTCTGTGTCCACGATTGCGAACGCGCAGACCACAATGACCACGATGGAGATGGCTCGACGCACGGCGTCCTCTAGGATTGGTTGCCGTGAAACCTACCATCCGTCGTCGCGCGATCGTCGCCGCCTTGGCGGCCTGCGTGACGGCATCGCTCGCGAGCGTCCCCGCCGCGGCGGACCGCGCACCGCGTGATGCCGCGCGGCCGAGCCGCAAGATCGTCAAGACGCGCAAGATCGCGCCCGGCCTGACGTTCATCAGGATCATCGAGCGCAAGGTCCCGCGCCGCACGTTCATCCTCAAGATGGACCCGGCGAAGGCCGTGACGCTCGACGTCGCGCTCGCCGAGGCCACGCTCCCCGCGCACCGCGAGCTGACCAGGATCGCGAACGCGCACGACGCGATCGCCGCCATCAACGGGGACTACGGCATCGGCCGGCCCGTGCACGCGATGATGCAGGACGGCGAGCTCGTGCAGACGTCCGCGCAGGGGGCGAGCCTGTTCGCCATCTCCGCCGACGAGAGCACGGTGTTCGTCGGGCCGCCCTCCGTCCGCGTCACGATGACCAACCGAACCACCGGCGTCACGTACCGCCTCGACCGATGGAACGACGGCGCGCCGCTCCCGGGCGAGCTCGCCGGATTCACGCCGCTCGGCGGTTCGCTGGAGCGGCCTCCGGGATTCGCGTGCTCGGTGCGGCTCCTGCCCCAGGACCCGGTCCGGCTCGCCCCGGACGAGGGCATCAACCGAGACTTCGTCGTCGACACCGCGGCATGCACCGAGTCGTTCATGGACCGAGGCGGCGGCATCGTGATCTCGGCGCCGCCCGCGACGGACGAGGCGACGCAGCTCCTCGCCCTCGCGCCCGGAACGCCGATCCGCATGCACTGGACCGTGGGATGGCCGGGCGTGCTCGACGCGGTGGGCGGGGCGCCGCTGATGATCCAGGACGGCCAGATCCTCGGGGAGTGCAACTCCGGATGCGGATCCCAGCCCCGGACCGGGATCGGCGTCACCGCCGGGGGGAAGATCCTCATGGTCGTGGTGGACGGCCGGCAGCCGCGCTGGTCGGTGGGGCCGACGCTGGACCAGTTCGCGCACATCATGCGGGACCTCGGCGCGGTGAACGCCCTCAACCTCGACGGCGGCGGCTCCACCGAGATGGTGGTGGAGGGCGAGGTCGTGAACCATCCCTCGGACCGCCGCCAGCGTCAGCTCAGCAACGCGATCCTCGTGCTCCCGGGGCCGGACCCCGGCGAAGCCTAGGTTCTTCGCTACCCGGCCGCGTGCCGCAGGTGATCGTCCATCCGGGCGCTCAGCGCGTCGATCCTGCCGCCGAGGTCCGCGCTCAACGTGTCGACTCGGGCACCGAGGGCGTCGATCCTGGTGCCGAGGTTGGAGCCCAGCGCGTCGATCCTGCCGCCCAGCTCCGCGCCCTGCGCGTCGATCCTGGCACGGAGGTCGGCGCCCTGTGCGTGGAGATCGGCGCCCTGCGCGTCGATCCTGGCGCCGAGGTCGGCGCCCTGTGCGTGGAGATCGGCACCCTGCGCGTCGATCCTGGCGCCGAGGTCGGCACCCTGCGCGTCGATCCTGGCGCCGAGATCGGCACCCTGCGCGTCGATCCTGGCGTCGAGTCGCGCGCCGAGACCGTCGATCTTGGCGTCGAGTCGCGCGCCGAGACCGTCGATCTTGGAGCCGAAGAAGGAGAAGACGCCGAGGAAGGCGACCAGGGTCCCTCCGAGCAGGCCGATCGCGGTCCAGGTCGCGCCTTCCACGATCGGGACGCTAGCACCCGAGAACGACATGGAGTCAACCCGGATCGTGTCGCGACGCCACCGCCGGCAAGAACGAGAAGGCGGCCCCAGATCCGGGCCGGCCTCGCCTAAGGGGCCAGCGCAAACCCTTCGAGTGGACCAAGGAGGCCGACGTGTTGATTCGGAAGGCCGCGCGTGAGAAGACTTCACTCACGAGGCACTAGCACCGGCCACTGATGGTCGAGCGCGTCTCGCCGCTCGAGGTCATGCGAACCGGCCGGCGGCGAAGGCGAGGGCGGCGGTCGCGAGCACCATGCACGACATCCACATGACGAGCCGACGACCGGCCTGCTCGACCTGTGCCCTGAACTCGGCAGTGAGCCGTTGCTCGAGCGCCTGCAGCTCGGTTCTCAGCCCCTGCACGTCCGCCTTCGTGGCGAGATCGCCCAGACCGGCGGGAGGCAAGTGGTTCATCAACGTCCCGGCCTCCTCGGCCCCGAGAATCTCCTCCAGCTTCTGGTACAGGCAGTGCCGGGCTCGGTCATCTACGGGAATTGTCCCCATCCAGACCGAATCCACACAACCGCGCGTCACAAGGGGGATCCGTTGAAGCTGGCGGCAGCCACCGACACGGCGGCCCCGGCGCATCCGGCATCCGGGCGGCTCATACGCAAGGGGCCGGGCGCGACGCCCGGCCCCTCGTGATCGCGCGATCCGCTGGTCCTAGTTCTCGCAGCTCGCCTCGGAGTCGTTCCCGGGGCCCGGCCGGCAGGTGTCGGTGCCGGGGCCGCCGCGGAGCGTATCGTTCCCGCCGCCGCCCCTCAGGTTGTCGTTCCCGCTGCCGCCGCGGAGGCCGTCGTCGCCCTTGCCGCCGGAGAGCGTGTCCTTGCCCTTGCCCCCCTTGAGGGTGTCGTTGCCGGACCTGCCGGTGGCGGTGTCCTTGCCGTCGCCGCCGTTCATCCGGTCGTTGCCGGCGCCACCGACCATGGCGTCGTTGCCGCCCACGCCCAGGAAGAGGTCGTTGCCGGCGCCACCGTTCATATGGTCGGCACCGTCGCCGCCCGTCAGCGAGTCATCGCCGTCGCCGCCGTTCAGCGTGTCGCCGCTGGCCGCGCCGTCGAGCGTGTCGTTGCCGGCGGCTCCGTTAAGGATGTCCGCGGCGGCGCCACCGGTGAGCGAGTCGTCGAACGCGGACCCGTTCACGGCCTCGATCCCCGAGAGCGTGTCGGTGCCGAGTCCCGTCGCGGTCCCCGCCCCGAGGTTCACGGTGACCCCGGCCGTCGCGGCCGAGAAGTCGACGGTGTCGGTGCCGTTCCCGCCGACCATCGAGTCGTTCCCGTCCCGCCCGTTCAGCAGGTCGTTGCCGTCGCCGCCGGTCAGGACGTTCACGCCGGAGTTCCCGAGCAGCGTGTCCGTGCCGGTCCCGCCCGTCGCGTTCTCGACCGTCGTGATCGTGTCGGTGCCCGCTCCCACGGTGTTCTGACCGGTCGCGATGTTGAGGTCGACCGTGATCGCGGCCGTCTGATCCGCTGTAGCTGACGGTGTCGGTCCCCGCGGCCCCGGTCACGATGTCGTTGCCGGCGCCGGGGACCAGCGTGTCGTCGCCGTCGTCGCCCTGGAGCGAGTCGTTGCCGGTCCCGCCGGTGAGCGTGTCGTTGCCGCTCCCTCCGGTGAGCGTGTTGTCGGTCGTGGTGCCGGTCAGCGTGTCGGCTCGCCGATCCCGCCGACGAGATTCTCGAACGTGTTGATCGTGTCGCTCCCCGCCCCGCCGGTGGTCTGCGCCGTGGTCGTGGCGAGGTTGACCGTCACGGCACCCGACACGCCGGAGTACGACAGCGTGTCCGTCCCGTTACCTCCGGTCATCGAGTCGGCGCCGCTGTCGGTCCCGCCGTTGACGGTGTCGTTGCCGTCGTTGCCCGCCAGGGTGTCGTTGCCGTTCCCGCCGTTGATGGTGTCGGCGCCGCTGCCGCCGGCCAGGTTGTCCGCCCCGTCGCTGCCGTTCAGCACGAGCGCGGCCGTGAACACGCCGCCGAGCCCGCCGCCTCCGGCCCCAGAGACCTGATCGTCGCCGGCCCCGGAGTTCACGGTGAAGGTCTCCACGGTGCCGGTTCCCGTCACATCTGGAGTCTGTCCGGAATCGAGGCTGATGCCGTTCGCGCCGAGCCCGATGACGTCGGCGCCTGCTGCTCCCGTGATCGCGAGCGAGTCGGTGCCCGTCCCCATCGCGAGGACGAACGTCGCGGTGCTCCCCACCGGGAACGCTGCCGCTCCACTCTGGTCGATCGTGAGGCTGTCGTTCTGGCCGTCGAGCCCGTTCACGTGGATCGATGTCACCGTTCCAGTGTCGAATGTGCCGCACGACCCATCGTTCGGGGTCACGTCGATGTCGAACGGAGCCGGTGCACCGCTCAGAGAGATCGTGAACGCCGTTCCGGCTGTCACGTCGATCGTCATCGTCGCCCCACCTGAGCACGAGACCGCCGCGAACGCTGGGATCGCCGTCAGACCGACGATGAACGCCGCGAGCGCGAGGGTGGATAGCGCCGCTCCGAGCCGGCGCCTCGCTCGGGCATGGGTGAACGAACGTGCTCTGTGCATGCGAACCTCCCGTTTGAGAAGGCGTCCCGGATCGGCCCATCCGGGTTCAGGTCACCCTATGCAGGGTTGTGCGGGGAATCAAGGCCGATTGCGGGGAACCGATCGGGACGTCTCATGCGTCTACAGTAGTTCGGCTGCCTGCGACTGGATCCCACTGCGATCGGTCCGGGGCCGCCCATTCCGCACAAACAGAACCGGCCCCCTTTCGGGGGCCGGTCCCGTTCGGTGCGTGATGCTGTGTGGTGCTAGACGAGGCGAGCGACGTGCGCAGCCAGGCCCGTACGACCCGGGTTGCCTCTGGCTTCCGCAGCTCTTGGCGATCTCGACGCCCTTGCAGACGTCGTCACCAGGGCCGCCCTTGCCGATGTCGGTGCCGGCACCGCCGAACATCCGGTCGTTGCCCTTGCCGCCGAACATCGTGTCGTCACCACTGGCGCCGCGGGTGATGTCGTTGCCGCCACCGCCGCGCAGCGTGTCGTTGCTGCCCGAACCCGTCAGCGAGTCGTTGCCCTTGCCACCCAGGAACAGGAAGTTCCGGGTGGTGGCCCCGCCGCCGCCGGTGAACGTGTCGTTGTGGTCGGACCCGACCAGGATCTCGACGTCCAGGCCGAAGGCGTCATCGCCCTCGCCGCTGGCGAATCCGAGACTGAGGTCGGCCGTCACGCCGTTCGCCGATGCGGCGAAGCTGACCCGGTCGGCCCCGACGCCGCCGAAGAAGGTGTCGTTGCCGAGCCCACCTTCGAGCGAGTCGTTGCCGGCTGCACCGTTCAGCGTGTCGTCGCCGTCGTTGCCCACGAGGTTGTTCCGCAGGTCGTTGCCGGTCAGCGTGTCGTTGCCCGATCCACCGAGCGCGTTCTCGAGCGTGTCGACCTCGAGGCCGCCCAGGTTGTCCAGCGTCTCCAGGTTGATGACCTGGCCGGTCACCGCCGCCGTGGCGTCGACCGTGTCGACCCCGTCGCCGCCGACGAACCCGTCGGTCGTCCCGTCCCAGAGCAGGACGTCGTCGAACGCCGAGCCGACGAAGTTGAACACGTCGGTGTAGGTGTCGGTGCCCTGTCCGGTGGCCGTGCCGTTGGCCGGGTCGATCGACATCGCGGCCGAGGAGCTCGACCAGTCGATGACGTCGTCGTCGGCAGCGTCGCCGGTGATGTCGTCGTCACCGTCGCCGGGGATGAACGTCTCGTCGACCCCGCCGCCGTCGCCGATCAGGCAGTCGTTGCCCGAGCCGGTCTGCAGGATCTCGAACACGTCGTCCAGGACGTCGGCCTCGTCGCCGATGTCCAGCACGTCGCAGTCACCGTTCGCGTCGTGGCCGGCGAGGCCCGGACGGTTGTCGATGACCGTGCTGTCGGTCCGCGTCCCGTAGCTGAGCGTGTCGGTCCCGGCGCCGCCGAAGACCTCGTCGCCGATCGGCGTCGCGGCCACCGTCTGCGGTGCCGCGAGGCCGGGCGCGAGCCAGTCGTCTCCGGCGTCGCCCTCGAGGAACAGGGTCGTGCCGGCGCCGACGGCCGAGCCGTCGACCACGTCGTCGCCGTCGCCGCCGAAGACCTGGATGGTCTCGACGCCGAGCAGCGGCCCACCGCCGCCGTTCAGGGTGAACGTGCTGCTGGTCAGGACGATGTTGTCGCCGCCAGAGGTCTGGTCGGCGGCGTCGATCTCGAACTCGTCCGTCCCACCGACGGTGTTGCCACCCATGTCGACGGCCCACGTGATGGCCGTGTTGAACTCGGCGCCGTCGAGGTTGTCGATGGCGAAGAACTCGTCACCGTTCGGCGAGCCGAGCACCACGATCGACGTGGTGTTCGTGTTCGTGGCGCTCCCGCACTGGGCGCTGTTCAGCGTCCGGGTCGAAGTCGTACGGGAACGTCCCGTCGGGATGAACAGGATGGCCCCCGGCGCCGACTCGGCGTCGAGGTCGTCCGCCGCCGTCTCCACCGCGACGACGCCCTCGTCGCTGGGCGTGGCCAGCGTGATGTTGATCGCCTGGGTCGCGGGGTTGTAGGTGCACGTCCCCACGGCCTGAGCCACCTGGGCTCCGACGATCGCCAGGGCCTGGAACGACGCCAGCGAGATAGACCGTTACCGCTGCCGTCCTGGCCAGTCCTGGCCGAGTTTCTCCTCTACGGAGAAAGCTCATACACAGACTCCTTTCTCTCCTCCGCTCCAACAAAGCGTTGCTGCGCAGGGGGTCACGCCCCTGCGGGAGGTCGGTCGGATGCTAGATGGCCGTTCGCTGCCGGTCAACCACTCCGCCCGCTCCCCGGGCCCCGGCCCGTCCGCCGCCGGGGCCATCCGTCCCCCCCTTTCGTGCTCACGCAACAGACCGGACCACGCCGGTCCCCACTCAGAGAACGATCCGGAGGGGGGAAGGTTGCTCGGGGATGTCAGCTCGCGGCCTCGGTCAGCGAGAACGACCCGGTGTAGATCGTCCCGTCCGACCAGACGCCGACCGTGGCGCTGACGTACCCCCGGTAGGGGAGGCCGGCCGCGGGCGCGCTGGGGCTGAGCAGGTCGAAGGTCCCCTCGAAGTGGTACGTGGTCGAGCCGTCCTCGTTGGCCACGGTCTCGCCGAGGGCGGCGACCCCCTGGTACAGGAAGTGCCCGGCCCCCGAGTCGAGCCCGAAGTGGTACGACAGGGACCCTCCGGGCGCCAGCGTGCCCTGCTGGACCAGGTAGAAGGGCCAGGTGGGGTCCCCGGCGGAGTCCAGGGCGGCCCCGCTGACCTGCTGGGAGAACGTGATCCCGTCGGGCAGGCGGTCCACGAACAGGCCCGTCGACCGGGTGGTGGCGTCGCACGCGCACGTCTCCACGGACTCCGTGGAGGCCGTGAAGGCGTAGCTCCAGGCCGGCGCGCGCGGGCGGCACGGGGCTCGGGTCGGGCGAGGGGCTCTCGCTCGGGTCCGTCGAGGGCGAGCCGCTCGGCGAGGGGTCCGGGGTGGGCGAGGTCTCCACCGGGGGCACGGCCACGGGCTCGTGCTCGCCCGTCGGGTGGCGTCTCGGGTGCTGAACCTCCTGGGAGTTGGGCTCGCGGATCCCCGGCGGGGAGGGCGAGGCCGAGGGCGCGGCGGGCGAGGCCGAGGGCGCCGCCACCACGGCCGGCACGGCCCGGTCGCCCGAGTCCCGGTCGGCCCGGTGCTTGACGATCGTGGCCGCGCCCACGGTGACCCCGCCGGCCACGAGCAGGGTCATGCCCGCCGCCACGACCTTCTCGGTGATGTTCGTCGCCGCGCTCACCGTGGCCGGCGAGCTCGCGGTCGAGGTCACGATCTCCGGCGTGGCCACCTGGACCACCTGCGTGGCGTGCCCCCCGACCTTCTCGACCACCTTCCGGGTCCCGTCGAGGGCCCGCAGCATCCAGACCAGCGGGAACGCGGCGATCGCGCCCAGTCCGCCCTTCTCCGTCACGGCGATCAGCCAGCTCCGGCGGAAGCTCATCTTGGCCCGGTGGATCAGGGCCTTGGCCTGCGCCGGCGTGATGTCGAGGGCGACCGCGATCTCCTTGTGGGAGCGCCCCTCGAGCTCGCGGAGCACGAGCGCGGTCCGGTGCGAGGACGGCAGGCCCGAGAGCACCGAGAGCACGAGGTCCCGCTGGATGAGGCGCTCGATGACCTCGTCCGGGCCGTCGGAGGGATCCTGGTGCTCGTGGTCCTCGAGCATCCCGTCGTCCAGCTGGGGCCGGCGGGCCCGGGTCCGGATCTGGTCGAGCGACACGTTGGTGGCGATCCGGGCGATCCACGGCTGGAGGGCGTACTGCCCGTTGAAGCGGTGCAGGCCCTGGTAGACGCGGATCATCGTCTCCTGGAAGGCCTCGTCGGCATCGGCCCGGTTGGGCAGGAACCGCAGGCAGACGTGCTTGGCGAGCTGCGCGTACCGGCGGTGGATCTCGACGAACGCCTCGGGCTGCCCGGCCTGGAAGTCCAGCACGAGCATGCGGTCGTCCAGGGACCGGTAGTCCCCTTCCGTCCGAAGGTCCGTGATCCTGGTGACCATAGTTGTCCCTCTAACGAAACGCCGGAAGCCGAGCGGGGGTTGCGTGCCCGGCCGGAACGGCCCGCCGGCGCGACGCGGCACTCGACTCTAGCATGGGCCCGGAGGCCGACCCAGGCTCGAACGGCCCTCCCCCACGTAGGATGGCCCGCCGATGGCCGCGGACGACCTCGACATCGCCGGAGCGCACCTGTTGCCCCTCGAGCCGCACGCGGACGAGCGGGGCTCGCTGAGCGAGGCCTACCGCCGGTCCTGGCTCCCCGCCGGCCGGGAGGTCCTCCAGGCCAACCTCTCCTGGTCCCACCCCGGCGTGCTCCGGGGCCTGCACTGGCACGCTCGCCAGGCCGACTACTGGTGCGTGCTGTCCGGGGTGGCCCACGTCGCCCTCGTGGACCTGCGCCCGGGCTCGCCGAGCCGTTCGGGCACGTTCCAGCGTCGGATCGACGCCGGCGCGCGGCGCTACGGGCTGTCGATCCCGCCCGGCGTGGCCCACGGCTTCTTCGCCGAGACCGAGGTCCTGCTCCTGTACATGGTCGACGTCTACTTCACGGGGGACGACGAGCACGGCGTGGCCTGGGACGACCCCGCCCTCGGCCTCACCTGGCCCTCCCCCACCCCGATCCTGTCCGAGCGGGACCGCTCGAACCCCTCGCTCGCCGAGGCCCTGGAGCAGGCGCCCCCGTTCCGCTGAGGGGGCAACCTCGGCCGCGCCCCGACGTTGCTAAGGGGGTAGGGGACGCATGTGGGGTGTGTCCACGCCCCGGGTCGGGAGGCTGACGTAGGGAAGCTCCGGGTCGCGAGCGATCCGGATCGCATGGCGTTGACCCGCAACCACCTGGCACCTAGAGTCACGCCGGGCAGTCGCGCCGCCGCGGCGTCCTCCGGGAGTTCGCTGCGGGTCGGCGCGAGGAACGCGCACAGAATCGGAGGGAGAACGAGATGAGACGATTGGCCCGGAGCGCGAAAGTGGGTCTGGTGGCCCTCGCCGCGCTCGCCCTGCTCGTACCGTTCGCCGGACCGGCGTCGGCCGACGTGTTCGGACCGGACACGTTCGGCTACACCGCCAACACGCTCGGCGGGTCGGGGTTCCAGGACATCAGCGGCACCGGCACCCTGGTCCCGGGGCTGGACAACGTCGACGACGTCGCCGTCGACGTCGTGTTCCCTCCGGAGTTCGGGGTCCTGTTCGGTGGCTTCCCGTTCTACGGGGTGAACGCCCTCGCGCCCACCGTCTATACGGACGTGTTCGTGAACAGCAACGGCGGACTCACGTTCGGGGCCGGGAACGCCGACTTCACCAACGACGACCTCACGACGTCGCCGCCGGCCGAGCCGACGATCGCACCCATGTGGGACGACTGGGTCACGAGCTGCAGCACGGACGACGCCGTGTACACGCAGGTCGTCCCCTCGGTCGGCGGGTCGCAGTTCATCGTCCAGTGGAACGAGGTCAGCCCCTTCGCCGTGTGCGACGCGGCCGACCCCTACACGTTCCAGGTGGCGCTGTTCGAGACCGGGCAGATCGAGTTCCGCTACCTCGACGTCCAGTCCGTCAACCCCGGGAACGACTTCGGCGCCTCGGCCACGGTGGGGATCACCGAGGGAGCCTCCGCGGGCGCGCCGGGCACCGGCCGGCTGCTGCAGGTCTCGTTCGACACCGCGAACATCACGGACGGCGAGTCCATCATCATCCAGGCCCCGTTCAGCCCCGGTGGCGGTGGGGGCGGCGGTGGTGGAGGTGGCGGTGGCGGTCACCACCGGGTGCACACGTCGCTGTCGCTTCGGGCTCCGGACTCCGGAGGTCCCAGCCAGGCCATCACGCTGCACGGCAAGCTCCGCTGCCGGCGCAACGACTGCAAGCGCCACGCGCTGATCCACATCCTGCGCGGGCACCAGGAGATCGGAACGGCCACGACCAACCGCAACGGCGACGTTCAGCTTCCACACGTCGCTCCCGGGCTCCGGGACGGCCGCGTACGAGGCCAAGTTCGAGCGGACCCGGCGGTGCCGCGGTTCGAGCTCGGACCGGGTGGTCGTTCAGTAGCACCCGCCACTCGTTCGAACGAGAGAGCCGGCCCTCGGGCCGGCTCTCTTCGTTTGCGGCGAGGACGGCGGGCCGCTCGGGTTCGGGCGGACGACGCGCGTCCCGTCGCCAGAGCGGCCGTTCGGTTCCCGCCGCGTAGGATTCGGTGCGCCTGGCCCACGAGGCCCTCAGGCTTCGAGCAGGAAGCGGAGGGCCCTCGCGATCCCGAAGAGCGCCTCATCGTCCACGGCACCCAGCCGGGCAACCAGCCAGCGATCGGACACCGACTTGACGTCTTCGCACTTCGCGTAACTCACCTCGTCCAGGCCGGATGTCAAAAGGTCGATCTCTACGTGCGACGGGAGCCCTCGATACGTCGTGGTGCACGGCACCACGATCACCACGCCCGCCCGGCTCTCGTTCAGCCGGTCGGCGGAGACGACCACGGCCGGGCGTCTCCCCGCTTGCTCGCTCCCGACCGGCTCACCGAAGTCGACGAGCCATATCTCGCCTCGACGTGGGCTCACGCAGAGGCGTCGCCGAGGGATCGGTCCTCGATCGCTCGCTCGGCCTCGATCTCGGCCCACGTGTCCCGGTCCTCGCGCAGCGCCGCGAACCGCGCCTCGAGCTGGTCGAAGAAGAGCTGCCGCTCGAGGGCGTCGGCCGCTTCGTCCAGGAGCTCGGTCATGGGCTTCCCGGTGGCCCGAGACAAGCGGGCCAGGCGGTCCCGGGTGTGCTCGCTGACCCGGATCGTCGTGCTCACGTTCGGAGTCTACCAACAAGTAGACCTCCAGGTAGGCGCATTCGTAGCCGGTCGCTGCCCCAGCGTCGTTGGTCCCCGCCCACGTAGGATGCGGCGTCGTGGGCGAAGACGAGCTCAGGATCGCCGGCGTGCGCCGGTTCGACCTGTCCTCGCACACTGACGCCCGGGGCTCGCTGACCGAGCTGTACCGGCGGTCGGGGGTGGCCGGGGGCCGCGAGGCCGTCCAGGCCAACCTGTCCCGGTCCGTCGCCGGGGTCCTGCGGGGCCTGCACCGGCACCGGCGCCAGGCCGACTACTGGTGCGTGCTGACGGGGATCGGGCACGTCCGGCTCGTAGACCTGCGCGAGGGCTCGCCCACCCGGCTCGAGACCGCCTCGATCCGCATCGACGCGGACGAGCGGCGCGTGGGGCTGGCCATCCCGCCCGGGGTGGCCCACGGCTTCTTCGCCGAGACGGAGCTCCTGTTGTTGTACCTCGTCGACGGCGAGTTCACGGGCGACGACGAGTTCGGCCTGGCCTGGGACGACCCCGCGCTCGGCCTGCCGTGGCCGTCGGCCTCGCCGATCCTGTCCGAGCGGCACCTGGCCAACCCGTCGCTCGACGACGTGTTGGGGGACCCGCCGACGTTCGCCGGCCCGGCGGGTTAGACCCGAGTGGTAATGATCTGTACCACTTGGTACGATCCCAAACCAGCATGGAGCTGTCGAGACCGCTCGATCATCTCTTCGCCACCGGCAGCCACGTCCGTGTGCTGCGAGCGATCTTCAGGACGCCGACCGGTCCAGGGCTGAGCGGCAGGGACGTCGCACGGCTGGCGGGTGTCTCCCACCCAACCGTGCTTCGGGCTATGCCGGGGCTGGTAGACCGCGGCGTCGTGAACGTGACCAGGAGAGTGCGTCTCGACCTCTATGAGCCGAACCGCACCCACGTGCTGGCGTCGGCCCTCGAGTCCATGTTCGCCGCCGAGGACGCGCTCCTGGAGTCTCTCATCGCGCACCTGAGTGACTGGGCTGGCCGCCACGCGCCGAGCGTGCTGGACGCCTACCTGTTCGGGAGCGCCGCGCGAGGAGACATGTCCGGATCGAGCGACATCGACCTCGCTCTCGTCATCGTCGACGGTACCGACGTGTCGGACCCTCTCGACCAATTGACCGAGGAGGTCAGGATCAGGTACGGCTCTCGGCTCAACGTCACCGTGGGGCAGGGATCCCTCGCGGCCCTCACGCGGCCCGGTCGACCAGGCTTCCGCCTGTGGAGAAAGATCCTTCGGGAGGGCCTCCGGGTCCCTGTGGGCGAAGATCCGGCGGATGACACCCAGGCGTAAGACGGTCGACGCACCCCGGGGAGAGGCACGCCTCTATCTGGGCAAATCGACCCAGTTCCTGGACGAAGCGCGATCAGCGCTGGCCAACGGGCGGAGCGACGCGGCCATGCTCAATGCCATCCACGCCGCCGTCAGCGCCGCCGATGCCGTGACCGTGGCTCTCGCAGGCCGACGATCGACCGACCCGGACCACGCTCGCGCCGAGGATCTTCTCCGAGAGGCGGTCGGACCCGACGATGAGGGACGCCGGCAAGTCCGGCGACTCGGCGACCTCCTGGCGCGCAAGAACCTCGTGGCGTACGAGTCTCGGCCCACTCGCCCCGACGAGGCTCGGCGCGGGGTCGATGCCGCCGGCCGGTTCGTCACTTGGGCGCGAGCCATGGTCGAGCCGCGCATCTGATCGAGCGACGGATCGGCACAGGTGCACGGAAACGAGGCGTTGCCTACCTCGGGTCGAGCGCTCGCAGATCCACGAGCTCGACGTCGCCCCTTCGCTCGGCCTCGTCCACGAGCCCCCGGCGGAACCCGCTCCTGGAGAACAGCACGATCCTCGTCGAAGCGGTGTCCACGCCGCTCTGCGCCAAGGCGGGGACCTTGTACTCGAGCAGGTCGTCGAGGACCTCTCTCCCCATCGCCTTCGACTGCCACCGGCACTCCCCGACCACCGTGGCGACGGATCCGCGCCCACCGACGACGTCGATCTCCTCGGTCGAGCGGGTGCCGGCCCGCCGCAGGTCGTTCCGGGCCGGCCCCCACCAGGAACCGACGGTGTCGGTCGTGCCCCCGAACCGCTCCCGGACCCACGCCTGGCAGATGCGCTCGAACACCCAGGACGCATGCTCGGAGAGGAACGGCGCCACGTTGCGGTCGAAGTGGTCGCCGGGTTCCAGGCCCGCCATCAGGTCCGCCTGGTACGGGAAGACGAACCGGAACCAGAAGCCGACGAAGGGATCGGCGACGCGGTAGCGGCGACGGCGGGCGTTCGAGGGGGCGAATACCGGGTTCGCCGATCCGACGATGTGCAGGTCCTCGAGCACGCGGATGTACTTCGAGGCCGTCGATTCCTCCACCCGTGATCGGCGAACCAGCTCCTCCCAGGCCAGGCTGGGAGCTCCGGCCAGCGCGGCCAGGAGCGAGAAATGGATCGCCGTCGTCGTCAGCTCCATCGTGAGGATCTCTCGGACCTCGTCGAAGAACGGTGCCAACGGGTCGAGGACGTCGTCGCACAGCACGGACCTCAGCGTGCCCCTTCGTCCGAGTCGACGGAGGTACAGCGGCATCCCTCCGGCGATCGCGTGTCGCGTGACCGCATCCTCGATGCGGTGATCGCCGAGGAACCGCATCGCGTCGCCGAACGCCATCGGCCGCATGAGCAGCGGAGTCCCCCTGCCGTGCAGGGGCGCCCGCTCGGCCAGGAGGTGCTCCATGGTGGCGATCTGCGAGCCGCACAACACGAGCCGAACGCGCGATGCTTCGACCGACTCCTCCATCGCCGCCGCCAGGCTCGACTCGGCTCCGCGGCCGGCCTGGAGCAGGAGGGGGAACTCGTCGATCACGATCAGGCGTTGCCGATCGGTGGGCCGCAGGAGCACGTCGTAGAAGGCCCGGAAGTCGCGCAGCTCGGGACGGAAGCCCAGAGACGCCTCCAGGCGGGTGGCGAAGGTGGCGAGCTGATCGCCCTCGGCGCGGGTGTCGCAGACGAAGAAGTCGGCGTCCTTGCCGTGGGCGAACTCCCGCAGGAGCCAGCTCTTCCCCGTGCGCCGCCTGCCGTAGAGGATGAGCGGGAACCGGTCGTCGGCGTCGTCCCACCACCGCCCCAGCCGCTCCAGCTCCTGCCGGCGGTCGAGGAACTCGCCGTGGTTGGGGAATCGGTATCTCGTCATAACTTGACGTTCGGTAGACTACCACGCGGCAAGTAGTGGCGAGCCCCCCAGAAACCTGGCGGACCGGGACCTTCACTCGGGAACCAGAAGGGAGCCGGCCCATCGGAGGCCGGCTCCCAGTGCCGTGAACCCGATCCGTCAGCCGCGAGGCGGTGACGTGCTCCTGACGCAGGTGTCGCCGGAGGCGACCGTCACCTTGAGGGCCTTCGCCCGATACGTGGCCGACCCGTTCAGCACGAAACCGCCGAAGACGCCGTGCCGGTTGGTCGAAAGAAGCTCCACGAGCCGCCATCCGCCGCGATGCCCCCGGCGCTGGATCGCCACCGGAACGAGCTGCTCGCACGCGTCGAAGCCGTCCTGGGCCGTGACGCTGCCCGAGACCCGCAGGGCCTCGAACGAGAGCGACACGCTCCGGGCGTGCGTGACTCCGGTCACCGAGAAGCTCGTGGCGCTGGTCCCGGTGCCTCCCGTGGTGGTGACCTTGATCGGTCCGGTCACCGCGGTCGAGGGAACGGTCGCGGTGATCTGGGTCGACAGGTTCACGGTGAAGGTCGCGGCGACGTTGTTGAAGGTGACCGACGTCGCCGTGAAGCCCGACCCGCTGAAGTTGGTGCCGACGATCGTGACCACCGTCCCCCGGGGTCCGCTGGTGGGCGTGAACGACGTGATCGTCGGGGCGGGGATCACCGTGAAGTTCGCCGCGCTGGTGGCGGTCCCGCTCGGCGTGGTCACCGAGATCCTGCCGGTGGTGGCGTTCGTGGGCACCGTCGCCGTGATCTGACTCGACGAGACCACCGAGAAGGTCGACGTGACGTTGTTGAACCGGACGGCGGTCGCGCCCGTGAAGTTGGTCCCGGTGATCGTGACGACGGTCCCCACCCCGCCGAGCGTCGGCGTGAACGAGGAGACCGTGGGACAGGTCGCCGAGACGTTGAACGTCGGCGTGTTCACGGTCCCTCCGCCACTCGGCCCCGGCCGAGGTCGTGATCGAGATCACCCCGGTCACCGCCGCGGCGACGGCGCGGCCGAACGGTCGCGCTTCACCTGCGTCGGCGACAACGATCGGTGAACGTGGCGATCTTGTCCGGCGCGAACGTCACGGTGCCGTGCCGATCAGGCCCGTGCCGGTGATCGCGACCGTCGACCCCTGCGCGCCCGCACGTCGGCGAGATGGAGCTGACCGTGGGAGCGGGCAGCGCCGTGACCGTGAAGTTCGGCGTCACGAGGCCGCTCGTGTCATCGGTGCCGTCGGCATTCCGTGACCACGATCAGCCCGGTCGTGGCAGTCATGGGGACGATCGCCGTGATCGTGGCGGCCGTGCGCCGTGTAGCTGAACGCGTTCACCCCGTTGAACGTCACCTGCGTGGCCAGCGTGGGCACGGGGCACCCGAACGTCCCGGAGATGGTGACCGACGTCCCTGCCGGCCCCGACCTCGGCGAGAACGCCGTGATGACTCGGCGGCGCCGCCGCGGCCGGCGTCGCGAGCCCGAGGACGCACCAACCCCAGGAGCGAGACCAGCACCGCCGGCCGGAATCCATACGTGCGTGCGTGTCCCTTCATGCCCGGTCCTTCCTTCCCGGCGGATCGCCCCGCCATCGGCCGGCTCGATCCCGCCCGGCCATCCAGGCCCCCACGGCCCCGAGACGTCGCGAACCGGGTCTTCGGTTCCGCCGCCGCAGGGCTCGGTTGACATTCCAACCGGGCACCCTGCCGGGGAAGGGAGCATCGACCCGCCGAGCGGGGGACCTGCGAGCCCGGAGCCGGGCCACGGGTGCCTGTCCCCCGAGCGGCACCGAACGACCCATCGGCATCGGCCGAGGGGGCGAGTGGCCGCCGCGCCCTCGGGGGAGGTCGTTGCGCGGTAGAGACGCGCCGATCGCCGCCCTACCGTCGCGATCGTGAGGGGTTCGAGATCCGCCAGGGTGCGTTCGGCACGCGCGATCGCGGTAGTCATCGCGCTCGCGATGGGCATGGCGCTCACGCTCGCGCCGGGGACCGGGCAGGCCGTGGACAAGGAGCTGCACCAGGCACGGGTTGAGCTTCGCGAGACCAAGGCCCGGATCCGCGAGCGGGCCCGCAAGCTCAACGCCCTGCAGCGGGGCCTCAACCGGCTCGCCACCGAGATCGCCCTGAACGAGTCGCAGATCGCCGCGGCCGACGACAAGATGGAGACGCTGCAGTTCTCCATCGCGGTGCTCGAGGTTCGCACGGCCGGCCTGCAGACCCACCTGAACGAGCGCAACCGCCAGGCCTACATCCAGGGGCCGGGCGCCCCGGTCCTGTACCTGCTCACCGCCACCTCGGCCGGCGAGGCCGCGGAGCGTCTCTCCTTCATCACCGAGATGAACCGCCGCGACTCCGTGCTCGCCGCCAAGGTGCAGCAGAACGCGGAGCGTCTGTCGCGGAGCCGCGCCGAGTTCCTACGCTTGGAGCGCGCTCGCCAGCTCGCGTTGCAGCAGCTCGCAGTCCAGCGCGTCGAGCTCCGGCAGCGGCTGGCCGAGTCCCAGCGCCTGTTCGACCGGCTGAAGGTGCACAAGGACGACGTGCTCGACGTGATCGCCAAGTGGCGCCCGCTCCAGGTCTGTCCCGTCGACGGGCCGGTGGCGATCGCCGACAACTTCGGCGTGTGGGTGATCCGGTCCAAGAAGTGGGGTGGACCCCACGTCCACCAGGGGAACGACATGATGGCGGCGGAGGGGACGCCGATCGTGGCGCCGTTCGACGGGATCGCCGTGAACGCGCGCAACCACATCGGGGGCCTGGCGGTGAAGGTGTACGGGGAGTACGGGTACGTGTACAACGCCCACCTGTCCCGGCTGGGACAGCTCGGCCCCGTCGAGGCCGGAGACATCATCGGCTACGTGGGTCACACCGGCGACACGGGCGCCAACCACGACCACTTCGAGTGGCACCCGGACAACGGGCCGGCGGTCGACCCCAACCCGTTCCTGCTGAAGGTCTGCTAGCGCGACTCGGCGCCATCCCCCTCGCCCGAGACCGCGGAGGTGAGCGCCCCGATCTGGGCTATCACCTCGCCCACCTGAGCCGAGAGCTCCGCCATCTCGCCCCGGATCCGATCGAGCTCCTCCAGGCTCGTGCCGCGGGCGCTCTCCACCTCGGCGGGGATGGCCCACCGGACACGGTCGATCTGCTGGTCGGCCTGCTCGCGGAACCGCTCGAGCTCCCCCGTCGTGACCTGGTTGAGCGAGCTCGACAGCTCCTCCAGCACCTCCTCGTTGGAGGATCGCAGCCGCTCCAGCGCCTCGGCCGTCTGCAGCCGAAGCGCCGAGAGCATCTCGGCGTTCTCCGCGGTGAGCCGCTCCACCTGGCCGGGGATGACGCGGATCACGCGGCCCATGGCCTCGGGGATCGAGGCCTTGACGCGCTCGATCTCCGCGGGGATCGTCAGGCGGACCTTCTCGATCTCGTCCGGGATCTGCGCCCGGATGCGGTCGAACTCGTCGGCGCCGGCCTCGATCACCCGATCGATCTCGCCCGGGAGCATCTCGCGGATCTTCTCCATCTCGACCGGGACGGTCGCGCGGATCTTCTCGAGCTCCTCGGGCAGCATGGCGCGGACCTCGCCGAACCCCTCGGGGATCGCGGCGCGCATCCTCTCGAGCTCCTCGTGCTGGATCGCCCGCATCACGTCCATCTGCTTCTGGGACACGTTGAGGATCTGGTCGAGCTCCTTGTGCTGCAGCGCTCGCAGGCGCTCCATCTCCTCGGGGATCACCGAGCGGATCCGCTCGATCTCGCCGGGGATCGCCTTCTGCACGGCGTCGAAGCCCTCCGGGATCGCCGCCTTCAGCTCCTGGAACCCCTCCGGGATGGCGTCGCGGATGCGCTGGACGGCGCTCTCGAGCAGGGCGGCCAGCTCGGCGCTCTGCAGGGTGAGCTGCTCGGCCAGCCGCCGGTCGGTGTCGGCAGCGCGGCGGTGGAACTCGTCCGATAGCGCCGTGAGCAGCGCGTCGAACCGCTCCTCGAGCGTGCCGAGCGCGCTCTGGGCGGCCTCGCCCACGCCCTCGAACCCGCCGGTCAACACGAGCCCGTGAAGCTCGCTCATCGTGCGGGAGATCCCCCGCAGCTCGTCCTGGAGCCGGTCGGAGCGAAGCCCGAGGGCCTGGAACCGCTCCTCGGTGAGCGTCATCACGCTCCGCACGGCCTGGCTGTACGACTCGGGGGTCGGTCCCTTCTCCAGCGGCTGCGTGGTGGTCTGCTCGACGGCCTGGGCCCGCATGATGGCCTCGGCCGTGGCGAACGCCCGCTTCTGGGCGGCCCGGGCCATCGACTCCTGCCGCCACCACCCGCGGAAGCTCGAGAACAGCCCCGGCCGGACCGGCGCCTCGATCGGGCCGGTCGCCGGCGGCGCCGGCTCGGGACCGGGCGGGACGACGGCGCGCTGCGCCAGCTCCTCCACGCGGCGTTCGGGCTCGGCCAGGTCGACTACCAGCTCCGGCGCCGGCTCGAACGGATCGAACTCGGTCACGGTGGTGAACAGGGGCTCGGGCTCGGTCGCGAGCGCCGCCTCCGCGGCGGCGGCGGCCCGGCCGCGGCGGTGCCGGCCTCCCCCGCTCCCGTGGATCCTGCGAACGACGCCGGGGTCCTGGGGATCCTCGTCGTCGGTGGGGTAGGTGCCTCGGTCTTCGACCGACATCTCGATCGCCTCCCGGAAACGATCGTCCTGTCGAGCTCTGGGCCCCGGCGCACGCGAGAGACAGCCCCCGCGGGCTGGGGCTGAGAACCGTACGGCCGCCCGGAGGCCGATGCAACGACCCCGGCGGCCTTTCCGCGCAGCGCGAGCGGGGCGACCTCGGGTAGGTTCGCAGGGACCAGACCTGAGGAGGAGATCGACATGCCCATCCGCCGAGCCGACGCCGAGTGGACCGGAACGCTGCGCGAGGGCTCGGGGCACATGCGCCTCGAGGGTGGCGCGTTCGACGGTGCCTACTCCTTCTCTTCCCGATTCGAGGAGGGAGCCGGGACGAACCCCGAGGAGCTCATCGCAGCGGCCCACGCCGGCTGCTTCTCGATGGCCCTGTCCGGGGACCTGGTCAAGGCCGGGTTCCAGCCCGAGCACGTCGAGACGACGGCGCGGGTGCGGATCGAGCGCGGGGACGCCGGCTCCTCCATCAACCGGATCGAGCTCGACACGCGCGCTCGGGTGGGCGGCGGGATCGACGACGCCACCTTCCAGAAGATCGCCGCCGGGACGAAGGAGAACTGTCCCGTGTCCAAGGCGCTGGCCGCGGTTCCCGAGATCGTGCTCACCGCCACCCTGGGTTGAGTCCGGCGGCATCCCGTGGGGGGCGCCGCACGTACCATCACCGAACCCCCCGAGCCCAGAAGGAGCCGAACCATGAAGCGCACCCTCGTCGCGATCGCCCTCGTCGCGCTCGTCGCGCTGACGTTCGTCGTCCCCGCGGCCGCCCGAAGCAGCGACGACCGGCGCGCCTCGACCGTCCACCGGATCACGATGAGGAGCGGCGCCCGGAACCGGTTCCGCCCGGCGGCGATCACGATCGACCGCGGCGACCGCGTGCGGTGGACGAACACCGCCGGGATCACCCACACGACCACGTCGAACGACGGCGACTGGGACGCGCGCGTGTCGCCGGGCGACTCGTTCACCCGGCGCTTCCGCCACACGGGCACGTTCCGCTATCACTGCTCGATCCACCCGGAGATGACCGGCACGATCACCGTTCAGTAGCGGGGTCGCCGCCGGGGCCCGCCCTGGCCTAGGCTCTCGGCCGCGATGAGCGGCGAACGGCTGATGATCGTGTTCATGCCCGAGAGCGCGTACGGGCCGACGAACAACTGCATCGGCATCGGCAAGATCCTCGAGCGGCGCGGGCATCGCGTCGTGTTCGCCGCCGAGGCGTCCTGGAAGGGCCGGCTCGAGCCGCTCGGCTTCGAGGAGGACCTCGTCGACCTCGCGCCGCCGGCGCCGGAAGAGGCAGAGACCGAGCAGGACGCGGGTCAGTTCTGGACCGACTTCGTGATCCAGACCGCGCCCGAGTTCCGCAGGCCAACGATCGAGCAGCTCGGCACGTTCATCAAGCCGGTGTGGGAGTCGTTGATCGAGGGCGCGAAGTACTGCGAGCCCGCGCTCCGCGAGATCCTCGACCGGGCGAGGCCCGACGTGATCGTCGAGGACAACGTGAGCGCCTTCCCCGCGCTGCTGACACACGGGGCGCCGTGGGTCCGGATCCTGAGCTGCAACCCGCTCGAGATGAAGGACCCCGACCTCGCGCCGGCGTTCAGCGGATACCCGCACGACGACCGCTCGGGGTGGGACGAGTTCCGCGCCGAGTACGAGCGCACGCACCGCGAGCTGTGGGCCTCGTTCGACGCGTGGGTGACCGAGCAGGGGGCGCCGCACCTGCCCGACCTGGAGTTCATCCACGAGTCGCCGGACCTGAACCTGTACGTGTACCCCGAGGCCGCCGACTACCCGCGTTCGCGCCCGCTCGCGCCGACGTGGCACCGCCTCGACTCCAGCGTTCGCGAGACCGAGGAGCCTTGGGAGGTCCCCGAGTCGCTGCGGGGCGGCGACGGCTCGCTGGTGTACCTGTCCCTCGGCTCGCTCGGCTCGGCGGACGTGGACCTGATGAAGCGCCTCGTGGACGTGCTGTCGCGCACGCCCCACCGCTACGTCGTGTCGAAGGGCCCTCGCGCGGACGAGATCGAGCTCCCCGACTCGATGTGGGGAGAGGCCCGCGTGCCGCAGACGTCGATCGTCCCCCTCGTCGACCTCGTGATCACGCACGGCGGCAACAACACGACGACGGAGGCCCTGCACTTCGGCAAGCCGATGGTGGTGCTGCCGCTGTTCTGGGACCAGTACGACAACGCGCAGCGGGTGCAGGAGCTCGGGCTCGGCGAGCGGCTCGACACCTACGCGTTCGAGGATCGCGAGCTCCCCGACGCCGTCGACCGTCTCCTCGGCGACGGCGCGCTCCGCGAGCGGATGGCCTCGGAGAGCGCCCGGATCCGGGCCCGCGACGGCAAGACGCGCGCCGCCGACCTGATCGAAGCGCTCGGCCGCGAGCGCGGCCCCCGGTAGGGTCAGACCGACGCGTCGAGGGCGTCGAGCCGGCGCCGGACGTCGTCGGCTCCCACCACGTTGCCCTTGGCCTCGTAGCGCGCGAGCGCGTCACCCAGCGCGGTCGCCGCGTCGTCGTCGCGACCGCCGGCGCGGAGCACCTCGCCGAGCGCGACGAGCGTGTCGGCGCACATGTTGACGTCGTCGGTGTCCTCGGCCAGCGCGACGGCACGACGCGCCAGCTCCTCGGCCGCGACCTCGTCCCCCGCGGCCGCGAGCACCCGGGCTCGGGCGCTCCGCCACAACACCTGGGTCGACAGGTCGTCCTCGGCTCCGATCTCCTCGGCGATCCGCGAATAGCGCTCCGCTTCGGCGAGACGGCGCTGTTCCCAGAGCGCGTGGGCCAGGAGCGCCGCGACGGTCGATTGGAACCCCCGTTCCCCCAGGCTCTCGGCCGCCTCGTAACCGGCACGGAGCTCCCCCTCCGCCGCCACGGGGTCACCGGCGAGCATCTCCACGAACGCCGCGGCCTCCGAGGCGAAGGACGCCCGCAGCTTCAGCCCGAGATCGACGAGGATCTCCCGCGCCCGACGAACGAGCTCTCGCGCCTCGTCGAACTTGCCCTCCATGGCCCGCAGGGAGCCGAGCGTGCGGAACACCCGAGCCTCGACGCTCGGGTTGCGGCCGGAGCGTTCCAGGATCCTGCGGCAGCGCTCCACGACCTCGGGAACCGGCGTCGGGCCGTACAGACCCGCCCCGGCGAACTGTCCGAGGACCTCGACCTCCTGCCAGACCGCTCCGGCCGACCGCGCATGATCGACCGCGCGCTCGAGGGCATCCCCGGCATCGGCGTAGCGCCCTCTCGTCCACCGCAGGTCGCCGAGGAGGCGCCATGCCCGGGCCAGCCCGAGATGGTCACCCAGCTCCTCCAGGACCGGGATCGTCTCCCCGAGGACGCGAATGGCCTCCTCGGCTCGGTGCTTCGGGTCCGTCGACTCCTGCAGGAGCAGGCGGACGATCCGTGCATGCGCCTCGAGCCCAGGGTCACCGGCCGAGGCCGCGAGGGTCGCTCCCTCGGTCAGGACGCCGTCCGCGCGAGCGAAGTCCCCCGCCTCCATCAGGGCCTCACCGAGATCGGGAAGCAGGCGGAGCCGGATGGGGTCATCGGCCGGCAGCTGGCCGGCGGCTCGATCCAAGAGGTTCGCCGCGGCGTGCATGTCCCCTCGCGACAATGCTCGCCGCCCGGCCGACGCCAGGAGCTCCGCGGCCCGAACGGCCAACGATCGGGTCTCCTCATCCTCGAGTCCGAGCTCGGTCCGGTTGCGCGCGGCCTGCTCCAGGTGATAACCGAGCACCTCCTCGTACTCGGCGCTCCGCTCTCCGGCCGCCCGTTCGAGCCAAGCCGCGAAGCGCCGATGGAGATCGACCCGAGTCTCCTTCGGCGTTCCCTGATAGGCGGCCTCCTGGATCAGGATGTGATGGAACCGGAACGCGTCCTCGCCGGCGAACCCGGCGAACGCGGACCGATCCGGGCGGATCAGCTCCTTGCGCACGAGGGTCTGCAAGTGCGCGCCGACCTCCGGCCGGAGCCTCTCCGGCACGAGCTCCGAGACGGCCCCCCACCAGAAGAACTTGCCGACCACCGACGCGCTCCGGATCACGGTGCGCTCGGCAGGGTCGAGGCGGTCGAGTCGCGCGCTCAAGAGCGCCTGGATCGTTCTGGGGACCACGATCTCCACGACGTCGCCGATCACGCTCAACCGACCTTCATCCCGCTGGAGGACGCCTTCGTCCTCCAGCATGCGGAGGAGCTCCTCGACGAACAAGGGGTTGCCCCCGCCCGCCTCGATGAAGCGATCGATGATCGGGGGATCGAGGCCTTCGGGCCCCAGATGGTTGACGATCAGCTGCTCGGTCTCACCGTCCGTCAACGGAGCCAGCGAGATCGCTGATGTGTGGGCGCTCGCGGCGGTCCAGGCCGGCCGCACGTCGAGCAGATCGGGACGCGCCAGACACAGCAGGAGGATCGGAACGTCTCGGCCCCAGCCGACCAGGTACTCGAGCAGGCCGAGGAACGCATCCTCCCCCCACTGGATGTCGTCGAACACGAGGACGAGCGGCCGCTCCCGTCCCAGCCACTCACAAAGCCGACGGATCGCCCAGTACGTCTCCTGGATGCCGACGCTCGAATCCGAAAGTGTCGCCGCCGCGGCGACGCGGTCCGCGACGAGTGCGGCATCGACCGACCCCTCGAGCAGCGCGTCGATCTTCGCGCGGGCCTCGTCCCGTCGATCCTCGTCGGCGATCCCCGTCGCCTGCTTCACGATCTCGGAGACGGGCCAGAACGTGATCCCTTCCCCGTAGGGCAGGCACCGGCCGACGAGGGCGGTGACGGCTCCGCCGAGCGAGGAGACGAACTCCTTCGCGAGCCGCGACTTCCCGACGCCCGCCGAGCCAACCACCGTGAGCAGATGACAGGCACGCTCGTTCACGGTCCGCTCGAACGCCGCCCTCAGCAGGTCCAGCTCGCCCTGCCGGCCGACGAGCGCCGGCTCCGCCCTCGCGGGCTGAGCGGTCGATCCCGTGTTGAGTCCGAGCAGCCGATAGGTCGTGACCGGAGCGCGCTTCCCCTTCAGGATGACGTCCTCCTTCGGCTCGACGCGCACGAACTCGCGCACGAGCGCGTACGTATCGGCGCCGAGCACGACCCCGTCCGGTGGAGCGGACTGCTCCAGCCGGGCGGCCACGTTCACCGCATCGCCGACCACGAGCGGTTGCCCCCATGCGGGGTCTCCCGCCACGACCTCGCCCGTGTTGATGCCGGTGCGCGTCACGATGGAGACCCCCAGTGGGTCGAGCTCCTGGTTCAACGTGGCGAGCGTCCGCTGCATCTCGAGCGCGGCCCGAACGGCACGAACGGCGTCGTCCTCGTGCAGGACCGGGATGCCGAACACCGCGACGATGGCGTCGCCGATGAACTTCTCGACCGTTCCGCCGTGGCGCTCGAGAACCCTCTTCATCTCCTCGAAGAAGCGCCCCATCACCCGGCGGACGGCCTCCGGATCCAGCCGCTCCCCGATCGGGGTCGAGCCGGCGATGTCGCTGAACAGGACCGTGACCACCTTGCGGACCTCGGCGGCAGCATCGGTCCCGGGGGACGGGAGGGGCTGCCCGCAGGACATGCAGAACTGCGCGCGGGCGAGGTTGCGTTCACCGCAGGCCGGGCACACCGGCATGCGCAGCAGTCTAGGGTGCGCGACCCCCCTTGCCCCGGCGCGCCGGGGCCGGATACGGTTCGAGGCCGATGCGCCGCCGCGGCTCCAGGGAGGCAGGGATGATCCAGAACGAAGGCACCGGGCTCAGGTTCATCGCCCGCGACGAGGAGATGGAGTTCGACCAGGAGGACGGCGACGCCAACGCCTTGATCCGGCGGGTGGCGTTCCGGGAGGTGCTCTACAGGTCGGTCTCGGTCTTGTCCTGGGATTCCAACGAAGAGCCCGTGGGCATGGCCCACGGCTTCTACCTCGTTGCTCCCTCGCAGTCGAGGGTCGCGTATGCGGTTCGGCTGAACATCGACGGCGACGGCTACGTGGTGGCCGCGGGTTCGCTCGTGTTCGGGGACGGCAAGGTGCGAGGGGGCCGGATGCCGGTCATCGAGGACTCGACGGAGTCACAGCGGTTCGTCGGCAAGTCCCTCCGCGTCGACGTCATGAACCCCAAGCGGTACTCGGTCGAGGGCGGCGGCTAGGACCGGCGGCGCCCGCGCCCGCTACGACGATCCGTCGTGGATGGCGCGAACCGTGTCGATGAGGTCGGCGTCCTCCGGCCGCTTGTCGGGCCGGTACCCCTTCACCCTGGCGAACCGCAGGGCCAGGCCGCCGGGGTACCGACGGCTCGACTGGAGGCCGTCGAAGGCGACCTCGACGACGAGCTCGGGACGGACGAAGACCGTGAAGGCGTCGCGCCCGGTCTCGAGCGAGAGGAGCCGTTCGGTCTGCCAGGCCAGCATCTCGTCCGTCATCCCCTTGAAGGTCTTGCCGAGCATCACGAAGCCGCCCGATCCCGGATCGCGCGCTCCGAGGTGGAGGTTGCTCAGCCATCCCTGCCGGCGCCCGTGGCCCCACTCGGCGGCCAGGACCACGAGGTCCAGCGTGTTCGCGCGCTTGACCTTCAGCCAGCCGGCGCCTCGCCGGCCCGCCTCGTACGGGGCGTCGAGCGCCTTCACCATCACGCCCTCGTGACCTCGGGCCAGCGCGTCGTCCAGGAAGCGCTCGGCCTCGGGGACCTCGAGCGCGACGGCCCTGGGGACGCGCATCCGCTCCGGCACCCGATCATCGAGCGCCGAGAACCGCTCCCGCGCCGGGCGATCCAGCAGGTCCTCGCCGTCGGCGTGCAGGCAGTCGAAGAAGAAGGACGACAGCGGCGTCACGGCGCGCTGGCGCGCGGCGTCGGTCCGGCTCCCGAATCGGCTCATCGTGACCTGGAACCGATGCGGCCTCGCGTCGGGGCGCAGCGCGATCGCCTCGCCGTCGAGGATCAGCGCGCGGGCAGGCAGGGACCGGACGCCGTCCACGATCTCGGGGACGCGATCGGTGACGTCGGCCAGCGTGCGCGTGAACACGCGTACCTCGTCTCCCAGCCGGTGGACCTGGATCC
Organism: uncultured Actinomycetes bacterium; assembly: GCA_963704725.1. Classification (GTDB taxonomy): domain Bacteria; phylum Actinomycetota; class UBA4738; order UBA4738; family HRBIN12; genus CALGFI01. Next base: position 1,132,284 of record OY969934.1, on the reverse strand, counting down.
GCGCGCCGTCGAGCTTCCACTCCAGGGCCGCGGGTTGGATGCGGCCCATCGCCTCGGCCACGCCGTCCGCCGTCTGCGCGAGCATCGGCTGCACGGCCCGCAGCACGGTGAGGTGGAAGCGGGCCAGCCCGGCGGCGCCGTCGGTCATCGCGGCCGCGGCGACCGGCGCGAGGTCGCCGGCGAGCATCATCGCCCGGCGGACCTCACCGGCGGGGACGGACGCCGCTCGCGCCACGGCCTCCACCACGACGCCCTCGAGGGCCCCCTGCCGCAGCTCCCCCGAGAGCAGGCCCACGAGGAACCGGCGCTCGGGCTCGGTGGCCCGGCCGAACAGATCCGCCAGCTCGCCCCGCCGCACCCCCCGGCTGCCGGCGCCGGCGGCCGCGCCGATCCGGCCGAACGAGGCGTGCACGTCGAGAAGCTCGAGCGTCGCACCGGCGGCGGGGGGCGGGAGCTCGCGCAGCGAGGCCCAGCCGACGCCGATCGTGCCCTGGGGGAGCGAGCCGGAGAGGTAGGCCACCGCGACGGGCACCTCGTCGGGACGAAGGGCGGCGAGGCACCCGGCGATCAGGCCGATCTTCGCCAGCCGCCCCGAGGTCCCGGCCAGCGCGGCCGAGGTCCGAGCGATCTCCTCGAGGAGCACGAGGAGGGATGGTACGGGAGGCGGCGACGCTGGGGGCCGCTACATCGCCCGCAGGGCGGGCACGGGCTCGCGGAGGGGAGCGTCGGCGGCGCGCATGCGCTCCTGCCAGCAGCTGACGGTCTTGACGAGCGAGACGTACGCACCGCGCTGGCGCTTGCCGGGGGCGTTCGGAGCGACCCGGGGAACACCCTCGAACTGCGTCCCGAGGTACGAGCGAAGCGCGTTGACCGCCTCCGAGACGATCTGGGAGACGCGGGCCTCGCTGACGCCCATCGTGGCCGCGATGTCCTGGAGCATCTCGCCCTGGAGGTAGTACCGCGTGATGACCGCCCGCTGGATCGGGGGCAGGTACCGGATCGCGGTCCGCACCGTGCCGAGCATCTCGCGCTCCTCGAGCGCGGGCTCCGGCAGGGCGTCGTGGTGCTCCTCGGCGACCGAGTCGCCCAGGCTGGCCTCGTCGTCGATGCGGTGCTCCAGGTGGAGCAGGCTCGAGGCGGCGGCCGCGGCCCGGCGGGTCCGGAGCTCGTCGATCGTGATGTTGAGCGCCGGCGCGAGCTCCCCGTCCGTCGGGCGCTCGCCGCGCGACTCCTCGAACCGATCCTCGACGTCGCGCATCTCGCGGACCCCCCGGCGGACGCCGCGGGCGACCCAGTCGCCGTCGCGCGTGGAGTCGATGATCGCGCCTCGGATCCTCGTGACCGCGTAGCGGAAGAACGGGACGCCCGTCTCGGGTCGGTAGCGACGGGCCGCCTGCACCAATCCGAGCGCGCCGGCGTTCCACAGCTCCTGCCGATCGATGTGTCGGGGGTACCGCATCGACACCTGGTTCACGACGTGCTGCACGAGCTCGAGGTGCTCGAGGATGAGCGCGTCCTGCTCGCGCCGATCGTCGGTGGTGGCGGTGGCCGTTCCGTTCGCTGAGCCCTGTCCCATGATCGCGCCCCTGCTCGGGTGTTGTCGGGTTGTCGTGCTCCCAGTTCATCGGCGAGCGGAGGCACCTCGCTGCATAGCTCACGGGAGCCGAATCTCGATGTGCACGCGGGATGGGAGGCGCTCCCCCCGCGACACCGAGCGCGTCGCCGAGCGCCGCGATGTGCGGCGATTGGGCGTGCACCCCCTGCGGTCGACCACGTCGGCCGATGCGGGGATGCCTTGCGCCCCAAAGGTCCCGAGCGTTGCCGGGATCCCGATGGGCCCGTCGGGAAAGCCGAATGCGCGCCGCGGCGGGGAATCCCGCACTTCGTGACTAGCGGAGGAAATCCGCGAGCGACGGCTGCAACACGTCGCTCATCGCCGCCACCGTCGCTCGATACGCGACCTCTTGGAGGCGCAGCTCCATCGCGGAGCCGACCGGGTCCGCGTCGTCGGCATCGGCCTCGAGACGGAGGCGCGCCGGATGCGGATCCGGGCGCGGATCCTCGAGGGAGACGAGGTCCGGCATCAGGCGATCCCGCCCAGGCTGCGGGGCCGCGGGGGATCGTCGGCTCGGAGCCCGGAGGCCCCGCACACCGCAGGGACGTCGGCGCCCACCAGATCGTCGATGGTCTCCCGGAGGTGATCGAGCGCGTCCTGCGCCATCAGCCGGTTCTCGAGGGCGAGAACCTCGATCGCGGTGGTGAGAGCCAGGAACGCCTCGCCGTGCTCCTCGAAGATCTCCGCCGCCGGCTCGGGCGCGTGGTCCACGAGGTAGCCCAGCGTCACGCGCTCCGCCGGGACGCGCCAGTCCTCGGCGATCCTGGCCACGGCCAGGCTCCGGCCGAGCTCGGCCGCGCGGACCTGCTCGACCGCGCGCTCCACCTCGCTCAGCGCGGGGACCACGAAGCGCCGGACGTCGGAGGCCAGGAAGAGCTTGGCGGCGACGAGCTTGAACTCGAGCGTCTCGAGCCGGTACCGCTCGACCCACAACCGATCCATGAGCTCCCGGAGCCCTGCGCTGGGCGGATGTCGACCCATGGTTGAACCGTCGGAGGGGGTCGCGAAAGGTTAAGGGGAAACGCCGGTCTCCCGTGCCTCCGGCCCCGTCGAGGTGGCCTCGGCCGGGGTCAGCGGGCGGGGCCCGCCGGAGCCCAGACGGTCGGGGGGACGTCGAGGAGGGCCCGGGAGCCCTCGAGGCGGGCACGACGAGCGGCATCGTCGACCGGCGTGGCGCTCGGCACGGACAGGAAGTGCCGCAGACGGCGCCGGGCCCGCTCGTCCTCGGGTCCCCGCGTGGATTCGCGCAGCGTCCGCACCGCCTCCTCGACGTCGGGCGCGCGGTAGATGCCCGTGCCCACGGTCAGCATGTCCGCCCCGGCGCGAACGTAGTCGGGCGCCGTCGCCGGCTTCACGCCCCCGTCGACCTCGATCCCGAGCTCGTGGCCGCCCGTCTCGGCTCTGCCTCGCAGGGCGGCGATGCGCTCGAAGGTGTCCCCGGCGGAGGTACCGCCGCCGAAGCCGACGGGCACCGCGAGAAGGTTCACCAGGTCGATCTCGGCCAGGAGATCGTCGCTCAGCTCGTCGACCGCGGTCTCCTGGGTCAGGGCGACGCCCACCGATCGCCGCTCGGCGCGGACCCGCTCGACCACGTCGAGCGGATCCCGGGCCGCCTCGAGGTGGAACACGATCATGTCCGCGCCCGCGTCGCACATCCGCGTGACCCACGTCTCCGGTCGCTCCACCATGAGGTGGATCTCGATGGGGCGATCCGTCCAGTCCCGGATCCGGGCCACCAGGTAGTCGCCGAACGTGATCCGCGGCGCGAAGTGCCCGTCCATCACGTCGAGGGAGAACGCGTCGACGCCGGCGGCCGACACGCGGGTGACCTCGTGCTCGAGCCGCGAGTAGTCGGCGTCGAGGATCGAGGCGGTGATGATGGCCACGTCGGCACATCGTATCGTCACGCGCAGATGCCCCTCGAGTCGCACCTGGCGGCGTTACCCGAGTCCCCCCATCGCCGGCGGAACCCGCTCAACGGGCGATGGGTGCTCGTCTCGCCGGATCGAACGGCCCGCCCGTGGCTCGGGAAGCAGGAAGCGCCCGGCGTCGACGAACGCCCTCGGTACGACCCGGGGTGCTACCTGTGTCCGGGGAACGAGCGAGCCGGCGGGGCGCGCAACCCCGACTACGAGGGCACCTTCGCCTTCACCAACGACTTCGCCGCCCTGGACCCGAACACCGCCCCGGCGTCCCTGGGCGGGGGCTCGCTGCTGCAGACCGAGACCGGGCCGGGCACCTGCCGGGTGCTCTGCTTCTCGCCGCGTCACGACCTCGAGCTGGCGCGGATGTCGGTGCCGCAGATCCGAGCGGTGATCGACCTGTGGGTCGACCAGGTCGCCGAGCTCAGCCCCCGCTACCGGTCGGTGCTGGTGTTCGAGAACCGGGGGCAGGACATGGGGGCGTCGAACCCGCACCCCCACGGACAGCTGTGGGCCAGCGCCCACCTCCCCGACGAGCCCGCCGTCGAGGATGCGCTCCAGCGCGCGGCGCGCCAGGCGTCGGGGACGCCGCTGCTGATCGAGTACGCGGAGCTCGAGATCCGCGACGGCGCACGGGTCGTCGTCGACGGCCCCGACTGGCTCGCGGTCGTGCCCTTCTGGGCCGTGTGGCCGTTCGAGACCCTGGTGATCCCCCGTCGTCACGTCCCGCGGTTCGCGAACCTGGACGACGCCGAGCGGCGCTCGCTGGCCGAGCTCCTGCGGCGGCTCCTCGCCAGGTACGACAACCTGTTCCGGCGATCGTTCCCCTACTCCATGGGGTGGCACGCCGCGCCGGGACCCGAGGGTGACGACGAGCACTGGCAGCTCCACGCGCACGTCTTCCCGCCGCTGCTGCGCTCGGCCACGACCCGCAAGTTCATGGCGGGGTACGAGCTGCTCGGCGAGGCGGCCCGGGACCTCACCCCGGAGGCGGCGGCCGACCGGCTCCGGGCCCAGCCGGAGGAGCACTTCATGGCCGGCCCGGGCGACGACGGCGGATAGCGTGGAGGCGAGCGCGCGGGCCGTGCGGCTGTTCCGAGCCGAGTTCGGGTCGGAGCCCCACGCGCTCCTTCGCGCGCCGGGTCGGGTCAACCTGATCGGCGAGCACACGGACTACAACGAGGGGTTCGTGCTGCCCGCCGCCATCGACCGGGACCTGTGCATCGCCCTGCGGGCCCGCACCGAGGCCCGGATCGACGTCCGGTCGCAGGAGCTCGGGAGCCGCACGATCGCGCTCGACCGCTTCGAGCCCCGGGCGGAGGGGTGGGGGGCGTACCTGCAGGGGGTGGCCTGGGCGCTGTCCGAGGCCGGCCACCGCCTCGTCGGCTGGGACGGCGCGATCGCGAGCGACGTCCCGGTGGGAGCGGGCCTGTCCTCGTCCGCGGCGCTCGAGCTCGCGACGGCCCAGGCGTTCGCGACGACGTCGGGCTTCCCCTGGGAGCCCACGGCGATGGCGCGCCTGTGCCAGCGGGCGGAGAATCGATGGGTCGGCGTGGCCTCGGGGCTCATGGATCAGCTCGCCTCGGCACGCGGCCGGCAGGGCCACGCCATCCTGCTGGACTGCCGGACCCTCGAGCCGGAGTGGGTTCCGATACCGGATCGCGCCGGCATCGTCGTCCTCGACACCGGCACGCGCCGCGAGCTCGGCAGCTCCGGGTACCACGACCGGCGCCGCGAGTGCGAGGCCGCGGCGCTCGCGCTCGGCGTGGGCTCCCTGCGCGACGTCACCGAGCCGGACCTGCGCTCGCGAGCCGCCGACCTCCCCGAGCCGTTGGCGCGGCGCGCCCGCCACGTCGTCACCGAGAACGCCCGGACCCTCGCCGCCGCCGAGGCGATGCGAGCCGGCGACGCCGAGACGGTCGGCGCGCTGATGAGCGACAGCCACCGGAGCATGCGGGACGACTTCGAGCTCTCGAGCGAGGCCCTCGACGCCATCGTCGAGGCGGCCCGGTCGGCCCCCGGGTGCTTCGGGGCCCGGCTCACGGGCGGAGGCTTCGCGGGGTGCGCGGTCGCGCTCGTGGACCGGGAGGCCGTCGGAGTGTTCGGCCCCGCCGTGGCGAGCGCCTACGCGCGAGCTACCGGGCTCACCTGCGAGACGTATCCGTGCCGCGCGAGCGACGGCGCCTCGGCCCTGCCCCTACCGGCCTCGGCCGCCTGATCGTCAGCCTCCGTCGCCGCCCGGCTGGCCGTAGTACGCGTCCGGGCCGTGCTTGCGGCCGAAGTGCCGTGCCAGCAGGGACTCCCCGATCGGCTCCGCCCCCGGCGAGAGCGCCAGCGTCCGCCAGGCCATGGCGGCCACCGCCTCCAGCGCGACGGCGTTCGTCGCCGCGTCGACGGGATCGGCTCCCCACGTGAACGGACCGTGCGACGCGACGAGCGCGGCCGGCATCGACGCCGCGTCGAGGCCCAGGCCCTGGAGCGTCTCCACGATCACGTCGCCCGTCGCCCCCTCGTAGTCGCCGCCGATCTCGGACTCGCGGTCAACGGGCGCGTGACGGGCACCGGCCCGCGGAAATGATCGGCGTGCGTGGTGCCGAAGCAGGGGATCGCCCTCCCGGCCTGCGCCCACGCCGACGCGAAGGGCGAGTGGGTGTGGACCACGCCCCCGATCGAGGCGAAGCGGCGGTACAGGACGAGGTGCGTCGGGGTGTCGGAGGACGGGCGCATCGACCCCTCGACGACGCTTCCGTTCTCGAGGGAGACCACCACCAGGTCGCCCGGCTCGACCGCGTCGCACGCCACCCCGCTCGGCTTGATGACGAGGACCCCCTCGGCCCGGTCCACCCCGCTCGCGTTTCCGAAGGACAGCGCGACGAGCCCCTCGGAGACCAGCCTCCGGTTCGCCCGTGCGACCCGTTCGCGAAGCTCGAGCGAGGGCATCTGCTGACCTCCTCCTCGTGACCCGTCGTGATCTGTGTCGAGAGGATGGACCGACCTGCCTTGACATGCGAGAATACGTTTGCATACACTCGAATGCAAGCGTCCTCGCGAAGGGGGGAGGCGTATCGGCTCAACCCAGTGACGGCACCGAGCCCGCAGCTTCTCGAGCAAGGAGGACGCGTGATGAGTAGAGCCCGGCCGCGCCACGCACGGGGGTCCTGGCGGATCCTCGCGCTGCTGGCGGCGTTCGCGCTCGCGCTCGCGGCATGCACCAGCGACGACGGTGGCGGGTCCAACTCGTCCGACAACGCCGCATCGAGCGCGGGGCAGTTCTGCAAGGACATGAACATCGTCTTCTTCCCGGGCGGCACGGAGGGCGGCGGCTTCGAGACCGTCGTCTACAACGGGGCGAAGGCGGCCCAGGAGGCCTTCGGCCCGAACGTGACCTACACGTGGTCCGACTGGGACCCCCAGAAGATGACCCAGCAGTTCTCGGAGGCCATGGCGACGAGCCCGGACGGCATCGCCATCATGGGGCACCCCGGTGACGACGCCTTCGACCCGCTGATCGACGACGCCAGGAGCCAGGGGATCCTGGTGACGGTCATGAACACCGAGCTGCCGACGGCGGAGGCGAAGTACGCCGCCGACGGCACCGGCTACGTCGGCGCGGTGCTGCACGACGCCGGGTTCGCCCTTGCACAGGAGGCCATCAATCGGGGCGGGCTGCAGTCCGGCGACAAGGTCTTCGTGTGGGGTCTGGTGGCACAGCCCGGCCGCGGGGAGCGGACGCAGGGCATCATCGACGGCCTCGATGAGGCCGGCATGGACGTCCAGTACCAGGAGATCGACGACGCCACGAACGCCGACCCGGCGGCGGGGGTCTCGACCTTCACCGGCTACATGTCCGCCAACCCGGACACCAAGGCCATCTTCATCGACCACGGCAACCTGACCTCGACGATCCCGACCTACATGGAGTCGGCGAACCTGGGGCCCGACGACCTGTACGCGGCGGGGTTCGACCTCTCGCCGGCGACCGTGAAGGGCGTGCAGGACGGGTTCGTCGACCTGGTGATCGACCAGCAGCAGTACCTCCAGGGGTTCCTGGCGGTCGAGCAGCTGTGCCTGACGCACAACTACGGGTTCAGCGGCCTGTTCGTGAACACGGGCGGCGGCTTCGTCGACGCCTCGAACATCGATCAGATCGCCCCCCTGGTGGAGCAGCAGATCCGCTGATGGAGGGCGGTGACGCCGAGGTGAGCGGTTCTGAGGCCGGCGAGCTGAGCGCTCGCCGGCCTCGGCTCACCACGGCGCGTGCGACACTGCCGCCCGGTGAGGCACAGGTGACGGGCAGCGCGGATGGACGGGTGGCCGTCGAGCTCCGCCACATCCACAAGTCGTTCGGCGGCGTCCGGGTCCTCAAGGACGTGAGCTTCGCGCTGTCCGCCGGCGAGGTGCTCGGGGTCGTCGGGGACAACGGGGCCGGCAAGTCCACCGTGATCAAGATCGTCACGGGTGTGCACCAGCCGGACAGCGGGCAGATCCTGTTCGGCGGGCAGGAGGTCCGGGGGCTCACGGTCGAACGGGCCCGGGGCCTGGGCGTCGAGACCGTGTACCAGGAGCGGGCCCTGGCCGAGCAGCTCTCGCTGTGGCGCAACATCTTCATGGGTCGGCCCATCAGCCGCGGGCTGGGCTTCCTCGACGTGCGCAGGATGCGTCGGATCACGGCCGAGCTGATGGGCGAGTCGATGGGGTTCACGTCGGCCGTGCTGACGCCCGACACCCACGTCACCGGGTTGTCCGGCGGCGAACGTCAGGGTCTGGCGATCGTCCGGGCCCTGCACTTCGAGGCCGACATCATCATCCTCGACGAGCCGACGATGGGGCTCTCGCTGAAGGAGACCGACAAGCTCCTGCACTTCGTCAAGGGCATCAAGACGGCGGGCAAGTCGGCCATCTTCATCGACCACAACATCTTCCACGTCTACTCCGTGGCCGATCGGATCGTGGTGCTCGATCGTGGCAAGGTCGCCGCCGACTTCCCGACGTCGCGATACACGCTCGAGGAGGTCACCGAGATCATGCGCGCCGTGGCCGCCACGGGGAGCTTCGCCGAGCCCGAGCGGCGTCGGCCCGGCGGCGACGAGGATCGAACAGGCGAGGTGGAAGGAGCGTCGTGACGGCGGCGGTGGAGAACGTCGAGGAGGCGGCCGGATACCAGCGGCGCTGGACGGTCCGATCGTTCGCCACAGCGTATGCCTCGCAGATCGGCATCACCGTCGCCTTCTTCCTCCTGTGGGCGGCGTTCATCGTCCTGGCCCCGAATACGTTCCTGGACAACCGCATCTACGTTTCGTTCGCGCAGACGACACCGTACTTCGCGCTCCCCGCGCTCCTGCTCACGATGGTCATCGTGAGCGGCGACATCGACCTCTCGTTCATCTCGATCTACGGGCTCGGCATGGTCGGGTTCGTCGCCGTCGAGCGGACGACGGGGAGCGCCGAGCTGGCGGTCCTGACCGCCCTCTCGGTCGGCGCGATCGCCGGCCTGCTGAACGGGCTCGTCGTCACCGTGATCGGCATCCCGGCCCTGGTGGCGACGATCGGAACGCAGTTCCTGTACCGGGGGCTGACGCTCGCCCTCGTCAGCGGCAAGAGCTACGCGCTGGTCGATGCGCGGGACTCGACGGCGTACAGGATCCTCGACGGACGGCTCCTCGGCGTCCCGATGCAGTTCGTTTGGCTGGTGCTGATCGCGATCGGGACGTGGGTGTTGCTGTTCCGGCATCGCCTCGGCCAGAACGGCCACGTCATCGGGGACAACCGTCCGGCGGCGCAGCTCATGGGGATCCCCATCCGGAGCACCCGGGTCCGGATGTTCGTGCTCGTCGGCATGGCCTCCGCCCTCGCCGGCGTGATGCAGAGCCTTCAGGTCTCGAACTTCTACCCGGGCGTGGGGAGCGCGTACCTCCTGCCCGCCCTGGCGGCGGTCTTCGTGGGCGGCACGTCGGTGTTCGGAGGTCGAGGGACGGTCTGGGGAACGTTCATCGGGGCGTTCATGATCGGCGCGATCCAGGCCGGGCTCGTGGCGATGGGCGTCGCGGCGTACTGGACGGACGTGATCTACGGCGGGATCATCGTCGGCGCCGTCACGATCCACGTCGTCCTGCAGCGCCGGTTCGAGCGCTGATCCCGGTGCGCGCGGACTCGAACCGACACTCCCCGGAGGTGGGCTAGCCATGGATCGCGACGCGCTCGAGGTCTGGTTCGTCACCGGCAGCCAGGATCTGTACGGCGACGAGACGCTCCGCCGCGTCGAGGAGCAGTCCTCCAGGATCGTGGCGGGGCTCTCTGCGTCGACGGCCATCCCGGTCGCCGTCGTCCCCAAGCCCGTGCTGAAGACGGCGGACGCGATCCGCAGCCTGTGTCTGGAGGCGAACGCGGACCCTCGGTGCATCGGGGTGATCGCGTGGATGCACACGTTCTCGCCGGCGAAGATGTGGATCGCCGGCCTGGGCTCGCTGGGCAAGCCCCTCCTGCACCTGCACACGCAGCACAACCGCGATCTCCCATGGGCCGAGATCGACATGGACTTCATGAACCTGAACCAGTCCGCCCACGGCGACCGTGAGTTCGGCTACCTCGCCACCCGCATGGGACACCGCCGCAAGACGGTCGTCGGGCACTGGGAGGACCCAGGAGTGCAGCGGCGCGTCGGAACCTGGACCCGCGCGGCGATGGGATGGGCCGAGGCGCAGCGGCTTCGCGTCGCGCGGCTCGGCGACAACATGCGGAACGTGGCGGTGACCGAGGGCGACAAGGTGGAGACCCAGATCCGGCTGGGCGTCTCGGTGAACGGGTACGGCGTCGGCGAGCTGGTCGAGCGCGTCGCCCAGGTCGAGGACGCCGAGGTCGAGCTCCTGGCCAAGGTCTACGAGGACGAGTACGACGTGGTCCCCGAGCTCCGCCGGGGCGAGGAGCGGCACGAGTCGCTCCGGGACGCCGCGCGGATCGAGCTGGCCCTGCGCGCGTTCCTCGAGGACGTCGGGGCGAACGCGTTCACCGACACGTTCGAGGACCTGGCCGGGCTCCGGCAGCTCCCCGGCATCGCCGTGCAGCGCCTCATGGCCGACGGCTACGGCTTCGGCGCCGAGGGCGACTGGAAGACCGCCATCCTGGTTCGGATCGTGAAGGTGATGAGCGCCGGCCTGGACGGCGGGACCTCGTTCATGGAGGACTACACGTACAACCTCGGGGCCGAGTCGCCGCAGGTCCTCGGCGCCCACATGCTCGAGGTCTGCCCGAGCATCGCGGCCGGCCTGCCGACGTGCGAGATCCACCCCCTGGCGATCGGCGGGCGCGAGGATCCCGTCCGGCTGGTGTTCACCGCTCCGCCGGGCCCCGGGTTCGTGGTGGGGCTCGTCGACCTCGGCACGAGGCTGCGGCTGGTGGCCAACGAGATCGACGTGGTCGAGCCGGAGGCGGACCTGCCTCGGCTCCCGGTGGCGCGGGCGGTGTGGGAGCCCCGGCCCGATCTTCCGACCGCGGCGGAGGCGTGGCTCACGGCCGGCGGACCGCACCACACGTGCTTCACGCAGGCCCTCGGCCTCCAGGCCCTGGACGACCTGGCCGAGATCGCGGGGGTCGAGCTCGCCACGATCACCGCCGAGACCGTGGCGAGCCGTTTCCGCAACGAGCTCCGCTGGACCCAGGCGTACCACCACCTGGCCGGCGGGCTCTGACCGGGCGCTAGGCGGGAGCCGTCCGCACGCGCTCGCGAGCGCGGATCGCCTTCAGCGTCTTCATCACGCCGTCCGGAGCTCGCCCGAAGTAGTCGTGCAGCGCGACGTACTCCGCGAACAGCTCGTCGTACGTGGCGCGATGCTCGGGGTTCGGCACGTAGCGCTCGTCCCGCAGCCGGGCCATCGCGGCCGCCGCGTCGACGATGCTGTCGTACCCGCCCGCCGCGGCGCCGGCCGCGACCGCGCCGAACATCGCGGAGCCGAGCGCGGGCGTCTGGCTCGACGCCGCGATGCGGAACTCGCGGCCGGTCACGTCCGCGTAGATCTGCATCAGGAGCCGGTTGCGGTCCGGGAGCCCCCCGCACGCCACGATCTCCTCGACCCGCACGCCCGCCGCCTCGAAGGAGTCCACGATGACCCGCGTGCCGAACGCGGTCGCTTCGATCAGCGCCCGGTAGATCTCCGGCGCCGTCGTCGAGAGCGTCGCGCCGACGAGGAGCCCGGTGAGGTCCACGTCGACCAGGACGGACCGGTTCCCGTTCCACCAGTCCAGCGCGAGCAGCCCGGACTCCCCCGGGCGCAGCGCGGCGGCCTCGCGCTCCAGGACGGTGTGCACGTCGACGTCCTCGGCCGCGGCGATCGCGTGGTACTCGGGGGGCACCGCGTTGTCGACGAACCACGCGAAGATGTCGCCCACGCCGGACTGGCCGGCCTCGAACCCGAACAGCCCGGGGATCACGCCGTCCTCGACGACGCCGCACATGCCCTCGACGGTCGCCGCGCGATCGCCGAGGACCAGGTGGCAGATGCTCGTGCCCATGATGGCGACCATCCGGCCGGGCGTCGTCACGGTGGCCGCCGGCACCGAGACGTGCGCGTCGACGTTGGCGACGGCGACGGCCGTTCCCGGCAGCAGCCCCGTCCACGCCGCGGCCTCCTCCGTCAGACCGCCGGCGCGCTCCCCGATCGGTCTCACGTCCCGCGACATCTTCTCGTCGACCACCTTGGCGAACCCCGGGTCGAGGCCGGCGAAGTAGTCGGAGCCCGGGAAGCCCTCCTCCTTGGACCAGATGGCCTTGTAGCCTGCGGTGCAGCTGTTTCGGGTCTCGACGCCGGTCAGCCGCCAGACCACCCAGTCGGCGGCCTCGATGAGCCGGTCCGCGGCTCCGTAGAGGTCGGGCGCCTCGTCCAGGATCTGCAGCGCCTTGGAGTAGAACCACTCCGAGGAGATCTTCCCCCCGTACCGCGGCAGCCAGCCCTCGGCCCGCTCACGGGCGATCGCGTTGATGCGATCCGCCTCCGGCTGCGCCGCATGGTGCTTCCATAGCTTCACCCACGCGTGCGGGCGCCGGCGGTGCTCGGGGAGCGCGCACAGCGGCGTTCCGTCGGCGGTCGTCGGGAGCATCGTGCACGCGGTGAAGTCGATGCCGATCCCCACCACGTCCGCCGGGTCGATGCCCGACGTCGCCAGGACCGACGGCACCGTGAACCGGAACGTGTCGAGGTAGTCCTCCGGGTCCTGCAGCGCCCAGTCGGGCTCGAGGCGGACGTCGTCGTCGGGGGCCGGCAGGTGCTCGTCGATGACGCCGTTCGCGTATGCGTACACCGCCGTCGCCAGCTCCTCGCCCGTGGAGACGTCCACCAGGACGGCGCGCCCCGACTCGGTGCCGAAGTCGACCCCCACCGCGTACTTGTTCGACATGTGGACCTGCCTCCCTTCCGATGTGCGTCGGCGTGACGCCGATCAGTCGATGCGCCCGGGCGCCCGGGCCGTCGAGGACCGCACGACGAGCGACGGCTGGAGCACCGGCGGCGGCTTGCGAACGTCGAGCCCTCCGTCGTCGAGCACCATCCCCACGGCGCGTTCGACCATCTCGCGAACCGGCATGGCCATCGTCGTCAGCGACGGGACGCTGAACGCCGCGACGGGGATGTCGTCGAACCCGGAGATCGACAGATCGTCGGGGACGCGCAGCCCCCGCTGGTGGGCGCCGTGCAGGGCCCCGATCGCGAGGACGTCCGTCGAAGCGGCCACCGCCGTGGGGGGTTCGGGGAGCTCGACGAGGCGGCCCAGCGCCGCCACGCCGCCGGCGAAGTCGTTCGGTCCGTGCTGGACATACCCGTCGCGGACGGGCTCGTCCATCGCGGCCAGGTACTCGAGGTACGCCTCCTCGCGCTCCTTGATGTCGCCGAGCTGGCGCCCGCCGAGGAACGCGATCCTGCGGTGGCCGAGCCCGGTGAGGTGGTCGAGCATGCTCCGCATCCCGCTCGCGTTGTCCACGCTCACGGAGGCGATGTCCGCCGGGCGCGAGCCCTGCCACAGGGCGACGACTGGCAGGCGGGCGCCGGCGAGGTCCTCGATCAGCCGCGGCTGATCGCGCATGTCCCCGAGCAGCAGGATCGCGTCGCAGTGGCGCGCCTCGAGGACCCCCCAGAGCGCTATCGCCTCGTCGGCCCGGGCGTGCGCGTGGCCCAGCACCACGTTGTAGCCGCGCCGGCTGGCCTCGGCCGAGACGGCGTCGACGGCTCCGGCGAAGAACAGGTCGGTGATGTCACGGACGATGACGCCGAGCAGCATCGTGCTCTGACCACGGAGCCCCCGGGCGAGTGGGTTCGGCCGGTACCCGAGCTGCTTCGCCGTCTCGAGCACCCGTTCCCGCGTCGCCTCGGCGATCGGCACGACCGTAGGGGTTCGGTTGAGGACGCGGGATACGGTGCTCTGCGAAAGTCCCGTTGCCCGAGCGACGTCCCGCATGGTCACGGGCCCGCCCCGGCGCGCCTTCGGGTCCTTGTCGCTCGAGCCCTTCGGGGTGGTGCCTGGACGAGTCGCGTCAGCCAACGGCGAGCCCACCTCCCGTGCGCCGATGGCAGCATACCATGTACTGCATACGTTCGCAGCCACGCGCCCGGCCGCGGGTCTCACCGCGTGCGCAAACGTTTTCGGCTCAACGTTCTTGGGTAAACGTATTCAGCAGCGACGTCCTGGCGGCATGACCTGATGAGGCACGCATGAACCAGCGACCGCGCCAACGGGCGGGAGCGAGGGCTCCTCCACCCACGGCGAGACCCGGCGACACCAGGACGTCGAGACTGCCCGCGACCTACCCCAGGGAGGTGCCCATGCACAGCTTCTCCCGGCTCCGCGGCCGAGCCGTGGCGCTCGCCGGCGCGATCACCCTCGCCGCCGGCGTGACCATGCTCGGATCCGTCGGCGTGTCCACCGCGGCCCAACCGAGCGCCCTCGCCAGAGCCAAGGCGCCGCCCACGATCACGCAGGCGCCCTTCGGCTCCGTCGACGGGCAGGACGTCGACATCTTCACGATGGCGAACGCCAACCGCATGGAGGTCAGGATCCTCACGTACGGCGGGATCATCCAGTCCCTCCAGGTGCCGGACAAGAGCGGGCGCCTCGCCAACGTCACGCTCGGGTTCGCCACGCTCGACGACTACGTCAACCTGAACAGCCCCTTCCCGGCCGGTGGCCCCTACTTCGGCCCGATCATCGGGCGCTACGGGAACCGGATCGCGAACGGTCAGTTCACGCTGAACGGCACGACATACCAGCTCCCGATCAACAACCCTCCCAACTCGCTGCATGGAGGGATCGACGGGTTCGACAACAAGGTGTGGGAGGCCACGGTCGTCCCGGCCACCGCCACCAGCGTCGGGCTGATGCTCCACTACACGAGCCCCGACGGCGAGGAGGGGTACCCGGCGGAGCTCTCCGTCGACGTGACCTACACCCTCACGAACGCCAACGAGCTCCGGATCGACTACGCCGCAACGAACGAGTCGACCGACCTGTCGACGATCGTCAACCTCACGAACCACGCCTACTGGAACCTGAAGGGTGAGGGCACCGGGACGATCTACGACCACGTCCTCACGCTGAACGCCCCGTCGTACACGCCGGTCGACCCGACGCTCATCCCGACGGGCTCCATCGATCCGGTGGCGGGGACGCCGTTCGACTTCACGGAGCCGATGCCGATCGGCGCGCGCATCCGCGACGCCGACCCGCAGCTCCTGATCGGGCAGGGCTACGACCACAACTTCGTCCTGGACCGGCCCAGCCCCGACGACACGTCGCTCATCCTGGCGGCGCACGTCTGGGAGCCCAGCAGCCACCGGATCCTCGACATCTCCACCACCGAGCCCGGCATCCAGTTCTACTCGGGCAACTTCCTGAACGGGACCCTCGTCGGGACGGGCGGACACACCTACCGTCAGAGCGACGGGTTCGCGCTCGAGACCCAGCACTACCCGGACTCGCCCAACCAGCCGAGCTTCCCGACCACGGTGCTCGGCCCCGGCTCCACGTACAACTCGACGACGATCTACCGGTTCTCCACCGGCGCGAAGTGAGCGAACGCGCTCGAAGGTCCTGCGCCCCGCCCGTGGGGCGCAGGACCGAGCGCTGCGGCGATGGCTCGTGCCCGGGGTGGGATTCGAACCCACATGGCCCGAAAGGACCGGCAGGGTTTAAGCCTGCCGCGGCTACCCGATTTCGCCACCCGGGCTGGGTTGCGCGATTCTAGGCGCCCGCGGAGGGCCGCGCCTTCGAACGCCGGTGGCGGCCGGCCCGGCGGACGGCCTCGGCGAGCAGGAACTCGATCTGGGCGTTCACGCTCCGGAGATCGTCGGCCGCCCAACGCTCCAGGGCGGCGTAGAGCTCGGGGCTGATCCGCAGCGGGAAGGCCTTGCGCTCCGCCACTCGCCTACTGGTACAGGGAGCCGGCGTTCAGCACGGGCTGAGCTCCCTGTTCGCCGGTGAGCACCACGAGGAGGTTCGAGACCATCGCGGCCTTGCGCTCCTCGTCGAGCTCAACGATGTGCTCCTCCGCAAGCATGTTCAGCGCCATGTCGACCATGCCGACGGCGCCCTCGACCATCTTCTGCCGCGCGGCCACGATGGCCGTGGCCTGCTGCCGCCGGAGCATCGCGCCGGCGATCTCGGGCGCGTAGGACAGATGCGACAGGCGGGTCTCGACGACCTCGACGCCGGCGTGCGCCAGCCGGTCCTTCAGCTCCTCCTGGAGCGTGCTCGAGACCTCGTCGACGTTGCCCGAGAGCGAGAGCCCGCCCTCCTCGTAGCTGTCGTACGGGTACAGCGTGGCGAGGTGGCGGACTGCGGTCTCGCTCTGGATCGCCACGAAGTGCTCGAAGTCGTCGACATCGAAGACGGCGCGGGCCGTGTCGACCACCCGCCAGGCGACGACGGCCGCGATCTCGACCGGGTTGCCCCGCTGATCGTTGACCTTGACCTTCTGCGTGTCGAAGTTGCGGATCCGCAGTGACACCTTCCGCCGGGATCCGATCGTGAACGGGCTCGTCCAGAACCAGCCCGGGGTGCGCTGCGTCCCGATGTACCGGCCCAGCATGATCAGCACGTTGGCCTGGTTCGGCTGCACGATGAAGAAGCCCAGGCACAGTGCGGCGGCGAGCCCGACGACGAGGAACCCTCCCACGATCGCCACCACCTCGGCCACGGAGACGGGTGAGCTCGCCGCGCCGGCGATCCCGGCCCATATCAACCATCCCCCGATCGCCGCGACCACGACGACGACGGCCAGCGCGAGCGGACCCGCGTAGCACCAGCCCGGCCGCTCCTCGATACGACGTTCCATGGTTCCCTCCTGCCCGAGTGATATCACGATGATATCACTCGAGGTCGCGGCGAGCCCGGGTGGGACCGGGCGTGACCGGTGTCAGCGGGTGGGCTTCGAGGAGATCGTGACCGTCTCGAGGTAGACGGCCTGCTGGGGCTGCTGCCCCGTCAGGTCTCCGGCGGAGGCGGCGTTCGGATCCCGGATGGGCAGCGCCTGGATCCGCTGCGCGACGTCGAGTCCCTCGACGACCCGGCCGAAGATCGTGTACGCGGGGTTCGCGTCCAGGTTCGTGCCCTTGGGCCCTGTGATCAGGAAGAACTGGCTGCCCCCGGTGTTCGGCCCCCCGTTGGCCATGGCGAGCGTGCCCGGGACGTAGCTCTCGTCGCCGGTCAGCTCGTCCGGGAGCACGTACCCGGGGCTTCCGGTCCCCGTCCCCGTGGGATCGCCGCCCTGGATGACGTCGATCGACGTGTCGAGCCGGTGGATCCGGCTGGCGTCGAAGAAGCCGTGCTGGGCGAGGAACACGAAGCTGTTCACCGTCTGGGGCGCCCGATCGGCGAGGAGCTCGATCACGATGTCACCGCACGACGTGTGGAACGTGGCCGTGTAGGTCCGGTTCGCCTTCAGGACGTCGGCGGGCGCGTTGAACTGCGGCTTCGGTTTGAGGGCACCCGGCGGCACCTCGCCGCCGCACGCCACCCGTTCAGGACCGGGCGACGGGTCGACGGTGCCCGTCTTCGTCCCGGGATCGCCCGACGGGGTCGCGCTCGCGGTCGGCCCGGAGGCTCCCGAGGCGCCGCTCGGGCCCGACGGGCCGGAGGTGGCGGCGGGCGTCTCGCTCCCCCCGGTGAGCGCGATGAAGACCCCCGCGCCGCCTCCCAGCGCGACGGCGAGGGCCACGACGATCGTGACCACCTGGCGCCGGCGCTGGCGGGAGCGTCGCTCCGCCTGGCGGCGCGCGGCGAGGCGCGCGAGCTCTCGATTGCGGGTGCGCTTGGGCACGGCGATTGAGGTTACAGGCTCTCGAGGGACTCGAACGCCAGGCCGTCGAGGATGTCGGTCTCGGACACGAGCGCCGACTCGAACCCGAACCGCCGCATCGCGGTCACGAGGATCACCGCCCCGGCGACGACCACGTCGCCCCGCCCCGGCGCCATGACCGGCAGCGCGGAGCGCTCCGGCGTGGTCATCAGCGCTAGGTCGCCGAGGATCCGCTCCGCCTCGGCGAGCGACAGCCGCGTGCGGTGGATCCGTTCGGGGTCGTAGAACGCGAGCCCGAGCGAGATCGCCTGCACCGTGGTCGACGTGCCGGCCACCACCACGAGCGTCCGCGCCCGGCCCACCGCGACCGCGGCCGCCACCTCCTCGAGGCGCTCGAGGGCGAACGCACCCATCGCCTCGAGCTCTCCGGCCTCGGGCGGATCGCGCCGGACGAACCGCTCGGTGAGCCGGACGTTGCCCATCTGAACCGAGACGGTGCGTTCGGGCCGATCCGAGCCCACCGCGACCTCGGTCGATCCTCCTCCGATGTCGAGCACGAGGAACGGCGCCGGCGCCTCGAGCCCGCGGGTCGCCCCGAGGAACGACAGCTCGGCCTCGCGCTCGCCGCCGATCACCTCCAGGGCAGAGCCGGCGTGCTCGAGCACCGCCGCCTCGAGCTCGTCGCGGTCGGCGGCGTCCCGCACGGCGGCGGTGGCGGCCACGCGGACCCGCCGGGCGTGCAGGGCCCGGGCCCGGCGGCCGTACGTCGCGAGCACCTCCACCGTCCGTCCCAACGCGGCCGGAGCGAGGCGGCCGGTGCGGTCGACGCCCTCGCCGAGCCGCGTGATCACCATGTCCCTCGCCAGCTCGCGGAGCGCGCCCTCGCCGTCCGGCTCGGCCACGAGGAGACGCACCGAGTTCGTCCCCTGGTCGATCACCGCGAAGCGGTCGCCCCGTTCGGCGTGGATCGGCTCGACGCGCTCGGCGGTCCACGCCCCGACCGGGTCCTGCCCGCCGGCGAGATGGTTCGCGTAGTGCGCGTGCAGGCACTTCACGCCGGTCCGCGCCCCGCCCACCCCTCCGTGGTCCTCCGCGTCCGGGTGTCCCCGGGCCCGCTCCCGAGCGTAGGCGGCGTGAGCGGCGCCGAGCGTCGCGGCGAAGGCCGGATCGCCGACGGCGCGCGCATTCACCTCGGCGATCGCTCCCCCGGCCTCGACCCGGGAGACGGCCCTGACCGCCGACGGGCAGGTGAGCCAGAAGAGCGTGGGGAAGGGGTGACCCTGCGGATCGAACGGGGCGTTGCGGATCACCAGCGGATGGCCGTCCGCGCACCGGGCCACGACGGTGAACGGGATGGTCGGATCGCGGCCGAGCTGCTCGCGGACGACGGGCAGGTCGCTGCCCCGGAGCTCGCCCATCTCAGCCCGGGCTACCGCTACGCCGCTTGAGCCCCACGGAGGGCGTTACTTGCGCTTGTGCTCGACGGAGCGCTTGAAGTCGACCTGGCGCTCCTCGCTCTGTCGCATGAACCGCTTCAGCCGGGCCTCGAAGTCGGGGTCCGCGCCGCGTCGGGGCCGGGGCGGGGCGGGGTCCTGGAGGGCCTTGATCGAGAGGTCGATCTTGCCGTCCTCCTTGATGGCGATGACCTTGGCCTGGACGACGTCGGTCTCGCGGAGGTGGTCGTGGACGTCCTTGACGTAGTTGCGATCGATCTCGGAGATGTGCACGAGACCGACCTTGCCGCCCTCGAGGGTGAGGAAGGCGCCGTAGGGGGTGATGCGCGAGACGGTCCCGTCGATGACCGCCCCGACCTCGAGATCTGCCAGTGTCTCCTCCTCGGTTCCCCTCGGGCGCCTCCGCCGCGGGAGAGTCAGTCTCCCATCGGCCCGAATTGCGCGTCAATACGCCCTCTCGACGGGGGCCCGGCTCAGCAGTCCCCGCGCTCGGCGCGCGAGCCGGGGACGACCAGGGCTACCTCGCCGGGGGCGACCATCCCCAGACACTCCCGGGCCAGGCGCTCCAGCTCGGCGGGATCGTCCAGGCGGTCGATGCGGTCCTGGAGCCGGGCGTTCGTCAGCTGGAGCTCGGCCGTCCGGCGCTGGAGGTCGGCGATCTGGCCCCGCTGGTCGAGGAACTGGCGGGCCGGCGCGAGCGCCAGCAGCACGAGGAGCGTCATCGTGACCAGGAGCACGGCGGCCCGCGCCGTCAGCTTCGGGCCGTCGCGCTCGAGCGTGCGCGTGGCCTGGCTCACGCCGGTCTCCGGCGGAGCGCCGATCCCCCCGGGTACCGCGCCGCGTCGCCGAGCTCCTCCTCGATGCGCAGCAGCGCGTTGTACTTCGCGGTCCGCTCGGCGCGCGTGGGCGCCCCGGTCTTGATCATGCCGCTGTTCGTGGCGACGACGAGGTCGGCGATCGTGGTGTCCTCGGTCTCGCCCGACCGGTGGCTCACCTGGGCTCCGTAGCCGCTGCGGTCCGCCAGCGCGATCGTGTCGAGGGTCTCGGTGAGGGAGCCGATCTGGTTCAGCTTGATGAGGATCGCGGTGGCCACGCCCTCGGCGATGCCGCGCTCGAGGCGCTCGGGGTTCGTCACGAAGATGTCGTCGCCGACGACCTGTACTCGGGAGCCGAGCTCCGCCGTGAGGGTGGCCCACCCCTCCCAGTCGTCCTCGGCCAGGGGATCCTCGAGCGAGACGATGGGGAACCCGTCGACGAGCCCGCGCCAGTACTCGACCATGTCCTTCGAGGATCGCTCCCGGCCTTCGAGCCGGTACACGTTGCCCTGGAAGATCTCCGAGCACGCCGGGTCCATCGCCAGCGCCACCTCGTCCCCGACCTCGAGCCCCGCCTTCTCGATCGCCTCCGTGAGCAGCGACAGGGCCTCGTGCGCCGTCGCGAGCTCGGGCGCGAACCCGCCCTCGTCGCCGACCCCGGTGGCCAGGTGCCGCGACTTCAGGGTCGACTTCAGCGCCTGATACACCTCGGCGCACCACCGGACCGCCTCGGAGAACGACGCCGCACCGACCGGCGCGAGCATGAACTCCTGCAGCTCGAGCTCGTTGTCGGCGTGCGCGCCGCCGTTGATGACGTTCATGAAGGGAACGGGCAGCACGTGCGCGTTCGGGCCGCCGAGGTACCGGTACAGGGGAAGCCCCACCGACTGCGCCGCCGCCCGCGCCACGGCCAGGGAGACGCCGAGGATGGCGTTGGCGCCGAGCTTGGACTTGCCCGGCGTGCCGTCGAGGTCGATGAGCATCGCGTCGAGCGCCCGCTGGTCGAGCGCCTCCTCCCCCGCCACGATCGGGGCGATGACCTCGTTCACGTTGGCCACGGCCTGCAGGACGCCCTTGCCTCCGTAGCGCGCGGCGTCGCCGTCGCGGAGCTCGAGCGCCTCGTGCTCCCCCGTCGAGGCGCCGGAGGGAACGGCGGCCCGGCCGAACGCGCCGTCCTCGAGCAGCACGTCGACCTCGATCGTGGGCGTTCCCCGGGAGTCGAGGATCTCGCGCGCGAACAGGGTTTCGACGAAGGACATCGCGGCGATTCTAGAGGTTCCCGAGGCCCGGGACCGGGTTTGGGCGGACTAGACGCGCTCGTCGCGCCGGCGCGACGGCGCCGGGCGGTGCCCGCCCACCTCGACGCGCACGCCGTCGTCGGACGTGATCACGACCCGGTCACGACCGCGGTCCTTCGCGTCGTACAGCGCCCCGTCGGTCCGGGCCATGAACCCGAGCGCGCTCTCCTGCCCGTTCCACACCGCCACGCCCACCGAGCAGCCCGCGGAGGGCGGAACCGCGCTGCGGAGACGGTCGGCGATCGTCGCGGCCATGTCGAGCCCGCAACCGGGCAGCAGGATGGCGAACTCGTCCCCACCGATCCGGGACAAGACGTCGCTGGCTCGAAGGATGCTGCGCCACGCGGCCGCCGCCTCCTTCAGGAGACGGTCGCCGGCCTGGTGGCCGTGACGGTCGTTGAAGCCCTTGAAGTCGTCGAGGTCGATGATGGCCATCGACAGGGGCAGCTCTTCCCGCTCGGCGCGGATGAGCGCGGTCGCCAGCTCCTCGTCCCAGGCCCTGCGGTTCGCGGCGCCGGTCAGCGGATCGGTGCCGGCGAAGATCTGCAGCCGGCTCGTCTGGTGACGGATCAGGTTGAAGAACCGGTGGACGACGAACGCCACGATGCTCCCACCGAGCAGGGTGGTGAGGGTGCGGACCCACTCCTGGTCGGTGGCGCCGTGTCCGAACAGCGGCATCGACAGGAGCGTCGCCGCGCCCAGGATGATCCCCGCCAGCTCCGCCCGGCTCCCGTAGACGGCCACCCAGAAGATGGGCAGGAGCGCGAGCTGCGCGTACGCCGATTGGGCGCCGCCGGTCGCCTCTCGGGCCAGGTACGCCACCGCCAGATAGACGAACGGCACGAGCATATGGACCACGTTCGGCATCCGGTGCCAGGGAAGCAGGAGGACCACGACGACCGTGGCCGCCGTGGCGGTGGAGGCCTGCACGAGCAGGCCCGTACGATCGGCGCCCACCTCGCGAACGGCCATGGACAGGAACCCCAGGAGCACGGCGCCGACGAGCGCCCCGACCTGGCGGAACAGGGCCTCCCTGCTGAGGGGGTCCTGCCGCCCGACCGAACGCCGCCGGAGCTGCACCGCTACCATCGTCTCCCTCATCCGATCCGCTCGACCCGCCTGATGCCGGCGGGTCACGCCCAGACCATCCGAAGGGGTTATCGGCCGGTACCCCCCTCCGACTCAAGTCCACCGACGGACGGGTTTCCCGGGGTCGGTGCGCCCGATGGGTCGGATGGCGGGTCAGGGGAGGCCGAACGGCAGGGGTCCCCCGGCAAGCGGTTACGCTGCGCGCGTGGACGGCGAGCGTTGCTGCTTCGACGACCTGGCCGGCGGTTGGGCGCGTTCGGCGCGGAGGAAGGGCCTCACGGGGGTGAGCTCGTCCTTGCTCGGGGCGGTCGAGGAGGCCGGCGTCGCGGACCGATCGGTCCTGGAGCTCGGATGCGGCGTCGGGACGCTCGCGATCGAGGCCGTGCGCCGGGGCGCGAGCCGGGCGTTCGGCTACGACCTGTCGGGGCGCGCGATCCTGGAAGCCCGCCGGCTGGCCGTCGAGCGTGGTGTCGGCGAGCGGACGACGTTCGAGGTGGGCGACGGCGCACGGGTCCGCCTGCCGAACGCCGACGTCGTGGTCCTGAACCGCGTGTTCTGCTGCTACCCCGACGTGAGCGCCCTGCTCGAGCGATCGCTCGACGCCGCCGGGTCCGTGTATGCGTTCACCATCCCCCCGTCCACCGGGTTCGCCGGCCGCGTAGCCCGCGCGGAGACCGATCTGGGGAACCGGCTCCGCCGCCTGCGTCCCGCCAAGTTCGGCAGCTATCGAGCCTTCATCCACGACATCGGCCCGATGGACGAGCGCGTCCGAGCCGCGGGCTTCGAGCCCCTCCGCCGGGAGCGACGCGCCCTGGTCTGGGACCTGGCGGTGTACGCGCGCTGAGCGGGCCCGAGCGCGCCCGTCAGGCAGGGACCCGTAGGAAGGACCAGGACCACGCCACGGGCTCGAACCCCAGCCGCCCGTAGAGCTCCTTCGGCCAGTCGGCGTCCTCGGCGATCAGGAAGACCAGGTCGCATCCCCGGTCGCGAGCGGCGGCCGCGGCGGCGAGCACGACGGCGCTCGCGAGCCCCCGGCCGCGATGCTCCTCGAGCGTGCTCACGTCCTCGATCTGCGCCACCGAACCGATCCGGTAGAGCTCGCAGACGCTTGCCGGCGCTCCATCGATCTCGGCGAGGAAGAACCGCGCGCCGGCCTCGCGCTCGAGCACGGCGCGGAACTCCGCGAGCTGGCGACGCTCCTCCTCGTCCTGCGCGCGGGACCGCCTCCTGAGCACCTCGTCCAGGATGGGCCGCGCACCGTCGAACCCGGTCTCGCGGACGACCGTCCGCACTCGCCGCTCGGTCTGTTGCACTCGGCGCATGACCACGAGCCGCTCCGCCGACCAGCCCAGCTCGACGAATTCGGGGGCGAGCCGGCGCCCCTGCTCGTCGTCGTCCAGCGTGACCCGGCGGTGCCCGAGCGGCACCTCGCCCAGCACCCGGTCGGCGTCGGCCGCCAGCGCGTCGGCGTCGACGCCGGCGACCGGTCGATCCACCCACACGAAGTTCGAGTCGTACCGGAGCGGGAAGTCCGCGTGCAGGTACGCCGTGCCGAACGCCGTGCCCTCGGTCCGCGTCGAGCACCGCTCCTGCAGCTCGTGCAGGAACGACCGGATCCGGGCCGCCTCCTCCGCCGGGATCATCGGGCCCGGCGGAAGAGCTCGCGGATCTCCACCTCGTCCATCGTGTCGAGGTCGAGCCCCCGCTCCCGGACGAGCGCGGTGAACCGCTCGTAGCGCTCCGCGAAGCCGCGGATCGTCCGTCGCAGCGCGCTCTCGGCGTCGACGCCGAGCTTGCGCGCGACCGAGACGGTGGCGAACAGGACGTCGCCGATCTCCTCCTCGGCGTTGTCCGGGCTCGTGTGCGACTCGAGCTCCTCCACCTCCTCACGGAGGGCCTGCATCGCCGAGCCGACCGAGCGCCACTCGAATCCCCGTCCGCCCGCCCGGCGCTGGACCTTCGCCGCTCTGGCCAGAGCGGGGAGCGTCTGCGGGATGTCGTCCTCGAGCGCGCCGGGGCCCTTCTCCTGCACCTTGATCCGCTCCCAGTTGACGAGGACCTCGTCCGCGCCCGAGACCTCGAGCTCGCCGAACACGTGCGGGTGACGGCGGATCAGCTTGCGGACGATGCCCTCCGCCACGTCGTCGACGTCCCACGCGCCGTCGTCGGCGGCCATCTGGGCGTGGAACACGACCTGCAACAGGACGTCGCCGAGCTCCTCGCGTAGGAGCTCGCGGTCCCCGGCGTCGATCGCGTCGAGCGCCTCGTGCGTTTCCTCCAGGAGGTATCGAGCCAGCGAGCGGTGGTCCTGCTCGCGGTCCCACGGACAGCCGTCCGGGCCCCGCAGGCGCGCCATCACCCGCACCAGGTCCAGGAGCCGCTCACCGCCGCGCGAGGACGGAACGGGTCCCGCAGGAACGTGCTCGAGCGGATCGTCGGTCACGGAGCCGTGGCGCCCGTCGCCCCCGTGAAGTGCGCGGTCGCGCCGGAGGCGCCGGTGGCCCCCGTCGGACCGGGCGTGTCCTCGGTGCTCCGGATCGGGACGACCTGGCCGGTGGACTCGTCGAGCCTGCCGTACCGAGGGTTCACGTCGATCTGGGTCGTGTCGTACTGCCCCTGGAGCCACGTCTGGAACACCTGTGGAGCCTGCTGCGACGAGAGCTGGTCGCGCACGTCGTCGAAGTTCGCCACGTCGCGGCGGACGAGCTCGATCACGTGGTAGCCGAACTGCGTGTGGACGACGCCGGAGACCTCGCCCGGCTGCAGCGCCAGGGCGGCCTCGACGAACGTGGGGTCGAACTGCTGCCGGAACTGCGCCTCCGAGAACGAGCCGAGGCTGCCGCCCGAGGTGGCGGAGTTCGCGTCGGTCGAGAGCTGCTTGGCGAGCCGACCGAAGTTCTCCGGCGTGGCCTGCGCCGCAACGTCCTGCGCCTCCCGGCGCGTGTCGAGCAGGATGTGCGAGACCTCGACCGTGGTGAACTGCGCCTTGGCCTGCTCGTAGATCCCCTGCAGGACCGCGTCGGTCAGCTGCTCGTCGGCCACGGCCTGCTCGACCACGTTGAACAGGACGAGCCGGTCGGCGATCGCCACCAGCTCCGCGCGCGTGAGCCCGGCATCGTGGAGCTGCGCGTCGAGCGCGTCGGCGCCCCCGAGGTTCTGCTCGAGCTGTCCGATCGCCGCCTGCACGTCGTCCGACGTGACGGCGAGGTCGTGGGCGCCCGCGTACGCCTTCACGATCTCCTCCTGGATCTCGTTCGTGAGCGTGAACCGCGCGCAGGCGGCATCGGTGGTCTCGCCACCCGCCGGCGTGCCGCAGCTGCTTCCGGACAGGCCGACGAGGAAGCGGAACGCCACCATGTCGACGGTGAGCTGCTCGTCGGAGATGTCCACGCCCCCGACGCTGGCGGCCGGCGCGCCGGTGAGCCCGCCGCCGCCCCCGCCACACGCGGCCAGCACGAACGCGACGAGCGCGAGCGACAACCAGGTGCGGAGGAGGGGGCGCGTCACCCGGCCATCCTAGCAACGTCCTCCTCCAGCCCCGCCGCCCGCAGGATCCCGGCCTCGACCCACGCGGGCAGCTCGGTCCCGGCGACGCGCTCGGGCTCGAGGTTCAGCGTTCGCGTGGTGGCGTGGAACGTGGCGCCGGGGACGCGCTGCGCCAGGTCGATCTCGAGCGCGGGCTCGAGCTCGACGGGGCGAACGCGCACCTGTTGGCGATACGTCGTGACCTCCTCCACACCGAGCCGGTCGCACGTGACCCGCAGCGACGCCACGGCGAACAGCGTCTCGACCTCGTCGGGGAGCCTCCCGTAGCGATCGATCGTCTCCGTACGGACCTCGGCCAGCCGGGCGTGGTCCGCCGCGGAGCCGATCCGCCGGTACAGGTCGAGCCGGAGCGCCTCCTGCGCCACCCACCCGGGCGGGACGAACGCCTTCACCGGCAGGTCGATGCGGATCTCCTTCTGCTCGGGCAGCGGCTCGCCTCGCATCTCGGCCACCGATTCCTGCAGCAGGCGGGCGTACGTGTCGAATCCCACCGCCGCGATGTGCCCGTGCTGCTCGGCGCCGAGCACGTTGCCGGCGCCGCGGATCTCGAGGTCCCGCAGCGCGATCTGGAACCCGCTGCCCAGAGCCTGATGTCGGCTGATCGTGGTGAGGCGTTCGTGCGCCTCCTCGGTGAGCTCGCGCGTCGGGGGGAAGAAGAAGTACGCGAACGCGCGCTCGGTCGAGCGCCCGACGCGGCCCCGCAGCTGGTACATCTGGGCCAGCCCGAGCAGGTGGGCCGAGTCGACGACGAGCGTGTTCGCGTTCGGCACGTCGAGGCCGGACTCGATGATCACGGTGCACACCAGCACGTCGGCGTCTCGGTCCCAGAACCGCATCATCTGCCGCTCCAAGACGTCCTCGTCCATCCGTCCGTGGGCGATGACGATCCTCGCCTCCGGCACCTGCTGCTGGAGCCACGCCGCCTGCCGGTCGATCGTCGCCACGCGGTTGTGGACCCAGAACACCTGACCCTCGCGCAGGAGCTCGCGGCGGACAGCGCCGACCGCCAGCCCCTCGTCGTACTGACCGACGTAGGTCAGGACCGGCTGCCGGTCCTCCGGCGGCGTGTCCACGGTCGACATGTCGCGGATGCCGGTGAGGGCCATCTCGAGCGTCCGGGGGATCGGCGTGGCCGTCATCGTCAGCACGTCGACCTGGGCGCGCAGCCGCTTCAGCCGCTCCTTGTGCGCGACGCCGAACCGCTGCTCCTCGTCGACGACCAGCAGGCCGAGATCCTTGAACGCGATGTCGCGCGAGAGCAGCCGGTGCGTGCCGATGACCACGTCGACGGCGCCCCGCTTCAGGTCCGCCACGATCCGGTCCTGCTCCGCCTTCGAGACGAACCGCGACAGCATGGCCACCTTCACGGGGAACGGCGCGAAGCGCTCGGAGAAGGTGATGAAGTGCTGCTCCGCGAGGAGCGTCGTCGGCACCAGGACCGCCACCTGCATCCCGTCCATCACCGCCTTGAACGCCGCCCGCACGGCGATCTCCGTCTTGCCGAAGCCGACGTCGCCGCAGATCAGTCGGTCCATGGGCTTGGGCCGCGCCATGTCCGTCTTGACCTCCTCGATCGCCGTGACCTGGTCGCCCGTCTCGACGTGCGGGAAGGCGTCCTCGAGCT
The DNA here is from genome assembly GCA_963704725.1 of uncultured Actinomycetes bacterium. Classification (GTDB taxonomy): domain Bacteria; phylum Actinomycetota; class UBA4738; order UBA4738; family HRBIN12; genus CALGFI01. The sequence goes on along the minus strand of OY969934.1, from coordinate 1,104,646 downwards.
CGGTCTGCCACGGCGTGTCGGGACCGAACGCGTGACCCTGCACCGACATCCGGACCGAGTACAGCCGGACCAACTCCCCGGCCATGTCCTTCACCGCCCGTTTGACGCGCCCCGTCGCTCGGGCCCAGTCGCTCGAGCCGAGACGGGAGAGCCTCGGCGCGTCCCCCCCGACGTAGCGAGCCACCATCCCCACCGAGTCTGTGGGGACGCTCAGCCGATCCCCCTGCGCGTACTCGAGGACCATGTAGTCGCGCTCGGCGTCGCCGATGGCGCGGCGGTGGATCCCGGCGTACCGGGCCACGCCGTGGACCCGGTGCACCGCGTAGTCGCCGATCTCGAGCTCCTCGGCGATCGCGTCCTGTCGGCGCGACGTGAGCCGTGGGGCCGTCCGCGTGTGCCGCCGCGCCCCGAACACGTCCTCCTCGGTCGCGACGGCGAGGCGGCCGGCGGCGCACACGAACCCGCTCGCGAGCGGGGCCTCGATCGCCTCCTCGGCCGCCGAGCCGAGGACCTCGCGGGTCCGCTCCAGCGACCCGCGCCCGCCGGCCGCGACGACCACTCGGTACCCCCGGCCCCGCAGCTCCTCCGCCCGCTTGGCCACCTCGGCGGGGTTGCCCTGCGCCGTGCCCCAGTGCGTGATCCGGAGGTCGATCCCCTCCGTGAACTCCGTCAGATGGAGTTGGGTGGCGGTGCCCAGGGCCTCGTCCAGCGGCGCCATGGCCGCGGGTCCGGGCCACCGGATCGCCTCGGCCAGCGCGGCCGCCTCGTCGAACGCCTGCCGCGCGCGGTCGGCGGTCCGGCGGGCTTGCGACAGGACGACCCACGACCCCTTTGGCAGCAGCTCGGCCGGCGTCGGCAGCTCGCCGAACAGGAGCGGCGCGAACGACTCCGCGCCCTCGACGTGCAGGCCATCGGCGATGCGCTGCAGGCCGTCCCGGAAGCGGTCGAGGTGCCCGGGCGCGAGCTCGGCGGCGCGCGCCCGGACCGCGTCGTCGACGATGAGCTCCCGGACCGGCGGGACCAGGACGCGCTGCACCGGTCCCGACGACAGCTGTGACGAGGCGGCGAACTCGCGCAGGGACTCGATCGCGTCGCCCCAGTACTCGATCCGGACCGGGCGACGGGACGTGCCTGGGAAGACGTCGAGGACGCCGCCGCGGACGGCGAACTCGCCGCGGCGCTCGACGACGTCGGTCCGGGCGTATCCGAGCGCGACGAGCCGGTCTCCGAGCTCGTGCGGCGCGATCTCGGTCCCGGTCGCCAGCTCGATGGGTTCGACGGTCCCGAGGGTGGGGACGAGCCCCTGCATCGCGGCGAGCCCCGTCGTGACGAGCACGAACGCGCCGTCGGCCGCTCGGAGCCGGCGGATCGCCTGGGCCCGCCCGGCGGCCACCTCGGGCGACGGTCCGATGCCCTCGTACGGCAGCGCCTCCCAGGGCGCCAGGTAGGCGGTGCGGTCCGGGCCGAGCCACGCCTCGGACCCGCGGACGAGCGGCTCGGCCTCACGCGGTCCGGCAGCGACCACTAGCACCGGCGCCTCGAGGGTCCGGGCGAGCGCCGACACCACGAAGTCCTCGCCAGCGTCCGCGCGAGCGAGAACCGGGCGGGCCCGCTCCGTCAGCATCGCCTCGAAGCCGTCCGAGCCGATCAGCGCGTCGAGCAGCTCCCCAAGCATGCTCCGTTCCTCTCCCCGGCTGCGCCGGACAGCGCGAAGAGGCCTCGTCGCGCCGCGACGGGCCCTGTGGTCACTCTACCCGGGTCCGGCGGAAGGCGGGATCGACGTCAGACCGCGTGGAGCTGCGGCCTCGGACGATCCCCGGTGTGGGGGATCACACCGGTCTCCAGGGATCGGGTGAGCTCGGCCGCCGGCACCGGACGGCTGAAGAAGAAGCCCTGCGCCAGGTCGCATCCCATCTCGGCCAGGCGGTCGGCCGTGGCGCGGTTCTCCACACCCTCGGCGACCACCTGGAGACCGAGGTTCCGGCCGAGCTCGACCGTGGCCCGCACGATCATCTCGTCGTTCGCGTCCTCGGTCATGTGACTGACGAACGAGCAGTCGACCTTGATCTCGTTGATGGGGAGCCGCTTCAGGTGGCTGAGCGACGAGTAGCCCGTGCCGAAGTCGTCGATCGACAGTCGCACGCCCACGTCGGCCAGCGTGGCCAGCACGCCGATCGACCGGCCGGAGTCTTCCATCAGGAAGCTCTCCGTGAGCTCGAGCGTGAGCGCGCTCGCCGGCACGTGCCACCGGCCCAGCACCTCGGCCACGTGATCGGCGAGCTGGCGGTCGAGGAGGCTCCGGGGGGACAGGTTGACCGCGACGCCGAGCTCGATCCCGCGCTGCCCCCACCGGTGCGCCTGCTGGATCGCCTCCTCCAGCACGAAGTGGGTGATGGGCCGGAGCAGGACCGTCCGCTCCAGCAGCGGGATGAACTCGTCGGGGGCGACCAGGCCCCGCTGGGGGTGGTTCCACCGGATCAGCGCCTCGACACCGGTCGTCCGGCCGTCCTCGAGATGCACCTTCGGCTGGTAGTGCACGACGAACTCCCGGTTCTCGAGCCCGGGACGGATCTGGGAGACGAGCGTCAGCCGCTGGCGGCTGTGCTGATCGAACTCCGGCTTGTAGAGCTCGTAGCCACCCCCCGCCTCCTTCGCGGCATACATCGCGACGTCGGCTCGGCGGAGCAAGGCCTCGACGTCGTCGCTGTCGTCCGGGTACATCGCGATGCCGATGCTGCCCGACATGTCGAGCGCGAGTCCTTCGACCGGGAGCGGGCGCTCGAGCTCCTCGATGAGCCGTTCCGCGATCATCACGGCCGCGCTCGGATGGGGCAGATCGGGAAGGACGATGCCGAACTCGTCGCCTCCGATCCTGGCCATGACGTCGCCCGCGCGAAGCACGGGCGACAGCCGCGGCCCGATCTCGGTCAGCAGCAGGTCCCCGACATGATGACCGAGCGTGTCGTTGATCTCCTTGAAGTGATCGAGGTCGATGATCATGACGGCGAGCGGCCGCCCCGCCGGCTCGTCGATCGCATCGTGCAGGGTGCGCAGGAACAGCGATCGGTTCGGCAGGCCGGTGAGGGCGTCGTGGAGCGCCTGGAACTCGTTCTCGCGCTGCTTCGCGTCGAGCTCGATCGTGGCCTCCTCGAGGGAGTGCGTCCGCGTGAACATCTGCCGCGCGAACGCGAGCGGAGCGATGAACACCGCGATCGACCACGGCCCGATACGGACGAACGTCGTCGCCACCACCACGCTGAACAGCGCCAGCCCCATGTAACTGAGGATGAACTCGCCGAAGACGCCGACGTGCATCTCGCGCAGGATCGGGCCGAGCGAGCGGCCCGTGCTGAGCCGGACGTGGACCGCGACGAGCAGCGCGTTGACCGCGTATCCGAGGATCCCGGCCACGAGCACCGCCGGCCCGAGCTCGTACCACGGGGAGGAGAGCGAGGCGAGCCGATGGAACACCCACCCCTCGAGAACCACCGAGCCGGCGATCTGGGCGCGATTGAAGAGCGCGGTACTCGGCCGAACCTGGCCCTGGAACTCGCGGATGTCCGTGCTCCCAAGGAAGACCACGGCACCGGCAACCGCCGGCGGGTAGATCAACGCGACCGAGAGTTGGAGCGGGAAGCTCAGACTGAACGGCAGGCCGATCGTCGTCGGGACCGGCAGGAGGTCGACGACGAGGATCGCCACGATCCATTCGAGCAGCAAGGGGTCCGCGATCGCGCGCAACGAGTGCGTGAACCCGAGGGCGAGCCACCCGATCAGCGCGAACGTGACGCCGAGCTCGTAGGCCTGCTTGCGCCACGTCGGCGCGTGCTCGGGCCCTGCGCCCCCGCCGGGGATCGCCGACTCAGACATTCGCTTCCTCCAGGCCGACCAGGCCGACCTCGGCCGCTCGTGGTCGCACGCGCCCGCGCCCGAGCGTGCCGGCGATCACGAGCCACGCGACGCCGGCGTACGTGAACAGGTCGCCCGCGCTCACGATCTGGTGGAGCGGAGCGATGGGGATCGCGTCCGCCAGGAACACCGCCTGGTCGTCCGGCCCGGCGAGGTGGTGCTTGGCTCCTGCCTGAACGAGCGCCGCGAGGGTGTCGTCCTGACCCGACCGCCCGAGCGCCTCGCGCGTCACGGGCATCCCGCCGTTCAGGGCGATCACGGTGAGGTTGAGCAGGATGCCGATCAAGATCAGGCGGAACGCCCGGGGACCCTGGAGGTTGCGGACCGCGAAAACGACGAGCAGTCCGAACGAGAGCAGCAGCAGCGTGAGCGAGCGGTCACGGCTCGAGGTGGGAACGACCTGGAGGATCAGCGCGATTCCCGCGACCGGCACCCACCGGATGCGGAGGGTCGCGAGATGTGCGATCCGCCCGCCCGCCACGAGGCCGACGAGCGCCGCGAGGATCAACGTGCCGAGAACGATCGTCATGCGGGGAGTGAGCGAGGATTCCGATCGGGCGCGGAATCGTACTCGCACCTCCCGACCGGCAGTGGCCCCCGGCTCGGCGCCGAGCCGGGGGCGTTCACGTACGAAGTACTGCTACCAGGCCTTCCAGCCGGCAGACACCGCCATCACGAGAGCGGCCAGCCAGCCGAGGGAGTGGATGATCCTGCGAAGACGCATCGAACACCTCCTTCTCGGTCGAGCCCGCTGGCTCAGTTAGCCTTCCATTTCGCACCCGCGGCCAACAGGAGCGTGGCCATGGCGGCGGTGGAGTACAGAATGCGAATGACCCTCGCTCGCATCGACCTCACCTCCTGAACGGAGTATCGGGTTTACCGCAGCGCACCACATCGGGCGTCGGTCGATGAATCCACTCCGCCGTAGGCCGCCCCGGTTAGGGGTTGCACCCGATCGGCGGGTGATGCCGTCGTACGCCGAACGTCGGCTCTGCAACCCCGTCCGGGGGATGCCAGGCACGCTTCTCAGGCGCGGGGACCCGATCGGTTGAAGCGGTCCTGCGTCGGTTGCAATCCCTCCCGGACGAGCGACAGGACGGCGTCGGCGCCGTCGTCGACGAGGATCGCGACATCGGCCGCCTCCCGTTTTCCGAAGTCCTCCAGGACCCAGTCGACCGGATCGCGACGCCCCTGGGGGCGGCCGACCCCGAGCCGGACGCGAGAGAAGTCCTTCGTCCGCAGTGCCGCGGCCAACGACTTGACGCCGTTGTGACCCGCCGTCGAGCCTCCGAACTTCACCCGGATGGCCCCGAAGGCGAGGTCGATCTCGTCGTGGACGGCGATCACGTGATCCGGATCGACGTGATGCTTTGCGGCGAGCGAGGCGAACGCAGGGCCGTTCTCGTTCATGAACGCGTGGGCCTTGGCGAGCAGGACGCGCTCGCCGGCCTCCTGGAGCTCGCACACGTCGGCGGGGACGAACCGGGCCTTGCGGAACCGCTCGCCCGATCGCGACGCGAGCTCGTCGACGACCCGGTAGCCGAGGTTGTGGCGGTTCTTCGCGAAACGCGGGCCCGGGTTCCCGAGCCCGGCCACGAGCCAGGTCATGAGGTCTCGGTGGCGCTAGCTCTCGGACGGCTCGGGGGCGCCCTCGGCCTCCTCGGCGGCGGCGCCCTCGGCGCCCTCCTCGGCGGCCTCGCCCTCCGCGGCCTCGGCCTCGGCCTCCTCGAGCTCGACGCGGGCCTGCGGCTGCTGCACCGCGACCACGGACTCCTCCGGCGCGGTCAGGATCGTGGCGCCCGCGGGGACGACCAGGTCGCCCACCTTCAGGGAGGAACCGATCTCGAGCGCCGAGACGTCGGCCTCGATCGCCTCGGGCACGTCGGTAGGGAGGCACTCGACCTGGAGCTCCCACAGGTGGTGCTCGAGGACGCCGCCGGCCTTGACGCCCACGGACTCGCCGACGACGCGCACGGGCACGGAGATCGTGATCCGCACGTCGCGGGAGACGGCCAGGAAGTCGACGTGAACGAACCTACCCTTGATGTGGTCCCGCTGGATCTCGCGGGCCATCGCCAGATGGGCGTCGCCGTCCACAACGAGGTCGACGAGCACGTTGGTGCCCGCGCCGGTGTGGAACAGGTGCAGGAGCTCGCGAGAGTCGACCGAGAGCGAGACGGGCTCCATGCCGTGCCCGTAGAGCACCGCCGGGACCCGCCCGGCCGCCCGCAGCTTGCGGGTGACGCTCTTGCCGGTTCCCTCGCGCTTCTCGCCGACCAGCTTCTGCTCTGCCATGGCGTTCTCGACCTCCGGGCGGGCATGGTACCAACACGCTGCGGCGATGGGCCCGGAGGGAGCGATCCGACGGATCCACCGCGATGAACCCGGCCCCTCGCGCGTCTCCTTCTCAGGAGGGCGCAGGTGGATATGGTGGATTCGACGGTGACCGAGAGAGCCGAACGGCAGGCCGGCCGCCTCGAGGAGCTCTACGCGCGGCATGCCGCGGAAGCGGTCCGGCTTGCCTACCTGATCACGCAGGATCGGGAGCTCGCCCGCGACCTGGCGCAGGAGGCGTTCGCGCGAGTCGCGGGTCGGTTCCGGCACCTGCGCTACCCGGACGCGTTCGATGTCTATCTGCGGCGCACGGTCGTCAACCTGTGCATGTCGCACTTCCGGCGGCGTCGGGTGGAGCGGGCCTACCTGGAGCGGGAGTCGGCGCGCCCCGACCGCCCGGAGGCGCCGCCCGAGCTCGGCGACCGTGACGAGCTCCGTCTGGCCCTTCGGCGCCTCCCGACCCGGCAGCGCACGGCCATCGTCCTGCGGTACTACGCGGACCTTCCGGAGCAGGAGGTCGCCGGCGCGATGCGGTGCTCGATCCCGGCGGCGCGGTCGCTCGTGTCGCGCGGCATGGAGACCCTTCGAACGATCGTGAGGAGCGAGGAGCGATGACGGATCTCGAACGGCGCATCCGAGAGGTGCTCGACGACGACGCCCGCTCGGCCCCCCCGCCCCACGAGGCCCATCGGTCGCTCGGCCGGGCCCGCCGCCGGCAGACCCTGATGGTCGCCGGAGGCCTGTTCGGTGTCCTTGCGGTCGTGGCCGTCACGGTCGTCGCCGTGCGGACCGTGTCCGAGCTGGACGGCGGAACACCCGCCGACGCGCCCGGGCAGATGACGACCACGATCAACGGCGTCTCGGTCACGACGCCGGGAGGGTGGTTCGTGGCCGATCCCGACACGCTCGGTCTCAACGGCTCGACGGGTGATGTCTTTCGGAACGTTCGGCTCCCGCGACTGGTCCTCGCGGTGTCCCCCATCGACTCCGGGGAGCTGTTCGGCTGCCCGGGCATGGTCGAGGACGCCCCGAGGCCGGCGTCGCTCATGACGGTCCAGGAGGGGCCGGTCGCCCTGGCCGGCGGCTCGGCGGCGCCCTGGCCCGTCCCGCTCGAGCCGCTCTCGATCGAGTCGGCCGGCGGCGACGTGGTGGAGTCCGGGGAGGGTGGGTGCTACCCGGGATGGGAGTTCCTGCGGGCCGGTTGGACGGCCGAGGGGAGGACGTTCGAGGCTCGCGTGGGGTTCTCACCGGACGCGACGACGGACGACCGGAGGGCGATGCTGGACGCGTTCGCGACCATGAGGTTCGCGCCGAACCCGGACGCCGCGTCGGCGGCCGTCCTGCAGACGGGGACGGCCGGCGGCGAGGAGTGGCAGCTGATCGCGGAGCGGCAGGACGATGGGCTCACCCTGTCGATGCAGGCCGGCAGCATCGGGGGTGGGGGAGGTGGATTCGACGCCGACTCGAGCCGGCTCCGCCTGATCGATCACGTGCTCGGCTCGGGCGAATCCGCGGAGCGGATCGTGTTCGGCGCCGTGCCGGCCGAGGCGACGCGTCTCGAGGCCGTCGGCGAGGACTGGCTCGGCACGCTCGAGGTGACCCGCCTCGACGTCCCCGACGAGATCGACGCGCATCTGGACGCCCTGGTCTTCGTGGGGCCGCCGGACATCCGGTTCATCGTCACCGCCTTCGACGCGGCCGGCCATCTCATCGCGAGCGCCGAGGTGGGGCACGGGACCCCGACGGAAGGTCCTGTACCGGAGGCGCCGGCCGACGCGACGCTCGAGCACGGCGGGACGTACTGGGCGGTCTACCTGTGGGTGGGTGAGACCGCGGACGCCAAGGCCGAGGCAGCCGTCGCCCGGGCGGCGGACCTCGGTTATACGACCGGCGTCGGCGATCTCGCGTGCGACCAGGGAGCCGCCGAGGCGTTGGGTGTCGCTCCGGACCAGTCAGGCTCCGCGGTCGCGATCTACTTCGATTCGCGCGCCGACGCGGCGGCCGCGTCCGGGTTGTTCGAGCCGGCGCCCGTCGGGATCGCCCGCGTCACGACGTTCTGCCTCGACTGAGCCGCTACTGGTTCTCGCCGTGGAAGATCTCGGAGACGCTGCTCTCCTCGAACACGGCGCGAAGCGCGTCGGCGATCAGCGGCGCGATCGAGAGGACCTTCAGCTTGCCGAACTGCTTGTCCTCGGGGATCGGCACGGTGTTCGTGACGACGACCTCCTGGATCGGAGCCTCCTCGAGGCTCTGGGCCGCCTTGCCCGAGAGCACGCCGTGGGTGGCCGCCGCGTAGATCGGTCCGGCCCCGTGCTGGGCGAGCACCGAGGCGCCCTGCGCCACCGTCCCGCCGGTGTCGATCATGTCGTCGACGAGGATGCACGGCCGGCGGTCGACCTCGCCGACCACCGCCATCTCTTCGATCTTGTGGGCCTCGGTCCGCGAGCGGCGCTTGTAGAGGAACGCCAGGTCGGCGTGGAGATACTCGCGCAGGCGCTCGGCCGTCTTGATACGGCCGGCGTCGGGGGCGACGACGACCACGTCGCCGTCGTAGAGACCGTGCTCCTCGCGCAGGTAGTTGGTGAGCACCGGCAGCGCGGTGAGGTGGTCGAAGGGGAAGTCGAAGTAGCCCTGGATCTGCCCGGCGTGCAGGTCGACCGAGACGACGCGGTCGGCGCCGGCCGCGGTGAGCAGGTCGGCGATGAGCTTGGCGCTGATCGGCTCGCGCGCCATGCCCTTCTTGTCCTGTCGCGAGTAGCCGTAGTACGGCACGACCGCGGTGATGCGCTTGGCGCTGGCGCGCTTCATCGCGTCGAGCATCACGAGCTGCTCCATGATCGACTCGTTGATGGGCTCAGCGTGCGTCTGGACGATGAAGACGTCGGCGCCTCGCACGCTGTCCTCGGCGCGGACGTAGATCTCCCCCGACGCGAACCGCGAGATCTTGATCGGGCTGATGCGCTCGCCGAGGTTGTCGGCGATCTCCGCGGCGAGCGCGGGGTGCGTCGTCCCGGAGAACAGCATGAGCTTCTTCTTGGTGACGATCTCCACGTCAGTGCGCCCCCTTGCCCTTGCGCTCGCTCCGGGCGGCGGCCTCGGCGTCTTTGCGCCGGCGGTAGCCCTGCACCACCCGCTGCTCCGAACGTTCCACGGCGAGCGCGTCGGGCGGCACGTCCTTGGTGATCACCGATCCCGCTCCCGTCACAGCCCCGTCGCCGACGCGAACCGGCGCCACCAGCATCGTATCCGAACCGATCCGCACCTTGTTCCCGATCGTCGTGCGGTGCTTCTCGTACCCGTCGTAGTTGACGGTCACGGTGGCCGCCCCGATGTTGGTCCCCTCTCCGATCGTGGCGTCGCCCACGTACGACAGGTGAGGAACCTTGGATCCTCGGCCGACCGTGGAGGCCTTGATCTCGACGAACGTCCCGGCCTTGGCCCCCTCCGCCAGGTCCGTGCCGGGGCGGATCGAGGCGAAGGGGCCGACGGTCGCTCCCGCGCGGATCCGCGCCCCCCGGACGACGGAGAACTGGACGGACGCGCCGTCCCCCAGGCGTGAGTCGGCGACGCGGGCCGAGGGTCCGACCTCGCATCCCCGTCCGATCCGCGTCTCGCCCTCCAGGAACGTCAGCGGGTGGATCACCGTGTCCCGTCCGATCCGGACGCCGACGTCGATGAACGCGGTCTCGGGATCGAGGATCGTCACGCCGTTCGCCAGGTGCCCCGCGTTGATCCGCCGGCGCAGCGCGCGCGCCAGCTCGGCGAACCCGGCCCGCGAGTTCGCGCCCAGGACGCCCCCGGTGTCCACGGGCAGGGCGGCCACCGACTCGCCCTTGTCCATGAGGACGTGGAACACGTCGTTCAGGTAGTACTCGCCCTGCCGGTTGTCGCGGCCCAGGGACGGAAGCGTGCGGAACAGGTCGAGGCGCCGGAAGGCGATCCAGTTGGTACCGACCTCGCGGATCGCCCGCATCGCCGCCGAGGCGTCGGTCCCCTCTACGATCGCGACGAGCCGTCTGCCCTCCCGGACGATCCGGGAGTACGTCCCCGGCCGGTCGAGCTCCGTGGTGATCAACGTCGCCGCGACGTCCGCGCTCCGGTGCAGCCGGAGCAGGGCCCGGACGTCCGCCGGCTCCACGGGGTCGAAGTCGCCGTTGGCCACGAGCACCTCGCCCACCCTGCCCACGGCCTTCTCCGCCGCCAGGACGGCGTGGCCGGTCCCCAGCGCCTCGCCCTGCTCGACGAAGACCGGCTCGGGCCGGATGCCCCACGAGGGAACCGCCTCGCGCACCTCGTTGGCCCCGTGGTGGACGACGATCACGATCCGGGTGGGACGCGCCGCCACGACGCTCCGCAGGGTCCACCACAGCAACGGGCGCCCGCAGACCGGGTGGAGCACCTTCGGTGTCGACGACTTCAGCCGCTTGCCCTTGCCCGCCGCGAGCACCACCGCGGCGAGCGAGCGGGACCGGGTCGGCCTGGCCACGGAGCTCCTCTCGGTCGGCGGGAGCACCCCTTTGTACCCGCGCACGCCGGGGCTCGACAAGGCGGCCGGTCAGACCCGGCGGCCTCGCGCTGCGCGATCGTTCCGGGGGGAGGAATCGAACCTCCATCGAGGGCTCCAAAGGCCCGCGTCTTGCCGTTAGACGACCCCGGATCTGTTGGGATTATCGCCGCACGGTGGCCGGCGGTCCCGCCGCCACGACCGCATCCTCGAACGCGGAAGCGAGGGCCCGGGCCTCCTCCTCGTGGCGGGCCAGACCGACCACCGCCGAGCCACTCCCCGTCATCACGGCGCCCACGGCTCCGCGCTCCTTCAGCCGGGTCTTGGCCGCTCCCACCTCCGGGTGGCGCCGGATCACCGAGGGCTCGAGGTCGTTGAACAGGAGGGGGCCGAGGACCTCGGGGTCGCCCCCCGCGGCCGCCCGCAGGACGAGGTCCGGGTCCGGGCCTCGCGAGCCGCCGTCCTCGTCCCACCACCGGTAGGCGTCCGGCGATCGCACGCCGAACCCGAGGTTCACGACCACCCACCAGTACGTTGCGCACTCCGCCGGCGCCAGTAGCTCGCCCCGTCCCGACATCAGCACCGGCCCCCCGGTGAGCAGGGCCGGAACGTCCGAGCCGATCCGCTCCGCCACGTCGGCGAGGCCGGCCACGTCCAGCCCGCATCGCCACAGCTCGTTGAGGGCGAGCAGCGTCGCCGCCGCGTCCGCGCTTCCCCCTCCCAGTCCCGCGGCGATCGGGATCCGCTTGTCGATCTCGACGCGCGCGCCGCCGGCGTTCGGGCAGGCGTCGGCCAGGGCCAGGGCCGCCACGAGCGCGAGGTTGAGCCCGCCGGCCGGAACCTCACCGCCGAGCTTCGGGCCACTGGTCGTCTCGACGTGGAGCGCGTCGTCCGTCGTGGCGACGACCCGGTCCGCGAGCGCGATCGGGACGACGAGGCTCTCCAGGTCGTGGTAGCCGTCCTCCCTGGCCGCCAGGACGCGCAGGAACACGTTGATCTTCGCGTTGGCCTCGCGCTCGATCCTCACGGCCGCCAGCCCTCCTCGAGCAACGTCGTGGCGATCCGGGCGAACGCCTCCAGCCCGAGGTCCTCGGCACGGGTCGACGGGAGCACGCCGGTGGCCTCGAGCACGCGGTTCGCGTCGGGCAGGCCGAGCCCGAGCCGGCGCAGCGCGTTCGCCATCGTCTTGCGCCGTTCGGCGAACCCCTCCTCGACCACACGGAACAGCGCGTCGCGATCGACGTCGAAGCGCGGCGGATGCGGCACGATCCGCACGACCACCGAGTCGACCTTGGGGCGAGGCCAGAAGACGGTGGCGGGAACGCGGCGGACCAGCTCGGTGTCGGCCCGATACGCGAGGCGAACGCTGACCGTTCCGTAGGCCTCGTCGCCCGGCCCGGCGACGAACCGCTCCCCGACCTCTCGCTGCACCATCACGACGTACCGCCGGATCCGGGGGACGCGCTCGAGGAGCTCCACGATCAGGGGGACGGAGATGTTGTACGGGAGGTTCGAGACCATCGACCAGACCCCGTCGCCGAGCAGAGCCGGCCAGTCCGCCCGCATCGCGTCGACCTCTTCCACCCGGACGCCCGGGCGGCCGGCGACGACCTCGCGGAGCGCCGGCGCCACCTGCCGGTCGAACTCGACGGCGAGGACCTCGCACCCCGCGTCCGCCAGCGCCACGGTGATCGAGCCGAAACCAGCGCCGACCTCGAGGACCGGGTCGCCGGCACCGACACCAGCGTCGGCCACGATGGCGCTGGCGAGGTTCGGATCGGCGATGAAGTTCTGCCCGAGCGCCTTCGTCGGGCGGACGCCGTAGCGCTCGGCCAGCCCCCGGAGCGCCGACCGCCCCAGGGAGGGCGGACGTTCACCAGGTGAGCCGGACCTGGCAGACCCCTTGGCTGAGCGGGGCGAGCCGGGAGAAGGCCTGCGCGCTGAGGTCGATGACGCGCCCCCCGAACGGTCCCCGATCGTTGATCACCACCTGCACGCTCTTGCCGTTGGCGAGGTTCGTGACGGTGACCACCGTACCGAAGGGCAGCCAGGGGTGCGCCGCCGTCAGGCCGTCGCCCGGCGCGAACGAGTACCAGCTCGCCTCGCCCAGCTGCAGTCCGTCGGCGGCCGTCGCCGCCGGCCCCACGAGCCGCCGGGCCGGCGTCGCCTCACGCACCACGGTGCGCATGAGGAGCTCGCGCGTGACCACCCGGCCGTCCACGATCTTGATGCGATAGCGCTCGAGCATGAGACCGTCGGCCCCGGCCCGGGTCAGACGCGCCTGGCCGGGGCGAAGGTCGCTCGTGTACTCGCTGAAGGTGGTGTAGGGGATCGGGACGCGGCGCTCCCGGACCCGGTAGTCGATGGAGACGTATCGAACCGTCTGGTCGGGGTGAAGGGGGGTGCTGGGTGATGGATGGACGCGGTCGCTACGGTCGGGCTCGATCCCCATGGCCGAGAGGAGCTCGCCGACGGATCCGGCGTTGGTCAACACGTCGTGGTCCTTCCCCATCGCCACGACGCGTGCCGCCGTCACCGCCCGCTGTCCGACCGAGGTTCCCGCGGAGAACCAGTCCTCGGTGCTCCGCGCCGAGAGCATCGCGCTCGGCCCGGTCACCCCATCCACCACCCAGACCCCCACATCCGGAGGCCTCCAACTCGCGGCCGCGCTGACGAAGCCGTGGTCCACGAAGACCGTCATCCCGTCGACGAGCGGGGTGCCCTGCGACGGCACCACCAGGTCGTCGGAGCTGAGCGAGATACCCTGCGAGTCGAGGAGCTCCCCGACGCTCGCGCTCATCGTGCGAACGGCCTCCGGCCGCCCCTCGATCACCAGGGTCACGCTCTTCTGGATCGCGAGGTAGCCGCCGGCCAGGGCGAGCACGGAGCTCGCCAGAGCCAGGTTCCCGATCGCCTTGCGGACCCGGAGCCTCCGGACCCGCGAGGGGCGAACCCGCATAGACCTTCCTCCTGTCGGAAGAAGGCCTCGGGGGGAAGCGGCTGGGCCGGACCGAAGCCTTCACTCGCACGGACCGGCACCGTATCAAACCCTCAACCCTTACTGCAAACTTGAGTCCGAACGCTCGTTCGGGCGTTCAAACGAGGCGCGGGAACGCCGCGGCGGCGTTGCGAGCCGTCGTCGCGCGCACGTTTTCCACAGGCTCTGCACGCGCAGCGGCGATCGCAGCGATCACGTCCACGACGTTCGCCGGCGCGTTGTCGTGTCCCCGGATCCGCTGCGGCGCGAGGAACGGACTGTCGGTCTCGACGAGCACACGCTCGAACGGAACGGCCGCGGCTGCATCGCGGATATGCGCGTTCTTCGGATACGTGATGTTCCCTGCGAACGAGAGGAACCAACCGCGCGCGGCGCATGCGCGCGCGATTTCCACATCCCCCGTGAAGCAGTGGAGCACCACGCGCTCGGCCGAACCCTCATCGAGCAGTCGAAGGATCTCGTCCCACGCGTCGCGAACATGGACCACGAGCGGGAGGTCGGCCTGACGCGCCATCGCGACCTGGGTGCGGAAGGCGCGCTCCTGATCGGCTCGCGGCGAGTGCATGCGGAAGAAGTCGAGCCCGCACTCCCCCACCGCCACCACGCGCGGCTCGGCGAGGAGGTTCTCGATCTCGGCCCGGGCTCGAGGGTCGAAGCGCGCGGCGTCGTGGGGATGCATCCCGACGGCGGCGAACACCCCGTCGAGCGACCCGGCGAGCTCGACGGACCGGCGGCTCGTCTCGGGGTCGATGCCGGGACAGACGATCGTCCCGACGCCGGCCTCCCGGGCCTCCTCGACCGCCTCCCCTGGCCCCGTCTCGAGCAGGAACAGGTGGCAGTGCGAATCCACCGCCGTCCTCTCCACCGACACTTCAGGCTTGGGCTCGTCCACCGGGCAACCCGCTCAGGCTTCCTCGACCTGGGGTCGAAACGCGCTCCGGCGAGCAAGGCGACCGCCTCCGGACGTGTCCACGCCCCGTGCACCACTACTCGAGGGCATGGGTCCCACGTGAAACGCGTCCGCGGGAACGTTCATTCAGGAGTCGAGGCGGGGGAAGAGGGACTCGCCCTTGCTCGTGATGGTCCCGGGCTTCAGTCCGCCCCATCGCGAGGCGGTCAGGCGCTGCTCGGCCAGGGGTTCGGGGATCCCGAGCTGATCCCACAGCCGCGCGGCGGCGTCCGGCATGATCGGGGAGATCAGGATCGCGAGGACCCGGAGCGTCTCGGCGGCGGCGTACAGGACGCCCGAGAGCTCGGCGCGCATCGTCGGCTCTCGCGCCACCTTCCACGGCTCCTTCTCGACCAGGTAGTGGTTGGCCCGCTCGACCACGCTCCACACCGCGCCGAGCGCCTGCGAGAGCCGGAGCGCCGCCATGTGCTCGTCGTAGGTGCGGGCGGCGTCCCGCACCACGGCGGGCAGGTCGGACTCGGCACCCTCCACCCCGGGTTCAGGAACCGCGCCGTCGAACGACGTGGCGAGCATGGCCAGCACCCGGCTCGCCAGGTTGCCGAGCCCGTTCGCGAGGTCCGCGTTGTGGCGGTCGACCATCGACTCCCAGGAGAAGCTGCCGTCCTGGCCGAACTGGATCTCGCGCATGAAGTAGTAGCGGTACGAGTCCACCCCGAAGTGGTCGGTCAGCTCGAAGGGGTGGATCCCCGTCGCGTTGGTCTTCGACATCTTCTGTCCGCCCACCGTGAGGAACCCGTGGGCCCACACCTGGGTCGGCAGCTCGACCCCGCCGGCCATGAGCATCGCCGGCCAGTAGATGGCGTGCTGGCGGAGGATGTCCTTGCCGATGAGGTGGATGTCGGCCGGCCACACGCGGCCGAACCGATCAGGATCCGTCCCGTAGCCGGCGGCCGTGATGTAGTTCGTCAGGGCGTCGAACCACACGTAGCAGACGTGGTCCGGATCCCACGGGAGCGGGATCCCCCACCGGAAGTTCGTCCGGCTGATCGAGAAGTCCTGGAGGCCGCCCCGGATCAGGCTGAGCACCTCGTTGCGCCGGGTCTCCGGCTCGACGGCCGAAGGGGTCCGCTCGTAGTGCTCGAGGAGCCGGTCCCCGTACGCCGAGAGTCGGAAGAAGTAGTTCTCCTCCGTGACCCGCTCGACGGGCCGGCCGTGGATGGGGCACATCCCGTCGACGAGGTCGCCCTCCGTGTAGTAGAGCTCGCAGGAGACGCAGTACAGACCCTCGTACGTCCCGAGATAGATGTCGTCCCGGCCGTTGTCGTGGACCGCCTGGAGGAGGCGCTCCACGGCGCGCTCGTGTCTCGGCTCGGTGGTTCGGATGTAGTCGTCGTTGGCGATCCGAAGGCGGCTCCAGACCTCGCGCCACCTCGGCTCCATCTCGTCGACCCAGGCCTTGGGGTCCTGGCTCGCCGCCTCGGCAGCGCGCTGGAGCTTGAGCCCGTGCTCGTCCGTCCCCGTGAGGTGGAACACCTCGTCGCCCCGGAGTCGATGGAACCGCGCGATGAAGTCCGCGGCAACGGACGTGTACGCGTGGCCGATGTGCGGCACGTCGTTCGGGTAGTAGATGGGGGTCGTGATGTAGAAGACGTCCCTGCCCATGGTCGGGCCATCCTAGCGGGGGTGCCGCGCTAGGAGGGCGGCCGCCCCGGGACGAGCCCGGCGGTCGAGGACGACGCCTCCGGGACGGCCTGGCACGATCCGGCGCCGAGACGCCGCAGCCCGGCGAGGTCCCCCACGTTCCACCGGCGGACCACCGGGGCCGGGTTCATGAGCTCGAACGGCGCCCGGACGTGACCGAGGCCGACGATGTGGCCGAGCTCGTGCTCCAGGACCGGGCCGATCGACATCGCGTTCGCGAACCCCGGGACGAGGTGCGCGTCGGTGTTGACGATGATCAGGCCGCTGACGAGCTGATCGGCGTCGAGCCGGCTCGTCACGGGGAACGCCACGCCGGCCGCGTCGGTGACGTCCAGGCTCCGCAGGAGCGCCTCGGAGCCGAACGTGATCAGCACCGGCGACCACACCGCCGAGCCGTCCCCGCCGATCGCCACGAAGTCCATCGTGCGGACGAGGTCCGCGGGAGACGTGCCCTGGACGAGCCCGTCGAACTCGAACGCCAGCCCCGAGGCCTCCGACGTCAGCCGAACCGCCTCGCGGACGTCGTCGAGCGTGGATTCCGGCATCCCGGCCAGGTCGACCTGGTAGCGGATCGGCGAGCACGGGTCCCACCGATAGGGAGCGCCGGCCGCCGTCTCCCCCACGAAGGAGTAGGCGTCGCGCTCCGAGGCGTCCCGGTCACGTTGAACGGACGAGCCGAGGCCGTCGTTGCCCACCACGAGGGCCACGAGGAGCGCGATCCCGAGCGCCACCATCACCCTCGGGCCCCACGCCCCGCCACGGCGACCCGCCCCCGGAGGCGGGGCCGGCATCGGCGGGGAGGGGAGACCCGGCGGGGGCGGGGGGAGGCTCGGCGCCACCATCAGCTCCCCCGGACCAGCGCCTCGTAGATCACGTTGGCGCTGGCGTTGCGGCGGCGGGCGACGGTCGAGGCGGCCTCCCGCTTGCGCATGCCGCCGTTCACGAGGTGACGGGCCTCCGCGACCATCCCCGGGAGGTCGTCGTCGTCCTCCTCCTGACGGCCCTCGATCACCACGACCACCTCGCCCCTGGGCTCGGAGTCGGCCAGGCGGGCGAGGACCTCGGCCACGCGGCCCCTGACGACCTCCTCGTGGAGCTTGGTGAGCTCCCGTGCGAGCGCCATCCGCCGGTCCCCCAGCTCGACGAGCACGTCGCGCAGCAGCGTCGCCACGCGGACCGGCGACTCGAACACGACCACCGTTCGCGGGTCGTGGGCCAGGGCGCGAAGCCGCTGGCGGCGCTCGCCCGCGCGGCGCGGGAGGAATCCCTCGAACACGAACCGGTCGACGGGCAGTCCGGACACGGCCAGCGCCGCGGTCACGGCGGACGGTCCGGGGACGACCCGGACGTCGATCCCCTCCTCCACACAGGCGCGGACGAGCACGAATCCCGGATCGGAGATCGACGGCATCCCGGCGTCGGTCACGAGCGCGACGTCCTTCCCCTCGCGGAGGCGCGCCAGCAGCTGCTTCGTCCGCTCGCGCTCGTTCCCCTCGAACAGCGAGAGCATCGGCCGTTTGATCCCGAGGTGCGCCAGCAATCGGCCGGTCCTTCGAGTATCTTCCGCTGCAACGATCTCGGCGGACTCGAGGGTCTCGCGCGCACGGTCGGAGAGATCGCCGAGATTGCCGATCGGCGTCCCAACGAGATACAGCCGTCCGCTCACGTGTCGATGCTCGCACGCTTCGTCTCGGGCGCACACCGCCGAACGGCGTAGACCCGGGCGCTAGAGTCCCCTCCATGTCTCCGAAGGGTCACGCCGACTACTCGGCGACCCCGCTCCCGAAGAAGCTCGGAGTGCGTGAGGGCTCGCGCGTGCTCGTGCTGGCAGCGCCGGAGGGTTTCGCGCTCGCTCCGTTGCCGGGCGGCGTCGAGATGCGCGACCGTGTCCGGGGCCCCCTCGACGTCGTGGTGCTCTTCACCACCCGGCGCGCCGAGCTCCTTCGACGGTTCACCTCATTGGCCCGGGCGCTGGATCCGGCGGGCCGGCTGTGGGTGGCCTGGCCGAAGCGGGCCTCCGGCGTGCCGACCGACCTGACGTTCGAGGACGTGCAACGCGTGGGACTGGACGCCGGGCTCGTGGACAACAAGTCCGCGGCGATCGACGACGTCTTCCAGGGGCTGCAGTTCGTCGTCCGCCTCAAGGACCGGGCGCCCCGGTGAGACGCTCCCGACGAACGCCCACCCCTGCCGTACCATCGGCCGGATGTTCCCGCTGCTCCGCAAGCTCGATCGGCCGATCGTGGCCGTCCTCGCGGTCGGGCTGATCGCCGGCGCGCTCCGCTTCACCCACCTCGGCTATCCGCAGCGTCGCATCTTCGACGAGTACTACTACTCGAAGTCGGCGTGCATCTACCTCGGCTACTCGGACGACCGCTGCGACGTCAACAGCTCCGACGAGCGGTACTGGCGCGAGAACCGGAACGACACGGGCGCGTGGGTCCACCCCCCCCTCGGCAAGTGGATGATCGCGGCGGGCGAGCTCGTGTCCGGAACCGGCTCCTACGGCTGGCGGGTCTCGAGCGCCGTGACGGGGACCGCCTCAGTGATGCTCCTCGCCGTCATCGTGCAGCTCCTGTTCGGCAGTCCGATCTGGACGTTCACCGGCGGGCTGCTCCTCGCCGTGGAGAGCATGAACTTCGTGCAGTCGCGCACGGCGATGCTCGACATCTTCGTCACGTTCTGGATCGTCCTCGGGTTCGTGCTCCTCCTGCTCGACCGGCGGTGGATCGAACGCCGGACCGCGGAGCGGGCGGGACCGCACGCGCAGCCGGCGCCCGTCGACGCCGCGCCCGCCGCGGGCGCCCCGGATCCCGAGGCGGCGCTGCCCCCGGCGCCCGAGCCCGCCGGGCGGGCGCCGTCACCGCTGTGGCGCCCCTGGCGCTTCGCCGCCGGAGCGGCGCTCGGCGCCGGGTTCGCCACCAAGTGGTCGGCCCTCACCGCGATCGCCGCCGTGGTGGCGCTGTCCTTCATCTGGGAGGTCACGCGCCGGCGGCGGTCCGGGTCGGGCCGGCCGATCCTCGAGTCGATCCCGGCCGAGGGGTTCGGCCTGGTGCTGGCCTTCGTCGTCGTTCCCGCCCTCGTCTACGTGGCGTCGTACGTGGGGTGGTTCGCCCATTTCGGCTGGAGCCTTCGCGAGTGGTCCCACCTCCAGGCCGCGATCTTCGACTACCACCGACACCTGCAGACGACCGACCCGGCGACCGGAGAGCCCGTGCACGCGTACCTCTCCCAGGCGTGGAAGTGGATCCTCCTGTACCGGCCGGTCCTGTACTACGCGCACTACGAGAACGGCCTGCGGCAGGTCATCTACACGAACGGGAACCCGGCGATCTTCTGGGGCGCCCTCCTGTCGATCCCGTACGTCGCGTACCTGTGGATTCAGGATCGGGACTGGCGGGCGGGGTTCGCCGTCGTGGCGATCGCGGGCCTGTACCTCCCCTGGTTCCTCGTCTCCCGGCCCCAGTTCCTGTTCTACGCCACGCCGATCACGCCCTTCTTCGTGCTGGCCTGCGTGCTCGCGCTGAAGCGACTGTCCGAGATCCGGCTCCAAGGCCTGCCGTCGACGGCGAACGGCGTCCGCTCCGTTCGTCCGTACGTCCCCGTCGCGATCGGCTTCGTGGTCGTGGCCGTGGGCCTGTTCGTCTGGTTCTGGCCGGTCCTGACCGGGGGACCCATCTCCGACGCCGGCTGGAAGCTCCGCGCCTGGTTCCCGAGCTGGAGCTGACCGCGCCCCCGAGCTCGGGCAGGATCGGGCAGGGCCGCCCTCAGGCGTGGAACGAGAGCCGCCGTCCGCTCCGGGGGCCGGAGCGAGCCGACGGAGGCGCCCCCGGCGAGGGCGCCGTGGTGCGAAGGCACCGTCGGCGGATCGACGGAGGACCCAGGTCGCGGGCTCGCGGGCTCGCTCGCCATCTCCGAGCCGCGGTCCCGCGGAGCGGCGCTCTGAGCTCCTTCCCGCGTGCGGATCGACCGCGTCGCGGGGACGCATGCCGACCGAGGGGACGCCGAGGCCCCCCAGGACGACGAGGTTCGGCGACGGCGCCGGGAACGACCGACCCCCGGCAACCCGCAGGAGGCCTAGGTCGAGGCGGCGACACGGCTCTCGGAGGTCAGCGGGGCGATCACGATCGGGTCGTTGCCGAACAGGTCGCGCGTGGACATCTTGATCGAGATGTCCTTGCGGCCCGCCGCGAACACGACCTCGTCGCGCTCGATCACCGCGGGATCGACGTACATCGGAACCAGCAGGAGCATCGAGAGCGGCGGGAGCGCACCCGGCTCGTAGTCGGGGAACCAACGCTCCAGCTCCCACGGTGTGGCGAGCCGCGCGTCGGGGTCCCCGACCGCCTCGGCCACCAGCGGCAGCTCGAGCGTCGACGTGGCGGGGACCACGATCACGGCGGGCCCATCGCCGGCGAAGACGACGATCGTCTTGGCCAGCGCCGCCCGCTGGAGTCGTCCGGCGCGGGCTCCACCCGCGGATCCGCCGTGGGGGATGACGGTGAACACCTGTCCCCGCCCCTGGAGGTACTCGAGCAGTGAAGCCATCCCCGCGTCCTTCCCGACCTGCTGGGCGAGTGTAGCTCCGGCGGGTGATGCGACCGCATCCATCGAAAGGCCTAAGTTGCCCCGGACGGGGGATCGGATCAGGAGAATCCGGGGAGGCGCTCTCGGAACAGGATGTACCCCACGCCGGCGCCGACGTCGAGGAGGAGATGCGCGGCGACGATCGGCCACGCCCTCCGCGTGCGGACGAAGAAGAGCCCGAACAGGAGTCCCATCGCCAGGTTGCCGGCGAATCCGCCCCATCCCTGGTACAGGTGATACGTCCCCCGGAGCAGCGCGCTCGCGCCGATCGCGGCCACCTCCGTGAGACCGAGCTGCCGCAGCCGCGTCACCAGGTAGGCGACGACGACGACCTCCTCGAGCAGCGCCGCCTGCGTCGCCACGAGGACCAGGACCGGCACCGTCCACCAGTGCCCGAGCGGCGGCACCGGCACGACGAACCGGTTCACCCCGAGCTCGACCGCTCCCAGGTACACCCCGATCCCGCCGATCGCGACCACGGCGAACAGCGCCAGCCCGCGCAGGAGGTCCTCCCCGGGACGGTCCAGTGCCAGGCCGAGGCTCTCGAGGCGCCCGCCGTCCCTGCGGACCAGATAGGTCACGAGCCACACCGGCGCGAAGCCGAACAGGACCCGGAACACCTGCTGCTCGATGTGCGGGTTCTGGTTGACCGTGACGACGGTCTGGCCCTTCAGCGGCGCCTCGAGGAAGCTGAGGACGGCGAAGACCGCGCTCGCCAGCAGCGAGAGCGACAGGACGACCAGGACCTCCTCGGCGAGCGTCCGGCGCGACAGCGGCGCCGGCTCACGCTCGTCGATGCGCATGGCGAAAGCCTACGGCCGGCCTCCGCGATCGTTGCGAGGGAGACGAGGTTCGGCTTCGAGGCGGCGGACCCGGGTGACCCGGATAGGAGCGCCGGGAACCTCGGCCGCCGGGAGGGTGAGCCTCACCAGCCGCCGGTGCACTGCGCGGGCGCCTGCGCGTCGGAGCGCCCGAACGTCACGTTGCTCGACTCGGCCGCCGCGCAGAGGACCCCTCGGCCCGTGGCCGTCACCAGCACGACCGTGGTCGCGGTGACGCCGCGGATGCTCACCGTCCCGGGGGCGGCCGGGCCGCCGGTGAAGGTGACCGCCGGCTCGAGCGCGGACGCGGCCTGCGGCGTGAACCCCTCGTAGCCGCCCTGCTCCGCGAAGTACATCTGTGCGACGCGGATCCCCTCGGTGAGCGTGGCCTGGCCCTGCACGTCGTTCGCCCTGTCGACCGGCGCCTCGGGAGCCGCACCCGACGCCCCGGCCGAGCCTCGGTGGTCCGAGGTTCCGACGATGGCGGCGGCGTTGTCCGCCTCCTCGTGCCCCAGGAAGACCGTGGGGACGATCCACGCCATCGCGGCGACGACCGCCATCACGATGACCAGCGGCAGACCGATGTCGCCGCGTTCGGCGTTGCGGGGCATAACGCCACCTCCGGAGGCCCCGGTGGACCCCTCGGGGGTATCGGCCGCTCGCCGGGCGGCCTGAAGCGCCTCAGCGGCCGCTCAGAACTGCAGGACGGGGCAGGTCAGGGTCCTCGTCACGCCCTCGACCGATTGGATCGGCATGACGATCGCCTTCGCCAGCTCGTCGAGGTCCGTTGCCTCGCCTCTCGCGATCACGTCGTAGGGGCCGGTGACGCCGTCGACCTGCACGATCCCCTTGACGCTGGAAAGCTCTCTGGTGACATGACTGGCCCTGCCGACCTCCGTCTGGATCAGGATGTACGCGCTGACCACGTCCATTCCCTCCTCGTCTCGGCTCGTTCGTGCAGCTCGTTCGTGGGCCTTCGACCTATCGTACGCGAACGTCTGCGCCCGGCGCGAACCGGGTCAGAGCACGGGCTCCACCTCGGGTGTCGGGTTGGCGAGCGCGGGCTCGGACAGAGCGATCCACGCGACGCCCCCTCCGGCCAGCGCCAGGCCAGACGCCCCCGCGTACAACGTCACGGTCCCCGCCGTCTCGAACACCCATCCCCCGATGCCGGCGCCGAGGATGGGCGCGATACCGAAGCTCACGGTGACCCACATCGACTGGCCGGTCGAGTACAGCCACGACGGCAGCATCGTGCCGATCACCACCACGCCGGTCGTGAACAGCAGCCCGAACGCGAGGCCCTCGAACACGGTCAGGAGCGAGACGATCGTCGGGTTCTCGATCATGCCCCACATCAGGAAGCAGAACGCGTAGATGATGCAGCCGAGGGTGAACAGGCGTCGGAGCCCCCACCGCCGCCCGAGCCGGGACGACAGGCGCATCACCGGCACCTCGACGAGCCCGCCGAGCGCCGTGCCGACGCCGACGAGCAGCGGCCCGCCGCCACCCTGCTCGATCTTCAGCGCGATGAAGTTCCACGCGGCATTGAAGCCCGTCCACACGAGCAGGAGCGCGACCAGGAACATCCAGAACCGCGGCGCCTCGCGGAAGACCGCGCCGACGGTGCCGAGCCCGCCGCTCCGCTCGTGGTGCGTGGGACGATCGTGTCGAAGCGTCGACGTCCACCCCAGCACGGCGAGGCCGGCCACGGCGTAGATCGGCATGGTCCACGCCGGGCTGCTGAGCTCGAGCGTGAGCCCGATCAGCAGGCACGAGACCGCGTAGCTCAGGCTCTCCCACGCCCGGATCCGGCCGTACTCGCCCATCCGCTCCTCGCCCAGGTGCTCGAGGGCGATCGCGTCCATGTTCGGCCCGGTGGTGGAGCTGAACGTCGCGAACACGAACGCGAGTGCCACGATCGCCGCGTACGCGTCGAAGAAGAACAGCAGCACGGCCGTCGCCGCGGCGCCCAGCGTCCCGATCTGCAACGTCGTCCGGCGACCGAGCGTCGTGTCGGCGAGATGCCCCCACGCCGGGCTCGCGGCGATCCGGCCCACGGCCATCGTCGCGATGACGACCCCGATGCGCTCCGGCGACAATCCGCGGTCGTCGAGGAACAGCGCGAAGAAAGGGAAGAACGCCGCGATCCCGATCCCGAACAGCACGAACAGCACGTGCACGGCCGAGGCCGGACGGACGTGGGTTCGCGGGCGGCCGGGCACGGCGAGACCGTAGCAGCGGGCCCGAACCGCACCTCGTCGCTCAGGTGACCGAGAGATCGGCGCGCGCGGCGAGCTCCACGGCCACCACCGGGTCCAAGCGGCCCGCCCCCGGCATCTCCGCGTTCGCGGTGGCCGCGCCCAGCGCGAGCGCGATCGCCTCGCGCCACGGCTCGTCGCGGTCGAGCGCCGTGACGAGGCCGCCCAGGAACGCGTCGCCGCTGCCGACCGGGTACGGACCGCGGACGTAGAGGCGCCCGTGAACGATGCCGCCGTCGGGTCCGGCCACGAGGGCGCCGTCGGCCCCACACGTGACGATGGCCGCCCCGGCGCCGTCGAGCCGCTCGCGGAGCCTCGCCGCCGCGGCCCCGGCGTCGCCGACGGTTGCCGGGCCGACACCGAGGATCCAGCCGGCCTCCTCCGCGTTCACCTTCACCAGCTCCGGCCGGGCCTCGATCCCGGCCGCGAGCGCCCTCTCCCGCGCGTCGAGGGCCGCGCGGACGCCGGCCGCGTGGGCGAGCTCGATCAGCCGCGCGTAGCCGTCCTCGGGAGCGCCGGGCGGGAGGTTGCCGCTCATCGTCATCCAGGTACGCCCCGGCAGGGCCCGGCGCACGACGTCCTCCAGCCCACGCCACCCCTCTTCGCCGATGTCGTCGCCACGCTCGTAGAACTCGGTCAGGCCGCCGGTCTCGAGGTCGGCCACCGACAGCGAGGCGCGCGTCTCGCCGTCGACCCAGGCGAAGGTCCCCGGCACCCCTTCCGCGGCAAGCGCTTCGGCGAGCCATGTGCCCGCGTGACCGCCCAGGATCGCGGTGGCGAGCACGTCCGCGCCGAGCGCGTGCGCCGCGCGCGCGACGTTCAGCCCCTTGCCGCCCGGCACCTGCACGAACGCCCGGGGCCGGTGGATCTCCCCTCGCACGACGCGCTCCACCTCGAACAGCTTGTCGATCGAGGGACTCGCGGCGACGCAGAGGATCACGCGGTCTCCTCGAGCGCGGCCAGGGCCTCCGCCATCGTGGGCTGCGTCGACGTCCCGCCGATGCCCCGACACGAGAGCGACGCGCAGGCGACGGCGAGGGCGAGGCACCGGCCGAGCGACGAGCCCTCGAGGCGCCCGGCGATGAACCCGGCCGCGAAGCTGGCGCCCGCGCCCGTCGTGTCCCGGACCGAGGTGGGGAGCGCCTCGGAGCGCACCATCTCGTCCCCCCACACGGCGAGCCCGCCGCCGTTCAGGAACTTGACCGCCGCGACGGTCCCGCGCTCCGCGAGCGCCTCGGCGGCGAAGTCGACGTCGTCCACGCCCGTGATCTCGCGGACCTCGGCGGAGTTCGCGAACAGCACATCGGTCGAGTCGAGCAGGTCGAACAGACCTCGGTTCCATTCACCGGAATGATCGCGGTTCGGATCGATCGAGGTGGACGCGCCGGCGGTGTGCGCCTCGTCGAACAGCTCGGGCAGCGCCGGGCGGAGCGCGTCCTGCAGGTAGTAGGAGCTGACATGCAGGTGCCGGGCAGAGCGCAGCACCGTCCGGTCGACGAGCTCGCCGCCGAACGTCGCCACGGTGCCGACGGAGGTGAGCACGGTCTCGTCCTCATCGTGCTTGAGGACGATCGAGACGCCGGTGGGATGCTGCACGTCGACGCGGATCCCCCCGACGTCCACCCCGTGCGCGGCAAGCGCCTCGGTCACGAACCGTCCGAACGGGTCGTCGCCCACCGTCCCGGCGAACGCGACCTTCAACCCGAGCGTGGCGGCGCCGCACGCCGCGATCGCTCCCGAACCACCCAGCGCGAGCACGGTCTCGTCCACGAGCCGCTCCCCCCGCGCCGACCCCGATCCGGGGGCCGCGACGATGAGGTCCGGCTTCGCGTCACCAAGGACCACGAGGTCGAAGGCGGAGCTCACCCGCCGGGCTTCCGCCGCTCCATCCTGCGTTCCACGAGGTGGTCGGCAACCCCGATGCTCGTGAACGGGAGGATCGGCGCGATCAGCAGCATCGCGTCGCCCGCCGCACGGATCATGACGAAGGTGTACGCCGACGCCAGGAAGACGGCGAGTGCCCGCACCTTCCAGCTGAGGAGCGGATCCGACCGGAGCGCGACGATGCCGCCGGCGCCCATGCCCGCCACCAGCCCGGTGACCGCGTCCGCGGCGATCGCCGAGACCGGGATCCCCACCAGGAGACACCAGATCATGGCCTTGATCACCGCCCCGGGCGCCCTGGGGTGCTCCGAGAGGAAGGCCAGGGCCACGAAGACGAAGGGGATCAGCGCCAGTCCGAAGGCGATGTACGGGCCGGGGAGGGGGGAATCCGGATCGTCCGACACGACGGAGACGAGTCCCGCGAGGAGCGAGAGGTACGCCGGCACGAACACGAGCGTGGCGAGCGTGATCGCCCGCCACTTGCGCTGCGGAGAGATCGGCGACGCACCGGCCAGCGGGGAACGGCGGGCCCGGACCATCGGAGGCTCAGCCCTTGACGGAGCCGGCGGTCAGCCCCCGCACGAAGTACTTCTGGAGCGAGAAGAACACCACCAGCGGCAGCGCCATCGAGATGAACGCCGCAGCGGTGAGCAGGTGCCAGTTCTCGCCGCGCGCACCCACGAGCTCGCGCAGCGCGACGGTCAGCACCCGGTTCTGCCCGGCCCCGCCGAGGAACACGTAGGCCACGAGGAGGTCGTTCCACACCCACATGAACTGGAAGATGGCGAAGGCGGCCAGCGCCGGCACGGAGAGCGGGATGATGAGCCGCCAGAAGATCGTGAAGTTGTCGGCCCCGTCGATCTTGGCGGACTCGATGATCGAAGAAGGCAGCGACCCGATGTAGTTGCGGAGCAGGTACGTGGCGAGCGGTAACCCGAACCCCGTGTGCGCCAGCCAGATCCCGAGGAACGACTCGTTGAGATCGAGGTCGGGGAAGATCTTCATCCCGAACACGGTCACGCCCTGGGTGAACAGCTTCAGGATCGGGATCAGGGCCATCTGCAGCGGAACGACCAGCAGGCCGACGACGAGCACGAACATGACGTACCGCCCGCGGAACTCCATCCACGAGAAGCCGTACGCGGCGAAGGCCGCGATCGCGATCGGGATCACGGTCGCCGGGATCGCCACCGCGAGGCTGTTCAGGAACGAGTTCCCGAAGCCCTGCCCCGTGATGGCGAGGCGGTAGTTCTCCAGGGTCCACTGGGCCGCCTGGAACGGCTTGCTGAGCACCGTCCACCACCCCGTCGTGTCGACGAGCGCCTCGGGGCGGAACGAGGTGATGAGGACGCCGAGGGTCGGGATCGACCAGAGCACGACGATGACGAGGATCGTGATCCGGATGACCCAGCCGCCCTTGCGCACCTCACCGGGGGCCCTGGAGTCCGCGGTCGGGATCGGGATCGCCGGGGCGCTCATCGCGTGGCCTCCTGCTCGCGGAACCGCCGCATGTTCCAGATCATCACGGGAACGACCGCCACGAACAGGACGACGGCGATCGCAGCGCCGCGCCCGCTGTTCTGGAGCAGGAAGAACCAGCGGATCATGCGTTCCGCGACCACGACCGTGCCGTTCGTCTCGGCGTTCGCCGGTTGGACGAACACGATGTCGAAGACCTTCAGCGAGTTGATGACCATGTAGGTGGTCACCACCACGATCGTGGGAAGGATGGTGGGCACGATGATCCTGCCGAACACCTGCATCTCGGAGGCTCCGTCGATCCGGGCCGCCTCGATGATCTCGTCCGGGATGGCCTTGATCGCCGCTGAGAGCACCACCATGGCGAACCCGGTCTGCATCCACACCATGATCACCATGAGGAACAGGTTGTTCCACGGTTGGAGCTCGAGCCATTTCACCGGGTTGTCCCCCAGCCCGAGCATGATCCCGTTCAGCAGTCCGATGTTGCTGCCGAACCCCTGCGGTCGGTAGCTGTAGATCAGCTGCCACGTGATCGAGGCCCCCGCGAACGAGATCGCCATCGGCAGGAAGATCAGCGACTTGGCCACGGCCTCGCCGCGGCGGAGCCGGTCGGCCAGCGTGGCGAAACCGAGGCCGATGGCCACCGCGACGAGCGGCACCAGGACGAGCCATCCGGCCGTGTTCCGGAGCGCGCGCAGCATGTCCGGATTGGTGAACACGAACTTGAAGTTGTCGAAACCCACGAAGCTCCGCGAGTTCGGGCCCTTGAAGGCGATCAGGATCGTGTTGAACACCGGGTAGATGAGGAACACGGAGAGGACGACGAGGGCGGGACCCACGAACACGTACGGGCGGACCTTCTCGCGGAACCCGACGGGGAGCAGGTTCACGATCTCGTCCATCACCCAGAACAGGAAGAAGACACCGCCCGCCCCGGCCACGATCGCCACGCCGACCACCGCCAGCCGGTTGGCCTCGGCGTTGCGGAGGAAGTTGAAGGTGATGAGGAACAGGACTGCGCCCACGACGACCGAGGCGAGCACGACGACGAGGCGCAGGGGCGGGATGGCGGCCCCTCCATCCGAGGGGCCCCCGGGCTCACCCCCCGGCACCACGGCCATGGAGTCCGCCGCGGACTCGTCCGTCGTCCTCACGAGGAGACATCCTCTCTCGGTGGGCTACCTTCGCGCAAACCGAGGGGAGCGGCCGCCGGGCGGCCGCTCCCCTCGTGCATCAGGTGCTTCGTGGTCCCTCTACGATGCGGGCCAGCTCGCCTCGATGTCGTCGAGCACGCCCTGCAGGGAGTCCGGACCGTCCTGCAGGTACTTGACCATCCCGGTCCAGAAGCTGCCCACGCCCACCTCGGCCGGCATCATGTCCGAGGCGTCGAAGCGTCCGGTCCCGGTGGACAGGGCGTTGGTGAGCACCGCGGAGGCGTCGGCCAGGATGGAGTTGGCGTAGCACTCCGGGCCGACGTTGATGTTGGGCGAGATGCGGGAGGACGCCGTCACCCCTCCGATGGCGCACTGGATGCCCTCGGCCATGAACTGGTTCAGGAAGTCCGTGACCTCCGGGCGGTTCCCGTTCGTGCCCACCACGGCGAACTCACCGGCGAACAGGGTCCCTTCCTGGTCGATGGGGGGAAGGGGGAACCAGTCGTAGTCGGTGCCGGCCACCGCATCGGCCGGGAAGAAGGCGTTGATGAAGCTGGCCTGACGGTGCAGCCAGCACCCCGGCGGGGTGTCGAACATCGGCAGCGGAGCGTCGCCGAAGGCGATCGAGGTGGTGTCGGCGGCTCCACCCAGCACGTAGCCGTCGTGGAACATGACGTCGCCGAAGACCTCGCCGGCGTGCACCACGGCCGGGTCGTTGAACGGGATCTCGTGGTTGACCCACTGGTCGTAGACGTCGGGCCCCGCCGTGCGGAGCATGATGTCCTCCATCCAGTCGGTCGCCGGCCACCCGGTGGCCCCGCCGGACTCGAAGCCCACGCACCACGGCGTGGACCCGTCGGCCACGATCTGGTCCGACAGCGCCAGCAGCTCGTCCCACGTGGTGGGCACGGTGTAGCCGGCGGCGTCGAAGTCGTCCTTGGGGTACCACACCATGGACTTCAGGTTGATGTTGGTGGGCAGCCCGTAGTGCTTGCCGTTGTACTCGCCCAGGGACAAGAAGTAGTCCCCGAACAGGGCCTGCAGGTCGGCGATGTTGAACCCCAGGTCCTCGAGCGAGACCAGGTTGCCGGCCTCGGCCTGGGCGGCCACGGTGCCCGGCTGGGGCAGCAGGGCGATGTCGAGCGTGCCGCCCTCGCTGCGGATCTGGAACTGCTCCTCGAAGTCGGCCGAGGCCTCGATCTCCGCCGTGTAGTCGACGTTGCCGAGCTGCTCGTCCACGAGCGCCTGGATCGCGGTCGACTCCTCCGGCTCCATGGCGTTCAGCACGTTGACCGTGCCGGTGTTCTCGCCCTGGTTGCCACCGCTGGAGGTGGTGCCGCTCGAGCCTCCCCCGTTGTCGTCGCTGGAACACGCCGCCGCCACCAGCAACAGCACGGCGATCGGCACGATGAACTTCAGTCGTCGCATGGTGCCTCCTTCCCCCTTGCCCCTATTCTCGCCGATGGGTTCCCCCTGCGGTCAACCCGATGGTTCTACGGTTGCCCAGGCCCGCGGGGATCGACCAAGGGTGCCCAACATCGAGGGGCGGATGGCCTTGTCGGCCCCCTTGGAGAGGCCTAGCCGTCGTCTCCGTAGATCCCGAGGCCCGTGTCGGGATCGAAGAAGTGGAGCCGGCTCACGTCGACGACCAGCTCGACCTCCTGGCCCTCCTTCACACCCGTCCGCGGGTTCAGCCTGGCGAGGAACGTCGACTCTCCCGCCTGCGCCGCCTCCTCGACCGCCTGGAGCGCCTCGGCCCCCACGTCGTGCGCGAGCTCCTTCACGTCCTCGGTGATCACCTGGGGAGCCTTCACCGTGAAGTGGACCAGGACGTCCGCGCCGAGCGACTCGCGCAGGATCGCGTTCGATCGGATCCTGCGGTCGGCGGGGGCTTCCGTGGCAACGGCCGCGTCCTCCATGTCCTCGGGCCGGATGCCGACGATGACGGGCTTGCCCTCGTAGGTGCGTAGGTTCGGCTTCGTTCCGAAGACGTCCTCGGGCAGGCCGAGCTGCACACCGCCGAACTCGAGCGAGGCCCCGTCCCCGGAGCGCGTCAGCGAGGCCTCGACGAGGTTCATGGCCGGCGACCCGATGAACCCCGCGACGAACAGGTTGTAGGGGTGGTCGTAGAGGTACTGCGGTGCGCCGACCTGCTGGAGCATGCCCTTGCGGATGACGGCGACCCGATCCCCCATCGTCATGGCCTCGACCTGGTCGTGGGTGACGTAGATCGTCGTCACGCCCAGCTCGTGCTGGATCCTGGCGATCTCCGAACGCATCTGGACCCGGAGCTTCGCGTCCAGGTTGGAGAGCGGCTCGTCCATGAGGAACGCCTTGGGCTCGCGCACGATCGCCCGGCCCATCGCCACGCGCTGTCGCTGGCCGCCGGACAGCGCTTTCGGCTTGCGCTGGAGGAACTCCTCGAGGCCGAGGATGCCCGCCGCCTCCCGGACCCGCCGGTCGATCTCGCTCTTGGCGATCTTGCGCAGCTTCAACCCGAACGCCATGTTGTCGTACACGCTCATGTGTGGGTACAGGGCGTAGTTCTGGAACACCATCGCGATGTCCCGCTCCTTCGGTGGGACGGCGTTGACCACGCGATCGCCGATCCGGATCGTGCCGCCGCTGATGCTCTCCAGCCCGGCCACCATCCGCAGCGCGGTCGTCTTGCCGCACCCGGAGGGTCCGACGAGGACGATGAACTCACCGTCCTCGATCCCGAGGTTCAGGTCGGAGACGGCGGTCGTGCCGTCCGAGTACACCTTGGAGACGTCGTCCATCACGATCTCGGCCATGGCCTCCTCCTCGACGGCCCGCCCCGGCGCTGCGACCTGGTGCGGCCGCCGGGCAGGGTCCGTTCCGCTGCTCGATCCCCTATTACACCGTAGTCGGGGACCCCGGGTCGAATCCCTGGTTCCCTCGCGGCGCACCCTTCGTAGCATGAGGGGATGGCCCCCACGATCGAGCTCGTCGAAGGCGACCTCACCCGCCAGACCGTCGACGCCGTCGTGAACGCCGCGAACTCCGGGCTGCTGGGTGGGGGCGGCGTCGACGGGGCCATCCACCGGGCCGGCGGGCCCGCCATCCTCGCCGAGTGCCGAGAGCTCCGCAGGACACGTTTCCCCGACGGGCTCCCCACCGGAGGGGCGGTGGCGACCACGGGGGGGAACCTCCCGGCGCGATGGGTGATCCACACGGTGGGACCGGTGTACTCGAAGGGCGAGGATCGCTCGGGCCTCCTCGCCTCATGCCACGCGGAGTCGCTCCACGTGGCGGACGAGCTCGGCGCGCGGGCCGTGGCCTTCCCGGCCATCTCGACGGGGGTCTACGGATACCCGCTGGACGAGGCCGCTCCCGTGGCGATCCGAGCCGTCCTGGAGGCCACGACGGTGGTGGAGGAGGTCCGGTTCGTCCTGTTCGGGGCGGCCGCGTTCGAGGCGTTCGAGCGGGCCCGCCGTTCCGCACTCGGCTGATAGGATTTGCACCTGCAATGACCGAGACCACGACGGACCTCACGACCTCGCGCGGCCTCGCCGAGCACCTGGACGAGGTGCAGGTGGTCGATTGCCGCGAGCCCTACGAGTGGGTGGCCGGGCGGATCGAGGGCTCGATCCATCTGCCCCTCAACGCGATCCTGGCGGGATCGACCGCCCAGCTCGACCTGGAGAGGACGACGGTCGTGGTGTGCCGGTCGGGGAACCGGAGCGAGCTGGCGACCCTGATGCTCCGGGCGCGCGGCTTCGACGCCCACAACCTTGCGAACGGACTCGAGGAGTGGGAGGCGGAGGGCCGCCCGCTGGCCACGCCCGACGGCCGGCCGGGACGGGTCGCGTAACGCACCCCGGCGTGACGTAGCCTACGGCCGTCGACATGGCCGACGTCGAGACCGCCCGCCTGGCGCTCGAGGACGCCCTCGGCCCCTCCGAGGTCCTGTCCGATCCCCTCGCGCGGCGCCTCTACGCGCGCGACGCGTCCCTCGTCGAGGGCGGCTGCGCGCTCGTGGCGTTCCCGCGGAGCGTCGAGGACGTCGTGGCCTGCGTGCGGATCGCCGCCGAGCACGACCTGCCGATCGTGCCGCGCGGCTCGGGCACCGGGCTGGCCGGCGGCTCGACGCCGCTCGGGGACGCCATCGTCGTCGTCACCTCGAAGATGACCCGGATCCTCGAGGTGCGGACCGAGGACCGCCTGGCGTGGGTCGAGCCGGGCCTGCCGAACCTGGACCTCGGGAACGCACTCCGTCCGTACGGTTTCACCTACGCGCCGGATCCATCGTCGCAGCAGACCTCCTCGATCGGCGGGAACGTCAACACGAACGCCGGCGGTCCGCACTGTCTCGCCTACGGCGTGACGTCCAACCACGTGCTCGCGATCGACGTGGTGCTCCCCGACGGATCCGTGGAGCGACTCGGCTCGGAGGGGCCGGAGGCGGCCGGGTACGACCTCCGCGCGGCGATGGTCGGCAGCGAGGGGACGCTCGGCGTGGTCGCGGGCGTGTGCGTCCGGCTCACCCCGCTCCCGGCCGACGTCCGCACCATGCTCCTCGATTTCACGGCCGTGACCGACTGCGCCGCAACCGTCTCGGACATCATCGCAGGAGGCGTCGTCCCCGCCGCCGTCGAGATGATGGACCACGGGATCATCGTCGCGGCCGAGAGCTTCGCCCACGCGGGTTACCCCACCGACGCCGCGGCCATCCTGATCGTCGAGGTCGACGGCACTCCCGCCGCCGTCGAGGCCCAGGCCGCAGCCGTCGAGTCGGCCGCCCGAGCCAACGCCGTCCGATCGATCCGCGTCGCCGCCGACGACGCCGAGCGCGCCCTCATCTGGAAGGGGCGGAAGTCCGCGTTCGGCGCGGTGGCGCAGATCGCTCCGCACTATCACCTGCACGACTGCGTGGTGCCCCGATCGAAGCTCGTCGAGGTCCTGGAGGGCGTCTACGCGATCGCGGAGCGCCGTGGGTTGGTCGTCACGAACGTCTTCCACGCCGGCGACGGCAACCTGCACCCGCTCCTGTCGTTCGACCGCCGCGTCCCCGGAACGCTCGAGCGCGTCCTGAAGGCAAGCGAGGAGATCGTGCGGCTGTGCATCGACGCCGGCGGCGCGCTCTCCGGCGAGCACGGCATCGGGCTCGAGAAGCGCGACTTCATGCCGCTGGTGTTCTCGGCGGAGGACCTGTCGGCCCAGGCCTGCCTGCGCTCGGCGTTCGACCCGCAGGGTCGGATGAACCCGCACAAGGTGCTCCCCGACGGCGCGCGGTGCGGCGACTTCGCCATGGCGCGAGGATCGAACGCCGCGGAGGCCGCGGCCGAGCTCCCGGAGGGCGCGTGGATCTGATCCATCCCCCGACGAAGGCCGAGACCGTCGAGGCGGTCCGGGCCGCGAACGAGCAGGGCCGCAGGCTGCTCGTGGTCGGCGGCCGCCGGCACATCGACAAGGGGAACCCGTGCGACGTCGACGCCGAGCTCTGGACGACCCAGCTCGACCGGCTCGTGTCGTACGAGCCCGCCGAGATGATCGCGGTCGTCGAGGCCGGGATGCGGATCGGCGACCTCCGGCGGCGTCTCGCCGAGGGCGGGCAGGAGTGGCCGGCGGACGCGCCCGACGACGCCACGGTGGGCGGCGTCCTCGCGAGCGGCGCGTCGAGCCCCCGGCGCCTGAAGGTGGGGGCGCTCCGCGATACGGTGTTGGAGACCGAGGTCGTCACCGGCGACGGGCGGTTCGTCCGCAGCGGCGCCCGGACCGTGAAGAACGTCACCGGCTACGACCTGCACAAGCTGGTGTGCGGGTCGCTCGGGACGCTCGGCGTCGTCGTCCAGGTCGCCCTCAAGGTGCGCCCGCTCCCGGAGGCGCGCCGAACGATCCGCCTGGCGGGGGGGTTCGACGAGGCGAGCGCGGCCATGGGCGCCGTCCCCACGCCGGCCGGCCTGATGGTCACACCGGAGGGCGTCGAGCTCAGGCTCGAGGGATGGGCCGCCGAGGTCGAGGAGCAGACGGCCGCCGTGGCCGGGGCGACCGGCGTGGTCGACGACGACGCTTTCCCGTCGACGCGCCCGTGGGAGCCCTCCTCCGTCGTGGTCGAGGCGGCGGTGCCCCCTTCGAGGCTCGCCGAGGTCGTCGTGGGCGACGCGTGGGGAGCGCTCGCCGGCGTGGGGATCGCGTGGATCGGGCTCGAGGACGCCGACGGCCCCCTGGAAGAGGTCCGTGAACGCGTGCGTGCGGCAGGCGGCATCGCCCCGACGGTCCGCGGGCCGGGTGGGCTCGGCGACGGGCCGGTCCCGGCGGCCGAGGTGCAGCGCAGGCTGAAGACGGCGTTCGACCCGAACGGCGTGCT
Source organism: uncultured Actinomycetes bacterium (assembly GCA_963704725.1). Lineage (GTDB taxonomy): Bacteria > Actinomycetota > UBA4738 > UBA4738 > HRBIN12 > CALGFI01. Next base: position 1,069,770 of record OY969934.1, on the reverse strand, counting down.
CGCTCCCGGCCGGGGGTGGGGCGGCCTCTAGGTCGCCCGGGCGGCGAGGACCCGCAGCCGCTCGGCGGCGGCCTCGAGCGTGTCGATCCGCTTGCAGAACGCGAACCGCACCAGGTGCCGGCCGAGGTCCGGGTGGGAGAAGAAGGACGAGCCGGGGACGACCGCGACGCCCTCGCGCTCGACCATGTGGTGCGCGGTCTCGACGTCGCTGCCGAGCCCGAGGTGGGAGACGTCGGCCATCACGTAGTACGCACCCTGGGGAACCACCGCCTCGAACCCGGTCTCGCCCAGCGTTCGCATCATCAGGTCTCGGCGCTCGACGTACTCCTCGCGGAGCCGGTCGTAGTAGGCGTCGGGCAGCGCGAGCGCCTCGACCCCCGCGAGCTGCAGGGGCGTGGCGGCGGCGACGGTGAGGAAGTCGTGGACGGAGCGGATCCCGGGCATGAGCCGGCCGGCGGCGACCGCCCACCCCACGCGCCATCCCGTGACGGCGTAGGTCTTCGAGAGCGCGCTGATCGTGATCGTCCGCTCCTGCATGCCGGGGATCGTGGCGATCGGGACGTGGCGCGTGCCGTCGTACGTCAGATGCTCGTAGATCTCGTCGGTGATCGCGACGGCGTCGAATCGTTCGCACAGCGCCGCGATCGCCTCGAGCTCGTCGCGCGCGAACACCTTGCCCGTCGGGTTGTTCGGCGTGTTGATCACGATGGCCCGGGTCCGATCCGTGAACGCGGCGCGCAGGTCGGCCTCGTCGAACGTCCAGTCGGGCGGCCGGAGGGCGACGTAGCGAGGCGTGACCCCGGTGAGGATGGCGTCCGGGTTGTAGCTCTCGTAAAAGGTTGAAAAAGCACGATCTCGTCGCCGGGATCGAGCGTCGCCAGCATGGAGACGATCATCGCCTCGGTCGAGCCGCACGTGACACAGATCTCGGTTTCGGGATCGAGGTGCATCCCGTACCACCGCTCGTAGTGCCCGGCGATCGCGGTCCGGAGCTCCGCGGTGCCCCAGGTGATCGGGTACTGGTTGTGGTCCTCCGCGATGGCCCGCCGGGCCGCCTCCTTCACCTCGCTCGGTGCCGGGAAGTCAGGGAAGCCCTGACCCAGGTTGATCGCGCCGTGCACGGACGCTAGGCGGGTCATCTCCCGGATCACGGACTCGGTGAAGGAGCCAGCCTTCTCCGAGATGCGCAGATCGGCCACGGTCGCGGGATGATAGCCGCGCCACTCCTGCTCCCGCTCGTCACCGGGGTGGTTTCGGAGCTTCTCCGCTTGGGCGTCGAGGTCCGCGTCGCAGCCTCCCCGCCTTCACCTCGTTCCCGATGCGTCCGTAGTCGCGGCTGGTCAGCACGGTCCCCGGGGGGAGGTCGACGCCGAGTCGCTCGGCCCACTCTCGTGATCGCTTCTCGGCCTTCCGCTGGCGGTATGCGCGCTGGCGTTCAGCATTCGACTCGTACTTGCGTGGTCGGCCCGGCGTGGGCGTCCAGGTCGCAGGGTCGAGGTCCTCTTCGGTCAGCTCGTCAAGCGGGGCGTGACGCACCCACTTGGGCAGACCTGGTCGCAGCCGCGGATCGTTATCCTCGCGTTTCATTCGTAACGCCCCCGTGACAGTACCACGACGGACTGCCAGGCTGCCGCAGTGCTGCGTCCAACGGCTGGTCGACAGTCCTCCACTGCAATCCCGCAGTCCTTGCAGTGCAAGGCGTATCGGCGGGGTCTATTAGGTGAGCGGTATGAATACCCTTGCAGTGCAAAGTTCCTGAGCTTCGCGCGCTCTGCCGCGGACCCACCTGGTTGGCTGGGGTCGCCGAGCGCGCTCATCGTCCTACCCGCCCGGGTAGGTCGCCGGGGAGTGATGCCCTCGGACTGGCTTAGGCCGGTGTCTCGTCGCGGAGAAGCGTGTACCGGGAGGCCCCTCGGGGTCTCCCGGACAACGCTCGCCGACGGGATCGCATCAGCATCAGCATCAGCAGTATCCGCGACGTGAAGCATCGACATCTCTTGACGCCTCACGTCACTGACGTGGGGCGTATCGCCGTTTCCTCGGCGCGCTCCGGAGAGGAATCGGCATGAGCAGCACCCTGACCAAGACCAAGCACGACGGTTGCACTGCACTCGAGCCGAAGTGCGAGCTGTGGGAGCGCATCGGGTGCCCCCCGCGAATCAAGGAGGAGCCGCGCTTCTACCCGAAGCCGACGCGGACCGACCACGCCGGTTGCGCGGACGACCCGCGGGACTGCCCGGACGTGCTGACCTGCGGGGCCTACGCGACCCTGAACGACGCGATGATCCGCGTTCAGGTGATCGAGGCGGCGGAGCGAGTCGTGGCCGAGGAGGCCATTCGCGCGGAGCTAGACGCCGGGCCCGCGGAGCGGGATGTGGCGCTGCTGCTCCCGGTCGAGACGGCCGACGACATCCTCCGGGGCACCCCCGAGATGTTCGACCCGGTCCTCGTAAACCTCGCGTACCGTCGGCTACGGACCCTCGTGGTCGGGCAGTCAAAGGCCGGCAAGTCCTTCACGATCTGGGCGCGGATGGTCGACGCCGTCCGAGACGGAAGGCGGATCCTCTACCTCACCGAGGAGTCGCGCGACACCGTCGCCGACAAGCTCCGCACGTTCGGCCTCGAGGAGTCGGGTCCGGTGATGATCGTCCGCAAGTCCCATCCAGATCTGCTCGGGAAGCGGTGGGGTGAGATCGCCGCGATGATCGTGGCAACCGCGCGGGCCCATCGAGCGGACCTCGTCGTGATCGACACCGCGCGGGCTTGGTTTGGGCTGAAAGACGACCAGGGCAACTCCGCCGACGTGATCGGCGCGTGCCTGGACGCCCTGGACCCTCTGCGCGAGGAGAACGCCGCGGTGGTGACGCTGCACCAGGCCCCTTGGGACAAGCACCGGGCTCGCGGCTCGACGGAGTTCCACGCTGCCAACGACCTCATCTTCGCGGTCGTCGGCGAGGGCAAGATGCCTCGAACGATCAAGTACGTCGGTGGCCGCGTCGAGTCGATCCCAGAGGAGCAGACTCTGCGCTGGTCGCACGGTCGCGGCGAGGATCTCGGCCGGATGCGGCGAGACGTGGTCGAGGGGATCGACGAGGTGCTCGGAGTCCTCGAGACGGCCACGAGGGGCCTCACGATCGAGGAGGTCCTCAACGAGCTCGAAGTCGAGGCGACCGAGCGCACGGTGCGGCGCTGGCTCGCGAAGCTCGAACAGCGCGGCAAGGTCCGGCGCGAGAAGGGCGAGCCGGTCCCCGGCGAAGGTGGGACGCCGGACCGATGGTTCCGCGTCGGCGACAGCTGGTCCGAGATGGTCAAGGAGCTGCTGACCTCATAGGCGTCCCGCCGGGATGTCCCACCAGGTGTCCCACCGCCATCACCACTGGTTGGACACTTTCGCCCTCCTTGGGGTGCTACCCAACTGTCCGTCCATCCCTGGTTGGACACTTAGCAGCCCCCTATGAACTGAGGCGGGGTGGGAGCAGGTCAACAGCTATCTGGGACGAGAAGAGGAAGAACGATGACAACGGTACGGCTCCGGGATCGAGGAGACGCTGCGCGATCGAGGTTCGAGGGGCTGGTCGTGTGCCCCGGATGCCGGGAGCGAGGCAGGCGCCACCCCGTCCTGATTGATCCCCGGTACCTGAAGCTCTGCGGAGACTGCCATCGGGCAAGTCGGAGGGAGAGCGGCGTCCTAAAGCGTCACGGAGCGTGACGCTTTCCCCCGCGCTTCCCTGCCAGGTGTCCGGCGACTCTGGCGTCACCGGGCGAAAGACGGCGGCGGGGGCAGAGGCCATCCTCCTGGCTTGCCGCTGCCACCGTCGAAGACGACTGCGTTCGTCAGACGCGCAGGTCAGTCTCCCGGCGCTGCTGGTACCGCTTCAGCGCCTGCGCCGCACCTGCCACCGTAGCGATGAACTCCTCGAAGTCCTGCCACGGGTGAGTGTGGGTATCGGCCGCCTGCGTGAAGAAGTGGCCGCCGCGCGTCAGCCTGTACCAGCTGCCATTCACGAGGGTCTTCGACCCGCCGGCATCGGTGCCGTCGGACTCCACGGTGGGATGCACCTCGAACCCGTGAATTGTCGTGACGGGAGGGATGATGCTGCTGCCGTTGCTGGGCATGTTGACGCCCCTTTTGGTAGCGGACCTCGTGCTAGATGAGGCCCTCGGCTCGGGCATTGTAGCCGACATGACATCCCGGCGAGCGCCGGGCGGTGTCTCAGTCTGCCTGGGTCTCGATGGGCGTACGCTCCGGGCATGGGCGACCAGATCCGTCAGGGGGCCACGCTCTTGACCGGGATCCTGGTCTCAGCCGCCATCGCCTTGTCGGACTACAAGAGCCCCTCGTGGGCCATCGTGGCGGGTGCCTTGGCCGTTGTGGCGATCAGCTTTGCCGTCCGACCGGATTGGCCCCAGCGATTCGACGACTGGAGACGAGCTGATCCCAGCTGGAAGGCACCCAAGCCTTTCTGGTCCAAGGAGTTCCCCGGAAGCCGGGTCATGTTGACACTCACTCCGCCACCGGGCCATGAGATCGATTCCAGCCTGAGATGCGAAGTCGCGTATAGGCGTGGTCGGCCCGTTCCGCTGCAAGTCCGACCGCCTCAAACCGTAAGAGCCAACGACGTGCCGAACGAGCACTACTACGCCCTCTATCCGGAGCGATCGCGGGGACAGGAGGATGAACCGCTTAGCGACGGTCCGTATCGCATCGCTTGGCTGACTCGATCCGGAGTTCCCGGCGTCAAGCTGCTCGCCGTGCGTCGATTCCGCATCCGGAACGGCAGCATTAAGTAGTCGAGCAATCCCACGATCTCGTCCAACGACGAGATGGATCCGCCGCCGCCCGGGTCAGCGGTTCGAGAGGCCCCCGGACTCGCCCGCCCAGCCTGCCAGCCAGCAGCTCACCGCCGATCTAGGCAGATGTCCGAGGAGGCGGGCCACCGCCGACCCAGGCAGACGAGAGGCTCGTCGCGGGGGTGCAAGCCGGATCCCGGGAGCACGCGCCGGTAGAGCGGCGACAGCGGGCGGGAGGGGGCTTCGAGCGCGGGGTCGCCGTGCGCCCGGACACGCTTCGCCTGTTCCGGCGGTCGGCGTGCGGCGCGAATCGGTGCACAGCGACCGGAGCAGGCACGAGATCGGGCTGTGGGGCCGACTCTCGCCGTCCTAGGCAGGCCGAGGGGCCTGTCCGAGGGGAGCCGCAAGGGAGCACGCGCCGTAGAGCCAGCGACGCGGGTGCCCACCTCGGGAACGCCGGCCTATCGGCGTCTCACAGCGCAGAGCAAGCCCTCCCGGCAGGGTGCGTGAGTCTACCTGCAACGGCTTGCAGAAGGAGAGAGACCAGTGACAGGAGACGAGCTACGAGCTGCCATCACGGCGGCCTTTGAGGTGGACACGGTCGATGGCCGAGCTCTCCTCGACCTGATGTGCCGGACGGCCGACGAGGTCGCGCAGCTAGAGGCCGCGATCGACGAGCACGGGCCCGTGATCCCGGGTGCGCGCGGTCAGCTCGTTCGCAATCCCGCGCTGGACGCCGTGGTGAAGCACCGCCGGCTGCTGGCTGACCTGATCGCCAGAGGGTTCCCCGAGGCGAAGGGCGAGACGAAGTCGCAGAAGGCAGCGCGAGCCGCTCGCACCCGATGGGACCGACAGAGAGAAGGAGCTGCGTGATGTTTCGACCGAGGGAGCGCCCCGAGGAGGCCCAGACGCCGCGCCAGCTTTCGGACGGCCGTTGGGTGGGGTGCCAGCACTACGTGCCTCCTGACCGACCTGACTCCGAGGCTGCGAGGAACTGGATCGGCCCGGAGCCGCACGAGCACGACGGCAAGAAGGAGAACGAATGATCGAGTCCGAGGAGAAGTACCTCGATGCGGCCGAGGTCGCTGCCGACCTGGTGGAGCTGTGGAGCCGTCTGAACGTCGCGGCGTTTCGGCAGAAGTATGGCGTGAGGGCGGGGAGAGATCTGCAGAGCCAGACCGACATGCTGCGACTCACCCTGCTTGAACTGCTGGATCAGAGCCACCGCGTCGTCATCAGGGACGCCGCGATCACCTCGGTCGACGGGATCGACGCAGAGCTGATCGCCGAGGTCAACGAGATCGAAGGAGTGCAGAAGGATGAACCGACAAACCGCCAGTGACCTGGCAGACGTGATCCGGGCGCTCGGTCCCCCCGACCACCGCGTGAAGGTCGCCCGCGCCACCGTCACGAAGAGCCCGTCGGACGGTCGCGGGGTCTTTACCGCGATCGTTAGCACGTTCGGTCCACCGCCAGACTCCCAGGGAGACATCATCTCGCCCGGCGCCTACGACAGGACGATCAGAGAGGCGTACGGCAAGCGCTCAGGACGGCAGGGGCAGTACTTGTGGCCTCTCTTCTATGCCCACGACCGTATCGACGCCACAGCCGCCATCGGAGGGGTCACCGCGGCCACTGTCTCTGCGAAGGGGCTCGTCATCGAAGGCCGACTGGAGCTCGACACGAGTACGCAGGCGATGACTGTCTACGAGCTTCTGCTCAAGGACATCATTCGGGAGTTCTCGATCGGATACGCCGTGGTCGAGGAACACGTTGGCCCATACGGCGGAGGAGACAAGGCCGCCACCTGGCTGGATGAAGTGGAGCTCCTAGAGGTGTCGGTCGTCTATGCCGGTGCCAACCGGTTCACCCAACTCGTCGACATCAAGTCGGAGAGCGACCTCGATCGTTACAAGCGGCTCATCGCCGACGCCGTCCCACCGACTCCCGACGAGAGGCGGCAGAAGCAGATCGAGGAGGCGCGCGAGCAGCTCGTCCGGGAGGTCCGTGCCGAGCGCGAGGGGCGGGAGCACCTGCGCGAGCTCGCCCGGATCAACTCCGACCGCGCGGCTCGCATGGCGAACGGCCCGTCACTCGCGGAGGAGCTCGCGGAGGACGGAGAGCGATACGCCCGAGAGGTCGAGGCGATGCGGGGGCGTGACGCGGAGCGCGCGGCCGAGGCCGAGGAGCGCGAGCGGGTCGACGAGGCTAACCGTCGAGACGCGCTCGACCGCTACGGGCGAGTCTGATCCCCGATCTACTTCTCGGACTCGCGACGTTCGCGTCTGGCGCGCTGGCGCGCGGGAACGGCCATCGTTGTCTCGAGGAAGTCGTCGAGGAATCTGAGGCTGTCCTCCGCATCCTCGCGAGACACGGCACCGAGCTCCTCAGGGTGGGCGGCGTCGTTCCCGGAGATGCGCACTTCGTCCGCGTTCGCCCGGAGCTGTGCCGTTATCACAGCCCGCTCCACTAGGAGGTTCAGCTCACTGAACAGCGTTCCCTTATCTGCCTCGTCCACGGTGCCGTCCTCGTGGGCGAGCAGGGCACGCACTGCGCGCTGGAGCGCGGAGCGCGCCATCAGGACCGCGGCCCGGTGCTGGTCTTGGAGGAAGCAGTTCCACGCCTCCAGGCGGTCGGCCTGCACCTCGGCGTGGGGCAAGTCCTCCATCTCCAGCGCGCGACCGGAGGGCCAGGTGTGCTCCAGGCGACCGAGCCTCCGGCCAGCACGGGAGCTTGACGCGTAGGTGATCCAGACCAGGAGGCTTGCGTTCTGGCAGCCGCCGCACTGGTAGATGGCGGCGAGTCGGGGGAAGTAGTCAAGTCCGCGACCCGTCGGGATGGAGTGGAACCCGGCCCACGCCGCCGCGCGGAGCCGGAACCACGCCGACTGTCCGCACCAGCCGCATAGGTGGTTGAGGGTCTCGTCGACGACCTCGACCCGGTCTTGGGTCGGGATCGCGGGCGGGTCCCACATCGCTACACGAGCGCCCGGTCGAGTTCGTACATCACGAGCCCACAGTGGAAGACGACGCGTCGCGCGTCCTCCCACGTGAGCGGGTCGCCCTGTTTCTGCGCCCCGTGCTCCTGGCGCTGCACGAGGTCGTTCACCGTGCCGAAGTACGCGAGGAGCGCACTCAGGAACGCGGCGACCGCGGTGGGGAGATCGACCGTTGCCAGGATCGTCTTCAAGCGGGCAACCGTCTTCTGCGGATCGGGCTCGATGGCGGCGGGCCGGTGCCGCTCGACGAGGTCGGTGATGAACAGCTGGACTGCCTCGCGGCAGGTGTGGCCAATGTCGTGAACTCGGCTACCGATTCGGCGCTCCACAGCGCGGCCTCGGCCTCTCTCCACCGGGCGAAGGCGCCCACGTGCCGTGCCTGAAAGCCCGGACTCTCGATCAGATGTCGGATCTCCGCTTCAATCCGAGCCGGGCTCGCCGTCCCGCTCCTTCATCCAGGCGTAGTGGGCGCGGCCGTCGTCGTGATCTCGAACGTCTCCGAGCCGTCGAGGCTGATGCTGCCGCGAAGGAGCCCTTCGTCCTGGAGAGCATGCAGGTCTGCCGGAACAACAGAGGTGATTTCGGAGGTCGGCCCAATGAGCGAGGTGCCGTCGAACGTCGTCACCAGGATGAACGGGTGACGCCGATCCCGCGGGGCCCTGCATCGTCCTCGACTATTCCCGCCAGCAGCTCCTCCTGCTCGGGCTCCAGGTCGGGATGCGGTTTGGCCAGGGCGTCCAGCCTCGCGAGAATTGGATCCAGGTTCGGGGGAGGCGACGGGAATCCCATGCCGAGATCGTAGACGGCCAGACCGACGGTTCCCCCCTGTGCCAAGTGTTGCGCCAGGGGTTGAGAGCCGAGTCCGGACTACCTTGGTGCCGTATCCGAATGGTCGGATGAACTTAAGAGCCCGCGCCGTCACCCGGCGAGTACGCTCCGGGGCGCCCTGCTTTGATCGGTCGGGAGGCCGCGCCCCGGAGCGTACTCGCCGGGTCTGACATTGCCTCTGACCTGGGGATTTGGTGCTGGTTACGCTCGTAGAGCGTAACAGCCTCAAGCTGGGGCGGCTCCCGGCCGATTGAAACCATTGACGTTTGGGCATCATGGTGCCATGGTGTCACCCGGACAGGAGGTGCGAAATGGCCGCAAGAGCGGAGAAGCTCACAGACCTCGCTGAGGCGCTGGCTGCCCAGACGGGCGGCGTGATTGCTCACACGTCGATCCGGGTCCCAGGGGACCTCTGGGATGCCGTGAACGCCTGCGCCCGAGCCCTGGACATGAGCGCGAACGCCGTTGTTACAGCGGCGTTGATCGACTTCGTGTCCGCTGAGTCCCACCGGGCAGAGGTGGATAGGTTCTTCGACGAGGGCAAGGATCGTTTCCACGCCTTGCTCGACAAGCTGTCGCCCTAACCCGAACTTGCCACGACGAAGCCTGCACGGTAGAAGGTTTCGCCGTGCAATACATCCAGACCTCTGACCTCGTTCGGCAGAACCGCGCGCTGACCGGCGATCGGTCCGTCGGCGATCCCGATGCGGGTATGGGCGGGCTCGACTGGAAGCAGCTCGTTGCAGCCGTCGAACGGCACCAGGGGAAGGTTGAGTTCTACCCGGATTCCGTCGACGAACGGGGCGCCGTCCTCCTCGACTCCCTGCTCGAGAAGCAGCCGTTTGCTCGGATGAACAAGCAAACGGCGGTTCTCGCTCTGTATGCCTTCTATCGGCTCAACGGGTACGACCTCGACATCTCGTCGACTGAGTTCATGGAGTACGTGGAAGGCGGCCGGCTCCCCAGTGGTTCAGCCGGGATCGCCGTCTATCTTGGGCGGCATCGAACGCCGCACAGCTAGTACCGGCATTCCGGCGTGCCCAAGGGCCGAGGCCCCGTCTCATGACGAGAAGCCCGACCATTAGGCCGGGCTCCTCGTGGTCGCTGCTGTGATGTGAGTTAGGCGGCCGCGCCCTTGGTCGAGCGACTGCGCTTGGCGGCCGGGGCTTTCCGGGCAGCCGGCTTCGGCTTCGGCGTAGGCTTCGCGGCCTTCCGGGCGGCCCGCGTCTCCGCGTCGCAGACCCGGCAGATCGGGTGCACCTTGTCGGGGAGGGCGGGCGTCGAGTAGACGGCGACCCGCTTCTTCCCGCAGCGTGGGCACTTGTCCGGCTTCTCCAGCTCGGTCCAGGGCATCTCGCCCTCCTCTCCGTCCTGGCGCAACCCCTGTGAGTTGCGGCCGGGAGGAACATATCGCCGAGATCGCTTGCCGTCCTATGGCGTTTCAGCAGGTCAGAGAGGATCCACGGGCTCGGAGCGGTTCTGCCTCGGCGAAACCCGACCGTTCGAGAACGCGTGCCTAGGTCAGGCCGATAGAACGGCGTATCTGCCGTCTAATCGCCGGAGAACGGAACATGGCGTGATTGCCTCGGACGGGGGGTCCTCACCCGTAGACGCTGTCAGCGCCAGGTGATCTCGACCCGCTCGCCCGTCGGGGTCCAGCGACCCCGGGGGGCAGGCCTGACCGTGACGCGCTCGATCAGCTCGCCGAGCGTCTCGCGGTCCGTCTCGTCGAGGGGCGGGAACCCTGCCTCGGCCCACTGACGGAAGAACTGCGGGGGCGTCCACTCGGGGGACCGGCCGAGCAGCTCCATGAGCTCGCCTCGCCTGGCCTCCAGCGCACCCACACGCTTGGCGAGCACGGCCTCCGAGAGGTCGAGGTTCTCCGCGAGCGCCGTGATCCGGTCCTCGACCTCGGTGAGCTCCCGCAGGGTCGCGCTCTGGTCCGGGGTCGGCTCGGGGGTCGGCTCGGGGTCGTCGGGCAGCCGCCCCGCTAGCTGCTCGAAGACGAACTGATCGAGCCGGTCCGACTTGATGCCGACCTTGGCGCACCGGATGTTCTGGCAGGTGAAGCTCCCTGACCCTGCCGACATCTTCTCGCCGCACACGCCGCAGTAGACGAGCCCGCCAAGCGCGTACTTGCGACGAGGGCGTCCCGGCCCGCGCGGTGGCTGGACCGCGAGCCTGGCGACGACGAGCTTGAACGTGTCCTCGTCGAGGATGCCCCACGTGACGAGGTGGTCGCTCGTGATCATCCGGCGGACGTTCTGCGGGTGCCACTCCCGGCCGTACGGGGTCGGCATCCCGATCGCCTTCGTCACGGCGTAGAGGCTGTGCCCGGCGATCAGGTCGCGGGCGGCACGACGGATCGCGTTGGCCTCTCGCCTGACCTCGACCATCCGGTCGCCCCTGCGCTCGAGTCCGAAGGGTCGACGCCCGAGCGTGACCAGCTTGCCGTCCGCCTTCCGCTGGCGCCAGCGCGCCTCCTGCCGCTCACCCGCGACCTCGACCTCGTACCCGGCGACCGCGAGGCGGACCTCGACGAGCATCCGACCGCCCGCGGTTGAGAAGTCCCAAGCGTCTCCGTTCACGAAGACGACGGACGTCCGCCGCTCGCGGATCAGCGCGAGGAAGTCGTGTGCCCACCGAGACCGACCGCCGCGCAGGAGCCGGTCATCCTTCCACGCCACGACGGCGTCCACTCGGCCATCCCTGATCGCCGCCATGAGCGCGTCGAAGCCGGGGCGCTTCCGGGCGGTCGCGCGAACGTCGTTGTCGGTGAAGACCTCGGCCACGTCCCAGCCGCGAGCGTTCGCGAGCGCCCGGCACTCATCCTCCTGACGCCGGACCCCGGCCGCCTTGCCAGACGGGTCGTTCGAGATCCGCAGGTAGATCGCTACCCTCATGCTTGGCCTCCTCTCGCCTGAGGAGGACAGCCTATCGCAGGAAACGCACCTTGTACTCGTAGAACGGCTCGAAGAGCACGATCTCGTCGCCGGGATCGAGCGTCGCCAGCATGGAGACGATCATCGCCTCGGTCGAGCCGCACGTGACGCAGACCTCGGTCTCGGGGTCGAGGTGCATCCCGTACCACCGCTCGTAGTGCCCGGCGATCGCGGTCCGCAGCTCCGCGGTGCCCCAGGTGATCGGGTACTGGTTGTGGTCCTCGGCGATGGCGCGCCGGGCGGCCTCCTTCACCTCGCTCGGCGCCGGGAAGTCGGGGAACCCCTGCCCCAGGTTGATCGCGCCGTGCAGGGTCGCGAGCCGCGTCATCCCGCGGATCACCGACTCGGTGAAGGAGCCGGCCTTGGCCGAGATCCTGGGCTCGATCACGATCGCGCGATGATAGCGGTGCGGGTTCGGGGCTCCCGCCCACGATGCGCGAGGGTGAGAGGATGCCGGGCGTGCTCACCGACCGTCGCGAGGGGGACGCCGAGCCGCCGATCGGCGGCGAGCTGCCGGAGGGAGCGCGGTTCGTCGGACCCCTGCCCGGCGCCGAGCCCCGATGGCCGATCCCGGGGCAGGCTCCGACCGACGCCGACCTCTCGAGCTGCGTGGCGTGCGGCCTCTGCCTCCCCCACTGTCCGACGTACCGGTTGACCGGCGAGGAGTCGGCCTCGCCGCGAGGGCGCATCGCCGCGATGCGCTCCGTGCACGAGGGCGTGGCCGAGGTGGACGCCACGTTCTCCGGGTTCATGGATCTCTGCCTGTCCTGCCGGGCGTGCGAGGACGTGTGCCCCAGCCACGTGCCGTTCGGCCGGATGATGGAGCGCGCCCGCGTTCAGACCGAGCCGCTGCGGACGGGTCGCGCCCGCGTGATCCGGCGCCTGGGGCTCGACCTCGCGCTGCCCCGGAAGAAGCTGCTCTGGCTGGCGGCCACGCTCCAGCCGATCGGCGTGGCGTTCATGCCGAAGCGCGTACGGCGGCTGGTCCCCAAGCGGTCGGAGCTGTTCCGGCGGCTCCCCCGGGTGACGGAGCCCCAGGGCGAGGCCAGGGGCACGGTCGCCCTGCTCTCCGGTTGCGTCCAGGATCGCTGGTACCGCGAGGTGAACCGCGCCACGATCCGGGTCCTGGCGCGCAACGGCTGGCGGGTCACCGTCCCCCGGACCCAGGTCTGCTGCGGCGCGCTGAGCGCGCACTACGGCCACCTCGACACGGCGGCCCGGCTCGCCGAGCGCAACCGGAGGGCGTTCGCGGACGCCGACGTCGTGGTCGTGAACGCGGCCGGCTGCGGCGCCCACCTGAAGGACATCGGCGACCTCCTGGGGACCGACGACGCCCGAGCGTTCGGCGGCAAGATCCGCGACGTGATGGAGTTCCTGGCCGAGCAGGGCGTCGAACCACCCTCCTCGGGAGCTGGGATCGAACGCGTCGCGTACCACGACGCGTGCCACGCGCTCCGGGCGCAGCACATCCGGGAGCAGCCGCGGGCCGTCCTCCGGTCGATCCCCGGGCTCGAGGTGGTCGACCTGGAGGGCGGCGACGTGTGCTGCGGCGCGGCCGGCCTCTACAACGTGCTCGAGCCCGAGACGTCCTCGCGCCTTCGGAGCTCGAAGGCCGAGGCTGTGCTCGCGACCGGCGTCACGACCGTGGCGAGCGCCAACCCCGGGTGCACGATGCAGATCGCGTCCGGGCTCCGCGAGCTCGGCTCACGGGTGGACGTCGTCCACCCCATCGAACTCCTGGACCGCGCCTACCGGTCCGGGCCCTAAGCGCCGAGCGCCGAGCGGAGCGCGGCGGCGTCGTCGGCCACGAACACCACGCGCGACCTCGTCGCGGCGTAGCACGCCGTGAGGTTGACGCCGGCGTCCGCCGCGGCCCGCGCCAGCTCGCCGAGCTTGCCCGGGCGATCCTCACCGGAGACGTCGAGCACCACCGCCTCGCGCTCGCCGTCGACCGAGAACCCCGCGCCCTCCAGCGCACCGCGGGCGGCGACCGCGTCCTCGACGAGCAGGTGGATGTGCCCCGTGCCTCCGCCGCCGAGCCCCGCGAGGCCCTCGATGTTCACCCCCGCGGCGCCCAGCGCCTCCGCCGCACCCGCGAGTCCACCGGGCTCGTCGCCGACCGAGATCGACAGGTCCGTGGCCATGACCGCTCCTTCCGTCGTCGCCAGGCATCGGTCCTATCCCGCGGGGGCGCGATGCGTCAAGCTCCTCACATGCAGGTCGCGGAACGATGGTTCGAGCATGAGACCGTCGACGACGGCGTCGTCCGCATCACCGAGCCGCACGTCGACCCGTTCCTGCGCGCCAACCTCTACCTGGTCCGCGGGCTCGACCGCGACCTCCTCGTCGACGCCGGCCTCGGGATCGCGTCGCTACGGACCGAGCTCACCGACCTGTTCGAACGACCCGTCGTCGCCGTGGCCACGCACCGGCACTTCGACCACACCGGCGGCCTCCACGAGTTCGACGAGGTGGTCGTCCATCGCGACGACGCCGAGGCGGTGGCCCGGGCCGAAGGGTTCGCCAGCCTGGTGATCGAGGACTACCCGCCCGAGGAGCTCTCCGGGTACGAGGCGCCGCCGTCACTGCTGACCGCGGTGCCGCACGAGGGGTTCGACCTCGCGACCTACCGCGTCGAGCCCGTCGCCCCCACCCGCGTCGTCGACGAGGGCGACGAGATCGATCTCGGCGACCGCCGGTTCGTCGTCCTGCACCTGCCCGGGCACACGCCCGGCGAGCTCGGCCTGTGGGAGTCGGAGACGGCCACGCTGTTCTCCGGCGACTGCGTCTACGAGAGTGGGGTGCTCCTCGACGAGCTGCCGGAGTCGAACGTCGCCGACTACGTCCGGAGTATGGCCCGCCTGCGCGACCTGCCCGTGCGGATCGTCCACGGCGGCCACGACGACTCTTTCGGCCGGGGACGTCTCCGGGAGTTGATCGACGCCTACGTCGCGGCGAGAGGACCCGACTAGAGGTTCGAGCGGATCTCCCAGAGCTCGGGGAAACACCGCTTCGTGAGCGTGGATCGCAGGTACTCGACGCCGGCCGAGCCGCCGGTGCCGGGCTTGGCGCCGATCTCGCGCTCGACCATCAGGACGTGACGGTAGCGCCACTCGGCGAACGACTCGTCGTGGTCGAGCAGCCCCTCGGCCACGGCGAACAGCCCGGCGTGGACCGGCTCGCGCGCCATCCGGAGCAGGCTCTGCATCCGCGCGTCCACGTCGTCCTCGGGCATGGGGAGCCCACGGCGCTCGAGCAGCGCCACGAACCCGTCCCACACCGTCGGCTCGTCGAGGCGTCTGGACAGGCGCCGCATCTCCTCGGCCGTGCCGGCGAGGTCGCGCAGGTACCTCCGGTCCTTCAGGCCGCTGACGAACTCGACCTCGCGGAACTGCGCGGACTGGAAGCCCGAGGCCGGCGTGAGCAGCGAGCGAAACTCGAGGAAGTCCTGCGGGGTCATCGTCTGGAGCACCCCGATCTGCTCGATCAGCACACGCTCGATCGCCGCGACGCGCGTGAGGTAGTGGCGGGCGCGCTCGCCGTCACCCTCGATCATCCGGTTCCGGATCGTCTCGAGCTCGAAGATCAGCTGCTTGAACCACAGCTCGTAGGCCTGGTGCACCACGATGAACAGGAGCTCGTCGTGCACGGGCGGGTCCGAGCGCAGTTGCTGGAGCGAGAGGAGCTCGGGGACGGCCAGGTAGCCGCCGTAGGTGAGGAGCGCCTCCTCGTCGGGCTCGGTGAGCCGGCCCATCCGCCGGATCCGGCCGGTCCGTTCCTCGGGCCCGTCCACGGCGGGCATGCTAGTCGCCGAGGGTGCGCGACAGCTCCTCGAGGCTCTCCAGGTTGTGTCCGGGAAGGAACACGTCGATCGAGGGCAGCGCCGCGGCCATGCCGCGTGCGAGCGGCTCGTAGCGCGGGCTCCCCTTCAGCGGGTTGACCCACACGATCCGATGGACGAGCCGGCGGAGCCTGGCCATCTGGTCGCGCATCAGGTCTGGCTCGCCGCGCTCGAGGCCGTCCGAGCAGATCACCGCGACGGCGCCGCGGATCGCGGCCCGCTGGCTCCACTCGTCCAGGAGCGACTTCAGCGATTCGCCGATGCGCGTGCCACCCTCCCAGTCCGCGACGAGCCGGCCGATCTCGTGCATCGCGCGGTCCGGGTCCTTCGTGCGGAGGGTCCGCGTGACGCGCGTGAGCCGGGTGCCGAAGCAGAAGACCTCGACCCGCCGCCCGGCCACCATGGCGGCGAACGCGAACTGCAGGAGGGCTCTCGCGTACGGCGCCATCGAGCCGCTGATGTCGAGGATGAGTACGAGGGGGCGCGAGCGGGTGCCCCGGGCCCGCCACGCCCGGTCGAACGGCTCGCCCTGCGTCCGGAGCGACCGGCGGAGCGTGCGCTTGACGTCGAAGCGCGACCCCGAGGGCGCGGGTCGGAGGCGACGGGTGCGGCGCGTGGGGACGCGCACCGCGAGCCGCCGGATCAGCAGTGCGACCCGCTGCCGCTCCTCCTCCGAGAGGTCGGCGAACGACTTCTCCCGCAGCACCTCGACCGCGCTGGCGACGATCCGGACGGCCGCCTCGCCCTCCGGCTCCTCGTCCTCGTCGAGCCCGTGCCACTCCTTCGCCACGATGCGGTCCTCCTCGACGACCAGGCCCTCGAGCCCCTCGCCCCCCCGCCGGCCTGGGTCGCCGGGCTCCAGGCCGGCCGGGGCCAGGCCGAGCTCGATGCGGACCCCCTCCCGGAACCACGCGTCGAACGCGGCGTCGAAGGCCTCCCCGTCCTCGGGCCGCGAGATCAGGCAGGAGCGCCCCGCCCAGTACAGGTCGGTGCGATCGAGGGCGCGGAACGAGGCGGCCGCCCGGCAGAAGGTGACGATCCGGCCCGTCCCGACGTTCAGGCCCCGGCGCCGGAGCTCGCGCCCGAAGCCGATGAGGCGCCCGAGGGCCTCGGCCTCAGGACTCGCCGCCATCGCCGACGACCTCGGCCAGGCGCGGGACGGCCAGCTCCTGGTCGTCGTGGTCCTTCAGGACCGAGCCGAGGGTCGCGGCCGCGGTCTCCTCGTCCAGCCGGTCGACGCCGAGGAACGAGACGGCGTTGGCCCAGTCGATCGTCTCGGCCACGCCCGGCCGCTTGGCGATGTCGAACGCGCGCAGGCGGTTCACCGCCGCGGCGACGTCCCGGGCCAGCGCCTCGGGAACCTCCGGGGCGCGCGCCCGGATGATCTCGATCTCGCGGTCGAGCGCCGGGTGGTCGATCCAGTGGTAGAGGCACCGGCGTTTGAGCGCGTCGTGGAGCTCGCGCGTCCGGTTCGACGTGACGACGACCGCGGGCGGCTGCTGCGCGCCGATCCGCCCGACCTCGGGGATCGTCACCGCGAACTCGGACAGGATCTCGAGCAGGAACGCCTCGAACTCGTCGTCGGCGCGGTCGAGCTCGTCGACCAGGAGGACGGCGCTCGAGCCGGCGCGGATCGCCGCGAGCAGCGGCCGCTCCACCAGGAACTCGGGGCCGAACAGGTCCTGCACGTGGGCCTCGGCGGTCGCGTCCTGCATCGCGCGGACCGCGAGGAGCTGCCGCGAGTAGTTCCACTCGTACAGGGCCTGGCTGGCGTCGATCCCCTCGTAGCACTGGAGCCGGATCAGGTCGCGGTCCAAGAGCGCGGCGAGCACCTTGGCCACCTCGGTCTTGCCCACCCCCGCCTCGCCCTCGAGCAGGAGCGGCTTGTCGAGCGAGACGGCGAGGTAGATCGCCGTGGCCAGGCCCCGGTCCGCCAGGTAGCGCTCGCGCTGCAACGCGGCCTGCAGCTCCTCCACCGACGCGAACGGCGGCTGCCCCATGTCGGGCTCAGCGTAACCGGCCGTCCGCGATCCCGGACAGGGCTCAGGCCGTGGTGCCCGACCCCGGGACGCCGGTGGGCGGCAGCGGGACCCGGATGCCCTCGGCGTCCAGGCGCGCGGCGATGCGCTCGCGCAGGATCCGCTCCGTGTCGTAGCGCTTCGACGGCCGGGTGTCGGCGATGACCCGGACGATGAGCGCGTAGTCGGCCATCGTCTCGACGCCGAGCACGCTCGGGCCCTCCCGGATCCAGTCCGAGAGCGACTGGTCCGTGCGGAGGTCCTCGAACAGGTCCTCCAGGATCCCGCGCACCCGGTCCACGTCCTCGCCGTACGCGACGCGCACGTCGACGATGGCCCGGGCCCAGCCGCGCGACTTGTTGCTGACGAACTGGATGTTCCCGTTGGGGACGGAGTTCAGCGTGCCGTCGAACGCGCGAAGCGTCGTGACGCGCATCGTGAGCCCCTCGACCTTCCCACCGACGTGCCCACCGGTCGTGGCGACCTCGACCACGTCCCCCACGCCGAACTGGTTCTCGAGCAGGATGAAGAACCCCGACAGCGTGTCCTTCACGATCGACTGGGCCCCGAACCCCAGCGCCACGCCCGCGACCCCGGCGCTCGCGAACACGGCGGCGAGCGGCACGCCCAGGCTGTCGAGGACGATGAGCACCGATATCGTCCACGTGACGACGATCCCGGTCGTCGACAGGGCGCCGGTCAGCGTCGTGACGCGCTGGATGTTCAGCTCCTGCGTGGCGCTGGCGGTGCCCTCGAGCTTGCGGCGGAACCCCCGGACAACGAGCTGGAGCCCGATCGTCACGATGACCGCGACGGCCAGCGCGATTGCCACGGAGAGCCCCCAGCAGTCGAACCAGCCCTGGAAGCGCCCGCAGTTCGCCAGTCCGAGCATGCCCCCCATTGAGTCAGATTCGGGCCGGGAGCGTCAAAGGGCGGGCCGCTACCTGCTCATCGCCTCCTCGAGGGCCCGCCGCACGAGGACCTTGACGACCTCCCGCCGGTACTCGGCGCTGGCGAAGGCATCGCTCGGCGGGCTCGTCCCCTCGGCCGCCCGGGCCGCGGCGGCCGAGGGGTCCGCGCCGCCGGCCAGAGCCTCCTCCACGCCCGTCGCCCGGACGGGGTGGTCGGACATGTTCGTGAGCGCCACGGCCGGGCCGGCCCCGTTCGGCGTGAGCGCGGCCACGCCCACGAGTGCCCAGTCCTGCGCGCGGCGGCTGAACTTCAGGTAGCTCCATCCTCGGCCCGCCGTCTTGGGGACCCGGATCTCGGTCAGGACCTCGTTCGTCGCCAGGTCGGGATCGAACAGCCCCTTGAAGAAGTCGGCCGCCGCGACCGTCCGCGACGCGCCGCCGGGGCCACGGACGACCAGCTCGGCGCCGAGGGCGACGAGGACGGTGGGCATGTCCGAGGCCGGGTCGGAGTGCGAGACCGACCCGCCGATCGTGCCGACGTGCCGGACCTGCGGGTCGCCGATCAAGCTGGCGGCGTACGACACGATGGGGCAGAGCTCCTGCAGCGCCTCGCTGTTCGCGATGTCGTGGTGACGGGTGAGCGCGCCGATCGCGACGCGGTCGCCGTCCTCCCGCACGTACGAGAGGTCGCCGATCCGCGCGATGTCGACGAGCATCGCCGGCCGGGCCAGACGCAACCGCATCAACGGCAGCAGCGAGTGGCCGCCCGCGATGATCTTCGAGTCCGCGTTGTCGGTCAGGGCCTGGATCGCGTCGTCGACGGAGGCGACCCGCTGGTAGTCGAAGGGTGCGGGGATCATGTGGCACCCCCTTCCGCTCCGTGGATGGCTCTCCACACGCGCTCGGGCGAGGCGGGCTTCTCGATGTGGGTCACTCCGAGGTGGCTCACGGCGTCGATCACGGCGTTGACCACCGTGGGTGGGGCCGCGATGGTGCCGGCCTCCCCGATGCCCTTCACGCCGAGCGGATTCGTGGTGGACGGCGTCTCGGTCCGATCGACCACGAACGAGGGCATCTCCGAGGCCGCGGGGACCAGGTACTGAGTGAGCGAGCCCGTGACCAGGTTGCCCTGGTCGTCGTAGCTCGCCTCCTCGAACAGCGCCTCGGCGATCCCCTGAGCCACGCCTCCGTGGACCTGCCCCTCCACGATCATGGGGTTGATCACGACGCCGCAGTCGTCGACCGCGACGTACTTCAGGATGTGACTGGCGCCGGTCTCCGTGTCGACCTCGACGACGCAGACGTGGGTGCCACCGGGCCAGGTGAAGTTGGGCGGGTCCCACACCGCCGTGGCCTCGAGGTTCGGCTCGAACCCCGCCGGGAGGGCGTGGGCGTGCCAAGCCGAGACCGCGAGATCGGTGATCGTCCTCGCCTTGTCGGGCGCGCCCTTCACGGAGAACCTGCCGCCCTCGAAGTCGAGGTCCTCCTCGGCCACCTCGAGCTCGTGCGCGGCCAGGGTGCGCGCCTTCTCCTTGATCTTCTCCAGCGCGAAGTACAGGGCGGTCGCCCCCACCGACACGCTGCGGGAGCCGTACGTGTCCATCCCCAGCGGCGCGACCGCCGTGTCCCCGTGGAGCACCTCGACGTCCTCCGGCGTCACGCCGAGCGTGTCGGAGGCGATCTGGGCCCAGGTGGTGACGTGCCCCTGGCCGTGTGGCGAGGTGCCGATCTTCAGGATCACCTTGCCGTCGGGAAGGCATTGCACGACGCAGGCGTCCCACCCGCCGGCGGCATAGCGGAGCGCGCCGAGGATGTTCGACGGCGCGAGGCCGCACATCTCGATGTAGGTGGAGACGCCCACACCGAGCTGCTTCGCGTCGCCGCGCTCGCGACGGGTCCGCTGCTCCTTGCGGACGTCCTGGTAGCCGACGAGCTCGAGGGCCCGGTCCAGTCCGGCCTCGTAGTCGCCGGAGTCGACGTTCAGACCGCTGATCGCGGTCCTGGCCTCGAGGAACTTCGGCACCAGGGAGATCCTGCGGACCTCCGCCGGATCCTTGCCGATCGTGCGGGCCAGCGCGTCGACGGCGCGCTCGAGCACGTACGTCGCCTCGGGACGGCCGGCTCCCCGGTAGGCGTCCGTCGGCGTGGCGTTGGTCATCACGCCGGTGAACTCGTACCAGTACGCCTGCATGTCGTACGGGCCCATGTAGACCCACCCACCGAGCTCGGGGATGCCCGGCGTGAGGAGCTGGTAGTACGCGCCCATGTCGGCCAGCTCCTTCACGCGGATCCCGAGGATCTTGCCCTCGCTCGTCGCGGCCAGCTCGACGTCGTGGATGACCCCGCGGCCATGGATCGTGGCCAGGAAGTTCTCCGACCGGGTCTCGATCCATTTCACGGGCAGCTTCAGACGGCGCGCCAGCACCAGGCAGAGCGCCTCCTCGGCGTACACGTTCAGCTTCGAGCCGAACCCGCCGCCGACGTCCGGCGCGACCACGCGGAGCCTGGACTCGGGGATGTTGCACGTCCCGCCGAGCGTGACCCTCGCGATGTGCGGGATCTGCGTCGAGCTGAACAGCGTGAACTCGCCCATGGCCGGAACGGGCTGCGCAAGGCATCCTCGGGGCTCGATGGCGTTGGGGATGAGACGCGGTCCGAGGTAGCGCTCCTTCACGACGACGTCGGCGGTGTCGAAGATCGACTGGTCGCCGCCACCGCCGTGGCTCCAGTGCACTACCACGTTCGTGCCGAGGTCGTCGTGGATCACGACGGCGTCCGTCGCGGCCTCCTCCAGCTCGATCACGGCCGGGAGCTGGTCCCAGTCGACCGAGACGGACTCCGCCGCGTCCTCGGCCTGCGCGCGGGTCGCGGCGACGACGACGGCCACGCCGTCGCCCTGGTACCGAGCCTTGTCGCTCGTGAGCGGCCAGTGGACGGGAACCTTGATGTCCTCGGTGATCGGCCAGACGAACGGCAGCGGCCCGCCCCATTCGTCGGCGAGATCGGCCGCGGTGAACACACCGATCACGCCGGGCATCGCCGCCGCCTTCGAGGAGTCGATCCCTTTCAGCGTGGCGTGTGCGAACGGGCTCCGCACCATCGCCATCCACACCATGCCGGGCGCAGTGAGGTTGTCGATGTACCGCGCCTGCCCCGCGAGCAGCTCCGGGTCCTCCTTGCGCAGGACGGGCCGCCCCACGTACTTCTCGGTGACCGCCATCTCGCGCCCCCTATGCCGTGGCGCCGCTCATGTGCGCGGCGGCGTCGAGGATGGACTTCACGATGTTGTGGTAGCCGGTGCAGCGGCACAGATTGCCCTCGAGGGACTCGCGCACCTGCTCCTCGGTCGGGTTCGGGTTCTCCTTCAGGTAGCTGGCCGCCGCCATGATCATGCCCGGCGTGCAGTAGCCGCATTGCAGTCCGTGGTTGCGGTGGAAGGCCTCCTGGATGGGATGAAGCTGCCCGTCGGAGGCCATCCCCTCGATCGTCGCGACCTCGCGGCCGTCGGCCTGGACGGCAAGCATCGTGCACGACTTCACGGACTCGCCGTCGACGTGCACGGTGCACGCGCCGCACGAGGAGGTATCGCAGCCGACGTTGGTCCCCGTGAGCCCGAGGGTCTCCCGGAGGAAGTAGACGAGGAGCGTGCGAGGCTCGACGTCGGCCTCACGCGCGATCCCGTTGACGGTGACCGAGACGTGCGTCACGGGTCCCCCTTTCCGCGCAGCGGGTCAGGAAGCGACGATGGTAATGCGGTCGTTCGTTTCGCGCGAGTCCGCGGTTACGGCTCGGGCCAGGCTCCCGGCGCCGCCGCGCCCGCCTCGTCGGCCGAGCAGTTGGTGCCGGTCCCGAACACGGTCGATCCGGTTGCCTCGACGCGCACCCAGAAGCACTGGCCGGTGTCGGCCCTCGCCGCCCCCGTCCAGGCGTCGGGGGTCGCCAGCACGCTCACGATCTCGGAGTCGTTCGAGCTCGTGTCCGGGTCGATGAACAGGAGGTCCGAGACGTCTGGCTCCGAACGCATCCGAAGCGCCGTGGCGGCGCCGAGCGAGCCGTCCTGGTCGGCGACGTGGCGGGCGGCCTCGGCCGCGGTGCGCAGGTTCGACTGGGCATAGGCCACCGCCCCGGTCCGGGCCACGGGCCGGAACGCGATCACGAGGACGACGAGGGCGATGCCGCCCACGCCGAGCGCGATGAACACGATCCAGAACCCGCGATTGGACGCCGCCATCGGTTCCGAACGATACCGCCGCGCACGGCCGGCGCCTGAGTTGAACTTTCGAGGCCGCTGCGTGATAGTCGCTTCGCGATCGCGTCGGGCACGCCGTCGCAATGGACGCCTGTGGACCCCAAGCGCAACCACCTGCACGAGCCGACGGTGCCTCCGTCCGTCGCGCCCGATCGCGCCACACCGCCGCATCCCGCGGCCTCGGATCCCTGACGGGAGGTTCCGGCATGCTTCCTGCACGGTTCGAGTACCACCGGCCCGCGTCGATCGACGAGGCGCTCGGGCTGCTCGGCTCGCTCGAGGACGCCAAGGTCCTCGCCGGCGGCCAGAGCCTGATCCCGGTGATGAAGCTGCGGTTCGCGGCGCCCGCACACCTCGTCGACATCAACCGGGTTCCCGCGATGGACGGGATCGAAGCCGCGGACGGCACCCTGCGGATCGGCGCGCTCGTCCGCCACAACCAGATGGCCGGCTCGGACGTGATCCGGACGCGCCATCCCCTCCTGTGGTCGACGGCGCCGCAGATCGCCGATCCCCTCGTCCGAAACCTCGGGACGGTGGGCGGCTCGCTCGCGCACGCCGACCCGGCGGGCGACTGGGGCTCGACGATGATCGCGGCCGGGGCGAGCGTGATCCTGCGGAGCGCCCGCGGGGAGCGGGAGGTGCCGGTCTCCGAGTTCCTCGTCGACCTCTTCACGACCACGATGGAGCCCGACGAGCTCCTCACGGAGGTCCGGGTGCCGCTGCCCTCGGCTCGTCTCGGCGGCGCCTACCTGAAGCTCGAGCGCAAGATCGGCGACTTCGCCACCGTGGGGGTGGCCGTCCAGGTCGAGATGACCGACGGCACGATCGGGCGCGCCGGGATCGCGCTCACCGGCGTCGGCTCGAAGAACCTGCACGCCGCCGAGGCCGAGGGATCCCTGCTCGGCGCCGAGCCGACCGAGGAGGCGATGACCGAGGCCGGCCGGCTGGCCGCCGCCGTCGCCGATCCGGTGAGCGACGTGCGCGGGTCGGCCGACTACAAGCGGCACGTCGTGGAGGTGTACGTCCGGCGGGGGCTGGCCCGCGCCGTCGAGATGGCTCGAGCCGCCTGACGCGGAGGGGGACGACGATGCAGATCACGGTCACGGTCAACGGCGCCGAGCGGACGGCGGACGTCGAGCCGCGCACGCTTCTCGTCCATTTCGTCCGCGAGGGCCTCGAGCTCAGCGGCACCCACGTCGGGTGCGACACCACGAGCTGCGGCGCCTGCACGGTGCTGCTCGACGGCGTTCCGGTCAAGTCGTGCACCGTGTTCGCCGTCCAGGCCGACGGACGGGCGATGACGACGGTCGAGGGCCTGATGAGCGGCGGCGCGCTCCATCCGATCCAGGCCGCGTTCAAGGAGGAGCACGGGCTGCAGTGCGGCTTCTGCACGCCGGGGATGATGCTCGTCGGCACGGCCCTCCTCGAACGCGATCCGGCGCCGAGCGACGAGGACGTCCGGTGGGCGATCTCGGGGAACATCTGCCGGTGCACCGGCTACATGAACATCGTCAAGGCCATCCAGGCGGCCGGGCGGGACATGGCCGCCGACGCCGAGTCGTCCGTCGCGAGCTGAGGGGGGTACCCGCATGTCGACCGAGGCCGAAGAGATCCGGGGCATCGGGCACAGCGTCCGGCGCAAGGAGGACGACCGCCTGATCCGGGGCAAGGGCACGTTCATCGACGACGTGAAGCTCCCCGGCATGCTCCACATGGCGATCCTGCGGAGCCCCTACGCGCACGCCACGCTGAACGGGATCGACACGTCGAGGGCGGCGGCGCTGCCGGGGGTGATCGCCGTCGTGACCGGCGAGCTGATGGCGCAGCACAACCTGGCGTGGATGCCCACCCTGTCGTACGACACGCAGGCCGTGCTCGTGACGGACAAGGTCCGGTTCCAGGGCCAGGAGGTCGCGGCCGTCGTCGCGGAGGACGCCTACGTCGCCCGGGACGCGCTGGAGCTGATCGACGTCGACTACGAGCCGCTCGAGCCGATCGTCACCCCGCAGCGGGCGCTCGAGGCCGACGCCCCCGTGATCCGCACCGACAAGGAGGATCAGAAGGGCAACCACATCTACCACTGGGAGAGCGGGGACAAGGACGCGACCGACGCGGCGTTCGGCGCCGCCGACGTCGTGGTCGGTCTCGACACGTTCTACCCGCGCTCGCACCCCGCGCCGGTGGAGACGTGCGGGTGCGTCGCCGACGTCAACCCGGCCACCGGCCAGGCGACGATCTATATGACCTCGCAGGCGCCGCACGCCATCCGCACGGTGTTCGCGCTGGTGACGGGGCTGCCCGAGGAGAACATCCGGATCATCTCGCCGGACATCGGCGGCGGGTTCGGGAACAAGGTGCCCGTCTACCCCGGCTACGTCGTCGCCACGGCGGCGTCGCTCCTGCTCGGCCGGCCGGTCAAGTGGATCGAGGACCGGACGGAGAACCTGATCTCGACAGGGTTCGCGCGCGACTTCCACATGCACGGCGAGCTGGCGCTCGACCGGGACGGGACGATGAAGGGGCTCCGCGTCTCGCTCCTCGCGGACGAGGGGGCCTTCCACGCCGACGCCCAGCCGTCCAAGTTCAAGGTCGGGTTGTTCCACATCGTGACCGGCTCGTACGACATGCCGGCGGCACACGTCTCGGCCGACGGGGCGTACACGAACAAGGCCCCGGGCGGCGTCGCGTACCGGTGCTCGTTCCGCGTCACCGAGGCCTCGTACATGATCGAGCGCCTGGTGCAGAACGCGGCGTACGAGCTCGGCATGGACCCGGCCGAGCTGCGGAGGAAGAACTTCATCCGCAAGGATCAGTTCCCTTACCGATCCGTGACCGGCTTCGAGTACGACTCCGGTGACTACCACGGTGCGATGGACCTCGCGCTCGAGACCGTCGGCTACGAGGAGCTGCGGCGCGAGCAGGCCGAGGCCCGGGCTCAGGGTCGGCTTCTGGGGATCGGGCTGGCGAGCTTCACCGAGGTGGTGGGCGCCGGTCCGCACAAGGACTACGACATCCTCGGGCTCAAGATGAACGACGGCGCCGAGCTGCGGATCCACCCCACCGGCAAGGGGATCCTGAAGATCAGCTCGAAGACCCAGGGCCAGGGACACGAGACGACGTTCGCGCAGATCGTCGCCGAGGAGATCGGGATCCAGCCCGAGGACATCAAGGTGGTGCACGGCGACACCGACAACACGCCGTACGGGCTCGGGACGTACGCGTCGCGCTCCACGCCGACGGTCGGGGCGGCCACCGCGATCGTGGCGCGCAAGCTCCGCGACAAGGCCCGTAAGCTCGCCGCCCACCTGCTCGAGGTGTCCGAGGAGGACATCGAGTACTCCAAGGGGAGGTTCTTCGTCCGGGGCGCGCCCGACCGGGTCAAGACGATCCAGGAGTGCGCGTTCGCCGCGTACACCGACTTCCCCGACGGCATGGAGTCGGGGCTGGAGGGCGTGACCTACTACGACCCGCCGAACCTGACGTTCCCGTTCGGCACGTACGCCGTCGTGGTCGAGGTCGACGCGGACACGGGGGTGTGGAAGGTGGATCGCGTGGTCGCCGTGGACGACTGCGGCGTCCGGATCAACCCGATGATCGTCGAGGGCCAGATCCACGGCGGGCTGACCGAGGGATTCGGCATCGCGTCGATGGAGCAGATCACGTTCGACGAGGACGGCAACTGCATCGGCTCGAACTTCACCGACTACCTCCTGCCGACCGCGTGGGAGACGCCCAAGTTCGAGCTCGGCATGACCGTCACGCCGTCGCCGCACCACCCCATCGGGGCCAAGGGCGTCGGCGAGTCGGCCACGGTCGGCTCACCGGCCGCCTACGTCAACGCCGTGATCGACGCGCTGTGGCACCTCGGGGTGCGCAACATCGACATGCCGCTGACGTCGGGCAAGGTGTGGGAGGCGATCCAGGCGGCGCAGGCGACTTCATGAGGCCCGAGGTCCTGGCGCTCGCGGCGGACCTGGCCGAGCGCGGCGAGCCGTTCGTGCTCGCCACGGTCGTGTGGCGGCGCTCGCCCTCCTCGGGCAAGGAGGGCTCGACGGCGCTCATCACGCCGGACCGGCGCGTCCGGGGGTGGCTCGGCGGGGCCTGCGCGGAGCCGACCGTGATCCGCGAGGCGCTGAAGGCGCTCGAGGAGGCGACGCCGCGCCTGCTCTTCCTCGGCCCGCCGGAGGAGCTCGCGGCCCGGGGCCGGGAGGGCGTCGTCACCGTCCCCATCGCGTGCCAGAGCGAGGGAGCACTGGAGGTCTATGTGGAGCCCGTCCTGCCGCAGCCGCAGCTCGTCGTGATCGGCCGCTCGCCGGCCGTGGCCACCCTGGCCCGGCTGGCCGGCGCTCTGGGATGGCGAACGGTCGTCGTCGACGAGGGCGGGTCGCCCGGGGACTACCCGGACGCCGGCCGCGTCGTGACGGCGCTCGATCTCGAAGAGGCCGGGGTGAGCGACGGCTCGTTCGTCGTGGTGGCGACGCAGGGGCACTACGACGAGGACGCCTTGGAACGGGCGCTGGCCACACCGGCCGGCTACGTGGGGCTCGTCGCGTCGCGCAGGCGCGCCGACGCCGTCCTCGGCTACCTGCGGGACCGGGGCGTGCCGGAGGACGCCGTCGCGCGGGTGCACGCGCCCGCCGGGCTCGACCTCGGCCGCGTCGCGCACGAGGAGATCGCGGTGGCCATCCTGGCCGAGCTGGTGAAGGAGCGGGCCGCCGGCCGCCTCGAGGCGGCACCGCCCGCCGAGATCCCGCGGCACGAGGAGCTCGACCCCGTCTGCGGCATGACGGTCGACGTCGCCTCGGCCCGGTACCGGTCGGTCCACGAGGGCACGACCTACTACTTCTGCTCGGCGGGCTGCCTCAAGCGCTTCGAGGACGAGCCCGCCCGCTACGCCACCGCGAACGCCTGAGGGCGGCGTACCATCGAGCCATGAGCGAGCTCACCGACGTCCTGTCGGCGATCGAGTCGCTCTCGGCGCGCGGCGAGAAGCTGGCGCTCGCCACGATCGTGGCCGTCCGGGGGTCGACCTACCGGCGGCCGGGCGCGCGGCTTCTGGTGCCCGAGGAGGGCGAGCTGGTCGGCAACATCTCCGGCGGCTGCCTGGAGAACGACGTGGCCGACGTGGCGAAGATCGTCATGCGCGAGGGCATGGCCCGGATCGTCTCGTTCGACCTCACCGCGGACGACGACGCCGTGTGGGGCTGGGGCCTCGGGTGCAACGGCGCGTTCGAGCTGTTCGTCGAGCCCGCGGACAAGGCCGCCGAGGTGGCCGGCGCGCTGCGCATGGCGCTCGAGGAGGAGCGACCCATCTGCGTCGTCACGGTCCTCGACTCGAGCCGGCCGGGCGTGGCGCAGGGTGATCGGATCCTCGTCCACGCCGCCGGCACCGTGGAGCGATCCTTCGGCGACCCCGAGCTCGACGCGGCCGCTCGTGAAGCGGCGGTGGAGCTCCTCGCCAGCGAGCGGAGCGAGATCCGGGAGCTCGCCGACGGTGTCCGGGCGTTCGTCGAGGTCCTCGAGCCGCCGCTGCGGCTGCTCGTCTGCGGCGCGGGCCACGACGCGGCCCCGCTCGTGAAGCAGGCGGCTGCGCTCGGCTGGAGCCCGATCGTGGTGGACGACCGTCGCGAGTTCCTGAACCGCGAGCGGTTCCCCGAGGCCGCCGATTTCGTCCTGGTCGAGCGCCCGGACAAGATGGCGGAGGTCGCGCCCGCGGACCAGCGGACCTTCGTGGTCGTGATGACGCACAATTTCCTTCGCGACAAGGACTACGTGCGGTCGCTCGTCTCGTCGCCGGTCCGGTTCGTCGCGATGCTCGGGCCGGCGGTGCGGACCGGGCGGCTCCTGGAAGAGCTCCGCGAGGAAGGGGTCGAGATCGCCGAGGACGACGAGCGGTTCCGCGGCCCCGCTGGCCTGGACCTCGGCGCCGAGGGACCCGAGGAGATCGCGGCGGCGATCTGCGCCGAGATCGTGGCCGTCAAGCGACGCCGCGACGCCGGGTTCCTGAAGGACCGACCCGGTCCGATCCACGAGCGCCACGCCCCGGCCCGGTAGCCGCTCGCCCACCCGGATGGCGTTCGTCCCGCCCGGGGCAGGTCGAGTGTCCGCGAAACGACCCCCCTCGAGGCGTCACCCTTTCGCCGGCGAGAGGAGGTCTTCCGATGGATGCGTTCGACCTCGCCCGATGGCAGTTCGGTATCACCACCTCCTTCCACTTCCTCTTCGTGCCGCTGTCGATCGGGCTGGCCTTCTTCACCGCCGTGTTCCAGACGGCCTGGTACCAGACGCGCAAGCCCGAGTACCTGCGGATGACGAGGTTCTGGGGCAAGCTCTTCCTGATCAACTTCGCGCTCGGCGTCGTCACCGGCATCGTGCAGGAGTTCCAGTTCGGGATGAACTGGTCGGCGTACAGCCGGTTCGTGGGCGACGTGTTCGGGGCGCCGCTGGCGATCGAGGGCCTCGCGGCCTTCTTCCTCGAGTCCACGTTCCTCGGCCTGTGGATCTTCGGGTGGGACCGGCTCTCCGAGCGCACCCACCTCGCCTCGATCTGGCTGGTCGCGTTTGGCACGTGGATCAGCGCGTTCTTCATCCTGGCCGCCAACGCCTGGATGCAGCATCCCGTCGGCTACGCCGTGAACCCCGACACGGGGCGCGCCGAGCTCAAGGACATCATGGCGATGCTGACCAACTCGACGCTGTGGGCGCACTTCCCGCACACGATCCTGGCGGCGCTGCTCACCGGCGGCCTGTTCATCGTGGGCGTGTCCGCCTGGCACCTGCGGCGCGAGCACGAGCGGGTCGTCTTCCGCCGCTCGATGACGATCGCGCTTGCCGTCTCCCTGTTCGCGGCGGTGGGCGTGGCGTTCAGCGGGCACCTCCAGGCGCAGCTCATGACGAAGCAGCAGCCCATGAAGATGGCGGCCGCGGAGGCGCTGTGGGAGACGGAGCGCGGGGCCGGCTTCTCCCTGTTCGCCGTGGGCGACGTGGAGAACGGGCGCAACCACATCAACGTGCAGCTCCCGCACCTGCTCTCGGTGCTCTCGACCAACACGTGGAACGGGGAGGTGCTCGGGATCAACGACCTCCAGGCCGAGTACGAGCGCACGTACGGCCCGGGGAGCTACGTGCCGGTCGTGGGGGTCACCTACTGGACCTTCCGGGTCATGGTCGGGTCGGGGCTGTTGATGATCCTGCTCTGCCTCGTCGGCCTGTGGCACGTGCGGCGACGGCGTCTCGACACGGCGAGGTGGTTCCTCCTGCTGGCGCCCTTCGGCATCGCGCTGCCGTACGTGGCGAACACGACGGGGTGGACCTTCACCGAGATGGGGCGGCAGCCGTGGGTGGTGTTCGGGCTCATGAAGACGTCCGACGCGGTCTCGACGAGCGTGGGCGTGGGGTTCGTCGCGACCACGCTGATCGGGTTCACCGTGATCTACGGGCTGCTCAGCGTGGTCGACGTGATCCTGCTCACGAGGTTCGCCCGGTCCGAGCCGCCGCCGGCCGACCCGCCCAAGCGGATGAACGGCTCGAAGCCCGGCCCTGAGCTCGTCTACTGATGGGGGGACGACGGTGAACGAGGGATATCTCAACCTCCCGACCCTGTGGTTCGCGCTGATCGCCGTCCTGTGGACGGGCTACTTCTTCCTCGAGGGGTTCGACTTCGGCGTCGGCGTGCTCCTGCCGTTCCTCGGGCGCGACGACCTCGACCGGCGGCTGATGGTGAACGCGATCGGCCCGTTGTGGGACGGCAACGAGGTGTGGCTGCTCGTCGCCGGCGGCGCCACGTTCGCCGCCTTCCCCGAGTGGTACGCCACGCTCTTCAGCGGCTTCTACCTCGCCCTGTTCCTGATCCTGGCGGCGCTGATCTTCCGAGGCGTGGCCTTCGAGTTCCGGGGCAAGGGCCGGCGACCCGAGTGGAAGGCATGGTGGGACCACGCGATCTTCTGGGGGAGCGCGCTTCCCGCGCTCCTGTGGGGTGTGGCGTTCGCGAACGTGCTGCGAGGAGTGGCGATCGGACCGGACCACGAGTGGGCGGGGTCCTTCTTCGATCTCCTGAACCCCTACGCGCTGGTGGGCGGCGTGACCTCGCTCCTGCTGTTCACGCTCCACGGTGGGGTCTTCCTCGCGCTCAAGACCGACGGCGACCTGCGCGACCGGGCCCGCCGGGCCGCGAGGTGGCTGGCCGTTCCGTCGACGGCGGCCGTGTTCGCGTTCCTGACCTGGACCTTCGTGAACGCGCGGAACAACGACGGCATCGTCCCCGGGGTGGTCCCGGTGACCGCGCTCGTCGCGGTGGCCGCCGTCGAGTGGCTCCTGCGGGACAGGCTCGACGGGTGGGCGTTCGTCGCCACGGGGGTGGCGATCGTCGCCCTGACCGCCACGATCTTCCTCAACCTGTATCCGCGCGTGATGCCGTCGACGCTCGGACCGGCCAACGACCTCACGATCTGGAACGCGTCCTCGACGCACTACACCCTGAAGGTCATGACCATCGTGGCCGCGGTCTTCACCCCCCTCGTGCTCGGCTACCAGGCGTGGACCTACTGGGTCTTCCGCAAGCGGGTGTCGAGGGAGGCGGCCGGGCACACGGCGGGCGTCTGACCTGGGCCGCCGGCGGGGCGGGACACGATAGGCTCCGCGGTGCCGACCGCACCGAGGGGGCACGTGGCGTGAAGATCGAGAACGAGTTCACCGTGCCGGCGCCGCTCGACCACCTGTGGGCGTACCTCCTGGACGTCGAGCGCGTGGCGCCGTGCATGCCGGGCGCCGAGCTCACCGAGACCGTGGACGAGCGCACCTGGAAGGGCAGGGTGAACATGAGGCTCGGGCCGGTCTCCCTGGCGTTCGCCGGGACCGTCACGATGGAGGAGCGCCACGACGACGAGCATCGGGTCGTCCTGCACGCCAAGGGCATGGAGCAGAAGGGCAAGGGCGCGGCGAACGCGCTCGTCACCAGTTGGCTCGAGCCGGGCGACGGCGAGACGAACGTGAAGATGATCGCGGACATCCAGCTCACCGGCGCGGTGGCCCAGCTCTCACGCGGCCTGCTCCCCGAGGTCAGCCGGAAGCTGACCGCCCAGTTCGCCGAGTGCCTGCACGCCAGCATGGTGGCGGGCGAGGAGTCCCCGGCGCCGGCGGGACCGGCCGGAGCCGAGGGGACACCGGGGGCGCCGGCACGAGGCGCGGCCCCGGTGCGGGCCAAGCCGATCTCCGGGATCCGGCTGGGGATCTCGGCGACGTGGTCGGTCATCGTCCGCCTGTTCCGCCGGCTGTTCGGGCGCCGCACGTGATCAGCGCGATCGTCCTGGCGGCGGGTGAGGGAACCCGGTTCGGGGGGACCAAGCAGCTCGCCCCCTTGCGAGGCAAGCCGCTCGCGCAGCACGCCATCGATGCAGCGACCGAGGCCGGAGTCGACGAGGTCGTGGTCGTGCTGGGACACGACGCGGTGCGCGTCCGCGAGGGACTCCGCCTCGGTGGGGCGCGGTGGGTCGTGAACCACGGGTACGCCTCGGGGATGGCCTCGTCGCTCGCCGCCGGCCTCGCGCACGCGGATCCCGGGAGCGAGGCGGCGGTCGTGCTCTTGGCCGACCAGCCCGGCATCCGGGCACAGCACGTCCGGGCCCTCCTCGAGGCGTTCGCCGCGCGACGGTCCCCGATCGTTCGCCTCGCGTTCCGATCGGGACCCGGCCCCGCCCTGATCGCCCGGGAGCTGTGGGGGGACATGGCCCGCCTGGAGGGTGACGTCGGTGCCCGGGAGCTGATCGAACGGCGGGCCGAGCTCGTCGAGAGCGTGGACGTGGGCGGCGACGCGCCGGTCGACGTCGACGCGCCCGAGGACCTCGAGCGGGCCTGAGCCCTCCCCGGACGGCGAAGCGCCCCGGTCCTTCGACCGGGGCGCTCCTGATCTACAGCTAGGTCGGGAGGGGCTAGCCGTAGAAGATGACGGTCACCCAGAGTTTCCCGTCTGACGCGACGACCCCGATCGCCGTGTGGTCGAACTCCGACCGCAGGATGTTCCGGCGGTGGAGCCTCGACCCCATGAAGGAGGCCTGCAGGTCGTCGAGGGACGAGGCGTAGCCCACGTTCTCGCCCCCGATCGACCAGTCGCGGCCCCCCAGCACACCCGCGAGGTCCGTCGAGTGGAACAGCTCCTGGTTCGCCGCCATGGCACGCGAGTGCCTGAGGGCGTACTTCGAGAGCTGCCGATCCAGCTCGAGAGCGTCGCGATGCTTCATCGCACGCGCCTCGTTCGTGAGCTGGAGCATCACCGAACGGTCATGCGCGGCCTGGCCGGCTCGGGCGTGGTCGGTCGCGAACCCCGTCAGCAGGAGGGAGACGCTCAGCAGGAGCACCGCCGCGATCCGCGACCCGCTCCGCCAGCTCACTCGCGCCATCCCTGACTCCCGTATTCAGGGTCCCGGCAGGCCGGGCTCCGGGTGGAGGCCCGTCCTTCGGCAGCTCGGCCGCCCGCGCTCCAAGAGCGTTAGGGCCCGTAGCTTTGCGCCCCGCCGTTCCCGGCGGTTTGCCGTTTCGGGACCAACCTGCGGACTTGATATCGGCAGGGGGACCCCCGAACCTGAATCGAACGCCCCGAAATACCCGAGGCGGATGACCCGCCGGGACTACGCCCGGGCTGGCTAGCAGACGGGGCCCAGGCGGCGGTGGCCGAGGGCCGGCAGGACCTCGCGCACCCGGCCCACCTCGGCCAGGTCCAGCTCGGCGAGCGTGACGCCGACGCCGTCGGGAGCCCGGACGAGCACGCGGCCCCACGGATCGGCCACCAGGCTGTTGCCGAAGGTGCGCCGCTCTCGGCCGGGTGGGCCCCAGGTCCCCCACTGGGCCGCGGCGATCACGAAGGCCTGATCCTCGATGGCCCGGGCTCGCACCAGGACGTCCCAGTGGTCCCGGCCCGTCTCCAGCCGGAACGACGCCGGGACGAACAGGATCGTCGCGCCCTGCACCGCGAGCTGGCGGTAGAGCTCGGGGAACCGCAGGTCGTAGCAGATGGACAGACCCGCGCGCCCGAACTCCGTGGGCGCGGTGACGACCTGGTCCCCCGCCGAGAACAGGAAGGACTCCCGGCTGGGGACGGCGCCGGGGGGATCGGCGTCGAACAGGTGGATCTTGCGGTACGTGGCCGCGAGCTCGCCCTCGCGATCGAACAGCACGCTCGTGTTGAAGACGTGGTCGCCGGCGAGCTCCAGGACGCTGCCGCCGTGCACCCACATGCGGTGGCGGCGGGCCGTCTCGGCGAGCCTGGCCACCCGCGGACCGTCGAGCGGCTCCGCCGCGGCGCGCATCTCGGGGGCCGATCCCTGGCACGGCCACACCTCGGGCAGCGCCGCGAGGTCGGCCCCGGCCGCGGCCGCCTCCTCGAGGAGGCCGAAGACCTGCCGCTCGTTGCCGTCGACGTCCTCACGGCAGTTGGCCTGACACAGCGCGACCTTCACGGCGCCGATGGTACGTCGGCCGGGCTCCCGGCCGACGACCCCCACCCAGCGGCTAGCATCGAGCGATGCCGGAGGGGCGCTACCGCGTGATGGACGGCGACGGGACCGCCGTAGGGACCGAGCACTTCCGGTGCGCACCCGGCCCGGTGGGCTGGCGCTACTTCTCGGAGATCGCCACGAGCGACCCGGTGCCTCACGACGAGGTCGTGGATCTCGTCGTGGGCGAGGACTGGCGTCCGGTGCGGACCCGGATCGACACCCAGACGCACGACCTCCTGCTCGAGGTCGAGGGCGACCGGCTCCGCGGCGCGCTCGACGGCGAGCCGATGTCGTGGGCGTGGGGGCCGGAGCGGCATCTCGACTACCTGTCGCCGGCCTACAACACCGTGACCGTGCGGCGCCTGACCGAGACCACCGAAATCGACGTCGTCTTCCTCGAACCGGTGACGTGCGTTCCGCGGGACGAGCGCCAGCGCTATGAGCTCCTCGGCGAGGAGGAGGTCGAGACGCCGGTCGGCACGTTCGCGGCCGTCCGATGGCGGTACACCGCGCTCTCCTCCGGCTGGACGAGCGACCTGTGGGTGGCCGGGGACGTGGTCGTCGCCTACGACCGCCTCTTCGAGCTCGAGTGGTACGAGCCGGGGGCGAGCGGCCCGCGCCCCAGCGACTGAGGCGGGACGCGGGCCGCCCTGGGGGGATCAGGCCTGGCGGTTGAGCTCCGTCTCGATCTCGATCTGCACGCGCTTGCCGACGAGGAGGCCGCCGGTCTCGACGGCCATGTTCCACGTCATGTCCCACGCCTCGCGGTCGATCTCGGTGCGGGCCGAGAAGAAGGCCTTCGTCGGAGACTCGGCCATCGGCCCCGGCCCCCAGCCGAGGAACTCGGCGTCGAGGACGACCGGGTGCGTGATGTCCTTGATCGTCAGGTCCCCCACGAGCCGGAAGGTGCTGCCCCCCGTGGGCCGGAGCTCCGTGCTGCGGAAGGTGAGCTTCGGGAACCGCTCGACGTCCAGGAAGTCGGCGCTGCGCAGATGGTCGTCGCGCATGTCCGTCTTCGTCTCGAGGCTCGCGGCGTCGATCTCGACGAAGGCCGTGGACTCCTCCGGCCGATCCGCGATCACGATCGTCCCGTCGTACGCGTTGAAGCGGCCCCGCACCTTCGTCAGCATGTGCCGGGCCACGAACTCGATCGTCGTGTGCGCGGGATCGAACACCCAGGTCCCCGCGGGCGGCAGCGCCACCCCCTCGATCGACCGCGACGTCTCCGTCTGTGCCACCTCGACCTCCTCTCGGGCGGGCCCTCGGTTGGGCCCCGGAAGGACTCTCGATTCCATAGCGACAACCGAATCAAGAGCGAGGTCTATTCCGCCACGCCACGGGATGCCCCCTGCCCGGCCTCAGCCCGCGGCGGGTCCGGTCAGGCGACGGCGGCGTCGGCGAGCGCGAGGGCCTCGTCGATGATGCCGAACCCCTCGGCAAGCTGCTCCTCGGTGATGCAGAGCGGCGGGTTCGTCATGATGCCGTTGAACCGCATCATCGTGAACAGGCCCCGCTCGTCGAGGAACTTCCCGATCGCCTTCATCTCGTCACTGGTGCCGTTGAACGGGGCCATCGGCTCCATCGTCTCGCGGCTCCGCACCAGCTCGAGGATCCCGAACAACCCGAGGTTGCGCACGGCTCCGACGCTCCGATGGCGGTCCATGAGGTCGTGGTGGTGCCGGGCCATCACGTCTCCCAGCTTCCGCGAGCGCTCGATCAGGCCGTCCTCCTCGTACACCCGGATCGTGGCCAGCGCCGCGGCCAGGCCGAGGGGGTGCGAGTTGTAGGTGAGGCCGCCCCAGTAGACGTGCTCGTCGAAGTAGCGGTGGACGCTCGGCCGGAGCCCGACGGCGCCGAGCGGCACGGCGCTCGAGGTCAGGCCCTTGGCCATCGTGATGATGTCGGGCACGACCCCCCAGTGGTTCACCGCGAACCACTCACCGGTGCGCCCGAACCCCGTCATGACCTCGTCGGCGATCAACAGGATGCCGTGGCGGTCGCAGAGCTCGCGGACGCCCTGGAGGTAGCCGTCCGGCGGGATCAGGATGCCGTTCGTCCCCGTCACCGGCTCGAGGATGAAGGCGGCGATCGTGCTCGGGCCCTCGAGCATGATCGTCTCCTCGAGGTACGCCAGCGCCGTCTGCGCGTCGTCGGTCCCCCGCTGGACCCCGTGGTACGGGTCGAGGACGTGCACCACGCCCGGCATGCCGGGCTCGTTGCCCCACCGGCGAGGGTCACCGGTCAGCGTGACCGTGGCGTAGGTGGCGCCGTGATAGCTGCGGTACCGGGCCAGGATCTTGTGCCGACCGGTGACGGCCTTCGCGATCCGGATGGCGTTCTCGTTCGCCTCGGCGCCGCCGAGCGTGAAGAAGACCTTGTCCATGTCCCCGGGAAGGAGCTCGGCGAGCTTGCGACCGAGCTCGGCGCGCACCGCGGTGGCCGCGAACGGCGTGATGTACGGCAGCACCCGGGCCTGCTCGGCGATGGCCTCGGCCACGCGGGGGTCGGCGTGCCCGATGTTCACCCCCATGAGCTGGCTGTTGAAGTCCAGGTAGCGCTTGCCGTCCACCGTGAAGAACTCGGCGCCCCGCGCCGAGGCCACGGGGATGGGGCGGGTCGTGCCCTGCTGCTGCCAGTCGTACAGCGTGTGCTTGAGACAGAGGTCGACGATCTCGTCGGCGGTGAGCTCGCTCATGGGGATCCCTCCTCGTGCCGCGGGCAGTGTATCGGGGCCCGCCGGGGCCTGGTCAGGAGGGGGGTGCGATCTCCACGACGCGACCGTTCTGCTCGCCGAAGGCCCAGACGTCGATGAGCGGTGGTTCGATGCCGAGTGTGGTGAGGGCGGTGCAGATCTGGCTCCGATGATCGGTCCCGTGGTGCAGGACCTGGGCGATGCGGATCCCTGTGGCCGCGTGGGTGACGGATCCGTCGTCGTTGTCCCCCACCAGGACGGCGTCCGCATCGCGATCCTGCGCCAGGACCCCCGACCACAGCGCGCCGTGGCCCTGCATGGCGGCGCGGAGCTCGGCGAGGCTCATGTGGTCCTCGTCGATGACGTGCGCTCGGTCGCCGGTGATGCGGAACAGGTACCAGGCGTCGGAACCGACGACGTGGCGCGCCGTGTCCAGGATCGAGCCGTAGGTTCCCGGCACCGCGGTCTCGAGCTGCTCCGGCGTGAGCTCGAGGCAGGCATCGAGCAGCCGCAGGGACGCCCACGTGTGGTGGGCGAACGCGTCCTCCAACAGGGATCCGCTCACGGGACCCCAAGCTAGCAGAGCCCGAACCGCACCCTCCCGAGGGCCTCGCCGAGCAGGTCCCGATCATGGCGGGACCTTGACCATCGGCGGCCCCGGCGGCCCCCCGGTAGGCTCCTTCCCAACCGAACCCGGCCGCCGGCCGGCCCGGTTCCGACGTCGTGGGAGGGATCTTCGATGGAACGGATCAGCCACTGGATCGGCGGGAAGGTCGTCGTCGGGGAGTCCGGGCGCTCTGGGCCGGTCTTCAACCCCGCGACGGGGCAGCAGACGCACGAGGTCGACTTCGCGACCGTGCAGGAGTTCGACCGCGCCGCGGACATCGCGAAGGACGCCTTCGGCGAGTGGCGATCCCTCTCGCTCTCCAAGCGCGCCGCTCTGTTCTTCCGGATCCGCGAGGTCCTCGACGCCCGCAAGACCGAGATCGCCAAGGTCGTCACCTCGCAGCACGGCAAGTGCCTGTTCGACGCCGCCTCCGAGGTCGAGCGCGGCGTCGAGCTCACGGAGTTCGCCGCGGGGCTCCCCCATCTGCTCAAGGGGAGCTTCAGCGAGCAGGTCACGACGGGCATCGACCTGTACTCGGTGCGCCAGCCGCTCGGCGTCGTGGCCGGCATCACACCCTTCAACTTCCCGGCCATGGTCCCGATGTGGATGTGCGCCGCCGCCATGGCCGCGGGGAACTGCTTCATCCTCAAGCCGTCGGAGAAGGACCCGGGGGCCTCGCTCCTGCTGGCCGAGGCCTTCCGCGACGCCGGGCTTCCCGACGGCGTGTTCCAGGTCGTCCAGGGCGACAAGGTGATCGTCGACCGGATCCTGGAGCACCCCGACATCAAGGCGGTGAGCTTCGTCGGGTCTACGCCCATCGCGCGCCACGTCTACGCCACCGCCTCGGCCAACGGCAAGCGGGTGCAGGCTCTGGCCGGAGCGAAGAACCACATGATCGTGCTGCCCGATGCGGACATCGGGATGGCCGCCGACGCCGCGGTGTCCGCGGTGAACGGCTCGGCCGGCGAGCGGTGCATGGCGATCGCCACCGTGGTCCCGGTCGGCGACGCCGCCGAGCCACTCATGGAAGCGATCCTCGAGCGCACGGCGAAGCTCCGGGTCGGCGACGGCATGGACCCGGAGAGCGAGATGGGCCCGCTGGTGACGCGAGAGCACCGCGACAAGGTCGTCTCGTACCTCGACGGCGCCCGCGAGCAGGGCGCCGAGGTCCTCGTCGACGGCCGCGACCACCCGCTGTGGGGCGCCGGGTTCTTCGTCGGCCCCTCGGTGATCGACCACGTGTCGACCGAGATGGACTGCTACCGGGACGAGATCTTCGGACCCGTGGGCACGGTCGTCCGGGTGGCCACGTACGAGGAGGGCGTCGACCTGATCCGGCGGAGCCGGTGGGGCAACGGGGCGGCGATCTTCACGCGCGACGGCGGGGCGGCCCGGCAGTTCGTGTTCGACGCGGAGGTCGGGATGGTGGGCGTCAACGTGCCGATCCCCGTGCCGCTCGCCTTCTACTCGTTCGGCGGGTGGAAGGAGTCGCTGTTCGGGGACAGCAAGATGTACGGCCCGGAGGGGATGCACTTCTGGACCCGCGAGAAGGCCGTCACGAGCCGCTGGCCCGACCCGGCCACCAGCCGCGTCGACCTCGGCTTCCCCGGCGCCCGCTGAGTCCCGCTCGGCGGCTCTTCGGAGTGTCGGCACCGGCCGGTAGCATCGCGCCGTGTCCAAGGCCGTCGTTCGCTGCGCGTGGGCTCGTCAGAGCGAGCCCCGCTACGTTGCGTACCACGACGAGGAGTGGGGCGTGCCGTCCCACGACGATACGCACCTGTTCGAGATGCTCGTGCTGGAGGGCGCGCAGGCCGGCCTGTCCTGGTGGACGATCCTCAACAAGCGCGAGGGCTACCGGAAGGCGTTCGCCGGGTTCGACGCGGCGAAGGTGGCGCGGTTCACCCCGGCCAAGGTCGACCGTCTCCTCCTCGACCCCGGCATCGTGCGGAACCGCCTGAAGGTCGATGCCGCCGTCGCCAACGCCCGCGCGGTGCTCGGCGTGCGGAAGGAGCTCGGATCGCTTGACGCGTATCTGTGGTCGTTCGTCGGGGGCCGTCCGATCGTGGGCGCGTGGAAGGCCGGCGCCGAGATCCCCTCGGAGAGCCCCGAGGCCAAAGCGATGAGCAAGGACCTCAAGCGTCGCGGCTTCCGCTTCGTCGGCCCCACGATCTGCTACGCGTTCCTGCAGGCGTGCGGCTTAGTCAATGGGCACATAGCATCCTGCTTCCGATACGCGGAACTCGGAGGCGGCCTGACAGTCCCCGATCCGAGCAGCTAGGGCGAGTCCATCCGGTAGCACCCGGCGGGGATGCCCCAGGCGGCGCTCCCGTCGGTCCACGAGGCGCCCTTAATCGAGCAGACGACCTTCGAGACCACGGGCACGTTCGCGTGGGGGTTGACGAAGGCCCAGGCGGAGAGGGCGAAGAGGAGCACGAGCACGACGATGACGACCGCTTCCGCCGAGGACTGCTTCTTCCGCTGTGCGGCCTTGGGGGCCTGCTGCACGACTCGAGGGGTCTGCCGGGGAACCGATCCGAGCGCAGGTCCGGGGACGGGCGGCGGTGGCAGAGCGACGTTCATGCCTGTTTCATCGGCTCGCCCGGCGGTCTTCCTAAGTCGCTCTGCCCGGTGTCAGGCCCCCCGGAGCCTCGGCCGATCCTGAGCGCTCCCCGTCACCTCCTCGGCTTCTCAGATACGCCGGAGGCCACCGCCGAGGTGGCCTCCGGCAACGCCTAGCCCGGGAGTCGAACCCGGCTGCCCGGCTTCGTTAGGGCCTGGTGGTCGTCCGGACCTCTAGGGCCCTTCGCCCCGGAAGGCCATTCGGCCATCCCGGGACCTATCACCAGGATACTCATCGGTTCCGGCACCCACTGCCGGATGCTCCTCAGCCCGCTACAGAGCCGGGCCCGATCCCCGGGGTAGAGTAGGAGCTGGGAGCGTGGTCGGGCGGGTGCTCGGGGTTTGGACCCCCGACCGCACGACCCGGGCGCCTCCGCTTCGGGCTTGGAATCCCAAGCGGCCTCGATGGCCCGTTGCTCCCAGCTCCCATCCGGAGGGCCCAGTTTCCCCGGCGCCCCGGAAGGTGTTCCCCCTAGCCTCCCTCCGGCCGCGCCCGGGCGGTTTCGAAGGCCGGGCCGAGCGGCCCGACGCCCGAGGACTGGTTCTTCGGGACCTCCATGAGCTGCCACTTCCCGTTGCCCACCGACCGAACGACGTGGTTGTTCTTGAGGTAGGCCAAGGAAGCCGAGATGTATCTGGGGTTCTCCTTGACCCGGCCGCGCTCCCTCAGCTGAGCGGCGATCTCGGAAGGGCCCATAGGGCGGCCGACCTCTTGGAGCAGGTTCAGGATCGCCTTGGTCCTGGAGATCCGCCCCCAGCCGGTCTTCCGGGTCAGGACCTCGATTTCGCCGCCGCCGTGATGCGCCAGGGCCAGCTCTAGCCCGCGCACCTCATCGTGGAGTCGAGCGATACGAGCCTCGAGTTCTGCGTGTTCGGACTCAGCCTGCTCCAGCCGGAGCCTGGCATCGGACAAGGCCTGCTTCAAGTCAACCACCCTTAGAGGATGACAGAGGTGTGGGCCCTGTGTCAATGGCACTGGTCAGGGCTGAGTTATCCCTGTTCGTGTAGTTCGTGAGGGGCCCTGGTGTGGGTACGAATCAGCTGCTGTCTTGCGACGCCGGCCCCCCCCCGACCCCCCTGGCGGCGTGCCCCGCGCTCACGGTGCGGGCGACTCGTTTGTGTCGAGCGGCCGGCTGGCTCCAAGACAACTGCGGTGCAACGGCTTCACTCATCCGCTGACGCCCTGGCCCGGTACACCCGGTGTACCGGCCCCTCGGAATCGTTGCGGTGCAAGGGCTGCGGACCCATCCCTTTCGGGCTTGCCAGGCAGCGCCGGGGCGATGAAGGATGTGCGCCGTGACTGCACTGCGGGCCGTGGACGTTGCCGCCGACCGGGTGGCGGAGATCCGGCGCCATCAAGCCGCCATCGCCGACCACGAAGCCGCCATCGCCGACCACGAAGCCGCCGTGGCCGACCACGACCGCCTGGCCGAACCCCACCGCTGGGAGGAGGCGAGGCTGATCGCCGCCGAGCTTGACGACGGCAAGTCCGCCCGGCAGCTGGAAAACGAGATCGGGCAGAGCGACACGCACATCGCCAGGAAGGCGGCCGTCTGGTGGCGGTATGGAGGTGCCAACCAGGTTGGCAGGCCGCCCTTCGGCCGGTGCTACGCCGAGGCGAAGAAGATCCGGTCCCCCACACGCAGCCGGGGCACGGGCGGGCGGGCCAAGGTGCCGGCGGTGGCCGCGGCCCGCTCCGTCGCGGCAGAGGCGATCGCGGAGGCCGCCCGGGCGATCGACTATCTGGTGACCCACGATCGCGACGACCCCGCGTACGACGCGGCGAGCCGGGCCTTGCGGACCTTGGGCGCCCTGATGGTGCGCGCCGCCGATGGCGTGCGCCCCACGGACGCGGACCCGGCATGGGAGACGTGGCGGACGGCCCGCCTGCGGGGCCCGGCGCCCAGGGCTGCCCCGACGCCCGCCCAGACCGCGAAGCCGCTGCCCGCCGGGGCCTGGGACGAGCCCGAGCTTGCCGCTGTTGCACCTGTGGCCAGAGTGGTGGCCTACGCGGGCCCAGGCGCCCCGGACACGAGCCCGCTGGTGTGAGGGGCCGGGCCCGCGAGGTCGTGTCCGCCCACGGCGGCATGGTACGCCGACGGTCAAGCAACTTGACGGTTGCGGTGGGGAGGTCGGCCCTTGCGGCCGATCCCCCCACCACCTGCGGCGGTGCGGCGCTTCGCCCGTCAGAAGACACCTGGCCGGGGCACCGGGAGCGCCGCATCGTTCGCTCGCCGCCGCCCGAGCGCGGAGTAACCATGG
This sequence comes from uncultured Actinomycetes bacterium, assembly GCA_963704725.1. Lineage (GTDB taxonomy): Bacteria > Actinomycetota > UBA4738 > UBA4738 > HRBIN12 > CALGFI01. Next base: position 1,027,520 of record OY969934.1, on the reverse strand, counting down.
GCCCCGGCCAAGTAGTGCGCGGGGGAAGCCACCGGCCAGAGGGCCTCCCCCACGCCGGCCCCCTACCGGCGCATGACGGGCAGGGGGACTGTTTCTCACGCGGTGCGCGACACCGGCCACCAGACCATCTCCGCATCCGGCACCCCGCGCTCGTCCTGGATCTCGTCGAGGCGCTCCTGGTACCAGCCGCGTTCGCGCACCTGTACGCCCCGCGGCTCCTGGGCCCGATCCGTGGCCGGGCCGGCGGCGGTCGTCACGAGACCGACGCGATCACGTAGATGCCCATGGGCCGGCGGACCACGAGCACGGCGGGCGCTTCGACGCGGAACCGCGTCCGGTTGGTGCTGAACTGCGAGTACGGGTCCGAGTCGAACGCCGCGTCGTCGACGTAGAGCCTCACCGCGCCCGGGTCCAGCACCACGGCTGCCTCCAGGCCCTTTACCACCCGCAGCTGGAGGTCCCACAGCGGCGAGAAGGCCGACCCCCTCGGCGATGGTGTGAGCAGGAACGGTCCTTCGTCCGGGTCGCCCCCCGAGCCGGCCCTGGTGAGGTCCAGCTGCTCGGCCTGCTCCGGGCTCACCGCGGCGAGACTGGGAGCGAAGCCCGCGCCCTGGATGGCCGTCACGGCCCGGCGGAGCTGCTCGAGCAGGTCGCCACCGGGATCGTCCGTGGTGCCCGCCCCGAGGGTGATGGTGGCAACCACGAGGTTGTCCAGAGAGTCCTCGAACGCCACCGTCATGTCGTCGTCCACGAGATCGCGGAACGCCTCAAGCTCGACGATGCTGTTGGGGTACGGGTCGCTCACCGTGGCCACCATGCCCACGTCGAAGCTCTGGAGCTCTGCGCCGGAGCTGGTGATCGGCTTCTCCCCGCTGCCCGCGATGGGCAGCTGCATCTCCTCGGGGTTCGCGAGCACTCGTCCGGTGCTCACGAGCACGTCGATTCGCGTGGCACCGTTGAGCGGCCTGCGCTCCAACACAGGGAAGAGTCGCCTCGAATCCGCGCCTTGCCGGATGATGCTCGACTCGTCGCGCAGCGGCGCCGCGTCCCCGGGGTCATCGATCAGGACGGCGCCGATCGGCAGCCGCACCGGCGGGCCGCCCAACTGCCAGCCTGCCGCCAGCAATGCGCCGTGCAAGCTGCGGCCACGACGGGCCCCCTGGCCGATGCTGGCGCCCTCGAACAGCGCGCCGAGTCGCTGGGTTTCGCGGTCCAGCTGCTGGTCCCGTTCGAGCACGTCGAGGTGGCCCTGCAACTCGCCCTCTTCCGCCGGCGTGCGTGTCCGGCCTCGGCTCTGGTTCACGATCTCCTGGCAGCGGGCAAGACGCTCTGTGCGCGTCACTGGAGGCCTCCTTCTGGATGCGCCGGCGGGAGGGGTGCTTCGACCGCGGCGGCGCGGGGATGTGAGTGGTTGAGGTCCGGGCCGCGCCCGATACGCGGCGGGCTGGGTCGGGGTCGGGGGCGGTCCGCTTGTCCCGCCCGGAGGTCGGTGGATACGTCGTCGAGGGGCCGCCGGTCGGCCCGTGCGATGGGCAGCGTACACCCGCCCACGTACACGTCAGGTAGGTAGATCAACCTGCTTGACCTCCCTGGCGGCGCGGATCGCCGCGGCGGCATCGGCGTAGGGGCTGGGCGGGATCGCGGCCTCGTGCTGGGCCAGGATGTACCCCTGCTCCTCGGCCGAGAGCAGGCCCAGTTCGGCCAGGCGCCGCAGCGGGTCGGCGGGGCGCTCGTGGCGTTCGATCGCCCAGTACGCCCACGGGCGCCGGCCGGCGTGCCCCGGCTCCAACAGGGCCATCAGCTCCTCGCGGTGGGCCCACCACGCGGCCCGGCGGGCCTCCACGCTGGCGAAGCATGAGCAGCACGGCCGCCGCACTGGGCGGTGTTCGGCCGGCGTGCCCCCGGCGGCGACGGAGAACAGGGCCCACGGCTGTTCGGGGTCGTCGTCCGGGGCGGCGCCGATCCGCGGCAGCACATCGGCGCCGCGGTGGGCAGGCCCGCAGCGAGCCGCCCGGCAGGGCTCCGGCCCCCACAGCAACTCCTCGCGTTGGTCGTCGGTCAGGTCGCGTCGGCGATCGGGGCGCGGGCGGCGTGGCATCGCGCTACCGCCTCGGCGGCCGCGGATCGGGCGGCGGCTCGTCGGCGATGTCCAGCTCGCGGAGCAGCCGGGCCGACACGACCTCGGCGTCGCGCTTCACCGCGACCATCGGGTGCGCCTTCACCTGGCCGAACCGATCGCGCACCACAAGGCCGTCGGCGTCGAGCACCAGCTGGGCCGCGGCGGCGCGGTCCAGCGCCTCGCAGAACAGTCGCAGCAACCGGAGCGCCGGCAGGTCGAGGGCATACGCGTTCACCACGTCGCGCCAGACCTGCCGCGAGGCCGGGGACAGACCGCGGGGGGCCGGGGGCCGGCTGGAGTCCTTCACCGGGGGCCGCCGGAGTTTTCGTTGAACCGGGGCGCGCCGACCGCACGGCTGCCCACCAGCTTGGCGCCAGTGCACCTGGGCCGTCGTGATCTGCACCCGCCCTCCCCCGCGCCACGGCCCGACGTCGCCAACGTCGTGGCCGACGGCGCCCGTCCAGGTGCGGGCTGGCCCATCACGCCGGGTCCTTGGGATCGCGGAGACGCAGCACAAGGCCCGCGGCGTAGTCGGCCCGCTCCCAGTCGCCGGAGTCGAGGGCGAGCACCATCGCCGCGCCGGCATGGTGCACAAGGTTCGCCAGGTCGCTGCGCCGGTCGTCGCGGCCCGGGCACTCCTCGGTGAACACGATGCGCCCGTCGGGCATCTTGACGGCCCGGTGCGCGCCGCCGCAGCCCGCGCAGGTGGCCCAGTCCAGCTCGACCGGAGCGCCGTCCCCCGTGCCCTGGTCGCCTGGCCTTGCGGCGGCGCTCATGTCGCCCCCCGGCCGCGCCACACGGCCTGGACGCCGCCGTGCCGCGACACCCGGCGCGACGTGCGGTAGCCGACGCGCACGATCAACCCCGCACTCCTGGCCGCCCGGAAGAGCGCGCCGGCCGCGCCGTTGCTGGGAGCGGGCCCGACTTCAGCGGTCACGTCGTCGGCGGTGAACTCCGCGCCATGGTGGGCGAGCCGTACGATCGCTCGCCAGGCGGCAGCGGCCCAGTCGCCGGACGCCTCGAGGGCTCGGCGCTCGCCGGCATCGCGTACGGCCTCGATCATCGCGGCGCCGTACTCCTCAAGGCTCGCCTGCTCGGCGTTCACCCGAGGATCCGACTGCCGGGTTCGAGGGTGACCAGCTGGAGCGCCGCCAGGTGTGCGCACGTCGTCTTGGCCGGGCACGAGCAGTGCCAGCGCCCGCGGAGGAAGCCGGCCTCGTGGATCACGCCGTGATCGCCGCGTACGCGGGCCACGACGGTCGCCTCGTCCACGAGCGACACGACGAGCCGCCCCTCTCCGAGGAGGCGCACGCCCCGGGTCCTCGCGTCCTCACGCGGCACCCCGGCGCACCTCCCTGCGGGCCTGGGTCACGATGCGGAGCGGGTAGCGGCGGGGGTCGGGGTCCTGCACCCAGCTGCGGGCCAGCCTGAGGAAGGCATCGCCCGCCCGGTCCCGGGGATCGGGGCCTTCGGGCAGGATGGCTTCCAGGTCGTCGAAGGCCTGGTCCCACGGCGTGCGATCCGTAGAGCTGTCGGCGCCCATCACTGACCCGCCTCCTCGAGCTGTCGCGCCCAGTCCGCGATCTCGGCGGCACGGCCGAGCCTGTGGCTGTAGCCGTTGACTTGCTGTTGGCTTCTGCCTTCTCCACTGGCGCGCCTCTTGGTTCTGCCCCCTTCAGCACCTTCTCTTTCAACTTCTCTTTCAACTTCGAGGCGCACTGGCGCGCCGGTTTCCGGCCGATCCTGCGCCGGTTTCGGTCGATTCCTGCGCCGGTTTCCGGCCGATCCTGCGCCGGTTTCCTCGGAACGGGCGCACCAGCGCGCCTGTTCCTCGGTGTCGAAACCGGCGCACGCGCGCGCCGGTATCCGGCCCGTGTACACGGTGGTCTTCTGCCGGCCTCCACCCCGCGCCCGGGCGACCCACTCGGCGCGTTCCAGGGTCGCCAGGTGGCGCTTCACGGTCGCAACGTCGACGCTCGCGCCGGCGGCAAGCCTGGGGAGCGAGGGATAGCAGGTGGCGATGTCGTTCATGAACGTGCCCAACGTGAACGCGACGAGCTTCGTGGTCCGCGTGAGCGCGGACTCGCGGATCGCCCGCTGCCAGACCGTTCGCATGGACGCCCGGGGCTCATTGGGCACCTGCACCACCCACCGAAGCAGCTGCTCCGTGTGGGCGCCGGGGTGTACGCTTCGGCCGACGCTCCTGCCCAAGGTGCGAGTTCTGCGAGCGAGGCCCGGTGTGCCGCCGGGCCTCCTCTGCGTTAAGGCCCGGGCGTGATCCCGGCCGCTCGCTTTTCTGGACGAGCCGCTCGGCGGCGCGCTCGAGCACCCCGGCGACCTCGTCGAGCACTCCCTGCGAGAGGCGGCGGCTCACGAGGCCCCGACCGCCTTGGCGGAGGCGCCGGTGCGCCGCTTGATGAGGGCCTCGATGGAGCTGCGGGTGATCCGCACGGCCGAACCGAAACGGACGGCCTCTAGCTCCCCCCGCACCAGCAGTTGTCGGATGGTCTCGCGGCTGAGGCCCAGCGCCTCGCAAGCCTCGGGCACCCGCAGAAGCAACGGCAGCATCTGGGCAACCCCTCCCAGAGCCCGTCCGGGGGGCCCTCCTACTTGGGCCTGCCGGTGCGACTCGATCGGGGGCTGTTCGCCCAGGTGTGCGGTTGGCGCCCATGGTACCTTGCGGGCAGGGTGAAGAACAAGCCTGTCATTCGTGTCCCTTGCCCGCGTTGCGGCGCAACGATTGGCCGCCTACAGCTGCTCGGCGAGGCGGTAACGGGAGACCGGCCACGATGGCACCTCGATCTGTCGCGCCGCGGTGACAACACCGCTCCCCGCACCCGTCGTTGGATAGTGCCGATGATCGAGGCGCCCAAGGGCTACTCCTACCGTGACTCAGAGACACTCAAGCAGCGGGCTCGGCGTGGGGAGGAACTGCGGTGCCGCCGGTGCGGGTTCCGGAAACGCATCGCCACGGGTCAGCTGTACGCCCTCGCCGATGAAGCCGTGCGGGAGTCGCGAACGGCCGTCGCGCTGCCGACCTAGGCCCGGCCAGACCAGCCCCCCGCACACGGTAATTCAGGCACGCCACTCGACAGAGACGCGATCGGCCGTCGGGGGGTGGCCGTTCGATCCTGGCGGCGCCTTGGTCACCACGATCCGCCGGATGAGGGCACGCACCACGTCCCGCCGCTCGCTGGTCGTCATCTTCGGCCAGTAGGACCCGAGGTTGCGGGCGATCTCCAGCGGCAGATCCGGGGCGTCTGAGTCCAAGTCGACTCCGCGCAGCTCCGCGACCCGGCCCAGCTGGCGGTCCCGCTGGCGAACGAACGCCGACCGGGTCAGCGTGCCGTCGCCCACCATGTCCTCCAGCTCGACGATGCGGGCCTCGATGGCGGCGATCTCCGCAGCCTTCGGGTTCCGCTGGCGCTCGCGCATCCGTCGGCCGAGCGCCTTTGGGTCGATCGCGTCCAGCACGGCCCCGGAGACGAACTCCTCGAGCCACACGCCGGCGATGCCTGCGTGCCCGGTCTGGGTGCACCGGTACGTCGTCCAGCGGCCCTGCCGGCCGGCCCGCGTGGACGATAGCCGCATCGGCCCCTCGCAGATGGCGCACCGGGCGATGCCGCCGAGGAGCGAGCGGCGAGACGCGGGTACGCGCTGCATCGCCCGAGCGCGCAGCGCGGCAGCCAGCTCGTCCCCCAGGGCGCCGAGCGCCACCTGGACCCGCGGAGACCGGAGGATGCGCTGCGCGACGGTCGCCTGGTCAAACCCGAGGATCCGGGCGCACTCGGCCAGCGTCGCGCCCCCGACGAAGGCCCGTGCGGCCTTGCGGAGCGCCGCCTGCTGCGAGCGGTTGGGCACAAGGCGCTTGTCCTTGACGCGCCAGCCGAACGGAGGCTTGCCGACCCACTCCCCCCGGTCGCGCTTGTACTCCATCATCGAGCGGGACCGCTCCGAGATGCGGGCCGACTCCATCTCCCCGGCCGCCGCGAGCACGGTGTAGATGAACTTCCCCCCGGCCGACGTCGTGTCCAGGTTCATGTCCGTGGCGACCAGGTCCACGCCCTCGGCCTTGCAGCGCTCGGCGATCTGCCCGGCCTCGACGGAGGACCGCGAGAGCCGGTCGAGCTTCCAGAAGACGACCGCGTCGAAGTCCCCCAGCCGCGACATGAGCCGCTCCAGGCTCGGCCGGTGCCGCCCGTTGTAGGCGGACACGTCGATGTCCTCGAAGGTCTCCGAGAGCGTCCAGCCGCGATCAGAGCACAGACGCCGGATCGCCCGGCGCTGCCGCTCGGGGGAGGTCGTCTCCTCGGTCTCCTTGGACAGCCGCACGTAGCCGGCGACGCGCTTGGTCTCGGTCATGGCGGTCCTCCCTACGAAAGCTACGCGCTATCTTACCATGGCGTGCGGTCTCGTGAACGACCACACCGTCGACTGCTTCCGCTGCCGTGAGCTCCGCCGCGCCCGTTAGGCGGGACCGGCCACGACGTTGCGCAGCGCCAGCAGCGTGTTCTCGACCGGTTTCTCGGCGATCCGTCGCATGAACCACGGGTACCAGTACTCGCCGTAGGCGATCAGCGTTCGGATCGCGTACCCCTCGCGCGCCAGGCGGAGCTGGTCGGCCGCGCGGATGCCGAACAGCATCGCGATCTCCAGGGCCTCGCGCCGGATCCCTCGGACCGTGGCGTCGGCCTCGACGCGCTCGATCAGGCCGACGTCGTGGGTGCCGAGCACCACCCGCGACTTCGGACCCCGGGCCTCGAGCAGCCGGAGCGCGAGCACGCGGTAGGCCTCGGAGACCAGGGACCTACCGCCGACGAGGAGCTCCGGGCTCTCTCGGTAGGCGCCCTTCACCAGCCGGATCGAGGGCTCCTCGGGCAGGAGGGACTCGACGTCCCGAGGAGTCCGCCGCAGGTAGGCCTGCAGGCAGATGCCGGTGTTGGGATGGGACCGGCGAACGCCGCGATAGAGCTCGATCGTCGGGTCGACGTACGGGCTCGACTCGATGTCCAGCCACAACCAGTTCCCCCGCTCCCCCGCCACCTCCGCCAGCCTGGCGAGGTTCCGCGCGGCCAGATCCGGACCGACGTCAAGCCCGAGATGGGTCGGCTTCACCGAGACCTCGGTGTCGAACCCTCGCTCGGCGATCGTGGCGAGCGCCTCCACGTAGTGATCGAATACCCGCCGAGCCTCCCCCTCCGTCGTGACGTTCTCACCGAGCGCCGTGAACGTGGTGGGGACGCCGTCGGCGGCGAGCCTCTCGGCCGCGGCGAGGGCGTCCTCGAGGCGCTCGCCGGGCATGAATCGTGCAACGCTCCGACGGACGAACCGAAAGTTCGGCAGGTGCTCGCGGAGCCATGGGTTGTCGGCGGCCCACAGGATGGCGCCGCGTGCCGGGTTCATGGAGGTCGGTGCGATTCGGTCGGCGTCCGGATGCCGCGATCCTATCGGGCCGAGGAGGCCGGGCTCGGCGCGTCGGACCGCGCTCCCCGGGTACCCTCTCGGCGACCTCGGCAACCTCACGGATGGAGGCATCCTGACCGGTCAACGATTCCCCGACGGGTTCGTGTTCGGGGCCGCCACCTCCTCGTACCAGATCGAGGGCGCGGCGGACGCCGACGGCCGGGGCGAGAGCATCTGGGATCGCTTCTCGCACACGCCGGGACGGGTTCGAGGCGGCGACACCGGAGACGTCGCCTGCGACCACTACCACCGGTACCGCGAGGACGTCGCGATCATCGCCGAGCTGGGCCTGGACGCGTACCGCTTCTCGGTCTCGTGGCCGCGTGTCATACCGGCCGGCGTCGGCGAGGTGAACGAGGCGGGGCTCGACTTCTACGAGCGGCTCGTCGACGAGCTGCTCGCCAACGGGATCGCCCCGCACCTCACGCTCTACCACTGGGACCTGCCCCAGGCGCTCGAGGACGCCGGCGGGTGGCCCGCCCGGGAGACCGCCGACGCCTTCGCCGGCTACGCCTCGGTCGTGGCGGGCCGGCTCGGGGACCGCGTCCGGCACATCTCGACGTTCAACGAGCCCTTCATCGTCGCCGACCACGGGTACCGGGTCGGCTCGCACGCGCCGGGGCGGACGGAGCCGGCGGCGGCACTCGCGGCCGCCCACCACGTGCTCGTGGCCCACGGGCTCGGCGTGCGGGCCGTCCGCGCCGCCGCCCCGAACGCCTCGGTCGGCATCGTCGTCAACCTGGAGCCGCAGCATCCCGCGACGGGCCATCCGCTCGACGTCGAGGCGGCGCTCGTCGCGCACGACCAGATGAACCGGTGGTTCCTCGACCCCGTCACCGGCCGGGGCTATCCGGAGGACGGGGCCCGGGCGTGGGGGTGGCGCCGCGAGGAGATCCGGGACGGCGACCTCGAGCTCATCGCGTCCCCGATCGACTTCCTGGGCGTGAACTACTACTCGCGATCGATCGTCCGCTCGCCGCTGCTGCCGCCGCTCGAGACCACGGCCGCCGAGGAGGAGCGCACGGACATGGGATGGGAGGTGTACCCGCCGGGGCTCACGGAGGTGCTCGAGTTCGCCGCCTCGCGGACCGGGGACCTCCCGATCTACGTCACGGAGAACGGCGCGGCGTACCCGGTCGACGAACTCGAGCCCACCCGGGATCCGCAGCGCGTCCGCTTCCTCCACCGGCACCTTGGCGCCGCGCTCGACGCCCTCGAACGCGGTGTCCCGCTGCGGGGGTACTTCGTGTGGTCGCTGCTCGACAACTTCGAGTGGGCACGGGGGTACCGGCCCCGGTTCGGCATCGTGCATGTCGACTACGCCACGTTGGAGCGCCGGGTGCGCGACAGCGGCAGGTTCTGGTCGGCCGTCGCCCGAGAAGGCCTCCCCGTCCTCGACCCTCCGCCGGCCGCGCTGTGACACCGGCCAGCAGCTGAACGCGAACGAGGGGCGGATCCCCTGGGGATCCGCCCCTCGTTCCGCAATCCGACGGGCTACACTTCGGCCAGCAAGCAGTGCACCTGCAGCGTCAGCGTGTGGTCAGTGCCCGAGTCGTTGCCGCCCCACACGGTGTATCCCTCGTCCCCGTTTCCCTGGGTGACGAACCTCAGCGAGGCGATCGTGAGCTCCTGGTCGTTGTCGCCCCCCACGCTGGCGCCGTTCAGATCGCCGTCGTAGTAGGCGTTCGCGAACAGGGCCCGCTCGCCGTCGCCGCAGTACCGGGTGACGCTCGCGACGGCGTACGCGCCGTTCTGCGCGACGCCTCCGGGGATCTGGACGCTGTCCTCGCGGATCGCGATGGTACCCACGCCGCCGAGCTCGTCGACGCCGTCGGCGAACCCGTCGGGGACGTTCTTCAGCCTCGACCAGTCGACCGGGTTGCGGTCGGCGTTGATCGTGCCCGGCGCCGAGAGCCGGGACTTGACGAACTTCCAGACCGGACCGAACCCACCCGCCGCGCTCGCGACGGGACCGGCCAGCATGGACCCCACCACCGCGCCGGTCAGCAGCAGCATCGCGACCCGCGCCTTGCCCGACCGAGGCTTCCTCCGCCCCTCGCCCATCTCGTACCTCCCTTCCCGGGCCCCCTCCGGGGCCCGCTCTCTCCCGCCCGGTCGGGCGGCTCGGGGGTACGACGGACGAGGGCCGGGAACCTTACACGGCCCCTTCCGTAAGGTCCGGCGCTCCCGTCCGTCTTCTTCTGCAGAGCCGCCGACGGCGGCTCGGGACCGGGAGGCGGTGAGGACATGGAGTGCCGGTGGTGCGGAGAGCGGTTCGCGGCCCCGGAGCCCTGGGCCGTCCACGAGCTCGAGCACCAGCTCCTGCAGGACCGCCGGTTCTGGGACCTGGTACGGGCCTCGGCCGGGGGACCGGCCGGCTGAGTGGAGCACGACCTTGACCCCGCTGCCGTCTCCCCGCCACGATCGGCGACGCCCCGATCCGAAGGCGCGACGATGCGGCCGACACCTCCACACGAGATCCCGCCCGACGAGACGCTCGCCGCGGCCGCCGCGCGGGGCGACCGCGAGGCGTTCTCGCTCCTGTACCGGCGCCACGTGGACGGGTTGTACGACTTCGCCGCCCGCATCACGCGCGACCGCGACGCCGCCGCCGACGTCGTGCAGGGCGCGTTCCTCAAGGCCTGGACGCAGCTCCAGCGCTCGACGGACGTGAGGAACGTGAAGGCGTGGCTCTACGCCGTCGCCCGCAACGCCGCGATCGACGAGGTGCGGCGGCGGGGCCGCGAGGTCACGGCGCGCGACACCGGTGACGAGACGGAGGACGTCTTCGCCACGGTGCCGGCGGGACGCCGGTCCGATCCGGAGGCGACGGCGCAGGACCGAGAGGTCGCGGCGCTCGTCTGGGCCGCCGCGGCCGCCCTCAGCCCGCAGGAGTACGCCCTGCTCGACCTGCACGTGCGTCGGGACCTGAGCGCCGACGAGATCGCCGACGCCCTCGGCCTGAAGAAGGGAGCGGTGTACACGCGGCTGTCGCGTCTCCGGGACTCGGTCGAGGAGACGGTGACGTCGATGCTGCTGATGCGGCGAGGGCGGCGCGAGTGTCCCGAGCTCGACGCGATCCTCACGAGTCTGGGAGCGACCGAGCTCACGCGCCGGGTCCACGCCGAGATCCGGACGCACCTTCGCGAGTGCGAGACGTGCGGCGAGAGCAAGCGGCGTTTCGTCTCGCCCATCGAGATCCTGGCCGGCCTGGCGCCGGTGCCGGCGGCGGCCGGGCTCATCGACGACCTATGGCGCAACGTCGCCTCCGGGATGGACGCTCCCCGGCACGATCTCGGAGGGCGCGGGCTCCGAAGGCGGCTGACGAGCGCCGCCCGGCGGACGAAGACCCTCCTGGCCGCGGCGCTCGCCGTCGCGGTGATCGGCGGCACCGCCGGGGTACTGGCGCTCGCCGGGGGGCCGGCCCCCGTCTCGGATCCCTTCGACGTGCGGAGCACGACGCACGAGATCGGCGTCCCGTCGGGCGAGCGCGTCGTCGTCGTGGTGTGGTCGCGGGTCGGGGACGCCGTGTCGTACTCGGTGGAGTGGACGCTCGGCGCCGAGGACCTCCCCGACGCCGAGGCCGATCTCCCCGGTGACACGACGTCGACGTCGAGCCCCCCGCTCGAGGACGGCCCGTGGTTCTTCCATCTCCGCACCGAGGGCGAGGACGGCGAGTGGACCAGCACGGTCCACGTGGGGCCGTTCGTGATCCAGGACCCCGGCGAGACGGTCGAGCCGGGCGGGCCACTACCGGTGCTCGCGATCGGTGACGACGTCGTCCAGGAGCCGAGGTCCGGGAACGCGTCGGCCTCGCTCCTCGTCGAGCTCTCGGCCCCCAGCCAGGAGCCGGTCGAGGTCGGGTTCGCCACGAGCGACGGGACGGCGCGGCGGGACCGGGACTACCGCCCGGTTCGCGGCCGGTTGACGCTCGCGCCGGGCGAGACCGAGGCGGTGATCGAGGTGAGGATCCTGGCGGACGACGAGGTCGAGCCGGACGAGACCCTCTTCGTCGAGCTGGCCGACCCCACGAACGCGACGCTCGGCGACCGGCGGGGCCGGGCCACGATCGTGGCGCGAACGGTCGCGCCCGACGTGACGATCTCGAGCCCCTCGGTCGCGGAGGGCGACGGCGTTGCTGTGGTGACCGTGTCGCTCTCGGCGCCCGCTCCCGATCGGATCGCCGTGCGCTGGGAGACGCGGGACGGGACGGCGACGGCCGGCCTCGACTACACGGACGGCTCGGGCACCGTCTCGTTCGACCCCGGCGACACCGACGCCGCGATCCGGGTGCCCATCCTCGGCGACACGGTCGAGGAGCCGGACGAGACGTTCGCCGTCCGGCTGTCCGAGGGGACCGGCGGCGCCCGCATCCTCGACGCCCAGGGGATCGTGACGATCCGGGACGACGACGAACCGTCGGACGTCCCGGTTCCGGCGCTCGCGATCGCGGACCGGGCCACCGCCGAGGGGGACTCGGGCACGTCGGCGCTCGCGTTCACGCTGACCCTCTCCGAGCCGCCCGGTGACTCCGTGAGCGTGCGCTACGAGGTCGTATCCGGCACCGCCGCGGTCGGCCAGGACGTCCAGGCGGCCTCCGGGACCGTTCGCTTCTCCCCGGGCCAGACGAGCCGGCAGATCTCGGTCCGGATCGTCGGCGACACGATCGACGAGCCGGACGAGCGCTTCTTCGTGAACCTGTCCCACGCCGAGCACGCGGAGATCGCGGACGCTCGGGCGACGGGCACGATCCGGGACGACGACGCCCCGCCGGCGGCCTCGATCGACGACGCCTCTGCCGCCGAGGGCTCGGGAAGCGCGACGCTCACCGTCACCCTGACCACCGCCAGCTCCGAACGGGTCACCGTCCACTACGCGACCACACCGGACACCGCGTCCGCGGGCTCGGACTTCACGCCCGTCTCGGGTCAGCTCGCGTTCGACCCCGGAGAGACGGCAGCGGAGATCCCCGTGCCGATCGTCCAAGACCCCGTCGACGAGCCGGACGAGACCCTCGTCGTCGAGCTGTCGGACCCGAACCGGGCGTCGATCGACGACGGCCGGGCGATCGTCACGATCCGAGACGACGACCAGGCGCCCGCGATCTCGATCGGGGACGGCTCGACCGTGGAGGGCACGGGCGGGGCGCGCACCCTCGTCCTGACCGTCCGGCTGTCGAACCCGAGCGCGGCAACGGTGCGCGCGGACTACGTCGCGGTCGCCGACACGGCGGTGCCGCGCCAGGACTTCGCCCCGGCCTCGGGGAACGTGACCTTCGCGCCGGGAGATACGTCGGAGACGATCCCGGTGACGATCATCGGCGACACGATCGTCGAGCCCGACGAGACCTTCTCCGTCGTGCTCTCCAACCCGTCGGGCGGCACGATCGGCGACGGGAGCGGCACGGTGACGATCGAGGACGACGACGGCTCCACCCCGCGCGCGGTCGCCGCCGATGGGAGGATCCCGCCATGGAGTACTTCTTCTACTGCCGCGACCGCCCCGGCAGCGCGCCCATGCGCGAGGATCCCGAGCTATCCGAGGCGCACCAATCGTTCATGGATGCGTACGCCGACGCGATGATCGCGCGAGGCCCCACGCTGGCCCCGGACGGCGAGTCGGCGACCGGCAGCATGCACATGGTCGATCTCCCCGACGCCGAGGCGGCGAGGGTCTTCGCCTTCGAGGAGCCCAACTACCGAGCCGGCGTGTACGACGACGTGCTCATCCGGCGGTGGCGCAACGTCCTGGGACGCACGATGTGGGAGTTCGAGGGCGATCCCGTCCGCAACCGACGGTTCCTGATCATCGGCCACGGCGCATCGGACGGCGCCGAGAGGCGTGATCCGTTCCGCGACGAGCGCCGTCGCCACCTCGACCGTCACCGCGATGCGTTCATCGCGCGCGGGCCGCTGCTGGCCGACGACGGCGAGACGTGGCTCGGCACGGCGGCGCTCGTCGAGAGGCCCGATCGTGCCGCGCTCGACGCGATGCTGACGGACGATCCCTATGTGCGGGCCGAGCTCTACACGAGCGTCGAGATCCACGACTGGCGGTTCGGCGGCCGGTGAGCTGATCGACGATCGGGTTCGCACCTCGGCGGCCACCCGCCGGACGGAGTACGTTGTTGCATCGAAAGGCATGCGTGCGGCTCGGCGCGCGTCGCGAGCGGTGAGGTCGGTCGAAAGGGGTCTTCGTGGTCGCCACCTGGATCGCGATCGGGGTCGTCGGTTTGCTCGTGCTCATCGTGTTCATGAAGTCGTTCCACCTGATCGGCGCCACGCAGGTGGGCCTGGTGAAGAAGAACTTCGCGCGGCGCAAGCTCGCCGAGGACAACCCCATCGCCTTCGCCGGCGAGGCCGGATACCAGGCCGACCTCCTCATGCCGGGGATCCGGATCAAGCCGTGGCCGGTGTACAGCGTGAGCAAGTTCCCGTGGGTCCAGGTCCCCGCGGGCGAGATCGGCGTCGTGATCGCCCAGGTCGGAGCGCCCCTTCCCATCGGGGCCAAAAGCGGGGCGTACAAGACGATCTTCGCGAACTTCTCCGACCTGAAGAGCTTCGTGGGCAACGCCGGGCAGAAGGGCGTGCAGAGGCCGGTCCTGCCCCCGGGCACGCTGGTGCCGATCCACCCGGTGGGCTTCCTCGTCATCACGCGGGGCGCGGTCTACGGACTGCCGGTCTCCCCGGATCTCGCCGCGGTCGCCTCTCATGAGGGGCTCGCCGCCGAGTCGTTCGGCCTGCAACCGGATCAGCTCCGGGTGGTCGTGATCGCGCCGTACGGGGACGTCGACCAGATCGGGATCGTCACGACGCTGGAGGGCGATCCGCTCGACTCCGGCGACATCGCCAACCGGCTGGGCGGCTTCGCCGACATCCTCGAGATGGAGGCGGGCAACCCGACCGACGGCGAGGTCATCGAGGCGCTGCTCGGCAGCAAGAACAACCTCCACAACAACTACCAGGACTTCCAGGCCTTCCTGGACGGCGGCGGCAAGATCGGCCTGCAGCACGACCCGCTCCTGTACGGCGCCTACCTCCTGAACCCGTTCCTGGTCCGGGTCGAGATGACCCCCATGCTCGTCGTGAACCAGGGCGAGGTCGCCGTGATCAAGGCGTACGTCGGGCTCTCGACGCTCGACACCTCCGGTGACGAGTTCAAGTTCGGCTCGCTCGTGCGACCCGGGCACCGCGGCATCTGGCAGGAGCCGCTGCGCACCGGGAAGTACGCGATCAACCGCCGGATCTACGCGGCCGAGATCGTCCCGACCGCGATCCTCACGCTGAACTGGGCGGAGGCGAGCTCTCTCGCCCACAACCTGGACGCGAACCTCAAGCCGATCGAGGCGAAGAGCCGGGAGGGGTTCGTCTTCACGATCGACCTGCAGGTCCAGATCCACGTGCCGGACACGCGGGCGCCCAAGGTCATCTCGATGGTCGGCACCATGCTCAACCTCGTCAACGAGGTCCTGCAGTCGGCGGTCGGCAACCACTTCCGCGACAAGCTGCAGGGGCTGCCGGCGGTCACGTTCATCGAGACCCGCCAGTCGGTGCAGGAGCAGGCGCTGGCCTCGATCCGGACCTACCTCGCCACGTACGAGGTCGAGACGAAGGGTGTGTACATCCAGGACGTCGCGTTCCCGGAGGAGCTGGTTCGGGTCCTGACCCAGCGGGAGATCGCCAACCAAGAGAAGGCGACGTTCCAGGAGCAGGAGCGCGCGCAGACCGAGCGGGTCCAGATGGAGAAGGCCAAGGGGACGGCTGAGATGCAGGCGCGGCTGGCGCAGGCCCAGGTCGGGGTCGAGATCCGCCGCAACGAGGCTCAGGCGCGCGAGGCCGAGGGCGAGGGCGAGGCCGCCTACGTGAAGCTCACCGGCCAGGCCGAGGCCTCCAAGATCCAGGCGATCGGAGGAGCCAACGCCAGCGCCACCGAGGCCCTGGGCCTGGCCCGGGCCAGGGGCTTCGACGAGCAGCGCAAGGCCCTCGGCGGGCCGGCCACGGCCATCGTCAACGCGATCAACGCGATCGCGGAGGGTCAGGTCGACGTCATGCCGGATGTCCTCGTAACGGGCGGAGGCGGCAGCCTGGACGGTCTCGCCGCCGTGCTCATGCGCACGCTCGCCGCCTCCGGCGCGGACGGCAAGCATCTGCCGGAGCAGGTCGAGCCACGGCGCCGCAGGCGCAGGCCGGCACCGGAGCCGCCGTCCTCGAGTCTCCCGGAGCCGCCGAGCGAGCAGGAACCGCCCGTCGATCAACCGTGATCGCGCCGCCGTCGTCCATCCGTAGCCCGAACCCGACGCATTCAGACCGGTACACCATGTGGTGTATAGTGGCGGCATGGGACGGACACAGGTCTACCTGGGTCAGGATGAGCTGGAGCTGCTCGATCAGGTGGCCACGGAGACCGGTGCTTCACGATCCGAGTTGATTCGTCGCGCGATCCAGAGGACGTTCGGCGAGCCATCGCAGGAGGCCCGCCTGGAGGGTCTCCGTCGAAGCGCGGCAAGCTGGAAGCGAAGGCGCTTCACCGGGGAGGAGTACGTGGATGCTTTGCGCGGTGACCTGAACGAGCGGCTTCGGCGCGTCGGCCTCGAGTGAAGCTCATCGACACGACGATCGCCGTGGATCACCTCCGAGGCGCGTCGACCGCCACGCAGTTGCTCACCGGCCTGATCTCCGAAGGTGAGACCCTCGTCGCAAGCGAGATCACGCGGTTCGAGCTGCTGGCCGGCGTTCGGAAGGCCGAGATGAAGGCCTTGGAGGCATTCTTCTCCTCGCTCGAGTGGGCGCCGATCGATGAGGAGATCGGCAGGACTGCCGGCACCCTCGCCCACCGCCTCAGGCGCAGCCACAGTGGCATCGACGACGCCGACTACTTGATCGCCGCAACCGCGATCGTCTTCGAGGCAGATCTGCTCACCACGAATGTGCGGCACTTCCCCATGATCGAGGGGCTGCGGGCTCCGTACTGATTGCCCCGGCGGAGGCCGACCCGACGGCCGCGCCTGCCACGCTGAAAGGGGGGTTTAGCGGACGGTAATCAAACCCCCGAGACGCGACGCTAGGATGGTTCTTGTGGAAAGCGACGAACTCGTGGACGCTGTTCGAGCCAACGACCTGGAGGGGGTCGGTCGCGCTCTCCGCTCTGGATCCGATCCCAATCTTCCCGCGCCGCCGCGAGGCAATACAGCACTCGCCATAGCGGCTCAGGACGGAGCGGTCGAGATCGTTCGGCTGCTTCTCAATGCTGGGGCATCTCCAGACTCGGTCAGCGGCCGCGAGTGGACGCCTCTTCGAGCGGCAGCGATCCACGGTCACGCCGAAGTGGTGTCCCTTCTCCTCGAGCATGGCGCTGACCCCAACTTCGGAGACAAGCGCGGAAGCATCGCTCACGAGATCCTCCGTCCCCCGCCCGATTCGAGGTCGAAGGTCAAGATCCTCGAAGCACTCTTGGGCGCTGGCGCGGCGGCTCTGCCTCGAGAGGAACCGCTGATCGTCGGCGCGGTCGAGCACACGGCCGTGCCAGCGGTCCTCAGAGTCCTCCTCTCAGGTAGGGAAGATCCCAACGAGAGACGAGGAGACGGCACGCCGATCGTTGTCCTCGCTGCTCGACTCAACGACCCGGCAGGGATCGATACGCTGCTCCAAGCGGGCGCCGACGCAAACGCAATGGATGAGGCAGGTCGGACAGCCTTGATGCACGCTGTGGAGCGGGGTCATGATTCGGTCGTCTGCATCCTCCTGGCGAACGGCGCCGATCCGGACTTGCAAGCGCGCGATGGCGCCACGGCGCTTCTCATTGCCCAGGGTCTCCATCGGAGCCGGATGCAATCACGTCTCGGCGCCCGAGACGTGCTACGGGAAGCGCTCCAAGTCGCACGTACCACCATGGAGCTCGCGCCCAAGGCCTTCGAGTTGCGAGGCAGCCCGGAGCTCTTCGAAACGTGGGCGAGAGTCACTGACCACACCATCGATGATCTGGGCGAAGACGAGTTCGATGTCCTGGTCGGCAAGGTGGATACGGCGCGGGCCTTCTCTCCGCGTCTTCGTCGGGAGCCGAAGCCGGCTGGCGACTACGCTTCGTGGCATTCCCTTGACGCGGACGCATCGGAGGTCGACGTGGTGCTCGGCTGCTTCTTGAACCTGGCGTACGGACCTGCCATGGGGATGCCTGAAGGGCTTTCCCGCATCGAAATCGCCGACATGTTCGAGGACCTGGCTCGACAACTCAACAGGTGACCTGTTTCGCGACTGCCCCGGGCAGCTCGGACCGGATGCCGCGGCTTGTCTACGGGCCATCGCTGGTCTGAGGCAACGCCCTCGTGTTCTCCCAGGTGGCCGTCGTCGTTTGATCGATCGGTGCGCGGAACCAGAGGTCGACCGTTCTGTTCCCCAGTGCTCGTCATTTCTGTAGCCTTCTAGGCGTCCTAGTAGTATCCTTCGCACATGACAGACACCGTCGACCGGTACATCCGGCGCATCGTGGACGATGAGCTCGACGAACTGCTGCGTGAGCTCCCTGCCATCGCCGTGGAAGGAGCCAAGGCCGTCGGGAAGACGGCCACGGCCTCTCGGCGGGCGGCGACCATCCACCGCCTCGACGATCCGTCGCAGTACAGCGTTGCGGTGGCGGACCCACATCGGTTGCTGGACGGCCCTCCTCCGGTGCTCATCGACGAGTGGCAACGACTGCCGGAATCGTGGGATCTCGTTCGCCGTGCGGTCGACGAACACGGAACCGAGCGCCCCGCCTCATACCTGCTGACCGGATCTGCCTCTCCCGAGAAGCCATCAACTCACTCGGGTGCGGCGCGGATCGTCACGGTCCGGCTGCGAACGATGACCCTCCCGGAGCGCGAGATCGCGACGCCAACGGTCAGCCTGAGCGAGATCCTCGGAGGAAGGCGTCCTGACCTGGAGGGCAGCACCAGGCTTCGACTCGAAGACTACGTAGACGAGATACTCGCCTCAGGCTTCCCGGGGCTGCGCGGTCTCTCCGGCCGTGCGCTTCGGTCTCAACTCGATGGCTATCTGCAGCGCATCGTCGACCACGACTTCGATGAGATGGGTCATCGGGTGCGCAGACCGGAGACGCTCCGAAGCTGGATGACCGCATACGCAGCCGCCTCCTCGACGACGACCTCGTTCGAGAAGATCCGAGATGCGGCGACAAGTGGAGAGACCGAGAAGCCGACCCGAAAGGCGACGCTTCCCTACCGCACCGTGCTCGAGAGGCTATGGATCGTCGATCCGGTGCCGGCATGGCTCCCGACTCGCAGCCATCTGCGACGCCTCTCGTCCCCCCGAAGCACCAGCTCCTCGACCCCGCCCTAGCGGCACGGCTGCTCGGCATCGATCGACAGGCCCTCCTCGAGGCCGAACCCGTTGGTCCACCGATCCCGCGTGACGGGACGTTCCTCGGCTCGCTGTTCGAGTCCCTCGTGACGCTCAACGTTCGTGTCTTTGCGCAGGCGGCCGAAGCCACGACGAGACACCTTCGCACCGCCTCAGGGGAGCATGAAGTCGATCTCATCATCGAGCGCGCTGATGGGCGGGTCGTCGGCATCGAGGTGAAGCTGGCGCAGACCATTCGCGACGACGACGTTCGGGACCTTCTGTGGTTGCGTGATCGGATAGGCGAAGATCTGCTCGACGCTGTCGTCGTAAGCACTGGCGATGCCGCGTACCGCCGACGTGACGGGATAGGGGTCGTCCCCGCCGCGCTCCTGGGTCCCTAGCGACCCCGCGATGTTCGGCCGGTGCCCTTCCGCTCGCAGACACGAAGACCGGCACCGGAAGGTCGCGTGGACCTGAAGGGACGCTACTCGAACTCCTGGCGCATTCTGGTGGCCCAGGTCCGAAGGCTGATCACGGACGTGGACCTCGATGCATGAGTGCGACGGTGCGGTGGGCCGACTCCTCAACTCCGTCCTTAGCGCGGGCGAGTTAGCGATGTGATCTTGACCGACAGCCTAGGACTGCTTGGCGAGTCCGCCCGCCGGCATGTGCGGATAGTTGGGCGTCGTCCCACCCAACCCCCGCGCCGGCCAAGTCTTCTCGTCCCCTGGCGTGTGTACCCGTAAGGTCACCCCGAGGTCCGCGTGAGCTTCCAACCCAGCGCGTCCAGGGCGCAGGTCAAGTCGTCCTGGGTGCGCTCGGCCACCCCGGACTCGGGGACTCATCCCCCGCATGCTTGCCCGATGCCTGTGACGCGCACGGACGCCGCGTACTCGACGCCGAAATCGCTCAAGCGCAGAGCGACTGGATCATCTTGACGCCCAACTGGCAAGCGAAAGCGCAGTGATTGACTCGACGCGCCATTGAAATCGACGCCGATATCCCCGAGAGGTGCGCCTCCAGGTCCAAAGGCAGGCACGATGCTCACTCTCGGCTGAAATGCAGAACTGCCGCCGAGACCGTCGACCCAATCCAAACTGACGGTCACGGTCACTTGCTCTCCCGCAATGTGGACGTCATTTACGGTTGCGGTTCCGATCGGCATGTCCACCGACACCCCAAGGAGCCTTTCGAGTGAGTCGCCCCTCAATGCAATCTCGGCTTCGTGAACCATTAGCAAGCCCGCGAGGATCAGATCCGCGTATCGGTTCCCCTCGGTCGGAATCAGCGCAACTGGCGGCGGCGCATCTTGAACCGATGCATCCGTTGTCGACAGATCGAGGACGTTGCCAGCCCCCGACGGGAGTGGAACCGGCAGTACCGATGTCGCATCGGCGGCTGGTGCGGAGGACGATCTGTAGTTATAGCTGGAGAGCCGGAGGTGGGGGATGAGCGCGGCCACAGCCGGCGGGGTCTGGGGAGTCGGTTCCAACTCGATGGCAACCGTTTTGGATCCAGCTGATCCCGCCGTACACGAAAGCACGCTCGACCGCAAGGCAGCCGCGGGCGCGATGACACGACCGTCCCTCGCACAAGCTGTCATCAATGCTGCACCCGTCATGAGCAAGATCCCCACTGTCCGGACTCCCATAGGTCTGCTCCCCTTAGTCGTTACCATGGTGGAATCTCTTGCGGCGGCAAGGGCCCAGTCGGCATTGGGTCGAAGTAGACCTGCGTCACGGCCTCGATGGGACCTGCCGCTCCTTCACTTGGCCCTGCCGTAACCGAGGCGACGATCGTCGCGGGTTGAGGAGAGCCAGTTGCGACATGGACGTGGTACAGGTAGCCAGGGCCATCGGCTGTCGTGACATACTCCTTCGAATAGCTCCCCAGAAGCTGGGCGCCCCCCTTGCCCCGGATGTGCAGTTCTAGGGACTGAAGCTCAAAACCTGATTCGGGGTTCAGGCGACGTGTGTCGGCGACAACGAGAATCGAGAGTTGCCAACCATTGGGTCTGCTTCGCATGAAGCTCCGGTAAGTAAGTTGTGCCACGACACCAACACCGATTGAACCGGGGTTGATTGGCGCGCATCCCTCGAGTTCGCAACTCCACCCAGTGATAAAGCGGGCAAACGCAGTCAAGAAATCTTCCCCAACAATGTACGGCGACCAGCCCTCGGCTGTTCGGGTCTGCGTCCAGTCCACCGTAACTGTCGGCATCTGTGTCGATGCTGGAGGGAGGGGATCGGGAGCGTTCACGGATGGCGGATCACCCCTGTTGTAGCCGTACTGCTGAGGGTTGGCGCACGCATCTCCGCAGTCCCCTCCGGACCCGTCGTACCCAACTGGATATAGTCCGGTCGGATCGGACAGGGTCACGGGGCTTGCGGATCCGTAGCCGAACTGGTTCAGGGAAACGGGGTTTGATGCGTCACCAAACAGCGCATCCCTGGAGCTAAACCGTCCGAGCCCCGGCTCATACATCCGCGTGAGCATGTCGACCTGCCCGGTCGAGGCGTCGGTGAGCTGGGACTGGAACCCGAGCGAGCCCTGTGCCGGCGCCGTCGCCATCTCTCCAGTCCCTTGCAGCGCCTCCCCCCACGGGTCATACAGCCTCGTCCCGGCAAGGGCGGCCGAGGTGTTGGCCAACCCTACGGTGTCCCCGTGCTGATCACGCAGGTAGTAGCGGGTGGTCGTCCCCGTTCGCTCGGCGAGCGGGCCGGACGGCACGTACGCGTACATTGTCGTCGTCCCACCCACGCTCGCGCTAGCAAGTCTCTCGCCGGTGCCCTGGTAGGTGTAGGAGGCCGTGGTCCCGCCCGAGGTCCGAGACAGCACCCGGCCCAGGGCGTCCAGGGTGTAGGTCACCTCGGCGGCACCCTGGGTGTGCTCGGCCACCTCGAGCTGGTTCCAGGAGCTGTAGCCGTACAGCCAGTCATTCGCCGTGCCCGGCCGGTCGATGCCCGTGAGGTCGCCCGAGGCGTCGTGGGTGTACGTGGTGCCGTCGGAGGACGTGGTGGGCAGGCCGGCGTCGTCGTAGCTGGTCGTGGTGGGCGTGCCGGTGCCGACCTGGACGCTCGTTCGGTTGGACGCCCCGTCGAAGGCGTACGTCCGCGAGCCGAAGGCGGCGGGGCCGGTCACGCTCATCAGCCGGTTCGCCCCGTCGTACGTGTACGTGTAGTTGCCGCCGAAGGAGTTGCCGGTGATCGTCTCGGAACGGCTCAGCACGTTCGCCGCCTTGTCGAAGCCGAGGTCGAACGTGGCGAGCACCGTACCGCCGCAGCCGGTGCCGCCCTGGCGGATGCGCCGGATGTCGGGCAGGCCGCTCCTTGAGTCATACGTCTGGGTCCAGCACAGCCCGCTCCCGTCGGTTCGCTTGGTCACGCGGCCGTAGGCGTCGTACCCGTAGACGACGTGGGTCGAGGCGAACGGATCGGTGACCTCGGCCAGCAGGCCGTTGGCGTTGAACGCGTAGGACGTGGTCCCCGCCGCATCGGTGATCGAGGAGGGTCGGCCGGTGGAGGGATCGTATGCGTAGGTGGTCGTGGGGCTCGGGTAGCTGTCCTGGTAGACGTGCCACGCCCGTCCGTCGTCGTCGAAGTCCGTCGCGATCGTCGTGTTCGCGGCGACCACCGTCGCCGAGATCTGGTTGCCCGCCAGGTCGTATCCGAGGCTCTGGTCGTCGACGGTGGTCTGGCCGTCCTCGCCGTAGCGCCGGATCAGCCTGCCCTGGTTGTCGAACTCGAAGTGCAGGGTGATGCCGCGAGGGTCGTCCACGCTCGTGACCCGCCCCGAGAGGTCGTGGGTCGAGGTCGTCGTTCCCCGGGCGTCCTCGTACGTGGAGGTGCCCGAGGCCGGATCGCTCATCCAGTCGCGGACCATCGTCTGCGTCGTGCTCATGGGCTGGACGACCTGGATCCGCTCGTCGGCGTCGTTCCACACATACGTCGTGCTCACGCCGGGTGAGGAGGCGCCGGGCAGCGTGATCCCGTTCTGCGTCACCGTCTCCAGTCGGCCCTGCTCATCGTAGGCGTAGTTGACCGAATCGTCGGCGTCGGTCGAGACCCGCGGCCCGTCGACCCGCTGCAAACGCCCCGCCGCGTCGTACGCGTACGTCGTCGTGGCCAGCAGCTGGTACTCCGACATCGACGTCTCATCGCCGAAGCGATTGTAGGAGTAGGTCGTGTAGACGCCGGAGGGCTCGGTGACCCTCGTGACGTTGTTCTGCACGTCGTAGAGGAAGCTGCGGGCCGCCAGGGTGCCGGTCTGCTCGGTTCTGGGTCGGTCGAACAGGTTGAGGACGGTCACGGTCGGAACGCCGCCAGTGTGGCCGGGAGGCGACCACGTCGTGACCTGGTGCTGCTCGGTGCCACCGGACGGCGCGCTCGCCAGCCGGTACTCGCTCTCGGCGATGAGCCCGGACGGGCTCTCGGTCTCGATCACGCGCCGGAACGCGTCGTAGGCGTAGCTCCACTCCTGCCCGCGGACGTCGGTCGTGCCGACCTCGTCGTCGAGCCAGTCGTAGGCGTGCTGGATCACTGGGGCCACCTCGGAGCCCGGGTTCTCCGGGTCCGCGACCTCCGGCAGGGTCTCGGTGAGCAGATGCCCGGCGTCGTCGTATTCGTACCCGGTGATGGCATCGGCGTCGTGGCCGGCACCGGGGCCCAGGTACTGATCGACCGTGGCGACCCGGCCTGCGAGGTCGTAGCTCGTGGTCGTGGATCCGCCCCACGGCGAGGTGACCGAGGTGACGCGGCCGAGCGTGTCGTACTCGGTCGATGTCGACCGCTCCTGCTCGGTCTGGTTCGTTCCCGCAACGGTCCGCACGATCTGGGTGGTTAGGGTGACATCGCCCGCCGCGTCGCACTCGTACTCCGTCGTGGCGCCGTCCGGCTCCTCCACGGAGCTCAGGCACGAGACCGGGTCCTCGTTCGTGTAGTCGTACGTGGTCGTCGCGGCCAGCGAGGTCGCCGCGGCGGTCGTCGTCGTGCGGACCTGGCCGAAGGCGTTGTAGGTGTAGGCGGTCTTGCGGACGACGTCAGGGTTGGGGTCCAGGTCGGTCACGGCGACCGAGTCCGGGATGTGCCGGGCCTTGGCGTTGTCGTCGGGGAAGGTGTAGGCGGTCTTCAGGAAGAACGCGGCGTCCGAGCCACTTGAGTACACGCGCCTGGTCTGCTGCAGCGTGAGCAGGCCGAGGTTCGTCTGGAGCCGGGAGGTGGGGATCGGGCCGAAGCTCCCCTGCGTCACCATCCACTGCAGATTGAACGAGGCCAGACCGGAGGGATCGGAGTACTCGATGGTGATGGGATGCTGGCCGGCGTCGAGCATCTTGAACACGTCCTGGTTCGTGCCGCAGTTGAACGTCCCGGCGGGCTGAGTCGTGCCGAAGCAGTCCAGGAGCACCTTGTTGTCGACGATGAGCGTGACGCCCTCATCCGCGGTGGTGATCCGGAAGAAGACCTTCTCCAGGTTGTACCAGCTCGACCGCGTGTCGATGAGCCCCGTCCACCTCAGGCTGAACCCGTCGGTGCTGGTGAGTCCGGGCGGCGAGCCGCTCCCCCAGTTCGCGTCGAAGTTGGTCCACACGGACTCATCCGCCGGGATCCCGGACAGGTTGGCGTTCTCGTACTTCTCCACCCACAGGCCGTTGAAGTTCGCGCCGTTGGTGTCGGAGTCGTACTGGTAGGCGTCCTTCAGCCGCTCCGAGCTCCCGTCGGGCTTGGCGGAGGGATGCGTCGTCACAAGGAGCCGGAACGGCGCCTCCGACTCGTAGGCGTAGACGGTCGAGAGCTTGTCGCTTTGACACAGGTTCGCGCCGGAGATCTCGTTCACGGCGTTGGCGGCCGGCTCGCGCCGGCAGAGGAGGTTGTTGTTCGAGTCCCACACGAAGGTCCGGACGGGCCAGTACCCCGTCTGGTCTGCGGGGCCCGCGATGCGGACGGGAAAGCCCGCCCAGTTGAAGTCGACGATCGTCTGATGCGCCTGGTCGCAGGTGATCTCACCCTGCGTGTCCGCGGTCCCCAGCGGGTCGGTCACGCACGCCGTCGCCGCGGTGGAGCCCATGACGTCGCCGAGGTACTGGAAGACCCAGGAGGAGAGCGGCTCAGGCCCGCCGCCCGGCGGCGGGGTGAGCGTCGAGACCCGCCAGTTCTCTTCGGAGTCCTCCGAGTACTCCACCGTCCAGCCGTCACGGCCGCCGGTGAACGTCTCGCCGTCGTCGATCTCGGCAAGGAGTCCTCCTGGGCGTTGGGCCCCGATGAAGTAGGAGAAGCCGACCGTCTCCGTCCGCGTCTGGGTGGTGCTCGGGTTCGTGACCTGGACCGAGACGTCCTGGAGCCGGCCGTTGTTCGGGTTGTAGTCGATGGTCCAGGCCTGACCGGCCCAGGTCTGGATCGAGGTGAGCTGGCCACCCGCCCACGTCAGGTCCAGCCGCCTGCCGAGAGGGTCGGTCACGTGGTCGAGCTCGGTTCCTTGTAGACGTAGCTGATCGCATTCGCGCCGGAGGCCAGGTTCGTGGCCACCGGGTTGGCCGAAAGGAGCCGGCCGGCTTGTGAAAACTCGTACCGGTCGCCGCCCGGCGACACGAACGTGAATCCACCATCGGCGTTCTGCCGGATGGTGCCCGCCCCGGCGGTGACCGTGGCGAAGACGTGGTGATCGCGGTGGGGGAAGTAGGAGGTCCGGCCACCCCGGAACCGGACCTTCACGCCGTTGTCGGGGAAGTCGTCCAGCTTGACGAGATCGATCGGCAGATCCCGCAGCGACCCGGCGGCCCCGATCGCGACGTCCCAGCCCGGCGACAGGCCGTAGTCCGCCTCCTGCTGGGAGTTGTACGACAGGCCGATGCTGAGGTCGCCCACTGGGGTGGCGAGGGAGTCGAGGGGGACGTCCAGGAACAGGTTGCCGTTTGACTCGTTCACGTTCAGGTCCATGCCGTTGCCGAGGTCGTGGGACCACATGGCCCACCGCTCGTCCTTGCCGAGGTGCTTCATCACCACGGTGAACGAGCGGACGCCGGTCGCTTTGCGCTCGTGCTCGGCGCCGAGGGCGTCCGTGTACGAACACATCTGGTAGGCGGGGCTCGAGTAGCAGGCGTCCCACGAGCGGGCCCGCCAGTAGTAGGTCTGGCCGTCCGTGAGGATCCCCGAGGGCACGACGTAGGAACGCGAGTCGAGCCACGGGCTCTCCCAGACGATATGGTTTCCGGTGAAGTCCTGCCCGTCGTCGGAGATCTGGAACTGCACGAGGACGACGTCGCTGTTCGGATCGCTCGGCCAGTCCTGCCCGCCCTGAACCTTCAGCGTGGGCGTGTCGTCCTCGAAGACGTACTCGTCCGCCGGGGTGTCGAGCAAGGGGGCGTGCGGCAGGTCGTTCCACGAAAGCGAGAGCGTCGGCCCGCCGACGCTCTCGGCGGAGCGGAACAGGTACGAGGTCGCCCCGTCGGTCGAGGCCCGAAGTCCATCATCGGACCAGGGCTCGGCGATGTCGCTCTGCAGGAAGTGCTGGTAGGCGGCCGAGACGTCGAAGCTCATCCACCCGAGGCAGAACGCGCAGCTCGCCGAGTCAAGGACGTCTGGATCCACCGACGGCTGCGTGTTCCACGTGAGCGGGTCGGGCCAGGCCTGGGTCGCGCGACGCACGTCCACGGCGGGGGCGTTCTCCGTCGCCTCCCACACGTACAGGTCGAGCCGTGCCTCGTAGACGATGCGGTCGTCGCGCCGGAGGTCGGCCGTGTCGAAGCGCACGAACGCCCGCCGCTCGGGGCCGCCGTTTGCGACCTGAAGCCAGGCATCTCGGTAGTCGGTATCGGGGGTGCTCGAGTCCACGTAGGTGTCGTCGTTGTCCTGGGCGAACTGGTACTGGTATCCGGGGTCGATCGTGATCGGATAGGTGGCCGCGGCGAGGAAGGCGGGGTCGAGAGCGACGCCCATCTCGAAGCGCCCCTCGCCGGTCTGCGTCAACGTGTACGGCGCCTTGTCGATCCGCGGCGGCAAGGAGGAGTCCCACGACACGGCCGGCGGGATGACGCTGACGGCGTCCTTCCCGTCAAGGACCACGATGTCGCCGCCCTCGCCGAGCGCGAGCGCCAGTCCCGGCGCCTCGATCGTCCACGACACGGTCGACGATGCGCTCTTGTCCTTCAAGACGACGAATTCCTCGTATCCCGCAGCCGTGGCCGAGTAGACGAAGTCCGTCGCGACCAGGACCTCCGGATAGGTGATCGAGCCGGGCCGATCATCTGCGACGATGCCCCCGACGGCGCTCGCGTCGGACTCGATGGGCGACGTGCCGATCGTGAAGGGCCCAAACGTGGCCTGAACCGGGGTCTCGGATGTGAGCTTCTCCGGGAACAGCAGCGAACCGTTGGGGATCGTCGCCGTCCAGCCCTGACCGGGCTCCGGCGCGAGCTGGACATCCTGCCAGGTTCCGTCCGCGGCCTGTGTGTTCACCGGGACGGTGGAGACCACGGCGGCGTGTGCGGCGTCCGGATCGCCGAACGCGAACACGTCGACGGTGGGAGCGCTTTGCTCAGGCACGGGGACGATGCCCTGGGCGCTCGCATCGGCCGTCTCGTCACCGGGCGAGGCCGTCGCCAGCTCGTCTGGCAGGACGAGCGCAACCGATTCCGGGTTGCGTTGACCGTCCTCGTCCAGGGCGGCAAGTGGAGGAATGCGGTCGGCATCGGTGAGGGCCTTGGGAGGAGGACCGGGCTCGGCGAGGAGGACCTGCTGGTCCGCCGGCGTCACCTGTGGGTCGGCGGTTGCGGTCACGGCAGGGAACGTTCCGGCGATGAGGGCAAGGCTGGCAATGCACGCCGCCTGACGTAGATGAGCGCGCCAGGAGCGTGACTCGTCCAGGTGGTGAGAGGCACGGCGCAGCTTCAGCATGGCGATTCCTTTCGTCCGCCTGCTGCGGCGAGCCCCCCTCCGCGTCCGGTAAAGGAACACGAACCTGGGGCCGGATCCCATGTCCGAAGGTCCCTCGTTGAGGGGACCCAATCGGGGACAGGGTCCGGCGTTTGCCGCGTAACGCCTGGTCGCGCGTCGAACCAGGTGGTGCGCCTATGGACCACCTGACACCATCGACAGAGACGCCATCCCGCACCTGCTATCGCTCGGGGCACAGGTCGAGGCCTATTGCTCCCAAGCCCTCCGGTCCTCTTTGAGTCTCAACCCCCTCCTGACCTGCACTCCCCGAAAGCTCCTCATGAACTCGCCCCTCCTCGCCGACACGATCCGAGCCCCTCTGGTGCCTTTGTAGGGGTGGAGATGGCCACGTCTTGGCACTTGATTCGCCAGCAGGGTTGCCGTGGCGGCGGAGGCAGGAATCGTCACCACCGGCCGGATGCGAAGACGCCGTCATCCCTCGCGAACGCCAAGGCGGACGCAAGGGCTTCGAGGCCAAGAGCCGACGGGAGCGCTGCAGCCCCGAACCCGGGCACCTCATGGGAGGCGAGCTCGGAGATGAAGGAGGCAAGGCGCACGACCGGAGGCTCGAGGCGGACGAGGACCGAGTGCCGGCAGACGCAGCGCGAGGGTGAGGCGGCGAAAGCGCGGACGGCTCGGCGGCATTCGATCCCGGCCGACGCTTGCCGAAGCATGCCTGAGCGCGAGCAGAGGAGGTGAGGATCGGCACGAACTGAACATCCTCGGAAAGGCGGCAGGTTGCGGCCGCGCGCCCTGGCGCGAGCTCGCGACCGTCCCTGGGAGCCGGGTGCTGCGAGCACCGACGGCGCGTGGGCGGCGTGAGAGCACAGGGCGTCAGATCGCGAAACCGCAGGTCACGGGGTTGTTTGGCCGAAGGCCACCCACCGAAGGAGGGGGGAGCTGTGCCCAGAACATGGTTCGAGCAGAACGAAACGACCTTCACCGCCTGGTCTCGCTCGATGAACGAGACCACGCCATCTTCCTCAGCCTGCTCGAGCACAAGGTCCTCACCACCCACCAGATCAAGAGCCTCTTCTTCGCATCGCTCAGGAGAGCCCAGCACCGGCTCAAGGAACTGAGAGATCTTGATCTCATCTCATCCTTCTCGGTGGGGAGGGGTTTCGGGGAGGGGAGGCCGCCCGCCTGCTGGTACCTCACGAAGCCAGGCCTCGCCGAGGTCGCCGACGCGAAGGGCGTCCGCGCCTCCGAACTGCCCTGGGTCCCCGATCACAGCTACCGGACGAACCTGCTGCTTGCCCACCGCCTCGGGGTCAACGCGTTCTTCTGCGCGCTCGCCGAGGCCTCCAGAGGCCTCCAGGGCCACTGTCTGGTGACCTGGCGGCCCGAGCACTGGGTCCGCACGAGGGCCGCCGAGGTCAAGCCCGACGGGTTCGGCCGGTACCTGCACCCGGCCGGGACGTGCGAGTTCTACCTGGAGTACGACCGCGGCACCGAGGCGTTCGGCGCGCTCTCGCGCAAGCTCGAGGGCTACCTCCGCCTCGCGGCGGGGTGGACGAAGGAGCAGGAGCTTCCGGGCTTTCCGGATCTCCTCATCATCGTCCCGGAGGGGGTGCGCGAGGGGGAGGTCGGCTCCGCACTTCGTGCCGCGGTCGGAAGCCTGCACATCTCGGGCTCGCTCGCAACGTCGTTCCCGCTGTACGTGGCGAGCGAGGAACAACTGACCGAGCTCGGCGCGCTCGGAGTCGCCTGGAAGCACCTTGCCACCGACGGAGATCGCCTGTCGCTAATCGACCTGCCGGCCCGACCTCGTGACCTCTACCCGGCTGCACGATGCCTCGGCCGGTACTTCACTGATGCCGATGCCGGCCACCGTCGTCGGATCTCTCCCGTAGCAGCGACACCCCGATTCCGCGCCCTACCGCCCCGACATGCTCCTTGACCCCGCGCCGCGCGAATGCGCGCGGACTCGAGGGTGAACACGATCGCCGTCGCGACCGGATCAACACGGCTTCGGCCGACGAGCACGACGCCCTGGGAGCGACACCTGCCCGGACTACGCTTGCGCGTCCGGGGGTGGACCGGCCGGATGCTCCCGAGCCGGGTGCGCTGCGCCCGATGGCCCGGGCTCTGGTCGACCTGGCGCTGGCACTGGAGGACCAAGAGGAGGACGAGCGATGGACGCGGTGATCTACCTCAGGGTCTCCACCAAGGAGCAGGCCTCCAACGACGAGGCCGGCGAGGGCTACTCGATCCCCGCCCAGCGGGAGGCGTGCCTTCGCCACATCGCCGAGCGCGGATGGGACCTCGCAGACGAGTTCACCGATGCCGGCGAGTCCGCCCGCACGGCCGACCGCCCCATGCTGAAGGCCATGCTCCGCCGGGTGGCCGAGGGCGGGATCGGAGCCGTCGTCGTCCACAAGATCGACCGGTTGGCCCGCTCCATGGAGGACCACGTGGCCATCAGGGCGGCACTTCGCCACGCGGGGGTCCAGCTCGTCTCGGTGACCGAGAACATCGAGGAGACGGCCTCCGGACGCCTCGTGGAGGGCATCCACGCGCTTATGGCGGAGTTCTACTCGGCCAACCTGGCCGGCGAGATCCGAAAGGGCATGACCCAGAAGGCCAAGATGGGCGGCTGGCCGACCAAGGCCCCCATCGGCTACCTGAACGTCAGGGAGAAGACGGCCGGCAAGGACATCGCCAAGGTGGTCCTCGATCCCGAACGGGCGCTGCTGGTCCGAGAGACGTTCCGGCTGTACGCCACCGGCGACTGCTCGCTCCCCGAGCTCCAGGCCACGATGCACGCCAAGGGGCTGACGTCACCGTACGCGAGAAGGCCGGGCGCTCCGGTCTCGATCTCCAAGCTCGCCGAGATGCTGGCGAACCCGTTCTACCTCGGGGTCGTGCAGTGGGGAGGCGCCCGCTATCCGGGCCAGCACAAGGCGCTCATTCCCCAGAGCCTGTTCGACCGGGTCCAGGAGACTCTGCGGGCCCGCGACGTCGCCGGGGTCCGCCAACGCCGCCACGAGCACTACCTGAAGGGGCTGCTGCACTGCGGGGAGTGCGGCAGGCGCCTGTCGCTCACGCTCGCCAAGGGCAAGTACCTCTACTTCTACTGTCTCGGGCAGCGCGGTTCAGCCCGGACCGGGTGCCGCCAGCCGTACATCCTGGCCGGGGACGCCGAGGCGCTCATCGAGGACCTGTACGGGAGGATCCAGCTGCCACCCTCATGGGTACGCCGGCTCACCGAGGAGCTGGAGGCCGAGATCGTCGAGCGGCAGGCCGAGGCCTCCGAGCGCCGGGTGCTCCTCACCAGGACGCTCGCCAAGGCGGCCGACGAGCGCGGCAAGCTCCTGCAGGCCTTCTACGCGAACGCGATCCCGCTCGATCTCCTGAAGTCGGAGCAGGATCGCATCGGCGTCGCCGAGCATGCGGCCAAGGCCGAGCTCCAGGCGACGGAGGGCGACCTCGAGGGCTGGCAGGAGGTGCTCCGAGCGGCCATCCGGCTCGCCGGGAACTGCCACGCCGCGTATCTGAAGGCGCGACCGTTGGTGCGACGACGCTTCAATGACGCCGTGCTCCAGGCCGTCTACATCAAGGACCGGAAGATCGGTCGGGCCGAGTTCTCGGAGGTCTTCGCGCCTCTCTTCTCTCGCCCGAGTTCGAATAAGACGTTGAAAGTGGAGGTGAGCGGACTCGAACCGCCGACCCCTGCCGTGCGAAGGCAGTGCTCTACCGGACTGAGCTACACCCCCGGGACGAGGAGCAAGCGTACCAGCGGTCCGTGGGCTCAGGTCGGCGGCGGAGCGGGCGGCGTGGACGCGCCGCTCCCTGATAGCGCTGCGGTGATCTGACCGAACTCGTCGCGCCAGGGTCGGGCGAAGTTCAGCCGGATCGGCTTCCCGCCTGCGGGCCGGTGGTAGCGCAACCAGCTCCAGGTCATCGCCGGCGAGACCTCGTTGATCTGGACGGCCGATCGCAGATCGGACCACGCGAACCCCGTGGGACGTGCCGTCCAGAACGAGCCCTTGAGGAACAGCACGCGGCGATCCGTCACCCACACGAAGTAGTAGCGGACGTTGGCCACCACCATGCCGATGAGCCCGAATAGGCCGGACACCCACAGCGGGCTCGGCCCCTGGATGGCGTACGCACCCGTCACGAGCTGCTCGCCCGGCTCCAGATGCTGCTGCACGGCGGCCAGGTACTGCTCACGAACCTTGTCCTTGCGAACGGCCATCGCTCACTCCTCCTTCAGCACCTGGCGGGCGTGGCGCTCGAGCGCGTCGTGCAGATCCTGCGAGACCCTGGCCACCGAGAGGTCGCCCCTGGTCTTCTCGATCAGGCTCCTGGCCACGTCCGTGCTCCGGCGCAGGTTGCCGGTGATCGCGTCGGGGTAGTCCATCGTGACGAGCACCGCGTACAGGTCGTCCATCGCGAGCAGCACGTCCTCCGCCTCCACCACCCGCCGGTGCCGCAGCAGGTCGAGGGCGTGGCGACGGGCCTCCCCCACCGCCTCGGCCAGACCGTTGAGGTAGGGGCCGTCCTCGACGGCGAGCTCCTCCGGGGTGGGGACGTGGTCGGCGCGGGTCACGACGGCCTCCGTGACGCGCGCCTCGGCGTACTCCTTCTGCGCGTCCTGCAGGTACCCGGCGAACCGGATCTCGGGATGGCCGGCGACGGCCTCCAGGCCGGCGTCGAGCGAGGCCCGCGCCTCGTCCATCAAGCGATGCGCGAGCTCGAGCTCGCCCCGATGGATGGCCCGGATCGCGTTCGCGCACGAGCGGATCGCGGCGCGCGAGGCGGGTAGCGCCCGTTCTCGGGCCTCCATGCGGGCGTCGAAGCGATGCCGGATGCGCTCGGCGGGTTCGTCGAGATCCACGCGCGAAGCCTAGACGCGCACGACGCCGACCTGGCGTCCCGCGCGCTTGACCACGATGTTCGCGAGGTCGTCCGCGCCGAGCGCGGGGAGGCCGTTGAACGCGGCTCTCGGCGTGCGTCCCGCGGCGTCCGTCGCGTAGCGGTGCCGAGCGGGACGCGGACGCTCCGCCGGTGCCGCCTGCCGCTCGCGAACGAACGCTCGCGCCTGCGAGCTGCGAGCCTTCATCGAGACGAGGAGCCACGCGTACGCGCCGAGGAGCAGGAACAGCGCGCCGGATGCGTACCACATCGCGCGCAACGGAGGGACGAGGCCGATCAGGAAGCTCAGGCTGATGCTCTCGAGCAGGAACACGAAGACCCGCCGTCGGCGCTCGCGAGCGCGTTGCGCCGCGCGTTCCTTCCGTCCGACGAACGCCATCCCCTTGCGCGGGGTGACGATCCAGCGTCCGTGCCCGTTCTGGTCCGCCAAGAGGTCCATGTGTCGCTCGAAATCCTCCATGCTCCGGCCGGGGGAGCTCCTCCGACCTGGGAGGAGGAACGCGGTCCACATCGTGCACAGAGCCGCGAACAACATCCAACCCATGCGCCCAGCCCCCCGGTGATCGGAGCCCCGGTCCGCCACTGCAATGTTGGGCTGGGTCTGGAACCTAGCAGCTCACCTGTGCGACCACAAACACCAACGATCATTTCCGCGCAACCCCGGATCGAGGTTCCGCGCGTCACCTCGCGCGTCGCCGTTGCGCGATCGAGCGATCAGCCCGCGTCGGCGACGTAGTGACCGGACTTGCCGCCGCGCTTCTCGAGCAGGCGCAGGCCGTCGATGCGCGCGGCGCGGTCGTACGCCTTCGCCGTGTCGTACAGCGAGAGCGCGGCCACCGCGGACGCCGTGAGCGCCTCCATCTCGGCGCCGGTGCGGTCCATCGCGCGGACCGTCGAGCGCACGTGGATGCGGCCGGTCTCGAGCTCCGGCGTGACGATCACCTCGGCGCCCGTGATCGCGATCGGATGGCAGAAGGGGAGCAGGTCCGGCGTCCGCTTCACGCCCATCACGCCGGCGATCCGCGCGGCCTCCAGCGGGTTGCCCTTCGGCGTGCCGGCGACCAGGTGGGCGCACGCCTCCGCCGTCATCGTGACGACGCACTCCGCCACCGCTTCGCGCTCCGTGACCTCCTTCGCGCCGACCTCGACGATCCGGGCGGCGTCCTCCGGTCGTCCGGACGTGGGCGAGCCGGGTGCGGCGGCGTCCATCCCGCTCAGTCCTCCATCGAGCGGAACAGCATCACGCGGACCTCGGAACCCGCCTCGGCGGTCTCGACGCCGGCGGGGACCACGGCGAGCCCGTTGGCTCGCGCCACGGTGGCGATCAGGTTCGAGCCGCGCCCGCCCGTGGGATGGGCCACCCAACCGTCGCGCGTTCGCTTCACCCGGACGCGCGCGAACTGGGTCTTGCCCCGGGGACCCGTCACCGGCTCCTCCAGCCGTGCGGTGACCTCGGGGCGCAGGAGGTTCCGCCGACCCATCATCTTCATGAGCGCCGGCCGGATGAAGACCTCGAAGCTCACGAACACGCTGACCGGGTTGCCGGGCAGGCCGAAGTACGGCTTCCCCTCGATCGTCCCGAACCCCTGCGGCATGCCCGGCTGCATCGCGACCTTGTAGAAGTCGAGCTCGCCGCGCCGGAAGAAGGCCGCCTTGACCACGTCGCGCTCCCCCACCGACACGCCGCCGGAGGAGACGAACGCGTCGGCCTGGACCAGGTGCGAGAGCACGGTCTCCTTCAGCGCGTCCACGTCGTCCCGGATGATGCCGGCCAGCATGGGCACGGCGCCGGCCTCACGTAGCGCGGCGAACAGCGTGTACGCGTTGGAGTCGCGGATCTGCCCGAACTCCGGCGTCTGCGTCGGCGGGATCAGCTCGTCACCCGTCGACAGGACGACGACGCGGGGCCGAGGCCGGACGAGGGGATGGGAGACGCCGGCCGTCGCGAGCAGGCCGAGCTCGGGAGCCTGCAGTCGCCGGCCCGCGGCGACGAGCGGCTCGTTCGCCTTGGCGTCCTCCCCGGCCGGCCGGATGTGGCGGCCCTCGGGCGGCCCGGCCAGGATGCGGACGTTCTCTCCGACGAGCTCGCAGTCCTCGATCGGCACGATCGTGTCGGCGCCCGCCGGCACCGGCGCGCCAGTGGCGATCCGGATCGCCTCGCCCCCTCCGACCGTGCCCTCGGGGCGGCGGCCGATCAGCGCGCGCCCGGCGACCCGGAGCTCGACCGGCGCGGTCGGCGTCGCGCCGACCACCTCCGAGGACCGCACGGCGAACCCGTCCATCGCCGAGCTCGCGAACGCGGGGATGTCGGTGTCGGCGACGACGTCGCGCGCGAGCACGCATCCGTACGCCTCGGTCAGCGGCAGCTCGAGCGGCTGGAGCGGCGAGACCTTCTCGAGGACGCCGGCGCGCGCCTCCTCGACCGTGCGCAGGCCCTCGCCGCTGTCGTGATCGTGGACGTGATGGGCTTGCGCCATGGCCGGTCCAGTCTATCGGCGGCGGCCCGCTCGGCCGGGTCCGGCGAACGGCGTGGTCAGAGCAGCTTCTTGCGCTCCACCAGGTCGGCGAGCCAGCGCCGCAGCTCCTTGCCGAGATCCTCCCGGTCGACGGCGATCTCGATCGTCGCCTTCACGTAGTCGAGCTTGTTCCCCACGTCGAAGCGTCCGCCCTCGAACACGTGGGCGTACACCGCCTGCTCCTGCGCGAGGATGTTGATGGCGTCGGTGAGCTGGATCTCGCCGCCGACGCCGGGCTGGAGCTGGCGGATCGCGTCGAAGATCTCGGGCGTGAGCACGTACCGGCCGATCGCCGCCAGGTTGGACGGCGCGGAGTCCGGATCGGGCTTCTCCACGATCGACAGGACCCGCGCCAGGCGGTCCTCCTCTACGAACTCCGGCTCGATGCAGCCGTAGAGGCTGATCTCGTCGCGGAAGACCTGCATCGCCGCGAGGACGCTCCGTCCGTAACGCTCGTGGATCCGCAGCATCTCGGACAGCAGCGGGTTGGACTCGGCCATGATGTCGTCGCCGAGCAGCACGGCGAAGGGCTCGTCGCCGACGTGCTCCTCCGCCACGGCGACCGCGTGCCCGAGCCCGAGGGGATCGCGCTGGCGGATGTAGTGGATCGTGGCCATGTCGGAGATCTCGCGGACCTGCTTCAGCTCGTCGAACTTCCCCTTGGACTCCAGGAAGTGCTCGAGCTCGATCGACCGGTCGAAGTGATCCTCGATCGAGCGCTTGCCGCGTCCGGTGATGATCAGGATGTCGGTGAGCCCGACCCGGACCGCCTCCTCGACCACGTACTGGATCGCCGGCTTGTCCAGGAGGGGGAGCATCTCCTTCGGCTGGGCCTTCGTCGCGGGCAGGAACCGAGTGCCGAGCCCGGCCGCCGGGATGACCGCCTTGCGGACCTTCTGGACCTTCGGCATGTCCCCTCTCCTCCGGGTCGGGGCCGTCGGGGCCCGGAGCATACCCTCGGCGTCCCCACGGCATGCATCCCTCCGGTGGCCGACATCCGCTCGGCTACACTCCCAGGCGTGCCGACGTACGAGTACGAGTGCACGTCCTGCGGACAGCACATCGAGGTCTTCCAGCGCTTCACGGAGGACGCGCTCACCACGTGCGGCGTGTGCGGCGGCCCGCTCCGCAAGGTGTTCCACCCGGCCGGGATCGTGTTCAAGGGCTCGGGCTTCTACGCCACCGACAGCCGCTCGGGCTCCAAACCATCGGCCGCGACGAAGAAGGACCGCCGGGGCGAGGGCAAACCCCCGTCGGACTCGGGACCGTCCTCGTCCGGGCCGGACTCGGACCACGTCCTCGGGATCGGGCCCCGCGAAGGCCGCGCCCAAGGAGGCGTCGCCGTCGTGACGACGGCGGAGATCGGGGTGTTCGGAGGCTCCGGCTTCTCCTCGTTCCTGGACGAGACCGAGGTCGTCGAGGTCGAGACGCCCTACGGCCCGCCCGCCGCGCCGCCGGTCGTCGGCGAGGTCGGCGGGCGGCGCGTGGCCTTCATCCCCCGGCACGGGCCCAAACACGAGTACCCGCCGCACAAGATCCCCTACCTCGCGAACCTGTGGGCCATGAAGGAGCTCGGCGTGAGCCGCGTGATCGGCCCGAACGCGTGCGGCTCACTCCAGGAGCACGTGAAGCCGGGCGAGTTCGTGATCTGCGACCAGCTCGTCGACCGGACGCGAGCCCGGCCCAACACCTTCTACGACGGGCCGGTGACCACGCACATCGCGTTCGCGGACCCGTACTGCCCGACGATGCGCGGGGTGGCGATCGAGCGGGCCCGAGCCCTCGGCATCCCCGTGCACGACCGGGGGACGGTGGTCGTGATCGAGGGCCCCAGGTTCTCCACTCGCGCCGAGTCGGCCTGGTTCAAGGCGGCCGGGTGGGAGGTCATCAACATGACCCAGTACCCCGAGGCGGTGCTGGCACGGGAGCTCGAGCTCTGCTACGCCAACATCTCGCTGATCACCGACTACGACGTCGGGGTCGAGGGTATCCCCCCCGTGACCAACGACGAGGTGATCCGCGTGTTCAACGAGAACAACTCCAAGCTTCGAGAGCTGCTGTTCGCGACGATCCCCGAGCTCCCCGAAGCGCGCGACTGCGTGTGCGCCACCGCGTTGCAGGGCGCCACGTTCGAGGCCTGACGTGGCGCGCGAACCCGTCCTCGTGACGATCGAGATCCGGTTCCGCGCGGAGGACGACACCGGGCAGCTCGCCGACCGGGTGCGGGAGTCCGTGGCGATGATCGTGGGGCGCGACAACCTCGAGGACTTCCGCGTGCGCGAGCTGCCGCTGACCCCGCCGAAGAAGCCGCGCGCGCTGTGATCCCGTTCACAGCGCGGAGAGCCGCTCGCCGGTAACGTCCCGGCCGTGCTGCTCGCGCGAGGTCCGTTCGCCCGGAGATGGGCTCATCGGTCGAAGGCGTTCGCGGTCCTGGCCGTCCTGAGCGGCGCGGCGGCCTTCCTGCTCGTCGACGGATACGCGGCGCGGCTGGACGCTCTTCGACCGGTCGCCGGCGACCCCGTTCCCGTCGTGGTCGCGGCGCGCACGCTGGAACGGGGCGACGCCCTCGCCGAGGACGACCTCCGCGTCCGGCTCGTCCCGGCCGCGTTCGCCCCGCCGGGCCGGATCGCCTCGCCCCACGCGCTCGCCGGCCGGACCCTCGTCTCCGACCTTGCGGAGGGAGAGACGGTCACCCGGACGCGCGTCGGGACCTCGGGCGGACCCGTGGCCTCGCTCGTCCCGGCGGGCCTTCGGGCCTTCGCCATCCGCGTCGCCTCCGCCGCGGGAACGGTCAGGCCCGGGGACCGCGTCGACGTGCTGGCCACGTTCGGCGGGCCGCGCCCGTACACGGACACCGTCGCGAGCGACCTCGAGGTGCTGACCGTGGTCCGGGCGCAGGAGGGGGCGCTCTCGGCGTCGGGGGCCGCCGGGCCGTCGCTCGTGCTCCTCGTCGGACCGCAGATCGCGGAGGAGCTCGCCTACGCCGCGGCCTTCGCGGACCTCGCCGTCTCCATCGTCCCTTCGTCGGAGGGATGACTCCCCAGGCTGCTCCCAGGAACGCCCGCTAGGATTGCCGCCGTTTCCCGACCGAAGGGAGCCTCCCCCTGAGCATCTTCCAGGCGATCGTGCTCGGCATCACGCAGGGCGTGACCGAGTTCGCCCCGGTGTCGAGCTCCGGCCATCTGATCCTCGTGCCGTGGCTGTTCCACTGGTCGATCCTGAACGACCCTGCCCTGAACAAGACCTTCGATGTCGCCCTGCACATCGGAACGCTGGCCGGCGCGCTCGTCTACTTCCGCAGCGACGTGGCCCGATACTTGGCGGCGTGGGTTCGCTCGATCCGCGCGCGGGCCGTCCGCGACGTGGACGAGCGCCTGGCCTGGGCCATCGTCCTCGGCACGGTCCCGGGCGTCGTGCTCGGCGCGGCCTTCCAGAGCGTGATCGAGGACAAGCTGGGGCAGCCCTGGCTCATCGCGACGATGCTCGCCGCGTTCGGCGTGGTCCTGTACCTCGTCGACCGCGCCGCGTCGACCCGGCGGCATCTGGAGGATCTCTCGGTCCGCAACGGATGGTGGCTCGGTGTGGCCCAGGCGGTCGCGCTCCAGCCCGGCGTGTCGCGTTCGGGCGTCACGATCACGGCGGCGCGCGCCATGGGGTTCGACCGGCCGGCCGCCGCCCGCTTCTCCTTCCTCCTGGCCCTGCCCATCATCGCCGGGGCCGGGCTCTACAAGGGCATCAGCCTGGCCCGGGACGGGATCCCCGCCGGCATGGGCGGGGCGTTCGCCGCCGGCGTCGTCGCCTCGGCCGTCTCGGGTTTCGCGGTGATCGCGTTCCTGCTCTCGTACCTGCGGCGCCGGGACTTCTCGATGTTCCTGTGGTATCGGCTCGCGGCCGCGGCGGTGTGCTTCGTCGTGATCGCGACGGGGACGCGCCCCGGCACGATCTGAGCCGGATCAGGCCGAGCGGTCCTCGATCTCCCAGGCGTGATCGAGCACGTGCCAGGCCTCTCGGCGGACGAAGGAGCGCGGGGTCCATCGCTTTCCCCCGCGCGGTCCGGCCGGCGGAACCCCGTCGCGAACGGCCGTCTCGAGCGCGTCCAGCACGGCCCGGCGGGGATCGTCCCCCGCGTCGAGCTTGCGGCCGAGCATCGCGACGTAGCCGGGCTCGGAGCTCGAGACGTGCTCCAGGATCCTCGGCAGGCTCCTGCCGCCCCCCCGCGGTCCCGTCGCGAGCGTCCTTCCCACGGCCGCCTCGGCCGCGGCGTCCAGGGCTCGCCACGATGCTCGCAGGACGGACCCGAGCCGGCGCAGCTCGGTCTCGTCCACGGGACGCGAGTCGGCGGACGGTACGGCGCCCGGCACACCGAAGTCCGTCGAGGCGTCGCCGGTCAGCCGCTCGACGACCTCGAGCCGGGACGGATCGGCCGGCGACACGAATCCGAGCCGCGTGCCCCGGAGGGCACGCGCGTACCTCTTGGCGGCGCCGATCAGCGCGTCGAGGGCGGCCTCCTCGTCCCGGCCGCCCCGACACCACCCCGGCCAATCGATCGATCCGGCGAACGTGCGCTTGGTTCCGGCTTCGAGGTAGACCTCGACCCGATCGGCTCGGCCGGGCATCAGACGCCGGCGACGGTCATCTCGCCGATGAGGATGCTCGGGGTGCCGACGGAGGAGAAGAAGCGTAGGTCGTCGCCCACGGCCGTGATCCCGCGGAGCATCTCGGGGACGGTGCTGGCGACCGTCATCTCGCGCACGGGCTCGCTCACCGCGCCGCCCGAGATCCGCAACCCCGTCGCGCCCACGGAGAACTCGCCGCTGATGGGGTTCGCGCCCGAGTGCACGCCGGAGACGTCCTGGATCAGGATCCCGCCCTCGGCGGCACGGAGCAGGTCGGGCACGGGGCGTTCGCCCGGCTCGACGTAGAAGTTCGACGTTCCCACGCCCGGCGTCGATCGGTAACCCGCGCGGCTGGCGTTGCCCGTCGAGCGCGTGGCTCCGCGCCGGGCCGTGTACGTGTTGTGGAGGAACCCGTTCAGCACGCCGCCGGTGATCAGCTCGGTCCGACCCGTCGGGAAGCCCTCGTCGTCGAAGGGAGAGGCCGACGGGCCCTGCAGGAGCCGGCCGTCGTCGACGAGCGTGAACGCCTCCGCGCCGACGCGCTCCCCCACCAGGTCCGC
The DNA here is from genome assembly GCA_963704725.1 of uncultured Actinomycetes bacterium. Taxonomy (GTDB): domain Bacteria; phylum Actinomycetota; class UBA4738; order UBA4738; family HRBIN12; genus CALGFI01. The sequence goes on along the minus strand of OY969934.1, from coordinate 987,102 downwards.
GAACAACGACCGGCCCTTCTGGACCGCCTCCGCCGAGAGCGCGCCGGCGAGCACGCCGAGGAACGACGAGGCGGCGAACGGGTCGAGAAGGACCGGGACGCGTTGTGTGGGCGGTTTCGTCGCGCCGAGCATCCTGGCCGCACGCTCGGCCGCCTCGCGAGCCACGCCGTCGGGATCGAGGTCGGCGACCCGGTGCGCCACCTGGAACGAGAACCCCGTCTGCGTGTCGCCGTCCTGCTCGGCGAGCGTGACGGCGACGCACCAGCAGCCCGTCCGCTCGAACCCGGCCGAGACGCCGGACGTCGAGGCCACCCAGACGCGGCCCACGGCGTCGCCGAAGGAGCAGGCCTCGATCTTCGTGACGCGCGGATCGGTGGACGTCGCCACGCGCTCCAGGCCGAGTGCCAGATCGACCTTCGCCTCCGGCGCCATGGATGCCTGCTCCTCGAAGTACACGCCCTCGATCGGCTCGAAGGGCTCGGCCGCGGGGAGCACGTTGTGCTCGTCCGCCGAGGCGAGCGCCGCGTTCTCGCGGGCGCGAAGGACGGTCTGGCGGACCTCGTCGGGCGACGGGTCGGCCGCGTACGCGAAGCCGAGCCGGCCGCCGGAGATCACCCGAACGCCGAGCCCCCGGCTCTCGGCGGACGTGAGCCCCTCGATCTCGCCCCGTCGCGCCTCGACCTCGGTGCGCCGCGACTCCTCCGCGTAGGCCTCCACCTCCTCCCCCTCGCCCGCCGCGCCGATCGCGGCGTCGACGAGGGCCTGCAGGTCAGGCACTCGTCCCTCCGATCGTGATCTTCGAGATCCGCAAGGTGGGCGAGCCGCTCCCGACGGGCACGCTCTGGCCCTCCTTGCCGCAGACGCCCGGCCAGATGTCGAAGTCGTCGGCGATCCCGTCGACGCTCGACATCACCTCGATGGCCCGCCCGATGAGGTTGGCCCCCCGCAGCGGGGTCGTGACCCTGCCGGCCTCGATCAGGAAGGCCTCGGAGCACCCGAACACGAAGTCGCCGGTGGCGGGGTTGGTCTGGCCGCCCGCCAGGGAGGTCACGTAGATGCCTCGCTCCGTGGACGAGAGCAGCTCGTCGGGCCGGGACGCGCCGTTCAGGATGTACGTGTTGGTCATCCGAGGGATCGGCGGATGCGCGTACGACTGTCGCCGGCCGTTGCCGCTCGACGCCACGGCATCCTTCTCGGCGCGCAGGCGATCGTAGAGCCAGCCTCGGAGCACGCCGTCCTCGAACAGCACCGTCCGCTGCGCGGGCGCGCCCTCGTCGTCGAAGGAGAAGGAGCCCCACGCGTTGGGGACCGTCGCGTCGTCCACGCCGCTCAGGATGTCCGAGGCGAGCCGCTCCCCGATCCGCCCCCGGTACACGCTGGCCTCCTTGTCCACGATGTCGGCCTCGAGCGGATGACCCACCGCCTCGTGGAACAACACGCCGCCCATGCCGGGCGCGAGGACCGCCGCCATCTGGCCGGCCGGCGCGGGCTGCGCGTCGAGCATGGTGACGGCTCGCCGCGCCGCGACCTCGGCGGTGGCCGCCGGCGGGTTGGCGTCGAGGAACTCGAGGCCGGCCAGACCGGCCGGTCCGTGGAACCCCGTCTGAATGGCGCCGTCGCGCGCCGCGACCACGTTCACCACGAGCCGGATCCTGGGGCGCACCTCCTCCACCCACCGCCCGTCCGACGTCGCCACCACCATGCGCTGCAACGAATCCGCGTAGACGGCCGTGACCTGGCGAACCTCGGGGCTGATGGCGCGCGCGGCGGCGTCGGCCTCCCGCACCCACGCCACCTTGTCGCCGGGCCCGGCCGACGCGGCCTCCCGGACGGCCTCGTGGACGACGGGCGGCTCGAGCGAGCGCAGATCGGTGACGGAGCCCGTTCCGTCCTCGATGACCGATGCGGCGGCCGCCTCGGCCGCCTGCAGCAGCGAGTCGCGGTCCAGCCGGTTGGAGTACGCGTATCCGAAGGACGTCCCGTGACCGACGCGGACGCCGGCGCCCCGGTCGATGCCGCTGGTGAGCTCCTCGACCTTCCCGTCGTCCAGCCGGACGGAGAAGCCCACGCGCTCCTCGACGTACAGCTCCGCGAACGCTCCGCCTCGCTTCCGGGCGGCGCGCAGGACCTCCGTGGCGAGATCGCGGTCGAGCATGCGCGCCGATGCTAGCAGTGCGTGCCGATGCGACCGATCCGCCTTGTGCCCGGTGACGCCGCGAGCCCGTGATACGTTCGCCGCGCCCGGAGGACCCTTGGTGAAGACGCGTCGCCTTCCGCTCTCCCTCGTCGCGATCGTCCTGCTCTCCGCGTGTGCGAGCTCGGACGAGGCGCCGCCGCGCGGCCCGACCTCGGCGTTCCCGTCGGGAACGACGTCGCCGCTCACCGGGCCGACCGGCACGACGGGCTCCGCGAGTCCCCTCCCGACGTCCTCGCCGGGGGCGGGCACGGGCGACCTGTCCGGTGGCCTGGCCGAGTTCGAGCTCTCGGGCGGGATCCAGACGCGCAAGACGCTGCCGGTGCTCGTCACGGCCGTGTACACGCCGCCCCCCGGCGGGCTCGCCATGGTCTGGACGGCCGGCGGCGCGGACGCGAGCACGCTCGGGATCGGCGGCCAGAGCTTCACCGGCACGCGGACGACGTCGCCGACGCTGACGATCTCGCTGACGGCGCAGGCCGGCGGCCGGATCCTGACCTTCCTGTCGATGGACGGGGAGTGCGCCGTCACGATCGACGTCGCGCGGCCGGGCGAACTCGCCGGGTCCGTGCGGTGCGACGAGCTGACGAGCGATCAGGGCGTCGCCGTCGCCGCCACCGTGTCGTTCGAGGCCGCGGGGTAGCCGGCGATCGACGCGCCCCGGTCGCGGATCGAGGGAGCCCTCCTCCTCGCGCTCGCCGCGGTCCTGCTCGCCTGGTTCCTGTGGCCGTTCCTCGCGCACGGGCTCCGCTTCCCGCTCGGGCCCGACGCGCCGGTGTACCTGTGGTGGACGCGCCTGGCCGGTGAGGAGGGCCTGTCGGCGGTGGGGCGCCGCGCGGGGGCGCCGGCCCTGGCGCTCGTGGTGCAGGGGGCGCTCGGCCGGAGCGTTGTCCAGGCGGTGGCGGCGTTGGAGGTCGCGCTCGGCGTCGCGATCGGGCTCGCCTCGGCCGCGCTGGTGCGGGGGCGGAGGAACCGGGCCGAGTGGCTCCTGGCCGGTGGGCTCGCCGGGACCTTCGCCGTGCACCTCGCGGCCGGCTACGTGGCCAACCTGATCGACGCGGCGGCCTTCCTCGCAGCCGCGGCGGCGCTGGCCGAGGGGCGGCGGCGGGGCGCCTGGATCGCCGCGGGCTGCCTGGCGGCGGGCGGGCTCGCCCACCCCCTGTTCTTCCTGCTCGGGCTTGCCGTCCTTGGGCTCACCGCCGCGACCGCCTGGCGGCGCGATCGCCGTGAGGCGGTCCGGGTCGGCGGCGCGGTGCTCGGCGGGGCGGCGATCGCCGGCGTGGGGTTCCTGTGGCTGCTGGCCGGGCCCCCGCCCGCCCGGGCCGACACCTCGCGCGACGCGTTCCTGCGCCGGGCGGGTCTCGGCGGCGACCTCCGCGCCCTGTACGCCGACCGGTTCGTGCACCGCTGGGCACGCTATGTGCAGTGGGCCTCGGTGCCGCTCGCCGCGTTCGGGGTCGGCCGCCTCGAGGGGTTCCTCGGTCGCTTCCTCGGCGTGTGGGCGCTCGCGACCGCGGGCGGGGTGGCGGTCGGCCTGGCCACGGGGTGGTTCCCCGCCGACCGGTTTGTGACGTTCGGCTTCGTCGTCCCGATCCTGGCCGGGGTGGGGCTCGTCCGGGTGACGGCCGGCCGGTCCGCGCGGCGGGCGGTGGCCGTCGCCGCGGTCGGCGCCGTCACGGCGGCCATGCTCGCCGGCGCCTTCATCGCCTGGAACCGCCAGGAACCGTTCCTGTCCGTCGCCGAGGTCCGAGCCGCGACGGTCGCGAACGCCGCGGCGGCGCGCCTCGACCACGGCGTGCCGCTCGCGTTCCTCGTCAACGACCGAGACGACCCGCTGGGGTTCCTGGCCACCCGGGCAGGCAACGTGATCCGCGCGAGCGTTCCCCCCGATCGGATCCGCGACGTGATCGTCCTCGTCCCGCCGGCGACCGACGGCGCCAAGCCGGAGCGCCGCGCCCTCGGCCGGCTCACGGCGAGGGACGTGGCGGCGGCCGAGCGCACCTCCGGCCGCCCCGCGCAGGTGTTCATCCTGGCGCCGTTCGATCCGGTCGACGAGGCCGTCGGCGGCGCCGACGCGATCGGTGCCTCCGACGTCCCGGCGTCGCGGCCCGTGGACCCCCTCGAGCCTGCCTCGCCGGCCGGCATCGCCCTGTCGAGCGTCCTGGCGCTGGCGTGGCTGTTCGCGGTGGGGTTCGGCTGGGCCAGGACCGCGACGCCCGACTCCCTCACCGCCGGGGCGCTCGCCCCCGCGGTCGGAGCGGCCGCCTTGGTGCTCGGGGCGGTGGCGCTCGACCGGGTGGGGATCCGGATCGACTCCGGAGCCGGCGCGTGGGCGGTCTCAGGCCTCGCCGGCGGTGGCGGCTACCTCGTGTGGCGCATCCTGGAGCGACGCGCCGTCGCGAGACCGTCGCCACAGGTCGACGAGTAGCCAGCCCAGCAGCGCGATCACCACCGGCGTCAGGACGTAGTGGCCGAGGAACAGGTTCGCGTCGTACGCGCTCGCGAACCCCCCCGGCTCGGTCGTCCACTGGGAGACCGTGAGGGCGAGGCCGGATCCGAGCAGGACGGCGCGCGGCGTTCGCGGCAGCAGCCAGGCCACGGGCAGCGTCCACGTCACGTACCAGGGCAGCAGCACCGGCCCGAGCAGCATCAGGCACGACAGGCCCCAGCCCCACGCGGCCCCGATCTCGGCCGGCCCGGCCGGCGCGCGCCGGACGAGGTCCCGGGCGACGAGCAGGAGCGCGCCGAGCAGGAGGGCCGGGAGCACGATCCGCGGGACGAAGCCGAGCGCTCCCCCCGAGAGCGCGTCGAACGCCCGGCGGAAGAACCGCGACGGCGCGAGCCATCCCTCGTGGCCGGCGAGCTCGAACATGCCGAGCGAGGGATCCCGCGTGTTCAGGAACGGGCCCGCGGCGAGCAGCCCGAGACCGCCGGCGACACCGACGTGCTTGGCGAGTTCGCGCCCACGCGTCCCCCTCGGCCGGGAGGCGACCACCGCCACCACCAGGAGCGCCAGCGGGACGGCCGCGGTGACCTTGATCAACGCGCCGAGCGTCAGCGCCGCGGTGGCCAGCAGGTGACGCCGGGCGAAGACCAGCGCCAGGGCCGCCGCGACCGCCAGCGCCACCAGCAGGTCGTTGTGGCCGCTGGCCACGCTCTGGAACAGCACGAGCGGATTCAGCCCGATGATCGCGATCGCGAACGCCTCGCGGGCGGGCCGCTCCCGCCGGACGAGCCGGGACACGACGGCGATCGTCCCGAGGCTCGCCGCGACGGCGATCGCGCGGAAGACCACGACGGAGGAGGCCACGCCGCTCGCGACGCGGACGACGAGCGCCGAGATCTGCGTCCACAGCGGTCCGTACACGGCCGGCGTGTCGAACCACTTCGGGCCCACGAACCGCGCGATCGCGTCGCCGGGATAGTCGGCCGGCGTCGCGACGTACGGGTTGGCCGAGTGGTGTGCGGCGATCCGGCCGTACGCGGCGTACGAGTAGACGTCCCGCGAGAACAGCAGGGGCAGAAGGAGCAGCGCGGCGTGGTACGCGACCGCGAGCACCACCACGGTTCGCGGCGAGACCGCTCCGTGCCACGCCGCCCGCAGGACGAGGAGGAACGAGGCCGCCGCCAGCGCGACGGCCAGGACGCCCACGGCGGCGAGCGCGTTGCCGTGGACGGCGTCGAACCCGACGACCCCGGCCAGCCATCGGAACGGTCCCCCGGCGCGACCGCCCTCCGGCAGGACCGGCGTGAAGGGGGATCCGGGCGAGGCGGCAACCACCGCGACGAACAGGAAGGAGGCGATGGACGCGCCGAGCGCGAGGGCGCGGGTCCTGGTGGCCGACGTCACCGTGCCGCGACTGTACCGCTCGGGTCCGCTACAGGCCGGGCCCGGAGAGGCGGATGTCGCCGTCGACCGTCCGCACGAACACCTGCCAGTCGTAGTACGCGTAGTAGGCGTCGGGCGAGCGGGACATCACCGCGGCGTACCGGGACACCGCGGTCACGTAGGCGTGCACCGGGTTGTAGGCGTACAGGGCGGCGTGGTCGTCGGCGGGCGCGCCGCTCGCGTGCAGGTAGTTCGCGGCGCCGAGGACCGCATCGTGCGCGTCGTGGACGTCGCCCCCCATCCCGTACGCCTCCCACGTCGACGGGAGGAACTGCATGGGACCCTGGGCGCCCGCCGAGCTCCGCGAGTGGATGCGGCCCATCCGCGTCTCGACCAGCATGATCGCCGCGAGCAGCTCCCAGTCGACGCCGAAGCGCGTCTCGGCCTCGCGGAAGTACCCGAGCAGCGCCGCGGCCGGCTCGGGCCGGCGGATCCGGAAGTCCGGCACCTCCTGCACCGGCACGGAGTGCTCGAACAGCGCGTGCCCGGCGACGACGTTCGCGGTGGCCTCCCTCGCCGCCGGGCCCTCCAGGCGAGCGAGCACGCGTTCCGCGAGCTTGGCGTGCGCCGCGAGGACGCGGTAGATGCGCTGCTCGTACAGCGTCAGCAGCACGGCGTCGTCGGGCGGCGGCCACGACGACGGATCGCCCTGCCCGACCCAGCGCTCGATCGCCTCGCGGTTGGCGGAGAAGGTCGCCCGCAGGGCGCGGGCGAGCGCCGCCCCGCCGAGCGGCACCTCCTGATCGGGGTCGGGCAGCCCGTCGTCCGGCCCGGGAGACGGCGATGGCGAGGGCGACGGGGACCCGGTCGTTCCGGTCGCCGAGCGCACGGACGTCGTCGGTCCACTCGTCCTCGTGGCGGCGTCGGAGGACACGCAGCTCGCAAGGAGCGCGGCCAGCACCCCCAGCGCGACGGCGCGTCGTGGCGTCCGGATGGCTTCACCCACGGTCGGCGGCGCCCACGGTCTCGCTGTCCGGGCGCTCGTAGGGGGACTCGAGCAGCTCGCGCACGGTTCCGTCCTGGTCGAAGAAGAGGAATCGGTCCATGCGGCGCATGAACCAGCGGTCGTGCGTCACCGCGATCACGGTGCCCTCGTACCGCCGGACCGCCTCCTCCAGCGCGTCGGCCGAGGCCACGTCGAGGTTGTCCGTTGGCTCGTCGAGCAGCAGCATCGTCGGCGAGTCCACCTCCATCAACAGGAGCTGGAACCGCGCCTGCTGCCCGCCCGACAGGAGCTCGAACGGGTTCTGCGCGGCCCGGTCGAGCTCGTACCGCCGCAGTGCGGCCATGGACTCGGTCATCGCGAGGCCGCGGGCGCGCAGGACCTCCAGGATCGATCGGTCGGCGAGGTCGGAGCGCTCGTGCAGCTGCGCGAACAGCGCCGGCTCGACCCGCGCCCCGAGCTTCCACTCTCCTGTGTGCGCGACGGGCTCGCCGGCGAGCAGACGGAGGAAATGCGTCTTGCCGGTTCCGTTCGGCCCGATCACGCCCAGCCGTTCCCCGAACCATATCTCGACGTCGAACGGCTGCACGATGTCCGCGATCGCCACGCCGCGGATCCGGAGCGCGACCTTGCCCGTCCTGCCGCCGGGGATCCGCATCCGCACGTCCTGCACCTCCGGCTTGGCCGGAGGGGCGTTCCGGTCCTCGAAACGCTCGAGACGGTGCTCGGCCGAACGGGCCTTCGACGCCCATCCGTCGTTGTACGCCGCCTTGCGCCTCATCTCCTTGATCATCTCGACGAGCCGTGTCCGCTCCTCCTGGAAGCGGCGATGGTCCTCGTCGAGCCGGTCGACGCGGTCGTCGCGCGCCTGCGCGTACGTCGAGAACGGGCCGGCGTGGGTCCACGCCGCCTTGCCCTCCAGCGTCACGATGCGGGCGCAGGTGCGGTCGAGCACCGCCCGGTCGTGGCTCACCATGAGGATCGTCTTGGCCGAGGCGTTCACGGTGTCCTCGAGCCATCGCTTGCCCTCGATGTCGAGCGTGTTGTCGGGCTCGTCGAGCAGGACGACGTCGAACGGCGAGCGGAAGATCACCTCGAGCGCCAGCCGCTTGCGCTCGCCCCCCGAGAGCGTCTCGATCCGCCGCCCCGCGCACTCCGGATACCCCTGCCCGAACGCCGCGTGCGTGCAGTGGTCGAACACCACCTCGGCCTCGTACCCGCCGGCGTCGCCCCAGTGGGCCAGGGCCTCCGCGTACCGGAGCTGGGCCTCCTCGGTCTGATGGTCGTGCATCCACCGCTCGGCGCGGGACACGCGCTCGGCGGCCTCGGCGACCCGCGGCTCGGCGTACGCGAGGAGGAAGGCGCGCACGGTGGTCGGCGTCGAGGCCGAGCCGATGAACTGCCGCATCAGGCCCACTCGTCCCGTCGCGCGCACCACCCCGGAGCTCGGCACCTCGAGCCCGCCGACGATCCGCAACAGCGTGGACTTGCCGATCCCGTTCGCACCCACGAGCGCGGCGTGCTCGCCGTCGGGCACCCGGAAGCTCACGCCCTCGAACAGGGTCCACCCCCCGGGGAGCGCGTAGGAGACGTCGGTGAGCTCGAGGAACCCCATGACCGACCACCGTAGCAGCCGGGTTCGGGACGCTAGCGGACCGCCGCGGCCTGCCCGCCCTCGATCTCCGCGTGCAGCTGGCCGCACGCGGCCTGGATCTCGCGCCCCCGGGTGTCCCGCACGGTGACCGTGACGCCCGCGTCCTCCAGGACGTGGGCGAACCCGTGGATGCGGTCGGAGGGACTCGGTTTCGTCGGCCACCCCGGCGTCGGGTTCAGCGGGATGAGGTTGACGTGCGCGTGCAGGCGCAACGCGATCGGGACGAGACGCTCCGCCTGGTCGATCGTGTCGTTCGTCCGGTCGATCATCGCCCACTCGATCGACGGGCGGCGGTGCGTCCGGTCGCGCCAGGCGGCGATCGCGTCCTCCAGCACCGCCAAGGGCCACAGCCGGTTGGCCGGCACGAGCTCGCCGCGGAGCTCGTCGGTGGCCGCGTGCAGGCTCACGGCCAGCCCGACCTGGGGGAAGCGCTCGCCGAGCCGGGCGATGCCCGGAACCACACCGACGGTCGAGACCGTCACGTGCCGGTCTCCCAGACCCATCGCGCTCGGGTCGGTGAGCCGCTCGAGCGCGCCGAACGTGTGACGCTCGTTGGCGAGCGGCTCGCCCATCCCCATGAACACGACGTTCGTGAGCCGGCGCGGCGTCGACGAGGGGAGCCGCGCCGCCTCGCGCTTGCCCCACAGGACCTGCGCGGCCATCTCGCCCGCCGTCAGGTTGTTCTGCAACCCCATCTGTCCGGTGGCGCAGAACCCGCAACCCATGGCGCAACCCGACTGGGTCGACACGCAGACCGTCGCGCGGTCGCGATAGCCCATGAGGACCGTCTCGATCACGTGGCGGCCTCCCAGCCGCAGCAGGGCTTTGCGGGTCGCCCCTCGGTCGGCCTCGCGCTCCGCCAGGACCTCGACCTCGATGGGGAGCTCGGCCCGCAGGCGTTCGCGCAGGCGCTTGGGGACGTCCGGCATCCGCTCGTAGGTCGCCGCGCGATGCCAGAGCTGCCGGTACACCTGCTTGGCCCGGAAGGCCGGCTCGTCCCACGCGCCGAGGCGCTCGGTGAGCTGGTCGAGCGAGAGGTCGTAGACGGTGGTCACGCATCCAAGCGTACCGGTCGCCGGCGGTGGCTCGTGGGTGCGGCGCGTAGGCTTCGGGACGTGGTCACCTCACCCTTCGACGCGTTGCTGGCCGGCGGCGGCCTCGTCGTTCTCGACGGCGGTCTGGGGACCGAGCTGGATCGCCGCGGCGTCGACCTGCGCGACCCGCTGTGGTCTGCCCGGGCCCTCGTCGAGTCCCCTGACGTCGTGCGCGACGTGCACGCCGCCTACTTCGCGGCCGGCGCCGACGTCGCGATCTCCTCCAGCTACCAGGCGAGCTTCGCGGGCCTGCAGGCGCGGGGTCTGGGCCGGGCCGAGGCGGCCGCCCTGTTCCGCCGCAGCGTGGAGCTGGCCCGTGAGGCGGCCGCCGGCTTCGCCGGCCGCCGCTTCGTCGCGGCCTCCGTCGGTCCGTACGGCGCGTTCCTGGGCAACGGCGCCGAGTACACGGGCCGCTACGACCTGCGGGCCGATGGGTTGGTGGGGTTCCACGCGCCGCGGCTCGAGGCGCTCGCCGAGGCCGAGCCCGACGTCTTCGCGCTCGAGACGATCCCGTCGATCGTCGAGGCCGGTGCGTTCGTCCGCGCGCTGGAGGGCGTCCCCGGGGTGCCGGCGTGGATGAGCTTCAGCTGCAGAGACGGGGCTCGGCTGTGCGACGGCACGCCGTTCGAACGAGCGGTCGAGGTGGCGGCGTCGTCGTCCTCGGTCGTCGCCCTGGGGGTCAACTGCACCTCGCCGTTGCACGTCCGCTCGCTGGTCGAGATCGCGGCGTCCTCGGGCCGGCCCGTCGTCTGCTACCCCAACCGCGGCGCGTTCTGGGATCCGATCCGCAAGGAGTGGGTCGATCCACCGCCTCGCTCCGATCCCCGGCCCGCGCTCCGTCCGCTCGAGTGGCGGGACGCGGGCGCCCGATTGATCGGCGGCTGCTGCGGCACGACGCCGGACGACATCGCGGCGATGTCGGCCGTCCTACGCCCGGCCTGACCGGCCGCGAAGGGCGGTGGCCTGCCTCGTCGGACGCCAAGGGTCCGGCTCGGCACCGAGCCGGACCCTGCGTGCTCCACCGGTTCGCCGCTCAGGTCGAGATCCGCTCGTCCTCGTCCTGGGGAACGACGATCGTGCGGGTGTCCGGCCGGGCGGGCCGCTCCTGCCCCACACCCTGCCGGGCCACGGCATCGTCCACGAGTCGCGCGTTGGCCGGGCGCGTCACGGCCCCTCCGATCGCGCCGCCGAGCCCGGAGGCGAGGAGCCCGCCGACGATCGCGGCGAACGACGCCCACAACACCGTGTCGGCCCTGGGGTCGAGCAGGCCGAACGTCGACGTGTCGATCGGCGTGACGCGGCCGACGTTCAGGACGTTCAGGACGGCCGGGACGCCGACGGTCACGGTGATCAGCAGCATCAACCCCCAGATGGTCACGCCGTTGAAGAACCCGGAACCTGCGCCGTGGACGCCCGAGAGCCAGCCGGCGAGGAGGCCGGCGACGAACAGGCTCGCGATCGCCGACCCCCCGATGTACCACTCCAGGTTCGTTCGGATCCGGTCGACCTCCGAGCCGTAGGCCAGGGCGAACCACAGCGTCGCGAGCAGCGCCAACAGCGCCGTGCCGAGCACCGCCCCACCGAACACCGCACCCCAGCGGATCTTCTGCGGGCTCGGCGAGCCCAGTGCCACCGGTCCGAGGGCCGTCGTGGTCATCGTTCGAGTGCGCATGCCGGACCTCCTTCCGAGGGGGACGATCGGCTTCGCTCCGTGGATGCGATACCCACTCCTCGGCGGTCCTACGCCACCCGGCCGGGGAGCCGCGGCGGTTTCCAGGTCACACGGCTCGGGTACCGATCGGATCGGCCGATCCGAGGTGGTCTCCGTGGCGATCGTCGGCCGGACGATCGAGGTCGACGTGACGATCAGCGCCGCATACGATCGGTGGACCCGGTTCGAGGAGTCCATGATCTTCATGGATTGGGTCGAGCGCGTCGCCCAACGCCGCATCGCCTGGACCTCGGCGCAGGACGACCGGCTCGACGGCGCGGTCGAGCTGGCTCCGCTCCGGCCGTCCCGTACCCAGGTCGGTCTCACGATGCGGATCGCGCCCTCGGAGGCTCGCGACGCCTGCGGCGGGTGACGTGACGAGCGGCTCGAACGGTCCGCCGGCGAAGCCGGCGGGGCTCGCCGGTCGGTTTCGCGCGGCCGGCGAGCGGATCCGAGCCGGTCTGTCACGCGCCGACTCCGTGCTTCGCCGTCGCCCCGCCCTGGCCGTGCCCTTCGCGGTCCTGCGCAAATTCGGCGACGACCGGGGCGGCCGGTCGGCGGCGCTGGTCGCGTACTTCGGCTTCTTCTCGCTGTTCCCTCTGCTGCTGGTGTTCATCACCGTCCTCGGCTTCGTCGTGCAGGGCAACGAACACCTGCAGGACCGGATCCTCGATTCGGCGCTGGCGCAGTTCCCGATCATCGGGGACCAGATCCGCCAGGAGGTCGGCGCTCTCCACGGATCGGTCCCCGCGCTCGCGATCGGCCTCGCCGGCTCGATCTGGGCGGGGATGGCCATCGTCCTCACGCTGCAGGACGCGATGAACGACGTGTGGGATGTCCCCAGGACGGCTCGGCCCCGCTTCCTGGCCGGGCGTCTGCGAGCGCTGATCTCGCTGGCGGGACTCGGCGTCGCCACGCTGGCCACGGCCGGGCTCGCCGCCCTCGCCTCGATGCCGGGCTCGTTCGGGTGGCCACGTGTGCTCGGCATGGTGGGCACGCTGGCGCTGAACGCACTCGTGTTCGGGTCGGTGTTCCGCTACCTCACCGTGGCCGACGTCCGGTGGCGCCAGGTCCTGCCGGGAGCGGCGTCCGCGGCCGTGGCGTGGCTGGCGCTGCTCACGGTTGGATCCTGGCTGGTCGACCGGCAGCTGCGCCACGCGTCGACCCTGTACGGCTTCTTCGGCATCGTGCTCGGTCTCATGTCATGGATCTACCTCGTCGCACAGATCACGATGCTGTGCGCCGAGCTGAACGTCGTCCTGGCCCGCCGGCTGTGGCGGCGCAGCCCCTAACCGCCGCCGCGGACGGAGCCCGACCGGCGGGTCCTCGCGGGGCAGGCCGGAGAGGAAGCGGCGGGCCGGAGCGAGGACGCTCACGGGCACGTCCGCGACGATGCCGACCCCGACCGAGGCTGACCCGGCGCCGCCGGCGCACCCGATTCCTCTTCGAGGTCGCCGGGCCCGGATCGCCCGAGAGGATCCCGAGGGTCAAGCCGGCCTGGTCCCTCCGCCCGCGAGGAGGCGAGCCGATCAGGTCTGGCCCGGCTCGGGCTCCTCATCGTCGGCCACCACGGTGGCCCGCAACGACCGCAGCGTCTGCGCCAGGATCCGGCTCACGTGCATCTGCGAGACGCCGATCTCACGCGCGACCTCCGATTGCGTGAGCCCGCGGAAGAAGCGGAGGTACAGCACCGTCCGTTCCCGCTGGGGAAGGTCGCGGACGGCCGGAGCGACGCTCGCCCACTCCTCGAGGAGCACGAGCGAGGGATCGTCGGCGCCGATGACGTCGATCGGAGCGGCGCCCTCCTCGCCCGCCGGCGCCTCGAGCGAGCTCGTCGCGTAGGCCTGGCTCGCCTCCATGGCCTCGAGGATCTCCTCCCCGGACGCGCCGCACCGCGCCGCGATCTCGTCGATCGTGGGCGAGCGGCCGAGCTCCTGCGAGAGCTCCGGCAGGACCGTGTTGATCCGCAGGCCGACCTCCTGGAGCCGTCGCGGCACGCGGACGGCCCACCCCTTGTCGCGGAAGTGGCGCTTGAGCTCGCCGACCATCGTGACCGCGGCGTACGTGGAGAACTGCACATCGCGGTCGAGGTCGAAGCGGTCGATCGCGTTGAGCAAGCCGAGGCTCGCCACCTGGAACAGGTCGTCCAGGGACTCGCCCCGGCCGCCGAACTTGCGCGCTAGGTACTCGGCCAGGGGCAGGAACCGGCGCGTGAGCTCCTCGCGCGCGGTCTCGTCCGGCCTGCGCCGGAAGAGCTCTCGCTCGTCGGCGTCCTCGAGGGCGTTGACGGTCACCGCTCACCCCCGAAGGTCCGCTTCACGATGCGCACGGCTGGACACCCGTTCCACAGCTCGAGCCGCACCTCATCGGCCAGCGCGCCGAGGACCCTCCACGCCAGCGTGTCCCGGAGCCCGCCGAGAGGCCACGTCGCCGTCGCGTCGACACCCAGCAGCACCTCGATGCGACCCGGATGGGGCCGCAGGTCCAGCCGGATCGTCCGCGGCTCCCCCGGCAGCGACAGCAGCCGGGCGCATGCCTCGTCGACGGCCAGGCGGAGGTCGTCGACGTCGTCGACCGAGAGCGCGAGGTGTGAGGCGGCCGCCGCGGTCACCGAGCGGAGCAGATGCACGAAGTCCGCTCTGGCGGGGACCGAGAGACGGACCGCCTCCGTCGTGAGGGAGACCGTGCTGCGCGCCACCTATACTGGCCCCTTCGATCCGCCCGCTCGGCGCCGCCGGGCGCTCCGACCAGCAACGGAGGGACGGATGGATCTGGTCCTGGAGAATGGCACCTCCGGCCCGTGGACGGTCGTGCGCGTCGAAGGAGAGCTCGACCTCCACACCTCACCGCAGCTCCTCGAACACGTGCTCGCCGCGATCGGCCCGCCCCCGGTTCGGATCGCGCTCGACCTCACGGACGTCGGCTTCATGGATTCGAGCAGCCTGGGCATGCTGGTCACCTGCCTGAAGCGGGTCCGCGAGCGGGATGGGGAGTTCATGCTCGTCGGTGTCTCGGGATCGCCGATGAAGGTGTTCGCGCTGACCGGGCTGGATCGGGTGTTCGACCTCGTCCCGTCGACCTCGGACCTACCCTCCGCCTGATCTGCGCGAATTACGCTCGGTTCCGGTCAACGTATCCCCCTCGGGTCTGCGACCCAAACCCGCTCGCCCCGGCCACGAGCACTCGCGCCTCCGGTCCCGCACCGTCCGTCTCGATGCGGGACCACCGGCCCAGCCCTCACCCGGCTCCCGGCGTAGCCTTGCCACCGTGAACCTCCGCCGGGCGATCCGTCTCACGGTGCTCTCGATCCTGGGGCTGGCGGTGCTGATCCAGCTCGTCCCCTACGGGCGCGCCCACACCAACCCGACCGTCACAGCCGAGCCCGCGTGGGACTCGCCTCAGACCCGCGCGCTCGCCGCGCGGGCCTGCTTCGACTGTCACAGCAACGAGACGGCGTGGCCGTGGTACACGAGCGTCGCCCCCTTCTCCTGGTTGACGCAGCACGACGTCGATGAGGGCCGCGCCACGCTGAACTTCTCCGAATGGGATCGCCCCCAGGAGGCCGGAGACATCGCCGAGGTGATCGCGGGAGGCGAGATGCCGCCCTGGTACTACTCCGTGCTCCACTCCGGGGCCCGCCTGTCAGACCAGGAGAAGCAGCAACTGATCGACGGCCTTCGAGCCACGATCCAGGCCTCCCCGCCCGGCACCGGCTGAGCCCTCGGCCGCCCACCAGCGGGTGCACGAACCCTCCCCGCCGCCTTCACGGCGTCTGCACAAATCGGCGCCAGCATCGGAGGTGAAGGGCGCGTCGGAAGAAGGAGGACGAGATGCGTCGAGGATTCACGGTCGTGATGGTGGTGCTTCTGCTCCTGGCCGGGGTCGGGATCGGCGTGGCGGCCTACGACGCCGGGGTCGACCACGGGATCGAGCAGCAGGTCGTGGAGTCCGGGCAGGACGTGCAGGTGATCCGCGTCGTGGGCGACCGCCCCGGCCCGGGATGGGGCTTCTTCCCGCTGGGGTTCCTGTTCTTCCCCCTGTTCGTGTTCGGGATGTTCGCGCTGCTGCGGACCGTCTTCTGGCGCGCACGATGGGGTGGGCCCTGGCGCGGCCCGAGCGGGATGAGACCGGACCGGGTCCGCGACCGGTTCGACGAGTGGCACCAGCAGGAGCATCGGGAGGCCACCGGATCGGGAGCCGGAGGGCCGCCTCCCTGACCGGGCGGCGACCGCGGGGCGGGGGCGAGGTTGCCTCCGCCCCGATCCGTCGTCCACGCTTGCGCTGCCGGACCGAACGGAGCCGATGGTGACCCGGGTGCTGGTCGTCGAGGACGAGATGAAGATCGCCCGTCTGGTGGCCGACTTCCTCGAGCACGCGGGGCTCCAGGTGACGATCGCCGGCGACGGCGAGGCCGCGATCGCGAGCGCCCGAGGATCCCGCCCCGACCTGATCGTGCTCGACCTCGGGCTCCCTGGGCGGGACGGCCTCGACGTGGCGCGGGAGCTCCGGCGGACCTCGACCGTGCCGATCGTCATCCTCACGGCCCGCGGTGACGAGACCGATCGCGTCGTGGGGCTCGAGCTCGGTGCCGACGACTACGTGGTGAAACCGTTCAGCCCTCGAGAGCTCGTCGCCCGCGTGCGCGCGGTGCTCCGCCGAACACAGGGCGGCGGCGGATCCGAGACGCTCCAGGCGGCGGGCGTCGAAGTCGATCTCCCCCGCCACCGGGTGTCGGTGCAGGGACGCAGCGTCGACCTCACGCCCACGGAGTTCGAGCTCCTCGCCACCTTCGTGCGCGAGCCGGGGCGCGTGTTCACGCGCGGGCAGCTGCTCGACGCCGTCCACGGGGTCGAGCTCGAATCGTACGAGCGGGCGATCGATGCCCACGTGAAGAACATCCGGCGCAAGATCGAGCCGACGCCGGGACGTCCCCGCTACCTGCTCACCGTCCACGGCGTGGGCTACCGGTTCGCCGATGCGTGAGCGTCGATCGGGAGCGCCCCACGGTCCGCCGTGGGCCGCCGGGCACGGTCCCGGGTGGCGTCGAGGGGAGGGATTCCGACCTCCCTGGTGGCCGGAGGGCGAGCCGTTCCCTCCCGACCGGCCCTTCGATCCACGGATGCGACGACGGTTCGTCCGGCGGGTCGTCCTCGGCTTCCTCGCGTTCCTCTCGTTCGTGCTCGTCGTCGCCACCATCGCCGTCGAGATCGCGTCGCGCATCGTGGGCGCGCGACCGGTCCGGCCCATCCTCGTCGTCGCCCTCATGGTCGTCGTCGTCGGAGTGGTCACGGCCGGCCGAGCCGTCCGGCGGACGGTGGCGCCGATCGCCGATGTGATGGAGGCGGCCGACCGCGTCGCGGCCGGCGACTACGCCGTCCGCGTCGAGCCCCGCGGGACCGGCGACGCGCGAAGGCTGGCGCGGTCGTTCAACGCCATGGCGGAACGGCTGGCGACCAACGAGACCCGCCGTCGGGAGCTGCTCGCCGACGTGGCCCACGAGCTCCGGACGCCCTTGTCCGTCATCCGCGGCAACGTCGAGGGGATGCTCGACGGCGTCTACCCCGTAGGCGCCGACCGCTTGCGGCCGCTCCTGGAGGAGGCGGAGGTGATGGACCGGCTCCTGGACGACCTGCGGACGCTCAGCACGGCGGAGGCGGGCGCGCTCCGGCTGCATCCCGAGACGGTCGACGCCGCGGGGTTGGTGGACGACGCGGTGTCGGCGTTCCGCCAGGTCGCGGCCGACCGCGGCGTGCGGCTCGAGGCGCGAGCGGCCCCCGTCGTGGTGGAGGCCGACCCGCTTCGACTGGGCGAGGTCCTCGCCAACCTGGTGTCCAATGCGCTCCGGCACACGCCGGCGAACGGCTCGGTGACGGTCTCGGTCCGTCACGAGGGCGACGACGCCCGGTTCGAGGTGGCCGACACCGGTTCGGGGATCAGGCCCGAGGACCTGCCGCACGTCTTCGATCGGTTCGTCCGCTCGGCGGACTCCGGGGGCTCGGGGCTGGGGCTCGCGATCGCCAAGCGGCTCGTCGAGGCACACGGGGGGACGATCGAGGCGTCGAGCGGGACGGCCGGAACGGCGATCCGTTTCTCGATCCCCGCGGGGCGTCCTTAGGCCGCGGCGCTATCCCTCGCGGCCGACGACGAACCAGATGCCGTGGACCGGGACCGGGCCGAGGTTCCACAGCCGATGCGGCACCGTGGAATCGAACGCGATCGAGTCCCCGGCCTCGAGCTCGTACCGCTCGAATCCGAGCTGAACCCCCAACGAGCCGGAGATGACGAACCCGTATTCACGGCCCGGGTGCCGCATGAGCCGGTCGTCCGCGGCGGAGGAACCGCCGACGTCGTACGTCACGTGGAGGAAATCGACGTCCTCGTGCTGGTGGCTCGTGAGACGCTCCCAGCGGACCCCGGACGCGAGCTCGACGACGTGGCGCTCGGTCGGTCCCACGACGGGGGTCGCCCCGATCTCCGGCTCGGCCTCCTCCGCCCCGACCGCGGCCGCGACGGACGCCACGTGCTCGTGCATCCGGAAGACGTCGTCGAGCGAAACGCCGAGCTCGGTGACGATCGCGTAGAGCGTGCTCACCGAGGGCTTGGATTGGCCGGACTCGATCTGTGAGATCAGGCTCGCCGAGACGCCGAGCCGACGCGCCAGCTCCCGCTGGCTGATGCGGACCCGCTCGCGCTCCTCGCGCAGCCGCGGCCCGATGTCCCCGAGCTCACCCGCCACGTCGGGTCCTCACGCCGGGCCTCGGATCGGTGCAGGCGACGGCCCGAGGACCCGGGCGACCTCGTCGGGCATCTCCCTCCGCTCCTGCGTCCGACAGCACAGCGAGACTACTAGATGCGGGGGACGCGTGTGCAGCATCGTTGATCGGGGGCCGTCCGAAGCGTCCGATCGCGAGGCGTGCACGAGCACAACCCCGTGGCGCATACCCCCCTGGCGCAGTCGTTGCCGGATGTGTAGTGTCCCTGGACGGTGAGGGGGCATGGGCGAGTGGGAGTGATCGGGGTTGGCCGTCCGGAGCGAGTGATCTCGGCCGGGACGGCCGAGCCTTGGGGAACCCGGTGAGCTCGAGGACCCTGCTCCGCGGCGGGTGCGTACTCACCCTTGGGGCGAAGACGCCGAACTTCTCACAGGCCGACCTCCTCATCGACGACGGCAGGGTGGCCGAGATCGGCCCCGGGCTCCGTGCCCGCGACGCCGAGCTGGTGGATGCCACCGACACCATCGTGATGCCGGGCTTCGTCGACACCCACCGTCATGCCTGGACGTCGTTGTTCCGGAACCTGGGTGCGGACGCCTCGAGCGGGGAGGTCTCGGGGCCCGAGGCGGACTTGGGCTATCACTTCCGGCCCGAGGACGTCTACGCCGCCACGCTGATCGGCCTGTTGGGCGCGCTGGAGTCGGGGATCACCACGGTCGTCGATTGGTCGGACCTGCCACCCGGCGACGGTCTCGCGGAGGCCGCTCTCCAGGCTCATGCCGACGCCGGGCTTCGAACCGTGTTCGTCCACCCCGCCCGACATCGAGCGCCGGGACATGAGTCCGGCACCACTCGACAGGTCGTCAACGGGCTCACCGACGCAGCCGGAGCGTCGACCACCATCGCTCTCGGCTCCGGTGAGCTCGCGCCCAACGATCTCGACCGCGTCGCGGCAGACTGGGCACTGGCCCGGGAGCTGAGCCTATCCATCCACGCCCACACCGGGTCGGAGCCGTCGGGGCGCGGCGCGATCTCCCGCCTGGCGGAGCGAGGGCTCCTGGGTGCCGACGTGACGGTCGTCCACTGCTCCGAGCTCGGGGACGCGGACCTCGACGCCATCGCGGCATCCGGGGTCTCGGTCTCGCTGGCGCCCTCGAGCGAGATGGCGGGCGGTTTCGGGTCACCTCCGATCCAGGGGCTGATCGACCGCGGCATCCGGCCGGGTCTGGGCGTTGGCGACGAGCGGGTGACCCCGGGTGACCTGTTCGCCCAGATGCGCGCGACGATCTCGTTGCAGCACGCGACGGTCTTCGATCGGAAGCTGGCGGGGAAGGCCGGTCTTCCGCGACTGATGAGCACGCGCGACGTGATCCGCTCCGCCACCGTCGACGGGGCCCGCGTCGCGGGATCGGGTGGCGTGACCGGATCCCTCGAGCCCGGCAGGCAAGCCGACATCATCATGCTTCGGACCGACCGCCCCAACGTCTTCCCGATCAACGACCCGATCGGCGCGGTGGTGTGGGGCATGGACACCTCGAACGTCGACTGGGTCTTCGTCACCGGCAAACCCCTGATGCGGGGGGGCGCCCTCGAGGCAGACGTGGAGCAGGCCCGTACGCTGGCGACGACGGCCCAACACCATGTCGCCGCCGCCGCCGGGCTCGCCGTCCCCGTGGCACCGAGGGTCGACCGGTGAGGACGACGAAGGCCCCGTCCGCGGCGGTCACCGCGTTCGTCGTCGGCTCTCGATACCTGCCGGTGTACCTCGCGATGCTCCTGCTCATCATCGTGGCGTCCATCTGGGCCCCGGCGACGCTGAGCAGTGTCGCCCTGCGCGCCATCGCGCCCTACGGAGCCGTCCTGGGGATCGCCGCCCTCGGCCAGATGTTGGTGATCATGACCGGAGGGATCGACCTCAGCGTCCCCGGGACCATGAGCCTGGCAGCGGTGATCATGGTCGGCGTCGGCGACGGAGCGAACGAGAAGATCTGGATCGCCGTCGCCACCGCGATCGGCGCCGCCGCGCTCGTCGGGCTCGCAAACGGGATCCTGATCGGTGGGCTCAAGCTCAACGCACTCATCGTCACGCTCGCGGTGGGGTTGATCGTGGTCGGCGTGGTGAATCGCTACGGAAGCACGTTTCCGGTCCAGAGCCCGGTGCCGAAGGAACTGTCCACGTGGGCCTCGACCCGCATCCTCGGTGTCAGCCCGGTCTTCTGGATCGGGCTCGGGCTCACCCTGGTCCTGGTCGTCGGCCTTCGCTACACGACGGTCGGTCGCAGATTCCAGGGTGTGGGCGCCAACCCCGTGGCCTCGCACGTCGTCGGTGTGCAGGTGCACCTGGACCAGATCCTGGTCTACGTAGCGGCCGCGGTCTCCTACGCCATCGCGGGCGTGGCGCTTGCGGGGCTTCTCCGCACCCCGGGAGTCGCCGTCGGCACGCAGTACCTCCTCGGCCCGATCGCGGCCGTGGTGATCGGCGGCGCCGCCCTGACCGGAGGTCTGGCCAGCCCGTTGTCCACCTTCGTCGCCGCACTGTTCCTCACGGGTCTCAACCAGATGCTGCGAACGATGGGGCTGCCCACCTCGCTCCAGTTCGTGGTGTTCGGTCTCGTCATCATCGGCGGCATGCTCGTGTCGGGCGATCGGATCATCCGCGGCGTCGAGCGGTTGCTGCGGGAGCGGAGACGCCCGGAGGGCTCGCCGACTCGGACCGTCCCGGGTTCCGGATGACGGACAGGGTGAAGGAGGAGGCGCCTATGTGACGGATCCGTCGATCCGGGACATGAGGGACGAGGACAGGGAGGAGGAACATGCAGCGGATCAAGATCGTCGCCCCAGTCGCCCTCGTCGCCGTGCTGGCGCTGATCGGGGTGGCATGCGGCGGTGACGGCGGCGAGACGACCACGACCGGGACGACCGGGACCACGACGGGAACCACCGGGACCGCCACGGGAACCACCGAGGGCGGAGCCACCGGTGCCACGGGGGCGCTCTCGCAGTACGGGGAGAGCACCGACGCCGACCCGGCGTTGATCGCGAAGGCCCTGGGTCCCGTGGACCCCTCGGACGAGGCGAGCTGGAACATCATCCTGGCGTCCATCGCGCGGGCAACCCAGGATCCCGACCAAGCCATGATCGACAAGGCGATGGAGTGCTGGAGCAAGCAGGAGTGTGACACCGGTACCGGCGGCGACGTGGTCATGGGGTACGCCGACGGCGGCGGGGACACGGTGAACGTGTGGCGCGCCGTGAGCCACATGGAGGCCATCCTCCAGGCGCTCACCTACCCGGAGATCGGCACCATCGTCTCCACCGCGGCCGACTTCAACCCCGATCCCGCCGTCCACGCCAACGACATCCGGTTCCTGATCCAGCGCGGGGTCGACTTCATCGTCGGCTATCCCGACATGGGCGTGGCCATCGCCGACGCGATCAAGGAAGCCGACGATGCGGGGATCCCGTACGTCTCGTTCTCGGCAGGGTGGGTCGGCCTTCCCGATCAAGAAGGAGCCCTCGTTCCGGGTGAGGATTACCTGTCGGTGGTCGGCGAGGACCTGTGCGCGCTCGGCCAGAGCTTCGCGGACGTCCTGAACCAGGGCGTGGGCACCGGCGAGGTGGCGATCCTCGGCGGGACCCCGGGCAACGCCCTGTCCCTCGGCTGGCAACGGTGCACCATCTCGTCCCTCGCGGGCGGGATCGACCTGGTCGACCCACCGGCCAACCAGGACAGCACGACCGGTGACACCAGTTGGTACCCCCCGGCGATCCCCGCCGTCTATCAGGGGTTGCTGACGACCAACCCCGGGATCAAGGGCTGGGCGTACGAGTACGCCGACGGGATGTACATCGGCCTGCAGACGTACGAGGACCTGGGTATCCCGGTCAAGAACCTCACCGTCGCGTTGCGCACCGACGAGCAGAGTCTGTTCTGCGACTGGGCGGACCGGAACGAGCCCACCTACAACATCTGGTACTCGGCCGGCGGCAACTTCCAGTCGCGGATCGGCGTCACGGCGGCGATGATGTCGCTCAAGGGAGCCACCATCCCGCCGGAAGTCATCGTTCCCCACGTGATGCGACAGGTGACGACCGCCGACTGCAACCCGGATCGTGTCGCCCCGGCCGTTTCCGGCACGTCGCTCGTGCCGGACTCGGTCCTGCAGCTGATGTTCGCGCAGTGATGAGTCGGAGATGAATGGGAGCGATCCCGCAGGAGCGTCGGCCCCCGGCGGCCTGGTCCTCGAGCTGCGCGGCGTCTCCCGGCAGTTCGGGGCGGTTCGAGCGCTGACCGATGTCAGCTTCGACTGCCGTGCCGGTGAGGTTCACGCCGTCGTCGGCGAGAACGGGTCGGGCAAGTCGACGCTCCTCGGGATCGCCAGTGGGTTCGTCGACCCCGATCTGGGCACGGTCCAGATCGGGGGCGAACCCCTTCGCCGAGATTCCCCGGCCCTGGCCAGGAAGCTCGGCCTGGCGATGGCGTACCAGGACACGTCGCTGATCCTTGCCGAGCCCGTGAAGAACAACCTCTTCCTGGCGGCCCCGGAGGACCTGCGACCACCGTTCTGGCAGAGGAAGCGGTGGGCGAGGAAGCTGCTGGCCGAGTTCGATCTCGACCTCGAGCTGTTCCCCGACGCCCCGGCGGGCTTCCTCTCCCTGGCCGACCGCCAGCTCTTCGAGGTGGCCAAGGCGCTCGTCACCGATCCGAAGGTGCTGCTGCTCGACGAACCGACCACGGCCCTGGGACCGGACGAGGTGGAGGCCCTGCACCGGACCGTCGTCGCCTGCAAGCGCCGGGGCGTCGGCGTGGTGTACGTGAGCCATCGCCTGCCGGAGGTTCTCGAGATCGCCGACCGCATCACGGTCCTTCGCGACGGCAGGAACCGGGGCACGTTCGACGCGAAGGCGACGACCGAGCCGGAGCTCGTCGAGCTCATCGTCGGCCGCCCCTTCGAGGCTGCCTTTCCGCCGCCTGCCCCGGCGGTGGGTGAGCCCGGCGACGTGCTCGTGGTGGACGGCCTCCAGGGACAGTCGTTCGGGCCGGTCAGCTTCACGCTCGAGACCGGGGAGATCGTGGGGATCGCCGGCGCCGAGGGCAACGGTCAGCCCCAGCTCTTCGACTGTCTGGCGGGCCGCCAGCCGCCCAAGGCGGGACGGGTCGTCTGCGACGGCAAGGAGCTGTCGCTGGTCTCGACGCATGAAGCCGTGAGAGCAGGGGTCATGTTGCTGCCCGGCGACCGCAAGCGCGAGGCGCTGATGCCCGTGCTCGGCGTCAAGGCGAACACCACCATACAATCGTTACGCCGGTTCTCGGTGCTCGGCCTGCTGAGGAGACGGGCGGAGCGACGCGCCGTCGCCGACCTCGTCGAGCGGCTGGAGATCCGGACACCGTCCCTCGAGCAACCGGTCGAGTTCCTCTCCGGGGGCAACCAGCAGAAGGTCTCGGTTTCCCGCACCTTCCTCAAGGAGCCGTCGGTGATCCTCGCCTACGAGCCGACGCAGGGCGTCGACGTCGGCTCCCGCTTCGACATCTACAAGGCCCTGCGCACCCGCACCGACAACGGTTCGGCGATCCTCGTCAAGTCGAGCGACCCCCTCGAGCTCTCCGGGCTGTGCGATCGGGTGCTCGTCATGTCCCGAGGCCAGATCATCGAGGAGATACCCGGCGACGAGCTCGACGAGCTCCGCATCGTCGAGGCGATGGTGCGAGGGCCCGGACTGTCCAAGGCGGGGCGGTCGCCCCTGGGGATCGCGATGCCGAAGGCGCCCTCGCCGAACGGAGGGCTATGAGCGAGCGCGTCGACGCAGCGCGACGCGCCGTCCGCAAGGTCCTTCGCGACGCTCGCGACAAGAACAAGTGGCGCAAGATCGTCAGGTTCCGGCTGTGGATGCCGGTAGCGCTGCAGATCCTGCTGGTCGCCACGTTGCTGTGGTACACGAACCATCGATTCCCCGGCTTCGTCAATGCCACCAACGTGGAGCAGATCCTCATCCTGGCGCTCCCCTTGATCGTCGCCGCGATCGCTCAGACTCATGCACTGCTCGTCGGCTATCTCGATCTCTCCGTCGGCGGCATGATCGGCCTCGGGGTGGTCACCGCCTCCTTCCTGATCGGGGCCGAGGCCTCCATCTCCCGGATCCTGATCGGGATCGGCGTGATCCTTCTCTGCGGCGCCGCCCTGGGCCTCGTCAACGCCGGCCTGATCCGAGGTCTCAAGATCCCCTCGATCATCGCCACCTTGGCCACGTTGAGCATCCTGGACGGGATCTCACTCACCCTGCGACCGACGGCCCAGGGGGTCATCAGCCCCGACCTGGTGTCCGTGCTCACCACGAGCATCGGGCCGATCCCCGTGGCCTTCATCGTCGTCGTCGCCGGGGCGGTCCTGGCGGATGTCTGGCTTCACGCCTCCGGGTCGGGTCTCCGCCTGAGGGCGGTGGGGTTCGACGAGAGGTCGGCCAAACGCGGCGGAGTGGGCACCAACTGGCTCCGGGTCCGTGCCCTCCTTCTGTCGGCGGTGCTGGCGGCCGTGGCCTCGTTCTTCGTCATGGCCCGATCCCCGATCGGCAACCCCCAGATCGGCTCCACCTTCGCGCTGAACAGCATCACCGCCGCCGTCCTGGGGGGCGCGTCTCTCGCGGGTGGCCGGGCCACGTTCCTCGGCAGCACGGTGGCGGCGATCCTGCTCGCGCTCATCATCACCGTCCTGCCCTACCTCGGTCTGTCACCCAACGACGGGCCGATGATCATCGGCATCCTCGTCCTGATCGGGATCGCGCTGTTCCAGCTCGGCGATCTCAAGGAACTGGTGAAGAGCAGCTACAAGCGAGCGAGGCGTCTCATGGTCGGGAGCCGCCCGCCGAAGGCGGCCGAGCTCCCCGTCCTGTATCCGACCGGGACCGACTTCACCGTGGTGCCGTCGGGGCGCAAGCTCGTCCGTGGAGGGACGGTCCTCACGCTCGACCCGGCGCTCGGCGACTTCACCAACGGGGACGTGCTCATCGAAGGGGACCGGATCCTCGCCGTCGGCCCCGGTCTGGCGAACGGGGAGGTCGAGGTGATCGACGCAACGGGCATGATCGTCATGCCGGGCTTCGTCGACAGCCATCGGCACATCTGGGAGGGCCTCCTGCGCAACATCGGCACGGACGTTCCGCTGGAGGGGCGGTCCAGCTACATCTCGTTCGTGTTGCACAAGCTGGCACCCGCCTTCCGACCGGAGGACGCCTACATCGGCAACCTGATCTCGGCGCTGGGCGCGATCGACGCCGGGATCACCACCCTCCTCGACTGGTCGCACATCCAGGGCTCGCCGGCCCACACGGACGCGGTGATCCAGGCCATCCGGGACTCGGGCATGCGGGCGGTGTTCGCCTACGGGTTCCCGTGGTGGGGCAAGTGGGAGGAGCGACAGCCGAGCTGGTTCGTCCGGGCGGCCACCGAGCACTTCTCCACGACGGACCAGCTGCTCACGCTCGCCCTCGCCGCGCCGGGCCCCGAGTTCACGGACTTCGAGGTGTCAAGGGACCACTGGAAGCTGGCTCGAGAGACGGGAGCGCGGATCACGACCCACGTCGGCGTGGGGAGTTACGGGCAGGATGGCAAGGTCCAGGAGATGGGCGAGGCCGGGCTGCTCGGCCCGGACACCACCTACATCCACTGCACCACGCTGAACGACACCGAGATCCAGATGATCGTCGACACGGGAGGCACGGTTTCGCTGGCCTCGCCGGTGGAGATGATGATGGGACACGGGATGCCTCCGATCCAGAAGTTCCTCGATCGAGGCCTCCTTCCCAGCCTCAGCGTGGACGTCGAGACCAACGTGCCGGGCGACATGTTCAATCAGATGCGCTCGGTGCTGGCGCTGCAGCGGGCATCCGCGACGGCCGAGGGCAAGCCGGCGCTCACGACGAGGGAGGTCCTGGCCTGCGCCACGATCGAAGGGGCCCGGGCGAACGGCCTCGACGCGAAGGTGGGGACGCTGACGCCGGGCAAGCAGGCCGACCTCATCATGTTGCGCACCGATCGGATCAACGTCACCCCTCTCAACGACCCGGCGACCGCGGTCGTGACCGGGATGGACACCGGAAACGTCGACACCGTGCTCATCGCGGGTCGGGTGATGAAACGTCACGGCGAGCTGCTGCACGTGGACTGGCCCGCGGTGAGACGGACGGCCACGGAGTCGAGGGACTTCGTGGTGGCCAAGTCGGGCTTCAAGCTCCCGGGTATCTGATGTGGAGGGACCAGTGAGACTGCACGACGGGATCGGATCGACGTTCGGCGGCGACAGCATCACTGAACACCGCGTCCCTGGAAGCGCGGAGATGCGGCGGCGATCGGTGTTTGCGTATCATCCAGCCTTAACACCCATCGGAAGGGTGCAGGGCCAACGACGAGGAGCGGAGGGACAGGGATGAGGGGCGAATTCCCAGTGGCGACGACCTCCTCCCCCGGCATCCAGGGGGTGGACTGGGAGAACCGGGTGGACTTCGGCCGGCTCCGCGACTACCGGCTCGGCAGGGTGCGCGAGCAGCTCGCCGCCTCGGAGCTGGGGGCCGTCCTCCTGTTCGAGACGAGCAACATCCGGTACGCGACCAGCACGCACATCGGGTACTGGGCGTTCAACAAGGGCGAGCGCTACGCGCTGATCACGCCGACCGGTCCGCCGCGCATCTGGGACTTCGGCTCCGCCGCGAAGGCCCACCGCCTGCAGCTCCCCCAGTGGTACGACGAGTCCAACTCGGTCGGCGGGAACACCGGCCTGCAGGGGGCGATCGCTCCCGTCGTGGGACTCCAGCGGCGGGCCGCGGAGGAGATCCGATCGATCCTGAAGGAGGAGGGCCTGGCCGACGCGCCGCTCGGCGTGGACGTCGCCGAGACGACGGTCTTCCTCGAGCTGCAGCGGGCCGGCATCGAGGTGCGCGACGGGCAGCAGCTGATGATGCTGGCGCGAGAGATCAAGAGCCCCGACGAGATCACGCTGCTCTCGCAGGCCTGCGCCATGGTGGACGGCGTGTACCAGGACATCTACGAGTTCCTCAAGCCCGGGGTCCGCGAGAGCGACGTGGTGGCGCTGGCGCACGCGCGGCTGTTCGAGATGGGCTCGGAGTTCGTCGAAGCGATCAACTCGATCGCCGGCGAGCGCTGCAGCCCGCACCCCCACGTCTTCTCCGACCGGCTGATCCGCCCCGGCGACCAGGCGTACTTCGACATCATCCACGTGGCCAACGGCTACCGGACCTGCTACTACCGCACGTTCGTCGTCGGGCGGGCCACGCAGGCCCAGCGCGACGCGTTCGCCCAGTCGCGCGAGTGGATGGACGCGGCGATCGACCTCGTGAAGCCCGGCGTCGGCACCGACCAGCTCGCGGCGGTGTGGCCCGAGGCCACCGAGTTCGGCTTCAAGGACGAGATGGACGCGTTCGGGCTGCAATTCGGACACGGCGTCGGCGTCGGGCTGCACGAGCGACCGATCATCAGCCGCTTGAACTCCTTCGACGACCCCATCGAGATCAAGGAGGGCATGCTCTTCGCGCTCGAGACCTACTGTCCCGCATCCGACGGCCGGTCCGCCGCTCGGATCGAGGAGGAGGTCGTGGTCACCGCCGACGGACCGACGATCATCACGCTCTTCCCATGCGAAGAGCTCATGGTCGCCAACGAGTACTGAGACCGGAGATGCAGACGGCGACCGAGACGACCACGCGCCTGGCGATCTACCGCATGATGGTCGAGGCGCGGCTGTTCGAGCAGCGTGTCCACGACCTCTTCCTCCAGGGCCTGGTCAAGGGGACGTCGCATCTCGCGCTGGGGCAGGAGGCCGTCGCCGCCGGGTTCGCCGCCGCGCTTCGGCCGGACGACCTCGTGTACTGCACGTACCGCGGCCACGTCCACACGCTCCTCCGCGGCGCCCCCATGGACGCGCTCATGGGGGAGCTGCTCGGCCGGGCGACGGGGATCTGCGGCGGCAAGGGCGGGTCGATGCACCTCACCGACGTCTCCCACGGGGCCATGGGCTCGTACGCGATCGTCGGGGCCCACATGCCGATCGCCGCCGGCGCGGCGTGGGCGGCGAAGGAGCGCGAGACGGGGCAGGTCGTCGTGTGCTTCTTCGGCGACGGCACGACCAACATCGGGGCGTTCCACGAGGCGCTGAACCTGGCCGTCGTGTGGGCACTGCCGGTCGTCTACGTCTGCGAGAACAACCTCTACATGGAGTACACGCCGATCGGCTCGGTCACGGCGGTCGAGAACCCGGCCGCCGATCGCGCGCCGGCGTACGGCCTCGAGCCGATCCTGGCCGACGGCAACGATGCCGACGCGATGCACGCGCTGGCGCTTCGGTGCGTGGAGAAGGCGCGCTCGGGCGGCGGACCGTCGCTCGTGGAGGCCAGGACCTACCGGCACACGGGGCACTCGCGGGCCGATCCCGGGAAGTACCGGCCCGACGAGGAGGTCCAGGCGTGGCTCGCCCGCGACCCGATCCCCAGGCTGCGCGAGCGCCTGGTGGGCGACGGGGTGGACGGTGGGGACCTCGACGAGATCGACCGCGCCGCTCGGGAGCTCGTCGACCGGGCCACCGACGAGGCCCGCGAGGCGCCGCCCCCCGATCCCTCGATCGTGGAGACCGAGCTGTGGGCGGACGGGGGTTCGGCATGGCGGAGCTGACGTTCCGCGAGGCCGTGGCCCGCGCCATCGGGCAGGAGATGGAGCGCGACCCGACCGTCTTCTTCATCGGCGAGGACGTGGCGGCGGCGGGAGGCGTCTTCAAGACCACCGAGGGCCTCCTCGAGCGCTTCGGCCCCCGCCGGGTGCGCGACACGCCGATCTCGGAGCAGGCCATCGTCGGCGCGGTCATGGGTGCCGCCATGAACGGCCTCCGCCCGATCGCCGAGCTCATGTTCAGCGACTTCTTCGCCGTGTGCTGGGACCTCATCGCGAACCAGATCGCGAAGACCCGCTACATGACGAACGGCCAGGTGGCGCTCCCGCTCGTGATCCGCACGGCGAACGGCGGGGGGGTCCGGTTCGGCGCGCAGCACTCGCAGAGCGTCGAGGGCTGGGCCATGGCGATCCCCGGCCTCAAGGTCGTCGTGCCGTCCACGCCGATCGACATGATCGGCCTGTTCGCCGCCGCGGTCCGCGACCCCGACCCGGTGATCGTCGTCGAGCCGAAGGTGCTGTACGCGTCCAAGGGCGAGGTGCCCGACGGCGAGATCGTCGACCGGCTCGGCTCCGCCCTCGTGCGGCGACCGGGCGGCGACGTCACGATCGCGGCCCTGGGGGCCATGGTGCCCAAGGCGCTGGAGGCCGCCGACCGGCTGGAGGGCCGGGACGTCGACGCCGAGGTGGTGGACGTCCGGTCGCTGGTGCCGTTGGACCTGACGACGATCCTGCGGTCGGTGGGCAAGACCGGACGCCTGGTCACGGTCGAGGAGAGCCCGCGCCTGTGCGGATGGGGGGCCGAGCTCGCGTCGGTCGTGGCCGAGGAGGGGTTCTTCGACCTCGACGGCCCGATCGTGCGCATCACCACGCCGCACATCCCGCTCCCGGCGACGGACGTCCTCGAGGACCACGCGATCCCCTCGACGGACGCGATCGTGGAACGGGTGCTGGCCACCATGGGCTGACCAACCGTGAGGACCTGGCCTCAAGTAGCGAAGCGGTAGGCCCACCTGAGACCTCGCGAAGCGAGGACTCAGGTGCAAAAGAAAGGGAGATCGATGGCCGATCGGATCCTGGTGAAGGGTGGTCACGTCCTCACGGTCGACCCGCAGCTCGGCGACATCGCCGGCGGCGACGTCCTCATCGAGGGGACCACGATCGCGCAGGTCGGGACGGGGCTCAGCGCCGACGCCGAGGTGATCGACGCCACCGGCTGCATCGTCATCCCGGGGTTCGTCGACTCGCACCGGCACACGTGGGAGGCGGCCATCCGCAACTGCGCGCCGAACGCGACGCTCGACGACTACTTCGTCGAGGTGCTCGACAGCTTCGCCCCGCTGTACCGCCCCGAGGACGTCTACGCCAGCAACCTGGCCGGCGCGCTCGAGTGCCTGAACGCCGGGATCACCACGTTGCTCGACTGGTCCCACATCAACAACACGCCGGACCATCCCGACGCCGGCGTGACGGGCCTTCGGGACTCCGGGATCCGGGCGGTGTTCGCGTACGGCAGCGCGAACACCTCGCTGGCCGACTACTGGTTCAACAGCTCGATCGCCATCCCGCGCGACGACGTCGCGAGGATCCGGAGCACCTACTTCTCCTCCGACGACGGGCTGCTCACGATGGCGCTCGCCACGCGCGGACCGGGGTTCTGCCAGGACGACGTCGTCCAACAGGAGTGGGCCACGGCCCGGGACCTCGGGATCCCCATCACGCTGCACATCGCCATGGGCAAGCTCGCCGGCAAGTGGAGCATGGTGAAGCAGCTCGAGGGGCTCGGCCTGCTGGGATCGGACACCACGTACATCCACTCCTGCTACTTCAGCGACGAGGAGTGGCAGCTCGTGGCCGACAGCAAGGGGACGATCTCGATCGCCCCCCAGGTCGAGATGCAGATGGGCCACGGCTGGCCGCCGGTGGCCAAGGCCCGCTCGTACGGGCTGCGGCCGAGCCTGTCGATCGACGTGGTGACGACCGTCCCCGGCGACATGTTCACCGAGATGCGGTGCGCCTTCGCCGCCGAGCGCTGGCGGAGCAACGACTCGGTGTGGGCGAGCGAGGAGCCCCTGCCGGAGAACGCCCTCACCGCCCGGGACATGCTCACGATGGCGACTCTCGACGGCGCGCACGTCGTGGGCCTCGAGGACCGGACCGGATCACTCACGCCGGGCAAGCAGGCCGACGTGGTCGTGATCGACGGCCGCGGCCCGGGGATCTCGCCGGTCATCGACCCCGTCGGCGCCGTCGTGCTGAGCGCCGACACCGCCAACGTGGACACCGTCATCGTCGGCGGGAAGATCCACAAGCGGAACGGCGAGCTCGTCGCCGACTGGGACCGCGCCCGCATGGCGGTGGAGGCGTCGAGCGAGTACCTGCGGGAGGCGCTGGAGCGAAAGCAGGCCACGGCGAAGGCGGACGCGTGAGCCCGCGACACGTCGTGCGGGCGGCAGGCGAGGCCTCGTGGAATCTCCCCCCAGCCCTCGAGGGGCACACGTCGGGGTACCGGCGGTGGACGATCGTGGACGAGGTTGCCGGAGCCGTGCACACGGGGTTCGGCATCGGCGAGATGGATCCCGGCGGTCGCATCGACTGGCACGTCCATTCGTACGAGGAGAGCCTCTACGTGATCGATGGCGTGGTCGTGCTGCGCACGGCGGAGGCGGCCATCCGCTTGGTCGCCGGGGACTACGCCCTCATCCCTCTCGGGCAGCCGCACGCGCTGGCGAACGAGTCCGGGGCGACCACGCGGTTGGCGGCGATGTCGGCCCCGCAACCCCGTCCGGCGCACGACGGCGACACCTACTTCGTGCCGCCCCTGCCGGAGCTCGAACCCGTCGCCGTGGACGTCCGCGACCCGCGCATGCGGTCTTTCGGACACATCGGGCCGGAGAACATGGCCGTCGCGAATCAAACCCAGGACCTGATGGCCGTGTCGGCGAGCGCGCGGACGGCGCTCCTCGTCTACAGCGGGATCACGCTGAAGATGATGATCGACTCCGAGCTCGGGGCACAGCTCTCCACGATGTTCATGGTCCAGAACGACGAGGGCGGCGGGGCGGGCCCGCATGATCACCCCTTCGAGGAGACCTACATGATCCTCGAGGGCTCGGTCGAGGGGTCGTTCGACGGCGAGCGCTACCGCCTCGGGCCCGGCGACGTGGGGTGGGCCGGCGTGGGTTGCGTTCATTCGTTCTCGAACCCCGGCCCCGGCCCCGTGCGCTGGCTCGAGACACAAGCGCCGGCGCCGCCGGCCCGGCACTCGTACCGGTTCGCCCGCGACTGGGAGTACCTGCGGAACGCGCTCGCGACGGAGAAGGAGGAGGCCCGATGAACGACGGTCTGGTCGTGGTGGTCGGCGGCACGACGGGGCTCGGGAAGGAGGTCGCCCGCCACTACGCCGACGAGGGCCGCGAGGTCGTCGTCACCGGTCGCGACGACGTTCGCGCCAAGGAGGTCGCGGCCGAGCTCGGGGGCTCGACGACCGGGATCGCGTTCGACCTGTCCGAGCCCCAGAGCATCGCGCCCGCGGTCGCGGGTCTCGGCGACGTCGACTATCTGGTGCTCGCGGCGCTCGATCGCGACCAGAACACCGTGCGCGAGTACGACGTGGCCGCGGCCGTCCGCCTGGTGACCCTCAAGCTCGTCGGGTACACGGAGGTCGTGCACGCGCTCGTTCCGAGGATGCACGACGAGTCCGCCGTCGTGATGTTCGGCGGCCTGGCGAAGGACCGCCCGTATCCCGGATCGACGACCATCACGACGATCAATCACGGCGTCGACGGCCTGGTCCGGACGCTCTCGGTCGAGCTCGCGCCGATCCGGGTCAACGCGCTCCACCCGGGGATCGTCGGCGACAGCCCCTACTGGGCCGGCAAGACCGAGGCGCTCGAGGCCGTGAGGAAGCGGGCACTCACCGGCCGATGGGTGGCGATGGGCGAGATCGTCGATGCCGCGACGTTCCTGCTCGAGAATCGCTCGATGGCCGGCGCCGAGCTCCGGGTCGACGGCGGGTGGACGCTGCCCCTGTGAGCGAGTCCGGCACCACCGTCGCGATCCTCGGAGCGGGCCGCATGGGCGGCGCGATGGCCGGCACGCTCGCCCGATCCGGGTTCGGTGTCGTCGTGTGGAACCGCGGCCGCGCCAAGGCGGACGACGTGGGGTCGCGGACGGGCGCGACGGTGGCCCGGACGGCGGCCGAGGCGGTCGCGTCCGCCGACCTCGCGATCACGAGCCTGGCCGACGACGACGCCGTCGTTGCCGTCTGCTCGCAGCTCGCCGAGGGGCTTCGGCCCGGGCACGTCGTGCTCGAGATGAGCACGATCGCGCCGCAGACGGTGCGGCAGGTCGCACCCGCGATCGAGGCTCGGGGCGCGACCCTGCTGGACGCGCCGGTCTCCGGAAGCGTGCCGCTGGTCGAGACCGGCACGCTCCTGATCATGGTCGGCGGGGACGCCGCTGCGCTCGAACGCGTCCGCCCCGTGCTCGACGCGCTGTCGAAGAAAGTGATCCACGTGGGCGGCCTCGGGAGCGGAGCCACGATCAAGCTGGCGGTGAACGGGCTCGTCCACGGGCTCGGCGTGGCGCTCTCCGAGGCGCTCGTGCTCGCCGAGCGCGCCGGGATCGAGCGCACGACCGCCTACGAGGTCTTCGCCTCGGGCGCGGCCGCGGCCCCCTTCGTCCTGTACAAGCGGCCGGCGTTCGAGCGGCCCGACGAGACGCCCGTCGCGTTCAGCCTCGGCCTCGTGGCCAAGGACCTCGACCTGATCCTCGCCCTCGCCGCCGAGGTCGGCGCCCCCATGCGCCAGGGCGAGGCCAACCGCGCCGCGGTGCGAGATGCCCTCGACGCGGGGCTCGGCGCGCGCGACCTCAGCGCGCTCGCCACGCATCTCCGCCAAACGACGTAACCCCAGGGACCTTCGATCCCTCAGGGGGAGGTCCCCCGGCTCTCAAGCGATCTCTCCCTCGGACCCATCCTCTTCGTCGGCCAGGCCTGCGCCGGACAGGGGAGGGTGCGGCGTCGGAAGGGACGGCCGACCCGGCGACATCTCGAGCTCGGACCCATGGTCCGAGCCACGGGCGTCGGGCTAGGCCTCACGAAGGTCATCGACACGAGGAGACCCCCCTTTGCCGGACGGTGACCGAGCGCCGGCTCCGCGGGGCAGGAGAGGACTCGGTCTTGGGCCTCTGGAGAGGGGGCACCGCACGATGAGCAAACACAAGATCGTCGGGATCCTGTCCATCGTCGCGATGATCGCGATGATGGCCGGGCAGATTCCAGGCGGCGTGGCCACCGCTGCACCGATCAGCCCGACGGATGAGACGAAGGTCCCGCACTACTTCGGGCCGTATCCGAACTGGGCCAACAGCCCGTACACGTTGCCGGATGTCGCGGTCGACATCCAGGGCGACGGGACTGGCGCCACGGCCACGGCGACGGTCGGAGCGAACGGAGCCATCACCGGCGTCACGATCACCGACCCGGGCAGCGGTTACTCCTTCGCGACGATCGCCTTCACGGGAGCCGGGACCGGAGCATCGGCCGACGCGGTCGTCACGTCCTCCGGCGCGGTCTCCGCCGTGCAGGTGGACGCGCCGGGCGCCGGGTACGTCCATCCGGTCGTCGCGTTCTCCGGCGGAGCGCCGGATGCGACCGCGACCGCGTTCGGCAGCGTGGACGCGCTGAGCCTGGTCGACGGGGGCGCGGGCTACCACGTGCCGACGGTCGCGTTCGACCTCCCGGACGACCCGAACGGCACGGTGCCCACGGCGCACGTCCTGTGCGCGGGTGATGTCGAGGGAAGTCCTCCCTACTGCACCGTGCCCCCGCTCCCCGACGGGACCCCCGGCGAGGTGTCGATCACGGGCATCGTGCTCGACACTCCGGGATCCGGCTACACGTCGGCACCCGGCGTGGCGATCCTGGACGGGACGCAGTTCGACCCCATCCGGCCCGGCGGGACGGGAGCCGTTGCCTCGGCCACCCTGTCCGTGCAGTCGATCGTGCTGGACACGTTCGGCAGCGGGTACACGGCCACCCCGGTCGTGACCGTCACGGACCAGAACAACGGGCCCGGGCAAGGCGCGCTGGCCTCGGCCACGGCTTCGTCCGGGACGATCACGGACGTCGCGAACCTCGTCGGCGGCTCGGGCTACGTCACGGGCGGAGGGATCCGCAAGTTCGTGGACACGCTGCCGGGGCTCGGTCCGACCGGGGCGAACGACCTCGGGCAGTACCTGCCGATCGCGCAGCCGGACACCACGACGTTCCCGGGGGCCGACTTCTACGTGATCGCCGTGGTGCAGCACCGGGAGCAGATGCACTCGGACCTGCCCCCGACGCTCCTGCGCGAGTACGTCCAGCTCTCCACGAGCGTCGTTCCCGGTAGCCAGGTGCCGTTGGTGACCGACCTCAAGGACGGCACGACGACGCCGACCCTGATGCCAGACGGCACGCAGGCGGTCGGCGTGGACGACCCGCACTTCCTTGGGCCGGTCATCGTGGCGACGAAGGACCGTCCGGTTCGGATCGTCTTCTACAACCTGCTGCCCACGGGCAGCGAGGGCGACCTGTTCCTGCCGGTGGACTCGAGCATCATGGGCTCGGGCATGGGCCCGATGATGGGCATGGCCGACCCGGTGGACGAGGGCACCGTCCTGGACGGAGTCCGGAACCCTCTGTGCAACGAGTACCCGAAGTCCGACATGTGCTTCAAGGACAACCGGGCGACGCTCCACCTGCACGGCGGGATCACCCCGTGGATCTCCGACGGAACCCCGCACCAGTGGATCACACCGGCCGACGAGACGACACCCTGGCCGCAGGGCGTGAGCGTGCAGAACGTCCCCGACATGGTGGGCGGAGGTCAGCCCGCTGATGTCCCGGACTGCTCGGCGGCGAACGACGGCTGCCAGACCTTCTACTACACGAACCAGCAGTCGGCGCGGCTGATGTTCTATCACGACCACGCCTGGGGGATCACCCGCCTGAACGTGTACGCGGGCGAGGCCGCCGGCTACGTCATCACCGACGACACCGAGCAGGCTCTGTTCGGCTCCGGCGGCCCCTACGCCGACATGGGCGAGGGAACCCCGCTGATCATCCAGGACCGGACCTTCGTGCCCGGCCCCGCCCAGCTCGCCCAGCAGGATCCCACCTGGGACGCCGCTCGCTGGGGCGACACGGGCAACCTCTGGTACCACCACGTCTACATGCCCGCACAGAACCCCGGCGACCCGAGCGGCATGAGCGGCTTCGGGCGCTGGATGTACGGGCCGTGGTTCTGGCCGCCGGCGTCTCCGCTGTACGGGCCGATCGACAACCCGTACTACGACCCGAACTGCGACCCCGCCACGGCGCCGGACGGGTTCTGCGAGCCCGCGCTGATCCCGGGTACGCCGAACATCTCGGCCGGGATGGAGCAGTTCAACGACACGCCCATCGTCAACGGCACGGCCTACCCGACCACGACGGTGGATCCCACGGCGTATCGCTTCCGGATCCTGAACGCGGCCAACGACCGCTTCTGGAACCTCCAGTGGTACGTGGCCGACGACGCGGGCACACCGAACGATCCGAGTGATGACACCGAGGTCGCGCTGAAGGCGAGCGAGCTTGCCGCCGCTCAGCAGGACCCCAACGTCGTTCCCACACCGGACCTGAACCAGAGCCCCGCAGGCCCCGACTGGGTCCAGATCGGCACCGAGGGCGGGTTCCTGCCGGCTCCGGTCGTGGTCCCGGCCCAGCCGATCACCTGGATCACCGATCCGACGCGGTTCGACGTCGGCAACGTGGACCAGCATTCGCTGCTGCTCGCGCCCGCGGAGAGGGCCGACACGATCGTCGACTTCTCCCGGTACGCGGGTCAGACGCTGATCCTGTACAACGACGCGCCGGCCGCGTTCCCGGCCAGGGTCGCCTGCTACGACTACTACACGGGCGGCCCCGACCTGACGCCGGCCTGCGCGCCGACCACCCTGCCCGGCTACGGGCCGAACACCCGTACGATCATGCAGGTCCACGTCAGCGCCTCGGCTCCGGCCCCGGCGTTCAACCTCGCGGCGCTGCGCGCCCTGTTCCGCCACCACGCGGACGGCTCCGGCGTCTTCGAGTCGGGCCAGCACCCGATCATCGTCGGGCAGGCCGCCTACAACTCGGCGTACGGCACGAACTTCGTGTCGGCCGGGTGGTGCAACAACCCGACCCTGGATCCGGCCAGCGCCGCGGCGACCAGATGCGACGGCTACGCCAGGATCCAGGAGGGGAACCACCCGACGGACCTGTTCGGCTTCAACGGGTTGCGGAGCGCCTTCGCGCCGGGGAGCGGGAAGCTACAGATCCCGTTCCAGCCGAAGGGGATCCACGACGAGATGAACTCGGCGTCCTTCGACGAGTTCGGGAGGATGACCGCCAACCTCGGGCTCGAAGCTCCGAACGCGAACCCGCTGTTGCAGAACATCATCCTGTACCCGTACGTGAACCCGTCCACCGAGCTCATCGACGCCACCGACCTTCCGACCGGTGACGTCTCGGTCACGCCGATCGCGACCGCGAACGACGGCACGCAGATCTGGAAGATCACGCACAACGGGGTGGACACGCACCCGATCCACTTCCACCTCTACGACGTGCAGGTCCTGAACCGGGTCACGTGGGACAACATCATCATCCCGCCCGACCCGACGGAGCTCGGGTGGAAGGACACCATCCGGGTGAGCCCGCTCGAGGACACGATCGTGGCCCTCCGGCCGGTGATCCCGTCGCTCCCGTTCGAGCTGCCGAACAGCGTCCGCACCCTGAACCCGATGATGCCGGAGGGCTCCACCCTCGGGTTCAACAACGTGGACGCGAACGGCGACCCGACCGACCCGATCACGAACCAGCTCGTCAACTTCGGCTGGGAGTACGTCTACCACTGCCACATCCTGTCGCACGAGGAGATGGACATGATGCGGCCGGTGACGGTGGCGATCCCGCCGAACAAGGCGGACGGTTTGGCGTTCGACGGGGTCAACCTGACCTGGAACGACAACTCCATCAACGAGACGTCGTTCCTGGTGCAGCGGTCCGACGACGGGACGACCTGGACGGACGTCGGTGTGATCCAGTCACCGCTGGATCAGCCGAACGTCCACGAGGTCCGGACGCTCGCGGACCCGGCTCCCCCGACCACGCCCGTCATATACCGGGTCGTTACCCGGAACACGGTCGGCTACGGCGGGGCGTACATGCAACAGACCGTGAAGTCGGTCTCCGACCCGCTGAACGTGGGCGGACCGGCTGCGCCGTCCAACTTCACGGCGGTTCTCGGCAACTCGATCGATCTGGCCTGGCAGGACAACTCGAACGGCACGGCCAGCTTCGAGATCGAGCGCACGAACAACGGCGGGGCCTGGACCCAGATCGCGACTCCTGTCGCGGGTTCGACCGCCCACACGGACACGGCCGTGGCACCCAGTCACACCTACGGGTATCGGCTGCGGGCCGTGGGCGGGGCCATCCCGTCCGCATGGGTCCTCAGCACCCCGGAGACGGTCCTGGTGCCGGCGGCGGTGCCGAACGCTCCGGCCAACCTCACGGCGGTCCTGCAGTCCGGCCCACAGGTCTCTCTGACCTGGACGGACTACGCCACCGATGAGACCGGCTTCGAGGTCGAGCGGTCGATCAGCGGCAGCGGGTCGTGGACCCAGATCGCGACGCCGGCCGTCAACAGCCAGTCCTACGCGGACACGACGATGCCGGTGGGCGAGGCGTACGACTACCGCGTCCGCGCGGTGAACGCCGCCGGGCCATCGGCCTGGTCGAACACCGCCACGGTGGCAGGTGTTGCTTCCCGTGGCCCCGACCGGTCTCCAAGCGGCTCTCCAGTCCGGTCCCCAGGTCTCTCTGACCTGGACGGACAACGCCGCCGACGAGATCGGTTACGTGGTCCAGCGATCGATCGACGGCGGGGCGAACTGGGCCGATCTGGCCACGCTCCCGGCGAACAGCCAGTCCTACCTGGACTCGCCGGCGATCGGCCAGACCTACGTCTACCAGGTCCTCGCGGAGAACTTCGTGGGACGGTCGCTGCCGTCGAACGCGGTCACGGTGCCGGTGTTCCTCCCGGCCACTCCGACGCTGACGGCGACCTTGGTGGCGGGGACCGCGACGACACCGACGCAGATCGGTCTGTCCTGGACCGACAACCTGGACTGGACGGGATTCGTCGTGGAGAAGCAGACCAACGGCGGGGCGTGGGTGCAGATCGCGACGCCGACCGCGACGGCGTTCCTCGACACGCCGGTCAACCCCGGAGCCACGTATGGCTACCGGGTTGCCGCGGTGAACGTGGTGGGAACATCCGCGTGGTCGAGCACGGCGATCGTCGTCGTGCCGACGCTGCCGAACGCTCCGACCAACGCGGTGGCGCAGCTGCAGGCCGGTCCTCAGGTTCGCCTGAGCTGGCGGGACAACGCGACGAACGAGACCGGCTTCGTGGTGGAGCGGTCCTCCAACGGACAGCCGTTCGTTCAGATCGCCTCGGTCCCGGCCCGGAACCGCACCGGAACCGTCGTGTTCACGGACACGACGGTCACGCCCGGGAGCCATGCATACCGGGTGGCAGCCGTGAACACGGCGGGCCAGTCCGCGTACGCGACCACCACCGGGGTGGTCGTCGTGCCAGACATGACCGCACCGTCCGGCCTCGACGGCTCCGCGGTCGTGGCCGGCAACCGGGCCAACGTGACCCTGACCTGGCTCATCAACTCGGTCGGCCAGACCGGGTTCCAGCTCCAGCGGGCCACCAACCCGGCGTTCACCAGGGCGAGCAGTCAACAGCTCGGTGCGACCGTCACCACGGTCACGCAGACACGACTGCTTCGGGGCACGACCTACTACTACCGGATCCGTGCGACGTTCAACGTCGTCGGTTCGTCGGCCTGGTCGAACGTGTTCGTCATCACCACGCCGTAACGACGCGGCATCGCACGAGGGCGCCGGCACCAGCCGGCGCCCTCGGCGCGTTCAGGGTTCGGCCCGGAGCCGCTCCATCAGCGACACGAGCGGCGCCGTGTTCTGCATGACGTAGAAATGGACGGACGGCGCACCGCCGTCGAAGAGCCCGCGCGTCTGTTCGAGCGCCCAGGCGATGCCGATGTCGACCACATGGTCGGGGGAAGCGGCCATCACCTGGTCGACGAGTCGCTCGGGAACCGTGGCACCGAACGTCCTCGGGATCAGGCCGACCTGCCGAGCCCTGGTGATGATCTTGAGGCCCGGGATGATCGGGATCGTCACGCCGCGGTCCCGGCAGGCCTTGAGGAAACGGAAGTACACCTCGTTGTCGTAGAAGATCTGGGTCACGGCGTAGTCGGCGCCGGCCTTCTGCTTCTCGAGCAGGACCGAGATGTCCCATTCCATGTTCGGCGCCTCGACATGCTTCTCGGGATACGCCGCAACGCCGACGCAGAAGTCGCTCGGCGTCGCCTCGAGCAGCTCCTCCAGGTAGACCCCGCGGTTCATGTCGCTGACCTGCCGGACGAGGTCGAGGCCGCTCTCGTTGGCGGACCGGCCGTCGACGGGGACCCGCGGCTCCCCGTCGCCCCGGATCACGAGCACGTTCTCGATGCCGAGGTAGTGCAGCTCGATGAGCGCGTCCTCGGTCTCCTCGCGGGTGAACCCGTTGGCCAGGACGTGCGGAACGGGATCGACGTCGAATCGATGCTTGATCGCCGCGCACAGGCCGAACGTTCCCGGCGCCTTCCTGGTGACTCGCCGTCGCCACGTCCCGTCGGGGAGCTCGTCCCACACCGCCTCGGCGGCGTGGCTGGTGATGTCGATGAACGGCGGGTCGAACGGCATCAACGAGGAGACCGCCTCGTAGATCCGCCGGACGTCTCCCCCGCGCCTGGGGGGGATGATCTCGACGCTGACCAGGGGGCGCGTGGCGTTCGCGAGGTGCTCGACGACCTTCATCTCGCGGCCGAGTGTACGACGACGTCCGGCACGGTCCGGCCCCGCTCCTACGCCGAGATGCCGGCGTCGGCGCCCTACGTCGAAGGGCTCGTCACGCCTACGACGTCGACCGATCGCGAACGCGACGGTCGGCCGATGTTCTGTAGGTCCTCGCCGACCGAACATGGAGGACGTACGTCCAGGAACACGGACGTGGACTCTCGGTGAGGAGGTGAGTCATGAAGGACAAGCTCGTTCGCCTCGCCATCGCCGCCTCGGCGCTCGCGCTCCTCGCGTTCTTCGGAGGGATCGGCGAGATCTTCACGAACGGTCTCAAGTGGGGATAGCAGCTGACCGAGCCCCGAGCGTCATGACCCGACCCGGGCCCGCCGAGCGGGACCCGGCCGCGCGGCCGGGCGCCGAGGGCAGGCTTCGCCCCATCGATCCGGGCACGCAGAGGTTGCGGCGTGCTCGGATGCGCGCGATCGACCTCTACGTCGCGACGGTCTCGGCGGCGGGGGTGATCGTGTTCGTCGCGCTCGCCGCGACCGGCGGGGTCCGGGAGATCGGGCGGGCGCCCGGCACGTTCTGGCTGCTGGGGGCCCTCGCGGTCATCGGCGAGCTGTTCCCCATCCGGCTCCCCCGCCACCAGGACGTCGAGGAGGTCACCACCTCAACGACGTTCGGGTTCGCGATCATGCTCGGCTGGGGCACGGGTGCCGCGGTCGTCGCGATGGTGGCGGCCGTCCTGGCGGCCGACACGGGGCGGAAGCCGCCGTGGAAGATGCTGTTCAACATCGCCGGCTACGTCCTATCGATGGCGGCCGCCGGAGGCGTGTACGCGGTTCTCGGCGGGTCCGCCGTCCTGGTGGCGGGCGATCTCGTCCCGATCGTCGCCTCCGGCATCGCGTTCTTCCTCGTGAACACCGCGGTGGTCGAGGTCGCGGTGGCGCTCTCGCAGAACCTGCCGCCGCTGCATCACCTCCGCCGGCACCTCGCCTTCCAGTCGGTGACGGCCGGGGTCCTCCTGTCGCTCGGCCCGGTCGTGGTGGTGGTCGCGCAGCACAACCCGACGTTGCTTCCGCTCCTCGCCCTCCCGGTGGCCTCCGTGCACTGGAGCGCGCGCACCTCGGTCGAGAACACCGAGCTGACCGAGCTGAACCGGCTGAAGGACGATCTCGTCGCCGTGGTGTCCCACGAGCTGCGCACCCCGCTCACCTCGATCCAGGGATACGTCAAGACGCTGTTGCAGCTCGGCGACCAGCTCGACGCGGAGCAATCCCGGGAGTTCCTGGAGGGCGCGGCCCGCCAGAGCGATCGGCTCCAGCGACTGATCGAGGAGCTCCTCGACGCCGCGCGCCTGGACGCCAACGCCGAGTCCATCGAGGTCACCACGGTGGACCTGTCCGAGCTCGCGCACAGCGTCGTGAACGAGCTCCGCGACCGCTCGCCGGGACACACGATCGCGCTGACCTTCGACCAGGACCTTCCTGTCGTGCGGACGGACGCGGCGAAGGTCCATCGCATCCTGTCCAACCTGGTGGAGAACGCGCTGAAGTACACGCCGCCCGGCACCTACGTCTGGATCCAGGGTCGGGCGACGGACCGGGGCGAGACCCTGAGCGTCGAGGATCAGGGCCCGGGGATCCCCCTGGACTCGCAGGAGCGGGTGTTCGAACGCTTCTTCCAGGTCGACCAGACCCCGACGCGGAGCGTCGGCGGAACCGGGCTCGGCCTGTACATCTGTCGCCGGCTCGCCGACGCGATCGGGGGGGAGCTGACGTTGGATCGCTCGAGCGAGGCCGGCTCCGTGTTCACCTTGCGGATCCCGTGGGAGCCTCCGCGGAGCCCGGCCACGCGGACGCTCGTCCCTCGCCGCGAGCCCGCGACTCGCGGCGCCGCCTGACGCCGCTCCACCGCGCGCGGTTCCGGAGTCGTTACAGGATGTTCATACCGTCGGGCCGGACTTCGCGGCCTCGGTTGGTAGCGTCGATGCGTGAACGAGATCCCGAGGCTCGAGCCGCGCACCGCCGGCGAGGCGTTCGTCGTGGCCCTGGTGGCGCACGACGAGAAGAAGCCGGACATGCTCGAGCTCGCGCGCGAGTACCGCGGGCTGCTCGGCAGGCTCCGGCTGATCGGCACGGGAACGACGGGCGGGCTCATCGCCGACGAGATCGGCGTGCCGGTGGAGCGGGCGGCGAGCGGCCCCCACGGCGGCGACCTGCAGATCGCGGCCAGGATCGCCGCGGGCGAGGTCGACGCGGTGGTGTTCCTGCGAGACCCGCTCACCGCGCACCCGCACGAGCCCGACATCCAGGCGCTGCTCAAGGTGTGCGACCTGTACGGCGTGCCGGTCGTGACGAACGTCGCGGGCGCCCGCATCCTCCTGTCCTACCTCGGCATGCTGCTCATGAACGGCGGGTCGGAGGAACCCCTCGCCTCCTGACCGCCGGGGATCGCCCCGACCGTAGGCCCGAGGAGACGACTCCGTAAGACATCCACAAGGTCTTGGGTGCACCCTGACGGCGTGACGGGCCGAGGACTCACCAGCTCGACGGACGGGATCGGCGGTGCCCCCATGGCATCGGCGCCGGCGGAGCGTAGCGGCGCCGGACCGCGCGCCGTGACGGGCGCCGTGATCGGGCTCCTGTCCGGGGGGGTGGCGATCGGGGTCGCGCAGCTCGTCGCCGGCCTCGTCGAGCCCGAAGCGTCGCCGATCATCGCCGTCGGCCAGGCCGCGATCGACGCGACGCCGGAGTGGCTGAAGAGCTGGGCGATCCGCACGTTCGGCTCGAACGACAAGCGCGTCCTGCTGGCCGGGATCGGTGTCGTCCTCGGCGTCGTCGCCCTCGCGCTCGGCGTGTGGGCGGTGCGCCGGGCCTGGGTCGGGATCGCCGGGTTGGCAGCGTTCGGCGCGATCGGCGTGGCCGCCGCGCTGACCAGGCCGGGGGGTGAGCCGGTCGACGCGCTGCCCGCCGTGGCCGGCACCGTCGCCGGGGGGATCGCGCTCCTGGGGCTGCTGCGATCGGCCTTCGCCCCTGCCGTCTCGCCGAGTGACGCCGCCCCCCGGGCCTTCGACCGCCGACGGTTCCTGATCGCGGGCGCCGCGGGCGCCGTCGTCGCCGCGACCGCCGCCGCCGCGGGCAACCTGTTCACCGGCCGGTTCCGCGCCGACGCCTCGAGGGCCGACGTGAGGGTCCCCGCGCCCGCGAGCCCCGTTCCCCCGGTCGCCGGAGCGGACCTGCACGTGCCGGGTCTCGGCCCGTTCCTCACCCCGAACGATCGCTTCTACCGGGTCGACACCGCCCTGCTCGTCCCGGCGGTGATGGCGGAGGAGTGGAGGCTCCGCGTCCACGGGATGGTCGAGCGCGAGGTTCGGCTCGACTACCGGTCGCTGCTCGACCGCCCGCTCATCGAGCGCGACGTCACGCTCACCTGCGTCTCGAACCCGGTCGGCGGCGGCTACATCGGCAACGCCCGGTGGGTCGGTGCCCCGCTCAAGGACCTCCTCGAGGAGGCCGGCGTCAGGCCCGGCGCCGACCAGATCGTCTCGACGTCGGTCGACGGGTTCACGGCCGGCACGCCGACCGCGGTGGCGATGGACGGCCGGGACGCGATGCTCGCGGTCGCCATGAACGGCGAGCCGCTGCCGATCGATCACGGCTTCCCGGTCCGCATGATCGTGCCCGGGCTCTACGGCTACGTCTCGGCCACGAAGTGGGTGGTCGACCTCGAGCTCACGACCTTCGACGCGTACAGCGCCTACTGGGTCCAGCGGCAGTGGGCGCAGCAGGCACCGATCAAGACGGAGTCGCGGATCGACACGCCGGGCAGCTCGCGAAACGTCCGCGCGGGGCGGGTCCCCGTCGCCGGCGTGGCGTGGGCTCAGCACCGGGGGGTCGAGCGGGTCGAGGTCCGCGTCGACGAGGGCCCCTGGCAGGTGGCCGAGCTTGCCGAGGTGGACACGATCGACACGTGGCGGCAATGGGTCTGGATGTGGGACGCCTCGCGCGGCGACCATCGCCTCCAGGTCCGCGCGACCGATGGCGAGGGTGAGATCCAGCCGCCCGACGTCCAGCCCCCGTTCCCCGACGGGGCGACCGGCTTCCACACCGTGTTCGTGACGGTGATCTGACCGGATCGGGATCGATCGGA
Source organism: uncultured Actinomycetes bacterium (assembly GCA_963704725.1). Lineage (GTDB taxonomy): Bacteria > Actinomycetota > UBA4738 > UBA4738 > HRBIN12 > CALGFI01. The sequence continues at coordinate 942,139 of OY969934.1, read as the reverse complement.
GAGGGAGGTCGGGATGAGCCACAGCAGGGGCGTGTCGATCGATGGGGTGCTCCACCCCTCGCGGTGAGCGATCGCGTGCGACGATGAACGCGATGAGCCCTACGGTCCTGGTGGTCGACGACGAACCGATGGTCCGCGAGGTCCTGTCTCGCTACCTCGTGCGGGACGGGTTCGACGTGGCGACGGCGGCCGACGGCGAGGAGGCGCTGGTCCGTTTTGGCGAGGTCGAGCCGGACCTCGTGCTTCTCGATCTGATGCTGCCGCGCCTCGACGGGTACGAGGTCTTCCTCCGGCTGCGGCGGACGGCGTCGACCCCGGTGATCATGCTCACGGCCCGCGGCGACGAGACCGACCGGATCGTCGGTCTGGAGCGGGGAGCCGACGACTACGTGGCGAAGCCGTTCTCGCCGCGGGAGGTCGTGGCCCGGGTGCGGGCGGTGCTCCGCCGGGCCGGGACGGCCGGCGTCGCCGGGACCGTCCTCGAGCACGGCAACGTCCGGATCGACGTCGAGCGTCGCGAGGTGTGGGTCGGCGGCGAGCCGGTGCGCCTGACGCGGAAGGAGTTCGACCTGCTCCTGCACATGGCCTCTCACCCCGGGATCACGTTCACGCGATCGCAGCTCCTCGAGGACGTGTGGGACTTCGCCTGGGACGGCGACAGCTCCACCGTGACCGTCCACGTCCGGCGCCTGCGCGAGAAGATCGAGGCGGTCCCGTCCCGGCCGGAGCATCTGCTCACGGTGTGGGGCGTCGGCTACCGGTACGAGCCGTGAGGCCGCTCCTTCGCACCGGGATCGTCGTCGCCGCGACCGCGGCGGGCGGGGCGCTGGCCAGCCTGGCTACGAGCGTCGCGCTCGGGATGGGTGCGAGCGAGACGTTCCACGTCGCCGGCGCGCTGGTGCCCGCGGGCGTCGTCACCGTGCTCGTCGCCGTGATCGCTCCCCGGCTGCTCAGGCGAACGTCCCTTCCGGTCCGGCTCGTGTCGGTCGCCATCGTGGCTCTCGTCGTGGCCCTGTCGAACCTCGCCGCCCTGGCCACGGACATGATCGTCTCCGGACACGACGCGAAGCTGCTCGCGATCCTGCTCGTCTACTCGCTCGGCGCCGGAGCGGCGGTGGCGGTCTCGCTCTCCCGGACGATCGGTCCGTCGTTCGCCCGGCTCGGCCGGACGGCCGCGGCCCTCGGTCGCGGCGAGCTCGACGCGCGGGTGGGGCCGGTCTCCTCGGGCCCCGAGCTCGACGCGCTCGGTCGCGCCCTCGACGAGATGGCGGACCAGCTGCAGCGCGCGCAGGAGCACCGGCGGGCGGCCGAGGCCATGCGGCGGGACCTCATCACGGCGGTCTCGCACGACCTTCGCACGCCGCTCGCCTCGCTCCGCGCCATGGTGGAGGCCGTCGACGACGGCGTCGTGGACGACGCCCATACCGTGGCGCGGTACACGTCCGAGATGCGCCGGTCGGTCCAGCAGCTCTCGACCATGGTCGACGACCTGTTCGAGCTCACCCAGCTCGACGCGGGGGCGATCGAGCGCGAGACGAAGCGCGCCCGTCTCGGCGAGATCGTGCGATCGGCGGTCGCCACGGTCGAGGCCCTCGGCGCGGAGAGGCGCGTGACGGTCGAGGCGGACCTGACCGGCGCGGCCGAGCTCTCGTGCTCCCCCCGCATGACCCGCGTCCTGCAGAACCTGCTCGTGAACGCCGTCCGCCACACGCCCGCCGAGGGCACGGTGCGCCTGGCCGCGCGGTGCCGGGACGATCACCTCGAGGTGTCCGTCGAGGACACGGGCGAGGGGATCGCGCCCGAGGACCTCGAGCGGATCTTCGAGCCCTTCTACCGAGCCGACCCGGCTCGCAGCGGGCCGGGCGCCGGCCTCGGGCTGGCACTGGCCAAGCGGATCGTCGAGGCGCTCGGCGGCCGGATCAGCGCCGAGAACCGGCTCGCCCACGGCGCCCGCTTCGCCGTCGTCCTGCCGCTCACGTGAGCGAGCGCCGGAACGTGCTCCTCCTTCCGCCCGTCCTCGTCTCCGTCAGCTCCGCCGGTAGCGCGCCACGGCAAGCGGCGCGAACACCACCACGATCCCGGCCGCCCACAGCAACGACCGCGTGACGAAGTACCCCGCGGGGTGGCCGAGGAGGGCGACCGCGTCCGGTCCCTGCGTGAGGGCCCGGACCGCGTCGACCATGTAGGTCAGCGGCTGGTGCTCCGCGAACGCCTGCATCCAGCCCGGCATGGATTCGACCGGCACGTACGCGCTCGAGACGAACGTGAGCGGGAACACGAGCAGCGCCATCCCCTGCGCAGCCTGGGCCGTGCCGGCGAACAGACCCAGCGAGACGAACAGCCAGATGAACGCGAACCCGAAGACCACGCACAGCCCGAACGCCGCCAGCGCATCCGGCGCGGACCCGTGGATCCGGAAGCCCACCGCGAACCCGATCGCGATCGTGACGGCCAGACCCCACGTCAACCAGGCCGTGTCCGAGAGGACCCGGCCGGTCAGCACGGCGCTGCGTGGGATCGGCAGCGAGCGCAGCCGGTCGATGAACCCCTGCTCGAGATCCTCGGCCACCGCCGTGGCCGTGCCCATCCCCGAGAACAGGACGCTCGTCGTGACGAACCCGGGCACGAGGAAGTCGACGTAGTCGATCCCGCCGATCCGGATCGCCCCGCCGAACACGTAGCGGAAGATCAACAGGAACATCGCGCCCTGGATCGTGCCGAGCACGATGAGCTGCGGCGTCCGCAGGTACCGGAGCGCGGCACGCTTCGCGATCGCGAACGTGCTGACCCACAGGCCGGCCGAGCGCCGGTCGATCGTCGCATCGATGGTTGCCATCGCACCTCTCCTTTCTGTTATCCGGCTGCGGGCTGAGAGGCCGAGCTGTCGTCCTCGAGCGGTTGTCCGGTGAGGGCCAGGAAGACCTCGTCGAGCTTCGGCTGGCGCAGTGCGATGTCCTCGATCTCGACGCCGGAGGCCTCGACCGTTCGCAGCGCCTGCATCAGCCAGTCGCCCCCGGGCTCGACGCCCACGCTCACCCGCCGGGTGGCCTCGTCGATCTGCGCGTCGCCGTGGTCGAGGCCGCCGAGCGCCGCCTCCACCGTGGCCAGGTCGTCCCGGTGGCGGACGTGGACCTCGATCACGTTGCCCCCGATGCGGCGCTTGAGCTCGGCCGGGGTCCCCGAGGCCACCGCGCGGCCGTGGTCGACGATCACGATGTGGCTCGCCAGGTGGTCGGCCTCGTCCAGGTACTGCGTGGTGAGCAGGACGTCGGTTCCCCGCTCGACGAGGGCTCGGATCGCGTCCCACAGCTCGATCCGGCTCCGCGGGTCGAGGCCCGTCGTCGGCTCGTCCAGGAGCAGGAGGCGGGGCGCCCCCACCAGGCTCGCCCCGAGGTCCAGCTTCCGCCGCATGCCGCCCGAGTAGGTCCGGGTGAGCCGGTCGGCCGCCTCGGACAGGCCGAGCTGCTCCAGCACGGCCTGGGCGTTGGTCCTGGCTGCTCGGCGGTCCTGGCCGAACAGCCGGGCCACCATCTCCAGGTTCTCGCGGCCCGTCATCGCGGGCTCGACGGCGGCGTACTGCCCGGCCAGGCCGATGGTGCGCCGCACCGCCGCCGGCTCGCGCCGGACGTCGCGACCGGCCACCCGGAGCGTCCCGGAATCGGGCCGCAGCAGCGTGGCCACGGCCCGGATGAACGTGGTCTTGCCCGCTCCGTTCGGGCCGAGCACCGCCACCACCTGGCCCGGCTCGGCCACGAGGTCCAGCCCGTCCAGGGCCCGCGTCCGCCCGAACCGCTTCTCGAGCCCGCGGGCCTCGATCGTCGGGGTCATCGATCTCCTCCTCTCACGCGTCTCTGTTGTCGAACACTGTTCCGTACTCGAACGTCATTCTGCGCACCGCCGGCCCTCTTTGTCAAACGGCGTTCGAGACTCGAACGCGGATCGTGAAATGGTAGTGTGCAGGTGAGATGGAGGACGAGACGGCGGGAGCCGGTGCCTCAGCCGGAGCCGCGATCCCCGAGCCGCCATGGCGGCTCCCCGACCGATCCCACGTGGCCCCGCGCGCGCCCCTCAGCCGCGACGCGATCATCGAGGCCGCCCTGCGGGTCCTGGACCGCGAGGGCATGGACGGCCTGTCGATGCGACACGTCGCCGAGGAACTCGGCACGGGGGCGGCCTCGCTCTACTGGCACGTCCGGAACAAGGACGAGCTCCTCCAGCTCCTGTTCGAGCGGATCACGGAGGAGGTGTCCCTGCCCGAGCCCGATCCCTCCCGGTGGCAGGACCAGCTCCGGGACCTGGCCGATCAGATGCGGTCGGTTCTGGGCAGCCACCGCGACAGCGCGAGGATCTCACTGGGGCGGATCCCGTCCGGGCCGACGATCGCGCTCCTGGCCGAGTGGCTCTTCGAGCTGCTCCGCCCCGTGGGGATCCCCGATCGCGTGATCGCGTACCTCGGCGATGTCGTGGGGCTGTACGTGGGCGCCTACGCGTTCGAGGAGACCCTCGGGCTGGCCTCACCCACGGGCGAGGATTTGCCGCCCGACGAGATCGTCAAGATGTTCCGCGACTACGTGGCGTCGTTGCCCGAGGATCGGTTCCCCCACACCCGGGCGGCCGCCGACCTCCTGTTCTCCGGCGATAACGAGGAGCGGTTCCGGTTCGCGATCGACCTGTTCATCCGGGCGCTGGAGACGTACGCGACACCCCGCTGAGGCGCCGGGGCCTCGAGGGGCGGGGTCCCGTCCTCAGCGGCGGGCGAGGGGGACGACCTCACCGGGGCGGTCCCCGTCGTCCTCGCCGCCGGCCCGGCGCTCCAGTTCGATCTCGAGGCGGCGAACCCGTTCCCGCAGCGAGTCCCGCTCCCGCATCACGGTCTCGAGCTCTCCCTCCACCTCCCGCCGGGCCTGGACCTCGTCCTGGAACCCCGGTTGCATGTAGGGGGGAAGGTTCGGGATCGGCGCCGGTGGCACCTCCCGGCGAGCACGCGCCGGCTTGGCCGGAGCGGAGGCCTCCCTCCGGGAGGCCCGGCGGCCGAGACCGCCGAGGATCCCGAAGAAGATGGCCGTGACCACGTACAGACCGGCGAAGCCCGCAGCGACGGCCAGGCCGCGCCCGACCCACGGGTACCACGTCTCTCGCGCCTCTGCGACGATCGCGGCGTGGGACCGGTCGAGCTCAGCCGCGACGAGCACGTCGGAGTCGCCGACGTGGACCGGCGCGAAGACCCGGAAGCGATCGCCGTCCACGAAGCCCTCGGCGGTGCCGGCGGTGGCCGAGTGGATGGCCTCCCGCATCTCGGGATCCCGCTCCCCGACCATCGCGGGGGTGTCCGCGAACAGGACCGTCCCGTCCGCTCTCCACAACCGGACGGCGTTGATGGGTCCGGAGAGCAGGCCTTCGCGCAGTGTGGCGAGGAGCTCGTCGTACCGGTCTCCCCGGACCGGGGCCTCGACGTCGGCGGTCGACAGCAGCGGCTGGAACGACTCGACCACCAGCTTCCGGGCGTCGCGCGTCGCGTCGCGCTCCAGGCGCCCCTGCGTATACCAGGTCACCCCGTATGCCAGGCCCGCCCCGAACAGCCCGATCAGGGCCAGGGTTGCCCACCACGCTCGGAGGTCTCGACTGAGATTGCGGCGCACGGCCATCGGCGTTCCCTTCGTCGGGGAGTACACCTTTGGTTATCGGCCGGTTAGGCCCCTCGGCAGGAGCCCCCAAACGCCCGTCACCCAATCGGCGGTGCGTGCCTGCGCCGGGCCGGCCGGGTGCCGTTCGCCGGATCGGGCCGAGCTCGGCTACGTCCCGACGAGCTCGAGCCCCAGCTTTCGGAGCTCGCGGGCGTGCGCCGCACACAGAGCGGTCACGCGGATCATGGGATGGCCTGGCTTGCCGGCCCGGGTCGACTTGACCTCTAGCTTGACCGTCGCCCGAACCGGGCGTTCGTGCTCGAAGTCACAGATCAGCTTGTCCGCCACGAGAGCCCCTTTCAATCCGCAGCGTGGGTGCGATTGTACACACGCCGCGGAGAACGAGGGTTGGAGCGAGCCCGTGGCGGATTTCTCATTGCACCGCGGTGTGTGCTTCCCGGCGGTGCACGGTATGTCCCCACCGCCCAACAGGCACGGCCCGACGGTCGTCGTTCGGGAACTGCCGGGTGCGCAGAAGAGGTTACGCCCCGGCGACCGCGAGGTGCCGTTCGAAGATCACGATCGCCCGGCTCGACACGCCGGTGTCGTGGTCGGTCGTGGTGAGGGCGCCGAACGACGCGTCGGCGGTCGAAAGCCCTCGTCCATCCACGGATGCTCCGCGCATCGATCGGCGATCCCCGTCCCGTTTGTCTTCGATCCGATGGGCGGATTCCGAGCGCGGGATCCACCGAGTGGGTCCTCCTCGACGGCGGACGGTGGCGGTTCGGACCATGCCTGCGTCCGAGCGATCGCGTCGAGCGCGTAGGCGCGGGCCGGGGTCAGCGCACGCGGGCGGCGATCGACAGTGGCATCGGCTCCGAGATACCCCTCAGCGCGACCATTCCCACGTCCCGGAACGTCACGCGGGCCGGATCGGAGACGCTCACCACCCCTGCCGTGACGAGCACCTGTCTCGGCCGCGCCCGATCCGCCACCCTCGCCGCGACGTTGACCGTGCGCCCGAAGCAATCGCCCTCGCGGAACACGACGGGGCCCGCCGCGATGCCGACCCGGGCCGGTGGAAGGTCGGAGCCGTCGACCCGCTCCACGAGCTCCAGCCCCGAGAGCACGGCGGCGCCGGGATCTTCGAAGTAGAACATCGCACCATCGCCGAGGAGCTTCATCACCCGGCCGCCGCCCGCGTGGGCGACCTCCTGCACGACGGAAGCGAGCAGCGTGGCGCGCTCGGCCGCAGCCTCGTCGCCCAGCTCCTCGGTGAGCGCCGTGTACCCGGTGAGGTCCACGAACGCCATCGCCGGCGGCGACGCCGCCCGGGCCGGCGCACCGCCCGCCTCCTCGATCGCCGTCTCCACGTACTCGAACACGAACTGCGTCGTGTGGTGCTCGAGCTGGCGCTGCACGAGCCAGGCGAGCTGTCGCTGCAGGGACGCCGTCGCGGCCTGGGAGAACGCCCCGGTGGCGTCCATCACCTGTTGCAGCCGCATCCCGGAGGCCAGCATCGGCGCCTCGACGTAGGCGCGCGAGACGTCGAACGCGAAGTCGGCCACGCGCCGCGCCGCCTCGCCGAACAGCCGGGCGCCGTGGACGAAGACGTCCTGCGTGAGCGAGCGCGGCGGCAGGATCGCCGCCCACTCGGCGAACACGGCGGCGTCGTCCTCTCGGATGGGCTCGTCGGGCTCGGGCCGGGCGAGGCCCCACATCGCGTACAGGCGGGTCACGGTCTCCAGCGGCAGGCCGAGCTCCGCGGCCGCGTCGCGAACGGTCTTGGGGCCGAGCGCCGGCGGGTCGGGGAAGATGGCCTCCACGAAGCTGAACGAAAGGTGCCCGGACTCGACGGCCCGCCCGATGGCCTCGAGGGGGATCCCGGACCGGTCGAGCTCGCGCGCCAGCCGGACCCGCTGGATGTCGGGCACGGCGAAGGGTCGATCGGATCCGCCGCCCGAGATGATGCCGGCCTCGATCAGCCGGCGGAGGTACTCGACGCTCGCGCCGCTGCGCTCGGCGAGGTCGGCGGCCGTCATGTCGGCCAGCCGCGCGGCCCGGGCCTCGAGGTACCGCTGCTCGGGGAGGCTGGTGGTGCGGCGAGCGGCCGTCCGGTAGCTCGTCCGCGCGGCCGCGTGGTCGCCCGCCATCTCGAGCAGATGGGCGCGGACCGCCGCGAGTCGGTGGTGCCGGGCCAGTCGCTCGTCTCCGTCCAGGCTCGCCAGCAGTTCGAGCCCCGCCCTCGGCCCGCGGACCATGGCCACCGCGACGGCGTGGTTCAGGGTGACCATGGGGTTGGGCGAGAGGCGCTCGAGGAGCTCGTACAGGGCGACGATCTGGGGCCAGTCGGTGTCCTCGGCCCGCGCCGCCTCGTCGTGCACCGCGGCGATCGCCGCCTGCAGCTGGTACGGGCCGATCGGCGCACGCGACAGCGCGCCGGTGACCAGAGCGACGCCCTCCGCGATGGCCTCCCGGTCCCACGTCGTCCGGTCCTGCTCCTGCAGAGGGACGAGGGAGCCGTCGGGCCGGGTTCGCGCCGGTCGGCGGGCGTCCGTGAGCAGCATCAGTGCGAGGAGCCCGGCCACCTCCCCGTCGTCGGGCAGGAACCGCCGAAGCTCGCGGGCCAGCCGGATCGCCTCCGCGGTGAGCTCGCCGCGCTGCAGGCCGGGGCCGGTGCTCGTCGTGTAGCCCTCGTTGAAAACCAGGTACAGGACGTGCAGGACCGCGGCGAGCCGCTCGGTGCGCTCGTGCTCCGGGGGCATCGCGAACGGGATGTCGGACGCCTTGATGCGCTGCTTGGCCCGGCTGATGCGCTGCCCCATCGTCGTCTCGGGCACGAGGAAGGCCCGCGCGATCTCCGCGGTGGTCAGACCGCCCACGGCGCGCAGGGTGAGCGCGACCTGCGAGGCGGGCGACAGCGCCGGATGGCAGCACAGGAACAGGAGGGTCAGCGTGTCGTCCCGGTCCGGCGACCGCTCCTCGTCGGCGCCGGGCACCTGGAGGTGCTCGGGCTCGAGGGCCGCGGCCGTGCCCTCGCGGCGGCGGCGGGCGGTCTCGCTGCGGAGCTGATCGGTCAGCCGGCGCGAGGCCACCGTGATCAGCCATCCGCGAGGGTTCTCCGGCACCCCCTGGTCGGTCCACTGGACGGCGGCGGCGAGCAGGGCCTCTTGGACCGCGTCCTCGCACGCGTCGAAGCGACCGAAGCGGCGGACGAGCGCCCCGAGGACCTGCGGCGCAAGTCGGCGCAGCAGGTCCTCGGGGGCGGTCATCGTGGTCACATCTCGGCTCCGGACTCGTCCATCACCGGACGAATCTCCACGGCCGTGTACCGGGCGTCGGGGATCTGGGCGGCCAGCTCGTGCGCCCGCTCGACGGTCTCGCAATCGACGACGTAGTAGCCGGCCAGGAACTCCTTGGCCTCGACGTACGGACCGTCCGTGATCGCCGGAACCCCGTCGCGCACACGCACCGTGGTGCTGGTGGACGGGTCGGCCAGCGCCGCGAAGCCGAGCAGCTCTCCCGATTCCTTGATGGGCTTCTGGAACGCGTCGTGAGCGGCAAACACGGTGTCCCGCTCGTCCTCGGACAGGGAATCCCAGATCGCCGGGTTCATGTAGATCATCAGCAGGTACTTCACGCTCGCATCCCCCTCGAGCTCAGACCTCGTCCATGATCGGCCGGACCTCGACCGCGCCGAGCCGGGCGTTCGGATCGCGGGACGCGACTTCGGTGGCGCGCTCGATGCTCTCGCAGTCGATGACGAAGTACCCGGCCAGCTGCTCCTTCGCCTCCGCGAACGGCCCGTCCGTGATCGCGGGAACCCCCTCGCGCACCCGAACGGTCTTCGCCGTGGTCGGAGGAGACAGCGCGGCGCCGGCAACGAACTCTCCCGACGCGGCCAGCTCCTTCTGCTGCGCGTCGAACTCCCCCATCAGCCCGTCCAGCTCCTCCTTGGACAGGGTCTCCCACGTGGCGGGGTTGGTGTAGATCAGCACGACGTACTTCACGGCTCCACTCCTTTCACTCCGGCGCCGGTTCGGCGCCTCTGCCCGGAACGTCGGAGCGGCGGTCCCGGTCTCGACATGCCGCGGAAGCTACCCCGCAGGTCGAGATCGCGTCCCGTGATCCGACCTTCGTTCGATAGGCTCGGCGACGCCCGCTCGTCGAACGGCTCGGAGGTTGCCGAGGGACGAAACCGGACGGCCGTCACAGATCGACCGTCCGTTTCGTCAAGCTGGCACGACCGATGAGTCCGGTCCTCGATGTGGGTCGAACAGATGAGCCGACCCTGGAAAGGAGTCCCGCGATGGAGCGCCCGCCCTCCTCAGACGTATCGATCTCACAGCTCCGCGACGGCGTCGAAGGCCGCGTCATCGGGCCCGACGACCCCGAGTACGACGACGCGCGAAGGGTGTTCTATAGCGCGGTCGACCGCCGCCCCGCCGCGATCGTTCGGGTCGCGGGGGCCGCGGACGTGGCCGCGGTCGTCCGGCTCGCGAGCGAGTCAGGAGCGGAGCTCGCGGTCCGCAGCGGCGGTCACAGCCCCGCCGGTCACAGCGCGTCCGAGGGCGGCATCGTCATCGACCTCCGGGCGATGAAGTCCCTCGAGATCGACGTCGAGGAGCGCACCGCGTGGGCCGAGACGGGCCTCACGACCGGTGAGTACACGACCCAGGCCGCCACGCACGGACTAGCGACGGGGTTCGGCGACACGGGCTCCGTCGGGATCGGCGGGATCACGCTCGCCGGCGGCGTCGGGTACCTCGTCCGCAAGCACGGCCTCACGATCGACTCGCTCCTCGCCGCCGAGGTCGTCACCGCCGACGGCGAGACCCTGCAGGTCGACGAGGGATCTCATCCCGATCTGTTCTGGGCGATCCGCGGCGGCGGCGGGAACCTCGGCGTCGCCACCCGGTTCCACTACCGACTGCAGGAGGTGAACGGGGTCGTGGGCGGGATGTTGATGTTGCCCGCGACGCCCGAGACGATCGCCGGGTTCCTGGCCGAGGCGGAGGGGGCGCCGGAGGAGCTCTCGACGATCGCCAACGTGATGACGGCGCCGCCCATGCCCTTCGTACCTGAGGAGTACCACGGCAAGATCGTGATCATGGCGCTCGTTTGCTTCGCCGGCGACGACGAGGCCGGCCAGAGGGCCTTCGCGCCCTTCCGAGCGCTCGCCTCGCCGATCGTCGACATGGTTCGGCCGATCTCTTACCCCGAGATGTATCCGCCCGAGGACCCCAACTACCGCCCCGTCGCCGCGGCGAGGACGATGTTCGTCGACGCCGTCGACGGATCAGCGATCTCCACGATCCTGGAACGGCTTGAGGCTTCGAGCGCGATGATGCGCGCGGCGCAGCTGCGGGTCCTCGGCGGGGCCATGGCTCGGGTCCCCGAAGACTCGACGGCGTTCGCGCACCGCGGGCGGCAGCTCATGGTGAACGTCGCCGCCATCTACGGGGACCCCGGCGAGCGGGTCACGCACGAGCAGTGGGTCACCGACTTCTCCGCGGCGCTGCAGCGCGGCGAGGCCGGCGCGTACACGGGCTTCCTCAGCGACGAGGGCGAGGCGCGGGTCCACCAGGCCTACCCGGGCCCGACGTGGGACCGGCTCGCCGAGATCAAGGCCCGCTACGACCCGACCAACCTGTTCCGGCTGAACCAGAACGTCCCACCGGCCGCATGAGCTGAGCGACGAGGGACCGGCCCAAGACCGGCGTGCCGGACGCGCTCTCGGGAGGTCACGAGCGCCGGGCATCGCGGATGGCGCGCCACAGCTTCTCGGGGGTGTACGGCGGGTCGAGGTGCTCCACGCCGAGCGGCGCCAGCGCGTCGGCGACCGCGTTCGCCATCGCCGCCGGCATGGCGATCGAACCGCTCTCGCCGATCCCTTTCGCCCCAAGCGGGTTGAGTGGCGACGGCGTCTCCTGGAACTCGCCGTCGATCGCGGGGACGTCCGGCGCGGTGGGGATGGCGTAGTCGGCGAAGTTGCCGGTCAACGGTTGACCGTCCTCGTCGTGCACCATCTCCTCGAGCAGCGCCTGGCCGAGACCCTGGACGGTCGAGCCGACCACCTGCCCCTCGGCGAGGAGCGGGTTCACGAGCCGACCGGCGTCGTCGACGGCGACGACCCGGTCCACCGCGAGCGTCCCGGTCTCGGGGTCGATCTCGATCGCGACCGCGTACGCGCCGTAGGGGAACACCAGGCCCGGCAGCGTGAAGCGGACCGCCGCAGAAAGCCCGGGCGGCCGTCCCGGGACATCCGTGGCCGCCCGCGCCACCTCCCCGAGCGACAGCTCGCGACCGTTCGCCGAGACGGTCCCCCGCCCCCACCGCACCGACCCCGCATCGACCTCGAGCATCCGGGCGGCCACCGCCGTGGCGCGCTCGCGCACCGCGCGGGCGGCCTCGAGCACGGCCGACCCGCCCACGGTCACCGAACGGCTGGCGAAGGTCCCCACCCCCTCCGGAACCTCCGCCGTGTCGCCCGCCTCGACCCGGACGTCGGCGAGGTCGACGCCGAGCGCGTCCGCGGCGATCTGCGCAAACGTCGTCTCGTGCCCCTGCCCGTGCGCGGTCGAGCCCGTCCGCACGACGATCGCGCCGTCCTGTTCGATCCGCACCGCGCCCGACTCCCACATCCCGGCGCCGGCCCGCTCGATGAACACCGCGAGACCCAGACCGACCAACCGGCCCTCGTCGCGGGCGCGGTCCCGATCCGCCCGGCGACGCTCGTACCCGAACCGTTCGCACGCGCGGTCGAGCGCGGCCGCGTAGTCCCCCGAGTCGTAGGTGAACCCGAGTGGCGTCTCGTAGGGGAATCGCTCGGACGGCACGAGGTTCCGGCGGCGGATCTCGGCCGGGTCCATCCCCAGGCGTCGGGCCGCCAGGTCCGCCAGCCGCTCGGCCACGTAGGCCCCCTCGGGCCGGCCCGCGCCGCGGTACGGGCCGGTCGGCACCCGGTTCGTCGCCACGCCCAGCAGCTCGACGTCGGCCGCCGGGGTCTCGTACGCGCCGGTGACGAGCATCGCCGCAGTCGTCGGCACGGTCGGCGTGGTCGGGAAGAGATAGGCGCCGAGGTCGGCCACCAGCCGGGCCCGCAGGGCGAGGAACCGCCCGTCCTCGCCCACGGCGAGCTCCGCGTCGGCCCGGAAGCCCCGTCCCTGGTACGCCGCGAGGAAGTTCTCCGAGCGGCCCTCGATCCACCGGACCGGGCGGCCGAGCCGGATCGCCGCGATCGCGGCGACCGCCGCCTCGAGGGCCAGGGTGCCCTTGCTCCCGAAGGCTCCCCCCACGTCGCCGACCACGACGCGGATGCGCTCGGGCGGCCGCCCCAGCACCGCGGACAGGTTGGCTCGCGGCCGGTGCGGGTCCTGGCTCGACAGCCACAGCGTGAGCAGGTCCGACGAAGGGTCGTACAGGGCGAGGGCGCCGCGCGGCTCGATCGGCGCGGCGACCAGGCGCGGCATCGCGAACCGCCCGCCCACCACGTGTCGTGCCGACGCGAACGCACCGTCCACGTCGCCCGCGGTGCGCCGCCACCGGAGCAGCACGTTGTCCGGGACCTCCTCGTGGACGACGCTCTCGGCTCGGAGCGCGGCCTCCACGTCCGCCACCACGGGCAGGGGGTCGTACTCGACGTCCACGAGCTCGGCCGCGTCCTCCGCCGCGGCCTGCGTCTCCGCCACGACGGCGGCGACGGCCTCGCCGGCGAATCGGACGCGCCCGACCGCGAGGAGCGGCGGTGGGACGAGGACCACCTCTGCGCCGTCGACGACGTTCACCGGCATCGCGGCCACCGGGCCGAGTTCGGCCGCCGTGAGCACGGCGACGACGCCCGGCGACCGCTCGGCGACCGAGGCGTCGACGTGCAGGAGGCGGGCATGCGCGAACGGGCTGCGGACGAACGCGACGTGCAGCGTCCCGGGAAGCGCGACGGTGCCGACGAACCGGCCCTCGCCGCGGACGAGCCGCCGGTCCTCGCGGCGGAGCTCCGGGCGCCCGATCCACGGCGGCCGCGGGGCCTCGGTCATGTGGCGGCGATCACGACCCGCCGGCGAGGCGCTCGGCCATCCAGTCGCCGGCCAGCGGGCGGTACCTGTAGGGGATGTTGTTGCAGACGTGGTTCCCCTCCGCGTACATCACGAGCTCCGCGTTCGGGGCCTCCGCCGCAACCCGCTCGGCGTGCTGGTACGGGATCAGGCGGTCGAGCCGGCCGAAGATCACCAGGAACGGCTGGTCGACCTTCGGCAGCACGTCGGTGAGCGTCAGGGTGTCGGCGATGCGCTTGGCCTCCTCGAGGTCCTTCGCCCCGCTGTGATGCACGAACGTCTCCTTCGTCAGCGAGGGCCGATCGTCGAAGAACTCGCCGAACGTGTGCGGCCCGCCGATCGAGCACACGGCCTTCACCCGCGGCTCGAACGCCGCGGTCCGCGGCGCGTAGTAGCCGCCGAGCGAGACGCCCACCGCCCCCACCCGCTCGACGTCCACGTCGCCGCGCCCCGCGAGGTGATCGAGCATCGCGATCGGCCCGACCTCGTAGTCGGCCCGGATGTGCGTGTGGTAGCCGGTCTCGCCCTGCCCCGGGCCGTCGAGCGACAGGGTGGCCATGCCCCGGGCGAGGAACACGTCCTCCCACGTGAAGAACTCCTCCTTGGTGGAGTCGAGCCCGGGGAGCAGGAGCACGAGCGGCGGCCGGTCGATCCCCGCCGGGCGCCGCAGGTTGCCCACCATCGCTCCGCCCTCGAACGGCACCTCGATGCGCTCGGCGGACGGGTCGAGGAGGCGGTGCGCCTCGCGCAGCGCTGCGACGGAACGGTCGGCAGCGGAGCGGTACCGGTCCATGTCGACCATCCACACGAACTTCGCGAAGTGGTACGAGAGCGTGGCGCGGACCCACGCCTCGCCGGCCGTGAGGGTTCGGCCGCGTTCCTCGGCCTCGCGCGCGAGCCCCGCGTGCAGATCGCCGTTCGCGCACCAGGCATCGAGCCATTCGTCCCATCGCTCCAACGGCGCCGTGACCCGCGCGAAGTCGTTCGGGTCGACCCCTTGCGACGTGAACCGCGGCGCCCAGTTCGCGATCGCGGCCTCGATGCGTTCATCCGGCACGTTGCAGCACCTCCTCGAGGCTCGTTCCGAGATCCCTCAGCATCACCATGGCGGCGTTGCGTCCCGGCCCGGCCGACACCGACCCGCCGGGGTGCGTCGTCGAGCCGGTCTGGTACAGGCCCTCGACCGGCGTGCGGTGTCCGGCCCATCCCGGCGCCGGTCGCAGCGCCCCGGACTGCGCCGGCCCCTGGTCGCCGCCGTGACAGGACCCGTGCCAGTTGTGGGCGTTGAAGCGCTCGAGCCCGAGCGGGCTCTCCACGACGCGGGCGAGGATGACGTCCTCGGTCAGGTTCGGCGCGTACCGGCGCAGGTGCTCCAGGTTCGCGGCCGAGACCTCGTCCTGGATCTCGTCCCAGCGCTCGGGTCCCTCGGGCAGCTCGTAGGGCTGGAACCCCACGATCTTCAGCGTGTGCTTGCCCTCGGGCGCGCGCGAGGGATCGGCGACGGTCTGACAGAGCACGAGCAGGACCGGGTCGTCCGTCGCGACCACGCCTCGGATGAACTCCGAGCCGACGCGGAGCATCCGCTGGACCGAGCCGGGCGTTCCGGCGGCCGAGGACTCGAGCGTTCCATCGCCGACGGGGAAGCGCGGGGGAGCCGTCGTCGCGTAGTGGGTGACGAACATCGACACGCCGGGCCGCCACGTCCGGACGCCGAAGCGGAAGTCCTCGCCCCACGCGTCGGCGGGCGCCATCTCGAGGAGGTGCTTCACGTGGATCGTCGACAGGACCGCGCGGGCGGCCAGGTGGCGCTCGCCGTCGGCGGTCTCGACGCCGACGCACCGACCGCCCTCGAGCACGACCCCGACGACGGGGCGGCCGGTGAGGATCGTCCCGCCGTGGCTCTCGATCAGGCGGCCGAGCGCGGCCGGCAGGCTGCCCGACCCGCCCCTCGGCAGCGTCCAGCTGTGGCGCTGGCGGCCGAAGACGAGGGAGGAGGCGAGGGGCCCCGTGCCGGGGCGCTCGGGGGGCTGCACGGTCATGAACGCCATCCACAGCAGGAACGCGCGGACGTGCGGGTCCTCGAACGCGTCCTCGATGACCTCCCAGGCGCTCATGGCCTGGATCCGGAGCCAGCGACGACCGTCCGGGTGCTCGGCGAGCAGCTCCGGCAGCGAGGGTCCCCACCCGATCGGCGTGTTGCGGTATCGGCCGAAGACCGGCGCCACCCTCTCGTAGTCGGCGAGCAGGCGGCGGTAGGCGTCGGCGTCGCGGCGCGAGTACCTCGCGAGCTCCTCGGCCGTTCGATCGACGTCGCGCCACTGGGTGATCCACGCGCCGTCGGGCAGCGGGACGTGCACGACGGGGTCGGGGTGGAGGTACTCGAGCCCGTACTCGCCGAGGTGGAGCTCGTCGTCGCGCAGCATGGGGCTCGCCTGGATCAGGTTGTGCGCGGTCGAGCAGGAGTCGTGGCGGAATCCCGGGAGCGTGAGCTCCTCGGTGTTCGTGTCGCCGCCGATCCCGTCGCGCGCCTCGAGCACGAGGCACCGGAACCCGGCCAGCGACAGGTACGCCGCGGCGACGAGGCTGTTGTGCCCCGCCCCGGCCACGACGACGTCGAACTCGGCCGCGGTCACGTCCCCCCCACCCCGAAGAGCCGCTCGGCGTTGCCGCCCAGCACCGCGGCCTCGTCCTCCGCCGGAAGGCCGAGCGCGCGGACCTCGTCCACGGGGCGGGACGTCCCCATGTCGAAGGGGTGATCCGACCCGAGCAGCACGTGGCCGGCGCCGGCGTACCCGACGAGCGCGCGCAGCAGGTCGGCATCGTGCGTCACGGTGTCGTAGTGCAGGCGCCGCAACGAGTCGTCGGGGGACTCGCGGAGCCTCGACCGGGCCTGCGGCTGGAACCTGTGGGCGTGCCGGAGCCGTCCCCGGACGGCGAGCAGCGCCCCCCCTCCGTGCGCGAGCACGATCCGGAGCCGGGGGTGCCGTTCGAGCACGCCGGCCATCACGAGGTGGGCGCCCGTCACCGCCGTCTCGAGCGGGTTGGCCACCGTGTTCCAGAGATAGGACTCGCCGAACACCGGCAGGTCGAACCCCTTCGTCGTGGGATGCACGAGCACGAGCGCGCCGGTCGCCTCTGCGGCCTCCCAGAACGGGAGGAACCGGTCGTCCCCCAGGTACGCGCCGCGAACGCTCGCCGCGACCTCCGCGCCGACCACCCCCGGCGTGCCCATGGCCTTCTCGAGCTCGCCGGCCGCGAGCTCCGGCTCCTGCAGCGGAACGGCCGCGAGCGCGCTCACCCGCCCCGGATGCGCGGCGGCGGCTGCGGAGAGCGCGTCGTTCTGCAGCCGGCAGACCTCGAGCGCCTCGGCGGGGTCGAGCCCGTAGGGGAGGAGGTTGACCCACGGGGACAGCACAACGTGCTCGACGCCCGAACCCGCCTCCTGCTCCAGCACTCGGTCGATGCGGACGAACTCGCGCACGGCCGAGCGGATGGCCCGCCCGCCGAGCTCGACCACCTGGGCGCCGTCCTCCCAGCGGACCGAGGGGCGCCACGGCTCGTCGCCCCCGGACTCCCGGGTGATCTCCGGGACGATGACGTGCGCGTGGATGTCGACGATCACGTCGCCCTCACCCCGTCGCGATCAGCACGAGCGCCCCGGCGACGACGAACGCCGACCCGGCCACGATCGGTGCGGTGATCGGCTCGAGGTGCCGACCGGCGGCCATCGGCGCCAGAACGATCACGGTCGGCACCGACAGGAGCGCGAGCGCGAGCACGGCCGCGACCGAGGTCCGGCCGAGGGCGTACCAGCGCGTCCACGTCCCGAACGCGACGAGCACCCCGGCGACCGCCTTCCACGAGAGCGCCCGCCGCGACGCCGACAGGAGCCGGGCCCTCGGCCGGCGCGCGAGCAACACGAGCCCGTAGGCGATCGTGGCGACGACCACGCCGATCGTGACGCCGAGCACCGGGTTGTCGACGTCCTCCAGCCCCCGGCGGATGAAGATCGGGCTCACCGAAACCGCGAGGGCCGCCCCGAGCCCGAACAGCGAGGCGCGGAACGTGGCCTCGTGTCGGTGCTCCGTCGAGGGTGCCGCCGCGCCCGCCGGCACCGGCACCCTCCGCGCCCGCTCGAGCTGAGCGACGTAGACGCCGGCGACGATCAGCGCGATGCCGGCCAGCTCGACGGCGGACGGCGTCTCGTCCAGCGTCGCGGCGGCGATCAGCGTGCCGAAGAGCGGCGACGTCGCGAGCAGCGGGCTCGTCCGCGCCGCCCCCAGCCGCTTCTGGCTGAGGTTGATCAGCGTCCAGCCGATCAGGAAGTGGACGAGGCCGGCGATCGTGAAGTTCACCCACGCGCTCCCGGGCGCGGAGGCGACCACGTCCACGCCCTGGATCAGCAGCGCGACGACCATGAACGCGGAGGCGACGAGCAGCTGGAGGAACGTCGACGCGAACACGTCGAGCTCGACGAGCGCCGCCCGGTTCACGCTCTGGAACACGCCGAACAGCACGCCGGCGATCGCCGCCCAGAGCACGCCGCTCATCCGCGCGTGGGCTCCGCGGCCGGCGGCGCGTCCACCGGGTGCCGGGTCGTGCCGCCCAGGTAGAGGTCGGCGATCTCCGGGTTGGCGAGCACGTCCGCGGCCGTTCCGGTGAGGCGGACGCAGCCGCCCTCCATCACCACGCCGTCGTCGGCCACCCCCAACCCGAGGCGCACGTTCTGCTCGACGAGCAGGATCGTCCGGCCGGCGTCGCGCATCCCGGTGATCAGCTCCCACACCTGAGCCAGGGCCTTCGGGTCGAGGCCGAGCGAGGGCTCGTCGAGCAGTACGAGGGTCGGGTCGAGCATGAGGCTCCGGGCGAACTCCACGGCGCGTCGCTGCCCGCCGGACAGGTTCCCGGCCCGCTCGTCGGCGCGCTCGGCGACGAGGGGGATCGTCTCCTCGACGCGCCGGTATCGCTCGCGCACCAGCGACGCGTCACGGCGCAGGATGTACGCGCCCATCAACACGTTCTCGCGGATCGTGAGGTTGGGGAACAGCGCCCGCTGCTGCGGAACCTGGACGACCCCGCGCGAGAGGACCTCGCCCGCCGACAGCCGTTCGATCGGCGAGCCGTCGAGCGCGATGCGCCCGCGCGTCGCCCTCACGACCCCGCTGATCGCCTTCAGCAGGGTCGATTTGCCCGCTCCGTTCGGCCCGATCACGCAGGTGATGCGGCCGCGCTGCACGTCGAGACCGACGCCGCGAAGGACGAGCGCGCCGGCGTACCCGGCGTCGACGTCGCGGAGCTCGAGGAACGCCGCCATCACACCCCCGTCGGCTGTGGCGCGCCGCCCCACGCCTCGCCGAGGTACGCCTCGAGGACGCCGCGGTCGCTCTGGATCTCGCGCGGCGCGCCCTCGGCGATCACGGCGCCCCGCGCCATGACGAGGATCGGATCGCACAGATCCAGCACCACCGGCATGTTGTGCTCGACGATCAGGAACGTGACCCCGCCCCGGTTCAGCTCGCGGATCAGGTCGCACATCCGGTCGATCATCCCGGGGTTCACGCCGCCCGCCGGCTCGTCGAGAAGGATGAGCCGGGGCTCGAGCATGAGCGTCTGCGCCAGCTCGACGAGCTTCTGCTGGCCGAACGAGAGCCGCCACGCCGGCTGGTGCGAGAAGTCGGCCATCCCCACGAAGCCGAGGAGCTCCTCGGCACGGCGGGCCTCCGGCCCCCCGACGGCGTCCGCCGCCAGGTCGCGCCACCGGAACCCCCGGAGCGGGGCGACGACGTTCTCGAGCACGGTCATCTGCGGGAAGAGCCTCGTGATCTGGAACGTGCGCCCCAGCCCGAGGTAGGCGCGGTCCCACGGCAGCATGCCGTCGATGCGCCGGCCGTCGAGCCGGATCGCGCCGCCGTCGGCGCGCATCATCCCCGTGACGAGGTTGAAGACCGTCGTCTTGCCCGATCCGTTCGGCCCGATGAGCGCCGTGAGGCTGCCCTCGCGGACGCCGAACGAGCACCCGTCGACGGCGGTGACGCCGCCGAAGCGCCGGGCAAGGCCCTCGATCTCGAGCAGCGGCCGGACCGGCTGCGGCGGAGCCGCGGCGATGGTGGGCGGAGCCGCGGCGATGGTGGGCGCGGCCGCGGGGACCGGCGATCTCCGCTCGAAGGGCACCGCCCCGCCCCGGCGCCGCTCGATCGCCGTGCGGATCGTCGGGATCACGCCGCGCGGCAGGAACAGCACGACCAGGAGCAGCGCCAGACCGAACACGAACAGGCGCACCCCCTCGCCCGAAGCCACGTCCACCGTGACCTCGTTCAGCGGGATGATGACGAACGCGCCGATGACCGGGCCCCAGATCGTGCCGCGCCCCCCGAGGAGACACGCCAGCACGATCTGCACGCTCGCCAGGATGTCGAACATCCCCCGGGGGTCGATGAACGTGAGGAAGTAGGCGTACACCCCACCGGCCATGCCGGTCAGCACGGCGCTGGCCACGAAGGCGAGGATCTTGTAGACGGTCGTGCGCACGCCGATCGCCGCCGCCTTGTCCTCGTCCTCGCGGATCGCCAGGAGCCCGGCCCCGAGCTTCGTCCGGCGGATCCACCACGCCATCAGCACCGAGAGCGCGAGCAGGCCCAGGCTGGCGAGGTAGAACGGGAGGTGCCCGAGCGCGAAATCGTAGCCGGGCAACGGGAGACGGATCCCGTTCGAGCCGCCGGTGAACCCGCGCCAGTTCAACGCGACGGCCTGCATCAGGAACAGGAACGCGATCGTGCTGATCACGAAGGCGTGCTCGCGCGACCGCATGATCGTCAGGCCGAGCAGCGCCGCGACGACCGCGGCCACGATGCCGCCCAGAGGCACGAGATAGAACGGAGAGATGTCGACGTGCTGCGACAGGATCCCGGTGGTGTACGCGCCCAGCCCGAGGAACGCGCTCTGCCCGAGCGAGACGTAGCCCGTGAACCCGGCGATCACGTTCCACCCCACCGCCATCGTCCCGAGCACGAAGATGAAGATCAGCACCGTCTGTCGGTACAGGTCCTCGGGTTGCAGGATCGGGAACACGACGAGCCCGAGGGCGACGAGCCCGATCAGCCCGCGCCGGAGCGCCGTCGCCCGTCTCACGCGGCCACGTCCTCCCGGAGCCGCGCGCCCAGCAGGCCGCGGGGCCGCACGAGCAGCACGAGCAGGATGACCACATAGAAGACGGCCACGCCCCACCGCGGGGAGACGTAGTCGACGGTGAGCGTCTCGGTGACGCCCAGCACGAGCGCCGCGATCACCGCCCCCGGGATGCTCCCCATCCCGCCGAGCACCACGATCCCGAGCAGCCGCGAGATCCACTGGTAGTGCGAGGCCGGGAAGAACGCGTAGAGCACGGACAGGATCGACCCCCCCGCGCCCGTCGTCGCGATGCCGACCGCGAACGTCAGCGCCGCGACCGCCCGGATGTCGACGCCGACGAGCTGGGCTCCTTCCGGGTTCTCCGACGCGCTGCGGATGGCGCGCCCCGCCCACGTCCGCGTCAGGAGCAGGTAGAGCGCGAGGAGCACCACGGCCGCCATCCCGAAGCCGAATAGATGCGGCTTCGGGATGAAGAACGAACCGACGTGGAACGAATCGTTGAAGTAACCGGGCGTGACCGAGCGGAAGCGGTTCTTCCAGGTCATGCCCATGATGCCCTCGAGCGTGATGGCGAGCGCGAAGGTGAGCAGGACGGACATCGAGACCGGCGCCGTGCGGATGCGGGCGATGAGCCCGCGGTAGACGAGCCAGCCGATCGCGAACATCGCCGGGGTGGTGATCACCACCGCGACGAGCGGATCCAGTCCCAGGTGCCGCCACAGCTCGTACGTGAACAGCGCCGAGAGCACGAGGAACGCGCCGTGGGCCACGTTGATGATCCGCATCACGCCGAAGATGAGCGTGAGCCCGGACGCGAGCAGCGCGTAGACGCCGCCGATCAGCAGCCCCAGCAGCACGGTCTGGAGGAGGTGGGTCATCGACCCACCTCCTCCGTTCCCGGTCGTCGACTCAGGACGCCCACTCCGGTTTGGGGTTCACGATCGTGTCGGTCGTCGCGACCTCCGCCGGCAGGACGATCTCGGCCTGGCCCCCCTGCCACTGCGCGAGCAGGAACTCCCCCTGCGGGGCGCCCGTCTCGTCCCAAGACAGCGGTCCGAGCACCGTGTCCACGGTGTTCGCGTGCAGCCAGTCCTTGATCGCCACCTGGTCGAGGCTTCCGACCGCCTCGACCGCCGCTTGGAGCACCTGCGCCGATGCGAAGGCGTCGGCGGCGTCCTCGGCGGGGATCCCGCCGTAGGCCGCGTCGTAGCCCGCCACGAAGTCGGCGTTCTGCGGCGTGTCCGTGTCCTGGTGCCAGCTCACCGCGTAGAAGATCCCCTCCGTGTTGTCGGCCCCGATCCCCTCGGCGTACTGATCGCTGTTGGATGGCGCCGAGGTCTGGAACAGGACCTGCGGGTTGTAGTCGATCCGCTGGAAGGACCGGACGAGCCCGACGCCGTCCTCGAAGACGGCGCCCTGCGCGACGAGCTCCGCGCCGCTCGACTGGATGTCGTTGGCGATCGTGTCGAAGTTCGTCGTGTCCGGCGGGTACACGTTCTCGTACACGTTCTCGATCCCGGCATCGGTGAGCTGGTCACGGATGCTCTCGATCACCGGCAGCGCGAACGGGTCGTCCTGCGACGGATAGGCGGCCGTCGTCGGCCGCTGGTCCTCGGGGAGCGAGAGGACCCACTCCACGAACTTGTCCGCCTGATGCGGCGCCGTCGCCTGCTGGGCGAAGAACAGGAACTCGTACCCGTCGTCGAACAGGTCCGGAGAGCCGCCGGCCGGCTCGACGTAGACCATCTGGTTGCGCTCGGCGACGGCCGACGCCGGGATGTTCAACAGCGAGGAGAACGTCCCGAGCAGCAGGTCCACGTTGTCCTGGGTGATCAGCCGGTTGTAGTCGGTGACCACGGTGTCCTGGCTGCTCGCGTCGTCCACGATGTCCAGCTCGACCGGGCGCCCCAGGATGCCGCCGGCCGCGTTCGTCAGGTCCGCCCACACCCGGTAGCCACGCTCCGCCTCACCGCCGGGCTGCGAGAAGTCCCCCGTCAGCGGCAGCGAGATGCCGATCTTGATCGGCTCGCCCGAGGGCCCGGACGAACCGGTCGCGGTGGTGCCTCCGGTCGCCTCCGTCGCCCCCGTGGCCCCGCCGCCGTCGTCGTCGCTGCTGCACGCCGCCGCGAGGAGCATCAGCACCGCGAACGCGGCAACCAGCCTGGGCCACGCGCGCATCAGCGACCTCCCTTCCGAGCTGCCCCCGTCATACCCCCGACCTCCTTTCCCGTCACGGCTCGAGCCGTGACGGCTCCTCCACCGCCATCGACAACGTGTCGAGGAACCGGGCCGCTCGCGCGCCGTCGACCACGCGGTGGTCGCACGACAGCGTGAGCTGCATCCGGGGGCGGACGACCGGATGCCCCTGCACCGCCACCACTCGGTCCGCGACCCGGCCCACGGCCAGGATCGCGGCCTGCGGCCCGTTCACGATCGCCGTGAACGAGTCGACGCCGTACATCCCGAGATTGCTGATCGTGAACGTCCCCTCCTGCACGTCCTCGGGCCGCAGGGACCCGGCGCGCGCGCGATGGACCAGGTCCCGCCGCCGCTCGGCGAGCCCGTGGACGTCCAGGCGGTTCGCGTCGCGGACGACGGGGACGATCAGCCCGTCGTCGAGCGCCACCGCGATCCCCACGTTCACCTCGGCCACCCGGCGCACCGCGCCGTCCTCCCACCGAGCGTTCACCTCGGGGTGCCGCTCGAGCGCGCCTGCCGAGACCCACACCAGGAGATCCGTGAGCGTGACCTCCTCGCCGAGCTCCGCCCGCCGGGACAGGAGGGCCCCGGCGTCCACGTCCCGCGAGAGGGAGAAGTGCGGCGCGACCCACGAGGCGCTGACGTGCTCGGCCATGCGCCGCCACGTCGGGCTCGCCTCGGCCGTCTCCCCGCTCGGCGCGATGGCCGCGATCGCGGCATCCAGGTCTGCCGCCGTCACCGCCCCGCCCGGGCCCGAGCCGAGCACGTCGCCGAGGTCGATCCCCGCCTCCTTTGCCCGCCGCCGGGCGAGCGGCGATGCCGCCGCGCGGCCGGTCCCCGCCGCGCGCGCGCCGGCTCCACTCGCCGACGCGGCGGGGGCGATCGACCGCCGCGCGCCGCCGGGCCCGTCGCCCGCGGGCGCGGCGACGGACCGCTCGGGTGGGCTCTCCCCCGGCTGAAGGATCAGCCCGATCACCTGGCCGACGGGCACGTCCTGGCCCTCCGTCGCCTGGATCTCGGCGAGCACCCCGGCCGCGGGAGACTCCATCTCCACCGTGACCTTGTCGGTCTCGATCTCCACCACCGGCTCGCCGGCGGCGACCTCGTCCCCGGCCGCCTTCAGCCACCGAAGGACACGGCCCGTCTCCTGCGACACGCCGAGCGCCGGCATGATCACCTCGGTGGCCACGATCAGGCACCCCCTCCGGCGCCGCAGAGCTCCCGGGCGGCGGCGGCGACGAGCTCTGGCGTGGGCACGGTGAGGTCCTCCAGCACCGGGGAGAACGGGATCGGCACGTCCATGGCCCCCAGGCGGCGGACCGGCGCGTCCAGGTCGTAGAACGCGCCCTCGGCGATCACCGACGCGAGCTCCGACGTCACCCCGTACCGGCGGTACCCCTCGTCGACCACGATGGCCCGGCCGGTCTTCCGCGCCGAGGCGACCAGGGTCTCGGCGTCGAGCGGGGAGGTCGTCCGGGGGTCGATCACCTCGAGCGAGATCCCCTCGGGCTCGAGCAGCTCGGCGGCGGCGAGGGCCACGCGGACCATGCTGGAGGTCGCCACGACCGTGACGTCGGTTCCGGCTCGTTTGACCTCGGCCACGCCGAGGGGGATGGCGCCGTCGCCCTCGGGAACCGGGCCGCGGACCTGGTAGTCCATCTTGTCCTCGAAGATCACCACCGGCCCCTCGTCGCGGATCGCCGAGACGAGCAGCCCCTTGGCGTCGGCCGGGGTGGCGGGAAGGGCCACCTTGAGCCCGGGGACGTGGCTCACCCAGGCGTGCAGGCTCTGGCTGTGCTGGGCGGCCGAGCGCCGGGTGGCTCCCAGCGTGGTGCGCACCACCATCGGCACCCGCAGCTTGCCGCCGGACATGTAGTGGACCTTGGCGGCCTGGTTCACGAGCTGGTCCATCGCCAGCGTCAGGAAGTCGCCGAACATGATGTCGATCACCGGGCGCATCCCCGTCATGGCCGCCCCCACCCCGATCCCGGTGATCCCGGCTTCGGAGATCGGCGAGTCGATCACCCGGCCGGTGCCGAACTCCTCGACGAGGCCAGAGAGCACCTTGAACGGCGTCCCGGCCTCGGCGACGTCCTCGCCCATCACGAACACGCGCTCGTCCCGGCGGAGCTCCTGCTGCAGGGCCTCGCGGACCGCCTCGGCGAACGTGAGCTCGCGCGCGCCCGTCGCGGCGACGTCCTGCACGCGGCTAGGCGTGGACATCGCGGTCCACCTCTGAGGGATCGGGGTACGGAGCATCGAGCGCGAACCGCTCGCCGGCGGCGACCTCGGCCGCGACCCGCTCGTCGAGCTCGCGGAGCGAGGCCTCGTCGGCGGCGCCCCCCTCGCGAAGGCGCTCGCCGAGCAGGGCGATGGGGTCGCGCTCGGTGCGCCAGGTCTCCTCCTCCTGCTTGGAGCGGTAGTAGGCGCGGTCCACGTCGCCGACGTGATGGCCGAAGGTGCGATACGTCCGGCACTCCAGGAAGGAGGGACCGTCGCCGGCGCGAGCCCGCTCCACGGCCACCGATGCGGCCGCGCGCACGGCGAGCACGTCCTGGCCATCGACGGACTCGGCCGGGATCCCGAACGCCCGGGCGCGTGCCAGGACCTCGCCGGCCGTGGTCTCGCGATAGTGCGTGTACTCGTTGTAGAGGTTGTTCTCGCAGACGTAGAGGACCGGCAGCTTCCACAGCGAGGCCATGTTCATCACCTCGTAGAGCACGCCCTGGCCGAGGGCGCCCTCCCCGAAGAAGCAGACGGCGACGCCCCCGGTCCCCCGGCGAAGGGCCGACAGCGCCGCGCCGGTGGCGATGCCGGTGCTGCCGGCCACGATGGCGTTGGCGCCCAGGTTGCCGGTCTCGGGATCCGCGATGTGCATCGAGCCGCCCTTGCCCCCGCAGTAGCCGTCGGCCTTGCCGAGGAGCTCGGCGAACATGCGGTCCACGGCGGCGCCCTTGGCCAGGCAGTGCCCGTGGCCCCGGTGGGTGCTGGTGATGACGTCCTGCGGTCCGAGCACGCTGCACACCCCCACGGCCACGGCCTCCTGCCCCGCATACAGGTGCGCCAGGCCGGGCATCTTCGCGGACAGGTAGAGCTGGTTCACGCGGAGCTCGAAGTGGCGGATCCGAGCCATCTGCTCGTAGAGCCGGACCGCGTCGTCCCGCGAGAGGGAGCCGATCCCCTCGCGCTCCCGGACGTCGCTCACCGCTTCGTCCCCGACAGGTGCGCGAGCACGTCGAACACGATCGCGAAGTCGTGCTTCTCGAGTCCCATCGCGCGCGCCGCCGTGAGCAGCTCGTTCGCCACAGCGGTGGTCGGCAGCACGACGTCTTGCCGGCGCCCCGCCTCCTGCGCGAGGAGCAGGTCCTTCTGCATCATGTTCACGTCGAACCACGCTTCGTCCGGCTCCCGCAGGACGAAGGGGCCGCGGTACTTGACCATCGGCGAGGCGATCACGCTGTTCACGAGGACCTCGACCGCGGTCTCCCTGGCGATGCCCCCCTTCTCGGCCAGCAGGACCGCCTCGCTGAACGCGACCATCTGCACGGCCAGGTTCAGGTTCGAGGCGATCTTCATGAGCGCCGCCTGGCCGTTGCCGCCGACGTGCGTCACCTTGGGACCGATGTCGTGGAGCACCGGCATCGCGCGCTCGACGTCCTCGGCCTCGCCGCCGACCATGATCGACAGCCGGCCCTCCTCCAGCGTGACGACGCTCCCGGAGACCGGCGCGTCGAGCATCCGGGCGCCGGTCTCCGCGACGTGCCCCGCGATCTCCCGGCTCTCGGCCGGGCTCACGGTGCTCATGTCGACGTAGAGCTTCCCGGGGCCGAGCCCCGCAACGACGCCGTCCGGCCCGCCGACGACGGCCCTGAGCGCGGTCGTGTTCGTCACCATCGAGAACGTGATGTCGGCCGCCTCGGCCGCCTCCCGCGGCGAACGGGCCGGCGTCATCCCCGCGTCGACGAGCCAGGCGGCCCGGGAGGCCGTGCGGTTGAAGCCGGTGACGCGGTGTCCGGCGTCGAGGAGGCGTTTGGCGATCCGCCCCCCCATCACTCCGAGCCCGACGAACCCGAGCTCAGCCATCGGCCCCGTCCTCCCCGGCGTGCGGCGGGGCGACGATCTCGCTCTCGACACGGACCAGGTGCTCGCGGACGCGTTCGCGGGCCAGATCGGGATCGCCTTGCGCGACGGCCTCCAGGATCCGGCGATGCTGCTCCATCGACCGCTCGGGGCTGCCGGGGATCCGGTAGATCTCGAACAGCGCGAGGCGCATCACGTCGCGGATCGCCTCCATCACCGAGCGCGCGATCCGGTTGCCGGTCGCCGCCACCACCGCCTGGTGGAACTCGAGGTCGCCGGCGATGTAGCGGTCGGCCACGCCGATCCCCTCGTCCATGGCCTCGATGGCCCGGCGCATGCGCTCCAGGTCCACCTCGGACCTCCGCTCCGCCGCGATGCCGGCCATCTCGACCTCGAGCACCTTGCGCACCTCGAACAGCTCCTGCAGGTCGCCGTGGCGCATCTCGACGAGCAGGGCGAGCGACGCGTTGAGCGGGTTCCCATACTCGGCCACCGTGAAGGCGCCGTGGCCGAGGGAGATGATCAGGCCGCGGGACTCGAGCATCCGGAGCGCCTCGCGGATCGAGGAGCGGCCGACCGACAGGGTCTCCGCGAGCTGCCGCTCGGCCGGGATCGGGTCGCCGGGCTTGAGCCGGCGCGCCGAGATCTCCTCGACCAGGCGATCGGCGACGAGCTCGTAGACCTTGCGTCGCTCGATCGGCCCGAACTGCTGCTGCACCCCCACCGCCTCGTTCGGACGAGTTCCCCTGAAGTCGGCGGACGGTCATCGAGACTGACTCAGACCGTCTCAGACCGTCTGCTGACCTGTTTGTCAGACCAACCAAACCACGAGCCGCATGCGCCGGTCAAGCCGGGGCTTCCGGGGCCGCCGAGCCGCGTCCGAAGGGAGGGCCCGGGTGCCGCCGCGCAGGTGGCATCCTTCGCCGGGGTAGGCTGCTCGCTCGCAGTGAGCGCGTCGAGAGGGGGGAGGACGACATGGGCGACGAGCCGACCGGCCGGGTCGACCTGGAGAAGATGCGGCGAGCCTACGAGGAGAGC
The DNA here is from genome assembly GCA_963704725.1 of uncultured Actinomycetes bacterium. Classification (GTDB taxonomy): domain Bacteria; phylum Actinomycetota; class UBA4738; order UBA4738; family HRBIN12; genus CALGFI01. Next base: position 914,016 of record OY969934.1, on the reverse strand, counting down.
CGCGAACACACGAAGCAGGTGCCGGTGCTCACCCAGCGGGCCGTGGCGCGCATCGACCGGAACCTGCACATGACCGGCCGGATCGGGCGGTTCCGTATCGAGTCGGACGAGCCGGCCGAGCGAGGGGGCGACGACCTCGCTCCCGCGCCGCTGCAGTACGTCGTCGCGGGTGCGGCCTTCTGACTGTTGACCCAGCTGGCGAAGTTTTCGCCACTGTATGAAGTCGAGATCGAGGACGCCGAGGTCGACGTGCGGGCGTCGTTCAGCGTCGCGGACAAGTTCGATCTCGGAGGTCCGCCGGGCGCGTTCCAGAACGTCACGTTCCACCTCGAGGTCCGCAGCCCCGCGCCCGAGCCGGACGTGGCCAGGCTCGTCGCGCACGCTGAGCGGGCGTGTCATGCGGCGCAGACCTTCCGGACCGCGGTCCCGACGGACCTGACCGCGACCCTCAACGGACGACCACTCGGGATCCCCGGGCCCAAGGGCTGAGAGCGCGACGAGGGCGTCGGCGGGATCGACGACCGGGGCGAGCACGCCCCCAAGGGCGTGCCTACCCGGGTGGCGCCTGTACGCGGTCACCGACGCGTCGGGCTGACGTCCCGAGCGTTCTTTCCCGATCCATTGCCTCACGTTGGGATGCCGTTGCCGGCCCGCCCCTTACCGTGGTCTGCGAAGGCTCACCGATAAAGGAGGCGCCATGGCGTACGTCATCGCGGAACCCTGTGTCGACGTGCACGACCGGTCGTGCGTCGACGAGTGTCCGGTCGACTGCATCTACGACGGGCTCCGCAAGGGTTACATCCATCCCGACGAGTGCGTCGACTGCGGTGCGTGCGAGCCGGTGTGCCCGGTGACGGCGATCTTCCACCAGGACGACCTGCCCCCCGAATGGCAGCACTACGCGCAGGTCGAGCGCGAGTTCTTCGGTCCTACCGTCAGCGGGCTCGGTGCGCCGGGCGGAGCGGTGGCGTTCGACGCGCTCGGGCTCGATCACCCGCTCGTCTCCGAGCTCCCGGCCGTCGTAACCGAGGGCTGAACCGAAGACCCGCTCGAGCCCATCGCGTCTCGACCGATGGGAGGCGATGGCGGAGCTCAGCGCTTCCCGAACGACCACCAGGAGCTCGAGGTCGCCCCGTCACCACTCGGCTCCGGGTCCGGATCCGGGGCCGCCGGCACGGGTGCGGGTTCGGGTGACCGGTCGCCCCCGCCGCCGAAAGCGATGTCGGCGAACGGAGAGTGCCGCGGCTCCTCACCGACGACGTCGGCGTCGCCGTTCGGCCACCTCTCCGATGGCTCGGGGGGCGACGGGACCTCGTCCCCGGGCGAGCCGGGATCCCCGTCCGCCGGCACATCCGGGGGCGCGTCGGGCAGCGCGGCGGCGGGACGATCGAGCGACGCCAGGACCGACCGGGCCTGCTGAGCCGGGACCGTGGCTCCCCGCCGCTCGAGCGCCCGGAGGGCGCGGCGCGCGAACGCCGCCGCCTCGTTGGTGCGACCCTCCGCCCGGAGCACCTCGGCCAGCGCGAGCAGGGCGCGCGCCCGCAGGTCCATGAGGTCCGTCTGCTCGGCGAGCCGGATCGCCTGGCGGGCGAGCTCACGGGCCTGTTCCGTCTGCTCCAAGGACGCGAGCGCCCGGGCCCGGCCCGAGCGCCAGACCACCTGCGTGACCACGTCGTCCGCGGCCGCGGTCCGCTCCACCTCCTCCAGGAGCTGCCGAGCCTCCTCGGCGCGCCCCGCGTCGAGCATCACGTGGGCGAGCGTGGCGCCGATCGCCGCTCCGGTCCGTTCGTCCGCCGACCCGACCGCCACATCGCGAGCTTGCACCAGGAGCTCCTCGGCCCGCTCGAGCCGTCCCGCCAGGGTCTCCACAGCGGCGGCGCGATGCAGGGCGCGCGCGAGACCGGTCCCCGGCTCCGACTCCTCGGCGGCGCTCCGGGCCGCGGCGACGTGCCGCTCGGCCTCCTCGAACGAGCCGTGGCGGGCCAGCAGGATCGCGAGGACCCCGGACGCCTCCTCTTCCACCTGCCTCCGGCCACCGGCCCGTGCCAGCACCGCCCGGCATCGATCGATCGACTCCTCCATCGGCGCGGGCGATCCCTCGAGACACCGGACCAGCATCCGGAGCGCCTCGGACTCCTCGTGCAGGAGCCCGGCTCGGGCGGCGTGGTCCGCGGACCGTTCCGCGTCGTCGGCGGCGGCCGCCCAGTGCCCCCATCGGCGATGGACCGCCGCCCGGGCCGCCCATGCCTCCGACAGGCCGGCGTCGTCCTCGGCGTCCCGGCAGGCGATCTCGGCCTGCTCCGCGACCTCCCAGATCGATTCCATCCGACCGTAGCTCCGTCCTCCGTCCGCGAGCACGGCCCTGAGCAGCCGCGCCCGTGCGTCCGTCGCGCCGTCCCCCGTCTCGCGCGCCGCTCGCGCCGCCTGGATCGAGAGCCGATCCGCGGTGGTGGACCGGCCCGAGGCGGCGACCGCCGTCGCCGTGCGGAGCAGGGTCCCCGCCCGGGTCGGGTCGTCCGGATCGAGCAGTCCGGGGGCGCGCTCCAGGATCGCCAAGCTCCCCTCCTCGTCGCCGAGCGCCGAGAGGATCTCCGCCGTCGAGCCGAGGAAGTCGGCGGCCCGGCGCCCGGCGTCGCCCACGGCCGAACCCCGCTCAAGGCCGAACCGCACGTCGGCCTCCAGATGAGCCGCGATCGCCTGGGCGTGGCGCCACAGCCGCGCCCCGTATCGCTCCTGCAGCCACAGCGCGCACCGCTCGTGGACCTCGGACCCGGTCTCGGGCGGGACCTCGGCCCGGGCGACGTCGCGCACCAGCTCGTGATGGAAGACGTAGGACTCCTGCTCTGCGTCGGTCTCGGCCCGGAGGAAGCGCTTGGCGACGAGCGAGGCCAGGCGGTCGCGGATGGAGGCGTCGTCGTCGTTCGGTACCAGCTCCTCGACGAGCCCCGAGGGGATCTCGGCTCCGGCCACGGCCAGCAGCCCGAGACAGGCGCGCTCGGTCGGCTCGAGGTCCTGCAGGCGAAGGGAGACGAGCGAGCGCAGGTCCGGGGCGGGGAGCTCGAGATCCTCGACGGGAACCCACCGGCGATGGTGCCACCGGAGGAAGCCCCGGTCGACGAGCGCCGCAACCAGATGCTCGGCCTGCAACGCGTTGCCGTGCGAGGCGGCGATCAGCGCATCGCGGGCGGATGCCGGCGTGTCGGGGTTGAGCAGGAGGTCGTTCAGGAGCGAGCCCATCGCCTCCGGACCGAGCGGATCGATCCGGAGCTGTTCGACCGGCTCGCGTTCCCATGCGGTCGGCCACCCGTCGGCGGCCCCCGTCGCCAGGACCAGGACCGGGCTCCGGGCGCGCACGACCGCGGAGCGAAGGAGCTCGAGGAACCACGGCACCGCCCGGTCGCAGTCCTCCACGAGGACGGCCAGGGGCAGCTCCGAGGCCGCGGCCTCGAGGAAGCGTCCGAGGGCCCACCCCGTCCCCTGCGCATCGGCGGCCCCGGCCACGCCGAGGGCCGGCAGGAGTCGCGCCGCCACGCGGTCGGCGTCGGGGCGCCCCTCGAGCAGGCCGTCCACCCCGGCTCGCACCCGGTCGGCATCGGCGGACGGGGTGAGACCGGCGACCACCTCGACCAGTGCGGCCAGCGAGGACGGGCCGCCCGGCTCGGCTGCCGGGCCCCACGGCACGGACACCGTGCGCGCCGATCCGTCGGCCGAGAGCTCGCGCAGGCACTCCTCGGCCAGCCGGCTCTTGCCCACGCCCGGGTCTCCGAAGATCCGCACCACCACACCGATCCGCTCGGCCACGGCACGTGCGAACGCCGAGCGGATGCGATCCCGCTCCGCGTCGCGTCCCGCCAGCGACGGCCACCCGATCCACACCGTCGGTGGATCGGGATCGACGTGGAGCAGCCGGACCGGCCCCGTGGAACCGTCCCCGTCGATCCGCGCGTACGGGTCGACCGGCTCGACCTCGGCCGCGCCGTGGATCCGGCGGAGCACGCCGTCGGCCACGATGACCTCTCCCACGGCCGCCCTGCGCTGCAGGCCCGTCGCAAGGTCCACCACGCGCTCCCGCCACAGGGTCTCGTCGCCCCGCCCCTCGCCGACGATCTCGGCGGTGCCCACGCCGGCGCGGACGCGAACCGCGCCGCCCTCCAAGGTCCGGCGGAGCTCGTCGGCCGCGCGGACGGCCATGATCGGCCCGTCACCGTCCCCCGGCTCCGGCCCGAACACCGCCGCCAGCGTGTCGGCCGCGCCGGGGAGATCCTCGACCGCCGCGCCGAACCGACCGAGGGTCTCGCGGGCGACGTCGAGCGTCTCCTGGGAGACCTCGGGCGCGGGTGCGGCGCCCCATCCATCGACGTCGCCATCCGTCGCCGGTTCCACGGAGAGCTCGCACACGACGGCGGTCACGATCGGGGCGGCATCGGCCGGTTCGAACCCGGCGTCCGGGAGGGACGCGTCCAGCTCGCCGGGCGCGCCGCCCTCGACCGGGTCGTCCCAGGGGAGCGCCGAACCGCAGTGCTGGCAGAACCGGGCTCGTGGGGAGTTGTCGCCGCCGCAGCGCTCGCACGCTCCCTGCGTGGGCATTCCCGCGAGCGCTTCCACGGCGGTCAGGCCCCCAGTGCTGCGGCGCCTCGCGCCTGTGCCATCTCGCCGCGGAGCGCAAGGTCGAAGTCGTGCGGGTTGGTGGCCACGGCCCGGGCGTCATCGTCGGCCACCAGGCCGGCCCTGGCCAGCTCGAGCAGCGACTGATCGAACGTCTGCATGCCGTCGAACCGGCTCTCGGCCATCACGTCCGTGAGCTCGGTCGTGGTCGCCGGGTCGAGGATCCGCTCGGAGACCCGGCCGGTGTTGATGAGGATCTCGACGGCGGGGATCCGGCCGCGGCCGTCCAGCCGCTCGAGGAGCCGCTGCGAGACGATGCCGCGCAGGGCCCCCGACAGCGAGGCCCGGACCTGCTCCTGCTGTCGCTGGGGGAACAGGTCGACCACGCGCGTGATCGTCTCGGCGGCGTCGATCGTGTGCATCGTCGACAGGACGAGGTGTCCGGTCTGCGCGGCCTGGATCGCCGAGAGCGCGGCGTCGGCGTCTCGGATCTCGCCGACGAAGATCACGTCGGGGTCCTGCCGAAGGACCTGGCGGAGACCGGCGGCGTACGACTCGGTGTCGGGACCGATCTCGCGCTGCCAGATCACCGACATGTCGTCGGTGTGGATCACCTCGACGGGGTCCTCGATCGTCACCACGTGCGCCCGGCGGGTCCGGTTGATGAAGCCGATCATCGACGCGATCGTGCTGGTCTTGCCGGCGCCGGTGGGTCCGGTGACCAGCACCAGCCCCCGGCGGGCGTCGCACAGGGTCTGGATCACCTCGGGCAGGTTCAGCTCGGCGAAGGTCTGGCCCTCGGAGGCCACCCGCCGGACGGCGAGGGCCACCGACCCGCGCTGGCGGAGCACGTTGACCCGGAACCGCCCCACGCCCTCGAGCGTGAACGCGAAGTCGGCCTCGTTCGTCCGGGCGAACTCCGAGGCCTTGTGGGGGGGCAGCAGGAGCTCCGCGGCCTCGTCGGTGTCCGTCGCGTCCATGGACGGGAAGGCGGCGGGCAGGAGCTCGCCGTCCACCCGGATGAACGGCACGTTCCCGGCGGAAAGATGGAGGTCGCTCGCCCCCCGTTCGACCGCGTAGCGGAGCAGATCGGCTACGTCCATGAGCATCCTCGCGTTCGGGCCCTCTAGTGGTTCTCGGGCTCGGTCGCGGCGCGCTTGAGGGCGCTCGGGGAACGAGCTCGGCCCGGCCTCAGGCGGGCCAGTCGCGCTTGGGCTTGGGGTCGCCCTTCAGCAGGTCGTCGAGCGAGGGCTTGGGCTTGCGCTCCACCTCGGCCATCTTCTCCTCGAGGCGGTTGGGCTCGAGGTCGCCGGCGGCCTCCAGCATCTCCTCGAGCGACTTCCCCGCGCTCCCCTTCAGCCGGATCCGCAGCGCGGCCAGGACCGAGGCCTGGCGCTCGGACAGGCCCTGGGCGACCTTGATCTCGGTCAGGGCCTGCTCCGCCAGCTCGAGGAGCTCACGGTCCTCCACGGGGACATCTTGCCACCGTGGCGGCACCGCGCGGGCGCTACTTCGCCGGCATGGCGCCCACGAACCCGACCGCGCGGTCGACCCATCGCTTCAGGTCCCGCTTGGTCGCGACCCCCGATGAGGGAACGAGGATCCAGCCCTTGCTCGATCGGCCGCCCATCACCATGGGATGGGCGCCTCCGTCCCCGATGGCGCGATCCTGATCCTGCTTGGCGATGCGAACCAATAGCTCGTCACCCATCACGCCGCACAGCAGGTTGCCCCGGAGCATGAAGCCGATGCCCCCGAACATCGCCTTCTCCTGGACGTCCGCCATCTCGCTCAGGTGGACCCGCAGCCGCGCCAGGAGCGCCTCGTCGACCCGCATCGACCGCAACGATATCCCTCGAGACCGGATGATCCGAGAATCTGACGGCGGCCGTGAGCTTGCACTTGCTCCATCACAACTTCGCTCGGTCGCCCAAGCGCCTCGCGGCCCCCCACCCGCGGACTCCAGCCATGGCCGCGGGGGTGGCCGATCACATCTGGACACTCCAGGCGATCACTGCTCTGCCGAGATAATGAGCGATGGGCCGAAAGCGCGAGAATCCCCTGCAAGACTCTCGGCCGGCTCCCTTTGAGCCAGCCGAGAGTCGACTGCCCACAGAACCGTGGATGAAGTGGACGGGTGTGTCCTTCCCCGCAGCGGTCATCACATGGTTCCGGTCGCCCAAGCGCATCCGAAGGAAGGTCATGACGGCGGCACTCACGGCGATGCTCGTCTTCGCAGGCCTGGTCGCTGCGATCCTTGCGACCGTCGGACTTATTCACCTGATCGACTGGGCTCTTCACGGCTGAGCGGCAACCTCAGACTGAACCACTACCCGGCCGAGACCTACGGCCCCTGCTGGACGAAGTGACTCTCGTCGGGCTCGGTGCCCTCGGGCCAGCCCGGGTAGTCGTCCCCGGGGTACCGCCACGGCGAGCCGTAGCAGCGTCCGATCCGCGGCGCGGGACGCGCGTCCGCCCGCGGGTCGGATCCGAAGTCGAAGACGTGCTCGAAGTTGTGGCTGCCCTCGATGCGCGCGGTGAGGTACGGCAGGCCCCAGTTGTCCTCGATGAACTTGAGCGGCGCGCAGTGGTCGGCCTCGGCGTCGTCGACGTACCCCTTCCTCGCGTACGGCGAGACGACCAGCGTCGGAACCCGGAAGCCGCGGCCGATGTCGTCCACCGCTCGCGGCGCGACGTGGTCGTAGAGCCCGCCCCACATGTCCCACGAGATGAACAGGGCCGTGTGCTTCCACGCGTCGCTCTGCATCACCGCGTCGACGATGCCGGCGAGCCAGGTCTGGGCGAAGCACGTGCTCTCGGGTGGGTGCCCCGAGAGCTCGAAGCGCGGGGTGACCCACGTGACGGCTGGCAGCCTCTCCGCGCGGATGTCGTCCACGATCCGATCGACCGGCCGGATCGTCTCGTCCCGCCACAGGTCGGTGTGGAAGACGCCGTCGATCGCGTTGAGGGCGTTCCAGAAGTATCCGCTCTGGTAGGGGCTGGCCGAGTAGTAGGCCCAGCTCACGCCGATCTCCTCAAGCTGCTCGGGAACCGTGCGGAAGGTGAAGCAGGTGTCGTGCTTCGTGAGGTTGCCCTTGTCGTCCTTCACCAGAACGAACACGTTCTCGCCCACGGCGTCGCAGCCCCAGCTCTTGAACTGACCGTGCTCGTCCGTGCGGACCTCGATGTTCTCCGGGTTGTCGAGCACGCCGCCGGACTGGCCGGCCACGAAGAACAGATGGTTCGGGTACGAGGGGCCGCCGACCGAGGAGAAGAAGTTGTCGCACAGGACGTAGTCGCCCGCGAGCTGCCAGTAGATGGGGACCGCGCTCCCTTCGAACCTCGTGTACGCCCACGGATCCCCGAACTGGCCGGTCCCGAAGCCGTCGTACGCTCCCTCGTCGACGCTGAGCAGGAACGCGGCCCGGTCGTGCGGCAGATCGCCGGGGAGCCAGTGCGGGGACGGCGTCAGCGGCACCTCCTCCCCGAACTTCAGACCCGTGCTCGCCCCGCTGGCGCCGGGGAACGACCCGAAGATGTTGTCGAAGCTCCGGTTCTCGGGCATCACGTACACGACGCGCTTGATCGGCCAGCGGGTGTCGATCGCCTCGACCGACCTCGTGGCCGTCGGGGCGACGACCGGCGTCTTGCGGCCTCCGCCGGTGCACGCGTACAGCGTGGCGCCGGCGAGCGCGAGACCCGACGTCCTCAGGAACCGCCGCCGCGACAGGAACGGCGACCGGTCGTGATCGAGGCGCCGGTACGGAGCGTGCGGATCGGCCGGGTGGTGGCCGTCGGGATCGTGCGGACCCTGCACGGCTCGAACCTATCAGCGCCTCGACCCGCGGTCTGGTCGTGTCAACCCGACGGGGGTGACCTTCGGCCCGCCGGCCGCTAGCGTCTCGGTCGTGCAGATCCTGCGAGCCGACGACGCGATCCCGTTCCTGAGCCTGGCCGGTCCGCTCCTGCGGCGCGACGAGGCCCGCAACCACCTCATCCTGGGGGTCGCGGCGATGCACGCCTCCGGAACGAACCCGTTCGAGTTCCACCAGGGGTGGATCGCGCGCGACCCCGAGCCCGTCGCGGCCGCGCTGTGGACCCCGCCGCGCGACCTGCTCCTCGGAGATCCCGTGGACGGCGCGGCCATCGCGCCGTTGGTGGAGGCCATCGCGGCGGACGCCCCGGGGCTTCCGGGCGTCACCGGGAACCACCCCGCCGTGGACGCGTTCGTCGAAGGATGGACGAGCGCGACCGGTCGGTCGCCGCGCGTCGTGGCTCGACTCACCGACTACGCGCTCGAGGAGGTGCGACCCGTGCCTCGTACGGACGGCGAACCGAGGCCCGCGGACCGGGGCGACCGCAACCTGGTCGTGGGGTGGATGCGGGACTTCGCGGAGGAGGCTCCATCGCAGGACGAGCTCGGCGCGGCGGAGCTCCGCCGCTTCCTCGGCGGACGACTGGAGGCGGAGGACGCCGGCTACCGGCTGTGGGTCGGCGCGTCCGGGCCGGTGTGCCTCGCCGGCTTCATGGGACCCACCGGCACCGGCATCCGGGTCGGTCCGGTCTACACGCCGCCGGAGCACCGAGGGCACGGGTACGCCAAGAGCCTCCTGGCCGGTCTGGCCACCGAGCTGCTGGGGCGCGGGTACGCCGCGTGCTACCTCGTCTCGAACGTCGACAACGTGCCGGCGAACGCCGTGTACGAGGCCGTCGGGTACCGACGGACGGCCGACGCCGAGGTCGTCGCCTTCGACCTGACCTGATCGCCGCGAGCCCGATGCGGCGTCGGTCCAAGAGACCCACAACGCCCCCGCTGGAGTAGCATGCGTCGGTGCCAGGGATCCCGCTCCCGGAGGCGGCTCGCGAGCTCCTGCTGAGCGACGCGGTCGCCCACGTGGTCACGATCGACGAGGACGGCGGACCGCAGGTCACGGCCGCCTGGGTCGGGATCGAGGGCGACGAGATCGTCCTGGCGACCATCCCCGAGCAGCGCAAGCTGCGGAACCTCCGGCGCGACGGCCGCATCGCGCTCTCCATCCCGTCGGCCAACCGGAACGCGTGGGGGCTGCTCGAGTACCTCGTCGTGTACGGGACGGCGCGGGTGACCGAGGGAGGCGCCCCCGAGATGCTCCAGCGCCTCGCGCACACGTACCTCGGTCCCGACGTCGCCTTCCCGAACATGCCCGATCCCCCGCCGGGGTTCGTGACCAGGATCACGCCGGAACGGCTCGGCGGCGTCGGGCCGTGGAACCCTCCGCCCAGCTGACGAGCGGCTCGAGCGCCGAGGAGACGCCACCGCCGTCGGCGGTGGAGCTCTCGTGGATCCCGCTGGGCGCGGGTCAGCACGTCGTGCGCCTGAGCGGCAAGGTCTTCGAGGCGCTCAGCGCGGTGGTCCAACGCCGACCTCGGTGCGACCTGTATCACTCCGCGCTGCAGATCGTCGTTCCGCACGGCCGCTACGTCGTCGAGATGACCCCGATCCGCGACGATCGTGGTTCGGAGCGCGGTGTGGTCGTGGAGGGGCCGGTCGGAACGAGACCGGCCGGGCGCCTGCGCCTCTTCCGGTACGAGATCCGGCGGTGGCGAGAGGGGATCATCCCGGACCTGTCGGAGGCCGTCTCCAGGGTGTCCGTGACGGACGATCCCGCCGTCGCGTCGAAGATCCTCGATCTCGTGCCCTCCGTGCCACCCCTGGTCTGGGGACGGGACGAGCGGCACACCGGCGACATGTGGAACTCGAACTCCGTCACCTCGTGGCTGCTCGCCCGGGGCGGCATCGACATGGACCCGATCCGTCCTCCGTCTCGAGGCCGGGCCCCGGGCTGGCGAGCCGGCCTCATCGTCGCCGCGCGCACCGAGTGAGGGGATGCGTCCTACCATCGCATGATGGGGCCGAGGATCTTCGGCATCCCGGCGCTCCGGGCTCCGATCGTGGCCATCATCCGGAGGGGCCCGAGCGCGTGGATGCACGTGGGGCGGTGGGACCTCGAGACGCCCGCGTACGAGCCCGGGGCGTGGCTCCGAGGGACGATCTATCCGCAGCGGTGCGACCTGTCCCCCGACGGCCGGTGGCTCGCCTACTTCGCCCTGAAGGCGTCCGCGGAGTGGGAGCTCGGCGCCACGTACCTCGCGATCTCACGGCTGCCCTGGTTGACCGCGCTCGCCGGATGGGGGATCGGCAGCACGTGGACGCGAGGGATGCAGTTCCTCGAGGACCGATCGGTGTGTGAGGTCGACGAGCCCGATCGAGGCGACCTCCGGCCCGTGCGCGATCGCTTCGGCCTGCGCCTGTCGCGCGCCGACGCCTTCGCGGTGGAGCGCCGGCGGGGGTGGACCGAGACCGCCGACACGCCTCCGAGGGCCGAGGACGACGCCTGGGACGAACGCCGGGGCGACCGCATCGTGATGGAGAAGGTGCGGCCGGGCTCCGGCGGTTCGGACCGCCTCACCGTTCGAGGAACGTACGCGGCGATCCGCGAGCTGCACGGGATCCGCTCCGACGTGCGCTACGAGCTGCACGCCGGCGACGCGGCGACGCTCCTCGAGGGCGTGCAGTGGGCCGACTGGGACGCTCGAGGCAGGCTGCTGGTCGCGACCGAGGACGGCCGCCTGCAGATCCGCGACGTCGGCCCCGGCGGTCGAGCACAGGGATCGGTCACCTGGGAGGCCGACGAGGGCGCACACGTCCCGGACCCGACCCCGCCGCCCGCGGAGGCGACGGCGTGGTGACGCCGAAGACCCTCGCGGGGCCCCGGCTCGAGGACGGCACCGGGGCTCGCCCAAGTGGATCGGGCGAGCCCCGAGGCTGGATCGGTCGAGCGATCGTGCTAGCGGGAGGTCCCCACGACCACCTCGTCCTCGATCGAGACCGATTCGCCCGCCACCGCGAAGACCTGCGCGTTCGGCGAGACCTTGCGAAGGTGCCGGAACCCCAGCACGCTCAGCACACCCATGATGGCCGCGAGCCCGAACGCCGCCAGGGATCCGATCAGGGCGAGCTGGCCGAACTTCCAGAACGCGTAGGCGTCAAGGAGCATCCCCCGCAGCGTGGTCCCGCGGAACAGCGTGTCCACCTGAGCGGCAAGCTCCGGGTCGTCCGGGTTCTCCCGGGCCAGGGTGCTGACCTCCGAGTACGTCTTGCCCTCGGCGATGCCCTGCAGGTGGACGAAGATGTAGTGGTTCGCGTAGGCCCGGGCCTGCTCGCCGTTCAGCAGCTGCTGGCCGGCGTACTGGCTCAGGTACGGCCCGATCTCCGGCGAGGCCAGCGACTCGCTGCCCGCCTCGGGGAAGTAGATGCTCTGGGCCTTCAGGTTCTCGTGGACCTGGCTGTTCGCGAAGCTGTAACCCCAGTACAGCAGCCCACCCGCGATGATCAGCACGGCCGTCAGCAGCACGCCGACGGACGAGACGATCGCGTCGAACGTTCGACGTGGCATCTCCCTGACCTCCTTCTTCCTCGATCGGCTATGGGAGCAACGCTAGGCGGCCGCCCCGCCCCGGGCCCCTGCCGAGGTGCCCTTGCGGGCCCGTCCCCGCCCCCTTCGTTCGAAGGGGGGGTCCCGGTCCGTTCGGCCCGTCGCGGAGGGCCCGATCGGCCCGACCGGACCCCGGCCCGAGCGCAGCACAGTGAGGCGAGATCGAAGAGGTAACGGGGGACCTTCGGATGGGGCAACGGGGGTTGGTCGGCACGGTTCGCGAGACTGGGCGGCTGCCGTGGGCGGCCTTGTCTCGGACGGGTCGCCTCTCGATCGCGGGCGTGGCGGTCTCGGCCGTGCTCTCGATCGCCCTGGGCATCGTCATCCCCGCCGTCGCGGAGCGCGAGTCGCTCGAGGCGCGCGCCGACGCCGCGCACTCCCTCGTCCACTCGCTCTTGAGCAGCGCCCTCATCCCGGCGATCGGCGACCCGCTCACCGGCGCGGAGTACGACGCATTCGATCACCTCGTCCGCGACGGGTTGCTGGGCGGCGAGAACGTCCGCGTGAAGCTGTGGAACCCCTCGGGCCAGATCGTCTACTCGGACGAGCCGCGCGAGGTGGGGCAGCGCTACCCGATCGACGATCCGCTCGCGAGCGCGCTTGCGGGGACCCCGGTGGCCGAGATCACCGACATGACGCACGAGGAGAACGAGTTCGACACGGCCCTCGGCGCCCCGCTCCTGGAGGTCTACGTCCCCGTCCATGAAGGCCCCGTCGTGTTCGGCGTGTTCGAGATCTACCAGCGGTTCGCCCCCCTCGAGTCCCACCTCGCCAAGATCCGGCTGGCGGTGTGGATCTCCGTAGGCTCGGGCCTGTCCATCCTGTTGATCTTCCTGTTCTTGCTGTTCGCGGCGACCGGCCGGTCCATGGCACGGCAGCACCGCGAAGCCCTGGACCGGGCCGAGGACCTGGCCCTGCTGCTCGAGACCTCCCGGTCCCTGTCGGGCGAGCCCTCGCTCGAGAGCGCCGGGCGTGAGGTGCTCGCCGCCCTGTCGGCGGGTCTGGGGCTTCGGTGCGCCGCGCTGTGGGTGGACGACACCACTCCCCTCATCGCGTTCACGCCCAGCAACGGCGAGATGTGCCCCGCCGCGGTCGCCGCCGCCCAGCACGTGCTCGAGGACCGTGAGCCGCCTCGCCCGGGCTCGTCGGAGGTGTCGTCGGCGCACGAGGACGGGTCCCGTTGCGCGGTGCTCGTGGTGCCGTTCAGGATCGGCAGGGACACGCGGGGGGTCCTGGCAGCCTGCGCCCCGGCCGAGGCGCCGCTCGGGGAGCGCGAGCGCCGGCTCGTCACCGGGGTCGCGCAGCAGCTCGGCGTGGCCGTCGAGAGCGCCCGGCGGTTCGACGGCCTTCGCGAGATGACCGAGCAGCGCGGGCGATTGCTCCGACGCCTGGTCGAGGGGCAGGAGGAGGAGCGCCGCCACCTCGTGGGCGATCTGCACGACGGCCTGGGCCAGGTGCTCACGCGGATCCTGTTCGGCCTGCGGGGCTCGCGCGCCCGCGTCCCCGATCACCCCGACGTGGCCGAGGAGCTCGGCAGGCTCGAGGACCTCGCGGAGGAGCAGTCCCGGTCCATCCGCCGGTTCATGGCGCGGATCCGGCCGGCGGTGCTCGAGGACTTCGGGCTGGCCCGGGCGCTCGAAGCGCTCGCGCACGAACACGAGGCCGAGTGGCCCGTGCCCATCGACGTCCGCGTCGACGAGCTGCCCGAGATCGACCCCGCCGTCGGCGTCACCCTGTACCGGGCGGCTCAAGAGGCCGTCATGAACGCTCGCAAGCACGCCGAGCCCGGCCACGTCTCGGTCCGTCTCTCGCAGGCGAACGGGCGCGTCGTGCTGACCGTTCACGACGACGGCAGCGGGACCGAGGACCTCCGCGAAGGGACCGGGCTCTCGCACCTACGAGACCGAGTGACCTCGCTCGGCGGCACGGTCGAGGTCATGAGCAGCCGGGAAGCCGGCACGACGTTGACGGCGACGGTGCCCCTGCCCGCCGAAAGGACCGACGGTGCGGATCCTCGTCGTCGATGACCACCTCGTCGTCCGGGAGGGGCTCCGGTGGATGCTCGGGCCCGACAGCGGGATCGAGATCGTGGCCGAGGCGGAGACGGGGACCAAGGGTCTCGAGGCCATCGAGGCCGATCGCCCCGACGTCGTTCTCCTCGACATCCATCTGCCCGACGGCAGCGGGCTCGAGTTCCTGGCCACGATCCGGGAACGGTTTCCCGGGCTCCCCGTCGTCATGCTCACGATGGCCGACGAGCCGACCTACGTGGAGGAGGCGGTCCGCGCCGGCGCCGTCGGCTACCTGCTGAAGAGCGCGCCGCGCGACGAGCTGATCCGAGCCATCAACGCCGCGGGCGCCGGCGACGCCTACATCCAGGCCGAGGTGACCGGCCCGCTCCTGCAGCGGTTCTCGAGCTCGAGCCGCGCGAGCGGGGCGACACCCGCGCTCTCGCCGCGGGAGCTGGACGTCGTCGGTCTCCTGGCCGAGGGGATGGCCGACAAGCAGATCGCCGCGGAGCTCGGGCTGTCCGAGGCCACCGTCAAGACCTACCTCCGACAGGTGTACGAGAAGCTCGGGGCGGCGGACCGGGCGCAGGCCGTGGCGATCGCCCTGCGCACCCGGATCATCGACTGACACGCGCATGGCCTCTTCACGGCGAACGCATCGGGCCCCGACGGAGATCCGCAGCTCGGCGTGTGATCGCGCACCTCTCGTGGAAGGTGGTGACGGGGTATTCTCGGCAGCCCTCGGCGAGCGGGATCACCGACACCAGTCATCGCGGGTGTGTGTCGAGGACCGCGATTCACGCGTCGTGCCCGCGCACGGGGCGAGGTGAACCGACGACGCCGCCCACGGCGCCGAACACCAACCCGATCAGCGGGAACAGCACCAGAGAGCTGATCAGGGCGGCGTCGACGTTCTCGCTCGAGACGAAACCGGCGATCGTGCGGAACTGCGATTGGTACGTCCCGACGTGCACAGTAGCGAGGGTGTCGCGATAGGCGCTGATCGTGGCCGGATCGTGGACGAACCATCCCGTGGCCCACAGGGTGGTCGCCAGCAGCCCGATGGCCATGATCGATCCGGCCACGCGGCCCGCCCACACGCCCGCCTCATGACCGCTGGCGCTGTCACCGCTCGCTCGAGCGGCCACCACCCCGGTCAGCAGGCAGCCGACGAGCATCAAGGGGAACGCCAGCATGGCGGTCACGCCGCCAAACCAGGATGAGGACGAGGCGCCGGGGATCGGCAGCGACAACAGCAAGGCCGTGGCCCCGAGGAACACCCCGACCGTGACCCCCGAACGGCGGGCGGCCGTGGCTCGTGCCGACGTCTCCCGCGCCCGTCGATCGACCAGCCACACGTGCAACCCGACGGCGGCGAGGACGAGCACGACGGCGGCGAGCTCGTACGAGCCGCCGTGCCGGGCGATGGCGGCAGCCTCCGCTCGTCGTTGGACGAGGATGCCGAGACCGACGATCGCCACCGCCGCGGCGGCGACCACGAGGCGCACTCCGGGCGCAGGATTCGCGCCCGCCGCAGGAGGAAGCAGCGCGGCGCGGGCGCAGCCGAGAGCGAACCGCAACCGGGTGGACCGACCGTCGAGGCAGGACAGCTCGGCGGCCATGGCTCGACCCCACTCCGGCCGGGTGGAAGCCAGTCTCCGGGCCGAGAGATCGACGATCGCCGCGGCCGAATCGCTCGTGCCGGCCACCGTCCGGCGCCACCCGAGGGCAACCAGGAACAGGGCCACGACACCGATCACGAGCACGGAGCGCTCCCGAACCCGAAGCCGGCCTGGGGCCGGCGACGGGTCGACGTCCGCGAACGTCTGGCCCGGCGCGCCTGGGCCGCCGCGGCGAGCCCCGTCGCGCTCAGCCGGTACAGGTGGCGAGGTGGACGCCCCACCGGCGGGTCGTGCTCCCACTTCGAGTCCAACAGGCCCAGGTCGGACAACCGCATCAAGATCGGGTACAGCGACCCCGACTTCAGCCCGACCTCCAGGCCCAGCTCATAGCCGTACCGCCACTCCGCCGCCCGCCCGCCGAGCGCGACCAGCACGCGCGACGTCTGCGGCGAGAACGATCGGGTGCGGGTGGCCACGCTCTAACTCTACATATGTAGATCGTCGATGCCAAGTCCGGGCGCTGAGTCCCCTGCGCGCAGACCTGAGGCGATCGGAGTCCGCTCGCGCACGACGATGGTTGCTGTCACGATCCGCCCGGTGGAACCGGATCGACGTGTGAGCATCGACGGGGAGCGATCGTCGCCGCTCCGGCGGCTGGCGGCCCTCGGCGCCGTCGGGACCGATACGGAGGAGCAGCGGCTTCGTCGCTCGACCTTGGTGCTGTCGACGTGCCTGGTGTGTGTCCTGACACCCCTGTGGGTCGTCACGTATTTCGCGCTCGGCCTGCCGGTGCCGGCCTCGATCCCCCTGGGCTACCTCGTGGTCTCGATCGCCCTGCTCACCTGGTTCGCGCGGACCCGGCGCTACGTAGCGTTCCGGACGATCCAACTGGCGCTGACGCTTCTGCTGCCGTTCGCCCTCCAATGGTCGCTCGGCGGGTTCGTGGGCTCCAGCGGCGTGTCCCTGTGGGCGCTCTCGGCGGCGCTCGGCGCGCTCATGTTCTCGGGAACGCGCGAGGCCGTGCCCTGGTTCGTCGCGTACCTCGCCCTCCTGGCGGTCTCGACGGCGCTCGAGCCGTTCCTCGAGCCGGCGGCGATCCCCGAGCCCATCCGGATCGCCTTCTTCGCCGGGAACCTGGCCGGGCCCTCCCTCGTCGCCTACGTCCTGCTCCAGTACTTCGTGCGCGAGCAGCAGCGGGAGCACGCGCGCTCCGAGCGGTTGCTGCTGAACGTCCTGCCCGCGCCGGTGGCCGCGCGCCTGAAGCGCCGCGACGAGGTGATCGCCGACCGGTTCGCGGAGGCGACGGTGCTCTTCGCCGACATCGTGGACTTCACGCCGCTCTCGGCCGCGCTGGCCCCCGAGGACGTGGTGGCGTTGCTCGACGACTTGTTCACGGCCTTCGACCGGCTGGCCGACGAGAAGGGACTCGAGAAGATCAAGACGATCGGTGACGCGTACATGGTCGCCGGAGGGATCCCTACCCCGCGGGGGGACCACTGTGAGGCCGTGACCGAGATGGCGTTCGCGATGCTGCGCGAGTGCGAGGGGCGGCGGGCCGGAGGGAGCGACCTCCAACTCCGGATCGGCATCGACACCGGTCCGGTGGTCGCCGGCGTGATCGGGCGGCGCAAGTTCATCTACGACCTGTGGGGCGACACCGTGAACACCGCCAGTCGGATGGAGAGCCACGGCGCCCCGGGCTCGATCCAGGTCACGGAGCGAGTGCACGCGCGTCTGTGCGATCGGTACCGCATGGAACCGAGGGAGTCGATCGAGGTGAAAGGCAAGGGGCCCATGCGCACCTGGCTCCTTGTGGGGCCGCTTGAGGAGGGGCCCGGCAGGTTCTGACCGCCGTCGCGCAGTCGACGGTTCAGCTCTGGCCCTGCGGTCCCTCGAGGAAGTCGAGAACGACCGCGGCGAACAGCGGCGAGGTGGAGAGGTTGTAGTGGGTCAGGCCGGGCAGGACCGCGAGCGCGTGCCCGCCCTTCGGCCGGCCCTCGCCCATCCAACCCCCGTCGCGAAGACCGCCGTCGAGGAGCTTGAACGCCTCGACGTAATGGCTCGGGGGCGCCATCTCCGCATCGGCGCAGACGAGCATCGTCGGCACTCGGAGATCGCGCAACTCCTCGCTGTAGTCGAAGTCTCTGCTCATCGACTCGCCGATCTTGTCCAGCAGCCGCCCGAAGTCCTGCGGGCGCGGAGCGACCCGCTGATAGAGCTGGTACATCGGCGTGTCCTTCATGAACTCGACTGCCGCGGAGTTCACCTGGGCCTGTTGAGCACGCATCTCGGCCGGCATGACGTCCGAGTTGATGTGCGCCGCCGCCATCACCAGCTTGCCGACCTTCTCCGGATGCTTCACGGCGGTGAAGAAGGCGACCCCGCCGCCGAGCGAGTAGCCGACGAGATCCGGCTTCTCGAGCCCGAGGTGGTCGATGAGTGCCGCGATGTCGTCGGCCATCAGCCGGACGTCGATCGGCCGATCGATGTCGGCGGTGCGGCCGTGCCCCTGGAGGTCGACCACGATGACCTGGTGGCGCTCGATCAGGGCGGGCAGGATCGGCCCGAACATCTCACCCGATCCGAGCCCGCCGTGGAGCAGGATCAGGGGGCGACCGGCCCCGCGGATCTCGTAATAGAGGTTGATGCCGTTGACCTCGGCGTATGCGCCGGTGGCCCTCGCGTCGGTCGTCCGATCCCCGGTCATCGTCTTCCTCCTCGGTCGCTGTGGCGTGCGAACACGAAGATGTGACTCAGCCCGCACGCGAATCTCATCGATGCCGGCACCATCATGCTGCAGGTCATCGACGGCTTCCCCTCGACGGGACTCGGGGCAACGGCCCGGACCGCAGCGCCGGCGCGCTAGCCTTGGGAAACCGAGTCGGGAGATGTCCGCGATCGGCCACGAAACGAAGTATCGAGGAGTGCCAGATCCCGCCGCACCCGGGATCTGGCGACGACTCGACGCCGCGCTCATGGCCTTGTCCCCCGGCGCCGGCCTCGTGATCGGCCTCGTGCTCATCGGGCTCGTGGCGACGATCGACGTGCTCACGGGCTCGGAGTTGTCCTTCTCGGTGTTCTACCTCGGCCCGGTCTTCCTTGTGGGCTGGTATGCGCAACGTCGCCACGCGATCGCGGCGGCCGCACTCGCCGGGGCCGCCTGGTTCGTCGCAGACCGGCTCTCCGGCGCCCGGTACGGGTCCGCGTGGATCCCGTACTGGAACGCAGCTGTCCGAACGGGGATCTTCCTCGTCGTCACCCTGCTCACCAATCGACTGCTGCGAGCGCTGACGACGGCTCGGGAGCTGTCCCGGCTCGATCCGCTCACCGGCGTCGCCAACGCTCGGTACTTCTCGGACATCGCGCGCGTGGAGCTGTATCGCGCCGCGCGCTATGGGCATGCCATCAGCCTCGTGTACGTGGACGTCGACGACTTCAAGCTCCTGAACGACACCCAGGGGCACAGGGTCGGCGATGAGGTCCTTCGGGCGCTCGCCGAGGGACTTCACGATGGACTGCGCACCTCCGACCTGGTGGCCCGGCTGGGGGGAGACGAGTTCGCTGTCCTTCTTCCCGAGACGCCCGCGTCCGGCGTCGCGTCGGTCCTCAACGATATGCGGTCTCGCCTCGCGTCAGCGATCGGTTCGGTGCCGGACGGGCTCACCCTCAGCATCGGGGTGGTCACCTTCGAGCGTCCACCCGCCGACTTCGAGGAGATGGTGGATCTGGCCGACCGGCTCATGTACGAGGCCAAGATGGACGGGAAGGATCGATTCGTCCACAAGGTGGTCGCGCGAGACGAGACCGAGGTCTCGTGACCCCGGAGGGGGTGGGGCGGATCGCTCGCGTAGTTCCTGAGACGGCAAAAGGGACCGAGACAAACCGTCGCAGCGGATCCAACGGGTCGGAAGGAAGCGCTCGTTCGTCGCCACGATCGGTCACGGCGGTGGACGGGCGCGTCACGCTGTCGGTCTCCGCCACGCCGATCCTCGTCGCCGCCGCGTAGCCTCACGTCCTCCAGCGCACCGCCGACAACCGGTGCATCCCGGAGAGCCCCTTCAACTCCACATCAGTCGGATCGTCGAAGACGAACTCACGCGTGCTCTCGGTGAGGTCGCGCACCAGCGAGGAGACGAGGATCTCCGAGCCGCGTGCCTCGGCGGCGATGCGAGCCGCGAGGATCACCGATTTGCCGTAGAAGTCGTCGGCCTCGCGTACCGGCTCACCCGTGTGCAGTCCGATCCGCACTCGGAGCTGCTCGGACTGCGGGTCTCGCTCGGCGAGGGCTCGCTGGATCCCGGTCGCGCAGCGGACGGCGTCGAGGGCCGAGGCGAAGGCCAACATGAACCCATCGCCCTGCGACTTCACCTCGAACCCAGCATGCGCCGCGGCCTGCGCCCGAACGATCGCGTTGTGCTCCTGCAGCACGGCCATCCACGCCTGGTCACCGAGGCGCTCGGTGAGCTGGGTCGACCCCTCGATGTCGGTGAACAGGATCGTGGCCGTGCCGTTGGGCGCCGTCGCCGACGCGAGGTCCGGGCGGGCCTGCTCCACGTCTGCGGCGATCGCATCGATCGAGCCCAGCTCCCGGAACCGTGCGATCGCCGGTCCCTGCACGAAGTCCTCGAGCTCGAACAACTGGCGGACCTCGATCTCGCCCTCAACGTCCTCGAGGGTTGGCCGCGGGAAGCGCATGGCCCAACCCATCGCCTCCTCTCGAGAACGGACCTGGATGACGGTGTAACCGGCGATCTGTCCGGCGGCCGGCGCGAACGGTCCCTGGATGACGGTCCGCGTCATGCCCGTGTACCGGATCCGCCAACCCTCCCGGGTCGGCCTCAGGCCCGTCGCGTCGTACAGCGCGCCGGCTCGCGCGAGGTCTTCGTGGTACGCGACGACATCGGTCAGGATCTCCTCGCTCGGCATGCCGCCCCCCTCGGACGCGTCCGTGGCCCTCACCAGGATGGCGAATCGCATCATTCCTCCGATCGATTGGACGTCCGAGGTTCGAACGACACCCGACCCTACCGGCACGGGTGGGCCTGGACTCCACTCGGCTGCTCTCGATCGGAGGATCCACAACGCGCCCGGCAGTTTCCTCGCGGCGGATCGGGCCGAGACCGGCCGCGGAATCCCGATCGCCGAGCGGCCCGTATCCCCTGTACGCGTCCCGGCCCCGGCGCGTCATCGAGGTCCACACGGGGATGCCCGGCCCGAGAGGAGGGGAAGATGAAACGACGAGGTGTGGTGCTGCTCGCCGTCATCGCGGGATCCGTCCTGCTGGCGCAGCTCCCCGCATGGAGCGCCGGCAAGGGACAGGTGCTCGAGTTCTCCACCATGGCCCCGGTCGACGGAGTCTTCGTCGGCGCGACCAACCCGATCCGCGGGATCAACGGCGGCGGCCTGCCGTGGCAGATCGCGGGCGCCAAGGGGGAGCTGAGTGTCGACGGGCACCTCAAGGTGGAGGTCCGCGGTCTCGTGCTGCTCGCGGCGCCGCCGGTCCCGCCCGAACGCCAGGGCACGAACCCCATCCCCGCGTTCGTGGCCGTCGTGAGCTGCCTGAGCGAGGTCGACGGTGCGCTCGTCACGGCGAACGTCGCGACGGCGCCCTTCCCGGCGACGCCGACCGGGAACTCGAGGATCGAAGCCACGGTGGCGTTGCCCGATCCTTGCGTGGCGCCCATCGTGTTCGTCGGACCGTCCGCGACGACCTGGTTCTCCGCCACCGGCAGGTAGTTCCCGCTCCAGGATCGACCGGCCGGAGCACGGTCAGCAACCGCCACGCGGTGAACCCCCGGACCGGGAGACGCGGCGAGGGGCCCGCCCCGGAGGGCCGGGCCCCTCGCCGACGTGGCGTCGGACGGGCGTTCCTAGTCTCGCGCGTCCAGATGACGGAACACGTGGCTCCCCGGCACCACGGTGGCGGGTGTCGCGTCCGCGGCCACCGTGGTCGGCGCGTCCGCGATCATCGCGTCGAACATGATCTGGAGCAGCTCTTGGTTCGTGTAGGGGCTCCAGCAGTGCGGTTGGTTGTGCCCGTACTGGAACTCGAAGTTCGCGTCCGGGCTTGTCAGATCGGCGGCGGCCGCCTCCAGGAGCTCGACGGCGTCGTTCAGGAAGTACGTGTCGTCGTCGCCCACGAAGACGTGGATGCGGCCGCTCAGCTCCGGCCCCAGCGTCGGCCAGTTGTCGACGATGTGCTGCCGGATGTCCATGGGCCGCCAGGCCTCCGCTACGGCGTGGTCGATCGCTCCCGTCTCACGGTCCCAGATGTCCGCCGGGTAGCCGTCGGCAGCCTGCGGACCGTAGATGGCCGACCAGACGCCCCACTGCTTCGTCGACCGCCAGCGCGTCCCGAGCGCCAGCTCCCAGTGGTTCTCCTCGACCATCGTGAGCGTCGTGTTCCCGGGGACGTTCCGGGAGGACGGCCTCGGCGTGTCCACCCACTGGCGATCCGTGTAGTAGGCGTTCGCGTCCGAGTAGACGTTCACGATCTGATGGAAGCGGAAGTCCACGGGGTCGGGACAGCTCGGCCAAGTGCCGCCGAACACCTCCGGGTAGAACACCATCTGCGCGAGCGCCTCCCAGCCGCCCGTCGACCCCCCCATCAGCGTCCGGGCCCACCGGTCCGGATAGGTCCGGAAGGTCGCGTCGATGTACGGGATCAGCTCCTGCGTGATCGCGTCCCCGTACGGTCCGAGGTTCGCGGAGTTCACCGCGTACGAGTCGTCGTAGTACGGGTTCTCGTGACGGATCGAGACGCCGATCATCTGCGGCGTGTCCTCCGCCTTCCACCACGCCGAGAAGCCGGTCGTGGAGGTCTCGCTGAAGCCGAGCACCCCCCCGCCGGGCCAGTGGCCCTGCTGGAACACGACCGGGTAGCGGTCGGCTTCGTGCCCCGGCTGGTCGTAGGTCATCGGCAGCAGCACGTTCGCTCCGATGTACATCGGTCGGCCCCAGTACTCCGTCAGGAGCTCGCTCTGGATCTTCACGTGCCTGATGTGCGCCGAGTCGACATAGTTGCCCTGCTGGCACGTCTCGTCGGGCGCGTCCTCCGGGAACGGCGCCGTTCCGTCCGGATACGGGATCATCTGATCGAGCGTGAGGGTCTGCAGTCCCGACAGCTTCCCGTCCAGCCGCATCGGGACGACGGGGCTGAACAGGTTGCCGGGCGAGCTGGTCGGGCGCTGCCCGTCGCCGCACGGCATGTGCAACCAGACGACCGATCCATCCGATCGCGTGAACCGTGTGTAGACATCCATGAACGCCTGCACGTTGTAGTCACCTGGGGGCAGGTCCTGCAATTGCTCGATCGGGTAGCCGTAGACACCGGCGGTGGCGAAGGTCAGCTTCGCTCCCGGGGCCAAGTCGGACACGTCCATGCCCCAGAACGGCTGGGGGTTCGTCGCGCTATTGATCCTCGACAGCTGGGACGTCCCGGCCACCGTGGAGGCGATCACGAAGACCCGCCCGGTGACGTTCCCCGTCTGCAGCGCGGGCGACAGGGTGACGTCGAACCGGAGAACCCCTCTCGGCCCAGCGACCGTGGGCGAGATCCCACCCGTCGCCCACGCCATCACCCCGACCAACCCTAGGACCAACACGGTCCTTGACGACCGAGACCGCATGATGCTCCCTCCCTTCCTCCCGCGCTCCCCTTCCGGCCGGGCGTCCGGCGACGTCCGCACCGAGCCTTGCGCGGCACAGGCCCAGCCCCGTTCTACGGGAACGCCCAGTTCGAGGGCAACCGGCCGAACGTCCCACACGGACGGGGCGGAGGCGGGACGCCCCTCCACGCGGCGACGACCGAGGCGGGCGAGGGGACGACGGGTCCTGATATCGATCCGGACTCGGCCAGCTGGCTGGATGCGGCTTTTCGCGCTGCACGTCTTCGCACGGATACAGTTCTCGCATGGGAGAGGACGCGATCCACCGGCACTACGACTCCGGGTACGAGCGCGAGCGCTTGACGGGAGAACCGTCCGGGATCGAGTTCGCTCGGACGAAGGAACTGCTCCTCCGCTTCCTGCCTCCCGCTCCCGCCACCATCCTCGACGTCGGCGGCGGCCCGGGTGCCTACGCGTCGTGGCTTGCCGGGGCGGGTTACCACGTCCACCTCGTCGATCCCGTGCCACTTCACGTTGAACAAGCGACTGAGGTTGCCGGGGGCCATCGATCGTTCACAGCCTCGATCGGTGATGCGCGGAGCCTGGAGCAGGACGACTCCTCATGCGATGCCGTCCTCATGCTTGGTCCGCTGTATCACCTCACCGACCGGAACGAGCGAGTGCGCGCCCTGACGGAGGCCAGGCGCGTTATGCGTTCCGATGGCGTGATCCTCGCTGCGGCCATCTCGAGGTTCGCCTCGCTCCTGGACGGCCTCGTCAACGGCTGGCTCGGTGACCCAGCGTTCGAGCAGATCGTCGAGCTCGATCTCGCGGCTGGTCAGCACCGGAATCCGACGCACCGCCCAGAGTGGTTCACGACGGCCTTCTTCCATCATCCCGATGAGTTGCGGGAGGAGGTTGAAGCTGCCGGGTTGGAGGTCGAGGGCCTCTTCGGGATCGAAGGACCGGGGTGGCTGCTCTGGGCGGACTTCAAAGAGGACATCGCTGGTCGCGAGAACATCCTGCGGGTCGCGCGGGCCGTCGAGCAGGAGGCGACGTTGATCGGGGCAAGCTCACATCTACTCATCGTCGCGCGCAGGCCTCAGTAGTCGAGGCCATCGGTACCATCATCCGGGCGACGGGGCCGTACGCCTGCTGCGTCACGAACTCGGCGTCGGTAGCTCCGGGTAGACCGGGGCCATCAGCCTTGCTTCACGCGGTCACCGCGAGAGGGATGGAGTTCCCGCCCTGCGCGTGATCCGGGCCCGCGAACGCGACGAGGTCGTATTCGCCCGGCGGCACATCCGTGGGGATGGTCGCCGTGACTCGACCGCAGCTCCAGCCCTCCACCTGGAGGTCGTAGACCACCCCCGTCTCGCCGCGCAGTGAGAGTGTTCGCGACAACTGCTGCGCGCCGAAGACGCCGTCCACGGCGACCATCGAGCCCGTGGTGACCGTCGCCGCCGAACGCAGCAGGTCGAGCCTCGGAACGAACGCGTCCTTGGTCGTCCACTCGAGTGCGACGCTCGCCTGGCGGAGCGCCGGCAGAGGGCCGACTCGGAAGCGGATACCCCCTTCGGGTGTCAGCCACGGATCGTTTCCGATGCGCAGGTCGAACTCGCCATTGGCCTGCGTCCAGAACGAGGAGACGCCTCGGATCGCGTTCGGCGCTCCGACGAGGAAATCCGCGGCGTCGTCGCCGTACGCGTCCGTCGGCGCCTTCCTCGTGTCGAGGATGCCGTCCGGCCCCGCCCAGATCGCGTCGAGGATGCCGTCCGATTGGAAATCCTTCGGCTGGTCGGCGCCGGCGACGACATTCGTTTCCAGCGTCCTGTCGTCACCGGGAATGATCGACACGCCTCGGATATGCGAGATGCTGCCGTCCGCGCCCGTCCGGATCGACCAGATCGCGACACCCGTGTCCGCGACGGAGGCGTCGTATCCGGGCCCGATGGAGGAGGACGGCGTGCGGAACTCCGCGATGAAGTAACGACTCGTCCCGACAGCCGGGTCGTAGAAGATGATCGGTCGCAGGTTCCCCTCGACGGAATCGAACTGCTGGGCATCCAGGATGCCGCACGAGCCGGTGTTGGAGATCGGCTCGATGCGCGGCCGGATCCATCCGAACTGAATCTTGTGCCAGGGATCGAGGTGATAGGGGTTCAGTGCGGCCGTCAGGGTTGCCGGCTCGGCGCGGAGGGTGCAGGACATCAGGGTCGCAAACGAGCTATGGCACACGGACCCGCCATTCCCGAGGTCCGACCCGTACAGGTCCTCTTCCACGCCAGCCCCGATCTGGTGCACGAGCTCGTGAGCGAAGTTGTCCATGAATGAGCCCTCGTCCACCGAGCTGACCGAAGCATCGAGGCAGGTCGGGAGCAGCGCAAACAGACACCCAACGAGATCGCTGGTCTGGCCTCCGACGACGTTCAGGGGTGCCGCGGTGACCAGCTCGATCGCCAGCTCGCGGCGACTCACGACCCCGTCTCGCGGGTTCACGTCGTACGCGCGGAAGTCGAACAGCCCGTCCTCAGCCGCGGCGGCGATGGCCTGGCGACCGCTGTTGGCGGTGCCCAGGCCGAAGCGGATCGTCACTGGTCCGATCACCCCGGGCCCCGCGGGGTGGAACGTGAATCGCCCATTGGAGACGTCGCGGAAGTAGGAACTCACGTTCGGCTCGTCGGGTCCGAACAGGATCCGCGAGTAGTACGAGGAGGTGTGCGGAGCGCGGAAGGTCAGCCTCGGAAAGTCGACCATGATCAGCAGCAAGGGTCGGTCGCCCTCGATGACGGCCCGACCGTAGCCGAACGTGCGCGGGCCGACGGGGTCGTTCGGCGAGGGGGGACCCGGGACCACGTAGCCCTGGACGCCCACGAGGTTGTAGCCCTCGGCTCCGTGGCGGGTGCGCTCGCTCCAAGTCGGGTCGGCCGTCGTGTGGTTGTCGCCGAGCGACGGCGCGAACCACAGCACGAGTGGCGCCGTGCCGGCCACCGGCCTGTCGTAGACGTATCCCTCGAGTCGAACGAAGTGATAGCCGATCTTCGGATCTGCCGGGCCGGCCCAGGATGGGTTCGTCGTCACGAAGTTGTCGCCCCGCGACGGGCTGTACCAGCCGAAGAGCGGCAAGGTGTCCGGGGGCTGGGGACGCGCGGGATCGAAGACCAAGCCCCGCACGCCGACGTACCGGTAGCCGATCCGGATCGAGGTCGGGGACGCCGGGTTCGGGGTCCACGCGGGGTGCGTGGTGCTGAAGTAGTCGCCGAGCTCAGGGTTGTACCAGACCTGCATCGGCACCAGGCCGTTCGGATCGGCCGATGCCTGGGGACCGACGATGCCGACCGCCCAGACCGCAACCGAAAAGACGACGGCGACCGATCCGGCGGCGCATCGGTGTGCACTCATGACGCTCTCCTCTCCCTGTGCGCTCGCGGTGCTGCCGTCTGCCCCGTCAGGCGTCCGGATCGACGAACAGCGATGCCTCCGGCGCCACGCGCCAGCTCGAGGCGAAGTCCAGATCCACGTGTGCCCGGAAGACGTCGGGCGGACCCCCCCACGGGTGGATCTCCCGCCCCGCCGGGGTCATGAAGTCGTTCCTGGGGTTGCCGTCGGCGTCGCCGAAGAGGCCGGACACCGCGCCTGTGCGCTCCGCCGCGAGCGAGAACGACGCGTCGTATCCGGCCGCATCCTGGGCGCTCAACTGGATCGAGCTTCCATCCGCCCAAGCGATCGTGAACGAGGTTCCGCTCGCGGTGACCGAGCCTCCGCCACCGAGGTCGAGCCCCGCATCGGGGATCGTGCGCGGCTCTCCGCCAACGATCACCTCAGCCGTGCCGGCCCGGATCTCCACGACATCGCCCGCCACATCGATGGCGAAGCCCGAGTAGACGAGACGAACGCTCGTCGCGTCGGCGTCGACGCCGATCGTCGCCTGCACCTCGAAGCCGCCGCCCGGCGCCTCGACCAGGACGTAGGACCCGGGAGTCTCGAGGTCATACGAGAGGCCGTCGAAGGTCGTGACGTTGACCGGCGAGACCGTCACCGTCTCCAGCTGGAGGACGGTCGCGGTCTGCTCGGCGAACGAGTCCTCGCCGGTCACCACCACGTCGTAGATGCATGCAGACCGGTACGGTTCGGCGAGGAGGCCGGCGGCCTCGCACACGCCGGACGCACGACGACGGTCACCCGGGTCGAGGTCGTTCAGCGTCACCGGACGATCTGGGAACGTGACATCCGAGAAGGTCGCGGTGCCGCCACCCGGCAGGTAGTCGAAGAGCGAGCCCGCGTCGTCGATCCTCCAGCTGTCGCCGAACGATCGATGCAGCTGCTCGAAGTCCGCATGGCGGACTTCGAGCGGCGCTTCTCCACGAGGCGTGAGGTCGTTCTCGGCCGAGCCGTCCGCGTCTCCCAGCAGGCCGGCCACCTCACCGGCACGTTCATCGACCAGCGCGACCACGGCATCGAGACGATCGGACCGTTGGAGGATCCTCAGCTCCGACCCGTCGAGCCATCGGATGACGAACGCGCCTTGCTCGCCGGTCTCGATCCGGCCACCGGAAGGAAGGGACGTGCCGGTCGGTGGCACCTCCTCCAGGATGCCATCCACGAACACGCCGATCCGTTCCTCTCCCGCATAGACCCCGACCCGGTCGCCTTCCACGTCCGCCGCGATCGCGGTGTTCACGCTCACGGTGCGCGAGCCGCTCAACGGCTCTTGGCGGATCTGGATCTGCAAGTCGTCCTCGGTCGAGCTCACCAGGACGAACTCGCCGGCGGCCTGGAAGTCATAGCGGAGCCCGTCGAACGTCTCGAGGTGCGGGTCGCCGTTCGTCGTGGCGTCCACGCTCCCTTGGAGTACCGGCCCCATCCGGTCCTCGAACCCGGCCTGCGCCCGGACCCAGAACGCGGCGTCCCGGTCGCACTCGGCCTCCGCCAGCGTCATCTGGTCGCGGATCATCGCTACCTGGACCGAGTCCCAGGCCGCCGCTGCGTCCGGCAGCGCGGGCGCCGCCGCCAGGATGCCCAAGCCCGACGCCTCGGGGCGTGTCGCACCATCGCCCATCGCCATCAGCCATGGGACCAGCTCCGTGGTGTCCACGGATTCGTCGATCCGGTGGACGTACTCCCGCGAACAGGGGCCAAGTGAGTGGCCGGGCAGATCGAGAAGGTCACCACGAGTTCCGCCACATGCGACGAACGTGGCGACCAGGACGGCGATCGAGCTCCGGAGCAACCTGGTTCGCTGGAGTGGTCTCATCCTCGCCCTCCCTTCCGGGATCGGATCGGTCCTGGGATCGGGCGACCGTACCCAGGCGTCATCCCTGGGTGCATCGGGGCCAGCCCTCGGATCCCGCGCCGGAACGCTCGTCGCCGTCGAGGGATGACCCTCTGGAACATGCGGCCTCCGGTTGCGACAATCCATCCGTGGTGCGAAGTGTTCTGGTCGTCGACGACCACGCGAGCTTCCGGGCCCGCGCCCGGCAGATGCTCGAGATGAGTGGCTACGAGGTGGTCGGAGAGGCCGGCGATGGCGCGACGGCGGTCGCCGCCGCCCTGAGACTCCGGCCGGACCTGATCCTGCTGGACGTCGTGCTGCCCGACATGAACGGATTCGACGTCGCGAACCGCATCGCCAGGGACGTTCCCGCGCTCGTCGTCATGACGTCGAGCCACGATGTCACCGCGTACCGGACTCGGATGCGATCCAGCGCTGCTGCCGGCTTCATCGCGAAGGAGGATCTCTCCGGAACCGCTTTCGCGGCCATCGTCGGAGAGGGCGCGTGAGCCGGGGCAGACGTATCGCGCTCTGGGCGTCCGTCCCGATCGTCGCGACCGTGGGGGAGGCGGGATTCGTCTCCCTGGGCATCGCCCCCCAGGAGACGCTGGTCGCGGACGTGATCGTCGGGTTCATGACGATGTCGGCCGGGATCGTGATGTGGTCCCGTAACCCCCGCAACCGGCTCGGGGTGCTCCTGTACGTGGCTGGTGTCTCGTGGGCCCTCTCGGGGGTGAGCGTGTACCCGAACGGCCTGCTGTTCGGGATCGGCATGATCCTGCAACCCGTGCATCTCTCGATCCTCGGTCACGTTCTGCTCGCGTATCCGGACGGCCGACTGCGATCCCGGATCGACCGCGTCGTCGTCGGAGTCATCTACACGCTGGTGGGTCTCACGATCCTGGCGGTCCTCGGCCTCGACCCTCGCTCCCTCGGCCTGCCAGGCGAGAACGCGCTCCAGATCGTTCACGGCGGGGAGTTCGCCGATCGTCTCTTCTGGATCCGAGACAAGATCGCGATCGGTGTGCTCGTCGCGGTCGTGGCCGTCGTCGTCGCGCGCTGGTACCGGACGACACAGACCGCGCGCCGGGTCTACGCACCGGTGATCGTGTCGGCGCTCCTCCTCTTCGCCGCACTCGGCGCGGAGATCGTGGCCCGAGTCGTCGGCGCCTCGGCCCTGGTCGGGGACGCCATCTTCTATTGCGTCGTCGCCGCCAAGCTGAGCGTTCCGATCGGGTTCCTCATCGGAGTGCTCCGGAGCGGGATCCGACAGGCGGGTGTTGGCGACTTCCTCATCGATCTCGGCGAGCCGTTGCCCAGCACGAGCCTTCGCGATGCGCTCGCACGGACCTTGCATGACCCGTCGGCCGAGCTCGCGTACTGGGTGCCGGACCGGCAGG
Organism: uncultured Actinomycetes bacterium; assembly: GCA_963704725.1. Classification (GTDB taxonomy): domain Bacteria; phylum Actinomycetota; class UBA4738; order UBA4738; family HRBIN12; genus CALGFI01. The sequence goes on along the minus strand of OY969934.1, from coordinate 884,026 downwards.
CGTTCGTCGACTCGCTGGGGCGGCCGGTTCGGCTTCCCGCCGACCCATCTCGCCGGGCCGTGACGATGATCGAGCGCGGCGGACAGCCGCTCGGAGTCATCATCCACGACCCCGCCCTGTCGGAGGAACACAGGCTGGTCGAGGCGGCATCGGCCGCTGCCCGGCTCGCGATCGACAACGAGCGGTTGCAGGCCGAGGTCCGCGCGACGCTGGAGGAGGTCCGGGCCTCGAGAGCCCGCATCGTCGAGGCCGCCGACACGCAGCGGCGCAGGCTGGAGCGCGATCTCCACGACGGCGCACAGCAGCGACTCCTTTCGCTCTCCCTCGGACTCAGGATGGCCCGAGACCGGGCCATCTCCTCGGGGGATCCCACGCTGGCTCGGCTCCTGGGCGACGCCGCCGAGGAGGCGGCCGCGGCCATCAGCGAGCTCCGAGATCTCGCGCAGGGCATCCACCCGGCCGTCCTGACCGAGGAGGGGCTGTCGGCTGCGGTCGAATCGCTCGTGGAGCGAGCCCAGGTGATCGTGTCGGCCGAGGTGCCGAGCGATCGCTATCCCCCGACGGTCGAGGCGACCGCGTACTTCGTCGTGTGCGAGGCGTTGGCGAACGTCGCCAAGCACGCCGAGGCGAGCCGGGTGAGCGTGCGGGTGGCGAGGGCCAACGGAAGCCTCATGGTGGAGATCGCGGACGATGGCATCGGCGGCGCCGACCTGGGGCGCGGATCGGGGCTCCGCGGGTTGGACGATCGCGTGTCCGCGATCGGCGGCCGGCTCCAGGTGGAGAGCGCGGAGACCACGGGAACGCGGATCCGAGCGGTGATCCCGTGCGCGTGATCCTCGCGGACGACTCGGTCCTTCTCCGGCAGGGGCTTGCCCGGATGCTCGGGGAGTCCGGGTTCGAGGTCGTGGGGCAGGCGGGGGATGTGGAGCAACTCCTCGACGCGGTTCGGACGGCCTCGCCCGACGTCGTCGTCCTGGACATCCGCATGCCGCCGTCGTTCACCGACGAGGGCATCCGCGCCGCTCACGAGATCCGGGCGATCGCGCCGCAGGTCGGGATCCTCGTGCTCTCGCAATACCTGGAGACGGTGTACGCGGTCCGCCTCCTGTCAGACGGGGCTCGAGGCATCGGGTACCTCCTCAAGGACCGCGTGAACGATATGGTCGAGCTGTCGGATGCGATCACCCGCGTCGAGCGTGGCGAGTCCGTGGTCGACCCCGAGATCGTGACGCGCTTGGTGACGCGCCCGCGAGAGACCGGGCCGCTCGACGATCTGACCGAGCGCGAACGCGATGTTCTCTCGCTCATGGCCGAGGGGCGATCGAACCAGGCGATCAGTCAGCGCCTCTTCCTGAGCTCAAAGACGGTGGAGGCCCATACTCGGTCGATCTTCTCGAAGCTGGGGCTGGAACCGAGCCCGGAGGATCATCGGCGAGTCTTGGCCGTGATCACCTTTCTCCGATCCTGATCGCATCCTCGGTCTCGGCCTTGCTATGAACTGGAATGGAGCTTGAACGGACCCAGCCTCACCCTGACCTACGCCGCCGGGGAAGGCACGCTCACCGGCCTTGATGTCACGGCGGCGGATGCTCCCGCGTACAACGAGGCCGTGCGTGGCATCGGCTTCACCTGTGAGCAGCTTCCGCGCGGGACCCTCCCCCGGGCAGGATCGGCGAGTTCCTTGGTCCAGCTGGCGGCCCAGACGGGGAGGTCAACGCGGGATCCCAGTCCACAGCCGATCCGCCGACGGCGGGACCGTGCGTCGACGGTGGCCCGGTGCCCACCCGGGCCGGGTAGCATCGGCCGACGGCCGGGCGGTGCCCGGCGCAGCTCGAGGTGCTGCTGAGGAGGTCACCATTGCCGCCCCGAGGGTGGTCGATGCGGAGCGCCGGCATGGCTCCGCTCGCGGCCTCGCTGGTGGTGATCGCGGCATGCACCGGACCGACGTCCTCGAACGGGGGTCCCACCGCGACCACCACCGGCGGGTCGCCCACCGGGTCGGTCCCGAGCCCCGACGCGACCTCTGGGCCGGAGGTGTGGTTCGCCCCGCTTCCGCCCCTGCCGGCCGGCTCGGACCTGCCCTTCAACGACGGCGCCGTCGACTATCTCGATCTGTGGGAGTCGTCCGACGCCTGGCCCCAGACCGCCGACCGGGTCCGGGTGTTCTCGATCCCCGGGACGTTCGTCGAGCACTACGCCACCGACGAGGACCTGAGGACGATCATCGAGGGTGTCGAACGGCGGGGCATGGCTCTGGCGCTGGAGCTGGGTCCGCTCCCGGCGTCGGAGGATTGCGGCGGCGGCGTCGAGGGGTTCGGCGGCGTCTTCACCCTCGACCAGGTGCGGCGCATCCAGAGCCTGGGAGGGACGGTCGACATCGTCGCGCTCGACGAGCCGTTCGCGTTCGGCCGGTTCTGGGACGGCGCCAACGCGTGCCACTGGTCGACCGACAGGATCGCGCGGGAGGTCTCCGACTACGCCCGGCTCTTGAGGACGGTCGAACCGGACGTCGTGATCGGCGACATCGAGCCGGTCTGGAGCGACATCTCGAGCGAGGACCTGGCGGAGTGGCTGCGCGCATACGGGCATGCGAACGGCGAGCGGTTCGCGTTCCTGCACCTGGACGCAGACTGGGAGCGAGCCGATTGGCCCCAGGCGCTCCACGCCGCGGAGGGCTCGGCGCGCGCCGAAGGGGTTCGGACGGGCCTGTACTACAACGGAGGGGAGACGGACTCGGACGAGGCGTGGGCCGCGCTCGCGATGCAGCGGGCGTACGCGTACGAGGAGGTGCAGGGAGGGACCCCCGACGATGTCGTCTTCGGCTCCTGGTTCGACCACCCCGACCACCTGCTCCCCGAGAGCGACCCGTCGACGTTCACGGGGCTGATCCGGCGGTACTTCGGGGCGCGCACGATGATGCAGCTGGCCGGCGCCGCTTCGGGCGACGGTGCGCTCGCCGCCGGGACCCTGACGACGGTCGACGGCGATCCCGTCGTCGGGGCGGTCGCGCTGGAGGCCACGCCGCTGGGCGGCGGGACACAGGTCCTCAGCCTGTCCGGGGTGGTCCCGGACGAAGCGACCTCGGCCGTGATCGTCTTCCGGGTCAACACCGAGGGCGCCGGGCCGGGCGAGGCCGACGTGCGCGTCTATGGCACTTCCTACACCGAGGAGGGATCGGCCAACCGGATCCACAACCCGGACTTCGGCCTGGGCCTGGACGGATGGGGACCGTACGGAGAGGGAAGCGCCACGGTCGTCGCGAGCGACCGCGACGGGGGCCGGATGCTGCGGCTGGTCGCCGGGCCCACCCAGCCGCTGAGCGTGGACGCGACGACGCCGTTCCCCGTGACTCCCGGAGCGGCGTACCGTTTCTCCGTCGAGGCCGCGGTCCCCGAGTCCTCCGCCGGCAGCGCGTACGCCGCGATCGTGTACCTGGGCGGCGCCGAGCTCGACCGGGACGTCCTGCGACTCGACCCGGCCGCCCATCCCCCGGTGACGGTCACGACCAACCAGTCGGGCGAGTTCGAGTTCGCCGCCGGGGACCTGGCGGCCGGACGGTACCGCCTCCGCATCTCGTATGCCGGGGACCTCGGCCACTGGCCGGCCGAGAGCGAATCGACCGCCCGGATCCGGTCCGGCGCCTGAGACGAGCTCCGCCGTCAGGCGAGCAGCCTCGCCTTGGACGCCCAACCCTCCGAGGTCCTCGGAGGCGCCGTCACAGGCGCCGCATCGCCTCCACGAGCCGGTCCACGTCTTCGTCGTCGTTGTAGACGTGGAGGGAGATCCTCAGACCACCACCTCGGCCACCGCAGATGATCCGCCGGTCGGAGGCAAGGCGCTCGGCCGCGACCGCCGGATCGCGGTCGGCGTGCCGCAGGGACACGATGTGAGAGCTCGCCGAGGGGTCGCCGAGCGGCCTGAACGGGTGCCATCCCAACTCACCGACTCCGTCGACGAGCCGTTCCGCGAGGCGCCGGGCATGCCGGTCGATCCGATGGACCCCGATGGATGACAGCATCGCGATCGAAGACTCGAGCCCGATGACGGATGCGTAGGACATGGTCGAGAGCTCGAAGCGGCGCGCGTCTTCGGCCAGTCGAAGGGTCTGCGCGTCGAAGGCGAACGGATCGCGCGTTCCCTTCCAGCCGACGAGCCCGGGCATCCGTCCGACCAGATCCGGAGCCAGGACCAGGAAGGCCACTCCCCCGTGGGCGGAAAGCCACTTGTAGCCACTCGTCACCAGCGCATCCGCGCCCCATGACGCCGTCTCGACGGGTCCCGCGCCGGCCAGTTGCGTCGCATCGACGACCGCGCGGGCGCCGACCTCGTGAGCCCTTGTGACAACCCGGTGGGCGTCGACGCGTGTACCGGTCGCGTACTGGACGACGCCGAAGGCGACGACCACCGTGCTCGGATCGACCGCGTCGACGAGATCTTGCGTGAGGTTCCGGTCGGGGCGGTCCTCGACGAATCGGAGCGAGATCCCTCGTCGCCGGGCGTCGACCAGCCATGGGTAGGTGACGCTCGGGAAGTCCGAGGCGACGAGCACGACGGTCCCGCGGTCGGCCGCGAGCAGCGACGCGACCTGGCCGAGTCCCTCGCTCGCGCTCCCGACGACGGCCAGCTTCTCGGCTGAGGTACCCAGCAACCGGGCGCCGGCCGAACGCACGCGGTCGAGGATGGCAGCCTCCTGGTCGTCGCTGAGGAAGAGGTTGCCGTACTGCGCCACCTGCTCCACGAAGGCATGCATCGCCTCGACCGCCGGAACCGGTATCAGGCCCAGCGCCGCCTGGTTGAGGTACGTGCAGCGACCGAGTGCCGCGTACCGATCGCGTGGAACGAGTGACGACATCGGATCACCTCGCTCGATCATTGATTCTAGGTCGCCGGTGGGGAGGGAGCGACTCGGGCCTTCGATCAACGGTTCGGCATACGCTGGCGCCGTTCGAGGAAGAGGGGTTTCGGATGGCCGATCGACAGGGCGAGCGCGAACAGCGCGTCACACCGCTGGAGTTGTTCTTCGACCTGGTCGTGGTCTTCGCGGTCACCCAGGTCACCCAGCTCATGTCGAACGACCGCACCTGGCGGGGGCTCGGACATGGGTTGCTCGTCCTCGCGGCGATCTGGTGGCTGTGGACGGGCTATGCCTGGCTGACGAATTCCCTCGAGCCCGAGGAGGGCATCGTGCGCGCGGGGATGTTCGCCGCGATGATCGCGATGTTCCTCGTCGCTCTCTCGGTCCCGGGCGCGTTCGGAGACGAGGGCGTGCTCTTCGCGGTCGCCTACCTGGTCGTGCGGCTCATCAATCTGGCGCTCTACATGATCAGCGGCGGGCGCGACCGGAACGCGCTGCGGCGGCTCACGCGCTTCGCGGCAAGAGAGACGACCGGACCCGTCCTCATCTTCGCGGCCGCGTTCGTCGATACCCCCTGGCGAGCGGCGATGTGGGTGCTCGCGCTCGTCGTCATCTACTCAGACGTCGTCTTCGGTCGCGGACGGGCGGCCAACATCTCGCCGAACCATTTCGCCGAACGCTACGGCCTCATCGTCATCATCGCGCTCGGTGAGTCGGTCATCGCCCTGGGCGTGGGAGCCACCCACGTCCCGCTCACCCCCGGCATCGTCTCGGCGGCGATCCTGGGCATCCTCGTCATCGCGGCGCTCTGGTGGGCGTACTTCGACGTCCTGGCCGTCCTGGCAGAGCGCCAGCTGTCGGAGACGAGCGGGGCGATGCAGGCCCAGCTCGCGCGTGACTACTACCGCTACCTCCACCTGCCGATGATCGCCGGGATCGTCCTGTTCGCCCTCGGCCTGAAGGGGACGATCGAGGGCGTCGACGAACCGCTCGGTGCCGTCCCCGCGGTCGCGCTCTGTGGCGGCCTCTCGCTCTACTACCTGACGCACGTCTTTCAAAGGTTCCGGGTGGTCCACTTCATCCGCCACACGACGACCGAGCGACCGGGATGGATCGGCCCGGGCCGGCTCACGGCCGGCCTCGCGATGCTGGCGCTCATCCCAGGAGCACTCGAGCTCCCGGCGCTCGCCTCCCTCGCGCTCGCGGCGGCGGTCTGCTGCGGCCTGATCGCCTGGGACCTGATCCGCTACCGCGAGCACCGCGTCGAAGTGCGGCGCGCCCGACCCTAGTGAGGGTCTCGTATAGTTGCCGCCCCGAGCTGGTCGGCGTCCGGAAGGAGACTCGTCATGCCCCAGATCATCGTCACCGCGGCGGTCAACGACGTCGAGGAGTGGTTGAAGTTCAAGGCAGAGATGGTCCCCGCGATGTCGGCGGTCGCGTCGGACGGGGCCAGCTACGTCGCCGCGGACGGCAGCAACCAGGTCGCCAGCACGTGGGACGTCCCTGACATGGAGGCCTTCCAGGCAGTGCAGAGCTCCTTCTCTTCGGAACTGGCGGCGGCGGCGGAGCGAGCCGGGATGATCCCGTCGACGATGGTGGTGTACGTCAAGAAGTAGCCCCGGCTTCCGTTTGAGGGAGGGCTCATGGCGTGCAGGTTCACCGAGTTGATCGTCGACGCCCGCGACCCCGAAGCGCTCGCGCGCTTCTGGGGCGACGTCTTGGGGTGGGAGGTTGGAGGATCCAACGACGAGATCGCGTGGCTCAAGCCGCCGGCCCCCGCGGTGCCGCTGATCGCGTTCGTGCCGGTGCCCGAAGGCAAATCGGTCAAGAACCGCGTCCACATCGACGTCAGCCCGACCGACCGATCTCGCGACGAGGAGGTCGAGCGCGTGCTCGCACTAGGCGCACAACGCGCCGACGTGGGCCAGGGCGAAGACGTGTCGTGGATCGTCCTTGCCGACCCCGAAGGCAACGAGTTCTGCATCCTCGGCGCTCAGGTGGACGCCGATCTGACACGCTGGCCATGGCCGGGCATGGAGTGACCCCGCGCCCGCAGACGGCGTTGCTGTTGAAGTAGGCCGTAGGGTCTTCGGTTGGCGTGGCATGCCGTGTTCCGTCCAGCGCCCCATCGGCATAGGTCGGTCCGCTGACAACCCTTTGGACGCCGTTGCGCCCCACGTCATGAAGACCCCCGAGCCGACCGCGCACACAGGGCATCTGCGAGCCCGACCACCTCGGCGGCTCCTTCAACCCCCTCTCTCCATATCGCGGGGATGGCGCGTTCGCCGAGGCGGGCGCCGGCGATCGAGCCGGTCATGGCGGCGATGGTGTCGGTGTCTCCGCCGAGGCTGACGGCCCCGATCACGGCATCTGCGAAGGCGTCGGGGCAATTGAGGAAGGCGAAGATCGCGGCGGGTACCGCCTCGAGCGCAGCGATCCCATGGCCGAGCCGCGACACCGCCTCATCCCTATCGGCGTCGGGAAGACGCGCGCCGATCGTGTCGATGGCGGAACGGAACTCGTCGGAGTGAGCCCTGGACCTGAGCTCGTCGAGGAACCGGCCATGGTCGATCGGATCACCCTCATCGGCCCGCAGAGCCTCCGATGGCTCGTCCGCCGGCTTGGAGAGTGCGTAGCCAGTCGGCGTACTCGTCCGACAGCGACCCCTGCCGCCGTTCGCGGACCCGGGAGATGGCCTCCCTCGGGCTCATCCCCTGCTCGAGCAGGACGAGACACGCCATGAGAGCCGAACGGTTCACCCCGGATTGGCAGTGGAGATAGACCAAGGGATGCTGGCCGTTCTCTCCGTGAGGTTCCTGTCTCAGGTGCTCCGCGATGAGCCGGGCGACGCGCCGAGCCTTGGGGACGTCGGGGACGGGGCCGTCCTTGATCGGCCACACCAGGAGCATCTGCCCGGGGTACTCAGCGTGGGCTCCGGTGTGGATGAGGGACACCACGAGATCGGGGTGGGCCGCCAGCACACGCTCGCCGCAGGGGACCGGCAGGTAGATCTCCAGAGGATTCTCGGGACAGGGGTCGGAGCCGATGAACAGCCTCGCCGCGATCTGGGCGCAGTCCCGGTAGAGCTCGTGCAGCTGGAGCTCCGGGACGGGCGCGGCTGAAGAAGTCGTCACGTCTTCAGGGTCGGCTTGTGGTCCCTCGACCTTGATTGCCCGCTCCCGAGGAGGCAGAGACGCCTATTCGCCCTTCGGATGCTCCGCGCGCAACGTGAGCACGTGGTCCTCGAGAAGGCCGGCGTGCCGCTCGCAGGGAACCATGGGGACGGTCCCCTCACCGAGCCCGGCGATGTCGTACCTGCCGATCGCCGGGACGGTGGCCGGCTGGAGCACAGGAGGCAGAGCAGGCATTCGACAGCAGCCACGAATCTGACCCTACGGCCGATCACGTCCTGACGACGAAATCCCCCGCGATTTCGACTCGCGGATCTCGGCCTGGCGGATCCCCGCGAGATCCGTCCGAGCCAGTGACCACGGGTCGCACATCGGCGCATCGGAAGGATCCTTCGAGTCCAACAGGACCAACGGCCGTGATCGTGATCGAGCAACGACCCCGGTTCTTCCGGACATTGGACGCGAACAGCCACGTAACCCCGTCATCCGCATCGAAGGAAACGTGAACTTTAACGTTCGTCGATTCGCCCTCAGCCGCTGGACCCTTCAGGTAGACCCCTACTGTCTGGCCGTCCCATTCGAGGTCAATGAATCCTTCGCGATCTGGCGGTGAGGGCGTCGCATACGAATTCACTTCCGAGAGCCGAATCACGTCATGAACTTCGATGTCTCCGCTGATGATCACGGCGCCATCGCCGGACACCGGTTCATTCGAGGCCGGTTCCGACATCGAACATGTGGCCGCGAAGATCGCGAGCGTCACGAACGCTGTCCGACGAAGCATGGCGACAGCGAGGCTACAGGCCGGGGGAGGGGCGGGTCAGACCCCATGGACCTGGGCTATCCGGGACCGCCGGGGGGAGGGGCAGCCTCGCGTGGCCCCGAACCGGACAGTTGCGGCGAACGTTGCGCGCCTCAGCTCTACTACGCAAGGAAATGGAACCGCACGAGGACGACCACGAGGACGATGATGACGGCGGCCGTCGCGACGATGATTCGGACCAACGGCGCGGTCGTTCCTCCCGATCGGTGGGCGTCCAGGGCGTCAACGATCATGCCCATGATCGCCGCGAGAGCGACGCCCACCCACGTCCCCATCACGGTTCCCCAAATGAGGTTGACGGCGATCTTCGCGGTGAATTCAGTTCCCGTGCACTTCGACAACGCCAAGCTGCAAGGCGGCGAATGGAACATCTCGAACAGGAGCATCGCGACGAGGGAAACCCCGACTATGACGATCTGCCAGTCGCGGTCCCGGCGCGAGTGCGGGCCCGAGCGCCGACGTGAGTCGGCGAAGATGGGACCGGGCTCCAACCTGCGCGCGGCCATACCCAATCCTACGGCCGCCCGCGGTCCGTTCTTGAGGCCGTTGCCCGACCATGAGAGGCGACCTTCACCTACGACACGTCGGTTCGGGAATCGCCAGCCCATCTGTCCGAGGGACCCGCGTCCTGGTTCCGTGGGATCGCCGAGGACTACGAGCTTGGGCCTTCACGAATCAGGTTGAGCGCCACTGCTTCTTCTGGTCGGCAGTCCCGGAGCCGCTCGACGTCGCCCTCGTTTCATGCCGGGCTGCCACGGCACCGTCGGCACGCGCCCCTACGATCCCCCCGTGACCCGACAGGACAGGACATCCTTGAGGGAGCAGTCCGAACCCTCGCCGAGCAGGCTGGCAAGGCCGACGTGCTTGTAGATGAGGCTTTCGCCGAGACGGGGAGCGGGTTCACCCGCTGGTCATCGACCTCAAGATGCTCCGCCAGGTGCTCCCGGACGTGAAGACCGCCGCCGAACGCGAGCTCAGCGCCCTGGTGCTCGGCTGCCGCGAGTGCCAACGGTACGTCCGCTGGGTCTCCGGCCTCGGGATCGAGCTCAACCACTGGGCTCACCGGGAGCCGGCCCCGCACGTCGAGCCGGTCGTCTAGGAGAACTCGGCAGGCACGCGAACGCACCGAGCCGCGGGCCGCGACGTCCCTCGAACGTCCTGAGATCGAGGGGCCCTCAGGTCCTCAGGTCGAACCGCCTGGTGGAACCGATACCTACGATGGAATCTGTCGAGGGGAGGCATCGTGCGACGCGCCATCCTGGCGGGGGTCGTCTGCGTGTTCCTCGCGCTGACCGCGCTTCCCGCATCAGCTGGAGGAGCCCCCACCGTCTACAGGTCGAAAGAGCTCCGGATCACCGAGTCACTCACCGGCGGGGCGACCACCTGGACGTTCAGGAATCGCACCAACCAAGCCGAAGGAGTGTCCTGCCGTTGGGGTATCTCGGTCATCCTGTCGGACGGGGATACGGTGCAGGATCACATTCACTGGTCCACTTCTCTTCCTCCAAACGGGCACCGCTCGAGGCCCTTGCGCTACGGCGATGGCGTCGTCAGCATCAGGTCGATCAGCTGGAGGTGCACGGTTCACTGAGTGAAAAGGCGGCGACCGAAGCTGCCCCCCAACTCCGGTTGCGGAGGACGCCAGCGGCCGGTTGTCAGCCTCGGCTCGCGACAACCCCACCCGGATCCACCTGTCACGAGCTCAGACTGGGTATCGGAGCTCGCTCTCCGCACCCTCCTCAAGGGCGACCCGCTTGCCTTATCGCAGGTAGCAACGTCCACTAAACGAGATCGCGGTTGCGCATCTCGCTTTCCAACCAGTCGAGCGCTTCGGTAATCGACGCGTCAAGTGTGTCCGTGTGGATGGTTGCGCGGAACCGCTCACCCTTGGGGTAATCCCAGGCATAGTGCCGGTCCTGCAACCCGCCGACAATCGTCTCGGCCCAGATGCCGAGCTGCAGGCTGTCGTGACGCTCTGCAGGGATCTCCACGCAAAGCCACAATGCTCCGTCAACCGTGTATGGCGGCTCAAATGACGCCCACGATTCCCAGGCGCTTACCCTCGACGGTGCGAGCGAATCGAGGCGAGCTCTCGCAGCGATGAGCAGGCGTCGCTGCGGCTCGGACAAGTCGGGCTCGACGACGCCACCAAAGTCGAACCATCCACGCGTTGTGTCGGGTTGCTCGTTCTTAGCCCGGTTCCTCCGCCACCACCTCACCCGAGCACATTAGGCCAGTCAACTACTCGATTTCGCAGAGTCGAGGAGGTCTACGCAGTAGGAACCATGTCCGCGGATCGTGAGGGGCCGGAAGCGCGAGCACGGGAGGCGTCGCCGGATCGGCTGCCATGATTGGGACCGTGGAACCGTGCATCTACTGCGGCAGTGACCGAGTCGAGGACCGCCGATCAGGTGCAACGGATGCCGCCCAAGGGACGCCGGAGCGTCCCTTGGGCTGGCATCGCGATCATCCGACAGGAACGAGTTCGCGCTCTGAGTCACCGGGTTCGGCGACCGGGGCGGGCTTCGCCACGCCGTCGACCCTGACGTTGGGGAGCCATTCGAGCCAGGACGGCAGATACCAGTTCCGGTTGCCGAGGAGCTTCATGGCGGCGGGAACCAGGACGCAGCGGACGAGGGTGGCGTCGAGCGCGACGGCGACCGCCAGCCCGAACCCCATCTGCTGCAGCCCGACAAGTGGGGTGGCGGCGAAGCCAGCGAAGACGGCCACCATGATGGCCGCGGCTCCCGTGATCAGGGCGCCGGTGGAGCGCAGCCCGTGGGCGACCGACCCGGGGTTGTCGCCGGTGTGATCGAACCGCTCACGGATGCGGGAGAGCAGGAAGACCTGGTAGTCCATCGACAGCCCGAACAGGACGGCGAAGATGAACAACGGCAGCCCCGCCTCGATCGCCTCGACCTGGCCGAAGCCGAGCCAGCCCGCGATGTCCTTGAAGAACTCGGGCCCCACGCCCCGCTGGAAGAACAGGACCAGCATCCCGAAGGCGGCCCCGACCGACAGGAGGTTCATGGCGATCGCCTTCGCGGGGATGACCAGCGAGCGGAACGCCACGGTCAGGAGCACGAAGGACAACCCGAGCACCAGCAGGAACACGATGGGCGTGTATCGCTTCGTCTGGTCGAGGTAGTCGACGTTGTACGCCGTGTCGCCGCCCACCAGCACCTCGGCCGGCACGTCGTCGAAGATCCGAGGGACGACGCTGAGGCGCAGCTCTCGGATCGCGTCCAGCGCGGCATCGCCGACGATGTCACCGGACAAGGGTGCGGACACGAGCGCCAGGTCGCCCGCCCGATCGACCTCGACATCGGACGGGCCGAAGGATGGATCGGCCGCCAACGCGGCCCGCAGGTCCTCGATGGAGGCGACCACCCGCGGAGTGATGTCGCCGTCGATGACGATCTCCACCGGCGAGCCGAGGCCACCGGAGAACTCGCGCTCCAGGATGACGAACGCCTGCTTGGAGTCCACCCCGTCGGGCAGCGTGCTCACGCCCGAGAACCCCTCGTGGATGCTGAGGTACGGAAGGGCGGCCACCGCCAGGATGCCGACGGCCACGCCGATGCTCACCACCGGTCGGCGCATGACCGCCCCGGCGATCCGATCCCAGAACCGCCGCTGCCGCTGCGCAGAGCCGCTCCTTCGGCCCCGGATGCGCAGCGCATCGACCCTGTCCCCCATCAGCGCCAGCACCGCGGGGAGCAGGGTCAGCGAGGCTGCCACCGCGATGACGACCACGAGCATGGCCCCCAGACCGATGCTCCGGTAGATCGTGTTGGGCAGCAGGAGCATGCCCATGAGCGCGATCATGACCGTGAGGCCGGAGAAGAGCACCGCCCTGCTTGCGGTGGCGCCTGTGTGGGCGATCGCGTCGAGCTTGTCGAGGCCACTGCCCCGCTCCTCGCGGTAGCGGGACACGATGAACAGCGAGTAGTCGATGCCGACCGCCAGACCGATCATCGTGATGATGTTGGCGATGAAGAACGGAAGATCGAAGACCAGGCCGAACAGCGCGGCGGCACCGAGGGCCATGGCGATCGCCATCACCGCGAGGACGATCGGGATCAGGCTGGCGACGACCGCACCGAACACGAGCAGCAGCACCACGAGCGCGACCGCCAGACCGATGCCCTCGCCCTTCTGGAGCCCTTCCTCGGCGAGCCGGATGAAGTCGTTCTCGAGCGTGGCGGGCCCGGCCACGAGCGCTCGGAAGCCTCGTGGAACCTCGACGCCCTTCACGCTGTCGACCAGCTGCCGGGCATGCTCACCGAGCGCGGTGTGGTCGACGCCGGCCAGCGTCACCGGCAGCAGCGTCGATCGCCCACTCTCGGAGATCGGACCCTCGTTCGTCAGGTAGCTCCCCACGTGCTGGACGACGTCCGGGCCGAGGGCCGCGACCGCCGCCTGCAGCTCGCCGACGAAGGCCCGGTACGCGGGGTCGGTCACCGTCGACCCCGCCGTCACGACGACGAACTCCGTGTCGGCGTCGGCCCCGCGCAGCCGCTCTTCCACCAGCGCGGCGGCGCGCTTCGCCTCGGGATCGTTCGTGAAGTCGGTATCGGTCGTGAGGGCATCGCCGAGGAACTGCGACGCCAGGACGGCGGCCGCGACCAGCGCAACAACCCAGACGACCAGCGTCCGCCACGGGTGGCGGCCCGCCGATCGAGCCAACGACTCGGTGGAGAGCTTCATGAGGATCCTCCTTCGTTCCGTGGCCGTGAGCCCGAGCGCTCGACGGCGGGTACGTGACGAAGGTAGGGACCCACGTGCTCGCCGTCGCCGCCCCACGGAACGATTGAAGGCTCCCCCGCAAGACGGTTCCTGGTGGGTCGCCGAGCCTCCGACGCTCCCCCTGGGGACGGAGACCGGAACCGTCTGTGGGAGGACGACGACGTCGTCGAGGCGGCCTACCGTGGTCGCCGGACGCCGCGAACCGTGGACCGGCTCTCGGGGTGTGCCATCATCATCGAAACGAGGTGAACCGCATGGCTGTGCAGGTTCAGGTTCAGGCTCAGGCTCCGCCCGGGAGCGCCCAGCGGCAGTATCGAGGCCCGTTCACGCGCTGGCCGCGTGCAGCGGACACCGCCCTCGCCATCGTCGTGTTCCTGCTGTCGGTGTTCGTGGTCGAGGGCGCCAACCCGGACGACCTCGCCATCCGCCCGCTCGGTGACGTACCCGTCCTCGCCTTCTTCGTCTTCGCGGTGGCATGCGGCGTCATCCTCTGGCGTCGGTCCCAGCCCCTGGCCGTGCTCGCCGTGACCCTGATCGCGGCGGAGCTCTCCGGGATCCTGGACTACTCCCAGGTGGTGGGGGTGTCCTTCTTGATCGCGTTGTACAGCGTCGCTCGCTACGTCACCACCGAACGGTGGAGCTACGTCGCGTTGGGTGTCGCGCTGGTCTTCGTGCTGAGCGCGCCGCTTACCGGGGAGGACATGAGCGCCGCCGACGTCGGATTCGGGTTCGCCGTCATGGCGGGGGTGTGGTACCTCGGACGCCGCATGAGGTTCCGTGTCGAGCGCGCGCTCGAGCTGGAGCGAGAACGCGCGGCCGAGGCCCGCCGGGTGGTGGCGGAGGAACGGACGCGTATCGCGCGCGAGTTGCACGACATCGTCGCTCATCGCGTGAGCTTGATGACGGTGCAGGCCGGCGCCGCCAAGACCGTTGCTGCCGACGACCCGGCGGGTGCCCTGCAAGCGATGGAGGCGGTGGAACAAGCGGGACGTCAGGCGCTCGATGAGTTGCGCCATCTGCTCGATGTCTTGCGGCCGGAGGCCGAACGCGATGACCTCGGTCCCCAGCCGGGGATCGCCGACGTCCCCCGGCTCGTCGACCAGTTCGAAGACGCAGGTCTCGATGTCTCGCTGACGATGGAGGGCGTGCGGACCGATCTCCCGGCCCGCGTGGACCTGTCCGCGTACCGCATCGTCGAAGAGGCGCTGACCAACGTGCTCAAACACGCCGGACCCAGCGCCAGGACCGAGGTGCGGCTCACCAGCGACCACCATCGGGTCGCCATCGAGGTGCTCGATGAGGGGCACGGCGCCACCATCCTGCCCGGGTCCGGCCACGGGATCGTCGGCATGCGCGAGCGCGCTCTGCTGTTGGGGGGAAGTCTCGACGCCGGGCCGCGTCCGGGTGGGGGTTTCCGGCTCGTTGCCCTCCTGCCGATCGGGGACGAGCCGGCATGAGCATCCGCGTCGCCGTCGTCGACGATCAGGCCTTGGTGCGGGGCGGGTTCGCCATGGTCCTCGGTCACGAGGAGGACATCGACGTCGTGGCCGAGGCCGGGACCGGGCTCGAGGCGATCGAGGTTGCACGTGCGCATCGCCCGGACGTGATCCTCATGGACATCCGGATGCCGGACATGGACGGCCTGGAGGCAACCTCGAGGATCCTCGCGGACGCCGACTGGGACGTGCGGGTGCTCATCCTGACGACGTTCGATCCCGATGAGTACGTCTACCGGGCATTGCGCGCCGGGGCCAGCGGCTTCGTGCTCAAGGACATCGCCCCCCACGAGCTCGTCGCCGCCGTGCGCACCGTGGCCGACGGTGGAGCGTTGCTCGCTCCATCGATCACGAGACGCCTGATCGGGAAGTTCGCCGAGCGGCTCGCGGTCGACACCGCGGCGTCGGATCGCCTGGAACGCCTCACCGACCGTGAGCGCGAGGTGGTGGCCGCGATCGCGCGCGGGGCCAGCAACGCCGAGATCTCCAAGGAGCTCTTCATCGGAGCCGCCACGGTGAAGTCGCACGTGTCGAGCATCCTCGCCAAGCTCGGCTTGCGCGACCGTGCCCAGGTCGTGGTCTTCGCCTACGAGAGCGGGCTCGTCGAGGCGGGCGGTCGCGACATCGGCCACTGAACGCGCCGCCATCCCGACCGATTGCGCCGCGAAGCGCCGTGAACGGACGCCCCCAACCGCTACGGCTTTTCGAACTAGCCCTCGACGGGACCTGGACATCGGAGTGCGCGAGGAGATCGGCCCACATGACGATCGCTCCCAGCGTGTAATCCTTCACGACCAGCTCGTCCTGCGCACCCCGTACCCGACCATCGACGGTCCGCAGACGTAGAAACGGGCCTCGAGATCCTGGATGATCATTGTCCTCGCCAACGCTCGGGAACGATCTGGTCCCGATATCCTTCCAGTCAGGCTGCCAGTCCTCGCCCTCGCCCTCGTGCCAGGTGGGGCTGGCAGGAAACCTCTGACCTGCCAGGTCAGCGCCGTTCTGGGGGTTCTCGGAACGGATTCGGTCGAATCCGGAACGGATCAGTCCGGCTGAACTAGTCGGAGTATCGCCACCGATACCCGCGACCTACCGGGGCGATCCTCGTGAGGACGAACACCGCAGGCGGCACCAGCACCGAAGCCTCGGAGAAGCGGCAGCACAAGCGGTCGCGGGTCTGGTCTCTTCGGCCGAGGAGGACTTCCTTGGTGCCGACGCGCCCGCCCAGCTCCCTGAGGGCCGATCGGACCGATACGCCGGCACCCTCATCCAGTTCTTCAAGAGTCGCCGGTGCAGGTTGAGCTCGGCCACCTGCCTTGATACGCGCCTGTCGGAGCTCCATGAAGAGATCATCCTCGATGGGATCCACGCTGATTCGAAGGCGACCCACGACCGTGTCATACGGTGACGGCGTATCGTGCCGCTCTACGGCCCTGACGTCACGCTGGCCGTTGTCCCACCGGATGTCTTGCAGGAGCAGGTCCGTTCCGTCCTCGGCCGTCACGGCGTACTCGGTTGCAGCCCCCCACAGGTCGTTGACCTTCTTGGCGGTCTGTCCCCGTAGCCGAGTAATCGTTCCGGTCCGGCCAAGTCGATAGGCTCCGAGGGCGACGAGTTCTGGGCGACGGCTTTTTGCGCGCAACGACCTGGCTTCCGAGTCGACCACTGGGCTGCTCCTCTGCGCTGAGTCTAGCGAGTGGTGCGGCTCGGAACACCAAAGGGCTGCTGGCGGGCCGCCTTTCATCTACGTTGTCGACCCTTCGTCCCCGTCGTCACTCATGGGACCGCTCCGTCGGGACCGTCCCACCGCGAGGACGATCCGCGTCCTTCGCCCTCATCGACACCCATCACTCAGCCTCCAGTCGACCCCCTCGCGTTCCGCCGAGACGAGCGCGCAGTTCGCCCCGGCTGAACGGCCTGCTCTGAAGAACCCCTTCAGAGCCGACCGGGGCGAAGGGTGTGGCGATCCGATGATCCTCTCGGGCGGGGTCCGCGTGATGAGCTTCCTCTTCCGCTGAGCCACCTTGCCCCAGAGAATGAAGACGACAGGCTCGGCCTTCGAGTCGACGATCTTGATCACCTCATCGGTGAAGGTCTCCCAGCCGCCGCCCCGATGTGAGCCGGGCGAGCCGGCCCGCACCGTCAGCACGGTGTTGAGCAGAAGCACCCCCTGGTGCGCCCAGGGCTCGAGGTTCCCGTGCTCGGGGATCAGCACACAGAGGTCGTCGTGCAGCTCGCGGTGGATGTTCCCGAGCGATGGTGGCACCGGGATGCCGCACGGCACGGAGAAAGCCAACCCGTGCGCCTGGCCGGCACCGTGGTACGGATCCTGCCCCAAGACCACCACTTTCGTGTCGGCCAGCCGCGTCAAGTGGAACGCCGCGAACGTCTCGAGCAGGCGGGTACACGGCGTAGCTCCTCCGCTCACCGAATACGAAGTCCCGAAGGTTCCTCCAGTACTGCTTCTCGAACTCCTCGCCGAGCGCGGCAGCCCAATCCTCGGGCAACTCGCGGGCTCCGTCGAACTCTCTCATCCGCTTCCTATCCCGCCCGAGCGCTCGGTGATCCGCGCCGCCCGCGCGAGTCCTCCTTGCCGCTAGACATCGAACATCGCCCGTACGGGAGCGTGGTCGCTCGTCCGCTGGAACGCGAGCACGCTGCACTCCCGGGGGAAATCGGCCATCGCCCTGGAGATGAAGAGGTAGTCCTCTTGGTAGGCACGCCCGCGAGTGGATGGACTTCTTCCTGAACGTCCTCCAATGTTGACGGCAGTGCTTCGCGCCGCAAGGGCAGGGATCCTCACGGGCATCCCGCGTCGGCCGTAGGAATCCGTCCAGGCAGTTCGTCAGACCGTACGCCTCGAGGCGCATGAGCACCGATCGATGCCGCTCGCGAGCGCGATCGACCGGACGGGGGTTCGCGAAGATGTTGAAGTCGCCGCCCAGCAGCACATACTTGCTGTAGACCCGGTGGTCGAAGATCGGGGCGAGCTCCGAAGAGGGACGGTACATGGATCGTCCGACATCTCATCAAGGAGCCCGTACAGCGCGACCGCGGTGACTGTGAGTCGACCGAGCTTCACGCGTGCGGCGGTCCAGGTGCCCGGCCGAGACGGCTTGAACGGCAGAGGTGGGCGATCCCTGTACTCGCGCGCGCGACGTGCGTCGGTGATGAAGGTCGGGCCTGAGTCAGCGGCCACCGCCGTGGACCACTCACGGATGACGGGCCTATCGAGCGGGAGGTCGCCTGCGAGGCCGACCGTTCGCCGCTGGCCTATCGCTACGATGTCTCGAGGCGGCTTCGGTGCTTCGCACAACAGGTGGAGATCCGCCGCGAGCTCGCCGCCGCGACGCGGCGGCCCCCAGTTGCCCTCGTTGTGCTGCATGTTCCACACGATGACTTCCATGCGCATCCTTTAGTCGATTCCCGGGACGGGGCAGCCCACGCCGCTTCCCGGAGAACCCGACCGCGTCGTCCGTCCAGCGCTGCCTCGGACTGATCCGGATACCACATCAGCGGTGCTTTGACTTCCTGCGCCAATCGGAGGACTTCTGCGACGCGAAAGTCCCTCCGGCCAGAACCCGCTGCTTGTTCTTCTCGAACGTCTTCGCACCCGCCGACCACTTCTTGGCTTCGCGCGCCGGGTCACCTGTGCCTCCCTCACAATCCTGCTCTCGGTATCGGCTTCTGCCCCCGCTCCCTGGACCTTGGGACGCCGTGAAGAGAACCCACGGCATGCGATGCAGCTACCATCCGCCCAAATGTGCCCATCGATGAGGCCGCGAGCTGTCGCTCGGCAGGGAGGGGAACCGATGTCTGCTTGGATGTACCTGAACACGGACGCGAGCAAGCCCTCTCGGAACAACCCGTCGGGGGTGGCCGCGATCGGCGCGGTACTCCGGCAGCACGTTCGCGGGTCTCTGGTCGTCGTGGACTACATCTCGAGAACGATCGACGAGGAGGACATCCATAGGGCGGAGTACCGGGCCCTCATCGCGGGGCTCAAGATGGCCCGATCTCATGATCCGGCGGAGCTCCATGTGTACTCGGACAGGGCAACCCTGGTCACCGAGATCACCAAGGAGAAGCCGAAGCGCAAGAAGTACGAACAGCTTCACCGGGACGCCGGCAAGCTGATCCAGGAGTTCGGAGATCGCATCAGGATCAGCTATGTGCCACGAGAGATGAACATCGAGGCTGACCAGCGCGCTGCCGACGCCTATCTGAAGGGACGACGGCGCACAAGCCGGCCCTTTGGCAGCAACCCGGCGTGAGGGACATCCATGAAGCAGAAGCCACTCGCCACCGCCCTGTTCGCCCCAGTGCCAAGGTGCATCTCGACAGCGCGTCGGAGAACCACATGACGACCGTGCTGTTCTGGACGCAGCGAGTGGACCTGTTCTGGGAGCGAGGCGTCGTTGCCGGTGCGCCGGTCTACCTGTACGAGTCGCTCGATGACGAGCGGCCGGTCGGAGAATCGCTCGTACGCTGGCACGGTCGCTACACGCGCTACGTGACGCACGAAGCGATGCGGCGTGCCGACCAACGCCTTCGCCCGCCATCGACCGCGGGCGAGGACCCCTGGGCGATCTACTGGGAGGTCACCGATCTTCGGCGACTTCCCCCGCAGGAGGAGTTCCGCGTCTCGGACCTCAGCACCGAAGACGCGCACCCGCTCTCGCGGGCGTTCGTGCCCCCGGCCCGACGCCGATCCGAGGCTAGTCCCCCGGGAAGGGCCGAACGCCCCGAGCTTGCTGCCAGTGTCGCGAGTTCGGCTCAGCGAGCGGGCCCTGGCACCACGACACCGGGCGACGTTGACACTCCGCTTCTCTGAAGTCAGATTCCCGGATTAGCGCAACCGCTCATCCCGGGAGGGGTTCGTGCCAGGCCTCAAGTCCTTCTCGCTTGCCTCGCTCCCCAGCGCCCCAACCGGACGATGCCCTCAGGTCCGGCGGACGTGGCGATACCTCAAGGCCACCCACGAGAGCGTCACCGGCCTGCTCGACAGCTTCTCGCGCATCCGAGAGGTTGCCAGCCAAGCGAAGGGCAGTACAAAGGGCCGGTTGAGCCGGGATCAGGTGAACCTGCTTCGTGCCGCCCTGGTCTTCACGTCCAGTGGAATCGACGCGTGCTGTCAACAGCTGATCCGCGACGCCCTACCAGTACTGTTGCATCGCGGAGGTACCGCAGAAGTCCGATTCCGCGAGTACCTGAAGAGCCAACTCTACGAGCCAAAGCCACCCGATGGACTGCTCGATGCGATCGCCGCCGCAGATCCGAGGTCCCAGCTCATCGAGCGCTATATGGGCGCCATGACCAAAGCGAGCTTCCAGGGCAGCAGTGACCTCAAGGAACGGGTAAGGGATGTGCTCGGCATCACGAACCTAAGGCTCCCGTCTAGGCGGTTCTCCGCGCTCGACGGCTTCTTCAAGGCCCGCAACGACATCGCGCATCAGCTGGACTACGCCAACCCGTCCTCCCCGAGCGTCCAACGCAACCATCGGGCACCCGCGAATGTGGTCAAGCAATGCGACACAGCCATGGCCTTGATCGCCGACCTAGTTCATGCGACTGCCGATCTGCTATGCGCTGGGTAGCCTCACCGTGCCCATCACTTCCCACTTCCCCCTCCTGGTTGGAGTCCGCCGACATCCGGTCAACCTCGGGTGGGTCTGCCCCAGGTTTGGTTGACTCGCGGGGTTGACGGCTTTCAGGCCGCTTAAGCGACCTCGTGCACGGCCTCGAACTCGATCGGGGTGAGCTTACCGAGGGCCCGCTGACGGCGCCGGCGGTGGTGGTGCGTTCGATCCAGGTGACGATCGCCAGGCGGAGCTCCTCCCTGGTCTGCCAGCGCCCCCGGTCCAGCCCGTTGTGCTGCAGCAGGGCGAAGAACGACTCCATGGCGGCGTTGTCGGCGCAGGTGCCGGTGCGGCCCATCGACCCGAGGAGGCCGTGGTTGCGGAGCAGCCGGACGAACTTCTTGGAGCGGAATTGGCTGCCCCTGTCGGAGTGCAGCACAGTATAAGCACGGGCCCGGCGAAGCTCGATGGCGTTGCGGACGGCCGCCACCGCGAGGGAGGCCTTCATCCTCGAGGTCCATCGAGTAGCCCACGATGCGACCCGAGCAGGCGTCCTTCAGCGCAGCACAGGTAGAGCTTGCCCTCGTCCGTGCGGTGCTCCGTGATGTCGGTGTACCAGAGGGCGTTGGGAACGTCGGCGGCGAAGACCCGGCGGACCAGGTCGTCCGCCACCGCTTCTCCGGGCCTGGGGCGCCGGCCGGCCTTGTGGGCGAGCGCGGAGAAGATGCCGTGTGCGCTGCACAGACGGTGCACCCGGTTCTCGCTCGCGGTGATCCCGTGCTCCGCGGCCAGCTCGTCGGCGATGAACCGGTAGCCGAAGGCGGGGTCGTCGGCGTGGACGTCCGCAGGGCGGCGTCGACGAGGTGGGCGTCGGACCAGTCCCCGATCCGAGACCGGGTTCGAGCGCCACTTGTAGCTAGGCCTGGGTGGAGAACCCGAGCACCCGGCAGGTCACCGTGACGGGGATGCCGTCGACGGCCAGCTCGCGGACCAGCGGGTACATCATTTTGGGAGGACACCCTGGCCCAGGTAGATGGCGGCCCGGCGAAGGACCTCGTTCTCCTGCTCGAGCAGCCGGTTGCGCTTGCGGAAGCCCACGGATCTCGGCCTCCTCGGCGAGCATGCAGGCCGTCACGGACGCCGTCTTCGATCTCTGCCCGCTTCAACCAGCGGTGCAGACACGTCGGGGAGACGCCGAAGTCCTTGGCGATCTGGGTGAGCGGGGCTTCTCTGCGCCTGGCCACGGCGACGACGTCCCAGCGGAACTCCAGGGGGTACACCTGGGGCATGTGGAGTCTCCTTCCCGGGAGGGTCATCCTCCCAGCTCAGGAGTCAACCAAACTCTGGGGCAGTCCCAAGGCACTGCGCAGCTGTCCGTGCGGATCGGATCTGTTGTAGCGAGAGGAATGAGACACGGCACTGAGTGATCGAGGGCCGAGCCAATCAAGCGGCGCGCGCGCACGCGGACGATCGCCATCTGATCAGGATGTCATGACCGTCAAGAGGGCGTACGTTCCTCGAGCTGGAGACCCACCCGACACGACGCCACCGCCGGGAGGGGGGACACGGCGGCTGACGCTCGATGCTCGTGGATTCGTGGCGGAGCGGGCAATGGCAAGCATGATAGGTACAACAAGGAACTCTCAGTCAGACTCGAGCGCCGTTCACGATCGCGAAGCGAGAGCCTTCCGAGCCGCCACATGAGGGAGAAGGTGCTGACCTAGCGCTCGCGCGACTGGAGGCGGCACGGCGTTGGCGACCTGCAGCGGTTGATCCGCTCTCGGCCCGCAGAACACGTAGTTGTCGGGGAACCCCTGGAGCCGGGCGGCCTCGCGGACGGACATTGTCCTATCGACCGTCGGATGGACCGGCAAGGCACGGTGCCCCGCGACCAGAGTTCGCGCTAGATCGCCTTCAAGCCGGCGGTACGAGATCGGACCGCCGCCCGGTTTGATCCTCCTGATCTTCGCTATCACCGCATCCGAATGATCCATGGTCGACGCGTTCAGGAGCTCGGATCCGTCCGGGAGCGTTCGCCACTCGGCCTGCTCGCCGGGTCCGAATGCGGGAAGACTACGGAGAGTCTCAAGCACGGTGGGCGTTACAGGTAGGCCTTCAGATCCCATGCCGCCTGGAAGACGGTGTGTTGCTGGCGGTGGCGGGAGAGGACCGCCAGCATCGGCCTGCCGCGCAAGTATGAAGTAGCGCCTCCTGTTCTGCGGCACGCCGAAGTCCGACGCCGTCACCAGATGCGCTCTGGCACGGTACCGCCGGGCTCGCAGGGAACTAAGGATGCTGGGCAGGAACCCCGTGCCATTGACCCGCCGCAGACCGGGGACGTTCTCGAAGATTACGACCCTCGCCCTGAGTTCGCTCGCGAGCCTACTGACATGGCGGAACATCTGATTGCGTGGGTCCTCCGGCTGACGCGCTCCCGCGGCTGAGTATCCCTGGCAAGGTGGCCCGGCAAGGAGAACCTCCAGACCGCCTCGCCCCGGCACGTACTTGCTGAGATCCCTACCGCTGAGTCTCGTCACATCTGCTTCAATCACCGGCACTCCTGGATTGTTCGCTCGATAAGTCTGGGCAGCGTGGCGATCCTGCTCAACGGCTGCCACGATACGGTAGCCAGCTTGCCGGAATCCCAGCCCCATGCCCCCGGCTCCCGCAAACAGATCGACAGCGCGTGGCCTCGTGTCCTGTCCCTTGCGAAGTCGAGCAACGCCTTCATGGCAGAACGACACGAGGACACAATCACCGCAACGTGGTTTCGTTGTACGGCAGATCGGCGCGCCCGTGATGGACCAGATTCACGTGCAGACGCTTGCGCATCTTCTCAGGGACGATCGCCTCGAATGGATCATGATCGTTCTTCCGGCCCTTGGACGGACGCAACCCGAGACGCTGGAAGATCCGGTGAACGTGAGTGTCCACGGCAAACCGGTGCCTGCCAAGGGCGTAGGACATCACGCACCGCGCTGACTTGGGGCCTATTCCAGGGAGCCGAAGAAGAGACCGCTCCACTTCGGCGTCTCCTAACTCACGCAGGTACCCGAGTGTGAGATCCTCCCCCTTCGCCGGTCCCGTATCACGCGTTAGGTTCTCTTGCAGGATGGCCTTGAGGAGCGCCCTCAGTTGCGCGGTGCGTTGCCTTTGGAAGCCGCCCGAACGGAGGACGTCCTCGACCTCAGACGGGGATGCCTCCAAGATGTCAATCCACCGGGGGAACCGCTCGTGTAGGCGCTTGAACATCGGGCGGTACACGGTCTCTCGCGTCTGTTTGGCGAGGAGGATGTACACGGTTTCGGAGAGCGGGTCTCAACGTTCCCCAGATCCGCTGAGCGATAAGTCACCTCAAGCAGCTCATCGATCCTTTCGAGCGCACCGGCCATGTGCTGCTGCGTCCCCGGACGTCTCGAGGTCTGCCTACCGCTCCGTCCCGATGGATCCTGCTCCCTTCCCAAGCGGCGACCTGTCGCTGCGTTGCGTGGGGCGGCGATGGAAGCAGTGGGCAGTCCTTGTGCTCCGGATCTCGCCTCCACCACTTGAGGTTCGCATCGACAGTAGTGTAGAGGTCCGCCCAACTGGCTCAAGCCTCGGTGGCCTAGGGCCCGCTCCACCCCTCTACCTGGGTCGATGCGGAAGGCTGTTCAAGCTTGTAGATCACCGTATGTGAGGACTCGGCGAACATCGCTTGCGACCCTGTGGGGCGTGCGTTGAAGACGGCAACCGCGTCTCCCCGCTCCAGGATCCTCAGGGCAGGATGCCGCCCGGCCTGACCCAGACCCCGGATTCGGATTACGCCGTCGCCGGAGTCCACCTCTATCATCGCCCCGCCCCGACCAAGGGTCACGATGCTTGTTAGCCGTCCCCACACGTCATGCGGCCATCCCTCGCCGCCTGCAGCTCGCGCGGTTCGATATGGCCGGCATCCGGGCCGAAACGGGCAGTGCGCGCAGGTCTCCGGTTGCGGCCGGGCCAACATCTCTTGAATGTGTCCCGCGGTGGATTCCTGGCGAATGGCTTCGTTCACGGTCTCCAGTAGCGCACTTGCAGCTTCAACAAGCGCATTACAGGAATCGGGATCGAATGCGACGCCCTCCGGGGTTCCGCGGATCGGGACAACCTCAAGCCGAACCGGCCACCTCCCGGCGGTCTCCGCGTATAGAGCCGCGTACATACGGAGCTGGATCCGGTAAGCCTCCTTGAGGACGTGCCCCTTCCCGGCTCCGATGTCGAAGATGACACCCGACTTGTAGTCGCGAACAACGGGCCCCCCGCTATCGATGACGATCGCGTCGATGCGTCCCCGCACGCGGCCATCCGAAGTGGAGACTGCCACCTCACATCCTTGTAGCGCTAGCGAGCCGCCGCCGCTGGTAGCCCGTCGGTCCGAAGTGCGGGCCACCGCGTCGGCAAGATCGAGCGCTCTGCTCCGGGCCTGGATCCGCCTCACTTCGAAGTCCGGCACCGAATGGCTGAGCGGCACCAGATGCTCCTCCAACCAGCTAGAGCGCATCCGCTCCTCAACAGCAGCAATAAGCTCCTGCCAAGAACGGTCCACTGCCGAAGCGTCCCCCCGGAGGAAGGTCCCGCTTCCAGCCGCTTCAAGGAGGCGGTGGATGACACTTCCCACTCGAGCGGCCGGAACGGAGGGAAGGAGCTCTGAGGTTCTAGCCGAAGCCCACACCCCGCGCAGCGCGCATTGGCGAAGCCCCACGTAACTCGTCGGCGAGATGCTCTTAAGCGGAGCCAGCAGAGGCCGGAACGTAAGAAGCCCGGGTTGTATTGAGCGGGTCATTCCCCGAGACGCTGGTAGGTCCAGCTTTCCCGCCGCATAAGGTTGAAAGTGTCCACGTAACGGATCGCATCCGCCCCTGCGGATCCAGTCTGAGCCCGAGCCTCCGCCAGGAGGCCGGAAGGCTGATACGTGTTCCACAACGGATGCACGACGATCACCTGCTTGGCGCCGACTTCAAAGCCTGGCAGGGGCCCGAAGTCCGCTGGCAAGCAGTCGAACGTCGAACAAAAGGAGTCTCGTCGCTGTCTGGCCAGGTCCAGCCACCCGTCGAGGTCGGGAGTCGCAAACTGCCCATCGGCCCCAGCCGCGAACTCGACGGAGTGCAGGCAACGGAGGAGGGAGAGTCCGAGCCGCCAGTCCAGCAGCCCGTGGTAGCTCATGTTGCGATACTGGCGGAGGCAGTCGTAGCCGGCCGAGTCGCACTCAACTCGGTGCTTCTCGGACGTCATGTCGCCGATGAAAGTCTTCGCGGGGGCGTCCAGCCGCACGATGCTTGAGAGAATCTCGCCCCAGTGATCGCTGACCCATCTGACAAACCCAGCGCCATTGGCGAGGTGGTCGCTCAGCACGATCTCCCCAGCTCGCACATCTCCCATCGAGCTCCACCTGCCTGACGTTGCTGACATCGAACTCCTCGGGATCCGTATCAAGAGCCTCAGCAGCGACCGACCGCAGAATGAACGCAGCCGAGTAGTAGGCAGCCTTCACCCCCGCCCTGACTCGGGCCATCACCCCACCGCGGGAGATAACGGGATCGATCGCGAGGGGGTCAAGCGATAGACCCGGAGGGTTAGCGTCTGGACGGATGCGGAGCACGTCCGTCGTCTTTGGAGCCGCGATAGCTACGGACTGGGCCGAGGTGGTCGTCGTAAACGTGATTCCATCCGCATCACTGAAACGTTCATCGATCCACTGAGTCTTGAGGCGCTGGTTGCGGCGTAGCGTTTCGCCAAGCTTCCCATTGAAGAGCAGGCCTCGCCGATCATTCACTCGGTACACGCGGCCGGCTGCGGAGAACGCGAGAGCGCTGTTAGTGCCCGGAACCTGCTTGCAGGGCTCTTGGTCAGACTCCGCCACAGCGGCCGCACCAACAGCCAGAAACTCATCCACATCCTTTGCATCGCCTCCCGGGCCGAGACTTGTCCGGAACGCAAGGGGAACCGCGAACTCGTAGACGCGAAACGGTACCGGTTCGTCCTTGGCACATCCGCACTCCGGGCAGAAGACATCGGCCGGCTCGTGGTCCGCAGTCCCCGTGTAGTGACACCGCTCGCAGCGGAGCATCCATCGCCGTCCCGGAAGCGGGTCAGGCTCAGTCGGGGCTCCCATCTTCCGCTCCTGTACATGAGCGGCGCCGTGAAGCCGATCGCCTGATGGATGCGTTTGTCCTTTGTGCGCTGCGACCCAGGAGCGAACTCCGTCACGGCTAAGTCGAGATCCCGATCAATGGTGCTCGGCTTCGCGCCGCGAAGCTGGTGGTAGAGGAGCCTGCTGCGAGATGGCATGCCATACATGGGGAGGATGGCAGCCTCCGCCAGGCGCTCCGCCAACCCATCACCGGTGAGCTCAGGGTTCACCGCCGCATCGCACACTCGCTGGAACAGTTCGTTCCGAATGAAGGCTTCGAGCCTGGCCAGGTCCACCCCTTCCTTGATTCCAGAAGTGAGCGCTCCAATGACGCCGTTCACATCGGGCGAAGAAGCAAGCCACCCATTGACCGCAGCGCGCCGACCCTCATCGCTGTTCCACGTAGCAGCGAGGCCAAACTCTCCGTGGCTGTCAGGAGGTACAGGGCTCTCGTCCCACCCAACTCCTGCTGCGAGGAACGCCCGCCGCAGCGCCTCCTTGGACGCAAGGCGCTGTACGATCTCTGGGCGCGCCATGGAGAGGAAGGGCACGGGTGGTCGGTCGCCCGTGATTCGCTCAGGATTCCTGAAGTAGAAGTCGTCGTGGCTGCGCCCACGGCAGAGGGTCTGCACAATCGCGAACGGCTGACCTCTACGGCCTGCCCGGCCGGACCTTTGCTGATAGTTGAAGCGCATAGGCGGCATGTTGCCGAGGACCACTGCTTGCAGGCTTCCGATGTCGACGCCCACCTCCATCGTGGTGGTGACGCTTAGTACGTCGATCTCATCAACTCCGTCAACGACTGGATGCCTCGGATCCTCACGGAGGTCAACCGTGATGTCCCGGAAGAGGCGCTGCCGCTCAGGCTGATCGTCCGTCTGTGCCGTCAGTTCCTCGCAGTGCAGCCTCAAAGGCTGCCGCCCTTCAACTGCCTCCTTCGCGTAGTAATTGTGGCCATGTAGCTCCGAGCACGCTGTTGACGGCGCATCATCCAGCCGCTCCAGGCAGTTGGTACAGACGCCTGCAGTATGCAGGTGCGCCCGACGGCACTCGCCGCAAACCCATGCGGGATTCTCCGGAAGGGCGATCCTGACGAGCAGGTGACGCGGGTCGAGGATGAAATCATGGTGCCCGCCGTCTGCGCATATCGCCTCGCGGACCGACCGCAGCAAATCAGCTTCGTTGAGTGAGTTCGCGGCCGCGACGGCCTTGACGAAATTGCGGAGCTTCGCGCGAGCCGAGTTCCAGTCGGGCCAGCTGTCCAGCGGATACTCCGCGGGCTCCTGGTGGTACCGATAGAGCTCCCCCATTACTCGCACCGTGGCGTCGCAGATCCTGCCGAAGAGACCCGCGTCTGCTCCCGCACTCCGCCGCGCGCTGCTCGATCGACTCCCACGGGAGATCAAGACGGGCGAACCCCAGACCCGCCGACTCGAAACCAAAGTACAGGCGGCTGAACAACACGCTGCAGACTTCCGAAGCGACCTTGTCCCGTAACTTCTCGCGGGCATCCACAGCCTCGCCGGTCAGCCCGGGCAGCCACCCACCCATCGGATTGGAGAAGTCGAAGAGCTTGGTCCATCGGTTGTAGTGGCCTTCGTAACTGTAGTCCTGGTACAGGACGTCGTTCCCTCCCGGGTTCACACCCAGTGTCTTAAGCCGTTGTATGAGTGCCCCCGGCCCGGTCCACGCGTCAGAACTGTCCTTGGCCTCGAAGAGTAGGCGGAGCGCCACCGTGCGCGTGGCACCCCGATCCACCACCGCATCCAGTTCTGCTTGGGCGCCCGATCTATAGGCTTCCAACACAGCTCGCTGGCCCGGATCGTTCACGTCGGGTATGGGCGCAGAAGCGGCGAGGATCTGGCGCTCGAAATGTTCCCTGATGCCTGGGTTTAGGGCCGCGAACTGCACAGCTGTCTTAGATAGCCCTGATGAACCATGCTGAAGCTCCTTCAGCAATCGTGGTTCATCGACCGCTAGCTGGTGGAGCTCGTCGTACATTGCCTCTCGAACCAAATCGAGATAGTGCGATCGCTCGATTCCGTTTGACAGACCGGCCGCTTCCTCACGGCTGTCGGAGAACACAACGACCTTCCGAGACTCCTCTGGGAGGAAGTGGAACAGCTCCTTCGAGAGGAGTTGGGTGACCTTCGAGAAACCAGTCCTGAAACCCCGCACTGGGGACCGCCGGAACTTTCGCCGCGTGTAGTCCCCCGCACATCTCGGACAGACGGCGGGCAGCGCACTCACACTCTGGGGGTCAGTCGCCTGGTCGAGGAGATACTTGTAACCAGAGACCCACGGGCCCTGCGGATACGGCTGACCTCCCTTGCCGAGCACGAGCCGCCCGCTCCGAGTATCCAGCGCCGACGGAACCCACCGAGCGCTGGAGGAAGGAGTGCCGTCGAGTGTCGGCTGGTGCCAAGCCATCGCGTTCTGGCTCAGGTCAGCATCCCCCTGGGGCCAGAACAGTGCGAAATCGCCGTACGTGCGTCGCTCCACGAACCGCGCAGCCTGGCGATCGGGAATCCCCTCGATGTCTGGGTCCGCCGTCAGCAGTTCCCATCCGCCGTTGTCAGAGATTTCCATTCGGCTGCCACCGAAGAAGGTGGTGCCACACTGCTCGCAGTAGAGAAGCTCAAGGACGCGGTGGCGCTCGGTCGGGTTCTGGCACAGGATCCTCGAATCCGAATACAGCTGCCCCGACGTGCGCCCATCATCCGCAGCTGCGGAGGCGGCCGGGCACCTGGGTGCTGTGCATCCCCATAACCCTTCGAAGTTGCGGAAGAACCAGTGCAGCCTGAACGTCGGCAGGTTGCTTTTGACCGGATCGCAGAGGGTGCGGGCGAATAGGAGCCCCCGCACCGCGTCGGCGCTCCGCTCATCGCTGACCCCACTTCCGAAGAGCCGTCGCCCGAATGTGGTCAGGGGTACGGCCCGAGTCACACCGTCCACCTCGCACGCCTGCAGCATCCGTGAGCCGAGTTGGAGCTCCTCACCCTCCAGCGCTTGGGCGAGAGCATCTTCCCAACTTGCCCCAGCGCCACCATCAAGCTCGGCAGCAACGTCGGCGCCCACAGCAGCGAGCTCATCACTGTCGACCTCAAGCGCATGCCCCATATTCGCCAAGGCGTCTGCAGGCAGGGCGGAGGATGCCGCCAGTGCCGGGGCGGGTGCTGGGTAGCCTGGAATAATCTGCTCGCTCGCCCACTCTGTCCCAAAGAAGTCAGATAGGTACTTCGCGCTGTCCGGATCATCAGGTTCCAGCGAAGCGCTTGAGGCGAGAACCCTCAGTTTCGGGTGTCCTGGTTCCAGCCCAAGTCGCTCGAGGAGTAGCCGCATGAGGTAGGCAACCTCAGTGCCTGCAGTTCCCCGATAGAGGTGGAGCTCGTCGACGATGAGATGGAAGATGCTCCCATCCTCGAGCAGCCAGTCACGAGTCGCGTCGAAGATGCGCCTGTCGGCATCGCGCATGAGCATGATGCCGAGCATGCTGAAGTTCGTTATGAGGATGTCCGGTGGAGCATCCTGCATGTCCCATCTCGATCGCATCTCAGCGCCATCTAGCCGCGGGAAGAAGTACCGAACATCCGGATCCCCGCTTTGCTGCGCATGATTTGCTGCCGCGGCGGCGGCCCTATCCGCCTGCTCCAACGCGGTCGCGAGTTCTTCGACCTTCTTTCGGTTCGGGCTCTGCTTCCCCTGCTTGTTCAACGGGTTGTACTCATGCCCAGGCACTGGAGATGCCCCGTTGTACCGTCCGAAGTACACGCGGTTTCCGCTTCGATGCTCGGCAAACCAGTCGTGTGCTTCCGGGGAGTCAAGTGCCTTCCTCAGCCGGCTTAGCTGGTCCTCTACAAGGGCATTCATCGGGTAGACGATGAGCGCGCGGACCGCCGCCGGGCGACTCTCATGCTGCCGCTGAGGCACGCGCAGGGACCGGATCATCCTTGTCTGCTTGGCGGTCCGCCGCAGGCACTGCTCCCGCCAATCCCCGTTCGCCCACCAGTCGCCGTGGTGGGCAGAGGTAGCGCCCGGTTGTGCCCAGCTTCGTGACTCGTCCGCTAGATACGCGAACAGCGGCAGCAGGAACGCCTCCGTCTTGCCGGACCCGGTACCCGCGGTGACAACGCAGTGCTCGCTTGAGAGGGCCCGGCCAAGCATCTCGAGCTGATGGCGTCGAAGCTCGTACGAACCGACGAGCCCGCATGCGGACATGGTCTTGAAGTCCTCGACCGCCTCTCCTGCGAGCCCGGGCACGTCTGCCGTGGTCAGGTCGGCGATCCGTTTCCCTGAGCCCTGGTATCGGGGCAGCGGTTCGATCCACGGCTCCTGGCAGAGGACGGCGGACCGCCTCAGCAGGTCCTCCCGTTCCTGCTCGAAACTGGGGAACTGGGTTCCGAAGGCGGTCTTGATGTACAGAATCAGGCTCTCGCGTACCTTCGCGAAGGCACCCGAGGGATCGCTCATGGATTCCGTCATCGATCCCCGCCTCCAACTGAGAGTTGCCCCACCCTCATCGCGAGCCTTTCCCAAACGTCGACTGGCACCCTCCCGTACACGAGGAGTCTGCGTCGCAGCCCCGACTCGCCATCCACGCTAACAACCGTTCTCGGAGCATATCCAGAGGCGAGGGTGGCGGCTCTGGCGATCAGCCGCGGAAGAGGAGAGCTCGCCGGGACGGCGAGCTCTCCCGTTGCTGCGTCAAACTGAAGCACCCTGCGCCGGTGCTCAGCCAAGACCGCGTAGCGACCCCAGGACGGGTCGTCGATTTCTGCGCACTCGTCCCCTCGCCGCAACCAGAAGCTCCAGCGGCCGCTGACAGGATCCTGGTAGCGGCTGAGGATGAGCGCCTCGGAGTCTCGTTCGCCGGCGAACCGCAGCCCAGCAGGATCGAAGTCAGCGCGTGCCCAGGTCAGATCTGGACGGGTCCGCCATCTCAGCAATCCAAGGAAGCTCTCCAGCGATCCGCTGAACTGCGCAAGAGACCACGCGGGGGGCTCTGAGACGTAGATCACGCCCACATCAGCCGAGAGCTTGCCCATTGCCGCATCAGACACCGCTTGAACCTCGATCCGAGTCGGTGCGAAGGCGTTCAGCGATCCCTGCGATCCATCACGCACCTGCACCGAGCCGCCAGCGCGCTCCTTGGCACGCTGGAACGCTTCAAGGGTCTCAGGCGATCGTGAGCCGCAGAGGACTGCGCGAGGCAGCCCCGCCACGGGTAGCCGTGCGAGCACGCTGGGCGCCACGAGCACGCTCCCGCCTCCGCCAGGATCGAAGAGGGAGTCGCAATGTCCGAGAGAGTCCAACAGGCGAGCGGTATTCGATCGAACATAGGCGTCATCGTCTGTGGCGACCGCACCTCCGGTCGCAAGGAACCGAGCGTGAAGATCGTCAAAGGCGCGCCGGAATTGCCGCCAAGTGCAGTGCCGCCAAGCCGACAGAGTGAACAAGAGAGCATCGCCGAACTCATACATGGCGAGCGGCCTCGACATACGAGCGCCAGAGAACCGCGAGCTCGGGCTCTTCGGGCTCTCTGATCCGTTTCCGCCGATGCCACATCACGAGCCTCCAGAACTTCACGCGGTCGCAATCGCCCTTGCGTTCGTCCGGGGCCGGAATGTCCGTCTCCACGCTTGTTCCGCAGTAGACGGCTTGGCCGCGCCGGCCCATCGGCACTGCCCAGACTGGCGACCACCCGGGCGGGCCGGACTCGCTCGGCCATGAGTAGATCTCCCCTGGAACGCGGCCGATGAACAACACCCTGGCCGCACCCGGCTTCACGCCAGGGGTCAACATCAGCGAAGGGCTGAACCCTTCCGTCGAGGGGAGACCGATCGGCAGCGCTCCGGCCACTCCGGTCTTGGGGTCTTCTGCTGGATGACCGAGCCGGTCGACCACTTGCTGGGGTGTCGTGAGGCGCCATTCAGACTGGCCCCTCAGGTAGATGGACCGGCTCTTGAGCGGCTCTCCTCCGCGCTTCACTTCAAGCGTGATTCTGGTCTCCACCGGCAGTCCATAAGGGATCTCAAACGACCGGGCGACGTCACCTGCGGCCAGCGTCTGCCCGTTGCAGAGCACCGACTCCCGGCCATCGCCTCCCTCAAGCAAGAGGCTGGGCGGAGCGAACGGGAAGAAGCTCAGTCCCGGACCGCTCCTAACACCTCCTACGAGGGCCAGTCGCGCCCGCTCTGAGAGAGCCAACTCGGGGAAGGCCGAACGCACCTGACGATCGCCCCTGACTTCAAGGCATGCTGCAAGCCGCCATCCTGGAGGGATCCCATCCCGAACGGGTAGCTGCTCGAACCTGGTGCACTCCGCCTCTGCCCAGCCTGCGAGTGCTTCCCAGTCCTCGCGGCGGTATAGGAAGTAGACGGGTTGCCCACGGGGGACCTGCCGCACCTCGACAAGGCCAGGCAACCCCTCTCCGCGCCCCGCCACAAGGACTCGGACCTGACGCGCTGGGAGTGCAAAGCGCCACCCGAGTCGTTCTTCCGCGAGCCAGACTCCATTGACCCAATCCACTGCAGACGCATCAAAGAACTCCTGCGTTGCCGCGTTCACCAGGGGTGACGACCATCCGGGAAGCCCGCTCTCCGAACAGGCCAGCAGCGGCAGACCCTGGCCGTTCAGATGAAGGGTCCCGGCTGGGAACTCCCGCCTGAGGCGGCAGCGAAGTGACGAGGACACCCGCTCAGCTGTCCTGTCGACCTCAACACAGAGGCGAATGCTGCCGTAGCTGCGGCCACGGACCGGGGTGCCTGCATCCGCAAGATCATCATCCTCGTAGGTTCCGTCCCACTCAGCGAGCTCCTCCGCCACCGTGTCCACCAGCACGGCGAAGCTCTCGGCGTCTCGCCTCGTGCGGACGAGTTTGCGGGTTCGGGGACGAAGGACCGTTCCGCCCTGAGCTCTCAGCATCCGCGCCAGCTCGTCATCTGGAGGGGGCGATGTTGGATCCAGGCCCGCGACCGCGAACATCCGCGGGAGAGCTCGGCGTTCGTCTTCAGAGAGGATGGTCTGCGCGATTGGGAGGCCTACGTGTATGTGGCCGCCGACAATCCGAGCTTCGAACAGCCCAAGCTTGCCGTCGCGATCATGAACCGACCAGCGCTCCAAGTCGTCCCACAGTTCAAGCATCCGCGAGAAGGAAGGAAGCGCTCCTTCCCCGCCCTCTCGCAGCAGGGCGCGGAGGCGCGGGTAGTAGGCATGTCTTGCGAAGTCCCCTTCAAGGCCAGCCGCAAGCACGAACAGGCTCAGGTACCCGACATACGGCGGGTACTCGATTCCTCGATCACGCCAGCCATCCCATGCCTCTAATGCACGCCTGCACAGATGCGAGGCAGCACACCATGGAGGACCCTCGCGTACGGCTGCAACGAAACCAGAGACATCACCATCGCCGGCCTGGGAACCCAACTCGCCAACAAGAGTATCCGTGACATACAGCCACACTTGCTGCCCCGCCTGCTCAGGGTGGAAGAAGTGGCGAGCCAACGCGTCGTTCCACTGCAAGTACGTCATCGTCTATGCGAGGCCCCTTGGGCCCCCGGCGTGGCGGCCGGCCCTGTCGCGCGACCTCTCGCCACAAACCGGCCAGCGCACACTGCACGGATCATGGAATGATCTCCGCATCATCTACGGCTCCTGGGCCTCGGTTCTACCATCGGATCGTTGCCCGTGTGGAAGCAGATGCTCGATCGGACTTTCGTTATCGACCAGGTCCGGCAACCGCTTAATGGCGTAGCCGCCACAGGAGCCGAACCCGGATTGCCTCTCCCCCGCTGCTGGATGGCAGCCGCTCCGTAGGCGACGATCAGGTCGAGCGGGGTCGACCTGGTCGCCGATCCGGGTGGCGCTTATGCCATCCCTCCACTGCTGCCCGGCGCCAGACCCGCCCGGTGGCTAGGGTCACCTCCGGCTGTGGGAAGTCGCTGTACTGCCGCGTGATTTGATCTGCCCGCTGCCTCGAGACGCCGAGCATTTCAGCGATCTCGGTTACACCCACCAGGTGCCGACTCATAGGCGGAATCCTACCGCAACCATTGACGCACGCTATTGTTTTTGGTTATTATTGCGCCTGTCAACGGATAAGGCAGAGCCCCGGCGGCGGTGGAACGCCCCGGGGCTTGGCCGGAGCCCGGATTGGGGGTCCCGACGTGTCTAGCCTACATGTGGGCGCAGCCTGGAAGCTGAGCCCGTCCGACCTCACGTTCCTGTTCGAGGAGTGCCCTCGCTGCTTCTGGCTGAAGGTGGCGGGGAACTTCCCGCGCCCGAGGACGCCTTTCCCGAGGGTCTTCACCCTGCTGGATCTGCAGGCCAAGGCGTTCTTCGATGGCAAGCGGAGCGAGCGGATCTCGCCGGACCTGCCGCCGGGACGGATCGTCCACGGCGACCGGCGGCTTCGCTCGATGCCGATCCACGTCCCCGGGCACGACCGCCGCTTGTTCATCGTCGGTCGAATCGACTCGGCGATCGGGTTCGACGACGGCTCCTTCGCGATCGTCGACTACAAGACGACCGTCCCCAAACCGCACCATGCAGCTCTGTATGGGCGGCAGCTCCACGCCTATGCGCTTGCAGCAGAGACGCCTGCTCCCGGGAGCCTGATGCTGAAGCCCGTCACCCGGCTCGGTCTCCTATGCTTCGAGCCCACTCGGATGACGGCGACCCGCGGAGGAGCCGCCTACCGGGGCGAGACGCACTGGATCGAGGTCACGCGCCGCGACGGCGAGTTCATGGCCTTCCTGGGCAGCGTTGCCGATCTGCTCGATCGCCCCACGCCTCCAGAGGCAACGGCCGCCTGCTCCTTCTGTTCGTATTTGGCCGACGGCGTGACGGCGATCCTCGGAACGTGGCTCGGATCTGAGGGCGAAGAACCTGTTCCGCCGAGCGGACGTCGACGCAAGCCGCATCCTCATCTTGAGCTCGTGGTCGATCCGACCGAGGCCAACCTGCCGCCCGTGCGCCCTCGAAGGGGGTAGCCCGCCGTGTCCTCGGCTCGATCTCACCAGGCGACCACTCCCTCAGGTGATACCGACTCACCGACCACACTCCGCGAACTACACGCCGCCGCCGTGGCGGCGATGGCCGAACGGGGGCTGTCGCTCGACAGCGTCGATCGCCTCTCCGATCTGATGCGCAGGTTCTCCAGCTATGCCGAGCGCGGGTGCGGCATCGGCCTCGCCTCGGAGGTGACGCGTGACGTCGCCGAGGGGTTCGTGAGAGCGAGGTCGAAGAAGGGGACACCGCCCGCGGTCGGGACGATGCACTTCCGTCGCTCCGCCGTGCGCCTGGAGTTCCTCGAGGGCCGTCGGCTGGGCCTCGTCGACCATGATCCGACCCTGGACATTGTCCTTCCGCCCCGGTCCTCGCTTCGCGCGCGTCCGTTGACCGACGACGAGGTGACGCTCTGTCGCTCCTACTCGATCCACACGCTCGTCGAGACGCGCGCGGCGGCCGCATGGGCGGTCGCCGAGGCAACAGCCAAGAGCGGCGAGCTCGCGCGTGTACGTGTGTGCGACCTCGACCTTGGCGCTGCCCGTGTCTGGATCGCCGGCAGCTCAAAGACGGACCCGAGGTGGGGCGTGGTGTCCGACTGGGGAACCGTCCAACTCGAGCGCCGAGTGCGTGCGCTCGGAGACGTTCACCCAACTACCCCGCTCGTCTGCGCCACGGCCAGGAGCAGCGTGAGCGCCACGTCGTCGGCCTCTATCGCCATCGCGACCACGCTTCGCCGGGCCGGGCTCGCGCGCGAGCCGGACGTGCGTCCGGCCTCGGTCGCGGCCTGGGCGGGCGCGCGGGCGTTCGCCGGGGGCGTCCCAATCAATGGCATCGCCTCGATGCTCGGCATCCGGAGCCTTGACCGAACGGCCGAGTTCATCGGCTGGGACTGGCGCGACGCGCGTGACCTGCGCGAGCGAGTCGAACGATGACCGCGCGAGAGCCCGTCCCGCAAGGAGCCGAAGAAACCTCCTCGACCGATGGTGTATTCGCGGCCCGTGGTGCCTTCCGTGGATTCAGACCCGCCGTCAGCAGTAGGAGGCATGCGCGGTGGGATCCGGACACGAGAGTGATCGAGGGCGAAACGGTCAGGAATCGGGCGCAGATGGCGCCACCGCCTCACGCGGTCACGACCTCTGCCTTTCAGTCGAAGAAGTGGCCAGCGCCGTGCTGACGAGCCTGCTCGAGACGGGTCGCTACAAGTCGGAAACGGCCGCATTCAGGGCAGATGACCTGGAGCGATCCGCGCGGTTCCTGCGAAACGGCTGCGGCATCACGGATCCGGCTGACATCACGAACGAGCACGTCCTTGCTCGCATGGAGGCCCGCTCCTCTAAGGGCCGCAGGCCGACTGAGTTGACCGAGCGCTCGCGGCTCTTCGCGTTTCGCACCATGAGTCAGGAGGCGATCCGCCTCGGGCTGATGGACCACGATCCCACGCTAGGGATCCCGGTCCCCGAGCGCGGAGTCCTGCTGACCCGCCCACTGACGGACGAGGAGCATGAGCGAGGGCAATCACGGGCGGTCCCTTCGCCCGTCGACCATCGCCGCTCGATCACCTGGGCGCTGAGCGAGGCGACCGCTCGGACCTCCGAGATGGGCCGGGTCCGCGTGCGCGACGTCGAGGTGGAGCTCGCGCGAGTGTGGCTTCCGGGATCGCCCACCGTCGATGCGCGCTGGGGCCAACTGACCGACTGGGGACTCATCCAGGTGAAACGGCGCCTCCGGTCGGTGAGCGACCCCGACGCATCACTGATCGTGTGGCGCACGACGCCGCGCACACTGCGGGCCGCATGCGCCCAGGCCGTCAAGGAGACGCTACGCGCTGCCGGACTCACTGCCCCCGGCATCAGGCCGCGCTCGATCGTTTCGTGGGCCGGCCGAAAGGCGCTCGATGAGGGCACGCCCCTTCACGAGGTCGCCCTCCTGCTCGGCATGCGATCCCTGGACGAGACCGTCAAGCTCATCGGGTTCGACTGGCGCGCGGGTAACGGCCGATGAGGGCGGCATCCTCCCGAGCCAGGCGCTGGCAACGCCGGCCCCCGCGGGCTTGCCCCGAGCCCCAGTCGCGCGTCCTGCCGGTCGAGGACGGGGCACTCTCAATCCGGGAGCGCATCGATGTCCTTCTTCGTGACGACGCCAAGTTCGCGGCCGCCGAAGTGATCCCGCCGAAGCCGGCCGGTTCGGTCGGCAGGAGTCGGATCTACCCCGAGTTCGTGTGGACGCTGATGCCGGAGCTGTGGGCGATCTTCCCCTCCCTCACGATGGCGGTGCGCGAGCTCAGGAAGGGCGGATGGTGGAGGTACATCCGGCGCGAAATGAAGCGGCTCCACCCCGAGCTCCCCGAGCTGCCCCGGAAGCCCCCGACCAGACAGGCGCATGCGTATATGCGCGACAGGTACCTCGCCACGGACGCCGCGATCGAGCGCTCGCTCGAGATCCACACCGAGTTCGCCGTCCGTCAAGCCCGGACCGCGGGCCTTCTTGAGCCCCCGAAGGAGGCGGGAGCCCCACCCATCCTGAGATCACGCGATCGATCTTCGGCGACGGGAAGAAGATCGAGGCGCTCTACGGCGCGAAGCCCGGAACCAAGAGGGTCGACCCGGAGACGGGCGAAAGACGGGAGGTGCGCTTCGATCCCGACGCCGCCTGGCACGTCGAGGGCGGTGGGGATAGGGTCTGGGGCCTCAACTTCGCCACCGCGAGCGTCCGCTGTGACGAGGGCAGGTTCATGCTCGGCGCCGAGCACGTCGAGAACGACGAGGCCGCCATGGCGCTCGTCTTGCTGGCTCGCATCCGCCGGTACGCTCCGGGGGCGCAGTCCGTCGTCTGGGACATGGCCTTGCGGGGTGAGCACCTCCAGGAGATCCTCACCGTGCTCGGCCTGGTTCCGGTGGTCCAGGTTCACGCGAAGGCGAACCCGAAACGGGGCAAGGGGCGCAAGAAGGGCGAGTACGTCCCGAAGACTGCCGACATCGACGACATCACCGTGGTGATGCCGGACGGGAGCAAGGAGATCGTCCACATCGCCGCCAAGGACGGGTGGGCGTGCGTCAAGACGCTGACCGACACCGGTGATCCGCACTATGAGCCCCTCACCTGCACGCGCATCCAGCCGCACAAGACCAAGAAGCGGCACCGCTGGTACGGCTTCTCCCGGCTCCCCGAGGAGTACGGCGGAATCGAGATCTGCCTCAGGTTGGACACGACGCGCGAGGACGGCCGCCGGGGACTGAACCGCACCGAGAACCTCCGGGCCATCCCGGAGGGCTCCAAGGACTTCGAGCGGCTCTGGGCGCTGCGCCCCGATTCGGAGTCGATCAACAACTCCATCGAGGAGGCCCTGTGGAAGAAGAAGGCTTCCGCCAAGGGCTGGCGTGGCCAGATGGTTGACCTCCTCGGCTACGAGCGCGTTCGTCAACGCCATCACCCTCGCTCGCGTCCGGGCGAGGCAGCAGCTTGGATCTCGCTGCGTAAGCTTCCAGCTCGGACGGATCCGCTCAACAAGCCTGGGTGGACTCCGCCCACTGCCCCTTCCAGAGCCCCCGAGAGTC
The DNA here is from genome assembly GCA_963704725.1 of uncultured Actinomycetes bacterium. Taxonomy (GTDB): domain Bacteria; phylum Actinomycetota; class UBA4738; order UBA4738; family HRBIN12; genus CALGFI01. The sequence continues at coordinate 844,685 of OY969934.1, read as the reverse complement.
GATGGAAGCCCGGTCCCTACCACTCAGACTCTCTGAACCGGTTGACGAGTCGGACGGGTGCTGGGATTACTTGCCGCATTACTTGCCAGCTCCGCCCTCGTAGCTCAGTGGATAGAGCAGCGGTTTCCTAAACCGCGTGTCGCAGGTTCGATTCCTGCCGGGGGCACCAGCGAAAACAGGTCTTCCCGCGACCCCTGACGGGGGGTCGGTCACCGAAACGGTCACCGAACCCTCGACGGGCTGTGGGGCGCGGCCCGATAGCGGGTTTCAAGCGTGTCATTCCCCGCTGCTAGCTTCCCCGTGGAGGCAGTTGCCGAGCGACCGGCGCCTCAGCCTTCCCCGCCGGTCCCAGTCGAAGGGTGCGGTGAGGTGGGATGTTCGCGAAAGCTTGGGAAGTCGCGGCGGGGTTCACTCGACCAGTGGCGCTGTCGCAATGCCGGGTCGACGGTAAGGTCGAGTGCAGTCTTGGGGCGTTCGTCATCGTGAACGCCGAAGGTTGGGTCCTCACGGCGTCGCACCTCGTGGCCCCTCACGAGGCCCTTCGCGATGAGGTCGTGCGGGTCCGGGCGGCCGAACGACGCCACCCATCAACCACGACCCCACCACCACCAAGGAAAGCGCGACGGAAGCGCAAACTGCGGCCCGCGCCCGACGCCGTCAAGGACTACTCGTACTGGTGGGGGCAGGATGGTGTCAGCTTGTCAGAAGCGGCGCGGGTCGAGGCCGCCGACATCGCGGTCGTGAAGCTCAACGGCTTGGACATGTCCGGCGTCCCAGTTTCCCCAGGTTCAAGGACCCGGCGACGACGATGAAGCCCGGGCGGAGTCTCTGTCGCCTCGGGTACCCGTTCCACGTCATCGACGCCGTGTACGACGAACAGGCCACGCCCAAAGCCTTCCGGTTCCCGGCGGGCGCGGTCCCCCCGCCGTTGTTCTCCATCGAAGGCATCTTCACCCGTGAGGCAATCGGAGACCGAAGCGGCGACGTGCCGGTGAGGTTCATCGAAACGTCCAGTCCGGGCCTTCGGGGGCAAAGCGGGGGCCCGCTGTTCGATGTGAACGGGACCGTGTGGGGCATCCAGAGCACCACGATGCACTACCCACTGGGTTTCAGCCCTGAGGTCAACCAGGGGGGCCGCCGCTTCGTCGAGCAGCAGTTCCTCAACGCAGGAATGGCCGTCCACGTGGCGGTCTGCATCGAGATGATGAGCAAGATGGGGGTCGCCTTCGAGCTTGAACAGTAGGCCCCCCATTAGACAGCCGATTCGTCCTCCGCGAGCCACGCCTCGACAGCCCCGAGGTCAAGGTCGAACCGCTCCCCCGCCACGATGGCATTCCTGTTCGAATCGACGACCATGAACCCGCCCTGGTGGTTGAGGCTGAACGACCGCGCACGATCCTTGCGAAGCAAGAACCCCTGCCGACGAGCGAGCCGACGCACCCGTGACTCGCGGGCGGCGTCTGTGGACGAAGTGGACGTGGGCATGGACGACTACCTCCTCGGCGCGGGTGCGCCTACTCGGCGGGCTCCATCACGACGACGTGGCGATGCGCTGCGGGGTCGTGGTGACACCAGTCGTTCGGGTTCGCAGACCCGGTCTGCTCCTCTGAGAAGGTGCGGATGTCCGCCGCCTGCGGCGATTCCGGGTGCGCCTCGATGACGTGCCACGCAACCACGCAGAACACCGTCGTCGCGGCGTCGGGCGCGGCCCACGCCACGGAGCAGACAGGGCACACCGCCACCGTGTGAGGGAGCGGGCATGGAGCATCGTCGGTGACGACTACCCCGGGAACTTCCCCGTGCAGGGGACACCAGCCTTCCGGCAACTGGTCGTGAAGAGGTCGCATGCCACACCGCCTTCCCGCCGGGCGACCTGGGCGTCCGGCCGCTAGGTGTGGGACCTCCTGCTTACGAACATACGTCCGTTCGCTGACGGGGGGCAAACGCGCAGCCCGGGGCTCGTGCTTAGGGGGCCGATCCCCACCCCTCGAAGATGGGGGAACCCGCCGCAAGGGGCAGCGGGCAAGCGCGCCCCGCCTGCGTGTCGGGGTGATCGCGCTCCGGGGACCGGCCTCAGCTTGTACGTCCACCGCGGAGCGGATACGAACGCGTCAATGCTCGCTCGAACGCGGAGTAGCGGCGATTCCCGAAGGGGAGGAGTCGCCGCATCACGGCATCCGTCTCGTAGTGGACGCCGCCGATCGCCAGTTCAACGAACCCCCTCTGATCGCTGCCACTGATACCGAGCGTGACACGTCGCTGAACAGTGCGATGCGTGAACCCGTCGCGGACTTCCTTCGCCAACGCCCACGTCCTACTGCCATCGAACCCGCGTAGCCACTCTGCAAGGGGAGCAGGTACGAGAGCCCACGGCTGATGTCTCCCCGGGTCGAACCACCACCCGACGCTGTGCTCGCGGTCTGCTCGATACGGCTCCCCCGTCAGCCTGAAGATAGCCGCCGCGCACTGATCCATCGCCGAAACGACGCCTCGGAAGACAAGGTTCATCGCGGCCAACTCCACCAGCCAGAGTGGATGGCCGGTCAGGTTGTCGTCGCCACCTGGGCGCGCCCGCTCAAGCACGTCCCAGCCGAGCTGGGCGGACTTCAGGTTCCAGGCGGCCCATGCGAGAAGGGGGTCGGCTTGGGGGCGGCTTGGGACATTCGCCCGCCGCAGCCGCCGACTAATCCCCGAGGCCAGCTCCCACGGGTCACGTGTTGGTGTGGGCATGCCTGAAGTCCCCCCCTTGGCCCCGAAGGCCATCGTTCCACAACCCATCGGCGCGCCGCCATGGCTGTGCGATTCTTGAACCGTGCCCTGGACCCACTCGTTGACGTGCCAGAAGTGCGGTCGTCCGAAGTTCGGGAGCTTCGATCGGTACCGGTCGTGGTCCGCACCCGGAGGGCGCATTGAACCGCCCTGGGTTCGGTAGAGAGTTTCAGGCTTGGATTTGCTCCTCGATCTCCGAAGCGTAGAACACCTCCTCAAACTCCGCCGGCGGAACGTGGCCGATCTCGCCGTGCAGCCTGCGGAAGTTGAACCAGTCGATGTACTCGAGCGTGGCGATCTCCACCTGATCGGGGCTCGGCCAGGGCCCCCGGCGGCGGATCAGCTCGGTCTTGTAGAGGCCGATCGCCGACTCGGCCATGGCGTTGTCAAACGAGTCTCCGACGGAGCCGACGGAGGGGGCGATCCCGTGGGAGGCGAGCCGTTCGGAGTAGGCCACGGACGTGTATTGACCGCCGGCATCGCTGTGATGGATGAGCCCCTGCACGCTCACGCCTCGACGCCACACGGCCATCTCGAGCGCCTCGGTGGCGAGCGAGGTCCGAAGGTGCGTGGCGATCGACCAGCCAACGATCATGCGGGAGAAGACGTCCTCGACGAAGGCGACGTAGCAGAACCCGGACCAGGTACGGACGTACGTGATGTCCGCGAGCCACAGCGCGTTGGGCCGAGCTGCCGTGAAGTCCCGCTCCACGAGATCCGGCGGTCGGGCTGCCTTCTCGTCGCGACGGGTGGTGAACGTCTTCTTCCCTCGCCGGACTCCGTGCAGGCCAGCCTGGCGCATCAGGCGGGCCACCCGGTCGCGCCCGATCGCGATGCCTTCGCGGTGCAGCTGGTGCCACACCTTCCTGGCGCCGTAGACCGAGTAGTTGGCCTTGAAGACCCGTTCGATCTCCTCGTGCAGCCAGGCGTCGGTGATCGCTCTCGCCGACGGGGGACGGCTTCTGCGGGCGTAGTAGGTCGACGGCGATGCCCCCAGGGTCCGGCACAGGAGCTCGACCTCGAAACGATCCCGCCTGGTCTCGATGAAGCGGGTCATCTCCGGGGCCGATCGAGCTCCTGGGCGAAAAACACGCTCGCCTCCTTCAGGATCTGGTTGGCGCGGCGGAGCTCGCGGTTCTCCTTCTCGAGCTCGGCGATCCGGGCACGCTCGTCGGTGCTGAGGCCTGGTCGCGTCCCGTTGTCGATCTCGGCCTGGCGGACCCAGTTGCGGAGCGTCTCCGGGCCGATGTCGAGCTTGCGGGCGATCCGCGTGACGACGCCGTGACGCTCACCGCTTTGCTGCATCGTGGTGAGGACGAGCTGGACCGCTCGATCCTTCACCTCAGGCGGGTACCGCCTGGACGACGGGTGCTTCTGCTGGGCCATGGATCCTCCTCCGTTTCCAAGGTTCGGAGTCTCCATCAAACCCAGGGCGGTTCAGACGGAGTCCGGCGAGGGAAGAAGACGTTCACCACCCGTCGCGACGAGAAGGCAGCCCGACCGCCGGATCTCGTGGAGCGGGACTTCACGGCAGCTCGGCCCAACGCGCTGTGGCTCGCGGACATCACCTACGTCCGTACCTGGTCCGGGTTCTGCTACGTGGCGTTCGTGCAGGACGTCTTCTCCCGCATGATCGTCGGCTGGTCGATCGCCACGCACCTTCGGACCTCACTCGCCACCGAGGCGCTCGAGATGGCGGTGTGGCGTCGAGGGGTCTCCGTCGAGGGTCTCGTTCATCACTCCGACGCCGGAGGTCAATACGTATCGGTGGCCTACTCCGAGCGCCTGGCAGAGCACGGCATCGTCCCCTCGGTCGGCTCCGTGGGCGACTCCTTCGACAACGCCATGGCCGAGTCGGCGATCGGGCTCTACAAGACCGAGCTGATCCGCCGCCGTGGGCCCTGGCCGAGCCCCGATCAGGTCGAGATCGCCACGCTTGAGTACATCGACTGGTTCAACTTCCGAAGGCTGCACGGAGAGATCGGCCACGTCCCGCCGGCGGAGTTCGAGGAGGTGTTCTACGCTTCGGAGATCGAGGAGCGAATCCAAGCCTGAAGGTCTCTACGGAACCCAGGGCGGTTCAGACGTCGTCCCTTCAAGAGTCACCTCCTGCCCCTGCGGGGCGGTCGTGACTCTCATATCAGGTGGATTCGTTCAGGGGGAGCAGGCCAATAGGGCATCAAGCCGCGCGGGCCGCGACCGGTGGCGGATGGGCTTGAGGGACGGTTGCGCGAACCGCCGCCCGGAGGGAGAGTCAAATGTGAGTTCGGCACCCGAGGGGAGGTCCGCATGGACTTGAGGCAAGCCCAGATCCGGGTCGTTCGTCCGGACGAAAGGACAAAGGGGCCGCCAACGCCGGGGATGGATCGGCAGCAGGCCTTCGCTACGGACGAACTGTGGGCCGGGTTGGTTCGCACTGTGGCCGGCATGGTGTCGGGCTGGCACCATCACGGCGAGTACGAGACCATGATCTACGTCCTGGCCGGTGCGCTGCACATGGAGTTCGGTCCGGGTGGCTCGAATACCGTTGAGGCCGGTCCAGGCGACTTTGTCTACGTGCCGAAGGGCGTGGTGCACCGAGAGAGCAATCCCGCCACGGAGCCCGCCGATCTGGTCGGAGTCCGCGCCGGTCGCGGGGAGTCCACGATCAACGTCGAAGGGCCGGATTGACCTAAGGGTGGAGCCAAGCGGGCCGCACCGGCGAAGCGCAGGGCGGCTGATCCGCTGCTCGGTGGCGATCGTCGAAGTCTGCGAATCCTTCATCAGACCGCGAACGGTGTCTACGCCGGCCACGCGGAATACTGTAAGAGCACCACGGGTCAGATCGCTCGTGATTCGTCTACAGCGGTTGCCCAGACCGCTGCACTACGCCGTGCTCCCGACCGCTTCGCGCCAGAGGTGCTTCACGAGATCTCGGCGACCTACGCGTAAGGAGACTGCCAGGACTTACGTCCCCGCGTCGACGAATCTCCATGTGCCCGGCGTGACCCGTACCGACGGGCCAGAGACTCGCCCCTAGCGCGAGCGGGCGAGGAACATGAGAGGTTCACCGGAACTGCGGCTCGCCACGTGTCGACAAGACGAGGACCGCGCGACTCAGGCCCTATCCGATGCCCGGACGATGCGGGCGGTGCCGCCCTTCGGTGAGATCAGGCTCTGATGCCCATCCGTCCACCGGACCCAGTAGCTGTCGCCTGCCGCACCATGGACGACCTCCACGACTTCACCCGTACGTGCCGTGGACCCGACCTGAACAGAGTCGATGATGATGACATCGCCCGCCATTGCCGGCGCGGGCCCGCGACTGGCCGGCATCGCTGCGCGCCCGGACGGCGATGCAGCCCGACGCGCAGGTGTCGTCCTTCGCTGAGGCGCACTCCGAGACGAGCCTCGAGGAGTGGCCTTCTTCGCCGTGGCCTTCTTCGCCGTGGCCTTCTTCGCCGTGGCCTTCTTCGCCGTGGCCTTCTTCGCCGTGGCCTTCTTCGCCGTGGCCTTCTTCGCCGTGGCCTTCTTCGCCGTGGCCTTCTTCGCCGTGGCCTTCTTCGCCGTGGCCTTCTTCGCCGGCACGGTTCACCTCCCGAACTCCGCGGTTAGTCCTGCCTTGCTCCACTGACTACATCCTTCAAGGGCCTCCCAGCAATGAGGCACCAGCGAACCTGCCGTATGAGCGTGTCACCGCCTCCGTTTCGGGGCCGCGGTTCGGTCACTCGACTGACACCAGTCCCCGCGGGCGGAGGCAGGCTCGTCGCGTCTTGGGCCTAGTATCGGCCGGGAGGTGAACAGCATGGTGGAGAAGACCGACCTGCAGGTCGGCGCAGCGCAGAAGGCGGCGAAGGCTCGTCAGGCCATCGCCGAGAGGATCGGGAAGCTCGCTCCGAGCGTCGAGAAGGACGCGGACGCGCAGATCGTCCTTCACCTCGCCGAGGCCTACGCGAACCTCGCCGCCGAGCCGCCCAGGGTCAGAGCCGGCTGAACGTGGCTGCGTCTGCCAGGGCCTGGCCGGACCCCTCCGGAGACCGCCAGGCAAGGCATCCGCAGAAGACATGTCCCCGCGCTCCGAGAGAAAAGGGGAGGGCGGTCCTTCGGGGCCGCCCCCTCAGAGGTCATCGTTTCTGAAGACACCGACCTCTTCGGCCGGCCTTCCGACCGGCCACACTATGTCGCGCTCCCCGTCCGGGGACTTCGCGGGGTTCTGGGCCGGCGGCAGCTCTTTGGTGCTGACGTATGCCCGTAAGTGGGCTCTGACCGCTGATGCTGTACCGACTCGCGCCGCTCCAGTTCCCAACCACACGATACACCCGGCTGCAGCAACGCGCAAGGTTTCCCTTGCGCTTTCACCGTTGCCCGCTCCGCCTCTCGTGGTTCGCTCGGATCCGGCGCAGGCGATCCGCGACTGCCTGGCGGGACACGCTGAGCTCTCGCGCCACGGTCGCCTGGCCTGCTTCCTTGACCAGTTCGGCCCACTCGAGGCGCGTGGCCTGCAGCTCGGCTTCAAGCCGCGCCATGCGGCCCTCGAGCGAGTGCAGGTGCCGCCTCTCGGCCGTCGTCAGGTCCCGTCGAGGTCGAGGCACATCCTCAGCGTAACCCCTCGGGAGCGTTCTAGCAAGCTGTACCTTGACGTAAACGTCCGGCGGACCACCGCTGGCACGATCGCTCAACGGACCGAATGAGCTCGAGGACTTGATCCCCCTGGACCCGCCGACCCGGTCAGCGCGGGCGCTCTCCAACCTTCGACCTTTGCCCATTCGCCCGGAGGATGCCGTGGAACGACCGCAGATGGGGCTCACTTCGGATCGCGGCGCATGAACCAGATGTGTGGGCCGCCGCCGGGGGTGTCCTCGTCGACCACGGTGCGGAATCCGAAGCCTTCGTAGTAGGCCGCGTTCGTGGCCTTGGACGTCTCCAGCCAGATGGGGACCCCTTCGCGGTCGGCGCGTGCCAGGCCCTCATGCATCAGCGCGCTCCCGAGACCCTCACCTTGCCGCTCGGGTGCCACACAGATGTGGCTCAGGTAGCTCAAAGGCTCCTCCGGCTGATGCTCCTCGATCCATCCCCAGAACGCGGCATGGTGGTCGGCGTGATCGCCGAGGATCTCGTTCTCGGCGCCCGGTGGGGCCGGCCCGATCGCCTCGTGCTCCTCGCGGGCATCCGGGGGGATCCACACCGCCATCCCCATTCCGTCGGCGGCGAGTCGGATCCAGCCTCGCCGCGCGTTCTCACCGTCGTAGTGCGTGAAGTGCCGCCGGATCCTCTCCTCGAACCGCTCCTCGCCGAACGACCAGCGGAGCATGGCCTCGGCATCGAGCGAGCGAGCCGCCGTGTCGACGATGACTGCAAGATCCTCCAGCGTGGCCGTGCGAAGGTCCACCATGTGCGAAGGCTACGCTGCCCGGGAGCGGCACGGATCGACCCACGTTCCACCTCCGATCCGGGGCCTGGCCAGTCGCCTCCAAGATCGGACCAACAAGGCACAACGCACAGCTAGGCGACCCCGAGCGCCGCGAAGGCCTCAGCGACGATCTCCAGGCGGTCGAAGGCCTCGGGCATGTTCGAGCGCTGGTGTCCCGCCACGATCGTCACGTCGCGCGCCGGGCAGGTGAACGCAGTCGTCCCCCAGTAGCCGTCGTGACCCCACCAGGTCTCGCCCACGATCTCGCGCCGGTACAGGAACATCCCCTGGGTCGAGGGATCCTCGGGCCAGCCCGCCTCCTCGGTGAGCGGGATGCCCTCGAGCGTCGTCGTCATCGTGGTGAGCGTCGTCGGATCGCGAAAGATCTCACCACGAAGGAGCGCCCGGAAGAACCGGGCGAGGTCGCGGCAGGTCGACATCAGCCCGCCTCCGCCGTAGAGATCGACGGAGGCGTCCATGTCGGCGACGTCGATCTCGCCCTCGTACTGATGCGAGAGCGGCGGCAGGTCACGCGGCTCCGGCTCGATCGACTCCTGCCACGTGTGCGCGAGCCCGAGCCGCTCGTAGCCGGCCAGCTCGCGGATCGCCGCGCCCATCGTCGTGCCGGTCACCCGTTCGAGGATCTCCCCGACGAGGCACGCCCCGGTGTCCGAGTAGCCGAACACGGTGCCGGGCGGAGCGTACGGGTGCCCGTGGGAGACCGCGAACTCGATCTGCTCGAACCGCGTCCAGCGGCGCCGGGGGTCACGCTCCACGTGGGCCTCGAAGCCGTCGACGATGTTCGCGTCGTACGCGTCGGCCGCGAAGTCGTAGATGCCGCTCGTGTGCGTGAGCAGGTGCCGGAGCGTGATCGTCTCGGTGGCGTAGCCGCCCGAGCGCAGCAGCTCGTCGTACTCGCCCGCAAGAAGGGTCGCGACCGTGCTGTCGAGCGAGAAGCGTCCGTCCTCGACCAGCCGGAGTGCGGCCGCGGCGACGAACGACTTCGTCACGCTCGCGATGCGGCACCGAGACCCGGGCCGAAGCGACTCGCCGGTCGCGAGGTCTGCCACCCCGGCCGCCACCTCGACGTCCACCTCGAGGCCGGGTGCGAGCACATGCAGCAGTCGTGCGGGCATCGTGGGCCACGCGGCCAGGTCGGCGGCGACGAGCGCTTGAAGCCGGTCCTCGAGGCTCATGGATCGGATGCTACGGCCCCGTCGCCCACCGTCTGAGTTCGAAGACTTGCCGCGCCCCGTCGTGGAAGGGAGGATTCCCTCGGCGGTCCGGCCCAGGGTTCCGGGACGCAGAGCTCGACGCAGGCCAGCGGGGAGACGGCGCGGTGCGCAGGGCCGACTACGTCATCAAGCGGTCGTTGTTCGCCGTCGCGACGATCTTCGTCGCCATCACGCTCAACTTCTTCCTGTTCCGGGTACTTCCGGGGAGCGCGGTCAGCAGCATGGCGCGGGTGCCGCACGCGACCGCGGCTCTTCGTCACTCGCTCGAGCAGCAATTCGGGCTCGACAAGCCCAAGTGGGAGCAGTACGTGATCTACCTCCGGCAACTGGCGGGCGGCAACATGGGTGTGTCCTACACGAACCAGCAGCCGGTCTGGGACAACCTGCGCACCGACCTCGCGAACACGATCCCGATGGCCGCCCTCGGCACGGTCGTCGCGATCGCGATCGGGACCTTCACGGGCGTCCTGTCGGCCTGGCGTCGCGGGACGAAGCTCGACCAGGTCAGCACGAACACCGCGATCGCGTTCTACGCGTTCCCGACGCAGTGGTTGGCTCTGGTGCTCCTGATCTACCTCTCCACCGTCCTGCCGAGCCACGGGATGCAGAACGACTTCCTCCTCGACCCGACCCCCTGGGAGCACGTCAAGGACGTCCTGCTCCACATGACCCTGCCCTCGCTCACGTTCGCACTCACGCTGTATGGCGAGTACACGCTGATCGTCCGCTCCGCCATGCTCGAGACGCTCGGCGAGGACTACGTGCTCACCGCCCGGGCGAAGGGGCTGCCCCAGCGCACGATCGTGCGGCGGCACGCCCTTCGCAACGCGATGCTGCCGACGACGACGCTCATCGCGCTGTCGCTCGGCTACATCGTGGCCGGCGCGATCCTCATCGAGACCGTCTTCTCGTGGCCCGGCATCGGCAACGCCGTGTACCAGGCCGTCACGGAACGCGACTACCCGATGCTCCAGGGAGCCTTCCTCGTGCTCACCGTGACGGTCGTGGTCTGCAACTTCCTCGCCGACCTCCTGTACTTCAGGCTCGACCCGAGGATCACGGAGTAGCGATGGCCGTCCGCCCCGACATGACCGAGGAGCGCGCGGCCGCCACCGTGTCGATCTCGCACCAACGCCGGAACTGGCTCATCCAGGTGATCGCCGAAAGCCGGCAGGCGAAGATCGGCCTCGGCGTCCTGGGGTTCTTCGCCCTCGTCGCGGTCCTGGCTCCCTGGATCGCGCCCTACGACATCCACACGCGGGTCGGGCCCGTGTACGGTCCTCCATCCTTGAGGCATCCCCTCGGTCTGGATGACGGCGGGATCGACATGCTCTCGTTGCTGATCCATGGGGGACGGGTGTCCCTCATCGTCGGATTCGCCGCCACGTTCGTCGCGATGATCATCGGCGGCGGGATCGGCATCCTGGCCGGCTACTTCGGCGGCTGGGTCGACACCGTTCTCATGCGGATCACGGACTACTTCCTGGTGATCCCCGACCTGCCGCTCGCGATCGTCGTGGCGGCGGTGTGGGGCGCGAGCCTCACCCACCTGATCTTCGTGATCGCGCTGCTGCTCTGGACGACGACCGCGCGGATCATCCGCGCGCAGGTCAAGAGCGTGCGCGAGCGCGTCTACGTCAAACGCGCGCGCTCGATCGGGGCGGGAGACGCGAGGATCGTCTTCCGGCACGTGCTGCCCCAGATCGCCCCGTTGTTGATCGCGAACACCGTGCTCACCGTCGCGATCGCGATCTTCGACGAGACCGCCCTGTCGTTCCTGGGACTCGGCGATCACAGCAAGGTCACCTGGGGCACCATCATCGAGTTCGCGTTCCTGCGAACCGCGATCTCCTCCGGCGCGTGGTGGGCCATCATCCCGGCCGGGCTCTGCGTCGCCCTGGTCATCATGGGCTGCTACTGGCTCGGCCAGGCGATCGAGGACGCGCTCAACCCGCGGTTGAAGGTCTCCTACCTCTCCCCTCGGGCGTTCCGGATCCGTCCGCTCCCGCCGCGAGAGGCCGATCCCCGATGACCCTCCTGCAGGTCCGGGACCTCCACGTCTGGTTCGACCTCGGTCACGGACAGGAGCTCCACGCCGTTCAGGGGGTCGGCTTCGACCTCAACGGCGGGGACCGCATGGGTCTCGTCGGCGAGTCCGGCTGCGGCAAGACCACGACGATCCTGGCCCTCATGGGGCTGCTCCCGCCCTCGGCCTCCGTCGCCGGGGAGATCCTGTTCGAGGGCGAGAACATCCTGGCCGGCGGCGAGCCGAGCGTGCAGCCCCACCGCTGGAAGGACATCGCGATGGTCTTCCAGGGGGCTATGAACGCGCTGAACCCCGTCAAGACCGTTGAGGCCCAGATCGTGGAGCCGATGGAGTTCCACGGCGTGGCGGAGGGCGCGGAGGCCAGCCGAGCCGCCGGGGAGCTCCTGGAGATGGTGGGGATCTCGGCGGCCTCCGGCGCGCGGTATCCACACGAGTTCTCCGGAGGGATGCGCCAGCGAGCCGCCCTCGCGATGGCGCTCAGCTGCCGGCCGAAGGTCCTGCTCGCCGACGAGCCCACGACGGCCCTCGACGTGATGGTTCAGGCGCAGATCCTCGAGCTGCTCGCCGGCCTGGCCGGCGAGATGAACCTGGCCCTCGTGCTGGTCACGCACGACCTGCCCGTGGTCGCGCAGGTCTGCGAGCGTGCGGCCGTCATGTACGCGGGCGAGATCGTCGAGGCCGGCCCGATCGACGACCTCTTCCACGTGCCGCGGCACCCGTACACGCGGATGCTGTTCGCCGCCACGCCCGACCTCTACGGCGAGGACGAGGTCCTGTCGATCTCGGGCGCGCCACCACGGCTCGACCGCGGCATCGTGGGATGCCCCTTCCAGCCGCGCTGCGACCGCGCCTTCGATCGGTGCCTCTCGGAACGGCCCGAGCTGATCCCCGTGCAGACCGGACACGCGGCCGCCTGCCACCTGAACGACTCGAGAGCCACAGCGGGGAGTCCCACCCCATGAGCGAGGGTCGGCCCCTGTTGGAGGTCGACGACCTCGTCGCCACCTACCCCGTACGGCGCGGGATCGTTGCGGCGTTGCTTCGCCGGCCTCGACGGGTCGTCCACGCCGTCGACGGCGTATCGTTCTCGCTCCGCAAGGGGGAGATGCTCGCGCTGGTCGGCGAGTCCGGCTGCGGGAAGACAACGACGGCGCAGACGATCCTGCGGCTCGTGCCGGCCGTGTCCGGGCGCGTGGCGCTCGACGGCAGGGACATCACGACGTTGTCCCAGCGCGAGCTCCAGCCGATCCGCCGGCGGATGCAGATGATCTATCAGGACCCCTACGAGTCGCTCGACCCGCGGTTCCGCGTTCACCAGGCCGTCGAGGAGCCCCTCCTCGTGCACCACGTCGGAGACGGCGGCGCCGGCCGTCGGGAACGCGTGATCCACGCGCTCGAGAGCGTGGAGCTCTCACCTCCCGAGCTGTACGCGGACCGCTACCCCCACGAGCTCTCCGGAGGGCAGCGTCAGCGCGCGGCGATCGCGGCCAGCCTGGTGCTCGATCCCGAGCTGCTCGTGGCCGACGAGCCCGTTTCGATGCTGGACGTCTCCGTGCGCGCCGGCCTGCTCGGGCTGCTCAACCGCCTCCGCCGCGACCGCGACATGGCCATCCTCATGATCACCCACGACCTCTCGACGGCGGCGCACTTCGCCGACCGGATCGCGGTGATGTACCTCGGCCGTGTCGTGGAGCAGGGTCCGGCGAGCGAGATCGTCCGGAACCCGCGGCATCCGTACACGCGCGCGCTGCTCTCCGTGGTTCCCAAACGCGACCCGCGGGACCGGACGACGGCGCAGATCCTCGAGGGAGAGACACCGGACCCCATCGAGATCCCGCGCGGGTGCCGGTTCCAGCCCCGATGTCCGGTGGCGGAGGATCGGTGTCGTGAGATCGACCCCGAGCTGCACGTTCCCGAGGGCACCTCGCCGGACCACGAGGCTGCCTGCATCCTGGCCTGACGATGGATGCGGCGTTCGCGCGAACCCCGGGACGCATGCGTAGATGTGGAGGACGCGCACCAATGACACGAGACGAGGGGAGAGCCATGAAGAGGGGACGCACGCTCGCGGCGTTGACGATCGCCCTGGCGGTGATCGCGGCCGGCTGCACCAGTGGCTCCCAGGGGGATCAGGGGACCGGCGGGGCCAGGGAGGGAGGGACGCTCCGGATCGGAACGAGCTCCGGGATCTCGTCCATGAACCCGTTCGTCGGTTTCAACCAGGACGACTACGCGGTGTGGATGTACATCTACCCCAGCCTCCTACAGGCCGACACCACGACGGGCGAGTTCGCCCCAAACTTCGCGCAGAGCTGGGACGTCTCGGACGACGGCCTGACGGTGACGTGGCACACGGTGGCCGGTGCGACGTGGTCCGACGGGGAACCGCTCACGGCCGAGGATGCCGCCTGGACCATCGACACCATCTTGAAGTACGCCCGAGGGCCGGCGGGCGCCTGGGAGGGCAGCGTCGGCTTCCTGAAGCGGGTGCGCGCCACGGACGACACCACGCTGGTGGCGACCTACACGCAGCCGAGCTCCACCGCCCTGTCCGGCCTGGGCGGGATCCCGATCCTGCCGCCGCAGGTATGGCAGCGGTACGCGACCGGCGACGGGAAGGCCCTGAAGTCCTTCGAGAACGTGCCCGAGGGCGGGCAGCCGCTCACGTCCGGCGGCCCGTTCGTCCTGACCGAGTACCGGAAGAACGACATCGCCCTGTTCCAGATGAACCCCAGCTTCTACGGGACGAAGCCGCACATCGACGGGTTCGGCCTGCAGTTCTTCGCGAACGAGGACGCGATGATCACCGCCTTGAAGACGGGTCAGCTGGACGCGATCAACGAGATCCCGCCGACCAGCGTGGACACGCTCCAGGCGGCCGGCTTGCAGGTGTTCGAAGGCCCGGCGCTCGCGCTGCGCGACCTCATCATCAACTCGAACCCCGACAAGCCCGAGCATCGTGAGCTGCTTGACCCGAAGGTTCGCGAGGCGTTCGAGTACGCCGTCGACCGCGACCAGATCGTGCAGACGGCCTGGCTCGGACACGCCAGCCCGGGATCCGTGCTCATCCCGGAGGGTGACATCAGCGAGGGCATCGACTGGCACAACCCGAGCATCCAGCCGCTGCCGTTCGACATCGACAGGGCGAACGAGATCCTCGACTCGCTGGGCTATGCGAGGGGCTCCGACGGGATCCGGGTCGCGGAGGACCATCCCATGAGCTACGAGGTGATCTTCCCGAACGACGAGGCGGGCGCGGGCGACCGCGCGTTCCAGATCATCCAGAACGGGCTCGACCAGATCGGCGTGCAGCTGATCCAGAAGAAGATGGACAACGGGGCCGCGTTCGACGCCATCGGGGCGCCCGACTACACGTACCTGGATTTCGACCTCGCGATGTGGGACTGGTTCCCGGCGCTGGACCCCGACTTCCTGCTCCAGGCGATGACGTGCGACCAGTACGGCTCGTGGAACGACTCGGGCTACTGCAGCGCCGAATACGACCGGCTCTACACGGAGCAACAGGCCGCGATCGATCCGAGGGAGCGACAGCGGATCGTGTACGAGATGCAGGAGCTCGTCTACAACGATCGGCCGTACATCGTCCTCACGTACGACAAGCGCCTCGATGCCTGGTCGCCGAGGTGGGAGGGCTTCGTCGAATCGAGCCAGGGCCTGTTCAACGCCTTCTCCACCCAGAGCCTGCTCTCGGTCCATCAAGCCTGAGCTCCGGAACGCACGTGTAGCATCACCCGGGATTACCGACATGGCCGACGATCTGCTTCGCACCCAGGGGCTCTCGCTCCGATACCCGGGCGGCACCCTCGCGCTCGATGCGCTGACCGTCGACGTCCCCCGCGGCTCCGTCGGGTTGGTCGGGGCCAACGGCGCCGGCAAGACGACGCTGCTGCGCCTGGCGCTCGGCCAGCTGCGCCCCACCGCGGGCACGATCGAGGTCGTGGGGCGGGCCGTGGCCGAGGATCCGATCGGGGTGCGGTCGCACATCGGCTTCATGCCCGAGCACGACTGCCTCCCTCCCGACCAGACCGCGGCCGACGTCGTCGCCTCCCTCGGCGAGCTGGCCGGACTGCCGCCTCGCGCCGCCCGCCAGCGCGCCTCGGAGGTGCTCGATCTCGTCGGCCTGGACGAGGCTCGGTTCCGGCCGATCGGCGGCTTCTCCACCGGTATGCGTCAGCGCACGAAGCTGGCCCAGGCCATCGTCGCCGACCCGGAGGTGGTGCTGCTCGACGAGCCCACCGCCGGCCTCGACCCGATCGGCCGCGAGGAGATGCTCGCCCTCGTGGGCCGGCTCTCCGGCTTCGGCATCTCGGCGCTCGTGGCCACCCACCTCCTCGACGACGTGCAGCTCGTGTGCGACCAGGTCGTCATGATCGACGGCGGGAAGCTGCGCCATGCCGGCGCCACCGACGCCCTCCTCCACCGCACCGGCGCCGTGCGGGTCGAGGTGAACGACGGCGCGGCGCGCCTGGCCGAGCTCCTCGGCACCGCCGGCGTCGCCGTCACCGTGGTCGACGACGCGACGCTCGACGTGCGGGTCGACGGCGAGGGCGGTCACGTCCTCGACCTCATCCGCGACGGGGCGGACGACCTCGGCCTCGCCCTGCATGCGCTGACCACGCGGCGCACCTCCCTCGACGAGCTGTTCGTGGATCAACCCCAATGAGCTCGTCGCTGCTGCCTCCCACCGGCGCCGTCTACGACCGTGGCTACCGGCCCTACGAGGGCGAGCTGGGAGGCCGGGGCGCCGCCCGCGCCGCCCTCGTGCGACTCTCGATCCGCCGAGCCCTCGGCCTGCGCCGGTCGTGGCGCCAGAAGGTCCTGCCGTGGTCGCTGCTCGCGATCGCCGCGATCCCGGCCGTGGTGAACGTCGGCGTGAAGTACGTCACCCGGAACACGCCGGCCTCCGACTTCAACCTGATCACCTTCCGCGAGTACGTGGGCGTGTCCACCACGCTGCTGCTCTTCGTGGCGATCACGGCACCGGACTCGGTGTGCCCCGACCGCCGCAACCGCGTCCTGCCGCTGATCTTCGCCCGCCCGCTCACGGGGGCCGACTACGTGCTCGCCAAGGTCGGGGCCCTCACCGCCATCCTGTTCGGCTTCAGCTTCCTGCCCCAGGTCGTGCTGTTCGTCGGCCAGATGCTCGTGGTCAAGGAGGGTCCGCTCGACTTCCTCACCCAGAACGCCGAGGTCCTGTGGCAGGTGCCGGCGGCCGTCGCGCTGTTCTCCCTGTACTGGGCATCCCTGGCCCTGGCCATCTCGGCGACGACCACGCGCCGGGTCGTCGGCGGCGTGACGCTGCTCGCCACCGTCCTCGTGTCGGGGGCGGTGTCATCGATCCTCGTCTCCGCCTCCGCCGGCGGCGTCGACACCGAGCGCCTCTTCAACAACGGCAGCCTGTGGGGGCTCCTCAGCGCGATCGACCTCCCGCTGCGGATCAGCGACCTCGTCTTCCTCGGCCACGTCGATCCCACGTCGCTCGTCGGCGGGGCCGAAGGGGCCGGGATCGGCGTGGGCCTGGCCTACGTCGCCGTCGTCGCCGGCTCCCTCGGCTACCTCGTCTACCGGTACCGGCGGGTCCAGTGAGCGCCCTTCCTCCACCGCCCTCGGCCCCGGACGACCCCGCCTACGCGGCCGACGCGACCGTCGTCGTCGGCGACGCGTCGGTGTGGTTCGGGCCCAACGTCGCGCTCAACGAGGTGTCCTGCTCCTTCGGTCCCGGCGTGACGGGCCTGCTCGGCCCGAACGGCGCGGGCAAGACGACGCTCATGCGGGCCATCTGCGGGATGCTGCCACTCAACGTCGGCACCGTGCGGGTCGATGGGCTCGATCCCCGGACCCAGCGGGAGGCCCAGAGCGCCCTGGCCCTGGTCCCGGAGGAGGACGCCAGCCCCGGCGTGATCTCGGCCCGGCAGCTGGTTCGCTACGCCGCCGCGCTCCACGGGGTGCGCGATCGCGCCGCGCCCGAGCGAGCGCTGGCGGCCGTCGACCTCCTCGATGCGGCCGATCGCAAGGTCGGCGGGTTCAGCAAGGGGATGCGGCAGCGCGCGAGGGTCGCGGCCGCCCTCGTGAGCGACCCCACCATCCTCGTGCTCGACGAGCCCCTCAACGGCGCCGACCCCGTCCAGCGCGTGGCGCTCATCGAGCTCTTCCACCGCCTGGGCGGCGAGGGTCGCACGGTGATCGTCAGCTCCCACATCCTGCACGAGGTCGAACGCCTGGCCCGCCGCCAGATCGTGCTCGTGCGCGGCCGGCTCGCCGCGGCCGGCGATCATCACGCCATCCGGAGCGCGATCGCCGACCGCCCCCGGCGGGTGCTCCTGCGCTCGTCGGATCCCCGCCGCCTGGCCGCCTCCCTCGTGGGGATCGAGGCGGTGAGCGGCGTCGGCATCGACGGTGGCGACGTCGTCGTCTCGTCGCTGCGCGCCCTCGATCTGGCCCATGCGCTGCCGGGGCTGGCCCGGCGGGCCGGCGTCCGCCTCCTCGAGGTGCGCCCGCTCGACGACTCGCTGGAGTCGGCCTTCCGGGAGCTGGTCCGGTGACCGCTCCCGTGGCCGGGCGCGCCCTCCCCCGGCCCTTCGTCGCCGCCTTCGGGTACGCGGTGCGGATCTGCGTGCCGCCCAAGCGGGCCGCGCTGCTGGCGCTGCCGTGCGTGGGCGCCCTGCTCTTCGGTCTCCTCGCCCGCACCGTCGACGAGCCCTCGCCCGCCCTGCGGTTCAACGACATCAGCGGCGCGCACTTCGGGCTGATCCTGCCCCTGGCCTGCCTGGTCGTCGGCGACGCCGTGCTGGGCGCGGAGGTGCGGGCCGGGACGTTCGGCCTCACGTGGCTGTCGCCCGTGCGCTTCTCCACGATCGTCCTGGCCCGTTGGTCGGCCGGCTGGCTCGTGGCCGCCGCCGCCCTGGTCCCGGCCTTCGGGCTGTCGGCGGCCATCGCCGGCGCGCCCGAGGCCGTAGGACCCATCGCGCTCTCGGCCGTCGCCGGGACCGCCGCCTACCTGGCGCTGTTCGTGCTCATCGGCTCCGCCTTCCGGCGGGCCGCGTGGTGGTCGCTCGCGATCGTGCTGCTCGGCGAGCGTCTCCTCGGCGCCGTGCTCACCGGCGTCGCACAGCTGTCGCCGCAGTGGCTGGCCACGATGGTCTACGCGGGACTCGGTCCGAGCGCCGCCGATCTCGAGCGCGCCGGCATGCCCACCGGAGGCAGCGCCGTCGCGCGGCTCGCCCTGCTCACCGTCGTGTTCCTCCTGCTCGCGGTGCGCCGGATCCGCCGGCTCCGGCTCACCGGCATCGGCGAGTAGCCTCCGCGTCGCGAGACCAGACGACATCAACGTCACGCCGGCGCTCGCGACCGCCGCGATGCCATTCCTCGACGGCGCCTGAACCGGCCGGCTCGCGGCCGGTCGACTATCGTGCCGACGACATGCCGATGGCTCGGGAGCTCCGGTTCGCGTTCGTCCTGGACGACTACGAGGCGGCCGTGCATCTGTACCGAGACGTGCTCGGCCTCGAGCTCGTCGCCGCTCACCCTGTTCCGGTCGCCGTGACGACCGCTACATCGGGCTGGCGAGCTGGAAGTAGTTGTCGTCCGGGTCGGCGAACGTGGCGATGAGCATCTCGGCGTTGGCGTCCGGCTTGTACGGCTCCCGGACCACGGTCGCCCCCGCGGCCTTGAACTTCTCGAAGTCGCCCGCCACGTCCGAGGACTCGATGTTCCAGATCACCCGGCCGGGCTGCGCGTTCTTGCCCTTCACCTGGTCGTGCGGCCCGACCATGATCGCTCCCGCGCCGATCTGCCAGCCCGTGTAGCCGCCGTCGTCCCAGCCGGGCTCGCCGAAGAGCTTGGTGTAGTACTCCGCGAGTGCCTTCGGGTCCTCGGACCCGATCAAGATGCTGTTCAGGTTCATCTCGCTCCCTCCTTCTCCCGTCGATCCCGTGCCGGACGGCACGGGGAGAGTGTCCCCCGCTCCGACGACATCCACTCCTGTGGCTCCTGATGAGACGGCACGAGATGGCGGATCTCATCGGTCGCCGAAGGCTCACGAGGCGTCCAGCGGTGCGACCTCCACGAACACCTTGATCGCGCCGGGCGACCCGAGGAGACCCAGCGCCGCCGTGCCCTGGTCGAGGCCCTGCACGGGATGGGTCAGGAGGCGCGGAAGCCAGCCCGGGAACTCGGCCTGCGCGATGGCCAGGTCCCGGACCCCGGCCTCGAAGTGCTCGCGGTTGGCGTTCACCGTCCCGATCATCGCCTTGTTCCCGAGCACGAAGTCCAGGTTGATGGCGTCGGATGGGACCTCCACTCGCTTCATGCCGCCCGTGACGCTGGACAGCACGATCACGCCGTTCTTGCCGAGCAGCACACACATCGCCTCGAACACGAGCGGCGAGAACCCCGTCGCCTCGAAGATCAGGTCGAAGCGGCCGTGCTCCTCGGCGACGTCGGCGATCGTGCGGTCCTTCGTCGACACGTAGCTCGCGCCGAGCGCCTCGACGAGGTCGGAGTTCAGGTACGGGGCCGGATCGAGGCCCAGGGTCACGACTTCGAGACCTCGGGTGCGAAGGGCCATCGTCGCCAGCAGCCCGATCGTTCCGGCACCGAGCACGGCGGCACGCCGAGGGGTCCACACCTTGAGACGCCGCTGCACCTCGTAGGCCTGCGCGATCCCCTTCTCCACGATGCTCGTGGGTTCGAGCAGGACCGCGACGTCGGCGAGCCCCCGCGGCACCCGGATCAGGTACCGAGGCTCCTCCACGTAGCGTTCGGTCAGGAAGCCGTGCACACGGCTGATGCCGTGCTCCAGGTACTCGTCGTCGGTGGTCATGTCCGGCATGTCGATGTCGTCGTACACGCTGGAGCCGGCCCGGCGGACGCGCGCCACCACCAGGTCGCCGGGCGAGAGCTCGGTCACCGCCGGGCCCACCCGCTCGACGACGCCGAGGCTCTCGTGCCCCAGCACCAGGACGTCGGAGCCGGGCGGCGGCGCGCCGTACTCGCCCCCGTCGATCTCCTTGTCCGTGCCGTCCAGGCCGACGCGGACGACGCGCACCAGCACCCCGCGTCCGCCCTCGACGTCGTCCAGGCCGGGCTCGGGAACGTCGGCCAGGTGCGCCGTACCCGCCTTCCCCGGATGGACCACGATGGCCTTCATGTCAAGCCCGTTCGGCGGCCTCGGTCGGCCGCTCGATCGCCTCCGGCGCCCCGGTCGATCCCGCCTGCGCGATGGCCCACGCCGCGTTGATCAGGCCGATGTGGCTGAACGCCTGAGGGAAGTTCCCGAGCAGCTCGCCGGTCTCCTCGTCGACCTCCTCGGCCAGCAGGCCGACGTCGTTGGCGAACGCGGCGGCGCGCTCGAAGACCGCGGCGGCGCGCTCGAGCCTCCCGGCGCGGGCCAGCGCCTCGGCCAGCCAGAAGGTGCACAGGAGGAACGTGCCCTCCGTTCCCTCCAGCCCGTCCACTCCCTCCTCGGCACGGTATCGGTACACGAGGCCCCGATCGTCGGTGAGGTCGCGCTCGATCGCCTCGATCGTGGCGAGCATTCGGGGGTCGTCGGCGGGCAGGAACCCCACGATGGCCATCATGAGGTTGGAAGCGTCGAGCTCGGCTCCGCCGAAGGACTGCGTGAAGGCGTTCACCTCGTCCGACCACCCGCGCTCGAGGATCGCCGTTCGGATCGCGTCGCGGGTCCTGGTCCACTCCCGGACCCGATGCTCGCCGCCGATGAGCGCGGCCATCGCGATCGCCCGGTCGAGGGCGACCCAGCACATGAGCTTGGAGTACAGGAAGTCGCGTGGCTCGCCGCGCACCTCCCAGATGCCCTGGTCCCGCTCCTGCCACCGGGCCGCGGCGGCGTCGGCGACCTGGACGAGGAAGGCCCGCGTGGCCTCGTCGATCTCCGAGAGCCGGTCCCGGAGCCGGTACGCCGCGTCGAGCAGCTCCCCGTACACGTCGAGCTGGCGCTGATCCCACGCGCCGTTGCCCACCCGAACCGGTCGGCTGTCCCGCCATCCGGACAGGTGCGGGAGGATGCGCTCGGAGAGGTCGTGCTCGCCGCCGATCCCGAACATGATCTGCAGGTCTCCACCGGCCCCGAGCTGCGTCGCCACCGCGCTCGTCATCCAGGAGAAGAACTTGTGCGCCTCGTCCGGGCACGCCGCCACCCACAGGGCGTCGAGCGTGAACGAGGCGTCACGGATCCACGCGTAGCGGTAGTCCCAGTTGCGTTCGCCGCCGATCTCCTCGGGCAGCGACGTGGTCGGGGCGGCCACGATGGCGCCGGTCGGCTGGTACATCAGCGCCTGCAATACCCGGCCGGAGTGGTAGACGAGGTCCTCCCACGGACCCTCGTACGCCTGATGGACGCTCGACCACGTCCGCCACGCGGCGATCGTCCCCTCGATGCCCGTCGAGATCTCGGCCGCGGTCCACCCGACCGGCCCGTCCGGATCGGACGACGTCCCCGACTGGAGGGCGAACGCGGCCGCCTCGCCCTGGTGCAGGACGAACGAGAACCGCGCCGTCGCGCCGTCGATCGTGGCCGGCCGGTCGCTCGACAGGAGCGATCGGACGGCGCCCCCCCGACTGGCGACGCCGTGCCCGGTCGCGAGCAGGAGCGGCGCCACCAGCCCGTACTCCGGTCGCGGCGCGAACTCGCACTCGACGTCCACTCGACCCTCGGTGCACTCGATCCTGCGCAGGAGCGCGCGCGGGGCGCCCGCCCCGAGGTCGTGGCCGTGCTCCGTCGGATCCAGCGCCATGGCGTCGACGAGCACGGCGACGCCCGTCTCCGTCCGGAACGTGGTCTCGAGCACCATGGTGCGCTCGAGGTATCGCCGCGTCGCCGTGGATCCGCCGGTCGGGGTGATCGAGAAGTGCCCGGCGTCCCGGTCGAGGATCCGCGCGAACAGCGCGGGGCTGTCGAATCGCGGCCGGCACAGCCAGTCGACGGACCCGAGGCGACTCACGAGCGCCGCCGAATGGCAGTCGGAGATCAGCGCGTAGTCGGCGATCGGCGTCGTGCTCATCGGCCTCCCTCGTCTCCCGAGCCGCGTCCGCGATTCTGTCTCGACCGGACCGATCGCGTTACGCCGAGCACGAGGTCGCCGGCCAGGGGTGCCGGCCCGGACTCTCGCGGGGGGCCGTTCGACCCCACCGGCGGGGCCGGGCATGAAGCCCCCCCGGAGCGCGGCCGTTCGACCCTCCGTCGCACCCCCCGCCCGACGGAGGCTTGGTCCCACCGAGCGGCTTTCGCGCGCTCGGCGTCGAGGGGAGGGCACATGCAGACGTGGCAACGCAGGACGGCGGGAACGGTGGTCGCCGCGGTGGGCGTGGCATTCATCGCATCGGTGATCGTGAACGGTCTCTTCTCGGTGGGACCGGCCTTCGAGCGTATGGCCGACGGCTTCCGGCCGGCCATGAAGCCCGCGCCGATCGGAGCGCTGGGCCAGGACCTGGACGGCCTCCAGGCCGTGACCGAGGAGTTCTCGGGCGTCGCGGTGCCGATGCTCTCGGAGGCGCTGGGGATGTCGCCCGACGAGTTCGTCGGCTTCATGGGCGAGCAGTTCCCGGACGTGGCCACGGGGATCGACCAGCTCCCCGCGATCATCGAGAGCTTCCGAGGAGTCGTCGGGACGCTCGATGCGGAGCAGCAGCGGTTCGCGTCCGCCGACGCGATCCCCACCGCGTCGCTGCCCGCGACGACGATCCCGTGGGGCCTCGCGGTCGCCGGGGTGGCGCTGCTCGCGATCGGCATCACGATCGTCGTTCGGCCGGGACGGTCCGTCGCGGTCGCGGCGATCGTCGTGGGTGCGCTTCTGGTCGTCGTCCCGCTGGCCCTGTCGCTTCCGGGCAAGGCGTCGGACGCCGACACGATGAACGAGCACCTGAAGCCGGTGTACACGGCCGAGCTGATCGCGGGCGCGGACCAGGGCCTCGCGGTCGTGGGAGCTATGGGGACACAGATGCAGGAGCAGATGCTGCCCGCGCTCGGCCGGCAGCTCGGCATGGACGAGGCCGCACTGGGTTCGTTCCTCCAGGACAACCTCCCGTCGATGTCGGCCGCGATGGGCTCGATGCCCGACGCGATGGGACGGTTCACGGGCGTCGTGGAGACCTTCCGCGCGCACCTGGACGACTACGACACGATCAGCGGGGTGGCCTTCGTCCCGATCGTGTGGACGATCATCCTCGGGGGGATCGTGGCGGCCCTCGGCGGTGCCGGGGCGCTGTTCGTTCGCCGGCGCGCTCCGGGGCAGGCCGAGACGCCCGTTCCTTCGCAGCGGATCCGCACCGCGGTCTGAGGTTCGTCGCACCCGCGAAGGGGCGGCCTTCGGGCCGCCCCTTCGACGTCCGTCTCGCCGGCGACACGCCGCCGACCGTCGTGGGTTCACCGACACCTCGGTAGGGTTGTGAGGCAGGCCGGGAAGGAGGATGGATGGACGGCTGGATCGACGAGCTCGCCACCGCGCTCGGCGAGGATCCGCTTTCGGCACAGGAGACGGGATCGCTCCTCGGCGTGGCCCGTGACGTGGCACACCGGGTCGAGCGCCGGGTCACGCCGCTCGCCGCGTTCCTCGTCGGCAGTGCCGTCGGCCGGGCCTCGGCCGAGGGGATGACCCGATCGGACGCCCTGGCAACGGCGTTGCACACCCTGCGCGACCTCCTGCCCGAGGCCCCGGCCGAGGGCTGAGCCGCGTCCGCCCACGAGCGGCGGGGTCGTCGAACGGCCTCCCCCATCCGGAGGGGTCCTGGTGTCCGGACCATGGACGAGGGACCGATGTGGCGCCCCGGCGCCCGCCGGATACTGGGGGCGCGATGGGACCCGTGTCGGACCGACGCTACGTGCTCGCGGTCGGGGGCGCCCGCCACCGGGTCACCTCGCACGCCGGCGTGGCCCTGGTCGAGGCGCTCCCCCACGTCGTCCTCGTGGAGACCTCCGTGGTGACCGCGGCCGAGCTCCGCAGGTCCGGCCGCCCCCACGTGCACGTCTACGCCTCCGAACGGGCGGCCCGCGCCGCGCTCGCGCTCTTCGAACGCTGAAGCCTCGGACCCGCAGCCGCCGGAGGGCGGGATCAGACCGCCGACAGCCGGGCGCGAACCGCGTCGACGTCGACGTCGAGCGCGTCGAGCAGCTCGGCCGCCGGGTCCGGGCGCTCCCGCTCCAGCAGGGCGAGCAGGACGAACCGCGCCTCGATCCGGCGGGCCTTGGCCGCGCGTGCCTTGGTCACGCTCGCGATGAAGACGGCTCTCGCCCCGGACGTGAGCGGTGCGTGGCGTCGGGCGGGGACGGGCGTGGACCGGGACGGGTCGCCGACGTCGATCCCGACCGCGGCGAGCGCGGCCCGGTCGAGCGCGGCCGACGCCTCCCGCGCGGCGTCGAGATCGACGCCCAGGACCTCCGCCGCGAGGGAGCCGCGATCACGCAGCAGGCCGAGCAGCAGGTGATCGGTGCCGATGCGGCGATCACCTCGCCGCCCTGCCTCCTCGGCGGCGAACCGCAGCATCGCCTTGCGGACGTCCGGATCCAGACGTGTGACCATCGCTCCTCACCTCCCGTACTTCGCGTGGACGGACTGGCGTGAGACGCCCAGGGCGTCTCCGATCTGCTCCCACGACCAGCCGCGGTCCCTGGCCAGCCGGACGTGGGTCGCTTCGACCTGCTCGGCCAGCCGGTGCAGCGCGCCGGCCGCTCGGAGGCCGACCGCCGGGTCGCCGGAGCTCATGTCGGCCGCGATCCGCGTCGTCCCCATGGCGTCAGTCTACGTTGACGACCGCTGGTTTGTCAATCTGTCCTGACGGAACCACGCCCGGGACAGGCGTCCCCGGATCTATGAGACGAACGGCCGGTCAAGGGGCCGGATCGCGGGGTGTAGACCTGGGGCGAGGAGGTCGAGCGACATGGGACCCCCGATGCAGGTGCCTCAGACCGTTGCCTTCGAATGGCTGGAGCTCGCGGCGCTCGTGGCGATCGGGGTCATGCTCCTGGCGGTGACGCTGTCTCTCGCGGCCGACGGGCCGTCACGGATCGCCGGCCCACGGCGAACCGGAGGGCGGGGCCGCACCAACCGAGCCTGTCGGCACTTCGCCGAGGCCGTGGCGCGGGGAGACCTCGAGGCCGCCGATCGCGCGGCATCCCTGGCCCTCGGAGCCCCACGGGCCGGACGGCACCGCGACCGCGACCGTGCCGTGATCGGCTGGGACGAGCGCAAGCTGTTCGTCGTCCCCGTCGAGGAGATCCGCCGTCAGTTCACGGACCCGGCCGCCAACGAGTTCTGGTTCCCGGACGTGCACCGACGGCCGCACGGCGGGCACATCGACGTCTTCCTGGGGACGAGCGACCCGATCCGCCTCACGCTCGAGTCGGAGACCTGGACGCCGCAGGATCTGTCCTTCACCGCGACGCACGGCGACGTCCGGATCGCCGGCCATCTCAGCCTGCGCACCGTGGTCACGGGAGCCACCCCTGAGGAGATCCGGGCGGGCGTCGAGGTCTGGATCCACATGGAGACGACCGACACGGCGGACGGCCGCCGGGTCCTGGCCCGGGCCCTGAACGCCACCCGCGACGGGCTCGGACGCATGGCGGCGGAGCTCAACCCGCTCTGAGGCGCAGGCCCCGGTCCGGGCCGACGGCCCGGACCGGGAATCCCGCGAGATCAGGGCGCGATCGGAACGATGCGATCGAGCGGCGGCACCGCGATGCCGGCCGGCTCGGCCGCCCCGAACGCGGCCACGAGCGCGTCGATGTCCTGCGCGCCGCCCAGGGAGTCGGTCCCCTCGTTGAAGACGGTGAACCCGTCGCCCCCCGTCGCCAGGAAGTTGTTCATCGTCACGCGGAACGAGTCGGTCGGCCCGATCTCCACGCCGTTCACCCACATCCGGCCGATGTGGCCTTCGCAGGTGGCCGCCGCCGGGTCCTGCTCGTACGAGAAGGTGCTCGAGATCTGCAGGATCCGCGGTGAGGTCGGGACCGCGCATCCGACGAACTGCTGCTGGAGCAGTCGCCGGATCATGTCGCCGGTCATCGTCTTCGTGACCAGGCTGTTGCCGAACGGCTGGACCGTGAAGGCCTCGCCGTACGTGACCTCGCCGATCGCCTCACCGCCCGAGGAGATGTCGCTGGTGTGCATGTCGCCCCGGATCCCACCCGGGTTCATGAACGCGATCTGGGCGCCGCCGAGCCCCGCCGGCGCCGTCGCGGCGAGCTGCGCGTCGGCGATCACGTCGCCGAGCGCCGACTCGCCCTGCGGCGAGCCCGTCCGGGTCAGATCGCCCTGGATGCGACCGATCACCTGGTTGGCGAGCGGCGCGGACGCGGTCACGTACTGGTCGACGACCGCCGCCACCTGCGGGTCCTCCTTGGACGGGTCCGGGATCCGGACCACGCCGGCACCGGGCGCGTTCAGAGCGTTGTCGACGATCACGTTCTCGGCGCCGGCCTGGACGAGCCTGCCGGTCTTGTCGTTGATCGTGAGCGTGAGGTCCGTGAGGATCCGGCCGAACGAAGAGGCGCTGGTGATGAGCCGGGTCACGCCGTCGGTGGTGATCGTGCAGCGGTACTCGGCGTGGGTGTGCGCCGACACGATGACCTTGATCGAGGGGTCGAGGCGGCTCGCGATGTCGAGGATCGGGCTGCCCGCGAGGGCGCCCGTGCAGCCGTTCAGCGAGGCGGGCGACGTCTGGAACCCGCCCTCGTGGACCACGAGGATCGAGGTCTGGACGCCCTGGCGCCGCAGCTGCTGCACGGCCCGGTTCGCCGCGTCGGCCTCGTCCTGGAACGTCAGACCGGCCACGCCCGTCGGCGTCACGATGGTCGGCGTCGACTCGAGCACCTCGCCGATGAAGCCCACCGAGAGCTTCGTCCCGCTGTCGGACTTGAATCGCTCGATCCCGAACGCCGGGAACAGGGTCTGCCCGGTCGCGTCCACCACGACGTTGGCGGACAGGTACTGGAAGTCGGCCCCGGGGAAGACGTCCGTGGTCGTGCCGTCCGGGAGCTGGTACGGGGCGGCGGTGCAGCCCTCGACCGGGCGGCAGCCGCCGTTCTGGATCCGCAGGAGCTCGGCCGAGCCCTTGTCGAACTCGTGGTTGCCGACCGAGGCGAAGTCGACGTTCATCATGTTCGACGCGATCGTGATCGGCTCCTCGAAGAACAGCCCGTTGGCGAGCGGGCTCGCGCCGATGTTGTCGCCCGCGTACACGGTCACCTCGTGACCCCCGTACAGGGCCTGGCGGTCCTCGATCGCCTTGGCCAGGTAGGCGGCCCCGCCGGCGAAGTGGCCGTAGATGTTCAGCCCGCCGGCCTCGAGGTTCCCGTGCAGGTCGTTGAACGCGAGGACGTGGATGTCCGTGGTGCGCTGCGAGGCGGGCTTGGCGAAGCTGACGAGGACCTGGTCGGACAGCGACCTCGCGCCCGAGATGATGACGCCGTTGGAGACCCGATTCGGTGAGGCCAGGGGCGCGGCGAGGACCACGCACACCGCGACGATCGCCAGCGATACCTGACCAGCCCAGCCCCGAAGCACCTTCCGCGTCATCTCGCCCTCCCCCAGGCCGACGGTCCACCGAAACGAGAAGGCGCAATCCTGCCACGTCTGCGTGAAGCGTGCATGACCCCTCCGTGAACGCCCCGGTGTGGTGCCCGCGAGGGCCCGGGCGCTCGCCGGAAGGGGGGTATGCTCCCCGCCCATGGTGCGAGCGGTCGGCGACGGCGCTGCCGCGACCGGGGTCCCGGCGACGGAGCACGAGCACCCCCGCCGCGCCCGGATCCGCCCTCGCGACGCCGGCGTGGCGGTCGTGGCACTCGTCGTGGTGGCCGCCGCGGCGTTCCGGCCCGTGCTCGAGCGGCTCCTCGACCAGCCGGCGATCGCGCACTGGGCCACGATCTTCGTGGCGATCGCCGTGCAGGCCATGCCGTTCCTCGTGTTGGGCGTCGGCGTGAGCGCGGCCGTGGCCGCGCTCGTCCCGGCCGGGTTCCTGCCGCGGCTCCTCCCCCGGCGCCCCATGCTCGCGGTCCCGGTGGCCGCCGTGGCGGGTGCCGCGCTCCCCGGATGCGAGTGCGGGTCGGTCCCGATCTCCGGCCGCCTCGTCGCCCGGGGGGCGCCGCCCGCGGCGGCCCTGGCGTTCCTGCTGTCGGCTCCGGCCATCAACCCCGTCGTCCTGGTGGCCACGGCGGTCGCGTTCCCCGGCCGGCCGGAGGTGGTGCTGGCCCGGCTCCTGGCGAGCCTGCTCGCCGCGACGGTCGTCGGCCTGATCTGGGCGCGCAGCGGCCGCGACGAGCTGCTCGATCACGTGCGCCGGCGCCCCGTTCACGAGGGGCGACCGGCGGCCGTGTTCGTGGCCACGGCGCAGCACGACCTCCTCAACGCCGGCGGCTTCCTCATCGTGGGAGCGGCGACGGCCGCCACCCTGCAGACGGCCGTGCCGAGGAGCCTGCTCGACACGGTGGCCGGCGCGGGGCCGGTGGCCTTCGTGGCGCTCGCCGCCCTGGCCGTGGTCATGGCCATCTGCTCCGAAGCCGACGCGTTCGTCGCCGCCAGCCTGACGCAGTTCTCGTTGGGGGCCCGGCTGGCGTTCATGGTCGTCGGGCCCATGGTCGACGTGAAGCTCGTCGCACTGCAGGCCGGAACGTTCGGCCGCGCCTTCGCCGTCCGGTTCGCCCCGCTCACCCTCGTCGTCGCCGTCGCGTCGAGCGTCCTGGTCGGGTGGTGGCTGCTGTGACGGCCGCCGGCGGCACGATCACGCTCCTCATCGGCACCGTCCTGCTCCGGCTCACGATCACGGGCACCTACCGTCGCTACGTCCGCGTCGGCATGGGTCCGTGGCTCGCCGTCGCCGCGGTGCTGGTGATCGCGCTCGGCGCCGTCACCCTGGTGCGCGCGCTCCGAGGGACCCCGTCGGAGGACGCGCACGACCACGGCGCCGGCGTCCGTGTCGGATGGCTCCTCCTGGCGCCGATCGCGGCGCTCCTGCTCGTGGCCCCGCCGACGCTCGGCAGCTACGGCGTCGACCGCGGGGCCGTCGTGGACGTCCGCGCGGGGGCTCCGGTCTTCGACCCACTTCCCGAGAGCGACGAGCCCGTGCCGATGACGCTGCTGGAGTTCGGCCAGCGGGCGTTCGATCACGAGGGGAACAGCTTCCACGGCAGGCCCGTGCGGCTCACCGGATTCGTCGCGGGCTCCGAGGAGGACGGGTTCCGGCTGGCCCGCTACGAGATCGCGTGCTGCGCCGCCGACGCCGCGCCCGTCGTGCTCCACGTCACGGGCGTGAGCGGCGACCCCCCGGCGCGGGACCAGTGGGTGACGGTGACGGGGACGTTCCAGCCCGGGAGCGGCGACACGCCATGGCTCGCCGCCACCACCGTCGACGAGATCCCGGCACCCGAAGACCCTTACGAGTGACCGGCCGGCCGGGCGATCTTGCGCCCGGGGGTCAGCGGTGGCGGCTCCGCCAGTGACGCGGCCCCGACGTCGCGCTCTCGCACACGTCGCCCGTGGCGAGCGTCTCGTCGAGCACCCGCGCGCGGTAGGTACCCGCGCGCTCGGGGATGTGGAGGCGGTACGAGCCCAGGGCCCCCGAGAGGTCACGGCCGACGTCGGACCAGCCGCCGGGCCTGCGCCGCTCGACCATCACGAGACGGTTCGCCTTGCACGACGTCGTCCCGTCCGGCACGCGGACGTGGCCGTGGGCTCGGAGCCCGCCGCTGAGCCGCAGGGTCACGTCGCTCGCGTGGTCGCCGACCGGCCCGGGGGTCGGCGAGGGCGACGGAGCCGGCAGGCCGTCGACGGAGACCCCCGACGCCATGGGGACGACCGTGAATCGCAGGACGGGGTCGTTGGCCTCGCCCGGCGCGATGTACCACAGGTACGCCTCGCCCGGATCGTTGCCCGGGGACCAGAACGACTCCGGGTTGGTCGGGGAGACCGCGGGCAGCGAGTAGGTGGCGAGGGGCGAGCCGTCCCGGGTCACGGTGAAGGTCGCTCCCCCGGAGACGAACGCGGACCCGTCGAACTGGAGCGGTCCCGCGCCGGCGGGCATGCCGCACAGATCGCCGGGGGACGGAGGGTTCCCGCCCTCCCCGGACTCCATGCCGCCCTCGTCGTTGAGCGCGACGTAGTTGTCCGCCTGTCCAGGCACCGCGAGCCGCTCGAGCTCGAGCTTGAACAAGACCTGTCCGCCGACGATGTACTCCACGTACGCGCAGCGGTACGCCTCGCGATCGCCGAAGTCCCAGTTGTCGGCCCGCGCGAAGTCCAAGGCTTCGAGTGCCTCCGTCTCCCCGTCGCTGTTGCCCACGACGTAGATCGTGAAGGCAGGTGGCGCGTCCGCGGGATCGGGGCCGGGGATCGCGGCCACCGGCTGCGCGAGCGCGACGAGCGCGACCAGCGCGGGGACCACGAGCCAGGGTGCTCGGCTCCTCGATGGTTTCGTGGTGGGCGTGTCGTGGCGGTCGGGGTCGTATCGCATGCGATCGTCCTTCCGGCTCGCGAAGCTATGCAGTATCTCGCCTCGAGACGCGTTCGGACCACCACGGACACCGGATATCTGATCGGAGCGAACGCGCTTCGTGCACATGCCGTGCGCAACGCCCGAACGAAGAAGGGAGCGGCACGAGGCCGCTCCCCTTGCTGCTCTCTGATGCCGTGAGCCTTACGAGGGACCCCCACACGACTCCGGGTCGATCTCGCAGGGATCGGGCTCGTGCACCCCGTACACGACCGTGTAGCTGATGTCGGGCACCTGTCCGCCGTTGTTCAGCCAATCCACGGTGAACGACGATCCGACCTGCGCCCCGCTGTTGCCGAGCGCGGCCTTCACGCAGAACTCGACGACGATCGGGTTGCCGAGCTCGTCGGCGAACGAGACCGTGGGACCGGCGACCGTGACGACGATGCCATCAACGTCGAACGCGCCCTGGCCCTCCGCCTTGGTGAAGGTGGGGTCGTTGTGGCCCGAGCAGTGCGACACGGGGCTTGCGGCGTTCGCCGCGACGGTCCCGAGCGCGAGCACCCACGTCAGGGCGGCAAAGGTGACGAACGCTTTCTTCATGTGCTCACTCCGATCCGAAGCTCAAGCTTCAACGGTCCTGGACCGTACGGCATCGGACGCGCCGGGCCATCCATCCTTCGCCCAAATCCGGTCGCCTTTCGGTCCCTTTCCCCACCGACGGCGCTGTGGCCGGTCCTGCCGGCGGGGTCGAGCTGATCGACGTCCGGCTCGGGATGGGGTGGATGCGGTGACGGTGGCCGTCAGGGAGGCCACCGCGAATGCGGTCGGGCTCACCAACGGGGCCCGTAGGCCAGCTGCGCGAACAGCGCGGTGATGGAGGCGAGCTTCGCGAAGGCGACCCACCGCTGCCGAGTCCGATTCATCATCATCGCGCTTCTCTCCTCGTTCGCAATCTCCACCGATGCATCGGAGCGACTCGGCCATTTCGGCTATGCAGAGAGCCCCACTCTTCGCGCGCTCGGGTTTGCGCGACACCGGTCGGGAAACCCGCGCGGGTTCCCCCGAAGTCGGTCGGGAAACCCGCATCACGCCCGGTCGACCCCGACGAGCTCGAAGACCTCGACCGGCTCGTCCTTGCCCCTCAGAGCGGTCGGGCCGAGGGGCTGGGCCGTCGCGGCGTCGCCGATCCGCCTCCGCGTCTCGGCGCTGACGAGCACCTGGCCCGGGCGGGCCGCCGACTGCAGTCGTGCCGCAACGTTCGTCGTGTCGCCGATCGCCGAGAAGCTCCGATGCTCACCGGAGCCGACGTTGCCGATCGCGGCGGGCCCGGTGTGGACGCCGACACGGAACCTCGGCCAGTCGGGATGGCCCTCCGCCAGCCCCTCGGTGGCGTCGCGCATGGCGAGAGCCGCCCGGCCGGCCCGCTCCGCGTGGTCCGATTGATCGTCCAGGGCGTTGAACACGACCATGACGGCGTCGCCGGCGAAGCGCTCGATCAGGCCGCCCTCCGTGCCGGCGACGACCGGCACCACGGTCTCCCAGTAGGCGTTCAGCATCTGGATCACCTCGCCGGCCGGCCGGCCCTGCGAGAACGTCGTGAACCCGGCGAGGTCGGCGAACAGGACGGAGACCTCGCCCTCGCGCCCGCCGAGGCCGGCCAGGGCCGGCTCCTCCCGCAGCCGCTCGGCGAGCCGAGGACCGACGTAGCTGCGCAGGAGCGAGTCCACCCGCGCCAGCTCGCGCGCGGACCGCTCGAGCAGCGAGGCCTCCTCGGTCGTGAACCCCTCCTCGCGGAGCCGTTCGA
The DNA here is from genome assembly GCA_963704725.1 of uncultured Actinomycetes bacterium. Lineage (GTDB taxonomy): Bacteria > Actinomycetota > UBA4738 > UBA4738 > HRBIN12 > CALGFI01. Next base: position 811,977 of record OY969934.1, on the reverse strand, counting down.
GCACCGGCGCGAGGGGCTCGTCCGCCCGGATCGCGACGACCAGCTCGCCCAGCGCGTCGGACTGGCGGCGGTCGACGCGCTCGAGCGTCCGCTCCAGGTACAGGCCCCCGAAGGCCGCGGTCAGCGAGCGCGTGCGCACGTACTCGTGTCGAGCGGCGACGAGGATCGAGCCGAACGCGACGGCCATCAGCACGTGCCACTCCCACCACGTCACGTGCCAGCTCCGGCCGAACGCGACGGCGGCCATCGCCTCCGCGAGGAGCACGAAGGCGACCGCGATCGCGAGCGGGAGCGCGCGCCGGCGGCGGCGGAACAGCGCCAGGAACCGGATCGCGGCGAACGTGTACGGCACGATCGCGATCGGCGCGATCACGCGGAGCTCGACCGGCGCCTCGACCGTCGGGGGGTTGTTGAGGATGCCGACCTGGCCGAGCGAAGCCGCAGCCCACGCCACGATGACGAGGCCGAGCGCCGCGCGCATCCATCGCATGGCGGACCTCGAGATCGCCACGCGGCCGTCGCCGACGAGCGCCGAAGCCGCGGCGAAGCCGGAGGCGAGCAGGAGCCCGATCGGCGTCGCGATCGTGAAACCCTGGTTCGGACCCTCCAGGAGCACCCCCGGCGTCGCGAGGGCATGCAGGGCGAGGAACCCGGCGCTGGCGAGCAGCACGAGCGAGACGAGGAACAGGCGGGCGTCCCCTCGCCGCGTCGACGCCTCGCTGGCCAGGACGCCGAGGACGACGTTGGCCAGCGCGACGCTCAGCACGAGCCAGAAGTGCGACGGGTGATGCTCCCACGGCACGTCCAGCGAGGGCGCCGCAAGGAGCAGCGCGAGTCCGGCGATCGGGATCACCAGCAGCCCGACGAGGGCGAGCGTGCGAGCGCGCATGCGCCTCCCGTTGCGTGACCGGCCGCCGGCCCCCCGATGCCGGCGCGCTCATCCTAGTGCCGTCGCAACGGGCTAGGGTTCATGGTTGCCGGTCGAGGGCCGGTCGGTGAGGGAGATCGCGATGTCGACGCGCGTGGTTGGGGGATTCCTGCCGAGCACCTCCGGGTTCGGGTTCGCGAACGCGTTCCCCCACGTCCCGGTCCGGCGGATCGGCATCCCCGGCGTGGTGAGCCTGCCGATCGGTGACGCGTCGAACGGGCTGTGCGGCGGGATGGCTTTCGCCGCCCGCGACTACTTCGAGGCGGGCCGAACCCCGCCCCCCGGAACGACTCCACCCGCCGACGGGCCCCTGTTCGACTACCTCGTCGACCGGCTCTTCGCGAGCTTCGACCTCCCGTTTGGCCCGGCCCGATACCTCCAGCTGATGAGCCCGCTGCTCTCGGACGGCGAGACCGTCCTGAGCCGGTTGGGTCTCACCCCCCACGGTCGGGCGTGGCGCATGGTGAACGAGGAGTGGCCGAAGGTGCGGCGGGACATCGACGAGGGCCATCCGAGCCCGCTTGGACTCGTGCGGGTCCGGTCGAGCGATCCCTTCGCGCTCAAGGAGAACCACCAGGTGCTGGCGTGGGGGTACGACCTCGACGCCACCGACCTCAGCCTGCGCCTGTACGATCCCAACCGTCCCGGCGACGACACCGTGACGCTCTCGCTCAGCGTGGGGGCGCCGACGCGCGCAACCGCCGTGCGGACCTCGCCCGCCGGCGCACCCGTGTACGCCTTCTTCCGGGCGACCTACCGACCCGCATCTCCGCCCTAGGTGTAGGTCCCGGCTTGCGCCGGGGAGGGGCCTCGGGGCACGCTTGCCTCGCCGTGACCCGCAGCGCGCGGACGTCGATCCGCGTCCGATGGGGCGAGACCGATCCGATGGGGATCGTGTTCTACCCGACGTACCTGGCGTGGTTCGACCACGCCACGCACGAGCTGTTCGCGTCCTCGGGGCGGAGCCTCATGACGCGCCTGCGCGAGGACGGGATCTCGGTGCCGATCGCCGAGTGCGGCGCGAGGTTCCTCGCGCCCGTGTTCGCCGACGACGAGCTCGTGCTCACCGCCTCGGTCGGCGAGGTCCGCTCGCGTTCGCTCCGCGTCGAGCACCTCGCCGAGCGCGCCGGGAAGACCGTGGCGACCGGCTTCGAGCTCCGCGTCGTGGCCCGATTGGACGACGGCCGCCTCCAGGTCCGCCGCATGCCCGACGAGCTCCGCGCGTGGCTCTCGGGCGAGGACCCCTTGGATTGACCGGGGCGAAAGCACCCCACTAGGGTTGAGCGGCGCGAGATCACGCGCCCGCTCGGAGCAGGGGCCGTGCGGCCGGGTCCAGGTGTCCTCCGCTCGTGGAGGCACGATCGAAGGGAGGTTCTATGCGGCGGTGGCTCAGGGCATCGCTCGTCGCGTGCATGGTAGCGGCGGTGACGGTGCCGCTCGCCGGGACGGCCCTCGCGAAACCGAGCGGGGCGATCGGCGCCGTGAAGGGAGACACGATCGAGATCGGTCCCGACGTCAACGCCAGGCTGGTCACGTCGGGCCTGAAGCCGGTCCACGTCGGCCCGAAAGCGGGACGACCGCACGTCGGGGACATCCGTACGTGGGTCGGGCTGGATGACGTCGCGGGACGCTTCTACACGAAGGATTACACCCTGCTCGCCCGCGGCAAGCACAGCGAGGTCTGGGTGGCAACCGGAACCCGCACCTTCAACGGCCTCACCACCACCGACCTGAACTTCCAGGACGGCGATTGCCGCAACGGCGATCGCACCACGGTGACGCTGGCCCAGGCGAAGTACCTCGTCAACCAGTTCGACGACAACATCTACCCGATCGAGGCGGACGCCTTCAGCGTGGCCCCCAACCGGAACGGCGTCGACGCCCCGCTCGCGGCGGCGCTGGGGCTGCCGCCGGGCTACTACGCCGGTGACGGCGACGACATCGCGATCCTGGTGGACAACGTTCGGGACGACAACCTCTACGACCTCAACAACACGCAGGGGTTCTCGTACATCGCGGGGTTCTTCTCCTCCGGCCTGAACGGGTTGTTCAACCGCAACGTGATGACGATCGACGCCTTCGACTGGCTCCACCGGACCGGGGCGAACCCGCCGGACGACCCGGTCCCCGGCGACAACTGCGCCAGCGCGCCGGCGCGCCCGTTCCTGTACGAGGGCGTCTTCGCGCACGAGTACCAGCACCTGCTCGAGTCCTACGAGGACCCGTCGGAGACGACGTGGATCAACGAGGGCCTGTCCGACTTCGCCGGCATGATCACCGGATACTTCAACCCGGCGGCGCCGGTCACGGACGTGCACTTCGAGAGCCACACGCAGTGCTTCCTCGGCTTCAACGGGGTCCAGACCCCCGCCAACCCCAACCCCAGACCGGGAGGCCCGGAGAACTCCCTCAACGTGTGGGGTGATCAGAACGCCGACCACGAGCAGGAGATCCTCTGCGACTACGGCGCGGCGTTCACGATGATGCAGTGGCTGTTCCACCAGTACGGCCTGTCGTTCATGACCGAGCTGCACCGGAGCGACCTGACCGGGTTCGCGGGCCTGCAGGCCCAGCTCGACGCGGCCGACCCCGGGACGACGATCTCCGACATCGTCGACAAGTGGCAGGCATCGGTGGCGCTCGACGGGGTCCTGGACGACGGGGCCACGCTCACGGGCGGCGACGCGGCGGACTACTCGGTGGACACGCTGCACGCCTCGATCAACTGGGACACGGACGACGCGTTCGACACGCCGGGAGCACCGCCGAACGGCGGCGACTACGTCCGGCTCCGTGACGGTGGCGGCGCGTACCTGTCGGCCGGCGCGGTCGGCGACATCACGTTCGACGGGGCGAGCTCGCTCCCGGCGCTCCCGATCACGTGGGAGGTCGATCCGGATGCGCTCGGGACGGGCGATGCCGCTCTGTACTCGACGGACGCCGACGGACGTAACGACGTCATCGTGCAGACCGTGACGATCCCCGCGGGATCGCCGCAGCTCACGTTTGACGCGGCGTGGGACCTGGAGACGACGTTCGATTTCGCGTACGTCCAGATCACCACCGACGGCGGCGACACCTACACCAGCCTCGCATGCACCGACACGCAGGACGACGCGACGGGCGGAAACGTCGGCCCCGGCTTCGGCCAGGGGTTCAACGGGTTCAACGACACCCCGGCGTTCACGCCCGAGATGTGCGACCTGTCGGCGTACGCCGGGCAGACCGTGGGCTTGGCGTTCCGGTACTTCTCGGACTCGAACACCCACGGCGCGGGGTTCTGGGCGGACGACGTCGCGATCGACGGGACCGTGATCTCCGACGGCACCACGCTCGATGGCTGGCAGTCGGGCACGGCGTTCAACCCGATCGAGATCGAGGGCTACTCGGTCCAGCTCGTCGCGTACGACAGCGGCAGCACCGAGGCGCACATCTTCTCGATCCCGCTCGACGCGAGCTTCCACGGCTCGCTCTCGGGCAGCGCGATCGCCGACGCGATCGGGACGACCGCCGACGTGGTGTCGGCGATCGTCACGTTCCACGACGCCACCGCACAGGTGACGCAGTACGCGCCGTACACGCTCACGGTGAACGGCGTGACACAGCCCGGCGGCTCGTAAGGCCGGCGGCACGACAGGCGAGGGCGGCCCACACGGGCCGCCCTCGTCCGGCCTCACCCGACGATCGGCACCAGGCCCGCGGCGGTCCACATGCGGTCGCCGAGGTCCGTCAGGGACCCGAGCACGAGGTCGGCGCCGCCCGCCGCGACGGCGTCCTCGGCCCCGGGCGCCGGGACGGCGAGGCAGGCCATCCCCGCCGCCTTCGCCGCGCGAACCCCGGCCGGCGAGTCCTCGATGGCGAGGCACCGCTCGGGCCGAACGCCCAGCTCGCGGGCGGTGGTCAGGTAGACGGACGGGTTCGGCTTGCCGAGACGCTCGTCCTGCGCCGAGTGCACGACCTCGAACCGCCCGAGCAGCCCGCAGACCTCGAGCACGGCCTCGATCATCACCCGCGGCGAGGAGGAGGCGAGGGCGAGGCGCAGGCCCAGGCCCTCCAGGTAGTCGACGGCCTCACGAGCACCCTCGGCGATGGCCCCCCGGCGGCGAACCGTCTCGACCACCCGCGCGACGAGGCGGGCGGCGACCTCGGCCGGCGACGGCCCGTCCCACGGCCGGTGCCGGTACCAGTGCTGGGCGACCTCCTCCGTCCGCATCCCCATGGTCGAGGCCAGCATGGCCGGCGTGAGGTCGAGTCCGAGCGGCCCGAACACCTCCACCTCCACCTCGCGCCAGAACGGTTCGGAGTCGATCAGGACGCCGTCCATGTCGAAGACGACGGCCTCGATCGGGTGCGGGACGGCCCGGCTGCTCACCGAGGCGCACGATACCGTCGCGCGGGGCAGCCGAGGCCCGCTCAGTACTCGGAGCGGAGCGCGAGCAGGGTGGAGATCGTGGCGGCCAGAGCGAAGATCGCCGCGATGGCGACGAACAGTGCGCCGGAATCGGAGATCGCCAGCTCGGTGGACAGGGTCGTCTGCAGCGTCCGGTAGACCTCGAGCAGCCCCCCGGCGGAGGTCGCGGAGAAGGTCGCGCCGCCGGTCGTCTCGGCCACGGATCGCAGGAGCTCCGCGTTCGCGCCGCCGGCTCCCGTCGGATCGGTCCTGCCGAGCACGACGGTGTACACGCTCACGCCGAGCCGGGCGGCGCGCGCGGCGGCCTCGTCCGGGGCCACCGAGCTCCCCGTGTCGCGACCGTCCGACAACAGCACGACCGCGGCCGGGGCCTCGCCGTCCCGCTGCCACACGGCCTCGACGGCGTCGAGCGACGTGGACAGGCCGTCGCCGATCACGGTGCCCTCGCCCCGGCTGAGCGTCCCCAGCGCACCGTCGACCGCGGTCCGGTCCTCGGTCGGCGCGACGACCTCGTCCGCCGCGCCGGCGAACGAGACGAGCCCCACGCGCAGGTCGGTCGGGAGCCCGTGGAGGAACTCCCGGGCGGCCGCGACGGCCGCCTCGAGACGGCTCGGGTCGACGTCGGTCCGGCTCATCGACTCGGACACGTCCATCGTCAGGACGACGGTTCCCGTGGCCGCGTTCGAACGCAGGAACTGGAACTGGGTGAAGGCCAGGGCCAGGAAGGCCAGGGCCACGACCATGAGCAGCACCGGGATCCGCTTGACCCACGGGGATCGACGCCGCCACGTCCCCGGTCGCCGCTTGGCGCCGGTCCCCCCGCCGCGTCGGCTCATGAGGGCCCACGAGACCGCCCCGACGACGAGCACGATCACGAGCAGGGCGAGGAGCGAGTCGAGCACGGTCACACGCTAGCGCGGGCGACGACCCGCGGCGAGCGTCGAAGGGCCTAGGAGAAGGCGACCCGCACCACGAACACGTCGCGGTCTCCGGCGTTCGACAGGCCCTCGAACGCCCCGTGGGTCGTCCCGACCAGGTACAGCCCGGTGCGCTCCACCGAGACGCCGTAGGCCTGGTCGAAGTCGGCCGTCCCGAGCTGCCGCGTCCAGATCTGCGTCCCGTTGGGGAGGTACTTGCGCACGAACCCGTCCCACTCCCCGAGCAGCGCCCCGTCGGGGAGCGCGCCGGCGGTCGAGCCGGCCACGTAGATCCCCTGGGCGTCGGCGGCGACGGCGACGGCGTGGTCCTCGGCCTCGGACCCGAACTGCCGGAACCACATCGGCTCCCCGCTCCGATCCAGCTTGGCCACGAACGCGTCGATCCCGCCGGCCGGCACCTGGTCGCCGAGAACGCCGTCGGAGGATCCGACGACGAACAGGCCCTCGGCCCGGGCGACGACCGCGGACATCTCGTCGGCCGAGCTCGAGCCGAGAGCGCGCTGCCACAGCAGCGTGCCGTTGGTGCCGAACGCGGCGACCAGCGCGTCGGAGGCTCCGCCCAGGTACGTCCCTCGGACCGCGCCGGTCGTGGAGCCCACGGCGTACACGCGTCCCGAACGGACCGCGATCCCGTTCGCCTGGTCCGACCCCGCCGAGCCGAACTGGCGGACCCAGGCCAGCTGGCCGGCACCCCGGAGCTCGGCCACGAAAGCGTCGGTCGGGCCACCCTGCCGGGCGCCGAGGGGACCGCCCGTCGCGCCGACGACGAAGGTCCGGCCGGACGAGACGGCCACGGCGGTCGCGCGGTCGTCGGCGCGCGTGCCGAACTGACGGATCCACTGCTGCCGGCCGCTCGCGCCGAACCGCGCGGCGAACGCGTCGAGGCCGCCGCCGGCCTCCTGCCCCGGGAACCGGCCGTCGGTGGAGCCGGCGACCGTGACGCCGTCCGGATCGGCGGCGATCCCCAGGACCTGATCCGTGCCCGAAGTGCCGAACTGCCGCGTCCAGAGCACCTCGCCGTCCCGGTCGTACTTGCGGACGAACGCGTCGTACCGGTGGTGGTACCGCTGGCCCGGCAGGGAAAAGTTCGTGAACCCGGCGACGTACACGCTCGTGCCGTCGGTCGCCGTGGCGTACGCGACGTCGTAGCGGAGCGTGCCGAACTCGGTCGTCCAGTCGACCGTGCCCGACGCGTCGACCGCGCCACAGTGCACCTTGGCCGCGAGGCACTCCTGCACGAGCTGATCCAGGCGGGGCTGCTGCCACGTGTTCCAGAAGTCCGCGTGGTAGGTCCAGTACTCGCCGCTCGCCAGCGTGAGGGCCATGGTCCCGTCGGGGTTGAGCGGGTCCATGACCCCGTAGTGGATCCGCTCCGAGATCCGCGGCAGCACGTGGGGGAAGCCGCCGGGGCAGCTCCCTCCGGACGGGTACGCCGCGTCGGCGGGCGTGAGACCGGAGCCGTTCCAGCAGCTCGGGAAGTCGACGATGGCGATGATCCCGTCGACGAACGCGTACTGGTCGCCCCAGAACGAGCAGTCGTAGGGAACGGTGGCGCGCGGCGTTCGCACGTTTCGGGTCTCGCCGCAGTACCACCGGACGTGGGGGTTCTCGGCTCCCGAGGTCGCCTCCTTGTTCCCCGCCACCATCCCCAGGCCGGGCGGGAGGGTCTCCGGACCGGGGCCCAGGGTTCCCAGGTAGTAGATGCGCATGGCGGTCGGCCGGATCGGCACGCCGTTCAGGTACGCGGTCGGGGCCCAGTAACCGGCCGTGTCGCTCGGCACGCGGCAGGTGGTGGCTCCCGCGAGCATGCTGTCCATCGTCGACGACGCCGACGTCGTGACGTTGCCGAAGAAGTCGTGGGAGTGCGACGCGCCCGGCTGGCCGGGGAACACGATCGGATCGTCCGGCAGGGTGTGCGAGTACAGGCAGCGCAACACGAACTGCCCCTGACCGCCGGCGGCCCGCGCCGCCGGAGTCGCGAGCGACCCCAGCAGGGCGAGCGAGAGCGCGAGCATCCCGACGCGACCTCGCCGAAGCGGGCCGGACCGCCCCCTCGGGTCCCACCGCATGGCCTCCTCTTGTACCACAGGGCAACCCGGCGATCGGGCCCGGGCACGGTTTGCCCGCGCGACCGAGGCGCGATAGGGTGCCGACGGAGAATAGGTAAGAAAGTTTCCTATTTCGGGATCGGGGGTGGATCCATGCACGGCCGGAGCCTCGGGCGCGTCGCCGCCCTGACGGCGTTCGCGCTCGTCCTGGGGGTCGCGGGCGCGCCGTCCGGCGCCGGGGGCACCGGGGCGTTCGTCCGCGTGAACCAGGTCGGGTATCCGCTCGAGGGCGCCAAGCGCGCCTACCTGCTCACGTCGGAGGCGGAGACCGGCGCCACGTTCTCCGTCCTGGCCGAGGGCGGCTCCGTCGCGGCGTCGGGCGCGATCGGCGAACGGCTCGGGAGGTGGAGCGCTCGGTTCCCGAACGTCTACGCGATCGACTTCGGCGCCGTGACCGTTCCCGGCACGTACACGATCGAGGTCGACGGACCCGCGCCGGCGGTCTCGCCCCCGTTCGCGATCGGTGATCCACGCGATCTGTTCGCCCCGCTCCTTTCGAACGCGCTCGCCTTCTATCGCGCGCAGCGAGATGGGCCGGACGTGATCGCCGGCGCGCTCGCACGCCGGCCCTCGCACCTGAACGACCGGCGGGCCAGGGTCTACCGGGAGCTCCGCTTCACCCCGGACCTCGTGCCGAGGGACCCGGTCCCGGTCCCCGGCGCGGCGCGCGCCGACGTCTCTGGCGGGTGGGCCGACGCCGGGGACTACATCAAGGGCGTGCAGACCGAGAGCTACGCGGCCGCCCTGCTGCTGGTGGCGCTCCGCGACCACCCGGACCTCCTCGGGCCGGGATCGAGTGCCGACCTCACCGACGAGGTCCGGTTCGAGCTCGACTGGCTCCTGCGGATGTGGGACGACGAGACCGCCACGCTCCTGTATCAGGTGGGCGTCGGCGACGGGACGGATGGGTTCGCCGGCGACCACGACCTGTGGCGCCTGCCGGAGGTCGACGACACCTACGGCGGCCGCAACCCCTACTACCGGTTCATCCGGCACCGTCCCGTGTTCCGGGCGGGGCGGCCGGGATCGCCCGTGAGCCCGAACCTGGCCGGGCGCCTCGCGGCGGCGTTCGGCCTGTGCGCGCAGGTCTTCCGAGGCACCGACGACCCGCTGGCGGATCGATGCCTGCTCGCCGGCCAGCACGTGTTCGACCTGGCCGACACCGATCCCGGGCGGCTCGTCACGTTCTCGCCCTTCGACTTCTACCCGGAGACCGAGTGGCACTCCGACCTCGAGCTCGGCGCGACCGAGCTCTTCTTCGCCACGGAGATCGCGCCGGCCGTCCCGGACCTGCCGCACCCGGACGCCGGGCACTACCTCGACCTCGCGGCGCACTGGGCGAGCGCGTACCTCGACGGGTTCGAGCTCGGCGACACGCTCAACCTGTACGACGTCGGCGCGCTCGCGCACGCCGAGCTCGCGGATGCGATCGCGACCGCCGCCCAGCCCGCCGGGTTGGAGGTCGACCGCGACGAGCTGGTCGCCGACCTCGTCCGTCAGCTCCGCGGTGCCGCCCGGCAGGCGGACCAGGATCCGTTCGGGTTCGGCTACCCGTACGCCGCCTACGACGGCACGTCGCACGGCCAGGGACTCGCGATCACCGCGATGCTGTACGAGGGGCTGACCGGCGACGCAACGTACGCGTCGTTCGGCCGCCACCAGCTCGACGTGATCCTCGGCGCCAACGCGTGGGGCACGTCGTGGATCGTCGGAGCGGGGACGATCTTCCCGACGTGCATCCACCACCAGATCGCCAACCTGTCGGGCGGCCTCGACGGCACGGGGCCCCTGCTCCTGGGCGCCGCGGTGAACGGGACGAACTCCGTCGACCAGTTCGAGTTCCTCGGGCTGCCCGAGGACGCGAACCGCTGTCCGCCCGGGGGCGGCGACGCCTTCGGCCGGTTCGACGGCCGAGGGGCGAGGTACTGGGACAACGTCCGGTCGTGGCCGACCGTCGAGCCCGCGATCGACTTCGTCGCGACCACGCCGCTCGCCTTCGCGCTCCTGATCTCGTCGGCATGAGGCTCCGCGGAGCCCCGGCCCTCCTCGTCGTCGTGGCGGTCGTGGCGTCCGCGGCGAGCGCGGGCGCGGCGCCGCGCGTTCGCGAGCGCGAGCTGCTCGGCACCTCCGTCCAGGGGCGACCGATCCGCGCGTTCCATGCCGGCGACCCCGACGAGATCCGGGTCCTCGTCGTCGGCTGCATCCACGGCGATGAGTGCGCCGGCGTCCGGATCGCCGACCGCCTCGTCCGGGGCCGGCCGAGGGGCTTCCTCGACCTGTGGGTGGTGAAGACGCTGAACCCGGACGGCCGCGCCGCGCACACGCGGCAGAACGCCCGGGGCGTGGACCTCAATCGGAACTTCCCGTTCCGGTGGCGCCCCGGCCCGCGAGGCCGGTACTACCCGGGCCGCCGCCCGCTCTCCGAGCGCGAGTCCCGCATCGCGGTCCGTTTCGTCGAGCGCATCCGGCCGGATGTCACGATCTGGTTCCACCAGCCGCTCGCGCTCGTCGACCGATCCGGGGGTGACGTCCGGGTGCAGCGACGGTTCGCGCGCATGGTCGGCCTGCCGCTCGTGCAGCTCGGACGCCTCCACGGCACGGCCACCTCGTGGCAGAACCACCGGTTCCCAGGCACGACCGCGTTCGTCGTCGAGCTGCCCGGCGGCCCGCTCCGACCTCTTGACGCGCGACGGTTCGCCCGCGCGGTGTTCGCCCTGGCGCGAGGCCTGCCTCAGCGGCCGGGCGAGATCCGGTAGAGCGAGCTGCTCCCCGAGTCGGTGACCCACACCGAGCCGAACCCGAGCTCGATCCTGGCCGGGATCTGCACGTCGTCGATCTCGTCCAGGACCGCGCCGGAGTCGGGGTCGAGTCGCAGCACGGCTCCGATGAACCCGGGGTGCCTGATCCCCACCCAGATCGCGCCGAACCCGATCCCCAGCGAGAGGACCTCCATCGAGTCCTCCAGCGGCACGGTCTGGACGACCTCACCGGTGGCCGCGTCGACCGCCCACAGCGAGCTCGCTCGAGCCCGTCACCTTGTCGCTCGACGGGTCGACCTGGACAGCGTGCCCGTCTGATAGGCGATCGCCCACACCGCGTCCTCGGTGAGCGCCAGGCCCAGCACCTCCTGGCCGCCCAGGTCGATCACGTCCTGCACGGTGGTCCCTGTGGTGATCGACGGCGAGCTCGACGGCGTCGCCACGTCCGACGGAGCGCTCGGCGAGACGATCGTATGGCCGCCGTCGGATCCACACGCGCCGAGGATGACGAGCGTGAGGACGAGACCGCGTGCCCGGAGCCGCACGGCCGAACCCTACCCTGGTCGAGGACCTTCCTCGGAGCGCCCGGCGGCCTCGGCGGGGACGATGAGCAGCGGGACGGGACAATGCCGGAGGATCCGCGCGGCATCGCCCCGGGGGATGCGGTGGCGGAACCCGTCGCCGGCGGCGATCACGACGAGATCGGTGCCGAGCTCTCCCGCCAGTCGCGCGATCACCTCCGCGGGTTCGCCGTACTCCAGCATCGTCCGGACCTTGAGCCGTCGCAGGATCATCGGCTCCGCGACACGCGCCAGGTACTCGCGAGCCGTACTCACCACGCCTTCCGGGTACCGGCCGGTGGGCAGGTTCGGGATCGGCTCGTTCACGCGGATCAGGATGAGCTCGGCGTGCAGGCGGCTCGCCAGCGACCGCGCCATGGGGAGCGCGGCCTCGGCGTCGTGGGACCCGTCGAGCGGGACCAGGATGCGCTCGTACACCTAGGCGTGGAGGAGCAGGAGGAGGAGATACAGGACGCCGAGCGTGACGGCGGTCGCCGGAACGGCCGCCCGGAGGTACTCGCCCCACCGGACTCGCTCCCCCGTGTAGCGCTCGTACGTGGTGATCCCGATGACGTTGGCCGCCGCGCCGATGGGTGTCGCGTTCCCCCCGATGTCGGCGCCGAGCGATCCCGCCCAGATCAGCGGCTTGAGCGGCACGCCCCCCGCCGCGAGGTGCCCGATGACCGGCGCCAGCGTGGCCGCGAAGGGCACGTTGTCGACGATGGCCGAACCCAGCCCCGCCGTCCACAGCACGATCGTGAGGACGACGGCCGTGCCCCCGCCGAGGTGCAGGATGCCGTTCGCGAGCGACTCCAGAGCTCCGCTCTGCTCGAGACCCCCGACGAGCAGGAACAGTGCCCCGAAGAACACGAGCGTGCTCCAGTCGATCGCCTCCAGGATCGTCGGCATCCGGTGGCGCGGCCCCCCGAGCACGAGGACGAGCGACGCCGCGCTCGTGCCGATCGAGCCCACCGTCAGCCCGGTGAGGCCGTGGCTCACCAGCAGGGCCACCACGACGGCGAGCGAGACCCAGCCGATCGCGAACAGTCCCCGGTCGCGGATCGCCGCCGCGGGGTCGAGCAGCGCGAGCGCCCGGAGCCGGTCGTTCGGGTTCCGGGCGAACGACGCGCGCGCCGCACGGATGTCCTTGCGGAACAGGAACGCGAGGAACGCCGTGTTGACGACCACGCCGAGGAGGGCGAGCGGCCCGGTTCCCAGGACGAAGTCGCCGAAGGTCAGGCCGAAGTGCGTGCCGAGGATCACGTTCGGCGGGTCGCCCACCATCGTCGCCGCCCCGCCGATGTTCGCCGCGGTGATCTCGGCGATCAAGAGCGGGAGGGGCCGCAGGCGCGCCACGCGGGCCACCTCGATCGTGAGCACCGCCAGGAAGAGCATCACCGTGATCGAGTCGACGAACGCCGACAGCACCGCCGCCAGGACCGGCAGCACGATGAACAGTCGCAACGGCTCGAGGCGAGCGATCCGAGCGGCGTGCAGTCCCAGCCATCGGAAGGCCCCGCCGCGCTCCATCGTCCCGATGACGACCATCATCCCGAAGATGAACAGCACGGTCTGCCAGTCGACGGCCTCGGCGATCGCGTTCCCGCGCAGCACCACCAGGGCCATGACCGCCGCGCCGGCGATCGCCGCGATCGTGCGGTGCACCCGCCCGGAGATGATCGCCCCGTAGGAGAGCGCGAAGACCGACAGCGCGGCGACCTGCGTCCCGTCCACCCGGGCCACCGTAGGCAGGCGCCGTTACCCTCGCGTTTCGCTCCGGTTACGAACAGGTGAACCGGCCCCGCCGACGACGCCGCGTGACGCAGAGTTGACGTCACCGAAACCGGTGGGAAACACGGCGCCCCTAGCGTCGCCCCGTCACACGGAGACGGAAGGGATCTCCGGCGGACGAAGGGGGGATGGATGCCCGCACGAAGACGGTTGCGCTTCGCCCTGCTGCTCGCCGTCGTCGGTCTGCTGCTGTTCGCGCCGGCGGCGGCGCGGGCCCAGGAGGCCTGCGGTGGGAACACGAGCGGCGCGGGCGACCCGTGCGGCGAGATCACCGGCAACGCGGAGGACGTCGTCGGCGGTTCGAGCGCGACGCTCGACCAGGACACGTTCCAGGCGGTCGTCGACGAGGTGGGCAAGAACAAGGTCGCCGTGAACTTCACGTGGACCCTGCTCGCCGGCGCGCTGGTCCTGTTCTTCCAGGCGGGGTTCGCGCTCGTCGAGACCGGCTTCACCCGCGCCAAGAACGCCGCGCACACGATGATGATGAACTTCGTCATCTTCGCCGTCGGCGGCGTGGCGTGGTTCGCCATCGGCTTCCCGCTGATGTTCGGTGGGGTCGGGGCGCTCGGCGCGCTGGGAAGCGGGACGGGCGTGCTCGACGGCGCGTTCCACCTCGGCAACAACGCGCACCTCGGGCTGTGGGGCACCAAGGGCTGGTTCCTGTTCGGCAGCTCCTACGACGTCGGCGTGATGGCGCTGTGGTTCTTCCAGCTCGTCTTCATGGACACGGCCGGCACGATCGTCACCGGCGCCATGGCCGAGCGTTGGAAGTTCTCGGCGTTCGTCCCCTACTCCTTCTTCATGGCCGCGATCCTGTATCCGCTGTTCGGGATGTGGGCGTGGGGCGGCGGGTGGCTCTCGCAGCTCGGCGCGTCGCGCGGGTGGGGGCACGGGTACGTCGACTTCGCCGGGTCGGGCGTGGTGCACGCCGTGGGCGGCCTGTCGGCGCTGGCAGGCGCGATGATCATCGGTCCCCGGATCGGCAAGTACGGCAAGGACGGATCGGTGAACACGATCCCCGGGCACAACCTGCCCATGGCGATCCTCGGCGTGTTCATCCTGCTGTTCGGGTGGCTCGGGTTCAACGCCGGCAGCACGCTCGCGGCGACCGAGCTCCGGATCAGCTCGGTGATCGTGAACACGGTGATCGCGTCGTGCACCGGCCTGCTCGCCGCGATGTACCTGTCGTGGGGATGGAAGAACGCGTACGGCAAGCCCGACCCCGGCATGTCGGCCAACGGCATGCTCGCCGGGCTCGTCGCGATCACGGCCCCGTCGGGGTTCGTCGCCCCGTGGGCGGCGTTCGTGATCGGCGCGGTGGCCGGCGTGCTCGTCGTCGTCACGTACCGCTTCGTCGACACGAGGCTGAAGATCGACGACCCCGTCGGGGCCTTCTCGGTCCACGGCGCGAACGGCCTGTGGGGCGTCATCGCGCTCGGGCTGTTCGCCGACGGCACGTACGGCGCCGGGTGGAACGGGATCGACGGCACCGTGAAGGGGCTCTTCTACGGCGACGGCGGGCAGCTCCTCGCCCAGCTCGCCGGCGTGGTGACCCTGATCGTGTGGGCCTGGGGCGGGACGTACCTGTTCATGAAGGTGCAGGACCGCATCCAGGGCATCCGGGTCCCGGCCAAGGTCGAGATCGCCGGCCTCGACGTGCCCGAGCTGGGCGCCCCCGGCTACCACGACATCGTGCCTCAGCACGCGCTCGTGGAGCTGCCCGAGGCGTCGGAGGAGCCGGCCTACGCCGGAGACGGAGGTGTCTCGGCATGAACAACGCACCCACGGCGTCCCGGACGGCCGCGCCCCTCCGCGCCCGCGGGTCGGCGGGGTCGCGCCCGGATCGATGCCCGGTCTGCCACTCCCCGTTCACCCCCGGTGGCAGGTTCGGACATCTGCGGGCCGAGCACCCGGCCTACTGGAGGACGCTGCTGGTCCGGCTCGGGGCGCCGTGGGTGTTCCTCGCGATCATGTTCGGCCTGGCCGCCGTGGCGGCTCCGGGCTGGGCGTTCGTCGCCACGCTGATCGGCTTCGTCGGCATCTCCCTGTGGGCCCGCGCCGCCTCGGCCAGGTCGCGCTCGGTCCGCGGCGTGGGCCTGTCGGGCGGCCAGTGGATCCGGGGCGCCGGGCTGGGGTTGCTCGGCATGGCCGTCGCGTTCTCGATCGCGGCGCTCGTGCTGACGGTGATCCGATGATCCGGAGCGAGGCCGACCCGCGCGAGGCCGTGCAGCGGGCCATCGACGATCGCGAGATCGAGTTCGTCCAGCTGTGGTTCACGGACGTGCTCGGGTTCCTGAAGTCGTTCTCGATCCCGCCGGAGGAGCTGCCGGAGGCGCTCGAGGAGGGCGTGAGCTTCGACGGCTCGGCGATCGACGGGTTCGCCCGGGTCCAGGAGGCGGACGTGATCGCCAAGCCGGACCCGGCGACGTTCACGATGCTTCCGTGGCGGCCCGGTTCGCACGGCGGGGCCCGGATGTTCTGCGACATCCACCTGCCGGACGGCTCGCCGTTCCCCGGCGACCCCCGGGGCGTGCTCCGACGGGCCATCGCTCGCGCCGCCGACCTGGGGTTCACGCTCTACGCGGGGCCGGAGATCGAGTTCTTCCTGTTCCGCGACGCGCACTCGCTTGAGCCGCTCGACGACGGCTCGTACTTCGACCTCACGCCGCTCGACGTGGGAAGCGACTTCCGCCGCCGCGTGATCTCCTACCTCGAGCGACTCGGCATCCCGGTGAAGGACTCGCACCACGAGGTCGCGGCCTCCCAGCACGAGGTCGACCTGCGACACGCCGACGCGCTCACGATGGCCGACACGATCATGACGTTCCGCCTGCTGGTCAAGGAGGTCGCGCAGGAGCTGAACGTGTACGCCACGTTCATGCCGAAGCCGATCCAGGGCGCGTGGGGCTCGGGCATGCACACGCACCTCTCGCTGTTCGAGGGCGACCGCAACGCGTTCTTCGACCCCACCGACGAGTACTACCTGTCGAAGGTGGCGCGCTCGTTCATCGCCGGACTCCTCACGCACGCGCGCGAGATGAGCGCGATCACCAACCAGTGGGTGAACTCGTACAAGCGCCTCGTCCCCGGGTACGAGGCGCCGGTCCACGTGTGCTGGGGCATCGCCAACCAGTCGGCGCTCGTGCGCGTCCCGCTCGCCAAGCCGGGCAAGGAGTCGGTGTGCCGCGTCGAGTACCGGGCGCCGGACCCCGCGTGCAACCCGTACCTGGCGCTGGCGGTCATGCTCTCGGCCGGCCTGCGCGGGGTCGAGATGGAGTACGACCTGCCGCGCGAGGCCACCGACGACATCCACCGCATGACGGACGTCGAGCGGTGGAACGACGGCATCGAGTCGCTCCCGGAGAGTCTGCCGGAGGCGCTCGGCGAGATGCAGCTCTCAGAGCTCGTCCGCGAGACGCTGGGCGAGCACCTCTTCGAGTGGTTCGTAGCCAACAAGCGCGCCGAGTGGGACGAGTACCGCAGCTACGTCACGCAGCTCGAGATCGACCGCAACCTGCCCCGGCTCTGATCGCCGGTTGACGCGGGGCCGGAGAACGTGGCTACCTGTAGCCATGAAGCGGGTGAAGATCGCCGAACTCAAGGACCAGCTCTCTCGGCACCTGCGCGAGGTCGAGCACGGCGGCGAGATTGAGGTCACCGACCGCGACCGGCCCATCGCCCGGATCGTCCCCGTGGGCGAGAACGGCGAACCAATCACCGCTCGTCCTCCGCTGCGCCCCTTCTCCTCACTCCGGGCCACGCGGTACCACCCGGCCGGGTGGCGTCTGAGCTCCACCGAGCTCCTGCGTGAGGAGCGCAAGCACCCGCGGTGAACGTCTGCGTGGACTCCTCGGTCCTCCTCCGAATCGAGCCTCTACACTGCCGATCGTGACGAGGAGGCCGGATCGCGAGCCCGACGTCGTGTCCCGGCTCCAAGAGGACGCCCGCTGGAGCGTGTGGACGAACTCCATCGTTCGAAAGGTCGGGCCGACGCGATGGGCGCCGAAGCGACCCGGCATCGTGACCTACATGCTGGCTGGGGCGTTGCTCCTGGGGGCCGTCGTCGGGTTGATCAGCCTCGTGATCTTCGTGTTGGGGCGGGTGTAGATACCCCGGAACCGGCCACGCCTGTGAGGGGCCCTCGGGCGAGGTCACACGCTTCGGATTTGGGATACAGTGGTCAACAGGAGGTGACCAGATTGGTCAGCATCTCGGTTTCCGAGCTCAAGGCCAAGCTGTCTGAGCAGCTCCGAAGGGTCAAGGCCGGCGAGGAGGTCGTCGTCACGGAGCGAGGGCGGCCGGTGGCGGTCTTGTCCCCCGTCCCGAAGGCGAAGGCCGGTTCGGCAGAGCTGACCGAGCTCATCCGGGCTGGCCTCGTCAGGCCACCCAAGCACCGGCTTCGCGACGACTTTTGGGACGCGCCCATACCGAACGACCGCCGTGGCGCGGTGCTCGCGGCCCTCCTCGCCGAGCGACGCGAAGGACCCTGAATGATCTTCTGGGACTCCTCTGCGATCGTCCCGCTCGTGCTCTCACAGGACCGGTCGGATCACGTGCGAGCGGTGGTGGAGCGGGACGCGGAGATGATCGTGTGGTGGGGCTCACCGGTGGAGGTGCTGTCCGCCCTCGCCCGCTCGGAGCGAGAGCGCGACCTCACGACTCCGGACGCCGAGCAGGCCAGGCGAACCCTCCACCGCCTCTCCGATCGATGGAATGAGGTCCAGCCGGCGGACGAGGTCCGGGAGCGCGCCGGCTCGCTCCTGCTTCGTCATCCGCTGAGAGCGGCCGACGCGCTGCAGCTCGGCGCCGCGCTCACGTGGGCGCGGGGTCGGCCGCCCGGTCACGCCTTCCTCTCGCTCGACGAGCGGCTGGTCCAGGCGGCGAGAGGAGAGGGGTTCGAGCTGGTCGAGGCCGGTTGACACCTCGCGCTCACACGCGGTCGGTCAGCCCGTACCCCACGCCGCGGACCGTCTCGATCATCCGGCCGTGCTCCTGCCCGAGCTTGGCCCGGAGTCGCCGGACGTGGACGTCGACCGTGCGCATCCCGCCGTAGTAGTCGTAGCCCCACACGCCGCGCAGGATCGCCTCGCGCGTGTGGATGCGGCCCGGTCGCGACGCGAGGTAGCGGAGCAGCTCGTACTCCATGTACGTGAGCTTCAACGGCCGGCCGTCGACGCTCGCCCGGTAGCTGGCCGGGTCCATCTCGAGCCGGCCGATCCGGACCACCTCGGGGCCCGGCTCCCCGGACGCCCGGCGGAGGCGCCGCAGGCGCGCGTCGAGCTCCGGGGTCGCGTACGGCGTGCGGAGGAAGTCGTCGAACAGCCGCTCGTGCCGTTCGAGGGCGCCGAGGTCGGGGGGCTCGACCACCCACAGGATCGGGACGCCGTCCGAGGCCCGGCGGATCTCCTCGGATGCCCGGGCGCACGCGGCGAGCGCGCCGGCGGTCGCCAACACGGCGAGGGAGGCGGCGGGCCGCTCCTCCACCCGATCGAGCCGGAACGCCACGACCTCGTACGAGAGCGCCCGCAGGTCGTCGTGGAGCGCACTGGCCGAGGCCTCGTGCTCGGCGCCGACCAGCGCCACGGGCCGTTCCGGCGAGACGACGCTCATCACAGCCTCGGGAGGTAGCGCTCGATCTCGAGACGGCTCACGTGCCGCTTGTGCTCGCCCCACTCCGCGACCTTGTTCGCGAGGAACCACTCGAAGAGATGGTCGCCGAGCGTCTCGCGCACGAGCTCGCTCCCCCGCATGGCCTCGAGCGCCTCGGGCAGCGTGTCGGGCAGCGGCGCGATCCCCGTCTCGCGACCGGCCAGCGTTTCGGCGAGCAGGTCCGGTCCGGCCTCGGGCGGGAGCTCGTACTCCCCGCGGATCCCGGCCACGCCGGCCGACAGGATCACGGCGAGCGTGAGGTACGGGTTGCACGCGGGATCGGGCGCCCGGTACTCGATGCGGCATGAGCTCTCCTTGCCCCGCTTCGTCAGCGGGATCCGCACGAGCGTCGAGCGGTTCCTCGCGCCCCACGACACGTGCGTCGGCGCCTCGAACCCCGGGACGAGTCGCTTGTACGAGTTGACCCACTGGTTCGTCACCGCCGTGATCTCGCGGGCGTGCGCGAGCAGTCCCGCCATGAACATCCGCCCCACCTTCGACAGGTGGTACTCGTCGGTGGGATCGAAGAACGCGTTGCGCTCGCCCTCGAACAGCGACAGGTGGGTGTGCAGCCCCGAGCCCTGGACGCCCTCGATCGGCTTCGGCATGAACGTGGCGTACAGGTCGAACTCGCGCGCCACCTCCTTCACGACGAGACGGAAACTCATGAGCGAGTCGGCGATCGTGAGCGCGTCCGCGTGGCGGAGGTCGACGCCGTGCTGCGACGCGGCGTCCTCGTGGTGCGAGTCCTTCACGGGGATGCCGAGCGTCTCCAAGTACATCAGCACGCGGCGGCGGAAGTCGTTCGCCGAGTCGAGCGGCGTGAGGTCGAAGTACGAGCCGGTGTCGACCGGTGTGGGATCGTCCGGCCCCGCAAGGAGGAAGAAGTCGAGCTCGCCGCCCACGTACGCCGTGAATCCCAGGTCGCGCACCCGCGCCATGGCCTGCTTGAGCACGCGCCGCGGATCGCCCTCGAACGGGTCGCCGTCGGCGGTGAGCACATCGCAGAACATGCGCGCCACGCCGGCCCGTTCGGGACGCCACGGGAGCGACTGGAAGGTCCGCGGGACCGGCATCGCGATCATGTCGGCCTCGTCGGCGCGCGAGAACCCCTCGATCGAGGCGCCGTCGAAGGACGCGCCCTCCGAGAGCGCCTCGGGGAGCTCCTCCGCCGGGATCGCGAACGCCTTGAGCTGGCCGAGCACGTCGGTGAACCAGAGCTGCACGAACCGGATGTCGCGTTCCTCGGCCTGCTTCAGGACGAACTCGCTCTCGGCCTCGACCACCGCGCCTCCTTCCGGTCGATCCGAGCAGCCTAGGGCCACCCGCGGGGGCGGTTGGTTTCCGTCCGGTTACGGCTCGATGTCCGGGCGGTTTCGCTCCTGGGGGCGGACATCGACACTTCACGGGCTCGAAACCGACGCGTAACGGGCCCTCCCTAGGTTCGAGCGCATGCAGGCACGCCGGCGTCCGTCGCTCCCGGGCTGGGACCCCCGATCCGAGCGCAGCGCGTGCGGCATCGGCTTCGTCGCCGACGCGACGGGGGCCGAGAGCCGGCGGGTGATCGAGCTCGGGCTCGAGGCGCTGCGGCGGCTCGAGCACCGCGGCGCGCAGGCCGGCGACGGCATGACCGGCGACGGTGCGGGGATGCTCCTGCCGATCCCCCGCGACCTGCTGGGCGAGGAGCTCGGGATCCCGGCCCGCCGCCGGGGCTCGATGGGACTCGCGTCGTTGTTCGCGAGGGGCGACGCCGTGCGGCGCCTGGTCGACCTCCTGCCGCCGGCGTGCGAGGCGGAAGGGGTCGCGGTTCGCGCGTGGCGGCCGGTGCCGGTCGAACCACGGGCCCTCGGCCCGGCCGCCGCCGCGTCAGCGCCCTCGGTCCTCCAGGCCGTCCTCTCGGCGGCGCCGGGCCGCGAACGCACCGTGGCGCACCGCATCCGCCGCCGCCTGGAGCGGGCGATCGCCGCCGAGGGGCTCGACGCGTACGTCGTCTCGCTCGGCTACCGCACCGTCACCTACAAGGCGCTCGTGCGCGCGAGCCAGCTCGACGCGTTCTACCCGGACCTCCGCGACGAGCGCACCCGCGGGTGGTTCGCGATCTTCCACCAGCGCTACTCGACGAACACGTCGCCGGGGTGGGAGCGCGCGCAGCCGTTCCGCGTGCTGTGCCACAACGGCGAGATCAACACGATCGCCGGGAACGCGGCACGGATGCGAGCGCGGCAGGGCGCGTTCGGCTCGGGCGACCCCGAGCTCGAGGACCTGCTCCGCACCCCGCTCGACGAGCGCGGCTCGGACTCCTCGATGCTCGACGAGGCGATCGACCTCCTGACGAGCCACAGCGGCGAGGGCGCCGCGCCCCGCGACGTTCGCGGCGCGATCGCCGCCGCCGTCCCGCGGGCGTGGGAGCGCGACCCCACTGTGACCGAGGACGCCCGCGCGTTCTTCCGGTGGCACGAGGCGCGGATGGAGCCGTGGGACGGCCCGGCGGCGCTCGTGTTCACCGACGGGCACGTGGTGGGCGCCGCGCTGGACCGCAACGGGTTGCGGCCGATGCGGTACGCGTCGACCGAGGACGGGCTCGTCGTCTGCGCGTCGGAGACGGGCGTGGTCGACCTCGACGGCGCGCGGGTGCGGCACGGGCGGCTGGGACCCGGCGAGATGCTGGCGGTCGACCCCACGGCCGGCGGGCTCCGTCTCGGGGCCGACGAGGTCCTCCTGCTCGGCCCGGCGGACGGCGGACTCGAGCTCGACCCGCTCGCGTCGATCGTTCGCGAGCGCCCGTACGCGCGGTGGCTCGAGCAGGAACGGACGCGGTCCCTTCCGCTCGCGACCGCCGACGAGGGGCCGGCCGACCTCGCGAGGAGTCAGGTCACGCACGGCCTCACGCGCGAGGACCTGACGCTGGCGATCCGCGCGATGGCCTCGGGCGGCCACGAGCCCACGTTCTCGATGGGCGACGACACGCCGATCCCGCCGCTCGCGACGTCGCCCCGGCCGGTGACGGCGTTCCTGCGCCAGCGGTTCGCCCAGGTCACGAACCCCGCCCTCGACCACCTCCGCGAGGGCTGGGTGATGTCGCTGCGGACGCTGCTCGGTCCCCGGCCGCCCCTGCTCCTGGACGGACCGGCCGAGCCCCGGATGGTCGAGCTCGACTCCTTCTTCTTGGAGGGCACCCCTGCGGGGGCCCGGCTCGACGCGACGTGGGACGCGGCCGAGGGGCCGGCGGGCCTGGAGGCCGCCCTCGAGCGCCTGGCCCGGGAGGCCGAGCTCGGCGCCATGGCGGACGAGGGCATCCTCGTGGTGACGCACGCCGCCGCCGGGCCGTCCCGCGTCCCGGTCCCCGGCATCCTTGCGGTGGGCCGGGTGCATACGGCGCTCTCTGAGCGCGGCCTGCGCCTGCGCAGCTCCGTCGTCGCGGCCGTCGACGACGCCTTCGGCTCGCACGACGCCGCCTGCCTGCTCACCTGCGGGGCGGACGCGCTCGTGCCGCGACTTGCCCTCGCCACCGTCACCGCGCTGCACGCCGACGGACGACTCCCCGGGTCCGGCTCGGCCGTGCAGGCCCGCGTCCGCTACCGCCGGGCGGTCGAAGAGGGCGTGCGCAAGTCGATGTCGCGCCTGGGGATCTCCATCCTCGACGCGTACCGGGGCGCGCGGGCGGTCGACGCGATCGGTCTGGACGACGACGTGATCGAGCGCTGCTTCCCCGGCGTGGTCTCGGCGATCGGCGGGCTGGGGTTCGCGGCGCTCGCGGAGCAGGCGCTCTGCCGCCACGCCGTGGCGTACGCCAACGGCCGAGCGGAGATGGCCAACCCCGGCATCGTGAAGTTCCATCGCGGGGGCGAGTACCACGGGACGAACCCCGAGGTCGTGCGGGCCCTGCACCGGACCGTCGACCCCGGACTGGAGCGCTTGCGCTCGACCGCCGCCGGCGCGGACGAACCGGGCCACGCCGAGCAGGAGACGAGGAGCGCGCATCTGCTCCGCCGGGCCACGGCAGGGCCGGATCCCGAGGCGTTCGCGCGCTTCGTCGAGCTGGTGGAGCGCCGGCCGCCGGTCTCCCCGCGCGACCTCCTCGAGCTGGTCCCGGGGGGCGGCGCGATCCCGATCCGACTCGTCGAGCCGGCCGAGTCCATCCTGGCCCGCTTCTCGACGGCCGCGATCTCCCTCGGCGCGATCTCGCCCGAGGCGCACGAGACCGTGGCTCGGGGCGCGAACCGCGTCGGCGCGCGGTCGAACTCGGGCGAGGGGGGCGAGGAACCGGCGCGGTTCGGCACCGACCGGACCTCGCGCATCAAGCAGGTGGCCTCGGCGCGCTTCGGCGTCACGCCCGCCTACGTGATGGCGGCCGACGAGCTCCAGATCAAGATCGCGCAGGGCTCCAAGCCGGGCGAGGGCGGCCAGCTCCCGGCGGCCAAGGTCACCGACGGCATCGCCGCGCTCCGCCACGCGCAGCCCGGGATCGACCTCATCAGCCCTGCGCCGCACCACGACATCTACTCGATCGAGGATCTCGCGCAGCTCGTGTACGACCTCCGCCAGGTCAACCCGCGGGCCGACGTCTCGGTCAAGCTCGTGGCCGAGGCCGGGGTGGGGACGATCGCGGCCGGCGTGACGAAGGCACTCGCCGACGTCGTCCACGTCTCGGGCGCCGACGGGGGCACCGGCGCCTCGCCGCTCGCCTCGATCAAGCACGCCGGGCTCCCCTGGGAGCTCGGCCTGGCCGAGACCCGGACGCGCCTCGTCGAGGACGGGCTGCGCGACCGCGTCAGGCTCCGCGTGGACGGCGGGTTCCGGATCGGGCGCGACGTCGTGGTGGCGGCGCTGCTCGGCGCGGACGAGTTCTCGTTCGGCACCGCGGTGCTCGTGGCACAGGGATGCCTGATGGTCCGGACCTGCCACCTCGACACGTGCCCGGTCGGGATCGCCACGCAGCGGCCGGAGCTCCGCGCGCGATTCGCCGGGACCCCCGAGATGGTCTCGGCCTACCTCTCGCTCGTCGCCGAGGACGTGCGGCGGATCCTCGCGTCGCTCGGGCTCCGGTCCCTGGACGAGGCGACCGGCCGCCTCGACCTGCTCCGCCAGGAACGCCGAGCCGGGCTCGATCTTTCCGGCCTGCTCGAGCCCGCCGAGGCAGGTTCGTTCGCCTCTCCCCCGTCCGCGAGGCCGCGCTCGCAGCTCGGCGACCGGCTGGCCGAGGAAGCGCTGCCCGCGCTCCTCGGACGGGGCCGGGGCGAGCTCGCCTCCGCGATCACGAACCGGGACCGCGCCGTCGGAGCGCGGCTGGGCGGCTCCGTGGCGGCGGCGTTCGGCGAGCGGCCCCCACCCGGCCGGGTCCGCGTCTCGCTCACCGGCGACGCCGGACAGAGCCTGGGGGCGTTCCTGACCGGCGGGATCGAGCTCCACCTCCGCGGCACGGCGAACGACGGCGTGGGCAAGGCCATGGGCGGCGGCCGGATCACCGTCGCGCCGCCCGACGGCGCCCAGCACGGGGCCGTGCTGCTCGGCAATGCCGCGCTCTACGGGGCGACCGGCGGCGAGCTGTTCGCGGCGGGGGGCGCCGGCGAGCGATTCGCCGTCCGCAACTCGGGAGCGACGGCCGTGGTCGAAGGCGTGGGCGCGAACGGCTGCGAGTACATGACCGGCGGCCTCGTCGTCGTCCTCGGCGAGGTCGGTCCCAATTTCGCGGCCGGCATGACGGGGGGCCGGGCCTACGTGCTCGATCCGCACGGCGCGCTGGAACGCCTGACGAACCTCGACCTCGTCCGTCTCGTGGACGTCGACGCCGAGGGTCGCCACGAGCTCGCCGACCTCCTGCGCCGGCACCTCCGTCTGACCGGATCCGTGCCGGCGCGCGAGGTCCTCGACGCCTGGCCATCGGCAGCCTCGATGTTCCGCTGCGTCGTCCCCGGACCCGCCGCGACGGGTGTCGGCGCGCCCGAGCGAGCCGAGAGGGCGACCCCGGCCGAGGCCGCCCGCACCTAGCCCGTGTTCTGCAGCCCGGCCGCGATGCCGTTCACGGTGACGGAGACGACCCGGGCGGCCTCCGGGTCGCCGGCCCGGGCCTCCGGCAGGAATCGGAACTGCAGGAACGAGAGCGCATCGACGTAGGGGTTCCGCAGGTCGATCGCGCGCCGAAGCACCGGGCGATGCGCGAGCGGCGCGTCGAGCTCGGCGACGCGGAGCACCAGCTCGTGCGTGCGATCGAACTCGTCGAGGACGTCCGCGGCGATCGAGTCGTCGCCGGCCGCCTCCAGGTAGGCCTGCGCCACCTGCCGATCCGCCTTGGCAAGCGAGAGCTGCACGTTCTCCAGGAGCGAGGAGAAGAAGGCCCAGCGCCGGTGCATCTCGCGCAGGCCCTCCATCCCGCCCGGCTCGCGCGCCACCGACGCCAGGGCCGCGCCCACCCCGTACCAGCCCGGCAGGCCGATCCGGGCCTGGCCCCAGGCGAACACCCACGGGATCGCGCGCACGTCGTCGAGCGTCGGGCTCGCCGACCGGCGCGACGGCCTCGAGCCGATCGGGATGCCCTCGATCTCGCGGATCGGCGTGGCGCGGTCGAAGAACGGGACGAACCCGGGACGTCCGACCAGATGGCGCCACGCCGCCTCGGACACGTCCGCCATCGCGCGCGCCGCCGGGCCGAACGCCTCCCACCCGCGCCGTGCCTCCTCCTCGTGCTCCGGTGTCGAGGCGAGGAGCAGGGCGTTCACGATCTGCTCGAGGTGGCGCCGCGCCAGCGCGGCGTCCCCGTACCGGGAGAACGCGACCTCCCCCTGCTCGGTGACCTTGAAGCGTCCGGCGAGCGACCCCGCCGGCTGTCCCAGCATCGCCCGGTTGGTGGGGCCGCCGCCCCGCCCCAGCGCGCCGCCGCGGCCGTGGAAGATGCGGAGGGCGAGCCCGCGGCGCTTCGCCCACGCGACGAGCTCGACCTGGGCCCGGTACAGGGCGACGTTGGCGGCGAGCACGCCGGAGCGCTTGGCCGAGTCCGAGTAGCCCAGCATGACCTCGAAGACGGCGCCGTCGCGGGCCAGGCGCCGCCGGACCGGCGGCAGCTCGACGATCGCGTCGCAGGTCTCGGCGATCCGCTCCAGGTCCTCGCGCGTCTCGAACAGCGGGACCACGTCGAACTCCAACCGGCGGCCGGCGACCGCCGCCCGCGCGAGCGCGTGGACGGCCGCCACGTCCCGGCCGCTCCTCGTGAACGACAGGACGAAACGGTGGCAGCCGCCCACACCGATCGACGCCTGGATCTCCCCCATCGCGCGGAGCGTGCCGAGCGCCTCGGCCAGGGAGCGAGAGGGCTCGGACGGCCGGCGGCGGAGCTCGCGTGCCGCGGCCGCGATCGCCTCCGAATGCTGGCGAACCTCGAGCTCGGCGAGGTGGAACCCGAACGCCTCGAGCTGCCACACGAGGTGCTGCACCTCGCCGAAGGCCAGCCGCTCGGCGCCGGCCGAGGCCAGCGAGGCCTGCAGCGCCCGCAGGTCGGCCAGCAGCTCCTCGGGCCCGCCGTACGCCGCCTCGGTCCTCAGCCTCGTCGCCCCGAGCCGATGGGCGCATAGCGCGAGCCGGAGCCGGTGCGCCATCCCGGGGAGCTTGCGCCGGAGCTCGGCCGCGACGCGCGGCAGCAGGGCCTCGTCGCGCTCGATCGAGCGCAGCAGGGCCTCGGACGGCGGGACGTCACGATCGGACACCGAGAGCGCGCGGGCGATCCGGCGCGTCGCGGCCTCGAGCCCCAGCAGGACGTGCTCCGAGGCGATCCGGGCGGCCCGGAGCGTGATCTCGGGCGTCACGTCCGGGTTCCCGTCGCGATCGCCGCCGACCCACGTCCCCCACCGGACCGGGACGCCGGCGAACGCCGGGGGTCGGGCGCCGGTGCCGGGCAGGACCGCCCGGTCGAGCTCGCGACACAGCGCCGGCAGCAACCGGAAGATCGTCTGGTCGAACAGGGCCATCGTCGCCCGGACCTCGTCGAGCGGCTGCGGCCGGTGCGAGCGGACGGGCTCGGTGCGCCACAGCGCCGTGATCTCCTCGTACAGGCGGCGCTCCGTCTCGAGCCCGGCGTCGCCGCTCGCGCGCGGGTCGTCGGCGCGCGCCAGGAGGTCGCCGATCCGCCACAGCGTCTCGAGCGTCGTCCGCCTCCGGGCCTCGGTGGGGTGAGCCGTCAGCACCGGCAGGACGTCGAGACCCCGGACGGCCTCGAGGGCACCTTCCTGCCCGATCCGTTCGCGGAGCGCCGAGACCGCGGCCTCGATCGACTCCTCGAGCGGGTGGGGGCCGTGGGACCGGGCCAGGAGCTCGCGGACCCGGTGTCGCTCCTCGGCCAGGTTCGCGAGCTGGAAGTAGCAGGTGAACGCCCTCGCCACGGGCTCGGCACGGGGGCCGTCGAGCGACCGGACGATCCGCAGGACGTGCGCCCGTCGCTCGGCGCTCGGCGCGGTGCGCAGGGCTATCGTCGCTCGGCGAAGCTCCTCGACGCGCTCGAGCAGTTCCGGGCCCTCGGTCTCCGCGAGGACCCGCCCCAGGATCGTCGACAGCGCACGAACGTCGCGCCGCAGCGGCGCGGGCATCTCGGCCGCGACGGGCGCCGGTTGGCTGCGCGAGGTCACGATCCCAACCCTACCGAGGCGACCCCGCGGCCCGGCGTTCGATCGCGCGACCCGACGCTACGCTGGGATGGAAGCGATCCGGGAGGTTCAGATGCCGGGACGAACGCAGGATGCCTGGAACGAGGTCGGCGAGCGCTTCACCTCGTGGAGCCGCCACGTCGCCGATCGGTACAAGCAGGCGGAGCCGGGAGCCGGCGACGCCGCTCGCGAGAGCCAGCGCAAGCTCGAGGAGGCCGCTCGCGAGCTCGCGGAGCAGCTGAACCGGGCGTTCACGGCGCTCGGCGACACGCTCCGCGACGACCGGGCGAAGTCCGACCTGAAGGATGCCGTCCGCTCGCTCGGCGACGCCGTCGCCGTGACCGTGACCGAGACCGGCGAGGCGATCCGCCGCCGCGTCGGCACGAGCGGGACCGACGCCGACGAGCCGCACGAGGGCGGCCCCGTCTCCGGCTGATCGAGGACGACGGTCCGCTAGCTCTGGTCCGCGGGTCCGGGCGGCGGCGGTGGCGGCGGGGATCCGCCCGGCGCCGGCGGGGGGGTCGGCGAGCCGGGCGCCGGGAACCCACCATCCATCGGGCCGGCCGCCGCGACGGCCGGCGCCCTCCGGCGCTGGGCCACGACGACGCCGGCGACGACCGCGAGCACCACGACGACCGCGCCGATGATCAGCAGCAGCGTCAGGTTCGAGCTGCTCCCGCCCGTCGCCTGGGCGGTCGCCCGCAGCTCCGTGGCCTCGCCCAGCACCGGCTCCCACGTCACGGTGTTGCCGTCGATCCGGCCGTTCGAGTCGGTCACCTCGCCGGGGAACGTGATGCGGATCCGGAGCTCGGCGCTCTCCAGGAACGTGCTCGGGTCGAAGCCCGACAGGCCGGAGGGCCCGGTGGCCCCCACCGTGGACAGGTCCAGGGTGCCGGACACGTGGAAGACATCGCCGTCGTGCGTGATCGAGAGCTCGCCCGCGCTCTCGCCCGAGAACTCGGACAGGGGGACGGCGTCGAACGTGAACTCCTTGCCGGCGAACTGGTCGTCCTCGTAGTCACCGACGGTGACGCCGGGCGTGTCGCTCGGGAGCGGCGTGTCGGAGAAGATGGCATCGACCGACTGCCCGGACAGCTCGAGGAGCTGCTTCTGGACGGCGAACACGATCGTCCCGCTCACGGTGTCGTCCGACGAGACGTCGAGGTTCATGTCGAGCTTCAGGCACGCGCTCATCAGCAGCGCGAGCACCGCGACGGCCATCACCCGCCCGACCGTGCGCATCCTGGAAACCATCGCGATCCCCTCCGATCTCCGCCGAGACGGCGTCCCCCTGCGGGACGGACCGTCTCCGAGCTCGATTGAGCCTATACGACGCCCGGCGCGGCGCGAGTCTCATCGGCTCAGCGCCTCGACGATCTCCCCCACCAGGAACCCCAGGTACAGGTAGAGCGCGAACGAGCCCTCACGCTCCGGATCTCCCTCGAAGTCCCGCGGTTCGCTCTCCTCGGTGACGGCGAGGCGCACCCCGAGCACGAGCCGGAGGTCGTTCATCGCGCCGAGCCACGCGAGCAGGTCGTCCTCGCTCAGGCGATCCGCCTCGAGCGTCTCGGCCATCCGGTCGACGGCCGTCACGCGTTGCGTCGTGAGCTCGTCGCGCACGAGTCCGTCGAACTCCGCCGCCGCCGCCGGGTCGTCGAGATAGGCGGCCGGGTACAACCGTCGAAGGGCGGGGTCCGCGACCGGGTCGCCCTCGACCAGGAGCGACCGGAGCTGAGCGGGGAGGGTGCGAAGCACGACCCGCTCCTCCTCGGGGATCCGGATCTCGAACGTCCCGCCGCGCGACCGTCGCACCCGACGTGCGATCACTCAGCGGCCCCGTTGCAGCGTCGCCCACAGCCCGTGCGCGTGGAGGCGAGACACGTCCAGCTCGCAGCGCTCGCGCGGGCCCTCGCTGACGACCGCCTTGCCCTTGTAGTGGACGTCGCGCATCAGCTTCGTCGCCTTGTCGCGCGGATACCCGAAGAGCTTCTGGAACACGTAGACCACGTAGGTCATCAGGTTGATCGGGTCGTTCCACACGATGACGATCCAGGGCACGTCGGGCGTGACGTCGGCCTCGGACGTGGGACGCTCGGTCTCGACGGGAGCGGTCTTCGCCATCGCTCCTCAGGCTACGGCCACCGGCCGCGGTGCGCGACGAGGGCGCTCGAACTGGGCCAGGAGCGCCACCGCCCCGGCCAGGATCACTCCGGGGACCAGGATCCAGACCGGCCGCTCGAGCCACCACCGGGCGGTGCCGTCCTGCTCGAGCCCGAAGCCGAGCGGGCGGAGCGCGAAGATCGCCAGCAGGTAGGCGGTCATGTGCCACAGGAAGAGCGTCATCACCATGGCGTTCACGAAGATGGTCGCCTTCCACACGCGGGCCCGTTCGAGCCACTTCGTCGCCGCCTGGCGCAGGAGCATCACGGCCCCGATGGCCCAGACCCCGCCGAGCAGGAAGCACACCGTCGGCGGGTACGCGTTCGAGATCTCCTCGACGTCGGTGCCGAGCAGGCTCTTCGGATAGTGGCCGATACCCGGGAACCACTCGCGCGGGGCGTCGCCGAACGCCCGGAACACCCACGGGTTCGTCAGGAGCACGAGGCCGGCGAGCCCGGCGACAACCATCGCGGCGTGCAGCCGCCGTTCGGTGAACCGGCCCTCCGCGTAGAAGAACCCGACCTGATGGGGGAAGAGCAGGACGGGTGCCACGTTGAGGTACCGGAACCCATGCCATCCCAGGCCGAACCCGACGACGTCGATCACGACGACGATGATCGCCATCGCGACCGGCACGGCGAGCCCGTACCGCCGGTGGATCCAGATCAGGGCCGGCGCGGCGACCACGACGACGAGGTAGAAGCCGAGGAACCACAGCGGGCCGAACGGCAGCGTCTGGGCGGGCGGAAGCACCCCGCGCAGCAGCCGCGTGTCTCCCCACAGCGGCGGGCCGGCCGCGCGCCCGACGTCGGCCAGGTGCAGGCCGATCTGGACCACCGCCCACGCGCCGAGGAAGATCGCCGATGGGCGGAGCAGACGTTCCACACGGCTGCGTACGAACGCCCCGGCCGACTCACCCCGGCGGCGGAACGCGTCGTACGCGGTGAGGTTGGAGAACCCGCCGACGAAGAAGAAGACCGGCATCACCTGGAAGAGCCAGGTCCCGAGCCACAGCCCGCTCGTCACGCCGACAGCGCTCGTCAGCCGGACGAGACCGCCCCCCTCGTGGATGATCCCGATGAACCAGTGGCCGAAGACGACCCCGCAGATCGACACGGCGCGCAGGAGGTCGACGTACCGGTCGCGCGTGGCGGGGGTGGCGGCCGCGAGAGCCTCGAGGTCTCGCACGGCCGGCCTCAACCGTCCACGCGCAGAACCAGGATGCAGACGTCGTCGGGGGCCTCGCTGCCGGGGTCGGCGATGGCCTCCCCGATCCGATCCACCGTGGCCTGGGCGGACAGGTCCCGGCACTCCGCCACCAACCGTCGCAGGCCGGCGTCGTCCAGCGGGGTGGGGTGCCGGGCGTCGACGAGCCCGTCGGTGAACAGGACGACCTGATCGCCCGCGTCGAGGTCGAGGACGACGTCCTCGATCGACACGTTCGGGAACACACCGAGGAGTGAGCCCGGCGCGCCGATCGAGGCGACGCCGCCGTCCGAACGGAGCACGAGGGGCGGGGGGTGACCGCCGCACGCGACCGTCAGCCGGAGACCACGGTACGTGCGCTCGAGCCGGCCGAGCGCCACCGTGCAGAAACGCTCGCCGTCCTCCTGGAGCATCACCCGGTTGAGGTCGCGGAGCGCGGCGCTCGGAGTGGTCTCGCGGAGGACGGAGATCCGGAGGGTGTGCCGGGCCATGCCGGTGAGGGCGGCCGCCTCCACGCCCTTGCCGCACACGTCGCCGACCACGACCGACCATGCGCCGTCGGCCGCCTCGGACACGTCGTAGAAGTCGCCGCCGACCTCGGTCTGCGTCACGCCGGCCGGCTGGTAGAACGCCGCCACCTGGACCCCGGGGATCTCCGGGAGCCGGCGGGGGAGGAGCGAGCGCTGGAGGGTGCGCGCGATGTGGCTCCGCTCCTCGTACAGGCGCGCGTTGTCGAGCGCGAGCGCGGCGCGGCGCGCCAGCTCCTGCGCGAGCTCGAGGTCCGCCTCGCCGTACGTCCGACCCGACGCCGCCGAGGCGAACGTGATCGAACCGATGGCCTGGCCTCGAGCCTTGAGCGGCACCACCATCACGGAGCGCAGGCCGAGCTCCTCGAGCATCGCCCGCCGCTCCGGATCGGGCATCCCCGCCTCGAGCATCTCGGGCGTCACCTCGGGGTAGATCGCGGGCTCACCCGAGGAGATCACGGCGGCGACGCCGCCCCCGACGCTCAGGTCCGGCGGGAACCGGCGCCGGTACTCCCGGGTGAGCTCGAGCCTGTCGGGATCGGCGTGCGCGACGGCCACCGACTGGACGGTCCCGTCGGCCTCGCCGAGGTCGACGCTGCACCAATCCGCGAGCCGGGGAACGATGAGCCGGGCGACCTTGGCGAGGGTCCGGCGGTGATCGAGCGAGCCGCCGAGGATCACGCTCGCGTCCGCCAGGAACGCGGAGCGCTCGTGCGCCCGCTCCACCTCCTCACGCGCCGCGCGCTCGCTCTCGAACAGCTGGGCCTGCAGCTCCTCCGCCCGGCGACGCGGGGTGATGTCCCGGATGTACCCCGTGAACAGGATCTCGTCCGGGTCCGGGAGCTGGACGCGCGTGACCGTCAGCTCGACGGGAAACTCGGTGCCGTCGGCGCGAAGGCCGGTGAGCTCCAGCCGGCGCCCGAGGATCCGTCCGCGACCCGTCCGCGGGAACCGTCGCAGCGCCTCGCGATGACGCTGACGGAGCCCCTCGGGGATCATCAGCTCCGCCAGCTCGCCCCCGATCGCGGCCTCGCGATCGAGGCCGAACATCTCGCTCGCCGCGGCGTTCATCTCGACGATCGTGCCGAGCCGATCCATCGTCACGATGGCCTCGAGCGCGGACTCGAGGATCGCGCTCTTGCGGGCCTCGCTCTCGACGAGCTCCGTCTCGGTCGACTGGCGCTCGAGGTACTGGCCGACCTGTGCCCCGACCGAGGTCATCAGGTCGAGCAGGGGGCCGTCGGGCTCGCGGATCCTCCGGCTGAAGAACTCCATCACCCCGAGCAGCTGACCTCCGAGCGTCAACGGGAACCCGAACCCAGCGTGCAGCCCCTCCTCGATCGCGAACGGCGCGCGCGGGAAGTTCTCCTCCAGCGCCAGGTCCGCGACCCACCGAGGGCGGCCGGCCTCCCACACCGTCCCCGGCAGCCCCACCCCGCGCTCGAACAGGAACTCCCGGCTCCGGCGAAGGAACGGCGCCCCCACGGCCCTCGTCGCGGTCCAACCTCCGGCGAAGCGCAGGACGGCGTCGTCCTCGTCGAGGCGCCAGATGAGCCCGACCTCCCACCCGAGCGCCTCCCCGATGGCCCGGAGCAGCTCCGGGGCGGCCTCATCGAGCGTCGTCGCCGTGGACAGCACGCGGGAGATCGCGTACTGCACGGCCAGGCTCCGCTCCGCCTCCTTCCGCACCGTGATGTCGGCGCACACGCCGGCCATTCCCGTCACCCGGTCCGTGTCCTCCCGCAGGACGCGCCCCCGCAAGGCGAGCCACCGCACCGCGCCGTCGGACGGCCGGACGATCCGGTAGTCGTGCGTGAGCTCGAGGCCCTCGTGGACGGCGCGCTGGATCGCCGCCAGGGTTCGCGTTCGATCGTCGGGGTGGATGTCCGCCTGGAAATGCTCGAACATCCCGCCGAACCCGCCCGGCTCCAGACCGTGCATGCGCTCGAGGCTCTCGGACCAGCGCATCGCGCCCGAGTCCATGTCCCAGTCCCAGGTCCCCATCCGGCCGGCGTCCAACGCGATCCTCAGTCGCTCCTGGCTGTCTGCCAGCGCGGTCTGCGCCCGACGGCGCTCGCTGATGTCGAGCGCGACCGCGATCGTGCCGATCACGTCGCCCCGCTCGTCGCGAACGGGCGAGATGGCCAGGCGGACCCAGATACGACCGCCGCCGCGGCGGGGAGCCAGCCACTCCTCGTCCCACGCGTCGCCCTCGCGCAGCCGCCGCAGGAGGACCTCCGCGGCGGCGGAGTCGGGGTCGGCCACCAGCGTCTGGGCGATCGGCGTGCCGATCGCTTCGGCCGCCTCGAACCCGAACAGGCGCGAGGCCTGCCGGTTCCAGCGGGTGATGGTCCCCTCCAGGTCCGCGGCGATCACCGCGGCCGGCTCGATGTCGAGCATCACGGGGTCGAAGGAGGCCGGCCACGCCGACGGCCCGACGGCGGCGGGAGGCGCCTTCGGATCCCGGTCGATCTCGAACCACACCGTCGTGGGGGCGCCCGGTTCGATCCCCCAGCGATCGGCCACGCTGTCGACGAGGACGAGGCCCCAGCCGCCGATCTCGCGAGGGTCGGGCACCGGTGGGCGGACGAACCCACCGCCGTCGTCGATCACCTCGACCCGCACGGCCGACTCGCGGACGACGACGCGAAGGCACACGTCGGCGTACGGGCCCTTCGGACCGTGCCTGACTGAGTTCGTGACGAGCTCGCTCGTCAGCAGCTTCGCGTTGTCCAGGCCCGACTCGTCGAGGTAGCGCCCGATCAGGTCGGCCAGCGCGTGGCGCGCGGCCGCCGCGGCGCTCGACTCGGGCCGGAACCGGCGTTCGACCACCGTCCCGAGCGCCGTCCGCACCGGGGGGACAGAACCCGACGTTCCCCGGATCAAGAGGGATCTCCAGGCGGCACCCGGGAAGGGTAATGCGAAACGATCGCCCGGCGCTGCCGGAGACCCCGCCAAGCCTCGGCGTCGCGACGAGGTCGCCGCCCGAAGACGGGCGACGACCTCGATCTCACGTGTCGATGAGAGCGCAGAACGTCCGCGCTTTCATCGGGTCAGGCGTTGAAGATGCTCACCCCTCCCGGACCGACGAGCAGTCCGACCACGATCAGGACGACGCCGGACACCACCGCCCCGCGCACCAGGGTCACGATCCCGGCGATCACCAGGACGGCGGCAATCAGCCACAGCAGCGTGGCCGCACCTCCGTTGATTGCCATCACCATCGCGAGCATGTCGTCTCCCTTCCACCGACGGCCTCAGGTCAGCCGAGGCAGCACGTACCAGGCGAGGAACGCGAGGATCGCGAGCACGATCACCACGATCGCCGTGTACTTGATCGCCGCGTAGCCGACGAGGCCATTCGATCCCTCGTGCACGGGCGGCTCCTGGACCTGACGTTCGTCTCGATACGTCATCGCTCCCACCTCCCGCGTCGATCTCCGTTGAGCAGCCAGTCGATTCCCGTTGCGCCGCCGACTCAAACAGCGTCAGCGCTTCCGCGCGTCGTCCATGACGTCATCGACGGCTTCCTTCGCCTTGTCGACGGTTTCGCCCGTCTTGCGCTTCACCGTCGCGCCGGCTCGATCCATCTTGCCCTCGCGCTTGAGGCGCTCGTCGTCCGTGAGATCGCCGACGGCCTCCTTCGCGCGGCCCTTCGCCTCATCCGTCTTCTCGCCCATGGGGCCTCCTTCGCTCGGTGGTCTCGGCGGAGATTCCCGAACACGGCGGATCGGAAACGGCGGACGTGCGCGATGGCGAGCGGGCGCTCAGCCGAGCGGGAGCGAGAACCGGATCGTGCGGTGACCGTCCTCCGACACCGTCGCGTCCGGGAACAGGGAGCGGATCAGCTGGATCCGGGCGGGCGCGCCGAGCTCGTCGAGCTCAGCACGCTCGGGACCACCCGGAGCGCCGGCGGCGTCCGGGGCCTTCACGGCGAACGCGATCGAGCTCCCGGCATCCTCCGCCGACACGTCGATCGGCGCGCCGGCCACGAGTGCATCGACGCACGCCTCCGAGATCGCGAGCTTCAGGTCCTCGACCGACTCACCCGAGATCGCGTAGTGCCGGGCGACCGCCGCGGCGAACGAACGGGCCGTCCCGAGCTGATCCGCCCTGCAGGGCATGGTGAGACGGAACGCGTCCATCATCACCCCGCGACCGCCTCGGCGAGCGAGCCGTGGATCGCGAACACCCGGTCCAGGCCGGTGACCGTGAAGACCTTGAGGATCGGCTCGTCGCGGCAGACCAGGATGAACTCCCCGCCGCTCTCCTGCATGCCTTTCATGGCGGCGACGAGCGCGGAAAGGCCGCTCGAGTCGAGGAAGCCGACGCCTTCCAGGCTCACGACGAGCTTGCGGACGCCGTCAGCGATCAGCTGTTCGATCCGCGAGCGGAGCGTCGGTGCCGTGGAGAGATCGACCTCGCCATCGACGTCGAGGACGGTCCAGTCGCGTTCGGTTCGGGTGTCGAGTCGCAGTTCGACGGTCGCGTCCCCTTCGAGCCCCCCTGCGCGTGGGCCTAGTATAGGCCGCGCGTGAGTCCCACCTCCGACGACGCCGTGCGGATCACCGTGCCCGCTCGGGCGGAGTTCCTGCACGTCGTCCGGACGGTGGTCGGAAGCGTCGCGGCTCGCAACGATCTGACGATCGACGCGATCGAGGACCTCCGCATCGCGGTCGACGAGGCCTGCGCCCAGCTCCTGCTCGCCCGGGGGTCCTCCGTCACCGTCGAGATCGCGTCCAACACCGACGGCGTCGAGGTGCTGTGCACGACGGACGCCGAGGTCGGCGCGTGGCCCCCCGCCGGGATCCATCACTCCCTGGCCGCCCAGGTCCTGCAGGGGCTCGCCGACACCGTGGCCTGGGAGCTCTCGGCCTCGGGACCGGCGGTCCGCGTCGGCAAACGCGGCGTCGGAGCCCCCTCGGGATGAGCACCCTCGCCGATCTCGCGGACGCCGAGCTGTTCTCCCGGCTTCCCGACGAGGCGGCCCGCGAGGCCCTGCTCGTTCGCCACCGGCCGCTCGCGATCTACCTCGCGCGTCGTTTCCACGGCCGCGGCGAGAGCCACGAGGACCTGGAGCAGGTGGCGACGATCGCCCTGCTGAAGGCCATCGACCGGCTGGACCCCGATCGCGAGGTCAAGTTCTCGACCTTCGCCACGATCACGATCATCGGTGAGCTGAAGCGACACCTCCGCGACCGAGGGTGGGCGATCCGCGTTCCGCGGCCGATCCAGGAGCTCGCCGTGCGGGTGACCCGGGCCATCGGGACGCTCACCCAGGAGCTCGGCCGCTCCCCCACCGTGCGCGAGATCTCCCTGCACGTCGGCGAGCGCGAGGAGCGCGTCCTCGAGGCGATCGACGCGTCGCGCGCCTACTCGGCCGACTCCCTCGATGCGCCCGGTGCCGGCGAGGAGGACCTGTCGCCGCTCGACCGGCTGGCCGCGGAGGACGATCGCTTCGACAGCCTCGACGCGTGGCAGAGCCTGGCGCCCGTGATCCGGCGCCTCCCCGAGCGCGAGCGGGCCATCCTGTACCTGCGCTTCTTCGAGGAGAAGACCCAGAGCGAGATCGCCTCCGAGCTCGGGGTGAGCCAGATGCACGTCTCCCGGCTCCTCGCGCGCTCGCTCGCCTTCCTCCGGGACGTCGCGATCCCCTGATCACCCGGGCTCCTAAGGGGGCTCGCGGTTTGACTTCCAACGCGCGGGGGTACTCCCGCGGCATGAAGGAGCCAATCGACCTCGAAGATCGGCTCGCCCTGCGGGGCAAGTTCCCCGGGGGACCGGGCAGGGGGCCGCGGCGCGTGCGGGCCGGGCGCGTCTGCGCCGAGGCGACGTGCCAGACGGTCCTGTCCATCTACAACAACGGGGATCGGTGCTGGGAGCACACCCAACCCACCCCGTACCTGCTGAACGTCCGTCGCTTCCGCACCACCAAGATGCCCGCCTAGGGCGGACCCGGCCGGCGGCGGCGATCGGGGTTCGGTCCACGTCGAGGGTGACGGGTTTGCGATCGGCGACCCCGGGGTAGACCTGGCCCGAGTGGGGAGGCCGGCCCGCCCCCCTGCCCGAAAGGTTGGTGGCCCCTCCACCGCCTGCGTCCGGGCCGGCCTCCGCTCTCCTTTCTGTTCGTTCCTCACGCCAGGCCGGCGCTCGGGCATGATGCGCTCCATGGACCCGAGCCCCGCCCTCTCGCCACAGGCCACCCGGGACCAGGTCGCGCTCGTCACGGGGGGCGGAACGGGCATCGGGGCCGCCACGGCCCGCGAGTTCGCCAGGACCGGCGCTCGCGTGGCCATCTGCGGCCGCCGGCCCGAGCCCGTCGAGGTGGTGCGCGAGGAGCTCGAGCGCGGCGGGACGGAGGTCCTGGCCCTTCCCGGCATCGACGTGCGCGAGCCGGATCAGGTGAACGCGCTCGTCGACGCCGTGCTCGAGCGCTTCGGCCGGATCGACGTCCTCGTGAACAACGCCGGCGGGCAGTTCGCGGCGCCCGCCGAGCAGATCTCCGCGAAGGGATGGCGAGCCGTCCACCGCCTGAACGTCGACGCCGTGTGGAACCTGACGAGGACGGTCGCCGAGCGCGCGATGATCCCCGCTCGCGGCGGGCTGGTCGTCTTCATCGGGTTCAGCCCGCGCCGCGGCGTGCCGTTCATGATCCACTCCTCGGCCGCTCGCGCCGCGCTCGAGAACCTCGCCGGCGGTCTGGCCATCGAATGGAGCCGCTACGGCATCCGGGCCGTCTGCATCGCCTGCGGCGCGATCGACACGGAGGGACTCCGCGCCTACGGCGACGCTTGGATCGAGGAGGCGAACCGGAGCATTCCCCTGGGCCGCTTGGGCCGGCCCGAGGAGGTGGCGAGCACGATCGCGTTCCTCGCCTCCACGGGAGGGCGGTACATCACGGGGACGACCATCGTCGTCGACGGTGGTGCGGACGCCTGGGGCATGGGGACGCCGCCGCCCCGAGCCTGAGCGCCGGATCAGCGCGACGTTTCGTGGGCACGGGCCACGGGTACCGGAAGGGTAGAACCCAAAGGAACGGCG
The DNA here is from genome assembly GCA_963704725.1 of uncultured Actinomycetes bacterium. Lineage (GTDB taxonomy): Bacteria > Actinomycetota > UBA4738 > UBA4738 > HRBIN12 > CALGFI01. The sequence goes on along the minus strand of OY969934.1, from coordinate 773,269 downwards.
GCGCGAGGTGAGCCCTCGAGCAGCCGCAGCCCCGGCCACCAGGGCCCGGCGCCGGGGCAGCGCCGCCCGGTTCGCAGGGCCGGCTCGGACATCGCCGCCCCGCGCGATGTCCGAGCTTGACCCCTCTCATCCGGTCCGAGCCGGGAGGCTGGCCATGAGCGTGCTCTTGAAATGCCTCGCGTGCGGTGAGCTCCTGCGGATGCGCGACGGTCGGAACGTCTGCGGGTGCGGCCGCTCGGCGGCGCGCCTGGACGGGGGCATCGCCGAGCTCGCCGGACCCGTCCGCGTCCTCGTTCCGGAGGACGAGGTCGTGACCGTCGACGGCGTGCCGTGGACGGTCATGCCCGAGGAGCCGATGCTGGTGCGGCGGGCGGAGGCGCCCCAGCGCCTCTAGGCCGCACGACCCTCGACGCGGTCGCGGCGTTTCGCCTACGCTGAGCACATGAGCCCACGTTCGAAGGCAGCGGTCGACCGGCTCGGCGACCTCGTCTCGGAGCTCGCCCAGAAGGCTCCCGGCGTCGGCAAGGCCGTGGCGGACAAGGCGCCCCAGATCGCCAAGGCGGTCCGCAAGCGGGCCCCGGAGGTGGCCAAGCGCGTCGCCTCGAGGACGCCGCCGGCCGTCGGCAAGGCCGTCCGTGCCGCGGGCGACCAGGTGGCCAAGCGCGCCCCGCAGATCGGCAAGGCCATCGCGGAGGGCGCCCCGAAGGTGGCCAACCGCGTGGCGACGGTCGCCCGGCGCGGCGGATCGGCGGCGTCGGGCTCGGCGAAGACGTCGAGCCCCGGCACGTCGAGCGCCGAGAAGTCCGGCACGAGGAAGTCCGGCGCCAAGAAGTCGGCCGCTAAGAGATCGAGCGCCAAGAAGCGCTCCACGGCGCCCAAGAAGAGCGCCGCCAAACGCTCGGGGGCGGGGTCGAGCCCGACGAGCTGACGGGCCGGCGATCGCGACCGTGCCGGCGCGCTGGGTCCTGCACGTCGACCTCGACGAGTTCATCGCGGCCGTCGAGATCCTGCGCCGTCCCGAGCTCGCCGGGCGGCCCGTCGTGGTCGGCGGCGACGGGGACCCCTCCAAGCGCGGCGTCGTTTCGACCGCCAACTACGTGGCCCGCCGGTTCGGGGTGCGCTCGGGCATGCCGCTGCGCACGGCGTACAAGCGATGCCCGGGCGCGGTCTTCCTCCCGGTGGACGCCGAGACGTACCTGGCCGCGTCGCGGACCGTGATGGACGTGCTCCGCACGTTCCCCGTGGTCGTCCAGGTCATGGGGTGGGACGAGGCCTTCCTCGGCGCCGAGCACGACGATCCCGAGGGGCTCGCCCGCGCCGTGCAGAGCGCGGTCCTCGAGCGCACGCGCCTGTGGTGCTCGATCGGCGTCGGGGACAACAAGCTGCGGGCGAAGATCGCCACCGGCTTCGCCAAGCCGCGCGGCGTCTTCCGGCTCACCGCCGACACGTGGTTCGAGGTCATGGGCCACCGGCCCACCGGCGACCTGTGGGGCATCGGTACGAAGACGGCCGCGAAGCTCGAGGGGCTCGGCATCCGCACGGTCCGTGAGCTCGCGGAGTCGGAGCCGGAGCGGCTGGCCCGGCGGTTCGGCCCGAGGACCGGGCCGTGGATCCGTTCGCTGGGGGCCGGCGAGGGCGACGACGTCGTGACGGACGAGCCGTACGTCCCGCGGGGCCGGGGCCGCGAGCGCACCTTCCAGAAGGACCTCTCCGACCCCGACGAGATCCGCGCCCGCGTCGCGGAGCTGGCCCGGGACCTGGTCGACGACCTCGGACCCGGCGCCCGGCGGGTGGCCCGGGTCGTCGTCAAGGTTCGCTTCGCGCCGTTCTTCACCAGCACCCACGGCGCCGCGCTGGCCGAACCCTCCGCGAGCGCGGACGCCGTCGCGGCCGGGGCGCTCGCGGCCCTGGACCGGTTCGAGCTCGACCGGCCGGTCCGGCTCCTGGGCGTCCGGGCGGAGTTCGTCGACGACGACGAGGTCTAGAGGCGTTCGATCGACAGCAGGCGGTAGGCGGGCGGATGCTCGTCGGCCTCGCCGTGGCACGTCAGCCGGACCGCGTCCGCCGACGCCTCGCGGACGAGGCGGACCTCGAAGCGCCCCGCGACCGTTCGGAACCTGGCCGCGAACCCGTCGCCCTCCGGCGCGGCGTCCTCGAGGTCGACGTCGTCGATGCCGGTCCAGCCCCTCGCGTTCACGGAGGAACCGCTCGGCCGCCTGCACCCGGAGCCGCCGGCACGAGCGCCCCCGCAGGTGGGCCAGGTCGAGCCGTCCCTCGAGGTAGGCCCGGCCGACGCTCGGACCGTCGGCGGGCTCGACGCGGCCGAAGTACACGCCGTGCGGGAACGCGACGAGGTTCGCCGCGAACCGGTCGCCCCCCACGTGGCTCGACTCCCAGGTCTCGGCGGGGAACGCGTCCGCCATGGCCCGAGCCAAGGGTCGACCGCGCTCGGCGCAGCATGGATCTCGCCGCCCGTGCGTGCACACGAGGAACAGCGCGCCGACGTGGCGCTCGCCTCGGCCGAGGCGCCGACCCGCGCCCAGCCGCTCCAGGTCGATCGACGCCGCGTTCTCGAACCTGGCGAGCTCGATCCGCTCGATCCAGGGCTCATCCGGTCCGGAGTGGATCGCGAAGCAGGTGGTCGACCCGTCGCTCGAGCGGTCGACGCGGCGGATCATGAGCACGCGGACACCTCGGTCGCGCGCCTCGCGCCGCAGCTGCTCGCCGACGCCGCCCGGCAGCCGGGCGTCGCGCAGCGGGGACACGCCCCACGGGCCCGGATGCTCGAGCAGGAGCCAGTTCCGAACCGTGGAAGCGGTGCCGAGCATCGGCTCGTCGCGGGCCGCGCTGTCGGCGGCGCATCGGAAGCCCTGGCTCACGCGCTCCAGCGTACGAGGAGGAGAACGCTACGGCGCAGGGCGGACGAGCCCCTCCCGGACGAGGCGCCGGGCCAGCACGGCCCGGCTCTCGGCGTCGGGGACGTCCTCGGCGAGATCGCGGACGCGGAACGTCTCGGACCCGGCGACGAGGCGCATCGCGGGCTCGAGCCAGCCGGGCATCTCCAGCCGCCGGTCGCCGAGGAGCACGACGAGCCGATCGCCCGCCGGCCGGAGCTCGCACACCGCGCCGGCCCGCCGGCGGAGCTCGGTCGCGTCGCCGATCGCGTCGAGCGCCATCTGGTCCACGAGCGCACCGCGCAGGACCGGGTTCCGCGTCGACAGGAACCGCTCGGCGCGCGCCCGCGCCACCTCGTCCGCGTCGACCTCCTCGAGCCGGGCGGCGAGCGCCCGGAGCCGGCCCGCCAGCTCGCGTCCCACGGCCTCCGGGTCGCGGGTCCACCCCGCCGGGACGGGCTCGTCGAGCGAGGGGTCCCGTTCGGCGTGCGAAACAGCGTCGCGCACCACGTCCCGCCACGTCGCGACGTGGATGCCGACGGTGAGGTGGCCCGAGAGCGTCTCCTGCGTCGTCGCCGCGTGCGGCGTCCCCTTCGGCATGTAGATGGCGTCCCCGGGCTCGACGACGGCCTGGGCCGCGTCGCGGGCCGGCTCCCCCGGGGCGGCGTGCACCTCCCAGTGCTTGCGGCCGAACGCCTGGAGCACGAGGACGTCGTGCGGGTCCTCGTGGAGCGCGAGCCCCTGAGCCCCGGGCGGCGTGACGTAGGCGTTCACCTGGCACGGATGGCCGAGCTCGACCTCGAGCCCCCGGACCAGCTCGGTGACCGGCTCCCAGTACCGATGCAGGCCCTGGAGGACGATCGTGGCCCCCTCGCGGAAGAGCGCGAACACCCGCGCCGGATCGGCCATGCCGTCCACGGGCCGGGATCCGGTCGTGCCCGAGCGCGTGTACTCGGACTCCGCGATCGTGCGGTCGGACCGGACGAGCCGGAACGACGGCGTCCGCAGCGAGGTCGTCGACAGGAGACGATCGACGTCGTCGAACGTGAGCAGGTCCGCGTATCCAACGGCGTCGACACGGGCGAGCACCACCGCGCGACGCCCCCAGGACTCGGCCAGGAACGTCGCGGGATCGCCCACGCAGCGCGCGAGCGCGGACGACCCCGCCACGCCTCGCGCGGTGGGTGGAGCGAGGGAGCTCACGAAGGCTGGTCGGCCCCGTCCGAGTCGCCGGCGTCCGTCCCATCGGCGTCCTGCGAGTCGCTCGCGTCGCCGTCCTTCTGGTCGGTCGTGTCGCCGTCGGTGCCGTCCGAGTCCTTGGAGTCGGTGCCGTCCTCGTCGCGGGGGCGCTCCTCGGTGGTCGATGCCGATCCGGGCACCAGGGTCTCGATGTCCTCGTCCGACAGCGTGCGCGTGGTGGTCTCGTCCATCGCTCGAGCCTCCTTCCGGGTTCGCGGTGCGGGGGACAACCCTAGCGCGACGCCGACGGCTCGCGCATACACTCCCGGCCGTGCCCAAGCCGATCCGCGTCGGGATCCAGCTCCCGGAGGTGGAGCGGGTCGTGCCCTGGCCCGAGCTCGTCGCGATGGCCCGCGCGGCCGAGGAGGAGGGGTTCGACTCCATCTGGGTCGGCGACCACCTCCTGTACCGGGACGACGGCCGCCCCGAGCGTGGCCCGTGGGACGCGTGGGCCAGCCTGGCCGGGCTGGCCGCGGCGACCCGGCGCGTCCGGCTCGGACCGCTCGTCGCCTGTCTCGCCTTCCACCCGCCCGGGGTCCTGGCGCGAACGGCGGCGACGATCGACGAGATCTCGGGCGGCCGGCTCGTGCTCGGCGTGGGCGCCGGGTGGAACGAGACCGAGTTCCGAGCGTTCGGCATCCCGATGGACCACCGCGTCGACCGGTTCGAGGAGGCCTTCGCCATCGTGCGCGGGCTCCTCGCCGGCGAGCGGGTCACCCTCGCCGGCCGCTTCCACACCGCGGAGGACGCCGTCCTGCGCCCGCCGCCCGGGAGAAGCGTCCCGCTCATGCTCGGCAGCAGCGGGGACCGGATGCTCCGGATCGGGTTGCCCCACGTGGGCTCGTGGAACATCTGGTACGACCTCTACGGCAACTCGGCGGAGGGCTTCCGGGCCGAGAGCGAGCGGGTCACGGCCGCGGCCCGCGAGGTCGGTCGGGACCCGGCGGAGATCGAGCGCAGCGCATGCGTGTTCGTCGTCTTGGACCGAGACGCCGCCGGCCGCCCGGTCACCGAGGCGTCGCCGCCGATCGAGGGATCGCCGGAGCGCGTCGCGGCGCACCTGCGGGACCTCGCGGACGCCGGCGCGCACGAGGCGATCCTGGTCGTGACGCCGATCGAGGAACGCTCGATCCGGCGGCTCGGCGAGGTCGTCCGCCTCCTCGGCAGCGGCTCCGGCCGGGGCTAGCCGCCGCGGTGCGGATCGCGCTGTGGCACGGGTGGCTCCTGGAGGGCTCCGGGTCCAACGTCTACACGGCCCGCGTCGCCGAGGTCCTGCGATCCCGGGGCCACGACGTCCTGCTCGTGTGCCAGGAGCTCCACGCCGAGCGCTACCCGTGGATCGACGCGGCGGGCACCGTCGACGGGTCCGGCGTTTCCGAGCTCAGTCCGAACGGCGCGGAGCCCGCGCAGGGCCGCTGCGTCCTGCTCCGGCCGCGGATCGGCCGCCTGCTGCCCGTCTTCGTGGTGGACGAGTACGAGGGGTTCGACGTGAAGCGGTTCGTCGACCTCACGGACGAGGAGCTCGAGACCTACCTCGAGGCGAACGCCGTCGCCCTTCGCGCCGCGACCGAATGGCAGGGCACCGAGGTCGTCATCGCCGGCCACGCGGTTCCCGGCGCGACGGTCGCGCTCCGCGCCGTCGGCCCCGGCCGGTACCTGACGAAGATCCACGGCAGCGATCTCGAGTACGCGATCCGCGAGGACGCCCGGTACCTGGCCCTGGCGCGCGAGGGGCTTCCCTCGGGCCGGGCCGTCACCGGGTCGAGCGACGACGTCCTTCGCCGGTGCGTCGAGCTCGTCCCGCAGATCCGAGGTCGCGTTCGCACCGTCCCGCCCGGCGTCGACGTCGACGTGTTCCGCCCCCAACCGCGCCGCCCCGCGCTGCTCGAGACCGCCGAGCGCCTGGAGGCGGACCCGGCGACCGCGCGCGGCCGTCCGGACCGGATCGACCAGGAGGTCGAGCGGGCCCTCGCCCGGCGCGACGGGGAGGCGCTCGACGCCCTCGCCGCGGGCTACGACCAGGAGATGCCCGATCCGGGCGCGGCCCGGGTGCTGCGGGCCCTGGCGGAGGTGCCGCCGCCGATCGTCGGCTCCTTCGGCAAGCTGATCCCGCAGAAGGGCGTGGCGAACCTGCTCGTCGCGGCCGCGTCGTGCTCGCGGCGCGCCCGGATCGTGGTGGTGGGGTTCGGCGCCCATCGGGAGTGGCTGCAGGCGCTCGCGCTCGTGCTCCGCGGACGCGACGCCGACGCCCTCGCGTGGCTCTCGGAGCGCCTGGACCTGCCCCGGCCGGGACCGGCGCCGGGACTCGAGGTCTCGTTCACCGGCCGGCTCGACCACCGTTACGCGCCCGGGGCGCTGGCGGCGATGGACGTGCTCGTCGTGCCGTCGATCCTGCACGAGGCGTTCGGCATGGTGACGGCCGAGGGTGCGGCGGCCGGCGCGCTCCCGCTCGTCGCCCGCCACTCCGGCCTTGCCGAGGTCGCCTCCGCGCTCGAGGCCGAGGTCGGCCACCCCGGCCTGTTCTCCTTCGAGCCGGAGCCGGACCCGGTGGCGAACCTGGCCGCCCGGCTCGACCATCTCCTCGGCATCGCCCGGGCCGAGCGAGACGAGCTCCGCGATGCGGTGCGCGCGTTCATCGCCCGCGAGTGGTCGTGGCGAGCGACCGCGGAGCGCCTCCTCGCCGCGGCGACGGAGCACCGGCCCTAGGCCCGCTCCCTCGGCCGGGGCGCAGGGCGTGGGCCGTGCCGGGCGGCGGCCGGCGCCGGGCATCCCCTATCGGGCCCACTTCAGGGTGGCTCGCTCGGACCCGATACCTGGAATGCGGTGATTCCTTCTCGCGCACAGTCTTGGCTCAACCGGATCGCGGTTCTGTCGGGCGCGCTCGTGGCGGTCGGCGCGGTCGTCACCCTCGTCGTGGTCACGACGAGTCAGAACCTCATCCTGCTGCGCAACTCGGCCCTGGTCCTGCTCGCGGTCGCGTCGATCGGGCTCATCGCCGTCGTCCCGATGCGATCCGCGGTGCTGCGCCGCCAGCAAGAGGAGATCCGGGAGCACGAGAAGCGGTTCAAGCTCCTGGTGGAGCAGTCGCCGGCCGTCGTCTACATCGACGCACTGGACGAGACCGCCTCCACCCTCTACATCAGCCCGCGGATCGAGCAGCTCACCGGCTACTCGGTGAGGGAATGGCGCGAGGACCCCGACCTGTGGCCGAGGCTCCTGCACCCCGAGGACCGCGAGCGTGCGCTCGCGGCGACCGCCCGGCACAACGAGACCGGCGAGCCCTTCCTGATGGAGTACCGGCTGTGTGTCCGTGACGACCGGACGGTCTGGGTGCGCGACGAGGCCGTGATGGTGCGCCGCGCCGACGGTTCGTTCCTGCATTCACAGGGGATCATGCAGGACATCACGACCGAGAAGGAGGCGGAGGAGCGGATCGAGTTCCTCGCCTACCACGACGGCCTCACGGGCCTTCCCAACCAGGCGATGTTCACCCAGGTCGCGAAGCTCGCCCTGGCGCGCGCGAACCGAGCCAACCTGTCGATGGCGGTCCTTTCGCTCGACCTCGACGGGTTCAAGCTGGCGAACGACACCCTGGGGATGGAGGGCGGCGACCGGCTCCTGAAGGCCGTCGCCGGCCGGCTGAGCTCCACCGTCCGCGAGACGGACACGCTCGCCCGGCGGGGCGCCGACGAGTTCCTCGTCCTGCTCGCCGACCTCGAGCGCGGCGCGATCGGCGACATGCAGACCCCGCTGCTGTACGCGGAGGCGGTCGCCGGCCGTATCCGCGACGCGCTCGCGGAGCCCTTCGTGGTGGACGGGACCCAGGTCTTCGCCACCGCGAGCATCGGGATCAGCCTGTACCCCGACGATGCACACAACGTCCCGTCGCTCCTGGTGCACTCCGAGTCCGCGATGATCGCCAGCAAGACGGCCGGCCCGGGCAAGTTCGCCGTCTCCGACGTCTCGGCGCTCGATTCGGCCACGAAGTTCCTGTTCGTGCAGAAGCTGCGCCGGGCGGTCGACCGCCAGGAGTGGCGGCTGCACTACCAGCCGATCGTGGAGCTCGCCACCGGCTCGATCAAGGGGGTCGAGGCCCTCGTCCGCTGGATCAACGAGGACGGCGAGCTGATCCCGCCGAACGACTTCATCCCGCTGGCCGAGGAGCTCGGCTTGATCGAGGCGATCGGCGACTGGGTGGTGGACGAGATCGTCCGCCAGGACGAGGCGTGGCGCGGCGAGGGCCTGACGCTGGAGATGGGGTTCAACCTCTCCCCCAGGCAGTTCTGGCAGCCGGACCTGGCCGAGCGGATCCTGGGCCGCCTCGACGAGCGGGCGATGGACCCCCGCAAGGTCGTCGTGGAGGTCACGGAGACCTCGGCCATGCGTGACCCCGAGCGCGCCCAGGCCATCCTGTGGGACCTGCACGCGCGGGGGCTCCGGCTCGCGATCGACGACTTCGGTACCGGCTACTCGAACCTGTGGCGGCTGCGCACCCTCCCGGTCGACGTGCTGAAGATCGACCGGTCGTTCGTGTCGCGCGTCGACATCGATCCCCAGGCGGCGAAGATCGTGGCGGCCTTCATCCAGCTCGGCCAGGGCCTCGGCATGACGACCCTCGCCGAGGGGATCGAGACCGAGGGCGAGTGGCGCTTCATGACCGAGCAGGGTTGCGAGCTCGGTCAGGGCTTCTACTTCAGCCGGCCCGTGCCGGCCGAGGTCATCTCGGAGCGCTTCCGGTCCGGCGAGCTCGTCGCCGCGGTGGCCTGATCGGGCCCGGGCGCTACGCCTCGTACTTGAAGGAGATGTTCACGCGCGCCCGGTAGTAGGTCACGTGCCCCTCGTCGATCGTCACGTCGAGCCGCACGACCTCGCCGACGCGCAGGTCCCGCAGCGTCTGCGCCGCCGTCTCCACGGCGTTCTTGGTGGCGTCCTCCCAGGACGTGGTGCTCGTGCCGATCACCTCGGTGACGCGGTAGATGCTCTCGGTCATGGCGCGTGCCTCCCCTCGGGATCTCGCGCGCACACGATAGACGGTCGTCGCGCACCGGCGCGACCCGTCAGCCGTCGCCGCCGGTCTCGACGACGACGGACGGGGTCGTGAGATCGACCATCTGCGGGGTGCGGAACTCGGCGACGTACCGATCGAAGTCCCACCCCTCGAGGAACTTGGTCGCGGAACGCCGGCCGTGGGCGAACAGCAGGTCCTGGGTTCCCTCGTCGATGTCGAAGTCCGTGGCCTTGACGTGAGCGGTGTCGACGAACATCGTGCGGGCCAGCACCGACGGGTCGTCGATGTGCATCTGGTCGTGGAAGTTCGTCATCGTGCCGACCATCGCTCGCGCCAGCCCGAACGTCCCCTCGATGTCGAACTTCACGAGCTCGGGGCCCTTCGGCTTGGCGGAGAGCTTCATCCCGAACGTGGGCCACCTGGGGGCACGTCCGTCCGTGCGGTCGAAGACCTCCACCGGGAAGTTCGAGAGCATGCCGCCGTCCACCATGTAGGAGACGACCGGCTTGCCGCGGTCGTCGCGCGCGTGCAGGCGCACCGGCTCGTAGAAGAACGGGATCGACATCGAGGCCCGGACGGCGTCGGCCACGAGCTGGTCGTCGGGGTTCAGCCCGTACAGCGGGTAGTCCCAGGGGAGGCGGGCGATCCGTCCCCGTGTGACGTCGGAGGCCATCACGACGAGCCGGTAGGCCCGCTCGGGCGGGAGCGAGCTCCCCGCGTCCTCGATCCGCAGGTCCCCGAACGTGCGCTTGCCGAGTCCGGTGAGCAGGCCGTCGAGCCACTCGTGCAGGTACCGCCCCTCGTAGATCCCCTTCTCGAAGAGCAGAGAGACCCCCTTGCCCACGAGGCCGAGATGGTCGAGGAACCCCTTGTCCTGGAAGCTGCCGTAGTCGACCTCGAGCATCACCTGCCGGAGCTCGTCCACCGGCATGTCGGCCGCGATGAGGGACCCGACGATCGCCCCGGCCGACGTCCCGGCGATCCGGTGGAACTCGTAGCCGGCCTCCTTCAGTCGGGTGTAGGCCCCGACGAGCCCGATCCCCTTCACGCCGCCGCCCTCGAGCACGAGGTCAGCGTCCACGCTGCTCCTCGTTCCGCTCCCACTCGGCCCGCGCCTCGATCACGGCCTGCCGGTCGACCTCCGGGATCCGGATCGGCTGATCCGGCCACGACGGGTCCGGCGGCACGTCGGAGAGGTGGAACTCGGCCGTCATCTGCGCCCACAGCCGCTCCCCGACCGCGGGCGACTCCTTCGCGTACCGGTCCATGCGCTGGCGGACGCTGTCGAGCTGCTTCACGGGATCGCCTCGGGCCTGGCGCGGGATGGCCAGGGCCTCGGCGATGTCGCGGCGCAGGGTCTCGTAGCGGATCGCCGCGATCCGGTGACCCTCCCACCTCGTCGAGTAGCGCAGGAACGTCTGCAGGCTCGACAGGACGGCGGCCAGCAGGCTGACGCTGCCGGCCACGACCAGGAGCGGGCCCGCGTCGGCCTCGCCGAACGAGGCGAACACGCTCGTCCCCACGGCCGTCGTCAGCACGACCACGGGGATGCCCAGACCGAGCTGGCGGCGGCGCATCCGGTCGGACATGATCCGGTGGCCGCGCTCGGCGGCGGCGACGCGGCGATGCCAGGCCCGAAGGAGATCCTCGACCCCGTCGTCCCAGACCGCCCTCGGACCCGTCCGAGGCGGTGCCGGCGCACTCTTGCGCGTGGGTGTCCCGGCCACGGCCCCTCCTGCCCGGTCGAAAGCCGACACGCTAAGCCCCCGGTCGGCCCGTGATCAGTCGGCCGATGGGTTGATATCTGACGAAACCACCTGGGGGACACCGCGACCGTCTCGTCCGTCCCGCATCATGGACGGATGGCGATCACGTCCCCCGATCCGGCGAGCGACGGCGCTCGCGGCCTGTTCGGGCGCGGCATGCGCCTCGTCATCTCCCACGTCCGGACGCACCCCCGACCCTTCCTCATCTCGGTCGGAGGCGCGTTCGTGTTCGCGGTGGCGTCGGTCGCCGTGACCGTGGCGCTCGGCCGCGTGACGGACCGGGTGCTGAAACCGGCATTCGGCCGGGGCGTGTCGACGGGGACGATCTGGCTCGCGGTCGGGGCGATCATGGGGCTCGCGATCCTCCGCGCGGTCGGGATCGGCTTCCGGCGCTTCTACAGCGGCGTGCTCGGCTCGGCCGTGGGGGCGACGCTCCGAGACCGGGTCAGCGACCGGTACCGCGACCTCGCGCTCTCCTACCACCGCGCCACGCCCACGGGCGAGCTGCTCGCGCACATGGAGGCCGACGTCGAGGCCGCGATCGACGTGCTCTACCCGATCCCGTTCTCGATCGGCGCGCTCTGTCTGGTCGTGTTCGCGCTCGTCTCGCTGGCGTTCGCGGACGTGTTCCTCATGCTGATCGGGCTCCTCATGGTGCCGGCGCTCGCGTTGATGAACCGCTCCTTCGCCCGGCGGATGCAGGGCCCGGCGCGCCGGGCGCAGCAGCGCATCGGCGAGGTCTCGGCCGTCGCGCACGAGTCGGTCGACGGCGCCCTGGTGGTGAAGACGCTGGGCCGCGAGCACGCCGAGGTCGAACGCCTGCGGGAGCGAGCCGAGCAGCTCCGGGCCGAACGCGTCCGGGCGGGCTTCGTCCGGGCGGGGTTCGAGCCCGCGCTCGAGGCGCTCCCCTCGATCGCGACGATCCTGCTCCTGGCGATCGGCGCGTGGCGCCTGTCGACGGGCCAGGTGACTCTCGGCACGCTCGTGCAGGTCGTCACGCTGTTCGGCCTCCTGGCGTGGCCGATGCGGTTCGTCGGGTGGATCCTGTCCGAGCTGCCCCGCGCCGTCGTAGGGCACGAGCGCATCGTCGGGGTGCTCGAGGAGCCGGTCACCCTGGAGCGGCCCGCCGAGGCCGTGGCGCTCCCCGACGGTCCCCTCGAGGTGCGCGCTGAGGCCGTCACGTACGCGTTCGGCGGCGTGCGGGTGCTGGACGAGGTCTCGTTCCGGGTCGCCCCGGACGAGTCCGTGGCCATCGTCGGCCCGACCGGCGTGGGCAAGTCGACGCTCGCGCAGCTCCTCGTCCGTCTGGACGACCCGACGAGTGGCGAGATCGTCCTCGGCGGCGTGAACCTGCGGCACGTCGACGCGGCGTCGCTTCGCCGGGCGGCGAGCGTCGTGTTCCAGGAGAGCTTCCTGTTCGCCACGACCGTGGCCGAGAACATCGCGCTCGACTCGGGGGCGACCCGCGATGAGGTCGAGCGCGCCGCGACGATCGCGCAGGCCGACCGGTTCGTCCGGGCCCTGCCGAAGGGGTACGACACGATCCTCGGCGAGCGCGGGCACACGCTCTCGGGCGGCGAGCGCCAGCGCGTGGCCCTGGCTCGGGCGCTGGTGCGCGAGCCCCGTCTCCTGATCCTCGACGACGCGACGAGCGCCGTGGACCCCACCGTCGAGGCCGAGATCCTGGCCGGCCTGCGCCGCGAGCTCCGAACCACCCTCGTGGTGGTGGCATATCGCCTCTCCACGATCCGGCTGGCCGACCGGGTCCTGTACCTCGAGCGCGGGCGGCTCCGGTCGAGCGGATCGCACGAGCAGCTCATGGCGACCGAGCCCGGCTACGCCGCGATGGTCCACGCCTACGAACGGGCGGCGCGATGAGCACGAGCACCGTCCCCGACGTGGTGCTGCCCGAGGCCGGGCACGACGAGGACCTCCCGGTCCCGGCTCATCTACGGAGCGCGTGGAGCGTGCTCGTGCAGGGACTGCGGATGAGCCCGGAGCTCCGCGCCGGCCTCGGCTTCACGGTCGTGGTCTCGCTCGCGGCGGCGACCGCCGGCCTCGTGCCGCCCGTCCTGGTCCAGCAGATCTTCGACCACGGGTTCGACGGCGGCTTCCGCCCGGGTTTCGTCTTCGGGCGGTGCACGGTGGCGCTCGTCGTCGTCGCCGGGACCTTCCTGGCCGGGCGAGCGGCGGCCCGCCGACTGGTGCGAGCCTCGGAGGCCGCGCTGGCCGGTTTGCGGGTCCGCGGGTTCGAGCACATCCACCGGCTCTCGATCGCGACGCAGACCCGGGAGCGACGCGGCGTGTTCGTCGCGCGGGTGACGGCCGACGTCGACACGCTGAGCGAGTTCACCGAGTGGGGCGGCATCGCCTGGATCGTCTCGATCGTCCAGATCGTGGGCGCGCTGGGCCTGATGCTCGTGTACTCGTGGCAGCTCACGATCCCCGTCGTCCTGCTCGTCGGGCCGCTCCTGCTCGTGATGGGCAAGCTCCAGGGATCCCTGTCCGCCGCGTACGACCTCGTCCGGGTCCGCGTGGGGCAGATGCTGTCCGAGGTCTCCGAGAGCGTGATGGGCGCGGCCGTCGTCCGGGCCTACGGGCTCGAGGATCAGGTGGACACGCGGGTGAAGCGGTCGATCCGCGAGCGATACGACGCCCAGGTCGTGGCCCACCTTCGGACCGCGACGCTGTTCCCCATGGCCACGATCTTCTGGGGGCTGGCCCTCTCGGTGGTGATCGTGGTCGGGGCGGGGTTCGGACCCCGGTGGGGGCTGACGTTCGGCCGCGTCTCGGCCTTCCTGTTCCTGGCCGACCTGTTCCTGCACCCGTTCACCGACCTGCCCGAGATCTACGCCGACACGCAGACCGCGATCGCCGGATGGCGCAAGATCCTCGCGCTCCTGGAGCTTCCGGTGGACGTCGCCGAGCCCTCGCCCGGCATCGAGCTCCGAAGGGGCGCCCTGGGCGTTCGCACGGAGCGCGTCTCCTACCGATACGGCGACGGCCCGGCCGTGCTGCGCGAGGTCTCGCTCGAGGTCTCGGCCGGCGCACACGTCGCGATCGTGGGCGAGACCGGCTCGGGCAAGACCACGCTCGTCAAGCTCCTGACCCGGCTGGCCGACCCGATCGAGGGCCGGGTGACGATCGAGGACGTCGACCTCCGCGAGGTAGCGAGGGCGTCGAGGCAGCGCGCCATCCGTATGGTGCCGCAGGACGGCTTCCTGTTCGACCTCACCGTGCGCGAGAACGTCCGCGCCGGGCGGGAGGGAGCGACCGACCGCGAGGTCGAGACCGCGTTCGAGGAGCTCGGGTTGGGTGGCTGGGTGTCGTCGCTGCCGGACGGCCTCGAGACCCGCGTGGGCGAGCGCGGCGAGAGCCTGTCCGTCGGGGAGCGGCAGCTCGTCTCCCTGGCGCGCGCCCAGATCGGGGACCCCGGCCTCCTGATCCTGGACGAGGCGACGAGCGCGGTCGATCCGGCGACCGAGCGCCGCATCACGGAGGCGCTCCGACGGCTCTCGACCGGCCGGACCTCGATCACGATCGCCCACCGGCTCTCCACGGCCGAGGGGGCGGAGGAGATCTTCGTGGTCGACGCGGGACGCATCGTGGAGCGCGGCACGCACGCGGAGCTCGTCGGCGCCGGCGGCGTCTACGCCGGGCTGTTCCGGAGCTGGCTCGGCAACGTCGGCTCCGCGCGGTCGTGACGCCCTCGCCGGTGCGGGCCGGGGGGAGGGCCGAGGGCCCGCGCTAGACTCCGCCGCATGAGCGCACCCGCCTCGGACCGGACGATCTTCCACGACCGGCACGTCGCGCTCGGGGCCAAGCTCACCGAGTTCGGCGGCTGGGAGATGCCGCTGCAGTACCCGACGGGGACGATCCAGGAGCACCTGGCCGTGCGCGGCCACGCCGGTCTGTTCGACGTCTCGCACATGGGCCGGTTCACGGTCCGGGGCGAGCGAGCCCTCGAGTTCCTCCAGCACGTCCTGACGAACAACGCCGAGGCCCTCGACGGCCGGCCGACCTCCGCGCAGTACACCCTGATCCCCAACGAGCACGGCGGCGCCCTCGACGACGCGTACCTGTACCGGTTCGACGACGAGGGCTATCTCCTCGTGGTGAACGCCTCGAACCGGCTCAAGGACTGGGCGCACCTGCAGACCCAGCTGATCGACGGCGTCGAGCTCACGGACGCGACGCACGAGGTCGTCATGCTGGCGCTGCAGGGGCCGGCGTCGCACGACCTGCTTGAGTCCATCGTGACCGGGGGTCGCCTCCCCGATCCGGTCCGCAACGCCGCGAGCGTGGCCGAGATCGCCGGCGCGACCGTGCGGGTCGGCCGGACCGGCTACACGGGCGAGCCGATCGGCTTCGAGCTCTTCGTCGACCGCGACGACGGCCTCAAGCTCTGGGAGCTCCTGGTGGGGCGCGGCGCCAACCCGTGCGGCCTCGCGGCGCGGGACACGCTCCGGCTCGAGGCCGCCCTGCCGCTCTACGGGGACGAGCTCGGCCCGAGCCCCGACGGCGGCGAGATCCCGATCATGGCCGTCCCTCTCACCCGGTTCGGCGTGAGCCTGGCCGCGCAGAAGCGGCACTTCATCGGCCGCGAGGCCATCAAGCGACAGTCCCGGACGGCGGCGCGCATCCTGCACCGCGACTTCTCGGATCTCGAGGCGCTCCCCCGGATGATCCGGCCGATCGCCGTGACGGGCCGGGGCATCGCCCGGGCCCACGCCAAGGTCTTCGTGGACGGCCGCGACGTCGGCACCGTGACGAGCGGAACGGCCGTGCCGTACTGGGTGTTCGACGGCGACGACGAGACCTCGGAGCCGACGGGCGAGCACCGGACGCGGGCGATCTGCCTGGCCTACGTGGACTCCGAGCTCCTGGAGGGGACGGAGGTCGCGATCGACGTCCGGGGCAAGCTCGTGCAGGGCCGGATCGTCGAGTTCCACCTGCGTTCGGAGGCGCCTCCCTACGCCCGGCCCATCGTCGCCGAGCCGCAGGAGCGTGTGGTCCTGCCCGCTCCGCCGGTGACGACCGGCCGGAGCGAGATCCGCCGGCTGCTCGAGCAGGCCGCGACCAACACCACGTGGCGGCAGCGCGAGTGCATCAACCTCATCCCGTCGGAGATGACGGTCTCGCCGATGGTCCGGCTGCTGCAGATCTCGGACCCGGTGTTCCGGTACGCCGAGCACCGGGCGCTGCCCGCCTTCCACGACGCCGAGGTCTTCTATTACCAGGGCACCGAGTTCATCGCCGAGGTCGAGCGGCTCGTCCAGGACCAGCTCCGCGAGTTCCTCGGGGCCGAGGAGATCGAGGCGCGCCCGGTCAGCGGACAGATGGCCAACACGACGGTGTTCAGCGCGATGGTCGACTACCTCAACCGCGCCGACCGCCGCAGCGAGCCCCGCCGGATCCGCCGGGTGATGAACAACCACATCGGCCGGGGCGGCCATCTCTCGGCCCAGCCCATGGGCGCCCTGAAGGACTTCGTGGCCCGCGACCCTCACACCGAGCGCCCGGCCGTCGTGAACTTCCCCGTGCTCGCCGACAACCCGTACAAGATCGACGTCCCGGCGACGCTCCAGCTCATCGAGGAGTTCCGTCCCGAGCTCATCGTGTTCGGCAAGAGCATGGTGCTGCACACGGAGCCCGTGGCCGAGGTCCGCCGGTTCCTGGACGAGCGCGAGATCGACGCGGTCGTGATGTACGACATGGCCCACGTGCTCGGCCTGGTGGGCCCGCACTTCCAGGAGCCGTTCGCCGAGGGCGCCGACCTGGTCACCGGCTCGACCCACAAGACGTTCTTCGGGACCCAGCGCGGGATCGTGGCCGGGCGGATGCGCGAGGACGAGGAGCGATACGCGCTGTGGAACTCGATCCGCAGCCGGGCGTTCCCCGGCGCCGTCTCCAACCACCACCTCGGAACGCTGGTCGGCCTGCTCATGGCGGCGTACGAGATGAACGCGTTCAAGGACGAGTACCAGCCGCGGGTCGTCGCGAACGCCAAGGCCTTCGCCCGTGCCCTGGCCGAGGCCGGGCTCGAGGTGGAGGGCGACCCCGCGATCGGCTACACGCAGACCCACCAGGTGCTGGTTCGGGTCGGCTACGGGCGGGGGGCCGAGGTCGCCCGCCGCCTCGAGGCCAACAACGTCATCTGCAACTACCAGGCCCTGCCCGAGGACGAGAGCTTCACGGCCTCGAGCGGGCTGCGGCTGGGCGTCTCGGAGATGACCCGGTTCGGCATGACCGAGCACGACTTCGGCGAGCTCGCCGGGCTCCTGCGCGACGTGATCGTCGACGACGCCGACCGGACAGCGAAGGTCCGGAGCCTGCGGAGCCGCTTCCTCACCCTGCGGTACTGCTTCGAGCCCTCCGAGTACTCCGAGGCGTTCGAGCGCCTGTCGCGCTTCGCCGCCGGCGCCTGAGCGCCGCGAGCGAGGCTCGCGGGAACCGGCGGAGGCGCGCGGCTTCGCGACCTTCGGTCCATCCTCGGCGGCGTAAGCTGTCTGCAGCGATGAGCGACCGAGCGCGGCACCCCGACGAGATCCGCGGGGCGAGCGTGGTCCTCACCGGCTGGTCCCCCGGCCGCGAGGCCGACGTCTCCGAGGTCCTCGACCTCCTGTCCACGAAGCCCGTCCCGCTCGAGGAGCTCGAGCTGCCGTTCGTCGCGGTGCGCAAGGCCTCGATGGAGCGCGCCGAGCGGGCGCGCGCCGTCCTGGAGGCGGCGGGCGCCGTGGTCGAGCTCGAGGACGAGTGGGTCACCCGGGACCAGCGAGCGGCGGCGTCGATCCGTCCCGAGTGCCCGTACTGCGGCTCGGACCGGACGCAGCCCTACACGCACGCGGGACCCGGTGCGCGCAAGACCATGAAGTGCACGACGTGCGGTCGCACGTTCCGGACCGCCGCCCGCTCCTGACCGCTCCCGCTGGGAACGAAGCCGCGCCGACTGGTGTTGTCCGCTGACGACGCGAGCGGGGAGACGGAGACATGGTCGACCACAACGTGGGCATCATCGAGGAGTTCCGCGCGAACGAGGGCAGGGTGGGCGGGTTCTTCGAGGGCGCGACGTTGCTGCTGCTCCACTGCACCGGGGCAAGGACCGGCCTCGAGCGCGTGAGGCCGCTCGTGTACCTGCCGGACGGCGACCGCTTCGTGGTGTTCGGCACGAAGGGCGGCGCGACGACCCATCCCGATTGGTACTACAACCTGCGGGCCAACCCGGACGCGACGGTGGAGATCGGCACGCGGACCGTCCCGGTGCGGGCGATCGACGTCGAGGACGACGACGAGCGCGACGCGCTCTACGCGCGTCAGGTCGAGCGCCGCCCGGGGTTCGCCGAGTACCCCGCGAAGGCCAAACGCCGGATCCCGGCGATCGCCCTCGTCCCCGTGGCATAGGACGTAACCGGGTCTGGCCGATCGCACGTCCGCCGAGCCGTTCGCCCGATGGCAGGGTCCCCCCATCGACGTACGGTGCTCTGCATGCAGACGCAGGCCGGCTACGGGCATCACGCGGCGATCGAGCGACCGGGCATCAACCGGACCCCCTGCGCGCTCTGCACGCACGCGGAGTTCCTGCACTGCGACGACGACCTTCGCCGGTGCCTGTACTCCGAGTGCGCGTGCAGCGGGTTCGCGATGGACGTCGCCGCCTAGCACGTCATCCGGTCGGACTTCGGGGTCGTCCTCGGGGAGGACGACGACCCGGGAGCCTCCGGGTACCGTTCGATCCGTGGACGGCGGGTGGTGGGATCGTCTCCGGCGGGTCGACCACCGGATCTGGGACGGGCTCTTCGCGTTCGGCCTCATCTCCGGGAGCGTGCTGGGGTTCGCCTCCCGAGCCCACATGCCGGACGAGCCTCCCGACGTCGCCGGGATCGGGCTCATCCTGGTCGCCGGCCTGTCGATCGCGTGGCGCCGACGGGCCCCGCTGGTCGTCCTCACCGTCGTGGCCGCGGCGGTGGCCACGGCGTCCCTGTTCGGCTACTGGCCCGAGTTCGTCTTCCTGCTGTGGGTGGCGATGTACTCGGCCGCCGCGTATCGCGAGCGCCACCGGCTCCTGCCCGTCGTGATCCCGGTGGTCGTGGCGGCCTCCGTCGCGATCGGCGTCGGCGAGCACGCCGACCGTGGCCTGGACGGGGTCGAGATCCTGTCCGACCTCGTGGTGACGTTCGCGATCCCCCTCGTGCTCGGCCGCATGACGTTCAATCGCCGCCGGCGCGTCGCCCGGGACCGGGAGCTCGCGGCGCGCGAGGCCGTCGGCGCGGAGCGGGCGCGCATCGCGCGCGAGCTCCACGACGTCGTGGCCCACCACATGAGCGTGATGGTCGTGCAGGCCGGCGCGGCGCGGGCGGTCGGCGAAACGGATCCCCCCGCGGCCGCGGAGGCGCTGCGCCAGATCGAGGTCTCCGGACGCGCCGGGCTGGCGGAGATGCGGCGCCTGCTCGAGATCCTCAAGGCCGAGGAGGGGCAGGACGGCCGGGCCCCCCAGCCGGGGCTGGCTCGCCTCGACGAGCTCCTCGAGGGCATGCGGGCGACCGGCCTGCCCGTCGAGGCGGTGATCGAGGGCGTTCCGCGGACGCTGCCGCCCGGCGTCGACCTGTCCGCCTACCGCATCCTGCAGGAGGCCTTGACGAACGCGCTCAAGCACGCCGGCGGGGCGAGCGCCCGGGTGCTCCTTCGCTACGCGGCGGACGCGGTGGAGATCGAGGTCGTCGACGACGGCCCCGGGACGACCGCCGACGGCGCCGGCGGCCACGGGCTCGTCGGGATGCGCGAGCGCGTCCAGCTCTACGGCGGCGAGCTCGAGACCGGGCCGCGTCCGGGCGGCGGATTCCTCGTCCGGGCCCGCCTCCCATCGGACGGGACGGAACCGGCATGAGCGGTGAGCCGATCAGGATCCTCGTCGCCGACGACCAGGCCCTCATGCGCACGGGGTTCCGGATGATCCTGGACGCGCAGGACGACCTCGAGGTGGTGGGCGAGGCGATCGACGGCGCGGACGCCGTCCGCCAGTTCGGCACCCTCCGCCCCGACGTCGTCGTGATGGACGTGCGGATGCCGACGATGGACGGGATCGAGGCGACGCGCCGGCTCACCGCCCTCGAGCCGCCGGGCCGGGTCCTCATCCTGACGACGTTCGACCTCGACGAGTACGTGTTCGAGGCGCTCCGGGCCGGCGCGAGCGGGTTCCTGCTGAAGGACCGTCCGTCCGAGGAGCTCGTCGCGGCCGTCCGCGTGGTCGCCTCCGGCGACGCGCTGCTCGCGCCCTCCGTGACGCGCCGGCTGATCGAGGAGTTCGCGACGCGAGCCCCGGCGGCCACCGCGGTCGAGCTCGGCGAGCTCACCGACCGCGAGCGCGAGGTGCTCGTCCTCATGGCACGCGGCCTCTCCAACACCGAGATCGCGGGCTCCCTGTACGTCGCCGAGACCACCGTGAAGACGCACGTCGGGCGCGTGCTCCACAAGCTCCGGCTCCGCGACCGCGCCCAGGCCGTCGTCCTCGCATACGAGTCCGGCCTCGTCCAGCCCGGCGCCTGATCCTCCTCCGGGACGACCCCTCCTCCCCCGGCACGACCTCCGGTTTCGCACTCCGGGCCGACGCCGCGGCGCCGCCGCCTCCCTAGCGTCGGAGCCGACGGATCACGACGGTGGAAGGAGGCAACGCGATGGCGACGAGCTCCATCGGATCGACGGGAGCGGGACGGGGACCGATCGGGTCGCCGGCGATCTCGGTCCGCGGCGTCTCGAAACGGTTCCGATCCGTGACGGCGGTCGACGACCTCACCTTCGAGGTCCGCCCGGGCGAGGTCACGGGGTTCCTGGGACCCAACGGCGCCGGCAAGAGCACGACGCTGCGGATCGTCCTCGGGCTCGTGGCCCCCACGGCGGGCACGGCCACCGTCCTGGGGATGCCGTACCGGAGCTTGCCCCGGCCGGCGCGAACGGTCGGGGCCCTGCTCGAGACGCAGAGCTTCAACCCGCTGCGGAGCGGCCGCAACCACCTCCGGGCGCTGGCGTCGGCGTCGGCGATCCCGCAGCGGCGGGTCGACGAGGTCCTCGAGCAGGTGGGGCTGGCGGCGGCGGCGCGGCGCTCGGCCGGCACGTACTCGCTCGGCATGCGCCAGCGGCTCGGGCTCGCCGGGGCGCTGCTCGGCGAGCCCAGGGTCCTGGTCCTGGACGAGCCGGCGAACGGGCTGGACCCCCAGGGGATCCGGTGGCTGCGCGATCTGCTCCGAGGCTTCGCGGCCGAGGGCAACGCCGTGCTCGTCTCGAGCCACGTGCTCGCGGAGATGGCGCAGCTCGCGGACGAGGCCATCGTCATCAACAAGGGCCGCCTGATCCGGCAGGCGCCCCTGGCCGAGCTGACCAGGAGCTCGAACGAGCTCCGCGTGGTCACGCCGGAGGCAACCCGGTTCGCCGCCGTCCTGCGCGAGCGCGGGTTCGGGGTCGCGACGGACGGCGACGGCGCGCTGCGGGTCTCCGGTGCCGACGCCGAGCGTGTGGGAACGCTCGCGTTCGAGGCCCGCGTGCCGGTGTTCGGACTGGCGGAGGAGTCGACCAGCCTCGAGGACGCGTTCCTCGAGCTCACCGAGGAGGACGCACAATGAGGGATCAGATCGCGTCGGAGCTCCGCAAGCTGACGACCACCCGCAGCGCGTACGCGATGCTCGGCGGGCTGCTGGCGATCGTCACGCTGGGCGTGGTGGCGATCGTCACCGACGGCCGCGGCGCCGACCTGGCCGCGCCGCTGCAGGAGCAGTCGTTCCTGCACGTGGCGCTGTCGCTCGCGCCGGTGTTCGCGCTGCTGCTCGGTGTCCGCGCGTTCACGGACGAGTTCCGCTTCGGCTCCATCGTTCCCACGCTGCTCGCCAGCCCGAACCGCCGGCGGGTGCTCGGCGCCAAGCTCGTGACGGTGGCGGCCGGCGGCCTCGTGCTCGCGTCGGCGGCGACGGCGGTCTCGATCGCGGTCGGGGTGCCGCTGCTGATCGGCAAGGGCGTGGAGATCACATGGTCGGCGAGCGCGCTGGCCGAGGTCGCCGGGCGGCTCCTCGGCGCGACCGCGCTGTGGACGTCGATCGGCGTGGGGCTTGGCCTGGCGGTTCGCCACCAGGTGGCGGCGGTCGCCGGGACGCTGATCTGGGTGCTCGCCGGCGAGGGCCTCCTGTCGGGCCTCGTGCCCTCCGTCGCGAGGTACTTCCCAGGCGAGGCCGGGTTCGCCGTCGTCGGCATCAACCCTGCCGACGTGCTCTCGCCGGGTCTGGGCGCGCTGGTGCTCGGCGGCTACGCGCTCGTGGCGATCGCGGCGGGTGGGGCGATGATGCGGCGGCGAGACATCACGTAGCACCACCCGGATCCGAACGAACGGCCCCGCGCGAGCGGGGCCGTTCCCGTTCGGTCCCGTGCCACAGCACGGCCAGGCTCATCACCGTCGCGACGAATCCGAGCGCCGAGGCGGCGACGAGGACCGTCTCGTAGCTCTCCGGCGTATCCGCCACAAGCTGCGAGCCGATCGCGACGGCGATCACGCCGACGCCCGCCCCGACCACCAGCGCCAGACCCGCCGCGATCCGATCCCCGGCCGGGAGCCGCAGGCCGAGACCGCCTGCCGCGACCGCCCCGAGACCGATCAGCACGAGCGAAATCGTTCCCTTGGCATCCATGGCGCGATCGTCCCGCGCACGCCGGCGGAGACTCAAGAGCGGTCGCACAAACACAACGGAACCCGACCATGTTCGTCGCACCGAGGCGACGGGGGGTCTCAGTCGGGGAGGGCGCGGACCTGGGTCGGGGTGAGGCGCTTGGTGGTCGGCGCCAGGCGCAACCCGATCATGCCGATCGGGGCGCTGGTCCAGGCGCCGTCCTTCAGCACTTCGACCCGGAGCATGCCGTCCTCGGACTCCTGGATCCGGAGCGTCTTGCCGAGCGCGGTCCGGTAGAAGGACACCACCACATCAGGATACCGGAACGCCGATCCTAGCGCTCGAACAGGACGTCAGCGAGCGCCGGACCGATGCCGCGCAGCGTGCTCGCGCGTGATCCACCGCAGCGATCCGAACAGGAGCCATGCCGCCCCGATGCCCACGGCGTCGGCGAACCAGTCGCTGAGCTGGGCGTCCCGTTGCGCAAACCCGCCCTGCGCCAGCTCGATCAGGCCCCCCAGGGCGAGGATCCCGACCACCACCACCGGCCCCCACCCGTCGAGTCGCCCCGCCCGCCGTCCGGGCCGCCACACCACCGCGAGCAGCACGGCGAGCGTGTCGACGAAGTACGCCAGGGCGTGCAGGTCCTTGTCGGAGCCGTGGGCGGGCGGCACCGAGCCGAGCGAGTACCACAGCGTGAGCGCGGTGGCGCCGAGCGCGGCGGCCCAGATCGCGGCGTCGATCCACGGCGTCTCCCACCGGCTCGGCGCGGCATCCAGGTGCTCGGTGCGCACGGTCATCGCCCCAGGCTACCGGGGCTCGAGGTGCACTCCCGCCGCCCGCGCCGCGTCTCCATCGAAGCGACACGCCCCGTCCCTCGCTCACCCCCTTGACGCAGCGCGAGCGTCATGGCTAGCGTCGTGCCCGAACGTCCCCATGGCCGGGGTAGTCGTGCGATCGATGTGAACGGGCGTGAGCGCGCCCCGTGGACGCGCCTCGTGCCCGGGCATCCGCCGTGCGCTGCCGTGTTTCGCGAGGGCTGCGATGCCGAGACCCGAGTGCCCGCGCTGCGGCTCGGACCTGCTCGTCGCTGCGCCGTCCGAGGCCCCGTCCGAACGCGTCCTCGTGCTGCGGGACGGCCGGGCGCCGGTCGAGGCCCCCGGCGGAGCCCCCCACTGGCTCTGCCGGTCGTGCGCCTACCAGTGGGAGCCCGAGGTCGGCGACGACCCGAGACCGGAGCCGGCCGTCGAACCTCACGGCCACGACCCCCACGACGTCCTCCGGCGCGCCCGTGAGGCCGAGGGACGGTCCCTGGTCGAGGCGTCGGTGGGGACGAAGATCTCCCCCCATCACCTCGCGGCCCTCGAGAGCGGCGCGCCGCTCGAGGCGTTCCCGGCGCCCGCGTATGCGCGATTCTTCCTCCGCGAGTACGCCGAGTTCCTCCGACTGGACCCCGATCCGCTGCTCCACGAGTTCGACGAGCGCCACCGCCCCGTCGAGGAGCCCGATCTCGAGCCGATCCCCGACGACCGGAGGCGGCACCGGCTGGTCGCCGTCGTCATGGCCCTCCTGTCGACCGCGCTGCTCGCGGTCCTCGCGCTGCTCCCGCCGAGCGCGGAACCGAACCGCGGCCCGGGGGTGCCGGCCGGCGCGGACCGCGCCGCGCCGAGCTCGAGCCCCAGCCCGGCCGTGGACGAGGTCGCGCCGCCGCGGACGCCGAACGGCGTTCGCGCCGTCCTGCGGCTCCGCGAGCCCAGCTGGGTTCAGGCCATCGGCGACGGCGAGGTGCTCGCGGCGGCCACGCTGCAGCCGGGCGAGCCCGTCATCTACCGCGCCGACCGGCTCCTCACGCTGACGCTCGGCAACGCCGGCGGGGTCGTCCTTCGGGTGAACGGCGAGGTCGTGCCGACCGGAACCGCAGGCGAGGTGGTCGATCTCGAGCTCCGCTGGCGCGACGACCACCTCGTCGTCCGGCGGGCGTAGCCCCGGATCGCTCGGGTAGGGTGCGGCGATGGATCCGCTCGCGCCGGGGGATCTCGACGAGGTCACGATCGCCGAGCTCGGCGTCCGGCTCGACTCGGGCGAGCTGAGCGCCCGCGCCCTCGCCGAGACCTACCTGGCGCGGATCGAGGCGATCGACGGCGCGCTGCGCTCGGTCGTCGAGGTCAACCCCGACGTCCGGGGTATCGCCGACGCCCTGGACGCCGAGCGGCGGGCCGGGCGCGTTCGAGGACCGTTGCACGGCGTCCCCGTGCTGGTGAAGGACAACCTCGACACCGCGGACGCGATGCGGACGACCGCCGGCTCCCTCGCGCTCGAGGGAGCCCGGCCGGACCGGGACGCGACCGTGATCGAGCGGGTGCGCGAGGCCGGCGCCGTGCTCCTGGGCAAGACCAACCTCTCGGAGTGGGCCAACTTCCGCTCGACGCGCTCGTCCAGCGGATGGAGCGCGCGGGGCGGCCAGACCCACAACCCGTACGCGCTCGATCGCAGCCCGTGCGGGTCGAGCTCGGGCTCGGGGGTGGCGGCGTCCGCGAACCTGTGCGCGGCGGCGATCGGCACCGAGACCGACGGCTCGATCGTGTGCCCCTCGAGCGTGAACGGCATCGTGGGGATCAAGCCCACGGTCGGCCTGGTGAGCCGCGCCGGCGTGGTGCCGATCTCGCACACGCAGGACACGCCGGGACCGATGGCCCGCACCGTGGCCGACGCGGCCGCCCTCCTGCGCGCCCTGGCCGGCCCCGACCCCCGCGACGCCGCCACGGCCGGGGCCCCGGCCCTCGAGCTCCTCGCCGCGCTCGAGACCGGCCGGCTCCGCGGCGCTCGGATCGGCGTGGCGCGGAACATGGCCGGCTTCCACGACCGCGTCGACGCGCTGTTCGAGGACGCGGTCGTGGCGATGCGGTCGCTCGGCGCCGAGATCGTGGACCCCGCCGACGTCCCGCACGCCTCCGACCTGGAGGACCCCGAGCTCGAGGTGCTCCTGTTCGAGTTCAAGGCGGATCTCGACGCGTACCTCCGAGAGCTCGGCGGGCAGGCGCCGCGGTCGCTCGCCGAGCTCATCGCCTTCAACCGGGCCCACGCGGACGTCGAGCTCGCGGTGTTCGGTCAGGAGCTGTTCGAGCGGGCCGTCGAGAAGGGTCCGCTCACCGAGCCCGCCTACCTGGAGGCGCTCGCCGCGTGCCGGCGCCTCTCGCGCGAGGAGGGGCTCGACGCCGTGCTGGCGGAGCACCGGCTCGACGCGCTCGTGGCGCCGACGGGCGCGCCGGCCTGGCTCACCGACCACCTGAACGGCGACCACTACATCGGAGGGAACTCCACGCCGGCCGCGGTCGCCGGCTACCCGACCGTCACGGTGCCGATGGGATCGGTCTCGGAGCTGCCGGTGGGGATCTCGTTCATCGGACCCGCGTGGAGCGAGGCGGCGCTGATCGGGTTCGCCTTCGACTTCGAGGGGGCGACGCGCCACCGGGCCCCGCCCCGGTTCTTGCCTTCGCTCTCGAGCCCGGGGTAGCCGGGGTCACCGCCCGCAGGCGCAGGCGCCCCCGCACCCACAACCACCCGCCGGAGACGACCCGGCGTCCGACGAGCCGGCGCCGGCCAGGAAGGAGAACTGCCGGCGCACCCGGTCGCCGCCGCACGATGGACAGGCCAGCGCGACGTCGACCGACGCGCCCATGGCCCGCCGCTCCTCGAACCGGTGCTCGCAGGCGAGGCAGAGGTACTCGTACGTCGCCATCTGGGTACGGAGGATACCGAGACCGCCCGACGAAGGTCGTGGGGCGGCCGCCTCGCGGCCGTCGCCCGTTCGCCGTCTGGACGGGGCGCCCGCGATGGGGAACGCTGATCGGTCGATGGCCATTCGAGAACGATCCGACGGCACGATCGCCGAGGCCTCGGGCGGCGATCGCCTCGCGCTGGCGGAGCTGTACCGGCGCCTGCACCCGCCGATCCTTCGCTACCTTCGCGCGTTCGAGCCGGCGGAGGCCGAGGACCTCGCGTCCGAGGTGTGGGTCGGCGTCATCACGAGCCTCGACCGGTTCGTGGGGGACGAACGAGGGCTGCGGGCGTGGGCGTTCACGATCGCCCGGAGCCGGATGACCGACCTGCGACGACGCCGCGCCCGGCGGGCCACGGTCGCCACGAGCCAGGAGGAGCTCGAGCTCCACGGCCAGACCCGCGACGTGGAGGACGAGGCCCTGGCGGAGCTCGGTACCGAGGCGGCCCTGGCCCAGATCGCCACGCTCACCCGCGACCAGGCCGAGGTCATCCTGCTGCGCGTCCTGGGCGACCTGAGCGTCCGGGACGTCGCCGCGATCATGGACCGGCGCCCCGGAACCGTGCGCGTCCTGCAACATCGCGCCCTCCGCCGACTCGCGGAGCGCGTCTCGACCGCGGCGGTGGTGGAATGAGCGCCTCCGGAGGCCCCGTCACGATGCGGCTCGATCGGGAGACCGCCGACCGGATGCTCGGCGGGCGCATCGAGCCCGACGACGCGCCTCCCGGCTACTCGCACGTCGCCCGGACGATCCTCGCCGTCAAGGCGCCACCCACGGCCGCCGAGCTCCGGCGCGAGGACGAGGCGGTGATCGCGGCGCTGGACGCGCTCGCCACGGGGCCGCCCCCCGCGCGCGGTCGCCGATCGGTCCCGGCCCGGATGAGGGTGGCCGGTCTCGTCGTGGTCGGCACGATGCTCGCCACCTCCGGCCTGGCGGCGGCGGGCGTCCTGCCCGCTCCGGCCCAGCGGCTCGTCGCGGACGTGCTCTCCAAGGTCGGCATCACGGTTCCCTCCGAGCCCGGCTCCTCGACGGGAGATCGCCCCACCGGCACCGATCGCCCGGCGGTGGGCGTTCCCGTGATCACCGATCCGTCCGAGGCCTCGACGACGCCGGTCGAGAGCGCCGGCCGGTCCGCGCCCCACGGCCCGCGGCATGCACCGCGGAGTCACGGCGAGGGATCGCTCCCCGGGCACGACCACGGGACGCCGCCCGGTCAAGCCAACGCGCCTCCGGGGCAAGGCAACGAGCCTCCGGGGCAGACGAACGAGCCGCCCGGGCAGACGAACGAGCCACCAGGCCAGCAGAACGAGCCACCCGGGCAGACGAACGAGCCGCCCGGGCAGACGAACGAGCCACCAGGCCAGCAGAACGAGCCACCCGGGCAGACGAACGGCCCCCCTCCCGGGCAGGAGCACGGACCCTCGGACTGAGGAAGGCCCGCCGCCGGGCAGGGGGGCTGCCCGACGGCGGGCCGTCGCCCACCGGTTCTGCCGCTACGGGCAGTTGGTCACGGTATCGCCCGCGTCGGAGAGGCAGTCGTCACGCCCGGGGCCTCCGTCGACGACATCGCCGGCCGCGGCGTCCTGAGCGTTCAGGGTGTCGCGTCCGTTGCCGCCCGACAGCACGTCGAGCCCGGCTCCGCCGGTGACCTCGTCCTTCCCGTTGCGGCCCATCACCGTGTCGTTGCCGTCGCCGCCGGTGAGCACGTCCTTCCCGTTGCCGCCGACGATGACGTCGTTCCCGGCGGCCCCGTCGATCGTGTCCTTGCCGTTCCCTCCGCAGATGACGTCGTCGCCCGCCGTGCCGGTGAGCGTGTCCGACCGGTTGGTGCCCGTGATCGTGCAGAGGTCGAGCGCCAGCCCCACCGTGGCGGTCGCGGTGGCCGCGTTGTTCACGGTGTTCGCGTCGGCCGTCGCCGACGTGACGGTGGCGGTGTTGGCGATGCTCGTCGCGTCCGCGGTGTCGGCGGCCACGTTCACGACGAGGGTGAACACGTCGCTCGACGCCATGGCCACCGAGGGGTTCGTGCAGGAGACGGTGCCCGTGGCCCCGACCGCCGGCGTCGTGCACGTCCAGCCGGCCGCGACCGCCAGCGAGACGAACGTCGTGCCCGCGGGCAGCGGATCCGAGAGCGAGGCGCTCGTCGCGGCATCCGGTCCGGCGTTCGAGACCGAGATCGTGTACGTGAGGTTGGCCCCGGCCACCGCGTCGGCGGCTCCCGTCTTGGTGACCGACAGGTCCGCGGCGGGGTCGGCGAGCGCGGGCGCGGCTGCCGCCAGCACCAGGCTCCCACCGACGACGGCCACGGCGATCCCGCGGATCCACGCTGAAGTCTTCACGACACACTCCTCCTCATCGCCTCGTTGTCCATGAGACCGCTCGGCGGGGGCGATCCGTTACCGTTGCACGGAGCGCGAACACCGATTTCCTCCCCGCGCTCGTTTCGCTCGGGGGCATCGGGGTAGAGTCGCGCGGTGAAGGCGAAGCGATCGAGATCGGGCGCGCTTGCCCTCGCCGCGGCGATCGTTCTCGCCCCCGCCATCGCCTGGGTGCTCTCGCCTACGCCCTCCGCGGCCGCGCCTCCCCCCGGAACGTGCGACAACCACCCCGACGTGACCCAGAGCCTGAGCGGGGGCGTGGGCACGGTCGTGATCGTCACCGAGAACGGGCTGCCGACCTGCGATCCGGTCGAGTTCACGGTCACGAGCTGGGTGGCACAGGGACTGACGCCGCCGACGGCGGGACCCGAGACGCTCTTCGACTCGGCCACCCTGTCGACGACCGAGCCGGGGACCTACACGCTCACGGTGTCGCTGCCGCCGTGCATCTGGCAGACCGACCTGGCCAAAGGCATCGACTTCGGCACCCTCGACGCGCAGGGCATCCCGCGGTTCCACGAGCTGGTGGCGTGGCAGCTCGGCGGACAGCCCTGCGGCCCGAGCCCCAGCCCGAGCCCGTCACCTTCGCCGAGCCCGAGCCCGTCACCCTCGCCGAGCCCGAGCCCATCACCTTCACCGAGTCCCAGTCCGAGCCCTTCACCGAGTCCCAGTCCGAGCCCTTCACCGAGTCCCAGCCCGAGCCCGTCACCCTCGCCCAGCCCGTCGCCCTCGCCGAGCCCGAGCCCCTCGCCGAGCCCCTCGCCCTCGCCGAGCCCCTCGCCCTCGCCGAGCCCCTCGCCCTCGGACAGCCCGTCGGTGGAGGGGACGACCGTCACGCCCTCGACCTCGAGCCCCGCGGTCGAGGGGGCAACGATCACCAATCCTCCGGGCGGCACCGCCTTCACGGGCAGCAGCGGACGCGTCGTGCTCCAGATGGTGGCGGTGGCGCTCCTCCTCGTCGTGGGTTCGGGCGCGCTGTGGTGGAGCGGGCGCCTGGGCCGCGAGCCGTAGCCCTTCACGGCCGGCCCGCACGCGCTGAGGTCCCGCGTCGTTCCCGCCGCCTATCCTGCTCGAGATGAGCTGCACGGTCTGCGGCGAGCCGCTCCCGGATGGCGCTCGGTTCTGCCCGAACTGCGGCGCGGTCGTGGGCACCCCGCTCGGCACCGACGAGCGGAAGATGGTCACGGTCCTGTTCGCCGACCTCGTCGACTCGACCGGCCTCGCTCAGCGCCTCGATGCCGAGCGCGCACGCGAGGTGCTCGGCCGGTTCTCCGACGTCGCGACCGAGGAGCTCCTCGCGCTCCGGGGCCGGCCGGAGAAGTTCATCGGCGACGCCGTGATGGCGGTGTTCGGCCTGCCCACCGTCCACGAGGACGACGCGCTCCGCGCGGTCCGGGCCGGCCTGGCCATCCGGGACCGGGTGCGGCGCATCGGCGACTCACTCGGCCTGCCCGAGCGGCTCCAGGTCCGGATCGGGATCGAGTCCGGCGAGGCGGCCACGGGGCTCGGGCCGGCCGGCCAGCTCCTCGTGACCGGCACCGTGGTGAACGCCGCGGCCCGTCTGCAGACCGCCGCCCTGCCGGGCGAGGTGCTGGCCGGGCAGACCGCCGTCGCCCTGACCGCAGCCTCGGTGTCGTACGCGGACCGGCGCGAGGTGCCGGCCAAGGGCTTCGACGCGGGGCTCGTCGCGTCCCCGGTCCAGGGGCTCACGGCGCGGTCGGCTCGCCGGACCATCCCGTTCGTCGGCCGCACCAGCGAGCTCACGATCCTGCGCGAGAGCCTGGCCCGCGTCCGGAGCACCGGGCGACCCGCACTCGTCACCGTGATCGGAGAGCCGGGCATCGGCAAGTCGCGCCTGGCCGACGAGCTCGTGGCCGGGCTCGGCGACGACGTCGCCGTGCTGCACGGCCGTGCCCGCTCCTACACGGACACCGAGACGTTCGCGCCGGCGGCCGCGATCGTGGTCGACCTGGCCGGGATCGAAGACGGCGACCCGCCCGAGAAGATCCGGCAACGGCTCCGCGAGCTCGCCGAGCGCACCGCGGACGGCGACACGCGGATCGCCGACCGACTCCTCCTGCTGTTCGAGATCGACGAGCGCCGCGACGAGTCCGCGTTCGTCCAGGACGTGCAGGCCGGGTTCGTCGCGCTCGTCGACGGCGTCTCGCGCGAGCGCCCCGTCCTGCTGGTCTTCGAGGACGCGCACACGCTGAAGGCGCCGATGCTCGGGCTCGTCGAACGCCTCGGCGCGCCCGCCCGCGGCGGCAAGCGGCGGGCCATGGTTCTGGCGCTGGCCCGGCCCGGCCTCCTCGAGGAGCGCCCGGCGTGGGGCTCGAGCACCGCGAACGCCGTGCTGCTCCGGCTCGACCCGCTCTCGACCGAGGAGTCCATCGACCTCGTGCGGCAAGCGAGCGGCGGGCGCATAGAGGACGCCGAGGCCGCCGAGATCGCGGCGCGCGCCGACGGCAACCCGTTCTTCATCATCGAGACGACGGGGATGCTGCTGCCCGACCCCTCGGCTCCCGGGACCACCGGGCCGCGCACGTCGCTGCCGCCGACCGTGCAGGCGGTGGTCTCCGCCCGCCTCGATGCGCTCGCGCCGCGCCTGCGCGAGGTGGCGCGGCGGGCCTCCGTGTTCTTCGTCTCGTTCGACCTCGCCGAGCTGGTCCTGATCGACCCGCAGGCCACCGAGGCCGAGCTCCGGCAGCTCGAGGAGGCCGAGGTCCTCGTGCGCGAGGAGGAGAGCCGGACCGTGCCGCGGTGGCGGGTCCGGCACGCCACGCTGAAGGACGTCGCCTACGCCAGCCTGCCCAAGCGCGAGCGCGTCCGGCTCCACCAGCTCATCTCGGAGCGGCTGACGGCGTCGGGCCACCGGACGTGGGCGGCCGAGCACCTCGAGCAGGCCGCGCTGGCCTCGCTCGACCTCGATCCGGAGGACCGGACGGTGCCCGAGCGCGCGGTGGACGCGCTCCTCGGCGCCGGCGATCGGGCCCGCCGGCGGATGGAGAGCCGCTCGGCGGTCGACTACTACCGGCGGGCGCTCCGGATGGCCGGGCCCGAGGAGCGATGGGCCAAGCGCGAGGCCCGAGCGCTCGCGGGCATGGGCGAGGCGAGGTACTGGCTCGGCGAGTACCCGGCGGCGACCGAGGTCCTGGATCGCGCCGTCGCGCTGGGGCGCGGCACGGGCGACGCGTGGACGCTCGCGCTCGCGCTGCGCTTCCTCGGCGACATCGCGATCAATGTCGAGGGAGACCTCGACCGGGCCGAGCGTTTGCTCGCGGGTTCGCTGGCCGCGGCGCAGGAGCTCGGCGACCCGTGGGCGATCGTCCGCACGCTGCTGTTCGCCGGATGGGTGCCGTGGACGCGCCGGAGCTGGGAGGACGCGCTGGCGATCTGGCGTCGCGCCCTCGAGGAGGCCGATCCCGAGGACGCCTGGGCCCGGGCCCGCGCGCTCAACTCGATGTCGATCACGCGCGACAGCATGGGCGAGTACCAGGAGGCCCTCCTCCTGAGCGACCAGGCCATCGCGCTGGCCGAGCGGGCCGGCGACCAGTTCAGCATGGCGGTGACGGCGGTGCAGCGAGGCCGCATCCTGGAGGACCTGGGCCGGTACGAGGAGGCGCTCCCCTGCTTCGAGCGCGGGATCGCCATCTTCGAAGACGTCGGCGCGAGGTGGGAGTACGCCGACGCGCTGGCCGAGCGCGGCGAGATCCGCCGCGAGCTCGGCAGCCTGGACGAGGCCGAGCAGGACCTTCGCACCGCGATCCGCATCTCCGAGGAGCTCGGCGAGCGCCAGCTCGGGAGCTGGATGTGGCGAGCCCTCGCCGACGTCTCCACCCGACGTGGCGACCCGGCCGAGGCCGAGCGGCGGATGGGCCGCTCCCGCGAGGCCGAGGCCCAGCGGCCGCGCTGAGCGAGCTTCAGTCGTCCTCGGACCGGCGCAGGCGCTTCGTCTGGGCTCGGCGCCGCTTGTCCTGCAGGCGGCGCTCGACGGCCGCGCGCGTCGGTCGCGTCCGCCGGCGCTTCGGCGGCGGCGGGGCGACCGCCTCGGCCAGGATCGCGGCCAGGCGAGCCCGGGCCGCCTCCCGGTTCTGCAGCTGCGAACGCTCCTCGGATGCCGTGACCGAGAGCACGCCGTCGACGAGGCGACCCTCCAGCCGGTGCAGGGCCCGGGCGCGCTGGATCGGGCCGAGCGCGGTCGTCGTGGTCAGGTCGAGCCGCAGCTCCACCCGCGAGTCGGCCGTGTTGACCGACTGCCCGCCCGGCCCCGACGAGCGACTGAACCGCCACCGCAGCTCCCGCTCGGGGACGACGATCGAGCGGGACACGCGGAGCGGGCCGGTGGCACGATACCCTCCGTTCACCGAGACCCCGGCCCGAGGCAGGAGGCGACGTGCGAACGAACCTGAACGTGGACGATCTCGCCGGCTTCCTGGACGAGCCGCTCGTCGCGATCCTGGCGACGCCCCGGCGGGACGGCACCGTGCTGCTCTCGCCGGTGTGGCACGAGTGGCGCGACGGCGGCTTCAACGTCTGGGTCGGGGCCAACGACGTGAAGGTCCGCCACCTGCGGCGGGATCCGAGAGCCTCGATCGTGGTCGCCGAGTCCGCGCCGCCGATGCGGGGCGTCGAGGTCCGCGCGGAAGCGGCCTTCGTCGAGGAGAACGCGTTCGAGACCGCCGTCCGGATCGCGAGCCGGTACATCGGCCCGGAGAAGGGCCGCGAGTACGTGTCGTCGGTGGGGGGCAACGAGCTCACCGTTCGGCTCGTGCCCGGCGTTCTCCGGATCTGGGACTTCGCCGACGAGCACGGCGAGGACAGGCTCTAGCCCGCCGTCACATGCTCGTGACGCCGATGATGTTGCCGTCGGGGTCCGCGAACCACGCGATCTTCCCGTCCGGGGTGTCGGCAACCCCGTTCTCCGTCTTCAGGCCCGGGAAGTCGTAGTCCATGAACGTGATGCCCTTGGCCCGCAGGTCGGCGATCGTGCCGTCGAAGTCGTCCACGTTCACGCTCATCGAGGTGGCCTTGTTCGTCCCGGCGAACTGCGACGGGTAGACGAAGAAAGCCGTCCCCTGCCCGGCCTGGAACAGGACCCCGCCCTCGGACTCCCGCGTGGCCGTGTACCCGAGGGTGTCGGCGTAGAAGGCCTTGGCCCGCGCCATGTCCGAGACCGCCAGCGTCGCGGCCGTCTGTCCGTCCTTCAGCATGCTCTCCACCTCCTGCGATCGGGACCAGGAGCCTACTCCGATGGCCGACGGCGCGCGGCAGGGTAGGCTCGACCGCACATGGACGACGTGCCGCCGCAACGACACCTGGTCCTGATCCTGGCCAGGAACTTCGCCTCCCGCCTGGCCACGGCGGTCTTCCTCGTCGACGCCGAGGGACGCGTGATCTTCTTCAACGAGGCGGCCGAGGACCTGCTCGGCACACCGTTCATGGAGGGGCACGGGATGTCGGCCGAGGAGTACACGAAGCTGTTCAGCCCCACGGACGAGCGCGGCGAGCATCTCGGGCCGTCCGAGACGCCGCTCGGCATCGCCGTGAACCTGCGGCAGCCCTCGCACGGACCACTGACGATCACCGGCGCCGACGGCGTCTCCCGCAAGATCGAGGCCACGGCCTTCCCCCTGCTCGCCCACGCGGGCGACGTGGTCGGCGCGATCGCGTTCTTCTGGGAGAACCTCGAAGGCTGATCGATGCGCATCCGCTTCTGGGGCAGCAGGGGCACGATCGCAGCGCCGGGATCCGACACCGTCCGCTACGGCGGGAACACGTCGTGCGTCGAGGTCCGCCTGGACGACGGCACGCTGCTCGTGCTGGACGCCGGGACCGGCGCGCGGGCCCTCGGCCACGCGCTCGTCGAGGAGCAGCCGCCGCGGATCGACCTGTTGATCACGCACCTGCACGTCGACCACGTCGAGGGGCTCGGCGTGTTCGAGCCGATCTGGCGCGCGGGGACGGACCTGCACATCTGGGGGCCGGCCTCGCCGCTCGTCTCGCTCGAGGAGCGCCTGGCGAAGTACTTCTCACCGCCGCTGTTCCCCGTGCACCTGTCCGAGGTGCCGGCGATGGTCACGTTCCACGACGCCCCCGAGGGCTCGTGGACGATCGGCGGCGCCACGATGCGCTCGGCCTCGATCCAGCATCAGGGCATCACCGTCGGCTACCGCATGGAGGCGGACGGCGTCTCGATCGCGTACCTCACCGACCACGAGCCGGCGCTCGGCACGGACCTCGCGACCGCCGCGCCAGAGTGGATCTCCGGGGCCGCGCTCGCGTGGGGGACGGACGTGCTGATCCACGACTGCCAGTACACGGAGGAGGAGTACGCGTCGCGGGTCGGGTTCGGCCACTCGAGCGCCTCGGACGTTGCCGCGTTCGCCCGGATCGTCGACCCGGAACGGCTGGTGCTGTTCCACCACGATCCCATGCATTCCGACGAAGAGGTCGAGGCCTTGCGCGAGCGGGTGCTCCTAGGGTGGGACGTCGACCCCGCGCGCGTCTCGATCGCCGCCGAGGGGACCGAGATCGCGGCATAGGCGGCACGTGTGCGGGGACGTACGGACGGGTAGACACGTCCCGCGGCGAGCGCGACCGCGTTCGCCGGCGGGAAGGAGTGCGCCATGGATGCCCTGGTGTGGATCATCATCGCCGTCGCCGCCGTCCTCGTGATCGGCGTGATCGCTTGGGCGGCCATGAACAAACGTCGCACCACCTCGCTCCGCGAACAGTTCGGTCCCGAGTACGACCGAACCCTCCAACAGCGCGAGGATCGCAAGGCCGCCGAGTCCGAGCTCTCCGAGCGACGGGCGCGGCGGGAGGGGCTCGACATCCGACCGCTCGATCCGGCGATGCGCCGGCGCCGCGAGGAGCAGTGGAAGGACGTGCAGGCTCGGTTCGTCGACCAGCCCGCCGTCGCGCTCGCCGAGGCGAACGAGCTGGTCATCCTCGTCATGCGGGAGCGGGGCTACCCGATGGAGAACTTCGAGCGGCGGGCCGCCGACGTCTCCGTCGACCACCCGCGGGTCGTCGAGCACTATCGGGCGGCGAACCGGATCTCCTCAAGGGTGGGCACGAGCGCGGCGAGCACCGAGGACATGCGACAGGCCCTCGTGCACTACCGCGCGCTGTTCTCCCAGCTGCTCAACGACCGAGACGACGAGACCGAGGTGCGGCAGGCTCGCTGAGCCGAGCGTCTCGCCGGCTCATGCGGTCGGTGGCTCGCCTCCGGTTTCCGGCGGGGGCGAGCCCACGACCCACCCGCGAACGCCGTCCAGGAGGATCAGCGTTCCGACAGGCAACGCCCGCTCGAATCCGAGACGCTGCCCGTCGAGCTGCAAGGCGGACTTCAGGCGCGTGCCGTCGGGCAGGACGGCGTCGATCTCATCGGGTGCGTAGTGCGGCGGTTCGAAGTACACCGTGCGCTCGTTCGAGATCGTCTGGCTGCGCATCGTCTCCTCCTCAACGGGTTGGGGCCGCCGCGGCGCGCGTCGGCGACCCGGGGAGCGCTGTTCGCGCCTGAGGTTCAGCCGCATCGTCGCCTTGTCGGCTTCGCCGCTGTCGCCGAGGAGCCCACCGGAGAGCTTCCTGTGGTACTCGCACAGCTCGGCGTCGCTCGAGGTCTCCTGCGCGCACCCTGCGGGCCACGAGCACAGCTTCATGCGAAACGGCGATCTGCCCCGCCGTACCGGTCGACCGATGGCGGGAGCACGTCTCTAGCGTAGGCCTATTCTGCGACCTCGACCCCGGACCGGATGAACCGCCAGGTCCGGCCGCGGCGAACGAGGCCCGGCCCCAGGCCACGTCGGTGCCGGGCCGCTAGGTGTGGAGCCGGTAGAAACGCCAGTAGTCGGTCTCGATCGGCACGATCTCGACGCTCTGGAACCCGGCCTCCGACGCGTAGCGGCGCACGGTGTCGGGGCGGAGCACGGTGCCGGTGGCGGCGGTCTCCGGGTCGCCCATCGCGGACGGCAGGCAGGCCACCAGGCTCCATCCGTACGCGTACCGGTCGCTGTCCGGGGCGGCGGCGGTGAACGACTCCTCGACGGGCTCGTCGGCCACGAGGACCGTCCCGCCGTCGGCGAGCATCTCGCGCGCCACGCGGAGCGCCTCGACGGGCCGCGACATGTCGTGCAGGCACTCCAGGAGAGTGACGAGGTCGAAGCGACCGGCCAGACCCTGGTCCGACGCGTCGGAGACCGAGAAGGTCACCCGCTTCGACAGGCCCTCGCGTGCCGCGTACCGGCGCGCGGCCTCGATCGCGTCCTCGTCGAGGTCGAATCCGTGCACGAGGACGTCCGGATACGCCTGCGCTATGGCGATGCTCGACCACCCCACCCCACACCCCACGTCGGCGACGCGCGCAGGCGGGTGGGCCCTCAGGCGCGAGTCGACGTCGGCGATCGAGGGAAGCCACTCGGTTCCCAGGAGGTTCAGGTAGACCGTGCGGTTGGATTCGGCGCGTCCCTCCGGCTCCCAGGGGATCGGCGGCGGCGCGCCGCCGGCGCGGTACGCGTCCACGAGGTCCGGCAGCGACCGGGCGGCCCTCGCCATGTCGATCCCTCGGTAGGCCCCGTAGCGGAGGTCGTCCTCGTCGGCCAGCACCGGCACGTGCTCCGGCGGCATCCGGTACCGGCGGGCGAGCGGCTCGGCGGCGGGGTCGTCGACCTCGAGCAGGTCGCCGGCGGCGTGATGCTCGAGCCACTCCCGCGCGTACCGCTCGGCGATGCCCGTCCGCTCGGCGAGCTCGGTCGAGGTGACGGGCCCGGCTTCGGCGAGCGCCCGGTACAGGCCGAGCCGCTTGCCCAGGTAGACCGCGAAGAGCTCCAGCGCGCCCTGGGAGTCGGCCCGAAGGCGTTCGGCCAGTGCGTCGGTGCGGTCGAGGTCGGCCATCGCCGAAGGATACCGGCGTCTACCGCGGGCCCGATTCGTCGATCTCGTCCCGGAGCGCGGAGAGCCACTCGAGCTGGATCAGATCCTTCGGCCGGCCGGCAGCCCGCTTCATCCGGATCACGTCGTCGAGGGCGGCGACACGGACCGTCATCTCGTCGATCACCTCGCCCGTCGCCCTGGCGTCGAGGTCGGCGAATCCGTTCGTCCCCGCGGGCGTGCCCAGGCAATCGAGCGAGCCGGACGACGTAGTGAACGTGAAGTGGTCACCGGCGCGGAGGGACGGCGCATCCAGGTGGAACGGCACGTCGGGAGGTGCGCCTCGAAGTCTGGCCTGGAGCGCGCGAAGGGCTTCGGCGAGCCGTTCGAGGTTCGCATCGTCCCGCGCGTAGCAGACGTCGAGATCGCCGGTGATGACGGGCGATCCACGAAGCGCCGAGGCGAAGCCACCGATGATGATGAAGCGGACGTCGTGCTCGAGGAGCGTGCGCAGCGCCGAGAGTGGATCGAACGCGGACTCGTTCATCGCCCCGCCGCCCGCAGGAACCGACTTAGGCCCTCCCAGTCCCGCACGGCGGCGTTGGCGCGCTCGGAGACGCTGAGGCGAAGCCGCTGCCGGATCAGGGTGCGGTCGAGGCCGGTGCCCGGTCGGACCACGAGCTCGACGTCTCGCCGGCACGCGCGGAGGAGCCGGTCCAGCGTCTCGGTCCTGGGCGAGACGAGACCCCGCTCGATACGCGAGATCGCCGCCTGCGGCACGCCGGACCGTCGCGCCAGCTCGCGCTGGGTCAACCCCTCCGAGGCGCGAGCCCCGAGCACGATCGAGGACGCGTCCACGTGGAAATGATATCGAAAACGACATCAACGCCCCGTCGAAACCGGTCAGAGGATGCCCCGCGCCTCGAACGCGGCCTGGACGGCGG
This sequence comes from uncultured Actinomycetes bacterium, assembly GCA_963704725.1. GTDB lineage: Bacteria > Actinomycetota > UBA4738 > UBA4738 > HRBIN12 > CALGFI01. The sequence continues at coordinate 734,745 of OY969934.1, read as the reverse complement.
CCGCCTCCGCGGCTCCGTACAGCGTCGCCGCCGCCGCCACCGTCGCCTCGGCCGCCGCCGGCATCGACGTGTCGGGGGCGAACGAGAACTGTGCCTCCAGGATGATCGTGTCCGCCACCACGTGGCCGAGCGCGTTCCGGATGTCCCACAGGGCGCGAGACCAGATCTGCCCGTCGTGATGGACCCGCCCGTCGAGGTCGGCCGGGTACATCAAGGTCCCGTCGACGCGGCGCAGGCAGTGTGGGGTCGTCGACGTGTACGAGACCGAGTCCCAGTCGGCGACGCAGGCCGGATCGGGTGTGGGCGCGACGACGTTCGAGACGGTGACCGCCCAGTAGTCGCCGAACCCCTCGCCGATCGCGCCGGCCTCGGCGGAGGTGCCGAACCCGCCGAACGGCGTCATCTGCGAGTCCTGGATGGCGTGCCCGTACTCGTGCAGGATGACCTCGGCGTCCTCGGCGTCGTCCACCCCGCCCTTGCCGAACCGCAGGACGTCGTGCTTGTCCCACGAGTAGGAGTTGTCCTGCCCCCACGTGTTGATGCGGACGTCCTGCGACTCCATGTTGACCGGGCGTAGCGTCGAGCCGAATCCCAGGCTCTGGATGTACAGCTGCGCCTGCGTGACCCAGTAGTACGCCATGACCTGCTCGAACCGGTCGTCGTGCCGGTCGTACAGGAAGGTGTTGTCGGCCGAGTACGCGAGCGGGCCCGTCGAGCTCCGGATGTTCGCCCAGTCGCCGATCAGGTTGCCGCTGCCGTCGAGGTTCGTCAGCTCGACCTCGACGTACGCCGGCTGAAGCGCCGCGTAGTCGGCGTCGTTCTGGTCGGTGAGCGTCTGGTCCTGGAGCTGCGCCACCGGGTTCGGGAAGAAGACCCGGCCGGTCCCGGTGCTGGTGCCCGGCCCGGGCTTGGCGGCCAGCGCCGTCCCCCCCAGGAGCACGATCAGAGCCGGGACTATGACGAACACGGTTCGAGCACGACGCATGACGACCCCCTCGACCATCGATGGACTCCGGACTCTGCGGTACCGCCCCGAGGGGCGCGTCCGTTACGCGTTTGACTCGGTGGCCAGCTCGACGGATAGTGCCGCCCAACCTTCGGGGGGAGGTTCGGTGGGGGCTCGGCGGGGGGTGGGCGTGGTCCTGCTCGCCGCGGGCCTCGGAGGGATCGTCGTCGGCCTGATCGGGGTGCTGGGCGGCGGTGGCGGCACTTCCTCGGCCGCGGGCGGCGCCCCCACCTCCCCGACCACCGCCGCGAGCCCGTCCCCGACCGCCGAGCCGTCACCGTCCCCGACCGCCGAGCCGTCACCGTCCCCGACCGCCGAGCCCACGGAGGAGCCGGCCGCGGAGACGCCGGAGGAGTTCTTCGCCGCGCTCGGGAGCGCCTTCGCCGATGGGGACGTCCGGTTCCTGCTCCCCCGGCTCCATCCGTTCGTGCTCGACCGGTACGGCGAAGAGCAATGCCGGGCGTCCCTGGGCGCCCTGGACGTGCCCGACTACGCGGTCGAGGTCCTCGCCGTGCAGGGCGACGGCTCCTACGTGTACGAGACCGACGACGTCCGCCGGCGCGTCCACGGCGCGACCACCGTCCGGGTGCGGTTCACCGAGGACGGCGAGACGTTCGTCGAGACCGACGTCCACGTCGTGCTCCAGGACGGGCGGTACCGCTGGCTCACCGACTGCGGGACCCCGGTGGCGGGGGCGCCGTGAGGGCGGCCCGGGTCCTGCTCGTCGCCGCGGTGCTCGTGGTGTCGGCGGCGCCCGCGTCCGGGCAGGAGACCGTCGATCTGTCCGCGGCCTTCGTCGACGCGCTGAACGCGCTCGTCGGGGATCCGGCCGGCGCGTTCGCCTGGGACGGGGCGCCGCAAACGGTAGACGTCCCCGACGCGGCCGGCGACCTCTACACCCTCGAAGGCGGAGCCCCCGGGTCGGTCCCGGCGTTCGCCGATCTCGTCCAGGAGACCCAGTTCGCGATCGCGATCGACGGCGAGTCGTTCGACGCCCTGTTCTCGCCGGGCGGAGCGCTGGACTGCGAGCGGCCGGAGGTGTCGTGCCCCCGGTACGAGACCTCGACCCGCCCCTTCCGGAGTGGGACGGTCGTCGTGGGGATGCGCCTGGCCGCCGAGCCCGCGGTCTCCGGCCAGGAGGTGCTCACGCTGGCCGTGCTCGCGAACGACGACGACTTCCCCACGGCCCAGGACCCCCGCCCGGCCTCGCCGTTCGTCGACACGAACAAGGCGTGGCGGCTCGACCTCACCGCCGACGGCGACTCGGTCGTCTACCTCCAGGTCGCCGGGGGTCCCTTCCAGGAGTTCCACACGGACGCCCTCGTGCTCCGGCAGGGCGAGCTGGCGTGGTTCGTGATCCCGGCCGCCGAGTTCCCGCTCCGGGGCACGGTGATCGGGTTCGACGCCCACACCTTCCACCAAGCGAACGCCGAGGACCCGGGCGCGGCCGACTCGGTGACGGGCGTGAACCCGCGCGGGACGCTGCCGCCGCCCGTCGACGTCTTCACGCCCCTGCTCCGGCAGGCGGTCGAGGAGGAGCCCTCGCCCAGCGAGTCGCCCACGCCGTCGCCCTCGGCGGCCGCGTCGACCTCGCCCTCGCCACGTGCCTCGTTCGTGCCCGGCGTCGGCGAGGTGGCCCAGGAGGACGGGGACCTCCTCGACTGGATGCTGGTCGCCGCCGGCATCGTCGCGGCGCTCCTGGGTGGCTTCCTGCTGTGGGGCCGCACGCGCGAGCGGACGCCGCCGCCTCCCGCCTCCGGTCCGACCCGCGAGCGCGGGAGGCCGCCCCCCGAGGAACCCACCCCGCCGGTGGGCGGGGTCCCGCCGGAGCCCGAGTACGCGGCGTGCGACTGGGCCGTCTACTACCGGACCGACGCCGGCCGCCGGCTGCTCCGCCCGGCCCGGGGGCGGGAGTGCTGCGTCTACACGGTGAGCGTGAGCCTCACGGTGTCCGAGCGCGAGCTGGCGGCGCGGGGGCGACAGGAGGGCGTGACCCCCGACGCCCCGTCCGCGCGGCTGCGGATCCCCTCGCTCGCGCTCGAACCCCACGGCCTGGGCGGGCGCGTCGAGGCCGCGGTGCGCAGCGGCCCGGCCGAGGACCTGGCGTGGATGCAGGGCCTCGGCGAGCCCCGCATGCCCGAGGACGTCGCACCGTACCGGCAGCTCCGCTCGCACGAGGAGCCGCCGGAGGTGGCCGCCCATGCGGCGTGGGTCGTGGCCAACGTCGTGAAGATCGATCTCGAGAGCATGTGCCCGGGGCACGTGAACCGCTACACCGGCCACGCGTCCAGCCGGATCGCCGCGAACGCCGATGTCGAGTGCACGTACCAGGGACCGCCGGAGTGCCCCGTCGAGTTCACGGCGGCGGGCTGGGTCGAGGGCAAGGTCGGGATCTTCATCGACTACGACCTGCGACACCAGCTCGGCTCGGACCCCGACGAGCTCGAGCCGGTGGCGCCGGAGGGTACGCCGTTCCACGCCATCACCGACCTGCACGACCACGAGCGCCGGGACCGCCTCCACTACGAGGCGAGCGAGGTGGCCAACGACGAGGCCAACCTCGAGGACGACTCGCTGTGGCTGACGTTCGAGACGGGCATCGTGGCCGACGCCGGGACGATCGTCCCGCCGTCGATCTGGCCCGCCACCGGCCGGGTCACCGCCCTGGTCGGCTCGACCGTCGAGCACGGCGCCACGATCGACGCCGAGATGGAGCGGGTGGACTGCCGCTCGGGCCCGTGCTGCGGATTCTCGGCGTGCACGTGCGCGCCGAAGCTCCGCCTGCACTTCGCCGGGGACTTCGGGGTGATCGAGGTGGACGGCACGTCGTTCCGCATCACCCCCGCCCCGGCCCCCATCGGCGCTGGGCGGGCGTGGGAGCTCGGCTAGCGAATCCCTCGTGTGGATCCGCCGGCCCTCCGGCGCGCGTGATGCCGCCCTGTCGTAGCCTCATTGGTCGATGAGCCGACCGGGCACCGCGATCCCTTTCGCCCCGCTGCAGCTCCAGGTCCGCCGCGTCACCCGTGAGGTCGTGGGCCGCGCCACCGAGCTCGCCGCGATCGGCCAGGAGCTGCGCTCCGCCGCCGCCGGCCGCCTCACCGCCCTCACGCTCGAGGGCGAGCCCGGCATCGGCAAGACCCGGCTGATGGTCGACGCCGCCGAGCAGGCGAGCGCGCTCGGGTTCACCGTCGTCTCCGTCGCCGCCGACGAGGAGCTCCGCGGCCCGTTCCTCCTCGCCCGCTCGATCCTGGGAGCCGCGGCCGCCGCCGACTCGTCGGTCCCGGCGCTCGCGGCCGCCGTCGACGCACTGTCCGGCCGGGACGACCCCTCCCTCGCCGGCCTCCCGCCGGACGCGAAGCTCCTGCGGACGTTCGACCTCGCCGCCGTGGCCCTGCGCGACCTGGCCGCCGCGAAGCCGCTCGCGATCTTCGTCGACGACCTCCAGTGGGCCGACGACGACAGCCTCCGGGCCATGCGCTACGTCGTCCGCGCCGTCACGACGAGCCCGATCCTGCTCATGGCCACGATCCGGCCCGAGGAGCTCGCGTTCGTCACCGAGGCCGTGACGCTCCTCGCCGACATGGAGCGGTTCGGCGTCGTCCGGCGGTTCCGACTGTCGAGGTTCAGCCACCCGGAGAGCGCCACCTTCCTGGCCGAGGTGCTCGGCGGGACCGTCGACCCGCGGATGGCGAACACGATGCACGGCCAATCCGAGGGCGTCCCGTTCATCCTGGCCGAGCTGGCCCAGACCTACCGCGAGGCCGGCATGGCCCAGCGCGTCGGCGACGTCTGGACGCTCACGAAGGGCGCCGAGAAGCTCGTCCCCGCCGCGGTGCGAACGCTCATCTCCCGCCGCGCCGCGCGCCTGCCCGACGAGACGATGGGCGCGCTCGCCCTCGCCGCGATCCTCGGGCGCCGGTTCAGCCTGAAGGACCTCGAGGAGGTCGAGGTCCGGTTGGGCGACCGGAAACCGTCCACCGACGAGCTGGCCGAGGCGCTCGCGCCGGCCGTCGCCGCCGGGCTGCTCCTCGAGCTCCCGAAGGACGAGGCCGCCGACTACTCGTTCGCCCACGACCAGGTGCGCGAGTTCGCGACGGGCTCGCTCTCGCCTTCGAAGCGGCGGGCCGTGCACGAGGCGATCGTCCAGCTGCTCATGACCGGCGCGCCGGCGCCCGAGAGCCTCCCGCTCCTCGCTCACCACGCGAAGGCGGCGGGCGACGCGACGATCTGCGTCCGGTTCTCGCTGCAGGCGGCGGAGAACTCGCTGCGCGCGAGCGCCCCCGAGGAGGTCCTGCGCGTCGTGGACCTCGCGCTCCCGGCGGCAACGAGCGCCCAGGAGCGCCTCCAGCTCCTCATCGCGCGCGACGACGCCCTCGAGATGCTCCACCGCACCGGCGACCGACTTGAGGGCCTCGCCGAGATCGAGGCGCTGGCCGAGGCGCTCGGCGACACGAGCTCCACCGGTCGCGACGTCCGCCTGCGCCGCACGGCCGCCCTGCGCCAGTCCGAGGAGCACGAGGCGTCGGCCACGCTCGCTCGCCAGGTCCAGGGCGATGCGGCGGCGAGCGGCGACCGCCGGCTCGAGCTCGCGGCCACGCTGGAGCTCGGGCAGGCGCTCATGGGCGCCGAGCTCGGCGAGATGTTCTCGCCCTCGTTCACGGAGGCAGACCTCGAGGGCGCGGCCGAGGCCTTCCGCCACGCCGCCGACCTGGCCCGGGAGCTCGGCGACGACCGCGCGCTGGCCGCCTCGCTCCGCGAGATCGCCGTCGTCGACTTCGGCTTGTTCCGGGCCTGGTTCGTCGGGGAGATCATGAACGGCGCCCACCAGGAGTTCCTGCGCATGACGACGTCCATGCCCATGGCGGAGGTCGTTCGCCAGACGCCGGTGGCGCACCTCTACGAGGAGGCCTCGCGCCTGCTCCCCGAGGCGCTCGAGATCTACGAGCGCCTCGACGATCGCCAGGGCGCCATGACGGTGATCATCGCGATGGGCGTCCTGAGCTGGGGCGCCGACATCCACCTGGGCTCGGGCGCCGGCCACCACATCGAGGAGATCCGCCGGCTGTGGACGAACATCAAGTCGTTCACGAAGGGCAGCGAGCGCGCGATCTCCGAGTGGCAGATGGTCTTCGGGACGCACGTGTTCGCGCGGGCCAAGGTCATCCCCGACCTCGCCGTCTCGCGCGGCGAGGAGGCGTACCGCCAGGCCAAGGTGATCGGCGACAAGGGCTTCGAGTTCCTCTCGGCCGGCGGGACGGCGATGGCGTGGTTGGATCTGGACGACGTCGTGGGCGCCCGCGAATGGCTCGCCCGCGCCGAGGCCGCCGCGTCGGACGCGCCGACGGCGTTCCGCACCCGACAGCTCGAGCTGTGGCGGGCGCTCGTGCACGCCGCGGCCGGCGACGCCAACGAGATGCGCCGGCACTTCGAGCGGGCGATCGAGCTCGCCGCCGCGCAAGGCCAGACCGCGGCGCGGTGCGAGGCCCTCGGCCGGCTGGCGGTGGAGGCGGCCCGCCTCGGCGAGGCCGGCGGCGACGAGGAGCTCCTCGGCGCGGCCGAGACGGCGGCGCTCGAGGTGCGCTCGCTCGCGTCGCAGCTCCCGGGCCACCCGCCGTGGCCGGCCCAGGCCGACGCGGCGATGGCCATGGTGGAGCTGGCGCGGGGCCGCGTCGAGCAGGCGGTGGAGGCGGCCCGCTCGGCGGTCCAGAGCCTCCAGGATTCGGCGCACGAGGACGTGTCGCTCGAGATCGTGCTCCCGGCCGCGCGGGCCATCGTCGAGGGCGGGACCGAGGAGGAGCGCGCGGGCGTCGTCGACTACCTGCGCCTGACGCTCGTGCTGATCGCGCAGCGCACGGTCGACCCCGAGGTCCGGGCACGGTGGCTCCGGGGCTCGACGGGAGGCGCGCTGGCCCGCCTGGTCGGCCCCATCGCGGCGGACGGGGTCCAGGGCATCGGGCCGGCCGAGCTGGACGAACAGGAGGTCGCGCTGCTGGGCGGGCTCGTTGCGGGCCGCACCGACCGAGAGATCGCCGAGGAGCTCGGCCTCGGCGAGGCCGAGGTGGCGAGCCGGCTGGCCGAGCTGTACGCGAGGCTCGGCACGCCGTCGCGAGCCGAGGCCACGGCGTACGCGTTCCGGGAGGTGATCTGATGGCGTTGCGGGCCCGGATCGACCGGCATCGGTGCATCGGGGCCGGCAACTGCATCACGATCGCACCCACGGCGTTCGACTGGCTGGAGGGTGACTTCGCCAAGGCCGACGTGGCCGACGCGGCGAGCGTGGACGAGGAGCTGCTGCGCACGGCGGCGCTCGCGTGTCCCACGGCCGCGGTCGAGGTCGAGGAGGTCGCGGACCTGCTGCCGTGGCAGCTCCGCGGCAAGGAGGCGCCGCGCCGGGTCCAGAAGACGTTCATGTTCACCGACATCGAGCGCTCGACGAACCTGGTCGAGGCGCTCGGCGACGAGGCCTGGCAGAACGTCCTCCGCTGGCACGACGAGACGCTCCGTGGGTTGTTCACCGACCACCGCGGCGAGGAGATCGTCGGGACGGGCGACGGCTTCTTCGTCGGGTTCGACTCACCGGACGAGGCGCTGGCGTGCGCCGTGGCGATCCAGCGGCGGCTGGCCGATCACCGTGCCAAGGCCGGGTTCGCGCCGAACGTGAGAGTCGGCGTGCACGCGGCGGGGGCGACGCAGGTGGGCAAGAACTTCACCGGCAAGGGCGTCCACGAGGCCTCCCGGATCGCCGCGCTCGCGGCCGGGGGCGAGATCGTGGCGAGCAAGGCGACGGCGGCGGGATCGCGCTACGAGACGTCGGAGCCGCGCGAGGTCCAGGTCCGCGGCATCTCCGAGCCGGTCGAGGTCGTCACGGTCGACTGGCGATAGCCCGACCCATTCCCTCGCTTCAGACCACGCGGACCTCGACCCCGGGGAGCTCCGCGAATCCGCGGCCGTCCGCGGTCACGAGGATACGGTCTGAGGCGACCGCCGCTGCGGCGATCATCAAGTCGTGGGCGCCCCGCGGTCGCCCGGACGAGCGCGCGAACGCGAGCAGGCGCGCATGGGCTCGGGCGGTGGCGAGCGAGTAGTCCTCCACGGTCAGCGTTTCGAGAAGCTCGCCGACGAAGGCCTCGCGCGGCGACCGGTGCCGACGGTCGGCGAGCTCGACCCCCACCAGGAGCTCGGCGGCGGTGATCGCGGCGATGGCCACGTCGTCGTCGTCGCCGATCGCCTGCTGGATCCGGCGGCGACGGCGCTCGGCGGACACGAGCACGGTCGTGTCGAGGATCAGGCGGTCCAGTCGCGCTCCTCGGTGACCAGCAGGGACCGCAGCTCCGCCAGATCCGCGGACCATCCGGGATCCGGCGCATGGCGATCGAGCAGGTCCTTCACGGCCCTTCCCGACGCCGCCTCCGCGGGGACGATCCGAGCCACGGGGTGCCCACCCCTCGTCACGACGAAGCTCTCGTGCCCGTGTTCGACCGAGTCGAGCAGGTCGGAGAAGTTCCGAGCGGCGTCCGTCGCCGAGATGTCCTTCATCACGGAATCAGATTATCAGATGTCGCCCCAACGAGCGATGGGCTTACGCTCCCCCTCGACCGTGCGCCGTCGGGTCACCCTCGTGCTGGTGGTGGCGCTCACCGCGTCCCTGCTCTCGGCCGCGGCGGCGCCGGCCGCCCGAAGCGACCGCCACTGGATCGGCGTCCGCGAGCGCGCCGACGGCGTGCGAGAGCTGTTCGACCGCCGCACGGGCGACCGGTTCGTCCCCCGCGGCGCGAACCTGCTCATGAAGGTCCGCGAGGGCGACCACGTCGCGAGCGGCCTGTTCCGCCCGCGCGACTGGGACCCGGCGGCGATCCGTCGCGAGCTCCGACGGATGCGCGCCCTCGGCTACGACACGGTGCGGGTGTTCCTCGACCTGTGCCGGGTGGACTGCATCTCCACGGCGAACGGATCGATCCGCCCGGCGTACGCGAGCAACGTCGCCGACTTCCTCCGCATGGCCCGGGCCCAGGGGATCGTGGTGATGCTCGCCTCGGTCGACGTCCCGGACCGCGGGTACTCGGACCGACTGCCCTGCTGCAGCCCGTTCGGCGGCTATCGCAACTCGTTGTGGCTGGCGCCCGAGGGCCACGACCTGCTCGTCGAGTACTGGACCGAGGTGATCCGGGCCCTGCGCCGGCAACACGCCCCGCTCGAGGTCGTGATCTACGAGATCCAGCAGGAGCAGTTCGTCCTGGCCGACGTGGAGCCCCTGTCGCTGACGTCGGGATCGGTCACGACCGCCGACGGCGAGACCTACGACATGACGAACCCCGCGCAGAAGCAGGCGATGGTCGAGTCGAACGTGCGCGTGGCGACGGAGCGGGTCCGCGCGGCCATCCGCCGGCTCGATCCCGGCGCCCTCGTCACGATGGGGTTCTTCGCGCAGCTCGGCGACGACCCGCGGATCGTGCCTTCGAGGTCGATGCTCGAGTCCTCCGCCCTCGACCTGGCGGACCTGCACCTGTACCCCGGGGTGGGGCACGACCTCCCGGAACAGGTGGCGGCGATCGGGCTGTCCGACGCGGTCGAGATGCCGGTCGTCATGGGCGAGTTCGGCGCGTTCCGCTTCGCGTACGCCGACGCCGCGGCCGGCGCCCGGGCTCTCGCCCACTGGCAGGCCGACTCGTGCGCGTACGGTTTCGAGGGCTGGCTCGTGTGGCTGTGGGCGCGGCGCGACGGCGAGGTGTTCGGGGCCCGCGAGGGCGGGGACGCGATAGCGGAGCTCCTGTCCCCGCGCGAGCGCCCCGATCCCTGCGACGCGTCCGGGGTGCCGGCGGCCATGATCGACGGGCTCGCCGGGACCTCCTAGCCCTCCGACGCCTCCGCCATCGCCACGAGGTTCCGGAGGTTCCGGCGCATCATCGACTGCACCATGACGCGCGTCACCCTGCGCATCCCCGGCTTCAGCCAGTACGGGACGTAGTTCTGCGGCCGGACCTCGGCCGCGTACGCGACCACCGCCCCCTCACCCGAGCGTTCGATCGTGTAGCGGTGCGCGAACCTGGCGTGCCAGGTCGTGCCGTGCTTGCGGTCGAGCGTCGACTCGGTGTCGAACCCGAGGCGCGCACCGGGATCGGCCTCGACCACCACGGACCGGTCGTAGAAGGTCCCGTTGCTGTTCGCGCCGCTCGAGGAGAACCGCTCGCCGACGGTCGCCGCGCGGCTCTGAGCTTCGATCGTCAGCAGGCGGAAGCTCTTCCGAGGGGCCCGCTCCCCCGCCCAGACGAGGTGCGATCCGAGGTCCGCGAGGTGGTGGTAGACGACGGCGGGCGATGCCGTGGTCGGGACCGAGAGGCGGAACGTCAGGGTGGCCGGCGTGCCGCTCATCGCCGTGCTCCCGCGCGCTCCGCGGTCGGGCGTGCGGGCGCGTCCGCCGTGCCGAACCAGTCGATCAGCACGCACGCCTCGTCCCCGACCACCCACGCGTCGTGCTCCGGGGCGATCTCGAACACGTCCCCCGCAGCCAGCTCGACCGGCGGGCCGTCGAGCGGCTCCACGTGCAACCTGCCGGCGAGGACGTAGCCGGCGTGATGCGCGCGGCACCGATCGGTGCCGGCCAGCGGGCGGATGTCGTTCGACCACCGCCACCCGGGCCGGAACGTGGCGAAGCCCACGGGCGCGCCCATCACGTGGACGATCCGCTGCTCGCCGTTGGCGAAGCGCGTCGTGTCGTCCGGCTGCTCGAAGCTCCTCGCGGTCGCCGTCACCGCTCCTCCTCTCGTCGGCCCCGGGACACCCCCGGGGATGCGTCGCACGCTAGGGAGAGCCCGAGAGCGCGTCATGAGGAGTTCTCCTCATGCGCCGGGCGGGGCGTCAGGGACGGACGGGCTCGAGCGTGGCGAGCATGCCGTGGCGCATCGCGAACAGCGTCGCGGTGGACCGGCTCGACGCGCCGATCTTCGCGTAGATCCGCTCGATGTGGTTGCCGGCGGTCTTCGGCGCGATGCCGAGCGCCCGAGCGACCTGGCGGGTGGTCGACCCGCGCGCGACGAGGACGAGGACCTCGACCTCCCTGGCCGTGAGTCCGGCGGGGGCGGCCGACGCTCCGGTGCGCCGGTGGCCGGCCGCCCCGAGGACGACGTCCACCGCGGCGCCGTCGAGCCGCCCCGCCCGGGCCTCGCTCCGCACGTGCGCGGCCGCCTCCTTCGGTGTGCGGGCGTGCCGGTGGGGGCGATCCTCGAGCAGCGCGTGGTACACGTCGGCGGCGGCCAGGTAGCGGCCGAGCAGAGGGATGTCCGCGCCGCGCGCGCCCCGGTGGTAGCCCGACCCGTCCAGCCGCTCGTGATCCGACGACGCGATCGCCGCGAGCCCGGCGAGCGCGGCGGGACGCCGCAGCATGCGCTCGGTGTAGTACGCGTGCAGACGGATCCGCTCGTGCTGGCCGTCCGTGAGCGCCTCGCGCCGGTCCCACAGGCTGTTCGCGATCGCCGTCCGGCCGAGGTCGTGGAGGAGACCCGCGCGCCGAACGGTGACGACGTCGGGCTCCGGCATCCCGGCGGCGCGCACCGCGCGCGCGGCGAGGTCGGACACCCCGCGCGAATGGCCGGCGAACCACGGCGACTTCAGGTCGGCGATGTCGGCCATGACCTCGAGCACCTCGTCGAACCCGTCCTCGGTGAGCGGCGGACGAGGGTCCGGCTCGGCGGCCACGACGCGGTCCCATGCCGAGTCGTCGAGGTCCGCCAGGATCTCCGGCGCGTCGTCCAGGAAGCGCCGCGCCAGATCCGGCGGGAACATCCTGCCCGCCCTCGACCGCACCATCTCGAGCGCGCCCTCGATCCCGCGCAGGCGGTGATGGACCTCGGCGAGGTCCGCGAGCTGCATCACCCGCGCGGAGATCGGCACGTCCTCGGGCACCACGCCGCGCGGGAGCCCCTTGCCGTCCCACCGGGCGAACGTGTGCGAGAGCGCCTCGGCGACGCCTGTGCCGAGCCCGAGACGCCGCGCCACCTCGCGCGTGACGGCGCAGTGCGCGAGGAACATCGACTCGACCGACCGCCCGCCGCTCGACGCGATCCCCGCGGCCCCTCGCACGCGTGGGGACGCCGACCGGAGCACGTAGAGCATCTGCGCGAGCTGCGACGGCCCGACGTGGTACATGCCCGCTCGGAAGGCCACGTCGTCGCCGAACACCCCCGCGAGCTCGAAGGACTCGCCCGTGCACACGAGGGCGAGGAGCGTGACCCAGTAGATCTCGCGCCGCCCGTCCTCGTCGACGCCGAGGCGATCCGCGAGGCGGAGCGCGATCAGGCACGAGCGCAGGACATGCTCCATCGGCTGTCCGAGCCCGAAGTCGGAGGAGAACGAGATGACGGCGACGAGCTCTGACAGCCGCACGCCCGAGGACCGCTCCGCCGTCGCGCCCGTTTCCTCGTCCGTGCTCACGTTGTGGGTGCCGGTCGCGTCACTCACTCTTGCCCGACGATGTCGACCGAGATCTCCACCGCCGGAGTCGTTCCTCTGTTCTCGAGCCAGTGTGTGGTGTTCCTATCCTCGGGCCAGCCCACTCCCGGCCCATAGTCCGTCGCGCCTCCATCTCGATGGTCGGTGATCGTTCCCTGCAGAATGTAGACGAGGCCCGGTCTGCCTTCATGGTCGTGGATGGGGCCGAAGACGCCTCCAGCCTCGATGGTCACCGTACGCATCCGAAGTTGGCGCCCTGCCATGCCCTCGATCTCAGGCCCAAGGTCAACCGCTGCAAGGAACTCCACCGCAACACCCTTGGTCTCAGGTGCCGCCTGTTCGTTGCTCACCGTGTTCTCCTCTCGGTACTTCCAGGGCCGAACGTTCGACCTTCAACCCAGGGCGAGGTGATCTTCGACACCAGTTCATATACCTCCGTCGCCGCCAACGGCGCCGGGATGCGTGCAGAGTTTCACCCACTGACGCATGCGGGTTCTATGACTTCCCTACGCGACTGACTCCTTCTCCGGTGCGGGGACCTTGGTGACCCGCGCGCGGCCTGCGCCACTGGAAACCGGCTCCGGATGCGACGTGGGAGGCATCTCGATGCCGCGGAGTGTCAGCTCCCCGTGGAGCACGATGTGGGCGACGACCGGAGCGAGCACGTTTCCCGTCAGAAGGAACGCCAACGCCTGGATGCCGCAAGCAACCAGCGCACCCCGAAGCATCTTCCTTGCGGCCCTCGCCCGGAACTCACGGTATCCGAGGTGGTGGACCAAGATCACGAACAACGCTCCGACCGCCGCGAGTGCGCCCGAGCCGACCTTTGCCCATGTGGTATCCGTCCAGCCGAGCGCGTCGGTTGCCTGCCAGACAGCCAGGACCGGCAGGGTTGCGAGTAGGACTCCTTCCGCGAAGCCGTACACGCCCCCTTCCCAGAGGAACCGTCCAACGAGCTGAGAACCTTCAGGGCGAGGTCCTGAGGGCAGCCGACGGACCAGGGGAATGACCAGCGCAGCTGCGACCAGACCCCCGAGGATGCCCCAGACCCACCCCGCCGTTACGAGCTCGGCCACGGACGTGCCCGACCAAGCGAGGTAGCCAGCCGCAAGGGCGAGCGTCGTCAGTGTGAGGATCGCCACGTAGGGAGTCCGCGACACGTGACCGAGGTCCGTCACGACCCAGGTCACCAGGAACGCCACGACCGCGACGACGGCGAAGGCAGCGGTGGCATCCTGCCAACCGAATGAGGGATCAGGAACCGGCATGGATGTTCATCTCCTCTCCGTTCCGGTGCCACTGTTCCTCCGCGCGGCCGGTCGATGCAGGGGCCACGCGACTCCTCGGGATCAGGACCATCAGAATCCCCAACCTTTTCGATCCGCCGTCATCTCGTCATCTGCGTACACCGAGCCAGAAGTCAGTCGGGGACGGTGGAAGCCTCCCGCGCCGGGGCGCGTGGACACTACGAGCCGTCCAGGAAGGGCACGCCGTGGTGCGCGAGCGTTCGCCGATGTACCCCGACCCTCCGGGGGTCAGGGGTCAGTCGACGCCTCCCAAGTAGTCGAGCAAGTCGCGCTCCGGATCGATCGTGTACTTGGTCTCCGTGTTCACGATCTCGATGGACGCGAATCGTGCTTCCGGGTCCTCCGACCGCAGTCGCAACGCCGCCATCGCCGCTGCCTTCAGCTCCCCGAGAGAGGTGACCGCCCTGTACTCGACCATCCGGCCCTCAGGTTCCAGCTGCATCCGGACCGTGTAGCGAACGATCTGGTTGCCGTAGCTGTCCGTAGACATAGTTCAACTCTAGGTCGAGGTCGCTGGGATGCCCGAGCGTGGGCAATGTTCTTGGAGCCCGACAGTCTCTCGGACATGCCCGCGAGAGCCCAGGGTCTATTCAAGCACCGTGACCCAGAGCGTCATGGTCATGGGGCGGCGGCACCTGTACGCCGGTGGGTCCTCGCGAACCACACGTACCCGCTCACCAGCAGCACAATCCCGATCGCGAGCCACGGCCATGGGCTCCATTCATCCACGCAGGATTGGCTCGTACCGGTAGAGGTGCAGACCGTTCCAGGCCCTGATCGGTTCAAGAACGCAACGTAGAACAGTGGGAGTCCGAGACCGGAAACCAGGCCGGGTAGCCCCACCTTGGATCCCCTGCGGGTAGCAAGAACGATGGTGGCTGCCACCGTGATGACCAGGACATAGGGACCGATGGAGAGCGCGCCCAGGATTCCAAGGGCATAACCGGCACCCGTGAGCATCCAGGCGATGAACCAAGTCACATTCCGCCGGTCGGTCGGCCTTGAAGTCATCATCGTGAGGATAGGGTCCAGCGTCTGCGGCTGCGTGCGCCGGGGCGCGTGGACATTTGTGACGTCACGCGAACCCCCGGAACCTCACTCATTCGTCCAGGTCGCCCTCTGTCAGGTCGAACTCCAAGAGGGCTCGACGGCGATCGATCATCTCGAGTCGAGGCGGTCCCCCACCGTGTGTTTCGGGCGACGGGTATGACTCCTTCCAGAGCGTTCCGGAAACGGGATCGCGGTAGAGCGCAGTCCAGTCGTACTCATTTGACACGAGCTCCTGCAAGCCGGCTGCCTTTCGTTGGGCCTCCAGTCCGTCAAGCACTTCAGGCTCGTCGGTCACCTGCGTCCCCAGTCATCTCGTCATCTGCGCCTGCACGACTCTAGATACCTACTCGGGGCCTCGCACCCGGGGCGCGGGTACTTATCGGCCCTTCTCGGTCCCGATCACCCGGTAAGTCGCGTGGGACTCGACCCGAGCGCCTTGGCGACGATCTGGCCACGCTTTGGGCTCGGGGCGGAAGTCACAGAGCTCCACGTGGATGCGGGGAGTCGGGGTGGACCAGTCTGTGCCTCGATGCGCGAGCTCAAGGACGAGGAACAGCCCACGAACCTCCGTTCCTCGCGCGGCCCCAGCTCCGGCGGGGAGCACGAGCTGGTCGTCGAGTTCGATCAGCGGCGCGAGGTTCAGGTTCTGACCGGGAAGGAACTCAACGACGCGACCAACATAGCCAGCCGGGTTCGCGACCAGCCACTCGGGCTCCGGATCGTAGCCGCCATAGACCACCACGCGGTCGCCCACTTCTAGTCGGCGAGTCACCATGCCCCATTGTCGCGTTGGGAAGTCGGGGATGCGAGGGATCAGGCGCCGGGGCGTGAGAGGCCGCCATCATCCAGACCTCTCACCATCTCGATCCGCGGCTTCGGCTCCACGTACAGGCCGGGGGTGAAGACCGCGCCCTACTGGGGGATGGGGTCCGACTGTGTCACCAGCTCCGCCGAACCGAGACCGATCCGGGCGAGGTCCGACCGCTCAGCCGCGCAGTGCCGGGATAACCTTCTCGGCGAACAAGCGCGTGGACTCGCGCATCGTGGCTGGGTCCATCCCCGGGTAGTACAGACGGGCCACGAAGTGGAAGCCGGGTCCGGCCGCCTCGGCGTACTCGGCGATCCGCGCGACCACCTCGTTGGGCGACCCGCAGATCATCGTCGCGCGGAGGGCGGCCTCGCTCTCCGCGTCGAGCGGCGGCGGGCTCGGGATCGGGCCCAAGCGCCCGCGGGCTCCCTCGGCGTCGTCGTACCTCCAGTCGACGTAGTGGTGGTACGGGCGCACGCGCTCCCAGGCGTCGCCCTCCTCCCACACGAATACCGGCCAGTACCCGGCGACCTCCAGTGCATCGGCCCGACGTCCCGCCCGGGTCGCCTCGTCACGTAGC
The DNA here is from genome assembly GCA_963704725.1 of uncultured Actinomycetes bacterium. Classification (GTDB taxonomy): domain Bacteria; phylum Actinomycetota; class UBA4738; order UBA4738; family HRBIN12; genus CALGFI01. The sequence goes on along the minus strand of OY969934.1, from coordinate 718,549 downwards.
CACGCCAAGCGGAGCGCGAATCCGTCGAGGTCGGGCTCCCCGGCCATCCAGCCGTCGGCCAGCCGAGCGGCCCGGCGGACGGCTCGCTCAGCGTGGGCGCCCAACCAGATGGGCGGCCCGCCCGGCCGCATCGGCTTGGGGTGCACCGCCACGCCGGGGCCCTCGACGAGCCCGTCGCCCCAGCCCTGACGGCAGACCCTGATGGCCTCCTCGGTCAGGCTCGCCCGCTCCCCGAACGGAACGCCGAGCGCGTCGAACTCCCAGTCGAGCCACCCGAGTCCGAGGCCGAGGATGAACCGCCCCTCGGACAGCAGGTCCACCACCGCTGCGTCCTCCGCCAATCGAAGCGGCGGGTAGAGCGGCGCCAGGAGCAGCCCCGTCCCGAGCAGGATGGAACGGGTCCGGGCGGCGATGGCAGCCGTGAGCGTGAGCAGCGAGGGTGCGTAGGCGTCGTCCGCGAAGTGATGCTCGCTGGTCCACACGGAGTCGAAGCCCAAGCGCTCCACTTCCTCCGCCAGCTCCAGAGCTTCCCGGTACAGATCCGCGTCCGTCCGCGGGTCGCCGGGGTATCGCTGGCAGGTGATCAGACCGTAGCCGAATCGCACGCGCCGAGTGTACGGAGGCAGAGCGACGACTCACGTCGATCGGGCGCGCGCAGCGGCGAGGATCGGCTCGCACGAGGCCACGCTCCGGCCGACCCAGGGCCCGCCGGCGAGATCACATCCCGAGCTTCAGCTGCTCGGTGCCACCCACCGGCTCGGACTCGCGCGCTTCCAGGGCCGGGAGCTCGTCCACGTCTTCGATGGGCGTCGCTCCGAGTCGGACCAGCGCCTCGTTGCCCGCGCCGGCCCCGCTTCCGCGCCACACCGCGACGGCGCCGTAGCCCCGCGAGAGCGATTCCTTCGCGCCCTCCCACGTCCCGCCGCTCTCGAGGTCGCTCGCCACGACGAGCGTCACGCGGGACAGTGCGTAGACCAGCTTGTTCCGCCCCATCGCGTTCGCGACGCTGAACCCGGCGTCGGGCTTGTACGGCGTGAGGAGGCACGCGGACCCCTCGCCGATCGCCCTCCGGGTCTCCGGGTCGCGGACCCGGCGCAGGAGCGACTCGGCGAGGACCCCCACCACTGTCCCGCCCGCTTGGTACGCGGCGGCCATCGCCTGCTGGTCGACCCCGCGGGCGCCCCCGGAGACGACGGCGAGGCCGTTGGCCACCGCGAGCTCCGCCGCGCCGCGGGCGACCGCGACGCCTTCGGGTGTGACGTCGCGGGAACCGACGATCCCGATCCCGTCCTGCTCGAGCAGCGACGTCGGACCTGCCACGACGAGGACCGGCGGCGCCGCGTCTCCGAGCCGCGTCACGAGCCGCTCCGGGTACCCGTCGTCGAACGGCGACAGGACGCGGAACCCCTCCTGCTCGAGCCGCTCGAGCTCGAACGCGAGCGCCGCACCCGCCTCGAGCAGCGACGTCACGCGCTCGGCCTCCGCGACGGTGGATCCCACGGCCTGTGCGACGCCCGCCGCATCCAGGCCGAGCAGCCGGGCCGGGTCCTCGACCGTCCGGACCAGGGACCAGAACTCCCCCGCGGCGAGCGGCTTCGCCGCCGTCTCGGTCAGCCGGTTCGTGAGGAGGAGCGAGGCGAGCGCGTCGTCGCGTCGTCGGGCCATCCGATCACCACCCTACGCGGCTCATGCGCTCACCGCGACGGCGAGCACGAACGGGTACACGGGCCCGCTCCCGGCCTCGAGCAGCTGCCGGCCGAGCACGGTCAGCGTCCATCCCGAGTCGCGGATGTCGTCGACGAGCAGGACCGGTCCCGACGGCACGCGACTCGCGACCTCGAACTCATCGAGGATGTTCAGGAGCTGCTGGGCGCTGTTCTCCATCTCCTTCTGCGGGGCGGTCTCGCGAGCCTTGCGCGCCGGCAGGACGAACGGCAGCCCGAGCGCGCCGGCCAGGCGCTCGGCGAACCCCGGCACGAGCTCCGGGTGGAGCTGCGACGGCACCGCCGTCACCCACTCCGGCGCCGGGTCCGGTCGCCACACGCGCGTGATCAGCCGGGCCGACGCCTCGACGAGCTCGTCCGGGAAGGCCGTCCCGTGCAGCTTCGACTCGCGCACGAGCTCGCCCCACCCTCCGTCGTTGTAGACGCAGAGCGCCCGCCCCGGCTCGAGGAGCGACTCCGCCGGGATCCGGCCGCGGAGGTCGTCCAGGCCGGTGGGCCACATCTTCCTCGGCTCGACCGCGATCGATCTCGAGCGCAGGTACCCGCGACCGGCCTCGGCGAGCTCCGGATCGACCGCCGACGGCGGCGGCACTCGAGTGCAGTTCGCGCATCGCCCGCAGGGCTCGGCGCCCGGGTCGTCGAGCTCCCGCCGGAGGAACTCCATCAGGCATCCCGGCGTGGTCGCGTACTCCTCCATCGCGGCCTGCTCGGCCCGTCGCGTGGCCGTGACCGCCTCGACGCGCGCGGCGTCGTAGGTCCACGGCTGGAGCGTGCGGATCCACCCTCGGTCCCGGCGGGCGATCGCCCCCTCGACCTCGAGGATCTTGAGCATCGCCTCGAGTCGGGACCGACGGACGTTCACGTGCGCGAGGATCTCTGCGACGGTCATCGGACGCGCGTGCTCGGCGAGCAGCTCGATCACCTGCTCCGCCTGCCGCCGCGGGGAGAACGCGGTCCGGATGAAGTAGTCCTGGATGTCCCGGTCCTCGTTGCCTCGCAGGAGCACCGCCGGCGCGTGGTCGAGGGCGCGGCCCGCCCGGCCGACCTGCTGGTAGTAGGCGATCGGCGAGCCCGGCGACTGGAAGTGCACGACGAAGGCGAGGTCGGGCTTGTCGAACCCCATGCCGAGCGCCGACGTGGCGACGACGACCTTCACGCGGTTCGCGAGCAGGTCGGCCTCGACCCGCTCGCGCTCCTCGTTCTCGGTCCCGCCGCTGTACGCGACGGCATGGATGCCCTGGGATGTGAGCCATTCGGCCACGCGCTCCGTGTCGCGGATCGTGAGGCAGTAGACGATCCCGCTCCCGACGAACGCGGGGACGTTCCGGGCGAGCCACGCCAGGCGGTCCGGCTGCGAGGGCAGGTCGACGACGGACAGCGCGAGGCTCTCCCGCTCCAGGGTGCCGCGGAACGTCTCCAGGTCGCTGCCGAGCTGCTCGGTGACGTCGGCGATGACGCGGTCGTTCGCGGTCGCCGTCGTGCACAGGATCGGGACGCCGCGCGGAAGAAGGTCGAGGACCCGTACCAGCCGCCGGTAGTCGGGCCGGAAATCGTGCCCCCAGTCGCTGATGCAGTGGGCCTCGTCCACCACGAGCAGCCCGGTGGCGCCGGCCAGCGCGGGAAGCACGTCGTCGCGGAACTCGAGGTTGTTGAACCGCTCGGGCGAGACGAGGAGAAGGTCGACGCGGCCGTCCTCGAGCGCGCCGCGGACCCGCTCCCACTCCTCGCGATTCGAGCTGTTGATGGTCTCGGCCACCACTCCCGCTCGGTTCGCCATCTCGATCTGGTTCCGCATCAGGGCCAGGAGCGGGGATACGAGCAACGTCGGCCCGGCGCCGGCGTCACGGAGGAGCCGCGTGGCGACGAAGTACACGGCGCTCTTGCCCCACCCGGTCCGCTGGACGAGGAGCACGCGGCCACGGCGGCCGGCGACCGCCTCGATCGCCTCGAGCTGGCCCGGTCGCGGTCGGGAGCCGGGCCCCGCGATCGCCTCGAGGAGCCGCGTGGCCCGCTCGGTGGTCTCGGAGCTCACGGTGGGACCGTAGCGCAGGGCGGTGACGGCTCAGCTGGGTGAGCACAGCGTCGGTGGCGGCGCGTAGGGTTCGGCCGGTGGAGGGCGGGGACGTCCGCGAACGAGGTGATCTCGAAATCGAGATCACCTCGCCGCCGGAGCCTCCCCCACCGACGACACCCCAGTCGCTCGGCGCCGGCTATCTCGTCCTCGTCGCCCGCGAGCTCAGTGGCCTGTCCCAACGCCGGCTCGCCGCCACGATCGGCACCTCCCAATCGACGCTCGCGACCATCGAGACCGGCAATCGCCTCCCGACGATCCGGACGCTCCTGCGGGTCGCCGATGCCGCCGGGCTCCAGATCGTCCTCGGCCTCCGGCGCCCCGACACACCGAGGCCCGATCACCTCGCGATCCGGGACCTCGGGTTCGCGCTCCTCGGCACGCTCCACCGCAACCCGGACGACGGCCTCGCCGACCTCGAGATCCTCCGAGAGCCCACGCCGTTCGAGGGACCGCGGGACGAGTAACTGACCATGGTATTCTGACCATAGTCACAACAGCGAGGAGCCCCGAGTGGCCCAACGATCCATCGCCATCAGCAAGTTCAAAGCGGAGTGCCTCGGCCTCCTCGACAAGGTGGCCGAGACCGGCGAGGAGCTCATCGTGACCAAGAGGGGCCGGCCGATCGCGCGAGTCGTCCCGGTCGAGGAACCACCCAGCCTGAACGGCAGCGTCACCTTCATCGCCTCCGACGATGAGCTCGTCGCCCCGATCGAGACCGACTGGGAGGCCGAGGTCTCCTGATCGTTCTCGACACCCACATCTGGCTCTGGTGGGTCTCCGAGCCGAGCCGGCTGTCGCGACGGGCGCGCGAGGCGATCGATCGGGCCGACCGGATCTGCGTGTGCGCGATCAGCTGCTGGGAGGTCGCGATGCTCGCTCGCCGCGGCAGGATCCAGCTCGACCGCGACGTCCATCGCTGGATCCGGCAGGCCCTGGCCCTCGACCGGTGCGAAGAGCTCGAGCTCACCTCGGAGCGAGCGCTGCGAGCCGGACTGCTCGAGGAGGCGTTCCCCGGCGACCCCGCCGACCGGCTCATCTACGCCTCGGCGCTCTCCGAGCACGCCCCGTTGGTGACGCGCGACCGTCGGATCCGCGCGTACGACCGGGCCGGCACGATCTGGTGACCCGCTTTCGCGTTGACCCCCGTCAGCCGTTCTCGGCCCTCGGCCGGGCGCCGACGGCGAGTGCCTGGGCCCGCCGTTCGTCGCCGCTCTCGTGTGCGACGGCGGCCGCGAGTCGCGAGGTCTCCGCCAACACGTCGACGTCGTGCGTCTTCTCTCGCGCGCGAGCGAGGGCAACGAGCGCGACGTCGAACTGGCGAGCGGCAAGCGCCGTGTCGGCCCACGCGAGGTGGACGTGCTCGTCGGCCCACTCGGAGTCGCCGACCTCGGTCGCCACGCGGATCGCCTGCTCGATGAAGGCGAGAGCGAACTGCGGCTGATCGAGGCGACGGAGCGACGAGGCCAGATTCCATGGATAGGCGGGCTCATCCGGGTCGAGCTCGATCGCCTGCGTGATCAGAACCAAGACTCGCTCCAGATCCCCGCTCTGGACGAACCTCGTCCTCGTCTCCTCCCGCGGATGACTCGCTGGGCGCAGATAGCGCGTCAGGATCCGCCCCGCCTCCTTCACGAGGGCGAGCGCGGATCTGCGGCTACCGTCGCCGTCGCGGTCGTGCTCCGCCTGCTGCCCTGAACTGCCCACGCTGCCTCTCCGTCAGGCTCGAATACCGGCGATCGAACCGCTCGGCACGAACTCCGCACCTGCGGCCCGAGGTGTCCGTCCCTCGCTGGGTGGCTGCGCTGCAGGCCTTCCGGGTGTTGACCCCGCCGCTGTACCGGTGGGGCGTCGGGCGCGTGACCCGGCGCCGGGCCGGGCGGTAGGCTCGAAGCGATGGCGAGGGCGACCTTCGACGCGGAGCTCGTCCCGAGCGCCCGGGGGAGCGGGGGCCATCTCGTCGTGATCCCCCCCGACGTGGTCTCCGCGCTCGGCGGCGGGGGGCGCATCCCCGTCGCTGCGACGTTCAACGGCGCTCCCTATCGCGGATCCATCGTCTCGATGGGCGGACGGATGATGCTCGGCGTGACGAAGGCCGTGATGTCCGCCGCCGGCGCCTCGGTCGGCGACACCCTGCACGTCGTCGTCTCGAACGACGAGCAACCGCGCGAGGTGGAGGTCCCCGACGATCTGGCCGCGACGCTGCGCGCGGACCGGGCGGCGCGCGAACGGTTCGACGCCCTCTCGTTCACGCGGCGCCGCGAGCTCGCAGTCTCGATCGCCGAGGCCCAGCGCCCGGACACGCGCGCCCGCCGCCTCGAGCGTGCCCTGGCGATGTTGCGGGAATCCGAGCGCTGACCGGGCTCAGCCGCGGAACGCTGGAGGCGGCGGCCAAACTCTGATCCAGCCGCTCGTACCGCGGCACGACGGCGGATCCTGACCGGTTCAAGAGGAGTGACATCCATTTCAGGTCACGAGGCCACTGCTAGGGCAACGCCATGATCGAGTCGTTCTGGTCGCCGATGCAGGTTGAGCTGCTCGACCGGCAGACCTGGCGAACCCGGGTCGAGCTCGCGAACGCGATCTTCGAGTACCTCGAGGTCTTCCACAACCGGCAGCGGCGTCACAGCGCGCTCGGGATGCTCATCTCGACATGGTTCGAGGCTCACGGCAACTGACGGTCGTGGCATGAGGAATGCGGTTATCGGACTCCAAGAAAGCCGGGCAAGACCACCCCTCAGAGCAGTCCCTATGCGATCCGTTCGATGCCGGGGAATCTGTCGAACGCTGTGTCGAAGCTCAGGATGCGACGGATCTCATGTGAACGCATCGTGGCGACATGTATGGCATCGCGCGCAGAGAGACCGTATCGGCCGAGCACGATCCGCTTCGCTTCCTCGGCCTCCTCGAGCCCGATGGGAAGCACCTCGTCCACGAGGTCCAGCACCGCGTCGAAGGCCGGCTGGATCGCGTCCAGCCGCCTGATAGCCGTGTAGCGATGCAGGATCTCCTGGAGGACTTCGGCGTCCGTGACGAGGCGTTCCTCGCGGGCGATCAGGTCGTCGAGCAGTCGCTGGGCATCCGCTTTGTGAGGATGCTCCGCGCCGACGAGGTACATCGGCACGTTGGAGTCGACGAGAATCATCGTGCGGCGCCGTAGCCCCGCTCGATCTCCTCAAGCATCGTCTCGATCTCCGCCGTCGGGAAAGCGTGACGGGACGCCGCCCGCACCGCGGCGAGCTTCGCGGCGCGGTCGCCGCGTGGCTGCTCGGCCCGGGCTCGCCGCAGAGTTTGGCGAGCCCACTCCGAGAGCGTCAGGCCTTGCCTGGCCGCTGCCTCCCGGAACTCGGCGAGCTCGTCGTCCCCGAGGAGCACCTGAAGTCGCTTACTCACCTCATGAGTGTAACAGACTCATCTCTGAGTACGACTCAGACCTTCAGCGCACGGCCGCGCCGGCGTGGTGGACCTTGAGCATGTTCGTCCGCGTTCGTCCGGCCGGGGAGGAGGCCGTCATGACGAGCGCGTCCCCCTCGCGCGCGAAACCGCCGGCGCGCAGGCCCTCGTCCATGAACGCGATCATCTGGTCGGTGTCCGTGGGCTCGGCCGCGGGGAGCGCGCGCACGCCCCATCGGAGGCCGAGGCGACGCCGGACGTCGACGTCGGGCGCGAACGCGTAGACCGGCACGCGGGGGCGCTCGGCCGACAGAAGCGCGGCCGTGCGGCCCGATCCCGTGTAACAGGCGATCGCCACGACGTCGGGATCGTCGGCCGCGATCCGCGCCGCGGCGTGGGCCACCGCGGCGGCCTCGTCGCGATGGCGGCAGGGCTCGGGCTCGGCCCGGAACTCAGCGCCTCGATCCTCGGCCACCTCGGCGATGCGGACGGCGGCCCGGGCGGCCTCGACGGGGTACTCGCCGATCGCGGTCTCGGCCGAGAGCATGATGGCGTCCGCGCCGTCGAGCACCGCGTTCGCGACGTCGGTGGCCTCGGCGCGCGTCGGCCGGGGCGACGCCGTCATCGACTCCAGCATCTGCGTGGCGACGATCACCGGACGGCCGGCCCGCCTCGCCGAGCGGAGCAGCTCCTTCTGCAGGATCGGGATGTCCTCCATCGGCAGCTCGACGCCGAGGTCGCCCCGCGCGACCATGATCGCGTCGGCCTGCTCGAGGATCCCGTCGATCGCCTCGACGGCGGGCCGGGTCTCGATCTTCGCCACGATGGGTGCCGACCGCTCGCCCATCAGGGCCCGCACGCCGATCAGATCGGCGGGGCCGCGCACGAACGACTGCGCCACCAGGTCCACGCCGAGGGCAAGGGCCTCGGCCAGCTCGGTCCGGTCGCGCTCGGTGATGCCGGGGAGGCTGAGGCGCTCGGCTGGGACGTTCACGCCCGCACCCGATCGGATCCGCCCTCCCCGCGCCACCTCGCACACGACCGTGGCGCCGTCGATCGACGCGACGACGAGCTCGACCGCGCCGTCGGCGAGCAGCACGCGGTCGCCCGGCCGGACATCTCCGGCCATCCCCGCATACGTGGTGCTCGCTCCGGCCGCCGTGCCGGGATCGTCCGCCGCGCCGAGCACGAACCGGGAGCCCTGCTCGAGACGCACGGCGCCCCCCTCGAGCTCGCCGAGTCGGATCTTCGGGCCGGGGAGATCGGCCATCACCGCCAGGTCGATCCCGCGCTCCTCGGACACGGCTCGCACGAGGCGGATCAGCTCGGCGTGGGAGCCCTCGTCGCCGTGTGAGAGGTTGACCCGGAACACGTCGGTGCCGGCCTCGGCCAGCGCCCGGACCCCGTCGAGGCTGGCCGTGGCGGGACCGAGCGTGCAGACGAGCTTCGCCTGCCGGGGGCTCATGGCTGCAGGCCGAAGAAGGGGAAGCACGTCTCGCGCACGGACGCGATCACGTGCTCCGTCTCGGGATCGAGGCGGTCGCCGTCGACGGGCGGATCCGAGAACGTCGTGGGGACCTCGCGGCGCACCTCGAACTCGATCGTCTCGATCCATCCCTCGGGGAGGTCGTCGGCGAGCTCGACGCCGCCCATCTCCGCGAAGTAGAGGGTCCAGGCCCGGGGAACGACGGACGCCCACTGGTAGCCGCCCCCTCCGGTGGCGATCCACCGTCCGCCGGTGAGCTCGTGCGCCAGCGCGTGCAGCCGGGAGGCGGTCTCGCGGTAGGCGCGCGTGGTGAGCCGGAGGTGGGCGAGCGGGTCCGAGACGTGCGTGTCGCAGCCCAGCTGCGTGACGAGGACCTTGGGGCCGAACGCGCGAAGGACCGGCGGCACGACCGCGTCGAACGCGGCGAGCCACGCCTCGTCCGTGGTGCCGGGGTGGAAGGGGACGTTCACCTTCGTGCCCTCGCCGCCGGCCGCCCCGCGCTCGGTGACGAACCCGCTGCCCGGGAACAGAAACTCGCCGGACTCGTGCAGCGAGATCGTGAGGACCCGCGGGTCTTCGTAGAAGACGGCCTGCACGCCGTCGCCGTGGTGCACGTCGACGTCGACGTACGCGATCGGATGCACACCCTGCTGCAGGAGCCACGCGATCGCGATCGCCGGGTCGTCGTACACGCAGAACCCGGAGGCGCGCGCCGGCATCGCGTGGTGCAGGCCCCCGGCCGCGTTGAACGCATGGGCGACGCGGCCGGTGTGCACGGCCTCGGCCGCCGAGATCGACGAACCGGCCACCGCGGCCGCGGCCTCGTGCATCTGCGGGAAGATCGGGTTATCGCCGGGGCCGTAGCCGTACCGCCACCACTCCCCCGCCTCGCCGTGACCGGCCCGCCGGGTGGCGTCGATGAAGTCGTCCGCGTGGACGAGCCGGAGCTCGTCGTCGTCGGCCGGACGGGAGTCGATCGTGGAGACGCCGGGAGCGTCGAGCAGACCGCACGCCGTGATGAGGTCCCACGTGAAGAGCACGCGCTGGGGGCGGAGAGGATGCTCGGCGCCGTGGTCGTACAGGCGGGCGTCCGGGCACAGCACGAGGCCGGCGGTTCCGCCCACGGCTACCTCGGGCTCGAGACCCGGGCGATCGCGGCCGCGGTCCGCTCGACCACCAGGTCGCACTCGGCGTCCGAGATCACGAACGGCGGGCCGAGCATCACGAGGTCCCCGTCGGCGCCGTCGACGTGGCCGGTGCTCGAGTACAGGAGGAGGCCGAGCTCGCGCGCGGCGGCGACGACGCGCTCGGTGACCTGGTCGGCGCGCGGGAACGGAGCCTTCGTCGACCGGTCGGCGACCAGCTCGACGCCGATCATCAACCCGATGCCGCGGACGTCGCCGACGATCGGATCCTCGCCGAGCGCCGAGGACAGCTCCTTGAGGAGGCGCTCGCCGGTCCGGGCGCTGGCCTCGACGAGGTCTCCCTCTCGGAGCCGGCGCAGCGTGGCGTGGGCCACGGCGGCGCCGACGCCGTTGTGCGACCACGTGAACCCGTGGACGAACCCCTTCGGACGGACGGTCTCGAACACGTCGCGGCTGCAGGCCGCGAACCCGAACGGCCAGTACCCGCTCGTCGAGCCCTTCCCGGCGGTGAGGATGTCGGGGCGTACCCCCCAGTGGTCGAGTCCGAACCACCGCCCCGTCCTGCCGAAGCCGGTCATGACCTCGTCGGCGATCAGGAGCACGCCGCGGCGCCGGCACACGTCGGCGACGGCCGGCCAGTAGTCCTCGGAGGGCACGGCCGCGGCGAGCGTCGCACCGCCGACCGGCTCGGCGATGAACGCCGCGACGGCGTCCGGACCGGCGGCTTCGATGGCGCGCTCCAGCTCGGCCGCGTGCCACGCGCCGCAGCCGGCGGGGTGGGCGGGGTTGGGGCACCGGTACTCGTACGCCGCCTCGACCTGCCGGAAGCGCCCCAGCCACGGGGAGTAAGGACGCTTCAGCGCCTCCTTGCCGCCGGCGTCGAGCGCCCCAAGGGTGTTGCCGTGGTACGACGCGCGTCGCCCGATCACGATCGTCCGCGACGCCTCGCCGCGCGCGAGATGGTAGGCCCGTGCGAGCTTGATCGCGGTCTCGACGGCCTCGCTGCCGCCCGACACCGGGTAGACGCGCGGGTCGTCGAGCGGGAGCACGGTCGCCACGTCGTCCGCGTAGGCCTCGAGCGCGTCCGTCGTGAACACCGTGCCGTGGACGTACGGGGTCCGCGAGGCCTGCTCGGTCATGGCGGCGACGAGGGAGGCGTCGCCATGGCCCACGCCGACGACGATCGCGCCGCCGGCGCCGTCGAGGTACCGGGTCCCCTCCGCGTCCTCGATCCACACGCCCTCGGCCCGCACCGCCCGCGGGAGCTCGCGCCCCAGGACCCGGTGGAACACGTGGCTCATGCCGGCGGCCCCTCCTCCTCGTCGTCGGTCGGACCGAGGAGCGACCGGAGCCGCTCGGCTCGCTCGCGCCGACCGCGACGGATCCCTTCGGCCCAGTCCGGCTCGGGCTCGTCGGACGTGTCGAGCGCGGGCGGCTCCGCGTCGGGGTCGGGCGGGCGCTCGCCGTCGGGCTCGGGGTCACGGTCGCGATCGCTCACGGCGTCAGTCTCTCAGCCCTCTCAGGACGTGTGGACGCCCTCGGGATCGAGCTCGGTCCGTATGATCCGGAGCTCCTCGTCCGTGGGCGGCGGCGTCTCGCCGAGGTTGGCCGCGAGCTTGGGGTCCCATCCCATGTTCTCGCGCACCTGCTCGAGCGTGACGCCCGGGTGCAGCGTCAGGAGCGTCATCTCCCCGGTCGCCTCGTCGAACCCGTACGCGCCGAGGTCGGTGACGACGCTCGTCGGCCCGCTGCCGAACCACCCGCGCGCCTGATCGTGCGCGGGATCGCCCGAGTGGCCGGGCGACGTACGAAAGTGCAGGCGGTCGACGAACGAGCGCTGGGCCTGCCGCATGATCACCAGGATCCGTCGCGCGTGGATCGCGATCTCGCACGCGCCGCCCGAGCCCGGCAGCCGCACCTTCGGCGTGGCGTAGTCGCCGATCACGGTTGTGTTCAGGTTCCCGAACCGGTCGATCTGCGCCCCGCCGAGGAACGCGGCGTCGATCAGGCCGGCCTGGAGGTAGAACGCGAACAGCTCGAACATCGACGTGACGGCGGTCGATCCGGACACCAGCGTCGGATCGCCGATCGAGAGCGGCAGGCGGGCCGGACGGGCCCCGAACACCCCCGCCTCGTACACGAGCTGGAGCTCGGGGGCGACCGTTCGCTGCGCGAGGTTGCACACGATGTTCGGCAGGCCCACGCCGACGAAGCAGATCCGCTCGCCGGCGAGCGTCCGCGCGCTGGCCGAGATCATCATCTCGTTCTTCGAGTAGACGGGCTCGCTCACGCGTACTCCCCGTAGTTGACCTCGCCCGAGGGGCGGTCGCCGGGCCGGAGCCCCTCCCACCGGTCGCCCATCTTCTCCACGTACTCGGCGTGGCTCTGCAGGTCGAAGACCCACTCCTTGAGCCAGGCGTCCAGCGCCTCCGGGTCCTTGGAGATGCCCTCCCACTCCCGGTAGAAGGCGTTGTCTCGGTCGTAGTACCCCTGCGTGTAGCTCGGATGGCACGCGAACGGCTGCTCGACGACGGCGTCGACCACCACCCCCGGGATCACCGTCCGGTTCGGATCGCGGCGGACGACGGACTCGTCGACGATCTCCTCGCAGACGACGATCACACGCTCGGCCGCGAACGCCGCCTCCTTCTGGCACCCCAGCAGCCCCCAGATCTGCGTGTCGCCGGTGGTCGTGGCGCGCTGGGCATGGACGATCGTCACGTCGGGCTTCAGCGGCGGCACGACGTACACCTCGGTGCCGTCCTCGTACGGCGAGCGCATGGGGAGGATGTTCGGGTTCACGCTCGGGATGTCGCTCTCGTAGTACGAGCGGATCGGGAAGAACGGGAGGTTCGAGGCCCCCGCGACGTAGCGGCAGACCATCCCGAAGTGCGAGTACTCCTCGATCTCCAGGGGCTCGGGGTCGGCGTGCTCGATCCGGCGCCGCACCGCATGCAGCGACCCCACCCCGGGGTTGCCCAGCCAGCTGAAGACGAGCTTCCTCGCCACCCCCGCGCCGATCATCTGGTCGTACACCACGTCCGGCGTCATCCGGGCCAGCGTGAGGTCTCGCCGGCCCTGGCGGATGATCTCGTGGCCGGCGGCGAAGCAGATCAGGTGAGTGAAACCCTCGATCGCCACGGTGTCGCCGTCGCGAACGAGCTCCGCGACCGCGTCGTGCATCGTGGCGACCTTGCTCATGTCCTTGGGCTCATGGCTCGGGGGTCCAGCCGTCCTCGGGGCCACGCAGGACGCACAACTCGTTGCCCTCGACGTCCCGCATGACCGTCCAGAAGCTCCCGCCCTCGTCCACCCGCCCCACGGTCACCGCCCCGAGCCCGGCGAGGCGCTCGACCTCCGCGGCCATCGAGCCGGCCGGACGGAGATCCATGTGGAGCCGGTTCTTGGCGATCTTCGACTCCGGAACGGCCTGGAAGAAGATGCCGCGGGTTCGGCAAGACGGGTCGGCGATCCACGCCAGCTCGTCGTTCGACTCGGGATCGAGCTCGAAGCCGAGGGCCGCGGCCCAGAACCTCGCCACCCGCACCGGCTGCGCGCAGTCGAAGCTCAGCGAATCGAGCTCGAGGGTCACGCCAGCGTGTCCCCGCCCGCCGCCGTCTCGACCTCGGACACCGCCTCCTCGAAGATCCGGAGCGCGGTGTCGGTCTGATCCATGCGGAACACGAGCGGCGGCGCCATCCGGATCACCGAGTCCCCGCACCCGAGCACCAGGAGTCCCCGGCGGAACGCCGCGTGCTCGACGGCGACCATCGTGTCGTGGTCGGACAGCTCCACACCGATCATCAGCCCGAGCCCGCGGACGTCGCGGATCTGCGGATGGCGCTGCTGGATGCCGCGGAGGCCGTCGACCAGCACGCCGCCGACCTCCCGCGCGTTGTCCATCAGGCCGCCCTCGATCAGCTCGATCGTGGCCAGCGCGGCCGCGCACGAGACCGGGTTGCCGCCGTACGTGGACCCGTGGGCGCCGACCTCCCAGGTCATCAGGCTCTCCCGCGCGATCATCGCGCCGAGGGGCATGCCGCTCGCGATGCCCTTGCCGGCCAGCACGATGTCGGGCTCGACGCCGAAGTGCTGGATCGCCCACATCTTGCCGGTCCGTCCCATCCCGCACTGCACCTCGTCGGCGACGAGCAGGATCCCGTGGCGGTCGCAGAGGTCCCGGAGGTACCCGAACCACCCGTCCGGCGGCAGGACGTAACCGCCCTCGCCGAGGATCGGCTCGACGACGATCGCCGCGACCTCGGAGGGCGAGACCAGCCGCTTGAACAGGACCTCCTCGATGTGCTCGAAGTCGCCGAACGGGGTGTGGAACACGCCGGGAAGGAGCGGGCCGAACCCCGTCCGGTACTTGGCCTTGCTGGCTGTGAGCGAGACGCTCCCGTACGAGCGCCCGTGGAAGGCGTTCAGCATCGCGATCACGTACTGCCGTCCCGTCGCGTACCGCGCCAGCTTGATGGCGCCCTCGACGGCCTCCGTCCCCGAGTTCGTGAGGAAGGTCCGGGCGTCCTCCTTGAACGGCGCGATGCGGTCGAGCTCCTCGCAGACGTCCGAGTAGATCGGGAGGAAGAAGTCGCTTCCCGAGTAGTGCAGGAGCTCGCCGGCCTGCCGGCGGATCGCCTCGACCACCTTGGGATGGGCGTGCCCCGTCGACGTGACCGCGATCCCCGCGTTGAGGTCGAGGAACAGGTTGCCGTCCACGTCCTCGATCACCGAGCCGCCGCCCCGCCTGGGGACCAGCGGATAGGCGCGGGGAAGCGACGGGCTGGTGACCTTGCCGTCTCGATCGATCCTCGCCAGGGCCTCCGGCCCCGGGACCTCGGTCAGGAGCCGGGGGGCCTGGGCGTTCGCGAGATCGGTCAGCTCCTCGACGCTCATTCCTCGATCACCGTCCGGGACTGCTCGCGCAGGTACTGCTGGACGTAGTACGGGCCGCCGCCCGCCTTGCCGCTGGTGCCCGACCCCTTCCAGCCCCCGAACGGCTGCACGCCCGGCCACGCGCCCGTGGTGGCGCCCGCTCGCCGGTTCACGTAGACGACGCCGGCCTCGATCGAGCTCAGCCATCGGTCGATCTCGGCACGGTCCTCGCTGTAGAAGCCCGCCGTCAGCCCGTACTCGGTGTCGTTGGCGAGCCGGATCGCCTCGTCCAGGTCGTCGTACGGCGCGACCGCCACGAACGGGACGAACAGCTCCTCCTTCCACACCCAGGAGTCGAGTGGGAGCTCGGCCACCGTGGGCTGGACGAACGTGCCCTTGGCGAACTCGCCCTCGGTCAGTCGCTCGCCGCCGGTGACCACGGTGCCGTTCTTCTTGGCCTCCTCGGCCGCCCGCTCGAACGTCGCGACGGCGCTCTCGTCGATCACCGGCCCGAGCCAGTTCTCCTTCTTCAACGGGTCGCCGATCGCGATCTTCTCTGTCTTGTCCTTGAGGAGGCTGACGAACTCGTCGTGCACGCTCCGGTGGACGTACACCCGCGAGTTGGCCGAGCACTTCTGCCCGCCGTACCCGAACGCCGAGCGCATCACGCCGTCGGTCGCCTTGTCGAGGTCCGCCTTGTCGGAGACGATCGTGGGGTTCTTGCCCCCCATCTCGCAGATGGCCGGCTTGGGGTAGTCCTTGGCGAAGTTCTTGTAGATGCCCATCCCCACCTCGTACGAGCCGGTGAAGGTGATCCCGGCCACGTCGGGGTGGTTGACGATCTCGTCCCCGATCACGCTGCCCGGCCCGCTGAGGTAGTGGACGACGCCCTTGGGGACGCCGGCCGCGATGTAGATCTCGTACAGCTTGAGCCCGGTGAACACGCCCATGTGGGCGGGCTTGAAGACGACGCAGTTGCCGGCGACCAGGGCGCCGGACGAGGGGCCGGCCGCCAGCGCCATCGGGAAGTTGAAGGGGCTGATCACGGCCCACACCCCGTACGGCCGCAGGACGTCGTAGTACTCGCCGGACGAGCCGAGCGACTGCATCGGCTTGCGGAACCCGTCGTTGCGCTCGATCTCGTTGGCGTTCCACCGGATCAGATCCGCCGACTCCTCGACGTCCCCGAGCGCCTCGAGCCGGTTCTTGCCGACCTCGATCGCCATGAGCGCCGACAGCTCGTTGCGCTGCTCGCTCATGATGTCCGCAGCCTTGCGCATGATCGCTACCCGCTCCTGCCACGGGCGGTTGGCCCACTCGGGGAACGCGGCCCTGGCCGCCGCCACGGCGTCGCGGACGTCCTCGCGCGTGCCGAGCGCGAACTCCCCGATCACCGTCCCGTCGATGGGCGAGCGGGCCTCCTTGTGCCCGGACCCGTCGCGGGCCTCGCCGTTCACGTACAGGGAGTGCTTCTGGCCGAGCCAGGAGCGCGCCACCTCGATGCCCCGCTCGTACTGGCGGTGCAGCTCCTCGTTGTCGGCCGACATCGTGGCGTAGGTGATGCGGAAGCCCTGCTCAGCCATGGGGTGTCCCTCCTTGCGGAACGCGGCGGAACGTGCGCGCTGACCAGCCACATCGTAGCCGCCGGGACCGAGGGCCCCCAAGTCGCGCGCACCGGCCCAACTGACCTCGGGATAGCCTGGAATCGGCCCCGGCCCGGGCGTACCATCGGCCTCCCTTGAGGCTCGTGACCTTCGACCGGCGGGGGCACCGGCGGCTGGGAGCGTTGCTCGAGGGGAAGATCGTGGACCTGGCCGACGCGGTCGGTCACCCCGCCTTCCCCGCGACGATGGAGCGCTTGGTCAAGGGCAACGGGGGCACCGTTCTCGATGCCGCCCGTGCCGCCCTCGAGCGCGACGAGGCGAAGGCCTGCGTCGTCGATCACGCGCACCTGCTCGCGCCCATCCTTCCCGCGGCCCTTCGTTCGGCCGACGCGCTCGACGGCTCGCGCCGCATCTTCGGCCCGGGCGACGAGATCCCCTGGCCGGCGGGGGCCGGCTGGCTGGAGTTCCACCCCAAGATCGCGGCCGTCCTGCGCCGGCGGGTCGAGGATCCGCTCACCACCGAGGAGACGTCCTCGGTGGTGTTCGGCTACACGCTCGTCGGCGACTGGCTGGCGCGCAGCACCACCGGGGACCCGATGGCGAGCCCCGACGGCGTGCCCATCTCGATCGGTCCCTGCATCGTGACGGCCGACGAGCTCGACCCCCAGACCGCGTTCGTCACCGTCCGCGTCGACGGCGAGGAGTGGATCAAGGGCAACCTGAACGGCACCGCCCGAGGGCTCCTGCACGACGTGGAGCGGGCCTCGCGGACCGAGGCGCTCGGCCCGGGCGAGGCGTTCGCGTCGGGCCCGTTCGAGATCCCCGGGTTCGAGCAGCGGATCTGGCCCGGCGCCGAGGTCGAGGTCGAGGCCGAGGGGATCGGGGTCCTGGGCAACCGCATCGGGCGCCCGTAGCGGCTACTTCTTGGCCGCCGCCTTTCGCGCCGCGGCCCGCTCGGCCGCCCTCCGCTTCTCTCCGTCCTTCTTCTTGCGCTCGCGGTCGTGCGCCCACCGCACCCGCGCCCGGTCACCTCGTCCCATCCGTCACCTCGCTCCCGTCCTAGCCTTCGTCCTCGTCGCCGCCCTGCGCCAGCTCGGCGCCCCGGCGGCACGCCGCGTCGATCGCGTTCAGGAAGGCGGCCCGCACGCCGGTCTCCTCCAGGACGCGGATCGCCGCGATCGTCGTTCCCCCCGGGGAGGTCACCATCTCCCGCAGCTCGACCGGGTGCTTCCCCGTGTCACGCAGCATCTTGGCCGAGCCGAGCATGGTCTGCACGATCAGCTCCGTCGCGACGTCGCGAGACAGCCCCAGAAGGATGCAGGCCTCGATCATGGCCTCGGCCAGCAGGAAGAAGTAGGCGGGGCCGCTGCCGCTCGTCGCCGTGATCGCGTCCAGGTGCGACTCTTTCAGCCGGATCACCCGTCCCACGTAGCCGAGGATCTCCTCTGCGATCGCCAGGTGCGAGTCCTCGGCCCGCGCGCCCGGCGCGACCACCGACATCGCCTCGTCGACGAGCACGGCGACGTTCGACATCACGCGGACCACGGGCACGTCCGGCACGAGGCGGCGCTCGACGAACGAGGTTCGGATCCCCGCCGCGAAGCTCACCACGACGTGCTGCGGCGTGACGGCCGGGGCGATCTGGTCCAGCAGCGTGCCCATGTCCTGGGGCTTGACCATGAGGACGAGGACCTCGGCCCGTCCCACGGCGTCCGGGTTCGAGCGGGTCGTCGCGACGCCGTACCGCTCCGCGATCTCGTGGGCCCGCTCCTCGCGCCGGGTCGTGACCACGATCTCGTCGGCGGTTCGCCCGCCCGAGCGGATCAGTCCCGAGACGAGCGCCTCACCCATGCGGCCGCCGCCCAGGAACGCCACGGTGCGCCCGTCGGTCACGTCCGGCTCTCCCTCATCGATCCCCCTCTGCGTTCCGCGGTCATCGCCGAACCCGCGCCAGGTTCGACAGGAAGAACCACATGTTGGCAGGGCGCTCGGCCAACCGTCGAGTGAGGTAGGGGTACCACTCCGTCCCGTAGGGGACGTAGATCGTGACCGGATACCCCTCGTCCGCGTAGCGCGCCTGGAGGTCGCGACGCACGCCGAGGAGGAACTGGAAGTCCACCCGCTTCCACGACGTGCCGGTCCGTTCGACGTACGCCCGGGTCCCCTCGAGCAGGTCCGGGTCGTGCGTGGCGACGTGCAGGGTGTGGCCCCGCGACAGGATGGTGGCGGCCAGGCGGGCGAAGGCGCGGTCGACCTCCCGCCGATCCTCGATCGCCACCTCGGGGGGCTCGAGATAGGCGCCCTTGACGAGCCGAACGGTGGACGCGAGCGGCAGGTCCTCGACGTCGCGCGGCGTGCGGTGCAGGCACGCCTGCAGGCAGACCCCGACCCGGTCGGTCCGGGCCCGGAGCGCCCGGAACACCTCGAGCGTGCGGTCGGCGTAGGCGCTCGACTCCATGTCGATCATGACGACACGGTCGCGGCCGGCGTCCACCACGCGTTCGAGGTTGGCCACCGCCAGGTCCGTCGAGAAGTCGAGCCCGAGCTGCGTGAGCTTGACCGAGATCGTGAGATCGAGGCCGGGCTCGTCCTCGATCCGGTCGAGCGCCCGGACGTACGCGGCGACCGCCTCGGCGGCGTGCTCGGGCGCCGTCACGTTCTCGCCGAGGTGGTCGAGGATCGTCGCGCACTGGCGGCGCTCGAGCACACCGGCCGTGGTGATCGCGGCGTCGAGCGTGTCGCCCGCCACGAACCTCGACGCGACCAGCCACCCCGCCCGGCCGGTCGCGAGCCTTTTGAACCATCCCGCCCGCGTGAGCCGCAGGACGGGTCCGCGAAGCAGGGGACCGTTCACGGCGGGCACGCTACCAGCCCGGACCCAGCACCCAGCCGAGGCCCGGAGGCCCGCCTCAGCGCGCGGCGAGCCCCGTGCGCACGAGCTCCAGGAACTCGCGGATCCGGTTCGCGCGACGCTCCGGGAGGAAGGGCTTGCGATGCACGAGGCCGGGATCAAGCTCCTCGCTCGCCAGCGCGTCCTGGAACCGCTCGGCCAGCCAGTCCAGCATCGACGCGATCATGTCGCTGTCGACGTCGTCGCGGATCTCGCCGCGCCGGACGCCGAACTCGACGAACTCCAGGGTCCCGTACGGATCCTCGCTGCGCATGAACCGGTCGATCGGCCGGCGCATGCCGAGCCCCGTGTCGTAGCGCCCGATCATGGCCACCCGGTTCTGCACCCAGACCTCGGCGAAGAACTGCTCCGTGCGCACGAGCCAGTGCTCGAGCACGGCCCAGAAGCCCTGCTCCTTGACCTCCTCGGGGACGTCGAGCCAGGCGGGGAGCTCGCGCACCGCGCGTTCGAAGGCCGCGAGGAACAGCCCCTCCTTGTTGCCGAAGTGCAGGAACACCGTTCCCTTGGCCACCCCGACCTCGGCCGCGATGTCCTCGACGCGCGCTCCTCGGTAGCCGTGCTCGGCGAAGTGACGCATGGCCACCTCGACGATCTGGTCGCGCCGGCCGCGGGCGTCGCTCTCGCGCTCGGATGCCATGTCCGCGCAACGCTACCCGCGTGGACGAAGGCGAACAAGACGGGCCCGGCGCGAGGGGAAGGAGAGGACGCCGGCCGGAGAGAACGAGGGTCGCAGAAAAGAACCCGAGGGACCTCCGGCTCGTCGGAAGCCGAAGCCTCCAACCACCGTCGGCCCCTCGGGCTCAGGTGCCCCGAGCAACCTCTCACAGCCGTCTCGGTTTCCTGGCCGTAGACCCTTTCGTTGGGCTTTGGGGCCGCCCGAGCCTCCCCACCCGCACAGCTAGTTGGCCTTCCCAACCATACGAGCAGGTGCGCCCAGTTGGCCTTACGGCTTTCCCAGGGGTCCCGACTTCGGTTCCCTGACTCGGCCGCTCCGACTGCTCGGAGCGACGCGAATCTAACGTCGCCCCGGTACGGGGGTCAACTCGAAGAACCCCCAGGTCAGACGCCATATGCGCTGGTAGCGGGCACGGTGGAAAGAGTGACAAGAACATGAACGCATGACGTCGGCAGTCCGTACACCGTTGCGCCGCAACGCGTTCGGCGAGCCTATGCGCGGTGCAACGCGTCGAACTCGCGTCGCGTGATGCTCAAGATCGTGCGGTCGTACCGCTCCCCGTCGCTCTTGAACGAGCGCTCCCGAAGCGTTCCGTCGACGGCGAACCCGACGTGCTCGTACGCGCGCATCGCGCGCGTGTTCGTCGACAACCCCCACAGCTGCACGAGGTGCAGCCCGAAGGTGTCGAAGCCCCAGCGGAGCAGCGTGAGGATGGCGTCCTGGCCGAAGCCGGTGTCCCGGTACCGGGCGTCGCCGACGAAGACGTACAGCGAGCAGGTCTCGTCGCGCTCGCTGAACTGGTTCAACCCGATACGTCCGATGGGACGGCCGTCCGGCGCCTCGATCAGGAACGGGTGTCCCTCCACCTTCGCGAGCGCCTCGCTCGCGTGGACGTCCTCGAGCGTGAAGGTCCGCTCGTAGTCCATCCACCACCACACCTCGGGGTCGTTCTGCCACTCGAGGATGACGGGGTGATCGGCATCCTCGACGGGACGGAGGACGACCTCGCGCCCCCGCAGGACGGGGACGGTCACGGGGCCGGGGCGGCGCCGCCGTCGAGGAGCTCGCGGTACACGGTCACCATCCGGTCGGCGGTCGAGTCCCACGAGAAACGGATGGAGTGCGCCACGCCCGCCGCGCCCATCCGGCGGGCGCCGGCCCCGTCGCGCAGGATCGACAGGACGCGATCCGCGTGGTCGCTCGGGTCGTGGCCCTCCACGAGGTACCCGGTCACCCTGTCGTCGACCACGTAGCGGAGCCCCCCCACCCCGGCCGCGATCACCGGCGTCCCGCACGCCTGCGCCTCGAGCGCTACGAGCCCGAACGACTCGGAGCGCGACGGGACGAGCACGGCCTCCGCCGCGGCGTAGAAGTCCGCCAGCCGAGCCTGCGGCTGCGGGGGGAAGAACATCACGCGCTCGCCGACGCCGAGGGCGGAGGCGAGATCCATGAGGTGGGCCACCTCGGCGCCGTGGCCGGCTCCGCTCGGCCCGCCGACGAGGGCCAGCACGACGTCCGCCGTCCCGCCCGGATCGCGCGCGATCAGCTCGGCGAGGGTCCGGACGGCAACGTCGGGGCCCTTGTGGACCTGGAGCCGGCCCACGAACAGGAGCAGCCGGGCTCCCGCCAGGTGCAGCCGCCCGGCGGCCTCGTCGCGGGGGCGCGGGAAGAAGAGCGAGTGGTCCACGCCCGGCGGGATGAGCCGGATCCGCTCCGACTCGGCGCGGTACAGGCCGACGAGCTGAGCGGCCTCCGAGGGCGTCGCCGCGACCAGACGATCGGCCTCGGCGATCACGCGTTCCTCACCGGCCAGCCGGACCTCGGGCTCCGGACGCTCGCCCAGGGCGAGCGAGTAGTTCTTCACCTTCCCGAGCGTGTGGAAGGAGGCCACGAGCGGCACGCCCCAGATCTCCTTGGTGCTGCGCCCCACCCACCCGGACAGCCAGTAGTGGGTGTGCACGAGGTCGTACCGGGTCCCCTCGGCCCGCTGGCGGTGCAGCACGCCGCCGAGGAACTCGGGAAGGTATCTCGGGAGCTCCTCCTTCGGGACCGGCGCGCACGGTCCCGCCTTGACGTGGATGAGCCGGGACCCCCCCAGCTCGTCCACCTCGGGGCCACCCCGCCCCCGGCACCGGGTGAAGACGTCCACATCCAGGTCCTTGGCCGCCATCCGCTCCGCCGCGGCGCGGATGAACACGTTCATGCCGCCGGAGTCGCCGCCGCCCGGCTGGTCGAGGGGCGAGGTGTGGAGGCTGACGACGGCCACGCGCGGGCGGTCCCGGTGCCGCCCAAGGGTCGAGCCCATCCGAGCATCGTATCGAGGCATCGCGCGAGCGAGGGGACCGCCGGCCGCGGCCTCATCCCCTCGGCCGGCGGAGCCGGAAGCCGGCCACGAGCTCCCCGACCTGCCGCCCGCCCCCCAGCACCGGTCGCCGGGCCACGGAGGCGAGCGCCTCGAGCTGATCGGCGGTGACGGCGTCCAAGAGATGGAGCGCCCGCACCAGGGCGGGCCCGGCGGCCCGGTCGCCGCCGTCGGCGATCTTGACGGCGACCCCGACGCCCTGGTCCAGCACCGCCGCGCAGGCCAGGGCCTCGGCGCCCCCCTTGGATGCGACGTCCGGAACGACGCGCATCAGCAGGGTGTCCGTGCGCCGCGTCCCCGCCACCAGGAGGGGGTGGGCGCGCATCGCCCCCACGGCGCGAGCCGCGAACGGCGCGAGGTCGCCGAGCCGCTCGGGCCGGGCGAGGCGCGCGAACAGCGTGGCCATCGCGGCCAGCGGCAGGCCGAACGTCGGCACCCCGCACCCATCCACGCCGACCGGCGCCCGCGAGGCGCCCGTGGCCCGCCGGACGGCCCGGGCCACCTCGCGCTGGAGGGGGTGGGAACGATCGCGGTACGTGGGCACCGGCCACCCGGCGCCGGCGCATGCCGCGACCATCCCGGCATGCTTGCCGGAGCAGTTGTGGTACACGGGGCGGGGCCGGGCGGCGCGGGCCGCGTCCTCACGTCGAGACGGCAGGTCGGGCGGGCAGCGCAGGTCGGATTCGCGGGCGCCCGCCGCGCGCAGGAGGCGCCGGACGGCCCGGACGTGCTCCGCCTCCCCGTTGTGCGAGCCGCACATGATCGCCACCAGGTCGTCGGACAGCTCGACGTCGATCCGTGCGAGGGAGACCGCCGCCTGGAGCGGCTTCAGGCAGGACCGTGAGAACAGCAGATGGTGAGGGTCGCCCGCCGCGGCCAGGACGCGGCCCCGCGGATCGCACACGGCGACGTGGCCGAGGTGGACGCTCTCCTGGACGCCCGAGCGAACCACGCGGACGAGCGGCGCCGGTGCGGCCATGGATGGCAAGGGTAGCCCGGCGGCCGGGCCGGGGTCAGACCGCGAGACTCGAAACGGTGGCCCGGTCCCGGACCGGCTCCACGCGACGATCGACCATCGTGACGAAGACGCGGACGACCTCGGGGTCGAACTGCCCACCGGCGCCGGCCTCGAGCTCGCCGAGGGCCCGCTCCACCCCGATCGACCCCCGGTAGGGGCGATCGCTCGTCATCGCGTCGAAGGCGTCGGCCACGGAGAAGATCCGCGCGGTCAGAGGGATCTGGTCCCGACGCAGGCCGTCCGGGTAGCCCGTGCCGTCGAACCGCTCGTGATGGTGCCGGATGAGGTCGACCGTGTCGTTCAGGAACGCGATCGGCGCGACGATCTGGGCGCCCATCAGGGGGTGTCGCCGCATGACCTGCCACTCGGCGGCCGTCAGCGGACCCCGCTTGCACAGGATGTGTTCGGGGACGCCCACCTTGCCGATGTCGTGGAGGAAGAACCCGTAGCCGAGCGTCGGCGACTCGGCCAGCTCCGGGTCGATCCGCTCGGCCAGGGCGAGCCCGTACGCCTGGGTCCGGTCGAGATGACCGCGCGTGTTCCGGTCCTTGGCCTCGACCACCTGCGCGAGCGACTTCATCGTCGCCAGGTAGCTCTCCTGGAGGCTCCCGAGCGCCCGCTCGAGCTGGGAGCTCCGCGTCCGTTCCAGACGGTAGAGCTCACCGAGCTCCCGCGCGAACACGATCATCTGATCGTGCACCGCGGGCAGCTCAGGGTCCCGAGGATCCGGGCCCGCGCCGGGGAAGAGGGTTGTCTCGTTCATGTAGGGCCGCACGTGTGCGCATCGATTGCAGTGCGGCCGCAGCGTGGCGTCTTTTCCCGACGCGGACCATCCCTCCACGGGCGGAATTG
The DNA here is from genome assembly GCA_963704725.1 of uncultured Actinomycetes bacterium. Taxonomy (GTDB): domain Bacteria; phylum Actinomycetota; class UBA4738; order UBA4738; family HRBIN12; genus CALGFI01. Next base: position 694,432 of record OY969934.1, on the reverse strand, counting down.
ACCGTGGTCCGCGGCGCTCCCCCGTTGCCGCTGGGCGCATCCACCAGACGGCCTGCGACGGCTCCCCTGGGTTCCGTACGACGTGTGGTCCGCGGGGATGCCGGCGGAGCGGGATCAGCTCAGGACGAGCGAGGGGTCGTCCTTGTAGCGGCGCTTCAGCTCCTCCTGCACGACGTCCAGCACCGCCATGACCACGCCCCGGGCCTCGGAGACCTCGCGCTCCTCCCCGGCCAGCATCTCCACCGCCCCGGCCAGCCGGTCGTCGTCGAGGGAACCGGGATCCGAGAGCCCGGCGTCGGCGACGAGACGCTCCACCCGCCGCCGGGCCAGCAGCATCTCCTCCTCGGGGACGCTGATGCGGACGGCCTCGCCGCGAGCGGGGCCCTGGGACTCGCCCGACAGGATCTCGGCCAGCCGCTCGACGAGCGGCACCTGCTCACCCGAGGCGTCCCGCCGCTCGACCTCGGCCTTGAGGATCTCGGCCCGTCCCTGCACCAGACGCCGGAGCAGGGAGAGGTATTCCCGCTCGGCCAGGCAGTCGTCGCGGCGGCGCCGAAGCTCCTCGAGCGACAGCTCGCCCAGCGACTCGACGAACGCCGGCTGCCGGATGTGGTCGATCCTTCGGTTCGTCTGTTCGCTCACATGCAGCCCCTCGTCGGGTTGGCAGGAATCGTAACGCCGGGGGCCGCAAACGGCCCCGTCCAGGACGGTCGGTCCGTCAGCACACGCCGAGCAGCATCTGGTACGGGTCCACGGCCGCCCCGCCCCCGGGGTGGTACTCGAAGTGCAGGTGGTTCGTGCTTCCCGCGTCGCCGGTGCTCCCGACGTAGCCGATCACGGTGCCGGCGCCGACGCTGCCGCTCGCGGAGCTGTAGCTCGACAGGTGGGCGTAGAACGTGTACGTGCCGCTCGAGGCGCGGACGTAGGCCTGGTTGCCGCCCAGGACGCTCGAGCTGTGCGAGACGACCCCGGGGTGCGCCGCCACGATCGGCGTGCCGAACGGCGAGATCAGGTCGATCCCCTGGTGGGTCCGGCCCCCCGGGCGCGGCCACCCGAACGAGTCCACGAACGAGTTCGGCCCGGCCACCGGGCAGACCTGGATCGGTGAGCTCGGATCGACTCGCTGGCCGAGGATCTGCAGCTCCTGCCGCGCCGCGACCTCCTCCCGGTAACGGGCGGTGAGGCCGGCCACCCGGTCTTGGATCCGGCCGAACTGCGCGTCGATCGACTGCTGGGCCGAACGCAGCGCCGCCGCCGCGTCGGCCTGCCGCTCGGAGAGCGAGACGAGGTCCTCGCGCTCGCGGCGCAGGTCCTCCTGGGCGTTGCGCTCCTCGAGGGAGAGATCGACGTCGCCCTGCGTCACGCTGCCGAGGAACTCGAGCCGGTCCGAGAACTCCGTGAACGACGCCGAGGACAGCAGGAGGTCGATCGTGCTGGCCGGCCCGGTGGTGAAGGCGGCCACGGCCCGATCGGACAGGCGCTCCTGGATGTGCTGGAGGCGACGCTCGATCGAGCCGATCCGCACCCGGGTTTGGGTGATGTCGTCCCTGGTCTCCCCGAGACGGGTGACGGCGTCGTTCCACGCCGCGGTGGCGCGATCGAGCTCGGCCTGCACCTGCGCCAGCTCGGCCTTGGCTGCGTCGAGCTCGTGCTTGGTGTCGGCGAGGGCCGGAGAGAGCCCCAGGGCGCCGGCCGCGACGGCCAGGGCGAGCACGCTTCGAACCGTGATCCTGCGAGCGATCGTCGGGGGCCTCCTCGCGGCTCGGCCGCGCTCCCGCACCAGCAGCGTAGCGAACGCGCAGCGTGGTGAGCAAACCGCCGGTGCGCCCGGACTCAACCCCGGGCCGCGGCGGCTCAGGCGCCCCGGCCGCGCATCGCCTCGATCAGGATCGCCGCCACCTCGGGACGGCTGAACTCGATCGGCGGGACCTCGCCGGCCCGGAGCATCTCTCGCACCTTCGTCCCGGACAGGATCACGCGATCGTCGTCCCCGTGCGGGCACGTCTTCGGCGAGCCCATCCCCTCACAGCGCAGACAGAAGAACGAGTGCTCGAACCGGAGCGGGGTGATGCCGAGCTCGTCCGGCTCGAACCGGTCGAAGATCTCCTGGGCCTCGTACGTGCCGTAGTAGTCGCCGACGCCCGCGTGATCACGCCCCACGATGAAATGGGTGCAGCCGTAGTTCTTGCGAGCGATGGCGTGCCAGATCGCCTCCTTCGGTCCCGCGTACCGCATCGCGGCGGGGAAGACCGAGACCATCGCGCGGTCCTTCGGGTAGTAGCCGTCGAAGAGGGCTTCGTAGCAGCGCATCCGAACCTCGGCGGGGACGTCGTCGCCCTTCGTCGCCCCGACCAGCGGATGGACGAGCAGGCCGTCGACGATCTCGAGCGCGCACTTCTGGATGTACTCGTGCGCGCGATGGATGGGGTTGCGGGTCTGGAACCCCACGACCGTCTTCCACCCCCGCCGGGCGAACTCGGCCCGGGTCTCGGCCGGGGTGAGTCGGTACTCGAGGAAGTCGTCGTGCTCCGGCAGCCGCAGCACGCGGAGCTGGCCGGCCGCACACACATCGCCGGCGTCGTGGAGCGCCTTCACGCCCGGATGCGCGACGTCCTGCGTCCCGAAGACCGCCCGCGCCTCTTCCTCGCGGTCTCGCCGATACAGCCCCGAGACCTCGAGGATCGCGAGGGGCTCGCCGCCGTCGGCCGCGAGCAGCGTGACCGCCTCCGCGCCGCCGATGCGCTTTGCCTCCTCGTCGGACAGCGACAGCGTGACGGGGATCGTCCACGCGGTCCCGTCCTCCAGATGCATCGAGCGCAGGATGGAGCGGTAGTCGGCCTCCCCCTGGAACCCCCGGAGCGGGGACAAGGCACCGACCGCCAGCATCTCGAGGTCGGAGAGCTCGCGCTCGTTCACGACCAGCTTGGGGAAGTGCCCGGCCTCGTCGGCCAGCTTGTCCCGGTCGGCTTCGGGGACGAGCAGGTCGACCAGGGTGCCTCCGTGGGGCGCGATGGTCTGGGCGTCGGTCATGGTCCGGGTCACTCCTTCGTCGGTGGCGTGCGCGCCGCGGCGACCCGCGCGGAACCCGGGGTGGCGGCGCGCCCAGCATACCGGCGGCGTTGGGGGCCGCCCCCGGGGCACGGCCCGGGGCCCGCCTATACTTCCCGGGCCCGACCCGGAGGCTCTCCATGCCCCGAACGCTCCTCCTCGACGAGGAGATCCGCGACCTCAACGAGCGCTTCGAACGCGCGCATCCGCGCGAGGTCGTCCGCTGGGCGCTCGAAGAATCGGGACTGGAGCGGGTGGCGATCGCCTCGGCGTTCCAGGCGGAGGGGACGTGCGTCATGCACATGGCGCTCGCGTCCCGACCCGACGTTCCCGTGATGTTCCTGGAGACCGGCTACCACTTCGCCGAGACCCTGGCGTTCAAGACGGAGCTCACGGAGCGTCTGCAGCTGAACGTCATCGAGCTCTCGGGCGAGCACACGCCCGCGACGCAGGCCGCGGCGCTCGGACCACGTCTGTACGAGCGGGATCCCGACCGCTGCTGCGACCTCAACAAGGTCCGGCCGATGCTCGAGGCGCTCCGAGGGCTGGACGCGTGGATCACGGCGTTCCGGCGCGACTCCGCGCCCACCAGGATCACGAGCCCCATCGTCGACCGGTACGAGCTCGAGCCGGGACGGTGGATGGTGAAGATCAACCCCGTGGCCACGTGGACCCGCCGCGACACGTGGGCCTACCTGGCCGAACACGACCTACCGCACAACCCGCTCTACGACCTCGGCTACGCCTCGATCGGCTGCGCGCCGTGCACGAGGCTGCAGTTCTCGGGTGAAGCGGAGCGCGCCGGCCGGTGGGCGGGGCTGTCGAAGTGGGAGTGCGGGATCCAGCAGCGCGAGGCCGGCTCGGCCTGAGCCGAGGGGACTACCCCACCACCCACAGCACCTCGCGGGCCAGCTCCACCTCGAGGCGGCGATGGACCCCGACGGAGTCGCCGTCGACCTGCACCGGGAAGGGTCGCGCCGAGGTCACGAGCACGCGCGAGGCGTCGTGCACGTAGTCGATGTCGCGTCCTCGCACGTGACGGGCCGAACCGAAGACCTGCCACGCGATCCGGGGGACGCTGCGACGGCGGAGCTTGCGCACCGACAGCACGTCGAGACCCTCCTCCAGGGACGCCTCGGGCGTCATCCGGATCCCGTACCCCTTGTAGTAGGTGTAGGGATCGGTCCGGCCCACCATCACCGAGAGCGACGGCAGCGGCTCGCCGTCGTCGATCCGGACCTCGAGGTCGGCGATGCGCCCCGCGTAGCCCACGAGGAGCTCCCACGCCACGGCGCGGAACGCGACCCGGTCGAATCGGGACTTGTCCCGAGGGAACTTCGCGTCGATCCGCCGCATCGCCGCGGCGTCGACTCCGGCGCCGCAGTTCACGGCGAAGTACCGCCCGTCCGCCACGCCGAGCGAGAGCTTGAACGCCTCGTCGTCGAGCGCCTTGGCGATCAGCGTCCCCGTCGCCTCCACCGGGTCGAGCGGGAGGCCCAGCGCGCGCACGAAGATGTTCGTCGCGCCGCCGGGGAGCGCCGCGATCCCCGTGTCGGATCCGGCCAACGCGTTGACGACCTCGTTCACCGTGCCGTCGCCGGAGAACACGACGACGAGGTCGATCCCGTCCGCGACGGCCTGCGTGGCGAGCTCGGAGGCGTGACCCCGCTCCTTCGTCTCGGCCACCTCGAGGCGGAAGTCGGCGGACAGGGCCTTCTCGATGACGGCGAGCGTCGCCTTCGAGTAGGTCCGCGCGACCGGGTTGACGATGAGGAGGAGCCGCTGGAAGCGCATCGGGCGCGCCAAGTATGACAAAAGGGGGGTTGCGCCCGCTCAGCCCCCCGACACGGGAGGGAGCACGGCCACCCGCTCGGTCCCGCGGAGCGACGTGGCGGGTCCCGCGCGCTCGCCGTCCACGACGACGGTGCCCGATCGCGCGATCCGCTCGAACCGCTCGCCGTACCGGCGCGACAGCGCCTCGACGACCTCGCCCGTGGTGGCGGCCTCCACCTCCACCTCGCTCGAGCCGGCGAGGTCGCGGAGCGCGGCGAACAGTCGGACCGTGACGATCGTCATCCCGCCCTCAGGCTATCCGCCCGACACCGGAGCCGGTACCCTCGGCGGGTCGTGGACCCCGTCCTCATGCTCACCGACCGATCCCCCGACGAGGCCCTCCCTGGGCTCGCGGAGCTCCAGCTCGACACCAAGACCGACCACCTGTCGGTCGCCGGGCTCGCCGACGTCCTGGCCATGGGGGCCGAGACCATCCTCGTCGACGCCGCCGAGAACCCCGGGCAGGGCTACGCGGTGCTGCTGGCGCTGCGCGAGCATCAGGCTCGAGCGCCGGTCGTCATCGTGGTGGAGCGGCGAGACCTCGAGCGGTTCCGGTGGGAGGAGGTGGCGGACGAGCTGTTCACGCCGGGGACCCCGGCGGTCGAGATCCGACTGCGCCTGGCGATGCTGCGTCGCCGATGGGGATCGGGCGATCCCGCCACCATCCGGCTCGGCGCGCTCACGCTCGACACCGACGCCTACCGCGTGACCGTGCTGGGGCGTCCGCTCGACCTCACATACAAGGAGTTCGAGCTCCTGCGCTACCTGGCGGAGCGACCTGGCCGCGTCTTCACCCGGCCCACCCTGTTGCGCGAGGTGTGGGGCTACGACTTCTACGGCGGCACGCGCACGGTCGACGTCCACATCCGCCGCCTGCGGGCGAAGCTGGGCCCGGAGTTCGAGAGCCTGATCGAGACGGTGCGGGGCGTGGGCTACCGGGCCGCGGAGGCCTGACGGGCGGGCGAACCGGGGATCCTCGACGGGGGCTGCCCTGTCTACACCACGAACGCGCAGCCGTTCCAGAAGGCCGCGATCCGCCGGCGCATCCGCCCCACCACCTCGACGTGGAGCTCCCGGGGCGGCCGGACCCCGGGCTGCAGGAACAGGACGAACCCCATCGTCTCGAAGCGCTGGTAGTCGAAGGCGTCCGAGGGCGGATCGGTCGAGACGACGAGACTCCGCATCGCCCCCCGAGCGCTCACGACGCGCGACAGCCGGATGAACAGGAGTCCGCCCTGGTCGCGGATCCACGAGCGTGCCTCGGGGGTGGCCCTGATCCTCATGCCCGTGTTGCATCGACACGTCGCTCGGACTCCTGTACCCGGGGGTTCGCCGCACCCGCTTCGGCGGGGCACCCGCAGAGTTAACGCGCTCGAAACCGGCCCCCCGCCCCGGCCCCCTACCCTTTCGCCCGGACGTGCACGGCCGCCGCAGGGAAAGGGGGCAGACGAGGGATGGCCACACCGAAAGAGGTCCTCGCCATCGCGAAGGACTCGGGCGCCGAGATCGTGGATCTGCGGTTCTCCGACCTTCCGGGGCTGATGCAGCACTTCTCGATCCCGGTATCCGAGCTCAACGAGGCGAGCTTCGACGAGGGGCTCGGCTTCGACGGCTCGTCGATCCGCGGGTTCCAGGAGATCCAGGAGTCCGACATGCTCCTGGTGCCGGACGCGGACTCCGCCTATCTCGACCCGTTCACGAAACACGTGACGCTGAACATCTCGTGCTTCGTCAGGGACCCGGTGACCGGCGAGATGTACACACGCGATCCTCGGTACATCGCCCGCAAGGCCGAGCTGTACCTGAAGCAGAGCGGGATCGCCGACATCTCGTACTGGGGACCGGAGTGCGAGTTCTACATCTTCGACGCGATCCGGTTCGACCAGAACCAGCACGAGGGCTACTACCACATCGACGCGATCGAGGGCGTGTGGAACTCGGGCCGCGAGCGTGAGCTCTCGGGCGAGCCGAACCTCGGGTACAAGCCTCGGTACAAGGAGGGGTACTTCCCGCTCCCCCCGATGGACCACTACCAGGACCTCCGCTCGGAGATGGTCCTGAACCTCGAGCAGGTGGGCATCAAGATCGAGGTGCACCACCACGAGGTCGGCACGGCCGGCCAGGCCGAGATCGACATGCGCTACGACACGCTGCTGCGTACCGCCGACAACGTCATGAAGTACAAGTACGTCGTCAAGAACACGGCGCGAGCCGCCGGCAAGACCGTGACGTTCATGCCCAAGCCGATCTTCCAGGACAACGGCTCCGGGATGCACACGCACCAGAGCCTGTGGAAGGACGACGAGAACCTGTTCTGGGACGAGGTCGGCTACGCGGGCATCAGCGACATCGCGCGCTGGTACATCGGCGGCCTGCTCGCCCACGCCCCCCAGCTGCTCGCGTTCACGAACCCGACGACGAACTCGTACCGGCGGCTCGTGCCCGGCTACGAGGCGCCGATCAACCTCGTGTACTCGCAGCGGAACCGGTCGGCGTGCGTGCGGATCCCGCAGTACTTCAAGAACCCGGGCGCCAAGCGACTGGAGTTCCGGACGCCCGACCCGTCGTGCAACCCGTACCTCGCCTTCTCGGCGATGCTGATGGCGGGGCTCGACGGCGTGAAGAACAAGACCGAGCCGCCGGAGCCGATCGACAAGGACCTGTACGACCTGCCGCCGCAGGAGAAGGCGACGGTCCGCCAGGTGCCGGGTTCGCTGGAGGAGGTGCTCGACGCGCTCGAGGCCGATCACCAGTGGCTCCTCGAGGGCGGCGTCTTCACCCAGGACGTCATCGACACCTGGATCGAGTACAAGCGGCTCCACGAGGTCGACGCCGTGCGGCTTCGCCCACACCCGCACGAGTTCGCGCTCTACTACGATCTGTAAGACGTCGAGCGAGATCCGAGGGCCGGCCCTGCAGGGCCGGCCCTCGACGTCCTCCCCGGTACGCTCGGCGTGGTGACGGCGCGCCGCATCGCGACCCCGAGGCCGATCGATCTGGCCATGACGCTTGGCCCGCTCCGGCGCGGCGCCGGCGACCCGACGATGCGGATCGACCGTGGCGCGGTGCTCCGGGCCTCCCGCACGCCGGCCGGTCCGGTTGCCGCGCGCCTGGCGCCATCGGGTGGCGCAATCGAGGTCGAGGCGTGGGGGCCGGGAAGCGCATGGCTCTTGGACCGCGCGGCGGGCTGGTGCGGGGCGCTCGACCCGGCCGAGACGTTCGAGCCCGAGCGCGGTGCCGTCCGCGAGCTGTGGCGGCGCCACCCCGGCCTCCGGCTCCCCAGGACCGGGCTGGTCGCCGAGCTGCTGATCCCCGTGATCCTGGAGCAGAAGGTCACGGGGGCCGAGTCCCGGCGCGCCTTCCGACGACTCTCGGCGGCGCTCGCCGAGCCCGCGCCCGGGCCGCTCGGCCTGACGCTGCCGCCCGACCCGACGCGGGTCGCGGCGCTGCCCTCGTACGCCTTCCATCCGTTCGGGGTCGAGGGACGTCGTGCCCGGCTCCTGCGCGAGGTGGGCCGGCGAGCCTCGTGGCTCGACGCCGCAGCGGACCTGCCGCTCGCCGACGCCCGGGCCCGGATCGGCCTCCTGCCCGGGATCGGGCCGTGGACGGTCGCCGAGGTGGCGCGGACGGCGCTCGGCGACGCCGACGCGATCTCGATCGGCGACTACCACCTGCCGAACATCGTGGCCTGGACGCTCGCCGGCGAGCCCCGCGGGACCGACGAGCGGATGCTCCAGCTCGTCGAGCCGTTCCGGCCGCACCGCGGGCGCGTCCAGCGTCTGCTCGAGGTGGGCCACGTCGAGGCGCCGCGGTACGGGCCGAGGTTCGCACCCGGGGCCATCGAGCGCATCTGAGGTCCCGGCGGCCCCGGCGACGAACGTCCGCCGCCTGCCGACGGATCTCACGGCACGATCGCGTCGGCCTCCATCTCCACGAGCCATCGTGGGTCGAGGAACCCGCTCACCACGATCATCGTGCTCGCCGGACGAGCGTCGGCGAACACCTCGCCGTGGGCCCGGCCGACCTCCTCCCAATCTTCGGCTCGAGCGAGGTAGGTCCGCGTCCGGACCACGTGCTGCGGCCCGGCCCCGGCTTCCCCGAGCGCACCCAGGATGATGTCGAGCACCCGCCGGGCCTGGCCGTACGCATCGGGCGGCGGCTCGACACCCTCGGGCATGACGGGGGCCGTCCCGGCCACCGCTACATGGTGCCCGGCGATCACCGCCCGCGAGAAGCCGATCACGCGCTCGTACGGCGAGCCCGACGCGATCGTACGGCGCTCCGTCTCGGCCATCGCTCATCCCTCCTCGTAGAACACTCGCTCCATGGCTCGCCGCGCCCGGCGTGTCACCCGTCGGTACTCCTCGAGGAACGTCTGCCTCGGGTACTCCTCGAAGCCGAGCCGCCGGGCCAGCGCGAGCTGCTCCTGTGGCGCCGGAGGGATCGCCTCGGCGTGCACCCGGCGATCGATCTCCAGCGCGTTCTTCACGTCGGACAGGAACACGAACGCCTCGCCGAGCGCCAGGGCCGCGGCGTCCTCGATCAGCCTGGCCCGGGCCAGCCGCTCGATCGCGTCGAGCGTCCCGCGGGTGCGGACCTCCGGGTTCTGACCGCCGAAGCGCATCAGCGAGAGCTCGACGGCGAACTGCACGTCCGCGAGCGAGCCGTAGCCGAGCTTGAAGTGGAACGCCGACGCCTCGAGCGGCCGGACACGCTCGAGCTCGATGCGCTCCCGCATCCGCCGGATCTCGCCGACCCGCTCGAGCGGGAGGTACTCGGGGTACGCGAAGTCCGCGGCGGCCGAGCAGAAACGCCGGCCGAGCGCCTCGTCCCCGGCGACGAAGCGCGCCCGAGTGAGGGACTGGAACTCCCACGTCTCGGCGTAGCGCTCCCAGTACTCGAGATAGGCGGCGAAGGACTTGGCGAGCGGACCGCTCCGGCCCTCCGGGCGGAGGTCGGGGTCCGGCTCCCAGCCCGCGCGGCGGATCCCGGCGACGACGCGCTCCCCGATCTCGGCCCCGCGGCGGAACTCGCCCGACCCCTCGCCCTCGTAGACGAACAGGACGTCGAGGTCGGAGCCGAAGTTCAGCTCCCGCGCTCCCAGCTTGCCGAGACCGATCACGGCGAAGGGCAGGTTGGGCTCGGCCTCGGCGAGCGCCTCGCGCACGACGCGATCGGCCACCGCCGCCAGCGCCGCCCCGGTCTCGCTCGGTCGGAGCTCGCGCCCCGCGTACCTCGCCACCACGGCCGCGAGCGCGCCCGGCGCGTCGTCCGCATCCACGCCGTCGCCGAGCGCGAGCAGCCGGGAGGGCTCCGCCACCAGGACGTCGGTGGCGAAGCCGCTGGCCGACACGAGGTGACCGAGCCTGCGCGCGACCGCCGGGTCGTTCGCCAGCGCGTCGGCCAGAGCCCGGTCCCGACCGATCGAGGCCGCGACGCGCTCGAAGCGAACGAGCGCCGCGTCGGGGTTCGCGGCCAGGGCGAGCGGCGGGGCCACGACGGGGAACAGGTGCTCGAGCACCTTGCCCAGCCTCGTCGCCGGATCCACGAGCCGGCCAAGGACGTCGAAGGACTCCCCCGGCCGCCGGAACCCCAGGCCGGCGAGCAGCTCCTCCGTCGCCGCCCGATCGGTTCCGGGGCGCGGTGCCCGGGGACCGGCGAACGCCTCGAGGAGCGGGCGGTAGAACAGCCGCTCGTGCAGGCCCCGGACCAGGCGGGTCTGACGTTCGTACTCGGACTGGAGCGCCTCCGGGCCGTCGAGCCCGAGCGAGCGCGCGAGCGTCGCGCGCGAGGCCCGGTCGGGCGGCAGCTCGTGGGTCTGGAGGTCGCGGACGATCTGCAGGCGATGCTCGAGCGTGCGCAGGAAGCGGTACGCACCCGCCAGGGCCTCCGCGTCGCCCTCGCCGACGTAGCCCTCGGCGGCGAGCGCCGACAGCGCGGCGAGCGTGTTGGGCTCCCGGAGCCGCTCGTCGCGACGGCCGTGCACGATCTGCAGGAGCTGCACGGCGAACTCGACGTCGCGGATCCCGCCCCATCCCCGCTTCACCTCGGTGCCCGCCTTGCCGCGGGCGCGGACGTACTCCTCCAGGCGCACCTTGGTCCGGCGGACCTCGTCGATCGCCGTCGCGGCGAGGTCCTGCGGATAGACGAACGGCTCGACCATCTCGACGAACCGCCTCCCGAGGGCGAGGTCGCCGGCGACCGGCCGGGACTTGATGAGCGCCTGTCGCTCCCAGGTGGCGGCCTCTCCCGCGTAGTAGCCGCGCATCGCGTCGAGCGATCGGGACAGAGCCCCGGCGCGGCCTCCGGGACGCAGCGTCGGGTCGACCCGCAGGGCGACCCCGTCCGCGGTCGGCTCGGACAGCAGACGGATCAACGCCGCGGCCGAACGCTCGGCCGGCTCCTGGGTGGGGGCGCCGGGCTTCGCGTGGACGAACAGCACGTCGACGTCAGAGGCGTAGTTGAGCTCGCGACCGCCGAGCTTGCCGAGGCCGATGACGGCGAGCGCCCGCGCCCCGGAGAGCTCGGCCGCCCGGGCCAGGCAGGTCTCGGCCACGGCGGTGATCTCGGCGACGATCGACTCGAGCGCGTCCCCCTCGAGGTCTCGAGCTGCCACGCGCAGCATGGTCCGCCGCCGGAAACGTCGCAGACCGCCGGCCGGCCCCAGCCGCTCGAGATCGCGGTCGCACTCGGCCTCGAGCTCGGCCCCGGAGCGAGGGCGCACGTCCGCGAGCGCCCCGGTCTCCTCGGGGTGCGCCACGAGGAAGTCGGCCGCGGCCGTGGAGAACCCCAGCACCCGGACCGCGGTGGGCAGGACGTCCTCGCGCGCCAGCGTCTCCCGAGCGCCCGGGTCCTCGCCCACGCGGGAGAGCGCCACCCGCGCCAGCTCGGGGTCGGGCGCCCGGGCCAGGGTCCGCCCGAGGACCTCGGGCGTCAGCACCGCGCCACCGGGATCGAGGGGTCCACGACGTCAGTATCGTGCGCCTGGCCCCGGCACCCGGCGGAAGTTAACGGACGCGTAACGAAGGCTCCGCACGCCGAAGTACGCTCGCGGCATGTCCCTTTCCAACGAAGCCGAGTTCGTGCTGCGCACGATCGAGGAGCGTGGCATCCGCTACATCCGACTGTGGTTCACCGACGTCCTCGGGTTCCTGAAGTCGTTCACGATCACGTCGCAGGAGCTCGAGGGCGCGCTCACCGAGGGCATGGGGTTCGACGGCTCGTCGATCGACGGGTTCAGCCGGATCCAGGAGTCCGACATGGTGGCGGTCCCCGACCCCTCCACCTTCCAGCTGATCCCGTGGCAGACCGAGGCACAGGTCGCCCGGATGTTCTGCGACGTCCTCAACCCCGACGGTACCCCGTTCGAGGGCGACCCGCGGTACGTGCTGAAGCGTCAGCTCGCGCGCGCCTCGGACCTCGGATTCACGTTCTACGTGGGCCCCGAGCTCGAGTACTTCTACTTCACGAGCGCCAGCGATCCCTCGTTCCTCGACCAGGGCGGGTACTTCGACGAGACGCCGCTGGACGTGGCCACCGACTGGCGCAAGCGCACGGTCGCGTATCTCGAGTCGATGGGCATCCCGGTGGAGTACGTCCACCACGAGGTGGCGCCAAGCCAGCACGAGATCGACCTGCGCTACGCGGATGCGCTCACGATGGCGGACAACGTGATGACGTACCGGCTCACGGTGAAGGAGGTCGCCCAGGAGTTCGGGATCTACGCGACCTTCATGCCCAAGCCGGTGATGGGCGTGAACGGCAGCGGCATGCACGTCCATCAGTCCCTGTTCGCGGGGGATCGCAACGCGTTCTTCGACGCGAGCGACGAGTATCACCTGTCCAAGACGGCCAAGGGCTACATCGCCGGCGTCCTCGGCCACGCCCGGGAGCTCACGCTCGTCACCAACCAGTGGGTGAACTCGTACAAGCGGCTCGTCCCGGGGTACGAGGCACCGGTCTACGTGTGCTGGGCGCGGCGGAACCGGTCGGCGTTGGTGCGGGTCCCGCAGTACAAGCCGGGCAACGAGGAGGCGACGCGCATCGAATACCGGTCTCCGGACCCGGCCTGCAACCCCTACCTGGCGTTCGCGACGATGCTCGCGGCCGGGCTCGACGGGATCGAGCAGGAGCTGGAACTGCCGCCCGAGGCCTCGAACAACATCTACGAGATGACCGAGGACGAGCGCCGGGCCGCCGGGATCCGCTCGCTCCCCGCGGACCTGCACGAGGCGATCGGCCTGGCCGGCGAGTCGAAGGTCCTTCGCCGGGCGCTCGGCGACCACGTCCACGAGTTCCTGATCCGGAACAAGCGCGAGGAGTGGGATGCGTACAAGGCGTACGTGACTCCGTACGAGCTCGAGCGCTACCTGCCGATCCTGTGACCTGCGCTCGGGCACGCGGGACGGAGGTGCCACCACCGCACGCTCCTACCGGGCGGCGGGGGGAGTTCCCGTCTTGACATCCCGGTCGAGGCGGCCATACGGTCGCGCCTCGAAGCAACGCTCGGGTGGAGGGGAACCGGATCCGATGACGATTCACGACGCGCGCCGTCGTTCCGCTCTGGCTCGTCCGTTGCTCCTCGTCACGGCGATCGTCGCCGCCGCGCTCGGCCCGGCGGCGACCGCGACCCCGTCGCAGCCGTTCTCGGCCGACGTGCTGCCCTCCTGCGCCGCCGCGAGCTCGTCGGTGACGTTCACGGCCACGCTGCGCAACGACTCGTCCATCCAGTCGCTCCGCTCTGCGAACATCACGCCTCCCACGGGGTTCACGATCACCGCGATCGTCACGCCGCCGGCCGCGGGAAGCGCGGCCATCCTCTCCGGCATCCTCCAGCTCCGGAATCTCGCCGTGGCCCCCGGAGGCTCGGCATCCGTCGCGTTCCAGGCGAGCACGCCGGGCGCGGCCGTCTACAGCTGGCACGACCCGGCCAAGCTCGGTGCCGGCCGGATCCAGGCCAAGCCCACCCGCGACTTCTCCGGAACCGAGCAGTTCCGGTTCGCCGCCGCGACCAGCCACGTCGACGTGTTCGTCGGGACGTGCGAGCTGGCGCTGCACTTCAGCGTGCCGCCCGCCGGGGCACAGCTCGGCGCCAACGTCACGGGCGACGCGCTGGACCCGGCCGGGACCGCGGTCGCCGTCGAGGTGCTCGACGGTCCGGGGGGATCGAGGGTGACCACCTCGACGGACCCGATCTCGCTGTCCCTGGTGCCTCCCGCGGGCGTCGTCGGGGCCGCGCTCACCCCGGCCGTTCCGACCGTCAACGCGGTGGATGGGCTGGCCGTCTTCGACGCCGACCACGGCGATGGGTTCTCGATCTCACCCCAGGGCCTCGGCTACCGGATCACCGCCACGAGCGGTTCCGGCATCACGCCCGTGACCTCAGAGCCCTTCGACGTGCTGAATGGCGGGACCGTGTGCGAGGGACCGGGGTGCGAGGGCTCCGCGACCTCGGACGGAACCATCGTGACGGTGACGGCACCGGACGCCGAGCCCGGCGACGTCATCACGATCGCGCTCGACGTCGAGGAGCTCGAGTGCCCCGGCTACCTGCCGCTCGACGGCACCCCGGTCGTGACGTTCACCGTGACGGGGAACAGCATCCGCGTGGTGCGGATCAGGGTCCCCGCGGCGCTGGATCTCCGGCCGCGGAGCCAGGACCGCGTCTGTTACGGCTCGGCGCTCGCTTTCGTCGACCGCGACGGCGTCCTCACCAACGTCGGCGTCCTGCCGCAGTGCCCGGTGAAGACCCCGGGGGCCGTTCCACCGTGCCAGCGGCGGACGCGGATCGACAAGCGCACCGGGGACCACATCGTCATCTTCCTCGCGCCGCCGGGGGCCACGAAGGGCCGCACCTAGTCGTTCGGCTCCGCGACCTGCGGGAACGCATCGAACCGCCCGCACCCCCGGCGTACACTCCGCCCCATGCAGCTGTGCCCCGCGTGCGGCGAGGAGAACCCCGATCGCTTCCGTCTCTGCGGGTTCTGCGGGGCGCAGCTCGTCCCGGAGACCGTGGCACAGGAGGTCCGCAAGACCGTCTCGATCGTGTTCTGCGACCTGAAGGGCTCGACCAGCCTGGGCGAGGCGCTCGACACCGAGTCGCTTCGCGAGGTGCTGAACGAGTACTTCAACGAGATGCGCGGCGTCCTCGTCCGTCACGGCGGCAGCGTCGAGAAGTACATCGGGGACGCGATCATGGCCGTCTTCGGTCTCCCCCGGCTGCACGAGGACGATGCGCTGCGCGCCGTCCGGGCCGCCGTCGAGATGCAGCAGGCGCTCGTCGCGCTCAACGAGCGCCTCGGATCGCGGTGGGGGGTGCATCTGGAGAACCGCACCGGCGTGAACACCGGAGAGGTCGTCGCCGGCGATGTGTCGTCGGGACAGCGGCTCGTCACGGGCGACACCGTCAACACGGCGGCCCGGCTCGAGCAGGCGGCGCCCACGAACGAGGTCCTGATCGGCGAGCCGACCTACCGACTCGTCCGCGACGCCGTCGAGGCCGAGGCCGTCGAGCCGCTCGAGCTCAAGGGGAAGGCGGAGCGAGTCGCCGCCTATCGCATCCTCTCGGTGCGCCTGGACGAAGGGGTCGCCCGCCGGCTCGACGCGCCGATGGTCGGCCGAGAGCACGAGCTCGCCGTCCTCACCCAGGCGCTGGACCGCGCGATCGAGCTGCGCCGCGCGCAGGTCGTCACGGTCCTGGGCCCGGCGGGGGTCGGCAAGTCCCGGCTCCTGCGCGAGCTGCTAGCCCGGGCGGACGGAACGGTCCGGCCCCTTCACGGACGGTGTCTCCCGTACGGGGACGGCATCACGTTCTGGCCGCTGGCCGAGGTGATCCGCGACGCCGCAGCGATCGACGAGGACGACCCGCGCGAGGTCGCGGTGGCCAAGCTCGCCACCCTGGCCGGGAACGGCCCCGTGGCCGAACGCCTGGGAGCCGCGATCGGTCTGAACGACGCCGCGTTCCCCGTGGCCGAGCTGTTCGCGGCCGCGCGGACGCTGCTCGAGGCGCTGGCGTTCGAGCGGCCGCTCGTCGTGATGGTCGACGACATCCACTGGGCCGAGGGGACGTTCCTCGATCTCCTTCGCTACCTGGCCGACGCGGCCGAGGCGCCGATCCTGCTCGTGTGCTCCTCGCGCAAGGAGCTGCTGGAGGAGCACCCCGAGTGGGGTGAGGAGACCGACGACGTGCGGGCCGTGACGCTCGAGCCGCTCACCGAGGCCGAGAGCTCGCTCGTGCTCGAGAACCTGCTCGGTTCCTCTCTGGACCAGTCGGTGCGCTCCCGCATCACGGCCGCGGCAGAGGGCAACCCGCTGTTCGTCGAGCAGATGCTCTCGATGATGATCGACGACGGCGTCCTGCGCCAACAGGACGGCGGCGGCTCGTGGGTGGCGACGTCGGACCTCGGCGACGTGGCGATCCCGCCCACGATCTCGGCCCTGCTGGCGGCCCGGCTCGACCGCCTGAGCCCCGCCGAGCGCCCCGCGCTCGAGCGCGGATCCGTGATCGGGCAGGTCTTCTTCCGCGCCGCCGTCGAGGAGCTCGTGCCGGAGGGCCTCGCCCCGACCGTCGAGGCGAGCCTCGAGTCGCTCGCCGGCAAGGATCTCGTCCGCCCCGACGCCACCACGCGGCTGGCCGGTCACGAGGCGCACCGGTTCGTCCACATCCTGATCCGCGACGCGGCGTATCACGGCCTGCTCAAGCGCACCCGGGCTGAGCTGCACGAGCGGTTCGTCGACTGGCTGGAGCGGGTCGCCGCCGAGCGCGCCACCGAGTACGAGGAGATCCGCGGCTACCACCTCGAGGCCGCGTACGTGATCCTCGTCCAGCTCGGCCCCGTGGACGCGCACGTCCGCGAGCTCGGCGACCGCGGCTCCCGGTACCTGGCGTCGGCGGGGCGGCGGGCCCTCGCTCGGGGGGACATGCCGGCGGCGGCGGCGCTCCTGCAGCGCGCCACCTGGTTGCGGTCCTCGGACGATCCGGAGCGCCCCGGCCTCGGCCTGCTGGCCGGTGACGCGCTCATCGAGCTCGGCGAGTTCGCGGCCGCCGAGACCGCGCTCTCGGACGCGACCCGGCTCGCGGCGGGTCTCGGCGACCGGCGTGTCGAGATGCGTGCGCGCCTGTCGCACCTCCGCCTCCGGTTCACGTCGGACCCCGAGGCGACCGAGGCGATCGTGCTCGAGGAGGTGGAGCGCGCGATCCCACTGCTCGAGGTGCTCGGCGACGACGAGGGCCTGGCCCGCGCGTGGCGCCTGCTGCTGCAGCTCAATTTCACGAGGGGGCACTACGGGGCGGCCGAGCAGGCGGCCGACCGGATGATCGAGCACGCCCGCCGAGCCGGCGATCCCACGCTGGAGGCGCGCTTCCTGCCGTCGATCGGATCCTGCGTCCTGTACGGCCCGACGCCCGTCGACACGGCGGAGGCGCGCTGCCGAGAGCTCCTCGCCAAGGCCCGTACCGATCGCCGGACCGAGGCGATCCTCCTGTGCGTGCTCGCCCACCTCACCGCGATGCAGGGTCGATTCGACGAGGCCAGGGAGGGGTATCGCACGAGCCGAGCGATGCTCGAGGAGCTCGGGTGGCGATTCCACGCCGCGCTCACCTCGATCGACTCGGGCGCGATCGAGATGCTCGCCGGCGACCCGCTCGCCGCGGAGGCCGAGCTGCGCCGCGACCTGGAGGTGCTGCGGGCGATGGGCGAGCGCGACTACCTCCCCACCACGGCCGCCCTGCTGGCCGAGGCCCTGTACCGGCAGGGCCGGGACGACGAGGCCGAGACCCTCACGATCGAGAGTGAGTCGATCGCCGCCGATCAAGACGTCGCTTCCCAGTCCGCGTGGCGCTCGGTGCGGGGCAAGGTGCTTGCGCGGCGAGGACGACTGGAGGAAGCCGAGACCCTTGCCCGGGAGGCGGTCCGTCTCATCGAGGGAACCGACAACACGCAGGACGTGGGGAACGCGCTGATGGATCTCAGCGAGGTGTGCCAGGCGGCAGGGAAGCTGGAGGCGGCGCGCACCGCGCTGCGCGACGCCGAGGCGTCGTTCGCTTCGAAGGGCAACACCGTGTCCGCCGATCTCGCGCGGCGACGGCTGGCCGAGCTCGCGCCGGTGAGCTGATCCGCACTCGGGCCGCGCTTGGGATACCCTTCGAGCTTCGGCGAGCCGCGTACGAGGAGGCCCCATGACCGAGCACGACGAGCTGGCGCAGACCGAGATGTCACCCACGCTCGCCGAGACCGCCCGCCGCCGTGCCGATCTGCACACCGCGCTGGTCGCCGTGGAGCGGGCGATCTCCCGTCCCGCGGTGGGTCGCGAGCCCGACTGGTCCAAGGACGTGGTCCGGAGCCTCCAGGACCTCGATCACGCGATCGGGGAGCACATCGAGGTCACGGAGCGGACCGAGGGCCTGTACGACGAGATCAGCGCGAAGGCGCCGCGCCTTGCCGGGAAGATCCAGCTCCTCCGCGAGGAACACCCCGAGATGCGCCAGGCCGCCGAGGACCTGATCGCTCGGTTCGAGACGGCTCCGGTCGGCGACGCCTGGCCGGTCGCCGACGCCCGCGACGACCTCCAGCGCCTCCTGGGGCGCCTCGTGCGGCATCGGCAGCTCGGCGCCGATCTCGTGTGGGAGGCCTACAACCTGGACATCGGCGGCATCGAGTAGCCCCGGCCAGAGCCTTCACGCGACGGCCACATCCTCATCCGCGTTCCGGACACGTTCACCCCCTAGAACTGCGGCCGCACCCAGCGACGCCTCCACGGGGCGTCGCGTCGGAGGGAAAGGAGGGTGCGGATGAAGAAGGTGACCATCGTCGTCGCGGCGCTCGCGGCCATCGCGCTCGGGGTCGCCGGCGGCGCGCTCGCCGCGATCGACTTCGGGGTCCAGCGCGACAACACGCTGCGCGCGCAGTCCACGGCGCTCTTCGGCGTGGCGGGTCCGCTCGGCGCCTCGTCGACCGCGTCGATCGACGCCGCCACCGCGAACGCCGACCCGGCCGCGCTCGTCACCGTCGCCAAGGGCCTTCGCGTCCGCGTCGTGACGAGCGGCGTCGCGGCGACGAACATCGACATGATCACGCTGTGGCCGAACGACACCGACCCGCAGTGGCTGATCGCCTGCAACGAGCAGGGCACCTCCGATCCGGGGCTCCAGCGGATCAACATCGCGACCGGCGCCGTCGAGACCATCCTCACGGGGACCTCTGGATGCGACCCCACCCGGCGGACCCCGTGGGGCACGCTGGTGTTCGCCGAGGAGGCGGGGGGCGGCGCGGCCGGCGGCCGAGTGTACGAGCTGCTCGACCCGCTCGCGGCCACGGACGTCGTCCTTGACCGGGCGACCGGGACGTTCGGCGGCGGCGCGGGAGCGGACCTGTTCGCCGTGCGTCCCTTCCTCGGCCGCCTCTCCTACGAGGGATTGGGGATCTACGACGACGGTCCCGTCTACTACGGCGGCGAGGATCGCCCGGGCGGCGGCAACATCGGTGGCGCGTACTTCAAGTTCGTGCCGACCTGCGCGACGACGTCCTCGTGCCCGTCCTCCCTCGAAGGCGCCACCCCGGCCGAGCAGCTCGCCCAGTCGCCCCTGGCCCATGGGACGGTCTACGGGCTCCGCCTGGGACGTCGGTCCGGGAACACCGACTGGGGTCAGGGCACCAACTACGGCATGGGGATCTGGATCGCCATGGGCGCCGCGGACACCGAGCTCGACCTCCGCGCCCTCTCGACCACCGGCGACACCCGCCTGACGGGGTACTACCGGCCCGAGGACATCGACGTCGACGGGGCCGCCCTGGCGAACGGGCAGGTCCGGTGGTGCGCCAACAACACGGGCAACGAGACGGGCGACCACCTGTGGGGCGAGACGATCTGCGTGACCGACGGCTCGCTCGCCGACGCCGTCTCGAACGGCGGTTCGGCCACACCCGCGGTGGCGCCCGAGGTCCAACCCTTCGTGGTCGGGACGCCGGACTTCGCGATGATGGACAACGTCGCGTACCAGCCCGGACGGGGCAACTGGATCATCCTCGAGGACGGGGACGGAGCCGAGCTCACACCCCCGAAGAACAACGACATGTTCGCCTGCCTGCCGGACGGGGCCGACGCCGATCAGCAATCCGACGGGTGCATCAAGTTCGCAACGGAGAACGATCTGAACGCCGAGTGGACCGGCGGCGTCTTCGACGCCACCGGGCAGCGGTTCTTCGTCAGCGCGCAGCACAACGTCACCGGCTTCGGGGTCGTGTTCGAGATCACCGGCTGGAGGAAGTAGACCGACCACCATCGTGGGACAAGGCCGCGGCCCGGGGCCCTTGCGCCCCGGGCCGTTCGGCGTCCCGGCGCCGCGCACCGGTAGGCTGAGCGCCGATGGTGCGCGTCGCGCTCGGTCAGATCGATCCCACCGTCGGCGACCTCGACGGCAACGTGGAGCTGATGGCGGCGTGGGCGGCGCGGGCGACGGAGGCCGACGCCGACGTGATCGTCTTCCCGGAGCTCGCGATCACGGGGTACCCGCCGGAGGACCTCGTGCTGCGCCCGTCCTTCGTGCAGGACAACCTGGAGGCGCTCTCGCGCCTGGCGCAGCAGACCGCCGGGGGGTGCTCCGTCCTGACGGGGTTCGTGGATCGATCCGATCTCGGGATCCACAACGCCGCCGCGCTCGTGGCGGGCGGCGACGTCGTCGCTCGATACCACAAGGTGAAGCTGCCCAACTACGGCGTGTTCGACGAACGGCGGACCTTCGTGCCCGGCGAGACCGAGTGCCCCGTCCGGCTCGCGGGCTCCGAGCTCGGCCTGTCGATCTGCGAGGACGCGTGGACGCCGGGGCCACCGTTCGACGCATACGCCGAGCGCCGCACGCCGGTGATCCTGAACATCAACGGCTCGCCCTACCACCGGGGGAAGTCCGAGGAGCGGGTCGAGATCTGCCGGGACCGCGCGCTCGAGACGGGGGCGTGGATCGTCTACGTCAACGCCGTGGGGGGGCAGGACGAGCTGGTGTTCGACGGCGCCAGCATCGTGGTCGCGCCCGACGGAACCCTGCGCCACCGCGCGCGCTCGTTCGACGAGGACCTGTTGATCGTGGACATCGACGGCGACCTGTCCTCCGGCCAGGAGCGCCCACCGCCGCCCCGGGAGCCGGAGGAGGTGTACCGGGCGCTCGTCCTCGGCCTGCAGGACTACGTCCGCAAGAACGGGTTCCGCGAGGTGGTGCTTGGCCTGTCCGGGGGGGTGGACTCGGCCCTCGTCGCCGTCCTGGCCGTGGACGCGCTCGGCTCGCACGCCGTTCGCGCGCTCACGATGCCCTCGCGCTACACGTCGCCGGAGAGCCTCGAGGACGCGGCAGAAGTCGCCCGGCGGCTGGGGATCGAGCTCGACACCGTCCCCATCGACGAGCCCTTCGAGGCGCTCCTGCACGCTCTCGAGCCGCCGTTCCGCGGCACCGAGCCGGGGATCGCCGAGGAGAACATGCAGGCGCGGATCCGCGGCAACATCCTGATGGCGATGTCGAACCGGTTCGGCTCGCTCGTGCTGGCCACCGGCAACAAGAGCGAGTACGCCGTCGGCTACGCCACGCTGTACGGAGACATGGCCGGCGGCTTCGCGCCGATCAAGGACGTCCCCAAGACGCTCGTGTACGAGCTCGTCCGGTGGCGCAACGCCCGCGAGCCGGTGGAGCCGATCCCCGAGCGCGTGGTCTCCAAGGCGCCGTCCGCGGAGCTCCGTCCCGATCAGAAGGACACCGACTCCCTGCCGCCCTACGACGTCCTCGACCCGATCGTGGAGGCGTACGTCGAGGACGATCGCTCCCCGGAGGAGCTCGTCGCGCGAGGTGCCGACGCCGACATCGTCCGGCGCGTGGTCGCGCTGGTCGACCTCGCGGAGTACAAGCGGCGGCAGGCCGCCCCGGGGATCAAGATCACGCCGAAGGCGTTCGGCCGCGACCGGCGGATGCCGATCACCAACCGCTATCGCCCTGGCGCCTGACTCAGGCCAGCGACCAGACGACGCTGACGCTCACGCCCGACTCGAGCGTCGGAGGCAGCACCGGCGTGGCGGAGGTGGCCATCGCATCGCGGGCATAGACGACCGGCGGGGAGATCGACGACGACTGCTCGGTGATGCTCACGACGACCCCGAGCTCGGCACCGCCCGCCGCGGCCAGGGCCTCGGCCTTTCGCTTGGCGTCGGCGACGGCCTCCGTCAACGCCTGATCGGTCGCCTCGCTCCCCTCCGAGAGCTGGAACGTGATGCCGTTCACCAGGTTGGCGCCGGCCGAGACGGCCCGGTCGACGATCGTGCCGACCCTGCCCATGTCGCGCACGGTCGCGGTCACCTGGTTGTCCGCCGTGAACCCGTTCACGTGCTGCCCCGAGTCGTCCCAGCGGGGGTACAGGTTGATCGAGGAGGTCGCGAGGTCGGCGCGATCGAGGCCCGCCGCCAGGAGGGCGTCGATCACGTCGTTCATCTTCGCGGCGTTCTGGTCCATCGCCTGTTCGGCGGTGGAGGCTTCCGTGGTCACGCCGAGGTAGACGAGCGCCTCGTCGGGGGCGGACCGGATGATGGCGGCGCCGTTGGTCGCGACGGTCCTGTCGGAGCTCCCCGTCTCGGGGCTGGGTGACTCCTGGGCGATCGTCGGGAGCGTCAGTGCGATCGCGAGCCCGAGGATCAGTCCGGCGGCACCCCACTTCGCGTTCGGTTTCACGAGATCACCTCACGGAGTCGGTGGCTCCGCTTGGACGCGAGGTGCTCAGGTGGGGTTCCCACCACTCCTATCGGAAGCAGCCGACCCCATCTTGCGCTGGACGAGGCGATCGATCGCGTCGATCGTCTCGAAGTTCTCGGCCGAGTAGTCGTCCTCCTCGAAGGGGACCCCGATCTCGTCCTCCAGGAACAGGAGGAGCTGCTCAACGGACAGGGAGTCCAGCAGGCCCGAGGACAGGAGGGGCGTGTCGTGGGTGAGGTCCGTTGGGGTCTCGTCTCCGAGGATCTCCTCGGCGATGTAGGCGGCGATCGCCTCCTTCACGCCTGCACCTCGGCCGGTACCTCGGCCGCCACACCCTCGGCCGGGCCTGCGGAGGCCGGGCCCCGGGCCAGCACGAGCGGATCGAGATCGCCCGCCACGTAGGAGTCCCGAACCCAGCTCCGGCGGAGCTTCCCGCTCGTCGTCATCGGAACCGACCCCGGCGCGAGCACGACGACCTCGCGTGGGACGACCCCGATGGCGTCGGCGACCGCCCGCCACACCCGCCGCGGAAGCCCGGCGACGTCGACGGCCCCGCTCGGCTCAACGATCACGACCGCCTCCCCCTCCGTCTCGGTGGTGGCGAGCGCGATGCTCCGCCCGACGCGGACGCCCTCGACCCGCTCGGCGGCCCACTCGAGGTCCTGGGCCGGGTAGTTGTGGCCCATGACGATGACGATGTCCTTGATCCTCCCCGTGACGTAGAGCTCACCGTCGGAGACATAGCCGAGGTCGCCGGTGCACAGCCAGCCGTCGACGAACGGGAGGCCACGGTCGTCTCCGAGGTAGCCGTTCGTGAGCGACGGTCCGCGAAGGAGGATCTCTCCAACCCTGCGCTCGAGCGCCCGGCCGTTCCCACCCGCGATCCGCACCTCCGCGCCCGGCACCGGGGGACCGCAGGAGACGACGCGTTTGGCGCCCGGTCCCTCGCCCGGCGAGGCACGGCCGGCCGACACGAGCTCCTGCCGATCCACGGAGTCGACCTTGATGGGCTCGTCCACGCGACCCACGGTCACGGCGAGCGTGGACTCGGCCATACCGTAGCCCCCGTTGGGCGCCTCGGGGCGCAGGCCGAGCCGGGCCCCCTGCTCGAGCAGCCGGTCCAGAACCCGAGGCTCGATCGCCTCTGCCGCCATGGTGCACGCCCGGAGCGTGGACAGATCGATGTCCCTGGGCCGGCGGCTCGCGACGCGGAGCGCCGCGTCCCAGGCCGAGGTCGGGCCGGGGGTCTGCGTCGCTCCGACCCTGCCGACCAGGCGCAGCCACTCCGACGGGTCCCGGGCGAAGCGCTCGGTCGGCAGGACGTGCGTCTGCGTCCCCAACACCACCGCCCACACGAGGTAGCCGAACAACCCCCAGTCGTGGAAGAAGGGGAGCCAGGAGAGTTGGACGCACGAGGCCGAGTCGAGACCCTGCCCTGCCGCGGAGTTCCGCACCCCCGCCAGGACGGCGCGATGCGACAGGGTCGCGCCCTTCGGCATGGACGTGCTGCCCGAGGTGAACTGGATCACCGCGACGTCCTCCGGACGGGGCTCCCGCACATGAGCGGGGACGGCTCGTGGGAGCTCGGCGTCCCACTCCAAGCCCAGGCCCGGAGGAAGGAAGGGGATGAAGCGGGGATCGGCCAGGGCCACCCGGCAGCCCGCCGCTCGCACCAGGACCCCGAGCTGCTCGCGGAAGGCCTCCGAGTCGCGGGTCCGAAGGTGGTACGGGAGCGGGACGACCGTCGCCCCTGCCGTCCATGCGGCGAACGCCCACCGCGCCCACTGCGGCCCGTTCGGGCCAAGGATGCCCACCGTGTCGCCACGGCCGACCCCGCGTTCCGCAAGGGCTGTGGCGCCGGCCCGGGCCTGCTCCAACAGCGCGGACGCGGGGACCCGCGTCTCGCCCCCCGAGAGGTGGAACACGAGCTCGGATGGCGTGGTCGTGGCCGACTCGAGTGCCTCCGCGAGCGTCGCCGCCACGGCGGTCATCGATCGCGCTCCCGAGCGATCATCGGGATGCCATGGGCGGGCCGGAGGAGGGGTGCCTCCGGGGTGACCGGGTGACCGGGAACGAGATCGAGCCGCCACCGGCGCGCGATCGTCGACAGGAACAGGACGCCGGCCAGCGTGGCGAGCGGCTGCCCGATGCAGACGCGCGGGCCCGCGCCGAACGGGAGGTAGGCGAAGGTCGGGGTCCGACCGACGGCCTCGCCGAGCCAGCGCTCGGGCCGGAACGCCGACGGCTCGGGGAACCATCGCGGGTCCCGGTGAACGACGTACGGAGAGATCAGCACGATCGAGCCTGCGGGGATCGCGTGCCCGCCGATCGTGTGATCGACGAGCGCCTTGCGCCCCACGGTCCACGCCGGTGGGTACAGGCGGAGAGCCTCGGTGAACACCGCGTTCGTGTACGGAAGCGCCCGAGCGGCGTCGGCGTCGGCCCGGTCCTCTCCGAGGACCTCGTCGAGCTCGGCCTCCATGGCCTCGCGCGCCGTCGGGTTCTGCGAGAGCAGGTACCAGGTCCAAGCGAGGGAGTTGGACCAGGTCTCGTGCCCGGCGACCATGAACGTGAGCACCTCGTCCCGGAGCTGCCGATCGGGCATGGCCCGGCCCGTCGCCTCGTCTCGTACCCGCATGAGCTGCGAGAGCACATCGCCGCCGTCGGTGCCGGCGGTGTGCCGCGCCTCGATCAACCGCACGACGATCTCGTCGAAGACCCCGAGGACCCACTCGAACTCCCGGTTCCTGCGCGAGGGGATCTGGTCCAGGAGCCGCGCGTAGGGCGACGCGAGGCGTCCGAACATGTCGAGGCACGTGGCGAGAGCGCGGCCGGTCAGCCGAGCCTCGTGGTCCTCGATGTCGGCGTCCAGAACGGTCTTCGCCAGCACCGACATCGTGAGCAGGACCATCGCGTCGGGGACGTCGACCACCTCGCCATCGCGCCATCCGTCGGTGACCCGCGCCGCCCGCTCGACCATGAGGTCCGTGTACTCCGCCATCCGTCGATGATGGAAGACGGGTTGGATCAACCGGCGCTGTTGCCGGTGGAGCTCGCCCTCGCTGGTCAGCAGACCGTCGCCGAGGAGACGCTTGGCCTCCAGCAGGACGTCGCCCTTCTCGAACCGCGCGTGGTTGACCACGAGGACGTCCTTCACGTGGTCGGGGTGGCTGAGCAGGAACACGTGGAACCGCCCCATGTCCATCGAGACGACGTCTCCTCGCTCCCTCGCGAGCCCGAGGAGCAGGCCGAGGGGGTCGGCTCGGAAGGACCGAAGGGCCTCGAGCGGCGTGGGGAACGGGCGTGTCGAGGAGGAGGGAGTCGTCGCCAGGGTCACGTCACCTCTCGCAACTCCGCGGCCGCACGACGGCACCACGCCACCAGTCGGTCGCGCGCGATCGCCTGCATGTCGATGGATCGGAAGGAGTCGATCTCCCCCGGTACGAGATCCACCTCATGCCGATCCTCGGTCAGCCGCAGGCGCTGGAGCGTGAAGCGCAGCTCCTCCCAGTACACGTCGCGGTCCCCGTACAGGAAGTACACGCGCCCCCGCGCGAGGTAGCGCTTGAGCGTCCGGACGAAGGCCGGGTCGATCCGACGGCGCTGGGCTCGGGCGCCGGGCGCGGGGCGGCCCGCCTCGGCGGCCGGGTCCTTCCCGCGGGCGCGTCTGCCGATGAGGCCGGCCAGCCGGAAGCGGAGCTTGGTCCTCGACGACAGCGGTCGCATGATCGGGCCGACGATCATCGCGACGCCGTCCACCGTCGGGATCCTCGGCGCCGCGTCGAGAACGACCCTGGCCCCGTAGCACGTGCCCGCCAGGAGGATCCTGCGGACCGGCGTGTGGTCGATGAGGAAGGCGCAGGCGTCGTCGACCGCCCAGGAGGGCATGTCCTCCATACCGAACATGCGCGGCGAGCCCGTCGAGTTCCCAACACCCGGGTAGTCGAGCCGCAGCACGTACAGCCCATCTCCCGCGAGCGTTCGTGCCGCCTTCACCCACATCCCGTTGCGATGGGCTCGATCGCGCGCCCGGCTGGCCAGCAGCACGACACCGAGGGTGGAGCCGCCATCCCGGGGCACCGTGACGACCGCTCCGAGCCGCTCGCCTCGGCTGTCCACGTAGACGGGCACCTCGAGGACGTCGGCCTCGGGTCTCGGTGCCGGATCGACTGGGGCGGTGGAGGCGGCGGCTCCGCCGTTCGAGACGACGGGCTCACTCGCAACGCCGTCCCACCGTTCGAGCGCCCAGTCGACGGTCCGCCTCGCCACGTCCTCGAAGAGCGTCTGGCCGGCGACGACGCGCCGGCCCGCGGGACTCGCACCCAGCGCGAACTGGGCCCGCCCGGGGCCCTCAGCCTCGTCGACGTGGACCTCGGCGCCACGCTCGCGGAGCCGTCGCGCCGTGCGTTCGACCTCGGGCCGGACCCGGGGGTTCACCACGACGACCAGCGCCTGGCCGGGCGCCGGCGACGAGGTGTCGAGAGGATGCACGGAGGCCGCGTCGCCGTAGCAGCGCGACGTCAGAGGGAAGCCGAACAGGTCGACCTGCCCCCCTTGCTCGAGCATCGCTCGAAGCTGCTGCCGGCTGGGGCCCTCGGGCGCCGCGGGATCGCGCCCCTTCCCGGCGATCCGGGAGCGCGAGAACACGCGGAGGAGGTCGTCCAGGTACGCGCCGGGCTCCACGGCGGGGTTCCACAGGGCCACGCCGGGCGCGTCGAGGCGGTCCGCCGCCATGAGGGCGATCGCCCCTCCCCACCGGACGCCCACCGGGACCACGTGGCGGACGTGGCCCCTCGCCCGCAGATGCTCTGCGGCGGCGAGGGTATCGCGGAGCTGCGTGGTCGCGGTCGCCTCGCCGAGATCGCCGCCGGAGTCGGCGTACCCCCGCGCCTGGAGGTACAGGACGGGGAAACCGGACGAGGCCGCGAACCGAGCGAACGTCAGCTCCAGCGGGAACAGGTCGAGTTGTTCGAAGGCGAAGGAGTGGCAGACCAGGAATCCGACATCTCGCCGGCGCCCGAGCGGCTCGACGAGCGTGACGAAGACCGGCCCGGCCGGCGTGTCGATGAAGGCCTGCTCCTCCGCCCGGCCGGCGTTCGCATCCTCGCACCGACTGAACCGGGACAGTCCCGCCCAGATCTCCTCCAGACGATCCCCGGCCGGCGTCGTGCCGGCATCGCCCGGGGCTACGGTGGTCTGACGCGACATGCGATCCCCCTCTGATCGGCCGACATTACGGGGGTAGGGACGACGAGGGCATGCGCTCCTTGGGGTATTGGCGCTACGGTGCCCGGAGCGGGGCTGGCGAGAGGGCCGAGGGCGGGATCCGGCCATCACGCCGCCGTAGACTCGGCCCGGGGCCGGTAGCTCAGCCAGGTCAGAGCAGGGGGCTTTTAACCCTCGTGTCGCGGGTTCGAATCCTGCCCGGCCCACTGTGTGACGTGTCGGCCTTGGGCTGTCGGCGGGTCACGCTAGGGTCGCCGGCGTGAGGCACGTGGTGTTGACCGGCCCCCGCGGGGCGAGGCTGCGATGCCGGGTGGCCCTGCGATGGCGCGAACGCTCCGCCGGCCTGCGTGGGGCGGACCGTCTCGCGGCCGACGAGGCGCTCCTGTTCCCCGGCGCCACCTCGGTCCACACGTTCGGGATGCGGTTCCCGATCGTGGTGGCGCGGCTCGACGGATCGCTCCGGGTGG
Source organism: uncultured Actinomycetes bacterium (assembly GCA_963704725.1). Lineage (GTDB taxonomy): Bacteria > Actinomycetota > UBA4738 > UBA4738 > HRBIN12 > CALGFI01. Next base: position 666,136 of record OY969934.1, on the reverse strand, counting down.
TGGACCTGCGGACCGTGGCACCGAGGCGACTCCTGTCGCCGATGCGCCGGGCGCAGCACGTGCTCGAGTGCTCGATGGACGTGGATCTGCGGGTGGGTGACGAGCTCGTCCCGGCTCAGGCCGGGCACCCGCCGAGCCCGGCGGCGCCGGTGACGATCCAGGATCCGCCCTGGTCCGTCATCGCCAGGTTCACGCCGAGGGATTCGCCCGAGAGCCGGCGAGCGTAGTTCGCGCCCACGCGCACCTCGCCGTTCTTGCGGTCCTTGAGCGGCCCCAGCCAGAACAGCACCCCGTCCTCCCGCACCGCGCCGTCGTCGCCCAGGGCGGCCTCGGCCGTGTCGACGAACTCGACCCGGGCGTACCGCTCGAGCTGGGCCTGCAGGGCCGCCTTGCCGTCGGACGGGATCGAACCGCTACACGAGAGCTCTCCCGGGTCCACCTGGCCCGCCTGTGGGCACACGCCGTCGACCACGAACACCACCCCCGGGGCCGCCCCCAGGTCGTCGAGCACCTCGGCCACGACGACGGAGTAGACGACGGGATCGCGCTCGGCCCACGGGGCCGGCGTCCCACCGCTCGCGGCGGGACCGCCCGGGCTCGCGGCCTCGGCGCAGGCCGAGCCGGCGAGGGCGAGGAGCGCGGTGACGAGCAGGAGACGCCTCACGCCCGTTAGGTTCGGGCGGCCCGATGCCTGCACGCAGGGCCGGAGGACCTCGTAGCCGGGGACCGATCGGCCTCGAGCGGCCCGCGTCGGCGGCTCCGGGCTCCCCGATGGGAGGGCCCGAGGCGGGAGGCTATACTGCGTCGGCTGTCCCCGGCGCCCGGGCCCCCATCGTCTAGTGGCCTAGGATTTCGCCCTTTCAAGGCGGCGACACGGGTTCGAATCCCGTTGGGGGCACCGACAACCGAATACGCGGCTGTGGAGGAGTCCGGAGTCCTCATCGCCCTGTCAAGGCGAAGATCGCGGGATCGAAGCCCGTCAGCCGCGCGATGCGACGAGACGCCGGCCGCCATTTCGGGCCGGCGTTCGACGCAGGGCCAGGTAGCTCAGATGGCAGAGCACGCGGCTGAAAACCGCGGTGTCGGCAGTTCGATTCTGCCCCTGGCCACCACCCGGGCGGTCAGTTCGTGCTCTCGTGGGTCCGGAGATCGTTCGAGCGCGACAGCGCCGACTGGTACAGCTCGGCCGACCTCGTGAACTCCTCCGCCGAGAGCGCCTTGAGCGCCTCCGCGATGTCACGCGCGCCGCGGTCGTCGTCCATCTCGTCCCACGTCATCAGGTCGCACAGCCCGGCGTAGTCGAGCTCGAGCAGCGAGGCGGCGTCGAACGCCGAGAGCCACTGATGGAGCTCCACGATGAGCTCCGCGATGGGTCCGAGCTCCGTGTGACGCAGGACGGGGACGGCCCGCTCGGCGCGGCGGAGCGCCTTGCGCGTCGCCGTCACGTACGACAGGTGATGCCGGAGCCCTCGCTCGGCGAGCCGGCGCTCCTCGTCTTCGAACAGGACGAACCAGCGGACCGGAACGTGCCACGGGCTCTGCATGACGGAGGCCACGTGTCCGGGGTTCCGCCGCCGCATCCGGTGGAGCTGGCGCCGCAGCCGCCGCACCTCCCCCGGTAGGATGAACGCGTCGGCGCCCTCGAACGGCGCGGCCTCCCGGAAGGCGAGCGCGCCGGCCAGCACCCGCAGGCGCGTCCGCTCGGGGCAGATGAAGTACGCACCGTCGATCACCTTGACGTGGGCGCCGTCCTCGCCGGTCGGATGGACGAAGCCGAGCCCGGCCGGCGTGGCGAGGTCCGCATACCGGGGGCGCACAGGGTGGGGGGCCCCCGCCACGATGTAGCGCTCCCAGCGCGCCTGCTCCTCGGCGGGGAACGCCTCGAGCGGCTGGTAGACGCGCAGCTCGGCGGCCGGGACCATGGCGCAGCAGTGTATATGCTTCGCCCACCCCGTTCGCCCGAGGGATATCCCGCATGAGCATCCGCGACATCTCCGCCGAGGACGCCCCCATGGTCCAGCTGGTGGCCCCGGACGGGACGGCGAGCGCCGGGACCGACGTCGGATTGTCGGACGAGGAGCTCCGCGAGCTCCTCCGGCTCATGATCAGGGCGAGGCGGCTCGACCGCGAGTGCATGGCGCTGCAGCGACAGGGGGAGCTCACCGTCTACCCGCCGTTCGAGGGTCAGGAGGCGGCCCAGGTGGGGAGCGCGTTCGCGCTGGGACCGTTGGACTTCGTGTTCCCCTCGTTCCGCGAGCTCGCGGCCGCGATCGTGCGAGGAGTCGACGCGGTCGAGTACCTCCAGTACCACCGGGGGACGTGGCACGGCGGGCCCTACGACCCCGTGGCGAACCGGTTCGCGCCGATCTGCGTGCCGGTCGCCACGCAGATCGTCCACGCCGTGGGCTGGGCGCTCGGCGCCAAGCTCGACGCAAGCGCGGCCTGCGCCCTCGCCTACTTCGGCGACGGCTCCGCCTCCGAGGGCGACTTCCACGAGGCGGCGAACCTGGCCGCGGTGTTCGGGGCCCCGGCCATCCTGTTCTGTCAGAACAACGGCTGGGCGATCTCGGTCCCGCTCGCGCAGCAGACGTCGGCCCCGATCGCCGCCCGCGCGGCCGGGTACGGCATCCCCGGCATCCGGGTGGACGGCAACGACGTGCTCGCCGTCTACGCGGTGACCAGGGCGGCGGTGGAGCGCGCCCGGGGAGGCGGCGGCGCGACGCTGATCGAGGCCGTCACCTACCGGGTCGGCCCCCACACCACCGCCGACGACGCCACCCGCTACCGGGACGACGCCGAGGTCGACCGGTGGCGTGGGCGAGACCCGATCGACCGCTTCCGGCGGTTCCTGTCCGCGGCCGGGACGATCGACGACGCGTTCGTCGAGGGATGCCGTTCGGACGCCGAGGCCTGGGTGGCCCTCGTCCGCGCCGAGCTCACCGCGCTCGGGGCGCCGCCGCCGTCCGAGATCTTCGATCACGCGTTCGCGGAGCCGCCCGCCGCCCTACGGCGTCAGCGCGAGGAGCTCCTCGGACGTGGCTGAGGTCACGATGGTGGGGGCGCTGAACCACGCCCTGCGAGATGCGCTCGCCGCCGACCCGCGCACCCTCGTGTTCGGCGAGGACGTGGCCGAGCTCGGCGGGGTGTTCCGCGTGACCGAGGGGCTCCGGTCGGAGTTCGGCGGGGAGCGTGTGTTCAACACGCCGATCGCCGAGGCCGGCATCGCCGGCATCTGCGTGGGGCTGGCCATGGCCGGGTGGCGCCCCATCGCGGAGATGCAGTTCGACGGGTTCTCCTACCCGGCGCTCGACCAGGTGATCAGCCACGTCGCGAAGTACCGGATGCGGACCCGGGGCCGCGTGGCCATGCCGATCGTGATCCGCATCCCCTCCTTCGGCGGGATCCGCGGCAAGGAGCACCACGGCGAGAGCCCCGAGACCTACTACGTCCACACGGCCGGGCTGAAGGTCGTCGTCCCGTCCGATCCGCTCGACGCCTACCGGCTGCTGCGCCGGTCGATCGCCGACCCCGATCCCGTCATCTTCCTCGAGCCGAAGAGCCGGTACTGGGTCAAGGCCGAGGGAACGCTCGACGCGGACGGCCCCGGCCTCGGGCTGGCCCGGACGCTCCGCGACGGGGACGCCTGCACGCTGATCTCCTACGGTGCGATGGTGCATCGCTGCCTGGAGGCCGCGACCGCGCTCGCCGCCGAGGGCCTCGAGTGCCGCGTGATCGACCTCCGCTCGCTCGTTCCGCTCGACGTCGAGACGATCGGCGCGGCGGTGCGCGAGACCGGCCGCGCCGTGGTCGTGCACGAGGCGCCGCTCACGCTCGGCATGGGCGCCGAGATCTCGGCCCGGATCATGGAGGAGGCGTTCGCGTACCTCGAGGCGCCCGTCGCCCGCGTGACCGGCCCCGACGTGCCGTACCCGCCCGCCTCGCTCGAGCAGACCTACCTACCGAGCGTCGAGCGGATCGCCGATGCCGTGCGGCGGACGGTGGCGTACTGATGGCGGAGCGCGTCTTCGTCCTTCCCGACCTCGGCGAGGGGCTCGAGGAGGCCGTCGTCACCGCCTGGCTCGTGGCGGAGGGCGCGGTCGTCGAGCTGAACCAGCCGATCGCCGAGATCGAGACCACCAAGGCCGTCGTCGAGATGCCCTCGCCCTTCGCGGGACGGATCGCCCGCCTGCACGCCGCGCCCGGCGCGACGGTGGCGGTCGGGGCGCCTCTGGTCACGTTCGACGTCGCGGGGCCGGCGGCCGCCGCGCCTCCTCCCGACGGCGCTACGGCCGCGGTATCGCTTCCCGCTCCGCCTCCGAGCGCGCAAGCGGCCGACGGGCCGGTCGCCGCGACGCCGGCCGTGCGCAGGCTGGCGAAGGATATCGGCCTGGACCTCGCCACCGTGTCGGGAAGCGGTCCGCAGGGTCGCGTGACACGGGAGGACGTCGAGCGCGCCGCCGGGGCCGGCGTGACGGCGACCGCGAGCGAGGTGACGCTTCCCGAGGGCGAGCGCGGAACCGCGTGGACGGTCAGCGGGGTCGAGGACGCGGAGGAGCTCCCGCTCTCGTGGATCCGCCGCTCGATCGCCGAGCACCTCTCGGAGGTCGCCGCGATCCCGCAGGTGACGACGTTCCGCACCGTCGACGCCTCCGCGCTCGAGGATGTCCGCCGGCGCCTCGGCGTCTCGCCGCTCCCGCTCTTCGTCCGGGCCCTGACCGAGATCTGCCGCGAGCACCCCATGCTGAACTCGAGCTGGGCACGAGACCGGATCCTGCGGCACAGCCGGGTCAACGTGGGGATCGCCACGGACACGGATCGCGGGCTCGTCGTCCCCGTCGTGATGGACTCGGGCGCCATGGGCGTCGCCGCGATCGCCGCCGAGATCGACCGGCTGGCGCGAGCCGCCCGAGCGGGCTCCCTGAAGCCGCGGGACACGACCGGCGCGACGATCGCGGTCACGAACGCCGGCAGCTACGGGTCCGAGTACGGGACCCCGCTGCTGAACCCGGGGCACGCCGTCACGATCGCGCTCGGCGTGATCCGTCCGCGAGCCCTCGTCGTCGACGGCCGGGTCGAGGCCCGGCCCGCCTGCACGCTCTCGCTCACGTTCGACCACCGCGTGCTCGACGGGGCGACCGTGGGACGGGCGTTCGGCGCGCTCGTCGAGCTGCTCGAGTCGCGCGAGCGCTTGGGCGCGCTCCCGACATGAAGATCATCTCGCTCCTGCCGTCGGCGACCGAGATCGTGTTCGCGCTCGGGCTCGGCGACCAGCTCGCCGCGGTCACCGAGGAGTGCGACTGGCCGCCGGAGGTCGACGACAAGCCCGTCGTGTCTCGGAGCACCCTGCCCCCCGGGCTCGCGACCTCCCGCGAGATCGACGCGGCGGTTCGGGAGCGGATGGACGCCCGGGAGCCGCTGTACCGGCTCGACGTCGACCTGATCCGCCGGATCGAGCCCGACGTGATCCTCACGCAGGACCTGTGCCGGGTCTGCGCCGTCCCCAGCGGCCAGGTGGAGCGCGCCCTCGACGAGCTCGGCACCCCGCAGGCCCAGGTGCTCTCGCTCGATCCCAACTCGCTCGACCAGGTGATCGAGTCCATCCGCGCCGCGGGACGGCTCCTCGGCGCCCCGGAGCGGGGCGAGGAGATCGCGGCACGGCTGCGGGAGCGGATCGCCGCCGTCCGGCGCGTCACGGCCGGGCTCCCGTCGATCGGAACGTTCGCGCTCGAGTGGCTGGATCCGCCGTTCGTCGGCGGGCACTGGGTCCCGGAGATGATCGAGCTCGCCGGGGGGGCCAACCTCCTGAACGAGCCCGAGCAGCCGTCGCGCGTCGTGACGTGGGAGGAGGTCGAGCGCGCCGCGCCCGAGGTCGTCGTGTTCATGCCGTGCGGCTACGACCTCGACGGCGCCGAGGACGAGGGAGCCGAGCTCGCGGCGTTCCCCGCGTTCCAGCGGCTCCCGGCGGCGCGGACGGGCAACGCGTTCGCGGTGGACGCGACCTCGTACTTCTCACGACCGGGCCCGAGGCTGGTCGACGGGATCGAGGCCCTGGCGTGGGCGCTGCACCCCGACGCGTTCCCCGAGCCGCCGCCCGGCCGGATCGCCCGCCTGCGGTGAGAGGCGGTTCGGTATCCTCGCCGCCGTGAGAGGGCAGAACCTCGTGACACCCGGCGACGTCGGCAGGCGCGTCTCGTTCCAGTTCGAGCTGCCGAACGGGTTCGTCGGCGAGGCCGTGGGGACCCTCGAGTACTTCGACGCGGCCGCCGAGACGTACGTGGTGCGGCGCAAGAGCGGCGAGCTGGCCCGCGTCCCCGCCCGCGCCGTCCGCTTCGGCAAGGTCGTGGAGGGCTGAGAAGTGACGAAGGAGCGCCGGCGTTCCCCCCGTTGACCTCGAGCCGCTGAGAGACCTGGCCGTGAGGCTCGCGGAGCGGGCGGCCGAGATCCACCGCGAGGGCCGGGAGCGCGGGTTCGCGGTGAGCGAGAAGTCCTCGCCGGTCGACCTCGTCACCGACGTCGACAAGGCGAGCGAGCGCGAGATCGTCGCGGGGATCATCGCCGAGCGGCCGGACGACGCGATCCTGGGCGAGGAGGGCACCGACCGCGCCGGCACGACCGGCGTGCGGTGGGTGATCGATCCCCTCGACGGCACGGCGAGCTACGTGCGGGGTCACCCCGGCTACTGCGTCTCGATCGGCGTCGAGGTCGACGGCGAGGCCGTCGTCGGCGTGGTGGTGGACTCCCGCGGCGTGCGGACCGAGGGCGTTCGCGGCGCCGGCGCGCTGCGGGGCGGCCGCCCGGCGCGACCGTCCGAGCGGCGGGACCTGGCCACGTCCGTCCTGGCCACCGGCTTCGGCTACCAGGCGGACGAGCGCGAGCGGCAAGCCCGGGTCGCCGCGCACGTCCTTCCGCGCATCGCGGACATCCGCCGGACGGGCTCGGCGGCGTGGGACCTCGTCGCGGCCGCCAGCGGTGAGGTCGACGCGTACTACGAGGTCGGCATCGCGCCGTGGGACCTGTGCGGGGGACGCGCCATCGTGGAGGCGGCCGGGGGCGTCGTGCGCACCATCGCCCAGCCCGGCGGCGGCGAGCTCGTGGTCGCGAGCCCACCGCAGCTGCTCGAGCCGCTGCTCGAGCTGCTGGCGGAGGCGGGTCTCAGGACGAGCTGAGGTTCAGCTGGCCTTCTCGAGACCGTGCAGGACGTGGATGAGGTCGTCGACGCTGAACGGCTTCGGCACGAAGGCGTCGGCGCCGAGCTCGGCAGCCTTCGCCCGGTCGCGCAGGCTCGATCGGGCGGAGACGACGACCACGCGGGGACGCTCGTCCTCCGGGAGGTCCCGCAGGCGTTCGAGCACGCTCCACCCGTCGAGGAGCGGCATCATGATGTCGAGCAGCATCAGCTCCGGGCGGTGCTCCCGGATCTCCTCGAGCGCCGCGATCCCGTCGCGAGCGGCGAACGTCTGGTAGCCCTCGGCCTCCAGGCTGAACTGCAGCATCCACACGACCTGGGGCTCGTCGTCGACGACGAGCACGCGGGTCGCGGTTTCCGTCATCGTCATCCCACGTAGGTATCGGCGGGAGCCGAACTCCGAGCACCGGGCCAGAAGTCGGTTTGCGAGGTCCGGATGGCGTCCCCCGCCACCGGAGACGGGCCCACCCGGGACCACACAGGACTAGTCACTCCACGGCAGTCGCATCATCCTCACGTGAATCGGATCCCGCCGCCGGCGACCACGGACCCGATCTCGAACGCCGACGTCCCGAGGACCCCGGCCCTGCCGATCACGTCCCCGGCGACCTCGCGGGGGACGACGAGGACCATCCCGACGCCGAGGTTCAGGGTCGATCGGAGGGCCTCCACGCTGGTGCCCGAGGCCTCGGCCACCAGCTCGAACACGGGCGGGACGGGCCACGAGCCGGGGCGGATCTCGGCCCCGAGACCTTCGGGCAGGACCCGGGGGACGTTCTCGACCAGCCCGCCGCCCGTGACGTGGGCCACGGCGTGGAGGAGGCCCTCTCCCGCCAGCTCGAGGATCGAGCGCGCGTAGATCGACGTCGGCTCGAGCAGCTCGTCCACGAGCGGGCGACCCAGGCGCGGCAGCTCGTCCTCGAGCGCGTAGCCCGCGTCCTCGAACAGCGCCCGCCGGACCAGCGAGAACCCGTTCGCGTGCAGGCCGCTCGAGGCGAGACCGACGAGCGCGTCGCCCTCGACGACGCGGTGGGGGCCGAGGAGGTTCGGCCCGTCGACCGCTCCGACGCAGAACCCGGCCAGGTCGAACCGCCCCTTCGCCATCGTGCCGGGATGCTCGGCGGTCTCGCCGCCGAGCAGCGCGCATCCCGCCCGGCGACACCCCTCGGCGACGCCCTCGACGATCGCCGCGGCGTCCTCCGGCACGAGTGCGCCGACGGCCAGGTAGTCGAGGAAGAACCACGGCTCGGCGCCGGTGCAGACGACGTCGTCGGCGCACATGGCCACGAGGTCGATCCCCACGGTGTACAGACGGCCGGCCATCCGCGCGACCTCGAGCTTGGTCCCCACGCCGTCCGTCGCGGCCGCCAGGTATCGGTCGGGGCCGATCCGGAACAGCCCCGCGAACCCGCCCACGCCCTCGGCGACCTCGGGACGGGACGCCCCCGCGGCGATCTCCCGGATGCGGCCGACGGCCTCGGCCGCCGCGTCGAGGTCGACGCCGGCCCTCCGGTACGCCTCGCTCGTGTCGGGGGCCACGCCGGCCCCTCGAGCCTCGGAACCCCCGCTCACGACTTGGCCGGGTGCTCGAGCAGGAACTTGCCGGCGCGCTCCGGGATCGGGATGGGGTAGTCGCCGTCGAAGCACGCGCGGCAGAACCCGCCCTTGTCCTGCCCCGTCGCCGCCACCATACCGTCGAGGGAGAGGTATCCGAGCGAGTCGGCCCCCACGTACCGGCGGATCTCCTCCACCGCGAGATCGGACGCGATCAGCTCGGTGCGCGTCGACATGTCGATCCCGTAGAAGCACGGCCACTGGATCGGCGGGCACGTGATCCGGGTGTGGACCTCGGCGGCGCCCGCCTCGCGCAGCGCCTGGACGAGCTGGCGCGTGGTCGTGCCGCGCACGATCGAGTCGTCGATCACGACGAGCCGCTTCCCGCGGATCGTCTCCGGGATCGGATTGAGCTTGAGCTTGACCCCGCGCTCGCGCAGGGCCTGCGAGGGTTGGATGAACGTCCTTCCCACGTAGCGGTTCTTGATCAGCCCCTCGCCGTAGGGGATCCCCGAGACCTCGGCGTAGCCGGCGGCCGCGGCGTGACCGGTGTCGGGTACCGGCATGACGAGGTCGCCCTCCGCCGGAGCCTCGGCGGCAAGCCGCCGCCCCAGCTCCCGGCGCACCTCGTAGACCGTCCGCCCCCGGATCCTCGAGTCGGCGCGCGCCAGGTAGACGTACTCGAAGATGCAGAGCGCGCTCCGAGGGCTCTCGGCGAAGCGCTCCGAGTGCAGGCCCCGGTCGTCGATGCGCACGAGCTCGCCCGGCTCCACGTCGCGCAGGAACACCGCTCCGACGATGTCGAGTGCGCAGGTCTCGGAGGCCACGACGAACCCGTTCGGCAGTCGCCCGATCGACAGCGGCCGGAGCCCGTGTGGGTCCCGGGCCGCGAACAGGCTCCGCTCGTCCATCAGGACGAAGGAGAACGCGCCCTCGAGCGTGGGCAGGATCTCGAGCGCGGCGGGCTCGAGCCCCTCGAAGGACCGGGACGCGAGGAGCGTGGCGACGAGATCGGAGTCCGTCGTCGCGGCCCCGCTGCGCCCCGCACGCTCGGCGAGCTCGAGCGTGTTCACCAGGTTGCCGTTGTGTCCCATCGCGATGGAGCGATGCCCGTCGGTCTTGAACGCCGGCTGCGCGTTCTCCCACGTGGTCGACCCGGTCGTCGAGTAGCGGTTGTGGCCGATCCCGAGGTCGCCCTGCAGCGTGGCCAGGGTCGACTCGTTGAACACCTGCGCGACGAGCCCGAGCTCCTTGAACACGAGAAGGTGCTCGCCGTCGGAGACCGCCATCCCGGCGGACTCCTGCCCCCGGTGCTGCTGCGCGAACAGCCCGAAGTAGATCAGGCGGGCCACGTCCTCGCCCGGGGCCCATACCCCGAACAGGCCGCACTCGTCCTTCGGACTCTCCGCCCCCACCGGTTCGCCGATGCTAGCACCGGCCTTCTGCGCAACCGGGAACGGGAGGTCGGTCTTGTCGGCCTTTCTCGAAAGGACTACGGGGGTGGCGGGAGTGCCGATCGAGCACGCGTGTTGCGCGCGTCGGTTACTGCATGGAGGCCCGCGACGAACCCGCCGACCCCGCCCAGCAACGCGACGGCCACGCCGAGGCCATCCACCACCCGCGCGACCGACTCGATCCCGCCCGTGATGGCGCCAGATACCGCGAGGTGGTCGATGCTGCCGCCCGACACCGCGCCGGCGGCGATTGGCGCCAAAATCCCGAGGGCGCCGGTGACGAGGATCAGCCACGCCCTGGCCAGACGGCGCGCACCGGCCCAGAGGATCCAGCAGATGGCGACCGAGGCGAGCGATGCGACCGTGGCGCCGAACACGACCCAACCACGGACGGCATCCGGCTCCATCGTCACGACGATCGCCGGAGCCGCTACCTCGCCGCCGAGATCCCACCGGCGGCAACTCCCAGATGCGACCCCCCGCACTGAGGCGACGAGGCGGGAATCGACGTGGGGGAGGCAGAGGAACAGCCGGATCGAGTGATAGCCCCAGGCCGCGAGGGCAGGTGCGAGTGGTGTCGTCTCGACTCGGAGCGTGACCCGCGACGCAGGCCGATAGAAGGCCTCGATCGCCACCGCGCCGAAGTTCCAACCCCCGTCGTTCTCGTCGATCGACGCCTCCCAACGAACCGGACTCGGGAAGAGGGCGGCCGCCACGTCGCCGGTGATCGCGCGGATCAACCCGTCGTCGGAGACGTGCCCCAGCTCCACCTGCAGGGATGCGCCTCCACCGCCCCGGATGGTCATGGTGACCACAGCCTGACCGGGAGTATCGGCGATCCCCAGCGGATCGCAGGCCGACAGGAGCGCCGCTGCAAGGACGGCGGCGACCGTGGCAGCCGCACGTTGGTTCAACGCACGAGCGCGAGGACGCGCTGAACGGCGTTGTTCACGTAGCCGCCGACGTTCCAGGTCGGCTCCGACGGCTGAGTCTCGCCGGTCGCGTCGGTGGCGCGGCAGCTCAGGATGCGCTCGCCCGGGCCGGCGTGCCACGCGAAGGACCACCCTCGCCACGCGAACGCGTCGTCGGGCGAGTCGTCCAGGGTCGCGTCCCACCACGTCCGGCCGCCGTCGTCGCTGAACTCGACGCGCTCGATGGGGGCTCGTCCCGACCAGGCGCGACCCCGGATCGTGTGCGCCCCGGCGTCCACGATCCTGCGTCGCGTCATGAAGTCCGGGATTCCCGGCGGGACCATGAGGCTCCTCGGGCGGATCCGGGTCACTGGCTCGCCGAGCTCGTCGGGGTCGGACCGGAGCCGGTAGCCACGCGACTGCTGGTACCCCCGGAACGGCTCCGTGAGCACCGTGATGCGCGAGAGCCATTTCACGTGCGTCATCCCGTACCAGCCGGGGACCACGAGACGGAGCGGGAACCCGTGCTGCGGGAGCAGCGGATGCCCGTTCATCTCGTACGCGAGGAGCACGTCCTCGCGCATCGCCTCCCCGAGCGGGAGGCTCCGCTCGTAGTCCTGCTCAACGTCGCCCTCGACGCCGCGGTCGAGCCCCGTGAACACGACCTCGACGGCCCCGTCCTCGACCCCCGAGTCCTCGAGCACCCCGCGCAGCGGCACGCCCGTCCACGCCGCGTTGCCCACGGCCTCGAGGAGCCACGGTTGGCTCACCGGACGCGGCTCGAGCAGCGCGCGTCCGTTGCCCGCGCACTCGAGCGTCGCCGCCCGCGTGACGGCGGACCTCGTTCGCAGCTGCTGCAGCGACAGCTCGGCCGGGCGGGTCACGGCACCGCCGATCTGGAGTCGCCATGTCTCGGGCTCCACGTCCGGGATGTCGTAGTGGATCAGGAGGTAGTGCAGCCCGGCGGGCGTCACGTCGTAGCGGAGCGCCTCGAGCGGCATCCCGTGGTTGCGCGCGGCGAGCTGCAGCTCCTCCCGCGAGATGCCCTCGGCGTCCGTCACGAGCCCATCACATCATGGCGGCGCGAGCCCCGCTACCCCGCGAGCAGCTTGGGAAGGGCGTCCTCGTACGCCGCGGCGGCCTCCTCGACGACCAGGTCCACGGCGTCGTCGACGACCATCCTCGGCCCGCCCGTCTCCCCCAGCCGCGAGAACGGAACGCGCAGGGCTGCGGCCAGCTCCTCGAGCTTGGAGGCCCGATCCTCCGGCACGGTCACGACCGCCCGGGAGGGCGTCTCGCTGAACAGCGCCACGTGGGGCGGCAGATCGCCCGGCAGCGACACGGCGAAGCCGGTCCCGCCGACGATCGCCGACTCGGCGAGCGCCACGGCGATGCCGCCGTCGCCGCAGTCGTGGGCGGAGGCCAGCAGGTCCGACCGGGCCGCCTCGACCAAGAACCGATGCAGCGACCGCTCCCGCTCGAGGTCCAGGGCCGGCGGCCGGCCGGCCACGACGCCGAGCACCACCTCGGCGAGCTCGGACCCGCCGAGCTCGGGGAAGGTCTCGCCCAGCAGGTAGACCTCCATCCCCTCGACGAACGCCGAGCGCACGGCGAGGCGGTGGTCGCCGATCAGTCCGAGCATGCCGATCACCGGCGTCGGCCAGATCGCCGAGCCCCCGGACTCGTTGTAGAAGCTCACGTTGCCCCCCGTCACCGGCGTCTCGAACGCGCGGCACGCGTCCGCCATCCCGCGGATCGTCTCCGCGAACTGCCACATGACCTCCGGCCGCTCGGGGTTGCCGAAGTTCAGGCAGTTCGTGACGGCGACCGGCTTGGAGCCGGTACAGGCGACGTTTCGAGCGGCCTCGGCCACGGCGTGGGCGGCTCCGAGGTACGGATCCAGGACGCCGAACCGTCCCTTCCCGTCGCACGAGAGCGCCAGCGCCTTCAGGGTGCCCTCGATGCGGATGAGCGCGGCGTCGCCGCCCGGGCCGATCACGGTCCCGCCCTGCACGATCGAGTCGTACTGCTCCCAAACCCAGCGCTTGCTCGACACGTTCGGCGAGCCGAGCACGGCGAGCAGCGCGTCGCCGGGCGAGATCGGGAACGTCGCGAACGTCGGGTCGTCGGTGACGAGATCGTCCCGCTCCGGTGGCGGCGACATCGGGCGCGTGTACACGGGGGCCTCGTCGGCGAGCGATCGCGCGGGCACGTCGGCCACGACGGAGCCACGGAGCCGGATGGCGAGACGCCCTCCCGGCACCAGGCTGCCGATCACGGCCGACGCGAGACCCCACCTGACGCAGACACCCCGGACGTCCTCCACCCGGTGGGGGTCGACGATCGCGAGCATCCGTTCCTGCGACTCGCTCGTCAGGATCTCGAACGCCTCGAGGTCGGGCTCGCGCAGCGGCACCGCGTCGAGGTCGATCTCCGCCCCCAACCGCGCCCTCGCCGCCGACTCGCTGGTCGCGCAGGTCAGGCCGGCGCCGCCCAGGTCCTGCAGCCCCTCGAGCAGGTCGCGCTCGACCATCTCGAGCGACGCCTCGATCAGCAGCTTGCCGGCGAACGGGTCTCCGATCTGCACGCTCGGGCGGCTCTCGGCCGCGTCGTCCTCGATCGTCCGGGAGGCCAGCACCGACACCCCGCCGATCCCGTCGCGGCCGGTGGCGGCGCCGAACAGCACGAGCACCGAGCCCTCGTGCACCTCGCGCGCGGATGTGACCAGCCGGTCGGCGGGGGCGACGCCCACGCACATCACGTTGACGGTGGGGTTCGCGGAGTGCGGCGTGGCGAAATGCACCTCGCCGCCGACCGTGGGGACGCCGATGCAGTTGCCGTAGCTGCCGATCCCGGCGACCACGCCGTCCAACAGCCACCGGTTGCGCTCCTCCGTCAGCGGTCCGAAGCGGAGCGGGTCCAGCAGCGCGACCGGCCGCGCCCCCATGGCGATGATGTCGCGGACGATCCCCCCGACGCCGGTCGCGGCGCCCTGATACGGCTCGACGGCGCTGGGATGGGAGTGCGACTCCATCTTGAACACCACGGCCAGCCCGTCGCCGGCGTCGACGGCTCCGGCGTCCTGCCCCGGCCCGACGAGCACCGCCGGGCCCTCCGTCGGCAGGTTCCGCAGGTGGACCTTCGAGCTCTTGTACGAGCAGTGCTCCGACCACATCACTGAGTACATCGCGAGCTCGGCGCGGTTCGGCTCCCGGCCGAGCGTCGAGACGATCCGTTCGAGCTCGTCGTCGGTGAGGCCGAGCTGCCGGTGCAGCGGGCCGGCCGAGCTCACGCCGCGGACACCCGGGCCAGGGCGGCCTCGAGCAGGGCGGCGAACATCGGCTGGCCGCCGGTGAGGCCCACGTCGGGGTCGACGGCATGCTCGGGATGCGGCATGAGACCGACGACGTTGCCGGCCTCGTTCCGAACGCCGGCGATCGCCGCCGTGCTCCCGTTCACGTTGTGGGCGTCGTCGAGCGCCCCGTCGTGGTCGCAGTACCGCAGGACGACGAGCCCATCCCCCTCGATCCGCCTGAGGTCGTCCTCCCGCGCCACGAACTGCCCCTCGCCGTGCTTGACCGGGACGTGCAGCACCTCGCCGGGGACGAGACCGGCGGTGATCGGCGACAGGGTGGTCTCGACGCGGACGTGGACCCATCGGCACACGAACCGGAGGCCCCGGTTGCGGATCAGCGCGCCGGGCAGCAGGCCCGCCTCGCACAGGATCTGGAATCCGTTGCAGATGCCGAGCACGGGCCCACCGCCCTCGGCGAACGTCCGCACCTCGTCCATCACGGGCGCGAACCGGGCGATGGCCCCCGTGCGGAGGTAGTCGCCGTAGGAGAACCCGCCGGGCAGGATCACCGCGTCGACGCCGCGGAGGTCGCGGTCGGCGTGCCACAGGCGAACCCCCTCGCCGCCCATGCTCCGGACGGCGCGGAGCGCGTCGCGATCGTCGAGCGACCCGGGGAAGGTCACGACGCCGACCCGCGGCATCGGCTCGCTCACCCGGCGACCTCGGCGGCCGTCACGACCTGGAAGTCCTCGATCACGGGGTTCGAGAGCAGCCGGCGAGCCATCTCCTGCACCTGGGCCCGGGCGGCGTCCTCGCTCGGCGCCTCGACGGTCAGCTCCACGTGCTTGCCCACGCGGACCCCGGACACGTTCGTCCACCCCATGGCCGGAAGCGAGCCCTCCACGGCCTTGCCCTGGGGGTCGAGCAGCCCGGGCTTGAGGCGGACGAGGACCTCGAACGCGTACCTCACGCGTGATCCGTCCTCAGGCGCTCGAGCTCGGCCTCGCTCCGCTCCCGGTCGCGCTCGGCCGTCACGCCCATCTTGTGCCGGTAGTGGTCCCACCGCTCGCCGGTGATCCGCTCGTACGCCTCCTGGTACTTCGTCGCGGTGCGATCGACGACCTCCTCGGGGAGCTCGGGCGGGGGAGGCTCGTGATCCCAGCCCGTCGCGTCGAGCCAGTCGCGGACGAACTGCTTGTCGAACGAGGGCTGGCCGCGACCGGGCGCGTACCCGTCGGCGGGCCAGAACCTCGAGGAGTCCGGCGTGAGCACCTCGTCGATCAAGATCAGCTCGCCGCCGGCGAAGCCGAACTCGAACTTGGTGTCGGCCACGATGATGCCGCGCTCCGCCGCGATCTCGGCGCCGCGCTCGTACAGCGCGATCGTGAGCTCGCGGAGCCGCTCGGCGAGGCCCCGTCCCACCAGGTCGGCCGTCTCGTCGAACGTGAGCGGGAGATCGTGCCCTGCCGCGGCCTTGGTCGTCGGAGTGAAGATCGGCTCGGGCAGCCGATCGGCCTCGACGAGGCCGGGCGGCAAGGGCACGCCGCACACGTGGCCTTCGGCGCGGTACTGCTTGAGCCCCGATCCCGTGAGATAGCCGCGCGCCACGCACTCGACCGGGACGACGTCCGCCTTCACCGCGAGCGTCGCCCGCCCCGAGAGCACGGGCTCGCTGCGGAACGGCTCGGGGAAGTCGCGGCGGTCGGCGCTGATCAGGTGGTTGCCGACCAGATCCCTCGTCCGTTCCAGCCAGAACAGCGTCGTGCCGGTGAGGACCCGGCCCTTGTCGGGGATCGGGTTCGGCAGCACGACGTCGAACGCGCTGATGCGATCCGTCGCCACCAGGAGCAGGCGGCCCTGCCCGACGTCGTAGATGTCGCGGACCTTGCCCCGGCCGTGGAGCCGCGCGCCGGGCCCGCTCACTCCGCCCCCACCTGGACCTTCTCCAATCGATCGAACACGACGTCGAGGTTCCGGAGCGCCCGGCCCGGCTCGAACAGCGCACCCAGACCGTCGCCGACCCGTCCGCGAACCTCCGCGTTCGCGGCCACCTCGTCGCGGAACGACGCTCCCTCGTCCCACGCCCGAGCCGCCGCCGCCTGCACGATCGCGTACGCCTCGTCCCGCGACATCCCCGCGTCGACAAGCGCGAGCAGCACGTTCTGGGAGAACGCCAGCCCGCCCCCCACGTCGAGGTTGACGCGCATCCGGTCGGGGAAGACCACGAGACCCGCCAGGACGTCCTCGAGCTCGGCGAGCATGAAGTCGAGGGCCGCCGTGCTGTCCGGCAGGATCACGCGCTCGGCCGACGAGTGCGAGATGTCGCGCTCGTGCCACAGCACGGTGTTCTCGAGCGCCGCCTGCAGGTTCCCGCGGACCACGCGGGCCAGCCCGGTCACGCGCTCGCAGCGGACGGGGTTCCTCTTGTGGGGCATCGCGCTCGAGCCCTTCTGGCCCTCCGCGAACGGTTCCTGGACCTCGCGCACCTCCGTCCTGGCGAGATGCCGGATCTCGGTGGCGATCGCGTCGAGCGTCGAGGCGGTGATGGCGAGCGCGCTCATCAGCTCGGCGTGCCGGTCGCGGGCGACGATCTGGTTGGAGGCCTCGGCGGGCCGGAGGCCGAGTCGCGCGCAGACCTCCTCCTCGACGCGCGGATCGACCTGTGCGTACGTGCCGACCGCCCCGCTGATCGCGCCGACGCTCACGGCCTCGCGCCCGCGGCGGAGCCGCTCCCGGTCGCGATCGAGCTCGAACGCCCACAGCGCCACCTTGTGGCCGAAGCTCGTGGGCTCCGCCACCACGCCGTGCGTTCGACCGGCCATGACGGTGCCCCGGTGCGCCAGCGCGAGCCGCTTGGTCACGCCGAGGAGCCGCTCGAGCGCCGCGAGGATCAGGTCGAGAGCCTCGCGGAGCTGCAGCGCGAGGCCCGTGTCGAGGACGTCCGAGGACGTCAGACCGAAGTGCACCCATCGTCCCGCCGGACCCACCGACTCCCCGACCACCTCCACGAACGCGGCCACGTCGTGACGGGTGACGCGCTCGCGCTCCAGGACGGTCTCGACGTCGAACGCGGCCTTGTGGCGCACGGCGCGCGCGTCCTCGGCCGGGACGACGCCGAGCCGGGCCCACGCTTCGACGGCGAGGATCTCGATCTCCAGCCAGTGGCCGAGCCGCGCCCGGTCCGACCACACCGCGGCCATCTCGGGGCGGGTGTAGCGCCGGATCATGCCGTCACAGGCGGAGGCCCTCCGCCAGGTCGTCCTTGAACCGCCACAGCCGCTTCTGCACGTCGGGGTCGGCGACGCCGACGATCTGGGCGGCGAGCACGGCGGCGTTCATGGCGGCGTCGATGCCGACGGTGGCCACCGGTACGCCGGCGGGCATCTGGGCCGTGACGTAGAGGGACTGCTCGCCGCTCATCTGCTCGCTGGCGATCGGCACCCCCACCACGGGCAGGACGGTTCGGGCAGCGGCGGCCGAGGCGGCGTGTCCCGAGATGCCGGTCGAGCAGACCAGGACGCGCAGCCCCCGATCGAACGCCGTCCGCGCGTACTCGTCCACCAGGTCGGGGTTCCGAGCTGAGGACATCATTCGGATCTCGTGCGGGATCCCGAGCTTCTCCAGGATGGCGGTGGCCTGCTGCATCACGGCGAGCTCGGCGGGCGATCCGATCACCACGCCGACCAGGGGAGCCGCCTCGCTCACGTCCCCTCCTCCCCCGCCGCCCGCGCGGCGATGTCCTTGCGGTAGTGCATCCCCTCGAACGAGATCCGCGCACAGGCCTCGTAGGCCCGGGTCCGTGCCCGTCCCAGATCGTCGCCGATCGCGGTGACCGACAGGACCCGTCCCCCCGACGTGACCACTCTACCCCGACGCTCGGCGGTGCCGGAGTGGAAGACGACCGCACCCTCCACCGCCTCCGCGTCCTCGATCCCCAAGACCTCCAAACCGGTCTCGTACGCGCCCGGATAGCCGCCCGAGGCGAGGACGACGGTCACGCACGCCCGACGGGACAGCTCCGCGCGGCGGCCCGACAGGGTGCCCTCGGCGGACGCCAGGCAGAGCTCGGCGAGGTCGGCGTCGAGGCGGGGAAGCAGGACCTGCGTCTCGGGGTCGCCGAAGCGGGCGTTGAACTCGAGGACCTTGGGGCCGTCCGCGGTGACCATCAGTCCTGCGTAGAGGACCCCGCGATAGGGAACGCCCTCCGACGCCATGGCGTCCACGGTGGGTCGGACCACGTCCGCCCAGATCGCCTCGGCGGTGGGTTCGTCGACGAACGGCAGCGGCGAGTAGGCGCCCATCCCGCCCGTGTTGGGCCCCGCGTCGCCGTCGCCCACGCGCTTGAAGTCCTGCGCGAGCGCGAGGGGCAGCACGTCGTTCCCGTCGCACAGCGCGAACGCCGAGACCTCGCGCCCCGTGAGGAACTCCTCGATCAGCACGCGGGCGCCCGCCTCGCCGAACGCCCCGCCCTCGAGCGCCGCCCCCAGGAACCGGATCGCGTCCTGTCGGCCCTCGGCGATGACGACCCCCTTGCCGGCGGCGAGGCCGTCGGCCTTGACGACGTACGGCGGCGCGAACTCCTCGAGCGCGTCGAGCGCCTCCGGCATCGAGTCCGCCGTCCGCGAGCGCGCGGCGGGGATCCCGCGGCGCTCGCACAGGGCCTTCGCCCACCCTTTGGACCCCTCGATCCTCGCGGCGGCGCGCGAGGGCCCGAACACGAGCCGCCCGCGCGCCGCGAGCTCGTCGGCCAGGCCGGCCACGAGCGGGACCTCCGGACCGATCACCGTCAGGTCGATCCGCTCGCGCTCGACGAGGTCGACCAACCCGCTGAGGTCGTCGACCGCGACGGGGATGCATGAGGCCTCGCGGGCGATGCCCGCGTTCCCCGGTGCTGCGATCAAGCGCTCGACCGAGGAGCTCCGCGCCAGGCGCCACACGAGCGCGTGCTCCCGCCCGCCTCCACCGACGACGAGGACCCTCATCAGTCGGCGCCGAGCGCCAGGCTCTGCTCTCGCCCCGGACCCACGGAGACCACGCCGATCGGCACCCCGACCAGGTCCGAGACCCGGTTCAGGTACGTGCGGGCGGCGCCGGGCAGGTCGCCGAACGAGCGGGCGCTCGTCAGGTCCTCGTCCCATCCCTCGAGCTCCTCGTACACGGGCTCGGCGCGGTGGAACAGCGACTGGTGCGGCGGGAAGTCCTCGAACCTCTCGCCGTCGGCCGTGTAGGCGGTGCAGACCCGCAGCGTCCGAAAGCCCGAGAGCACGTCGAGCTTGGTCACGAAGAGCTCCGTGAGGCCGTTCACGCGGGCCGCGTACCGCAGGATCACGGCGTCGAACCAACCGCATCGCCGCTTGCGTCCGGTCACGGTGCCGAACTCGTGCCCCCGCTCGCCGAGCCGCTCGCCGCCCGGCCCGTGGTCCTCCGTGGGGAAGGGCCCGGCGCCGACCCGCGTCACGTAGGCCTTCGTGATCCCGATCACGCGATCGACCTCGCGAGGGCCGATCCCCGCCGACGCGAGCGCGTACCCGGCGACCGGGTTCGAGGAGGTGACGAAGGGATAGGTCCCCTTGTCGAGGTCGAGCATCGTGCCCTGCGCCCCTTCGAGCAGGACGTTGCGGCCGTCCCGGAGCGCATCGTGGATCAGCTTCGAGGTGTCGGCGACGTGGGGCCGGAGGCGCTCGGCGTAACGGAGGTAGTCCTCGACGATCCCCTCCGCCGTCAGCGGGAGGCGCCCGTACACGCGCGTCAGGATCAGGTTCTTCTCCTTCAGCACGATGTCGAGCTTCTCGCGCATGATCTTCTCGTCGAACAGGTCCTGGATCCGCAGCCCGATCCGGGCGGCCTTGTCGCCGTACGCCGGCCCGATCCCCCGTTTCGTCGTGCCGAGCGCGTTCTTGCCCAGGAAGCGCTCGGTCACCTTCTCCATCTCGAGGTGGTACGGCATGATCATGTGGCAGTTCCCGGAGACCACGAGGCGCGACGGGTCGACCCCGATCGCCCGGAGCCCGTCCATCTCCTGCAGCAGCACGCGCGGATCCACGACCACGCCGTCGGCGATCACCGACGTGATGTTCGGGTACAGCACCCCGGAGGGGATGAGCTGGAGCTTCAGCGTGTGGCCCTCGGCCAGGATCGTGTGGCCGGCGTTGTTGCCGCCCTGATAGCGGACCACGAGGTCCATGCGGTCGGCCAGGTAGTCCGTGGCCTTGCCCTTGCCCTCGTCCCCCCACTGGGTCCCGACCACGATCGACGCAGGCATGACCGGCCGAGTCTATCCAGCCCATCGTGCCCGAACGCGCGGACGGGCCGGGGCGATGCTCCGTCCCGGCCCGACCGCGGCGGCCCTCACATGGTGCGTTCGATGCGGAAGATGATGCGGACCTCCGTGTGGTACTCGGAGATCCTCCCCTCCTGCACCACGGCCCTCGTTCCCAGGATGTCCATCCCCTCGATGCCGCGGATCGTCTTCGCGGCCTCGGACAGGGCCTGGTGCGCCGCGTCCCGCCAGGACTCCGGCGAGACGCCCACCAGATCGATCGTCTTCAGGATCGCCATCGGACTCGCTCTACCCCCCGTTGTAGACATCGATGAATCGCCGGTAGTTGGCGGCGATCTGCTTGGCCGCCTCCTCGCGCGCCGTGCTCCCGTCCACGAACGCCTTCAGCGGATCCCACCAGATCGAGCGCCCGATGGCGAACCCGATGTAGCCGGGGACGCCCGACCCCATCCGGAGCCAGTGGTCCACGGCGGCGTCGTCCGCACCACGGCCGAGGACGACGCACGCCACGCCGTCCC
Source organism: uncultured Actinomycetes bacterium (assembly GCA_963704725.1). GTDB lineage: Bacteria > Actinomycetota > UBA4738 > UBA4738 > HRBIN12 > CALGFI01. The sequence goes on along the minus strand of OY969934.1, from coordinate 644,938 downwards.
GCCCCCCGGCCCGCGTGGCGGCGGAGATCATCTCGCAGTCCTCGCGCCGATCGATCCCCTCGATCTTCCAGATGTCCGGCTCGACGCCGGCGCCCTGGAGCTCCTCGATCACGGCCTTCATGACCTTGGGCCGCTCCTGCGTGTCCCACCGGTCCTGGTCACCGCCGGCGGCCTCGAGCTGCGCGGGAGTCGGGGGGACGAGGAGCTCGAACAGGTACAGGCGATCCCGCTCGTGGAGCCACTCGCCGAGCCGGCGCAGGCGCTGGGTCTGCCGCTCGTTCATCTCGCGGTCGCCGTCGGTGTTGTAGCGCACGAGCACCTTGGCGAAGGTCGGGTCGAAGTCCTCGATGTGCGCCCCGAACTCCTCCCCGTATTGGAAGTCGAACTCCTCCTGCCCGCTCTTCTCCAGCGGCATCGCGAACGTGAGGCCGCTCGCCCTCGCGTCGCGCGCGATGCCGGCGCCGAACTGCTCGTCCACGAGGACTCCTGCCGATTCCCGCGGGACCCCCTCGTCGAGCGCCCGCCTGGCGCCCTCGTAGATGACCGTCTTCGCGTCCGAGATCCGCACCGACTCCTCGGCGTTCGGCTCTCCCGCGACGCCGAAGAACTTCTTCTGGAACGACCCTCGGTGGTCGAAGGCCAGGACGTAGAGCGGCTTGTCGTAGCCGAGCGCCATGCGCGGGCTCCTTTCGTCAGGATTGCTCGTAGGGGTTCGTCGGCGTCATGACCTGCACGTCGACGGGCGCGGCCTCTTTGGTGAACTCGTCGGCGAACGACGGCGCGCCGACGACGAAGCCGAAGTGCATGGGGACCGCCAGCCGGGGTCCCATCGCCTTCACCAGGCCGCCGGCCTCTCGCGGGCCCATCGTGAAGGGGTCACCGCCGATGCAGACCATCGCCACGTCCGTCGAGAGCGACTCGAGCTCGGGCAGAGCGTCCGTGTCGCCCGAGTGGTAGTAGCGGCGGCCGCCGAGCTCGAGGACGTAGCCCACCCAGTCGTTGGCCTTCGGGTGCTTGTCGAGGCGGTGCTCGACGATGTTGTACGCGGGCACGGTCTCGAACCGGACGCCGGCGATCTCGTGCGACTGGCCGGGCGCCACCGCGGTCACGTCGCCCGAGAGCTCCCGCGCCACGTCGGCGGGCGCGACGAGCTTGGTCCCGGAGGTCGAGAGGCGTTCGATCTCCTCCGGCTGGAGGTGATCGCCGTGGGCGTGGGTGATGAGGATGAGGTCCGCCTTCTCATCCTGCGGCGTGGTCCCCCAGGGGTCGATGTAGAGGGTGAGCCCATCTCCCGCGTACCGCATCGCCGACTGACGGAACCATGTGAAGCGCTCCAGCACGGTCGCTCCCTCCTCCGTTGAGATCGCCGGGTCGTTCGGGGCAGCCCCTGTAGTGTGACAAATCGTCGTGGCGGCGCGCGAGCCGGTCGAGGAGATGGGGGGCCTGCGGGCCGCGATCTCGCTGCTGCGACGCAACCGCGACTTCCGACGGCTCTACGTGGCGTCGCTGATCTCGCTGGGCGGCGACTGGTTCCTGGTCGTGGCCCTGTTCGGGCTGGCGCTGGAGCTGACGGGGTCGGCCGTGTCGGTGGCCGTGCTGCTGGCCGCCCAGGAGCTGCCGTTCTTCCTGATGTCGCCGATCGGGGGCGTGCTCTCGGACCGGCTGAACCGCCGGTGGCTTATGGTGTCCTGCGACGGCGCCCGAGCCGTGCTCTGCCTCGGGTTCCTGCTCGTGCACGACCAGGGAACGTTCTGGGTGGCGTACGTGCTCCTCGCGGCGATCTCCTCGTTCTCCGCGGCGTTCGACCCGGCCTCCAGCGCCGCGTTCCCCAATCTCGTCGAGTCCCGGGACCTGGGGCCGGCCAACGCGCTGTTCGGCTCGCTGTGGGGAACGATGCTCGCGGTGGGGGCGGCCCTGGGCGGGATCGTCGCCGGCATCCTCGGCCGGGACGCCGCCTTCCTGATCGACGCGACCTCGTTCGCCGTCTCGGGAGCGCTCATCGCCGGGATCCGCAGGCCGTTCTCGGAGGACCGCGCGCAGGAGCCCGAGGCCAACGTGGCCCGCGCCACCGTCGAGACCCTCCGATACGCCCGCCGGGACCATCGCGTGCTCGCGCTGCTCGGCGTGAAGGCCGGGTTCGGGCTCGCCGCCGGAGTCATCCTGCTGATCTCGGTCTTCGCGAGGCAGGAGTTCGGCGCCGGCGACGTCGGCATCGGGGTCCTCATGTCCGCGCGAGGCGTGGGCGCGTTGGTCGGCCCGTTCCTGGGACGGTGGCTGACCGGGCGCGACGACCGGCGGCTGTTCGGCGCGATCGGCACGGCGCTGGGCGTCTTCGGGGTGGGCTACGCCGTGCTCGGGCTCATGCCCTCGATGGCCCTGGCGGCGCCGGCCATCGCGTTCGCGCATCTGGGAGGCGGCGCGCAGTGGACGTTGTCGTCCTACGGGCTGCAGCGGGTCGTGCCCGACCGGATCCGGGGGCGGATCTTCGCCTTCGACGCCGCGCTCATCACGGTCACGCTGACGACCTCGGCGCTCGTGACCGGATGGACGGCGAACGTGTTCGGCCCCAGACCGACCGCGATCGCCCTCGGGGCCGTCGCCGTCGTCTGGGCCGGCGTGTGGACCTGGCTCACGGGCGACGTCCGGCGCGCCACGATGCTCGAGGGTTGCGGACCCGCGCCCGAGCTCGAGCTCCTGGCGGCCGATCCGAACCGGATCTAGCGCGACGTCGCTACGAGGGCGGCGCCCCCCCGGGCGGTGGCGCGGGCGGCGCCGCCTGGGGGTCCGTGCCCGACGACTGCCCGAAGCTGACCGCCGGCCCCGCACCCGAGAAGTCCACGCGCGGGGCGCCGGCCTCCCGGAGCGCCTCCTCGATCTCGAAGTACTCCTCGACCTCGAAGTGGAACGCCCGAGCGATCATCGTCGACGGGAACTGCCCCACGCGCTGGTTGTACTGCCGCACGTTCGCGTTGTAGAAGCGACGGGCCGTCTGCAGCCGGTCCTCCGTGTTGGAGAGCTCGGCCTGCAGGGCGAGGAAGTTCTGGTTGGCCTTCAGGTCCGGGTAGTTCTCGGCGACGGCGAAGAGCTTGCCGAGCGCGGCGACGAACGGGCCCTCGGCGGCCGCCTGCGAGGCGGGCGAGCCCGTCGCCCCGGCGGCCATCGAACGCGTCCGCGCGACCTCCTCGAAGACCTCGCGCTCGTGCGAGGCGTACCCCTTCACGGTCTCGACCAGGTTGGGGATCAGGTCGTACCGGCGGCGCAGCTCGGTGTCGATGTTCGCCCACGAGTCCTTGATGAGCTGCCGCTGCGACACGAAGCGGTTGTAGGAGATGACGCCGGCGATGGCGGCGAGCACCAGAACGCCAAGCACGATCCACAGCGCGATCACGATCGATCCTTCCTCTCGGGGTCCTCTCGGAGTCCTTGGGGAGAACCGCGAACCCCAGCCTAGCCGCTGGCCGGGAGACCGTACAGGTCGTAGACCACGCGCGGGATCTGGTCCCGGAACTGCTTGAGCGTGCCGATCAGGGGGACGAGGTCGGTGGGCCTGCGGCGCTTGGAGTAGACGAGCATCCGCGTGGCGCAGACCTCGAACGAGAAGCCGGGATCGGTGGCGAGGAGCCACCGCATCATCCGGGGGTCGACGAAGTCGTTGGCGAACCGGCGGTCCTTGCACTTCACCGTGAACGCCCGGTTGAAGTCCTCCAGCTCGAACTCGACGTCGTGGAGCCCGATCGAGTCCGCCAGGCGCGTCAGGACGTTCTCCCTGCCCAGCGTCAGCGGCGACAGCCCGGCCTCGACCTCGGTGACCGCGCACGAGAACCGGTACGTCGTGCGCGAGGTGTTGCCTTTCGCGTCCCGGGACTCCTCGTAGTACCAGTAGTCGAACTCGAGGACCGGGACGTCCTGCCACACCCCCCAGAGCACGTTCTCGGTGCCGCGTCCGTCCCCTCGCCCCAGCAGGGAGAACGGCAGCTCGAGGCAGCCGCGGACGTCGTCGCGCGAGTACTCCAGGCCGAGCTGCCGCGCCATGGTGGCGAGCGCCTCGCGTCGCTTCTGCTTGAGCCGGTACGACCAGACCGCGGCCGCGCCGGCCACCACGATCGCCAGGACGATGAACAGGACCTCCACGACCCCTCCTAACGGGTGCTTCTCGAGAGCGCCGGAGCGCCGGTCATCGCCGGCGGGGGCGCCGGCCGCCCAGCAGGATCGCGAGGCCGATCCCGATCAGGAGCGCCGGTGCCAGGGTCTTCAGCTCGAGGTCCCACACGTCGAGCTGCTCCAGGAGGAACGCCACCCCTGCCACGACGAAGCAGATCCCGGCGACGACCGCGGTCCGGCTCGGCTCGCGCTCAGCCACGGCGCACCTCCACCTGTCCGAGGCCGACGGAGAGCACGAGATCCAGCCCGGGCAGGGTCGACGGATCCGGCCCGATCGTCAGCTCCACATCCAGACCGACCTCCTCCCGGCCGAACACTCGCACGTTCCCGATCCCCGCCCGCGCCTGAACCCGCAGGTCGACGCCCGGCGGCGCGATCACGATCAGCTCGCCGACGCCGACCTTGATCCGCATGTGGTCGATCTCGGCCGCGACGAGGTCGGTGCCGGCCAGGTCCGACAGATCGACCGTGAGCTGCCCGATGCCGAGCGCGTACTCGCTGCGGATCGCCCCGGCCGTGGTGGGATGGACCTCGCGGTCGCCGATGCCGCCCTCGATCGGGAAGTCCAGCGCCGAGCCGAAGACGAGCAGGACGGACAGCACGACGCCGGCGGAGATGAGGCCGCCATGAGACTCGCGCGACCGCGACGTGAGCACCAACGCCAGGCCGATCAGGATCAGCGCCGACGAGAGCAGCACCCCCCACGCGAAGTCGGCCACGTCGAGCACGTCGAGCAGCCATCCGATCCCGAACAGCACGAGGAGGATGCCGACCAGCAGCCGCCCGGTTCGATCGGGGCGAGGAGGCGACGGCGGGGGCGCCGGTGGCTCCGCGACGGCGCTCATCGTCGCGACGTGGACGTCTGCACGACGATGGCGACGCCGACCGCGATGAGCGCCAGCGGCCAGAAGAAGCGGCCGAGACGGGGGAACGTGAGGTTCAGGAGCAGGATCGTCCCGACCGCGATGAACGCCCCGCCCACGATGAGCCGGGTGGTGTCGACGACCGACGGCCGCTCGGTGCCGAGCGGCTCTCCCGGACGCTCCTCGGGGATCAGGACCCACGAGACGAGGTACAGCAGGACACCTCCGCCCCCGGCGATCGCGAGCACGACGAACGCCACGCGCAGGAGCACCGGATCCACGCCGAGGTACCGGCCGAGCCCGCCGCAGACACCGCCGATCATGCGGTTGGCGCGGCTGCGACGTAGGAGCCGAGGCGTCTCCGGGTCGGTCCGCGGGGGTTCGGTCCACGCCATCGGCATCACGCTACGACGCCAGGTTCGCTTTCCTCAAACGGCAGGCGGGTGCGGAACACCCTCGTCCTTGGGGAGCCGGGCCAGCAGGCCTCGGAGCGTCTCCAGCGTCGGCGTGACGTCCGGGCCCTGAGCCTTCGGCCCGTAGACCAGGGCGATGTTCCCTCGGACCTCCAGCCCCCATGCCGGCTCGGCCGATCGCAGCCATTCGCGGGTGGCCGGGACGAGCAGGGCTCGGGCGAACGCCTCGTCCCGCGACCAGATGCGCATCGCCTCCTCGAACGGGTCGTCCCCGAGATCGATCCGTTCCAGGTCCGGCGCCGCGAGCGACGTCGCGAACAGCTGCGGCTCGACGACGACCGCCGGGGCCGGGGACGGGATCCTGGCCATGGCGCACGAGAACACCGTCCGCGCCGGGGCGGCCCCGTCGATCGCCGCGGCGCCGAACGACAGCGCGAACGCGTGAACGTCGATGCCGCGCCAGCGTCCCCACACGACCTCGTCGATCGCCGGCTCGACCACCCGGGACAGAAGCAGGAGCGGGTAGCCGAGGATCCCGAAGGGATCGGTCTCGGCGCGCTCCAGCCCGGTGGCCTCGGCGTCCGCGATCGTGGCCGGACGCATGGCGCGGGTGAGGCGCACGTAGAAGACGGCGAACCCGGCCACGAACACGGCGAGCACCACGAGCGGCGGGGCGACCTTCAGGAGCAGGGCCGCCACGATCGCTCCGACCCCCACCGCGATCGCGCGCGGCCAGAGGTGCTCCATCGCCCGAGTATAGGAAGGGACCGGGCCCGGCCTACGACCGATCGGTGCGGAAGACGAGGCCACCGGCCCCCGCGTCGACCACGACCCGAGCGCCGTCGCCGATCTCGCCCGACAGCAGTCGCATGGCCAGGGGGTCCTGCACCTCCCGCTGGATGAGCCGCTTGAGGGGGCGGGCGCCGAAGGTCGGGTCGTATCCGGCCATGGCGAGATGGTCCCGAGCCGCGTCGGTGAGCTCCAGCCTGAGCGAGCGACGTGCCAGCCGTTCCGCGAGCAGCCCGACCTGGATGTCCACGATCGCGCGGAGCTGATCCCGCTCGAGCGGGTCGAAGACGACGATCTCGTCGACCCGGTTCACGAACTCCGGTCGGAAGAAGTCGCGGACGTCTTGGAGGATCTCCTCGCGTCGTTTCTCCGGCGGCACCGAGGCATCGTGGTACGCCGCGCTCCCCAGGTTCGAGGTCATGATCACGATGGCGTTGCGGAAGTCGACCGTGCGGCCCTGCCCGTCGGTGAGCCGCCCGTCGTCGAGGAGCTGGAGGAGCACGTTGAAGACGTCCCCGTGGGCCTTCTCGATCTCGTCGAGCAGGACGACCGAGTAGGGGCGTCGGCGGACCGCCTCGGTGAGCTGACCGCCCTCCTCGAACCCGACGTAGCCGGGAGGGGCGCCGACGAGGCGTGAGACCGTGTGCCGCTCCTGGTACTCGCTCATGTCGAGCCGGACGACGGCGCGCTCGTCGTCGAACAGGTACTCGGCGAGGGCTCGCGCCAGCTCGGTCTTGCCGACGCCGGTGGGGCCGAGGAACAGGAACGAGCCGATCGGACGGTTGGGATCGGATAGACCGGCCCGCGAGCGGCGGATCGCGTTGGACACGGCGGCCACGGCCTCGTCCTGGCCGACGACCCGGTGGTGCAACGCCTCCTCCAGGCGGACGAGCTTCTGCATCTCGCCCTCCATGAGCCGGCTCACCGGGATCCCGGTCCACTTCGAGACGACCTCGGCCACGTCTTCCTCCGTGACCTCCTCGTTCAGCATCTTCCGCTCGCGCTGGACCTCCTCCAGACGCGCGTTCTCCTCCTCGAGCTGCTTCTCGAGCTCGACGAGCCGGCCGAAGCGGAGCTCGGCGGCGCGCTCGAGGTCCCCGTCGCGCTCCGCGCGCTCGAACTCGGCGCGCGCGGACTCGATGTCCCCCTTCAAACGCCGGATGCGGTCGATCCGCTCCTTCTCCTGCTGCCAGTGAGCCGTCATCCCGGCGTTGCTCTCCTGCAGGTCGGCCAGCTCCTGCTCGAGGCGGTCGAGCCGCTCCTTCGACACGGGGTCGGACTCCTTACGGAGCGCGGCGCGCTCGATCTCGAGCTGCTTGATCCGCCGCTGTACCTCGTCGATCTCGACGGGCATCGAGTCGATCTCGATCCGCAGCCGCGACGCCGACTCGTCGATCAGGTCGATCGCCTTGTCCGGCAGGAACCGGCCGCTCACGTAGCGGTCGGACAGCACGGCCGCGGCCACCAGCGCCGGGTCCTGGATCCGCACGCCGTGATGGACCTCGTACCGCTCCTTGAGCCCCCGAAGGATCGCGATCGTGTCTTCGACGCTCGGCTCCTCGACCAGCACGGGCTGGAATCGGCGCTCGAGCGCGGGGTCCTTCTCGATGTGCTTGCGGTACTCGTCGAGCGTCGTCGCGCCGATGGCGCGGAGCTCGCCGCGCGCGAGCATCGGCTTGAGCATGTTGCCGGCGTCCATCGCCCCCTCTGCCGCGCCGGCACCGACGATCGTGTGCAGCTCGTCGATGAACGTCACGATCTGGCCCTCGGACTCGGCGATCTCGCGCAGCACGGCCTTCAGCCGCTCCTCGAACTCGCCGCGGTACTTGGAGCCGGCGACCATGGCGCCGAGGTCGAGCCCGATCACGCGCTTGTCCTTCAGGGACTCCGGCACGTCGCCCGCGACGATCCGCTGGGCCAGGCCCTCCACGATCGCGGTCTTGCCGACGCCGGGCTCGCCGATCAGGACGGGGTTGTTCTTCGTCCGCCGCGAGAGCACCTGGATGACCCGGCGCACCTCGTCGTCGCGCCCGATCACGGGATCGAGCTTGCCGCGCCGAGCGAGGTCCGTCAGGTCGCGCCCGTAGCGCTCGAGGACCTGGTACTTCTCCTCCGGGTTCGGATCGGTCACGCGCTGGCGACCCCGGATGTCGGCGAGCGCCGAGAGCACCGCGTCGCGCCGCAGGCCCGCCCGCTGCAGGATGCCGGCCGCCGCCGTGGTGCTCTCGAGCAGGGCGAGCAGCAGGTGCTCGGTCGAGACGTACTCGTCGGTCAGTGCCTCGGCCTCGCGGAACGCCGCGTCGAGCACGACCCCGAGCGCGGGCCCGATCCGGACCTCGGCCGCGCCCTGGGTGAACACCTTCGGCCGCCCGTCGAGCTCCGCCTCGACCTGGTCACGCAGCGGCTTCGGCGCGACGCCGATCGCGTGCAGCAACGGGTAGACCACGCCCTCGGGATCCGACAGCAGGGCCAGCAGCAGGTGCTCCGGCTCGATCGTCTGGTGGTTGCGGGCGAGCGCCTGCTGCCGCGCTCCCTCCAGCGCGGCCTGTGACTTCATCGTCAGCTTGTTCGCGTCCATCGTTCCCTCACGTTCTCCCAGTCCTCGGTCGTCATCGCGTAGATCGCACAGTCCATGCCGCCGTCCCTGCTGGGGAAGAAGCGGCGAAGGACGCCCTCTCGCACGAACCCGAGCCGCTCGAGCACGCCGATCATCGGGGCGTTGCCGACGTGCGTCCCGGCCTCGACGCGCCGCGCCCCGAGCTCCGCGAACGCGTAGCGCGTGAGCATCGACGTGGCCTCGGTCCCCACGCCGCGACCGCGATCGGCCTCGTCGAACAGCCCGATCCCGATCCCGAACACACCGTCGGGAAGGCCGGCCCGATAGGCCTGGATCTCGCCCACGGCGCGACCGTCGACGTCGATGGCGAGCAGGAGGCCCTTGTCGGTCAGCTCGCCGGACCCCTCGACCCGACGCCGAAGCTCCTCCTCGGACGGGGACGCGACCGCGACCCCCTCGCCCGCAGCCATCCGCGCGGCGACGAACGCGTCGTGCTCGTCGCGGCGAAAGGCTCGCAGGCGGACCCGCTCGCCGGCGATCTCGGTCACGGGTCCCCCCTCGGCGCCCACGTCGCCATCGTCACGCCATACATCGTGTAGTCGCGAGGCGGGCCGTCGGGGCTCGGCATGAACCCCCGCAGGACGCCCTCGAACCCGAAGCCGGCGCGGTCCAGCACCCGGCGCATCGCGGCGTTCTCGACGTCCGTCGAGGCCTGCACGCGGATCGCCGCCTGCTCGGCGAACAGGTACGACGTGATCAGCTCGACGGCGTCCCCGCCGAGGCCCCGGCCCCGATCGGCCTCGTCCCACAGCTCGAGCCCGATCTCCCAGACACCGGGGGGCATCGCGAGATCCGAGCAGCGACCCTGCGCGTCGCCCACCAGCCGGCCGCCGGCCTCGATGGCGAACAGCACCTCCCAGTCGTTGCGCGCGCCGGACCGCTCGAGGCGGTCGCGGAACCGGCGCTCGCGCTCGGCCGGGTCGCCGATCTGGACGGTGCTGGCCCCGTGGGACATGCGGGTCAGCGCGAGCGCGACCTCGTCCGGGCGGAACCCACGGAGGACGATCCTGCCTCCTCGGAGCTCCGTCACGACGAGGCGTCCTGTTCCCAGGCGAACCGGATCGCCGTGCGAAGCGGCACGATGTCGATCGAGCCGCGTTCGCGCGCCCGGCGCGTGAGCTCGCGCTCGAGCTCGGCCGCGCGCCGCTGCATCTCGTCGAGCCGCTCACGCATCTCGATGAACAGCTTCACGCCCGCCAGGCTGATCCCGCCGAGCTGGGTGAGCTCCTGGATCGCGCGGATGCGCTCGATGTCCCGCTCGGAGTACCGGCGAGTGTTCCCGGACGTCCGCTGGGGCTGCAAGAGCCCCCGGCGCTCGTACATCCGAAGCGTCTGCGGATGGACGCCCGCCAACTCGGCCGCGACGCTGATGATGTAGACCGCGCGCTCGCGCGCCGACGGATCGGTCCGTCCGCCTCGCCCGCCGCTCGCGTCCTGGTTCATCTCGACCTCCGCTCCCTCACCCCACGCCCAGGCGGCGTCGGGGCGATTCCCGCTCCACCTCCGCGAGCTGCTTCAGCAGCTCCTTCTCCGGCTTCGAGAGCTTCTTCGGGACCTCGACCTCGACGGTGACGAGCAGGTCCCCCTGCCCCCCGCGCTTCGGCGCGCCCTTGCCCTTGAGCCGGAACGTCTTGCCGGCCGGCGTGCCGCCCGGCACCTTCATCGTCACCGGCCCGTCGAGCGTCGGCACCTGCACGTTGGCGCCGAGGGCGGCCTCGGCGTACGTGAGCGGCAGCTCGACCGTGAGGTCGTGCCCCTGCCGGCCGAAGAAGGCGTGCGGGCGGACGTGCACGCGCACGAACAGGTCGCCGGCCTGCCCGCCCGCCGGCCCGGGCTCGCCCCGGCCGGCCAAGCGGATCCGCGCGCCGTCCCGGACGCCGGCCGGCACCTTCACCTGCAGGCTCCGCGTCCGCCGCTGACTCCCGGTACCGCCGCACGTTGGACAGGGCGTCTCGACGATCCGGCCGGACCCGTGGCACCGAGGGCACGGCTGCGACATCTGGAACAGACCCTGGTTGACGGCGATCTGCCCGGCGCCGTCGCACCTGGGGCAGATCACGGGGCTCGTCCCCGGCGCGGCGCCCGAGCCGTGACAGGTCTCGCACGGAGCGGGGCCGGAGATCCGGACCGGCACGGTCGTGCCCTTCATCGAATCCTCGAACGGCACGGCGACCTCGGTCTCCAGATCGGTGCCGCGCGCCGGGCGGCCGCGAGCACGACCCCCGCCGAACAGCCCTCCGAACAGGTCGCCGAGATCCCCCACCCCGAACCCGCCCACGTTCTCGTACCGGACGCGTCCGCCGCCGGGGAATCCACCGGGGAAACCGCCGGCCCCGTACCCCGAGGACGCCATGTCTCGCACCTCGTCGTACTGCTTGCGCTTGGCCTCGTCGGCGAGGACGTCGTGTGCGGCCGAGATCTCCTTGAAGCGGTCCTCGGCCTGCTTGTTGCCGGGGTTCGCGTCCGGATGGAACTGCTGCGCGAGCTTGCGATAGGCCTTCTTGATCTCGGCCGCCGTCGCGTTCTTGGCCACGCCGAGCACCTGGTAGTAGTCCTTCTCGAACCACTCGCGCCGGACGTCGCCGTTCACCGTCTGCCGAACCTCACTTCCGCTCGACGCGGACGCTCGCCGGCCGGATCACGTTGCCCCGCAGCTTGTACCCCTGTCGGAAGATCTCGGCGACGTGCGGTTCCCCGTCGCCCTCGCCGGTCTGCATCAGCGCCTCGTGCTCGTTGGGGTCGAACGTCGTGCCCTCCGCCGCGATCCGCTCCAGCCCCTCGGCGCGGAGCGTCTCGGCGAGCTTCGCGTACACGAGCTCGACGCCCTTGCGGAAGCTCTCGAAGTCCGGCTCCCGCTCGGCCGCGATCAGCGCGAGGTCGAACTCGTCGAGGACGCCGAGGATCTGCTGCACGAACCGCTGCAGCTCGGCCTCGACCACGCGCTCCTGCGACCTGGTGATGCGCTTGCGGTAGTTCTCGAACTCGGCCTGCAGCCGCTGCAGGTGGTCGAGGTACTCCGCCGCCTGCGCGCGCGCCTCCGCCAGCTCGTCGTGTGCCTCGGCCGCCGAGGCCGGCGACCCCGAGACGGGTGCCGCGCCGGCCTCATCGACCGGCGCGGCCTCGCCCTCGCGGAACCGGCGCTTGTCGACGACGCGGACCTTCGGCCGCTCCTCGTCGCGCTCGCGCTCGTCGTGTTCCGTCATCCGTTCCTACTCCGCCTTGACCTGGATCTTCTTGGCCCTGGCCCGCTCGACCTTGGGCACCTCGATGGTGAGGACGCCCTTGTCGAACCTGGCCTCGACCTTCTCCGTGTCCGCGACTTGCGGCAGGGTGACGGAGCGCGAGAAGGAGCCGTACCGCCGCTCCAGGCGGTGGTAGTGGTCCTCCTTCACGTCGTTCGCGAACGCACGCGAGCCGGTCACGGTGAGCGTCGAGTCCTCGACCGACACCTCGACCGCCTCCGGGTCGATCCCCGGCAGCTCGAGCGTCGCCACGATCTTGTCCTCGGTCTCGAAGACGTCCATCGCCGGCGCCCACGTCCCCGTGGCCGACGGACGGAGCGGCTCGATCCCGGTGAAGGGCCGCCCGAACAGCCGGTTCAACTCATCCTGGATCGAGACCACGTCGCGGAACGGGTCCCAGCGAACCAGTGTGTCCCTCATCGTTCCTCTCCTCCTTCGTCCACGATCTCGCCTTCCACCACGTCGTTCTCGCCCTCGGTGCCGCCGGGGGCCGTGGACCCACCCCCGCCGGCGGCCGCGGCCTGCTGGGCCTCGGGCGTCTGCTGGTACATCGACTGGCCGATGCTCTGGAACTTGCGCATCACGGCATCGGTGCTGCCCTTGATCCGTTCGACGTCCTCGCCCTTCAGCGCCTCCTTGAGCTCCTCGTTCAGCTTCTTCAGCTCGTCGCGATCGGGCTCGGGCACCTTGTCGCCCCACTCCTCGAGTGACTTGTCGACCTGGTAGCCGAGCTGGTCACCGGCGTTGCGGGTCTCGGCCGCCTCGCGTCGCGCATGATCCTCGGACGCGAACTTCTCGGCGTCGACGACCATGCGATCGATGTCCTCCTTGGACAGGGCCGTGCCCCCGGTGATCGTCATGGCCTGCTCCTTGCCGGTGGCCATGTCCTTCGCCGAGACGTTCACGATGCCGTTCGCGTCGATGTCGAAGGCGACCTCGATCTGCGGCATCCCGCGCGGCGCGGGCGGAAGCCCGGTGAGCATGAACTTGCCGAGCGAACGCACGGCCGGCGAGTACACGGTCTCCGCCTCACCCTGCAGCACGTGGATCTCGACGTTGGTCTGCCCGTCGTCCGCCGTGGTGAACATCTCCGACTTGCGCGTCGGGATCGTCGTGTTGCGCTCGATGAGCCGGGCGATGATGCCGCCCTTGGTCTCGACGCCGAGCGTGAGGGGCGTGACGTCCAGGAGCAGGATGTCCTTCACGTCGCCCTTCAGCACGCCGGCCTGGATCGCCGCCCCGACCGCCACCACCTCGTCGGGGTTGACCCCCTTGTGGGCCTCCTTGCCGCCGGTGATCTCCTTCAGGAGGTCCTGGATCATGGGCATCCGGGTGGAGCCGCCGACCAGGATGATGTGGTCGATCGCGTCGACGCTCTTGCCCCAGTCCTTCACCGCGAGATCGAACGGCTCCTTGCAGCGCCGCACGAGGTCCTCGGTCATGCGCTCGAACTCGCTGCGCGTGAGCTTCATCTCCAGGTGCAACGGGCCGTCGGCGCCGGCCGAGATGAACGGCAGGTTGATCGTGGCCTCGGAGACCTGCGAGAGCTCGATCTTGGCCTTCTCCGCCGCCTCCTTCAGCCGCTGCAGGGCCATGCGGTCGTTGGCCAGATCGATGCCGTAGTTGTTCTTGAACTCCTTGACCATCCAGTCGATGACGCGCTGGTCCCAGTCGTCGCCGCCGAGCTGCGTGTCGCCGTGCGTGGCCTTGACCTCGAACACGCCCTCGCCGATCTCGAGCAGCGAGACGTCGAACGTGCCACCGCCCAGGTCGAAGACGAGGATCGTCTGGTCGTGCTGCTTGTCGAGCCCGTACGCCAGCGCCGCCGCCGTCGGCTCGTTGATGATCCGCAGCACTTCGAGCCCGGCGATCTGCCCGGCCTCCTTGGTGGCCTGCCGCTGGGAGTCGTCGAAGTACGCGGGCACGGTGACCACCGCCTGCGTCACGGTGTCGCCCAGGTAGGCCTCGGCGTCGCGCTTGAGCTTGGCCAGGATCTGGGCGGAGACCTCCTGCGGCGTCCATCGCTTGCCGTCGACGTCCAGACCCCAGTCCTTGGCCCCCATGTGGCGCTTCACCGAGCGGACGGTGCGGTCGGGGTTCGTGATGGCCTGGCGCTTGGCGACCTCGCCCACCAGGATCTCCCCGCTCTTGGTGAACCCGATGACCGAGGGTGTGGTCCGCGCCCCCTCGGCGTTCGGGATGACGACCGGTTCGCCGGCCTCTAGCACGGCGACCACGGAGTTGGTCGTCCCGAGGTCGATCCCCACGGCTCGTGGCATGTGATCCCTCCTGACTGCTTTGCTGGTGGCTTCTCTCAGTGCATATGCATAATGGAACTTGAGCGTACAACTGTCAACTTTCGCGCCGGTGACGGCATGTTCCGCAGGGCCGGATCGTGGATCAGGCCGGCGGCGGTGGCGGCAGGAGGGGCGGGGTGGGCACCTGCTGCCCGGCGAGGTGACGGATCTGCACGAGCGCCGCGGCGAGCAGGGCCGCTCCGATCACCAGGGCGACGGCCGCGGTCGCCTTCGTGCTCACCAGGTCCGTGAGGATCGTCCCGGTGCCCACGAGGACCCCCGCGATGGCGACACCCTGGAGGCCCCGCAACCCTCGCGTCGTCCCCAGCCACAGCAACCCGACCGCCGTGGCCAACGACCACAGGTCCGCGCCGCCGAGGGAGACCGGATACCCGAGATCCGACGGCGCGGCGGCCGCGTAGGGACCGGCCAGCGCCGTGAGCCCGCCGAGCACCAGGGCCGTCTGGACGGGGGCCGGGGCGAGGCCGCCGGCCGAGACCCCGATCCAGACCACCCCGAACAGCCACAGGACGACGCCGACCACCCCGCCGCCGGGACCGGTGAGGGGGTCGGCGGTCGTGTAGACGATCGCCGTCACCACGCCGAGCAGGGCCAGGTGCAGCGCCAGCAGCTGCAGGGCCCGCTGCGACCGGAGCCACAAGAAGAACGCCGACACCGCCACGACCGCGCCCGTGAGCAGGGTCACGGTCTGGGCGCTCGACTGATCGTCCACCAGGTCGAGCACGCCGACGAACAGCGCCTCGAGGGCCAGGCTGAGCGCGAACACGGACCCGAACCACAGGACGCTGCGCAGCCGCTGGTAGGCGTCGACGGAGGTCCGGCCGATCAGGAATCCGCCGCCCACGAGGACCCCGGTCGCGGCGGCGAAGGCTGCGAACACCCCCGTCTCGTCGGCCTCGATGAGCGCGAGGAAGGCGAACGCCGAGACGAGCGCGGCGGTGGCTCCCACGTACCCGGCGACCTCGGTGATCAGACGAGCGGCGGGCGTTTCGGCGCGCTCCTGCACGGGCGTCTCCTTCTCGTCGACCGGTCGCGCTCCCATCGTGATGATGCTCCGAGGCGCGGTCCGACGACAGGACCCGGCCGAAGGCTCCCATCGGTATGCTCGCGCTCATGCTCCTTCGCGCCGCCGCGCTGGTCGCGCTGGTCGTCGTCTCCGGCGTCCTGGCCACCCGGCGCGCCCGGCTCCTCACGCGGCTCGTTCGGATGGGCCGGCCGTCGGATCGGAGCGGAGACCTTTCCACGCGCGTAGCCCGGGAGGGGGCGCGGGTCCTCGGACAGCGGAAGCTCTTCCAGCGGTTCGTGCCCGGTCTCATGCACGCTCTGATCTTCTGGGGCTTCCTCGTGCTGCTGACGACGATCATCGAGGTGGGGGGTCAGGCGATCGACCCCGACTTCCGCCTCCCCTGGATCGGCGGGACGGCGTGGCTCGGCCTCGGGCAGGACGTGTTCGCGGCCGGGGTGCTGGTGGGTCTGGCGATGGCGGTCGCGATCCGGCTCGGCCGCCGCCCCGAGCGGTTCGTCGGGAGCCACGGCCTGGATGCCTACCGGATCCTGGGCCTCATCCTGTGGATCATCGTCACCCTGTTCCTCGCCCGGGGGTCGCGGATCGCGCTCGCCCTGGACCCGGATCGGTGGTGGACCCCGGTCTCCACAGCCTCGTCGAAGCTCTTCGGGTGGATGTCTCCGGGGTGGCTCCGCCTCTCGATGTGGACCCTGATCTGGGTCCACATCGCGCTGATCCTCGGCTTCCTCGTCTACCTGGGGTACTCCAAGCACCTGCACATCGCGACGAGCGCGATCAACGTGTTCTTCGGGAGCACGAAGCCTCGAGGACGGCTCACGCCGCTACGGATCGACCTCGAGGCGGCCGACGCGGACGTCGTCCTCGGGGCGGGGACGGTGCGCGACCTCACGTGGAAGGAGAGCCTCGACCTGTACGCCTGCACGGAGTGCGGGCGCTGCCAGTCCGCCTGCCCCGCATGGAACACCGGCAAGCCGCTGTCGCCGAAGCTCCTGGTGATGAACCTGCGGGACCACCTCCTCGACGAGGGTCCCCGCCTGCTCGAGGGGGGCGCAGAGGCGGAGGCCCCGGCGCTCGTGCCCGACGTCGTGGACGACGAGGCGGTGTGGGCGTGCACGACGTGCGGCGCCTGCATGCAGGAGTGCCCCGTCGACATCGAGCACGTCGACACGATCGTCGACCTCCGACGGAACCTGGTGATGGCGGAGTCACGATTCCCCCCGGAGGCGGGCGCGCTGCTTCGGAACCTCGAGAACACCAGCAACCCGTGGGGGTTGCCGCAGTCCACGCGCGCGGACTGGGCCGAGGGCCTCGGCGTGCGCGTGGTGGGCGCGGGTGAGCGGGCTCCCGAGTACCTCTATTGGGTGGGCTGCGCGGGGGCGTTCGACGATCGCGCCAAGGCGATCTCCCGCGCGGTGGTCCAGGTCCTGCAGCGCGCCGGCGTCTCCTTCGCGGTGCTCGGGCCGCGCGAGCTCTGCACCGGCGACCCTGCCCGCCGGATGGGCCACGAGTATCTCTTCCAGACCCTCGCCGAGCGCAACGTCGAGACCCTGAACGACGCGGGGGTCACCACCGTGATCGCCAACTGCCCCCATTGCTTCAACACGCTGCGGAACGAGTACCCGGACTACGGCGGCTCCTACGACGTGATCCACCACTCCCAGCTCATCGCTCACCTGCTCGCCGAGGGCCGGCTCCGTCCGAGCGGTCGCGTGCCCGCCACCGTCGCCTACCACGACCCCTGCTACCTCGGACGGCACAACGGCGTCTACCGCGAGCCCCGCCGGGCGCTCGAGTCGGTCCCCGGGGTGGAGGTCGTGGAGATGCCACGGCACGCCGAACGAGGGCTCTGCTGTGGAGCGGGGGGCGCCCGGATGTGGATGGAGGAGCGGATCGGCAAGCGGATCAACCAGGAGCGCATGGACGAGGCCGCCTCGACCGGGGCCGACACCGTGGGCGTGGCCTGTCCGTACTGCCTGATCATGCTGGACGACGGCGCCAGGGCCCGGGGGGACGAAACCTCGGTCCTGGACCTCGCGCAGCTCGTGGCGCGATCCGTCGGCGGCGGGCCGGGCTCCGCCTAGGCCGATCGGCCCCCGGCGGCCCGGCTCCTCCGGCTCGGCCACGCCCGGCCCGAGCACGCCCGCCCCCCACCCAGCCGCGGGTATCAAGCCACGCCCCCAACCGACCGAAAGAAGCACTAGACCGAACGGATACGGCATCCGCCGTGCGGCGGGTGCCCGACGGTCGGTGCCTCGGAGAGGCAGGCGGCGCGGCGTGGCCGCGCCGGAGGGCCGCGAGCCGGTCTCGGCCGGCGACCGGACGAGGGCGTGGGAGGAACGTGGACGCGACTGCGACGATGAGGACCCAGTCGTCGGACGCCGACGAGTGCCGCCGCTTGGCGGAGCTCCTGAACCTTGATGCGGTGGGCGTGGTGCGCGCCGACGGAGAGCGTCGACGCGTGTCGTGGTGGGCGACGCCCGGCACGGAGGTGGTGCCGCTCGAGCGGATCCTGGATGGGTCCGCCTCGGGCTGGATCGCGTTCCCCCGGGGCGACGACCTGGTCTTCGCCCACCTCACCGAAGGGACGCCCGGACGATCCGTCTCGGCGCTCACGGCGATGTTGTCCTCGCTCGCGACCGAAGAGAGCGCCGAGGAGGAGATCCAGCTCGGCGGCGTCGCCCCCGAGGACCCGATCCAGCGCGAGCGCACCCGGCTGGCCTACGCGATCCACGACGGCCTCACGCAGGTCGTGACCGCGTCGATCCTGGAGCTCGAGTGGCACGCCCGCCGGGCCGAGGTCGAGCCCGCCGAGGCCGTCGAGGCGCTGAACACCGCCGCGGGCGAGCTGCGCACGGCGCTGGGCGAGATCCGGGCCGTGCTGGCAAGCCTCTCCACCCAGGGTGGAGGATCCTCGCAGACCCTCGAGGAGCTGATCCAGGGCGTGATCCAACGCTGGCAGCTGCCGGCGAGCTGGTCCATCGAGGGCGACGTGCGGGTCCTTCCCAAGCCCGTGCTCGACGTCGTGTCCTCGGTCATCCGCGAGAGCGTCGCCAACGCCGCGAAGCACGCATCCTCGACGGCGGTGGCCGTCAAGGTCCTGGCCGCTGAGGACGGCGTCGAGGTCTCGGTCGAGGACGGGGGCTGTGGCTTCCATCCGGCCACCACCGGACTCCACGCCGGTCACCTCGGCCTCGAGATGATGCGTCGCCGCGTCGCAGAGCTGAACGGAACGCTGGACATCCAATCGTCGCCCGGCAAGGGCACGCGGGTGGTCGCGAGGCTGCCCGTCCCGGAGCAAGGGGTGAAGCCGTGAAGATCCTCATCGTCGACGATCACGCGCTCGTGCGCCGTGGCATGAGTCACGTGGTCCGCGAGTCCTTCCCCGACGCCGAGATCGTCGAGGCGGCAACGGCCGCGGAGGCGCTCGACGCGATGACCTCGTCCCGCGTGGACGTGGCGCTGGTCGACGTCCGGATGCCCGACTCGGACGGGCTCGACCTGCTGCACGACATGAAGGCCCGGTGGGCGGACGTCCCGGTCATCATGCTGACCTCGTTCGACCATGCCCAGTACGTCCGCCGCGCGTTGGCCGAAGGTGCCGCCGGGTACATGCTCAAGGACGCGACCCCGGAGGACCTCGAGCAGGCCATCAAGGTCGCGCTGTCCGGCGGCGGCAACGTCCTGTCGCCCCGCGTGATCCAGAACCTGTTCGACGCGATGGACGGCGGCTCCATCGGAGACACCGGCGAGTCGATGCATCGGCCCACGAGCTCGCTCACCCAGCGCGAGACCGACATCCTGTCGCTGCTCGCGGAGGGCAAGAGCAACCGCGACATCTCCCGCGCGCTGTACCTGTCGGAGAAGACCGTCAAGGCGCACCTCGCCGCGATCTTCCGCAAGCTCGGCGTCAGCAACCGCACACAGGCGGCCATGGCCGCCGTCTCCATGGGGATCGGACCGACGGCGGCGGCGCTCGGGAGCGTCGTCGGCCTTCCGGCGGGGAGAGGGCGATAACGGGCCGGCGAGTCACGGAAGGGAGCGAGCGACGGCGGGGGCCGGCGCTCCGATCGGTTCGGGAGATGCGACGGCGAGCCCGCGAGGCGGATGATGGCTGACAAGCAAGGACTGCTCGGGTCTCGCTCGACCGACGGCACCGACGACGCCAGGTCGCACGGCTCCGACGTCATGTCGGCGGGACGCGACGACCGCGAGGCCTACGAAGAGGACTGGTATCGAAGCCTCCGGGCCCTCGCGGAGCGGCAGCAGCCCCTGGCCGCTCCGGAGGAGGAGCTCGAGGAGAGGCAGGAGCCCGAGCCCGAGGAGCCGGCACCGCTGGAGGCCGAGGCCGCCGCCGTGGAAGCGGCCGACACGCCGCAGCCATGGGAGCACCAGGAGGATCGCCCCGAGCGGGACGAGCGCGAACCGGACGTCACACCGCAGGATCGGTTCGCGGCCGCGCCGTTCGAGGGCGACCTCGCGCCCCGGTTGCACGTGGTTCCGCCCGTCGAGGAGGGCGTGCCCGCCGGACCGCCCCTGGAGGAGACGCACGGCGCCGCCGAGGTCGAGCCCGAGCGCCGCGACCTCGACGAGATCCCGGCCTTCGAGCAGGCCGAGACGCACCGGCCCGGGGAGCCGTTCGAGCAGTCCCAGACGATCGGGGATGTCGAGCCGGAGCATGCCGAGCTCGCCGACCTCCCCGAGCTCGCGCCGCCGGGCGACCTCGATGAGGTCCTCGAGCCGCGGGAGGCTCCGCCCGAGGTGGCCGACCCCACGGCCGAGCTCCCTGCGTCCTGGCTCCAGGAGGGATCGCACCCGGAGGATCGTGTCGAGGCCTCGGTTCCGCAGGACGAAGCTCCGTCGTTCGGCGACGCGGATCCGGGGAGCTTCGAGCAGGCCCCCTCGTTCGAGATGCCGGCGCATCCGCCGGCCGAGCCCGAGCCGGCCGCCGAGGCTCCCGTCGACGTCGAGCCGCCGGCTCCCTCCCTCGTCTCCACGGATCCGCACGAGCGTCGGGTCGCGCTCGAGGAGCTGGCGACCCACGACCTGTCCGAGGCCGACACGCACCGGATCGAGGCCGTGCTGCTCGATCCCGAGACCGACATCCGTCGGCTGGCGCTGCAGACGCTCGCCCGCCGCCCCGACCGCGTCCAGGAGGATGCGATCCGCCAGGCCCTGCAGGACCCCACCGACGAGGTGCGCGAGGTCGCGGTCGAGCTCGCGGCCAAGCGTGGCCAGGTCGCCCAGATCGCGCCGCTGCTCGTGGCCCGTGACTGGCCGCTCACCCACCGCGCGGTCCTTCGTCTGCTGCCCGAGGTGACCTCGGCGTCGACGGTCGATGACGACGCGATGCGCCGCGTGCTGGCGGCGGTCGGCGACCTCGACCCCGGCCCGCTGCCGGAGGAGCGTCCCGCCATGGGACAGCTCGCGCTGGCGCTCGGGTCGCACCGCGTCCTCGACGCGCTCTCGTGGCCGGACGTCCCCCGCCTCGGCGCGATCCGGCTGCTCTCGCACGATCGCTCGCCGGACGTGCTCCGCGAGCTGGCCACCCACAACGGAGATCCCCTCGAGGAGATCCGCGAGGTGGCCACCGCCGCGGTCGAGGAGCTCCTTCAGGCCGAGTCGGCGCGGGAGCGGATCCCGCTGGGCGAGTCCCCCCAGCTCGACGACGGCACCGACCGGATCGCCTCGCTCGCGCGCGCGCTGCTCGACGACGACGCGACCGTTCGCCACCTGGCGCTCTCGGGGCTGGCCGGCATGGACCGCGCCGCGCTCGCGTCCTGGGTACGCGACGCGATCGGCACCGGCGACGCGGGGCAGCTCTCGCTCGCCGCCTCGACGGCCTACCAGCTTCGCCTGGTCGAGGGCGCCGCCGACATCCTCGACGCCGCGGCCGTGCTCCCCGTCGACGCGCGTCACAGCCTCGTCGACGCCCTGAGGTCCTTCGTCATGCCGCCCGATCAGCTCGCCGCCCTGCTCCCCCAGGTCCATCCGACGTCCCAGCCGGAGGCCATCCGGATGCTGTGGCAGATCGGCGGCCCGCCGGTCCT
Organism: uncultured Actinomycetes bacterium; assembly: GCA_963704725.1. Classification (GTDB taxonomy): domain Bacteria; phylum Actinomycetota; class UBA4738; order UBA4738; family HRBIN12; genus CALGFI01. Next base: position 623,461 of record OY969934.1, on the reverse strand, counting down.
CCCGCACCTGCGGCCCTACCTGGACGATCCGTCGGCCCCCATGCGCCAGGCGATCCTGGACGTCTTCGCCGAGTCGGGGGACCCCTCCGCCGTGGACGTCGTGCGGATCTCCCTCGAGACCGACGTCTCGCCGGTGGTCCGGGCCCGGGCGGTCCGCGTGCTCTCCCAGCTCACGACCGCTCCCCCCGCGGCCGTCATCGTGCGGGCGCTGTCCGATCCCGATCCCGAGGTCCGCGCGACCGCGATCGAGACGCTGCCCGACGTCGACGGCCCTGAGGCGATCGACGCGCTCACGTCCTCACTCTCGGATCAGGACGACCGGGTACGCCTGGCCGCGTCGAAGCGTCTGGCCGGGCGGGCCGCCGATCCCGAGCTCATCTGGTCCGCGCTCCGGCGGGCCCCGGACTCCGGGCGCGGCGACATCATCGCCTCGTTCGAGCGGGTCCGGAGCGGCTCGCTCACCCAGATCGCGCTCGAGCGGCTCCGCTCCCCCGAGCTGGAGGAACGGATCCTCGCCGTCGAGGTCTGCGGGTGGGGAGCGAGCCCCGGCTGCGTCGAGGGCGCGATCCAGGCGTTGGGCGATCCCGCGGCGCAGGTCCGGCGCACGGCGACGGTCGCGCTCGGCCGGCTCCACGACCCGGCCGCGGCCAACGCGCTCGGCAAGGCGCTCGGCGATCCGGACCCGGAGGTTCGGATCGGGGTCGTTCGCGCCCTCGGCGTGATCGACGACGAGGCGGTGCTGGGCTTCCTGGTCTCGGCCCTGAACGACCCCGACCCGCGGGTGCGGGACGTCACGAGCCACGTGCTCACCGAGTGGAGCTCACCGGCCGTGGCACGACGGCTGGCCGGCGTGCTGGCCGTCCCGAGGCTGCGCGAGGCGGCCACCGACCTGCTCACGCGGATCGGGCCGCCCGCGGTCGAGCTGTTGATCGACGTCCTCATGCAGCACAACCCGGCCGTGGTCCCCACGGTCGGCGACCTGCTCCAGCGGATCTCTCAGCCCGACGAGTTCCTCTCCCGGCTCGACGCGGTCGAGCCCGAGCGGCGGTTGCGAGGGGTCGAGGCGCTCGGCGCGATCGGAGGACCGGCCGCCGTCAACGCCCTGCTGCGATCGGTGTCCGACCCCGACGAGCGGATCCGAGCCCGGTCCGCCCAGCTCCTCGCGGAGGTGGGCGACCCGAACGCCCGCGAGGCGCTGATGGGGCTGCTCCGCGATCCGATCCCCGGCGTCGTCGCAGCGGCGCAGGACGCGCTGTCCCGTCTGAACGACGGTTAGCCCTCGCCGGGCCGCCGGAACTCCTCGAAGAACCGGCTGGCCGTCGGCCCGCGCTGACCCTGGTACTTGCTCCCCGTCTCCGTGGAGCCGTACGGGTTCTCCGCCGGGCTCGACAGGCGGAAGAACGAGATCTGTCCGATCTTCATGCCCGCGTAGATCGTGATCGGCAGGTTGGCCACGTTCGAGAGCTCGAGCGTGAGGTAGCCGTCCCACCCCGGGTCGACGTAGCCGGCGGTCGAGTGGATCAGCAGCCCGAGCCGCCCGAGCGACGACTTGCCCTCCAGCCTCGCCACCAGGTCGTCCGGGACCGCCACCCGCTCGCGGGTTGAGCCCAGGACGAACTCCCCGGGGTGCAGGATGAACGGGTCCTCGCCGCTCACCTCGACGAGCTCGGTGAGATCGGGCATCGGCGCGCGGACGTCGATGTACGGGTAGCGCGAGTTCGCGAACACGCGGAACTGCGAATCGACGTGGAGGTCGACCGAGGACGGCTGCACGCACGTCTCGTCGAAGGGATCGATCCGGATCCGCCCCGCGGCGAGCTCCTTGCGGATGTCGACGTCCGACAGGATCATCGCCGGGCGATGCTACCCGGTCCGCGAGACCGCGATCCATCGGTGCAGGGTCGCAGCGGCCGCGCCGGAGTCGATCGAGCGGGCCGCGAGGTCCAGGGCCTCGGCGAAGGAGGGCGCGCTCCCGGCGACCTCGAGCGCCGCGGCCGCGTTGACCAGGACCACGTCGCGCTTGGGGCCGGGCTCGCCGCCGAGGATCGACCGCGCGACCTCCACGGCGCGGTCGACGTCGCCGCCCAGCAGGTCCTCCGGCGAGGCCGACGAAACCCCGAAGTCCTCCGGTGAAAAGGTCGACTGCCGGACCCCCCCGTCGGCGACGTCGTACACCGTCGACGGCCCCGTCGTCGTGAGCTCGTCGAGCCCGTCGGCGCCCCGGAAGACGCGGGCGCGCACCCCTCGCCGGGCCAACACCTCCGCCATCAACGGCACCATGCGCGGATCGGAGACCCCCACCACCTGCGCGTAGGGACCCGCCGGGTTCGTGAGCGGTCCGAGGAAGTTGAAGACCGTGGGCACGCGGAGCTCCCGGCGCACGGGCGTGGCGTGGCGCATCGCCGGGTGGAACACGGGCGCGAACATGAACGCGATGCCGGCCTCCGCCAGGCATCGTTCGACGCCCTCCGGCTCGAGCTCGATCCGCACGCCGAGCGCCTCGAGCAGGTCCGCCGAGCCGCACTGCGAGGAGGCCGCGCGGTTGCCGTGCTTGGCCACCGGGACGCCGGCGCCGGCGACGACGATCGCCGCGACCGTCGAGATGTTGAACGTGCCGCTGCGGTCCCCGCCGGTCCCGCAGGTGTCGACGACGGGCGACGGCGGGCGGACGGGGTTCGCGAACGCCAGCATCGTGCGGGCGAACCCCTCGATCTCGTCGACGGTCTCGCCCTTCGTGCGAAGCGCCATCAACAGGCCGCCCAGCTGGATCGGCGTGGCCTCCCCCGACATCACCTGCCGCATCGCCTCGGCGGACTCGTCGGCCGTGAGCGCCTCGTGCGCCGCGATCCTCGAGAGCGCCCGCGGCCAGAAGTCGGGGTCCACGTCGGCCATCGGGCCCGGAGGCTAGCAGGTGTTCCCGGCGCCACGCGACGCTCGGTACACTGGCGATCCGCTCGCCTCGGCGAGCGGGCCGCGCGGGCGTGGTTCAATGGCAGAACGCGAGCTTCCCAAGCTCGAGACGGGGGTCCGATTCCCCTCGCCCGCTCTCTCTCGTTCCTCCGTCCCCGGCTCGGCTCGGCCTTCGGACGGAGACCGGCGCTATCCGCCCACCTGACGCAGGGCGGTTCCCGCGGTCATCCCGAGGGTGGAGCGGCCGCTCTCGGTGGTGGAGATCCCGGCCAACTCCATCGCCAGCAGGACGGCGCCGGCCGCCGGCGGCGTCTGGAGCGTGACGAAGGAGGCGCTCGAAGCCGCGCGGCGCGTGACGGATTCGAACGGATCGCGTAGCGCCGGGTGCGCCATCTGCATGAGCTCGCCGGCGCAGACGACCTCGACGGGCTCGGCGCTCATCGAGAGCCGCCGGATGACGAGGGCCACCGACTCGCCGAGCGAGGTGCCGGCGCGCGTCGCGATCTCGCGAGCCACCGCGTCCCCGGCCTCGGCGGCGGCGAAGACGACGGACGCCAATCGATCGGGGGCGAAACCCTCGGGGTTCGCGAGCCCCCGGTTCACCCGCTCCAGGAGCTCGCCGGCCGAGGGGCACGCGGCGGCCGCGCAGATGCGCTCGGTCAGCGCGGTCCTGGGTCCCCGGCCCGTGTACTCGACCGCCACGGCGCGGATCGCGGCCACCGAGATGTCGGTCTCCCCGCCGAGCTCGCCGTAGTCCGGCCCGAGGCCGAGAGTACGGAAGACCTCGCCCCGTGCGTTCCGCCCCGCCGCGACCGACCCGGATCCCGCGATCACGACCACGCCCGAGGGGCCACTCGTCCCGGCGCGCAGGGCGATGAACGAGTCGTTGGTGATCTCCGTCTTGCCGCGCAGCCCGAGCTGGAAGAGCACCCCGCCCAGGCGATCGACGTCGGAGGGCCAGTCCACCCCGGCGAGCCCGAAGTACGCGGCGTCGACGTCCGCCGCGGACTTCCCCGACGCGGACAGGGCCTTCTCGGCTGCATCCTTGATGGCCTGACCGGCGGCGAAGATCCCGACCAGCGGCCAGTTCGACCCGCCGGCGACGCCCGCGCCGAGCGTCCGATACCCCTCGTCCGCCACGACGGCGCGGGTGATGCTCGCGCCGCCGTCCACGCCGAGGAAGATCGCCATCGCGGGCAGCATAACCTCGGCCATCGGCCCGGCCGTCGCGGCCGCGACGACTCGCTCATCCGCCGAGGACCCTCAGGACGAGCCGGGCGAACACGGCATCGAGGAGAAAGACGAACGACGTGAGGACCGCGACCGTCGCGACCACGACGATCGTGAGGATGACCACCTCCCTGCGGGCGGGCCACACGACCCTCGTGAGCTCCGCGGCGACCTCGAGGAGGAATCGAACCGCTCGAGATCGGCGTTCATGCCGGGACGGCTCCATGGTTCGGCACCTCGTTTCGTGAAGGGGGCGGCCGAAGCGCGCCCCGAACGGACCGACCGAGGACTACCGGCCGGTCGTTCGTCGAGACGAGGCGGTGGTCGCGGCGCCGAGCGGAGGGCAGGGGCTCGCGGCGACGGCTCGGGTGGTGCGGCGGACCCGCGGGGTGGCGGGCTCGAGGATCCACGGGCCCAGGAGGAGGACGACGAGCACGATCAGGAGAGGGGTCACGTCGTCCCGAGCCCGAGCGCGCGGAGCCAACCCGCCGGCCATCCGGCGCAAGGATACGCGCGACGTCGCGATCCGTTCGTCACCGGCGACGGTCGGACTCGTCCCCCCGCCCCAGGACGACGACGCCGGTGGGGCAGAGCTCGAACAGCGGGCAAACCTCGCACCGCGGCCGGCCCGCCCTGCAGATCTCCCGCCCCAACCGGATCAGGCCGACGTGGATGGGGACGCGGATCTCGGCCGGGACGAGCTCCTCGAGCACCCGATGGGCTCGCTCGGCGTTCGTCCCCGCATCGATCCACCCGAGCCGTGCCGTCACCCGATGGACGTGGGTGTCTACGGGCATGGCGTCTCTGCCCAGCGAGAACGCGAGCACCACGGCCGCCGTCTTGGGACCCACACCGGGAAGGGCGGAGAGGTACCCCGTGGCCTCGCGGTCGTCCATCTCGCGGAGCCGGCTCAGGTCGTACCGGCCCTCGCGGTCGCGCACCTCGCGCAGGATCGCCTGGATCCGGGGCGCCTTGGTGTTCGCCAGCCCCCCGGAGCGGATCGCGTCGGCCACCGCACCGGCCCGGGCCCGGACCACCTCGTCCCACCCCGGGAAGGTGCGCCGGAGGCTGTCGAACGCCCGCTCGGCGTTCAGGTCGCTCGTGTGCTGGGACAGCACGGTGAGGATCAGCTCGGCGAGGGGGTCGCTCCGGCGCGGGGGAAGCAGCTCGCCGAACTGCCGCTCGAGGCGCCGGTGGATCGCGCGCACCCGTCGCCGGTCGACCGCCATGGCGCGCGCAGCCTACGCGACCGCTACGCGGATGGCGGAGCGAAGCTCCGGAACTGCGTCAGGTGCGGGAGGAACGTGAGCGGGATCGTATCGGTCGGGCCGTTGCGGTGCTTGGCCACGATGAGGTCGGCGAGCCCCTTCTTCGAAGGGTCGCTGTCGTCGCGGTGGATGAACATGACCACGTCCGCGTCCTGCTCGATGGCGCCGGACTCGCGGAGGTCCGAGAGCTGCGGGCGCTTGTCCTGCCGGCGCTCGGGATCGCGGTTGAGCTGCGAGACGGAGATCACGGGGATCGAGAGCTCCTTGGCGAGCATCTTGAGCCCCCGGCTGATCTCGGCGATCTCCTGCTGACGGTTGTCCACGCGACGCGTGTGCGACATCAGTTGCAGGTAGTCGACGATGATGAGGCCCAGCCCCGCCGGCCGCGCGGCGAGCCGCCGCGCCTTGGCCCGGATGTCGACGAGGGTCACGTTGCCCGAGTCGACGATGAACAGCGGAGCCTCGTGCAGGACGTCGGCGGCCTGGGCGATCCGCGACCAGTCCTCGGCGCCGACCCGCTTGTTGCGGATCAGGTCCCACGGCACGCGGGCCTCGGCGCACAGCAGGCGCATGCCGATCTCCCATCGCGACATCTCGAGGGAGAACATCGCCACCGGCGTCGTGCCGTCGACGGCGACGTTTCGCGCCAGGTTGGTGACGAACGAGGACTTGCCGACGCCCGGCCGGGCGGCGACGACGATGAGGTTGCCGGCCTGCAGGCCCGACAGGAGCGAGTCGACGTCGCGGAACCCCGTCGGCACGCCGGCGAACGCCGACTCGCGGTTCTGGATCCGCTCCAGGTCGGTCATGGCCTGGTCGACGAGGTCGCGGAGCGAGGCGACCTGATCCTTCTCGTCGTGTCGCGCGACGTCGTAGATCCGCTGCTCGGCCTGATCGGCCACGGCCTCGGGTTCCTCCGGGGCCGAGTAGGCCAACTCCATGATGTCGCCCGCCGCCGAGATCAGCCGACGAAGGAGCGCGGTCTCCGCGACGATCCGCGCGTACGAGGCCGCGGCGGCGGGCGTGGGCACGCGCTCCACGAGCTCGGAGATGTACAGGTGACCCCCGACCTCTTCGAGGAGCGTCCGGCGCTTGAGCTCCTCGACCGCCGTGACGGCGTCGACGGGGTCGCCGCGGCCGTAGATCTCGCGCAGGGTGTCGAAGACCTTCGCGTTGGCCCCGCGATAGAAGTCGGCCGGGCGGACGATCTCGACGACGTCGGCGATGGCCTCCGCCGACAGCATCATGGCCCCGAGCACCGACTCCTCGGCCTCGAGGTTGTGAGGAGGGACGCGATCCGGCCGGATCCGCCGGACGTCCTCAACGACGCGCACCACGAACTCGCCCCTCCCCCTCGCGCCCGGCCCGACCGGGCGGAACCCTAGCCCCGCCGTGGCAAGGACCGCAGCGGATAACGCATGGGGAAACCTCCACCCCTGGTCGCGGGCCGAGATTCCTTGTCACTGTGCCTTCCACCTGCGATTCCACATGTGGAGAACCCTGTGGGTATCTGTGTATCAGGTGGGAATGACAGGCGTGTGATTCTACGACGGGTGGGAGGGGTTCGTGTGGGGGTCGGGGGGGCGGGCTGAGGTCGGGGGATCGCCCCGGGCTGCTCGTCTCCGCCTACGCGCGTGGTCCGTGCTCGTCGACGTCCGTCGGCTTCGGCTCCGCTCGACGACGCCCGGGGCGACCGCCCTCCCCGCCCGCCGGTCGCCGCCGGCGCCCCACCTGGCGGGTCGCACGTCTTGAGCGCACACTCGCGACATGGGGATCACACGTGCGACCGGGCGGGAGCGCTCCGCATGGGTCGGCGCCGTCATGGCGCTGGGGGTGAGCGGGATCCTGCTCGTGCGCATCCTGGCGATCGGCAAGCCGGGGGTCGTCGTCATCCTCATGCCTGCGATCGCGGGTGGTGCGCTGGCGCTCCGACGCTCGTCGAGCAGGATCGCCGCGGGGGTGGCCGCGGGCCTGGTGTCGGCGACCGCGGCCGTGCTCCTGATCGGCTGGGTCGGCGTCGCGTATGTGCCGTCGATCGCGCTGTTCGTGGCGGCGGCGGTCCGCCGGGAGCGGGTGCGAACGGTGACCTGACGTCGACGCCGGTCGGGAAGACCCGCGGTCGGCGGCCCGGCTACCCTCGCGCGATGACGATCGTCGTCCGCCGGATCGACCAGGACGAATGGGAGCGCTTCAAGGAGGTCCGCCTTCGGGCGCTCGCCGACGCGCCCTTCGCGTTCTCGTCGAAGGTGCAGGACGAGCGAACGCGCCCGGACGCCTACTGGCGAACACGACTCGAGCGATCCGACGGCGCTTCCTTCGCCGCCCTCGACGAGCAGGCCTGGCTCGGCATCGTCGGCGTCTTCCCCAGCGACGACGACACGGCAACCGCCCACCTCGTCTCCATGTGGGTCGATCCCGCGGTCCGCGGCCGAGGTGTCGGCACGCTCCTCGTCGACGCGGCCATCCGATGGGCACAGACCCACGCCTTCGACCGCATCGACCTCTGGGTCACCGAGACGAACGCCCCGGCCATCCACCTCTACGAGTCCCGCGGCTTCCGCCCCGGCACGGACCGCCAGCCGCTGGACTCGAACCCGTCCCTGGCCGAGTTCATCATGCACCGCGACCTCCCCTGAGGTCCGACCCGACGACGACGGCGGCGCGCGAGAAGGGCGGTCCCGCCGGGCGTCGTCGAGCGGAGCCGGAGCCAACGGACCTCGACGAGCACGGACCGAGTGCGAAGGCGGAGACGAGCAGCCCGGCGGGACCGCCCGACCTCAGCGCGCCCCACCGACCCCAGCCACGAAACGACCCCGGACGCCGAAGCGATCCGGGGTCGTCGAATCGAGCGTGACCTCAGACCTCCGAGCCCTCCACCTCCACCGAGACGACCGGGTCGACCTCGGCGAACAGGTGCACACGCACCTCGTGCGTGCCGATCGAGCGGATCGGCTCGTCGAGGTGCACGTCGTGGCGGTCCACGCGGATCCCGGCGGCCTTGTCGATGGCCTCGGCGACGTCGGAGGCGGTGACGCTCCCGAACAGCTTGCCCTCCTCGCCCGCGTGCGCCGTGATCTTGATCGGCGTCGCGATGAGCCGGCCGGCGAGCTGCTCGGCCTCCGCCTTGGCCTTGTTCGTGCGGGTGGTGTGCGCCCGCTTCAGGCTGTCGATGTGCTTGACGCCGCCCCGCGTCGCCTTGACCGCCATGCCCCGGGGCATGAGGTAGTTGCGCGCGTAGCCGTCGGCGACCTCGACGATGTCCCCGGGGACCCCGAGCTTGTCGACGGGCTTCTGAAGGATGATCTTCATCGCGACGAGTAGGGCAGGAGGGCCATCTCGCGGGCGTTCTTGACCGCGGTCGCGACGTCGCGCTGATGCTGCGAGCAGTTGCCCGTCACGCGTCGCGCCCGGATCTTGCCGCGCTCCGACACGAACTTGCGCAGGATCGCGGTGTCCTTGTAGTCGACGTACTCGATCCGGTCCTTGCAGAAGATGCAGACCTTGCGCTTCTGCTTCTTCTGCCAGCCCTTCTCGTCCTTCTCCTTCTTGGGCGGTCGCTTCCTAGACTTCGCTGGCATCCAGTGGTGTCTCCTCGTTTCCGCTCGACGCGCCGACGACGGCCGGCGCGGACCAGTCGCCCGAGCCGGAGCGGCCCTGGCGCTCGACCTTCGCCGTCGCCCACCGCAGGCTCGGACCGATCTCGTCGGCCTCGATCTCCACGACCGTGCGCTTGTCCCCCTCCTGGGTCTCCCAGGAGCGCATCTGCAGGCGCCCGGCGACCACGACACGCGTGCCCCGGGTGAGGGACTCGGCGACGTTCTCGGCCAGCGAACGCCACGCGTTCACGGAGAAGTAGGAGGTGTCGCCGTCCTTCCAGTTGCCGGCCTCGTCCTTGTACCGGCGGTTCACGGCGACGCGGAACTTCACGACGGCGGCCCCGTTCGGCGTGTACCGGAGCTCGGGGTCGTCCGTGAGGTTGCCCACGACGATGATCTGGTTCTCGCTCGCCATCTCCATCACCTTCCGATCTTGATCCGCTCCCCGACGGATGGCGGGCCGAGGAGGGGGAAGTGCGTTTCGCCTACGCGGCCTCGCCGCGGACGACCACCTTGAAGCGCAGGATCTCGTCGGCGAGGTGCAGCGTGCGCTCCAGCTCGACGATCGCCGTGGGTTCGGCCGTGAACTCCGCCACGACGTAGTACCCCTCGCTCTGGCGATCGACCTCGAACGCGAGCCGCCGGCGGCCCCACCGATCGACCTTGCCGACCGCTCCGCCGCTCTCCGACACGATCCGGGTGATGCGATCCAGCGCCCCGGACACGACGGACTCGTCGGCCTCGGCGGGCAGGATGAGCATGGCCTCGTACGTTCTCAGCGCCCCACCTCCTCTGGTCTGGACGGCCCCCACTGGGGGAGCAGGGATGGGCGACCCCAGAGTTTATCGCTTCTGCCTGGTGGCGACCCTACCAGCCACCTCTGACAGCGGGGAAGAGCCAGGCTCAGGACCACGGTTACACTCTGCGAACCCAGCCGTGCACTGCCGGAAGGAGGCGCGAGCGATGACGGTGACGATCCACGACCTGCGCGCGTGGAAGGCGGAGGGCAAGCGCTTCGCGATGCTCACCGCGTACGACTTCCCCACCGCGCGGATCCTCGACGAGGCGGGCATCCCCGTGCTGCTCGTCGGCGACTCCGTCGGCAACAACGTCCTCGGCTACGAGAACACGCTCCCCGTCACGATGGAGGAGATGCTGCACCATACGCGCGCCGTGGCCCGCGGGGCGCGGAGCGCGATGGTGGTCGGCGACCTGCCCTTCCTGTCCTACCAGGTCTCCGTGGACGAGGGGATCCGCAACGCCGGGCGGTTCCTGAAGGAGGGCGGCGCGCACGCCGTCAAGCTCGAGGGGCCGCAGGTCGAGCTCACGCACCGGCTCGTCGAGCTGGGCATCCCCGTGATGGCGCACGTCGGGCTCACGCCGCAGTCCGTGCACGGTCTCGGCGGCTACCGGGTCCAGGGTCGGGGCGAGGACGCGGCCCGGCTGCTCGACGAGGCCCAGGCTCTCGAGAAGGCCGGGGCGTTCGCCGTCGTGCTGGAAGGGGTGCCGACCGACCTGGGGGCCGAGATCACCAAGACGCTGCAGATCCCCACGATCGGCATCGGAGCCGGCCCGGGAACGGACGCCCAGGTCCTGGTGATCCACGACCTCCTCGGCTTGTCCGAGCGGCTCCCCAGGTTCGCGCGTGCCTACGCGGACCTGCGGCGCGAGATCGGGGACGCGGCACGGGCCTTCGCCGGCGACGTGGCCGCAGGGACCTTCCCCGACGAGGACCACTCGTACCGCTCCTGAAGCCCCGGGCAATACACTCGCCGCGTGGGATCGACGCGGTGGTTCCTCGTCGCCGCCCTCGTCGTCGCGGCGGCCACCATGGGGGCCCTGGGGGCCGCCCTGGGGAGCACCGAGGGCGACGCGCGCGGGCTGATCGCGGCCGGGATCGTGGGCGTCGTGATCTCGACCGGCGCCGCCGTGTGGGGCGCCGGTCGGCGGGAGGGTCCGGGCGACGCGCTCTCGGAGCGGGCCGAGACCGCCTCGAAGCTCTCCCACGAGCTGAAGAACCCCCTGATGGCCATCAAGGGCCTGGCCTCGACCGGCGCCCGCATGTTCGACCAGCTCGAGGACGAGGAGCGCCGGGAGTTCTTCACGCTCATCGACGACGAGGCCGGCCGCCTCAAGCGCGTCCTCGAACAGGCCTCGACGGCGTTGAAGGTCGACGCCGATCGCGTCGTGTACGACCTGCGCGAGCTGGAGCTCGGGCCGCTCGTCGAGCAGGCGGCGTGGGCCACCCCCCACGGCGAGCACCCGATGTCCCTGGACATCGAGCCGGGGATCCGGGTGCAGGCCGACCACCTGCACCTGTCGGAGGCGATCGGCAACGTCATCGAGAACGCCGCGAAGTTCTCTCCCCCGGACGCCCCGATCGACGTCGCGGTCCGGCGGGGGGATGACGGGACGGCGGTGGTCGAGATCGGCGACCGCGGCCCCGGCATCCCCCTCGAGCGCGCCGAGAGCGTGTTCGACCGCTTCGGCGCGTGGCGGCCGTCCGGCTACGAGGAGACGCCGGGGGCCGGGCTCGGGCTGTTCCTCACCAGGGCACACGTCCGTGCCCACGAGGGCCGGGTGGAGATGGACGACCGGGATGAGGGGGGTACCATCCTGCGGATCACCCTGCCGGCCGAGGATCGGGCCATGGAGTGAGAGGAGCTCCGAGCTGAGCGCTCACGAACCGGTCACGCTGCTCATCTGCGATGACCACAAGACCCTGACCGACGCGCTCGCCATGGTGGTCGAGCGGGACCCGGAGCTCCGGCTCGTCGCGCGGCCGGTCCACGACGCCGAGCGCGCCGTCGAGCTCACGCGGGAGCACCGGCCCAACGTGGTCCTGATGGACATCGAGTTCAAGTCCGGGATGAGCGGGATCGAGGCGACGCGCAAGATCAAGGAGGCCTCGCCGCCCACGAAGGTCGTGATCATGACCGCGCACGACGACGAGCGGCTCCTCGTCGAGGCGGTCGAGGCCGGCGCGTCCGGGTTCTTCGGCAAGGACGAGCCGGCGGACGAGGTGTTGGCCGCCGCGAAGGCGGCCGCCGAGGGCGAGGTCCTGATCGACCCCGCCACGCTGGCCCGGCTGCTGCACCAGGTGACGAAGGAACGGGAGGAGCAGCGCGAGGTCCTGTCGCGGTTCGCCACGCTGACCGAACGCGAGCGAGAGATCCTCCAGTACGTGGCGCAGGGACGCCGCAACGACGACATCGCCGGCACCCTGTTCATCAGCCCCCAGACCGTGCAGACCCACGTGCGTAACGTCCTCGGCAAGCTCGAGGTGCACTCCAAGCTCGAGGCCGTGGCCCTCGCGGTCCGTCACGGACAGATCGAGCTCTGAGTCCCGAGGTCGAGGGGCCGTTCGTCCGAACGGCAACTCCGAACGGTCTCCCCCGGTGGGGCCGCCACAACCCCCCTCGTGGACCATGCGCTCGTGACACCGTCCTGCCGATGGATGCAGCGACGGCACGAAGAGCCGGACGCCACGGGCGACCGGCTCGGGAGCCGGACGGACCTCAGCGGTCCGATCCCGGAAGGTGACGGCGGGGCCGCCTCCCCCTCGGCGGCCCCGCTGCACGTCCGGGGTCCGGAGGCCGTGCGATGATGCGGCCGGTGGCGGCCGCGACGCGCCGGATCGGGCTCGGGATGGTCTTCGTGTGCCTCTCGGCCACGCTCGCCCTCGGCCTCGCCGTGAAGTCGCCGTGCAGCGGCGGGGACTGGGGGGACGGCCGCCAGTACACGCGGCTGTGCTACTCCGACATCGTGCCGCTGCTGGGCACCGAGCAGCTCTCGGGTGGCCGCCTGCCGTTCCTCGACCGCTGCGACGCGGACGCGGCCGGCGAGTGCGACGAGTACCCGGTGCTGTCGATGTGGACGATGCGCCTGGCCGCATGGGTCTCGGGCGGCGACGTCTCGGCCTTCTTCTCGGCGAACGTCGTGTTCCTCACGGTCGCCGCCTTCGCCGTCGCCCTGTGCCTGTACCTGATGGCCGGGGGTCGCGCGCTGTACTTCGCGCTCGCGCCGACGCTGCTCGTCTACGGGTTCATGAACTGGGACCTCCTGGCCGTCGCGCTCGCCACCGGCGCCACGCTCCTGTACCTGCGGCGGCGCGACCTCGGCGCAGGCGTGCTCCTCGGCCTCGGGGCCGCGGCGAAGTTCTACCCCGCGCTGCTGCTGATCCCGTTCGCCGCGGGGCGGTTCCGCTCTCGCGAGCCCGATCGCGGCACCTACCTCGTGTGGGCCACGGTCGGGACGTGGATCGCGGTGAACCTGCCCTTCGCGCTCGCGTCGCCGAGCGCGTGGTGGGAGTTCTTCCGCTTCAACTCGGCCCGTCCGGCGGACTGGGACAGCCTCTACTTCATCGGCTGCGAGCGGCTGTCCGGCCAGCTCGCCTCGTGCGGGAACACCCGGCTGATCAACGTCGTGTCGGCGCTGGCGTTCGTCGCGCTGGCCGCGGCCGTGTGGCGGTGGAAGGCCGCTCGGGACCCGGGCTTCCCCCGGTGGACCCTGGGCCTGCCGATCCTCGTCCTGTTCCTGCTGTCGAACAAGGTGTACTCGCCCCAGTACGGGCTGTGGCTGCTGCCGTGGTTCGCGCTCGCCCTTCCCGAGCCCCGGCTGTTCGTCGCGTTCGAGGCGGCCGACCTCGCGGTGTTCGTGACGCGGTTCTCGTTCTTCGGGCGGCTCTCCGGTCTCGGGGGCCTCCCCTTCGGCGCGTTCGAGATCGCCGTGCTGGTTCGCACCGTGATCCTGGTCGCCTGCATCCTGGCGTGGGTGCGCCGCCGGCAGCCGGCCCCGGTCCCGGCCGCCCCGGCCGAGCCCGCGCTCGCCGAGGCCCCGGCGTGAGGACGGACACCGAGGCGCCGGCCGTGGAGGCGGCGCGGGTCGAGGAGCCGTCGCTGGGGCAGGTGGTGCGGTACTGCGCGCTGGTCTTCCTCGGACTGCGGTTGCTCACGTTCGTGATCGGCGTCGTGGCCGTCTCGGTGATCCCGCCGATCGACCCCGTCGGGGTGCCCGGATGGCCGGCCCACCCCATCCCCGATCCGGGATGGCACAACCTGTTCACGGCCTGGGAGCGGTTCGACGCGCTGTGGTTCCTGCGGATCGCGGACGGCGGGTACCGCGGGGGCGACGGGAGCGCCGCGTTCTTCCCCCTCTACCCGCTGGCGATCCGGGCGGTCTCGTGGGTCCTGCTCGGGCGCCCCTTCGCCGCCTCCGTCCTCGTGTCGAACGCGTCCTTCCTCGCCGCGCTCGTGATGACCTACCGGTTGACCGCCCTCGAGCTCGACGAGCGGCGGGCTCGGACCACGGTGGTGCTCCTGGCCTTCTTCCCGACGTCGTACTTCTTCCTCATGCCCTACAGCGAGCCGCTGTTCCTGCTGCTCGTGGTGAGCGCCTTCTGGGCCGCCCGGCGCGAGCGATGGCTCCTGGCCGGGGCCTGCGGCGCCCTCGCGGCCCTGACCCGCAGCGTGGGGATCGTGCTGGCGCCGGCGCTGGCGATCGAGGCGTGGCACCGGCGGACGGAGGGCGGCCGGGCGTGGCCCGGACTGCTCGCGGCCGGCGCGACGGCCGGCGGGACGCTGGCCTACCTCGCGTGGTGGCAGGCTCGGACCGGCGATCTCCTGGCGCCGTTCAGCAAGCAGCAGGACTGGCAGCGCGAGTTCTCCTGGCCCTGGGTCACGATGTGGCACGGGACCCGGACCGCGTTCCGCCTGGTCGGTGAGACGAACGGCGGCTACTGGCTGATCGACTGGCTCGTCGTGGTGCCGGTCCTGCTCGTGGCGGCTTGGGCGGCGACCAGGTACCGGCCGGCCTACGGCCTGTACCTGCTGGGGAGCGTGCTCATCCCCCTGACGTTCGTGTTCCCGGACCGCCCGCTGATGTCGATGCCCCGGTTCGCGCTCCCCCTGTTCCCCGCCTTCTGGGGGGCCGCGGAGCTCGCCGAGCGCTTCCGGATCCCCCGGTGGGGGCTCGCCGCGGCGGGCGCCGCCGCCCTGGGGGTGCTCTCCGTGCTCACCGTCAATTGGTACTACATCTTCTGAGGGGTCCCCCCCGACATATAGGATGTCGCTCGCAGGGGCGTGAGCAGGCGGGAGGTTACGGGTGACCGTACGGGTAGCCATCGCGGACGACCACTCCCTGGTCCGCCAGGGGCTCCGGCGCTATCTCGACATGGCAGAGGGCATCGAGGTCGTCGGCGAGGCCGCCAACGGCAAGGAGCTCGTGGACCTGATTGAGCGCGAGACCCCCGACATCGCCCTGGTCGACATCCGGATGCCCGAGATGGACGGGCTCGAGGCCGCCCGGCAGATCCGGGACCGGTTCCCCAACGTGGGCGTCATCATGCTCACGGCGTACGACGACCGGCAGTTCGTCGTCGAGGCCGTGCGCTCCGGCGCCCGGGGCTACGTCCTGAAGGCCCGGGACGCCGAGCACCTGATCCAGACGGTCCGCCTGGTGGCCGGCGGCAACATGGTCATCGACCCCCAGCTCGTGGTGGCGCTGGCCGAGGAGCTCAGCCAGGCCAAGGAGCGCGACCGTCGCGCCGAGACGCTCACCGCCCGCGAGATCGAGGTGCTCCAGCTCCTCGCGTTCGGCCACACCAACCGCGACATCGCCGAGCGCCTGTACATCTCGCCCGACACGGTGAAGACTCACCTCGAGCACATCTTCGAGAAGCTCGGCGCATCCGACCGCACGGCCGCGGTCGCCGAGGCCCTGCGCCGCCGCCTGATCGAGTAGGCCGAACCGGGGGTCCGCCGGTCGCGCCACCGGTCGCTCGGCCAACCGGCCTAGGATGGGCGTTCGACGTAGGTGCCCCGGCCGGGTGATGGAGTCACCCTCGTTCGTGGACGAACATACCGGCGAGATGTCTGCACATCCCGCGCAGCGGCGTGGCTGGTTCGCGTCAGCCGTCCTCCTCCTGGTGGCGGCGAGCGTCCTCGCGGGGTACGTGCTCGCGCTCCCCGACATCCGAGACGCGGAGGGAGCCCCGAGCGCGATCGTCGCCGGCGCCTGTCTCGTCGCCGCCCTGGCCATCTTCGCCCGCGCGCGCCGCCCCGACGCGTGGCGGAGCGCGTGGTCGCTCGGCCTGGGAACGCTGGGGATGGCCGCGGTCACGTCGACGCTGGCACTCCTGGAGTTCCGGCACACCGAGTTCACCACCCCGACGCCGTACGACGCCGCGCTGGTGCTCGTGGCCGCGCTGTTCCTGATCCCCGTCGCGTACGAGCTCCGCGGGCACGTCCCGCGTGAGGACCGCCGCGAGATCACGGCCGACGTCGCGCTCACCACGGTGGCGCTCGGCACGATCCTGTACCTCCTGCTCCGCCCGGGGGTTCCCGACACCGCGGTCTCCGCCTCGGCCGGAGAGTTCGCCGCGATCGTGGCCGCCATCGTCGCGGCCTACGGCGCCCTCGCCCTGTGGCTGCCCACCGTGTCGCACGTCGGGCTGTTCCTCGCGATGTGCGCGCTCTCGAGCGGCCTGCTGATCTTCGGCGACGCGTGGGTCCGCGGCACGTTCCGCGTCGGCGTGCCGGAGATCGAGCTCCCGATCGCCCTGTCCACCCTGCTCGTGGCCCTCCTCGTCACCACGATCCCGCGCCTGGCGGACGAGCACCGCGCCCTCCGGCCGGCCCGCTACGGGCGGGCCCTGCTCACCACCATGTCGGTGACGACGGCGTGCGGCGCGCTCGGCACGGTGGCGACGCTCGAGATCGACGAGCGCATCGGCCCGCTCCACGCGTCCGGCCTGATCGGCATCCTGCTCATCGGCGTCGTGCTCCGCATCCTGGTGAACCAGGTCCGCGGCGCGCACGCCCAACGGGCGGTGCACGAGGCCCTGAACCAGAAGGAGGTCGCGCTCCGAGAGACGGACAAGGCCCTGGCCAGGCTCCAGCGGGCGAACGAGACCCTCCGCGAGTCCGAGGAGCGCCTGCGCACGGTGTTCGAGGCCGCGGTCGACGGGATCGTCGAGCTCGACGACCGCGACGTGATCCTGCGCGCCAACGGCGCCTTCTGCCGGATGATCGAGCTGACCACCGCGCTCGTCGAGGGCCAGCCATGGACGGCGCTCGCGGCCTCGATCGAGGCCGACGAATCCTTCGCCTCGCTGCCGATGACCGGCCAGGGGACGCTGCGGCGCGAGGGCAACGCCGTCTACCTCGAGTCCCGGATGTCCGAGATCCCCGGCGACCCCCCGCGGCGGCTCCTGCTGGTCCGCGACGTCACCGCCGCGCGCGTGGCCGACCAGACGATCCGGTCCCTGTTCAAGTTCCTCCAGGACCGCGACGAGGACCGCACGCGGATCATGCGGCGGACGAACGCCGCGATCGAGAGCGAGCGCAACCGCATCGCCCGCGACCTGCACGACGGTCCGGTGCAAGGGGTCTCGGCGGCGTCGCTGTCGATGGAGGCCGTCCTGCTCATGCTGAAGGCCGGAGAGATGGAGGAGGGCATCGAGGTCCTGTCCAAGGTCCGGCGCGAGCTCTCGGAGGAGGCGGACAACCTCCGGCGCCTGATGTCGGGGCTCCGCCCGCCGCTGCTCGAGGAGCGGGGCCTGATCCCGGCGCTGCGCGAGAACGTCGACAAGTACGGGACCGAGAACCACGTGAAGTCCGAGTTCATCGGCAGGGCCACGCTCGAGATCCCCCAGGACCTCGAGACGCTCGCCTACCGCATCGTCCAGGAAGCGCTCTCGAACAGCACGAAGCACGCCAAGGCCAAGCGGGTGGCGGTCTCGGTGGAGGCGGTCGGCGGCCAGCTCCGCATCGAGGTGGCCGACGACGGCGTGGGGTTCGACTCGGCCAAGGCGCGCGAGTACCTGCAGATGGGCCGGGTGGGGCTCGCCTCGATGCGCGAGCGCGTCGAGCTCGCCAACGGCACGTTCATGGTCCACTCGACGCCGGGCAAGGGCACGACCGTGCTCGCCACACTGCCGCTCGACGCGGTGCCGGCGCCGCGCGAGTTCTCCGTCAGCGAGGCCTCGTAGGCCTCAGGGGCTCCGGCCCTGTCCCCCGGTCGGACCGCGCCCGCCGTCGGACCGGTCGGACCCGGACCGGTCCCCGAGGGACCGGTCGGGCCGGTGCCCGTCGGACCGGTGGGCGGAGTCGGGCTCGGCGACTCCGTGGGCTCGGGCGAGGGCGACTCGCTCGGGCTCGGGGATGGAGACGGGAGCGACACCGGGCTCGGCGGACCGAGCGTGTAGCCCGTGAACACCGGGTCTTGGAACTCGATCACGCGCTTGTTCGCGAGCGCCGCGGTCATGAAGTCGTGCCAGATGAGCGCGGGGATCGTGCCGCCGAACACCGGCGAGAACCCCTCGACGCTGTACATCGGGATCTGTCCCTCCGCGTGCCCCACCCACACGCACGCGGCGAGCTGCGGCGTGAAGCCGCAGAACCATGCGTCGCGGTACTCCTGGTTCGTCCCGGTCTTGCCGGCGGCCGGCCTCCCGATGTTCGCGAGCGTGCCGGTGCCGCTGGTGATCACGGTCTGGAGCGCGTAGGTCGCGAGGTCCGCGTCGTTCGCCTGGAGCACGCGTCTCCCGTCCGTGTTGATCTCGTACCTTCGTGCCGTTGGGGTCCATCGACCTTCTGCAGCGGCGTGGCCCGGTGCTGCACGCCTCGAGCGGCGAGCGTGGCGTAGGCGTCGGTCATGTCGAGCGGCGTGACGTCCTGCGTCCCCAGCGTGATCGAGCACACCGGGTCGAGGTGGGACCGGATCCCCATGTCCTGCGCCACGTTCACGACCGCCTGGGGGGTCACGGCCGAGACGACCTGCGCGTAGACCGTGTTCACGGAGTGCGTCGTCGCCGAGAGCAACGTGAACACGCCGCTCTCCGAGTCGCTTGCGTTGGAGAGCTCCCAGGGCTGCCCGTTCGTGTAGCAGGCGGTGTCGGGGATCGTGATCGTGCCGGGGCCGTTCCACCGGGCGTTGAGGTCGTAGCCCTGCTGGAGCGCGGCGACGAGCGTGAACATCTTGAACGCCGAGCCGGCCTGCCGACCGGTGCCGCCGGCGCCCGTGGCCAGGTTCACGTGCTCCTGGTTGAAGTTCCGTCCTCCGTACATGGCCAGGACGCCGCCCGTCCGGGGGTCGATCGCCACCAGCGCGGCGTCGGGATCGCCCTCCGTGTCGAGCCGGCTCTCGACGGCCTCCACGGCCTCCCGCTGCATCGCCTCATCGAGGGTCGTGGTGACCTCCAGCCCGCCGCCGAACACCGGCGCCTCGCCGTACTGATCGATGAGGGCGCGGCGCGTGTAGTCGAGGAAGTAGCCGAGCTTGCCCGGGAAATGAAGACCGACCGTCTCGATCGCGTTCGTGCGCACCGGCTGGGCCTGCATGTTCGCGAGGCGGCCGGCGGCCAGGTAACCCTCGGCCACCATCCGCTCGAGCACGAAGTTCCGCCGCGCGAGCGCCGCGTCGTTTCCCTCGATCGTGGGGTCGTACGTTCCGGGGCTCCGGATCAGCCCGGCCAGCATGGCGCTCTCCAGGATCGAGAGGTCCTTGGCGTCCTTCTGGTAGTAGGTCTGGGCCGCGGCCTGCACGCCGTAGGCGCCCCGGCCGAAGTAGACGGTGTTGAGGTACTTCTCGAGGATCTCGTCCTTCGTGTAGGTCTGCTCGACCTTGATCGCGAGCAGCGCCTCGCGGACCTTCTGCCCGATCGTCCGCGGCGGCGTGACGTACACCTCGGCGTCCGTCTGCGGGTCGGTCACGTACCGCCCGGCGTACACGGTCTTCACGAGCTGCTGCGTGATCGTCGACGCCCCCTGGACGGCCCCGCGGTTGAGCAGATCCGTCCACGCCGCGCGCACGATCCCCAGCGGATCGATCCCCGGGTGCCGGTAGAAGTCGTGGTCCTCGACGGCGATCACCGCGTGCTGAAACGGCTTGGGCATGTCCGAGAGCGGGATGATCGTGCGGTCCACGCCGGCGTGGAGCGTGGCGATCTGGTTGCCGTTGCTGTCGTAGATGTGGGTGGTCTGCAGCGGCGGCGGCGTCGCGGGCAGCTCGAGATGCGCGTACACGTACAGGAGCATCCCCAGCACGAGGAGCATCCCCGAGGCCGGCACGACGACGAAGACCCACCACCAGCGGCGCAGCCAGGCCTTGAAGCCCTTCTGCGCTCGCTTCTTGCGGGGGGCGTGTCTCGCACCTTTGCCGGTGCTGCTTGGTGCGGTGTCGACCGCCAAGGTGTCCCCGATTGTAGCCACGGACCGGACGATTCCCAGCCACCTGACCTGCGTGAACGCCTGTGGAGTTCCCGTGACGGAATCGTGACGCGGGGCGGAACGCGAGGTCAGACGGCCCGGGCGACGAACGCCTCGGACAGGTGGTTCCACTGGCACTCGGTGCAGACCTCGACCACGTAACACCAGGATCCCGGCCGGTCCGCGGCCATGGAGAGCCCCACGTCGAGCGGCCACACCCGGCCGTTGTTCTCCTTCAGCCCGTCGCCGTACACGTAGGCGAGGAGCCGGAGCTTGGCCTCCGCGCACACCGGGCAGTCGCGGCGAGAGTGCTCGCCGACGTTCCGCGCCGCCCGCAGGAGCTCGGGGTGGGCGTCGCAGATGTCCGATCGAGCGAGGAGCCCCGTGCGCACCTGCACGAGCAGGGCGCGCTTGGCGAGCGTGTAGTCGACGGTGGCCAGCAGCCCCCGCTTGCCCCGCCGCTGCGTGATCGCCCGTATCGCCATGAAGAGGCATGGTACACCCCGCCGCCGGCACGGTTCGGCGGTCACCGAGCGCGGCGCCGGGCCTTCACGTGGGCAGGTCCACGACCGCCCGGGCGCGCGCCTCGACCGCGCGATCGTCGGCGAACAGCAGGAGGGAACCCACCGCGATCCGCACCGTGACGACGGCTTCGAAAGTGCCCGTGTCGCACTCGCAGGCGAGCATCTCGGCGCCGTTGCGCTCCGCGTACTCGCGCGCGACGTCGGCGGGCTCGAGGTCGCCGGGAAGAGCCAGCTCCTGCGCCGAGGCCAGCGCCGCGACATCGGCCGCGGTCTGCGCCGACGCCGCGACGATCAGGACCCGCGCCAGGTCGGCCGTCCCGAGCGCCATGACGACGAGCGCCGCCACGATCGCGGCCGCGAGCACGGAGACGGACCCGCGCTCGTCACGGGGCGGTCGCGGCGTCACCCGAACTCCTGGCGCGCCGTCGCCGCCGCATCGAGCGAGACGCTCGACGGGAACAGCCAACCCGCGAGGACGGCCGCGATCGGCACGTCGTAGGCGAGCGAGACGGTCACCGGTTGCCCTCGCGTTCCCGCTCGCGCGATCGTGACCTGTAGACGCCCACGGTCCAGACCCGGCGCCGCGCCGGCGGCCGCGTCCTCGATGTCACCCTGCACGTCGGTGATGGCGGCCTCGCGCGCCCCGGCGCGCGAGGCCTGTGCGAGCAGCAAGCGGTCCCTCGCCAGCACGCCGACCTGGACGAGCGCCATCAGCAGGATCAGCAGGATCGGGAGGAGCAGCGCGAACTCGACGACCGCCGACCCGCGCTCGCCACGACCTCGTCCCATCGGGGACGGATGGCCGCTAGTTCGCACTGCCGGCGACCTGATCGATGATGTCGTCGAAGAACGCGGGCAGCTTGCCCGACGAGCGGGCCCACGCGATCAGGACGACCGCCACCGCGGCGGCGGCCAGGATCACGAGCGCGTACTCCGCGGTCGTCTGGCCCACCTGCTCGGCCAGCTTCGTCCGCGCGCGGACGTACCAGGAAAGCAACACGGCACACCTCCTCTCTCAGCCGATCGATCGCACGGTGCTGAGCAGCACCGGCACCACGGTGAGGAGGAGGAACGCGGGAAGGATCAGGAAGACCAGCGGGAACAGCATCTTGACCGGCGCCACGCGGGCGCGCTCGGCCGCTCGCGAACGGCGCTCCTCGCGCACGTCCGCCGCGAGCCGTGCGATCTCGTCGGCGAGCGCGGACCCGAGGGACTCGCTCCGCCCGAGCACCGCCGCCGCCCGGCGCAGGTCGGGTGACGCCAGGCGCGCGCCGACGGCCGCGACCTCGTCCCGCCACCGGCGACCGAGGTCGGTACGCCGGATGGCCGATCTGAGCTCGTCGGCGAGCGGCCCCTCGAGCGGGGCCGCCGCGCTCCGCACCGCGAGCTGAGGGGCGAGGCCCGCCGACGTGGCCACGGCCAGCAGGTCGAGGAAGAGCGGGACCTCGCGTGCGGCGCGCCCCAGGCGACGGGCGACCGTTCGAGCCAGCAGGGCCTCCGGCACCCGCCACGCGAGCAGCGCCAGCGGAGCGGCGAGCAGCGGCGCCGGTGCCGGGGACGCGAGGGCCCCGAGAACCGCCAACGCAGGACCCGCGACCTTCGCGCCCACGATCTGGTCGACCGTCCACGACGTGTCGGCGGCGCGGCAGAGCGCGGCGACCCGGTCCCGGCGCACCCTCCGGCCGAGCCCGGAGACGCCGACGCGGCCGAGCGCCTCGTGCAGTCGATGCCGTTCCGCGGGGCCCGAGGTGACGTCGAGGCCCGCTCGACCCAGCACCGACGCGCCGCCCGCGGCCGACGCGGACCACGCCACGAGGAAGGCGGCCAGGCCGGCGAGCGTCGAGGCGGCGACGATCACGGCTCGACCCGAAGGAGCCGCCGGATCCAGATGAACGCCGCACCCTGCAGCGCGAGCCCGATGCCGATCGCCGAGGCTCCCGCGGGGCTGTGGTACGCGGCCTCGACGTCGCGCCGTGCCACCACCGAGAGGAACAGGAAGAACCCCAGGGGCAGGAGGCCGAGGATCGCCGCCGACAGACGCGCCTGCGCCGTCAGGGAACGGAGCTCGCGGGCGCCGTCGCGCCGGGCACGCAGCGTCTTCACGAGATCGTCGAGCGACGAGGCCAGCGCTCCGCCCGTTCTCCGGTGCAGGTGAAGGATCCCCACCACAAGCCTGGCGTCGGGTCCTCCGATCCCCTGCGCCAGCGCGTCGAGCACGTCATCGAGCGGAACCCCGAGCGCGGCGCGACCCGCCGCCTCGGCGAGCATGCCCCCGAGGGGCTCCTCGATCTCGGCCGCCGCGACGGCCAGGGCCTGAGCGAGCGATCGCCCGGAGCGGACCGCGGACGCGATCGCCGTCACCGCGTCCACGAGCTGCTCCTCGGTTCGCGCCGCTCGGTGGGCGGATCGGCGCCGGTCGAGCGCGATCGGGATCGCACCACCGGCGAAGGCTCCGCCGACCAGACCGGGCGGACCGGCCGCGACCGTGCCGAGCAACGCGCCGGCCACGATCCCGCCCGCGATCCGCATCCTCCGGGAGATCCCCCGGCGCCCCCTCGGCGGACCGGAGCCCCGATCCGGTGGGCCGGGCGGCTGGTCGACCGCGCCTCGGCGGGCGGGAAGCGCCAGCCCGAGCAGCAACGTCGACGCCGCGGTGCAGATCCCCGCCAGGATCGGGGCGATCACGGCGCTCCGGCTTCGTCGTCGACGCCGGCGTCGAACCACGCCCCGGGCATCTCCTGACCGCGATCCGCGAGCACCCGGGCGAATCCCGGCGCCGCCCCCGTGACCACGAAGGCGCCGTGGCGTCCGAGCCGCGGCCGGAAGCCGAAGACCTCCGTCACCGACGGCTCCCCGTCGTCCCCCAGGCCGTCGACGGAGACGATCTGGAAGACGACTCGACGGCCGTCGCGGAGCCGCGTCATGTGCACGACCAGATCGACGGCGGAAGCCACCTGCGCCCGGATGTGCGCCGCGGGGAGCTCGACGTCCGACATCATCGCCATCGTCTCGAGCCGCCACAGGAGATGGCGGCCGGAGTTGGCATGTGCGGTCGAAAGCGAGCCGTCGTGGCCCGTGTTCATCGCCTGCAGCATGTCGAGGGCCTCGCCTCCCCGAACCTCGCCCACGACGATGCGGTCCGGCCGCATGCGGAGCGCGTTGCGGACGAGATCGCGCACCGTCACCTCGCCGGCGCCCTCGACGTTCGGGGGGCGCGACTCGAGCCCGATCACGTGCGGCTTGGCGAGGCGGAGCTCCGCCGCGTCCTCGATCGTGACGATCCGTTCGCCGTCGGGGATGAACGAGGACAGCACCCCTAGCAACGTGGTCTTGCCGGAGCTGGTCCCGCCGGAGACCATGACGTTCGCGCGACCCCGCACACACGCGGCGAGGAATGCGAGCATCCGCGGTCCGAGCGTCCCGATGCGAACCAGGTCCCGCGGTCCGAGCGGGACGGCCGAGAACTTGCGCACGGTCAGCACCGGACCGCAGAGCGAAAGGGGCGGAACGATCGCATGCACCCGCGAACCGTCTGACAGTCGCGCGTCCACCCAAGGTGACGAACCATCGACCCGAAGGCCCAGGGGTGCCACGATGCGTTCGATCAGGTGGAAGACCGCCTCCTCCCCCTCAAACAGACGATCGACCACCCTTTCGATCCGCCCCTTCCGCTCCACGTAGACGTCGTCGGGACCGTTCACCATGACCTCGGTGACGTCGGGGTCCCGCAGCAGGAACTCGATGGGACCCATCCCGACGACCGCGTCGGAGACCTCGTTCACCAGCTTCGCGAGCGCCCCTTGCGGCAGGATGTGCCCCTGCTCGCGCAGGACGGCCAGCGCCTCCTCGCGCACGCGCAACCGTCGCTCCGCCCGGCCGACGCCGTCGAGCTCGCCCCCGTCGACCCGCCGCAGCAGCCGCTCGTGCAGGCCCTGCCGGACGTCCCGGAACGTGTCGGCCGCGCTCACGCGTCCTCCAGCATCCGCCGCGCCAGACGGTCCATCGAGCGGCCCGCTCGGCCCCGCTTCGCGAGCAGGCGCCCGTGATCCTGGGCCCTCGCCGCCGCGCGATCGGCCGGGATCACGGCGATCGGCGGCACCCCGAAGACCCGTTCGACGTCGGCCGGGGTGATCTCGGACCGGCGGGCACGGTTGACCACGAAGACACAGCGATCCTCGAGGCCGGCCGCCGCGATCGCCCGTCTCGCGTCGCGGAACGAGAGCACGTCCAGGCCGAGCACGACCACGACCCGGTCCGCGAGCTCGAGGCCGGTCCGGGCGATGTCATCGAGGCCGCGAGGGACGTGCAGCACGAGGACGTCGCAAAGGCCCCTCGCCGCCCGGATCGCCGCCCGGTAATGCCTCCCCCGGGCGTTCACGGCCGCCGTCTCGTCACCGGGAGCGAGCAGCACGCCGAAGCCCTCCGGGTGACGCCACAGCACGTCGTCGACGTTGCGGGCAGAGACCTCGTCGCCGAGCGGGAGCAGATCGCCCATCGTCCGCGGGGCGTCGTCGGCGGGCACGCCGATCGCAGCCGACACGTCCGCGAACACGACGTCGAGATCGACGAGCACGCACCGGCGGTCCCGTCGTGCCAGCGCGGCCGCCAGGTGCGTGGCCACGAAGGTCGCGCCGGCGCCGCCGCGCGGACCGTACACGGCGAGCACCGGCGCGGGCCGTTCCGAGTCGGGTTCGGCGGGCGGGCGCACGCGGGCCGCCGCCTCGGCGAGCGCCTCACGCTCGGCCGGCCACAGGTAGAACCCGGCCGCACCCGAGCGGATCGCGCGGCGGAGCGACGTCACGGACTGCGTCGTGTCGATCGCGAGCAGGGCGCTCCCGTTCAGCTCGCCCCGCGACGGGGCGAGCGTCGGCGCCGACACGACGGCGTCGGGCTCGAGCTGCCGGATCGCCTCGACGAGCTGCCGGTGATCCGACGCCGTGCCGACGACCCGGGCGGCGCCGCTCCGGTCGAGGAAGTGCAGGACCTCCTCGGCCACGTCCGGCTGTTCGAGCGCCAGCACCACCCTCGCGACCTCCTCCATGCACGCTCCATGTGCGTCCAGGGGGAAGGACCGACACCGACTGCTGCGAGGAGGAGGGCCGCGGCCTCGACCGCGTGATCCGGAAGACTACGCGGGGTTGGCTCGGCGAACCATCGCCAAGGTGGCCCATTCTCGAGCGCGCCCACGCGGATGCCGCGCGGGGATGCCCGCATCGGCCGTTCGGGGTCCCGCCGTCAGACGCAAGCGGGTTCGTCGCGTGGCGCGATCACGACTTCCGGACCGCCGAGGCCACGCGCCCGGTCTGCGGCACGGGAAGCCGCCACACCCCTTCTCAGAGGTCGTCGCTCGGTCGTGTCCTGCGATCGGCCTGCTCGTGCACGGCGACGTTCGATGCCCTCGCCTCCTCGCTCAGCGTGATCGGATCGAGCAGGACGATCTGATCGCGGGAGGTGTCCAGCAGGCCCTCCTTCCGTAGCCCGCGGAGGGTCCGTGTCACGACCTCTCGGACCGAGCCCACGGCGTCGGCCAGCTCCTGCTGTGTCGCGCGCACGACCGGGTGCGACCCCGCGCCGGGGGCGGCCAGGTCCAGCAACTGACGGATGAGGCGCTGGCGGACCGAGAGGAAGGCCTGCTCCGACAGGTCGTCGAGCGCCAGGTACAACTGCCGTGTCAGCTCCTCGGCGCAGGTCCGTGTGACACGGGGATCCGACGTGAGCATCGAGCGCAGCGTGTCGATCGCCAGGGCGGCGACGGTGGCGCTCGTCATGGCCTGCACGCTCGTCGGTCCCGGACCTCCCAGGACGAGCGCGAGGCCGACCACGTCGCCGCCACGCGCATAGCGCACCGTCACCTGCCGTCCGTCGGCAGAGCGGAGGAACACGCGGAGGAGCCCGTCGATCACCACGATGACCCGCGGGGACTCCTCCTCGCGGTACACGAGCGCGCCCGCCGGGACGCTGATCCTGATCGCCCCGGCAAGCAGACTCTTCGCGGCCTCCTTCGGAAGCGCCGAGAGGAAGCCGCCCCGCGATCCCTCCTGGGGGAGATCCTCGAGCACGTCACCGTCCGGCCCGGGGCATCCTCCGCAAAGACCGGGCGGCCTCGCACCTCTCGAAAACGAGTCTAGGGGTTCGTCCCTTCGCGGAACAGTCGGCCGGCCGGCCTCGGTGACTGAAGTCACGCCCGTCTGAGACGCGGGTCACTGACCGGGGGAGCGCCGCTCGACAGACTGGAGGCGACTCGGACGCGCGTCGCGGAACGGAAGGAGGTCGTGATGAAGCTGATCGAGTACCGGGTCGAGGAGATGCCGTTCTCCGAGGAGTTCGCGTCGCACATCAAGGAAGTGGTGGAACGGCTGAGCGAGCTCGGCAAGGAGGGCTGGGAGGTCGCCAGCGTCGACCTGACCTGGCACCCCTCCTACTCGCCGGCGGCGCAGCCGCACCTGCCCGTGCCGGTGCTGCTCCAGCGAGAGGTGCCCGCGTGACACGGCGGCATGGCGATCGGTGAGGCGCTCGCACTCTGGCGCCTCACCGGCGTTTTACCCCAACGATGGCCGGGCCCTGCGGAAACGTCCCCGCAGGATCGCCGGTCATGTTCCCCTTCCGCTCACGAGGGACACGAGCTCGCGGCGCGTTCCCGGCGTCTCGTCGATGAAGCCGGAGTCGGGCCCCACGAGCCGAGGGTCGATCTCGCCTCGCTCCGGCGGATCGGCATCTTCCCGGGACCCGCCCGTGGTGGGCTGCTCTTCACCGCTCACGGTGTAGCGGCCATCCTCCCCCGCCGTGCCGCAGATGATGCCCTCCTCCGCGAGCTCGCCGAGGATCGCGTCAACGAGGTCGAGCCGGACGCCGTACCAGGAGGACAGAGCGACGGCGGTCCAGGTCGAGCGAGGGTTTCTCACAAAGGCGTCGAGGACGGCTTCGCGCTCGAACAGCCCAGTCCCGACTGGGGGCTGGTTCGTGGAAGATGGCGACGGGTCGATCTCTGCCCCCTTCGACGACACCGTAGTCGAGGCCGCGTCTCGCGTCGGGGGCCAAGGGTCCCTCGACCACCGGGGCCCCTTCGTCGTGCGACGAACAGCCCTGGTTTCGGTCGGTCCGTTCGCGTAGTTGAAGTCTTGGGCTCGACAGAGCCCCGCGATGAGCCGTGGGACGGCCTGCACGAGGAGCGCCCCGAGACGATGGAGGCCTCAGGGAGCCTCGCCGAAGGGAGAGGACTCCGATGAAGGAGCCGACCGGTCTGGAGCATTGCTTCGACTACATCCGCTGCCAATCGCAAGCACCGCCCCATCCATCGGTGGCGCATCCGGTCGAGGGGCCTCGCCGCATGATCACGATCTCCCGCCAGGCCGGGACGGGGGCCCACGTCTTGGCGCAGGAGCTGGTGGCGAGACTGCAGGCCCGAGCTCCATCGGATTCGTGCCCATGGACGATCTTCGACCGCGACCTCGTCGACCGTGTGCTTCAGGAACACGACCTGCCGAACCGGCTGGCGATCTACATGCTCGAAGATCGGGTCTCCGAGATCTCCGACATCATGGACGAGCTCTTCGGCCTCCACCCGCGCACCTGGACGCTGGTGCGGAAGACGGCCGACACGATCCTGCACCTGGCGGAGCTCGGCAACGTGGTGGTGATCGGAAGGGGGGCCAACATCGTCACGGGCGCGCTCGACCACGCCTTCCACGTCCGTCTCGTGGGATCGTTGGAGGCCCGCGTCGAGCGGGTCATGGAGCACGAGCATCTCAGCCCCCAGGATGCGTCGCGGTACGTGCACGATCGGGACCTGGGGCGAAAGCGCTACCTGAAGAAGTACTACGACGCGGACATCGACGACCCACTCCTGTACCACCTGGTCATCAACACCGACCGCGTGGCCCACAGCGAGGCGGCTCGCATGATCGTCGAGGCGGTCTCCGCGCACCCGGCAACGGTCGGAGCGAGCCACGGCAGATCTCGATCCCTCACCGTGGCCGGCTCGGTGGCGTCGCCGCGTGTCCGCGCCGGCGGCTAGGTCATCGAGATCCCGTCGCATCCGATCGCCCCATCCCGCGTCCGCGCGATGTGATGTCCTATGCGGATCCGACGAGACGGGAGTCGCCGATGGCGGGCGTGGACATCCGGAGGTTCGAGCAGCCGGACGAGTCCCGGACCTTCGAGCACGGGGCGTTCGACGTGCTCTCGGCCGGGGGCGTGACGGTCGGGCGGGCCAGCTACGAGCCCGGCTGGGTGTGGTCGGAGCACGTCGGCGGAGCCACCGGCGACGCGCTCTGCCCCGTCGAGCACGTGGGCCTCGTCGTGTCGGGGCGGGCCGCCGTGAAGATGGCCGACGGCTCCGAGTACGAGCTCACGCCGGGTGACCTGTTCTTCGTCGAGCCCGGACACGACTCCTGGGTGATCGGCGACGAGCCGTACGTCTCGCTCCACTTCCTCGGGGCCGGCGACTACGCGAAGAGCCCCGGGTCGGGCTGACCCGGGGCCCCTGGAACGCGCCGGCGGGCGTCATGCGAGCAGATGCCGAGCTTGTTCGGCCCGCTTCCACCGGAGTGTCGGTGGCCTGGTCTACCATCGCCTCATGGGCTCGATCGTGGACCTCGCGGCGTGGCGGGAGGCGCGGGACCACGACCCGGTGGCACGCCTGGAGCGGGCCATCTCGCGCCTGGAAGGCCAGCTCGAGCTGGGGACCGGGCGCATCGGATCTCGGGTCGAGTCCGAGCTCCTGGCCATCACCGGCGCGATGACCGCCGGGATGCAGGAGGAGGCCGCCGAGCGCGCCGAGCGCCTGGCCGAGCGCCTGGAGCACCCCTCCGCCCGCCTCTCCGGCTGATCCCCCGGAACCATCGCCCGCTCCGCCCGGTCAACAGGTGAGACCGTCCGATCACGAGGAGGGCTCCCTCGGGCCGGCGCTCCGTTCCCCCAGCTCAGCGGGGTATCGAGGGCAGGTCCGCGGGGCTAGGCTTGGTTGTCCGGCCGGAGCGAGAGGAGCTCGGTGCACGACCCGGACCCGCGGACGCTCGCGCGCGCCCGTGAGGGGGACCTCGGCGCGTTCGAGGACCTGGTGCGGCAGTACCAGGCGGACGTGTGGCGGTTCGCGCACCACTTCACGCGGGACCGGGCTCTCGCAGAGGACGTCACCCAGGAGGCGTTCCTTCGGGCCTTCCGGTTCCTGAGGAGCTTCCGGGGGGACGCCAAGTTCACGAGCTGGCTCTTCCGGATCGCCCGGAACTGCGCCATGGACGCGATCCGATCGCGGACGGTCCACCTGGACAAGGAGCCGCCGCCGCCGGTCGGGCCGACCGACCCCCAGGCACGCCTCGAGCTCCAGACGGCGCTCGCCGCGGTCTCGGAGGAGCACCGCGAGCCGTTCCTGCTGATCGAGGTGTTCGGGCTGTCGTACCAGGAGGCGGCCGACGTGCTCGGGGTGCGCGTCGGCACCGTGAAGAGTCGGATGCACCGGGGACGCAAGGCGATGATGGGCGCGCTCGCCCTCGAGGAGGACGCCGGTGGATCATGAGCAGGCCGAGCGCCTGATCTCCGAGCGTCTGGACGGCGAGCGGATCCCCGACCGCCAGCTCGTCGCGCTCGAGCACCACCTCGAGGGCTGCGACGAGTGCCGGGCGTTCGAGCGCGGCGCGTACCGGCTGCGCGAACGCGTCCGCTTCGAGGTCGCCCCCGCCATCCCCGACCTGGTCGAGCCCATCATGTCCGCGGTCGAGGCGGAGACCGGCGCCCGCCGGCCCGGCCTGCGGATCGTCCGTCCGATGCGCCTGCCCCGCAGCCGCCCACGGATGCGGTCCCTCACCCCCGCCGCCGCGGCGCTCGTGGCCGGCCTCCTCGTGGGGAGCCTCGTGGTCGGCGGGCCGTGGTCCAACGACGCGCCCGAACGCACCTCGGCGCTGGCCGCCGAACGGATCAGCCGGGACGTGGCCGCCGCCGCGGCCGGCCTGACGGCGTACGAGGCCACGTTCTCGATCAGCGAGCTCCACCTCTCCCCCGACGTCCCGCGCCGCGAGCTCTCGATGCACGTCTGGTTCCGGGCCCCCGAGCGCTTCCGCCTCGACGTCGAGGACCGGACGATCTACCCGTCTCCGGCGACGCCCACCGACCTCCGGCTGATCGTCGACCGCGACCACTGGTACTCGTCCGGGCCGGACCTGTGCCCCGCCGCCCGATGCCCCCAGCGGGTGACCTCCGTCCGCAACCGGATGCCGTTCTCCTCGAGGGCGCCGGCCCCCACCGACCTGGTGCTGCCGCTGACCGCGCTGGCCGAGCCGGCGGCCGTCACCGTGATCGGACGCGACACCGTCCTGGGTCGTCCCGCCGTGATCGTCCAGGTGCCGTTCGAGCGCGCGCAGTCGCTCTTCCCGTTCCTGTCGATCGGCGGCGAGTGGCGGCCGTTCTTCTCCAAGGACCGCGTCCGCATCTGGCTCGACGAGGGGAGCTGGTTCCCCCTGCGGTGGGAGGTCTACCCGGCGGCGGGCCACGAGCGCGATGCGTGGGCCGAGCGGTTCGGGCTGCCCGAGGAGCCCTCCCGCGCGCCGGTCTTCGAGGTGGCGGCGCTCTCCGTGAGCCTTTCGCGGCCTGCGGCCTCGGTGTTCCGGATCCCGGCCACCGATCGGACCGAGGACCAGGGCGCCGAGCACGTGCCGCCCGCCGAGGTCGCGGCTCGGGCCGGGTTCGACCCGCTGGCGCCGGCCGAGCTGGGCGGGCTGGACCTGTACCGGGCGGTGATCCCGGAGAGCCCGGAGGGCGGCCAGGCGGTCGTGACCTACGCCGACGGGCTCTCGTTCCTGCGGCTCGGCGAGACGCGGTCGTGGACGGGCGACGCCCCGTTCGGCGCCGTGAGCCTGCGGGCCGAGGAGGTGCCGGTGGGCCGCGGCGTCGCGTACTACGAACCGGCCACCCCTTGGCACGGCCGGCTGCTGTCGATCCACGCCGCCGGTACCGACCTGTACCTCGAGTCGAACCTGCCCCGCGCCAAGCTCCTGGAGGCGGCGGCCGCCCTGCCGGTGGTCGGCCTTGCGATGCCGGAGTCGTGGCGGACCCACGCCACCGACGGCGCCGTCGTCGAACGCGTCTCGTTGGAGGAGGCGGCCCTGGCCGTCCCGTTCGCCGTCGCGGCGCCCGAACGGCTCCCGGCGGGCTTCACCCTGGCCAGCGTGGAGCTCGTGGGGATCGACGACGTGCCGGGCGTGACGATGTACTTCCGAGACGCCGAGGCGGACGCGGGGCCCGGCGCGATCCGCCTGCACCTGGAGGCCGCCGCCGAGCTGCCACCGGCGAGCGCCGCCCGCCAGTCGGCCGTCGAGGTCGCCGGCTCGCCGGGCCGGTGGACCCCCGGCCGCTCGCTGCTCGAGTGGGTCTCGAACGGCCTCTACCGGTCGCTCGACGCGCCCGGGCTCGGCCTGGACGAGCTGGCGGCGATCGCGGCGTCGATCCCCGGAACCCCGAGCGCTCCAGCGGGGGCGGGATGAGCCTCCGGCGCGCCGGCGGCGTGACCGGCGCGGCCCTCGTGGGGTTCGTCGCCGGCACGGCGCTCACCCTCGCGATCCAGGGCACGGCGGCGGTGACGATCGACGGGCCGGGCGTCGCGTCGCCCCCGACGTTCGCGACCACCCCGGAGAGCCCCGACACGTTCCTCGTCTGGACGCCCGGCGGGCTGCCGCGCGGCTTCGGGGAGGCCGTCGCCGCGATGCCCGAGATCCGCCGCGCGGTGGTCGTGGCGAGCGACAACACGTGGCTGACGCGCTCGTTCGACGAGAGCGGCGAGGTCGTGGACGACCCACCGCGGACGTTCGCCATCCCGCTCGAGGTCGCCGCCGTGGGACCCCGCGCGTACGCCCCGTTCCTTCCGCCCGCCGATCGCGGCGTCACCGTGGCGCTCGAGGAGGGGCAGGGGATCCTCGGCGAGTCGAGCGCCAAGCTGCGGGGGCTCGGACCGGGCGCGGTCCTGCAGTTCGGCGAGGTGCGGATCGAGGTTGCGGCGATCCTGCCGGACGAGCTCGTCGGCGCGCACGAGCTCCTCGTCTCGCGAGACCTCGGGCGGCGGATCGGCGTGACCCACAATCGCTACGCCCTGCTCGTGCCCGAGGACGAGCCCACCGTCCGCCGGCTGGCCAAGGCCGTCCGGCAGGTCCTGCCTCCCGGAACGCTCGTGCGCGTCCGGGCCCCCGGCGACACGCCGTACTTCCGCCAGAGCGACGCCGTGCTGCCGCCGGTCGCGATCAAGGAGCTGTTCGGCGAGTTCGCCGCCAAGCCGCGGCCGGGTCTGCCGGGGTTCCTCACGCTCGACCCGGCATGGGTCCGAACGCACATCGCCACGCGCCACGTGGCGCTGCTCGGCTCGGTGACGTGCAACGTCGCGCTGTTCCCGCAGATCCGCGGGGCGATCCACGAGATCGTCGACCTCGGCCTGCAGGACACGATCACGAGCTACTCGGGGTGCTTCGCCCCACGGCACATCAACCGGATCCGGAGCGCCGGCCTCTCCCACCACTCCTGGGGCATCGCCCTCGACATCAACGTGCCGCAGAACCCCTTCGGCGCCGAGCCGAACCAGGACCCGCGGATGGTCCGGGTGTTCGAGGACTGGGGGTTCATCTGGGGCGGGACGTTCATCCTGCCCGACGGCATGCACTTCGAGTACCGCCGCCCGCCGGCCGTCCCCTGACGCGCTCCGCCGATCAGAGCCCGGACGCGCGCGAAGGGAGCAGCGAACATGCGCAATCTGCACGTGCCGGGGACCCGCCGGACGAGCCGTCGGGCCTCGGGCATGCCTCCCGCGGCAGGACGCGCGTGGGTTTCTGCTCCCTTCGCGTATCGCCCGAAGGCGACACCTCGACCTTACACCCGGGGTTCGGCCAGCGCGACTCGATCAGGCGGCGTCGGCGGAGCGCGGCGCGAGCTTGGAGCGCAGGACGAGGTAGCCGAGGATCGCCGCCGCCACGCCGGCCGCGACGACGCCGGCGGCGACCTGCGTCCGAGGATGCGTGGCGGTCTGGGCGATCCGCGTCCGCATCCGCACCGGCCGGCGGAAGTCGCGGATATCCCAGCCCCGGGTCTCGGCCTCCTTGCGAAGCTCCCGGTCCGCGTTCACGGCGACGGGGTGGCCGACCGCCTCGAGCATCGGAAGGTCGGTGATCGAATCGGTGTACGCGTACGAGCCCTCGAGGTCGAGGCCGATGCGCTCGGCCAGTGAGCGGATCGCCTCGGCCTTGGACTCGCCGTACGAGTAGAACTCGAGATCTCCCGTATAGCGTCCGTCCTCGATCCGGGCCCGCGTCGCGATCACGCCCGAGACGCCGAAATGGCTCGCCAGGGGACGGACGACCTCCTCGGGAGAGCTGCTCACGATGTAGATCTGCCGGCCTTCGGACCGGTGCAGGGCCATGAGGTCGATGGCCTCCTGGTAGACGTAGGGGTCGATCACCTCGACCAGCACCTCGCGCACCAGGCGCTCGACGTCCTGTCGGTCCCACCCCTTCGTCAGCTGGAGCATGCCGTCCTTCAGTCGCTCCATCTTGCGCTCGTCGGCGCCGACGAGCGCGTAGACGAGCTGGGCATACGCCCCGCGGACGAGCTGCCCGCGCGTGACCATGCCCGCGCGGTACATGGGCCGGGACAGCGCGAGCGAGGACGACCGGGAGATGATCGTCTTGTCGAGGTCGAAGAACGCCGCTTCCATCACCCCAGATGCTAGAGGAGCCTGCCGACGTTTCCCGGCAGGCTCCTCGACAGGTTCGCGGATCGGAGGTGGCGCAGACCCTAGATCGATGCGGTCCCGACGCAGACCTCGCCGGTCGAGACGTTGCGGGCGCGGGCCCGGAACGCGTCGGTCCCGGAGTGGTCGTTCTCGACGATCCGGACGTCGAAGGACCCGCTCGCACCGCCGGTCGTCCGCCGGCCCCGGAACGCCACGTCGCCGTCGTGACGGATCGTGACCCGCCAGCGATCGCCGGACACGTTCTGGTCGACCTCGAACTCGGCCTCGATCCCGCTGTTGTCGGGCGAGAGCTTGAGCTTCCACTCGCTGTTGCCGCTGCATGAGCCGCGCTCGACGACGTCGTTGCCCCCGCCGCCGCCCTGCGCCAGGGCGATGGTCGCCGGCGCCACGAGCGCGATCGAGCTCGCGAGCGCGATCACCATCATCTTCCTCATCTCGGCCCCTCCTCCATCGGTGACGGGCCAAGCGTAGGAAGGCACGGGATAACCGCCGACCAAGCCGAACCCGTGCCGGAGCTAAGGTCGAGCCGGATATCCTGCGGAGCGGAGGCGTCAGGGCGCCTGGTGGGCCCCCCGGTCTTCAAAACCGGTGTGGGGGCGAGAGCTCCCAGGCGGGTTCGATTCCCGTCCGCCTCCGCTACGAGCAACAGGTTCTGGTGCCATGAAGGAGCGGGCCTCCCCCTCCCGTGTTCCGAGCGTGATGAGCTCGCATCACGCGGAGTGCAACGAACGACTTCACGCTCCGCGTAGGCCGTCGACGATCAGCCGTTGGACTGTGGCGTTCCATGGGCGCCCCACTACGCGGCCAACATGACGCGCCATACGCCGCGCCCAACGGACCCGATGTCGATCGCCTGCAACGCGCCCGCCCGCATCGTGGTCGAAGTACGCGAAGAACGGCCTGGGGAGATCCCGGGCAGCGGCCCGTCGTCGTCCGGGCTGATGTCGGTGAAGGCAGCTGGGAACGGCACAGGCCCCGGTCGAGCGACGCGATACGATGCCCGCACCCATCGGCATGTCCCTCTCCACGACTCCTCAGGGAGAGACGGGACGTAGTTCGCTGACGGCGACGACGTGACCTTCGCCGTCGAGCGCCACCACGCTCCAGAACGATCCCTCGGTCAGGATCGGACCACCGTCGCCCTCCTCACGGTCGGGCACGGCCCCCAACGCGATCGCGGTGTCGGTTCCCTCCCACGCCCACGTGGCGTTTCCCTGGGCGTCCTTCACCACGAGCCGATACGCTCCCGCGCCGTCGACGGCGGACCATTCGAACGTCGGGATCGACCCGGCCCCGGTCTCGGCCGGCCCACGAAGCTCCACCACCGAGTCCACCCCGGGCGCGGAGATCGCCGAGCTCGACTCCGTGGATCCCCCGCCTCCGGTCGTCCTCCCGTCCGAACCACCGTCGCCGCTCGAGGCACCGTCGGCTGCCGCCGTGCATCCGGCGGCCGTGGCGAGCGCCGCCGCCACGGTCATGAGCGCGGTCAGCCTCCTGATCCCAACTCGCATCGCCATCATCCTCCGGTGGCCAGCAGGCCCTGCGCCTCGTTCGCCAGCTCGTCGAGGCCGTACTGCTGGGCACCGACGAGGATGTCCAGGACGGTCTGCGAGTCGCCGGCCTTGGCCGCCGCCTGGAGCTTCGACTCCAGGGTGGCCTCGAACTCCGCCAGCAGGTTCTTCGCGAACGCCTGGTAGGGTCCCGAGCCGGCGACGTCGTTGCCGACGGCGTCCATCCGCAGGCCCGATCCGAGCAACGACAACAACGCCTGCGCCGAGTACATCTCCGGATGATCCAGGGCCTTCTGCAGCAGGTCCTGGAAGAACGCGCCGATCATCTTGTCCGAAAGGCCCGACTCGAACCCGGCGGGAAGCGACTCACACGCGCCGATCGAGGCAAGCTCAGCGGCCAGCGCCTCGTACTGCTGGGCCAGCTCGATGACCTGTTCCGGTGAGGGATCGCCCCCGAGCGCGTCGAGCATCGCGTCGTTCAGCGAGTGGTACTTGCCCATCACCTCGTCCACGGCCCCGGCCCCGCCGGCGGTCCGGACCGCCACGAAAGGCCCCGTGACGGTGGTCGCGAAGCCCGCCGCCTGCTGGACGTGCCGCGCCTGGACCGCGAGATCCCCCGTGACCTGATTGCAGGTCACGTACGAGGGCGAGAACGTCCCGTGATCGGTCGCGGTGAACTCGATCGGGACCGTGAACGCCCCGGACGACGCCGACCCTTTCACGGTCACGGGGCCGGCGAACTCGACGGTCGCGGCGGTGCCGCCCATCGAGAGCGTTCCCGTCATCGTGAGATCCGCGGTCGCCGTGGACGACGTGCCGGTGGCAGACATGCCGACGCTCAGGGTGCCGTCGGTCACCTCGCCGTTCGACACGGTCAGGTCGAACGTCACATCGCCGAACGCCGTGGCAGAGACGTCCGCCTTGCTGATGGCGCCGCCGTACAGCGAGGTCCCGTGCCACTGGCCGTCGGGGAACGCCACGGGAAGCGAGGCCGAGGCGGGGACGGACGATACCCCGGCCCACACGAGGACCAGCGCGGCCCCGGCGGCGGCCGCGAAGCGCCTCGGCCCGCCGCCGGGTCGCGATTCAGGCATTCGACATCGGCGCCACACACCGGTAGCTGGCCACCGTGCTGAGATCGGCTTGACCGCCGATGCTGCTGCTCGCGGTGACCACCGCCATGATCTGCGTGAACGTCGACCCGCTGCCGTCGGAGATGTAGATGTCGGAGGTGATCTCGGTCGCGGGTGTGATGCCCGGGGTGCTGAACGCCGCCACGAGCTCTCCCGGCGTCGGAAGTCGACGGCCGAGGTCCCCACAGTTCCTGTTCGCGTTCACCCAGGAGGCCTGCCCCCGCGTGGTCGTCTCGACGCAG
Organism: uncultured Actinomycetes bacterium; assembly: GCA_963704725.1. Lineage (GTDB taxonomy): Bacteria > Actinomycetota > UBA4738 > UBA4738 > HRBIN12 > CALGFI01. The sequence continues at coordinate 586,117 of OY969934.1, read as the reverse complement.
CTGCCGGCGGCCGCTTCCGTACCGGAGGGGCACGTATCCTCGAGCGCCGCCGCGTTCGCGTGGAAGACCCTGGTGGCGATCTTCCGCACGTCCTTCCTGGTGAGCCCGGAGCTCGCGCCCGCCGGAGCCGCCACGAGCGCCCACCCCACCGCGCTTGCCGTGGTCAAGATCACTGCCGCCTGGACCCAGGGTCTGCGTGCTCGTTCCATCGTTCCACCTCCCCTTCCTGAGCTCCCGAGCCTCTCTGACCCGGTACTTCTCGGGAGACTGACGCACCACCTTCGCGCAGGCTTCGCGCGGGGTGAAGGCGCATCGAGATCGTGGCGGTCCGGACGGAATCGGATGAGGGCCGATCCATCGGCCGGTCACCCCGGGTGGGCCGCAACGGCGGCGGGCTATCATTTGCACCTCCCGGGGGTCAACGCGCATGGTGCGAGACGATCGAAGCCGCAAAGGCGGTCCCCGAGATCTCGAGACGACGGGGACCTCGGTCTCGCCGCCGCCGGCGCTGCTCGGCACGAAGGTCTTTCCGCCCGCGACCCAGGCAACACGTCGTCCCCCGAGCGGCCCTGGAGAGCCGGCTGCGCGAAGCGGCCGAGGCTCGGCTGACCATCGTCGTCGCGGGGGCCGGCTACGGGAAGTCGACGCTCTTGGGGCAATGGGTCGAGCGATGTAACGGCGCCTGGTACACGCTCACCGCTGAGGATCGTGACCTCGACGCGCTCGCCGCCGGCCTGCTCGAGGCGCTCCGCCTGCGAGTGCCCGGCCTGACCCGCGATGTGTCCCTCGGCCGGGACTCCGCCCGCGGCCCCGAGGCCGAGAGGGATGGGGCCGTCCGGGCTCCGGCCTTCGCCGCGCTGCTGTGTGGCGCCCTTCAGGAGCACCTTCGATCGGACCTGACGCTGATCCTCGACGACGTGCACGAGGTGCGAGCCGATGACCCATCGATGGCGCTGATCGAGGGTCTGTGCCGTCAGGCTCCCCCTCGCCTGCACATCGTGCTGTCATCGCGAGAGAATCCCCCGTTCTCCGTCGAACGCATGCGTGGGCGCGGGGACGTGTCGGAGATCACCGGGGCCGCGTTGGCCTTCGATGACCACGAGACCTCCGAGGTCCTTCGTCGCCTCCTGGGCGAGGGATCGCTCGACCTCGTGGTGCCGATGCGCAAGGTCACGGAGGGATGGCCCGTGGCGGTGCGACTCGCGGCGGAGGCACTTCGGACGGTGCCGGCGAAGGAGCGGCCCCGGGAGCTGGAGCGGGTCGGGCGGCCGGGAGGTCCCGTCTTCTCCTATCTGGCGGAGGAGGTCTTCGCCCGTGAGGCTCCGGAGGTCACCGCTCTGGTCCGCACCGTCGCGCCCCTGGAGCGGTTCACCGATGGGCTCGCCCAGGCGCTCGGCATCGATGGCGCGCGCGAGCTGCTGATCGGCCTGGATCGGCGAGGCCTCTTCGTCGAGCCCCGGGGGGAGGAGGGCTGGTACCAGCTGAGCCCGTTGGTCCGCGAGTTCGTCTTGGAGCGCTTGCCCCTGGAACCCCAGGCACGGGCCGGACTCTTCGAAACAGCGGCCCTGTGGTTCGAAGCGAACGGACGAGCGGCCGAAGCGCTGTCGTGCCTGTGCGAGATCGACGATCTCTCGGGGGCGTCGCGAGTGCTGGCCGAGCATGGCTCCGCGCTCCTTGCCTCCGGCGCCGCGGGGGCGGTGGTGGCGGCGGCCGCTCGGCTCCCCGAGGCGATGCGGTCGGCGGCCGTGGAGCAGGTGGTGGGAGAGGCACATCAGATCCGGGGGAACTGGGACGGGGCGCTCGAGTGCTACCGGCGGATCGCGGGCGAGGGCCCCCTGGACCCAGCCGTGGCCTGGCGGATGGGGCTCATCCATCATCTCCGCGGCGACCTGGACGAGGCCCTGGCCGCGTACACGCGTGGCTTGCCTGTGGGTGAGGACTCGGCCGACCGAGCGACGCTCCTTGCGTGGACGGCGTCCGTGCGATGGCTTCGCGGCGAGATGGACCAGTGCCGCGCACTCGCGCAACGTGCGTTCGACATCGCCCGAGGGCTGCACGACGACCGCGCGCTCGCCATCGCACACACCGTGCTGGCGATGGTGGCGGCCGTCGACAGCGATCGCCGAGCGAACGATGCGCATTACCTGCGGGCCCTCGATCACGCCGAACGGGCGGGCGACGCGCTCCAGATCATCCGGATCCGCGGCAATCGCGGCTCTCGCTTGATCGAGGAGAGCTACTTCGAGCAGGCCCTCGACGAGTTGGGCGTGGCGATCGAGCTGGCCGAGCTGGCCGGGTACGCTTGGTTCCAGGCCCTCTCCCTGACCAATCGCGGCGACGCGCTGTTCCGGATGGGTCGGATGGACGAGGCGGTGGCGGATCTCGAGGCCGCGAAGGCCATCTACCAGCGGCTGGGCTCGCGGATGATCGGCTATCCGCTCGGGCTGCTCGGCGACGTCTTCAGGGAACGCGGGGATCTGGCGCTGGCGCGCGCCGCGTACGAAGAGACGCTGACGGTGTCGGAGGGATCGGGCGACGTCCAGGGTTTGGTACCCGCCCTGTCGGGACTGGCGAGGATCCTGGCGGAAGAGGAGCCTGAGGAGGCGGCCCGGCTGGCCGAGCGAGCGGTGGGCTACGGCGCCGTGCTGTCGCAGCAGGGGGCGCTGCTGGCGGCCGGGTGGGGTGCGCTCGCTCGGAACGATCGTGCGGAAGCGGCGTCCCGGGCCGACGAGGCAGCGACGGTGGCGAGGAGCCGCCGGGACCGGGCCGCCGTCGCCGAGTCGCTCGAGCTTCAAGCGCTCTCGTCTCTCCATCCCGAGCAGGAGCGGCACCGGCTGGAAGAGGCCCGCGCGATCTGGCGGGAGCTGGGCGGTCCCATCGGGGAGGCTCGCGTGGATCTGGCCCTGGCTCGATTGACGACGGGCGAGGGATCGCTGGCGCTCGCTGAGCGGGCCGAACGGCGCTTCCAGGAGCTCGGCCTGCGGCGATACGCGGCGGCGGCGGGCGATCTCCGCGCAGCCGTCGCGGCGCGGGAGGTTCCCCCCGTGGCCATCCACTCCCTCGGAGGGTTCCGTGTCCTCCGCTCCGGCGCCCCCGTCCCGCTCACGGATTGGCAATCGCGCAAGGCGCGCTCGCTCCTGAAGTTCCTGGTGGCCAGGCGCGGCCAGCCCGTGCACCGCGAGGAGCTCATCGAGGCGATGTGGCCCGACGAGGATCCGACGAAGACGTCGAGCCGGCTGTCGGTGGCCCTGTCCACGCTCCGAAGCGTGCTCGATCCGGACAAGCTGTTCGACGCGGAACGATTCGTGACGGCCGACCGCGACACCGTCCGTCTGAACCTGGCGAACGTCTGGGTGGACGTGGAATCGTTCCTACCGGACGCCACGGCAGGGTTACGGTCGGGGCGCGACCGAGCACCGGACGCCGCCGCCCGCCTGGTCGCCGCCGAGGCCGCGTATGCAGGTGACTTCCTGCCGGAAGACCCGTACGAGGAATGGACGATCGCGCTTCGCGAGGAAGCTCGGAACGCCTACGTGGGAGTGGCCCGAACCCTCGCGAGGGACTCCATCGCCCGAGGGGACCACGACGCCGCCTCTCGGTACCTCCTCCGGATCTTGGAGCGAGACACCTTCGACGAACGCGCCCACCTGGCGCTGATCGACAGCCTCACCGCGGCGGGACGACACGGCGAGGCCAGACGCGCCTACCGCGCATACACGGCCAAGATGACCGAGCTCGGCATCGAGGCCCTTGCGTTTCCCGTTCCGACCCGGTAGTCCGCCGCAACCCTGCCCGAAGGACACCCGAATCCATGCCGGCACGATGCGAACCGCGAACCAGACGCCAGCCTCGCCCGTGCTCGAGAGGATCTCGTGGAGACGTTCATCGTGAGGCTGTGGACACCGGGCACGGGAGGAGACCGGATCGATCCCGAGATCCGGGGCTTGGTGCGACACGTCGCCAGCGGAACGGAGCGCCCCTTCGCTTCCCCGGCGGAGCTGCTCGAGTTCCTCGCCACCGCCATAGGCCCGAACGGCGGGGATGAGGGCCGTGAGCCATGATCGCCGTTCCCGAAACGTCTGTCCCCTGTCTCGTCCACTCCAGGCGGGCGGTCCCACCCGGTCGACCGAGGCGGAGGGATCCTGACCCGCGAGGTGGCGCCGCCCCTTGACCCTGCCCGAAGCCTGCCCGAAGGTCCCACGCCACCCTGCGGGGATCGATCGGAGCCGAACAGGGCTCGGGAACGCCGAGTATGGGAGGTGGGCGATGGAACGGGCACGCCGGTTCCGGATTCAGCGCGGCCGGGCCTCGACGGTGGGCATCGGGTTCGGGCGCCGGATCTCGCGGGGACGTCTCTCGATCCTGGCCGCTGCCGCTCTCATCGCCACGATGGTCATTTCGACGGCGGAGCCGGCTACGGCGACGTACCCCGGACCGAACGGGAAGATCGCGGTCGTGGGAGATGACGGTGACTTCGAGATCTACGTCATGAACGCGAACGGAGGGAACTCGACGAAGCTGACGGACAACTCGATCTGCGACCGTGACCCGACGTTCTCCGGCGACGGGAAGAAGATCGCCTACTGGACCCACGCGTGCCCGGAGCTCAGCTTGACCGATGGCGAGATCTGGATCATGGACGCCGACGGATCCAACAAGGTGCGGCTTACGGACGACGATCTCAACGACTCCAACCCGGCGATCTCCCCGGACGGAACGAAGATCGTGTTCGAACGAGGGATCGATCTGTGGATCATGAACGCCGATGGCTCGGGGCAAACGCCCCTCACGGTGAACCCGGATCTCCCCGATCCCTACGGGATCGCCGACGTCGAGCCGACGTTCTCGCCCGACGGCACCAAGATCGCGTTCACCAAGATCTCTCGCTTGCCGGGCACGCCACCTCCCAACAACTACGAGATCTACGTCATGGACGTGAGTGGATCCGGCCAGACCCGGCTGACCGACACCGCCGCGTCGGTCGTGGACCGCCAGCCGGACTTCTCACCCGACGGTTCGAAGATCGTCTGGACGCGGGACCAGGTCGATGAGGTGGGCGCGGGAGAGATCTGGGCGATGAACGCGGACGGCAGCGGCCAGCATGCCGTCACGAACGACGGGTACGCGGATTTCGATCCCATCTACTCCCCGGACGGAACGAAGATCGTGTACCTGAGCTACCGGACCCCCCTCGCGAACGGGAGCCTCGGCCCCGCCGTCGTCCTGATGAACCCCGACGGGTCGAACCAGACGGCGATAGCCGGCGTGTCGAGCGACAAGGTGCCGAGCGACTGGGGGGTCTCGACCGCGCCGAAGATCACCGTCCTCGCTCCCGCAGATCAGACCTATGTCCTCAACTCGATCGTCGATGCCGACTACTCGTGCATCGACGACGACGATCCCGCGCCCGTGTGTCGCGGCACCGTGCCGAACGGGACGCCGATCGACACATCCTCGGTCGGGGAGAAGGTCTTCCGCGTGGAGTCGAGCGACTCGTCCGGCAACGTCGCCGACCCCGTCACGGTGACCTATCGGGTGGGATACGACATCCGGTTCCTCTTCCCGCTGACCTCGCCTCCCAACGTGAACGTCGCCCTGGCCGGGTGGCCTTCGATCGTACGATTCCAGCTCACTGATGCGCACAGCACGTACACGTCGTCCCTCGCAGCCGTGCGCACCGTGACCTCCAAGCCATCGAGCTGTTCGGCGTTCTCCGTCGACCCTGACGGGGCGACCCAGACCGTGCCGACCGTCGGCACCGGTCTCGCCTACGGCCGGGTCACGCGCTTCATCTACGTGTGGCGGACGCCCAGACAGAGAGGGTGCTACACGCTCTTCCTGGCGTTCGACAGCGGACAGGTGGCACATGCGTTCTACCGGCTGATCTAGGGAAGAAGCTGGGCATCGCACACCGCAACCCGACTGTTCGGCTGCCGCCGCGCGCGGACGCCGAATGCAGGAGGGCGCCGCTCGACCACATCCTCCAGCTGCGCCCGAAAGCCGTGTTGGTCCGCCTCACGGTTCGGGAGTGTTCCCAAACCGCTCACGCCGCGGACCTCGGCGGCTCACGTGTCGCGCTCGCGCACCACGGAGGCGATGTCGAGCCGGCGTACCGCTCGCAGCGACGGCCATTGCGACACGAGCGCCACGACGACGATCGCCGCTCCCGCCAGGACGAGCGTCTGGGCTCGTACGACGAGGTTCAGCCGGAAGAGGTCCGAGGAGTACGAAGCCATCAGGGCACGGCCCCCGAGCACGCCGGCGATCAACCCCGGCACGATGCCCATGAGCGTCATGATCAGGTTCTCGGACGAGATCAGCCGCGAGATCTGGCGGAGTCGCACGCCGTTCGCCCGAAGCGTGGCCACCTCTCGGGACCGCTCCACGATGTTGACCGACATCGTCGTGAACATGATCGCGAACGCCATCAGGGCCCCGAGGACGAGCATCGCGCCGACGAAGCCGTAGAACAGGCCCGTGTAATCCTCGAAGAGGGCCACCAGCGATCTCGCGTCCTCGTACGAGGCCACGATGTCGAGGCCCTGCACCGAGCGCCTGATCGCATCCCGATCCGCGCCGTCGCTGAAGCGCAGCATCGCGGAGGTGATCGGGAGCGGATGCCCGGCCATCCGGCGCACCGCATCCAGGGGCGCGTAGACGAAGGTGCCGAGTGGCTCGTCGAGGTAGCCGTCGATCCTGACGGGGAGGCTCAGACCGAGGTCCGGGACGTCGAGCGTGGCCGTCCCTCCCACCGGCACGCCGATGAAGCCCTCCGCGCCGACCCCGACGAGCACGCCGTCCTCGGAGAGCGTCGTCTCCGAGCCACCGGTCAGCACGAACCCGTGCATGTCGGTGTTGCTGGGCAGCGCCAGCAGCACCGACCCGTAGCTGCCCGCGGGCCCGCGCAGTGCCGCGGAGGCCGTGACGACCGGCTCGACCTCGGACACCCCTACGACGGCGCGGAGCCGTTCGAGCACCCCTGCGTCCTGCGGACCCGTGAACCCCACGCGCGCATCCTGCAGCTGGACACGCTGGAACTGCGTGTTCAACAGGCCGTCCATCGTGTCGAACATCGACCACGACACGAGGATCAACAGCATCGACAGGGTCACGCCCAGGATCGTGTAGGAGGTCCGCCGCCGGTTCCGGCCGATCCCGCGCAGGACCAGCCGCCACCGGGTGGGAAGCCGCCGAAAAGGCGGGACCAGCCGCTCGAGCAGGCTCCGGCGGCCGCCGGTCGCCGGGACGAGGCCGCGCATGGCCTCGGCCGGCTCGATCCGAGAGGCGAGCAACGCGGGGGCGGCGGCGGACAACCCCCCGACGACGACACCGAAGGCGAGCCCGGCGATCAACGTCGCCGCGCGGATGTCGTAGACGGCGACCTGGTTCGGCAGGTCGATGGCCCCCAGGTACAGCCGCGTCATCGTCCGGGCCGCGGCGGTGCCGGCGACGACTCCGACCACCGACCCGATCGCGCCGGCGGTGAGCCCGAAGCCGAGGTAGTGGCGCAACACCTGGCGTCGGTGCAGGCCGCTCGCCAGCATCATGCCGATGAGGCTGCGCTCGCTCAGCACGCGTCTGGTCACCAGCACGTAGGCGGCCATCATCGCCGCGGTCAGGAACAGCAACGGGAACGCAGCGGACATCTCGCTGAAGCCGTCGATGTCCTCCTGCAGGAGCGCGTTCGATGCCTGCTGGGCGCGGGTCAGCACCTCGGTGGCGCCGAGCGACGTGGCCTCGCTGCGCAGCCGGTCCACCACGTCGGGGGCCGCGCCGGCGGTGAGACGGACGAGGACCTGGTTCGGCCCACCCTGGACGATGGACGCGGCGAGGTCCTCGGACACGAACAGCACGCCGAAGTCGTCGGGCAGGGTGATGGAGTCTTGGCGGCTTCGAGCCGGCCAGATGTACTCGGCGGACTCGGCGTCCCCGGTCACCCGCAGCGGCATCCAGGCGCTCGACCCGGCCGGCAGCACGTCGACGCGATCGCCCAGGGCCAGCCCGAAATGGTCGAACGTGTGGCGCTCCACGAGGGCCTCCGGCCCGGCGACCTCGTAGCCGCCGTGCAGCAGCAGCAGGCCGCACACCGCCGGCTGATGATCGGCGGGGACGCCGATGATCCGGCCCCGGAGCTTGTCGACGCCGTCGAACCGCAGCGGCACATCGGCCTGGATCCGGGTCACGACGTCGGCGACGCCGTCGGTGGCCGAGGCCGTCGCGGCGATCCGCTCGGTGTCGCCACCGGTGATCCACAGGTCCGCCGAACGCAGCTGAACGTGCAGGTTCGCGTAGGACGCCTCGAGGTTGCGGAACGCGTCGTACGACGCGGCGAACAGCGCCACACCCAGCGTGATCAGCACGACGATGGCTCCGAACTGCGGCCACTGCCGGCCGATGTCCCGACGCAGCTTGGTGCGCAGGACGCGCCCGCGCATCACCAGTCCACCTGATCGACCGGTGCCGGCCGCTCGTTGCGATGGATGCCGTCGACGCGGCCGTTGCGCAGACGGATGACGCGGTCGGCCAGCGTGCCGATGGCCGCGTTGTGCGTGACGATGAGCACCGTTCGTCCCGACTGCCGCGCTTGGCGATCGAGCAACGCGAGGATCGTGCGGCCCGTCTCGATGTCCAGCGCACCGGTCGGCTCGTCGCACAGCAGCAGCGGCGGCTCCTTCACCAGCGCCCGGGCGATGGCGACCCGCTGCTGCTCCCCGCCCGACAGCTGACCCGGGAAGTGATCCCCTCGATCCTGGAGGCCGACCTCGGCGAGCACGCGATCCACCCGCTCGTCGACGCGACCGTGGTCCGTCAGCTCGGCGATCAGCGCGACGTTCTCGGCCGCGGTCAGCGTCGGGACGAGGTTGAAGAACTGGAACACGAACCCGATGACCTCGCGTCGCACGTCGGTCAGCGCCCGGCCGTCGAGATCGGTCAGATCGCGGCCCGCGATGACGATGCGCCCGGCCGACGGCCGCTGGATGCCGCCGACGAGGTTCAGGAGCGTGGTCTTCCCCGAGCCGGAGGGACCCAGGATCACCGCCAGCTCGCCGCGTGCGAGATCCATGTCGACGTCGGCCAGGGCGTGCACGGCGGTCGAGCCCTCACCGAAGGTCTTCGAGACGCCGGTCAGGGTGGCGACCGAGTGGTCGGTATCGCGAGCGGTCATCGGGTGGCCTCCTCCGGCTCCGGGGCCGTCTCGGGGGTGGCGGTCATCTCGGGGCCGAGGAGGGCCAGCAGCGGTCGGACGTGGGCGCCGACGTCGAGGCCCGGCTCGACCAGCAGGTGAAGGAGCAGGCCGTCGAGGGCCGCGGCGATCACGCCGGCCAGCACGTCCGGGTCACCGAGCGGCTGCGGGTGGTGGGCGCGGATCCGGGCGGCCAGGATGCCGCGACCTCGGATCAGGAGCTCCCCGAGCTCCTCCCGCATCTGCGGATCGCGACCCGCCGGAGGCAGCGCCTCGAACAGCAGCAGCCTCTCCGAGCGCCCGAGCCCGACGGTCGCCTCCGCCGCCGCCTCGAGGATCTCGCGAGGTGTGCGATCGCTCGAGGCGTCCATGACCGCGTCCTCCAGGACGCCGAGGGCGTCGACCACCGCACGGCGTCGCAGCTCGTCGATCGAGGCGAAGTGATAGTGGACGACGCCCGGGTTGACGCCGGCCCTCTCGGCGACGGCGCGGGTCGAGACGCCGCCCCAGCCGCGCTCCGCGATCACCTCGATCGTCGCTTCGGTCAGACGACGACGCGTGTCCACACCCTCGACGTCGGTGGGGCTCACCGGGGTCCTCCCGCCTTGGACGTTCGACCTGGACAATCGTCCAAACCTTATCAGCTCGCCACGCTTCGTGACGGTCGAAGACGCGGATCCCGCAGGGCCGACCGATGAATCCGGCAGAATCGGCGGGTCTGATCGAGGAGACTCGGAGACCAACGGGGGAAGGCCTCATGAACGAACCGACGACTCACACACTGGACGTGCCGGGCGCCGTGCTGGCCTACGACGTCCGCGGCGGCGAGTCCGGCGACGAGCCCGTCCTGCTCCTGATCGGGTCGCCGATGGGCGCCGCGGGGTTCGCCACGCTCTCCTCGCACTTCCCCGACCGGACGATCGTCACCTACGACCCCCGCGGGGTGGACCGGAGCAAGCGGACCGACGGCGCCACCGAGACCACGCCCGACGAGCACGCCGACGACCTGCACCGGGTGATCTCGGCCGTCGACGCCGGACCCGTGGACGTCTTCGCCAGCAGCGGCGGGGCCGTGAACGCGCTCGCGCTCGTGGCCCGCCATCCAGAGCAGGTCCGGACGCTCGTCGCACACGAGCCGCCGGCCGGCCAGGCGCTGCCGGACCGCGAGCAGGTGCTGGCCGCCTGCGTCGACATCCGCGAGACGTACTACCGCGAGGGCCTCGGGCCGGCGATGGCGAAGTTCTTCGCTCTCGCCAGCCACGAAGGCCCGTTGCCGGTCGACTACGCCGAGCGGCCCGCACCCGATCCGGCGATGTTCGGGCTGCCGACCGAGGACGACCGTCTCCGGGACGACCCGCTGGTCGGGCAGAACATCATCTCGAGCCTCGCGTACCAGCACGACTTCGACGCCCTGCGCGCGGCGCCGACCCGCATCGTCATCGGCATCGGAGCGGAGAGCGGGGCGGCGATGGCCGGCCGCGCTGCGACCGCGGTCGCGGATCGGCTCGGGACGACGCCGGTGACCTTCCCCGGCGGACACGGCGGCTTCCTGGGCGGCGAATACGGCCAGACGGGAGAACCCGACGCCTTCGCCGCAGACCTTGCGCCGGGTCCTCACTTCGGACGGGTGAGGTTCGCGCACATCCGTGGGCACACGCCTCGACGGCCCACCCGGCCCGGGGCGAAGGCCCCTCGCCGATCGTCATCGGCTCCCTCAGCCTCGAGCTGTGCTGAGACGCTCGGCGACGCTCGTGGCCGCGTTCCTGCTCATCGCGATGAGCGCCTGCGGGGAACCCTCCTCATCGCTCGAGTCGGCCCCGTCGTCCGCCTCGGCGCAGGAGCCCACGAGCTTGCCGACGATCTCCCCGACACCGTCCGAGTCCACGTCGTCTGCACCCGAGCCCTCGCTTTCGCCTTCGCCCGAACCGGAGCCTCTCGGCCCCAGCCGAGCTCACCTCACCGTCACCGGCGACATCCGGACCGAGCTCGACCTGTCGCTGGCCGCGCTCGACTCGTTCTCGGCGACGTGGTGCGACGCGAGGAACTGCGCGAACGCCGCGAACAGCCTGCAGATCATGGGCGAGCGCTTCGGCGCGGCCGGATCGCACGAGACGTCTCGCGGGCTCATCGTCACCGTCGAGGTGCAGGACCGGTTCCTGTACGTCTCGGGACAGCAATACACACAGGGAGAGTGCACGGTGACGTTCACGGTCGCCGACGAGCGCGGCTACGCGGGCGCGATCGAGTGCCGGAACATCACGAACGGGACGGGTCTGGGCATCCTCACGCTCTCGCTCCGTGGCCGGTTCGTGGCCGCGCTCTGACCTCAGCGACACTCGCGCTCAGGCGCTCCCGGTGGTTGCCGAGGACCGCGAGCGACTCAGAAGACCCGCGACGAGGGCGAGCAGCACGGTCGCGGCGCCCGATGCGGCGAGCGTCCCCGACGCGCCGAGGACGCCGACGAGTGGGCCGCCGATCGCCGTGCCGAGCGGTGTCGAGACCAACATGAGCGCACTGCGGGCGGCAAGGACGGCGGGGAGGTTGGCCGTCGAGGAGGCGGCCTGGAACTGGGCGTACGTGAGCGGGATGAAGGGCCCGTAGATCAGCCCGCCGAGGGCGAAGCAGGCGAGCGTGACCCCCACCGGCGCGAAGCCGAACGGGATCAGGCACGCTCCCCACCCGGCCACGATCGCCAGCGTGATCCGCCGGATGTTGTGGCCGCGGAGCGTGCCGGTGATCAGGGTGGCGGCGAGCGCCCCGACCCCGAACGCCGTCCAGTAGGCGCCGAGCAGCTGCGCGTGCGCGTGCAGGTCGTGGGCGACGTAGACGGGAAGGGCGTCCTCCACCGGGCCGTACAGGAAGAAGAAGATCCACGTGAGCACCGTCAGGTTCAGCAGGTCGCGTCGGCGCAGCAGGAGCCGGAAACCGGACTCCGCCGCCTGCGTATCGACCGGCCGCTCGCTCGTCGCCGCGCCCGTCGGGGTCCGCCAGGCCTGGATGCCCAGGAAGGCGAAGGAGGCGGCGTCCATCGCGATCAGCCACCCCGGGCCGATCCAGGCGATGAGCAGCCCCGCCAGCGAGGGCCCGACGATCACCGCGAACGAGACCTGGGCGCCGGCGAGGGAGTTCGCGGCCAGCCGACCCTCGGGCCCGCCAAGCTCGGAGAGCATCGTGTACTCGCCGGCGTTCCCCCACGCCGTCATCAACGAGGACCCCGCCAGCAGCGCCACGTAGGCGGCGGGAGCGAGCGCGCCGGCGGCCCACAGGACCACGACCGCGCCGAGGAAGCCGGTCCTGAGCAGGCAGTGGACGAGCACCAGCGCTCGGGCGGGGCGAGCACGCAGGAACCTGCCGAACGCGAGCGCGCCGATCACGCCGGGCAGCGTGTAGGCGGCCACCGCGAGCCCTACGAACACCCCGAGCCGGCCGGCCGGAGCGACCCGCACGGCGAGCCAGGCGATCGTCACCGTGCTCATCCCGTCGCCGAGCGAGGAGACCCCGAGACCGATCAGCAACCGCCGTGTCCGACGATCCCGCAGCAGCCCCCGGTACACGGCCGGGATCGCAGCCCTCACCCTCACACCCCTCTCCTCGAGACGCCGACGACCCCCGCCGGTCACACGGGCGGGTGCTCGCGCGTCACTAGGATGACCCACCCGATCGGGGGAACGTGACCATGGACGAGCGCGACTGGCTGGCGGATCGGTTCGAGGCCAACCGCACGCACCTGCGGGCGGTGGCCTACCGGATGCTCGGCTCGACCAGCGACGCGGACGACGCCGTCCAGGAGACGTGGCTGCGGCTCGGCCGCTCGGACACGAGCGGCATCGAGAACCTGGGCGGATGGTTGACGACCGTCGTCGCGCGGGTGTGCCTCGACATGCTCCGCTCGCGGACGTCGCGGCGCGAGGAGCCCCTGGACGCGCGGGCGTCCGACCCTGCCGTGGGCCCCGAGGAGGCGATCCACCCCGAGCACCAGGCGATGGTCGCCGATTCGGTCGGTTTCGCGCTGCTCGTGGTCCTGGACACCCTGTCGCCCGCCGAGCGGCTCGCCTTCGTGCTGCACGACATGTTCGACGTGCCCTTCGAGGAGATCGCCCCGATCGTGGAGCGTTCACCGGAGGCGGCCCGGCAGCTGGCGAGCCGGGCCCGGCGCCGGGTGCGGGGGTCGACCGCGACCTCCGACGCTGACCCCACCCGGCTGCGCGAGGTCGTGGCCGCCTTCCTGGCAGCCGCGCGGAGCGGCGACTTCGGCGCACTTCTCGCGGTGCTCGATCCGGACGTCGTGCTGCGGGCGGACCTCGCCGCCGTGCAGATGGGGGTCGCGAAGGAGGTCCGCGGGGCCAAGGTCGTGGCCGAGACCTTCTCGGGCCGGGCCCGAGCCGCGCGCCCGGCGCTCGTGAACGGGGCCGCCGGCCTCGTGTGGGCCTCGCACGGCGAGACGAAGGTCGTGTTCGAGTTCACGATCACGGGCGACAGGATCGTGGCGATCGACATGGTCGCCGAACCCGAGCGCCTTGCGACGCTCGACCTGAGCGTCCTCGACGGCTGACGCGCCGAACCCCGTTCGGACGCAACGCTCCCGAAAGGTCTCCCTTCGTCCAGGTTTGGCGGTGAGTTAACCGCGGCCTGACATCCGGCTAGCGAGCCGGTCCGTACCGTGGGACCGATGAACGAAGGAGGTGCAGCATGAAGAAGCGTGCAGCCATGATCATCGCCGCGGCCCTCGTCTCGGCGCTGCTCGCGGGGACCGTTGCGTTCACCAGCGGCATCATCGGCCCCCAGGCTCAGGCCGGATCCGTCGCCGCGGTGGCGCCACACGTCCGCACGATCCATCACACCGTGACGGTGCACCGACAGGCACGAAGGGACCCCGCCCCGGTGATCAGGACGATCGCCGCTCCGGCCCAGGTCTCGGCTCCGCGGTCCGCCTCGTTCGGGGAGGACGACGGGTACGAGGGCGAGGGCGAGGGCGAGTCCTCGGGTGGCTTCCACGATGACTGACCGTGCCCCGAGTCGCCGAACACCCAGGAGGATCCTCCGCCTCTGGGCGTGGATCGCCGGAGGGCTGGCGTTCCTGACCCCGTGGGTGGCCCTGTCCGCGGCCCCCAAGCCCGCCGCGCAGAACGCGGCGACGGGACCGACGAGCCCCGTGATCCTGGTCAAGAAGATCACGAGGCGCGTCGTGATCACCCCCGCGAGGACGACCGCACCGGTGAGATACGTCCCCGCCGGTGGCGGGTCGTCACCGGGCGGCACGGTGGCCGCTCCGGCTCCCGCGCCGGCACCGGCGCCGGCCACGACCGGAGGGTCGTGACGGATCCAGAGCGAGGTCAGGTCAGCAGGTCGGCCGCGGCGTCGTCGACGGCACGCTCCAGGCCGAGGAGCAGCTCGTCGCACTCGTCCTCGGTGATCACCAGCGGCGGGGTCACGAGGATCCAGTCACCGAACGTGCCGGCGTTCTGGCGGCGCGAGTAGACGAGGAGCCCGTGGCGAGCGCCGTGATGGCGGACCCGGTCGGCCGGGTCGACGTCGGGATCGAACCGCTCCATCGATGACGTGTCGCGGACCAGCTCGATCGCGAGGAGCATGCCCCGGCCTCGGACCTCGCCCACCAGCGGCGAGCGGGCGGCCAGGCGCTCCAACCCGGTCCGGAGCCGGTCGCCGATCACCCCGGCGCGCTCGAGGAGCCCGCGTTCGACGACCTCGTCCAGGACCGCGCTCCCCGCGGCGCAGGCGATCGGGTTGGCGTCGGAGGACCGGGTGACGTGGAAGCCGGTGGTCTCGGCGAGCCGGTCCACGAGCCGGGCCGGGGCGAGCACGGCGCCGAGCGGCGCGTAGCCCGCTCCGAGCCCCTTGGCCAGCACGACGACGTCCGGCAGCGCGGAGGGGTGGTGGTGGGCGGCGAGGAACCGCCCCGTCCGGAAGGCCGAGACGATCTCGTCGAACACCAGGTGGATCCCGTGCTCGGTGCAGATGCGACGCACCTCGGCGAAGAACACGGGATCGGGCACGTTGGCCCCGCTCGACTGGCCCCCGACCGGCTCGATCACGAACGCGAGCACGGACTCCGGCCCCACCCGCCGGATCGTCTCCTCGAGCGCCCGAGCGCTGGCTACGGCCGCCGCCTCCGGGCTCTCGGCCCGGCACGTGAGCGGCGCCGGCACCTTCTCGGAGAACACCGCCATCGGCTCGTACACCGCGGGGGTGGCGCGATCCCCGCCCAGCCCGATCGTGGCGAGCGTGCCCCCGTGGTAGCTCGGCATCAACGTGATCACGCGATGGCGCTGCGGCTGCCCGATCGCGATCGCGTGCTGGCGCAGGATCTGCACGGCCGCCTCGATCGCATCGGACCCGCTCGAGCACAGGAACACGCGATCGAAGCCCGGACCGGCGAGCCGGACCAGGCGTTCGCTGAGCTCGACGTTGGCGTCGTGCCGCGTGTTGCGCACGTACGAGTAGGTGAACCGCCGGCCCTGCTCGTGCATCGCTCGCAGGACGCGCTCGTTGCCCTGGCCGAGGTTCGACAGGAACGCGCCCGAGGCCACGTCCAGGTACCGGTTGCCGACGTCGTCCCAGAGGTAGACGCCCTCACCGCGGACGATGCGCGGGAGCTCCGCCGTGGCCCCCGACGCGTAGAACAGGTCCTGCGATCCGCCCCGCGCGGGACGCGCGGCGCTTCCCTCCTTCGCCTTCGCGGTCATCCCCACCCTCCCTGGTCGGCCCCCGCCCCGAGCCTACGAGCCGGTCGGGCAGGATCGGGAGACCAATCGGACCGTTCGGCGGCGGCCGGGCGCCTCGGTCGGCGAACGCGAACGGGCCGGACCCGCGCGGGGCCCGGCCCGGTTCGGTGACTCGGTCCTCACGTGCGCTTCGGCCTGCGTCGAGGCTTCGTCCGGTAGACCAACCGGAGCGCGTGAGGTCGGTGAGCTGGTTGGATTCTGCCGGTCTCCCGGCAAACGGGCGGGGCGGTGGCCCCGGCCCGCGAGGGATGGCTCAGCAGCCAGTCACCTCGAGGGTCTCCATCTGTCTATGCAGTTGGACCACCTCCTTCCTCTCGTGCCGTCCATGGTGCGGCAAGTCCCGCGGTATGGCAACGACGCCGGGCGAGACGCCCCAAGCTCCCTGGACAGTGCCGGGGGCCTCCTGCCGGACTCCCTCGCTGGCGCACGACCTCAGCGAGAAACCCCGGTGGACGCGGTCGGTGCTGCTCGGCATGAGGACAATCCCCTAGGATCTGCCGCCCGGGGACTGACCCACCTTGGCGAGCCCCAACCTGCTAACCAGGGAGCCAGTCAGAGTCATGTATGCCCGGGTGGCGGAGGAGCAGTGCACGTCGGAGGAGGAGGACCCGTGCATTGGCAGGAGGTTACTGATCGACTGAAGCCAGCATTTGACGAGCTAGTGGCGACAGTTCGGGCGCAAGATCCTCACATCCTTGGTGGGGCTGGTGCTGACGCACCAGGCAACGAGACATATCGAATGATCGCTACGTTCACTCGAAGTGAGTCGCAGGAGTTCGAGGATGTCATTGTCCTTCTCGTGGTTGCACCCAACGATGCCGTTCGATTGGCAGCAGGGGGCAGGCCGTTCTTCGCTGATGCAACCGATCGGGACATCATGCGGTTCACGATTGAAACGGGAACCGGGGAGGAGGTGGCTGCTCTTGACCCAATCCTCCTGCCGCGAGACGAGGCAACGTCTGAGTACGAAGGAGCGGTCTTCAGCTACGTCGAGAAGTCACTTGCGTCGCTTCAAGCGAATGGAGCTCGCATCCTGGAGGCGCTGTCGGCAGGCGGGCCTTAGGGTCGCGTCGGCGCGGGGAGCGCGGCAGGGGCTGGCGCAGACTAGCTGCGGCCGGGGATGGCCTGCACGGCCCAGCCGTTGCCGTCGGGGTCGCTGAAGAACACGAACGAGCCCCAGTCGAAGTGCTGGACCTCGCTGACCTCGACGCCGCGCTCGACGAGCTTGGCGCGGGCGGCCTCGATGTCCGCCACCACGACCTGTAGCCCCTGCACCGAGCCCGGAGCCATCCCGGCGGTGAGCGGTCCGCTGGCCAGGGAGATCGAGCACGCCGATCCGGGCGGCGTGAGCTGGACGAAGCGGATCTCGTCGTCTCACTCGGTGGTCGTGGTCCGCGTGGAAGCCGACCTGGTCGACGTAGAACGCCTTGGCCCGGTCGACGTCCGACACGGGGACCTGCACGAGCTCGAGCCGCCAGTCCACGAGGGGCGGGACTCTAGCAGAGGGCTCCGGCGCGGTTACGCCGGCCCCCGGCGCCAGGCTCGAGCACCCGGGAAGCCTAGGACCCGAGCCATCACGAGGATGGACCGAGCCTGACGCTGGAGGTCGGCCCTGGTCGAACGACCGGCCTACCAAGAGCATCGGCTTGCGGCGGGCGCCGGCTATCTACCCCATTCCGGGTGTCTTCGGATCGCGGCCCGGGCTCCTACGGCACGGAGACGGGCTCGAGGGCGGCCTCGGGCTCCTCCACGTCCACCTCGAGGTGCATCTTCGGCAGGATGCGGTCGAGCCAGCGGGGCAGCCACCAGTTGGCGTCGCCGATCAGCACCATCGTCGCCGGGACCAGGACGACCCGGACGACCGTGGCGTCGATGAGCACGGCGGTGGCCAGCCCGATACCGAACATCTTGGCGATGGGATCGGGCAGCGCCACGAAGCTCAGGAACACCGCGATCATGATGACCGCGGCGCTCGTGATGACTCGGGCCGTCGTCGAGATACCGGTGACCACGCTCTCGACGTTGTTCCGGGTCTTCAGGTACTCCTCCCGGATCCGCGAGAGCAGGAAGACCTCGTAGTCCATCGACAGGCCGAACAGCACCGCGAACATCATCATCGGGACGAAGCTCACGATGGGGACCGGGTTCTCGATGCCGAGCAGGCTCCGCCCCCACCCCCACTGGAAGATCGCCACGATCACGCCGTACGAGGCCCCGATCGAGAGCAGGTTCATCACCGCGGCCTTCAGCGGCACCAGGACCGAACGGAACACGACCATGAGGAGCAGGAACGACAGGAGGACGACGGCGCCGATGAACCAGGGCAGGGCGTTCGTCACGCGCTCGGAGAGGTCGATGAACGTCGCGGTGAGCCCGCCGACGTACACGATCGCGCCGTCCGGCGTGGCCTGCGGGATGACCTCGTCGCGCAGCCGGTGGACGAGCGTGGTCGTCGCGTCGTTCTGCGGCGACGTCGCCGGGATCACCTGGATGACCGCGGCGTCGCCGCGCTGGTTGGGCTGCGCGGGCGAGACCGCCGCGATGCCGTCGGCCTCGCCGAGCGCCGCGACGAGGCCGTCGAGCCTGCCCGAGCGCGGCCGGGTCCTGGATCTCCACCGAGAGCAGCAGCGGCCCGTTGAACCCGGGGCCGAACCCCTCGGCCAGCAGGTCGTAGGCGCGGCGTCGCGACTCCGACGTCGGCGCCGTCCCGTCGTCGGGCATCCCCAGCTTCATCGAGAAGAACGGGATCGCGAGGATCGAGGAGCACGAGCAGGGCCGCGGTGAAGTACCGCCACGGACGGCGCTCGACCTGGCGCCCCCACCGGGCCCAGATGTTCTCGCGCTCGGACGAGGCGTCCGCCCGCCGGAGGATCCGGTGCACGCTCAGCTTGTCGATGGCCCGACCCGCGAACCCCAGCAGCGCCGGCAGGAGCGTGATCGCCGCGGCCACCGCCACCGCCACCACGATCGCCGTCGCCGTGGCCATCATCCCCACGAACGCGATGCCCGAGATCCACAGGCCGAGGATGGCCAGGACCACCGTGGCGCCGGCGAACAGGACCGCCTGGCCGGAGGTGGCGTTCGCGACGCCGATCGCGTGCAGCGGCTCCATCCCGGCCTGCAGGTTCTGCCGGTACCGCGTGACCAGGAACAGGGCGTAGTCGATCCCCACGCCGAGCCCGATCATCGTCGAGAGCGTCGTGGAGAACACGGGCACGTTCACGAACGAGGCCACCACGATCGTGAGTCCCAGGCCGGTGGCCAGGCCGATCACCGCCGTCCCGACGGGCAGGGCCATCGCCACCAGCGAGCCGAACGCGACGAGCAGGATCACCATCGCGGCGAGCAGGCCGACCGCCTCGGAGCTCCCGGTGTCCGGCTGATCGCCGAACGAGGCGAACTCGCCCCCGATCTCGATCTGGACCTGCGGGGTCCGAACCTCCTCGACGGCGTCCTCGAGCTGTGTGAACGCCTCGGTGCCGAGCTGATCGGCGGGCAGGTCGTACGCGACCTGTGCGAACCCGATCTCCTCGCTCTGGGACAGCGTCCCCGGCGTCTCGAGCGGGTTCGTGACCTGGAGCACGTGCGGGAGGTCGGCGAGCGCGGCGACGGTATCGGCGACGACGGCCGCGTTCGCGTCGTCGGTCAGGACCCCCCGGCCCCGGGCGTGGAACACGATGTCCGCCGACGTGCCGGAGGCGGAGGGGAAGCGGTCGGCGAGCACGTCGTACGCGCGCTGCGACTCGGCGTCGGGGATGTTGAAGTCGTCGGTGAGCTTGCCGCCGAGCGCCGAGCCGGCGCCGAAGATGGCGACGACCACGGCCACCCAGATCCCGATGGTGAGCCAGCGGCGCCGGGCCGCCCCGCGGCCGAGCCGGTAGAGGAAGGAGGTCATCAGCGGTCCTCGTCTTTCGCGATCGGGCCGAGTCCTCGGCCGGCGGGCGGCGGTTCGTCCCCTTCAAGATAGGAGAGCGAGCGGTCGCCGTCATGGGAAGCGCACGCCGGCAGGTTCCTGTGACGATCGACGTGCGCGGGCCCGCTGTGGCACGTATTGACCATCGCACGCCGCAGGTTCACCCGCCCCGCCCCCGAGTCGTTCTCCCGTTGGTCACGACCGGGACGAGGGCGAACGGGACCTGCCGCAGACCCCGCCGCGTCCGGACCATGGGGTCGAGGGTCCGAGACGGGGGGGACGCGATGAAGCTCACCTGGAGGGACGGGGTTCGAGACGCTCCTGGCGGCGGCGGTCGCCGCGATCGCGCTCGCGGTGTCGCGGGATTGGGGATGGCCGATGCTCGGGAGCCCGCGATCCGCGATCGTCGTGCTGGCCGTGGCGGGTCAGGTCATGTGCGTGTCGGCGGGGTGGTCGCGGGCCCGGCGGAGCGACCGCCTTCATCCTGATCGCCTCGGGGCTCGGGGTGGTTCACGCTCGGCCTGATCGTGGCCGGGTTGATCGTCGGCACGCCAGACGCTCGTCGTGGCGCTCGCGATCTCGCTCGAGACGATGTCGGGTCGTCGCCACGGCGCATCACGCCACGGCCGGCGGGCCGAGGCTCCGCCCGGCGGTCGGCTCCGGATCGTCAGGGCCCCGGGTTTCCTCAGCCCAGCAGCCCGGCGATCCCCTGGCCGCCGTCGATCAGCCACTGGACCGGGGCCCGCTCGGCGACCTGCCGGAGCAGCGCGGCGACGAACCCGTTCAGCGTTCCGCGGCTCTCGGCGTCGTCGATCGCGCCGAGGAGGCCGGTTCGGAGCGCCCGCTCGATCGTCGCGTCGTCCCAGCGGATCGGCCCGTCGGTCGCGAGCGAGAGCAGCAGCTCCTCGCGCGAGGTCCGAAGCTCGCACGCGGCGCCGTCGATCCCGTCGAGCACGACGCGCTGGATCGTCGCGTCCAGGCCCGAGCCCGGGAACGACGGCCGGGCCTCGCACGGGTCGCGCACGGCGAGCTCGCCGGCGCCGAGCGCACCGTTCGCGAGCTCGACGACCAGCAGCGCCCCCGCACCCACGAGGAGCATCGCCACCACGGCCAGCGGCCGGCCCTTCACGGCTCGTCCTTCCGGCGCTGAGGCGCGACGACGATCGCGAGCGCCGCGAGGAGCGCGCAGAACAGGAACGACGGTCGGAATCCCCGGGTGATCGCGATCGCGATCGTGTCTCCGACGTCGTCCTGGAGGTCCCGGACCCGCGCGTCGGTGCTCGACCCGTGCGCCTCGAACGGCGGCGCGAGGTCGGGGATCGCGCCTCGCGGTGACCGATCGAGGACGTCGCGGATGTCGAGCGCGAGCGGGATCTTCGTCGTCGCCGGGATCTGCCCGTCGACGATGGCGGCGGTGGCGTTGAGCTCCGCGACGTGGGCGGAGGCCACCAGGTCGCCGGCCAGGACCGGCGCCACGATCGCCAGCGACAGGACGAGGCCCAGGTGGCGCAGGCCGACGGTGAAGGCGCCGGCTCGCTCCCCGCCCCCGCCGAGCGCCCGCCCGGTGAGGCCGGGGACGCACAGACCCAGCCCGGCGCCGCACAGCGCGAACGACGCGATCGCGTACCCCACGTCGCTCGAAGGCAGGAGCCCCAGGCCCACCAGGCCCGCCGCGAGCAGACCCGCCCCGGCTCGCGTCGCGAGCCCGTCCGGCAGTCGCGTCGCGACCGGTCGAACGGCGAGCGCCGCCGCCGGGATGACCGAGACGACGGCCGCCCCGCGCAGCGGCGCGTAGCCGAACACGTCGACGACCAGCAGCACGCCGAGGAAGAGCGAACCGACCAGCGCTCCGAAGACGAGGCCGAGCGTGACGTTGGGCCGCACCGTCCTGACGAGCGGCGTCTCCGCGGGCTCGGGCTCGACGGGCCCGCGGCGCGAGCCCGCCGCGGCGAGCAACGCGGCACCGGCGACCGGGGCCTGGGCCACGAAGATCGCCCGCCAGTCGAACGCCTGCGTCAGAGCGCCGCCGAGGGCCGGGCCGAGCGCCGCGCCGAACGTTCCCGGCCATCGTCCAGATCGCGGCTCCGCGCCCGGCAGATCCCGCCAGGTCGCGCAGGACCGGCAGCGCGCCGGCCAACAGGAGCGCCGCGCCGGCACCCTGCACGGAGCGCGCCGCGACGAGCGACCCGAGCGACCCGGCGAGCGCGCACGCCACCGATGCCCCGAGGAACAGGAGCGATCCCGCGGCGAGCAGCACCCTCGGGCGGGTGCGGGGCACGAGGGCGATCGCGAGCGCGCCGATCGCGACCACGACGTTGAACGCGGTGACCACCCACGCCACGCCGGCGATCGTGGTGTCGAACCGCGCGTAGAGCTCGGGCAGCGCCAGCACGACGATCGAGGAGTCGGCGAACGCCACGGCCACGGCGATCGCGAGCGGGACGACGAGCAGGGTGCGCCGCGAGGCGTCTCGGTCCATGGCCCGACCAGTATGTCGGGACGGCCGCCCAGGTCCCCGCCGGGAAGTTCAGGCGGGCGTTCGGCCGTTCGGGGGCGCCAGGCGTCCGGTCGCCGCGTCCGGGATCCAGAACGCGACGGTGGTGCCCCGCCCGGGAGCGCTCTCCACCGCGAACCATCCACCGACCAGCTCGGCGCGCTCGCGCATCGAGATGAGGCCGAGATGTCCCGGCGTCTGTCTCAGCTGGACGTCGAAACCGACGCCGTCGTCGACCACGCGGACGAGCACCCCTTCGCCCTCGCGACGGGTCGAGACCTCGACGTGCCAGGCGCCGGCGTGCTTGCGGACGTTGGTGAGGGCCTCCTGGACCAGCCGGTACAGGAGGATGCGCATGTCGGGTGACGGCTCGCGCTCCAGGTGATCGACGAAGGCGACGAGCGGCTGGCCGTCCCCGCTCATCCGCTCCACGTACTCGCGCAACGCGGCGGCGAGCCCCACGCGGTCGAGCGAGGCCGGTCGCAGCTCGAACATGAGGTGCCGCATCCGCGCGATCGCCTGCTCGACGGTCTCCTCGAGCTGCAGCACCTTCGACTCCAGGTCCTGGGGAAGGTGGGAGCGGAGCGCGGCGAGGCGGAACGACACGGCCGTCAGGACCTGGACCGAGTCGTCGTGGATGTCGTCGGCCACGCGCATGCGCTCTTCCTCGTGCCCCGCGACCAGACGCGCCAGCAGCCGGCCGCGCTCCTCGTCGGCCCTTCGAAGGGCCTCGTAGCTCGCGCGCAGCTTCTCCTGGTTCTGCTTGCGCAGGGAGATGTCCCGGTCGACGCCCAGGACGAGCTCGCGCCCTCCGATGACCACGAGGGAGGTTGAGACCTCGACCGGGATCACGTGCCCGTCGCGATGGCGGTGGTTCGTCTCGAGCTTGATCACTCCCTTGCGCTGCAGACGCGCCAGATAGGTCGCCCGCTCCTGCGGCGTCCCCTCCGTCAGGTTGAGGACGTCGATGGACCGGCCGATCAGCTCCTCGCGGGCGTACCCGTTCATCCGGCACGCCGCCTCGTTGCAGTCCACGATCGGCCACGAGACGTCGGGGTCGGACGGGTCGATGAGCACGATGGCGTCGGGCGAGGCGGCGAACAGCTGTCGGAACTGCTCCTCGGTGTCGGGCAGCTCCGGGCGGTCGGCGCACGGGCGGGCGGGTGCGCGCTCGCCCTCCCGGACGGCCCTCAGGGGGGGCACGGCAGGACGTTCGGGACCCCGGATCACGCGTGCTTCCACGCAAGGACCGTCGGCACGAACCGACCCCGGTGAAGGCCCGGCCGGGATCCCGACCCACCGGGGGCAGGCACCCTCCCGGCGCGGAGTACCGTGGCGTCGGCATGAGGCTCCTCGTCGCGCCCGACAAGTTCCGGGGCACCCTCACCGCCGCGGAGGCGGCGAGCGCCGTCGCGAGCGGCTGGCGGCGGGCGAGACCGGGCGACGAGATCGAGGAGGTCCCGCTCGCCGACGGCGGGGAGGGGACCCTCGACGTCCTGGTCGACGCGTACGGCGGCGAGCGAAAGACCGTGCCCGTCACCGGCCCCCTCGGCGACCCGGCGGACGCCGAGTGGGGGCTCATCGAGCGCGCTCGCGGGCCCCTCGCCGTCGTGGAGATGAGCCGCGCCTCCGGCCTCAGGCTCCTGCAGGGTCACCGCCGCGACGTCGCGCGCGCGACGACCCGCGGCACCGGCGAGCTGCTCCGGGTGGCGTGCCGGGAGGCCGGCGAGGTCCTGGTCTGCATCGGCGGGAGCGCGACGAACGACGGGGGCGCCGGGATGGCCCAGGCGTTGGGGATCCGCCTCCTCGACGGCTCCGGGCGCGAGCTCGAGCCCGGGGGGGCCGCCCTGCTCCGCCTGGCCGCGATCGACGCGTCGGCGCTCGACGGGAACGCGCGCCGAGCCACGTTCCTCGTGGCGTGCGACGTCGACAACCCCCTCACCGGACCGCAGGGGGCCTCCGCCGTCTACGGCCCGCAGAAGGGGGCGACCCCCGAGGACGTGGCGATGCTCGACCGGGCGCTGGGACATCTGGCCGACGTGATCCGCAGCGACCTCGGCCTCGACGTGCGCGAGATGCCCGGCGCCGGGGCCGCCGGTGGGCTGGGCGCCGGCCTGGTGGCGTTCCTCGGCGCCGAGCTCCGGCCGGGGGTCGAGGTCGTCATGGAGGCGGTGGGGTTCGCCGACCGGCTCGCGCGCGCCGACCTCGTCGTCACGGGCGAGGGCCGGCTCGACGAGCAGTCGCTCCACGGGAAGGTCCCGGACGGTGTCGTGCGAGCGGCCCGGGCGGCCGGGACGCCCGCGGTCATCCTGTGCGGCCGGGCCGAGGTCCGGCCGGACGGCGTTCGGGTCGAGTCGCTCGTCGAGCGGTTCGGCGAGCGGCGCGCCATGGGGGACGCCGGGCGGGGCCTCGAGGAGCTCGCGAGCATGCTCGCGGCCGAGTGGGGACGGCCGAACGGGGTCGTGTGAGCAGGCCGAACGTCCTTCGGTGACGGGCGTCGGCCGGGACTACCCTTGGACGCATCCACGTCGAGAGAGGTGACTCCATGTCGCTGCTGGCGAAGAGGATCGAGACGCTCGGCACCGAGAACGCGTTCAAGCTGGGCGTCGACATCCAGCGCGTGCTCGAACGAGGGGTCGACGTCGTCAAGCTGAACCTCGGCGAGCCCGACTTCAACTCCGCACCCCACATCAACGAGGCCGCCATCGCGCAGATCCGCGCGGGCAACTCCCACTACACCGACCCACAGGGCATCCCGGCGCTGCGGGAGGCGGTAGCGCGCCACGTCACCCAGACCCGCGGCGTCGAGGTCGGCCCCGATCGCGTCGTCGTGACGCCGGGGGCCAAACCGCCGATCGGCTACACGATGCAGACGTACGTCGATCCCGGCGACGAGGTGATCTACCCGAGCCCGGGGTTCCCGATCTACGAGTCGTGGGTGACCTACGCCGGCGCCGTGCCGCGCCCCCTGCACCTGTCCGAGGACCGCGGGTTCGCGTTCACGCCGGACGAGCTGGCCGCGCTCATCACGGAGCGCACGAAGGTCATCATCCTCAACTCGCCCTCCAACCCGACGGGCGGGGTCCTGTCCCGGAGCGACCTCGAGGGCATCGCGCGGGTCGTCCGGGAACGCTGTGGACCCGACGTCCGCGTCTACAGCGACGAGGTGTACGAGCACATCCTGTTCGACGGGGAGCGGCACCACTCGATCGTCGGCCAGGAGGGGATGGCCGAGCGCACCGTGCTCGTGAGCGGCCACTCCAAGGGGTTCGCCATGACCGGGTGGCGCCTGGGCTGGGCCGTGCTCCCCACCCCGGAGGAGGCCGCGATCTTCAAGCAGCTCAACATCAACATCGTGTCCTGCGTCCCCCCGTTCATCCAGGAGGCCGGCCGCGTCGCGTACGAGAGCCCCGAGACCGCCGTGACCACCGGCGAGATGGTCCGGGCGTTCGAGGAGCGCCGCGACTGGGTCGTGCCGGCCCTCAACGAGATCGACGGCGTGACGTGCCAGATGCCGAAGGGCGCGTTCTACGTCTTCCCCAACGTCGGCGGGATCTGCGAACGGCTCGGCGTGGTGGAGGCCTGGAACGCGCTGCCGGAGGCGGAGCGCAGACGGACCTGTCCCTCGGCGATGCTGCAGATGTTCCTGCTGTATCGGTACGGCGTGGCGACGATGGACCGCAACTCGTTCGGCTCCGTCGGGGCCGAGGGCCTGCACTTCCTGCGGCTCTCGATCGCGGCGAGCCTCGACCGGCTCCACGAGGGCGTGGGCCGGATCGCCAAGGCCGCGAACGACCCCGACGGCTTCCGCGCGTTCCTCGACGAGGAGCGCCTGTGGTCCGCGCCGGCGGGAGCCGCCCGATGAGCGACGTCCAGGTCTTCGTCACGCGCAAGATCCCCCAGCCCGGCCTGCAGGTCCTGCGGGACGCGGACGTGAGCTTCGTCGTCAGCCAGGAGGTCGAGGACGCCGGCGTCGACCGTGCCACGCTGCTCGACGGCGTGCGGAGCTGCGACGTGCTCCTGCCGCTGCTCACCGAGCCGATCGACCGTGAGGTGCTCGAGGCCAACCCCGGGCTGCTCGGCGTGGCGCAGATGGCGGTGGGGTTCGACAACATCGACGTGGCCACGGCCACCGAGCTCGGCATCCCCGTCTCGAACACCCCGGGCGTGCTGACCGAGACCACGGCCGACCTCACGTGGGCGCTCGTCATGGCGGTGGCCCGCCGGATCCCCCAGGCCCACAACTACATGGTCGGAGGCCGGTACAAGATCTGGGGCCCCAACCTGTTCCTCGGGGCGGACATCGGCCGGGGCGCGAGCGGGGAGGCCAAGACCCTCGGCATCATCGGCTACGGTCGGATCGGCGCCGCCGTCGCCAAGCGGGCCACCGGGTTCGACATGCGGATCCTCGCCTTCGATCCGTACGCGCGCGAGGCGATCGACGCGTCGCCTCACGCCGAGTGGGCGGACCTCGACGACCTGCTCGCGCAGAGCGACTTCGTCACGATCCACGCCCTCCTCACGCCGGAGACCCGACACCTGCTCGACGAGGAACGGCTGCGAACGATGAAGCCCAGCGCGTTCCTCATCAACGCTGCCCGAGGCCCCGTCGTGGACGAGGCCGCGTTGGTCCGAGCGCTCCGCGAGGGATGGATCGCGGGGGCGGGACTCGACGTCTACGAGCGGGAGCCGAGCATGGAGCCCGGGCTCGCCGAGATCGAGAACGTCGTGCTCGTTCCCCACATCGCGAGCGCCTCGGTCGACACCCGCGGCAAGATGGCGTCGATGGCCGCGGAGAACGCCGTGGCGTTCCTCCGAGGCGAGCGGGCGCACGACCCGGTGAATCAGGAGGTCTACGACACCGAGGCCTACCGCAGCCGCGTCGGCGGCTGATCGGACTCAGGCGTTCGGTTCGCGATCCCCGGGGCGGACGACGCCGGTCTCGTAGGCCAGCACGACGGCCTGGGCCCGGTCGCGGAGCCCGAGCTTGGCGAACACCCGGTTCACGTGGGTCTTCACGGTGGCCATGCTCAGGTACAGACGCTGGGCGATCTCCGCGTTGCCGAGCCCGTGGCCGATCAGCGTGAGGACCTCGCGCTCCCGCTCGGTGAGGGCGTCGAGCTCGGGGGGCGTCGTCGACGGAACCTCGGGCATGCGAACGAACTGCTCGATCAGCCGGCGCGTGATCGAGGGCGACAGCAGCGAGTCACCCTCGGCCACCAGGCGGATCGCGCGCACGAGCTCCTCGGGGGCCACGTCCTTGAGCAGGAAGCCGCTCGCGCCGGCGCGCAGGCCGCGGAAGACGTACTCGTCCAGGTCGTACGTCGTGAGGATCAACACCTTGGACTCGAGCCCGCTGGACGGATCCGTGACGGCGCGCGTCGCCTCGATCCCGTCGACGTGCGGCATGCGCACGTCCATGAGGACGACGTCCGGGCGGGTGCGCATCGCCTCCTCGACGGCCTCGCGCCCGTCGGCGGCCTCGCCGACGACCTCCATGTCCTCCTGCGCCTCGACGATCATCCGGAACCCCGAGCGCACGAGGGCCTGGTCGTCGACGAGCACCACGCGGATGCTCACGACGACGGCCCCGGCTCCCCGAGCGGGAACCGCGCCCGGACCGCGAACCCGCTCCCGCGCGGCCCCGCCTCGAACGTCCCGCCCAGCATCGACACCCGTTCGCGCATCCCGAGCAGCCCGTGGCCGCCGCCCGGCGGCTCGTCGCCGTTCGGCCCCGGAGCGCGCCCGGGCGCCGGTCCGTCGTCGTCGACGACCACCTCGAGCCAGGCGGGCTCGTACCGCAGGCGCACCCGGGCCGTCGTGGGTCCGGCATGCTTCACCGCGTTCGTCAGCGACTCCTGGACGATGCGATAGGCGGACAGGTCGACGCCCGACGGAAGCGCTCTGGGCTCGCCGTCGCGATCGACCTCGACCGAGACCCCGGCCTGCCGCACCTGCTCGACGAGCTCGTCGAGCCGCTCGAGCCCCGGCGCCGGATCCAACGTGCCCACGTCGGCCGGTGCGCGAAGGGCGCCGAGCGTCCGGCGGAGCTCGGCGAGCGTCTGCTTGCTGACGGTCTCGATGTCGCCGAGGGCCTCGCGGGCCCGGTCCGGCCGCTGCTCGGCGATGGCCCGGGCCGCTCCCGCCTGCACGGCGATGACGCTCACGCTGTGCGCGATCACGTCGTGGATCTCACGCGCCAGCCGGCCGCGCTCCTCGAGCGCCGCGACGTGCTCCCGCTCCCGCTGTTCGCGCTCGGCGTGCTCGGCCCGCTCGCGAAGGAGCTCCGCCTGCCTCCGCCGGTACCGCGTGTTCTCGCCCACGACCCAGGCCCCGCCCAGCAGGACGAACTGGTTCACGACGTCACCGAATTCCGGGCTCCCCCCGATCGCCGGCAGGTTGAGCACGACGAGCGCCACCACCACGATGATGGCGGCGACGATAGCGAACTCCCGGCGCGCGTAGGCCGAAACGGTGTAGACGGCGAGCAGCTTCGGGAACACCGCCGTGTATGGGTCCGGCGGGATCTGCAGCAGAGCGTAGACGATGGCCGAGTACCCCACGACCTGCATCACGGCGAACGGATAGCGGCGCCGAAGCGCGAGCGGGAGCGTCTCGGCGAGCATGAAGGCGGCGGTCCACCAGCCTTCCGCCGCGGTGAAGCAGCCGCAGTCGCGGGCGGTGAGCAGCTCGATCAGCGTCACCGCCGCCAGGCCGAGCGCGAGTCCCACGTCGACCACCAGCGGGTTCAGGGCGCCGAGGCGCCGCATGAGCGGTCCGCGCGTGTCCATGGTCCCCACTGTAGGGAGCCGCTCGGAGGCAGACATCAACCCGGGGGTTGAGGCTGAATCGACCCTGGCTCCGACGACACCCGACTGCCCAACCGCCACGATCGAGCCAGTCGTGACGAGGGAGGCAGAGAGGATGAAGACCATGGAGAGGATGCCGAAGGCCCGGACGTCGGCCGGACCCGCGCCCCGGTCGAGCGCGTCGGTCCGCCGGCACGACCTGGACTGGCTGCGGATCGGCGCCGTGCTCCTGCTGATCCCGTTCCACTCGGCGCGGGTGTTCGACCTGTGGGACCCCTTCTACGTGAAGAACGCCACGAGGAGCGGGGCCCTGTCCTGGAGCGTGATCGCGTTGCTCGAGCCGTGGCACATGCCGCTGCTGTTCGTGCTGGCGGGGGCGGCCACGTGGTTCGCGCTCGGCCATCGCTCCACCGGCCAGTACGCGGGCGAGCGCTTCAAGCGGCTGCTGATCCCGTTCCTGTTCGGGATCGCGGTGATCGTCCCGCCGCAGACCTACCTGGCAGGGTGGTTCCACGGGCGCCACGTCTCGCTCGGGAGGTACTGGGACTTCTCCGGCGACCTGACCGGCTACTACGGCGGATGGACCCCGGCACACCTGTGGTTCATCATGTTCCTGTTCATCTTCTCGATCGTCGCGCTGCCGCTGTTCGCGTTCCTGCGCCGGCGCCCCGTCCGTGCCACGTGGCTGCTGTTCGCGATGCCGCTGATCCTGGCGCTGACCAACGCGCTCCCGGCGCCCGACGACGGCCCCCAGAACCCCTTCTACTCGCTCGCGCTGTTCGTGGGCGGCTTCCTGCTCGTCGCCGACGTGCGGGCCGAGGGCCGGGTCCACCGCGCGTGGAAGCCGCTGCTCGCGGCCGCCGCCACCACGATGGCGACCGTGCTGCTCGTGAAGCACTCCGGCGTCCTCGACACATGGTCGGAGGACTCGCTGCCCTTCACGGGGTTCGAGATGCTCTACCAGATCAACGCATGGATCTGCGTGCTGGCGGTCCTCGGCGCGGGGCACGCGTTCCTGAACCGTGAGAACCGTGTGCTCCGCTACGCCAACGAGGGCGCGTACCCCTTCTACCTGCTTCACCAGACCGTGATCATCGCCGTGGCGTACGTCGTCGTGCGGTGGAACCTCGGCCTGTGGCCGAAGTACGCGGCCCTGCTCACGGTCTCGTTCGGCCTGACGCTCGGGCTCTACGAGCTCGTCGTCCGACGGACCAACGCGATCCGGTTCCTGTTCGGGCTGAAGGCGAAGCGGCCGGCTCCCGCCGCGGCGATCGCCCCCGGCTCCGTGGCCGAGGCCAGCGTCTCGAAGACCCGCGTGTCGACGTAGTCGCGGAACGAGGCGATCCGGTCCGTCCGGACCCGGATCACAGAGGGATGGCGCGAGGTCGCCGCGACCGCGGCGGCCTCGCCGCTTCGGTCGAGCTCACTCCACGGTGACGTCGGTCACGTACCGCGTCCGCTCCGGCAGTCGGGTGACCTCGCCGACGATCTCGACCTCCGCCGAGCGCGGAAGCTCCTCGGACGACGTTCCGACCATGATCTCGACCCGGCCCGGCTCGACGACCACCTCGTCCTCCGGGTTCGTGAACGCCAGCTGCTCCACGGCGAACCCGAAGGTGATGCGGCGGCGCTCGCCGGGCTCCAGCCGGACCCTGCGGAACCCGCGCAACTCCTTCACGGGCCGCGTCACGCTCGCCTCGACGTCGCGGACGTAGAGCTGGACGACCTCCTCGCCCGCCCGATCGCCGACGTTCGCGAGCTCGATCGTGACGCACACCTCGCCGTCGGGCGCGACCGTGGGTCGGGCGAGCTCGATCGCCCCGAGCTCGAAGCGCGTGTACGAGAGCCCGTGGCCGAACGGCCACAGCGGCCGGTGCGATCCGTCGACGTAGTCCCCCTTCCAGCGCGACCGGCCGCCCGTCGGCTTGTGCGCGTAGTAGATGGGGACCTGCCCGACGTGGCGCGGCACCGTGACCGGCAGCTTGCCACCCGGCCCTTCGTCGCCGAACAGGACGTCGGCGACCGCCCACGGTCCCTCCTCCCCCGGGACCCAGGCGAGGAGCACCGCGGCGGAGCGCTCCGCCGCGGGGGCGATGGCCAGGGGCCGGCCCGAGACCACGACGAGCACGATCGGCGTCCCGGTGGCCGCCACGGCGGCAACGAGCTCCTCCTGCCGACCGAGCAGGTCCAGGTCCAGCCGGTCGCGCGCCTCGCCGCACGTGCACTCGTCGGTCAGACCGGAGCGCTCACCCACGACGAGGATGGCCACGTCGGCGCCGCGCGCCGAGGCCACGGCCTCGTCGATCAGGTCGTCGCCGCCTTCGCGGAGGGTGCAGCCGGGGGCGTATCGGACCTCGGTCGCGGCCGAGACCCGGTCCCGGATCGCTGACAGGATCGTGGGGCGACCGCGCAGGTCATCGGTCGGGTCCAGGTCCAGATCCGCGGGGATCGGGAAGCCGAACGGATTCGCCCCGTCGCGCATCCCGACGAGGGTCTCGACGTGCGCCGCGTGGCTGTAGTCGCCGAGGAGGTTGCGGGCGCTGTCGGCGTTCGGACCGATCACGGCGACGACGCCGAGATCGTCGCGGAGGGGGAGCGTCCCGTCGTTCTGGACCAACACGAGGGAGCGTCGGGCGATCGTTCGCGCCAAGCGGCGGTCCTCCTCGGACCGGCCGCCGTTCTCGGGAGGGTCGACGTATGGGCACTCGAACAGGCCGAGCTCGAACTTCGCCCGCAGCGTCCGGGCGACCGCCCGGTCGACCAGGTCCGGCTCGACCTCGCCCCGCTCGAGCGCCTCCACGAGCGGCGCGCCGTAGGCGTCGGTCGACGGGAGCTCGACGTCGATCCCCGCCTCGAGCGCCAGCGCCGCCGCGGATCCGAGGTCCTCGACGAGGCGATGGGACCGGACGAGCTCGTGGATCCCGGCGTAGTCGGCCACCACGAACCCGTCGAAGCCCCACCGCTCCCGCAGGACCGTGGTGAGGAGCTCTCGGGACGCGGCGCACGGGACGCCATCGACGTCGTCGTAGGCGTGCATCACCGAGCGCACGCCCTCCGCCCGGACCGCCGCCTCGAACGGGAACAGGTACACGTCCTGCAGCTCCCGCCGGCCGAGGTGCACGGGGGCTTGGTTCAGTCCCCCCTCCGGCACGCCGTGTCCGACCATGTGCTTGGCCGTGGCGAGCACCGAATCCTCGCCGATCGGGCCGTCGCCCTGGAGACCCCGGACGTACGCGGTCCCGAGCTCGGCCACGAGGTAGGGGTCCTCACCGAACGTCTCCTCGATGCGTCCCCACCGCGGATCGCGGGCCACGTCGAGGACCGGCGCGAGCGCCTGGTGGGCGCCCGCCTCGCGCAGCCGCCGGCCGAGCCGCGCGGCCATGGCCTCGATCAGCGGAGGGTCCCACGTGGCCGCCTGGCCGATCGCCTGCGGATAGCAGACGGCGTCACGCGCGACGACGCCGTGGAGGCACTCCTCGTGCACGATGGCGGGGATGCCGAGCCGCGTCTCCTCGACGAGGAACCGCTGGATCCGATTGGCGAGCGCGGCCACGCCCGCCGGCGGGAGGTCCGTGGCGCCGCCCACGCGCGTGATCTGCCCGATGCCGGCGCCGAGCAACGTCGCCGCCTTGGCCGCGTCGAACTCAGTCCCGTGCAGCACCTCGAACACCCACCGCGAGCCGAGCTGTGCGAGCTTCTCCTCGGGCGTCATCCGGTCCAGGAGGTCACGCACCCGCTCGTCGACCGGAAGGCTCGCGTCGAGATAGCGCCGCTCGTCCTGCGGGGGCAGCGACTCGGCCCTCATCCCTTCACCGCCCCGGCCGTCAGGCCGCTCACGAGCTGTCGCTCCGCGAAGACGTAGAACACGAGCGTCGGCACGATCGAGAGGGTCGTGAACGCCAGCACCCGGGCCGTGTCCACCGAGTACTGGGTCGAGAAGTTCGTCACGCCGAGCGGGAGCGTCCATTGCGACGGGTCGGTCAGCACCACGAGCGGAAGCAAGAACGCGTTCCAGCTGTTCACGATCCCCAGCACGGCGACGGTGGCCAGAACGGGGCGCGACATCGGCAAGACGATGTGCCAGAAGAACTCGAAGGCGCTGGCGCCGTCGATCGCGGCGGCGTCCTCGAGCTCGCCGGGGATGTCGCGGAAGAACGGCCGCAGGATCACGATCGTGAGCGGCAGGTCGAAGGCCGCCTGCGGCAGCGCCACCCCGAATGGCGTGTTCAGGAGGCCGAGCTGACGGACCGTGATGAACAGCGGCAGGATCGCCACGGCCAGGGGGAACAGCAGGCCGAGCGTGAAGAACGTGTAGAAGAGCTCCCGGCCCCGGAACACGAAGCGCGCGAAGACGAACGCGGCGAGCGAGGCCAGCCCGACGATCATGACGACCGTGAGCACGGCGATGATCGCGCTGTTGCCGACCTGCTGCCAGAAACCGCCCGAGCCGAGGACGTCGAGGTAGTTGGAGAAGATCCACGGGCTCGGCAAGCCGACCGGGTGGGCGGCGATCTGACCGGTCGTTCGGAACCCGCCTAGGACCGCGTACACGACCGGGAGCAGGACGGCGCCCGCGACCAAGAGCACGAGCACGTACATGGGAGCTCGCCCCACGGCACCGCGGATCCGCGGGGTGCGGGCAGCGACGGGCGAGGCGATGACGCTCACCGGACCCCCACCGCCGTCACGGCCCCCTCGATGTCGCGCCGCATCACGACCCGCTGGTAGACGAACGCGAGCACGAGCGAGATCACGAACAGGATGATCGCCACCGCACTGCCGTAGCCGAGCTGGAACCGCTTGAACCCCCAGTCGATCAGGTAGACCGTCATCGTGTTGGAGGCGTGGACGGGCCCGCCGCCCGTCATGACCCACACGAGGTCGAACACCTGTAGCGACCCGATGATCGAAAGAAAGACGCTCACCCGGATCGTCGGGCCGAGCAGGGGGAGCGTGACGTAGCGGATCGTCTGCCACGGCGTCGCGCCGTCGATCGCTGCCGCCTCCGCCAGCTCGCGGGGGATCTGCTGCAGCCCCGTCAGGTACAGGATCATGTGGAACCCGAAGTACTTCCACGAGATCACGACGAACACCGTGTAGAGGACCACCTTCGGGTTGGCGAGCCACTCCTGAACCGCGAAGCCGAGCCCGGCCGAATCCATCGTGCGATCGACGAGCCCGTGGGGCTGCAACATGAGCGTCCACACCACACCGGTGACCACCTGGGAGACCACGAACGGCGCGAAGAAGAGCAGGCGCAGGATCGCCCGCCCGCGGATGCGCGTGTTGAGGATCAGCGCCAGCCCCAGCGCGAACGGAAGCTGCAACCCCAGCGAGAGTAGGATGATGATCCCGTTGTGCCGGATCGCCGAGAGGAAGACCGTGTCGGTGACCGCCCGCCGGTAGTTCTCCAAGCCGACGAAGTTCGTGATCGGACCAAGCCCGCTCCAGTCGAACAGGCTGTAGTACGTCGCCTGCACGATCGGCGCCACCACGAACAGCAGATAGAGCCCGAGCGCGGGCGCCAGGAACAGCGCGATCGTCACCCATTGCCGACGTCTCCGACCTTCGTGTGTTCGGGGGTGCCTCGGTTGC
The DNA here is from genome assembly GCA_963704725.1 of uncultured Actinomycetes bacterium. Taxonomy (GTDB): domain Bacteria; phylum Actinomycetota; class UBA4738; order UBA4738; family HRBIN12; genus CALGFI01. Next base: position 551,379 of record OY969934.1, on the reverse strand, counting down.
GGGCCGCTCGCCGCGACCCGCAACCGAGGCAGGGGGAACTCAGCCTGCTGCTGCGGCATCCGCGATCGCCTGCGCGACCTCCTCCGGCGTCGAGTCGCCCGCGTACAGGGTCTGGATGACGTCGTTCAGCTCCAGGCCGACCGCCGGCGGGAACGCCTGGTCGAGGTAGAGCTGGACGTACTGCGCCTGCGCCCGCCCATCCAGCAGCGACGTGAGGTTCGGATCGGTCACCGAGCTCTCGGTTCCCACCGTGACGGGCAGGATGCCGCTGTTGCTCGCGCCGAACTCCGTCGCGACCTCGGTGCTGACCAGGTAGTGCAGGAAGTCGACGGTCTCCGGGAGCGGCGCGTTGGCTCCGACGGCGAAGCCGTTGCCCCCGCCGAACCCGTCGGTCGGGGCGCCGGCCCCGTCCGCCACGGCCGGGAACGGGAACCACCCGAGCGCCTCGCCGAGGCCCTCGCCGTTCTCGGCGTTCGCCGTCATCGTGCCGGGCGCCCACTGGCCCATGAGGTCCATGGCGGCGCGGCCGTTGGCGACCAGTGCCGCTTCACCCGTCGCGCCCTCCCACGGGGTCGCGAGGAAGCCGTCCTGGAACGGCTCCTGGTCGATCAACTCCTTCAGCTTCTCGCCCGCCTGCACGAAGCAGGGGTTCTCGAACGCGGACGGATCGGACGCCGCCTGCTGCATGACGTCGGCGCCGCACATCCGGATCGACAGGTACGCCCACCAGAACATGCCCGGCCACTTGTCGCCCTCGCCGACCGCGATCGGCGTGATGCCGGCGGCCTTCAGCGTGTCGACGACGGCGAGCAGGTCGTCCCACGTGGCGGGGGGCGAGTCGATGCCGGCCTCGGCGAAGAGGTCCTTGTTGTACCAGATGCCCACCAGCCCGAGATCGAATGGGATCCCGTACTGCCGGCCGTCCACCTGGTACATGCTCGCGGCCCCGGCGTTGATATCGCCGACCCACGGGGCGACCGCCTCCGTGATGTCGGCCACGAGCCCGGCGTTGACCTGCTCGAGCAATCCACCACCGCCCCAGGACTGGAACAGGTCCGGCGGATCGCCGGCCTGCATGTTCGTCGTGATCTTGGCCTTGAACGCCTCGTTCTCCAGGACCGTGACGTTGACCGTGACGTTCGGATGATCGGCCATGTACGCGTCCGCCGCATCCTGCCAGATCGACAGACCGGGGTCGTTGTTCTGGATGTGCCACCACTCGATCGTGACGGGCTCCGTCGTCTCCGGCGAGGCCGAGCCCTGCCCCTGGTCCTGGCCTTCGTCCTGCGCCTCGCCCCCGTCGTTCGAGCAGGCGGCGCCCACCAGCGCGATCACCGCCACAAGCGTCGCGATCCGGCGCCTCGATCTCATCTCGGCCTCCTTCCCCCCGACGTTCGTCCCCGCCGACGCCCACCGACCGATGTGCGGGTCCATCGGGTCGAGCACGAAACTTTCGCCCTCAGGCCCGACCTTTCGTTGGAGTCTGGACCCATGCCTGCATCCTGTCAATCCAGCCGTGCTGCAGGCCTCGGGGCCGAGATCGTTGTCCCACCATGTTTCGAAAGTTCTGATAACTTTCGAGCATGACGCAGGACGGGAACGGTAACGGGAACGGAGACGGGCGGGTCACGATCGCCCAGATCGCTCGGCTGGCAGGCGTCTCGGTCCCGACGGTCTCCAAGGTGGTGAACGGACGGGCCGACGTCGCCGCCGAGACCCGGGCCCGCGTCGAGCTCCTGCTCCGCGAGCACGGCTACCGTCGCCGCGCACCGGCTCGCAAGCCGACGGCCGAGCTCATCGACCTCGTGTTCAACGAGCTCGAGAGCCCCTGGGCGATCGAGATCATCCGCGGCGTGGAGCGGGTGGCGCGCCAGCAGGGCCTGAGCGTGGTGGTGTCGGCGCAGCGGGGCCCGGGGGCGCTCGGACGCTCCTGGATCGACGTGGTCGCATCGCGCCGCGGCGCCGGCGTGATCCTCGTCGTGTCCGAGCTGAGCCGCGAGCAGATCGGCACCCTTCGCGCCCGGAGCATCCCGTTCGTGGTCCTGGACCCGGCGGGCGAGCCGGCGGCGGACGTGCCCTCGGTTGGGGCCACCAACTGGAACGGGGGTCTCGTCGCCACGAGGTACCTGCTCGAGCTCGGCCACCGACGCGTGGGGATGATCGGCGGGCCGGCCACGATCCTGTGCAGCCGGGCGCGGGTGGACGGGTACCGGGCCGCCCTCGAAACGGCGGGTCACGCCGTCGACCCCGAGCTGATCCGGTGGGGCGACTTCCACGTCGAGAGCGGATACGAGCAGGGCCGCTCGTTGCTGACGCTCCCCGATCGACCGACCGCGATCTTCGCCGGCAGCGACCTGCAGGCGTTCGGGGTCTACGAGGCCGCGCGCGTGCTCGGCCTCGGCGTCCCCGGCGAGCTGAGCGTCGTGGGATTCGACGACCTGCCGATGGCCCGGTGGGCCTGGCCGCCGCTCACCACCGTTCGGCAGCCACTGAGCGAGATGGGGGCGACGGCCGCCCGCCTCGTCCTCGGTCGCGGCGGCGACCGCCGGGTCGAGCTCGCCACCTCGCTCGTCGTCCGCGACAGCACGGCGGCTATTCGATGACGTTGATCCCGTGTCGGGCGCACAGGTCTTTCAGGACGGCCGGCCACACCGTGACGCTCACCTCGCCGAGATGCGCCTTGCGCAGGAGCAGCATCTGCGTCCGCGACTGGCCGATCCCGCCGCCGATCGACAGGGGGAGCTCCCCCGACGTGATGCCGCGGTGGTACGGGAGGGTCAGCCAGTCGAGCTGACCGGTGAGCTCGAGCTGCTTGCGGAGCGTCTCGGCGTTCACCCGGATGCCCATCGAGGAGAGCTCGTGCCGGCGCTGCGTGACGTGGTTCCACACGAGGATGTCGCCGTTCAGCCCGTGCATCGGGTGCCCGTCGCGCCCGAGGACCGTCTCGGTCACCCAGTCGTCGTAGTCGGCGGCTCGCAGCTCGTGCGGGTAGCCGTCGGCGAGCGTCCAGCCGATCCCCACGATGAAGATCGCCGGGTGCTCCTGCAGGATCATCGTCTCGCGCTGCTTGCGAGGTAGGTCCGGGTACCGCGCGAGGATCTCCTCGGCGTGCAGGAACGTGATCTCCTCGGGAAGATCGGGGAACCGCTCGTCGCGGAGCTGCGGGAACAGCTCCTGGACGTGCGTCTCGACGCCGCGCAGGACGCGCCAGATCGCCCGCACGGCCTTCTTCAGCTCGTCGAGGTTCCGCCGGTCCTCGGTGACGACGCGCTCCCAGTCCCACTGGTCGACGTAGGCGCTGTGATCGTGGTCCAGGAAGTAGTCCTTGCGGACGGCACGCATGTCGGTGCAGATGCCCTCGCCCACGCCCATGCCGAACTGCTTCAACGCGATGCGCTTCCACTTCGTCGCGGCCTGCACGACCTGCGCCTCGATGGGGTGCACGTCGCGGTCGTTGGAGATGTGGAATTGCACCGGCCCCCGGGACCCGTCACGGTCGAGCATGTCGTTGACCCCGGAGTCGGCATCGACGATCAGCGGGACCTGCACCATGATGAGCCCGAGCTCTCGGCACAGGGCGTCCTCGATGAACCGCTTCACCTCGAAGATCGCCTCCTGCGTCTCGCGCGGCGAGAGCAGCGAGCGGTAGTCGTTGGGGAGCACGCGGTCCAGCTCCTCGTAGCTGCCGATCCCGGGCCCGGCCAGGTCCGCCCGCTTGCCCTGTTCGACGTCCCCGATCTTCATCATGTCCCTCCACGCTTCGAGCAGGCGGCCGGAATGCGGCGCGCTCCGCGGTCAGACTCTGCGCCCGGGGCCGGCGGCGACGGGGGTGCGATGGGACCGGTCCGATGGGGGCGTTCGGCCCGCCCGCCGATCGGACACCTCAAGGTCGACCCCCGAACTCCCGACAGGAACGCTGGGATGAGTAGGTCGATCGCGCCCTCCTGGCTCCATCCCAGCGGACCGCGACTGGGCTCGGCGTTCCTGGTGGGCGGGGGGATGGTGGCCGGGCTGGCGGCGATCCTGCCCGGCCCGCCGGACATCAACCGCTCCGCCCTGGCGTCCGTCGGCGGCATCGCCGTCACTCTCGGCGCGGTGGTGTGGCGCCTGCCGTGGGAGCGCTGGCCGCCCCGGACGAACCTGGTCCTGCTCCCCGTCGCGCTGGCACTCATCTCGGCCGGCAACGTGTTCAACGGGTACGCGCCGTACTCCTACAGCAGCTACTACGTGGTCGTCTTCGTGTGGCTCGGCATGACGCGTCCTTCGGGGGCATCGCTGATCGCCTCGCCGCTCCTCGTCGTCTCGTACCTGCTGCCGCTGCTTCTCCTGCCCGGCGACTTCGCCTCCGATGCCAGCTCGCTCATCCTCGTGGTCCCGACGTGCGTCATGGTCGGCGAGGTCCTGTCCCGGGTTCGCATCCGGCTGCTCCGCAGCGAGGAGCAGCTCCGGGCGTACTCGGGGGAGCTGGAGGACGCCAACCGGGCGCTCGTCGAGCGAGACGGCGAGCTCCGCTCGCTCCTGCTCGAGCTGCGTCGCCTCGAGGCGGAACGCCGAAGCCTCCTCGACCGCACGGTGAGCTCCCTCGAGGAGGAGCGCAAGCGGATCTCGCTCGAGCTGCACGACGGCCCGATCCAGCACCTGACGGCGCTGGACATCGGGCTGGAGACGGCGCGCAGACGGATCGAGAGCGGGGACGGCTCGGCTGCGAGCCAGTCGCTCGACCGGGTGCAACGCCTCCTGCGCGACGACATCGCCGCGCTCCGCCATCTCATGACGGGGCTCCGTCCACCGATCCTGGACGAGTACGGGCTCGTGACCGCCTTGCGGGACCTCGTCCGCTCGATGGTCGAGGGCTCCGACGTCGAGCCGAACGTGAACGTCGAGCTCCCGCTGCGCCTCGAGCCGGCCGTCGAGATCGTCCTGTACCGGGTGGCGCAGGAGGCCTTGGCGAACGTCGTCAAACACGCTCGGGCCCGGTCCGTGGACGTCACGCTCGGGGTCGTCGGCGGCTCCGTCCACTTGGAGGTCGGCGACGACGGGATCGGGATGCACCCGGACCGGCCCGGGTCGCTCGGACTGGACCACTACGGGCTCCTGGGGATGCGTCAACGCGTGGAGATGGTCGGCGGCTCGTTCGAGATCGCCTCGACCGTCGACGGGGGAACCTCCGTCCGTGTCGTCGTCCCCGCCGTCGGGGCGGCTCCGACGCTGGCTGAGGACGGAGCGACGCGGCCGCCCGAACGTGCGGCGAGCGCTATCGCTCGATCGTCGCCATCACCGTGACCCGAGCTCCGGGAGGAGCCGGCGGGATCAGCGTGCCCTCGATCCGGCGGTCGTCGACCACGAGGTGGGACGTGCGCCCGCCGCCCTCGCGCCGTACCCGCACCGTGATGTCGTAGATCGCCCCCCGGAAGCGACGCCTCCACACGCGGAATCCATTCCAGTCCGCCGGGACACATGGGTCGACCCGCAACCCGTCGTGCTCGGGGCGGATGCCGAGGATCCACTGCGTGACGGCCACGAAGTTCCAGGCCGCCGTCCCCGTGAGCCAGGAGTTCTTGGCCTCGCCGTGGACGGGCGCGTCCTTGCCCGCGATCATCTGCGCGTAGACGTAGGGCTCGCACCTATGGACCTCGCTCAGGTCCTCCCGCGCCGACGGGTTGATGCGCAGGTAGTAGTCGAACGCGCGATCCCCGTTTCCGACCAGGGTCTCCGCGATCATCACCCACGGGTTGGTGTGGCAGAAGATCCCGGCGTTCTCCTTGTAGCCGGGGGGGTACGAACCGATCTCGCCGAGCTCGAGGTGGTACCGAGTGAAGGCCGGCTGGAGCAGCATGAGGCCGTGCGGCGTCGCCAGGTGCTCTTCCACCGACGCCAGCGCCGCCTCGGCGGTGCCGTCCTCGAGCCCGAGGCCGGCCATCACGCACATCCCCTGGGGCTCGATGAAGATGCGGCCCTCCGCGTTCTCGGACGATCCGACGGGCCGCCCGAAGTAGTCGTAGGCGCGACGGAACCACTCGCCGTCCCAGCCGTGGTCCCGGACGGCGGCGGCCATGCGTTCGCGAGCGGCTCGATACTCGACGGCCTCCTCGCCCAACCCCTCGCGCTCGGCGATCTGCGCGATCTCCTCGGCGGCCAGCGCGAACAGCCCGGCGATGAACACCGACTCGGCGACCCCACCCTCGCGGTTCTCGGTGGTCTGGAAGGACTCGCCCGGCGTCTCCGAGAAGCAGTTCAGGTTCAGGCAGTCGTTCCAGTCGGCCCGGCCGATCAACGGCAGGCCGTGCGGACCGAGGCGCTCGAGCGTGTACGCGATGGAGCGCCGCAGGTGGTCCAGGAGCGGGGCCTCCGATCCGGGCGCGTTGTCGAACGGCACGGCCTCGTCCAGGATCGACCGGTCGCCCGTCTCCTTGAGGTACGCGGCGACCGCGAGCACCAGCCACAGCGGATCGTCGTTGAAACCGGAGCCGACGGCGTCGTTCCCGCGCTTCGTGAGCGGCTGGTACTGGTGGTAGGCGCCGCCCGTCGGAAGCTGCGTGGCCGCGATGTCCAGGATCCGCTCCCGCGCGCGATCGGGAACCATGTGGACGAAGCCCAGGAGGTCCTGGGTCGAGTCGCGGAACCCCATCCCCCGCCCGATCCCCGACTCGAACGATGAGGCCGACCGCGACAGGTTGAAGGTCACCATGCATTGGTACGCGTTCCACACGTTCACCATGCGGTCGACGTGCTCGCTCGGGGTGGCGACCTGCATCGCTTCCAGGAGCTGGGACCACCGGTCCTGGATCCGCCCGATCGCTCGGACGACCTCCTCGGTCCGCAGGTATCGGTCGATCACAGGGCGGACGCGATGCGTGTCGATCGTCTGCGACCCCGGTGGGTCGAACTTCTCGTCGGCCGGGTTCTCCGCATAGCCAAGGAGGAAGACCACGTCGCGCGTCTGGCCCGGCTCGAGCGCGAGCTCCACGTGGTGCGAGCCGATCGGCGCCCACCCGTGGGCGATCGAGCCCCCCGAACGCCCGGTCTCCACGACGAGCGGCCGATCCCACCCTCGGTAGGGTCCGAGGAACGCCTCGCGCTGTGTGTCGAACCCCGCCACCTCGGCCGAGCACGCGAAGTACGCGAAGTGGTTCCGGCGCTCCCGGTACTCGCTCTTGTGGAAGATGACCCCGCCGTCGACCTCCACCTCGCCCACGGAGTAGTTGCGCTGGAAGTTCGTCGCGTCGTCCAGCGCGTCCCACAGACAGAACTCGACCCCGCTGAACAGCGACAGTCGGGCCGGGGCGTCACGGTGGTTCGTGATGGAGGTCTTCCAGATCTCGAGCGTCTCGCCGAGCGGGACGAGGTACCAGGTCTCGGCCTCGATCCCCCTGCGGCGGGAGCCGATCACCGTGTAGCCGAGCCCGTGCCGGCACCGGTAGTCCTCGAGGTCACTCTGCGTGGGCTGCCACGACGGCGACCAGTAGTCCCCGGTCTCATCGTCCCGCACGTACAGGTATCGCCCACCCCCGTCGCCCGGCGCGTTGTACCGGAACCTCGTCAGCCTGCGCAGCCGGGCGTCTCGGTAGAAGGCGTAGCCGCCCGCGGTGTTGGAGATGATGCCGAAGAACTCCTCGCTCCCCAGGTAGTTGATCCAAGGGAGCGGTGTATCCGGCTGCGAGACGACGTACTCGCGCTCGTCGTCGTCGAAGTGTCCGAAGCGCGTGGGATCCCGTCCTTGTGCGAGGGTTTGCCGGGAGGATACCGCCCGATCGGCCCGACCTTGTCCCGGCGGCGAGGGGTGCCCTACTCCGCGCGGCGGAACTCGGCGATGCCGACGGCGAGCAGGCCGACCCCCATCAGCAGGACGAGCAGCAGCTCGAGGCCGACGGGCACGACCTTGGACCCCCAGGTCACGCCGGGGCTCAGGGTGTCCCGGACGGCGGCGGAGACGTCGAGGTGCGAGAACACCGCCCGGCGCATCGGGTCCACGGCGTACGTGAGCGGGTTGATCCGGGTCAGCACGTGGAGCCAGCCCGGCAGGTTCGACAGCGGGAACATGGCACCCGACAGGAACAGCATCGGCATCAGGAACATCTGGGTGAGCGCCATGAACGACTGGATCTGCTTGATACGACCGGCCACCGCGATACCCACCGTGGTCAGGACGAACGAAAGCAGGAGCAGCTCGACGACCAGGGTCACGAACAACACCGGGTCGTAGGGCACCCCAACGGCGCCGGCGAACGCGAGCATGACGACCCCGGGCACCGTGGCCACCGTCGCACCGCCCAGCGCCTTGCCGACCACGATCGCGCCGCGCCCCACCGGCGCCACGAGCATCTCGCGCAGGAACCCGAACTCGCGATCCCAGACCAGGGAGGCGGCGGAGAACATGGCCGTGAACATCGTGGACATCGCCAGCACGCCGGGGAACAGGAACGTGCGCAGGGACAGCCCACCGGTCCCTCCGGAGACCAGCGACGACAGGCCGGTGCCAAGGACGAACAGGAAGAGCACCGGCTGAAGGAGCGACACCACCAGCCGCGAGCGGTCCTCCCAGAACCGGATCATCTCGCGGTGCCACACGATCTTGGCTCCCCGGAACTCGTGCGCGAGGCCCCGGCGGGCGGCCCGGACCGGGCCCTCGGAGGCGATCGGCTCCGGTCGCCGCGCGGTCTCCGTGGCCACCCTCACCGCCTCCTTCGGAACGCCTTGACCATGGCCCGGAGCGGGTTCTCCCCTTCCGCGTCGCGGATCGTCTTGCCCGTGTACGACATGAACACGTCGTCCAGGGTGGGCCGGGACACCCGCACGGCCTGGATGGGGATCCCGAGCTCGGCGAACAGGCGCGGGACGAACTGCTCGCCCGACTCCACCGAGAAGGTGACGGCGTCCTCGTGCACGCCGGCCTCGAGCCCGAACCGGTCGCGGAGCGCGGCGATCGTCGCCTCGTCGTCCGGGGTCTGGATCTGGACCCGATCCTTGCCGATGCTCGCCTTCAGCGCCTCGGGCGTCTCGAGCGCCACGATCCTGCCGTTGTCGATGATCGCGATGCGGTCGCAGTTCTCCGCCTCGTCCATGTAGTGCGTGGTCAGGAAGATCGTGATGTCCTCGCGCTTCTTCAGGTCCGAGATGTAGGTCCAGATGTGCGACCGCGTCTGCGGGTCCAGGCCGATCGTGGGCTCGTCGAGGAACAGCACGCGCGGGTAGTGCAGCAGCCCGCGCGCGATCTCGAGCCGGCGCATCATGCCGCCCGAGTACTCCATGACCTTGCTTCCCCGCCGGTCCCACAGCCCGACGATCTCCATGACCTGCTTCAGCCGCGGCTCGATCTCGGCGCGGGGGACGCCGTAGAGCTCGGCGTGGAAGCGCAGGTTCCGCTCGGCCGTAAGGTAGGAGTCGAGCGTCGTGTCCTGGAACACGAGCCCGATGCTCCGCCGGACCTCGTCCCGCTCGCGCAGGACGTCGAACCCGGCCACGGTCGCGGCGCCGGCGGTGGGCGTCGCGAGCGTGCAGAGCATGTTGATCGTCGTCGTCTTGCCGGCGCCGTTGGGGCCGAGGAACCCGAACGTCTCGCCCCGGTAGACCTCGAAGTCGACGCCGGCCACCGCGACCAGCTCGCCGAATCGCTTCTCCAGCCCCCGGACCGAGATCACGGGCTCGCCACCGGCGGCGGCTTCGGCGCCCGGTTCGGGACCCTCCGCGGTGGCGCCGGAACCTTGATCGTGGTAAATCATGGGTATCACCCACGATAAGGATGGGTTCCCATGCGTGTCAACCCCGCCACCCCGCCGGAGTCGGCGGTCGGTCCGGGCCCGAGGATGCGCCGTCGCGCGATCAAGGGCCTGCGGATGGCCTCGCCCGGCGAGTCGCCCCTCGAGTACCCGGCGAGCCTGCTGCGGTACCCGAGCGCCGTCATGTTCCTGCTGATGCGCCAGGCGTTCCGACTCGGACAGCAACGCATCGCCGAGGCCGCGGATCCCGCGGAGCAGATGCGCTTCCCGCACTTCGCGATCCTCGCCTGCCTCGAGGAGTTCGGAGTGTCCAGCCAGCGAGAGACCAGCGAGCGGCTCCGCTTCGACCCGAGCGACCTGGTCGCGTTCGTCGACTGGCTCGAGGCGGCCGGCTTCGTCGAGCGCCGGCGCGACCAGCGCGACCGGCGCCGCTACGCGCTGGATCTGACGAAGGACGGTCGGCGCGCGCTGCGCGCGCGAGCGAGGGTGAGCGAGCGTGCCAACGCCGAGCTCTTCGGCGCGCTCACCCCCAGCGAGCGGGTGCAGCTCTTGCGGCTCCTGGTCCGCTCGCTCGATGGGCTCGAGCGGCCGGCCGGGTGACGGATCAGCGGGTCGCGGAGTCGCGCGAGCGGCCGCCCCCGCGCAGACGGAAGACCGCGAGCGCGACCGGCCGGTAGATCGCGTGCGCGAACTTGCTGAATGGCGCCAGCAGGACCAGCGCCATCGCCACGCCGACGTGGAGCAGGAAGGTCGTGTATCCCCACGAGGGAGCCCTCGGAAGGTAGAGCGCCAGCTCCAGGGCGAACCCGGACAGGCCGGCGACCCACAGCATCCACAGGAACGACCAGTCCCACACCGTGGACCTCGCGGACGACCGGTCGGTACCGCGGGCCCGGCGGAGGATCATCATCGTCGTCCCATACACGAGAAGCAGGCCGGCGAGGGTCCCGAGCAGCCGGACCGGATACCAGACCGGCACCTGCGTCCCGGTCGGCTTCACGCCCGTGAGCTCGAGGGCGAAGTCGGCGAGCGTGGCCCCGAGAAGGCCGAGGAAGCCCCACATGGTCGCGGCGTGCACGAACCAACGCCGCAGGTACCAGGGCCGGGCCGACGCCTCGGGATCGTCGGCGCATTCCTCGCGGAAGCGCCGCTGGCCGAGCGACTCCTGGACCACCGAGTAGCGCACCGCCTCGACCATGCCGGCGCCGGCCGGGTCCGGGGCGTCGTCCCGGCGCGCCGGCCCGGTCACGTGACGGATCATCTGCACGAGGCCTGCGACGGTTGCGACGCCGAACAGCCCGAACACGACGAGCCCGAATTCGTGGATGTACGAGGCGGGGACGTACTCGAAGAAGGCGAGCTCGGAGCCGTGCACCGGCTGATGCGCCGTATACATGAACGACGCCAGGACCAGGACGAGGAGCCCGATGAAGATGCCCGCGAACGGGACGGAGGTCGCGAGGCGCCGGGCGAGGCCGGTCCGGTCGTAGCTCGCGATCGCGTAGCTGCGGGCGGCCCCCATGAACCCGGCGGGATCCGCCTGCCGCGGACACGACTCCGTGCACTCGGCGCAGCCGTAGCAGGTCCAGAGCTCGTGGCTCGCCAGGAGCTGGTCTCGCATGCCGAGCTGCGCGAAGCGGATGATCCGGCGCGGGAACGCCCCGTCGTCCTCGGCGATGGGACACACGGCCGAGCAGGTCCCGCAGTTGAAGCACGCCGAGACATCGACGGCCCCGAATCGCTCGAGCTCGGGGATCAGGCTCTCGCCGATCCTGACGGCCGGCGCTCGCTGCTCCTCCACGGCCACGCTCATGCGCGCGGGTCCTTTCCGGAGAGCGCGTACCGAACGTAGTCGCCCTCCTGTCCGTTCTCGACGACGACGCCGTACTTGCGCATCGCGATGAGGGTCCACAGCGCCTCCCGAGGCGAGATCTCCGCGGCCGCGGCGACCTCCGGCGGCGTGAGCGGGCCGGCGGCGAGCGCGCGGCGCACCGCGGCCTTCACGTGGTTCTGCACGCGGACCCGCTCGAGCAGCTCCGGCGAGGCCGGTCCGTGGCGCTGCTTGTACGCCCCGATCGTGCCGGGCTTCTTCTTGGGCTCGGTCGCCTCGACCTCGGTCTCGGGCCCCGTCATGCCGTCACCGCCTCCGCCACCTCGTTCGCCGGAACGACAGGCGGCTCGCTCGTGATCGCGTCGACCATGGCGAGGTACTGCCCGATCTCCCATCCCTGGACGTCGATCGCGCCGTTCGGGCACGCCGCCACGCACGCGCCGCAGCCCTTGCACGCGACCGGGTTCACGTAGGCCCGCTTCGCGACGACGCCGTCCTCGAGCTCGACCTCCTGGAGCCCGATCGCGCCGGCGTAGTGACACGCCGGAACGCACGACCCGCTACCCGTGCACCGGGACGGGTCGACCCGCGCCACGAACGGCTCCATCTCGACGTGATCGCGCGCCAGGAGCGTCGCCACCTTGGCCGCGGCCGCCGAGGCCGAGGTCGTGCTCTCGGTGATGTCCATCGGGCCGCGGGCCGTCCCGGCGAGCAGGATCCCTGGGATCGCGCTCTCGACCGGGCGGAGCTTGGGGTGGACCTCCAACAGGAACCCGTCGGCGCCGATGGGCGCCTTGGTCATCGCGACGAGCTGCTCCGCTCCACCGGGCTCCATGGCCGTGGCCAGCACGACGAGGTCGACGGGCACCTCCAGCTCCGCCCCGAACGTGAGCGTGTCGCGGGCCCGGACCACCAGTGGATAGACATCGTCCCCGGGGGCGGCCTCGACCCGGGCGCGTTCGTCCGAGGGGAGCCGCACGAACAGGACCCCGGCCTCGCCGGCCTCCCGGTACGCCGCCTCCTGGTCGCGCGCGTAGGTCCGGATGTCCCGGTAGACGTCGACCACCCGGACGCCGGGGAAGCGGCGGCGTGTCCCGGCCGCCGCCCGGACCGTGGCCGTGCAGCACACGCGCGAGCAGTACGCGTTGAGCTCTCCCGTGACCTCGTCGACGCCGGCGACCTGCCGGCTGCCCACGCAGTGGAGGAAGGCGACCGAGCGTACCGGTCCTTCGAGCCCGAGCACCGCCCCGAGATCGGCGTCCGCGGGGCAGGAGAACAGGCGCTCCTGGTAGGCGGCCAGCGTCATGACGCGCGGGGACCCCGTTCCGTACTCCCCCTCGGCCGGCTCGTAGTCACGGAACCCGGTCGCGAGCACGATCGCCCCGACCTCGACCTCCTCGGTCCTCGCGTCCCCGTTGCGGCTCGGATCGACCGATCGCACCTCGACGCGGAAGTCGCCCACGTACCCGCTCACCCCGACGACCTCGGTGGTGAGCCGGACGTCGATCAGCGGTTCGGCCCGGATCGCCTCGACGAGCCTCGCGACCAGGTCCCGCCCGGGCTCGTCGGTCGGATAGGCGCGGCCGAGCCGGAGCGCGTGCCCGCCGAGCGTCGCGCTGCGCTCGACGAGGACGACCTCCATGCCCCGACTCGCGACGTCGATCGCGGCCCGGAGCCCCGCCACGCCGCCGCCGACCACCAGGGCGCGATGCACGGCCGCGACCCGCACGCGGTCCAGGGCGCGGAGCGCCGATGCCTTGGCCACGGCGGCCCGCACGATGCGATCGGCCTTGTCCGTCGCGGCGGCGTGGTCGTGGACGTGCGCCCAGCTCACCTGCTCGCGGATGTTGGCGTGCTGGTACAGGTACGGGTTCAGCCCGGCTCGGGACACCGCGCGGCGGAACGTCGTCTCGTGCAGGCTCGGGGTGCAGGCGGCGACCACGACCCGGTCGAGCCCGAGCTCCTCGACGTCCTTCTCGATCGAGGACTGGCCCTCGTCGGAGCACATGAACGGGAGGTGCCGGGCCACGACCACCTCGTCGTCCGCGCCGGCACGGTCCGCCACGGCCTGCACGTCGACGACGTCGCTGATGTTGCCGCCGCAGTGACAGACGTAGACGCCGATCCGGCACTCAGGCATGGGACGCCCCCACGAGCGGCCTCGACTCCGCTCTTCGCAGGTACCCCGAGACCCGGACCGCCACCGCGCTCGCCTCGGCCACCGTGTCGACGATGTCCTTCGGGGCGAGGGCCGTGCCGGCGGCGAACAGGCCCGGCACGTCGGTGCTCGTCACGTCGAGCGCCGGATCGAGCGAGCGGACGAACCCGTAGGCGTCGGTCGCCACCGGCGCGAACCGCCGGACGTCGCCCGAGGGCTGGATCCCGACCGAGAGGACCACGAGGTCGTGCTCGGCGTCGGCGATCCGGCCGTCCTCCTCCTGCAGCTCGACGCGGAGCCGGAGATCGCCGCCGGGGATCTCTTCGATCCGCGCCACCTTGGCCTTGACGAACTCGATGCCCATGGCCCGCGCGGTCTGGAAGAACTCCTCGTAGCCCTTCCCGAACGCGCGGATGTCCATGTAGTAGATCGTGATGTCTGCCAGCGGCAGGGCGCCCGACAGGAGCATCGACTGCTTGATCGCGTACATGCAGCACACGCGTGAGCAGTACGGGACGCCGAGCGTCTCGTCCCGCGATCCCGCGCACTGCACGTAGGCGATGCGTTCGGGGATCTTGCCGTCCGAGGGGCGAAGCACCCGGCCGTACGGGCCGTTCGGCGACAGCAAGCGTTCCATGTCGAGGCCGGAGATCACGTTCGCCGCGACCCCCCCGCCGTACTCGCGCTTCGCGCCCGTGGGCGTGGGCCGGAAGCCCGTGGTGAGGACCGCCGCGCACGCGTGCACCAGGATGGTCTCCGGCTCCTGCGTGAAGTCGAGGGCGTCCGTGGGGCACGCCTTCTCGCACTTGCCGCAAAGGATGCAGTTCGGCAGGTCGACGACCGCCTTCTGCGGGATCGCCGTGCCGAACGGGATGTAGATGGCGCGCCGCGCCCCCAGCTGGCCGTCGAACTCGTGCGGCACGTCGACCGGGCAGGCGTACTCGCACAGGCGGCAGCCGATGCACGCGTCCTCGTCCACGTACCGCGGCCGGCGGACGAGCGTGGCGTCGAACCCGTCTCCCGCCGGCTCGAGCGATTCGACGTCGGTGTACGTGAGCGTGGCCACGCCCTCGTGGTGGGCCGCCGCCGACATCTTCGGCGTGGTGATACAGCTCGAGCAGTCCATGGTCGGGAAGACCTTGGACAGCGCGATCATCCGGCCCCCGATGCTCGCCTCGCGCTCGACGAGCAGGACACCGTGGCCCTGGTCGGCCAGGTCGAGGGAGGCCTGGAGGCCGGCGATGCCCGCGCCGATCACGAGGACGTCGGTCTCGATCCGCCTCGGCGAGCCGTCGCTCACGCCGGCACCGCCTCCCGCATCTCGTCGCATGCCGGGCCGAGCTCGGCGACGAGCGCCGCGAGATCGCCGACCTCCTTGACGAACGCCTTCGAGCACACGCTGCAGATCGCCGTCAGCTTCAGCCGCCGGACGTCGAGCCCGCGCTCCTTCATCCGGACGTACACGTGATCGATCCGGGCCGCGAGCTGCTCGTACGCGCCCTCGTAGGGGCTGTCGGTCCCGCAGGACGCGATCAGGATCCCGTCGACGCCGTGATCGAAGCAGTACAGGTAGAAGGTCTCGGGGAACATGACCGGATCGGGCGTCGGCAGCACGTACGTGTTCGCCGGGTAGTCCATGTGCGCCTGCCCGGTCGAGTCGATCCCGGGGTAGGCGCACAGGAGCGAGGCCAGGACCAGCAGCCTGGTCGGGGTCTCCTCCGCCTCACGGGCGGCGGACACGCGGCTTCACCCTCTTCCCGCGGTCCGGTGGGTGGTCACTTGGCCCGTCGCACGAAGATGCGGTCGTAGCCGTCGGCGGGAGCGACCCCGAGGAACCCGTGCCCGACCTTGCCGGCCCAGGTCTCGATGTCCGACTTCGTCTGCGGGTCGCCGGACCAGATCTCGAGGACCTGGCCGATGGCCACGGCGCCGATGCCCTTCTTCGCCTCCAGCAGCGGGCCCGGGCAGGCGCTGCCACGGGCGTCGACGACCTTGCCGGCCTCGATGCCGGACAGGTCCGTCTCGGTCAGCACGATGCTCATGTCGTTCCTCCTTCGTGGTCGCGCGGAGCCTCAGTAGACGAGCGTGTTGGTCGCCGACGTCAGCTCGACGACGAAGCGGGCCGCCGCCACGACCTCGGTGCCCTCGACCAGGGCCTCCGCCGGGATCTCGCGGCTCTTCAGGCAGGGGCTGCAGGCGAGCAGCGTCCCGCCCAGCTCACGGAACGTGGACAACAGCGTGGCGAGCGGCGGGAACTCCGGCGCCTCGACCTTGTCGGCGATGCCCTCGTGGACGAGCTCGACCGCGTCGGCCTGGAACCCCAGGACGCAGTCGACGTCCGAGGCCAGCGCGGCGCACCCCATCACGAACGGGATCGTCGCCAGCTCCGCGTCCTGCGGGCCGTGCGTCAGCATGATCACGAGCTTCTCGTCCGCCATGGCGGCACCTCCTGGTTGATGTCGTTCGACTCACACCGTAGGTGCGCGCCTCGCGGGCCGCGGAGACAGCCGGAACCTGTGACCGAGGACCGAAAGACCGTCCCGGGTCGAGGGGGCCGAACGGCCCTGCGTTGGGGGTGCTCGGGATCGAGGGGGCTAGCCGCCGAACTCGAGGAGCTTGGCGACGTCGTCCGCATAGCGGTCGATGCGCGCGAACAGCTCCTCGCGTTCCGCCGGCGACAGCTTGCCGGCGAGCGTGTCCGTGAAGGCCGCCTCGGCCGCCGCGAAGTGGGTCGTGAGGAGGGCGTGGGTCCCGTAGAGGATCCGCTTGAGCTCCCGTTCCGCGTCGCGCGCCCGGTCGGGGTCGGACAGGACGGCCTGCTGCGCCTCGAGCTCGTCCGTGAACAGCGCCAGCTGGCGGTGACAGCGCGTCATGGCCACCGTCCGGGGGTCGTCCGATCCCTGGCGCAGTGCAGGGAAGAAGATCGAGTCCTCGGCCAGCGCGTGCGGCATCAGGCTGTGCGCGAGGAACTCGTGCAGCTCGCCCGTCCGCCGGGCGAGCTCCGCCGTCGGCACGGTGCCCACCGCATCCGCCAGGACCAGGATCGAGCCCACCTGCCGCTGGAACGGCTCGTGTGCCTCGTGCACCGTCTTGGCTCCGGGTGTCATCGACGTTCCTCCTTGATCAGCGGGTCTGGTTCCTGCGTCCGACCCTTCACGTTGGCTCGGCCGGAGGGGCCCCGGCAGGGCCCTCCGGCCCGCGGCGACGGTGCGCAACGGCATGAGACGACCGCCGGCGTGGGCTCGCCCGTCGTCGGTCCTACACTGGACGCTCCGTGGAGGAGTTCGATCTCGTCGAGCGCGCGCCGACGGTGCCCGAGTACCGTCGGCTCCGCGAGACCGCCGGATGGGGCGAGATGACCGACGAGGGGCTGGCGACCGGCCTCTCGAGCTCCCTGTACGCCTGCGTCGTCCTGCACGAGGGCGAGGCCGTCGCCTGCGGCCGTGTGGTCGGTGACGGCGGCATGTACTTCTACGTGCAGGACGTCATCGTCGTGCCCGAGTACCACGGGCGCGGCCTCGGCGCGCAGATCATGGGCGGGGTGATGGGCTACCTCCAGCGCGTGGCCCGGCCGGGGGCGTTCGTCGGGCTGATGGCCGCCCGGGATGCGGAGGGGTTCTACGAGCGCTACGGCTTCGGCCGGCGCCCGGACGACCGCCCGGGGATGTTCCGGGTGTGGTGAGCGCGGCACGCCGGACGATGGCACTGGTCGTCGCGCTCGTCGCGCTCGTCGCGTTCGGAGCCGCGACGGGGGATGCCGCGGCGCCGATCCCCCGCGACGTGGCGGGAGCTGGGGCACCCGCGGCTGCCGCTCGAAGCGCGGACCGGCTCGTGATCGCCGCCGCCGGCGACATCTCCTGCCAGGGACCGCCGAACGGCCGCCGCGAGCCGGGCGTGTGTCAGTACGACGACACCGCCGACCTGATCGCGGGCGGCGACCTGGACCGCGTCCTCACGCTCGGCGACAACCAGTACGAGACCGGCGCCTTCGACGACTTCGCGGCGTACTTCGACTCCACGTGGGGTCGGGCCTTCGCGAACCTCAGCCCGGTCCCAGGAAACCACGAGTACGGCCAGGACCCGTCGTCGCGCCCGGGCGGGTACTTCCGCTACTTCGGCCGGGCGGTCAAGGGGCCCAAGCGCCTGGGCTTCTACTCCTTCGACCTCGGGACGTGCCCCGGGTCCCCGTGCTGGCATCTCGTCGCGCTCAACTCGGAGCTCTGCTTCGCGCCGGGGGGTTGCGGCCCCGCCCGGGGCCCCGCCGATCCCGGCCCGGGCAACGTGATGTACGCCTGGCTGCGGCGAGACCTCGCACACCACGCGGACGCCGACTACCCGTGCACGATCGCGTACTGGCACCACCCGCTCTTCTCCTTCTCGACCGGCAGCGGCGCCTCGGGCGCCGTCCGGCCGCTCTGGCAGCTCCTGCACGCCGCGAGCGCCGACCTCGTCCTGAACGGCCACTCGCACAACTACCAGCGGTGGTCCCCCCAGGATCCCGACGGCGCCTCCGACCCGGACCGCGGCATCCGCGAGTTCGTCGTCGGCACCGGCGGGCGGAGCCACTACGCGATCCCACCGGGACCGCAGCCCGTGGACCTCCAGGTGGCCCAGGCCGACTCGTTCGGCGTGCTGCGCCTCGTCCTGCGCGCAGACGGCTATCGCTGGGCGTGGGTGACGGCGGCGGGACAGCCGGCGTTCGCCGATCACGGGACCGCGAGCTGCGTTCGCGCTACCCCTTGACGCCGGTGAGCGTCACGCCCTCCACGAACGCCCGCTGCGCCAGGAAGAACAGGATGATCACGGGCAGCATGAACAGCACCGACGCCGCCATCGTGAGGTTCCACTCCGTGCCGAACTGGTGCCGGAACTCCGACAGGCCGATCGACAGCGTCCACAGCTTCGGGTTCTCGCCAAGGTAGAGGAGCGGGGCGAAGAAGTCGTTCCACGAGTACAGGAACTGGAACAGGGCCACGGCGGCGATCGCGGGCTTCGCGAGCGGCACGATCAGGCGCGTCATGATCTGGAACTCGCTCGCGCCGTCGACGCGCGCGGCGTCCGAGAGCTCCTCCGGGATCGTCAGGAAGAACTGCCGGAGCAGGAAGATCGTGAACGCGTCCCCGAAGAACAGCGGCACGATCAGGGGTTTCATCGTGCCGATCCAGCCGAAGCGCACGAAGATGATGTAGAGCGGGATCACGGTGACCTGGAACGGCAGCATCATCGTCGAGAGCACCAGCAGGAACGCGGCCCCACGACCCCGCCACCGGATCCGCGACAGCGCGTACGCGACCGGGATGCACGACACGACCACGCCGACCGTGGACAGGCTCGCGACCAGGAACGTGTTCCGCGTGTAGCGCAGCAGTGGGATCCGCTGGAAGACGTGCGTGAAGTTCGACCACCGGAACGGGCTCGGCCACAGGTTGGCGCCGAGCACCTGGTCGCGGTTCATCACCGCCGTGAGCAGGATGAACACCACTGGTAGGAGGAACATCATCCCCACGGCGATGAGGAGCGCGTGATTCGCCACCTCGCGCAGGAACCGCCGCCGCCGGACGTCGGGGGGGACGGGCCGCCGCGCGATCGAGGCCGCGGGCCGCGTCGCCCTGGGGATCGTGACGGTGGCTATCGGAAGCCTCCCTGGTAGTGGACCCAACGGCGCGACGTCTTGATGAGGAGCGCCGTGCAGGCCATCGTGATCAGGAACAGCATCCACGCCATCGCGGACGCGTAGCCCATCCGGAAGTCGGAGAACCCCTTCACGTACAGGTACAGCGAGTAGAAGAGCATCGAGCCCTGAGGGGAGCCGACGTTGGACGCGGCGGCGCTCTGCGCCCCACCCGCGACCGCGAAGCTCGCGACGTATGCCTGCGTGAAGTACTGGAACCCCCAGATCACGCCGACCACGACCGAGAAGAAGATCACCGGCGAGATCGTCGGCAGCGTGACGTACCGGAACTTCTGCAGGCCGGTGGCCCCCTCGATGTCGGCGGCCTCGTAGAGCTGCCTCGGCACGTCGAGCAGGCCGGCCAGGAAGATGATCATCGTCTGGCCGACCCCCCACAGGCCGAGCAGGACGAGCCCCCACTTCGACGTGGACGGATCGAAGAACCACAGGGGTGGGTGGTGCACGCCGACCGCCTTCAGGACCTGGTTCACGGGCCCGAACGCCGGGTTGAGGATGAAGACGAACGCGAGCGCCGCGGCGACCGGCGGGGCGAGCGTGGGCAGGAAGTAGATCGTCCGGTAGACCCGGTGGCCCCGCCTCGGCCGCGTCAGGAGCATCGCGGTCAGCAGCGCGAACGCGACCTCGAGCGGCAGCCCGACGCAGATGATCCAGATCGTGTTGCGCATGGCCTGCCAGAACTGTGGGTCCTTCGTGAACATGAACCGGAAGTTGTCCAACCCGACGAGGTGCGGCGCCGAGAGCAGGTCGTAGTTCGTGAAGCTGTAGTACAGGCTGGCCACCATGGGGTACGCGATGAACGCGACGAACCCGACGATCCACGGCAGCATGAACAGGGCGACGACGCCGTAGCGGCGGATCGCACGACGGCGCGGCGGGCGCCGTCGGGTGAACGACGGGCGAGCCGTCGCCTCCGTCACGGTCGCGGCGATGAGCGCAGCCTCCTCTCCGGGCCGCGCCGGCTCAGCCGCCGCCCGCCGCGAGCTCGTCGTCGATCTGCTGCGCCACCTGCGCCAGGCCCGCCTGGAGGTCCTGCACGTCGCCCGCCTGCCAATCCGCGCCGAAGTCCGTGACGAGGTCCTGGTCGGCCGTGCCGATCTCGCTCGTCTGCTTGTAGTGCGATCCGGCGTTGGCGAAGATGTCGAGGAACGTCTGGAACTGCGGCGTGACGTCGAGATCCGGCGATTCGAGCGACGGGAACGTCGTCGGGACGTTGCGGATCGCGTTGCCCATCGCGACGAGGGCGTCCGTGTTCGTGGCCAGGTACTGGACGAGGAGCCACGCCTCCGCGGCGTGCGCCGAGCCCCGAGGGATGCCGATGATCGTGCCGCCCACCCGGCCGATGCCGTACTGGTCCTCCATGCCGTCCGGCGTCGGATACGGGGCGGTGGCGTAGCTCAGGTTCGGTGCGAAGTCGCTGATCATCGCGACGCGCCACTCGCCGTCGAACATCATCGCGACGCGGCCGCGCTGGAAGTCGTTCGGCGCCGACCATTCGTCTCCCGCCCCGGCCACGAACTCCTTCAGCTTGTCGGCTCCGTAGAAGTCGACGAGGTCCTTCTGCCACGCGAACAGGCTCTGCCAGTCGGGGTCGGTGGCCACGGCCGACGCGGTCCCGTCCTCGTTGTAGTAGTCCGCGCCGAAGATGATCGACAGCTCGAGCGGCGTGAACTCGTAGTACCCGAACCACGGCACGAACCCGGCGACCTTGATCGAGCCGTCCGCATTGAACTCGGTGAGCTCCTTCGCCATGTCCGAGAGCTCGGACATCGTCCTCGGGGGCTCGGTGATCCCGTGCTTCGCGAAGAGGTCCTCGTTGTAGTACAGCCCCATCGCGTCCGTGAGGAACGGGAGCGCGCACTGACTTCCCGCGTAGCTCGTGTAGCGCGTGACGGACGGCGGGAACAGACTCGTGTCCATCCCCGACTGCTCGATGTACGGGGCGAGGTCCTGCCACGCTCCCGTCGCGCAGAACTTGCCGACGCTGTCGAGCGACCACGACATGACGGCGTCAGGAGGGTTCCCCGCCCGGATCGCCGCGAGCACCTTGTCGTCGTTCTCCCCGATGCCCGTCCGGACGTCGACCGTGATCCACGGGTACTCGGCGTGGAACATGTCGAACACCGTGGCGACCTTGTCGTACTCGGCGCCCGCGAACGGCACCCACATCGAGATCGTCACCGGCGCGTGTGAGGCGTCGGGACTCGTGTCGACCGGCGACGGCCCCCCCTCGTCCTCGGTGCCCGCGGTGCACGCCGCGGCGATCAGTCCGAACGCGGCCAGCGCGATCGTCAGGCGTCTCATCGGCCCCCCTCTCCACGTCGATGCCCGGGAACGCCCACGCATCCCTCGGCTCCTCTCACCACCCAAGCGGTCACGACACGGCCGCCCGGCGGGTCCTCGTGAACAACAGCTCCTGGGCCGCCTGGAGCGCCATCCACACGGCGCCCAGCACGGTCGCCTCCTCCCCGAGCGGTGAGATCTCGATCCGGACGGGGAACGGGCTGATCTCGCGGACCCCCCGGGTCACCGGCTCGAGCAGCAGGTCACCGTTGCGACCGATCCCGCCGCCCAGGATCACCAGCTCGGGGTCGACGATCGGCACGATCGCCGCCACCCCCAGCGCGATCCGCCCGGCCTCCACCGCCACCACGCGCAGCGCCAGCGGGTCACCGCGGCGCGCGGCGGCGAAGACCGCGCGGGCCGACACCGGCTCGGCCATGCCGAGCCGCCGGGCCGTCGCCACCAGGCCGGAGTCGCCCGCGTCCGCGTCGAGCGCCCCGCGCCGCCGGAGCGCCGGCTGCCGGGGATCACCGCCGATCGGCACGTAGCCGACCTCGCCGGCCGATCCGGTCTGCCCGCGGTAGAGCTCGCCCCGGAGCACGAGGCCGGCCCCGACACCGGTCCCGACATGCAGGTACACGAAGTTCGCCACGCCCTTGCCAAGGCCCAGCCACTGCTCGCCGAGGGCCGCGAGGTTGACGTCGTTCTCGAAGCCCACCTTCGTCCCGAGCTCGTCCTGCACCGCCTGGACGAGCCCGGTCCGGCCCCACCCAGGCAGGGCGTGGGCCAGCGCCACATGGCCCGTCTCGGGATCGAACACGCCGGGGCTGCCCACGGTGGCGAAGGTCACCTGTTTCCACCGGACGCCGGCCTCCGCCGCGACGCCGTGGGCGATCTCCCCGATCTGCGAGATCAGGGTCCGCTGGCTCCGCACCTTGGCTCGCTCGTCCCGCCGGGCCACGATCTCGCCCGACAGGTTGGCCACGGCGGCCCGCACGAAGTCGCGCCCAACGTCGAGGCCCACCACCCAGCCGGCCCTGGGGTTGAGCTCGTAGAGCACCGCCGCGGGGCCCCGCCCTCCGCTCGACCGGCCGGCCTCCCGGACCAGCCGCGCCTCGAGCAGGGCCGCGAGCGCCTGCGAGACGGTCGGCTTGGACAGGTCGCTGTCGCGGGCGATCTGCGCCCGCGAGACCGGCCCCATCTGCCGGACGAACTCGAGCACCGAGCGCTCATTGATCGCCCTCAGCAGGCTCGGTGTCCCCGCGGCGAACGTCTGGTCGACCGTCGTGCCCCCCAGCGGTGGATCCGTGGTCACAGTGGTTTGGAAACTTTCCTAACTATTGACGGATGCTACGCTCGCGCCCCGACCGCAGTCAAGGCAGGCGGGGCGACACCCCGGCCGGCCGGAGGAGGCTCGACGTGACGAGAGACGCTCGGCAGCCGGAGGGCATCACCGTTCCGAGGTTCCCCTACAGCCCGGTCGTGATCACCGGAGATCTCGTCTACACGGCGGGCCAGGTCGCCCAGGACGAGGCCGGGACGTTGGTCGAGGGCGGCATCGGGGAGCAGACGCGGCGGGCGCTCGACAACGTCGAGCGTTGCCTGGCGTCGGTGGGCTGCTCGCTGGACGACGTCGTCAAGGTCACGGCGTTCCTGGCGGACCTCGGCGACTTCGAGGCGTTCAACGGCGCGTACGCCGAGCGGTTCTCGGCGCCGTACCCCGCGCGCTCGACCGTCGGGGTGCGCTTGCCGCCCGGCCTCCTCGTCGAGATCGAGGTCGTGGCCCGCCGCTCGGTCCCGTGAGGGCGGCCGTCAGAAGAACGTGGCCACGGCGTCGACCACGCGGTCCTCGTCGTCCAGGACGGGGATCACCCGCCACCGGTCGAACGCCGTGCACGGATGCGAGATCCCGCACATGAGGAGATCCCCCACGTCGACGGGAACCCCCGCGCCCGGGCGGCAGAACGCGTGCTGGTCGTTCAGCGACAGGATCTCGATCCGCCCGTCGACGGGCTCGAGCTCTCCTCCGACGCGCCGCAGCTGCAGCGGTCGCGGATATCCCTGATCGAACGGGACGTCCCGGCGACCCAGCCCCACCAGCGCGAGCTCCGGCTCCGGCCGCGAGAGCACGGCCCCCCAGGTCTCGAGCGCAGCCCGGAACCGAAGCTCCGGCTCCTCGTTCGCGAGCGGCGTGGCGGACGCGTAGATCCCGTCGTCGTGGGTGAGGTAACACCCCGCCCGCACGAGGACGAGAGGCTCCTCGTCCGCGGGCCAGCCAGGGGCGAGGCGCTCGGCCACGAGGTCGTAGTAGTGGCTGCCGCCGGCCGAAAGGATCGGTCGCGGCGCCAGCTCACCACCCTCGAGGAGTCGTTCGGCGAGCCGCCGCATCGCGTCGAGGAAGGCGCGGACCGCGGCGAGGCTTCCCGGTTCCCGGTCGTGGGCGATCGTGCCTTCGAACCCGGCCACGCCGGCCAGGTTCAGGTGCGAGGCGCCCACCACGGCCCGGGCGATCTCGACCGCCTCATCGGGATCGCGGCATCCCGTCCGGCCGCCCTGGTGACCGAGCTCGACGACGACGGACAGCGGTCTCGGCGCGCCGGCCTCCCGGAGCCCGTCCTGCAGGAGCCGCACCCCGCGGAGCCCGTCGACGTAGGCCACGAGCTCCGTGCCCTGGTCCCGCAGGTCCTGCGCCACCCACCGGATCGAGCCGGGATCGGTGAGCTCGTTCGCGATCAGGACGCGCCGGACGCCGGCGGCGCGCATCACGCGCGCCTGCACCGCGGTCGCGGCGGTGATCCCCCAGGCACCTGCGTCGAGCTGCCGGCGCCACAGTTGCGGCGCCATCGTCGTCTTGCCGTGAGGCGCGAGCGCGACCCCCGCGCGCTCGCAGAAGCCCGCCATCAGCGCGAGGTTGTGCTCGAGGGCCGAGGCGCGCAGGACCATGACCGGCGGCTGCAGGTCTTCGAGCGTCCACCCCATCGCCCCGACCTCCCGCAGCGGAACCGGCTCGCGCACCGGAGGGAACCCCTTCGTGGTGGCGTCGACCACCACGCCGTCGAGCAGCGCGACCCCGCCCATCACGCGAAGCGCGGCAGGTGGTCGCGGTTCGCGGCCAGGATCGCCTCGAGCAGCGCCGCCGCGGTCGGGTAATCGGGGACCAGGGGGTTGGCCATGAGGGCCAAGAGCGCCACGGAGCGGTCGCCGCCGGTGGCCGCCGCGATCGTCAGGCGCTCGTAGGCCTTCGCGTGCTGCACGAGCCCGAGCATCACCTCGTCGAGCGGCTCGACCGGCAGCGGATGCGCGCCGTCGGCGTCGATCCGCGCCGCCACCTCCACGACGTCGTCCGCCGCCAGGTTGGGGATCGCGCCCTCGTTGCGGACGTTCACCACCTGGCGATCCCCCGTCCCCGCCGCCAGCGAGGCGACGAGCTGCGCCGCGGCCTCGCTGTAGTAGGCGCCCCCCCGCCGTTCCAGGAGGGGGGGCTTCTCGGCGAGCGAGGGGTCGCGGTACATCTCCAACAGGCCGGCCTCGATCTCCATGACCTCCTCGGCCCGCGTCGGGCCGCCCTCGCGCTGGTGGGCCAGCACGTCGCCCGTCAGGTAGTAGTACCGCAGGTAGTAGGAGGGGATCGCCCGGAGCGCGCGGACCAGCTCCACCGGGAAGTCGTCCGCGACCCCCGCCGGGTCGGTCTCCAGCAGCTCGGGGAGCCGGTCGACGCCGTCGACGCGCACCGCCCGCTCCCACGACAGGTGGTTCAGCCCGACGTGCTCCAGCTCGACGCGCTCCGGCTCCACCCCGAACCGCTCGGCGAGGTCGCGCTGGACGTTGATCGCCACGTTGCAGAGCCCGATGGCTCGATGTCCCTCGTCCAGCAGGGCCTGCGTGATCAGCCCGGTCGGGTTGGTGAAGTCGAGGAGCCAGGCCCCCGGGGCACTCCGGTGCGCCACCGCCTCCGCGAGCTCGAGAACCACGGGGACGGTCCGAAGCGCCTTGGCGTAGCCGCCGGGCCCCGTCGTTTCCTGCCCCACGCAACCGAACCTCGGCGGGATCGTCTCGTCGAGCAGGCGGGCGGCCTGGCCACCCACCCGCAGCTGCACGATGACGAACGCGGCACCCTCGACGGCCTCATCCCGATCCCGGGTCAGGACGAGCCGCCCGCCGAAGCCGGCGCGGTCGAGCATCCGGCCCGCCAGGCCCCCCACGATCGCCAGGCGTTCGGGGTCGATGTCGAGGAGAGCCAGCTCGTCGATGGGGAACCGGTCCGCCCGGCGGACGAACCCCTCGACGAGCTCGGGCGTGTAGGTGCTTCCCGCGCCGACGACGGCCACCTTCACACCCATGAACGGGCATCGTACACTGCACCCGATGAAATGGTTAGGAAAGTTTCCTGACTCATTCCTCGCCGAGATCGCCGGCCAACCGGCCGCGCTCCGGCGGGCCGCCGACGCGCTCTCCGACCAGGTCCGGACGATCGAGACGCTGTCGCGGACGCCTCCGCGCGTCGCGATCTTCACGGGCATGGGGGGCTCGTACGACGCGTGCTACCCGGCGGTCAACGAGCTCGCCGTCCGAGGCGTCCTGGCCCTGCACGTCGACGCCGCGGAGCTGCTGCACTTCCGCTCGGCGATCCTGCGGCCATCGACCGTGCTCGTGACGGTGAGCCAGTCCGGTGAGAGCGCCGAGATCGTCCGCCTGGCCGAGTCGGTCGTCCGGAGTCCCGAGCGCCCCGTGACGCTCTCGATCACGAACGGGCTCGCGAACGAGCTCGCCCAGCGCTCCGACCTGCGCCTCGACACGCGCGCGGGAGCCGAGTTCGGGCCGTCGACGATGACGTTCGGAGCCTCACTCGCGCACCTCGCCGCCGTGGCGGGAGCGCTGGCCGGGGTCGAACCGTCCGCGGCGGTCGAGCGCGCCCGGAGCGCCGCGGAGCAGGCGGCGACGGCCGTGGAGGCCATCCTGGAGCGCGGCGAGCCCGTCGCCGAACGCCTGACCGAGGTCGTCCGCGACCGGGAGGTGATCGCGGTGCTCGGTCGCGGGCCGGCCCGAGCCGCCGCGGAGATGGGCGCGCTGACGCTGAAGGAGAGCGGCGTGATGGCGGAGTCGTTCGCCACCGCGGCGTTCCGTCACGGCCCGCTCGAGCTGGCCGGGCCCGACCTCGCGGCGATCGTGATCGCGACCGAGCGCGAGACCCGGCCCTTGGACCTCGCGCTCGCCGCGGACCTGGTACGGGCGGGCGCCTCGGTGGCGGTGCTCGCGCCGGGCGGGGAGGCCCCGCCGGACGCGCTCGGCGTGGCCGTTCCGGCGATGGATCGGTTGCTGGGCTCCGCGGCATCGATCGTGCCGATCCAGCTCCTGGCGCGGCGACTGGCGGGCGAACGCGGGCGGATCCCCGGCGGATACACTCGGGCATCCAAGGTGACGACCCATGAATGACCCGTTCCGCGTGGCGCTCACCTTCGACGCCGAGCACGCCGATCGGCATCTCGTCGCCTCGGACCCCGGCGATCAGCTCCTGGACCTGCTGGGCGAAGCCGGTCTCCGCGCCACCTTCTTCATCCAGTCGCGATGGGCCAGCGCCAACCCCGACCTCGCCCGCCGCATCGCCGACGAAGGACACCTGATCGGCAACCACTCCGCTTCGCACGCCCGGCTGACCCGCCTGTCGGACGCCGGGTTGCGCGATGACGTCGGCGAGGCGGGAAGTGACGTCGCCAGGATCACGGGCGCCGATCCCCGCCCGTGGTTCCGCTGTCCGTTCGGCGACGGGTCCGACGACCCCCGGGTCCTCGGGGTGCTCCGCCAGCTCGGCTACCGCAACGTCCACTGGCACGTCGAGCCCGAGGACTGGGAGCCGTCGCACTCGTCGACCGACGTCGAGCGCGCCGTGGTCGACGGGGTCCTCGAGCACGGCGACGGCGCCGTCGTCCTGATGCATTCGTGGCCCGCCGCGACGCGCGGGGCGGTGCCGGTCGCCGTCGCGCGCCTCGCCGAGGCCGGGGCCTCCTTCGTGACCGTCGACGAGCTCGAGGCCCTGCCGTGACCAGACCGGCCGTGCTCGCGATCGACGGCGGCGGCTCGAAGATCGACGCCGCGCTGATCGGGCGCGACGGAACGGTCCTCGGCGCGGCGCGCGTGCGGCCGGCCGAGCGCAACGGGCGCGAGCCCGGGGATCTCGGATCGGTCGCCGGCGCGGTCGAGGCGGCGAGGCGCCGGGCCGGGCTCCGGGATGACGTCCGGCCGCTGGCCCCGCTCGGCGTGTTCTGCCTCGCCGGCGCCGACCTGCCCCGGGACGACCGGCGCATCCTTCGGGGACTGGACGGACGGCGATGGACTGCCGAGACGCTGCTGCGCAACGACACGTTCGCGGTGCTCCGAGCCGGCACCGAACGGACCTGGGGCGTCGGCGTGGTCTGCGGGTACGGCACCAACTGCTCGGCGGTCTCGCCCACCGGCAGGACGTACCGCCTCCCCGCGCTCGGTTGGATCGCCGGCGACTGGGGCGGCGGTTCGGACATCGGCGAGGCCGCGCTGTGGCACGCCGCGCGCTCGGAGGACGGCCGGGGTTCGCGAACGGCGCTGGCCACGTCCGTCCCGGCGCACTTCGGGATGCGCCGGCCCCGCCAGGTCATGGAGGCGATGTACTTCGGCCGGCTGAGCGAGGCGCGGGTCGCCGAGCTGCCGCCGCTCGTGTTCGAGGCGGCGGCCGGCGGCGATGCGGTGGCCCGGTCCATCGTGGACCGCCAGGCCGACGAGATCGCCACGATGGCCGCCACCGCGATCCGCCGGCTGCGGATGTCGCGGCTCGACGTCCACGTCGTCCTGGGGGGCGGCATCTTCCGGACGCCGTTCGCGTCGTTCTTCGAGCGGATCGGGCAGGGCATCGGACTGATCGCTCCGCGCGCGGCCGTGACGGTCCTGCAGGCCCCGCCGGTCGTGGGCGCGGCGTTGCTCGGCCTGGACCGGGTGGGCGCTTCGCGGGCCGCCAAGGCGCGCCTGCGAGACGCCCTGACCCACGACCTGCTCGCCCGACGACCCGGCCGACTGGAGGGATAGCGATGTCGCGCATCGTCCTGCAGGGCGTGACGAAGGTGTTCGGCAACGACGTGGTCGCCGTGGACGACGTCTCCCTGGAGATCGGCGACGGCGAGTTCATGGTGCTGGTCGGCCCCTCCGGGTGCGGCAAGTCGACGATCCTGCGGATCCTCGCCGGCCTGGAGGAGGTCACGGCGGGAGAGCTCTACATCGGGGACCGCCAGGTCACGGACCTCCCGCCGAAGCAGCGCGACATCGCGATGGTCTTCCAGAACTACGCGCTGTACCCGCACATGAGCGTCGAGGAGAACCTGGGGTTCGGCCTGAGGCTGCGCAAGACGCCGAAGGACGAGCGCTCCCGGCGGGTCTTCGACGTCGCTCGGATCCTCGGCCTGGACACGCTGATGGAACGCAAGCCGGCGGAGCTCTCCGGCGGCCAGCGGCAACGGGTGGCCATGGGCCGGGCCATGGTGCGCGAGCCGCAGGCGTTCCTGATGGACGAGCCGCTGTCCAACCTGGACGCGAAGCTCCGCGTCCAGATGCGCGCGCAGTTCGCGAAGCTCCACGAGCGGTTGCGCACGACGACCGTCTACGTCACGCACGACCAGGTCGAGGCGATGACCCTCGGGCAGCGAGTCGCGGTGCTCCGCGACGGCCTGCTCCAGCAGGTCGACACGCCGCAGAACATCTACCGACACCCGGCGAACCTGTTCGTCGCCGCTTTCATCGGCTCTCCGCCGATGAACCTCGTCGGCGCCACGGTCGCGGGCGGTGTCGTCCGCTTCGCGGGCTTCGAGATCCCGGTACCGGCCGGGATCGGCGCCGATCGCCTGGAGGGCCGCGAGGTGATCCTGGGGATCCGGCCGCCCGACCTGGAGGACGCGGAGGTCTGGTCCGGGCAGGGACTGCCGACGATCGAGGTCACGGCCGACGTGACCGAGGAGCTCGGGTCGGAGGTGAACGTCCTGTTCACGGTCGACGCGCCGCCCGTGGAGACCGACGAGACCCTGGCGGCGACCGAGGAGGACCAGGGCGAGTACGCCCTGCTCGCCGAGGAGCGCGGGGCCGTCTTCTGCGCCCGCGTCGATCCCCGCACCTCGTGCCGGCCCGGTGGCCGGATCCGGCTGTCGGTGGATCCCCGACGGTTCCACTACTTCGATCCCCAGACGGGGCTGGCGCTCACGCCGGAACCGGCGGCCGTCGTGAGCGCCTGAGCGGCGCCGTACACTCCCCCGATGAGATCACTCGAGGGCTTCTCCGACCCCTTCCTGGCCGAGATCGCCGGCCAGCCGGACGCGATGCGCCGCGCCGCGATGTCGCTCGTCGAGCAGCGCGAACACCTCGACCGCGTCCGCCAAGGCGCCGCCGCCGCGCGCACGATCGCGTTCACCGGCATGGGGAGCTCGTACGACGCCTGCTACCCCGCGGTGAACGACCTGGCCGGCCGGGGCGTCCCGGCA
Source organism: uncultured Actinomycetes bacterium (assembly GCA_963704725.1). Classification (GTDB taxonomy): domain Bacteria; phylum Actinomycetota; class UBA4738; order UBA4738; family HRBIN12; genus CALGFI01. The sequence continues at coordinate 521,210 of OY969934.1, read as the reverse complement.
CTGCTCGTCGACACCGCGGAGCTGCTGCACTTTCGCCGGGCCATCCTGTCGGACCAGGCGCTCGCCGTCGTCGTCAGCCAGTCGGGCGCGAGCGCCGAGATCGTCAAGCTGATGAGCGACATCGCGAAGCAGCGTTCCCGGCCGTTCCTCGTCTCGATCACGAACGGGCTCGAGAACGAGCTGGCCCGGCGGGCCGACGTGACGATCGACACCCGGGTCGGCCAGGAGCTCGGCCCCTCCACCATGACGTTCGCCGCGGCGATGGCGACGCTGTCGGGACTGGCGCGGCTCCTCGCCGGCGACAGCGTCGAGACCGCGGTCGACCGGACCCGCACGGCCGCCGAGGGAGCGGCGCTGTCGGCCGAGCGCCTCCTCGACGACCCGCAGGGCTTCGCGTCCGACCTGGCGGCGTGGCACGGCGAGCGAGAGGTCATGGCCGTGATCGGCCGCGGCCCGGCCCGCGCCGCCACCGAGATGGGCGCGCTCGTGCTCAGGGAGTCGGGCGTGGTGTCGGAGTCGTTCGAGGCCGGCGCGTTCCGCCACGGCCCGCTCGAGCTGGCGGGGCCGAAGATGACGGCGATCGTGTTCGCCACCGAGCCCGAGACCCGACGGCTCGACCTCGGGCTCGCGGCGGACCTCGTCGACGCCGGGGCGAACGTGCTCGTCGTCACGCCCGACGGCGAGGCGCCCAAGGGCGCCCGGCCGGTCGCGACGGGCTACGTGGACCGGGCGCTCCTGTCCGCCGTGTCGATCATCCCGGTGCAGCTCCTGGCGTGGAAGCTCGCGCAGAGCCGGGGGCGGACGCCCGGCCAGTACATGCGCGCATCCAAGGTCACGACCCGGGAATGACCTCGGGCGGCGCCCCCGCCCCGATCGGCATCCAGGCCTCGATGGTGGTCCCGGCCCCTCGGACGCTGTCGATCCGCAGGCGGCCACCCGCCACCTCGGCGCGCTCGATCATCGCGGCCAGCCCGATGTGGCCGGGATCGGGGGCCTCCACCACCGAGACGTCGAACCCGGCCCCGTCGTCGCTGATACGGAGCCGCACCGCGTCGGGCTCGGAGAGCACGGTCACCGTGATGCGCGTGGCCCCGGCGTGCTTGCGGGCATTCGTGATCGCCTCCTGTGCGATCCGGAACAGGAGCGCGGCAACGTCCTCCGGCGGCTCGGAGCCGAGCCCGTCCTCCACCTGGACCTCCGGCCCCTCGCGACCCCACACGTACGAGCGCAGGGCCCGGACGAGGCCGTCGCGTCCGAGCGTGGGAGGCCGAAGCTCGAACACGAGGTGCCGCAGCCGCTCGACGGCCTCCCGGAGGGTGTCCCGCAGGGCCTCGGTCTCGGCCCGCAGGTCGCCGTCGTCCAGCCTGGTCGCCAGGGCCTGCGCGCGGACCTGCGCCGCCGTCACCACCTGGATCGAGTCGTCGTGGATGTCCGAAGCGATCCGCCGGCGCTCCTCCTCCTGTGCCTGCTCGATCCGCATGAGGAGGCGGCGCCGGTCCTCGGTGGCCCGGCGCAGATCGGCCAGGCTCCGCCGGAGCCGCGCCTCGGTGGCCCGGCGCTCCGTGACGTCGACCATGACCCCACGCCAGTACATCGGGCCGCCGTCGTCGTCGCGCACCATCGCCGCCTCGTCGCGGATCCACACCTCCCTGCCGTCGCCGGCTCGCAGCCGGTACTCGGCCCGCAGGGCCTCACCCGACCGGTTGCAGCGCCGGCGCTCGGCCGCCACCCGCTTCCGGTCTCGTGGATCCATCAGGTCCGACACCGCCGCCGGGTCCCGGAGCCACCGCTCCGGGGGGATCCCGAGGACCGTGTCCAGCTGCGGGCTGACGTAGAGACAGGTCCAGGCGTCGTCGACGGCGTCGACGTACAAGATCGCGGGGATGCCCTCGACGAGGTGCCGATACGTCTCGTGCGCCTCGCGGAGCCCCTGCAGGAACTCGGGGGAGATCGGAACCCTGCTCACAGCTTGTACCCGAACCGCCGCAGGAGCTCCTTGCGCTCCTCGACGTCTCGGTCCGTCTCCACACCCTGCGGCGGGGAGCCGTCGATCACGCCCAGCACGCCCCGTCCGAGCTCGGTCTCGCCGACCAGAACCTCGAGCGGGTTCGCGGTGGCGCAGAAGATCCGGCAGACCTCGGGTACCGCCTTGATCGCGTTCAGCACGCTGACCGGGAAGGCGTCCCGCATCGCGATGACGAAGACGTGGCCGGCTCCGATGGCCCGGGCCGCTCCCACCGCCACCTCGACGAGCTCGTCGTCGTTCCCGCTCCGCCGGACCAGGCACGGTCCGCTGGCCTCGTTGAACGCGATGCCGAACCGCATCCCCGGCACGAGCGCGCAGGTCTCGTGCAGGTCCTCGACCGTCTTGATGAAGTGCGACTGCCCGACGATCACGTTCAGGTCGTCCGGCTTGTCGATCCGCACGCTGCCGACGTCCACGCGTGCCCCCTCCCTCGTCAGAGCACCCCGTCCAGCCTGGAGATCAGACCGCTCAACAGAGCGATTCGCGGCACCACGCTCGTCAGATCGATCCATTCTCGAGGCCCGTGGTCGTCGCCGCCCACCGGGCCGAGACCGTCGAGCGTCGGGACCCCCGCCGCCGAGGTGGTGTTGGCGTCCGAGGCACCCCCGGTGGCCGCGTCCCGGAGCTCGAAACCGAGCTCGCGGGCCACCGCCGTGGCCAGGGCGGCCAGCCGAGCCCCGCCCTCGCCCCTCTCCATCGGCCGGTGCCAGGCGCCGCCTGTCAGGGTGGCCGTCACGTCCGGCACGCTGTGCTCACGGGCGATGCGCTCCACCTCGGCTTCGGCCGCCGAGAGCGTCGCCTCCTGCGGCGAGCGCACGTCGACCTCGATGGCGCATCGCTCGGCCACCACGTTGGTCCGAGTGCCACCCCGAACGACGCCCACGTTGACGGTCACGCCCGGCCACCGCCCGTTCAGGGACTGGAGCGCCACGGTCTTGTACGCGGCTTCGAGGATGGCGCTGCGTCCGCGCTCGGGCTCGACGCCGGCGTGCGCAGCCCGGCCGACGATCTCGATCCGGAAGTCCGAGACCCCCTTGCGGGAGGAGACGATGTCGCCGTTCTCGCGGGCCCCCTCCAGCACGAACGCCGCGTCGGCCTCCGCCGCCAGCGCCCGGATCGTCTCCCGCGACCACGGCGATCCGATCTCCTCGTCGGGGTTGCACACGTAGGTGATCCGCCCGAACCCGTCGAACCCGGCCTCCTGGAGCACCTCCACGGCGAAGAACCCCAGCAGGAGCCCGCCCTTCATGTCCGAGACCCCCGGCCCGAGCGCCCGGTCGCCCTCGATCTTGAAGGGCCGCTCCGCGGCGGTGCCCGGATCGAACACCGTGTCCGTGTGCCCGATGAGGAGCACGCGGGGCCCCCCGGAGCCGTCGAGCCGACCGATCAGGAGGTCGCCGAGCCGCGGCTCGCCGCCGGCGGGCACGTGAGGCCGGCGTTCGACGGACCAGCCGCGGGCGGAGAAGCGCGCCGCGCACAGGTCCGCGATCTCGTTCACGCCCTCGGGCGTGTACGAGCCGCAGTCGACGTCGACCATCCGCTCGAGCGCTCCGACGTACTCCTCGTACCGCCCGCCTGCGGTCGCGCCGATCCGTTCGATGGCCGTCGGCTCCACGCCGCCCCCTCGTTCGTGCGCCGTCCCAGGCCATCCTAGCCGTCGGGCCCGCTCCGACCGCGGGTAGCATCCGGCCGCGATGTCCCGGCGCGGCGAGCTCAACGGGTGGTGGCGCCTCGGCGTGGCACTGGTCGGCGCGGCGGGGCGGGTCTTCTTCCGGATCCGGGTGAGCGGCGTCGATCACGTGCCCGCGACCGGCCCCGCCATCGTCGTGTGCAACCACATCAGCGCGCTCGACGGCGTCGCGCTCGCGCTCGTCGTGGGACGGGACCGGCGGCGGATGATCCGATTCCTCGCCGGGGCCGAGTTCTTCCGCACCCGGATGTTCGGATGGGCGCTCCGCACCTACCGGCAGATCCCGGTGCGCCGCGGCGAGGGCGACTCGGGGGCGCTCGACGAGGCCATCCGGACGGTGCGCTCGGGGGCCCTGGCCGGGGTCTTCGCCGAAGGCCGGGTGAACCCCCGCCCCGAGCAGGGCCTGCAGCGAGGGCGCCGGGGGGCGGCCCGGATCGCGATCGCGTCGGGAGCTCCCGTCGTTCCCGTGGGCATCTGGGGAACGCACCGCCGATACCCGAAGCAGGGACTCCACGCCCACCGCCCCTGGCGGCCGAAGCTCGGGCTGGCCTTCGGCCCGCCGGTGGTCCCGGAGGGAGCCGTCGCCTCCTCGGCGGACGCGCAGCGACTCACGGACCTGGTCATGGAGAGCATCGGGCGGCAGGTCGAAGAGGCTCGCCGGCTGGCATGAGGCCGCTCCGCCCCGACCGCGGCGGATGCGTGGTGCGGCGCCCTCGGGCATGATGCCGGCCGTGGACGTCGAGGACGCCGGCCGCGAGCTCCACCCACCCCAGTACCGGCGCAAGCTGCTGGTCCTGCTCTCGGCCGCCACCTTCTTCGAGGGCTACGACACGTTCGTCCTGTCCTTCGTCCTCGCGCTCATCCTCGGCGACCTCGGCGGGAGCGAGTCCCAGGCGGGGTGGATCCGGGCGCTCGTGGGGCTCGGAGCGGTCGTGGCGTTCGCGCTCGCGGCGCAGGCGGACCGCATCGGGCGCAAGCGACTCCTGCTGATCACGATCGTCGGCTACACGCTCTCGGCCTTCCTCACGGCCCTCTCGCCGGGGCTGGTCTTCCTCGCCGGCGCCCAGTTCCTGGCGCAGGTGTTCCTCGGGGCGGAATGGGCCGTCGCCATCACGATGGTGGTGGAGGACTTCCCGACGCACGAGCGAGGACGGGCCCTCGGGATCGTCACGTCCATGAACACGCTCGGCGGCATCCTCGTCGGCGTGCTCGCGTTCATCGGGCTGCAGTCGACACCGCTGTCGTGGCGCGCGTTCTACCTCGTCAACCTGATCCCCCTCGGCCTGATCGCCCTCGGCCGCCGCGGCATGCTCGAGACCGAGCGCTACCTCGCGGTCGCGGCCGACCCGGCCAGCGCCCGCCTCGACCACACGAGCGTGTGGGAGCCCTGGCGGCCGGCGTTCCGCCGGCGCATCCTCGCCGTCGGCCTCCTCACGTTCTTCCGCCACGCGGCCGTGGCCGCCGCCTCGTTCTGGTGGGCCTACTACGCACAGCAGGAGGTCGGTATGTCGGTGTCGACCTCCGGGCTGTACCTGGCGGCGGCCGGCGTGCTCGGCGCCGTGGGCTTCATCGTGGCGGGCCGGCTCATGGACCGGTACGGGAGGATCCCCGTGTTCCAGATCTACATGGCCGGGACGCTCGGGTTCGGCACCTGGCTGTTCCAGATCCACTCCGAGCTGTTGATGCTCCCGGTCCTGTGCCTCGCGATCTTCTTCGGGCTCGGCTCGGTCGCGATGACGTCGGCGTTCTCCACCGAGCTCTTCCCCACCTACGTCCGGAGCCGCGCGGCCGCCTGGTGCCGCAATGCGTTCGAGGTGCCGGGGGCGATCGTGGCCCCGCTGATCGTGGGCATCCTGGGCGACCACGTCACGGGTCCGATCGGATCGATCGGCGACGCCATGAGCCTGGCGATCATCGCGTTCGTCCCGGGCGCGATGTTCATCGCCTGGCGCTACCTGCCGGAGACCCGGCGCGTGGATCTCGTCGCCATGGACACGTCGGCGGTCGCGTCGTGAGGCGAGCGTGGCTGGCGTCGGCCCTCGTCACGGCGCTCCTGGTGCCCTCCTGCGGAGGGATCGAGCGGCCCGAGGGCGTCGTCGAGCGCTGGCTGATCTCGCTCAGCCAAGGGGCGGCGGGCCGACCGGACCGTTACGCATCCGGGGCGATCTCCGACACGGTCCTGCCCGGCTGGGAGGACCTCGATCCCGGCGAGCTCGACGTGATCGAGGTCGGCGACGCGCGGCCTCGGCCGGGCGGAACCTTCCTCGTTCCCTTCCAGGTCGTCCGTACGGACGGCGCCGTGGCGCGAGCCTACGCCGTGGTCGAGCGCCGGGGGGAGACGCTGCGGATCGTGCGGTTCGAGCCGCCACCCGATACCGGCCCCGGGGTCGACCCCGGCTTCGCCGATGCGCCCGCGGCCGGCGTTCCTCCCCCGGCGTGGGCCGCCGCGGCGGGCGGCGCCGCGCTGCTGATCCTGTTCACGATGGGGCTGATGCGGCTCGTGCCCGAGCCCCGGCGTCAGACCGGCTCGAGCAGGTAGACCTCGGGACCGTCCTGCTCCCACGATGCGAAGTCGTCGCCCTCGACCGCCGCCCTCATCCGCGGCACCCCGGCTCGGAACGCCTCCTCCGACTCCCAGATGGTGAGCCCCACGAGGGTCCCCGTCTCCCGGTCCCGGAGCGTGAACGCGTCGCGAAGTCCCTCCATGGGCCGGCCGTCGCCACGACCGAACCGGTGCATCGAATCGATCAGGTCCCGCTCCTTTCCCGCGACCGGTCGGTGGATCGACAGATGCAGCAGCATGGAGCCTCCTCGGACGGGGACGGGCCCAACCCTACCCGCGTCGTCCGGAGGCGTTCGCGGCCCGGCTCGAGATCCACTCGGCCGCGAGCTCCGCGACCCGCTCGAGCGCCCCGGGCTCCTCGAACAGGTGTCCGGCGCCCGCGATCACCTCGACCCGGTGCTCTCCGGCCAGCCGCGCGGCCGCCTCGCGGTTCAGCGCGAGGACGTCCGCATCCGCCCCGCCGACGATCAGCAGCGTGGGCGCCACGACGCGCTCGAGGGCCGGGCCGGCGAGATCCGGCCGTCCCCCGCGCGAGACGACCGCACACACCCCTGTGCCGAACGCCGACGCCGCGATGAGGGCGGCCGCCGCGCCGGTGCTCGCGCCGAAGAACGCGATCGGGACGTCCCGCAGGGCGGGCCACTGGGCGAGCCACCTGGCCGCCGCCCCCAGACGCGCCGCGAGCAGGTCGACGTCGAAGACCCGCGCTCGATCCTCCGCCTCCCCCGGGGTGAGGAGGTCGAACAGCAGGGTGGCGAGCCCGGACCCGTTCAGCGTGGTCGCGACGGCGACGTTGCGAGGGGACGACCGGCTGGAGCCGCTTCCGTGCGCGAAGACGACCACCGCCCTGGCGGGCGCGGGAACGACGAGGTCGCCGGGGAGCCGCACGGGGTCGACCGCGATCGACACCGTCCGTCGGATCCAGCCCGGAGGATCGCCCGCGGCGGTGGGCTCGGACCGCAACCTTCGCTTGCGCCACGGGGACATGCTCGGCCCCCTCGATGCGGCGCCCGAGGGCGCCGCGGTCAGTTGGCGGCGACGGCCGAGATCAGGTTGGAGTCGCGGAGCTTGCGCAGCGCTTCGCGCTCGATCAGCCGCACACGCTCGCCCGACAGACCGAGCACCTTGCCCGTCTCCCGCAGCGACAGCGGCTGGCCGTTCTCGAGGCCGTACCGGAGCGCGACCACGTGGCGCTCACGCTCGTCGAGCACCCGGTCCACGGCCGTGCCGATCTCCTCGCGGAGCAGCGCGTCCTCGACCTCGTTGAACGGCGCGTCCGAGTCGACCTCTTCGATCAGGTCGCCCAGCTCGGTGTCCTCGCCGACGGGCGACTGCAGCGAGAGCGGCTCGCGGCGCCCCATCTCGGTCAGATCGTCGATCTCCTCGACGGTGGTGTCGAGCGCCTTGGCCAGCTCCTCCCGGCTCGGCTCCCGGCCCATCGTCTGAGCGAACTGGAACCGGGTGCGGTTCAGCTTGCGCAGCCGGTCGTGGATGTGGACGGGCAGGCGGATCGAGCGCGAACGGTCGGCGATCGCCCGGGTGATGCCCTGACGGATCCACCACGTCGCGTAGGTCGAGAACTTGAAGCCCCGGCGCCAGTCGAAGAGCTCGACCGCGCGCATGAGCCCGATGTTCCCCTCCTGGATCAGGTCGAGCAGCGGCAGCCCCTGGCCCTGGTACTTGCGGGCCACGGAGACCACCAGCCGGAGGTTGGCCATGATGAACCGCTGGCGCGCGGCCTCGGCCTTCCGAACCTCCTGGCGCGCCTTCATGATCGACTTCTCCGACCGCAGACGACCGGCGCGGAGGCGCTCCTCCGCGTCCTTGCCGTGCTCGATCAGGATGGCGAGCTCGACCTCCTCCTCCTTGGTGAGGAGGGGCTCGCGCGCCGCGGCCTCGAGGTACAGCCTCAGATCGTCGGCGTCATCCGTCCCGAGCGGCCGTGCAGGTTCTGGCATGAACTCACTCTCCTCCTCGAAGCCTCCTCCGGCGGGCAAGCTGCGCCCCTCGGAGAGCTTCGGGACCTACTCTTGCGGGCACGGCCCCGGGCGCAAGAAAACGAGGCCCCCCGGGCCAACGATCGGATGGTACGCGCGCACGGGCCGCCCTGTAAAGGGACTCATGTGTGTAGACATCGTGGAGACCAGGTCTATTCCCTCCTCCGGCGGGCGGCGGACGCCCCCTCCCGAGCAGCGGATACGGCCTCGATCGGGCCGGTTGACCGGTGGTTCGGGACCGGCCACACAGCCTTCGTCGCCAGACCGCGCCGGGTTCCCCGTCCCGACATCTTCGAGGGGTGAGATTCGTTCGATCCCGACGGAGGGAGGTCGGTCGTGGCGGAGGAGATCACGCTCGAGCACGACATCGAGGAGGTCCTGGGCACGCAACCCGCCGAGGCCGTCCCGAGCGCCGAGGAGCCCGTCGTCTCGATGGAGCCCGGGGACGAGGACGAGGAGTCCGGCGAGGGCGACGACGAGGACGAGGACGAGGAGCTTCCCCGCTCCAGCCGAAAGGGGCGGCCTCCCCGGGCCGCCCCTTTCCGCGTGCCGGGTCCGGCCGGGCCGTGGCGGTCTCAGCCCACGCGGAGCGAGAGCACGGGGGCGAGGCCCCGGGCCACCGGTGTCCACGTCGCGCCCGCGTCGGCCGAGCCGAAGACGTCGCCCGACGTGGCCCCGAAGTACAGGCCGAGCGGATCGCCGCCGTCGTGGCCGAACGCCTGGCGCAGGATCGTGAGATACCCCGCCTCCGGGAGGCCCCGCGACCGCGCCGTCCAGCTCTGGCCGGCGTCGCGGGTCTCGTACACCCGCACGCGTCCCTCGGCCGTGACCCGATCCCCATCTGAGTTCAACGGGATCACGTAGGCGGCGTTCGGGTCGGCCGGGTCGACCACGAGGGGGAAGCCGAAGTCCGACGGGAGACCGGCCGCGACGCCCGTCCACGAGCATCCGCCGTCGTCCGATCGGTAGACCCCCCCGTGGAACTGCATGAACAGCCGCTCGGGCCGCAGGGGTGAACGGTGCATGTTGTGGACGCACCGCCCGAAGGGCTGTGATCGCGCCTCCTCGGGGAGGTACCGGGGCACGATCCCCTCGTTGCCCACGTCCCACGTGGATCCGCCGTCTTCGGTCACGAACACCCCGACGGAGGAGATGCCGATGGCGAGCCGGCCGGGGTCGCCGGGCCACGGCGCGATCGAATGGACCATCAGGCCGCCGGCGCCGGGGAACCAGTCGGGCCGGCCGGGGTGATCCCACAGGGCGCGGTTCGGCTCCCAGGTCGCGCCGCCGTCACGGCTCTCGAAGAGCGCGGCGGGGTCCACGCCCGCGTACAGGAGACCGTCCTCCTCGCCGGGCGTCACGACCCAGATCCGCTTCACGCTCGCGTCCTCGCCGTCCGCGAACCGGGGGCCGTCGCACGGCTCCCATTCGCCGGTGGGCTCGTCGGTCAGATACAGGTGCGGGCCGAACTGGCCGTGCGTCACGCTCGCGTAGTAGCGCCCGGTGCGCGGGTCGCGCATCGCGTACTCGACCGCCGTGCCGGCGAACGCGCGGGCGACGACGTCCATCGGACCGCCTCGCTCGCCCCGCAACACGAACAGCCCCTTCTTCGTGCCGACGAGGAGCTCGGCGCGCTCGGAGCCGCCGGAGACCGCGCCGATGACCTCCAGGCTCGCCGTCTCGGACACCGAGGCCTCTCCCCCCACACGCTCGCCGTCCAGGAAGACGGCGACGTGCTCGCGCACCCGGCCCTGATCGTCCAGGATCCAGCCGGCCAGCTTGGGATGGCGTCGCTCGAGCTGGAGGAGAGCCTCGCCCACCGTGGCGCCGTCGACGGAGACCTCTCGTTCCCCACCCGTGAGCTCGCGGAGCGGAGGGCGGAGGCGGACCCGGACCATGGAGGCCGAGTCTACCCCCGTCGTCCGGGACCTCGGAGCTCCGGGGTCGTCGGCAGGCGTCCGCCCGGCGCATCATGGCTGCGGCGCACGGAGGGTGACGACGGTGGCGATCGAGGTTCCCCAGAGCCGATGGATCGACCTCGACGGTCCGACCCACTACGTCGAGTGGGAAGGACCGGCCGAGCGGACGTTCGTGCTCGTGCACGGCCTGGGCGGATCGCTGCTGTCCTGGCTGGCCGTCGGGCCGGGGCTCGCGAAGCACGGGCGGGTGCTCGCGCTCGACCTGGCCGGGTTCGGCCGGACCCCGAGGGCGGGACGTCGCACGCGGGTCTCGGACAACCGCCGGCTCGTTTCGTCGTTCATCGAGCGGATGGTCGGGGGTGACGCGGTCGTGTGCGGGAACTCGATGGGGGGAGCGATCGCCATGCTCCAGGCGGCGCTCGAGCCGGCCTCGGTCGAGGGCCTGGTCCTGTCGAACTCCGTGTTCCCGTGGGTCCGGGGGGCGGTTCCCGCTCCCATCGTGATGGTGGGCTTCGGCCTCTACCAGGTCCCCCGCGTCGGCGAGTGGGTCTCCCGTCAGCGCCTGAACGGCCTCGAGGCCGAGCGGGCCGTGCGACTGGGGTTGCGGATCGTCGCGGCGGACCCTTCCTCGATCGATCCCGACCTGGTGCGGGCGCACGTGGAGCAGCTCCTGCGCCACCAGGCCGACGACGACGCGGGCGCGGCCTTCCTCGAGTCGGCCCGGTCGCTGATGGCGCTCGGTCGACGTCGCCGGGCGGCCTCATGGATCCTGGCCTCGGTGAAGGGCCCCGTCCTGGTGATCCACGGACGCGAGGACCGCCTCGTCCCGCTCCACTACGCGGAGGCCGCGCTCGCCGCCCATCCCGACTGGCAGATGCGACTGCTCCCCAAGGTCGGTCACGTCCCGCAGATGGAAGCCCCGGAGCGCTGGCTCGAGGCCGTCGAGGGCTGGCTGGCCGAGCTGTCGTGACCGCTAGAGACCGGCGCCCTTGGCCAGCTCGGCGAGGGACTCGTCGATGGCGAGCGCGAGGCGGTCGACGTCGGGCATCCCGTCCCAGTCGCCGGTGAGGCCGAAGGCCATCGTGCCCGCGAGCGACGTGCAGGCGATCGACAGCGCGGAATTCTCGCCGAGGGGCATCGACGGATAGCTCGCGACGAGTCGGGCGCCGGCCATGTACATCGGTTGCTGGGGGCCGGGGATGTTCGACACGACGAGGTTGAACCACGGTCCCCGGCTGGCGGCTCGTGCGGCGGCGGCGAGCAGGCCACCGGGGGCGTAGGCGCCGAGCGAGATCATCGCGTCGACGCTCATCGCCATCATCGAGTCCTTGAGGTGACGCGTGCCCTCGCGCACGAGGGCGAGGCGGCGCTTGGGCGACATCCTCCCGACGGGCAGGTCGATGAACGACGGGGCGACGCGGTTGCCGAGCCCCGCCTCGCCCCCGCCGCGCACCGACACCGGGACGAGCACCCGCAGCGTGCGGTCCTTCGTCGGCTCCCGGCGCGAGCGCAGCAGGCGGTAGAGCGCGCCCCCGACGACGGCGAGGACCACGTCGTTCACGGTCCCGCCCATGGCGTCCTTGATCTCCTTGAACCGCTGGACGGGCGCCTCGGTCATGGCGAATCGGCGGTTGGGGCCGATCCGGACGTCGAAGGGCGAGGACGGCCGGGCGCCCATGTCGAACACGCTTCGGAGCCCCGACATGACGGACCCCAGGCCGAGCGCCGCCAGCGCCGGCGATCGCCGGACGTTCTCGAGCGCCGTCGAGACCGCCTGGACGGGATGGCCCGCCAGCTCCACCGCCGCCTGCTCCAGCAGGTCCCGCGCCGAGGGCTCGGGTTCGGGATACCAGGGCTGCGGCGAGGCCTCGGACGCCGGCTCGGGCGACAGGTCGTACAGCGCGGCGGTGAGCCGCATCGCCGAGAGCCCGTCGATCATCGCGTGGTGCACCTTCATCAGCAAGGCGACGAGCCCGTCCTCCAGGCCCTCGATCACGTACAGCTCCCACAGCGGCCTGGTCCGGTCGAGCGGTCTCGACAGGACACGCTGGACGTGGTCGGCGAGCTCCCGGCGTCCGCCCGGCGCCGGCAGCGCGGCCCGGCGGAGGTGGAAGCCGAGGTCGAAGGAGGGGTCGTCCACCCACACCGGCAGCGCGAGATCGAAGGGCACGGTCACGACCTTCTGCCGGAGGCGGGGCGCCAGGTGCAGCCGCGACGCCATCACGGCCGCGACGTGCTCGAGCCGCAGCCGTCCGTCGGGCCGCGTCGACGGATCGAGCACGGACAGGCCGGCCACGTGCATGTGCACCGCCGGCCGCTCCAGGTACAGGAACGACGCGTCGAGGGCGGTGAGACGCTCCGGTGACATCCTCACCACGGTACGCCTCCGCGGACCGAGCGGGCACGGGTGCTACCCTCCGCGCCGATGCGCCGACGTCTGCGCGCCCTCCTCCCCCTGGTCGCGATCCTCGTGCTGCCGCTGCATCTCGCGACGGCGCACGCCGCTATTCAGGACGAGCGACACGTCGAGATGGTCGACAACGCGTTCTCACCGAGGATCGTCCGGATCCCCGTCGGCGGGCGGATCGAGTGGTCCAACGAGGGACGCAGCCCGCACGACGTGACGGCCGACGACGGCTCCTTCGAGTCCGGGACGCTGCAACCCGGCGCCGGGTATGCGTTCACGTTCGACGAGGCCGGGGCCTACCCGTACCACTGCTCGCTCCACGGATCGCCGGGGGCGGGCATGATCGGGCTCGTGCTCGTCGGCGACGCCGCCGTCCCCGGCGCCGCCTCGGACGTCGGACCGGGACGCGAGGCGCCGCCGTCGCTGCCGGGAGCGACGGTTCGTGTGCCGAAGGACGTACCCACGATCCAGGAGGCCGTCGACTCGGCCGAGCCGGGGGGCCTCGTGCTGATCTCACCCGGCGTGTACCGCGAGGCCGTCGTGGTGACGACGCCGTTCCTCACGATCCGGGGGCTCGACCGCAACCGGACGATCCTCGACGGCGGGTTCGAGCTCGACAACGGGATCCAGGTGATCGAGGCCGACGGTGTGGCGATCGAGAACCTCACCGCGCGCCACTACGTGCTGAACGGGTTCCTGTGGTCGAGCGTGTTCGGCTACCGCGCCTCCTATCTCACCGCCTACGGCGACGGCGACTACGGGGTCTTCGCGTACGACTCGCAGTACGGGCAGTTCGACCACTCGTACGCGAGCGGGCATCCGGACTCGGGCTTCTACATCGGCCAGTGCCAGCCGTGCCACGCCGTCGTGACCGACGTGCTGGCCGAGAGCAACGCGCTCGGCTTCAGCGGGACGAACGCCGGGGGCGACCTGCTCGTCGTCAACTCGGAATGGCGCGACAACATGAGCGGCATCGTGCCGAACACGCTCGACTCCGAGGCGCTCGCGCCGCAGCGCGGCATGGTCATCGCCGGGAACTGGGTCCACGACAACAACAACACGGACGCGCCGGCGAAGGCGCTGCAGTACCCGTCCCTGGGCATCGGCATCATCGTCAACGGCGGTCGCGACGACGTCGTCACGCAGAACCTCGTCCAGGACCACGTGAACTTCGGCATCGCGCTGCTGCCCTCGCCCGACCGGACCCTGTGGCTGACGGAGGGCAACGAGGTCCGCGACAACCTCGTCCGCAACTCCGGCGACGCCGACCTCGTCCTCGCCGCGCCGGCGGCGGGCGGGGACTGCTTCAGCGGCAACGACTACTCGACGAGCCTGCCGGCCGCGATCGAGTGGCGGAACGGATGCGGCTCGTGGCTGCGCCCGATGGCCGGCGGCTCCCTTGGCGCGACGATCGGCCCGGTCACGCGCTTCCTGCAGGCGAACGCCGGCGGCATCGAGACCGGCGACTGGCGGGCGCAGCCGGAGCCCTCGCCGCAGGAGAACATGCCCGGCGCCGCGCAGGCCCCGCCGCTGCCCGCGGTGGCCGAGGTCGCCGTCCCCCAGCCCGTCCACATCCGCGACGCCCGGGCGCTCGACGTGCCCGAGTCGTCCGACGTCTCCCAGGAGGTCACCGTGCTCGGAGCCCCCCTCGCCACCAGCTTCTGGGGCGTGCTGATCGGGTTGTACGCCTACGCACTGCCGCTGATCCTGTACTCCGCGTGGGTCTCGATCGCGCTGTGGGACCTCACCCGGCAGGAGGCCGTCCCCAACCGCGTCCGCGTGGGGTGGATGGCCGCCGTGATCGCGATCCCGCTCCTCGGTCCGATCGCGTACTACGCCGTGGGGCGCTCGCCGATCCAGCGAGCCCTGCGGGTCATGCTCGTGGGGGGCGGCCTGGTGATCTACGTCGCGCTCGCCGCGTTGGGGGTCGCGCTCGGCTCGTAGCCCCGTGGGGGGAGGACTTCCCCCAAGAAACCGTTGCGCGACCGCACGGGCGCTCGGTACTGTGCGCCCGCAGAGGGGATCTCGTACCGCCGGCGGCATGAGGCCGTTCGCGGCGGGCGAGGCGGGGAGCCGTGAGGACACCAGATCGGTCGATCGCGCCACCGGTCCGACGCCGCACGGCCGTCGTGGCCGCCGTCCTCGTCGCCGCCGTGTCGGCGGTGTGGACACCCGCGGCGGCCGCCGACCAGCCGGTGGGCGACGCGGTGGCCACGGTCGAGACACCTCCGGTCTCGCACTCGGGCGACGCGGCGGACGACCCCGCGATCTGGCGGGATCCCTCCGATCCGTCGCGCTCCGTGGTGATCGGCAACGACAAGGGCGGAGCGCTCGAGGTCTACGATCTGGCCGGCGGGCTCATCCAGCGGATCACGGGTGGGTTCTTCGGCAACGTCGACGTCCGCAGCGGGATCGTCACTGCGACCGGGGCGATCGACGTCGCCGTGACCTTCCGGGCCGGGATCCGCGTCTACGGGATCGATCCGGCCACCAGGCACCTCGCGAACGTCACGGACTCCGGGACCGGGAGCATCGCGGTCCCGTTCACCGGCGGCGAGGGGATCTGCCTGTACCGGAGCCCCGCCTCCGGGAGCTTCTACGTGTTCGTGAACGCCCGCAGCGGCCGGGTCGCCCAGCTCGCACTGACCGATGCCGACGCCGACGGCCTGATCGAGGGGACCGTCGTCCGCCAGTGGGACGTGGGACGCGAGGTCGAGGGCTGCGTGGCCGACGACGAGCTCGGGGACCTCTACATCAGCGAGGAGGACGTCGCGATCTGGAAGTACGGGGCCGAGCCGACCGATCCGACGAACCCCGGGTCGCGGGTGGCGGTTGACCGCACGATCGCGGCCGGCGGGCACATCCGTCCCGACGCCGAAGGGCTCACGATCGTCTACCAGCCCGGAGGGACGGGGTACCTGCTCGCGTCGTCGCAGGCCGCGTCCGACACGCTCAACTCCTACCTCGTCTACGAGCGCCAGGGCGCCAACGCCTTCATCCGGAGCTTCCGCGTGGTGACCGGGGCGGTCGTCGATGGGTGCGGGCGCACCGACGGCATCGACGCGCTGGCCGCAGACATGGGGCCGGCGTTCCCGAACGGCCTGTTCGTGTGCCAGGACAACACCAACACGCTCCCGGGGAACAGCGGGAACCAGAACTTCAAGCTCGTGCCCCTCGAGCGGGTCGTCGGCCTGTCGAACGAGCCGCCCCCGAACCGGGCCCCGACCGCGGTCATCGGCGTCGGATGCGCCGAGCTCTCCTGCACGGTGGACGGATCCGACTCCTTCGATCCCGATGGGGCGATCGCCTCGTACGCGTGGGACTTCGGCGACGGCGGGACGGACGTCGGGATCACGGCGTCGCACACGTACGCGGCCGCCGGCTCCTACGCCGTCACGCTCACCGTGACCGACGACGACGGCGCGACCGGCGTGGACACGCGGGGCGTCACGGTCGCGGAGGGCGGCGGGCAGATCTCGTTCGTCGGGCAGGCGATGTCCAACGCGAACGCGGTCACTCACAGCGTCACGGTGCCGGCGTCCGTCGCGCCGGGTGACGGCCTGCTCCTGTTCTTCGCGACGAACACCACGGCCACCGTCTCGGAGCCGGCCGGCGTGACCGGGTGGGCCCCGCTCGACACGCTGACGATGTCGGGCGCCACGACGCGCGTCTGGCGGAAGGTGGCCGGCCCCGCAGACGTCGGCGGCGCCGTGACGATCTCGGTCTCTTCGATCTCGAAGGGGAACCTCGTGCTCGTCGCCTACCGCGGAACCTCCGGGATCGATCCCGTCGCCTCGTTCGCGAGCGCGATCGACGCGCCCGGGCGGTCCCAGCACGTCACGCCGTTCGCGGCGGTCTCCTCGGCCACGAGCTGGGCGGTCTCCTACTGGACGCACAAGGACTCGACCGCGACGCTCCTGACCCCGCCCGGCGGGGTGACGGTCCGTGCGAGCGGCACGCAGACCGGGAGTGGCACCGTGAAGGGGCTCGTCGTCGACAGCGACGGCCTCGTGCCCGCCGGCTCGTACGGCGGGCTCACGGCCACGGCGGCATCGACCGCCAGCTACGCCACGATGTGGACGATCGTGCTCGCGTCCGGCTAGGAACCTCCGGCCTCCGACACGGCCCGGCGCTAGGGGATCTGCTGCTCCTGCTCGCTCGCCGCCCGGGCGAGGCTCGCGGCGACGGCGGCGGCGAGGATCAGCGCACCGCCGATCGCCGTCCCCGCGCTGACGGATTCGTCGAGCACGATCCAGCCGAGGAACGCCGCCGAGAGCGGCTCGGTCGCCGAGACGATCGACGTGCGCACCGCGCCGATCCGCTGGAGCGCGCCGAGCAGACACACGAACGCGCCGGCCGACGCCAGGCCCATCCCGAGGATCGACCACCAATCGGCGGTCACCTGGGGCGAGCTGTAGCGGCTCGCCACCGCCGAGAACGAGAACAGACCGAGCGAGGCGCCGGCGCTCACCCACATCGCGCTCGTGAGCGGGCTCGTCCGCCGCAGGACGAAGTCGCTGCCGATCAGGTACGCGCTGTACGTGAGCCCGGCGGCGAGGGCGAAGACGACGCCCTCGACCTGGACGGAGAGCCCCGCGCCGGTGCCGGCCACGATCCCGGCGCCCAAGACGGCGCACGCCAGCGCGAGCAGCGTGAGCCGGGCGGGAGCGCCGCGTCCGGCGAGCCACACCCCCACCGTCACGAACACCGGGTAGGTGAAGAAGAGCAACGTGACGGCGGCCACGGTGCCGTGGCGGGCCCCGGTGAAGAAGAACGTCGATTCGGCCGCGTACCCGAAGAAGGCGAGCGCGGCCAGGCCCGCGCGCTCACCCGGCTCGGCGAGCAGGGGGCGCCGGAGCGCGACGAGGACGAGCGCGAGCAGGATCGCCGCCACGCCGAACCGGTAGGCGAGCATCGACTCGACGGTCATGCCGCGTCCCAGCACCCGCTTGCCGAGCACGACGATCGTCCCGAACTGCAAGGAGGCCGCGGCCGCGAGGACGCCGCCGACGAGATCGCGGTTCGTCCGCACGGCGGCTGCGGAGGCCAAGGTCAGCCGGCCGGGTCGACGAGCTCGATGCGCATCCGCTTGAAGGCCCTGCCCTTGTTCTCGGTCTTGGCCACGCGCACCCGGCCGACCTCCCCGCTGGAACGCACGTGCGTGCCGCCGTCGGCCTGCTTGTCGATGCCCTCGATGTCGATGACCCGGATCGGGTCGACGGAGTCCGGGATCAGGCTGACCTTGGTCCGGATGAGGTCCGGGTCGGCGAGCGCTTCGGCCCTGGGCAGGAAGCTCACGTGCACCGGCCGATCCGAGCTCAGCGCCGCGTTGAGCTTCTCCTCCACCTCGCGACCGAACTCGGCCCCGATCGTGTCGAGCTCGAAGTCCATCCTCGCCACGCCGGGCTCGGAGATGTTGCCTCCGGTCACCTTCGCGCCGTAGTCGCGGAACACGATGCCCGACAGCGCGTGCAGGGCGGTGTGGGTCCGCATCAACAGGTGCCGCCGCTCCCAGTCGATCTCCGCCGACACGGTCGCGCCGACCGGGGGTGCCGTACCCTCGACGACGTGGACCAGCGTGCCCGAGCGCTTGACGGTGTCGACCACCCGGGCCTCGCCTTCGTCCCAGCGCAGGACGCCCGTGTCGCCGGGCTGCCCGCCGCCTCGCGCGTAGAAGACGGTGCGGTCCAGGACGACGCCGTCCTCCGTCACGCCCTGCACGATCGCCCGGCACACGCGCGCGTACGCGTCGGTGGAGAACAGCTCCTCGGTCACGCGGCAGAGGTTACCCGACGGTCCCGGCCGGCTCGTCCGGGAATCGCTTCTCGCCGGCACGGATCGGGACCGAGAGCCAGTTCTCGGCGGGCGGGATGGGACAGGACCAGTCCGGGTTGTAGGCGCAGTACGGGTTGTAGGCGTAGTTGAAGTCGATCTCGACCGTCCCATCGAGGGAGGGCGCCTCGACCTCGAGGTAGCGGCCGGCGCCGTAGGTCTCGTCGCCGCTCGTCGCGTCGCGGAACGGAAGGAACAGCTCGCGCGAGTCGGCGGACGTGAACAGAGTCACTTGCGCCGGGCTGCCGTCGACCTCGAACCGGGCGACGCCGGCGCGGCGGTACGTCTGCTCCCCGCCGGTGGTCGTGGGCATCACGATGACATCCTCGAGGTCGACGCCCTCCGTCTCGACGCGGGTGCGAACGACGAGCGCCGGATCCGCGGAGAAGTAGACGAGGCCCGCGAACGACGCCTGCTGCTCCTGCCGCAGCGGCGACTGCGGGTGCTCGCGGAAGAACGTGTCCTTGTCCGCACGGAAGTCCTCGAGCTCGCTCATCGCGAGGCCTGCAACGCCGTCACCACGTCAGTCATTCCCCTCGATGAAGGCCGCGACACGCGCGACGAGCGCCGGGATCTCGGCGAAGAGCTGTTCCTGGCTGGCGAAGGAGATCAGCTCGGCGTCCGGCATCAGGCCGGTGAAGATCGGCCCCAGCTCGGCCGGATGGATGTCGTCGTCCTCGATGCACACGATCAGCGTCGGGATCCGGACCTCGCGCAGGAGCTCACGGTCGGGGATCGGCCAGTCGTCGACCACCCCGTTGATGGCGCGCGCGAGACCGTCGGGGTCGTCGTGCTGCCACATCAGGCGGTCGACCTCCAGCCTCCAGGGCGTCTGGAAATACTCGGTCACGCGCGCGGGGTCGTTGAGGATGCCCTCCAGGGCCTCCTCGGGCGTCTTGCCCTCGAGCTCACCGGCCAGCGCGTGATACCGGCCGGCCAGCGAGAACGGGATGTCGAGTCCCGCCGGCAGCAGCCACACCATGCGCTCGAAGCGATCCGGCACCCGGCAGACCAGGCGCCCGATGGCGCCGGCGCCGAGCGAGGTCCCGAGCGCGACCGTGGCCCCGAACGCGGTCGCGACCGCGTCCACGTCTCGCGCGAAGTCCGCGAAGCGGAACCCGGTCGGGGGGCTGCTCGACCGGCCGTGACCGCGGAAGTCGAACCGGACCTTGGTGCCCGGCGCGTAGGGCGTGAACGCGGCGAGCTCGTTCCGGTTGTGCGTGAGCCCGTGCGCCACGACCGTGACCGGTTCGCCGACGCCGTCGAGCTCGCAGAACAGCGTCGCGTCGTTCGTGTGGACCTCGGGCACGGGCTCGACCTCCAAGGGGTCGCGCGTACGATACCCGGCGAGGAGGGATCGGCTTGTCCGAGATCTCGGTGGTCCGAGCGGACATCGGGCGCTTCCACGTCACGGTCGAGGAGCGGGGCTCGAGCACCGAACACGAGGTCACGGCGTCGGCCGAGGACCTCGAGCGGCTCGGCGCCGCGTTCGCGACGCCCGAGGACTTCGTGCGCGCCTGCTTCGCGTTCCTGCTCGAGCGCGAGCCCAAGGAGTCGATCCTTCGGAGCTTCGACGTGACCGTGATCGGTCGCTACTTCCCCGAGTTCGAGGCGACGATCGGCTCCGGTCCCGCCTAGGCGGAGACGGCGTCGAGCGCGCGGCGCGCCTGCGCCAGGTGGAAGCGGTCGTGCCCGGCGAGCAGCCGGAACGTGAGCTCGTAGCTCTCCGGTCCCCGCTCGGCGTGCACGCCGACGCGGGCCCGGTCCCCCTCCGGCGTCTTGCGCCACAGCGCGAGGTTGGCCGATCGGAGCGCGCCCAGGAACGCCTGGAGCTCGTCGGGGTCGTCCTCGTGGTGGCGGAGGCGGTCCACCCACAGGTCCTGGTCGTAGCCGATCAGGGGCGGCTCGTCGTGCGCGAGGATCCACCGGTAGCGGCCCGACACGACGAGCTCGGCGTCTGTGGCGTGCCCCAGGCACTCCAGCACCGACCACTCGGAGGGCTCGGGGCGGTCTCGCAGCCGGTCCCCGGTCTCGTCGACGAGCGCGCGCCAGGCCTCCACCGCGCCGGCCTGCACCTCGGCCGGATCGTCCTGCCCGAGGAGGCCGAGCAGGTGCTGCTGATACGCGGCCGGCTCGGAGACGGGATCGGGCGAGGAGAGTCTCTGCATCACCGCGCCTCCGGGGCGTCGTCGGCGAGGTCGTCCTGCGGGGCGAGCTCCGCTCGGATGGCCCGAGCCCAGCGGGCGATGCCCGCCGTCAGCGCGAGAAACACCGCGCCGGAAGCGATCAGCGTGACGCCCGCCCGGTCGTCGTTCCACACGAGCACGAGGATGAGCGCCGGGACGATGAACCCGAGGTTGTACGCGATGTCGAACAGCGCGAACGCGCGGCCCCGGAAATCGTCTCGGATGGCCTGCTGGAGGATCGTGTCGGCGGAGATCTTGCCGAGGAAGAACGCGAAGAACCCGAAGAACAGCAGGAGGGTGAAGCCGGCCAGGCTCACCCAGAAGCCGAGGACGAGCGCGCTCCCGCCGAGGAGCGCCATCGACCCGAGGAGCAGCCGGACGGGAGGCACGCGGTCCTTCCACCGCTGCGCGAGCACCATGCCGAGCGCGCCGCCCACGAACCCGCCTCCGCCCACGATGGCGAGCGCGATCGAGTCGACGTCGCCGCTCTCGACGAGGGAGCGCGCGTACAGGGCGAACACGCCGAGGGCGAACCCCCAGAACTGGTACCGGAGCATCTGGAACGCGGTGAGCCCGAGCGCCGCGGCCGGGCGCTGCGCCACCTCCCGGACGCCGTTCGCGATGTCCTTGACGACGCGCTTGGCCTCCTCGGCGAACGACGTCACGTGCTTCGTGATCTCCATGCGCTGGATCCGCATCGCCACGAACGCCGACACCACGAGCGTCCCGCCGCCGACGATCACGACCGCCCAGGACGGCAGCGCCCCGCCGGCCCCGAACGCCACCCCCGCCCCGAGCACCTGGAAGAGCGCGCCGCCGGCCTGGGACAGACCGTTGCCGTTCATCAGGTCCTTCCCGTGCACGACGCCGGGCAGGGCGGCCGACTTGACCGCGAGCATGATCCGCACGCAGGCCTGCATGACCAGCATCGCCAGGACCAGGCCGGCGGTCGCCGCCACCTTGCCCTCGGACGTGTCGTCGCCGAGGGGGAGCATGATCGCGACGGCGAGGACCGCCGTGGTCGCGGCGGTGACGATGCTCGAGACGGCCAGCACGCGCCGCCGCTCGAACCGGTCGATGACGACGCCGATGAACGGCGACAGGAACGTGTACGGCACGTAGAGCGCCAGCACCACCTTCAGGAGGTAGTCGGCTGACGGCACCGTCGTGATGTCGAAACCCTCCTGGCCTCCGAACGCGATCGACTTGGCGATCGACCCCCGGATCAGGCCGTCCGCCGCCATGACCAGGAACTGCACGCCCATCAGCGCCGCGAAGTCCGCGTTGGAGAACGTGGAGAACATCCGGTTGAAGAAGTCGCCGACGGCCGCCATGGTCCGCTGGATCGGCCGAGCGCCCACGCGGAGACCTCCGGCGAACACGGTGGCCAGACCGAGCGAGGCCCACCCGTCGCCGGTCCCGAAAGGCGCCCGGTGCACGCCGACGACGATCACTCCCGCCAGCACGGTGAGCGCGATCGAGATCCCCGGCACGAGCGAGACCCGGAGCCACGTGTCGTTCAGCTCGAAGTAGTCCGCCGCGAGCAGGCCGGGGACGACCAGGAGCAGGACCAGGGCGAGGACCACCAACAGCGTGTGCCCGAGGTTCCCGAAGATCCCCGGGTGGTCCGCGTAGAAGGCGGCCACGGCGGCCTCGGACGCGCGAGCGTCCTCCAGGGCGGCCGGTGACGGCGTCGCGAGCTCCGGCCCCGTGACGACGGCGATGTCGTCGCCGATCTTCATCAGGGTCGGATCGCCCGAGTCGAGCAGGTCCTCGTTCACGGTGCCCTGGTTGAACTGGCGGACGAGGAGGACGACCGGCGGGCCCGTGTACTCCTCGCGGAGGGCGGTCAGCTCGCGGAGGAAGCCCCGCGACATCTTGTTGTAGGTCGGATCCGTCAACGCGGTCGGCCGGTTCGCGAGCAGGTCGTCGACGGCGCCGAAGTAGGTCATGGAGCGCTTCACGTCCTCGCCGGGCAGGCCGGTCCGCGAGACGTTCGTGAAGGTCTTCGCCCATCCGTAGGACTGGTAGGTGTCGCCGAAGTTCACGACGAAGACGACCGGCGAGTCCGGGGGCGAGTGCTCGACGACCGCGCGCGCCGCCGAGAGCGCGGTTCGGGTGGGCTGGTCGATCCACTGGTTGTCGGGGTTGGCCCACTGCGCCGCGTCCCGCCCGTTGACCCAGATGAAGCCGAACGACCCGACGATCACCAGCGAGGCGACGAGGCCTGCGACCTTCGCCAGGCCGTCGCGTCGCCACAGCCACTTGATCGCGACGTACGCGCCGAGCCCCGCGAGCGGGAAGAGCGCGAGGGTGGCGTTCATGAACCGGTAGTAGGGATAGGTCGCCCCCGCGATCCACCCGAGCGTTCCGAGGAAGGGCAGGAGCAGCATCGTCGAGATCGTCCCGAACCCGTCGGATCGCTCGTGATCCCGCCGGGCCCGCCAGATCGTCCAGCCGATCGCCAGCACCACGAGCGGCACGACGATCGCCGGTTGCAGTGAGCTCACCCAGCCGTCGAGGCGCTTCATGAAGACCTCTCGCGTGTACGGCGGAGGAAGGGCCGCGTCGGCGAGCGACCCCTTCACGCCCCACGGCGACGCGAGCCACGAGCCGAGCCCGAGGATCATCCCGAACCCGACCGACATCAGCGACGGCCCGAGCTCCTTCAGGGCGGGGCCGAGGTGGAACCGGCTCGTCAGGACGCGGAGGCCGAACACGGCCATCAGCGACGCGCCGAAGATGACGCACGTCGTGGGATGGGTGTACGCCGCGACGATGCCGAGCAGGAAGAGCGCGGTCCTCGCGCCCCACGACGTCCGCCCGGGTTCGAAGAACGCCAGGATCATCGACAGGAAGAACAGGATCGTGATGTTGTCGAGGTAGCCGACGTAGGGCGTCGTCATGAACAGGGCCGCCGTCGCGAGCATGACGAGCAGGAACAGCAACGGATCGCGGGAGCGACGCCACGCGAACGCACCGAGAGCCAGCCCGGTGAGCACGGGGACCCCCACCATCATGAACGCGCTGAACGTGTACAGGTCGATCCCGGCCACCCGCTGAAGGATCGAGCCGTAGAGCGGGACCGAGACGCGATAGCCCCCGCCGAACATCGAGAACGGCCCCCAGTCGCCCGCGATGAGGCCGGGGTCGTCGTTCATCATCAGGTTCGATCGCCACGTGTACCAGGCCGGGTCGCGCGTGGGGGCGCTGACCGAGGGGTCGCGCAGGAAGGTCCAGCCGAACGCCAGGAGCACCACCGCGATGGCCACGGCCAAGACGACCGGCCGTCCCAGGAACCCCCGGGCCTCGGCCTCCGAGACGCGGACGGCCTGGTCGGGACGGTCCTTGGTGAGCGCCATACGATCCCCTGCTCCCGCTACGACGAGCTCCCGCGGGCCTCGGGAAGGCACGGGAGCGCCGTCAGGATAGACGACGGGAACGCGGCGGCGAAGACCGGATCGTCCTCGTGCCCGGCCGCCGGGACGTGCTGGTTCTTGTAGGTCTCCTGCTGCGTGAGGCCGAGGAACCAGCGCGAGACCTGCTCGAGGGTGAACCCGTTCTCGGCGAGCTCGTCGGTGTCGATCCAGACCTCGGTGGGGCGGACCTTCTGGATCGCCGGGACCCCGTCGCCATCGCCGTCGAACGTGCGGTTGAGGCCGTCCTCCAGCTTGTGGATGTCGATCATGAACGCGCCGGAGGCGGTGGGGTCGCGCTGGGTCCCGTGGTCGGCGGTGAGCACCATGACCCATCGGTCCCGGCCGACGGTCTGATCGAGGAAGTCGATCAGCCGGCGCAGCGTCTCGTCCTGCACCTTCACCGCGTCCGACATCTCGACCCCGTCCGCGCTGAACAGGTGACCGATCGTGTCGATGGCCTTGTAGTTGAGGTACAGCAGGTCGGGAACGTCGTCGGCGCCGAACCCCTCGCGCTGGATCACGGCCTCGATCAGCGTCTCCTGGAACGGCGTGCGTGCCGGGGTGTCGAACCCGTTGGAGAGCTGGGCGATGTCGTTCGTGCGCCACTTGCCGTCGAGCCGGCCGTCCAGGCGATCGATCGCGTCGACGTAGTCGGAGAGCGGAGGGAGGTCGTTCACGTAGCCGGGCAGGTCGTAGAAGGGTGCCATCGCGCTCGTCAGGTTCCAGGTCAGGCTCTCGGCGCCGGCCGTGGCCGCGAACTCCTTCTCCCGCGTCACGGCGAGGTCCCGGTCGCCGTCGCCCCACTCCGAGCCGTGGCCCATCATCATGATGTGGGCCGCGAGCGTCGCGATGGCCCCGACCTTCGGCGCGTTGTCCCTCGCCGCGTCGTAGAGGTCGGCCAGAGTGGGGACGTTCAGGAACGCCGGACCGTTCGCGTTCGGCTTCTGGATGCGGCCGTTCACCCGCAGGTACTCGTCGACGAACCCGTTGCGCATCGGGAACG
This sequence comes from uncultured Actinomycetes bacterium, assembly GCA_963704725.1. GTDB lineage: Bacteria > Actinomycetota > UBA4738 > UBA4738 > HRBIN12 > CALGFI01. Next base: position 496,168 of record OY969934.1, on the reverse strand, counting down.
CCCCCGTGCCGATCGTCGCGTGGCCGGTCGGCGTGTTCGACGGGGACGAGCCCACGGTGACGTTGGTGAACCACGCTCCCCGCTGGCGGAGCGAGCGAAGGTAGGGCCAGCTGTGGGGCCATCGATCAAGAACATCGTCTCCGCCCGAATCCCAGATGACCGTCACGACGAGCGCGGGGAGCGGGCGGTCGGCCGCCGGGAGGAGCGCCTGGGTTTGGGGGCTCCCGTCCGGCGCGTCGAACCGGTACTTCAGCAGCGCAGCCGTCGTCGGCGCGAGGTCGGCCAGCGTGATCGGCTCGTCGTAGACGCCGGACCTCACGTAGCCGGGCCCGTACAGGAAGAGCGGGACGTCCTGCGTGTAGTCGAACGGCGTGGCGTGGGTCAGCCCGCCGTTCACGAAGTTCGGCTCCACGGGGATGATCTGGACGTCGCCGCTGCGGTCCAGGCTGACGCCGTGCCAGGTCCGCAGGAGGACGTCGTGGTCGACGTTGCGGCACGCGGTCCGCGCCAGCTCCCGGTCGCTGGTCGGGGGCGGAGGGCTCGTCGGCGCGCCGGGCGTCCGCGACGGGCCGGGACCCGGCGAGTCGCCGGTGCACGCCGCGGCGACGACGGCCACCGCGAGCAGCGCCGCCGCGGAACGGCGACGCCTCACTCCCGAGCCTCGGGCAGGCAGGTCAGCGTGGGAAGCAGGTCGATGGGGAACGCCGCGGAGAAGACCCGGTCGTCGCGCTGGTCGGCGGGGACCGTGGCGGGGTCGGTCGCGCCCTGGGCCTTCGTGTAGTCCAGGACGAACCGCGAGATCTCCTCGAACGTGTACCCGCTCGCCTCCATCGTCGTCTCGTTCACGTAGATCTGGCTCGTGCGCACGGCTTGGAACACCGACTGGTCCGTCGACGACGGGAAGGCCTCGTTCAGGTCCTGCTCGAGGTGCGTCGGGGTGACCTGGAACGCGCCCGAGACCTGCGGGTCGAACTGCGCGCCGTGGTCGGCCGTGAGGAGCAGGACCCACCGTCCCGCTCCCACCTCGTCGTCGAGGAACCGGATGAACTGCCCGAGCGCCTCGTCCTGCCACGACAGCATGTCCTGCATCTCGGGGCTGTTCACGCTCCAGATGTGGCTCGCGTGGTCGATCGCCTTCGAGTTGATGAACAGGAGGTCGGGCACGTCGTCGTCGCCGAAGCCCTCGCGCGCCACGACCTCCTCGATCATCCGCTCCTGGTACGGGATCCGGGCGGGCGTGGCCCACCCGTCCTCGTACTGCTGGATCGAGTTGTCGCGCCACATGCCGTCGATCGCACCGTCGGCCCGGTCGACGGCGTCCGTGTATGCCGACAGCGGCGGCAGGTCGTTCACGTACTCGGGGAACTCGTAGTAGGGCCGGTTCTTGCCCTGGAGGTTCCACTGGTTGCCCTCGGCGCCCTCGTTCCCGCCGGAGATGCTGGGCGTGCGGAGCACCGCGATGTCCCGGTCTCCGCCGCCCCACAGCGAGCCGTGGCTGGCCATGTTGAGGTGCCAGGTCACGCTGGCCAGATCCCCCACGAGCGGCGCGTTGCCCATCGCACGGTCGTACAGATCCCCCAGCGTGGGCTCCATCAACAGCACCGGGCCGAGCTGGCCGGCCCGCACGAGGTCCGGGCCGATGCGGAACTCGGCGTCCGTCTGCCCGGTGTGCATGGGGTAGGCGCCGGTGCCGATCGTCGCATGCGTGGCCGGCGTGATCGAGGGGCTCGAGCCCACGCTGGCGTGCTCGTACCAGACCCCGCCGTCGATCAGCGAGCGCAGGACCGGCCAGTCCTGCGGAAAGGAGTCGAGGACGCTGCGTCCGCCGGCGTCCCACACGAACGTCACGATCAGCGGCGGCGCCGTCGCGGGGGCGGGGATCTCGGGAAGGGCGTGGCCGTCCGGGGCCGAGAAGTCGAAGCCGAGCAGCTTGGCCTCGGTCGGCGCGACCGAGGCGAGCGTCACGGGCCGGTCGACGGACCCGAGCGCCGGGACGATGCCCGGCCCGTACCAGAGCAACGGAACGTCCTGCAGGTAGTCCCAGGGGCCCGAGTGCGGGAAGTTCGAGCCGAGGAAGTTCGGCTCCTGCGGCACGACCACGATCTGGCCGGAGCGCTGCGGATCGGTCCCGCGCCAGATGCGAACGAGCTCGCGGTGCGGCATCGCGCACGCCGCCTGCTCGAGCGCGCCGGGCTCGGGCTCCGCGGGGGTGGTGGAGGAGGGCCGGACCGGGCTCGCCGAGGCGGGAAGGGCGGAGGTGGGGCTCGAGCCGTCGTCGGCGCCTCGATCGCCCCCCGACGTGCAGGCCGCCGCGACGAGGGCCGCGGCCAGCAGGAGCGCGGGGCCCCGCGGCCTCACCGATGGGCCTCGGGCAGGCACGGCAGCTCGTCGAGCAGGGAGGAGGGGAACGCAGCCTGGAACACCCGGTCGCCGGCCTCGTCGGGCGGGACGACGACGCCGGGCTGGGCCGTGTCGGCCTTCGTGAGGCCCATGATCCAGGAGCTCAGCTCCTCGAGCGTGTGCCCGTTCTGCTCGAGCTCGTCGGTGTTCACGAAGATCTGCGTCGGCTGGATGACCTGCACGATGCGCGTGTCATCGCCGTCCGTGTCGAACGTCGCGTTGATGCCGTTCGCGATCGGGGTGGCCGAGATCTGGAACGCCCCGCTCACCTCGGGGTCGGGGATCGAGCCGTGGTCGGCCGTGAGGACGAGCGCCCACTGACCCTCGCCGACGGTCTGGTTGAGGAACCCCACGAGCTCCTGCAGGGCCAGGTCCTGGTCCGCGACGGCGTCCTTCATCTCGGGGCTGTTCACCGTCCACACATGGCTGATGTAGTCGATCATCTTGTAGTTCACGAACAGGAGGTCCGGGACGTCGTCCTGCCCGAACCCTTCGCGTGTGATCAGCTCCTCGAGGGCCCGCGTCTGGTACGGGATGCGCGCCGGCGTGTCGAACCCCGACAGCAGCTGCGCGATGTCGTTCGTCCGCCACCTGCCGTCGATCCGCCCGTCGGCGGCGTCGACGTCGCGCACGTCCTGGTCGAACCCCGGGACGTCGTTGAGGTAGTCGGGGAACCGGTAGTACGGCTGCAGGCTCGGCGTGAGGTTCCACTCGAACCCCTCGGCTCCGAGGGTGTCGGCGCCGACCACCTCGCGCACCGCGGCGATGTCCTGGTCCCCGCCTCCCCACATCGAGCCGTGCCCCAGCATGCCGAGGTGGATGCTCACGGTTCCGAGCTCGCCGACGACCGGTTCGTTCCCCATGGCCTCGTCGTACAGGTCCGCGAGCGTCGGCGCGATCAGGTAGGTCGGCCCGCGCTGCCACGGCGTCGTGATCTGGCCGCCGATGCGCAGGCGGTGCCCCACGATGCCGTGATGGTCGGGGAACAGCCCGGTCCCGATCGTGGCGTGCGTCTGCGCCGTGCTCGTCGGCGACGTCCCGACGGTGGCGTGCTCGTACCAGGCGCCCTCCGAGATCAGCGACTTCAGGAACGGCCACTCTTTCGGCCACCGCGCGAGCACGTTGCGGCCGCCGGCGTCCCACACCATCGTCACGATCAGCTTCGGCGGCGCCGGGTTGCCGGCGAGCGCCTCGCTCATCGGCGTCCCGTCGGGCGTTCGGAACGGGAAGCCGAGCAGCTCGGCCTCCGTGGGGGCGATCCCCGCGAGGGTGACCGGACGGTCGACGACGCCGGCCGGGGCGATGTGCCCCGGGCCGTACCAGAACATCGGAACGTCCTGCGCGTACGGCCACGGCCCCACGTGAGGGAGGCCCGACCCGACGAAGTTCGGCTCGTCGGGGAGGAACTGCAGCTCGGCGCTGCGGTCGGCGCGATCGCCCCTCCAGGTCCGCAGGAGCCATTCGTGCGGCAACGAGCACGCCACGTCGACGAGGTCGCCGGTGGCGACGGCCGGCGTCGCTCCGGGGCTCTGCCCCGAGGCCGAGCCCGACGGAGAGGACGGCGCGGAGGCCGGCGGAGCGGACGGCCGGGCCGATCGTTCGGGCGCCGCCGAGCCGCCGTCGTCTCCCGTGCACGCGGCGGCGACCACGACCAAGGCGGCGAGCAGTCCGACACCACGCCGCGAGAGGGTCACGAGCGGCATACGAAACACCACGGAACCGAGAACGACAACCCAGCGACCCGGCGTTACCGTGGAGATCCGTGTCCGGTCGTCGCCTGCTCATCCTCCTGCTCGTGCTCGCCGTCGTCGGCATCCCCGCCGGGGTCCTGCACGCCGTCTGCGCCGGGAGATCCTGCGACTCGGGCTCCGAGGGCGTCGCCCGGACGCCCTTCTGTCCCCTGCCCGAAGCCCTGAAGCGGGAGATCGCCGCCGGCTTCCGCGAGGGCCGGTCACCCGACGTCCTCGCGGTGTCGAACCGAGTGCCGGTGTTCTCGGCGACCGGTGGGACCGGCCTGCCGGCGCCGTGGCCGGCCGTTCGGGGCTCAGCGGACACTCGCGTCCCGATCGTGTTCGCCGGCGCGGGCGTCGCGGCCGGTGCACCGGTCCCGGGTGGCGTCACCCTCGACCGGATCGCCCCGACCGCGAGCGACGCGATCGGCTTCGAGCGCCCCTTCCCCGACGTGCGTTCCGGCACGGCGATCGACGGCGTCGCGAGTGGTGAAGCCCCGGGCCTCGTCCTCCTCGTGGCGTGGAAGGGCGTCGGCACCATCGATCTCGAGGGCGCGCCGAAGGACTGGCCGTTCCTTCGATCGCTGCTCCGCGACGGGGCCGGCACGCTGAGGGGCGAGACGGGGTCGCTCCCCCTCGACCCGACGGCCACGCTCGCGACGATCGGCACCGGCGGGTTGCCGCACCAACACGGGGTGACCGGCTCGTTCGTCCGCAACGACGCGGGTCAGGTGGTTCCGGCGTTCGGCGAGGGAGCGCCGGTTCCCGTGATCGCCACGCTCGCCGAGGACCTCGATGACGCCACCGGTCAGCGCTCGATCGTCTCGCTCGTCGCCACCGATGACCTCGACCGCGGCCTGATCGGCGGTGCGTGGTACGCGCAGCACGACACCGACCGCGTCGTCGTGGCCCGCGGAGAGCGGGCCGTCGGCGCGGCGCGCTCGCTGCTCGAGGCGCCGGGGATCGGCGACGAGATCCCGGACGTCCTCGGCGTGGTGCTCGACGGCGACGTGCGAGCGCTCGACCGCCGGACCGAGCGGATCGTGGACGCCGCCCGCGCGGCGATCGGCGGCTCCGTGCTCGTCGCGGTGGCGGGAACGGGAACGTCCGAACGCCGCGCGGACGCCGTCCCGGACACGGGCCTGATCGCCGCGGCCGAGGACGCCGTGCCCGGCGTCGCTCCCGCCGTCGCGGCGACGGTGCCAGGAGGGCTCTTCCTCGACCAGCGGGTCCTGACCGAGGCGGCGATCACCGGTCAGGTCGCCGTGGACGCGCTGCTCGGCGTGACGGACGAGGACGGGCGGGAGATGATGGCGGACGCGTTCCAGGGCTTCGCCGTCTCGTTCGCGAGGTACTGCTGATGGCCGTCGCCGCCCCCAGATCCCGAACGGTCTCGACGCGCGGCGCCGTGCTCGCCGCCGGGCTCCTCGTCCTCGGCGCCGTCGCCCTGCGGCTGCTCGACCCGCAGCGGGTCGAGTGGGTCCGAACGTACCTCGTCATCTTCGGCTCGCTGCTGATCCAGGCGCTGCCGTTCGTGATGCTCGGCGCCCTGGCCGCATCGCTCGTCGAGATCTTCGTGCCGATCGGCACGCTCGAGAGGCTCGGCCGGCTCCCCCGTCCGTTGCAGCTCCCGGCGGCCGCCCTGGCCGGTCTGGCCTTCCCGATCTGCGAGTGCGGCTCGGTGCCGGTGGCTCGGAGGCTGGCGCAGCGCGGGCTCATGCCGTCGGCTGCGGTGACGTTCATGCTCGCCGCGCCGGTGCTCAATCCGGTCGTCGTGGCGTCCACGTTCTTCGCGTACCGAGGGCGGTCGACCGAGTGGACGATGATCGGGGGACGCTTCGTGCTCGGGTTCCTCGTGGCGGTCGCGGTCGGCTGGCTGGTGGGCACCCGGACGAAGGACGAGCTCCTCAAGCCGAACCCGGAGGAGGCACACGAGCACCTGACCGAGCTCGGCCGGCCCGAGGCCCGGTGGCGGCGGTTCTTCGTCCACCTCGGCAACGACTTCCTGTTCATGGGCCGCTACCTGATCCTCGGCGCGACCGTCGCCGCGGCGATCCAGACGTTCCTGCCGACGTCGCTCCTGACCGGCGTGGCCGGCGTGCCGGTCGTGTCGCTGCTCGTGATGATGGCCCTCGCCGGCGTGCTGTCCCTGTGCTCCGAGTCGGACGCGTTCGTTGCGGCGTCGTTCGTGCAGTTCGGCCCCGCCGCGCAGCTGGCGTTCCTCGTGTTCGGACCGATGGTCGACCTGAAGCTGGTGGCGCTGTACGGCGGGACGTTCCGCCGTGGGTTCGTGCGCGCGGTCCTCATCGGGGTGACCGCGACCACGCTCGTCGGCACGCTGTGGATCGGGGTGCTGTTCGGATGACCGACGCCGTCGTCGCCCGGGACGCACCCCGGCCCATCACCGAGACCGCGCTCCCCCGCGTGTGGAGCCCGGCTCGGGTGGCGGGCGCCGTCGTCCTCGGCGCGTGGGCGACGCTCTTCTGGTTCCTCCTGCTCTCGGGACGCCGAGCGTTCTACCTCTCGACCCGCACGGAGTGGGTGGTGCCCGTGGCGGCCGTGATCCTGTCGGCCGCCGCGCTCGGCCGGCTGGCCTCCGCCCGGGCCCGGCGGCCCGAGCCGATCCGTCGGCACGAGCTGTTGATCATGGGAGCGATGGTCGTGCCCGTCCTCCTGGTCATGGTGCTGCCGCCGGCCACGCTGGGCTCGTTCTCCGCCAACAAGCGGTCAGGGTTCACCGGCTCCGGGATCGCGTCCTCGGCGGGGGACATCGCGAGCGGCGAGCTCACGCTCGTGGACGTCGCCGCAGGGCAGACGTCGCCGGACGGCGAGCGCGCCCTGGCCAAGCGCGCCGGCGAGTCCGTGGACTTCGTCGGGTTCGTCACGCGCTACGCCGACACGCCCGCGGACGAGTTCTTCCTCACCCGGTACGTCGTGACGTGCTGCGTGGCCGACGCGACGATCGCCCAGGTCCGCGTGGTCAACGTCACGCCGGGAGCGTTCGAGGACAACGAGTGGGTGGAGGTGACCGGGACGATCTACCCGATCGGCCGCGAGGTCATCGTGAACGCCGGCGGGATCGCCTCCGTCTCTCGTCCGGACCGGCCCTACCTCACGGCCTGACGGCGCTCGACACAGCTCCGGCACGTCCCGAACAGGTCGAGCCGGTGGCTGGCGGCCGAGAACCCCGTGCGGTCGGCGATCTCCGTGACGGCTCGCGCCACCTGACGCTCGAAGCTCGAGGTCACCGTGACGTCCTCGACCGCTCCACAGCTGCGGCAGACGAGATGGTGGTGGTGCTCGGTGAGATCCTCGGTGAGCTCGTACCGGGCGAACTCCTCTCCCGTCAGCACGCGATGCACGGCGCCGGCCTGCTCCAGCAGGGCGAGGTTCCGGTAGACCGAGCTCTGCGGGAGCCCTCGACGCGCGTTCGCGAGGTCGGGGATCGGGACAGGGTTGCCCGCGCGCCGGAGCGCGTCGATCAACGCCCTGCGCTGGGCGGTGTACCGCTGGCCGACCGCGCGCAGGCGCTCCTCGACGACGGCGTGGACGTCGCTCACGCTTCCGATCCCTCCGCACTCAGTCGAAACGCCGCGCCGCGCTTCACGACCGCCGTCACGGCGAACGCCCCGGCCGCGATGAGCACGATCATCCCACTCGGCGCGAGGTCCCAGATCCGTGAGGACGCGAGCCCGGCGACCACGGAGACGACTCCGATCGCGACGCTCCATCTGAGCGTGCCGGCGAACGAACGCGCCAGGAGCTGCCCGCCGGCGACCGGAAGGACCATCATCGCCGCGATCAGCAGGACACCGACGATCTTCATGGCCGCCACGACCGAGACCGCGACGAGGACGGCGAGGACGGCGTTCAGGAACCCCACGGGGAGGCCGGCCACGCGGGACCACTCCTCGTCGGTGACGACGGCGAACAGCACGCGGCGGAGCACCAGCATCGCCACGACGATCACGGCTCCGAGGCCGACGATGACGCCGATCTCGGAGTCGTTGACCGTGAGCGGCTGGCCGAACAGATAGACGAGCACGTTCGGGCCTCCGGCTCCGCCGAGGTTGACGAGCACGACCCCGAGCGCGATGCCCGAGTAGAAGAAGAGCGCCAGCGCAAGATCGCCCGACGCCGCGCGGCGCGCCCGCAGCCACTCGAGTGCGAGCGCGCCCGCGACGGCCACCACGAGCGCACCCCATACCGGCCAGAAGCCCGCGACGAACCCGACGCCGACGCCGGCGAACGCGAGGTGCCCCATCCCGTCGCCGATCAACGACTGCCGCTTCTGGACGACGAACGTCCCGATCATCGGGGCGAAGATGCCCACGACGAGGCCCGCGACGAGCGCGCGCTGCATGAACGTCAGGTCGAAGGGGTACGGCAGCAGGTTGATCGGCCAGGGCATCAGCGCAGCCCCTCGAGCCAGAGCGGGAGGTCGTCGCGGTGGATCCCCAGGCTCACGCCCGAGGCGGCCAGCTCCGACGGCGGCCCGTCGAACAGGACGCGCCGCTTCAGCACGATGACGCGGTCGAGCTCCGGGGCCACCGCCGAAAGCTCGTGCGAGACGAGCAGGACGCCGGCGCCGTGCTCGGCGATGAGGTGGGTGAGCGAGTCCCGGAACCGGCGTTGCGACTCGGCGTCGATGCCGGCGATCGGCTCGTCGAGGAGCAGCAGATCGGGCTCGCCGGCGAACGCCCGTGCGATGAACGCGCGCTGCTGCTGTCCACCCGACAGCTCGTTGAGCGGCTTGCGCGCCAGGTCGCCGAGGCCGACGGACTCGAGGGCGTGGCTCACGAACTCGCGATCCTCTCGTCGGAGCGGTCGCCACCACCCGCGCCGGGCCAGACGCCCCGCGGCCACGATCTCCTCGACGGTGGCCGGCACCTCCGAGTCGAGCACGGGCCGCTGCGGCACGTATCCGATCCGGGCCCGATCGGCGAGATTGGAGGGGGTCTCGCCCAGCAGCTGGACGGATCCCCCGGACGGCGTCAGCGACCCGAGCAGCAGGCGGAGCAGGGTCGACTTGCCCGAGCCGTTCGGCCCGACGAGCGCGACGAACTCGCCGGCGCGCACCGTGAGGTCGACGCCCTCGAGGACGCGCGCACGCCCGAACGCGAAGGTGACGCCCTCGGCGCGCACCAGGACGTCGCCGAGCGAGGCCGGGGCTCGCCTCACCGGCGTCGCCGGAGACAGGTCGGGTGCGGCGGCGTGCCGCTCAGGTGCAGTCAAGGGCCGTCCTCAGGATCTCCAGGTTGCCGCGCATGATGGAAAGGTAGTCGTCCCCGGCGTCGACCTGCTCCTGCGTCAGCCCCTCGAGCGGGTTCAGGACCGCCGTCTCGACGCCGGCCTCGTCGGCCAGCGTCTCGGCGACCTTCGGCGAGACCAGGTCCTCGGTGAAGATCGTGGTGATCCCCTGCTCCTGCACGAGCGTCCGGAGCTCCGCGATCCGCTGCGCGCTGGGCTCGGCGTCGGGCGAGAGCCCCGCGATCGGCACCTGCTCCAGGTCGTCGGACTCGGCCAGGTAGCCGAACGCCGCGTGGCTCGTGACGATCATCCGGCGCGCGCAGGTCGCCAGCCCGTCGTGGAACTCCGCGTCGAGCGACGAGAGATCCCCCTGGAACGCCTCGGCGTTCGAGCGGAACGCGTCGGCGTGCGCCGGGTCGAGCCGGGCGAGGGCGTTCGCAACCGCCCCCACGATCCGCGAGTATCGTGCCGGGTCGAGCCACACGTGCGGATCGGCCGTGAGCTCGGCCTCCCCCGCTCCCGGCGGCGGCGAACGGAGCGGGCCCACGGCCTGTAGCGCGTCGAGGGTCGCCCCCTCGGCCTGTTGCACCCCGTCCTCGACGGCGGGCTGGAATCCGCCGCCGAGGTAGACGACGAGATCCGCGGTGACGACCGCCTCGAGATCGTCCGGGGCGAGCTCGAGATCGTGGGGCTCGACGCCCGCGGGGGTGAGGTTCACGACGGTGACGAGGTCGCCCGCCGAGCGCTCCACCGCCACGGCGAGGGGGTAGAAGCTCGCCACGACCGTGAGCCCGCCGTCGGACGCGCCCGAGGACCGATCGCAGGCCGACGCCCCCACGGCCAACACCGCGAGGATCGCCGCGATCGCGCGGACCCTCGACATGACAGGTCTCCGGTCGTCGGGTTTCGAGAATGAGAACGATTCTTGACCTTGCCCCGCAGACTACGAGCGGCGGCGACCGTTCGTCAAGACCCGGGATCCGCCTCGCGGCCGCGGATGGCCGCCCGGACGGCGGCGAGCGCACGACCCTCCGGGACCTCGAGCTGCCGGGCGCGCGACGCGAAGGCTCGCGCCGCCGCCTCGAGTCCCGCCTCCGCATCCGCCGGGCCCGAGGGGGGAGCCTCGGCGACGAAGGTCCCGCTCCGGCCGCGGCCCTCGAGGTGGCCGGACGCCTCCAGCGCTCGGTACGCCTTCGCCACCGTGTTCGGCGCCAGACCAAGGCTGCCGGCGAGCTCTCGCACGGGTGGGAGCCGATCCCCGGGCCCGAGCCGGCCCGAGGCGATCCTCGCGGCGATCGCATCGCGCAGCTGGGCGGAGGCCGGCGCCCGAGCCTGGGGATCGATCCTGATCCTCACCCCGTCATCATGCGCCGGACCGGGGGGCGATCGGGGCGGCCGGGCGCGCCGCCCGGATCCTGCGGTACCCGACGAAGCCCAGCGCCGCGAGAGCGGCGATCGGGACCAGGTACCCGAGCCCCACGACGACCGAGTACCAGACGCCGAGGAACCCGTCGAGGGCTCGCTCCCAGGCCTCCGCGAGGCTCGGCCTCGTGGAGTCGGTCTGCTGCTCGGCGACGATGGTTCCCGGCTCGTGCAGCGAGACCTGGATCGTGGCGTAGTCCGTCCGGTCCTGGAGCAGGTTCAGCTCGCCCTTGATCTGCTCGATGCGGACCTGCACGTCCTGCAGCTCGCTCTGGACCCGGATCGTCTCCTCGATCGAGGTGGCCCGGCCCATGAGGTCGAGGAGCACGGCCTCCTGTGATTGCCACGTGCGAAGCCGAGCCTCCAGATCCACGAACTGCGAGGAGACGTCCTCCCCGGAGACCGACTGCTGCTCCACCGTGCCGAGCGCGCGCAGGTCCGAGACCGCCTCGTCGAACCGATCCGCCGGGACGCGCAGGACGAGGTCGCCCGAACGCACCTTCGTCCCGGCCATCGACGAGGACTGGACGAACCCGCCGTACCGGCCGGCCACGAGCGAGGCGGCATCGAACGCCTGTCCGAAGCCGCCCGCCTTCACCTGGATCGCGATCGCGCCGGTCTTGATGATCGAGGTCCCGATCGCCGGAAGATCGGCGAGCTCTGCCGAGGAGCTCACGGATCCGTCGAGCGCGCCCCCGATCGCCTGCTCCGAGACAGGGCCGGCGGGCTCGGCGGCGACGGCGCGGGACAGGGCACCCCCTCCGCCGCTCGCGGTGCCGGCATCGTCGGAGCCGACGCCGGTCCCGCCGCCCGTGGCGAAGAAGCCGATCAGACCGGCCAGTGCGAGGAATCCGATCAGGACGATCGCGGTGCGACGCATGGGGCGCCTCCCTCCGTTGGTCGGCGCTTGGACGCGCTCCGCGATCGTCGCGTTCCTCGCGAGACGAGTTCGGCCCTCAGCGCGCGAGACGGGCCCGACCCGCGGGGCGTCCCCGGAGCGCACCGGCACCCGCCGCCAGGATTCCTTCGCGGTGCAGCGCACGGACTCCCTCCCGCACCCGATCGAGCTCGAACCCCGTCTCGTCCGCGATCGACCGGAGCGTCGCGCTCGATCGCTCGCGGAGGACGCGGACGACGGCGCCGCGCAGCTGCCGCGACGACCCCCCGAAACGCCCCTGCCGTCGCGGAGCCGGGCGCGGCGTCGCGCTCGACGTCAGGAACCGGCATCCGGCCGCGAGCGGACAGGCCTCGCACCGCGGTCTCGGCCGGCAGACCTCCCGGCCGAGATCCATCAACGCCTGGTTCCAGCCGCCGGGATCGCGAACGTCGAGCCATCGTGCCGCGAGCTCGCCGACCCGGGCGGCCGGCACGTCGTGCGCCTCGGCCCCCAGGTGCAGGCGCGCCACGATGCGGCGGACGTTGGTGTCCACGGCGGCGACGGGGGTCCCGGAGGCGAGGGAGGCGACCGCCGCCGAGGTGTACGGCCCGACGCCCGGCAGCGTCCGGAGCACGCGGGGATCCGACGGGACGCGGCCCTCGTGGTCACGGACGATGATCCGCGCCGCCTGGGACAAGCGAACGGCCCGGCGGTTGTAGCCGAGTCCCGCCCACGCCCGGACGACCTCGGAGCGGGCGGCGGACCCGAGCGAGGCCACCGTTGGGAACGTGGCGAGGAACCGCTCGTACGCGGGCACGACCCGGGCGGCCTGCGTCTGCTGGAGCATGACCTCAGACACGAGGATCGCGTACGGGTCGCGGGACCGGCGCCACGGGTACGCCCGCCGCCTCGGGCGATACCAGGCGAGGAGGGCTTTCGCGAGCTCCCCGGCCTCGCTAGGCTGCAGCGGACCGCCATGGCAACCGTTCGGGACGTCATGAGCACGGACCTCGTGATCGTGGAGCGGGGTACCACCGTCGCGGGAGCCGCAACCGTCATGGGAGCCCATCACGTCGGCTCGGCGCTCGTGATGCAGGACGGCCGCGCGGTCGGGATCTTCACCGAGCGCGACGCGCTGCGGGCGCTCGGCACCGACCCCAACGCCCCGAACGACCTCGTCGAGGCGTGGATGTCGCCCGATCCGATCGGCGTCGAGCCGTCGACAGCGATCCGCGATGCCCGGCGCCTCATGCTCGAGCGCGGCTTCCGCCACCTCACCGTGACGGACGGCGGCGCGCTCGTCGGCATCGTGTCCCTGCGCGACCTCTCGCGCCTCGACGACTAGAAGCCCGTTCGCGCCCGATCGGGCAGCTCGGACGCCGCGGCCCGCAGCGACGCGTACACCTCCGTGAACACCTCTCCGGCGTACTTCGGCGGCTGGCAGTTCTCGCCGCCCATCGCCCCCCGGACCGCCGATGCGGTGATCTCGACGGCCTTCTCGAACAGCGCCCAATCGAACTCGCGCGCCACGATGGAACCTCCTCCACGCAGGGATAAGCTCGCCGCCAAGGCTACATGCCCGGGCGCTACTCGTAGGCCCGGAGACCGGTGAGCGCCTCGCCCACGATCAGCGTGTGGATCTCGTTCGTGCCCTCGTACGTGAGCACGGACTCGAGGTTGTTCATGTGCCGGATCACGGGGTACTCGAGCGTGATCCCGCTCGCGCCGAGGATCCCCCGCGCCTCCCGCGCGATGGTGAGCGCCTCGCGCACGTTGTTCAGCTTGCCGAGACTCACGTGCTCCGGGCGCAGGCGCCCCTCGTCCTTCATCCGTCCCAGATGCAGCGCGAGAAGCGCCCCCTTGTTGAGCTCGAGTGCCATGTCGGCGAGCTTGCGCTGCGTGAGCTGGAACCCTCCGATCGGCCGTCCCCACTGCACGCGGGTCTTCGCATACTCGAGCGCGCTCTGGAAGCACGCGCGCGCCGCGCCCATCGCGCCCCACACGATCCCGTACCGCGCCTCGGTCAGACACGACAGCGGCCCCTTCATGCCGGTCACACCGGGGAGCACCGCATCGACCGGCAGGCGCACCTCGTCCAGGACGAGCTCCGACGTCACCGAGGCTCGCAGCGAGACCTTGCGATGGATGTCACGCGTCGAGAAGCCCGGCGAGTCGGTCGGCACGAGGAAGCCGCGCACGCCGTCGTCGGTCTTCGCCCACACGATCGCCAGGTCGGCGATCCCACCGTTGGTGATCCACATCTTCGTGCCGGACAGCACCCAGCCGCCGTCGTCGCGCGCGGCGGAGGTGCGCATGCCGGCCGGGTCCGAGCCGAAATCCGGCTCGGTGAGCCCGAAGCACCCCACGACCTCGCCCCGGGCCATCGGAGGGAGCCACCGCTGCTTCTGCTCCTCCGACCCGTACCGGTGGATGGGGAACATGCACAGCGAGCCCTGGACGGACACGAACGACCGGAACCCGCTGTCCCCGTACTCGAGCTCCTGGCACGCCAGACCGTAGGCCACCGCGCTGGCACCGGCGCACCCGTATCCCTCGAGGTGCATCCCCAGCAGGCCGAGATCTGCCAGGCCCTTGGCCACCTCGAGCGGGAACTCCCCGCGCTCGAACCACTCCCCCACACCGGGAAGGACCTGCTCGGCCACGAAGGCGCGGACCGCGCCGCGGATCTCGCGCTCCTCGTCGGAGAGCAGACGATCGATGGCCAGGTAATCCAGGGGATCCGGAGCGCCCGCCATGACGGTCCGCTAGCCTATCGCCTGGGAGAAACCCCATGGCCGCCCGAGGCGTCCGAACCGGTGACCCCACACCGGCCCGGAGCGCCGAGGGCTCAAGACTGCATGCTGTTTCCGACCACGGACTTCGCGATCTTCTTCGCGGTGGTGTTCGCGCTGCACTGGGCGCTGAACCCGCACCGCCGCGCGTGGAAGTGGTTCATGCTCGCCGCGAGCTACGCGTTCTACGCGTGGTGGGACTGGCACCTCGTCTGGCTCCTCGCCCTCGTCAGCACGGTGGCGCAGCTCGGCGCCCTGTGGGTGGAACGCCAGGAGGGCGAGCGCGCTCGCCGCGTGGCCACGGCGGCATCTGTCGTCGCGCTCCTGCTGCCGCTGGCGTGGTTCAAGTACTACGGGTTCTTCGCCCTGAACCTGGCCAACGCGTTCGACCGGCTCGGGATGTCGGCCCCGCTCCCGCTGCTGCAGGTCGTGCTGCCGGTCGGGATCAGCTTCTACACGTTCATGGCGATCAGCTACGTCATCGACGTCTCGCGGCTGGAGATCACGCCGGCGCCGTGGCTCGACGCCTTCGTGTACCTCTCGTTCTTCCCCCATCTGGTCGCGGGGCCGATCGTCCGCGGCGGCGAGCTGCTCCCGCAGGTGCGCCGCGCCCGCGACGGCGGCTCGATCGACGTCTCGCGCGCCGCGTACCTGATCATGGGCGGGCTGTTCAAGAAGATCGTGGTGTCGAGCTTCCTGGCGACGACGATCGTCGATCCGGTGTTCGGCGCGCCGGGATCCCATTCGGCGATCGAGGTCCTGTTCGCGATCTACGGCTACGCGATCGTCATCTACACGGACTTCAGCGCGTACAGCGACATCGCCATCGGGACCGCGCTGCTGCTCGGGTTCGAGTTCCCCCAGAACTTCGACCGGCCGTACGCGGCGATCTCCCTGCGCGACTTCTGGCGCCGGTGGCACATGACCCTGTCGCGCTGGCTCCGCGAGTACGTCTACATCCCCCTCGGCGGGAGCCGCGGCGGCGAGGCTCGCACGGCGATCAACGTGATGGCCACGATGCTCATCGGCGGGCTGTGGCACGGGGCCGGGTGGACGTTCGTGGCGTGGGGCGGGATGCACGGCGCCGGGCAGGTGGTGGGCC
Organism: uncultured Actinomycetes bacterium; assembly: GCA_963704725.1. Taxonomy (GTDB): domain Bacteria; phylum Actinomycetota; class UBA4738; order UBA4738; family HRBIN12; genus CALGFI01. Next base: position 480,595 of record OY969934.1, on the reverse strand, counting down.
GGCTGCGGCGGGCACGCCGCGTGAGGCGGGGGCGCTCCCCGGAGCCCGAGACGCCGTGGGCGGTGCTGCGCGCCCGCGTCGTCACCTTCCACCTTGTCTGCCTGGGGTGGGTGTTCTTCCGGGCCGACTCGATCGGATCCGCGTTCGACGTGCTCGGGCGGCTCGTCCGAGGGTGGGGCGGGGGATCCGAGCTCGTCACCCCGCTCGTCGCGCTCGCGATCGGCGGCATGCTGGTGCTCCAGAACCTCCCGCGGACGCCCGCAGAGCAGCTCCAGACGGCGTTCGCCCGGTTCGGCCCCGTGCTCCAAGGGGCCGCCGCCGCGATCGTTCTGTTCGCGATCACGTCCCTCGGCCCCCAGGGCGTCCCCCCCTTCATCTACTTCCGGTTCTGACCATGGCCCAGACGCTCACGCCACCGCGCCCCACGCTCGAGGACCCGGAGCCCGAGGTCCGGCACCCCGCGCCGGGGCGCCGGACGGTGCGGGCCCGGGACGCGACGATCACCGTCGTCGTGTGCCTGGTCGTGTGGGGGCTGCTGTTCGCCCCCGTCCTGGAGCGTGACGCGGAGACGGGACCGGTCGGCGCCCGCAGGTCGGCCGCGCTCGCCGTGCTCCGACCCCTGTCGGCGGTCTCCGACGCGCTCGGGCTCGGCGGCGCCGGCGACCTGGTCGTCCGGGCGCTCGGGCGCGATCCCGACGAGCAACCCGGCGGCGAGCTCGTCCTGCCCGAGCTCGACCTGCCGCCGCTCCCGCCACCTGTCACCGAGCCCCGCGTCGTGCGGGACGCCCTCCGACGGGCGCGAGTCGCCCTCGCCCCCAAGCCAGCCACAGAGCGGCGGGACCGGCCAGTCGTCCGGCGGGGATCGCGAGGCGCCGCCGCCGGCCATCCGAGTCCCCACGCAGGAAGCCAAGCTGCGCGTCGCGGTGGTCGGGGACTCGCTCTCGCAGGGGCTGGGACCGGGGATCGCCGAATGGTTCGACGCGGACGTGAGCCGGGTGCTGCCGCTCGGCAGGCAGTCCACGGGCCTGGCGCGACAGGACTACTTCAACTGGCAGGTCGCGCTGCGACGGATCGAGGACGAGGTCCGGCCGGACGTGCTGTTCGTGATGTTCGGCTCGAACGACAACCAGGCCCAGGTCACGCCCGATGGACAGGACATCCCGGTCGGGAGCACCGCCTGGATCGAGTCGTACCAGGAGCGCGCGGCCGAGTTCCTGCACGAAGCGACCGCGAACGGCACCCGCGTCGTGTGGGTGGGCATCCCCATCGTCCGCGACCACCGTCGGTGGGCCTTCTACCGACGCGTGAACCAGATCTACCGCGAGACGGCCGAGGCCGACCCCCTGGCCACCTACGTCGACGCCTGGCGGCTGCTCTCCAACCGGGGCGGGGACTACTCGGCGTACCTGCGCAACGAGCGCGGCGTCCTGCAGGAGATGCGCGCCGGCGACGGGATCCACCTCACGCCGGCCGGGTACTCGTACCTCGCGCGCGAAAGCATCCGGACCGCCGCCCGGGCGTTCGGCCTGCCCCAGCGGGCCGTCACCCTGCAGATCTGACGCCCCTGTCGAAAGCGACCGGCCGCATTCGTCGGTAGGGTGAGCCGGCCCGACGGCCGGCCGGCTGCCGCTCGGCTGAGGAGGAGGCGGGATGCGATACCTGATCTTGATCTACGGCGACGAGAACGCCTGGAACGAATCGCCGCCGGAGAACATCGACGCCGAGAACCAGAAGTGGACCGACTACACGGCCTGGCTCCAGGAGAAGGGGTGGCACCTCGGCGGCGAGGCCCTCGAGGCCACGTCGTCCGCGACCACGGTCCGCGAGCAGGACGGCAAGACCATCACGACGGACGGACCGTTCGCGGAGACCAAGGAGCAGCTCGGCGGGTACTACCTGATCCGCTGCGCGAACCTGGACGAGGCCATCGAGGCCGCCTCGAGGATCCCAAGCGTCGGCCGAGGATCGGTCGAGGTTCGTCCGATCATGGAGTGGGGCGAGGAGTAGGGATCGACCCGCGCGTCGTCGTCGACCGGCTGTTCCGGCAGGAGCGGGGGCGGGCGGTCGCGACCCTCATCCGCGTCCTCGGGGACTTCGACCTGGCCGAGGAGGCAGTGCAGGAAGCGTTCGCCGAGGCCCTGCGGTCCTGGCCCGGCCGGGGCGTCCCCGACAACCCGGCGGCCTGGATCACCACCACGGCGCGCAACCGGGCCGTCGACCGCCTCCGGCGCGAGCGCGCCCTCCGCGAGCGCACGGAGACCCTGAAGCGCCTGGCCGCGCTCGAGGCGCTCGGAGGTGACGAGACCGACGTGAGCGGCATCCCCGACGACCGGCTCCGGCTGATCTTCACGTGCTGCCACCCCGCGCTGCCGATGGACGCTCGCGTGGCCCTCACGCTGAAGACGCTGGGCGGGCTGTCCACCGGCGAGATCGCCCGGGCCTTCCTCGTGGCCGAACCGGCGATGGCGCAGCGGATCGTCCGCGCCAAGCGAAAGATCCGGGCGGCCGCGATCCCGTATCGCGTGCCCCCGGCGGAGCTGCTTCCCGAGCGGCTCCCCGGGGTCCTGGCCGTGCTCTATCTCGTGTTCAACGAGGGGTACGCGGCGATGGCGGGCCCGCTCCTTCGCACCGAGCTGTGCGACGAGGCCATCCGGATGGCCCGGGTCCTCGCCGCGCTGATGCCGGCGGAGCCGGAGCCCGCCGGCCTCCTGGCCCTCATGCTGCTCCAGCACTCGCGGCGCGAGACGAGATCCGACGCCGAAGGGGAGCTCGTCCTGCTCGAGGACCAGAACCGCTCGGGGTGGGATCACGACATGATCGATGAGGGGCTGGCCACCCTCGAACGCGCCATCGCGGCGCGACGGGCGGGGCCGTACCAGCTCCAGGCCGCGATCGCCGCCCTGCACGCTCGCGCGCCACGGCCCGAGGACACCGACTGGCCGCAGATCGCCGCGCTCTACGGGCGGCTGGCCGAGACCGCGCCCTCCCCCGTGGTCGATCTCAACCGGGCGGTCGCCATCGCCATGGCCGACGGCCCGGCGCGGGGGCTGGCGCTGATGGATGCGCTGGCCGGCGAGCTCGACGGGTACCACCTGTTCCATGCCGCCCGCGCCGACCTCCTGCGCCGGCTGGGACGGCGGGACGAGGCCTCGGCAGCGTACGGGCGAGCGATCGAGCTCGCCACCAACCCGAGCGAGACGGCGTACCTGCGGCGGCGGCTCCGCGAGGTGTCGAACGAGCCCTGAGCGTCCGCCTACACCTGCTTCGTCAGGTAGACGAGGACGGCGCAGACCGGGAACGGCCCATCGTCACCCTCGAGGTACCGGCTGGTGATGAAGGGACCGTGCGCGCGTGTGTACCCGAGGCCGGCGTAGAGCGCCCGGGCGGCCACCGCGTCCTCAGAGTCGGAGACGGTGAGGCCGACGCGGCGAACGCCCCGGTCCGCGGCGGCGTCCTCGAGCGCCCGCATCACCGCCCGGCCAACGCCCGTCCGCCGCCGCTCCACAGGCACGAAGACGTCTCGGACCTCGGCACAGCGCTCGCGCAGCGAGGAGATCGAGTACTCCTCGTGGGCGGGGAAGAGCACCATGCCGCGCCCAACGGGTGCGTCGCCGGCCCACGCGATGGCCTGGACCAGCTCGCCCCGCTCCTGCGCGGCCATCCGCCTCGCGTACTCGGTCGAGCTCCACGTGGGGAGCTCGCGGTTCAGCGTCGCCAGATCGTCGCGCCGGAGCGACCGGACGGAGACCTCAGCCGATCGGGACATCGGGGAGGCCGGCCAGCGCCGCCTCCTGATCCGCAGGGTCGAACTCCACCTCCGGGAGGCGGCCGTTCAGGTAGTCGTCGTACGCCTGCATGTCGAAGTGCCCGTGCCCGGAGAGGCCGAGGAGGATCACGCGTTCCCGACCGGCCTCCCGCGCCGCGACGGCCTCGTTCACGGCGCCGCGGATGGCGTGCGCGGACTCCGGAGCCGGCACGATCCCCTGGGTCTTCGCGAACAGCACTGCGGCCTCGAACACCTCGTTCTGCGTGTACGCGACGGCCTCCATGTGCCCGCTCTTCACCAGGAGCGACAGCGACGGGGAGTCACCGTGGTAGCGCAGGCCGCCGGCGTGGACCGGCGCCGGGACGAAGTCGTGGCCCAGCGTGTACATCGGGAGCAGCGGCGTGAGCTGCGCCGTGTCGCCGAAGTCGTACGCGAACCGCCCTTTGGTGAGCGTGGGGCACGCCGCCGGCTCGGTGGCCAGGAACCGCATGTCGGGCGTCTCCCCGCGGAGGCGACCCGCCATGAACGGATAGGAGAGCCCCCCGTAGTTGGAGCCGCCGCCGACGCAGCCGACGACGACGTCCGGCACCTCGCCGGCCATCTCCATCTGCTCCTTCGCCTCGAGCCCCGCCACGCTCTGATGGAGCAGGACGTGGTTGAGGCACGAGCCGATGGAGTAGTTGGTGTCCTCGCTCGTGGCGGCGATCTCGATCGCCTCGCTGATCGCGATGCCGAGCGACCCCGTCGAGTCCGGATGCGCCTCGAGGACGCGCTTGCCCGCCTGCGTCGTCGAGGTCGGCGAGGGTCGGACCTCGGCGCCGAACGTCTCCATGAAGATGCGGCGGTAGGGCTTCTGCTCGTATGAGGCCTTGACCATGAACACGAGGCACTCGAGGTCGAAGAACGTGCACGCCATCGCGAGCGACGACCCCCACTGTCCCGCGCCCGTCTCGGTCGACAGGCGGCGGGCGCCCGCCTGCTTGTTGTAGAACGCCTGCGCCACGGCCGTGTTCGGCTTGTGCGAGCCCGCGGGCGAGACGCCCTCGTACTTGACGTAGATCCGCGCCGGCGTGTCGAGCGCGCGCTCCAGCCGGGTGGCGCGGAACAGCGGCGACGGCCTCCACAGCCGGTAGACGTCCAGGACCTCGCCCGGGATGTCGATCCATTCCTCGGTCGAGACCTCCTGCAGGATCAGCGCCTCGGGAAACAGCGGCGCCAGCAGGTCGGGGGTCACCGGCTCCTTCGTCCCCGGATGCAGCGGCGGGAGTGGCGGAACCCCCGCTGCTGCCATGACCGGCAGGAGGTTCTGCCACGCCTGGGGGATGCGGTCGGAGGGGAGATCGAAGCGCGTTCGCTCGGACATGTGGCGGCCCTCCTCGGGCAGTGAGCGCGAAGCCTAACCGCTCCGCCCGCCTGGGGGCCGGCTCAAGGAGGAAGGTCGTGGCCGGCGGAGAGACCGTCGTCCGCCGATCCGTCGTCGCCGGATACGTGCCACCGGTGCGGCGCGATGAGGGCATCGGCCTCGGCGGGGCCCCAGCTCCCCTGGTCGTACGGCCGGACCGGCGAGGGCCGATCCAGCACCGGCTGGAGGATCTGCCACGCCCGCTCCACGCCGTCCTCACGGATGAACAGGGAATGGTCGCCGCGCATAGCCTCGAGGAGCAGGAGCTCGTAGGCGTCGGCGATCTCCTGGTTCGGGTACTCCTCGGCGTAGTCGAACTCCATCCGCACCCGGTCGAGGTGCATCCCCGGGCCCGGCCGCTTGGCGTTGAACGCGATCGTGATGCCTTCGTCCGGCTGGACCCGGATCGTCAGGTGGTCGCGCTTGCGGCTCGCGAAGTCCGTCTCCTTGAAGACGTTGAAGGGAACCCGCCGGAACTTGAGCGTGATCTCGCTCATCTTCTCCTTCAGCCCCTTGCCCGTGCGGAGGTAGAACGGCACGCCCGCCCATCGCCAGTTGTCGACGTGGAGCTCCATGGCCGAGAACGTCTCCACGGTGGACTCGGCCGAGACGCCCGCCTCCTGTCGGTACCCGCGGTACTGGCCACGCACCACGCGGTCGGGGCGGCATGCCTCCGTGGCCCGCAGCGCCTTCACGGTCTCGTCCCGAAGGAGATCCGGCTCGAACGCGACCGGGGGCTCCATGGCCACGAACGTCATCACCTGGAACAGGTGCGTCGAGATCATGTCGCGGATGTTCCCGGTCTGTTCGTAGAACTCCCCCCTGCCCTCGATCCCGATCGACTCGGCCACGGTGATCTGTACGTGATCGATGTACCGGCGGTTCCACACGGGCTCGAACATGCCGTTCGCGAACCGGAACGCCAGGATGTTCTGCACGGTCTCCTTGCCGAGGTAGTGGTCGATCCGGTAGACCTGCCGCTCCTCGAAGACCTCGTGCATCGTCGCGTTCAGCTCCATGGCGGAGGCCAGATCCCGGCCGAACGGCTTCTCGAACACGACCTTCGCGTCCCGGTGCAGCCCCACCTCGCCGAGTTGGTGCACGATGTCGGGGTACGCGGCGGGAGGCGTGGCCGCGTAGAAGAACCGTCCGCCTCGCGTGCCGTGCCGTTCGTCGACGCGGTCGAGATGCTCGACGAGCCCCTTCATCGCCTTCGGCGCGTCGAACTCACCGGCCAGGTAGGACAGGCGCCGCGAGAACTCCGCCCACGCCTCTCCCTCCGGCGCGTGCGGCGAGAACCGCGCGATGTGGTCTCGCGCCTCCTCGATGAACTCCTGGTCGGTCCGCTGGCTCCGCGCGTAGCCGACGATGGCGAACTCGCGGGGAAGGCGCCCCCGCAGGAACAGGTGGTAGAAGGCGGGCAGGAGCTTGCGCTTGGTCAGGTCGCCCGTCGCGCCGAAGATCACGATCGCCTGGGGTTCGAGCTCGGCCGCCATCACGCCTCCGTCGCCGGGCCGATCTCGATCCAGCCGTCCCGCTCGCGGACGGCGAAGAGCGGGATGGGGTCGACGGCCGGTCCCTCGAGCGGTTCGCCGGTGCGCAGGTCGAACTCGCTCCCGTCGCCGGGGCAGATCACGGAGTCCTCGTCGCGGCCGAGCTCACCCTCGGCCAGCGAGCTCTGGTCGTGCGGGCACTCGTCCGCGATCGCGAAGAGCTCCTGCTCCACGTGCACCACGGCGACGCGCGCACCCGGAAGGTCGTACGCGCGGACCTCGCCCTCCGGCACCTCCGCGAGCGATGCGATCCGTTGGAAGCCGTCCTTCATGGTCTCGTCCCGGCTCGGCGATCTCCGATCCATCTTCCCGTATCACGTGGAACGCGGCGGCCGAGGGGCGAACGCGGACGGAACCCGCACCAGGCCGGTCCACCCTCGCTGCAGGACCGTCGCGCCGCCGAGCACCGTCAGCACGGCGAGCGCCGGGAGCAGGGCCCCCGGCACGGGGAGGCCGATCATCATTGCCACGTACCGCTCGAGGCGCTGGAAGAACCCCTCGGTCAGCGTGACCCCGGCGGCCTCGGCCTCGGCCCGGATATGGCTCACCGTCAAGGCGATCACCATCGTCGCGAGCGCCAGGCCGGCCTCCAGCCGCCGCCCCTGGCCCGCAAGCGACCAGTAGAGACACCCGAACAGGATGAGATCGCCCACGCGATCCAGGACCGAGTCCAGGAACGCCCCCAGCCGGCTCTCCTGCCCTCGCAGGCGGGCCACCGCGCCGTCCAGGACGTCCAGGAGGCCGGCCGGGATGAGGAGCAGCCCGGGCACGAGCCGGTCGCCGCGCAGGAGCAGGACCCCGACCCACGCGTTCGTCGCCAGGGCCAGCAGCGTGAGCTGCCACGGGAGGAACCCGGCCCGGTAGACGCCGGCCAGGACGACCCGGTACGGCCACGTGAAGACCCACCGCATCGGCTTGGCGGCGAGCCCCGTGGCCTGCCGTGGCGCGGGCATGTCGCGAACGCGCGATCGCTCCTCGGTGGCCTTCGGGTCTGCTCCTGTCGCCCGATGCTCGTCCATCGACGCGAGGCTAGCGCTCCGGCGCCGGCCGCGCCGGCGCACCTCAGCTCCGGGGCTCGAGCGCGACGACGACGTAGCGGAACGTCCCACCCGGGGCCTGGTAATCGATCTCGTCGTCGACGCGGGCGCCGAGGATGGTGCTGCCGAGCGGCGAGGTGGTCGTGATCGTCCGAACCCCGGGAGCCCGCTCCTCGGCCGACTCGGCCAGGAGGTAGACCTCCTCCTCCGGGTCGTCCTCCTCCAGCGGCCGGAGCGTGACGAGCATCCCGGCCGTCACGACCTCGGAGGCCGCCGGGGCCTCGACGATGTCCGGATCGCGGAGCATCCGCTCGAGGTTCCGGATGCGCGACTCCATGAGGCCCTGCTCGTTCTTCGCGGCGTCGTACTCGGCGTTCTCCCTGATGTCGCCGTGCTCGCGCGCGGCCTTGAGGCGCTCCGAGATGTGGGTGCGGCCGGCGCCCCTCAGCTCGTCGAGCTCGCCCTTCAGCCGTAGGTAGGCGTCGAGCGTGAGCGTCGCCGTGGCCTCGTGGCCCTGCTTGCGCGGCGGCCGGCCGGCCAGCTCTTCGGGCAGCTCCATCGCCTGCCGAGCCTACCAACTCGTGTGCGCCCGGTCGGAGGCTGGGGCGCCGGCGTGCCCATCGGCCCTGACTCCTTAGGTCCGATGCGGATGTGCCGATATCTCTGCCCTGAGCATCCGAACCGAAAAGGGGGTCCCCGAATGAGCCGGCGCGTCCCGATGGCATTCGCGTTCGTCTCGGCAGCGGTCCTGCTCGCGTTTCTCGCGCCCACCGCGGCCGCCCAGACGACGACCGTCGGCACACCCGAGGAGCGGGCGGCGGCGATCGCCCGGCCCGCGATGTTCTACACCGAGCAGTACTTCACGGCGTGGGTGCGCGTCCCCGCGAGCTCCCAGCTCAACTTCCAGGGATACGTCAACGACGGCAACGCGTTCGAATGGGGCACCCGGTGCAGCGCCTTCGCCGTCAACCCCGACGGGTATCTCGTGACGGCCGGTCACTGCGTGGACCTCGGCGAGGAGGGGGCCCGCTCGACGGCCCTGGAGCTCGCCGTCCAGTGGTTGATCGACGATGGCTGGATCTTCCAGGACGACTTCGACTTCTGGCTGAACGAGGCCCACCTGACCTGGGGCGTCGAGGGCACCGAGCGCGGCTCCCAGCCGGACTTCGAGATGTGGGTCCAGCGGGGCGTGGCGGCCGGCGGCCTGCGGACCGGAGAGGCCCTTCCCGCCCGGGTCGTGAACTACCAGCCCTGGAGCCAGGGCGACATCGCGATCGTCAAGGTGGAGCAGGCCGACACCCCGACCGTGCTCCTCGCGCCGGAGTCCGAGGTGACGATCGGCACCGACGTGCTGTCGATCGGGTATCCGGGATCCAGCGACGCCGTCACCGATCAGACCCTCGAGCCCACCTACAAGGACGGCCAGATCAACTCGGAGAAGACCCGCGAGGGTGGCCTGCTTCCCGTCTACGAGATGAGCGCCGCGCTCTCGGGTGGGATGAGCGGCGGGCCGACCGCGAACCTCGACGGCGACATCGTGGGCGTGAACAGCTTCAACATCAGCGGCGAGACCGAGGCGTTCAACTTCATCAGCCCCGTCTCGCTCGTCACGGAGATGCTCGCGCAGAACGGCGTCGCGAACGAGCTGGGGCCGGTCGACGAGGCGTACCGAGCGGGCCTCGACGCCTACTTCGCCGGCGACGCCCAGGGGGCGATCGAGCGATTCGACGAGGTGCTCTCGCTCTCGCCGACGCACCAGCTCGCCCAGGAGTACCGGGTCAAGGCGTCGCAGCTCGCCGCGTCGAACCCGAGCCCGTCGGCCGTCGAGCCCGCGGGCGGTGACGTCGTCGCGCAGCCCGAGACGAGTGAGGGCGGCTTCCCCGTCTGGGCCATCGGCGTCATCGCGATCGGAGCCGTCGTCCTGCTGGGCCTGGTGTTCGTGCTGGCGCGCCGGAGGCCAGCGCCCGTCGCCCCAGCCGTGGCGGTGACGATGCCCGCGGCACCGCAGGTGCCGGTCTCGCCCGGGGCTCCGTCGCTCCGCGCCGTCGATTCGCCGGCTGCGGCGCACTTCTGCTCCAACTGCGGCCACGACCTCCAGGCCGACGCCCGGTTCTGCCCCGCCTGCGGGCACCGGGTGGAGGCCGCGTAGGGAGTCGGGAAGCTCTCGGCGTGGGAGCCGGTCGGGCGGCTCCCGCGTCAGAGGGTTCGTTTGAGGAACGCGCAGGCCCGAAGGGTGACCCACTTGCTCGGCGCGCCCGGCCGATCGACCTCGGACCAGAGCTTGCCCGAGTACGGATACCGGTTGGACCACCGTCCGCAAGCGTCCTGCTGCGACAGGAGCCACTCGGTGGCGGGCTCGAGCCGCGGGTCCCTCGCCCGGCCGAGCTCGGACAGGACCTCGAGGTTCTGCAGGACGTCCGCCACGTATCCGGAGGGGAACCCGAGCTTGAACCACGAGGAGCTCACGCTCGTCCCCGTCGGATAGTCGGCGATGGCCGGGTCCCGGGACAGGAGGAACCCGACGCCGACCTCGACGGCTCGCCGAACGTGCGGAGCACGGCGCCGTGTCGGGATCACCGCGAGCGCGCGCAGGGCCTTGATCGCGCCCCACGGGCACGGGTTCGCCCCGTTCACCGCGCAGCCGAAGCCCGCCGACGTGGTTCCGGATCGGTAGAAGCCGTCGAACCCTTCGCCCGTGATCGACCGGGCCTGCCACTCGATCGCCCGGCCGACGCGCGGATCGTCGAGCCACCCGAAGTCGATCATCGCGCGGAGCAGGTTGCCGTTGAGACAGTGGTACACGGCGGAGGGAGGCGGGGGGCGTTCCGAGAGGGCCCCCGAGATGCCGAAACCACCGTTGTCCGTCTGCGTGTGGTCGAAGACGTACTCGCAGGCACGGACGATCCGCGGGTCGCGGCCGTCGGCCCCCATCTGATTCAGGAAGATGATCGACCACACGGTCCCGGTGTACTTCCGGCCGTACCCGGCGCCGGGCTTGTCCCAGAAGCCCGCGTCGTGCTGGTGTTCCAGGATCGGTGCGATCGGCGGGACTCGCATCGCGGCGGCGCGGGCGCGCCGCACGGCGGGCGCGTCCACCGGCTCGTCGAGCAGGGCGCGAAGCGCGAGATGCCGGACGGCCGGCGTGTCGCGTTCGAGGAGCCAGGGCGTCGGATCGCTGCGGAGCGCGCGACGCCAGTCACCCATCGACTCACCCCTGCGCGAAGAACACGTTCTTGACCTCGGTGTACAGGTTCACGGCGTGCATCCCCATCTCGCGACCCATCCCGCTCTGCTTGTAGCCGCCGAACGGCGCCTCCGTGTGCACGCTGTGGGCGCTGTTGACCGACAGGACGCCCGTGCGGATGCCCTTGGCCACCCGGATCGCCCGGCCGAGATCGCGCGTCCAGATCGAGCCGGACAATCCGTAGGGAGTGTCGTTCGCGAGCCGGACGGCCTCGTCCTCGGTGTCGAACGGCATGACGCACGCCACCGGCCCGAAGATCTCCTCCTGCGCCACGCGCCACGCGTTGTCGACGTCGGCGAGGACGGCCGGCCGCAGGTAGAACCCCGCGGGCGGGTCGGCAGGGACGTCGCCCCCCGTGACCAGACGAGCCCCCTCCTCCAGTCCGATCCCGATGTAGTCCAGCGAGGTCTGGCGCTGACTGGCCGAGATCATCGGGCCGAGATCGGTCCCCTCGTCCTCCGGGCGGCCGACGCGAAGCTCGGCCGTCCGCTTGGCGATGCGTTCGACGAACTCGTCGTACACCGGCCGCTCGACGAACATCCGTGAGCGGGACGTGCAGTCCTGGCCGGTGTTGTCGAAGATCGACCACATCGAGCGCTCGACGCACACGTCCAGGTCGGCGTCCGCGAACACCACGTTCGCCGACTTGCCGCCGAGCTCGAGCGAGACGCGGGTGATCGAGTCGGCGCACTGACGCATGATCTGCGCGCCGACGGCCGTCGAGCCGGTGAACCCGACCTTCGCCACGCGCGGGTCGGTCACGAGCGCGGTCCCCGCGGTCGAACCCGGACCGGGCAGGACGCTGATCGTCTCCGCCGGCACGCCCGCCTCGACCAGCAGGTCCGCGAGCATCAACACGCTCAGCGGCGTGTAGGTCGCGGGCTTCACCACGATCGCGTTGCCGCACGCCAGAGCCGGCCCGATCTTCCACGACGCGATCACGAGCGGGAAGTTCCACGGCGTGATGAGGGCGCACACGCCGACGGGCTCGCGCAGGGTGATGTCGAGGCCGGCGTCCTGCACCGGGATCGTCTCGCCGAAGATCTTGTTCGCGGCGCCGCCCCAGTACTCGAGGACGGCGGCGACGGTCCCCATCTCGCCGCGCGCGGACGTGATCGGCTTGCCGGCGTTGCGGGACTCGACGGCGGCGAAGGCCTCGAGCCGCTCATGGACCAGGACCGAGGCGCGCAGCAGGATGCGGCCGCGCTCGGTGGCGCTCATCCGGCGCCACGCCCCCTCTTCGAAGGCACGGGCCGCGACGTCGACCGCCCGCCTCGCGTCCTCCGCCCCGGCCTCGGCGACCGTGGCCATCGGCGCGCCCGTACCGGGCTCGGTCACCTCGAACGTCGCGCCGTCCGCCGCCGGCTTCCGCTCGCCCCCCAGCACCAGCAGCTCCGTCGTCATGCCCCGTCTCCTCCCCCAACGTCCGACGAACGATGATAGGCGGGGAGGCCGAGGGGCAGGGATCGCCTCGGCTCGGCGACGTGGCGGTGAGGATGCTGATCGGCGTGGGCGGCGCGCTCCTGCTCTCGTGGCTCGCCCTGCTCGTGTTCCTGTTGACCCGGGCTCCGGGCCGGGCCGCGGCGTCGGAGGGACTCCGGCTGCTCCCGGACGCGGTCCGGCTCCTGCGTCGCATCGCCGGCGATCCGACGCTGCCACGGGGCGTCCGCGTCCGCCTCTGGCTCCTGCTCGCGTACCTGGCCACGCCGTTCGACCTCGTCCCCGACTTCATCCCCGTGGTCGGCTACGCGGACGATCTCGTCATCGTCGCCGCCACGCTCCGATCGGTCGTCCGCCGGGCCGGTCGGGACGCCGTCAGGCGCCACTGGCCCGGGACGCCCGAGGGGTTGGCGGCGGTGTGGCGCGTCGCCCGCCTGCCGGGCGACCCGTATGCTCCGCGCGTCCGCGACGAGCGAGGGGAGGCGTGATGGGACGGCTCGACGGCAAGGTGGCGCTGATCACCGGCGGCGCGAGCGGGATGGGGATGGTGGCCTCCCGGCTCTTCGCCGAGGAGGGGGCGAAGGTCGTCCTCACCGACGTCGCCGACGAGGCCGGCCAGCGAGTGGCCGGGGAGATCCAGGCGGCCGGCGGCGACGCCGCGTACGTCCACGCCGACGTCTCGTCCGAGGACGACGCGCGGGGGATGGTCGTCGCCGCCGTGGAGCGGTTCGGCGGCCTCCACGTCCTGTACAACAACGCCGGCGTCATGCTGCCCGAGGACGGGTCGGTGCACGCGACCGACGCGTCGATCTGGGACACCACGCTCGCGATCAACGTCAAGGGCGTCGCCTTCGGCTGCAAGCACGGCATCCCGGCGATGCTCGACTCGGGCGGCGGCTCGATCGTCAACGTCGCCTCCTTCGTCGCCTGGCTGGGCGCCGCGACCTCCCAGACCGCCTACACGGCCTCCAAGGGCGCCGTGCTCGCGATGACCCGGGAGATCGCCGTCGAGTACGCCCGCAAGGGGATCCGGTGCAACGCCCTGTGTCCCGGACCCATCGAGACGCCGCTCCTGATGCAGCTCCTGTCCGACGAGGCCAAGCGGCGACGCAGGTTCGTCCACATCCCCATGGGGCGGCTCGGGCAGGCCGAGGAGCTGGCCAAGGCCGCGCTGTTCCTGGCCTCGGACGACTCGTCGTTCATGACCGGGGCGTCGCTCATCGTGGACGGCGGGATCACCGCCGCGTACGTCACCCCCGAGGACTGATCCGAAGCGCCCGCGGGCGCGTACGATCGAGTGATGCTGGAGATGATGGGCGTGGGCGGCCCGGGGCCGAACCTGGCCACGAACTGGGACTTCTGGCTCCCCGCCTACATGCTGCTGTCGTTCGTGCTGATGGTGGTGGTCGTTCGCGCGCGCGTCACGCCCTGGGTCGGGCTGGCCTGTCTGGTGAGCGGGACCCTGTGGTCGTGGCTCGACAACGCGATCGGGGTCCTGCCCGCCGGAGCGGTCGCCCTGCTCGTCGCCGTGGTCTCGGGCGCCGTCCTGCCGAGGCTCACGCCGTTCGGCCGGCCACGCTGACCGATCAGGCCCGCTCGAACACGGGCTTCAGCGCGAAGTAGACGTCTCGGTACCGGCGGTAGGCCTCGTCGTAGGCCTCGTGACGCTCGGGGTCGGGCTCGTGGACGTCGGGGCGGAACGCGACGAAGCCCTCGACCGCGTCCCCGATGCTCGCCTGGACGCCCGACGCGACGGCCGCGAGGATCGCCGCGCCGGTGGCGGTCGTCTCGACGCTGGCCGGGACGCGGACGGGGAGCCCGGTGACATCGGCCTTGATCTGTCGCCACAACGGCCCCTTGGCACCGCCGCCCACGATCGTGAGCCGGCGGACGTCCAGGCCCGCGTTCCCCATCGCCTCGAGGATGTCCCGGAGGCCGAACGCGCTGCCCTCCAGGATGGCCCGCGTCATGTGCGCTCGGGTGTGCGCGAGCGTGAGGCCCGAGAAGACGCCGCGCGCGGCCCCGTTCCACTCCGGCGCCATCGCGCCCTGCATCGCCGGCAGGAACACGAGCCCCTCGGCGCCCGGCGGGATCCGCTCGGCCTCCGCCGACAGGAGGTCGTAGGCGTCGCCACCTCCCTCGGCCTCGGCGGCGCGCTCGAGCGGCGCGAAGTGGTCGCGCCACCACCGGAGGTTCCCGCCCGAGACGAACCCCGGGTTCTCCAGCAGCCACGCGTCGGGGTCGGCGTGCGGGTGGCACTCCACGAGCATCGTGGGGTCCTCGCGGGGCTCGGCAGAAGCCGCGCAGACGGGCTCCGCGGTGCCGACCACGTCGCACACCTCGCCGGGGGCGAACACGCCGGCGCCGAGCGTCGCCGCCATCTCGTCGCCGCAACCGACGCCGACAACCGTTGCCGGGTCCAGGCCCGTGGACTCCGCGAACGACGCCGTGATCGTCGCGATCGGCTCGGTCGCCGCCACCACCTCCGGCAGGAGGTGCTCGCCCAGATCGACGGCCGCCAACGCCTCCGCCGACCACGTCCGCGATCGCGGATCGAGCAGCGCGAACGAGGACGCGTTCGAGTAGTCGACGGCCACGGCGCCGGCGACCTGGCGCAGGACGTACGTCCCCGGCGACATGAGCAGCGCCGTTCGGGCCCAGACGTCCGGCTCCTCGTCGCGAACCCACAGGGCCTTGAACACGGCGTGCGAGGAGTCCAGGTTCGCGCCCACGCTGCGGTAGAAGTCCTCGCGGCCGATCCGCCCGGCCACCGTCGCGGCCTGCGCCTCGGCGCGCCGGTCCATCCAGATCATCGCGGGGCGAAGCGCCTGTCCCGCCCCGTCGCACACGACCATCCCGTCGAGCTGGGAGCCGAACGAGAGCCCCTTCACCGCCGAGGGGCCCTCCGGGACGCTCGACAGCAGCTCCCGGACGCCGGTGGCGACCGCCACCCCCCACAGGTCCGCGTCCTGCTCCGCCGCTCCGGGGAAGGGGTACGAGAGGTCGTACGCCTGGTACGACGACGCCACGAGCGTCCCGTCGGCCGCGTACAGGGCGCAGTTCGTCCCCTGGCTTCCGACGTCGCACCCGATCACGTAGGGAGCGGTCACGGCAGGATCACCATCTTCAGCCCCGCGCCCGAGCGGATCGTCTCGAACGCGTCCCCGATGCGCTCGAGCGAGAACCTGTGCGTCACCACCCGCGCGAGATCCTCCTGCCGGCGGTCGAGGTAGTCCATCGTGATCCGGTACTGGCGGTGCGTCGCGCCGTACGCGCCGAGGATGGCGAGCTCCTTGTAGTGGAGCTGGTTCATGTCGAGCGGGCTGACCGGGTCGTGCTTGGGCAGGCCGGCGAAGTAGACGACCCGGGCGCGCTTGGCGGCCATCTCCAGGGCCGCCTGCTGGGCCTCCTTCGACGGCGCCGCGACGCTGATCCGATCCGCCCCGCGGCCCGCCGTTCGGGTCATGACCTCGCCCACCCCGTTGTCGGCACCCGCCACCCAGGCATCGTCGACGAAGTCGCCGATGATGCCGAGGGCGACGTCCAGCCGCTCCTTCTTCACGTCGCTCAGGTAGATCCGGCCGGCGCCGCGGTCGCGGCACATGACCGCCTGCCAGCACCCGATAGGCCCCGTCCCCAGGATCACGACGGTGTCGCCGAGACGGACGTCGAGCACCTCGACGCCGTTCAGCGCGCAGGCGAACGGATCGGCCACGGTCGCGAGGTCCGAGGGCAGGTCGGCCGGCAGCGGGATGAGGTTCTTCGTCGCGATCGGCGGGACGCCGGCCCAACCGGCGTACGCGCCGGGGAACGGGTCGTAGCCGTACAGCAGGTGGTGCTCGCACAGGTTCTGGAACCCGTCGACGCACCACCGGCACTCGCCGCACGTGAGGATCGAGCCCAGGAACACGCGGGCCCCCTTCTTCACGCCGGGCGGAAGCACGGCGTCGGGCCCGACCTCCTCGAGCACGCCCACGGGCTCGTGCCCGAGCACCCATGGCACGGGGGCGCGCGGGTCGCCGTTGAAGAACGTCCGGGCGTCCGTCCCGCAGATGCCGCAGGCCTCGACCTTCAAGATGGCACCGGCGGCGTCGAGCTTGGGCTCCTCGGTCTCACGGATCTCGACCGCGTCGACGGCGGTCATGAAGGCGGCCCTCATGCGCTCGCCCCCTCCCCGACCTCGGAGCGGAGCGCTTCATGCGCCTTGTCGGCGCTCCACCGTTCGCGGATCACCCGGGCCAGCGCCCGCGTGATGGCCTCCGGCGAGCGGTGCATGAAGATGTTCCGGCCGACCGAGCAGCCGATCGCGCCGGCCTCGACCGCCGCCTGCATCCGCCCCAGAAGCTCCGCATCCTCGAGCCGTGAGCCCCCCGCCAGCACGACGGGGATCCCGTTGGCCGCCTCGACGAGCTTGCCGAACGACTCCGGGTCGCCCGGCCAGTTGGTCTTCACGATGTCGGCGCCGAGCTCGGCGCACAGGCGGACGTTGCGCCGCAGGTACTCGAACCCGTACTGGTGCTTGAGCACCTCGACGGTCGCGTAGGTGGTGGGGAACTCCGCCTCGGCGATGAACGGCATGCCGAGCGCGGCGCACTCCCGCCCGACCGAGGCCAGGATCTCGATCATCCCGGGCTCCGTGTCGCCGCCGAGCGCCGTGAAGAGCACAACGGCGTCCGCGCCGAGGACGAGCGCCTCCTCGACCTCCGCGATCTGCACGATCTGCGGACGGTCGCCGTCTGGGCTCCCCGACGCCGAGAGCAGGAGCGCCAGCGACGTCGTCGGCGAGAACGCCGGCTCGGCGATGCGGATCATCCCCTTGCTCATCATGATCACGTTCGCGCCGCCGGCCACGGTCTCGGCCGCGCGTGTCGCGATGTCCGCGAGCGGCTCGAGGAACGTCGGCGACGTCATGCCGTGATCGAGCGCGCAGATGATCGACACCCCCGCGGGATCGATCACACGCTTCAGTCGCATCGCCTTGCCTACCTGCGTGGTCACGTGTACCTCCTTCCGGGACCGCGCCGGACGACCGTGAAGTCGAAGGCGTCGGCCAGGTGATGCTCGTGCGAGGAGACGACGGGGCGTGCCGTGTCGTCGAAGTCGACCTGCCGGATGTAGAGCAACAGCGTCTCGCGAGGAACGCGCAGCCGCGACGCGACGTGTCCGTCGGCCCGCGTGGGGCGGAACGAGGCGAGCCCGTGATGGATCACGATCCCCAGATCGCGCTCCAGGACCTCGTACACGGAGTTCGTCTCGAGCCGGGCGAGCACGGCGGGATCCTCCCCCATCAGTCGGAGCGCCAGGATGTCGCGCGAGAGGACGACGGGCCGCCCGTCGGCCGTGCGGACGCGGTCGACGACGACGACGTCCTCGCCCGGCTGGAGGTCGAGCTGATCCGCCTCGTCGGCGGATGCCGCCTCGATCCGAAGCGATCCCTGCTCGGTGCCGGGCTCCATGCCGGAGAACCGGATCGCGTCGGTCACACCGAAGTTGGCATCGAGGTTGTTGGCCATCCTGGGCCGGTCCGCGACGAAGGTGCCGGCGCCGCGCGTCCGGCGGACGAGGCCCTCCTCCTCGAGGGAGCGGAGCGCCTCGCGGAGCGTGGCCCGGGAGACCCCCAGCTCCGCGGCGAGCTCAGGCTCGGGGGGAAGCTGGCTCCCCGCCGGCACGCCCAGGATCCGCGTGGCGATGTGCCTGCGCACCGAGACCGTCTTGGATCTGGACCTCCCCATGGCCTCCCCCGGCCGCCGAACGGCCGCCATATTTGTCTGACAAACGCCCATCGTCAACCTGGGGTTGCCTGCGCGAACGACGCCTGAAGGGGCGCGGGGACCTCCCTCCCTGTTTGACATGCGGCGCCGGTTCGGGCTGAATTACGCCCCGTACGGCCTAGGGGGTTCCGCACCAGGGGGAGGTGGTCACGTGTCGGAACGCAAGGTCGGGTCCGTCACCTACCAGGAGGTGGGTCAGGACTACTTCGAGCAGCGAGGGCTCCGGCGGCACGCCAGGGTCTGGTCGCTGTGGGCGCTCGGCGTGGGGGCCGTCATCTCCGGCGACTTCTACGGATGGAACGCCGGGCTCGGGACGGGTGGGTTCGGGGGCCTGCTGATCGCCACCGCGGTGATCGCGGTCATGTACTACGGCCTCTGCTACAGCATCGCCGAGATGTCGCCTGCCCTCCCGCACACCGGGGGCGCCTACTCGTTCGCCCGGTCCGCGATGGGACCGTGGGGCGGGTTCACGACCGGCCTCGCCGAGAACATGGAGTACGTGATCACGCCGGCGGTCGTCGTCGCGGCCATGGGCCTCCTGATGCACGACATCATGGCCGGCCTGCTCGACATCACGGGTGAACCGTGGTGGAACAGCGAGCCGTTCTGGTGGGCCGTGTTCTACGTGGTCTTCGTCGGCATCAACATCATCGGCATCGAGGCCACGATGCGGTTCACCGTCGCGATCACCATCGTCGCGCTCGGGATCCTCGCCGTCTTCTACGTGGCGGCGATCGTGTCCGGGAAGGTCGACTTCGGTCTGTGGTTCAACATCCCGAAGGACGGCGGGAACGCGCTCGCGGACGGCGGAGGTCCGTTCCTCCCCTTCGGCATCAGCGGCATCTTCAAGTCCCTCCCCTTCGCGATCTGGTTCTACCTCGCGATCGAGGAGGTACCGCTCGCTGCGGAGGAGTCGCACGACCCCAGGCGGGACGTGCCGAAGGGCACGATCTGGGGGATGCACACCCTGCTCATCGCGAGCATCCTGACGCTGCTGATCAACAGCGCCGTCGGCGGCGGGGCCTCGGGCATCGGCGCGTCGGGAACGCCCCTGTTCGACGGTTTCAAGGGCGTGTTCGGCGAGGGGACGGCCGCGGAGCTGCTCGGCCTGATCGGGCTGCTCGGCCTGATCGCCAGCTTCTTCACGATCATCTTCGCGTACGGCCGGAACACCTTCTCTCTGTCGCGAGCCGGTTACTTCCCGAAGTTCCTGTCGATCACGCACGGCACCCGGAAGACCCCGCACGTCGCCCTGGTCGCTGGTGCGATCGTCGGGTTCATCGTCGTGTGGCTGCAGTGGTACGTCGGTCGTCGGGGCGGGAACGGTTCCGCCCAGGTCGTGGCCGCCGTCCTCAACATGGCGGTGTTCGCGGCGGTGATCTCCTACACCCTGCAATGCATCTCGTTCATCCTGCTGCGGCGAAACCTGCCGAACATCGATCGCCCGTACCGCAGCCCGTGGGGAGAGGCGGGCGCCGGGATCGCAGGCATCATCGCGATCGTCTCCCTCGCCTCGATCTTCCTGAACGAGGCATATCGGCCCGGTGTGTACGGGGTCGCGATCTACTACGTGCTCGGCGTCCTGTACTTCGCGATCGCCGGCAGGCATCGGCTGGTGCTCTCTCCGGAGGAGGAGTTCGCGCTCACGAAGGGCGAGCACGGGCACCCCGAGTCCGAGGGCTACGGCACGACGCACGTCGAGGAGGTCAAGGCCTAGCGACCGACTCGAGACGACGGGATGCGACGGCGGGCCCTCGGGCCCGCCGTCGCCGTCCGAGGCCGTTTGACAGTCCGCCGCAACGATGCACGAGATACGCGGAAGGGCTCACGAGGGGGAGACGATGATGCACCCGCAGGGGAAGCTCGACGCCAAGCAGCTCGAGGAGCTCGCGAGCTCGGGTGAGATCGACACGGTGCTGTGCATGTTCACCGACCTCCAGGGCCGGTTCATGGGCAAGCGGGTCGTCCCCCACTTCTTCCTCGAGGAGATCCTGGGCGAGGAGGGGCTCCACGCGTGCCTGTACCTGCTCGCCATCGACATGGAGATGGAGCCGCTCCCGGGCTACCGGTACGCGAGTTGGGATACGGGCTACGGGGACTTCCGCATGGTCCCCGACCTGACGACGCTGCGGTGGTGCCCGTGGCTGGACAAGACCGTCATGGTCATCTGCGACATCGCCGACGAGGAGACGGGCGAGCCCGTAGAGGTCTCGCCCCGGCAGATCCTCAAGCGGCAGATCGAGCGCGCGGCGCAGATGGGGTACGTCGTCAAGACCGGCTCGGAGCTCGAGTTCTACCTGTTCCGCGACGGGTACGACGAGATCGCGGACTCCGGTTACCGGACGCTGCGGCCGAGCTCCACCTACATCATGGACTACCACATGCTCCAGACCACCAAGGACGAGTGGGTGGTCCGCCAGATCCGCAACGGGATGCTCGGCGCCGGGATTCCCATCGAGTTCAGCAAGGGCGAGTTCGGCAAGGGTCAACACGAGATCAACATCACGTACGCCGACGCGCTGACCACCGCCGACTACCACGTCCTGTACAAGCACGGCGTGAAGGAGATCTGCGCGGCGAACAACGTCGCCGCCACCTTCATGGCCAAGTGGACGATGGCCGAGGCCGGCTCGTCCTGCCACATGCACTCGAGCGTCTGGAACGCCGACGGCTCCGAGCCGCTGATGTGGGACGGCTCGGCCACCCAGCACCTGTCCGAGACGGCCCGGTACTACCTCGGCGGCCTGATGGCGAGCGCTCGGGAGATGGCGTGGATGTACGCGCCGTTCGTGAACTCCTACAAGCGCTACCAGCTCGGCTCGTGGGCGCCGACGGCGATCGTGTGGAGCCGCGACAACCGGACGTGCGGATTCCGAACCGTCGGCGAGCACAAGGGGTTCCGGGTCGAGATGCGGATCCCCGGCGCCGACGCGAACCCGTACCTCGGCTACGCGGCGACGATCGCGGCCGGCCTGAACGGCATCACCAACAAGATCGAGCCGCCCGAGATGTTCGTCGGCAACGCGTACGAGGCCACCGACGTCCCGCGCGTCCCCACATCGCTGCACGAGGCCATCGAGACGTTCAGGGACAGCAAGGTCGCCCGGGAGGCGTTCGGCGACTTCGTGTTCGAGCACCTGCTGAACACGGCGGTCCAAGAACAGTCGATCTTCGACAACACCACGGTCACGGACTGGGAGCTCGCCCGGTACTTCGAGCGCGGCTGACCCCGGCGGGACCGTAGACTCGGGGGTCCATGCGGCCGATCCTGTTCGCCCGGTGCGATCCGCTCGAGACCTTCGGCGTCGCCGTCGGGGCCGTCGAGGCGGCCGGCGCCGACGTCCGGGTGTGGGACGCGATTGACCCGGACGCCGGCCGCCCCGAGCTGGGCGAGGTCGACGGCGTCGTGCTGTTCGGCAGCTCCTACAACGTCGAGCACGCCGACGAGCAGCCGTTCATCAAGGAGCTCCGGGAGCTCACCCGGGAGTCCCTGGACACCGGAACGCCGTTCCTCGGCGTCTGCTTCGGCGCGCAGGTGCTCGCGTGGGCCCTGGACGCCGCGGTGGGCAAGGCCCCGGTCCGGGAGGTCGGCTTCGAGGCCATCCACCCCACGGCGGCGGCCGCGACCGATCCCCTCCTGTCGCACTACGCGGACGGCGACATGGTGTTCCAGTGGCACATGGACACGTTCGAGCTGCCGGCGGGGGCCGAGCTGCTGGCGACCGGCGACGGCGTCCGCAACCAGGCCTACCGCGTGAACGATCGGACGTGGGGCGTGCAGTACCACTTCGAGATCGACCGGGCCGAGGTGGGGTCCTGGCTCGAGGCGTTCGCGAAGGAGGCGGACCTCGAGCCGACGTGGGGCAAGACGAACGAGCAGGTCCTGGACGAGGCCCGCCGGCACCTCGACGAGCACCAGCGCAAGGGCCGCGAGACGTTCCGCCGCTTCGTCGAGCAGGTCCGCGCCACCGCCCGGTGAGCTCGTACCGGCCGCTCGTCGCCGTCGTCGCCTACCACCTCGCCGACGACCGCGTGCCGAGGTGGCCGCACGGCGGGTACGGCGTGCCCGGGCCGTACCTGGATCGCCTCAGGATCGCCGGCGCGCGGACCGCGATCGTGTCCCCCGGCGAGCCCGGCTCGGTGGAGGAGGTCCTCGAGCCCTTCGACGGGCTGGTCCTGGTGGGGGGCGGTGACGTCGACCCGCGACGGTACGGGCAGGAACCCGGCGAGCACGTCTACGGCGTCGAGCCCGATCGAGACGGGTTCGAGATCGATCTGCTCCGCGCGGCCGACGCGACCGGCGTGCCGACGCTGTGCATCTGCCGCGGGGCGCAGGTGATGAACGTGGCCTTCGGCGGCACGCTCCTTCAGCATCTGCCGGGAACGCCCGGGCTGCTCGAGCACGGCGTGCCGGTCGAGGACACCCAGACGCTGCACGAGGTCCGCCCCGACCCGCGCAGCCGTCTCCTCGCGACCACCGGCGTCGAGACGCTGACCTGCTCGTCGCACCACCACCAGGGCATCGACCGCATCGGCGACGGGCTCCGCGCCACCGGATGGAGTGAGGACGGCTTGATCGAGGCCATCGAGCGCGAGCCCGAAGGCTCCCGGGACGACCGCCCCTACGAATCCGGCTGGATGCTCGGCGTCCAGTGGCATCCCGAGGACACGGCCGAAGACGACCGCGCGCAGCAGCAGCTGTTCGAGGCGCTGGCGAACCTCGCCGGTCTCCGTGGGTCACGCACCCGGGCGGCGAGCGGACAGGACGACGAGGTGGATCAGCTCAAGAGCTTCGACAGGACGTAGGCGAACGGGCCCGCCACGATCAGGGCAAGGATCACCGCGATCGCCACCCATCGCCACCAGGCCGGGCGGGAGAGCGGACGGCGCTCCTGGTCCTCGTCGACGTCCGGCTCGAGGAACTCCCGCTCGAACGCCTCGAGAGGGTCGTCGGCGGGGCCGGACGGGACGGACTCCAGGTGGTGGGGCACGAACGCCAGGGTAGCGCCCGAGTCGATGTCCATGAAGGCTAGGCTGTAGGGGGTACCGTGAAGGCGAACGATGGCTGATCTGAGGATCGTCCGGGCCGAGGGCGATCCGAGCGCGCGCGGCCAGCAGGTCGGCAGGGAGCTTCGCGACCGCGTGAACGAGTCGGTGGACTTCTACCACCGGTACCTGTCCAGGCGCGGAGTGAGCTCCCAGCAACTCCAGGAGCTCCTGACCCCGTACCTCGTCGCGGCGGAGTCGCAGTTCCCGGCGTCGATGGCGACGCTGAAGGGCATGTCGGTGGGGGCGATGGCCCCCGTCCTGGAACTCTTCGCGATCAACGCGTTCGAGGAGCTCGAGCCGAAGCTCGAGGCGCCGGAGGGTGGGCTCCTGTTCCTGCAGCGCAAGGAGGGCTACCTTGCTCCGCCCAAGCCGAGCGTCGAGCGCTGCTCCAGCTTCGCCGTCTGCACGCCCGAGGCCACGATCCTGGCCCACAACGAGCATTGGCTCGCCGGAGACCGTGGCAACGTGGCCGTCGTCATCGACCTGCCCGACGATCGGACGACGAGGATCGCCTCGCCGACGATCGTGTGCTGCCTGCCGGCGGTGGGCGTGAACAGCCATCGGGCCGCGCAGGGCATCGGATCGCTCTCCGCCTCCGACGACGGCGTCGGCGTCCCCCGGGTGCTGGTCTCCAGGGACTCCCTCGAGGCGGCGGACCGGGCCGACGCGATCGCCCGCGCCGGCCAGCGGAGGCGGGCCGGCGGGTACGGGCACACGTTCGCGTTCGCCGGCGGCGACACCCTGACCGTCGAGACCACGGCCACCCGGCTCGCGGTGCTCGAGGGCGACCCCATCCACACCAACCACTACCTCGACCCCGACCTCGCGGCGCTCGGCCCGCAGCCCTCCGAGGGCAGCCTGGCACGCCGGATCAGGCTGGAGGAGCTCCTTACCGATCGCAAGCCGCAGACCGTGCCGGAGGTCATGGACATCCTCCGCGACCACGGCTCGACGCCGCAGGCGATCTGCCTCCATCCCGACCCGGACGAGGGCGACGAGGCTTCGGCGGTGGTGTTCTCGATGGTGGCCGAGCTCGAGGAGGGCCGGATGTGGGTCGCGGCCGGCAACCCCTGCGAGACCGGCTACGAAGAGGTGGATCTCGACGGCGTCCTGTGAAACGGCGCTGACCCGCGGTCAGTTCAGGCGCACCGATCGACCCAGGTCGCTCCGAAGCGTAGCTACCGGAGCCTGCGACGAGCGTGCTATACAGACCCGCCGAGCCCCGGGCGAGACGCGTCGGCCGGGCGGTCGCGCACAAGCCGAACCGGGCGGCACGACCGTAGGCCTTGGAGAGAGCGGATGTTCGGGGGCTGGATGAAGGGGGGCGCAATGAAGGGCTCGAGGGGCAGGTTCGCGGTCGCCTTCGTGCTCATGGCACGCTCGTCACGGGAACGCTCGCCGGGTCTGCGCTCGCGCAGAGCAGCGGTCCGGGCGCCGGACGCGAGCAACGAGCCGGTCCGATTCACGTGGGGCAACACGGGCGAGCCCAGCTCGCTCAACCCGCATAAGCGGCTACCTGGGGTCGACTTCTACTTCTGGGCCGCCAGCTACCACCTCCTGATCAACTACGCCGAAGCCTCGGGCCACGGACGGCCTTGCGACCGACGTGCAGACGAGCTCTGACAACATGGAGTTCACGTACACGACCCGTCGCGACTCGTGTGGTCGGACGGGCAGCCGCTCACGGCGGACGACGTCGCGTTCACGCTCAACCTCTACAAGCAGCACCACGCCTACCTGCCGCAGGTTACCTGACGGCGATCGACGGCGAGGCGCAGGCCCTCGATGCCACACACGTCAGTTCAGGAGCAAGAGCCGACGGGCCTGTACACGGGGCAGTTCCCGTACATGTACGACTACATCATGCCGAAGCACGTCTTCGGGGGATCGAGTCGCCCAAGCAGTTCGAGAACGTGCCTTCGGTCTCGAGCGGGCCATTCCTCATCACCGAGTACCAGACGGGCGAGTTCCTGCAGTTGGAGCCGAAACCCCTAGTGGACCGGCCCGGAGCCGCCATCGACGAGATCGTCTGACAAGATCTTCAAGAACGACGACGCTCTGGCCCAGGCGCTGAAGTCAGGGGGACGTCGACTTCGCCTACTTCACCGCCCCCAACGTCTTCAACTCCCTGAGAGCCAAACAACATCGAGACCCTTGCCGGCATCGTCCCCTCCTTCGAGGAGATCGGGATGAACACCGGCTCCGCCTACCAGCGGCCGCGGGCGACTACGCCCGCACGGAGACGGGCACCCGGCGCTCGCCGACGTGACGGTCCGGCGAGCCATCCGCATGGCCATCGACAGCGACCAGCTCGTCGAGCAGCGTGCTTCAGGGCCACGGGATGCCCGGGCGACACCGATCGTCCCGCCGGTCACGGTCCCGGGGGCGAAGTGGGAACCCACCGGAGGCTCGACTGGTGTCCTGGGACATCCACGCCGCCAACCAAGTCCTTGAAGACGCCGGCTACCTGGATACCGACGGCGACGGCGTCCGCGAGATGCCGGCTGGGTCGCTGACCCTCGACTCCCCTCGATTCCGCTACTACGTCCGGACGAGCGACCAATCCTCGTCGACGCGGCCCCTTCGTGTCCGAATGGCTCGGCCAGATCGGCATCAAGGCGGACGTGCAGGCCATCACGTGCGGAACGACTCGGCGACATCATCAACGACGGGACGTACGACCTGTTCTACTGGGGATGGATGCCCGACCCCGATCCCGGACTCGGTGCTCGCCGACTTCACCTGCGACGAGCGGCCGCCGGACGGCACGACGTACGGGAACAACGACTCGTACTACTGCAACCCCGAGTACGACCGCTTGCTGGCGAGCAGCGCGCTCGAGCTCGACCCGGCTGGCCGCTGGGAGCTGATCCACCAGGCGCAGAAGATCTTCTACGAAGACGCAGCCTACGCCGTGATGTGGTACACCCCCTCTCTCCAGGCGTATCGCACCGACCGTTCACCGGCTACCGCCGCAGCCGGTCCGCCCGGCGACGCTGCTGGCCGGGTACGGCCGGCCGACCCCGTCCTGGCGGTTCGCCCGTTTCGCGCGGCGCAGGGTGGTGAGGGTGCCTCGGCTCGAGCGAGACGTCGGGGCGTCCGGCGGGTCTGGCTCGGGATCGTCGCAGGCCTCGTCATCGTGGTCGGCGCCGTCGTCATGCTCCTGCGGCGGCGTGTCGGCCGAGGACGAGGCGTAGCGGCGGCCGGTCCGGAACCCGGATGCGGAGAACCGCGGTGCGCACACCGGGTACCTGCGGGAAGGTCCTTCAGGCCTTGCTGACGCTGGCTTCGTGCTCGCGTTCAACTTCTTCCTGTTCCGCATGATGCCCGGGGACCCGGCGTCAGCTCCTCCTTCGAGGGACGGCCAACTTCACGATCCTCGGAACGTCACCGCGCTCCGCCACGATCTCGGGCTCGATCAGCCGTCCCTGCCCGGCAGTTCGTGATCTACATCAGCAACACCCTCACGCTCAACTTCGGCGACTCGTTCTTCCAGCGCGGAGGCCGGTACTGCCCGCGTGATCGCCGAGAAGGTGTGGCCCACGATCCTGCTGGTGGGGATGCTCCACGATCGCATCGGCGGTGATCGGGCTCATCATCGGAATCTATGGCGGCTGGAGTCGCGGGAGCGCATTCGACGTCGGGCTCGCTCGGGTTCACCCTGTTCGTCTACTCGATGCCCGAGTTCTGGTTCGGCATCCTCATCCTGATGGCCTTCGCCGGTGGCGTGGGGCCGTTCCCGGCGATCTTCCCGACCGGCGGCTACGAGACCGCGGGATCCGGCCTCACCGGGCCTCGGGCACTGGGTGGACGTGCTCAACCACATGGTCCTGCCGTTCCTCGTGCTGACGGTCGCGTATCTCGGTGAGTACTCGATCATCATGCGAAACTCGCTCATCGACGTGATGGGGGACGACTTCGTCCAGACTGCTCGCGCCAAGGGTGTCCGCGAGAACCACGTCCTGTGGCGTCATGCGGTTCCGAACGCCATGCTCCCCACGATGACTCTCACGATCCTGTCGCTCGGGTTCGTCTTCTCCGGCGCGATCACCATCGAGTACGTCTTCTCGTGGCCGGGCCTCGGGTGGCTGACGGTTCAGGCGATCAACGTGCTCGATTACCCGCTCCTCCAGGGGCTCTTCCTCCTGTTCTCGGCGGCGGTCATCGTCGCCAACCTGCTGGCCGACATCCTGTACTCGTACCTGGACCCGCGAGTGAGGGCGGCCTGATGGTTTGGCCGTCCGCTCCGCAGCGTGAGGCCGACGATGCGACCGCCTGAGAACCTGGGCAAGACGCTGGCCCCCGATGCCCGCCGCCCGGCGCAGAGCTCGGAGCCACCGCCCCCCGGCGCCCCCGAGAGCGCGCGAGCGATCGTCTGGGCCAGACGACGCCGTTCCGCTCAAGCGCGTCTGGGCGACCTATCGGCGGAGCGCGATGGGGATGTGGGGGCTGGACATCCTCGTGTTCTTCATCCTGATCGCGGTCTTCGCACCCCTGATCGCGAGCCGGCGAGGCGCTCAACGCCACCTGCGACTGCAACGGCCCGGTCGTTCAGCCCGCCGAGCTGGAAGTTCCCGTTCGGAACCGACAATCTCGGCCGGTCGGTCCTGGCGCTCACAGTATGGGGTTCGCGGATCTCGCTCACCGTCGGGCTGTTCGCCACGGCTGATCTCGATGGGGATCGGCTCGATGATCGGGATCGTCGCCGGCTACTACGGGCGGGCAACCGAGACGGTCCTGATGCGCCTGACCGACTGGTTCCTGGTCATCCCGTTCCTGCCGCTCGCGATCGTCCTCGCGTCGGTGCTCGGCCGCTCGCTCGCCATCATCATCCTCGTGATCGGCATCACGTCGTGGCCGAGCACCGCGCGGATCGTCCGAGCACAGGTCCTGTCGGTCAAGACGCGCGCCTATGTGGAGCGGGCTCAAGCGCTCGGCGCCAGCAGCTGGCACCTCGTCACTCGGCACATCCTGCCCAACGTCGGCCCTCTGATCTTCGCCAACACGATCCTCACGGTCGCTATCGCGATCTTGTCCGAGACCACGCTCTCGTTCCTCGGCCTCGGCGATCCGTTGTCGATCTCGTGGGGAACGATCCTCGAGTTCGCCTTCGGACTCGGGCGCCGCCACCGCCGGCGACTGGTGGTGGCTCGTGCCGCCGGGCCTCGCGATCGTCTTCGTCGTGCTGGCGTTCACGATGTGCGGGTTCGCGCTCGACGAGATCCTCAACCCGAAGTTGCGGGAACGATGAGCGTCCTGTTGGTTCGCGACCTGTCGATCACGTACCGGACGCAGGGAGGTCCCGTGCCAGCCGTCCGCGGTGTCGACTTCGACATCGACAAGGGCGAGGTCCTGGGTCTCGCCGGCGAGTCGGGGTGCGGCAAGTCGACCATCGTCAACGCGATCCTGCGCCTCCTGCCCCCCGGAACCAAGGTCGACGGACGGATCGTGCTGAACGACGAGGACGTGCTGACGATGAAGCCGGGTCGTCTGCGCGCCGTGCGGTGGTCGGAGGCCTCGGTCGTGTTCCAGGGAGCGATGCACGCCCTCAACCCCGTGCAGCGGGTGGGCGACCAGATCGCCGAAGCGATCGTGGTGCACGGGCAGGCCGGCGAGCGGGAGGCCCTCATGCGGGTCGGCGGCCTGCTCGAGCAGGTCGGCCTGCCGCCGAGGCGGATCCGAGACTACCCGCACGAGCTCTCCGGGGGCCAGAAGCAGCGCGTGATGATCGCCATGGCGCTCGCGTGCGCTCCGAGCCTCATCATCGCCGACGAGCCGACGACGGCGCTCGACGTCATGGTGCAGGCGCAGGTCCTGAAGCTGTTGAAGACGCTCCAACGAGAGCTGGGGCTGGCGATGTTGTTCATCACCCACGACCTCTCGGTGCTGGTCGAGGTCTCCGACCGGCTGTCGATCATGTACGCGGGCAGGATCGTCGAGGAGGGCGGCGCACGGGAGGTGTTCGACACGCCCCAGCACCCCTACTCCAAGGCGCTGGCCGCGGCGTTCCCGGCGATCGGGGACGATCGCTTCCGCCACAAGCCATCCGGGCTCGGTGGCGACCCTCCGGACCCGCAGTCGATCCCGTCGGGCTGTCCGTTCCATCCCCGATGCCCGGTGGTGTTCGATCGCTGTCCCACCGTCGTGCCCGAGCTCTACGCCGCCGGCGGCGGCCGCCGGGCGGCCTGCCTGCTCGTCGACGGCGCCCTTGCGCAGGCCCCGGAGGCGTCCGGATGAGCATCGAAGAGCGCGCGGAGCCCGGGGAGCGCACCTTCGGGGACACGGTCCTGGAGGTGCGCGACCTCGGCGTGACGTTCCATGGGCACGTCGGCCTGATCGCCGGCGTCATGGGCCGCAAGGGCGACGACGCCCGGGCGGTCGACGGGGTGAGCTTCGAGCTCGGGCGCGGTGAGGTCCTTGCGCTGGCCGGCGAGTCGGGGTGCGGCAAGACCACGACGGCGCGAGCGATCATGGGCCTGATCAAGCCGCAGCAGGGCCAGATCCTGTTCGAGGGCGAGCCGGTCAAGCACCTGCGCCGGTTCCGCCGTCGCGTGCAGATGGTCTTCCAGGATCCGATGGGCTCCCTCAACCCGCGCCAGACCGTCTACGAGATCGTCGCCGAGGCCCTCCGCATCCACCGGATCACCCGCGGCGAGAACGGGGAGTCCGAGGAGGAGCTCGTGGCGAAGGCGCTCTCGCGCGCCGGGATGCGGCCGCCCGAGCGTTTCTACCTTCTCTACCCGCACGAGCTCTCGGGCGGGCAGCGCCAGCGCGTGGTCATCGCGGGCGCTCTGGTGCTCGAGCCCGAGGTCATCGTGGCGGACGAACCGGTGTCCAACCTCGACGCCTCGGTGCGGGGCGAGATCCTCCGACTCCTGATGAAGCTGCGCGAGGAGGACCAGATCTCGATCATCATCGTGACCCACGATCTCGGGCTGGCCTGGACCGTGGCCGACCGCGTGGCGGTCATGTACCTCGGTCGGATCGTCGAGATCGGCCCCGCCGAGAACGTCCTCACGCGCCCGCTGCACCCGTACACGAAGGCGCTGCTGGACGTCGTTCCGGAGGCCGAAGGGATCGAGCGGCCGATCCTGGTGGGTGAACCCCCCGACCCGACGCGGATCCCGCAGGGCTGCCGGTTCCATCCGCGATGTCCGGCGCTGGCCTCGGGAGCCGCCGAACGCGCCGGGGTCGAGGACGCATGCCGCAGCCGGGACCTCGGCCTCGACGAGTTCCACCGCGGCCACTTCGCGGCGTGCCACCTCGCCAACATCGGACGAAGGGACGGCTTCGGCGAGACGGGGTCCGCGCTGCCCGGGGCGCGGTGAGCGTTACTCGGGCCCGTTGCCCCCGCCCTTGAGGACGCCGAGGATCGCCTCCATCTCGGTGTCGCCCACGGGGGTATCCCGGCCCGCCCCCTTCGCGGCGGCCAACAGCGTGCGGAGGTTCGACTCCGCCATCTCGGCGCGGGCCTCGAGCTCCTTGGTCCGAGCGGACAGGGCCCCGGCACGACGCTCCGCGTCGTCGCGGGCGGACTGAGCCTCGCGCGCCTCCTCTCGGGCGGTTCGGAGCGCGCCGCGGAGGGACCCGACCTCCCGCCCCAGCTCGACGAGACGCTCGACGGCCTCGCGTCCGATGTCCGAGTAGCTGGTGCGACGGCCCGCCGCCGGTTCGGCGTCGGCGGGCCTGCCGCTCTTGGCGGAGGCCTTCGCCCGTCTCGGCCTGGGGATCTGCTCCCGCTCACCCGCCTCGATCGGCCGCGAGTCCAGGAGGCGGTACCGGCCGTCGACCGCCTCAAGTCGCCGGCGGGCGAGCAGCGCGCGGATGGCGCGCGCCGCGGCAAGCGGTTCCTCCACGCCGATCTCCCGCCCCAACTCCGCCGGTGAGAGATCAACAAGGTCCCCGGCAGCGGCTCGGGCGGCGACGGCGGCAAGGAACGCGTTCGCCCGGTCGAGGCTCTCCTGATTCACAGCCGTAATGGTGCGACAACCGAGCGGGTCGTGCCACTCCCTCCCGATGCGCGGAAGCTCAACCGCGTGCCTGATAGGAGAAAGAGTGACAAAACCGTCGACCCGGATTTGACCGCAGCGGCGGCGGTGGTGTTGGATGTCGTTGGCGCCGCTGGGACCCTCGGGTTCCGGCGGTGCCGCTTTTCGCGACCATTCCGAGGAGTTGGTCCGTGCCCGACGCCACCGATCCCCAGGGGCTTCCCCTGTCCGGGATCCGGGTCGCCGACTTCTCCCGGGTCCTCGCCGGCCCGCTCGCCACGATGCTGCTCGGGGACCTCGGTGCCGACGTGGTGAAGGTGGAACGCCCGGAGACCGGGGACGACACGCGCGGGTGGGGACCGCCGTTCGTCGGAACGGACGCCGCCTACTACCTGGCGCTCAACCGGAACAAGCGGTCCGTCGTGATCGACCTCTCGACCGAGGAGGGCCGCCGGGACGCACGACGGCTCGCGCTCGCCAGCGACGTGGTGGTGGAGAACTTCCGCCCGGGGCTCATGGAGCGGTTCGGGCTCGACCACACCTCGCTCTCGGCGGAGCGCCCCGGGCTCGTCACGTGCTCGCTGCGGGCGTTCGGCGACGAGGGGGAGACTGCTGCCCGCCCCGGCTACGACATCATCGCCCAGGCGCTCTCGGGCCTGATGAGCATCACGGGCCAACCGGACGGCGAGCCGACGAAGGTCGGCGTCGCGCTGCTCGACGTGATCTGCGGGCTGTACGCGGCGAACGCGATCCAGGCGGCGCTCGTGGGACGGCGCGAGACCGGCCGGGGACGGCGTGTGACGGTCTCGCTGTTCGAGACGGCCGTGGCGGCGCTCGTGAACCAGGGCGCGAACCACCTGCTGGGCGGGCTCGTCCCGGGGCGGATGGGCAACGCCCACCCGAACATCGTGCCCTACCAGCTGTTCCGGGCCGCCGACCGTCCGTTCATCCTCGCCGCCGGGAACGACCGCCACTTCGCCCGCACCTGCGAGGTCATCGGCCGGCCGGCGCTGGCGCGGGACGAGCGGTTCGCGACGAACGAGGCTCGCGTTCGCCACCGCGACGCGCTCGTCCCGCTCCTGGAGGAAGCGTTCGCCGAGCGACCGGCCGGCGAGTGGCTCTCGGCGCTCGAGGACGCCGCCGTGCCGTGCTCGCCGGTGCGGACGATCGACGAGGTGTTCGCGTCACCGGAAGGTGCGGCCGCCGTGCAGGAGGTCGAGGATCCAGAGCGCGGACCGCTGCGCCTGGTGGCCGATCCGATCCGCATCGACGGCGAGCGACTGCCCGCCCGGCTGCCCCCGCCGCGGCTCGGCGAGCACACGGCCGAGATCCTCTCGGGGCTCGACCCGTGACCGCGACGGATCGGTGGCGCGAGGCGCTCGAGGCGTGGGCGATCCCCGACGAGATCCTCGCGGCCGCCCCCGAGTCGCCGTGGGGCCTTCCGCCCGAGCTCTTCCGGCGCCGCGCCGAGGCAGCGATCGAGCGTGGACCCTCGGTCCTCGTCGAGCGCGCCCTCGAGGCCCTGCCGAAGGGTGGCACGGTGCTCGACGTCGGCGCCGGCGGCGGTGCCACGTCGCTCCCGCTGGCGACGCGAGCCTCACGCATCACGGGTGTGGACGGATCGGACGGCATGCTCGCGTCGTTCCGGACCGCGGCGGCGAACGCGGGCATCGACGGCGTCGCCGTGGCCGGGACCTGGCCCGACGTCGCGCCCGGAGTGCCGCCCGCCGACGTCGTCGTCTGTGGCCACGTGCTCTACAACGTGCAGGCGCTGGAACCGTTCGCGATGGCGTTGACCGACCACGCCGGGAGCCGGGTCGTCGTCGAGATCACGGCATCGCATCCCCTCGCGTGGATGGCCGACCTGTGGCGGGAGTTCCACGAGCTCGAACGGCCCACGGGCCCCACCGCCGACGACGCGGAGACCGCGCTTCGCGAGATCGGCCTGGCCGTCGAGCGCGAGGACCGTGACGCCGAGCCCCGCTCGGGCGGCTTCGAGAGCCGCAGGGACGCGATCGCCCTGGTCCGTCGCCGGCTGTGCCTGCCGCCCGACCGGGACGAGGAGATCGCGCAGGCCCTCGGCGACCGCCTGGCGGAGCGCCGAGGCCTATGGTCCGCCGGGCCGACGAGCCAGCGCATCGTCACGATGCGGTGGCCGGGCTCGGCCTGAGCCGGCGAGCCCTTGGTACCGTCGCCCGGTGGACATCCGGATCCAGTGCGTCGTGGTCGACGCCGACGATTGCGAGCGCCTCGCGCGCTTCTGGTCGCAGGCGCTCGGCTGGCGGATCACATACGAGAGCGAGTCGGAGTGGGTCATCGAGCCTCCCGAGGGGAGCCCCGCCGTCGACGTGGCGCCCGACATCCTGTTCGTGAAGGTCCCCGACCGGAAGATCGCGAAGAACCGACTCCACTTCGATCTCCGGCCGGCGGACCAGGACGCGCAGGTCCGCAGGCTGACCGAGCTCGGAGCCACCCGGGTCGACATCGGTCAGCCCGCCGACGTGAGCTGGGTCGTCATGGCCGACCCCGAGGGCAACGAGTTCTGCGTGCTCAAGCCGCTCCCGGCCGGCGCCTGAACGTCGGCCGCGAGAACGTGGTTCTTTCAGAGGAACGCGAGCTGCCTTTCTATGTGGTTCGGCGTTCACCGATCCACAGGAGCAGGTACATGCCGACGGAGACGAGGAAGACTGGAGAAGCGATCTGGCTCAGGGCCGCGCTCCACCGATAGAGCAGCTGGCTGCCGTCGAAGCCCCCGAACGGGTTCTCCAGGATGTACTGACGCAGATGCAGGAGGATCGTGGCGAGGATCTACACGCAGCCCGAGACGACTGCGGACCACTTGAGGACGTCGAACCAGGGGATCCGTCGCGCCGATCGCTTCGCCCGCTTGAAGAGTCGGCCCCGAGATCGAATCCCTCGTCGTCCGGTGAGAAGAGCACCAGCGGCTTGGCGGAGGGCTCGCGTTTCCCCCACACCCCCCAACCGTCGTCCCTGAGCGCGAGCACGTAGTCCCGGCTCTCGTCGACGACGTTGAGCGCTGTTCGGTCGTCGGGCCCGGGTCGATCTGCCACGAACCCGATCGTACCGCCCTGAGGCGCCGCTCCGACCACGTGGACCGGTCGAAACGGATGCCGCAAGACCGCCGGGTCGACGACCGACGCTTCGAACATCCCCGCAGACGACTCGTCGTACCTCGCCGCGGCATGCTCGTCGAAAAGTCCGTCGTCATGCACAGAGGGAATCTAGCTCAGCTCGAAGACGCTCATCGGGCGCCGTCGTTCCGCCGCCCAGAAGCATGGATCACGTCCATGGTTGTGCCACGATTGGCTCGTGGTCCCGGAGCCGGGATTGCGCTTGAGTCTCGCCACGACTTGGGATAACGATCGTCCACCGAGTTGAGCCGCCCTGTGAGGAGGTCAGTCGTGTCAACCGAGCGCACCATCCAGATGCTTCACCGAGTCCTGGATGAGTTCAACAAGCACGACGTCGATGCGATCATGACGAACTTCGCCGACAATTGCGTGTTCGATTCTCCCCGAGGCCCCGACCCCTGGGGGCGTCGGTTCGTTGGGAAGGCGGAGGTCCGCAGTGGACTCCTAGCCCGCTTCGAGGGCATTCCCGACGTCCACTACGGCGAAGCCGATCACTTCGCGTGCGGCCCCCGCGGCGTCTCCGAGTGGACCATTACTGGCACCGACCTCGGCGGGAATCGGATCGAAGTTCGAGGGTGCGACCTCTGGACGATCGGAGATGACGGCAAGATCGTCCGCAAGGACAGCTTCTGGAAGCTGCGCGAGGCGTAGATCGAGCAGGGGTCGTTCGCCTGCGCGAGCGTACCCTCCTTCGAAGGGCGATCCTCCCACAGCGGCCTACCGCTCGCGGCGGGCGACGTAGTCGCGCACGATGAACTCGCCGATCTGGCGGTCGTCCATCAAGAAGATCCGGCCCGCGGTGAGCTCGGCCAGGCGTTCCATGAACCGGATGAGGCCGGGCGAGTCCTCGAGCATGAACACGTTCAGGGTCACGCCGGATTTGGCCAGGCGCATGGCCTCGGCGAGCGTGAGACGGATCGTCTTCGGGACCGGCGGCCACGAGAAGAAGGCCTCCTCGCCCTCGAGATGCGCCGTGGGCTCACCGTCGGTCACCATGATGACCTGGCGCGTCGCCCTCGGATGCTGCGACAGCAGCCGGCCCGCAAGGTTGAAGGCGTGCTGCATGTTCGTGCCGTAGACGCGCTCCCACCCGGCGGCCGTGAGGTCCTGGGGCTGCATCAGCCGGGCGTAGTCGCT
Organism: uncultured Actinomycetes bacterium; assembly: GCA_963704725.1. Taxonomy (GTDB): domain Bacteria; phylum Actinomycetota; class UBA4738; order UBA4738; family HRBIN12; genus CALGFI01. The sequence continues at coordinate 445,056 of OY969934.1, read as the reverse complement.
GAACCCGATCATGTAGAGCTTGTCGTGGGGATACCGCCCCTCGATGAGCGCGTGGAGCGCGAGCGCCATCTTCTTGGCGTGGACGAAGTGCCCGCGCAGCGGCATCGAGAACGACAGGTCCAGGAGCAGTGCCGTGGCGGCCTCGGTGCGCTGTTCGGCCTCGACGAGCTCGAAGTCGTCTGGCACGAGCCGGACGGGCTCCCCGGGCCCGCCGCGGAGCACCGCGTTGAAGACCGTACGCTGCACCGCGATCTGTCCCGAGTCGCCGAAGTGCCAGGGGCGGGTGGCGCCGGTGGGCTCGGCCAGGCCGCCGACGTCGTGCGTCTCGTGCGTCCCCTCGCGGTCCCGGCGGAGCTGCTCGAACACGCGGACGAGCGCCCGCTCCCCGAGCTTGCGCGCGCCCTTCGGGGTCACCTCAAGCCGCCCCTCCCGCCGCGACACGAGCCCGGCCTCCTCCAACGCGCGCTCGATCTGCTTCAGCCGACGGAGGTCGCGCACCGACTCCTCGCCGAGCGTTCGGCGGAGCGCCTCCTCGTCCACGTCGTCGACCGAGGCCCCCGCGTACTCGCCGCGGAGCGACCGGTCGAGGTCCTCGTAGTCGTGGAGCCGCTCCATCGCGTCGACCGTGGCCGACAGCGGCATCGCCTCGTCCCCGGCCGCGAGGGTGGGCTCGTTCCACGGCATCTCGGGGAACGCCGAGGCGAGGTTGGCTCCGAGCCGGTCGACCTCGAACGCCAGGTCCATGTCCTGCATCACCTGCTCGGCGAGCGCCTGGAGCTCGGCCCGCTGCTCCGGCGACATCGACGCGAGCAGTCGCGACATCGCCGCCATGCGCCTGGCCATCTGCTCGAGCAGCTCGTCGAGCGTCCGGGGGTTCTCCGGGAAGAGGCCGCCGAAGCGCTCCATGAACCCGTCGAAGTCGTAGGGCTCGCCGCGCTCACGCCGCTCGATCATGTCGTTCAGCTCGGCGAGCATGTCGCGGAAGCGCTGGAGCTGCTCGGCGGAGAGGCCTTGCATGCCCTGGGCCATGGTGCGGAAGTACGCGCCCATCACCTGCTCGCGGAGCCGCTCCACCAGCTCGTCGAACATCTGCTGGGCGTCCGAGTCGCGGAACCGATACCCGGTGAGCTCGTTGATCTGACCGGGGACGTCGGGGGGGAGCGTGTCGAGCAGCGCCTCCCGCATCCTCGCGTCCTCGTCGGGCTCGAACGACAGGGTCGTCCGCTCCTTCTCGACGACCTCCTCCAGCGCCTCGCGGATCTCCTCGAGCGGGCCCTGCAGGTTGAGCTCGGCCTGCTCGCGAGCCCGCCGCTCGCCCAGGCGCGCCCGGAGCGCGTCGAGGCCGTTGAACCGCCCCTGCATGCCCCGACGCATCAGCCGCGAGAGCGCGCCCTCGGCCCCACCGCCCGACAAGATGTCGTCCGAGAGCTCCTCGAGGACCTCCGCGGCCGGCACGTCCGGGCCGAACGGGTCCTGGGAGTCGTCCCATCGCGAGTACCGGAACCGCACGGCGACCAGCCTACGCCGGACCCGGCGGAAGGCCGGCTACTCGTCCTCGGCGGGGCGCCACACGGGGCCGACGAGCACTCGCCCGAGCCGGCGCGCCAGGCGCTCGGCCGTGCTCGGGTCGATGACTCGCTCTCGCGACGTGATCGTGGGCACCACGTCCTCGGGGCGAAGGACCCGAACGCCCCCGCGTTCCTTCGGCGCTCCCGCGACGGCACGCGTGAGCACGATGAGTGGCGTGACCTCGGCCGTTCCCGCGCCCGACCCGAGCAGCTTGCCCTTCAGCCTTCTCGCGGCGCGCTTCACCTCCCGGATGCCGCCCACCGCCCGGCCGTCGACGAGCAGCTTCCGTCCCTCGGATACGAGATAGCCCTCGAGGGGGCAGGCTGCGACGACGAATGACCCGGTCACGCCAAGCACCGCGAAGGACGCACCCGCTCCCGGCTCGAGCTCGACGGTCCAGAACGCCCACGGGTCGAGCCTGAGCAGGACCCGCCCGAGGATCTCGGCGTCCTCGTCCATCCCGAGAGGGTAGCCCTCGCCGCGGCCGTCGCGAGCTCAGCCGGTGCCGAGGCCGGTCATCAATGCCCGGAGCGTGAGGCCGAAGCAGATGAACGACGCCATCGCGAACGGCACCCAGGGGTTCCGGCGGAAGTTCGCGTCCCGGGCGAGCCCGTGGGCGATGGCGAGGATCACGATCGGCCCGAACCCGTAGACGTAGTGCAGCGCGGTCGGCGGGCGCTCGCCGAGGAGCAGCAGCACGACGCCCACCAGGGCCTGCCCGATCGCGATGACCTGCGCCGCGACCAGCCAGCGCCAGAACCAATCCCCGGCCCCGCGCTTGGAGAGCCACAGCACCAGGCCGAACAGCCATCCGATCGAGAAGACCCCGACCACGGAATAGCCGACGTAGTGGTGGAGCTCGGTCACGGCGGCGGCATCCTACGGGTTCGCGGGGCTCGAACCGTTGCGCCCGGCTATCCGGGCGAGAGGTAGCGGTACCCGCCGATGCGGCCGGTGCCGTCCTTGTTGAGGCGCCGCGACAGGTGCAGCCCGTCGAGCGCGAACTCGAGCGCGGATGCCGCCACGCCCGGGCTCTCCTCCTCGACGCCCAGCCGCTCCAGGAGCCGCGACAGGCCCGGGAGCTCGCCGAACTGGGCGAGCATGGCATCGGCAGGCGTGAGGTCGGAGGTCTCCGCCGCGAACCCCTGCTCGAACTTGGTCAGGATCGGCTGGAAGTCGAAGCCCGAGAGACGGCGGCGGAAGATCTCGAGCTCGGCGGTCTTGAGCGCGCGCGACAGGATCTCCTCCTCCCGGCCCTCCTCGATCGTGTCGAACTCGATCCGGCCGAGGCTCGCGTCGAGCACCGCGGGCAGATCGCACACGCGCGGCACGGCCTCGGGCTCGGCCGTCCGCGCCGCGCGCCGCACCGCCGCCGCGGCGAGCGTCTCGAGGTTCCCGATCGAGTAGCGAACGCTCACGCCGCTGCGGTGGTTCACGTGCGGGGAGCGCCGGAGCTCGGCCGTGAGCGCCGCGAGCACCTCCTTCATGTACAGCGGCACTCGCAGCGGGACGTCGCCCGCGGGCGGGCGTGCCTCCTGCTCCATGATCCGGATCTCGTCGGCCAGGGTCTGCGGATAGTGCGTCCGGACCTGTGTGCCGAAGCGGTCCTTCAGGGGGCTCACGATGCGACCTCGATGCGTGTAGTCGTCGGGGTTGGCCGTCGCGACCAGCAGCAGGTCGAGCGGCAGCCGGATCCGGTACCCGCGGATCTGGACGTCGCGCTCCTCGAGGATGTTGAACAGCGCGACCTGGATCCGCTCGGGAAGGTCGGGGAGCTCGTTCACCGCGACGATGCCGCGGTTGGTCCGGGGGATCAGACCGTAGTGGATGGTGAGCTCGTCGCCGAGGTACCGGCCCTCGGCCACGCGGATCGGGTCGACGTCGCCGATCAGATCGGCCACGCTCGTGTCCGGCGTGGCCAGCTTCTCGGCGTACCGGTCCTCGCGCGCCACCCATCGGATGGGGACGGCGTCGGCGTCGTCCTGCACCAGCGCCCGGCACCGGGCGCAGATCGGCCGGAACGGATGGTCGCTCACCTCGCAGCCGGCGATCGCCGGCGTCTCCTCGTCGAGCAGGTCCACGATCCGGCGGATCAGCCGGGTCTTCGCCTGGCCCCGCTCGCCGAGCATGATCAGGTCGTGCCCGGCGAGGATCCCGCGCTCGAGCGTCGGCAGCACCGAGTCGTCGAACCCGACGATCGCCGGGAAGAGCGGCTCGCCGCGCCCCAGCCGGTCGAGCAGGTTGGCCCGGAGCTCCTCCTTGACCGTGCGGTCGGGGTAGCCGGAGGCCCGGAGCTCCCGGATCGTTGCGGGTCGAGACATCCCGACCACCTTACCGAGGGTTCGCGGATCCGGCGGGGCCGGCCTCCCGCGATGCCGCGAGGATCGATGGTGTCGGAGCGAGCGGGTAGGGTTCGGGCGGTGCCGAGGCTGGAGGAGATCCTCGCGGGGCTGAACCGCGCGCAGCGCGAGGCCGCGGAGTCCATGCGGGGGCCGGTGGCGATCCTGGCCGGGGCTGGGACCGGCAAGACCACCACGATCACCCACCGGATCGCGGCGCAGGTGGCGACCGGGACGTTCGCCGCGCGGCAGATCCTGGCCGTCACGTTCACGGAGAAGGCCGCGCGGGAGCTGAAGGACCGGCTGGCCCGCTTGGGTGTCGAGGACGTCGAGGCGCGCACGTTCCACTCGGCGGGCCTGTCCCAGCTCTCCCGGCTCGGGCCCGAGCTGACGGGTGAGCCGATCCCCGAGGTCCTGGGCGCGAAGGGCCCGTTGATCGCGTCCCTGGCCAATGCCCTGCCCCCTCCGCACCGCTACCTCCCGCGCGGAGAGCTCGCGGGCGAGATCGAGTGGGCCAAGAACCGGATGGTGCCGCCGGAGCGGTACCTGGCCGAGATCGGGCGGAGCGGCCACGAGCCACCAATACCCGCTGAGCTGATGCACCGCGTCTACGAGGGTTACGAGCGACGCAAGCGCCGGACCGACCGGATCGACTTCGAGGACATGCTCGGCCTGGCCGTGCGCCTGTTCGACGAGCATCCCGCGGCCGCCGAGCGCGTGCGCGAGCGCTTCCGAGCCTTCACCGTGGACGAGTACCAGGACGTGAACCCGCTGCAGCAGGCGTTGCTCGAACGCTGGCTCGGCGGCCGGGACGAGCTGTGCGTCGTGGGCGACGACCACCAGACGATCTACACCTTCACCGGCGCGTCGCCCGAGTACCTGCTGACGTTCCCGGAGCGGTACCCGAACGCGACGATCCTCCGCCTCGAGGAGAGCTACCGGTCGACCCCGCAGGTGCTCACCGTGGCCAACGCGCTCGGCGCGCACCTCGGCGGGTTCCGAAAGACGCTCCGGGCCACGATCGGCGACGGCCCCAGCCCGACCGCCCGCGCCCTCCCCGACGCCGCGTCCGAGATCGCGTTCGTGCTGGAGGAGGTCCGCCGACTCCGCGAGGTCGGCGTGGAGTTCGACGAGATGGCGGTGCTCTACCGGATCAACGCCCGGTCGGAGCCGTTCGAGGAGGCGTTCGCCGCGGCGGGCATCGCGTACCAGGTGCGCGACGGCGCGTTCCTCCGGCGCCCGGGCCCCCGGTCGGTGCTCGCGCGGCTCCGCCGGGCAGCCGGATCCGAGCCGGTGTCGGCGGTCGAGGCGGCGACCGAGGCCGTCGGCTTCGACCCGCTCACCGAGCCCGACGACGCGGAGGAGGTGACCCGGCAGGCCGACCTGGCGCGGCTCCGGGCCCTGGCGTCGGAGTTCGCGGTCACCCATCCGGACGGCGACCTCGCGGCGTTCGTGACGGAGCTCGGCCGCCGGTTCTCGACGGAGCAGTCCGGTCGCGGCGTGAACCTCCTCACGCTGCATCGCGCCAAGGGCCTCGAGTTCGACGCCGTGTTCCTCCCCCGGCTGCTCGACAAGGAGCTGCCCTTCCGCTCCGGCCGAGCGGCGGCGGACCCGGACGAGGAACGGAGGCTGCTCTACGTCGGCATCACGCGAGCCCGCCGGCACCTGTACCTGTCGTGGCCGCTCGAGCCCCGGTCCGCTCCGAGCCCCTTCCTGGCCGAGATCGGCGTTTCGTCCGCGCCTGCACCGAGAGCCGAGGCCCGACGTGATCGCCCCGCCGTGACCGCCCCTGCCCATGGTCCGCTGTTCGACCGCCTCCGCGACTGGCGGCGCGAGCGGGCCAGGGTCGACGGGGTCCCCGCCTACGTCGTGTTCCACGACGCCACGCTCGCGGCGATTGCCGACGAGCGTCCTCCGGACCGGAGCGCGCTCGCGTCCGTCTCGGGCGTGGGACCGACCAAGCTCGAGCGCTACGCGGACGAGGTGCTGGCCATCGTCGCCGCGGCCGGTTAGGCGAGACGCGCCACCACGAGCGCCGCCGCGAGGAGCGGGATCGCCAGCGAGAACCATCGGAGCGCGCCCTCCGGTGCCGCTCGGAGCGAGCCCGCATCCAGTGGCTCGACCCGCCCGTCCGCGAACACGATCTCGCCCCCCACCGTCCGAACGCCCCGCCGGAGCCGTCGCACCGGGGTCGACAGGATGCGCTGGGCCGCGGAGACGGCCGCGCACGCGGCGGCGGCCAGGAACGCCTCGACCCGGAGCGTCTCGGCCTGGGCGAAGTACGCCGTCAGCACGGGGAACGCGCCCCAGGCAAGCGCGAACCACAGGTCGGAGTGCACGACCCCGCCCAGGAGCTCGAGGTTGTAGCCGACCACCAGCGCGGCGCCGACGGCGATGAACGCCCAGATCCACGGCGAGACCTCGATCGTGCCGTGGATCCCCAGCGCGATCGCCCCGGCCAGCCCGGCGGCGGCGAGCGCCCACAGCACGGCGTCGGGGATCCGCGTTCGAAGGGGCCGGCCGTGCAGCTCGTCGAGCGCGTGCGCGGCGACGCCCATCGCCAGGAGGAACGCGAGCAGGGTCTCCACGAGCCATGCCACGCGGACCCGCGGCGCGATCGCGGCCCCGATCACCACGTACGACAGGTGCCAGAGCGTGTACGGAGGGTGGAGCAGCGTCCAGTAGTCGCGCCACCCGCCGGACTCGAGCGCGTAGAAGGCCGGGCGGTCCCCCTCGCGCGCCTCAGCCATCGGTCAGCGGGTTGGCCTTCACGCCCCACGTCACGATCGCCGAGCCGAGTGAGAGCTGCTTCGTCCGGATCCGGCGGATCCCCGCCTCCTGCCACATCCGCACCTGCACCGGCAGCGGGTAGCGCCGGTAGAACTCCGTGATGTTCGGCCCGAGGAACCGCCCGGTCCGGTACCACGCGTTGGAAGCCGCCAGGCCGACGACCGGCATCACCCCACGCGTGTAGGCGTACCACCCGGCGTGGAGCCACGGATCCTGGGGCTCGTGGAACTCGAGCGCCGCCATCACGCCGCCCGGCCGCAGGACCCGCGCCAGCTCGCGCAGCGTCGCGGCCGGATCCTCGACGTATCGGAGCAGGTACGTGAACGTGAGCGCGTCGAAGGTCTCGTCGCCGAACGGCAACGCCTGGGCCTGTCCGAGGACGAAGCGGATGCGATCGTCAAGACCGGCCTCGCGGACCGCGGCCGCGCCGCGGCGCAGCATCGCGGGGCTCTGATCGAGGCCGACGACGCGGAGGTTCTTGCGGCCCAGCTCACGGGAGACCAGGGCGGTGCCGCTCGCCACGTCGAGCACCCAGGATCCGGGGATCGCGGTCACCTTCGAGACGAGGAAGCGCCGCCACCGAGGGTCCTGGCCGAACGAGAGCACGGCGCCCATCCGGTCGTACTCGGGGGCGATGCCGGCGAAGAGCCTGCGGGCGAATCCGGTCTGTTCGGGATCCATGACGCCCGAGCCTACGCGGAGCCGAGCAGCTCGGGGAGGTCGCCGACGGAATCGAGGATCACGTCCGGTGTGCCCTCCGCCCGCTCGAGGTCCTCGGGCCGGAACTTCCCCGTCCGCACGAGCACCCCGGTGAGGCCCAGGGACTGCGCGGCCAGAACGTCGTTGACCACGTCGTCACCGACCATGGCCGCTCGCGCCGCGGGCACGCCGATCTCGGCGAGCGCCGAGGAGAAGTACGCCTCGGACGGCTTGCCGCACACGATCGCCCGCCGGCCCGTCGCCTCCTCGAGCCCCGCCACGTAGGCGCCACCGTCGAGCTGCCACCCCTCCGCGGTCCGCCAGTACAGGTTGCGATGCATCGCCACCAGCCGGGCTCCGTCCATCAGCGCCCGGAAGACGCGGTTCATCGTCGGGTAGTCGAACCCTTCGTAGGCACCGCCGAGCACGACGACGTCGGCGCCCTCGTCCACGAGCTGGATCCCCTCGAGGTCGGCGCGAGCGTCGCCGTCGGACAGCACGAACACCCGAGCGCCCGGCGCCTCCGTTCGCAGATAGGCGGCCGTCGCGACCACGGCCGTGACCACCTCGTGAGCGTCGACCGCGATCCCGGCTCCAGACAGCGTGGCCGCAAGCCGAGCGCGCGTATGTGTGGTCGTGTTGGTGATGAGTCGGAACGGCACCGACCGCTCCCGGAGCCACGCGATCGTCTCGATCGCGCCCGGCAGCGGCTCCCAGGAGACGGACAGGACGCCGTCGATGTCGAGGAGGACGCCGTCGAAGCCGGGCATCGGCTCGAGTCTATCCGTGCAGGCTCTTGGCCCGGTCGAGGCGGATGCCGACCGAGCGCCTCGTCGCGTCCCATCCGGTGCGCACGACGCGGCCGCGCCGGCGAAGCCTCCACTCCTGGTACGGCGCGATGAACCGGTACCGAGGCGGCAACAGCGGCCGGATCCTGCGCATCGAGGCGAACGCGGCTCGCATCGCCGCGCGGCGCCTCGGGGTGACCTCGACGCCGTAAAGGTCTCGGACCGCGGGAGGAAGCGTCCAGAAGGCGAGCCGCGACACGCCGGTCAGGACGGGCCGCCACTCGGCCTCTCTCGGCGGATCGAGGAACAGGGCGGCGACCCGCCGCGCCGACTCCGTGCCCCGCAGGATCCCGGAGGCCTCGACCTCGCGGAGGTGCGCTCGGAGCGCCGGCACCGTGGCCGGGACCCGGTCCCTCGGCAGGCGCATCATCTCGGCCGCGAGCAGCTGCTCGTCGTGGAACCGTTGCCGCCCCCGGTCGTCGAGCCCGCCGACCGTCAGCCGCTCGAACAGCAGGGCGCTCTCGATCAGGCAGGCATGCACGTACAGGAGGAGGTCCGGATCCAGCGCGTCGTACGGCAGCCCGGTCACGGCATCGATCCCGTGGATCCGCTCGTGCACGTCGTTGATGCGCTCCGCCGCGGCGTCCGCCTCCGCCGTCGTGCCGAACGTGATCGTGTACGTCAGCGCGAGCGTTCGCTGGAGGCGGCGCCACGGGTTCCGCTCGTAGAACCCGGTCTCGCGCGCCCCGGCGATCACGAGCGGATGTGCCGCCTGCATCAGCACCGCACGAGCCCCGCCGAAGAGCACGGTCACCTCGCGGTGCACTCGCCACGAAACGGACTCCGGGCCGAAGTAGCCGAGGTCGCGTTGGGTGCTCACGGCCCCGTCACATCGGCCAGTCGGCGCAGCTCCCGCGCCACGGGCTCCGTGGCGAGCACGATCAGGTGGTTCCGTGCCCGCGAGGCGCCGACGTACAGGTACCGGCCGAGATCCTCCACGTGCTTGTCGCCGAGCTCGGCCAGGATCACGACGGGCCGCTCGAGCCCCTTGAAGGCGTGGATGCTGGTCGCGAGGACCGTCCCGGGTTCGACGCGCTCGGACAGGCGATAGCCGCCCACCTCGCCGTGAGCTCGCAGTCGGCTCTTCTCCGCGCCCGACGGCGTGAGCACCGCCAGGTCCTCCATCGGCAGGTGCTCCTCCTCGATCAGGTTGCGGAGCACCGTGGCGAGCAGTCGGAGCAGCCCCTCGTCGTCGTCGTACCCGAGGATCTCGACGGGCCGCCCTGACGGCCCCTGGACCGCCGGCTTCTCGATCCCCTCGTAGAAGACCGAGACGAACTCGCCGATCTCCTTCGTGTTCCGCAGGTTATGGGCGATGGGCCCGACCTTCAGGTCGTCGCCGAGCGGCAACGTGCCGCCGTACAGGTTCTGGTTGTCGTCGGCGAAGACGTACAGCATCCCCTCGTCGGGATCGCGATGGAGCGACAGCAGGGCCGGCCACCACCACTCGCGGAAGTCCTGTCCCTCGTCGACCACGATCGCGTCGTACCGGGGCCCGAGCTTGGCCGCGGCCTCGGCGAGCAGCTCGGGGAGCCCGTGCTCGAAGTAGTCGGAGCCGGGCTCGACGTCGGGTGTGGGCGGGGACAGACCCGCCTCCTTCGCCGCCTCGACGCACAGGTGGTGGAAGTGCATGACGTCGAGGTGTGGAGTCCCGTCCGCGAGATCGCCGAGGTGCTCGCCGAGCCGCCGGTTGAAGCAGGTGAGCAGCGTGCGCTCGCCGCGGGCGGCCAGGCGCTTGGCGATCTGCAGCGCCAGCAGCGTCTTGCCCGATCCCGCCGGGCCCGTGACGGCGGCTCGCTTCCGGTTCGCCACGAACGCCAGCACCCATGCCTGATCGTCCGTCAGCTCGACGATCTTCTTGTCCTCCTCGTCGAAGCGCAGGCGAAGCGGCAGGCGGATCTCGACCCGGAAGCCGAGCGCCATCCCGAGCGCATCCATCCCCTCGCTCCCGAATCGCCGCCCGGCATGGGTCCAGTGCCGCATCACCTCGGGGACCCGTTCGGCCAGGCGGGTCAGATCGTCGTGATCGATGGCGACCTCGGCCGGCGCCCCGGGATGGGCCGCGTCCTCGTACCGGCCATCGGGGAACGCGACGCCGAACCCATAACTCGGCATCCACCGCTCCCACCCGGGCCGGGCCTGGAGGATCCGAACGAGCGAGTGCATCTCGGCCTTGGCCTGGTGGAACGGGTCCTCGTCCAGGTGATGGCGGCCCGACCGTCCTGCCTGCGTCCACATGCGCGTCGCGGGGTCGTAGGCGATGGCACCGCCCTTTGCCTCGAGCACGAGGACGCCGAGCTCAGGATGGGCGACGACGAAGTCGGCCTCCCCCTCCTCGGGTCGCCCGTCGCCCGCGAGCACCCAGTCCACCGAGTGGTACACGACGTAGGCGTCATCGAGTTGCTCGAGGAAGCCCTCGTAGAGCCGTCGCTCCGCCGTGCTCGTGGTCGGAAGCATCGGGAAGGGGACCATCCGCGCCATGAGCGGATGCTAGTGCGCTGGACACGTGAAGCAATGGGCGTGACAATCCGGTGGCCTCCTGGATCCCGATACACGCATGCGACTCTTCGCCTCGGTCATCGTGCTCGCCGTCGCCCTCGGCTACCTGTTCGGGGGCCGGCTGACCCACCTCGGGCGCATACGCCTGCGCTGGTGGGGCTTGGCGATCGCCGGCTTCGTCATCCAGTTCCTCCCGCTGCCCGAGGGCCACGGCGGCACCGACGTACTGGTCCGAACGGGCGTGCTCGCGCTCTCCTACGCGTTGCTGCTCGTCTTCGCGATCGTGAACGTGCGGCAAGTAGGGATGCCGCTGGTCGGCCTGGGCCTCGCGTGCAACGCGCTCGTGATCGTCGCGAACGGCGGCATGCCCGTCAGCGTGGACGCACTCGAGCGCTCCGGGCAGTCAGACGTCATCCAGATCCTGATCGACGAAGGGGCCGACAAGCATCACCGACTGACGGACGACGATGACTTGACGTTCCTCGCCGACGTGATCCCGGTCCCACCGCCGATCGCCCAGGTCGTGAGCCTGGGAGACATCCTGGTCTACCTCGGGCTCATCTGGGTGGTCGTCGCGGCTATGCGCGAACGGACTCCGACGTGGAGCCCGACGGCGTCGGCGCCGGCCCCCGGGAGACACCGTCGCGGGAGCGGCGATGGTGCTGCCAACCGCCCCCTCACACCTGGCCCCCCTCCTGCAACCAGGAGGTCGGGAACCGGACCATGATCGAGGAGCCTTCGCCCGGCTCGCTAAGCATGGCGAAGGTGCCACTTCCGACGGTTGCTCGCTCTCGCATCATCGTCAGCCCGAAGTGACCTTCCGGCTCCGGGGCGGAGACGTCGAACCCCACCCCGTCGTCGCGAAGAACGAACTCCACCTCGTCGCCGTCCTGCCTAACACTGAGCCACATGTTCCGAGCCCTCGCATGCTTGAGCGCGTTCATCACACCCTCTCGGGCGATGTGGTACAGCAACAGGGCGATCGGAGGCGGGAGCTCAACCTCCTCGAAGTCCACATGGAACTGAACATCGGCGTCGCGCCCAGCCTCGGCGATGAAACTGTGCAACGCTTCGGCCAGCCCTGCTCGACCGAGTGGCGATCGATGCAGGTCACGGATCAGCGCTCGGATTCGATCGGACGTCCGGTTCTTCGTTTCCTTGATCTCTGCGAGCTGATGCTCGGTCTCCGCGAGCTTCCCGGACTCTAGGTGGCGCCTGGCCACATCAACCTGGATCGAGAGCCGGAACAGCAGCTGAGCCAAGTCGTCATGAAGGAAGGCTGCGATCTGCTGCCGCTCATCCTGCCGTTCCTCCGCCATCCGGTTCGACAAAGCTCGAAGAACGTGTTCGCGATCTTGGAGCTCCTTATGAGCCTCTTCCAACGCCTTGCTCCGGAAGAACATCTGTCGCGCCAAGAGCAAGGGGATCACGAACGCGGGCACACCCCAGAAACCGATCCCCTCGACGTTGAAGACCTTGGCGAGAATCACGCCAAAGACCGCTAACGCCAAGTAACTGATTACGAATTCAGACAGTCGTCCGACCCGGAGTTCACGAATGACTCGGAGGGGACGCATCCGATAGGCAATACTCGCGGCGAGTGCTACGAGCGGGGTGTTGACCAGGTAGTCGGCAAGAGCAGCTAGACCTGCTGCGAACAGGAGTCTTAGAGCTGACGAGGTGCGAACGTCGGCGAGTGAGTGGAATATTGCGCTCGCCGCCCACACCGCAAGAGCTACTTGGCACCTGTTGAAGAGAGCCCGGAGGACTCCGACTTCCCCTCTGAGCTCGCGCGGGTCCGACGCAGCCAGGAAGGCGGCTGCTGCCGATGCCACCGGGTTGTAGAGGAACGCGACCACCATCAAGAGGGGGAACCCCATGCCGATGGCCGTGCCCCGCCACAACGGAACTGGAATCAGCTCAATCAGACCGATGATCGCCACCCAGGTCACAAGATCCAACCAGTCATCGGCGACAGGGGCGGCTCCGTCTCTCGCGAGGCCGAAGGCAAGCAGAGTCAGTGTCGGCACAACCACGGCTGCCTCGAACAGGGCTAGGCCCCACTTGCCATGAGGAGAAGCCTCAGCGCTTGTCTTTGCCACGGGTCTCCGTTCGAGGCGGCCACGCTATCTTGACCTTTCCGAGGAACAGTTGGAACTGGTCGGCCCCCGTTTCCGGATCCACCCGTTATGAGAGTGCCGGCTCCGGTTGATGGTGCTGGGTCCAGGCCCGGTGGAACTCTACCGGGGTGAGATAGCGAAGCGAAGAGTGCGGCCGCTCGGTGTTGTACTCGGTCCTCCAGTCTTCGATCAGGACCTGAGCCTCCGTCAGGTCGCAGAACTCGGTGATGGCGAGCAGCTCGTCTCGAATCCTGGCGTTGAACGACTCGACGTAGGGGTTCTCCCACGGCGAGCCCGGCTCGATGTAGCTCGTGGTCGATCCGTGTCGGTGGCACCAGTCCCGAAGGGCCCACGCGATGAGCTCGGGTCCGTTGTCGCACCGTAGGTGCTCCGGCGCGCCGCGCTCTGCGAGGAGCGCGTCGAGGATCTCGACCAGCTTGTCGGCGGTGCACGTCCTGCCGGTGCGGGTCGCAAGGGCCTCCCGGGTGAACTCGTCAACGACGTTGGCGAGCTTCAGCATCCGTCCGTCGGAGGTGGCGTCGAACTGGAAGTCGATCGCCCAGACCTCGTTGGGCCGCTCCGCTCGCCGGGCCTGCTCGCCGCCCGGCGGCCGGCGGCGCTTGTGATGTCTGGACTGCACCTTCAGGCCCTCCTCACGCCAGAGGCGCAGCACCTTCTTGCGGTTGATCATCCATCCCTCTCGGAGCAGCAGGACGTGAGCCCGTCGGTAGCCGAAGCGCGGGTGGCGCCTGGCGATGTGGTGCAGCCGCCGCCGCAGCGGCCGGTCCCCAGCTCGCCGAGGTGGCCGGCGCTGGGTCGAGCGGGACTGGCCGACGATCGTGCACGCTCGTCGCTCGGACAGCCCGAAGCGGTCCTGGGCCATGTCGGCGGCCCGGCGTCGTCGCTCCGGGCTCAGAAGTTTCCCCGGGCGATCTCCCTGAGCACGTCGAGCTCCAGCTCCTTGTCGGCGACCAGCTTCTTCAGGCGGCGGTTCTCGGACTCGAGCTCACGAAGACGTCGGGCCTCATCGGGCGAGAGCTGCCCGTACGCCTTGCGCCAGCGGTAGTAGGTCTGCTCGGAGACGCCGAGGGCCTTCAGCACGACCGCCAGGCTCTTGCCCTCGGCCACTAGGCGATCGGCCTCGTGCAGCTTGCGCACGATCTGCTCGGGGGTGTGACGTCGTCCCTTCAAGAGTCACCTCCTGCCCCTGCGGGGCGGTCGTGACTCTCATATCAGGTGGATTCGTTCAGGGGGAGCAGGCCAGAACCACCTTCAGGATGGCGGCACCTACGTTCGATTCTGTAGGAGTGTGGCCCCTCTTGTCGGGCGTTGGGGGGTCCTCCGATAGTGGCACCGCCCTCCCCCGTCGCGGTGGGAGCCGCCGAACGTGGGGGATGGCCGAGCCAAGGGGGGCATCGTCCTCAGACCCAACGAGGAGGTGGCAGGTGAACCTGATCAGGCGTGCCGCCATTGCGGTCGGATCTCTTGCGGCGCTGGTTCTCGCCGGTGGAGCCCACATTCGCTTCTAGTCGCAAGCCGGCCGACCAATGTGAACTGAAGGCGTAGGCTCCGGGTAATCATCCCGGGGCCTACGCTGTCTCTACTGAGGCGACCAGACCGGGCCCTTCTAGGGGCAGCCGCACAGTCAGCCGCGTTCCGCCTTCCGGGGAGCTATCGATGTCGGCGACGCCTCTAGCAAGTTCGACACGCTCCCGCATCAACGCAATGCCGAAGTGACTCGTTTCGTCGACAAGCTGCGGATGAAAGCCACGACCATCGTCTTCAATCACCAGCAGTATCCCCGGCGACTCGTGGGACAGCGTCACACGAACTACAGTTGCCTCCGCATGCTTGATGACGTTCCGTATCGCCTCGCGAGCGACTTGATACGCCAGCAGCTCAATTAGGGGCGCAGCCGCCAAGTCGTCGATCTCGGTCTGGAATGTGATCTGCGTCTCCATCTCAAGCTGATTCACCAGACCACGGAGATTCTCCGACAATCCTTGCATCCCGAGACTCGAGGAACGGAGCTGGCGAATCTGGCTTTGCGCGGTTTCGCTCGCCTCTTCTGTTGCCCGAATTAGGGTTGGCAGGTCGTCCTCCATCGCCAGCAGTTGGCCAGTCGCCAACTGCTGGCGCAACACCTGGCCGAGCAGGTGCACTCTAAACAGGCGAGGCAGCAGGTCATCATGAAGACCAGCCGCAACAGAAAGGCGCTCATCGCGGCGTTCATCGGAGAGCCGAATGGACTCCTGACCGAGCGCGGCACGTTGGATCTGCACACGTCGCTCGGCGCCCTCGAGTCTCTGTGCGCTCGCGAGTGCTTGTCTTGCCAGAAGGAGCGGGATCGCGAAGAGCAACAGACCAAGCGGACCAACCTCAACGTCGACCTCAGCGAGGAGCACGCTCAGTAGGCCGTAACAAGAGTAGGTTGCCGAGAAGGTCGCGACGGATCCAAAGCGCAGCCGACCTAGAGTGGCAAGGGCTGAGACGCCGTCGTGGAGTGACATGACACCCGCAATGAGGCTGTAGTTGATCGCGCTGTCCACCGCCACGGCCACTAATCCTGCTGACAATGAGGTCAAAGACAGGCGCGACGTGCCGCCGAGTAAAGAGAACGCAGCTGTCGCAGCCATTACGCTCAAGGAAGTCTGCGCCCTGTTGAAGAGCGCTCGTTCCCCGCTAATCTCGCCCCTGAACTCGCGGGTATCGACATAGCCAGCTAACGCCACAATCCCGGCGGGAATGGGACCTAGCAGGTAGCCCGCAGCCAGCAAGACTGGCATGTCCAACCCAAGCGCTGGTCCGCGGGGCGTTTGTATGGCGGCGACTCCGACTACAGCTACGGCAAGCGACCAAGTAAGCAATTCTGGCCCGACCCTCATGAGCTGGGTCGCCGTGAGGACGCAGCCAGCGATCAGTATCCCTGTGTCTAGAGCAATCACGCCCCAGATAGCTACTCTCGCGGGTCTAACTGACCGAGAGCGGGCTGGCGCCGGCGGCACATGCTTCCCGGCGCTTGACGCTGCACCAATGCTCGAAGACACAACCCCTCCCCCTTCGTGACACGGCGGGAACGGGGAAGCGCCGTGCAAGACCGTGCCAGACAAGACGTGCAGACGGGAATCATGGAGAAAGGGGGGCGCCGGGGTCAATAGGCCGGGTTCAAAAGAGCCCGTTGCTGGTCTCGCACTAGAGACGAGACTCGTCTGCTCCGGCTGTTGCACGAGTTATGACGCGGCGGCGACCGAGCTCGCGTGCGCTCATGAAGCAAGAATGCAGACAGCTCTGCAGATTGCACCGGCTCCCGATCTTGAGAGCCATCCGGATACTCGGCCCGAAGCACAACACACGCCCCCGACCGAAGCGTCGGGGGCGCTGGGCTCCGAGGGCTCCAATCCGGGAAGCTCCCGTGCCCTCCAGCAGATCAAGGCCGATACACCGACTGGCGGAGGGCCCTGCTTGCCAGCTCCGCGCCTAGAACCGGATGTGCGCGCCGCCTGCGAAGGCGAGCGTCAGGAGCGCGCCGATGCGATTGCGAAGCGCTTGAGTGTCCTCATGACCTGTCTCCTTCCCCGCTAGGGGACCTTGGGGCAAGGATGCGGGGGACCCCTAATGGGGGGCTAACGTGTCACTAACGTCTTCCGTCGTTCGGTGGTAGCGGGGTCCCCCGATGGTGGGCTAGGCTCGAGGAGCGGCCGTTTCTTAGGAGCGATATGCCGTTTCACCTGGTCTTTCGCGTGCTCGGTCCCCTCGGGGTCGAGCGCGATGGCGTTCCCCTGCCGGTGCGTGGCTCGAAGCTTCCCGGGCTCCTCGCCTTCTTGCTCTTCCGGATCGACCAGGTGGTCTCGCCCGAGACGCTGATCGATGCGCTGTGGGGGGACTCGCCGCCCCCGACGGCCCGGACCGCGCTCCAGATGCACGTCTCCAAGCTCCGCAAGCTGCTGGACGGTGACGCCTCGGTCCGGCTCGAGACGACGGAGGGGGGGTACGTCCTGCACCTGGGTCCCGATCGGCTCGATCTCGACCTGTTCCGGAAGCTGGTGGCCGAGGCGCGATCTGAGACGGCGGCGGGAGAGCACTGGGCAGCCCGGGAGAGCCTGGAACGAGCCCTGGCGCTCTACCGGGGTGCGCCGCTCGCGAACGTCCGCATCCCCGGGCTCCCGGAGCCGGAGCTCGCGGAGATCCAGGAGCTGCATCTGACGGCGGTGGCCGATCGGCTGGAGGCGGACCTCGCGCTCGGCCGGCACCTCGAGGTCGTGCCGGAGCTGGAGGGCCTGCGAACCGGGCATCCCCTCCACGAGCGCATCGTCGCCTTGGCCGCGGTCGCGCTGTACCGATCCGGCCGGCAGGCGGAGGCGCTCGACTCGATCGCGGGCCTGCGACACGCCCTGTCGCAGGAGCTCGGGATCGAGCCGGGACCGGCGATCCGCAGGCTCGAGGAGCAGATCTTGGCGCAGGATCCCGCCCTCGACAGTCCCGTTCCCGCGGATCGAGTCGCGCCCCGCACGCTCCGTAAGACCGTCGCCGCGCTGGTGTGCCGCCTCTTCGAGCACGCCGCGTCCGACGATCCCGAGACGATGAGCGCCGAGCTCGAGCAGGCGATGCATCAGGCGCGCGCGATCGTCGAGACGCACGGGGGGTGGGTGCACGAGTCCGTGCTCGGCAAGATCAGCGCGGTCTTCGGCACGCCCCGGGTGCACGAGGACGACACGGTCCGCGCGGTCCGCGCGGCGTCGGAGCTGTGCGCCTGGTACGCCGCCGGCATCGGCGCCGGGGACGAAGGCACGGGCCCCACGCTCCGGGTCGGCATCTCACTCGGAGAGGTCCTGGTCGAGTCCTCCCACGGACAGGAGCGACTCCTGTCCGTCACGCCCCTCGAGGAGGCGGACCACCTCGCGAGGTCGGCCAAGCCCGGCGAGGTGCTCATGAACGACGCCGCGGCCAGGCTCGTGCGGCGCTCCGCCGGCATCGAGCCCGCGGAGATCCTCCTGCTCGACGCGGACGGGTCCTCGTTCGCGGCGTTCCGTCTGGTCGAGAGTCCCCTCCTGGTCCCCGCCGGCCGTCGCTTCGCCTCTCCGCTCGTCGGCCGGGAGAACGAGCTCGCGGTGCTGCAGCAGGCGTTCGCGCGAGCGTCCCGGGAACGGACCGCCTCGCTCGTCACGCTGCTCGGCGCCACGGGTGTGGGAAAGACGCGGCTCGCGGTCGAGTTCCTGGATCGGCTCGGCCAGGAGGCGACCGCGTTCACCGGTCGATGCCTCTCGTACGGGCGCGACATCACGCTGTTCCCCATCGCCGAGATGGTCCGCCAGGCGGCGGGGATCGGCGACGGGGACCAACCGGCGCGCGCGAGAGAGAAGGTGGCCAGGGTCATCGGGGGCATCGAGGACGCCGCGTTCATCGAGGAGCAGATCGCCTCGGTGCTCGGCCTCAGCGGGAAGTCACCCGTGCCGGACGAGATCTTCTGGGCCATCCGCCGGTATCTGGAGGCGGCGGCCGGCGGCCGCCCGCTCGTGCTCGTGTTCGACGACATCCATTGGGCGGAGACGACGCTCCTCGACCTCATCGAGTACCTGGTCGTCACCGCTCGGAACATCCCGCTGCTCGTGGCGTCCCTGGCGCGGCCCGAGCTCGCCGAGGATCGGCCGGGCTGGGGCGGGGGACGGCTGAACGCGGCGAACCTGTCCCTCGCCCCGCTCGATCACGACGAGAGCGCGCAGCTCGTGAACAACCTCCTCGGCCCGGCGGACATCGACCCGGCGGTGCGGGAGCGGATCCTCGAAGCCGCCGAGGGCCATCCCCTGTTCCTCGAGGAGCTCGTCGCGATCCTCGTCGAGGATGGGCTCCTGCAGTGGCAACAGGACCGATGGGTGGCATCGCCGGACTTCGCGGAGGTGCCGATCCCCGCCACGATCCAGGCGCTGATCGGTGCCCGTCTGGATCGGCTCGGCGTCGCGGAGCGCCTGCTCCTGGAGGACGCGTCGGTCGTGGGGACCGAGTTCACCGAACAGAATCTGGCCGGGTTCACCCCCGACGGCGAGCGGCTCGCCCCGCTGCTCGATGCGCTCGAGACCAAGGACATGATCTCGTTGGAGCGCGAGTCGCCCATCTCGGGCCGCACGTTCCGGTTCCGCCACCACCTGATCCGGGACGTCGCCTATCGCGCGATGTCGAAGTCGGCTCGCGCCGAGGCGCACGAGGCGTTCGGCGATCTCCTGGAGAGCGGCGCGGGCGGGCGCCTGCCGGAGCTGGAGGAGATCATCGGCTATCACTTCGAGGCGGCCCACGCCTACCGCTCGGAGTTGGGGCGCTCGGATTCCTGGTCGTCCTCGCTCGCCGCCCGGGCTGCGGCGCGGCTGCGATCGGCAGGGGCTCGCGCCTTCGCCCGCGACGACATGCCTGCGGCGGCCGGCCTCCTCGGACGAGCTCTCGCGCTCCTCGGCGAGGACGACCCCACGCGGTGCGAGCTCACGTGGCAGCTCGCGGCCGCGCTCTTCGAGAAGGGCGAGCCGGATCGGGCGGAGGCCGTCCTGGAGGTGGGGCTGGAGGACGCCCGCCGGGCGGGCAACGAGATCGCCGAGTGGCGCATCCGGCTCCAGCAGACGGACATCCGATTCTGGCGGAACCCCGAGGCCACGAACACGCAGGAGATGGAGCGGTTCGCCATCGACGCCGTCGGGGCGCTGGAGCGTCTTGGCGACCTCCCGGGGGTGGCCGCGGCTCACCGGCTGCTGGGCGACGCGCTGGGGCGCCGAGGCAGGGTCGGCGAATCGGTCGAGGCGTACGAGATCGGCCAGCGCATCGCGCGCGAGGCCGGAGACGAGCGGGAGGCGGCCCAGCGCGCCACGCTCGGGGTGGCTCACGGTCCGCTCTCCGTCGAGCGGTGCCTCGAGATCACCGAGCGCAGCCTGGCGAACGCGCGCCGCCCCAACCCCGAGACCATGGCCGGACTGGGGTTCCTCCTGGCGATGGCGGGCCGGTTCGAGGAGGCCCGAGGGCCGTTCGACGACGCCGTGGCCCGGGCCGAGGAGCTCGGCACCGAGTGGCGGCTCGCCTCGATCCACATGCACTACGGCGCGGCGATGCTCCTCGCGGACGACGCCGATGCTGCCGAGGCCGTCCTTCGACCGGCCGTCGAGACCCTGCAGCGCATGGGTGAGCAGAGCATGTTCTCCACCGCCGTGGCCCTGCTCGCCGAGGCGCTCTACCGCAAGGGCGAGCTGGACGAGGCGATGCGCACCTCGATCGAGAGCGAAGAGGCGACCGCGGAGGACGACGTGGCGTCGCAGATGGCGTGGCGCGGCGTGCGCGCCAAGGTGCTCGCGGCCCGGGGCGAGCTCGAAGAGGCGGAGCGGGTCGCCGCGGAGGGAACCGCGTTCGCCGACCGGTCCGACCTGCTGAACATGGCGGGCGACGCCCACCTCGACCTCGGCATCGTCCTCGTGGCCGCCGGCCGGGCGGATCAGGCGACCGGCGAGTTCGAGACCGCGGCGGAGCTGTACCGCCGCAAGGGCAACCTCGCTTCGCTTGCTCGAGCGGAGGCCACGCGCTCGTCCCTGCATCTGGGCGCCGGGCGGTAGACAAACCCGCCGCCCGCCCGCGTACCGACGAGTACCATCCGATCGTGAAGCCTCGGATCCTGGTGGTGGAGGACGAGCGCGCGATCTCCGAGCCTCTCGCCGAGAGCCTCGAGCGGGAGGGCTTCGACGCCGAGGTCGCCGACACGATCGCCTCGGCCAGGGACGCGTACGAGGGCCGCCCGCCCGACCTGATCCTGCTCGACGTGATGCTCCCCGACGGCGACGGGCGAGACCTGGCCCGCGAGATCCGCCGGAGCTCGGACGTGCCCATCGTCATGCTCACCGCCCGAGGCGAGGAGATCGATCGCGTGGTCGGCCTCGAGCTGGGTGCCGACGACTACGTGGTGAAGCCGTTCTCGATGCGCGAGCTCACGGCGCGGATCCGGGCGATCCTGCGGCGCGGCCGAGCCTCGGAGCGACGCGGTCCCATCGAGGTGGGCGCCCTCCGCCTCGACCCCGCCTCCCGCACCGTGACCAAGGACGGCGAGTCTCTCGAGCTCGCCGCGAAGGAGTTCGACCTGCTCAACATGCTGATGGCGAGCGCCGGCCAGGTCCTGCGGCGGGAGGAGATCATGGACGAGGTCTGGGACCCCCACTGGTTCGGGCCGACCAAGACGCTCGACGTCCACGTCTCGTGGCTGCGCAAGAAGATCGAGGACGACCCCTCGAACCCCCGCTACATCACGACGATCCGAGGCGTCGGGTTCCGGTTCCTCGCGCCCGAGGAGGCGTAGGAGGCTCTCACGAAGGTCCGCACCCGCCTCGTCATCGCGTTCGCCTACATCCTCATCGTCGTGATCGTCGCGCTCGGCGTGCCCCTCACGATCCAGCTCCAACGCCGTGCCACGGCGGAGCTCAAGAGCGAAGCGCTCGTGCAGGCGGAGGCGGTCGCGGCGGCGATCGCTCCCCAGGGACTCGACACCGATGCGCCGAACGCCGAGGCGCGCAACCTCCAGCGCGTCGTCCGGGAGGTCGCGTCGGAGACCGAGGGGACCCGGGTCATCCTCGTCGACGGCAACGGGATCCTGCTCGCCGACTCGGAAGGGCCGGCGAGCCTGGGTCAGAACTACGCGAACGACCAGCGGCCCGAGATCGTGACGGCCCTCGCCGGCGACACCTACTCGGAGGTTCGGCACAGCGATGAGCTCGGCTACGATCTCCTGGCGACGGCCGTGCCCGTCTTCGACGAGGGCGGCGCGATCATCGGCGCGGTCCGCCTGACGGAAAGCGCCCAACAGGTCGCCGACAGCGTTCGGCGAACGACGTTGGGCCTGGCCGCGATCGGCTTGGCGGGCCTGCTCGCCGGGCTCCTGATCGCCTTCGGCCTGGCCGGCTCGCTCTCCCGGCCCCTCACACGGCTCGCGGGAGCCGCGAGGCGCCTCGGCGAGGGCGATCTGTCCGCTCGCGCGGAAGACGTCCGAGGCGCGCGCGAGATCGAGGTGCTCGGACGCTCGTTCGACGAGATGGCCGACCGCCTGGAGCGCACCGTGCGGGCGCAGCGCGAGTTCGTGGCGAACGCGTCGCACCAGCTCCGGACGCCGCTGACGGGGATGAAGCTCCGGCTCGAGTCGGCGACGGCGGAGGCGACCGACGAGGACGTCCGCCGGCACCTCGAGGCGGCGGAGCGGGAGGTCGACCGGCTGTCCGAGATCGTCGACCGGCTCCTCGACATGTCGCGCGAGATCGAGGAGGGCGAGCCCACGCATGTCGACCTGGCCGACGCCGTGGCGCGGGCCCTCGCCCGGTGGGAGGAACGCGCGAATCGACTCGAGACGACCCTGCGCTCGAACGGGCAGGCGGTCACCGCGCAGGGCAACCCCTCGGACCTCGACCAGATCCTCGACAACCTCCTCGACAACGCGATCGCGTACGCGCCGGGGGAGATCACGGTGGAGTCGGGCCTGCTCGACGGCCACGCGTTCGTCGCCGTGCAGGACCACGGGCCCGGGATCCCTCACGAGGAGCTCGCGCGTGTGACCGAGCGCTTCTACCGTGGCCGGGCGGCGCCGAGCGGCGGGTCCGGCCTCGGCCTGGCGATCGCGCGCGACCTCGCCGAGAAGTGGGGCGGTTCGCTCGCCGTGACCAGCGCCGTCGGCCAGGGCACGAGGGTCGAGGTCCGCCTGCGGTCTGCCGGTTGACGCTTTACCAGCTCTTACCCTGCCCCTCGCTACCGTGGTGCCATGTCGAAGCGCATCCTCGGCGCGGTCATGTGGGGAGTGGTCGGTCTCGTGATCGCCCTCGCGCTCACGGCAGGGGCATTCGCGCTGGCAGGGCAGGACATCGGCGAGCCCGCCTCGCCCTCGATCCCGCACGTCTCTCAGGAACCGTCGCACAGCCCCGAGCACGCATCGGAGTCGCCGCGGCCTCGACGCACCCACGAGGCCTCGCCCTCACCCGACGATCACGGCGGGTCGGGCTCCGGATCCGACGACCACTCGGGCACGAGCTCTCCCGACTCGGGATCGGGCTCCGGCGATGGATCGGGCGACAACTCCAGCTCGGGCACGAGCGTCGACTCCGGGTCGGATTCGGGATCGGGCACCGGTGACTCCGAGGATCACTCGGGGTCGGGGTCCGATGACTCGGGTGGCTCCGGCTCGGACGACGGCTCCAGCGGCGGCGACGACGACTGACCGCCGGGTCTTTGCCCGTCCTTAGCTCACGTCTGCACCGTCCGTAACCGCCGCCTCCCTACCTTGGGATGCGGGAACCGACGTGGGAGGTGCAGCATGAAGAACACGATCCGTATCGGCGCGATCATCGGCGCGCTGATCGTGGTGGCCGCGCTGGGTGTGAGCGCGTTCGCCGCGGGAACCGGCGATCCGTCGCGCTCACCGAGGACGCCTTCGGCCGGGGTGGACTCGAGGACGATGTCGCCCGGGGCCCCGGCGCGTCACGACGCAGTCCAGGAGGTCCGGGGGAACTGCGACGAGGCCGAGCACGCGAACGACCCCGCCTGCCAGGGCGGCTCCATGGCCGGCATGGACGACAACTCCGGTCCCGGCGACGACGACGCCGACGAGATCGGCGACGACAGCTCCGGGCCGAGCGAGAACGAGGGGCCCGGGAACATGGACGACGACCAGGGCGACGACCAGAGCGACGACCAGTCCGGCCCAGATGACGGCAACGAGGACCACTCGGGCTCGGGAGGCGGCGACGACGACCTGATCGCCGCGTAGCCCACCGCCCCTCGCCTCGCGGAAGCCGCGCGCCCGACGCGCGGCTTCCTTGCGTACGATGGGCCGAGGATGGCGAACGTCTCCCGCTGGATCTGGTTCCCCCTCGGCGCGATCGCGCGGTTCCTCGGTCGGAACGGTCGCCGCATCGCGATCACGGTCGTCGGGTTCGTGCTCGTCGTCGCCGGCGCGGCGCTGCTCGTGCTTCCGGGTCCCGGGCTCCTGCTGGTCTTCGCCGGGCTGGCGACGCTCGCGACGGAGTACGTCTGGGCTCAGCGAGCGCTGAACTACGCGCGCCGATCGGCGTCGCGGGCCAAGGACCGGGCACTGAGGCGGCCCCGGCCGGACGCCGGCGGAGGCCGCTAGGCTGCGAGGGTGCCCCGGATCCTGATCGGTACGGCGAGCTGGACCGATCCGACGCTCGTCAAGGAGGGCCACTTCTACCCTGCCGGGACCACGTCGGCCGAGGCTCGCCTGCGCTACTACGCCGAGCAGTTCCCCATCGTCGAGGTCGACTCCACCTACTACTTCCCGCCGAGCGAGAAGAACTCGGTCCTGTGGATCGAGCGCACACCGAAGGACTTCACGTTCAACATCAAGGCGTACTCGTTGCTGACCAATCACCCGACGAAGCGCGAATCGGTCTACAAGGACCTCCAGGCCGACATCCCCAAGGACCTCGAAGACAAGAAGAACCTCTACCGCGAGCAGCTTCCCGAGTCGCTCGTCGACGAGGTCTGGCAGCGCTTCCACGACGCGCTGATGCCGCTGCACTCGGCCGGCAAGCTGGGGGCCGTCCTGTTCCAGTTCCCGCAATGGTTCGTGATCGGACGCAAGAACAGGGACTACATCCTCGAGTGCGCCGACCGCCTGAGGGACTTCCGCGTGGTCGTCGAGTTCCGCCACAAGACGTGGATGCAGGAGCGCAACGCCGAGGAGACGCTCTCGTTCCTCGAGGAGCACGACCTGCCGTTCGTCTGCGTCGACATGCCCCAGGGCTTCGACTCCTCGATCCCCCCGGTGGCCGCGGCGACCGCGAAGGACCTCGCGGTGGTGCGCTTCCACGGACGCGACCGCGACGTGTGGGCCAAGAAGAACGTCGGTGCGTCCGAGCGCTTCCGCTACGAGTACTCGGCGAAGGAGCTGAAGGAGTGGGTCCCGAGGATCGAGGGGCTCGCCCACCAGGTGCGCGAGACCCACGTCCTGATGAACAACTGCTACCGGGACTTCGCCGTGAACAACGCCCGGGACCTCGGCGCCCTGCTCGGACTCGAGGAGTAGGGTCCGGCCCGGCCCCGCGGGCACGCCCGCGTGGAAGGGAGGGTAGGCCGGGCCGGACGCCCGTCCACCGGAACCGGGCGTCGGTCCCGGGAGCCCGGCCCACCTTAGCAGCGGGTCGCCGAGGGACCGGCGGGGCGACGGTTCGTCGAGTCGGTCACGGGGACGACGTGGGGGACGGGGAGGGGGTTCCCGTGCTCGGAGTCGCCGAGATCGATCCGGTCACTTCCGACGTTGTGATCGAGGGCGTCGGCGTGAGGACCAGCTCGCCGAACGTGTCCTGGACGTTCACGCGGGTCACGGTGAGGCTCCCCGAGTCGGGTTGCTGCTCGATCACGTCGTAGGCGAGCAGCTTCGGCTGCTCCTCCCGGGAGAAGTAGAGGACCTCCGCCGAGAACGGGATGTCGAACCCCCGGAAGATGCCCGCGCCCGAGCCTCCCGTCGTGCCGATCCGCAGGAACAGGGTGCCGTTCTCGACGCGGGAGTTGGTGGCGTGGAAGTGCCCGGAGATCACCAGTGGAACCCGGCCCGCGACGGACTCGGCCATCCGGTCGTCGTGGACGGCGACGACGTCGGGGGGGTCCTCGAGGGCGTCGACGTCTTCGGCGACGACGGGGTCGGCGCCCTGGACGATCGCGTTGAACGCCTCGTCGTCGACCGGGACCCCGCGCGCCGGGGTGAACGCCGGGTCGCCCAGGCCGAAGATCCGAAGGCCGGCCACCGTCCTGGCGTGACCGTCGAGGACGATCGCGTTCGGCACGTGCGCCACCTCGGCCTGCAGGGTGATCGAGTCGTGATTCCCACGCACGAACACGTAGGGACGCCCGAACGACGGGATCCTCGAGACGATCAGGTTCTCCACGGGCGTCGCGAACGAGGTGAGGTCACCGGTGTCGATCACCAGGTCGACGTCGAAGCCCCGCGCCACCTCGCGGGCGAAGTCCATCCCCAGCGGCGACGCGTGCATGTCCGAGATGTGCAGCACGCGGATCGCGTCGTCCGCGAACGGCGTCGTCGTCCGCAGCGTCGTGTACGCCTCGACCGCTCCGTCGACCACCTGCTCCAGGCCGGCCTTCAGGTCGTTGAACTGTCCCGTCGTCCGGCGGACCGGCCCGATCAGGTCGGGGGCGAGCCCGAGCGACCCTGAGTACGTCGGTTGGGCGAACGCGGAGACCTGGAACGTCGCGAGCAGGAGCGACTCGGAGAGCAGGACGCACAGGACGGAGGTCCCGGCGCCGCCGGCGACCAGGCGCCACCGGCTCCGGTAGACGAGCACGCCGAGGACGGCGCCCCCGATCCCGGCCGAGAGCAGCGCCCGCCACGCCGCCCCGACGATCGAGCCCCTCGCGTCCCGCTCGACGTCGGACACGAGGCCGTCGACGCCTCGAGCCTGCACCACGTCCGTCAGCCGCTGGACGCCGACGTCCTCGAGCGTGGCCGTGACCGTGAGCGGCGCGAGGTGCGTGTCGGCGCTCAGCGAGCCGAACGGCGGGAGCCCCACCCGCGTCTCGCCCTTGCCGAACTGCGCGCCGAGCTCGACGTGGAACGGCCCCATGGTGACGACGGCGGGGGCGAGCAGGGACATGCCGAGCCACGCGCCGGCCAGCCCGACGACGAAGACCCCGAGCGCGATGCCGACGCGCCGGGACCGGCGAACGTGCCGCTCCTGCACCCACCCACTGTCGCAGACCGGGTGCGCGTTCGATCCACGGCCCCGCACGAGACGGCCTTCACAGCGTGCTGGGGTACGCTCGGGACGTGTTCGGGCGCGGTTTCCGCATCTTCACGATCCGCGGGATCCCGGTCAACGTCGACGTGTCCTGGATCTGGATCGCGGTGATCGCCCTGTACTTCGGAACGGGGCGGCTGGAGGATGCGTTCCCGGCACTCGACGGCACCCAGGCCCTCCTGTACGCGGTGTTCGGCGCGGTGCTGTTCTTCGGCTCGGTCCTTCTGCACGAGCTGGCGCATGCGGTCACCGCCCGGCTCTCCAACATCCACGTCGACGGCATCACGCTCGTGTTCTTCGGCGGCTTCACGGCCGCGCGCTCGGAGGAGAAGGGACCGGGCCCGGCGTTCGCCATCGCGGCCCTCGGACCCGGCACGAGCCTGGTTCTCGGCGGGGTCCTGTGGGTGATCTCCTCGCTCACGGGTGGGTGGGACCATCCGGCGTCGGCGCTGCTCCGGTACGTGGGACTCCTCAACGCGGTCATGGGTGTGTTCAACGTCCTGCCGGGGCTGCCCCTGGACGGGGGCCGGATGCTCCAAGCGGCCGTGTGGCGGGTCACCGGGAACCGCGTCCGGGGAACGAGGATCGCCGCCTGGACCGGCATGGGCGTCGGCGTGCTCCTGCTCGCCGGCGCCGTCCTGGCGATGGCGTACGACCGTCTCAACGACGCGCTCTGGTTCGGCATCATCGGGCTCTTCATCTTCCAGGGCGCGCGAGCGTCCGAGCAGCAGATCGGCGTCGCAGCGCGGCTCGCCGGCGCGACCGTGGCCGACGTCATGGACCCACCTCCCGCAGCCGTCCCGGCCGACCTCACGCTCTCCGAGACGCTCGACCGCTTCCTGCGCGGCCACGAAGCCGAGGCCTTCCCCGTCGTCGAGGGCGACGGGACGGTGGTCGGGATGATCTCGTTCAACTCGTCCAGGGACCTGGGGGGGCGCGATCCGCTCCGGCCGGCGCGCGATGCCCTGATCCCGCTCGAGCACGTGCTCGTGGCCCATCCCGAGGAGACCCTCGAGGAGGTCTCGGCCCGGCTCGGAACGGGGCGGGCCGCGCTCGTCCTTCGCGAGGGCCACCTCGTCGGCGCGATCACCGGCGGCGGCGTTCGCCGCTGGGCCACGTCGCGCGCCAGGTAGCTCGAGCCGAACCTGTCGGCCCCCGGGGGTAGCATCGCGACGCATGGCCCCGTTCGAACCCGATCCCCGCCAACGACTCGTCCTCGACCACGAGGCCGGACCGCTGCTCGTCGGCGGCGGGTTCGGCACCGGCAAGACGACGGCCCTGCGGGAGCGGTTCCTCGCCCTCCTGGCCGGCGGCGCCGACCCCGATCGCGTCGCGCTCGTCGTCGGCTCCCGTCGGGCGAGGGACGAGGCCCGGCGCGAGCTGCTCGCGCGACTGCGGAGCTCCGTGCCGAGCCTGCGCGTCTCGACCGTCCAGGGCCTCGCCTACCAGGTGGTGAGCGCTCGGTACCACGAGCTGCGCTACGAGGCGCCGCCCACGATCCTCGCGGCGGCCGAGCAGTTCGCCAAGGTCCAAGAGCTGCTCGCGGGCGAGGACCCCCAGAGGTGGCCCGCGTACGGCGGGCTCCTGCGGCTCCGAGGCTTCGCCGACGAGATCCGCCAGCTCGTCCTGCGCGCGCAGGAGTCGCTCGTGCGCCCGGAGGACATCGAGGAGTGGGGCGAGCGGCGCGGGCTCGGCGGGTGGAGGGAGCTGGCCGGGTTCCTCCGCCGGTACCTCGAGGTGCTCGACGCCGAGGGCGCCGTGGACTTCGCCGGTCTCGTCGAGCAGGCCGCGGTCGCGGCCGAGCGCGGCGAGCCGCTCTTCGACCACCTGCTCGTCGACGACTATCAGGATGCGACGTTCGGCGCCGAGCGGCTCCTCGCCGCCCTTCGCCCGGCGAGCCTCGTGGTGGCCGGGAACCCCGGCGCGCACGTCTACTCGTTCCAGGGGACCACGGTGGTGCCGCTGCTGCGGTTCGAGGAGCGGTTCCCGGATGCGCGCCGCGTCGACCTCACGGCGGACCATCGCGGCGAGGACGTGTCGATCCGCGCGTGGTTCGCGCCCCACACCTCCGAGGAGCACGCCGGCGTCGCCCGGGAGCTTCGGAGGGTCCACGTGGAGGAAGGGGTGGCCTGGCGCGACCTGGCCGTGGTCGTCCGGCGGCAGAGCGCGCACCTCGGCGGGCTCCTGCGCGCGCTCGACGACGCCCGCGTGCCGCGACACGTGCCCGAGAGCGGGCTGGCGCTCTCCGCCGAGCCGGCGACCGTGCCCTACGCCCTCGCGCTCCGATGGGTGGCCCGGCCCCTCGAGCGCGACGTGCTCGTGGAGCCGGTGCTGGTGTCCGAGCTCGGTGGGCTCTCCCCCGCGGCCGCCCGGAGCCTGCTCCGGCGCACGCGCGCGCAGGATCGGGCGCCGCAGGACGCGCTCGACCTCGGCGCGACCTCGGAGGAGCCCGACGAGCAGCGGCTCGCCGTACTGGCGGCGACGCTGCGGCGAGCCGAGCGTGCCTCGGCCTCGGTCATCGACGCCTTCCGGACGCTGTGGAATGAGCTGCCGTACTCGGCGCAGCTCGTCGCCGCGGCCGAGACGTCGGACGTCGTCCGGCGCGACCTCGACGCGGTCCTGGCGTTCGCCCGGGCGGTCGAGCGGAGCGGCGGCTCGGCCGACCCCTCGGTGGCGGCGTTCGTCGACCTGCTCGAGGCGGGCGAGGGGGGCCCGGGCGTCGGCGGGCTCGGAGAGGCCGGGGCCGACGCGGTCGAGGTCCTCACCGCTCACGGCGCCACCGGCCGGGAGTTCGACACGGTCGTCGTGGTCGGCGCCCTCGAGGGGGACTTCCCGAGCCTGACGCGCCCCGAGCCGATGTTCGACCTCGCCGTGCTCGAGGGTGAGACCACCCGCTCCGAGCGGATGCGCGCACGCCTGGCCGACGAGCGTCGTCTGTTCGCATCCGTGCTGGGACGCGCGCGTCGTCGCCTCGTGGTCACGGCGAGCGATCCCCACGCCGGCGAGGAGGGGGCGCGCTCACGCTTCGTGCAGGAGCGAGGGATCGCGTGGTCGCCGATGCCGTTCACGCCGGGCGAGCCCGTCTCCGTCCCGGAGGCGACCGCGGTGTGGCGCCGCGCGCTGGCGTCCCCGGCGGCGCCGGCGCCGGAGCGGCTCGCGGCGCTCGAGGGACTCGCGGCGCTCGGGGCGACGCCCGGCACGTGGTGGTTCCAGCGCGACTGGACCTCGACCGGCCGGCCGCTGCACGAGACGCTGCGCCTGTCGTTCTCGCGCCTGGACAAGCTCGAGAACTGCGAGCTGCAGTTCGTCCTCGGCGAGGAGCTCGGGCTGTCCCGGCGAGGCGGCTACCAGGCGTGGGTGGGCAAGCTCGTCCACGAGCTGATCGAGCGCTGCGAGCGGGGGGAGATCGGTCGGAGCCTCCCCGCGCTCGTCGCCGCTCTGGAGGACGAGTGGCAGGACGCGCCGTTCCCGTCCAAGGCCGTGAGCGCGGCGTTCAAGCGGCTCGCGGTCGACCACCTCCTGCCCAACTGGTTCGAGGCGTTCGGCGAGCTGCCGGCCGTCGGCACCGAGACGGGGTTCACCTTCGAGTTCGACGGAGCCACGATCAGCGGCAAGATCGATCGCATCGGGCCGCACCAGCCCGGCTTCCGGATCACCGATTTCAAGACCGGCAACCCGGACAAGGCGCCGAAGGCGGCCGAGAGCCTGCAGCTCGGGATCTACTACCTGGGCGTCACGCTCGCCCCCGAGCTCGAGGCGTTCCGCCCGGTCCGGGCCGTCGACCTGTCGTTCCTGCGGGGCCACTGGAAGACCGGCGAGATCGTCACGCAGGCCTGGCCCGTCTCCCCGGCGGGCGAGGAGGAGTACCAGACGCGGATCCGCGAGCGGCTCTCGGGGCTGATCGAGCGGATCCGCGAGCTCGACGAGCGGGGGGCCTATCGCCCCAACCCGGCCGCCGACTGCTACTTCTGCGACTTCAAGCCGCTGTGCCCGCTGTTCCCCGAGGGGCAGCCGCTGTTCCCGATCGCCGAGGAGGCGACGACGTGACCGAGCGAGCACCCCGCGAGATCGTCGAGTTCCTCGGCGCCGAGCCCACGCAGGACCAGTGGCGGGCCATCTCGTGGCCGCTCGAGCCGTGCGTCCTCGTCGCCGGCGCCGGCTCGGGCAAGACGTCGGTGATGGCGGCGCGCGTGATCTGGCTCGCGCTGCGTCACCGCGAGACGGGCGGGCAGGACGGCGCGCTCCCCGGAAACGTGCTTTGCCTGACGTTCACCAACAAGGCCACCGAGAACCTGGTGCAGCGCATCCGCCGAGCGCTCGCCGTGCTCGAGCTCGAGGAGGGCGAGGAGCCGGAGATCACCAACTACCACGGGTTCGCCCAGCAGATCGTGGACCGGCACGGCATGCTCGAGGGGATCGAGCCGGGTCAGCGCGTGCTCACACCGGCCCAGCGCGTCGAGCTCTGCTCCCGCGTGCTCGACCGCATGCCGTTCGAGCACCTGTCGACGTCGTGGCAGCCCTCGATCGTCGCGAACATCCTCGACCTGGCCGACCAGGCCCAGAACCACCTGGTCGAGCCCGAGGAGATCGTCGAGTTCTGCCGGGACCGCCTCGACAAGCTCAAGGCGCACCGATCGGACCGCGCCTACCAGGCCGCGACGGAGCGGATCGAGCTGGCGAAGGCGGTCGCCCTGTTCCGCGAGCTGAAGCGCGAGCTCGGGGTGATCGACTTCGGCGACCAGATCGGGCTCGCGGCCCGCATCGTCCGCAACCGTCCGGAGATCGGCGCCGAGCACCGGCAGCGGTTCTCGGCCGTGCTCCTGGACGAGTACCAGGACACCAACGTGGCCCAGGCGCGGCTGCTCGAGGACGTGTTCGGCGGCGGACATCCCGTCACCGCGGTGGGCGACCCCGACCAGAACATCTACGCGTGGCGTGGCGCGAGCCTGTACAACCTGCTCGAGTTCCCGCGCCGGTTCCCCCGCTCGGACGGGTCGCCGGCGCCCAAGCTCCCCCTGTACACCAACTTCCGCTCGGGCTCTCGGATCCTGGCCGCGGCCGACGCCCTCATCTCGCCGCTGCCCGCCAACCAGCGCCCCGATCCGCACAAGAGGCTCGACCCGTGGCCGGACAACGGCGACGGGCGCGTCGAGGTGGTCCGGCTCCGCGACGAGGTGACCGAGGCCGAGGCGATCTGCGACCGGATCCAGGCGTTGCACGACGGCGGGCATCCGTGGCGCGAGGTCGCGGTGCTGTGCCGCACGTCGAGGCTCTTCCCCTCGCTGCAACGGGCGTTCGCCGAGCGGCACGTGCCGGCGGAGATCGTCGGCCTGGCCGGGCTCCTCAAGACGCCCGAGGTGGTCGAGGTGCTCTCGTACGCCCGCGCGGTCTCGAGCCCGCTGGAGAGCGTCGCGCTCGGCCGGATCCTGCTCGGCCCCCGATACCGGGTCGGGTACACGGACCTCGCCCGCGTCGCGGCGTGGGCCAAGGGCAAGACCTACGAGATGCGCGACGAGGACGAGGACCTGTCCGAGGAGATCCCGTTCCTCGTGGCCGAGGCGCTCGAGCACCTCGACGAGGTCGTCGGCCTCTCGGACGAAGGCCTGGCCCGGCTCGAGGAGTTCCGGCTGGAGCTCGCCGAGCTGCGGGAGGAGGCTCGGCGGCCGGTGCCGAGCTTCCTGGCCGAGGTGATCCGGCGCATCGGCCTGCTCGCCGAGCTCGAGGGATCGCCGGAGCGCGACGTCGCCCGGTCGCGGCGGCGGAACCTCGCCGCGTTCCTCGACGAGGTCCACGCGTTCTCGCCGCTCGAGGGCGAGCTCACGCTGCCGCGCTTCCTCGACTACGTGGACACGGTCGAGGCCGGCGAGCGCGAGGAGTGGGCGCCGGTGCAGCCCTCGGACGCGGACTCGGTCAAGGTGATGACGATCCACGTGGCCAAGGGCCTGGAGTTCGACACCGTGTTCGTGCCGGGGCTGGCCAAGGGCCTGCTGCCGAACGACCGGATCCAGCACAACCCCGCGGAGCGCGCCCGGTCCCTCGACTTCGAGCTCCGAGGCGACGCCGCGATCCTGCCGTCGTACGACGGCAACCTCTCGGCGTTCAAGGACGCTCTGCGCAGGCAGGAGGTGATCGAGGAGCGGCGGACCTGCTACGTCGCCCTGACCCGCGCGCGTTGCAACCTGTTCGTCTCCGGCGCGCACTGGTACGGCGACACGCAGAAGCCCCGGGCCGCGGGCCCGTTCCTCGAGGAGCTCACGGCGTGGGGCGAGGAGAGCGGCCTGGCCACGGTCGAGCGCGGCCCGGAGGTCGATGAGACCAACCCGCTCGCCGGCTACCGCGAGGCCTTCGTTCGCGACTGGCCCGGCCCCGCCCGGCCCGACGAGTCCGACCCGTTGTTCGTCGACGGCTGGCGGCGCGAGGCGGCTCGCGCCGTCGAGCTCGGCGCCGTGCCGGTCTCGCTCGTCGAGAAGCTGGCGCCGGCCGAGCGCGAGCGCTTCACCGCGATCGCCACGGAGCGCCACACGCTCGCCGCGCACCT
Organism: uncultured Actinomycetes bacterium; assembly: GCA_963704725.1. Lineage (GTDB taxonomy): Bacteria > Actinomycetota > UBA4738 > UBA4738 > HRBIN12 > CALGFI01. Next base: position 411,888 of record OY969934.1, on the reverse strand, counting down.
CGTGGCGATCGAGGCCACAGCCGACGACCGCGGCTTCGTCCCCTCGACCGTCTCCGTCGGGGGCCTCGTCGACTACGGCCGGTGTCCGAAGCGCTTCTACTGGAGCACGGTGCGCCCCCTCCCGAGGTTCGCGGGACCGGCCGCCAGGATCGGCACCGAGATCCACCGATGGATCGAGCTCCATTCGCACGGCCAGGGCACGCTGCTCGAGACCGAGGAGGAGCCGGACCTCACCGTGGAGGAGCTCGCCGGCCGGCCCGGCCGCATCGAGGAGCTCCGCGCCACCTTCCTGCGGAGCCGCCTGGCCGGGGCCGTCCCGCGCTTCGTGGAACGCTCGTTCCTCCTGCCGATCGAGGGCGTCGTCGTGGCCGGTCGGATCGACGCGATCTTCGGCGCCGACGAGGACGGGCCGTGGGAGATCGTGGACTACAAGACGGGTCGGGTCCCCGACGACGACGACCCGCTCGTCCGCACCCAGCTCGACGTGTACGCGCTGGCCTGCATCGATGTGTGGCGCAAGCGGCCCGAGGACCTGCGACTCACGTACCTCTACCTGTCGAACGGCGCCGAGCGCTCGTACGCGGTCGACGACGCCGACGCCGTCCGCGCCCGCGTGGCGACGTGGATCCGGTCAATCGCGGCGGGGGCGTTCGAGCCGGCGCCGGGCGAGCCTTGTCGGTGGTGCGACTTCCGCCCGTTCTGCGACGCCGGGAAGGCGTGGGTGGAGGCGAACGGGGACTGACGGCTCAGGACGAGGCGAGCCTGCGGGCCTGCTCCCCGAACGTCCGGTAGTTGGCCGCCGGGTCCCATCCGTTGCGGATCTCGTCCGCGACGAACCGTACGCCCAGGCCCAAGCGCTCGGCCCGCTGGATCAGCGCCGCGCGGAACCACTCGAGCGAGCCGGGCTCGAGCACGACGTCCCCGTGAGCGCCGAGCGGACGCAGCGACGCGTCGTCGACCACCACCGGCGTCGCACGCAGGATCGTGTCGAGGCCCTCGACCTCGTCGCCCGTGGGTTCGACCCGGGGGTCCCCGTCGTTCCACGTGGCGATCGCCACCACGGTGTCGGGATCGTCGCGCCGGTGGAGCTCGGCGCGGATCACCGCGCGGCCGAGCGCTCTACGCGGCGGAGCATCCCCGCGGCGTAGCTCAGGAGCTTGACGCCCACCGCCGGCTCGAGCTCGATCATCTGGAGGAACGCCTTGCGGGGCAGGGCGAGCATCGTGAGCGGCGTGTCGGCGACCACGTTCGCGGTCCTCGGCCCCCCGTCCATCAGCGAGATCTCGCCGAAGAAGTCCCCCGGCCGGAGGCGGTTCAGGGTCCGTCCGGACGGGCCCACGACCTTCGCCTCGCCCTGAAGGATGACGTAGAACGTGTCGCCGATGTCGCCCTCGCGGACGACGCGAGCGCCCTCCATGAAGCGCTGCTCCTCCGTCAGATCGGCGATACGTTTCACGTACCGGGGCGCCAGGCCTGAGAACAGCGGCACCTGTGCCAGCGCGTCCCGCTCTCGCTTGGCCACGTCTGCTCCCTTCTCCTGGTGCCGTCGGCACGGCGAGCCTACCCCGCCGCCGCACGGGCTGTCAGAGGCGGGCGCTAGGGTTCCGCCCCGTGGGGGTTCCGGTCGCGGTGTGGGCCGCGGGAACGCCCCGCCGGCTCCCCCACGGCGACGTCGTCGTCCGGCAGGGTGATCCGCTCGACGGTCTGTTCCTGATCGCGAAGGGTGCCGTGCGCCTGTCGTCGGTCACTCCGGAAGGGCGGTCCGTGGTCGTGGGCCTGCTGGGCGCCGGCGATCTGTTCGGCGAGAGCTCGCTGCTCGGACGGCCGTCGCCGGTCGAGGCGCGGGCCGTCGGCCCCACCGATCTCGTGGCGCTGCCGCTCCCGAACCTCCGGGAGGTCCTGCGGCACAGCCCGAGCACCGGCGAGGAGCTTCTGCGCCTGGTTGCGGCCCGGCTCCACCGGACGTCGCGCGCGCTCGAGGAGGCTCTCGTCGGCACGCTCCCCGCCCGAGTGTCGAGCCGCCTGCGGGACCTCGCCGAGACGCACGGCTCCCGCGAGCCCGGCGGGGTGCGCATCCGGGTCCCACTCACGCAGGACGAGATCGCGCGGATGGTGGGCGCCTCGCGCGAAGCGGTCAGCCGCACGCTGGGCCGCCTCGCCGCGCGCGGCCTGGTCCGCACGGAGGCCCGAGTCGTGACCATCCCCGATCCGGCCGCCCTGGAGGCCGCCACGCCGCGTTGACACCTCGCGCGCCGTCCCGTCACGCTGCCGGGGTGGACGATTTCGAGCCGTCGACGTACGGCGACCGGATCGCGGACGTGTACGACGAGTGGTACGGGGAATCGTCCGCGCTCGGCGACCCCTCGGTGGTTGCGGCGTTCCTGCGCGAGCTGGCGGGGTTGGGACCGGCGCTGGAGCTCGGTATCGGCACGGGCAGGATCGCGCTCCCGCTGCAGGCGGCCGGCGTCGAGGTCCACGGCATCGACGCGTCCGAGGCCATGGTCGGCCGGCTCCGTGCCAAGCAGGGAGGCGAGCGCCTCCCGGTCACGGTCGCGGACTTCCGCTCGTTCGAGCTCGAGACGCGATACCGGCTCGTCTACGTGGCGTTCAACACGTTCTTCGCGCTGCTCACCCAGGACGACCAGGTCGGGTGCTTCGAGACCGTGGCGCGGCACCTCACCCCGGACGGCGTCTTCGTGATGGAGGCGTTCGTTCCCGACCCCACGCGCTTCGATCGCGGCCAGCGGGTCGGGGCGCTGGAGGTCCGGCCCGACGCCGTCCGCCTCGAGGTCACGACCAGCGAAGCGATCACGCAGCGCACCGACAGCCAGCAGATCCTGATCCGCGAGGACGGCGTCCATCTGTATCCGGTCAGGATCCGGTACGCGTACGTCTCCGAGCTCGACCTGATGGCGCGGATCGCCGGCCTCCGCCTGCGCGAGCGGTGGGCCGACTGGGACCGCTCGCCGTTCACGAGCGCCGGCTCCAAGCACATCTCCGTCTGGGAACGCGCGTCTTAGCCAGATTCCTGCAGCGTTGCCAGGCTGCACGAGCCGCACAGCCGCGCCTTCCCCCGGACCGGCCGGCCGCACCGGGCGCACGTCCGCGGCTCGCTCCGCCGGTATCGGGTCACGCCCTGCTTCGTCGTCCGCTCGACCGCGCCCTCGGCGTCGAGCTTGAGGAGATGGGCCAGGACGGAGCGCGCGGCGAGGGCGTGGACCTCCTGCGGGTACTCCGCGTAGATCGTCGCGACGAGCTCCTCGGTCGTCCGCGCCTGCTTGCCGAGAGCCTCGAGGACCTGCCGCTCGCGCATCGCTCGATGCTCGAGGTACTCGTCGAGCTTGGCCGTCCCGCGCACCGCCACCGGGCCGTGCCCCGGGTAGATCGTCGCCGGCGCGAGATCACGCATCCGGCGGAGCGACCGCAGGTAGACGACCAGGTCGCCCTCGGGCGGATCGATCACGCTCGTGCCCCGCCCGAGCACCGCGTCCCCGGTGAACAGGGCTCGGTCCGTCGCCGCCCAGAACGCGGCATGGTCGGGGGCGTGTCCGGGCGTGGCGACCGTCTGCAGCGTCGCGCCGCCCGAGGAGACGAGCTCACCGTCTCGGAGCCGCTCGCCGCCCCGCGGTGGCCGGAGCGCCCGGACGGGGGCGCCGGTCGTCTCGGCCAGCCGGACGGCGCCGGGCGCGTGGTCGGAGTGGTCGTGGGTGAGCAGGATCACGCCCACCCGCCCGGCGGTCGAGGCCACCTCCCGCAGATGCCCCTCGTCCTCGGGGCCGGGATCGATCACGATCGCGGGCGCCTCGCCGACGACGTACGTGTTCGTGCCCTCGAGCTCGCGGATCCCCGGGTTGGGAGCGAGGACGCGGACGATGCGCACGCTCAGTCCTGCCAGAAGGTCGCGCGCGGGAGCCGCTCGAGCTCGGCCTCGTCGGGCTCACGCGGATCGACGCGGAGCGCGAGCAGCTCGGCCACGTCGCCGCAGGGCGCGAGGGCACGCATCGTGAAGTAGGTCGGCCAGTAGAGGTTCCGCCGCTTGGCGCTCCAGTCCTCGAGGAGCTCGCCCGGGGAGGCCCACCACGCGTCGGCCGTCTCCCCTCCGTCGGGGACGAGGCGGAGCCCGTCGACCGCCCGCGTCGCGAAGTACCGCGCGTCGAAGCGCACGGGGACCCGGGGCGGAGCCACCCAGTGGACGATCTCCGGAAGCTGCTCCACCCGAGGCGGCGAGGAGGCGAGCGCCTCGAGGGACCGGCCGGCCGCCTCGGCGAGCCCGTCGGCGGTGAGCGCCACTCCCACCTCCTCCAGGAGCTCGCGGACGGCGCAGGCCCGGGACGCCTCCCCCGGGTCGCCGAACCACAGCTCCGCGAGCCCGGTGTCGCCCTCGTCCGTCGAGCCGCCGGGGAACGCGACGTACCCGGGGAGGAACCGGCTCCCCCCGCCGCGCTCGAGCACCAGCACCTCGAGGCCCCGCTCGCCGTCGCGGCCCACGATCACGGATGCCGCACGGCGGATCTCCTCGCTCATGCGGCGCATCCTCGCAGGCCGCCGTGGCGAGCGACACGCGCCCCCGCTCTACGCTGTCCGGCATGAGCGAGGAGGTCGCCGAGCGGATCCGACGGCTCGTCCGCGACCGCGGCCCCATCACGTTCGCCGAATTCATGCGCGAAGCCCTCTACGGCGTCGGGGGCTTCTACGAGGGCACCCCCGTCGGAGAACGGGGACACTTCGTCACGAGCCCGCACGTCCATCCCGTCTTCTCCGGACTGGTCGGGGCGGCGCTCGAGGAGCTGTGGAATGGCCTGGAGCGACCCGTCCCTCTGCGGCTCGTGGAGCCCGGGGCCGGCGACGGCACCATGGCCCGCGAGCTCGTGGAAGGGTTCGCGCGAGCCGGGATCGAGCTCGAGTACACCGCCGTGGAGTCGAGCCCAGGGGCAAGGGCGGCGCTCGGGGAGCTCGGCCTGCGGGCCGTCGAGGGCATCTCGGACCTCGAGCCGCTCGACCCCGGCCTGCTCGTCGCGAACGAGCTGCTCGACAACCTCCCGTTCCGGCGGGTCCGGGCCGCCGAGAGCGGGCTGTGGGAGGTGCGGGTGGGGGTCGAGGACGGCCGGCTCGTGGAGGTCGCCGCGCCGTGCGATGAGGAGCTCCGCTCGATCGCGCCGCCGCTCGAGCCCGGTGCCGACGCCGCCGTGCCCACCGGCGCGATCGCCTTCGTGGACGAGCTGGCCTCCTTGATCCGGACCGGGTACGCCCTCCTGATCGACTACGGCTCGGACACGCTCCCGCCCGGCGAGGTGCACGGCTACCGAGAGCACCGGCTGGTCGAGGACGTCCTGTCCGATCCCGGCTCGGCCGACATCACGGCCGGCGTCGACCTGCGGGCCGTGGCGGCGCGTGCGCGCGGGCACGGTCTCGTGCCCTTCGGCCCGGTGCCGCAGTCCTCCGCCCTTCGCGCGCTCGGGCTCGAGGCGTGGCTGCGCGGGGAACGGGACCGTCAGGCGGAACTGCTGGGCGGCGGTCGGGGCGCCGACGCCGTCCGGGCCTGGGACGGACGGAACCGCGCGAGACTGCTCGTCGACCCCGCCGCCCTGGGGCGACTGCGATGGATGGTCCTCGCCACGCCCGGCCTCCCCGAGCCGGGGTGGCTGACGCGCGCCCGGACGCTCGATTGACCCCTCGTTCAGGGCCGGGATAGGGTCGGGCGCCGCCCGATCGGAGGGTTCTCGATGCACAACCGCCGAACGCCGTTCCTGGTCCTCGTCGTCTTCGCCGCGATTTCGTTGCTGGCCGCGGCGTGCACCGGCGGCGACGGGGGAGCCGCCCACCCCCGGGCCCGGGCTCCGGAGGAGGTCGACGAGGGGCTCGCGGCCGAGATCGCGGAGCAGCAGGAGGGGACGGAGCAACGCCTGGAGGCGCTCGAGTCGGCCCGCGCGGCGGGGACGCTGGGCGTGACCGAACGGGTCCGACGTACGCCGGCGCCGGGGTGGGCCGGCGAGCGCATCGTGAACGAGACGGCGGACGACTGGGAGCCCGCGGTCGCCGCAGACCCGAACGCTCCCTACGTCTACATCCTGCACAACCGGTACGGCGAGTCCGCCTGCCGCCACTGCCCCGACCCGGCGATGATCCTGCACGTCTCCTCGGACGGCGGTCGGAGGTGGGGCCTCGAGCGCTTCCTGTGCACCTGCCGGGGTGTGAAGGGGCAGTTCGATCCGCTGATCGAGGTCGTCCCCGACACCGGCGCGGTCGACGCCGTGTGGATGAACAACTTCCAGATCGTCTTCTCCACCTCGTCGGACCACGGGCGGACGTGGTCGGACCCGGTCCCGATCCATCCCGACGTGAACTGGGGCGACAAGCCGAACCTGGCCCTCAGCCCCGACGGATCGAGCGTGTACGTCCTGTTCAACGGCCCGACCCACGGGGACGTGCACGCCGCCGTTTCGCACGACGGGGGCGTCACGTGGTCCACCTCGGTCGTGACGACCGGCGGCCGCTACTACTACGACTACGGCGGCGTCGTCCTCCCGAGCGGCCGCGTCGTCTTCTCGCACATCAGCTTCACGTACACGGGGCCGGGCGACTCGGCCGAGGGCGTGATGGACGTCCACCTGATCGCCTCCGACGACGCCGGCGCGACCTGGACCGACCTCGTCGTGGACGAGCTCGAGCTCGGATCGCGGTGCACGTCCCGATCGTGCTACGGCGACTTCTACGACAGCGGCCCTGTGCTCGCGGCGGACGAGGGCGGCGACCTCGTCTTCGTCTACAACGGCGCGTCCGAGCCGTTCGGGCCGCAGACCGTGTACGCGCGGTCGTCGGTCGACGGCGGCCTCACGTGGAGCGAGCGCGTGGCGATCTCGCGGCCCGGCGTGAACGCGGCGTTCCCGGCGGCCGTGGGGCTCGGCGACGACGAGGCGCGCCTGTGGTTCGCGGACCAGCGCACCGGCCGGTGGAACGTCTGGTACACGACCACCGACGATCTCGGCGCCACGTGGAGCACGCCCGTCAAGATCTCCGACGCGACCTCCGGCACCGACTACATCGACCGCCGTGGGTTCACGGAGTTCTACGGCGACTACGGCGAGATCGCGATCACGAGCACCGGCAAGACGATCGGGGTCTGGGGCGAGGGCACCAGCTACTACGGCCCCGGCGGCGTCTGGTTCAACCGCCAGCGGTAGGCCTACGTTTGGCGCGCGTCGCCGCCTTCGCGCGCCTGGTCGGGGTGCTCGCCGGGATGCGGCCGCAAGCTCGCGGCGCTACCGGTCCACGTCGCCGACGACGAAGAAGACCGAGCCGAGGATCGCGATGAGATCCGGGACGAGCGTCCCCGGGAGCATGGCGGGCAGTACGGACACGTTGGAGAACGACGCGGTCCGCATCTTGAGCCGGTAGGGCTCGGGCTTGCCGTCGCCGACGAGGTAGTACGCCATGAGCCCGAGCGGGTTCTCGGTGCGGACGTAGACCTCGCCGTCGAGCTTGATGGTCTTGGGGAGCTTCGGCGCGACGTAGTCGCCGGGCGGGAGCTTGTCCATGCACTGCTCGACGATGTTGCACGACTGCTGCATCCGCTGGGCCAGCACCCACAGGCGGTCGTAGGAATCGCCGCGGGAGCCGACGGGGACGTCGAACTCCACCTCGTCGTACTTCTCGTACGGCTCGTCCTTGCGCGGATCCATCGGGACGCCCGACGCCTGCAGCACCGGACCAGAGCACCCGAACGCGATCGCGGTCTCGGCGGGCAGGACCCCGACGTTCTTGGTGCGCCCGTACACGATCTCGTTGCCCATCACCAGGTTCTCGAAGTCCCTGAGCTTCTTGCGGACGTGCGTGAGGACCTCGGCCGATTGCCGCAGCCACCCACGGGGCAGGTCGTCCTTCAACCCGCCCGGACGGATGTAGGAGAAGTGCATCCGCGCGCCGGTGGCGGACTCCATGAGGGCCTGGATCATCTCGCGCTCGATGAACGCGTAGAAGATCGGCGTCATCGCGCCGAGCTCGAGCGGATAGGACCCCAGGAACATCAGGTGGCTGAGGACCCGGTTCCACTCGGCGAGCATCGTGCGGATCCATCGGGCGCGCTCCGGGACCTCGATGCCGGCGAGCCGCTCCACCGCCAGGATGAAGCCCAGCTCGTTGTTGAACGCCGACAGCCAGTCGTGCCGGTTCATCAGGACCATGGCCTGCCGGGCGTCGCGGTGCTCGGCGAGCTTCTCGGCGGCCCGGTGCATGTACCCGATCACCGGCTCCGCGCGGGTGATCACCTCGCCGTCGAGCTCGAGCACGATCCGCAGCACGCCGTGCGTCGAGGGATGCTGCGGCCCGATGTTGAGGATCATCTCCTCGGTCCGCAGACCCCGCGGGGAGACGACCTCGATGTCGACGCCGCCGCCTCGCACCATCCAGTGCTCCCCCGCGGCGGTGAACTGAGCGCGTTCTTGGGTGTCCACCGGAGGCCCATCCTACCGAGTGGGGCGCGAACGTCGTCGGGGCCGACCCCGGGCCGAGCGGATACGCTCTGGCCATGGCGCGGACCGCAACCGAACCGCGGCGCCGGATCCCGTCGGTCGACACGCTACTGCGGTCCGAGCCGGGCCGGCGCGCCGGCGCGACCTTCGGGCGCACCCTGCTCAAGCGCACGATCACCAGCACGCTAGAGGAGGTTCGAGCCTCCGCCGCGCGAGGCGGCGAGCCCCCCTCGCGGGACGAGATCCTGGCTCGGGCGATCGGACTCGCCGCCGCGGCGGCGAATGGGCTCGGCCGGGTCATCAACGCGACCGGCGTCGTCCTGCACACGGGGCTCGGACGGGCGCCGCTGCCGCCGGCGGCGGTCGAGGCGGCGGCCCGCGCGGCCGAGGGGTACACGGACCTCGAGGTCGAGCGCAGCAGCGGCGCCCGCGGCCGCCGCAGCGCGAGGGCCGAGGTGCTCGCGGCGGCGCTCACCGGTGCCGAGGACGGCCTGATCGTGAACAACGGAGCGGCCGGGCTGCTGCTCGCGCTGGCCTGCCTCGCGCGGGGCAAGCAGGTGCTCGTCTCGCGCGGCGAGCTGATCGAGATCGGCGGCGAGTTCCGCATCCCCGACATCCTGGGGGCCTCCGGAGCGCACCTCGTCGAGGTCGGGACCACCAACCGGACCCGGGTGGCGGACTTCCGGTCCGCCCTGACCGACCGGACCGCCCTCATCCTCAAGGTCCACCCCAGCAACTACCGGGTCGTCGGCTTCACCGCGGCCCCCTCCGCGGCCGAGCTCGCCGCCGTCGCCGCGAAGGCCCAGGTCCCGTTCCTGTACGACCTCGGGTCCGGCCTGATCGATCGGGTGCCGGGGATCCCGCCGGACGAACCCACGGCCGTAGGCGCGCTCTCCGACGGCGCCGACCTCGTGGTGTTCTCGGGCGACAAGCTGCTCGGCGGACCGCAGGCGGGGATCGTGCTGGGGAGGTCGGACCTCGTCGCGCGCCTGCGCCGGCATCCGATCGCGCGGGCCGTGCGCGTGGACAAGATGCAGGTGGCCGCGCTCGAGCGCGTGCTCGCCGCCTACGCCGCGGATCGGCGAGACGAGATCCCCGTGTGGCGGATGCTGCGCGAGCCGGCCGAGGAGGTCCGGTTGCGCGCCGAGACCCTGGCGATCGCGCTCGACGGCGAGCTCGAGGGCGCCCGGGTGGTGGCCTGCTCCTCGGCCGTCGGCGGCGGGTCCCTGCCCGGATACACGCTGTCGTCGTTCGGGGTGGAGGTCCGCACCCCCGACCCCGATGCCACGGCGGTCCGCCTGCGGACCGGATCGCCCCCGGTCTTCTGCCGCGTGACCGAACGCGGCGTGCTCTTCGATCTGCGAACCGTGCGCGGGGACGAGATCGCCGACCTCTCGCGAGCGATCCAGTACGCGCGCGAGAGCGACGACCTCGACGACGAGTGACCGCGCCACCGTCGGCACCCGGCGACGACCAGGACCTCCCGCTCCACGTCGTGGCCACGGCCGGCCACGTCGACCACGGCAAGTCGAGCCTGATCCATCGGCTGACGGGGATCGACCCCGACCGACTGGAGGAGGAGAAGCGGCGCGGGCTCACGATCGAGCTCGGCTACGCGTGGTGCCGGCTCCCGTCGGGGCGAGAGATCGGGTTCGTCGACGTCCCCGGCCACGAGCGGTTCGTCCGCACGATGCTCGCCGGCGTCGGTCCCGTGCGACTCGTCCTGTTCGTCGTCGCCGCGGACGAGGGGTGGCGGCGGCAGTCCGAGGAGCATCTGGCCATCGTCGACGTCCTGGGGGTCGACGGCGCCGTGGTGGCCCTGACGAAGTCCGACCTCGTCGGGCCCGAGCGGCTGGCCGAGGTGGAGGCGGAGGTGCGCGACCGGATCCGGGGCACCGCGCTGGACGGCGTGTCGGTCGTCGCCTGCTCGTCCACCACCGGCGCCGGGGTCGCAGAGCTCGCCGGCGCGCTCGACCGGGCGGTGGCCGCCGCGCCGCCGGTGGCCGCGAGCGGTCGGGCCCGCCACTTCGTCGATCGCGTGTTCACGATCGCCGGCGCCGGCACGGTCGTCACCGGGACGCTGGCGGGAGGAGCCCTCGCGGTCGGCGACGAAGTGGAGGCGCTGCCCTCGGGGAGCCGGGCCCGGATCCGGGGGCTGCAGACGCACAAGCGGCGCATCGACCTGGCGCGCCCGGTGTCCCGGGTCGCCGTGAACCTCGCAGGCCTCGATCGCGGACGGATCGAGCGAGGCGACGTGCTCGCACACCCGGGGGAGTGGCGCCCGACCGTCACGATCGAGGCCCACCTCAGGCCGGTCCGCGGCCTGGCCCATCCGGTCACGTCGAGGGGCGCCTTCACGTTCCACGCGGGGGCGGCCGAACGGGTCGCCACCCTCCGGCTGTACGGCGGGGGTGCGCTGCCGCCCGAGGGAGCGTTCGCGCGGATCCGGCTCTCCGCGCCGGCGGTCCTGGACGTCCGCGACCGGTTCGTCCTGCGCGAATCGGGACGGAGCGAGACCGTGGCGGGCGGCGTGGTCCTGGACCCGTCGCCGCCCCGCCGGCCCGGCTCGGATGCGCAGGAGCGCCTGGCCCGCCGGGCGCGCGGCCGGCCCGAGGAGCTCCCGGCGCTCCTGCTGGCCGAGCGGCGAGCGGTCCGAGACACCGACCTTCGGGCGCTCACCGCCGCCGACGCGATCGAGGGCGCGGACCTCGTCGGGCGATGGTGGGTCGCCGCGACCGTGCGCGATCGCGTGAGGTTCGAGGTCAACGGCCGGCTCGGAGCCTTCCACGAGGCGAACCCCGCGGCCGAGGGTGCGGAGGCGGCCGACGTGCAGGCGATCGTGATCCACGCCCTTCGTGAGGCCGGCGCGCCCGCGGCTAAAGACCTGGCCGACGCGCTGCTCGAGGATCTCGTCCGGACCGGCGACGTCAGAAGGAGCGGGCGAACCCTGCGCGTCCCCTCGCACCGGCCCGGCGTGGAGGACGCGGAGCTCGCCGGCGTGGTGGCGGCGGTCGCGAACGGCGAACCGACGCCCCCCTCGATCGGCGAGCTGGTGCGCTCGGGCGTGCCGCGCCCCACGATCGACGCCGCGATCCGCACCGGCGCCCTCGTCCGCATCGGCCCGGACCTGGTCCTGACGCCGGCGCTCGTGGCCCGGGCGGTCGACGCCGTCCGTCGGGCCGGATCCGCGGGCATCACGGTGAGCGCGATACGTCAGGCCCTGGGCACGTCGCGGCGGTACGCGGTCCCGCTGATGGAGCATCTCGACCGGACCGGGGTGACGCGCCGCAGCGGCGACCTGCGGTTCGCGCGCGGGTCCTAGGTCAGTCGATCTGCACGGTCACGGCGACCTCGACGGAGGCGCCGAGCGGCAGCTCCGACACCCCGACCGCCGTCCGGGCGTGACGGCCCGGTTCTCCGAAGATCTCGACCAGGACATCGCTCGCGCCGTTGGCCACCTTCGGCTGATCGGTGAACCCCGGAGCGGAGGCGACGAAGACGTCGAGCTTCACCACCCCCCGCACCCGATCGAGCCTGCCGAGCGCGTCGCGGAGCGCCGCGAGCGCCTGCAGCGCGCAGCGCCGCGCGGCCCCCTGCCCCTCTTCGACCGAGCGCTCCGCTCCGAGCCGCCCGGAGGACAGCAGGCGACCCTCCTCGAGCGGCACCTGGCCGGAGACGTACGCATGCGTGCCCGAGATCCGAACCGGCACGTAGGACGCGAGCGGCGCGGCGGCCGGCGGCAGCTCGATCCCCAGCTCTGCGAGACGCTCCTCGATCACGGCGGTCCCTTCCTCGTCCGCCCGGCGCGGGGACCGGGACAGGGGCGTGGAGCATCCTCGCAGAACGGGAAGCGGCGGGCGAGGTGGAGCTCAGCCGGCCTGGAGGGCCTGACGGCGCAGGAGCTGGCGCCGCTCGAGCTCGTTCATGCCACCCCAGATGCCGTGGGACTCGCGGATCTTGAGCGCGTACTCGAGGCAGGTGGTGCGGACCCCGCATCGGGCGCAGATCCCCTTCGCCCGGGCCTCGCGCCGGTCCTTCTCCTCGCGCCGCTCGAAGTAGTTCGGCGCGAAGAAGAGCGAGGACTCCTCGCCCCGGCACGCCGCCTCGAACTGCCAGCCGTACGTCCAGTCGGCGAACATCCGCTCCGCCACGCAGGCCACTCCTCGGGTCGAGCTCTTGCTTGGTCTTTCGTATCTCGATCGCGAGGGGATTCCGCCCGGTGGGGGCTTTACCTCGGCGTTGGGGAAAAACGCACAAGTTCGTAACCGGGGGCAGGGCCCGGGCTCAGGTCTCGGCCGGCCCCGTCTCGGGCCGGGGCCCCGGGAGCGGGGGCTCGGTCTCGGTCCCGGCGGCCGGATCGGGCTCCGCCTGGACCCGCAGGATCAGCCCGTCCACGGCCCGAACGCGGATCCGGGTCCCCGCGGCGATGGGGCCGTTCGTGCTGCGGCCCCGCCACAGGGTGCCCTTCACGTAGACCGGCCCCTCCGGCTTCAGCTCGCCGCGCGCCTCCCCCACCAACCCGACGAGGCCCCTCTGCGTCGAGGTGATCCGGTCCCGCGACTGGACCGCCACCGTGAGCCCGAACCCCCAATACAGGAGTGCCGCCACGCCGGACGATCCGATCAGCCACGGCGAGACGTCGATCTGGTCCGCGACGCCCCCGAACGTCACGACCGACCCGCCCACGAACGCGACGAGGCCGATCGCGCTCAGCGGCCCGAGCTTGCGGACCCGCACGTCGAGCGTCATGAGGCCGAGCCCCCCCACCAACCCCACCAGACCCGGCCACGAGAACGGAACGACGGTGAGCCCGTAGACGGCGAGCGCCAGCATCCCCACGCCGGCGAACCCGGCGAACCCGAACCCCGGCTGGGTGAGCTCGAAGGCGAGCCCGGCCAGGCCGAGCACGAGCAGCACGAAGATCCAGGTCGGTGAGGACGCGGCGTGCAGCACGCGCGCGATCGGCCCGAGGTCGACGAACTCGACGTCGACCGGGACCTCCCCCTCGGCCCGGGCGATCTTCGTGTGGAGCGTGACCTCCCCGCCGGCGGTCCGCACCACGACGCCGTCCAGACGGTCCAGCAGCCCCGGCACGGTCACGGCGGCGTATGCGGCGATGTGCCCGTCGATCGCCGCCTGGGCCGGCACCGGTTCGGCGGGGAACGAGACCGGCATCGGGCGATCGCGCTCGAGGATCCAGGACGTGGCCAGGCGGCGGACCTCGGCCGGGGCGGGCTCCGGCGCGCCCCCGAGGTCGAGCGGCTCGAGCGGCCCCACGCCGACGCCCGGCGCCACCGCGGCCACGCTCGCCGCGTACAGGAAGAGGAGACCGGCGCCCTGAGCCTTGGCCGGCGACGGCCCCACCCACACGACCACGGGGACGGTGGCGTCGTGGATGCGCGTGGCGAGCGACACGGCGTCCTGGTCGATCGTGCCCGCGCTGTCGAGCTGCATCACCACGGTCGAGCCCGACGCCTCGGCGTCGCCGAGCGCATCCCGCAGGTATCCCGCGACCGTCCGGTCGATCGACCCGTCGACCTTCACCACGACGACCGAGGCCGCATCCGCGGCCGTGGCGGGCGGGGGCCACGCGCACACCGTCCAGACGAGCGCCCAGATGAGCGAAAGGACCGAGGCGACGCGGCGCATGGACTTCTCATGGTACCCACGCGAACCGACCCCCCCGCGCCGGTATCCTGGCCGCGACCGTGCAGGCGCCCCCCAGCCACCGCCGCCGGCCCGCCCAGCGACGGGCCCGCCCCAAACCGCCGAACCAGCTCCGCCCCAAGCGCGTCATCCCCGCACTGGTCCCCGTGCTGCTCGCCGTCGTCCTGGCGTTCGGGGCGCTGCTCGTCGCGCTCGTCCTGCTGCCGCTGTTCGCGGGGGCGACCATGGGGGTGAACGCCTTCCACGATCGTCTGGACGAGGCGGGCGTGGGCCGGGTCCGCATCCCCCGGTTCCCCGAGCGCTCGGTGATCTACGCGGCGGACGGATCGGTCCTGGCGACGGTCTATCTGGACGAGAACCGGCGGATCGTGCAGCTCGAGAACGTCGCGCAGGTCGCCCAGAGCGCGGTGCTCGCGATCGAGGACGACGGCTTCTACGAGCACGGTGCCCTGGACTTCCCTGGCCTGATGCGGGCGGCGCTCAAGGACCTCGCCTCCGGCGAGATCGAGCAGGGGGCGTCCACGATCACCCAGCAGCTCGTGAAGAACGTGCTGATCGACGTGCCGAGCCAGACGTTCGCCCGCAAGTTCCAGGAGGCGGCCCTGGCGATCCGCGTCGAGCGCAGGTACACGAAGGACGAGATCCTCGAGATGTACCTGAACGAGGTGTACTTCGGGAACGGCGCCTACGGGATCGGCACGGCGTCGCAAACCTACTTCCGCAAACCGCCGTCGAAGCTGACGCTTCCGGAGGCAGCCCTGCTGGCCGGGGTGATCCGGGCGCCGGGCCTGTACGACCCGGTCACGAACGCGGACTCGGCCCTGCGGCGCCGCGACGTGGTGATCGACCGGATGCTCCAGCTCGGCCTGATCGGCGAGCGGAAGGCCGAGCGGGCCAAGGCGAGCGGCCTGGGGCTCGCGCCCGACGCGGGCCCGCCGGAGCAGAAGGTCGAGCCCTTCTTCGTCTCCTACATCCGTCAGCTCGTCCTCGACGACGTGAACGGGGAGTTCGACGCCTTCGGCAAGACGTACGAGCAGCGTGTGCGAACGCTGTACCAGGGGGGCCTCAGGATCTACACGACGCTCCAACCCGAGTGGCAGGACTACGCCCAGGAGGCCGTGGACGCGAGCACGTACATCCAGCCCGACGCGGGGCCCGACACGTCGCTCGTCTCCGTCGACACGCGGAGCGGGGCGATCAGGGCCATGCTCTCGGGGAAGAACTACCGGCGGGACCAGCTCGACCTGGTCTGGCACGGCACGCGGCAGGTCGGGTCCGCCTTCAAGCCGTTCACCCTCGTCACGGCGTTCCGGGAAGGGTTCCCGCCGGGCAAGGTCTACTCGTCGAAGTCGCCCCAGTGCGGCCTCGAGGGATGGATCAGCGCGAGCGGCTGCGTGAGCAACGCCGAGCCCGTCGGCGACGCCGGCTACATGGACCTGTGGTCGGCCACGGAGAACTCGGTCAACGTGGTGTTCGCGCAGCTCGCGCTCGACGTCGGTCCGGAGCACATCGTGGAGACGGCGCACGACATGGGCATCACGTCGCCCCTCGACGCCGTTCCCTCCATCACGCTCGGGGTCGAGGAGGTCTCGACGCTCGACATGGCCTCCGCCTACGGGACGCTCGCCAACGACGGGATCCACTGCAAGCCGTTCGCCGTGGCCCGCGTCGAGCAGCCGAGGGAGAACGGCGGGTTCGAGACGCTGTACAAACACCGCGCGCAGTGCGAGCAGGTGATCGACCCCGAGATCGCGCATCTCGTCACGGCCATGCTGGAGCGCGTGGTCTGTTGCGGGACCGGCACGGCGGCGGGCGGGATCGGGCGCCCCGTCGCCGGCAAGACCGGGACGGCGCAGGACTACACGAACGTGTACTTCGCCGGCTACACGCCGCAGGTGGCCACCGCCGTCTGGGTCGGGTTCCCCAGCGGGCAGATCCCGATGGACGACTACTTCGGCAGTTCGGTGTTCGGGGGAACGGTGGCCGCGCCGATCTGGCACGCCTTCATGGTCAAGGCGATGCAGGACTACCCCGTCGAGGGGTTCGAGGCGCCGCCGGCTCCCGCGCGGGGTCACATCCCCGACGTCGTCGGCATGCGGTCCGAGGAGGCGCAGCAGGCGCTGGCCGAGGCCAACTTCACCCCCATCGTCGAGAAGGTGCTCTCGTTCGAGACCGTCAACATGGTGCTGGCCCAGTCACCCGGCGGTGGCTCGAGCGCGGTCCTCGGAAGCGCGGTGACGATCCAGGTGAGCAACGGACGCGGCGAGCCGGTCATCGTGCCCCGCCTCACCGGGCTCACCGAACGCCAGGCCGTCAGGCAGATCCAGGACCTGGGGCTCGTCGCCGCCGTCGAGTATGTGAGCGTCGAGGACCACTCCCAGGAGGGCATCGTGCTCTCGCAGGTCCCCATCGGCGACGGCACGAAGGTCGTCGACGCGGGCGCGACCATCACGATCCAGGTGGGCCGCATCGGCGGCGACGGCGGAGCCACCGGGCCGACGGGCCCCACCAAGCCCTAGTCCCCGAGGCGCTCCCGGACCTTGCGCTGCACCAGGGCGCCGTCGACCCTGCCCTTGACCCGGCCCATCACGACGCCCATGACCTTGCCCATCTCACGGGCCGAGGTCGCTCCGGTCGAGGCGATGGCCTCGTCGATCAGCGCCTCGACGGCCGAGTCCTCGAGCGGCTCGGGCGCGTAGGCTCGCAGGACCTCGCGCTCGGCACGCTCCCGCTCGACGAGGTCCATCCGCCCGCCGGCCTCGAACGCCTCGATCGACTCCGAGCGCTTCTTCACCTCGCGGCCGGCGACCTCGCGGACCTCGTCGTCCGAGAGCTCGTGCAGGATCTCCTTCTCGCGGTTGGTGATCGATGCGGCGAGCATCCGCAGCGCCCCGAGCCGGACCTTGTCGCGGTCCTTCATCGCCGCGGTCATCTCGTCGTGGACCCTCGTCCTGAGCGAGGCCTCGCCCACCGTAGACTCCCCTTCCGTGCTCATCGCCATCGTGCTCGCCGTCCTCGTCGCCGGCGTCGCCTGCGTCGCCTACGGCGTGCTCATCGAGCGCCGCTCGTACCGACTGGTGCGGCACGACGTCGCCATCCTACCGACGGGCGGTCCCGAGACGATCCACGTGCTGCACCTGTCGGACCTGCACTTCGTGCGGCGCGACGCACGCAAGGCCCGGTTCCTGGCCTCGCTCCCCGCGGCGGACGTCACGATCGTGACCGGCGACTTCCTGGCCGAGCCGGCGGCCGTGGAAGCCGTCGTGGATGCGGTCCGCCCCAACCGCGGCCGGCTCGCCTCCTGGTTCGTGCTCGGCTCGAACGATTACTACGCCCCCCGGCCGGTGAACCCGTTCCGGTACCTCGTTCCCCGGACCCGCCGAAGGCCTCGCCGAGGCCACCGCGGCCGGTCCCGAGACCTCGTCCGCGCGCTCGAGGCGGATGGGTGGACCGACCTCACGAACGTCCGCGCCGAGATCGACGTCGACGGCCTCGCCGTCGAGCTGCTCGGGCTCGACGACTCACACGTGGCCCGGCAGGACCTGCGGGTGGTTCCGCGCCGGGCCCCGGAACGGTTCGGGTTCGCGGTGATGCACTCCCCCGACTCGGCGCCGGAGGCCGTCGCGTGCGGCTACGGCTTCGTCGTGGCCGGCCACACGCACGGCGGGCAGATCCGCCTGCCGCTCGTCGGCGCGATCGTCACGAACTCGAACCTTCCGCGCCGGGTGGTCTCGGGGCTGTTCCGTCTCGGGGACGGCCTCGTGCACGTCTCACCCGGGCTCGGGACGAGCAAGTACGCGCCGTTCCGATTCCTGTGCCGGCCCGAGGCGACGCTCCTCGAGCTTCGGCGTTCGGTTCGGCCGGTCCCGCCGCCGCGGTAGCCGCCGTCGATCGGTGTCGGGCAGGCTTCAGCGAGTCCCGGCGACCGCCTCGAACACGCGCTCGTACCCGGCGACCATGGCCTCCTTGGAGAAGAGGCGCCGGACGCGCTCGCGGCATGCCTGCGGGTCGATCTCGCCGAGATGCCGGAGCCGCTCGGCCGCCTGCGCCGGGTAGTCCTCGACGTCGACGATCCAGCCGGTCACGCCGTCCTCGATCACCTCGGGGACCGAGCCGCGGGGGGTGGCGATGACCGGCGTCCCGCACGCCATGGCCTCGGTCATGACGAGCCCGAAAGGCTCCTGCCAGTCGATCGGGAACAGGACCGCCTTGGCCCGGCGGAGCAGGTCGACCTTGTCCGGCTGGCTGATCTCTCCCATCACCTCGAAGTCGGAGGGGAGGACGGGCTTGACGTTGGTCTCCCACTCCTCCTCCTCGGTGGGGTGGGCGATCTTCACCGCCGAGACCAGGCGCTCGCCGGCGGCCTTCGCGGCGTCGATGGCGCGGCGCCAGCCCTTCTCGGGGGCGGCCCGGCCGAGGAACAGGACGAAGTCGTCCTTGCGCTCGTTGAGCGGATAGAAGTCCATGTCGATCCCGTTGTAGACGACGCCGCCGTAGTTGAGGTCGGGGTGGAAGCCCCGCTGGGCCTCGCTGATCGCGACGTACCACGCGCGATCCCCGACGTAGGAGTACAGGCGCTTCATCTCCGGCGTGAACGAGCCGTGCAGCGTGTGGACGGTCGGCACGCCGGTCTCGATGGCCGCGGCGAGCGCCGAGAACGGCGTGTGCACGTGCAGGACGTCGAACCGCTCCCGCGCGTCTCGCAGCGCGAACAGCGTGTGCGTCGTGTCGAGCGTGGGATCGTTGATCTCGCGCGAACCCGGCGCCTCGTCGAAGACGTATTCCAGGCGCGCCTTGGTCCGGGAGTCCCCCGTGGCGAAGAGCGTCACGTCGTGCCCCGCCTCGACCAGGCCGTCGGCGATGAGCGCGACCACCCACTCGATGCCGCCGTATCCCTTCGGGGGAACGGCGAGCCACGGCGGGCAGACCTGCGCGATCCTCATGCCATCCGCGAGCGTATCGGGTTCGCGGTACCCGGCGAAGGCCCGGGTCCGGCCGGAGCGGTGAGCCGGTACACTGACCAGCCTCGGGACGTGGCGCAGTTTGGTAGCGCGCAGCGTTCGGGACGCTGAGGTCGCGGGTTCAAGTCCCGCCGTCCCGACCAGAAGGTCCTTGCGAAGTACCGTCCGAAGGCCCTCCCCGCCGAGGCGTGACAAGGGTTCCATGACGGTGAAACAGGAGGTTTGACGACCCCCCAGGGGGTCGTTAGCCTCCTGCCGGGCTGTCGGGGAGACGGCCCGTTGTGCATCCGGAGGCAGATGATCCGAGCGAGGCGGGGTATCGCGGCGCGACTCATGGTGGTCGCGCTCATCACGACGATGTCATCCCTCGGCTTCGCCTCCCTCTCCTCCGCCGCCCCCAGCAAGCAGGAGGTAGAGCGCGCCCAAGCGCGCCTCGACGCGCTGAACCGCGACATGTCGCTCCTGGTCGAGCAGTACGACCAGGCTCGGATCCGCCTGGAAGAGGTGCAGGCCAGGCTGGATGAGGTGCAGGACGCGGCCCGCCGGGCGCAGGCGGAGGCCGACCGGGCGACCGACAGCCTGAACCAGAGCGCGGCGCGCGCCTACACGGGACTGGGGTCGCAGATCTCCGTCCTGTTCGACGCCACCTCGATCGCCGACTTCTCCGACCGGCTCGAGTTCATCGGCAGCATGGCCCAGGCCGACGCCGATCTCGCGACGCTCGCGGCGAGAGCCAAGCAGGAGGCTCAGTGGACCGCCGACGAGCTGCGGAACACGGTGGACGAGCGCCGATCGGTGCTCGAGGACATCGCGAGCCACCGCGACCAGATCGAGTCGCGCGTGGCCGAGGCGCGGAGCCTGTACGCGGAGCTCGACAAGAAGTACCACGAGGCGCTGGCCGCGGCTGCCCGCGCCGCGGCCGCAGCGGCCGCCGCCCAGCAGCAGAGCACGACCACGATCGGCAGCTCACCGATCCCGCCACCGCCGGCGCCGAACGCGAACGTCGCGACGGTGCTCGCCGCGGCCTACTCGGTCATCGGAACGCCCTACCAGTTCGGCGGCGCCAGCCCCGAGACCGGGTTCGACTGCTCGGGGTTCACGATGTGGTCGTGGGCGCACGCCGGCGTCTACCTGCCCCACTCCTCGGCCGCGCAGTACGCCGCGCTCCCCCACGTGGCGCGAGAGGACCTGCAGCCGGGCGACCTCCTGTTCTTCTACTCGCCCATCTCGCACGTCGCGATGTACGTGGGCGGGGGACGGATGATCCACTCCTCGCATCCGGGTACGACGGTCGGCGTCGTCTCCGTCTACTGGGACAGCTTCGTCGGCGCGGCCCGTCCGGGCTGAGCCTTCCCCGTCGCCGATGCAGAACCCTCGGGCCCGTGCTATGCCTCGCCCGTGACCACGCCCGCCACGCGACCCGCCTCCCACGAAGACCTCGAGCTCGTCGCCGCGCTCCGCGCCGGGGACGAGACCGCGTTCATGATGCTCGTCGAGCGCTACCAGCCCGCCATGTTGCGGATCGCCCGGATGTACGTCTCGACGCGTGCGACCGCCGAGGAGGTCGTCCAGGACGCCTGGGTCGGCGTCCTGCGTGGGCTCGGCGGGTTCGAGGGCCGCTCGTCGCTGCGGACGTGGATCTTCCGCATCCTCGTGAATACGGCGAAGACCCGGGGACAGCGCGAGGCGCGGAGCGTCCCGTTCTCCTCCGTCTGGGCCCCCGACGCCGAGAGCGAGCCGGCGGTCGACCCCGACCGGTTCCTCTCCTCCGACCGCGAGCCTTGGCCGAGGCACTGGGCGTCCGAGCCGGCCTCGTGGGAGACGGTGCCCGAGTCGCGGCTCCTGTCGAACGAGACCCTCGCGCAGGTGGCCGCGGCGATCGACGGCCTCCCGCCGAGCCAGCGTGAGGTCATCCGGCTCCGCGACGTGCTCGGCTGGACGTCGCAGGAGGTGTGTAACGCCCTCGACCTGTCCGAGACGAATCAACGGGTGCTCCTGCATCGCGCGCGCTCCAAGGTGCGTCGCGCGATCGAGGGCTACCTCGAGGAGGGGGCGGCATGAGCTCGCCCGCCGAGATGGACTGCCAGGACCTCGTCGAGCTCGTCACGGACTACCTCGAGGGGGCGCTCAAGGACGACGAGCGCGCCTCGGTCGAGGCGCACCTCGCTTCGTGCGCAGGTTGCACCGCGTATCTCGAGCAGGTGCGGACGACGATCCGGCTGACGGGGATGCTGGCCGAGGACCAGATCCCGCCCGAGCTCCGGGATGCGCTGCTCGAGGCGTTCCGAAGCTGGCGCTCGGATCGATAGGTGAACGCGGACCGCACCGAATGCCGCGGTCGCCCAATGTCCTCCTCGATGGGCCGGGTCCCAGAAACGACTCCGCTCCTGCCTCGGAGGTCCCACTCCATCCGGGACCCTCGTCCGTGGATGTGCGGGGCCGTTCCGTGGTCGGCTGAGTTGGCCGTCTTCTGGGAGACAACCAGCGGGGCTCAGCGGCTCCTAGGGAGGAGTGTTCCGCGTCAACTTTCCTGGACACCTCCTGCCTCAGATAGGTTGGGCTCGGCGAGGTGCACGGACATCGGCGTGACCTGCCCGAGGCTTTCGTGGGGCCGGATCTGGTTGTAGACGCGGCGATGGAACTGCACCTGCTCGTCCAGCTCGATCGCGTCGCGGATCTCCAGGCGGTAGAGATGCTCGTACTTGAGCGTGCGGTAGAACCGCTCCACGACGCCGTTCTGTCCCGGGGTGTAGTGGCGCGTTCGCACGTGCTCGAGCTCGGGGCGGGCCATGAAGAAGCGCATGAAGGCATCGGACTTGTAGGCGGGTCCGTTGTCGGTCACGATCGTCAGATGCTCGATCTCACCGGTCTCGGGATCGACGCAGTCCTGGAGCAGAGGGTGTCCGAGCAGCTCCTCGGCCGCATCGATCGCGGCCTGCAAGGCGCTCACCGCATCGCGCGCCCCCTGGGTTCCCGTGATGGGAGCGGCCAAGCAGCACTTGGTGGCGTAGTCCACGACCGCGGAGATGTTCCAGGTCCCGCCGGCGGTGGTCTCGAAGCGCGAGAAGTCCATCTGCCACACACGGTTGCGCCTCGTGGGAGGCACGAGGAACCGCTCCTTGCGTCGCTTGGCGTTTTCCCTTCGGTCCTGCAGGTAGCGGGCCGGAAGCAGCAGACCGCGGCGTCTGAGCGCTCGTTCCACCGATGAGGGGGACACCGCCACCCCGTCGGCCTTCAGCATCGCGGCGATCTTGCGGTGACCCCATGCTGAGTGTGCCTCGGCCTTTTCGGCGGCAGCAGCCTCGATCCGATCGACCACCGGGGCGGGCCAGCGGCGAACAACCCCGCCTTCTCGGTGGCGCCGGCGCCAGTAGTACCAGGTCGAGTGTGGCAACCCGAGTCGGGCACAGAAGCGCCGCACGGGGATCTGGGCGGCTATCCGGATCGCCTCGAGGTCCTCGAAGCCGGGTAGAGATCCCCCCCTTTGCGCCAGACCCGAAGCTCGACGTAGGCCTCACCGAGTGCTTGTTGCAGCTCGTCGACCTGAGACTGCAGCTCGTCCTCACGCCTGGACGCGGGGCCGGTGGCGTTGTCGCCCCGGGCGAGGGCCTCGTGGCCGCCTTGGAGGAACTGCTTCTGCCACTTGGCGATCGTCGTTTGGCTCATCTGCAGGCGCCGACCGGCCTCGACCTGTGTCATCTCGCCGCGCAGCACGCTGAGGACGATCGCGAGCTTCTCCTCGGGGGTCTTGAACGGCTTGCGTCCCACGGCGCCATTCCCTTCTCGGAGGATTCATCTCATCACACTTCCGTGTGTCCAAGAAATCATGACGCACCACAAACGAGCTACGCCTACGACGTGGCCGGCGAGCTCACATCCGTCGGCGGCGCCTCGTACTCCTACGACCAGGCGGGGAACCTCATCGTCGCGGGCTCGGATTCGTTTGCATGGGATGACGCCTCTCGGCTCACCTCGGCCGAGATCGGCGATCACTCCGCCACATACACGTACGACGGCGACGGAATCCGCGTCGGCGCGACCGTCGACGGCGTGGACGCTTCGTTCTTGCTCGACCGCGAGGGCGGCCTGCCCTCAGTGGTCGGCGACGGGACGAGCCGATACCTCCACGCGCACGGCGTCCTTGAGGGCGTCTCGGGCTCTCAGCCGAGCTTCCCGCTCGGGGATCGGTTGGACTCGGTGCGCGGCATGACCGACGACTCCGGCACCCTGGTCGGGTCGACCTCATACGACGCGTTCGGCGCCCCGCGGGCGGTGTCCGGCCTGGACGGCCTGTTCGGGTTCACTGGTGAGCCGACGGATGCCACGGGCCTCGTCGACCTTCGGGCGCGAACGTACGATCCGGCTACTGGCCGGATGCTCTCGGCCGACACCCTGATTCCGAATGCCCCTGGCACGCAGGGCTATAGCGTCTACGCGTACGTTGCCAACGATCCGACGACCTGGACGGATCCAACGGGCCACCTCGCGGGCAGTCCATTTCTCGGACCCTGGATCGTGGCGACACTCTTCACGGCGGGTGTCGAGTCAGCAGTGGAATCGATGTTGTTGGTCCTCGGCGTTGTGACCGGGACCTCTCCGTGGTTTGTTCCTGTACTTGCCCTCGTCTTGGCGGGAATCTGGATTCTCGTCTTTCTCATGGATAGGATGCGGAGATCCGCGAGCTGCGAAAGCGCAACCGGCTGCTCGAGCAGGAGAACGAGGTGCTCCGCCGGGCCGCCGTCTACCTCGGGCAGGGCGTCAACCCAAAATGATGTACCCGCTGGTCCGCGAGCTTGCCGCAGACGGGATCCCCGTCACGGTGACCTGCCGGGTGCTCGGCTTCTCGCCGCAGGCCTATCACAAGTGGAAGGCGAACCCGGTCAGCACCAGGGACTGGTCCGACGCCCACCTGGTCGACGCCGCCCTGCAGATCCACGCCGATGATCCGGCCTTCGGCTACCGGTTCATCACCGACGAGCTCGTCGCCGAGCGCGGCATCACCGCCAGCGAGAACCGGGTGCACCGTCTGTGCAGCGCGCACGGCATCTTCTCGGTGCTCGCCCGCAAGAAGGGACGAAGGCCCAGGCCCGGAGAGCCGGTGCACGACGACCTGGTCCGCCGTGCGTTCGGTGCCCGCAGGCCGAACGAGCTGTGGTTCACCGACATCACCGAGCACCCGACGGCGGAGGGCAAGCTCTACCTCTGTGCGATCAAGGACGCCTTCTCCGGTCGCATCGTCGGCTACTCGATGGACCACCGGATGAAGGCTTCTCTGGCCGTGGCCGCGCTCCGAGGCGCGATCGGCCTGCGGAGCCCTGCCGGCACGCTGGTCCACTCGGACCGCGGCAGTCAGTTCCGCTCCGGGAAGTTCGTGCGTCTGCTGAGGAACCACGGCCTCATCGGGTCGATGGGTCGCACCGGGACCTGCGCCGACAACGCCGCCATGGAGTCGTTCTTCGCCCTGCTGCAGAGGAACGTCCTGGACCGGGGCGCTGGCAGACCAGAGACGAGCTCCGCCTGGCGATCGTCACTTGGATCGAACGCACCTACCACCGCCGGCGCCGTCAGCGGGCCCTCGGCAAGCTCACCCCGATCGAGTTCGAAGCCGTGCACGAGGTCGCCTATGCGGCCTGAAAGCCGTCAACCCCGCGAGTCAACCAAACCTGGCAGACCCGATTGCTGGATCGACGCGGATTGCAGGGCGCTGGTGAATCAACTCTCAGAGCGCATCCATATCGGCGGCTCATCTGGTGCGGCGACGCAGGCGGAGTGTAGTGCGGGTGGCAACCCATCCGCGGCTGCAGGCGCCTGTCCACAGACCCCTCCACAACCTGAGCCCACTCCGACGGTTGAGCTCCCGGGACCTGTTGACGTTGATGAGGGTGGCGAGCTGATAGTTACCTACCGCGGAGTCGATGGAAACCCCGGATGTCAGTCTGGACTTGCATTGTCTCCTGCGTCCTTCCGGCCCGGTCCCGATGGCGTCTCAACCATGGAGCGACCCTTTCAGGGCACCAGCAAACCGTGCCTGGTTCCTTTCAGGCTCAGCGTCGCTCTTCGATTCCCCGGGACCACGGCGCCAGTCTCTGGGTTGCCGCCGAGCTGCGCCGCAACGTTCACACCGGAGTTCGGCCCAGGGCACTGGTCGATCAACTGCGTTGGGGACACAAGTACAATCCTCTCCAAGTACGGAAGGACGCAACGCGATCTACGTGGGATCGAAGTCAACGAGCTGTGCGGGAAGCCATGATGGCCATTGAGCACAGGTGTTGGCGCCTTGACGTCGCCGAGGTAGAGGGTGCTCTTGCCGGAGTGCGGCGTCTCGACGATCTTCTCACGGGAGACGTCGCCAAATTCGTCGGAACAGTGAGGTCGGATCCCAGGAGGCGCGATCAGCTCACACTCACGCGCCTCGACCCCGCAGACACAGAACTGTGGGACCTGATAGTGCACCCACCCTCCATCGACTTCGGTTCGGAGCGTGCGGCGGCAGCACGCCTGCTGGTTGTCCTGGTGAGCCATTGTGTACCTGCGGGTGGCATACGGGCTCGCTCCTTCCTACTCGCGGAGCTACTCCGAGTCGCAGGCTGGGAGCGCGGCACAGTAGAGATGACACTCCGAGGGGCTCCACTCGAGACGTTCTTCGCAAAGCACGCCACGTGGGTAGCTCCCGTCGCCGACCAGTGCAAGCACTGGCTGCAGGGTGGATGGCTGAGCACCGAAGTTGCTCAGGGGCTCTTGGCGAGACTCACAAACGACGCGGCAGCTATCCGCGACGTGATTGGCCAGGTCATTCAGGAGCAGCGGGACACCACCGGACTATCCGATGCCGAGTTGAGCTATACCCTGAGTCGAGGTCTTCATGACCTTGAATCGATGCTATCGGGCATGCTCCCTGGTTCCATGCTGTGGATTGTCGAGGACTGAGCGGAGGGCTGAGGCCGCGTGACGAGGCGTGCTATGCCGCCTTTGAACGCCCGCGCTTAGTGAGTCAGACGGACGTGGCCGTTGGAGCCGTGAGCCTCCACGTCCCAGTGGGTGCCGAAGGCGTGGAGGCCGTGCACGAACACGCGGCCGATCTCCTTCGGGCACGCGGGGGTCGATCGTCACCTCTCCGTCGCTCGCGTCGAGGCCGAGCATCACCTTGAGGAACAGGAACGGCGCGCCGGTCGCCCACGCCTGTGGGCTGCACGCGGTCGGATAGGGCACAGGGAACCGGCCGAACGCGCGGTGGAGGCCGGCGAAGGCCTCGGGCAGGCGGAAGCTCGAGAAACCCGCGGCCTCGAGCTGGGCGAGGCAGATGCGGTTCGCCTCGTCGCGGAAGCCGTGGCGCTCGAGGCCCATCGCGACGATCGCGTTGTCGTGGGGCCAGATCGTCCCGACGTGGTAGCCGATCGGGTTGTAGCCGGCGTCGTCGCTCGACAGCGTTCGCACGCCCCAGCCCGAGAACATCGCTTCCGACATCAGGTGTGAGGCCACCCGCTCGGCGCGGTCCTCGGGCACGATCCCCGACCACAGCAGGTGACCCATGTTCGAGGTCATCGAGTCGATCGGGCGCTTGTCGCCGTCGAGGCCGAGCACGAAGTAGCCGCCCCGCGCCTCGCTCCAGAACACGTCGTTGAACCGGTCGCGAAGGACCTCGGCCTCCTTGCGGAGCCGGTCGGCGAGTGCCGGGTCGCCCATGAGCCGCTCGGCGAGCTCGGCCGCCCGGAGCTTGGCGTCGTACGCATAGCCTTGCAGCTCGCACGTCGCGATCGGCAGGTAGGGGATCCGCCCGTCGGCGAACTGCACGCCGTCCCACGAGTCCTTCCAGCACTGGTTGCCGAGACCCTGCGACGAGCGCGTCTGGTACTCGATGAAGCCGTCGCCGTCGCGGTCGCCGAAGCGGTCGATCCACTCGAGCGCCGCGAGCACCACCGGCCAGCGGGCCCGGACGAACGTGTCGTCGCCGGTCCACCGCCAGTACGCCGACATCAGGATCACGTACAACGGCGTCGCGTCGGCGGTCCCGTAGTACGGGCTGTGCGGCTTCTCGCCGAGCACGGTGAGCTCGCCCTGCCGGATCTCGTGCAGGATCTTGCCGGGCTCCTCGTCGCGGAAGTCGTCGACCTTCGTCCCCTGGAGCGCGCCGAGCAGGTGGAGCGCCCCGCGCGCGAGGTCGGGTCCGATGCCGACGGTCTGCAACGCCGTGATGAGCGTGTCGCGACCGAACAGCGTCATGAACCACGGCAGACCGGCGGCCGGGAGCACGTACCGCTCCCCGCCGAGCTCGCCCTCGATCCGCAGGGCGGCGAGGTCGACCACCGACTTGTCGAGCACGCCCTTCAGCAGCGCGCTGTCGGACTCGAACCGCGGGACCTCGGAGAGCCAGCTCGTGAGCGCGCCCTCGGAGAGCTGCTGCTGGTCGCCGAAGTCCTGGTGCATCGGCTCGAGCACGGTCTCGTTCACGCGGACGGTGGCGCGCACGAGCGCGTCGAGGAGCTTCCGCGGCCCCAGCTCGATCCGCCAGACGAACCCGTCGCCGTCGACCTCGGGAAGCGCGGGAACGCTCGGCCCCGTGCCGTCGATCCCCTCGGCGACCCGGCTGCGGGCCACGCGCACGTTGGTCTCGGCGAGGAAGCCGGGCACCTCGTAGTGGAAGTGCAGCGTTCGCTCGTCCGGGTCGTGCTCGACGTCGATGCTCGCGCTGCGGTCGCGCACCGCGCTCTTGACCTCGAACAGGTCGGCGAAGTCCGCGCCGACCGAGAGCCGGAGCTCGAAGCGCACCGGCTCGGCGGAGGGGTTGTAGACCGCGATCTGCTCGTGGACGCCGCCGCCGACGAACCGGAAGCGGCGGATCGTCAGGCTGTTCGGGCGCAGGCCGGGGAGCTCGGGGTTCGTGAGGAAGAACGCGGCCGAGTAGTAGTCGACGACGCTCGACTTCAGGACCGAGAGCGGACGGCCGTTCAGCGTCAGCTCCCAGCACGAGACGAAGCGGGTGTCGTCGTGGAGCAGGCCGCCGGTCGAGCCCGGCGGGATGTCGCCCGCCGAGTTCGAGAACATGAACGTCCGACCCTCGAGGATCGCGATCGCGTCGGTGCCGAGCTCGGGCGGGTAGGCCTTCTCGTCGCCGGAGGCTTCCTCAGGACGCGGCTCGGGAGTGGGGTCGAGCGGGGTGGGACGGCGTTCGGTCACGACGACGACTCACCCAGGTCGGCCAGCCGCGTGTCGGCCTGCTGCACCAGCGGGTCGTTCCCGATCTCCACGGCCGAGGCCCGCGCCTGCTTCAGCAGGTCGATCGCCTGCTGCCGCCGGACGTCCTGCTTGCCGGCGGTCGCGTACTTCAGCTTCTCGTCGGCCTTCACGATCAGCTCGAAGATCTCCTTGGGGTTCACGACGCGCTCCTTGGGTTCACATCGTGTGGACGGGCTTGGCCTCCTGGGCCTCGAGGTACTGACGGATGGCGATGGCGGCGGCGGCCCCCTCGCCGACGGCCGAGGCCAGCTGCTTCGTCGAGCCGGCCCGGACGTCCCCCGCGGCGAAGACGCCCGGCATGCTGGTCGAGCACCCCATGCCGGTGACGATGAGCCCCCGCTCGTCCAGGTCGACGACGCCCTTCACGAACCCGGTGTTCGCGTCCAGACCGATGAAGACGAAGGCGGCCGCCGGGTGGAGCTCCTCGGTCTCCCCGGTCTCGGAGCGCCGCAGCACCATGGCGCCGAGCTTGCCGCTCCCGTCCCCTTTCGGCCGGAACTCCACGACCTCGCGGTTCAGCAGCACCTCCATCTTGGGATGCCGGCTCACCTTGTCCTGGAGCAGCTTGCCGGCCGTCAGGCGATCCCCGCGCTGGACGATCGTCACCCGATCCGCGAACTGGGTGAGGAACAGTCCCTCCTCGAGCCCGCTGTTGCCGCCGCCCAGGACGACGAGCTGCTCCGCCCCCTTGTAGAAGGGGCCGTCGCACGTGGCGCAGAAGTGGACGCCGGCGCCGATCAGGTCCGCCTCGCCGGGCGCACCCGTGCGTCGGTAGGAGGAGCCGGTGGCCAGGAGCGCGGCGCGGGCGTGGTAGTGGTCGCCGGTCGCGGTCTCGACGTCGACCTGCTCGCCGTCGCTCGAGACCTGCGTGACCGAGACCGCCTGGAGCATCTCCACCCCGTAGCGGCGCGCCTGCTTGACGATGCGGTCGGCCAGCTCGGCGCCGCCGATGCCCTCGGGGAAGCCTGGGTAGTTGTCCAGGCGCTCGGTGACACCGGCCTGGCCGCCGAGGCCCTTGCTGTCGATCACGAGCGTCCGGAGGTTCTCGCGCGCCGCGTAGATCGAGGTGGTGAGACCGGCCGGGCCGCCCCCGATGACGATGAGGTCGTAGACGTGCATCATCGCGGCGCGCTCGAGGCCGATCTTCTCGGCGAGCTGCTCGTTCGTGGGCTCGGCGAGGTGCGTGCCGTCTGGGAAGACGATCGTCGGGATGATGTTGTTCCCGTTGTTGCGCTCCTGGACGACCCGAACGCCGTCGGGATCGACCTCGATGTCGTGCCACTCGAACGGGACGCGCTGGTCGCCGAGGAACCGTTTGGCTCGACGACAGTCGGGGCACCAGCTGGCCCCGTAGACCCTGATCAGCTCCGGCATGGCGTGGCTCCCTCGTGGTCGTCCCGGCGATGAGTACGCTTGGCGGACGGCAGCGTTACACGGCTCGAGGCGACTCGCCACCGGGCGGCCCGACGAGGAAGGAGGCGAACCCCGTGGACCTGATGCCGCGGCTCGCGGCCATGCCGGGCTCGGTCTCCGAGCGCCTCGCCGCGATGGACCGTGGCCGGATCGTCGAGCGGATCTGGGCCCGGGATCACACCGTGTGGAAGGACGATCCCACCGAGATCGCCGACCGCCTGGGGTGGTTGAGCGTCCTCGACCCGATGCGGGAGCGGATCGACGAGCTGGAGGCCTTCTCCGGCCGCGCGGCCGAGGACGGGCTCCGGACGGCGGTCTTGCTCGGGATGGGCGGGTCCTCGCTCGCCCCCGAGATGCTGAGGTCGACGTTCGGGGCGGCCGACGGCGCCCTCGAGCTCGTGGTCCTCGACACGACGCATCCGGAGACCGTGCGGCGCGTCACCGCGGAGCTGGACCTCGACGCGACGCTGTTCGTCGTCGCGAGCAAGTCGGGCACGACCACGGAGACCCGGTCCCACCTGGCGCACTTCTGGGAGCTGGTGCCGGACGGCGGTCGCTTCGTCGCCATCACGGACCCGGGGACGCCGCTCGAGGACCTGGCGACGGAGCGGGGCTTCCGGCCCGTGTTCGCCAACCCCCCGGACATCGGCGGCCGGTACTCGGCGCTGTCCTACTTCGGGCTCGTGCCGGGCGCCCTCATCGGGGCCCCGCTGCACGAGCTGCTCGACGGGGCCGCCGAGATGCGCCGGGCCTGCGAGCTCGTCGCCCCGTCGGCGGAGAACCCCGGCGCGGTGCTGGGCGCCGCGATCGGCGAGACGGCGCGGGCGGGGCGGGACAAGCTCACGCTCGTGCTGCCGGAGGACGTCGCCGCGCTGGGGGACTGGGTCGAGCAGCTCGTGGCCGAGTCCACCGGCAAGCAGGACCGCGGCGTGGTGCCGGTCGTGGGCGAGCCGCTCGCGGACCCCGACGCGTACGGAGACGACCGCGTGTTCGTGGCCGTGGGAGCGCACGACGGCCTCGACGCCCTGGAGGGCGCGGGCCATCCGGTCGTCCGACTCGAGCTCGACGACGTCGGGAAGCTCGGCGGCGAGCTCTTCCGGTGGGAGCTGGCGACGGCGGTGGCCGGCCACGTGCTCGAGATCAACCCGTTCGACCAGCCGAACGTCCAGGAGGCCAAGGACGCCACGCGGCAGATCCTGTTGGCAGGGCGGCCCGAGGACCCGGGGTTCGACGACCCGCGCGCGCTCCTGGAGCAGGCCGGCGCCGGCGACTACGTGGCGATCATGGCGTACCTCGACCGCACGTCCGAGACCGAGGACGCGCTGCAGCGGGCGCGAACGGCGATCCGCGACCGGCACCGCGTGGCCACCACCGTGGGGTTCGGGCCGCGGTTCCTGCACTCGACCGGCCAGCTCCACAAGGGTGGCGCGAACGACGGCGTGTTCGTGCAGGTCGTCGACGCGGACCGTGAAACGGACGTGGCGATCCCGGGACAGCCCTACTCGTTCGGCACGCTGATCGACGCGCAGGCCGCGGGCGACCTGCGCTCGCTGCGGGCGCGCGGCCGGCGGGTGGCGCGCGTCACGCTCGACTCTCTGATGGAGGTGGTCTGATGCAGCTCGGGATGGTCGGCCTCGGCCGGATGGGCGCCAATCTGACGCGCCGTCTGGTACGCCACGGTCACGAGGTCGTGGCGTACGACGTGAACGAGGACGCGGTCCGGCTGCTCGAGCGCGAGGGGGCCACCGGGGCGGGCTCGATCGAGGAGTTGGTCCAGAAGCTCTCACCGCCCAGGGCGGCCTGGGTCATGGTGCCGGCCGCCTTCGCCGAGACCACGACGGACCGCCTCGCCGAGCTCATGGAGCCGGGCGATGTGGTGATCGACGGGGGCAACTCGTACTACCGGGACGACGTCGACCGGGCCGAGCGGTACGGGAAGCGAGGCGTGCGCTTCGTGGACGTCGGGGTGAGCGGCGGCGTCTTCGGGCTGGAGCGCGGGTTCTGCATGATGATCGGCGGCGAGGACGACGTCGTGGCCCGCCTCGACCCGATCTTCGCGGCCCTCGCGCCGGGCGTCGACGCCGCCTCGAGGACGCTCGGCCGGACCGACGCCAACGCCTCGACGGCCGAGGCGGGATACCTTCACTGCGGCCCCGCCGGCGCCGGCCATTTCGTGAAGATGGTCCACAACGGCATCGAGTACGGGCTCATGGCGGCGTACGCCGAGGGCCTGAACGTGCTCCGGCACGCCGGCGCCGGCGCCACCGAGCGCGAGGCCGACGCGGAGACGACGCCGCTGCGGGACCCCCGGTACTACCGCTACGACCTCGACCTGCCCGAGATCGCGGAGGTGTGGCGGCGCGGGAGCGTGATCGCCTCCTGGCTGCTCGACCTCACCGCGGCGGCGATGCTCGAGGACCCGGAGCTCGAGGGCTTCGGCGGCCGCGTGTCGGACTCGGGCGAGGGGCGGTGGACGGTCCTGGCCGCGGTCGACGAGGGCGTCCCCGTCCACGTGCTCTCGGCGGCGCTGTACGACCGGTTCGAGTCGCGGAGCGAGTCGGAGTTCGCCAACAAGGTCCTGTCGGCGCTCCGGCGGCAGTTCGGCGGTCATGCCGAGAAGCCGGGCTAGGCGCGAGGCGACGACGGGTCGATCCGCAGGTCGGCGAAGCTCGCGGAGGACTTGCCGAACTCCCACCATCCCTGAACCCACGGCTTGACGAAGGCCATGCTGCGCCCGTACGCGAGGGGGATGACGGCGACCCGCTCGGTCACGGCCATCCGGTCGGCCTCGTGGAACAGCTCCAGGCGGGCGCGATCGCTGCGCTCCTGGCGGGCTCGCTCGATGAGCTCGTCGAACGGCGGGTGCGAGAACCCGCCCTCGTTCGTCCGGCTGTCCGACTGGAACAGCAGGCGGAGGAAGTACTCGGGATCGGCGTAGCCCGGAAGCCACCCCGTCACGTAGGTGCCGGAGATATCGGTGAGCTTGGGGACCGCGTACCCCTGCTCGACGGTCCAGCGCCGGATGCCGACGTCGAGACCGAGCACGTCGTGCCACATGCGGACGAGCGGCTCGAGGAAGGGGTGGGCCCACGGGGCGTACGCGCCCACCGTGATCCGCGCCGAGCCCACGCCGGACCGCTCGAGGCACGCACGCGCCTCGTCGGGATCGAACGACAGGGCGATGTCCGGCGTGTGTCCCTGGAGCGCCGGCGGGACGATCCCGCCCCGCGCGACGACGAGGTTCTCCGGCGCCGTCCGCTCGAATTCCTCCCGATCGACGGCGTGGGCCAGCGCACGCCGGAATTCGACGTTGGCGAGCACGGGATCGGAGTGGTCGAACGCGAGGTACGCCGACCACGCCGCCGGCCCCGGCGACGCGTCGCGGGCGACCTCCGGGACGAGATCCGCCAGTCTGGGCGTGTAGCGGACGGTGACGAGGTCGAGCTCGTCGCGCCCGTACGGCTCGACCGCGTCCGCGATCCCGGTCCGGACAAGCTCGATCCGCGCCGCGTTGCCCGGCCGCGCGCGACCGTAGTCCGCGCGCCGCTCGAGGACCAAGACGTCGTCCCCCTTCGCGGCCACCCGGAAGGGCCCGCTCACGACCTGCACGGCCGGGTCGACCCACGCGTCGCCGTGGCGCTCGATGGCGTGGCGGGGCTGGGGACCGCCGTCGGGGCGGTTCATGACGCTCATGAAGTACGGGGCGGGCGCAGCGAGCCGGAACTCCACGGTCCGGTCGTCGAGCGCCCGGACGCCGATCGCGTCCGCATCGTCGTTGCGACGCAGGTAGTAGTCCTGACCGTTCTCCAGGACGAAGTAGATCGCGACGGAGGACCCGGGCACGTCGGGATCCAGCACGCGCTTGATGCCGAACTCGACGTCGCGCGCCGTGAGCGGCGTCCCGTCCGACCATCGGACGCCCTCCCGCAGATGGAAGACGTATCGCAGCCCGTCGGGCGAGATCTCCCACCGCTCGGCCAGCAAGGGGACGATGGTCCGCTCGGGCCACGCCTCGACGAGGCGGTCGAAGAGCTGCATGCAGAGCTGGATGTTCGGCCAGGCGATCGCCGACCGGGGGTCGGGGTCGTTGGGCAGGAAGCTGGTGGCCACGCGCAGGGTCGCCGTCGGCGGGGCGGGTGAGGACTCCGGCGGCGTCCAGAACTCGAAGGCCCGCTGGTAGGTCTCGTTCGCCTCCTCGAACCGCAGGGACACGTGCAGGGCCAGCGCGAGCTTGAACAGCACCAGCGCGACCTCCCCGCGTTCGCCGCGGCGCTCCAGGATCGGCAGCAGCTCCCGGTAGTGGCCGATCGCCTCGTCGAGGGCGTAGTCCAGCCGGGCGCGGTCGCCCGCCCTCGTCAGGTAGGTGACGGCCTTGTCCTCGTCCTCGGCGGCCAGCCAGTGGTGGGCCAGGAGCCCCGCCACCTCGTGGTCGCGACCGGCGTACGACGCCTCGAGCCACTCCGCGGCCTTGCGGTGCAGCCTCGTCCGCTCCGCGCACCACGAGGGTGCGATACGCCGCCTCCTGGATCAGCGCGTGCTTGAAGCGGAACTCCGGCTCCGGCCACCTGCGGCTCTCGCGGAGGAGGTCGAGCCGCTGCAGCTCGCTCAGCGAGCGCTCGACCGACCCGTTCCCCCCGGTGACGGCCTCGAGCAGCGGCAGCCCGAACTGCCGCCCCAGCACCGACGCCGCCATGAGCGCCTCGTGGGGGCCCGGGGCGAGGCGGTCGATGCGGGTGAGGATGACCTTCTCGACGGTCGGTGGGATCTGGACGTCGACCGCGTGGTCGAATCGCCAGACCTGCGGCTCGCGGACGAGCGCGCCGACGTCGACGAGGGACCGGACGATCTCCTCGAGGAAGAACGGGTTGCCCTCGGCCGGCTCGAGGATGCGGCGCTCCATCTCCGCGGGCAGGGCGGCCCCGCCGACGAGGGCGCGCAGGAGCTCCCGTCCGGCGTCGCCCGAGAGCGCGTCGAGCGCGATCTCGCGGGTGCGGTGGGGAAGCTCGCGTGCGGCCGCCTCCTTGACCCGCCAGGAGTGATGGTCGCGCTCGGGGCGGCTGGTCAGCACGAGGAGCAGGGCCGACACCTCCGTGTCGACGAGGAGCCGCTCAAGGAGCTGGAGCGAGGTGGCGTCGGCCCAGTGCAGGTCCTCGAGGGCGACCGTGACGGGTCCGTCCTGGGCCAGGCGCACGACCAGGGCCCGGAGCACCTCGAACGTCCGGTACTGCAGCGCCTCCGGCGAAAGCTCCTCGAGTCGGTCGTTCGCGTCGGGCTCGAGCGACAGGCCGAGCATCGCGCCGAGGTAGGGGTAGACCTCGAGGACGCGGTCGCCGAACAGCCGCGAGACGCTCCGGCGAAGCGCCACGCGCACCCGGAGCTCCGGCTCGTCCGCCAGGACGCCGAGCCAGGACCGAAGGAGATCCCGGAACGGCCAGTACGGCATCGACTCGCCGTAGGAGACGCACCGGCCCTCGACCCACAGGGCCCGGCCGTGCGCCGGGCTGGCGCCCTCCACGAGCTGGCGGAGCTCGGCCAGCAGCCGGCTCTTGCCGATCCCCGGCTCGCCCGTCACGAACAGGATCCGGCCCGAGCCCGCGAGCGCCGCGTCGACCGCCGTCCGCGCCTCGGCCAGCTCGCGCTCGCGACCGACGAGTCGCGTCTGCGCCGGGCCGGCCGCGCGGGGGCCGCCCGGCCCGGCGCGAACGCCCTCGAGCCGGTACGCGGTGACGGGCTCGGCCCTGCCCTTGAGCGCGAGCTCCATCGGCTCGCTCCAGTCGAACAGGAGCGCGATCCGGCGGCGGGTGTGCGAGCCGACGAGGACGGTCCCGGGATCCGCCGCGGACTGCAGCCGGGCCGCGAGGTTCACGGCGTCCCCGAGCGCCCCGTACTCGACGCGGCTGCCGGCGCCGACGGCCCCCACGACGACGGGGCCGGTGGCGACCCCCACCCGGACGCCGAAGCCCTGGACGCCGAAGGCCTGCTCGACGTCCCTGGCGTAGGCGACGATCTCCTGGGTCGCCTGCAGGGCGGCGCGGGTGGCGCGCTCGGGGTCGTCCTCGTGGGACTGCGGAGCCCCGAACAGGGCCAGGACCCCGTCGCCGGCGAGATCCTTGACCGTTCCCCCGAAGGCCTCGACGGCGCCGATCACGCGGGTGATGGCGTCGTTCACGACGAGCTTGAGGTCCTCGGGATCGAGGCGCTCGGCCAGCGCGGTCGACCCGACGAGGTCGGCGAACATCGCCGTCACCACCTTGCGCTCCTCGCGCATCGCCGACGGCTCCCGCTCGCTCACCGGGCCATTCTGCCTGCTACGGCGGCGAATGGGCAGCGCCGTAGGATGTGGCCTCATGAACCGTGACGGGACGGAGGATCTCGAGCGCGCGGTCGACGATCTCGCGGACCGATTGCCCGAGCGCCTGTGGCCGCTGGCGCGGGTCGCCTACAACTACCGCTGGTCGTGGACGCCGGGGGGCGAGGAGCTGTTCCGGAGCCTGGACCCCCTCCGCCACGAGCGCTGCCGCGGCAACCCGATCCGGCTGCTCGGCCAGCTCCCGCCGCGCCAGCTCGAGGAGATCGCCCGCGACCACGACGTCCACGCCGCTGCCGCCGCGCTCATGGAGGTCATGGAGGCGGACTTCGCCGCCGCGTACGTCTCCCGGGGCGAGGTCTCGCGAGAGCGCCCGGTCGCCTTCGTCTGCGCCGAGTTCGGGGTCCATCGGTCACTCCCGATCTACAGCGGCGGCCTGGGGGTCCTGGCCGGCGACATCCTGAAGGGCGCGTCGGACCTGCGGATCCCCATGGTGGGCGTGGGGATCCTGTACTCGAAGGGGGGCTACCACCAGCGGCTCGACGCGACGGGATGGCAACACGACTACTGGATCGAGACCGAGCCGGACCGCCTGCCGCTCGTGCTCGTGAGCGGGCAGGACGGGTCGCCGCTCGTCGTGGACGTCCCGATCCGCGGCCGCATCGTCCGCACGCAGATCTGGCGGGTCCAGGTGGGGCGCGTGCCGCTGTACCTGCTGGACGCGAACCGCGCCGACAACGGCATCGCGGAGCGCTGGATCACCGCCCGCCTGTACGTGGGCGATCGCACGGTGCGGCTGGAGCAGTACGCGATGCTCGGGGTCGGCGGCATGAAGGCGCTCCGGGCCATGGGCATCGAGCCCTCGGTGATCCACGTGAACGAGGGCCACGGCGCGTTCGCCCCGCTCGAGCTCGCGGCGAGCGAGCGCGAGACCGGCGCGTCGGAGGACGAGGCCCTGGCCCGCGCGAGAGCGAAGACGGTCTTCACGACGCACACCCCGGTGGCGGCCGGGAACGAGAGCCACGACCCGGACGTGGTCCTCGAGGTGCTCGACGGGCTCATCGAGCCCGAGCGGCTGCGGCGCCTCGGGGCCATCCTCGGCGAGGACTCGGTGGGGATGACGTCGCTAGCGCTTCGGCTCTCGAGGAGCTCGAACGCGGTGAGCCGGCTCCACGGCAAGGTCGCGCGGACGATGTGGCGTCCGCTGTTCGACGTCGAGTCGGACGACCAGGTCCCGATCGGCCACGTGACCAACGGCGTGCACCTGCCCACGTGGATGGCCGAGCCGGTGCGGGAGCTGCTCGACCACCACCTCCGCCCGGGATGGCGGCATCGGGCCGATGAGCCCGAGACGTGGCGGGCCGTCGAGGGCATCTCGGACGAGGAGCTGTGGGAGACGCGGACGATGCTCCGCGCCCGCCTCGTCGAGTACGTCCGCGAGGCGGACGCGGCGGGACGGCTGGGCCGCAACGAGGACCCCACCAACGTCGAGGTCGGCGCCCAGGCGTTCGACCCCGATCGGCTGACGCTCGGCTTCGCCCGGCGCGTGGCCACGTACAAGCGGCTCCATCTGCTGTTCCGGCACCCCGAGCGCCTGGAGGCGCTGCTCGGCAAGCCCGATTCCGTGCAGTTCGTCATCGCCGGCAAGGCGCATCCCCGCGACGACGAGGCCAAGGCCGCCCTGTCGGGGCTGATCCGAAGCCCGTGGGCGCCGACCGTCGCCCCGAGGATCGCCTTCATCGAGGACTACGACCTAGGCGTCGCCCTGAACCTCGTCGCCGGGTGCGACGTCTGGGTGAACCTTCCCCGCCCCCCGATGGAGGCGAGCGGCACGAGCGGGATGAAGTCCGCGCTGAACGGCGGCCTGAACCTCTCGGTCCCCGACGGGTGGTGGGCCGAGGCCCACGACGGGACCAACGGCTGGGTGATCGGCGACGGGTCGCCCGCCCCCGATCCCGAGGCCCAGGACGACCGGGACACCGCAACGCTGTTCGACCTGATCGAGCGTGAGCTGCTGCCGACGTTCCACGACCGCGACGGCGCCGGGATCCCGCGCGCCTGGGTGGCCATGGTGAAGCGTTCGCTCCGCACGATCCCGCCGATGTTCGGCTCCGACCGGATGCTCCGCGAGTACCTCGAGCGCGTGTACGCGCCGGAACCGGTCACGCGGTAGCGGCTCGAGCGAGCGGAACGAGGACCTCGGCTTCGGCTCGGATGGTGTCGGCGTCGAGGAGGCGCGCGAGCCACGCCCTCGGCAGGGCGCCGATCCCGTCGCGGGCGCCGAGCAGGGCGCCGGCCACCGCGGCGTTGGTGTCCGTGTCGCCGCCGAGCGAGACCACCCGCCGGAGCTCGGCCTCGAAGCCCGTGTCGCGGGTCAGGGCCTGGAACGCGAGCCCCGCCGTGAACAGGCAGAACCCCTGGTCCGGACCGTCGATCGGGCGGGGGCTCCCGGCGGCGTCGACGAGGTACTCGAGCTCCTCTCCACCCTCGAGCGGCAGCACGGCGTCGAGCGCCGAGCGGGCGGCGGCCTCGGCTCGTTCGCCTCGGACGAGCGCCGCGGCGGCCAGCGTCACCGCGAGGACCGCGGTCCGGCACCGGCCGTCGTAGTGCGTGAGGGCCGAGAGTGCGGGCGCGAGCTCGAACAGCTCCTCGGGACGGTGGGCGTAGGCGAACCCGAGCGGGGCGCAGTACATCACCGACCCGTTGCCGGCCGAGACCTCGGGGCCGCGCTGCTCCCAGACGTCGCGGGCCACGGCGGACGCGTCCTCACCCCGGTCGACCCGGCGCAGGACCCGGCCGGTGATCGTGCCGACGTCGGGGGGATCGCTCCGGTACCAGGCCAGATGGCGCTCCACGAGGTCGCCGGGATCGAACCCGCCGCGCTCGGCCAGGCTCCGCATGAGGTTCCTGGCCAGGGCCGTGTCGTCGGTGGTCGAGCCCGGCGGGCGGTCGAGCCACGGCCGCTCGAGCGCCGGGACCGGGCTCGGGACGTTGCGGGCCCTCAGGAACTCGAAGGGGGCCCCGAGCGCGTCCCCGAGCGCGAGCCCGAGGCACCCGCCCACCACCCGATCCGCGAGATCCATCGGCGCGGGATGCTACGGGGTGCGCGGCCCGATGTCGGGATGCAGTCCGCGTTGGTACCCTGAGGTGCTCCCATGAACAAGTTCGGGCCTCGTCATCGGATGTGCCGTCGGGTCGGGCAGCCACTGTGTGGCCGCCCCAACTGCCCGTCTGGCAAGCGACCCTACCCGCCGGGCCAGCACGGCCGGGGGCGCAAGCGCATCTCCGAGTACAACGTGCGGCTGGTCGAGAAGCAGAAGCTCCGCGCGATCTACGGGGTCGGCGAGCGCCAGATGCGCGTCTACTACGACCACGCCAGCCGCAAGACGGGCGTCACCGGCGAGGAGTTGATCCGCCAGCTCGAGACGCGACTGGACGCCGTGGTGTTGCGCTTGGGCTTCGCCCTGACGCAGCGCCAGGCGCGCCAGCTCGTGAGCCACGGGCACGTGCGCGTGAACGGCCGGCGCCTCGACGTGCCGAGCGCGCAGGTCAAGCCGGGGGCCACGATCGAGCTCTCGGACAAGGCGAAGAACTTCGTCTACGTGCACGAGGCGCTGGCGCTCACCCCGGACCCGCCCCCGTACCTGTACCGGAACAAGGACGAGTTCCAGGGGACGCTCTCGCGCTACCCGGAGCGGACCGAGATCCCCCTGCCCGTCCAGGTCGACGAGCGGCTGATCATCGAGTTCTACTCGTAGCCGCTACTCGTACGCGTTCCGGAGGTCGGAGGCGGCCTGCTCCA
Organism: uncultured Actinomycetes bacterium; assembly: GCA_963704725.1. GTDB lineage: Bacteria > Actinomycetota > UBA4738 > UBA4738 > HRBIN12 > CALGFI01. Next base: position 372,036 of record OY969934.1, on the reverse strand, counting down.
TCGCCTCGTAGAGGCTCCGCCCCTCCTCCGGGTCGAGCTCGCTGCTGAGGATCCGGAAGCAGAGCGCCTCCTCCTGCTCGAAGTGCTCCTGCACCGCGGTTCGGAGCTGGTGCAGGGTCGAGCGCAGGGCCCGGTCGTTGACGCCCACGGCGCCGGATCGCTCGAGCTCGTCGGTGATCCGCTCGAGCTCGTCGGTCAGCCGGGCGATCTCGCGGTGCTCGTTCGTCATGTCGGTGGACTCGCGGTTGGAGCCCGTGATCTCGCGCAGCACCGGGAAGATCGTTCGGCCCTCGCCGACCGCGTGCGGGATCAGACCGTGGGCGAAGGCCTCGTGCAGGCCGACCGCCTCGGCGCGGAGCACCGGACCCTCCTCCGTCGAGTCCTCGACCCTCTCGACGGCGGCGATCAGCGGGACGAACTCGCGGTGGCGCTCGCAGAGCGAATCTTTCGGGTTGGTCATCGCGTCCCCCTTCCGGACGCCCCCATCCACCCTCGACGCTAGGCGCGGGCGCCGGCGGCGGGGCCGGCCGGACGGCCCTACGCGCGGGGGACCGGTATGGGAACCTCCTTCGGTGGCCGGGTGGGGCAGGGCCGTCGAGGACACGAACCGCCGGATGCTCCGCGCTCGGGACGCGATGGACCGGACGTACGCCGGCCCCCTCGACATCCCGAGCCTGGCCCGCATCGCCCACGTCTCGGAGGCGCACTTCATCCGGACCTTCCGCGCGACGTTCGGCGAGACGCCGCACACGTACCTCCAGCGGCGTCGGATCGAGCGGGCGATGTTCCTCCTGCGCTCCACCGAGCGCACCGTGACCGAGATCTGCATGGAGGTCGGGTTCGCGAGCCTCGGCACGTTCAGCCGGACGTTCCACCGGATCGTCGGCGAGACGCCGAGCGCGTACCGGCTTCGGGGACGGGTCCCCGCGGCGCCGACGTGCTTCGCCATGGCCTGGACCAGACCGAGCAGTTTCGGAGAAGCCCGCGACCGCGGCGACCACTAAGGTCCCGGGCATCGACGGGAACCGAACGGACGGAAGGAGGAGCCCCCATGCTCACCTCGATCTCGATCTCGAACATCTACGTGCTCGACCAGGACGAGGCGCTCGACTTCTACGTCGGCAAGCTCGGCCTGGAGGTCCGCGACGACCAGAACTTCGGCCCCATGCGGTGGCTGACCGTGGTCGTGCCCGGCCAGCCGGGCCACGCCATCCTGTTGGAGCGTCCGGCGCCGCCGTCGATGGACGAGGCCTCCGGCGAGAAGCTCCGCGAGCTGATCACGAAGGGCGCCGCCGGCTGGGTGGGGTTCTACACGGACGACTGCCGCGCGACGTACGAGGACCTCAAGGCCAAGGGCGTCGAGGTGATGCAGGAGCCCGTCGAGCAGGAGTACGGGACCGACTTCGCGATCCGCGACCCGTTCGGCAACCAGATCCGGATCGTGCAGCCGAGCTTCTGAGCCACGCCACGGGCCACCGGGAGCGCGTCCCCGGTGGCCCGTGCGCGTTCGGAGCGGTGCTCAGGCCAGCGAGCGGGCGAGCTCCTCGAGCTTGTCGAAGGCCTCCTGCATGCCGCCCTCCATGCCGGACTCGATGATCAGGTCGCGGATCTCCTTCGTTCGGCACTCGACGAGGGTCGTGAGCGTGGTGCGGCCGTCGACCTCGGTGAAGGTGACGGTGTTGACCGTGGCGTCGTCCTCGGTCGCGCCGGGAACGCCCTCGTAGAGCTCGGTCGAGACGATGCGCTCGTTCGGGACGATCTCGCGGTACGTGCCGTGGAACGCGACCTCGAACCCCTCCTTCGCCACCATCACGTACCGCCACCGGCCGCCGACGCGCAGGTCGATCTCGGCGCTCGTGACCTCGCCGCGCAGACCGCTCCACCACCGCTTGACGAGCTCGGGCTCCGTGGTGGCCCGGTAGACGAGGTGCTTGCGCGCGTCGAACTCCCGCGTGATCAGGATCTGCGTATCCGCCGGGAGCGCGACCGTGGCCTTACCGCTGTGCGTCACCGCCGCCATGTCCTTCCTCCTTCTTCAGGTCCTCCAACACCGTGTCAAGCCGGTCGAACCGCTCGTTCCACGTGTCCTCGTAGCCCTTCAGCCAGTCGTGGATGGGCCGCAGGGGAACGCCGTTGAGTCGGTAGATGCGCCGCCTCCCTTCATCCCGGACCTCCACCAGTCCCACCTCTCGCAGGACCCGCAGGTGCTTGGAGACCTGCGGCTGCCCCAGGCCGAGCGCCTCGACCAGCCCACCCACCGACCGCTCCCCGCCGGCGAGGACGTCCAGGAGCTGCCGCCGCCGGGGCTCGGCCACTGCGTTGAACGCGTCCGTCGTGGTCGCCGCCCGTGCCATCGGTCGGGAGGATATATACCGATATCGGTATGTGTCAAGCGGCTGTCGATCCGGAGCGAGCGCGTTCGTGTAGGAGGTGAAAGAGAGGAGAAGGCGATGGCGACGATCAGCACGTTCACCTACCTGACGCTCGACGGGGTCATGCAAGCGCCGGGCCGGCCGGACGAGGACACGCGGGGCGGGTTCACGATGGGCGGGTGGGAGGGCCGGTACGGCGACGAGGTGATGGGGAGCGTCGCGGCCGAGGGCATGGCGCGGGAGGGCGCGATGCTGTTCGGCCGCCGAACGTACGAGCAGTTCTTCCGGGTCTGGCCGAACGCGCCCCAGCCGAACCCGTTCACCGACTACCTGAACCGCGCCCAGAAGTACGTCGCCTCGAGGACGCTCGCCGAGCCGCTCCCCTGGGAGAACTCGACGCTGCTGAAGGGCGACGCGGCCGACGCCGCCGCCGACCTGAAGCGCACGACCGACCTCGTCGTGATCGGGAGCGGCGAGCTGATCCAGTCGCTGATGCGCCGGAGCCTCGTGGACCGGCTCGTCCTGCTGATCCACCCGCTCGTGCTGGGAACGGGACTGCGGCTGTTCCCCGACGGCGGCGCGCCGGCCGAGCTCGAGCTCGTCGGCTCCACGGTCACGACGACCGGCGTGATCATCGCGACGTACGAGCGGGCCGGCGAGTAGCCTCGGAGCAGCCGATGAAGCGCTACCTGCTCACGATCTGGCAGCCCGACGGCCCGCCGCCGGAGGACCTCGACCTCGGAGCCGTCATGGCCGGCATCGACGCCCTGATCGACGAGGCGAAGGCCGCGGGCGCCTGGGTGTTCAACGGCGGCCTCCACCCGGCGGACACGGCGACCGTGCTCCGTGCCGATGGCGAGGAGGTGCTCGTCACCGACGGCCCGTACCTCGAGGGCAAGGAGCACGTCGGCGGGTTCCTCGTCATCGACGCGCCGGACCTCGACGCGGCGCTCGAGTGGGGTCGCAAGACGGCGCGGGTGATCGGGCTGCCGATCGAGGTCCGCCCGTTCATGCACGGGTGAACATCGAGCGCGTCTTCCGCGCCGAGCACGGGCGGGCGGTGGCGATCCTCATCCGGGCGTTCGGCGACATCGACGTGGCCGAGGAGGCCGTGCAGGAGGCGTTCGCCGTGGCGGCCGAGCGGTGGCCCCGCGACGGCTTCCCGCCGAGCCCGCAGGGCTGGATCGTCACGACGGCCAAGCGCCGTGCGATCGACCGCCTGCGCCGCGAGTCCTCGCGCGAGGACCGCCACGCCCAGGCCGCGCTGCTCCACGCGCGGGACGAGCCGCTGGAGGAGGGCGCCGTGCAGGACGACCGGCTGCGATTGATCTTCACCTGCTGCCACCCCGCGCTCGGGCTGCCGGCCCGGGTCGCGCTCACGCTCCGGCTCCTCGGCGGGCTGACCACGGCCGAGATCGCCCGGGCGTTCCTGGTGCCCGAGGCCACGATGGCCCAGCGTCTCGTGCGCGCGAAGGCGAAGATCCGGGACGCCGGGATCCCCTACCGGGTCCCGTACGAGAGCGATCTCCCCGACCGGCTGACGGCCGTGCTCGCCGTGGTCTACCTGATCTTCAACGAGGGGTACGCGGCGAGCTCGGGCCGGCGAGCTGGTGCGCGAGGACCTGTGCGCCGAGGCGATCCGCCTGGGCCGCCTCCTGGCCGAGCTCATGCCCGACGAGCCCGAGGTCATGGGCCTGCTGGCCCTCATGCTCCTCACCGAGTCGCGCCGCGAGAGCCGGGTTACGGCCGAGGGCGAACTCGTGCTCCTGCGCGATCAGGACCGCGGCCGGTGGGACCGGGAGCTCATCGCCGAGGGGCAGGCGATCGTCCGGGCGTGCCTGCGGCGGAACCGACCCGGGCCGTACCAGATCCAGGCGGCGATCCAGGCCGTGCATTCGGAGGCGCCGAGCGTGGCCGAGACCGACTGGCGCCAGGTCCTCGCGCTCTACGACCGGCTCACGGCCGTCGCGCCGAGCCCGGTCGTCGCGCTGAACCGCGCGGTCGCGCTCGCCGAGGTCGAGGGGCCGGAGGCCGCGCTCGGGATCGTGGACGGGCTCGATCTCGACCGCTCCCACGTGTTCCACGCGGTGCGGGCAGACCTGCTCCGGCGTCTCGGCCGCCACGAGGAGGCGAGGGCCGCGTACGAGGCGGCGAGCGCGAGAGCGGGGAACGCGGCCGAGCGCGCCTTCCTCGAGCGCGCGGCCACCTAGACCGCGACGCGCCCGTCCATCATCGCGAGCAGCTTCGTCGTGGTGTTCCAGTTGCGGATCGTCATGCTCTGGTAGATCGGGAGCGAGACGAGCTTGCTGAGCCGACTCTGGGAGGCCCGGCTCATGAGGTTCGAGAAGTAGAGGACGCCCGTTCCCGCGTGCGCCGCATCGACGCCCTCCCTCGTCGGGACGGCCTTCAGGGCGGCGCGGGCCGTGACGGGCTCCTTCAAGAAGATGACGTTGTATCGGTACTCGGCCGGCTCCGAGCCGAACCCCTTCGGCGCCCCGTTCACGACGGCGCGCATCTGGGCGCGGGTGCGGAGCACCACGCTCGCCGTGTAGTGGCCGAAGGTCGCGGTGAGCATCTCCTCGATCCGGCGGGTCATCGCCGCGGACGCCGAGCGGGCGGAGCGGAAGATCACGTTGCCGCTCTGGATGTAGGTGGTCACGTCCTCGAACCCGCCGGTCTCGAAGCAGGCCTTCAGGGCGGGCATCTTGATGAGGTTCTTGCCGCCCACGTTGATCCCGCGGAGCAGCGCGACGTACGTCTCCACCGGCTACAGCCCGCGTCCCCGCAGCGAGAACCGGAACTCCACGACCGGGACCTCCAGGCCGAGCTGGTACATGAGCGTGTTCACGTCCCCGTGGTGCTGGCGCTCGTGGAGCATGACGTGCGCGAAGATCTCGGCCGGGCTGTAGACCAGCGGGTCGCCGTCGACGTTCATCTCGCGCGGCGTCATGAGCTCGTCCTCACCGAGCGAGTCGAGGTACTCGCGCATGTTGCCGCGGACGCGGCGCCGGTAGTCCTCGAGCTCGTCCCACGAGGACAGGCGCACCTCGGGCCGGCCGCTCGTTCCGGTCGGATCGCCCAGCCAGCGGACGTACGCCCACGTCATGTGGGACAGGGCGTCACGGAGCGCCGGCCAGCCGGAGCCGGGCGCCGGGCGCGTGAGCACCTCGTCGCCGAGCGGACGAAGCAGCTCCTCGTACTGTCGCCAGGCGTGGTCGGTGAACGTGAACAGCTCCTCGATCGCGGTGCGGTCCATGAGGTTCCAACCCTCTCACATCGCGATGACGAGCTTCCCCGCGTGTGGCCGGTCTCCTTCAGGGCTCAGACGCCGTCGATCGGCTCGGGGCTCCAGTGGCCCTGGAGCCAGCGATCCTCGTGCGGCCCCTCGACCGGCCTCGGCGGGAACAGGCTCGGGAGCGAGTGCGGGATCCGCTCGTGGATGGCCACGGCGGCGTCGTACAGGCGGAGGACCTGCGCCGCGGGGAGCTCGGGAGCCGAGAGCAGGATGACGTCCTCGTTCACCTCGAGGCCGACGCCGTCGGGGAGGGCCAGGATCCCCTCCATCATCCGCTGCTCGAGGAAGGCGACGGCGAACCGCTCGTCCTCGGCGTTGACGGCGAACCGGCGGTTGAACGTCTCGAGCTCGAGCTCGATCTCGTGCAGACCGAGGAGGTCCCGCACCTCGTCGTCGAGGTCCCGCGGCTCGACCCGGAGCCGCCGGCCCGAGGTCCCGAGGGGCACCACGGCGCAGGTCAGCCGGTGCCGCGGCCCGACCGGGCGATCCTCCGAGGGGTCCTCGTACCAGAAGTCGAACGCCCGGATGTCGAGACCCCGCTGCCGCTCCCAGACCACGTTCTCGGTCCCGTGGCTCGGCCGGCCGAACATCGGGAACGGGAGCCACGCCGTGGTCTCGAACAGGTCGAGGGGCGTGAAGTCCAGGCCCGCCCGCCGGCACAGGAGCATGAGCTTGCGCTGGCGCGACAGGCTTCGGCGAAGCCGCCACCCGCCGACGACCAGCACCACGACGATGAGGGCGAGCGTGAACCACATATCAGAGAGGTCGGGAGCCTCGGCCCGCGCCTTGAATCGCGCGACTCAGCGGGGTCCCCGACCGAGGATCTCCAGGAACGCCGCCTCGGTCTCCGGTGATGGGGACGCGCCGAGCTCGTCCGCCAGGGTGGTCCGCAGCCGCTCGAACGCCGCGAGGGCCTGCGCCGGGTTCCCGGCAGCCGCGTGGGCGCGCATGAGCAGGACGTGGCCGGTCTCGCGGTAGGGCTCGAGCTCGACCACGAGCCCCGCGTCGGTGGCCGCGCCGGCCGGATCGTGGTTGGCCAGGGCGACCCGGCCCCGCACCTCGAGGGCGCGGATGCGCACCTGCCGGAGGTGCTCTCGCCGCCGCTCCACCCACTCCCCGGCGTCCCCGGGCAGGAACGGCCGGCGGGCTATGGCGTTGGCGACGAGCGCGGCCCCGTTCGCGGCCTGGAGGTCGCCTTGGTGGAGGGCGGCCTCCGCCTCGTGGACGGCGGCAGTCGCGGCCTCGACGTCGACCCAGGCGTCCGCCGGCAGCCGGAGCTGATAGCAGCCGAACGCGTGCTCGATGCTCGCGCCGGCCCCGGCCTCGTCGAGCGCGGCGCGGAGCTTGCTGACCAGGGCACGCAGCGCCGTCTGCCACGCGGCCGGCGGAGCGCCGTCCCACACGACGTCGGCGAGCTCGTCGACCGAGACCGCCCGGGCCCGCTCCCACGTCAGCACGGCCAGGGTGAGCCGGCCCTGCCGTCCGGGAAGGCGCCTCTCGGGCACGAGCGCGTCCCCGTGCTCGACGGCGACGTTGCCGGCGAGGTACACCCGGAGCGTCAAGCGTCCTCCAACGTTCGGCCAACCGACCGCCCGTAGTATCCGGCAGCCGAAGGAGGTGGTCCGATGATCAAGGAAGTGCAGTGCGAGTGCGGGTTCTACGCCCGCGGCACCGAGGAGGACCTCGTGCCGGTGGTGCAGGCTCACGGCAAGGCGAAGCACGGGATGGACGTCACGCCCGAGCAGGTCGTGGCGCAGCTCAAGCCGTACGAGGCGTAATGGGCGTCGACGTCGTCACGCGGATCGAGATCGCCCGGCCGCGCGCCGAGGTGGCGGGGTTCGCGGCCGACCCGTCGAACGCGACGACGTGGTAGCGCAACATCACGGCGGTGACGTGGGAGACCCCGCCGCCGCTGGCCGTCGGATCGAGGGTCCGGTTCCGCGCCCGGTTCCTGGGCCGGACCCTCGAGTACACGTACGAGATCCTCGAGCTCGAGCCGCTGGAGCTTCTCGTCCAGGGCACGACGTCCGGTCCGTTCGCGATGGAGACCACGTCACGTGGGCCGACGCCCCCGGCGGCGGCACCCTCATGACGCTCCGCAACCGGGGCGAGCCCGGCGGCGTGATGCGGGTGGCCGGTCCCGTGCTCGAGGCCGCGATACGACGGGCGAACCGTGGCGACCTGGCCCGCCTCAAGGCGTTGCTCGAGAAGGACTGATCCCGGCCCCTCAGCTCGTACCGCCACGCGGGTCAGGCGACCACCGCCCGCGGCGGGCTGCGGCCCTCGAGCGGGGTGCCGTCGGGTCGCCGGAACACCGGCAGGCCGTCGACCATCGCCACGCCGAACCCTCGATGGATCACCCGGTGGTGCGGCCGGCACAGGAGCACGAGGTTCGACAGGCCGGTCTCGCCCCCGTCGGCCCAGTGGTTCGCAAGGTGGGCGTCACACCACCCAGGTGGTCGTTCGCACCCGGGGAACGCGCACCCACCGTCGCGGACCGCCAGCGCCCGACGAAGGGACGGGGAGACGACCTTGGTGGTTCGTCCGACCTCGAGCGGCACCGAGCGCGTGTCGGTGACCACTCGAGTGACCGAGGCGTCGCACGCCAGGCGTCGGGCCGCCTCGGCGGTGACCGGGCCGACGTCTTCGAGCGACGCCCGGCCGCCCGCGCGAGCCTGGAGCGCCCCCAGATCCATCGTCACCACCACGTGGGGGCGCTCGCCACCGAGGCCGGGGCGTTCGGCCAGGTCGAGCCACTCGCGGCAGATCTCGCCGAGCGCGTCGGCGCGACGCTGAGCCGGGGTCCGCAGGTCCTCGGTCCGCCCGCGAGCCCAGGCGTCGACCTTGGCGCGAAGGGCGGTGATGAGGTACTGACCGTTCTCGGGTCGAGCTCTCCGTCCGTGCGGACCATGCCGCCTGAGGCCACGACGGCCGTGAACCGCCGGCGTGCGAACCGCTCCTGCTCGTCCCGGGCCGCCCGATCGGCGTCGACCTCCAGCCGCCACCGTTCGAGCTCGGCTCGAAGGTCCCGGTGCGGAAGCGACCGAGCGGACTCGACCAAGCTCCCTTCCACGCGAGCGAACGCCTCCGGCGCCGCATCTCGCGCGCGGACCAACGCGTCCGTGGCGGCGGTCGAGATCTCACCTCGCGACGGGCCTCGGCCACGAGCGGCATGTCCCCCAGCGCCCGGGCCGTGCGCACCTGCGCCTCGGCCGCGCCCTGCGACAGACCGTGCCGTCGCGCGACCCACGCCGCGGCCGAGAGCTGGCCATCCGCCGCGTGGACGCCTCGGCGCTCGATCTCGGCGAGACACTGCGCGCGATCCGCCTCGATCGCGCGAGCCGAGCGCTCGACCCGATCCAGGTGCAGCCTGAGCTCGGTATCGGACAGCGAGCGCACGTCCAAACCCGGCGAACACATGTTCGGATGCTACTCCTCGGGTCTGACAGAGCATCATGTGGTCGTCAGCACAGAGGAGGATCGGATGAGCGAAGTGATCGGAGGCGACGGGAGACGGCCGATCGGCGTCGTCGTGTCGTCGATCGTCGACGGCGTGCGGACGTTGATCCGCCAGCAGGTCGAGCTCGCCAAGATCGAGGCGGGTGAGGCCGTGGGCGCCCGCGGGATGGGCGCCGGCATGATGGGCGCGGCAGGCGTGGTGGGGCTGTTCGCGCTCGTGTTCGTGGGGTTCTCGGGTTCGGCCGCGCTCGACCTCGTGATGCCGACGTGGACCGCGCACCTCATCGTGGCGGCGGTGTTCGGCGTGGCCGCCGCAGCGCTGGTCCTCATCGGCCGTCGCGCGATCCGAACCGCCCCGAAGCCCGAGCGGACGATGGAATCCCTGAAGGAGGACGCCCGATGGGCGAAGCGGCAGCTCGCAAGGTGACCGAGATCGAACAGACGCGCCAACGCCTGGAGACGGACCTGCGGGAGCTCGAGGAGCGGATGCCGGCGCCGCTGCGCTCCGGCAAGGCGATCGTCGGGATGCTCGCCGGGACGATGGGCGGCGCGATCGTGCTCCGGAGGCTCCTGTCGAGAGGCAACGACCGCACGCCCCCGACCGAGGTCCTGATCCGCGTCGTGCGCGAGGATCAGGGACCGTCGCCCTCCGGCGACGGCGAACGGGCGACGCGGGGCCGAAGAGCGTCGAAGCGTCCTTCGAGAGCCTGAGCCCAGGCGAGGAGGGTCGAACGCCCCGGGATGCCGGCCGGGCATCGCGGGAGGCTGAACCCGTCAACCCCGCCGAGGAGGAGCGACATGCAGGGCATCAAGGACGCGGCGTGCGGATTCCTCGAGCACCGGCGCATCGCGGTCACCGGCGTCTCGAGAGCCCCCAAGATGCACGCGAGCAACGGCGTGTACCGACGCTTGCGGGACCGGGGGTACGAGGTCTTCGCGGTGAACCCGAACGCCGACGAGGTCGAGGGCGACCCGTGTTTCCACGATCTGAAGTCGATCCCGGGCGGCGTCGAGGCCGTCGTGATCGGGACCAGCCCCGAGATCACCGAGAACACGATGCGCGAGTGCATCGAGCTCGGGATCACGAACGTGTGGATGCACCGCGGCCCCGGCCCCGGCAGCGTGTCCGCCGAGGCGACGGAGTACGGACGCCGGCACGGCGCGACGGTGATCGACGGGGGGTGCCCGCTGATGTTCGGTCCGACCGCGGACGTCGGCCACAAGATCATGCGCTTCGTGTTCTCGGCGACCGGGAACGTGCCCAGGAAGGTCTGAAGGGATCTCAGCCCGGCAGCAGCGATCCGGGCGCTCCGGGACGGCGATGAGTTGCGCTCGGCCGGACGGTCTTCAGTCTCGGCCGGCTCGAATCGGAGCCGGGATCCGAGCGAAAGGACACGCGCCATGAGGAAGCTGGTCGTGAGCACGTTCCTGAGCCTCGACGGGGTCATGCAGGGGCCGGGCGGGCCCGGGGAGGACGACAGCGGCGGCTTCACCCTCGGCGGCTGGTCCGTGAACTACTGGGATGAGCTGATGGGCGAGGTCATGGGCGAGGCGACGAGCACGCCGTTCGCCATGGTGCTCGGACGCCGCACCTACGAGATCATGGCCGCGTTCTGGCCGACCGCTCCGGACGAAGCCGGCGCCACGGTGTTCAACCAGGCCACCAAGTACGTCTCGTCGCGGGGTCGCCCGGCGCTGACGTGGAGCAACTCCGTCCTGATCGAGGGAGACGCGGCCGAGGGCCTGGCGAGGCTCAAGGAGCAGGACGGGCCGGAGCTCCAGGTGCACGGCAGCGCGAACCTGATCCAGACGCTCCTGCGCCAAGGCCTCGTCGACGAGTTCCGCCTGTGGGTCTTCCCGGTCGTGATCGGGTCGGGCAAGCGCCTGTTCGCGGAGGGCACCGTCCCCGCCGCGCTGCGACTCGTCGACACCAAGGTCTCCACCACGGGCGTCGTGATCGGGACGTACGAGCCGGCCGGCGAGATCGTCACGGGGTCGTTCTGACAGAGGCGGAGGAGCGCACGTGGAGAAGCCGAAGAGCGTCGAAGCGTACTTCAAGAGCCTGAGCCCCGAGGTGCGCGCCGCGCTCCAGAAGCTCCGCCAGACGATTTCGGCGGCGGCGCCCGAGGCCAAGGAGGGGATCACCTACAGCATGCCCGGGTTCCTCCTGGGCGGCCGCGGGTTCGTGGCATACGCGGCGTTCAAGGATCACTACAGCTTCTTCCCGATGAGCGGGGCGGCAGTCGAGGCTCACCGCGAGGAGCTCGGCGACCTCGTCACCGGGAAGGGGACGATCAGCTTCTCGTACGGCAAGCGACTCCCCGTGGCACTCGTGAAGAAGGTCGTAAAGACGCGACTCGCGCAGATGAGTGCGAAGCGGGCCTGACGAGCCGACGACGGGGAGCGCGCACCGCCGAGCCGACCCGGCGACGGCGCGTTCGAGGGCGGAGCCGTGGTGCCCCGCCCTCGAACGGATCCGCTAGACGAGGTCGGGAACGTTCACCGAGACGACCCGTGTGGTGTCGCTCGCGAGGATCGGAGACGCCGGCTTGAACCCCTTGACGATGAGGTAGATGCCGAGCGACAACTCCCAGAAGAACTCGGGGATCGTCGCGACGACCTGCGGCGCCGAGCCCGGCTCGAAGGCGTTGAACAGCACGCCGATCCCCGACGCGACGATCAGCGGACCTCCGACGAGCCCCAGCATGGTCATGCGCCGTGGCACCAGGCCGGATCGGTACATCAGGTAGCCCAGCAGCAACCCGTTCCCGACCCCGACGATGAAGCCGGGTCCGAGCAGGAACGTCCAGTCGTGGACCGCGACGAGCGACCTGCCGACCGGCACGAGCGAGGCCGCGCCCGCGGAACCTCCGACGTCCTGGCGCAACGTCACGATCGCGAGGAGGCTGAGGATGCCGACGGCGATGAATCCGCTCTCGACGATGCGGGCGGTCACGTAGCCGAGGGCGAGTCCCTCGTTCTGTCGCTTGAGGATCGGGAACAGGACGACCGCGCTCCCGATGTTCGCGATGATGAGGATCATCTCGAGCAGCGCTCCGAAGGCGATGCGGCCGTCGGCTCCGGCACCGACGATGTACCGGGCGTCGTCGAGAACCGGCGTGTACAGGAACAGCGCTGCCGGGATCGACGTGACGAACGTGATGATGAAGAGCCATCCCGCGATCAGCGAGATCTTCCTGGTCTGATCCATCGGAACTCCTTCCCCTGTCGAAGTCGAGACAACGGACGGTCTGCCCCTCCTCCCGTCGACGGAGCATCCCCAGCGGGGGAACGCGGCCCAGGCTCAGGGGTGGGGGTAGGCGACCGCTTCGCGGGAGGCGAGGGGTCCGAGAGCGTCAGACAACGCACCAGCGTTGGTTGCTCCGACACGATACACCCCTGGCTCGGCACCCGGCCGGTCCTCGGCCGCTCGGGTTGCGCGTCGGGCCCGCGGGCGCGGCGGGACCTTGGTCCCTCGGCCATCGGGACCCCGCACCTTGCGGTGCGTCCGGCTCCCCGGCGAGGCTGGGCTCCGGAGGCCACGGATGCTCGAGATCGTCGACCTGTCGAAGCGGTTCGGCGACGTCGTGGCCCTCAACGGAGCGTCCTTCACCGTGGCCCCGGGTCGCATCGTCGGGTTCCTCGGTCCGAACGGCGCCGGCAAGACCACCACGATGCGGGCGATCTTCGGCCTGGTGCGCCCGGACCGGGGCGAGGTGCTGTGGAAGGGCACCCCGGTTGGCCCCGCCCAGCGGCTCCGGTTCGGCTACATGCCGGAGGAGCGAGGCCTCTATCCGAAGATGAAGGTGGCCGAGCAGCTCACCTACATGGCCGAGCTGTCCGGGCTGGAGGGAGCGCAGGCCCGCCACGCCGCCGCCGGATGGCTCGAGCGCCTGGGTCTCGCGGACCGCGCCGACGCGCGCCTGCAGGAGCTGTCCCACGGAAACCAGCAGCGCGTGCAGCTGGCCGCGGCGCTCGTGCACGATCCCGAGCTCGCGGTGCTCGACGAGCCGTTCAGCGGGCTCGACCCCCTCGGCGTCCAGTCCCTGGCCGAGCTGCTGGTGCAGACGGCGGCGATGGGAGTGGCCGTGGTCTTCTCGAGCCACCAGCTGGACCTCGTCGAGGACGTGTGCCAGGACGTCGTGATCGTCGACCACGGCAGGATCGTGCTCGCCGGCGTGGTGGAGGAGCTCAAGGCGGCCTCGTCCCACCGATCGCTGGAGATCACCGTCGACGGCCAGCCGTGGGTGCCCGCGCTTCCCACCGGCACCATCACGAGCAAGCAGGACGGCCGAGTGCACGTGCTCGTGGACGCCGCGGTCGAGCTGGAGGAGATCCTGGCGGGAGCTCGCCGGGTCGGCGAGGTCACGTCGTTCAGCTTCGAGCCGCCGTCGCTGACGGACCTGTTCCTGGAGGCGGTCTCGGAAGGGCGGGGCGCATGAGCGGCGGGATGCGGCGCCTGTGGCTCGTCGCCCGTCGCGAGTGGAACCAGCGGGTGCGCACGACGGCGTTCCGGGTCTCCACCCTGGTCGCGGTCGGGGTCGTCGTCGCCCTCATCATGGTCCCCGAGATCTACGGCGGGGGCGAGAAGCCCACCCGGACGGTCGGCCTGGTCGGCGCGAGCTCGCCGCAGCTCCCGGCCGTCCTCGAGGCCACCGGGGAGCAGCTCGACATGACCGTGAAGACCCGGGAGCTCGCCGGCGCGGCCGCGGGCCGGGCCGCCCTGCGCGCCGACGAGGTGTCGGTCCTCCTCGTGGATCAGCAGGCGCTCGTGTGGAAGGCGGAGGTCGACGAGCAGCTCCGGACCGCGGTGACGGCGGCGGTGACGACCCTCGACCGGCAGGAGACGATCGGCGAGCTCGGCCTCACCGCGGACGAGGCCGAGCGGCTGATTTCGTCTCCGGACCTCCGGTCCACGAGCCTCGACCCGACGACCGAGGAGGAGACGGCCCGAGCCGATCTCGGCCGGATCGGCGTCGTGCTGCTGTTCATCATGATCGCCACGTACGGTGGCTTCGTGCTGGTGGGCGTGGTGGAAGAGAAGTCGAGCCGCGTGGTCGAGGTGCTGCTCTCGCGCGTCCGGGCCACCGAGCTGCTCGGTGGCAAGGTCCTCGGGATCGGCCTCGTCGGGCTGGCGCAGTTCGCGCTCGTCGTCGCCGCCGGGCTCGTCGCCCTGTCGGTCTCGGACAACGCGGTGATCCCCGAGACCACGGCCGGCACGCTCGGGTGGATCGTGTTCTGGTTCGTCCTGGGCTACGGGTTCTACTCGGTGGTCTACGCGGCGGCGGGATCGCTGGTCTCGCGCCAGGAGGAAACCCAGAGCCTCGTCCTCCCGATGACGGCGGTGCAGCTCGCCGCGTACCTCCTCGCGTTCCTGGCGACCGAGTCCCCAGACAGCGGCGCGGCCGTCCTCGGGTCGTTGTTCCCGCCCACGGCGCCGTTCGTGATGATCGTGCGCATCGCCCACGGCGGCGTCCCGCTGTGGCAGACCGTCCTGGCTGCGGGGCTGATGGCGGCCGCGGTCTACGGCCTGGTGCGCGCGGCGGCCCGGGTCTACGCGGGCGGGGTGCTCCGCTTCGGCGGCCGGGTGCCCGTGCGCGAGGCCTGGCGCGGCGCCGAGACGTGAGGGGTGATCAGGCGACGAGGTGCCCCCGGGGCGTCGCCGGTCCGGCACGCCGCTCGACACCGTCCCGTGGCGGACCGGGGGTCACAACTCCGCAGCTCGAGCAGCCCACCTCGCCGTGCGGAAGGATCGGTTCGAACCTGATCACCATCTCGTTCCGGAGCGACCTTCCGGGCGTGAAGTAGTACGTGAGCCCGAACGCCTTCTGGAACTCCTCGTTCTGCCGGAACCCGGCGTCCTCGAGCGCTCCGGCGATCGCGCGAGCATCCTCGGTCGTGACGCTGGAGCAGCCGCCGCCGAACCCGCGGAGCCAGTGGTCGACGGAGGTCGTGTCGAAGTCCCCGCCGCGGAGGATCCTCGCGACCGGCGCCGGAAGCCAGCTCACGAGGCGAGACGGCTCGATCGGTCGCAGCAACCCCTGGTAGCAGACCGCGTATCGGGACGGCACGTACGCCCGGATCGAGGGATCCTCCCAGGCACGCGGCGGCAGCCAGGACGCCGGGTACGGGGGCCGCCACGGGAAGCCGAACAGCGCGGCTTCCGGCGATCCTCGACGCCGCAGCAGCCGGATGCCCCCGGGCGTGAGGCGCTGTTCGAGGAAGCCCGTCGCGTACTCGTTCGCCCCCTCCCGGACGTCGCCCTCCCCCTGCCAGATCAGCCGCCCGTCCTCGTACACCCAGACCTGGTACCAGTGGGTGAACTGCCGCCCGAAGTAGCTGAGGACGAGCTCCCCGCTCGCTCGGCTGGCTCGGCGTCGCCCCCTCGGGAGGTAGGCCGACGAAGCCGACGCGCGCGGAACCGCCGACCTCGGCGATTCGGGACAGGGCGGGCGGCGGCGTCGGAGCCGGCGACCCGGTCGGGGTGGGCGTGGGGGCGGTGCCGATCGGCCCGCCGGTCGCCACGAGCCAGATCGCCCCGACGAGGACCGCGAACGCCACGACCCCGGGGGCGATCCGCCGGACACGACCACGATCCGGCTCCATGGCTCCATCCTGCGCCTCGAACGCGCGACCAACCAGCGCCGCCCTACACGGTGATCAGGACGTTGCCGACCTTGCGACCCGTCTCGACGTATCGGTACGCCTCGACGATCTCCTCCAGCGGATACCGCCGGTCGATGAGCGGCCGGAACGCCCCGGACTCGAGCAGTCCGCGGAGGTACTCGACGACCGCGCGGTCGCGGTTCGGCCCGACCGGCAGCCTCGCCCGCTTGTCGCCGACGAAGCGGGTGACGAGGGCGAGGAGCGGGGTCGTCCAGTACGGCCCGAGATCGCTCGAGAGGTACTGCCCGTGCGGCTCCAGCAGCCGCCGGCACCGCCCGAACGAGCTCTTCCCCACGGCGTCCACCACGGCCGCGTATCGCTCCTCGTCCCGCGTGAAGTCGGTCACGTTCCGGTCGATGATGCGGTCCGCGCCGAGACCCCGGACGAGCTCGATGTTCGGCGTGTCGCACACGGCCGTGACGACGGCCCCGCGCTCCTTCAACAGCTGGACCGCGGCCGACCCGATCGCGCCGGTCGCCCCGTTCACGAGGACGCGCTGCCCGCTCCGAACGTCCGCGGCCCGGACGATCGTGAGCGCGTAGTACGAGGCCTCCGTGCTCGGGGCCACCTCCTCGAAGGTCAGATCGCCCGGGATCGTCGCGACCGGCCCATCCTGCGCCATCCGCAGGTACTCGGCGTGCGCCCCGAGGTCCTCGCTGAAGCCGAAGACCCTCGCGCCGACCTCGAAGGACGTGACATCCGGCCCGACGGCCTCGACGACGCCTGCGAACTCGCCGCCGAGGATCGACCGCTTCGGCCTCGTCACCCCCGTGAACCCGCGGATGAAGAACGGCTTGGCCGCGCGGACGCCGCAGTCGGTCCGGGTCACCGTCGTGACGTGGACCCGGACCAGGAGGTCCTGAGGGCCGATCGCCGGCGAGCGCACCTCGCGGACCCGGACGACCTCCGGCGGGCCGTACCGGGTCCGGACCGCCGCCCTCATCGGGATCCGCTTCCTCGAGCCCACGGTCTCGGGCATGCCGGGCGCCATCGGCCGGACTCTAGACGAGCCTCACCCGGGCTTGCCGCGGCGCGGGACGGGCGAGGCCTTCCCCGCCCGTCCCGCCACCGGTGACGCTCGACCGCCGTCAGATCGCGGCGATCCCGTTGCCCGTCGTCGGGACGCCGCCGGCGCCGGCGAGCGCCGTCAGCGAGCCATCGGCGTTCACCGCGAAGGCGGAGATCGACCCGCCCGCGCGGTCGAACACGTACAGGAACCCGTCGCCGTCGCTCAGGTCCATGTCGACCGGACCGTCGCCGGTCGTCCCGGCCACGCCGCTCGCCAGCGTGAGCGAGCCGTCGGCGCCGATCGCATACGAGCTGACGTCGTCCGTCGAGGCGTTGGCCGTGTACGCGAAGCGGCCGTCGCCGGTGACCACGAGCCAGCAAGCGGCGCCCTGGCCGTTCGGCACGGACCCGCTGATCAGGCCGATCGTTCCGTCGGACGCGACGTCGTAGCTCGACGCCGAGCTGGTCGGGGCCTCCGAGACGTACAGCCGTCCGTCCGGGCCGAACGCGAAGCCGAACGGGGTGAGGCCGTTCGAGGCCTGGACCCTCGGGCCCGTGGCGCGACCGTCCCGGCGCACCGCGAACGTGTCGATCGTCGCGGTTCCCTTCTCGGTCACGGCCAGGATCCGGCCGTTCGGGCTGAACGCGACCTGCGCCGCGTTCGCCGCCGGGCCGGAGAGCGGCCGGGTCGATTTCGGGATCGCCACGAGACGGTCCTTGGCGATCCGGACCGCCTGGATCGTGCTCGCGCCCTGGTTCAGCACGTACGCCACGCTGCCCGACGCGTCCACGCTGACCGGCAGGTCGCCGACCGGCTCGACGTCGGTGAGCGCGAGCCCGCCGTCCCTGATCGCGAACAGCGAGACGTCGTCGCTCCCACCGTTGACGACGAGCAGGTGCCGCTCGTCGTCGGTGACCGTCAGCGCGCCCTGGCTGCCGAGGCTCGCCCCGAGCCCGAGGCCGCCCGTCGAGACGGTCTCGGCGTACGTGAGCGTGCCGTCGGCCGCGCGATCGAATGCGACGACCGCGTTGCCGCTCGGGTCGTTCGTCTGGACGTACACGTGCCCTGCTGCGGGCTCCGCCGCGACTGCGACGGGGACCGCGACGATCGAGGCGAGGGTGAGGACCACCCCGGCCACGATCGCGCGTGCGAATCGAGTTCTGCCTGACATTGCGTCGATCCCCCTTCGGGTCGATGACGGGGACCCGGGCATCCGTCGATGGATGTGCATGCGGGGAGGACGTGTGATCGCGCGGCGGGGGCGTTACGGACGGCCGGCTCGAGAGCGCAAGTTGTAAGGGATTGTTCAGATGTGCGCCCCGGGGCCCGGCGCCTCCAGTCGACGAGCAGGTCGCAGGAGAGAGAGGGTCCCACGCCGGTGGGGACCGAAGCCTCTCCCCCGATGGCCGGCGGGAATCGACGGTTGGCGTGCAACCGGTCCAGGGGAGGGGAGATGAAGCCTCGAACCGCACAAGAAGAGAGGCGCTCGGGCATCCGATGGCTCGTCGCCGGAGCCTTCGTTCTCGCCGCCGGGTTCGCAGGTTGGTGGCTCGTCGCGACGACCAACAAGGAAGGGACGCACGACGCCGAGCTCCTTCCGCTGATCGCCCTGATCCCGCTGCTGATCGGGCTCTACCACCTTGTCCGCACGCGCATCCATCACGTGTAAGGAGCGAGGATCCGGGCTCGAAGGGTAGGGAGCGGCCCGACGCTCCCGACGCTCCCAGCGCCGGAACGCCGTGAGACCGTCGACGTAGGCGCGGGCCTCGGCCTCGAGCACCACGCTCACCGGAGGGACGACCCGCTCGGAGACGCGGCGGCGCAGGACGACCGCTACAGGTATCGCGCCGACGCCATCGCCACGGCGGCGAGCAAGGTGAGGGCGAGGCTCACCCGTTCGGCGAGCATCAGCCGGCGCTGGGTCGCGGCGATCTGCGCCGAGACCTCGGGCGAGGGTGGTCCGCCCGCCTCGGCGACCTGCCGCCCGAGGGCCACGAGCCGACCGATGCTGGGGCGGGAGA
This sequence comes from uncultured Actinomycetes bacterium, assembly GCA_963704725.1. GTDB lineage: Bacteria > Actinomycetota > UBA4738 > UBA4738 > HRBIN12 > CALGFI01. Next base: position 353,214 of record OY969934.1, on the reverse strand, counting down.
CGAGCGTACCGATGCCGATCACCGAGATCGCGAGGAGCGCGCCCACGGTCAACGTGGCGCCGAAGGTCGAGCTGATCCAGTCGCCGAAGCTCGGGTACGTGTGCCAGTCGTGCCAATAGACGAACAGTCCGCCGGCCACGGTGACCACGGCGATGGCGAGGATGGCGTCGACGAGCCGGCGCCTGCGGAGCTCCGACATGAACGGTGTGCCCGCCGGCCCGATCGCCGCGGCGATCGGTTGGATGTAGACCACCACCACGAACAGCGAGCCGACCCAGACGACCCCGGACACGATGTGCACGATCCGGAAGACGACCATGTAGACATCCGCCGCCAGCATCGCGTGCCCCCTTCGAGCCGAGTCAGCCTTCCACAGATCGAGCCGCCTTGCACCGGGCGAGCACAGCGTGTCGGAGGACACGGCAGCCGGTGCGCCGGCGGGCCTCGAGAACCCCGGAGCGGCGAGTTGCCCCCGGCGAGGGGACCGGGAACGATGCAGCCCGTCCCGTTCGTGTCCGTTCAGGAGTACGACCTCGCCGACCTGGGGCGCGTGTTCGGGAAGGGTGCTGGAAGATCGGCCGGACGGGATCTGCTGCGACCGATGAGATCGGCGCCGCGGTCCGGTCGAATCGAACGAGGGACGAACCCGGCGAGAAAGGGGGGCGACCATGAAGCTGACGACCACCACGCAGGTCTCCGTCGACGGAGTGATGCAGGGGCCCGGCGGGCCGGAGGAGGACGAGCGCGGCGTATTCGAGCGCGGCGGATGGGCCCACTTCGACGACGAAGCCTCGACGGTCATGGACGAGATCTACCAGCGCGCCGACGCGTTCCTGTTCGGCCGCCGGACCTACGAGGTCTTCGCCGGCTCCTGGGGATCGTGGGACGATCCGGGCGACAGTCCGATCTGGACCGCGTTGCACACGAAGCCCAAGTACGTGGCATCGACGACACTCACCGACCCGCGGTGGGCGAACACGACCGTCCTCTCCGGTGATCTCGCGGCCGCAGTCGGCGAGCTGAAAGCCAGGCCGGGCCGCGAGCTGCAGGTGCACGGCTGCGGCGCCCTGTTCCGGTGGCTGTTCGACAACGACCTCGTCGACGAGATGACCCTGTTCACCTTCCCCGTGGTCGTCGGCCAGGGCACGCGGCTGTTCCCCGACACCGGCCGGGACGGGGCGCTCGAGCTGGTCGGATCATCGCGTACCACCCCCAGCGGCATAACGATCCGGGTCTACCGGCCCACCGGGCGCCCGCAGTACGGAACGGCCACGGTCGACTGACCCACGAGGGAAAGGACATGCGACCATGAAGCTGACGACCGTCACGATGGTCACCGTCGACGGAGTGATGCAGGGACTCGGCGGGCCGGACGAGGACCGCAGCGGCGGCTTCGAGCGCGGCGGATGGGTCACGCCGTACGCCGACACCGAGGCCATGGGGTTCCTGAACGAGGTCTATGCGCGCGCCGACGCGTTCCTGTTCGGCCGGCGGACCTACGAGATCTTCGCCGCCTCCTGGGGAACGTGGGCGGATCCGGGCGACAGCCCGATCTGGACGGTGTTGAACGCGAAGCCCAAGTACGTCGCATCGACGACACTCACCGACCCGCTGTGGGCGGACACGACCGTCCTCTCCGGTGACCTCGCGGCCGCCGTCGGCGAGCTGAAGGCCGAGCCGGAAGGCGAGCTGCAGGTGCACGGCAGCGGCGCCCTGATCCGGTGGCTGCTCGAGAACCAGCTCGTCGACGAGATCACCCTGCTCACCGTCCCGGTGGTCGTCGGCCAGGGCACGCGGCTGTTCCCCGACTCCGGCCCGGACACGGCGCTCGACCTGGTCGACTCGCGACCCACCCCGTCGGGCGTCACGATCCAGGTCTACCGGCCCACCGGGCGCCCGCAGTATGCAACCGCCACACCCTGAAGCACGTGACAGAGGAGTCGAGGACATGACGATCAAGCGGATGGACAACGTCGGCATCGTCGTGGACGACCTCCAGGCTGCAATCGCGTTCTTCGTCGAGCTCGGTCTGGCGCTGGAGGGCGAGACGACGGTCGAGGGACCAGAGGTGGACCGCCTCGTCGGGCTCGACGGCGTCCGGAGCGACATCGCGATGCTGCGAACCCCGGACGGCCATAGCCGGATCGAGCTGAGCAAGTTCCACTCGCCGCCCGCCACCACCGCTGAGCCGAACGCACCGGTGAACACGCTGGGCATCGGTCGCATCATGTTCGCCGTCGACGACATCGAGGACGTCCTCGCCCGCCTGCAGGCCCGCGGCGCCGAGCTCGTCGGCGAGGTGGTGCAGTACGAGGACAGCTATCGGCTCTGTTACGTCCGCGGCCCCGAGGGCGTGCTCCTCGCACTGGCCGAGTAGCTCGGCTGACCCGGGCGCAGATATCACAAGAAACACTACTCGCGTAGCGGGGTATTGTGTTTCTTGTGATTATGACGTGCGATAGCCGGCATGAGAGTCCAGGCCGTGGACGCTGTGATCGGCCCTGAGGGTGACGAGCTCCTGACGACCGGGGAGGCGGCGAAGATCCTCAACACCTCGCGCCAACACGTGGTCGACCTGTGCGACCGGGGCGACCTGCCGTTCGTCACGACGGGGAAGCATCGGCGCATCCGCCGCTCCGACATCGAGGCGCTGCGAACCCGTACCCAGCGACTGACGCTGGACCAGGAACGGAGCCTCTGGCTCGGGCATGCGGCGGCCGGCAAGCTCGTCGCGGATCCCTCGGGCGTCCTCCAGAAGGCTCGGGAGAATCTCGCCGAGCTCAAGGTGGTCCACTCGCGTGGTGTGAGCCGCCGGTGGCTCGATGAGTGGGAGTCTCTCCTTCGTGGACCGCTCGATCGCATCCTCGAGGCGCTCACGTCCAGGGCTCCTCGGTTCCGTGAGCTTCGGCAGAACTCGCCGTTCGCCGGTGTGCTGACCAAGGAGGAGCGGCAGCGCGTGCTCTCCGCCTTCCGGGCCACCCGGCGCAGGAGCGGATCGTGAGGAGGAGCGACCTCGCGCACATCCTCCGCGCCGCGTGCGACGTCACCAACGATCCCCGGATCCTCGTGATCGGGAGCCAGGCCATCCTCGCGGGCTTCGACGAGGACGCACTGCCGCGGGAAGCCATGCTGTCGATCGAAGCCGACATCGCATTCTTCGACGATCCGGAGGAGCGCAAGTCCGACCTCGTCGATGGTGCGATCGGCGAGCTCTCGCCCTTCCACGACGAGTTCGGTATCTACGGGCAAGTGTCAGCCTCTCCACGGCGATCCTCCCCGCAGGTTGGGAGAAGCGTGTCGCCTCGTTCGACGACCCCGAGGCTGGCGAGAGCAAGGCCGTCTGCCTCGAGCCCCACGATCTGGTCGTTTCGAAGCTGGTCGCCGGACGCGAGAAGGACTATCGGTTCGCCCGGGCGCTCCTCGATGCCCGTCTGATCCGGGCCGAGGTCCCGTCCGAACGCGCAAAGCTCCTTCCCGGGCCCGAGGCCGTCAGACGGCGGGTCATGGGCTGGATCGAGGCTGCCGGGAAGCGGGCGCCCGGCGGGGACTCCTGAGCGCCCCCGGACCAGCGATCCGCGAGGTCAGACCGTCACGACGACCTTGCCGGCGGCGTGCCCTTGCTCGAGATACCGGATCGCGTCGGCGGCCTCGACCAGTTGGAACGTCCGGTCGACGACCGGTGTGATCTCGCCGCGCTCGATCAGCCCGGCGAGCGCGCGCAGGTCCTCGCCGCTCTCTTTCGCGGCCGGGGGCTGACCGCCGACCCTGGGCTCGAGGGTTGCCGTCCCCGCAGACGCGGGGAGACAGCCGGTTCAGGGCGCGGGGACGAGCACGCGGAGCGCCGCCGGACGGACGCCGAACCGCAGCGGGGGAACGAGATCGACGGCCTCGCCGTCGATGCCCGCGTGCACGGTGCCGGTGGAGGCGACCTCGAGGCGCGGCGCCGTCCACGCCCGGCCCCGGGGTGGCCGGCCCGGTCGCGGCGGATCGAGGACGACGACCCCGAGCAGGCCGCCGTCCAGCGCCGCACGCGCACCCACCCGGTTCCGGGGCTCGAGCGCGTAGGGGTTGTTCGACACGATGACCACGGCCGGATTCGTGTGCTCGCGTCCGATGTCGTCGACGATTTCGACCTCCGACGTGCCGCCCGTGAGATCGAGGACCTCCTCCGCCGTCTCGAGCAAGGTCCGGACCTTCGCGTCGCGGTACGCCGGTCGTCGGACCGCGTCCCCGTAGACGCCCATCGAGACGTTGTTGAGGAAGACGCGTCCGTTCACCTCGCCGACGTCGATCCGATGCTCGACCGGGTCGGTGAAGGCGCCGAGGGCGGCGATCGGGTCGTGCCGGTCGAGGCCGATGTCGAGCGCGAAGTGATTCCGCGTGCCGACGGGGACGCACACGAACCGCAGCCCGTGCGCCGACGCGATCGCCGCGACCGCACCGAGAGAGCCGTCCCCGCCGGCGACGCCCAGGGCGTCGGCGCCGCGAGCAACCGCGCCTCGAACGAGGGCGAGCAAGTCGTCGCCCGGCGACAGCACCACGACCTCGATCCCGCGTTCGCGCGCGGACCCGACGAGCCCGACCCGCTCGGCCTTGCCTCGGCCCGACGACGGATTCACGAACAGGGCCGGGTGTCGCGGCGCGTCGGCGAGTCCCCATCCCGAGCGCGGGCGCGACCGAGCGGGGAGCCTCATCGGACGCCGGCCCCGCGGTTCGACGCGCTGCCCACGCCGGGCTGCATGAAGGCGACGGCGGCGATCGCCTCGGCGCCATCCAGGTCGCCGAGCGCGACGGCCTCGGCGAACGCCGAGCACAGGTCATCCTTCCTCGCGCGAGCGCGACGGCGTCGCCGGAGCGACCGCACCCGATCCCCCGCGAGCAACATCCCGACGATCACCAAGAACGCCCCGGTCCCGATCAGCAGGTACGTGCGGAACACGTGGTTCATGACCTCGGCCCCCGCGTTGAACGCCGGTCCCATGGTCCTCATCTCCTCCTACCCCTCGATGCCTCCAGAGTGGTGCTCGAGGGGATGCGTCACATCCGTGGAGCGACCAGGACGATCACCGGTCGGTGCACCCCCGCGCGGCGGTGCGACGCGCTAAGGGGCGTCGAGCGACATCCGGGCGAGCTCGGCGCGGGAGGAGACGCCGAGCTTGGTGAAGACCTTCCGGAGGTGGTACTCGACCGTGCGGGGGCTGAGGAAGAGCTCGGCGGCGGCATCGCGGTTGCTCGCGCCGCGCGCGACGATCCTGGCGATCTGGAGCTCCTGCGGCGTGAGCTGCCAGATCGCCTCAGGGTCACGGCGGCGGAGGACCTCGCCGGTCGTGCGGAGCTCGTGCCGCGCCCGCTCCTCCCAGATCACGGCTCGAACGCTCGCGAAGGTCTCGGCCGCCGCGCGGAGATGCGGGCGAGCGTCGGCACGCCGACGATCGCGCCGCAGCAGCTCGCCGAGCAGGAGCTCCGTCCTTGCCCGGTCGAACGCCGACCCCCCGGCGTCGTGGAGCGCGAGCGCCTGCTCGAGGTGCAGCTCCGCCGCCTCGCCGGTCGCGAGTAGCCCACGGCAGCGCGCGACGAGCGGGAGCGCCCACGGAGCGTGCGTGTGGGCCGTCCATCGCTCGAGCTCCGCGAGGCGGAGCTCGGCAACCGGGCGCCGCTCGGTGCGGACGGCGGCCTCGACAGCGTCGGCCGCGCCGATCAGCCGTGGCTCGCCGATCCCCGGTTGCGCCCACACGGCTTCGAAGCGATCCGCCGCGTCCGGATCACCGAGGCTCAGCTCGAGATGACCGAGCGCGAAGTTCGCCCACTCGATCGCGTCGCGGTTGCCCCGTTCGATCGCGCCGAGCAGCGCGGCTTCGGCCTCCTCGCGGCATGTCGCCTCGTCGCCACGTGCGGCGGCGACGGCCGCGAGGATCCCGTGGTGGACGAACGCCACGTTCTCGTTGCCGGTCTCGAGGCCGAGCCGCAGGCCCTCGGCCGCGTTGATCCGCGCGTCGTCGAACCGCCGCGCCCAGAACTCGAGCCCCGCCAGGCCGCGCAGCGCGAACGAGAGCATCGCGACCGCGCCACGCGCCCGCGCCCGTCGCACGACGACCTCCCCGTTGATCCGTGCAGCGCCGAGATCGCCGAGGTACGCCGCGGTCGGGATCGCGAACGGTGCGGAGAGCGGGTCGTCGACGCGCTCGACGATCGATGCCACGTCCCCGGGGGACATCGGTGCCGGCGTCGTCGCGCCGGCGGCCATCCAGTCCTGGACCGTGACGAGGGCGACCAATGCATCGCCGTGAGGCGTCCGACGCGCGAGCCGCCCGAGGCGCTCGAGGTCCCGCGGTGCGGGTCGCCGGCCGACCAACGACATCACCATCACGCCGCTGAAGAGCGACCGCAACGCCGTCTCCGCATCCTCGTCCTCCACCGCCGACGATGCCTGCAGGAGAAGCGGGATCGCGTCGCTCGTCACGCCGTGCTGCGCCTCCCACGCGGCACGGACGAGATCCAGCCTCGCGCGGATCACTCGATCGCGGTCGAGCGCCTCCGCCTCGCCCGCGAAGGCCATCGCGCGGTCGGACTGCCCGCCGAGCCACGCGAGCTCCGCCGCGCGCGCGAGCCGGCGGGCCCGGCCTGCGTCGTCGACGCTGAGCGCGGCCGCCCGCTCGAGCGCCGAGGCCGCGCCGGCGCACCCGCTGCGCGCGGCCGCCCGGTCGGCCGAGCGTTCGAGCTCGGCGGCGACACCCTCGTCCGGTCCGACGGTCGCGAGCGCGCGGTGCCACACCCTGAGGTCCTCATCCACGGCGTCGACGAGGACCGAGGCGAGCGCCTCGTGCGCACGCCGGCGGTCGGCCGACGACGCACCTGCGTACGCGGCCAGCCGCACGGCCGGGTGCCGGAACACGACGCGATCGCCGACGTCGACGAGCCCCGCCCGAGCCGCGGCGTCCAACGCGTCCTCGTCGACACCGAGGCTCGTGAGGGCTGCGGAGACCGTCTTCATCTCCCCGAACTGCGTCGCCGCAGCGACGAGGAGCGCCGTCTGCGTCGCCCCGGAGAGCGCCCGCAGGCGCTGCCGATACAGCTCCTCGACGCCCGCGGGGACCGGGAGGGGGACCGGTAGCGGCTCGCGGCCGCGGAGCTGATCGGCCGACAGTGACGCCACGAGCTCGGTCAGCAGGAGCGGCACCCCGCCCGCGGCCGCGACGATCCGGCCGGCGACCGAAGGCGACACGTCCGGTCCGGCCACGTCGCGCACGGCGGCGAGCGAATCGTCGACCTCGAGCGGCGAGAGCCGGACGGCGGTCACGCTCGCGAGCGCGAACCGCGCCGCTTCCTCCTCGGTGAGCGCGACGAGCAGCCCGATCCGTTCCGCCTCCAGCCGGCGGGTGACGAACACGAGGGTCTCGACGGTCTCGTGGTCGAGCGATCCGACATCGTCGATGAGGCACAGGAGCGGCTCGTCCTCCGCCGCCTCGCCGAGCAGCGTCAGCGCGCCGACCGAGATGAGGAACCGATCCTCGACCCGGTCGGGCGACAGACCGAACACGCCTCGCAGCGCGGCGGCTTGCGGCGCCGGGAGGCGCGCGAGCAGCCCGAGCAGCGGTCGCAGCATCTGCAGCAAGCCGGCGAACGGCAGCTCGACCTCTGTCGGGGCGCCGACGCACCGCAGGACTCGCATCCCGTCTGCGAGCGCCGCCGCACGCTCGAGCAGGGCGGAGGTGCCGAGACCGGCGTCGCCGATCAGCACGATCGCGCCGGCGCCCCGGCCCTCGCGAGCGCGCGTGATGAGGCCCTCGATCGCCGCGAGCTCGACATCGCGGCCGCGCAGCGGAGCCCCTGCGGTAGCGCCGCGTCCGGCGGCCGATCCCTGGACCATCCGCGCCCCCCGCGATCCTCGCCCGTCGAAGCCTACCCCGGCACGCGTTCCGGCTCCGGCGAGGCGAGCCGCCGGGTGGCCGGTGCTCCAACCGGTGGGTCCACGGATGCGGCCGGGGTCGGCCACGACGAGAGTCGGTGTCGGTTCCCGGGCCGGAAGAGAGCCCGGACACGGAAGGGAAGGAGAGAACGATGTCGATGAGCAACCCGGAGCGTCCGTTCACGCTCCACACGGAAGGCGCCGGCGATGCGGCACGCGACGCCGCGCGGTTGATGACCGGCGGATGGTGGCTCTTCGCGGTCGCCGGCGTGGCTTGGATGCTGATCGCGGCGCTGGTCCTGCGGTTCGACGTTGCCTCCATCGCCACCGTCGGCGGTCTGCTCGGGGTGGTGTTCCTGCTGTCCGGCGCGGACGAGGCCTTCATCGCCGCCGTCCGCCCGTCCGGGCGATGGGTGCACGTGCTGCTCTCGGTGGCGTTCGTCGCTGGTGCGACGTGGTGCTTCATCCGGCCGATCGAGTCCTTCTGGGCGCTCGCGGCGGTGTTCGGGCTGCTGCTGATCCTCCGCGGATCGGTGCAGATCATCGCCTCGACGATGTCGCGGATCGTGAACCCGATCTGGGGCCTCGGCCTCGTGGTCGGGATCCTCGAGACCCTGCTCGGTTTCTGGGCGTCGCAGCAGCTGTATCCGGCCCAGGCCGCGCTCGTCCTGGTGTGGGTGGGGTTCTACGCGATGTTCCGAGGCTTCTCGGAGATCGTGCTCGCGTTCGAGATGCGTTCGATCTCGAAGGAGCTCGACCGGCCCCGCAGCTGACCCGACGGATCGACCCGGACGCCGGCGCCCCCGTGGCGCCGGCGTCCGCCGTGTCGAGGGGGCGCCAGCGCTCGCGACACACCGGTGGACGCGCCGGTGGTCCCACGGATGTGAGGGCCGGGGCCCGGACCGAGAGTGGGGCTATCGGATGGAACCACGCGAGGGGCACGACCGGTGCCGGAGCGGGTTCCCGAGAAGGGGAGGCTCACGATGAGCGAACCGCAGGACAAGATCCAGAGCTCGAACGTGCCGCCGCGCCGAGGTCCGGCGCCGCCGCCGCCGCCTGCGTGGCGGAACTGGCTGCCCTTCATCGGGCTCGGGCTGTCGCTGCTGCTGCTCTTCTGGCCGGTGCCACAGGGCGCGACGACGACCCTCAGCTACACCGACTTCCGGACGCGCGTCGAGGCCGGGCAGGTGGCCAGCGCCGAGATCGACGCCGACGGGCGTGTCGCGGGCATTCTGGTGAACGACCGGCCGTACTCGACGCAGATCCCGACGGCTCTGCAGGACACGAATCTCTCGGCGGAGCTCCGCACGCACGACGTCGAGGTCACGGCAAGGCCCGCGCAGGGCACGACGTTCGCCGACGTCCTCCTCGGCATCCTGCCGCTGCTGCTGCTGCTCGCGTTCTGGGGTTGGCTCGGGAAGCGCAGCCAGCGCCAGATGGCCGGCATGGGCGGGATGTTCGGCTCGAAGGCGAAGGTCTACGACGCCGAGCGCCCGACGACCCGGTTCGCCGACATCGCGGGCTACGAGGGCGCCAAGCAGGAGATCGGTGAGGTCATCGACTTCCTCAAGCACCCCGACCGCTATGCCGAGGCCGGCGCGAAGGCGCCGAGGGGCGTCCTGATGGTCGGTCCTCCGGGGACGGGCAAGACCCTGATGGCACGGGCGGTCGCCGGCGAGGCGGACGTCCCATTCTTCGCCCTCACCGGCTCGAGCTTCGTCGAGATGTTCGTCGGCGTCGGCGCCTCGCGCATGCGCGACCTGTTCGCCGACGCGAAGAAGCGGGAGCCCTCGATCATCTTCATCGACGAGATCGACGCGATCGGCCAGCGTCGCGGCAACGGCATGGTCACGAACGACGAGCGCGAGCAGACGCTCAACCAGATGCTCGCCGAGATGGACGGGTTCGACCGGAGCACCGGCGTCGTGGTGATCGCGGCGACGAACCGGCCGGAGGTGCTCGACCCCGCGCTGATGCGGCCCGGGCGGTTCGACCGCCAGGTCGAGATCCCGCTCCCGAACCTCACCGAGCGCGAGGCCGTTCTCCGAACGCACGTCCGGGGGAAGGCGCTCGCCTCCGACGTGGACCTCCAGGTCGTCGCCCGGGCGACGCCCGGGTTCTCGGGCGCGGACCTCGCGAACCTCACGAACGAGGCCGCGATCTACGCCGTCCGCGCGGGTCGCAAGACGATCCTCGCCCAGGACTTCACGGAGGCACGTGACCGCATCCTGCTCGGCCGCCGCGAGGCGTCGAACGCGCTGACCGGCGACGAGAAGCGGAGCGTCGCCGTCCACGAGGCCGGCCACGCGATCGTGGCGGTGCTCTCCGAGCACGCCGACCCGGTGGCGAAGGTCACGATCCTGCCCGCCGGCCAGGCGCTCGGCGTGACCGAGCAGCTCCCGACGGGCGAGCGGCGCCTCTACCCCGAGAGCTACCTGTACGACCTGCTCACGATCCGCCTTGGCGGTCGTGCGGCCGAGCGGCTGGTCCTCGGCGAGACGTCGACCGGCGCGTCGAACGACCTCGCAAGCGCGACGCAGATCGCGACGAGGATGGTGCGCGAGTTCGGGATGAGCCCGCGGCTCGGCCCCGTCGGGTTCTCGGACGAGGGACCGCACTACCTGGGCGCCGGGCAGCCGACGTCCCGCCCCTACGCCGAGCAGACGCAGCGCGTGATCGACGAGGAGGTATCGCGCCTGCTGAACGAGGCCGACGTCCGGGCGAGCCGGCTGCTCGAGTCGGGCCGGCATGCGCTCGAGGAGGTCACGGACCTGCTCCTGCAGCACGAGACGATCGATGGCGACGCCGTCGTCGCCGCCGTCGGCGCGGACGCCCGGCGCGATGCGCCGGCACCCGTCGGGGCCACACTCGGGGGGCGAGTGGGATGACGAGCAACCACGATCTCGACCCGGTCCGCGCCCGAGCGTTCGACCTGACGGCCGACCCCGCGACGGTGCTCGCGCCCGCCGGGGAACGGATCGTCGACGTCAACGACGCGTTCCTCCGCGTGACCGGCTTCGATCGCGACGAGGTGCTCGGGAAGCGCCCCGCGGACCTCGGCCTCTGGGTCGATCGCGACCTCATCGGGCGCATCCTCGAGGAGCTCAGGGGCGGCCGTCCTGTCTCGGGCGTCGCGGTCGAGCTCCGCTCGAAGGACGGCATGGTCCGGGTGCTGCGCGGGTCCGCCGAGCTCGTCGAGGCGGACGGCACCGAGTACGTCCTCGCGATGGGCGAAGACGTCTCGGACGAACTGGCTCGCACCGACGAGCTTGATCGGTCCCGTCGATCGGTCCGGGCGCCGGCGGTCGAACGCCGTCGGCTGAGCGCCCGGCTGGATCTCGCCGTCGGCGAGGAGCGCGCTCGGATCGCGAACGAGCTCCACGAGTCCACGCTTCAGCACCTGACCGTCGCGACGCTCCGGCTCTACCTCCTGAACGAGAGCCTCGCGCCCGGGAACCTCGCTGAGGCCCAGCGCCTCGGCGAGGCGCTCGACGCGGCAACCAGGTCGACCAGAGCCATGGTGTCCGGGCTTCGTCGACCCGTTCAGGAGCAGACCGGACTCGCGGCGGCGATCGAGATCGCTTTCGGCGAGGTCGGGCGCCGCACGACCGTGACCCACGAGGTCCGCGACCGGTTGACGGAGCCGCTGCCCGTCGATGTCGCGACGATCGCCCACGAGATGGTGCGCGAGATCCTCGCGTTCCTCGAGACGAACGTCGACGCCTCGCGGATCGAGGTGGAGCTCGCCGAACGTGACGGAGGGCTCCTGGTCACGATCTTCGACGACGGAACGACGGACCCGCATGCCTGGCGAAACACCGTGCTCGACCCGATCCGCCGGCGGCTCAGCCCGATCGGCGGACGCGTCGACGCGTCGGCGTCATCCGGTCACGGCATGACGCTGGAGCTGTGGATCCCGATCGAGGGGCAGGACACGGGCCCCGATGAGGAGGTGTGAGGACATGGTCGACGCAGAGGACATCATCCGGTCCTACCATCGCGCGTTCCGGACGCGCATCGAAGCGGCGCTCGGTCAACTCGACGAGCGCGCGAACGACGACGAGCCCCTGCTCGGGGACGCGCTGTCGTCGCTGGCCGAGGACGTCATCCGGTACATGCAAGCGAACGAGTCGGCGCTCTTCCCCGTCGTGGCGCCGCTCGTCCGTTCGGACGACGAGGTGATGGCGCCGATGATCTTCGACATCCGCGCGATCGACGACACGATGAACGAGGCGGAGGGGCTCGCGCTCCTGACCCTCGGCGCACCCCCGGAGGCCCAGCGCGACGGCACGGAGCGGATCCAACGCCTCGCGGCGCAGCTCGAGGCGATCGTCCGGCTGCACCTCGAGAAGCTCGAGCATCTCTACCTCCCGCTGCTGCAGGAGCTGCCGCCCGAGCGCCGTCAGGCGGTCCTCGACCGTCTCGCCGCCGAGTACGGCCCGCCTCCCGAGTGGCCCGAGGCCGAGCCGGTCAAAGCCGCAGGTGCGAGCCGACGATGAGCTCACGCCGACCGCGGATCGGCCTCGCGCTCGGGAGCGGCTGGGCGCGGGGGGTCGCGCACATCGGCACGATCGAGATCCTCGAGCGCCTCCGGGCGGCGGATGGCTGCCGGCTCGCACCCGTGCAGGCCATCCAAGAGCGGTGATCAGACCGTCACGACGACCTTGCCGGCGGCGTGACCGCCCTCGATGTGGCGGATCGCGTCGGCGGCCTCGATCAGCGGGAACGTCCGGCCGACGACCGGCGTGACGTCGCCGCGCTCGATCAGCTCGGCGAGCGCGCGCAGGTCCTCGCCCTTCTCCTTCGCGATCACCGGGCCGAGCCGCTGCCTCGTGAACAGCGAGACGATCGGCGCGCGGAGGACCTGGCGGAAGAACCCGCCCGTCCACCGCCCGCCGCCGTCGCCGCCGACGATCCCGAGCACACCGGTCGGCGTGAGGAGCTTGCGGAGCACGCGGAGCGGACGCCGGCCGGCCGTGTCGACGATCGCGTCCCACCGGCCGGCGAGCTCCTGGCGCGTGTAGTCGATGACCTCGTCGGCGCCGACCGAGCGCACGAGCTCGAGCTTCGACGTGCTCGCCACCCCGGTGACGTGGGCGCCGAAGGCCTTCGCGACCTGCACGGTCAGGGTGCCGGCGCCGCCGCCCGCGCCGATCACGAGCACGCGCTGCCCGGGCTTCACCTTCGCGAAATCGCGGATCGCCTGGACCGCCGTGAGGCCCGAGATCGGCGCCGCGGCGGCCTCCTCGAACGAGAGCCTCGACGGCTTGGGGACGACGAGCTCGGCCGTGCCCACCGCGAGCTCGGCGAACGTGCCCTCGGCGATGCCCATCACCTCGTCGCCGGGCGCGAGCCCGGTGACCTTCGCGCCGACGGACTCGACGACGCCGGCCACGTCGCGGCCGCGGGGGTGCCCCCAGATCTTCCGGAACCCCGGCATGAGCCGCGCGAAGTACGGCTGCCCCGTCATGAGGTGCCACACGTCGGGCCCCGCGCCCGCCGCCCGCACCCGGATGCGGACCTCGCCCTCCCCCACGTCCGGCTCCGGCACGTCCCGGAACTCGAGCACGTCCGCGGTCCCGTACCTGTCCTGCACGATCGCCTTCATCGCCATCTCCTCTCTCGACCTACGCCGCCACCGCGGGCACGAGCGCGTCGCGCTCGCGGACGCGCACGCCCTTGACGAGCAACCAGGCCACGAACGACAGCTCCCCGATCGCCGCCGGCACGAGGACGACCGCCCCGATCCCGTCCGCGACGCTCGGAGCCAGGAACCGCGCGAACGTGTCGATCAGGTAGCCGAAGCACCCCGCGATCAGCAGGACGCCGATCGCCTTCGGGAACCATCCGGACCGCACGACCAGGTAGCCGAGCGGCAGCAGCCACAGGCCGAAGAAGACCTGCGCGATCAGGTACCCGGCGTGGTGCATCTCGGCGAACAGCCCCGCCTGGGCGGCGGATCCGGCCGTCTCGCCGGTGGCGAGCTGGAGCGCCGTGAACTGGTTGAGCAGGTTCAGGCACATGATCGCGACGCTCACCGCGACGATGACGACCATCGCGCGCGCCACCAGCTCGTTCACGCCGCGGAGCAGCAGGTACAGCGCCATCGCGGTGAACAGGAAGATCGTCGCCTGGGCGAGGTCCGCGACGAATCCGGCGCGGAACAGCGTGGCCGACGCCCGGATGTTCCCGGCCGTCGCGGCCGGGTCCCCGAGCTCGACGATGCGGTCGCGCACGTAGAGCTCCGCGAAGCCGCCGAGCACGGCGACCGCCAGGTACAGCAGACCTGCGATCCTCGCGAGCCGTCTCTCCGAAGCCATGGATCCCTCCGATCCGTCCCGCCGGCGAGCCCCTCCGCCGGCCCCTCGTTCGCTGGTGTACGCCGTACACCTGCGCGCGTATCCTAGGGTGTACGTCGTACACTCGTCAAGTCAGATTCCGGACGGGGGTGAGATGAGCGCGAAGGCCGAGGTCGAGGCACGTCCCCGCGAGCCGCTCAGCCGCGAGCGGATCCTCCGGGCGGCGGTGGCCCTGGCCGACGAGGGCGGCGTCGAGTCGATCAGCATGCGGCGGATCGCCCAGGAGCTCGGCGTCGTGCCGATGGCGCTCTACAAACACGTCGCCGACAAGGGCGAGCTCCTCGACGGGATGATCGACGTCGTCGTCGGCGAGATCGACCCGCCGATCGAGGGCGCGGAGTGGAAGACGACGATGCGCGAGCGGATCCTGTCCGCCCGACGCGCGCTGCTGCGCCACCCCTGGGCCTCGCGCGTGCTCGAGTCCCGCGGCGAGCCGACGCCGACCGTCATCGCCTACATGGACTCGATGATGGGCGTCTTCCTCGCCGGCGGCTTCTCGATCGACCTGACGCACCACGCGATGCACGTGATGGGCAGTCGGATCCTGGGGTTCTCGCAGGAGCTGTTCGACGACACGTCGAGCATGCCCGAGGAGGAAGCGGCCGAGATGTGGACGCAGATGGCCGACGCCTACCCGAACATCGCGAAGCTGATCCCGGTGGCCATGGGGACGCACGACGAGGGCGGCGCGGTGGTCGGCGAGGGGTGCGACGACCAGTTCGAGTTCGAGTTCGCGCTCGACCTGATCCTGGATGGCCTCGAGCATCTCCTGGCGGGCCCCTAGCAGCGGCCTCGCGCACCTTCCCCGTCACTGGCTTCGACTGGCCAATCAGCCACCAAGCACTTCAGCGACCTTGAATGGCGATCTTCCTTCCTCGCTTCCGTCGACGCGGACCACAACGGAGTAGCCTCCTGGCTTCTCAAAGGTGAGCGACCGCAGATTGAAGGTCAGGGGGACAACTTGGTCTTGGGACGGCTGCAGTTGAGGCGGTCGGCCAACGTTGATTTCACCCTTCAGCACGCCTGGCGGCTCCGGCAACGCTGAGCGCCCGTCCTCATCGACGATATCCAACTCCAGCGAATGGGGCTGGTTCGTCGCCGTCCACGGCACTCGGAGCCGCACAGCCACGGCAAGCAGCGGGTGTTGCACTGGGAACGCCGCCGCGTAGATCGTGTCCCACCCAGCACCGTGGATGTAGTGCTTCCCGTCCGCCGTCACGGCGGCATCCGCCAGGACCACGTAGTCAACCTGCATGTTGTCGACCCCTTTCAGATGTATTACATTCTGGGCTGAAGTGTAAGACAGATGGCGGGAGTTGACAAGTGCACCCAAGGGACAGCGAGGGGTTGGAGTGGGATGAAGCGAACGAGAGCGAGCTTGCGGCACACGAGATCCGCCCTTGGGAAGTCGAGGAAGTCTTCTGGAACGCACCCAAGTGGGCTCCGAATAAGGCCGGCGGGAGCGCAGACTGGAAGATGGTCGGTCGCACCGACGCTGGCCGACCGCTTACGATCGTGGTCTCGATGAACGAACGGACGCTGTGGCTTAGGGCAGTTACCGGCTGGCGGCCTACGAAGGAAGAGGAAGCGAAGTACTTGGCGAAGTGAAAGCGAGGAGCGGAGATGTCGGATATGGAGCGCGCAGCCTTCTACCAGGCTCACAAGGACGACTCGAATGTGTGGGGTGAGGACGAGACGTCTGAAGCCGGCGCCCCGCGCCGACCACTGGGCGCCACAATTACCGTCCGCTTGTCTTCAGAAGATGCAGAACTACTGCGGCGTGCCGCAAGAGACCTCGACGTCAGCTACTCAGATGTGGTGCGGCAAGCGCTCAAGGCCTACCTCAGCCCCAGGTACACGGTCGAGGCAGGAACCGGGACAAGCAACAACCTCCTGGCCGCCTTGCGAGAGGCCGTGACGTCAGCACAGCAGGCCCCTGTTTCGGTGACGGGTGTGGCGCACGAGGAGAGCTTCACGGGCAATCCCAGGCGCCTCGCGCAAACTGCCTAGACCTGTCAAAGAAGGGCGAGGACTACACGGCGGGCGCCAGGGCGCCCCGAACGAACGAGACAACCTCTCGTTCACGCCGACGAAGTGAAGCGCGGCTCCTGTCCTTTCCGACCACGGCATTCAGGACGCTCGCCTCAGTGAGCGATCCCACCACCGCCGTGTACAGCATGAACAGCAGCAACGCGGGGTCCTGCTCTCGGATCTCCCCCGCATCCATCCCGGCCTGGAGGAAGTCCACTGCCCGCTTCCTCAGCGGGTCGATCACGCTCGCGAACCGTTCGAACCCCTCGGCGCCGAGCCGACCCGCCTCCCGAACGAACATGGGGAACTCGGGCCACTCCTCGGCGAGGCGGAAGACGGCGTGGATGACCGCCTCGGCCCGGTCCCAGTAGGTCTCCTTGCCCTCGAGGGCGGCGACGACGTCCTGGGCGACGCGCTGACCGGCGGCCTGGAGGCACGCCTCGAGGAGCGCATCCTTGGTCGGGAAGTAGTACAGGAGGGTCTGCTTGCGGATCCCGACGGCGGTCGCGATCTGCTCGAGGCTCGCGCCCGAGTAGCCCTCGCGGCCGAACGCGCGGATGGCCTCCTCGATGAGCGCGTGGCGCCGGACCTCGCCGCCCGTGCGCGTCACCTGATCACTTCCAGACCGGGGGCTTGCCGCTGCGGCGGATCGGCCTCGTGCCCTCCCAGGTCCGGAGCCAGCCGGGGCCCTGGGGGCCGGTCATCTTGGGGGTCTCGCCGCGGGCGGCGCGCTGCTGGGCCTCGAACCAGCTCGTGCGGTCCTCGTCGAACAGCTCGGCCACGGCCTGCTGCATCCGGAGCGAGAGCTGCTGGTGCGTCTCGCCCTCGGCCGGGAACAGCGGCTTGCCGTACCGGACCCGGATCGGCGGCCGGCCCGGCTTGGGCCAGGACCGGCCCTTCGGCATCGCCGCGTATGCGCCGACGATCGCCACCGGCATCACCGGCATGTGCATCTCGAGGGCCAGCTTGGCCGTCCCGTGGCGGAAGCGCTGGAGCCAGCCGTCGACCGACCTCGTCCCCTCGGGGAACACGATGATGTTCCAGCCGTCGCGGATCAGCTCCTTGGCCTTGGCCGTGGCCCGCTCGCCGGCGCCGCGCTCGACCGGGAAGCCCGCGTACACGAGCGCCGTGAACGCCGAGCGCCACCACACGTCGAAGAAGTAGTCCTTGGCCGCCGCGGTCGCGGTCTTCTCGCGCCAGTCCTTCGGCAGCGTGACCATGAGGATCGACGCGTCGAGGTGGCTCGAGTGGTTCGAGATGAACATCACCGGGCCCTTCAGCCCCTCGAGGTTGTCGAGGCCGAAGACCTCGGGGCTCGTCTCGTTCCAGATGATCGACTTGATCCCGTAGTCCAGGATCACGTCCCGCGCCACGCCGGCCGCGTCGGTCCTGGCCCAGTCCGTGGGGAAGTCCCAGCGCTTGGGCGGCGGCGTCGACTCGAGGGCCGAGCGCGGGGTCATCGTCCGGCGGCCCCACCGCCAGCCCTTGGCGACGTCGCGGATCTCGTCGACGAAGCTCATCGCACGTCCGCGATCGCCAACGGGGGCACGTGGAGGTAGCTGATCGAGGGCGAGCGGCCCACCTTCTCGCCGGCCATCTCGAGCGCGTCGCGGAAGCTCGACGCCGCCCGGTAGCCCAGGCGCTCGCACACCTTGGCGTCACCGCCGACCACCACCACGTCGCCGAGGTAGTCGAGCGCGTGCGCGCCCCAGTACCACATGTAGAAGGGGTGCACGCCGTGGTACGCGTAGCTCTTGCGGTACAGGTGTATGTACCAGGGGTCGGTGGCGTACCGCTCCTCGTACTTCGACTCGATCGTGCTGGGGTCGGTGGTCTCGGCCAGGACCTCCTCGAAGAAGTCGACGTAGCTCGGGTGGTGGACCTGGTGGAACTCGTTCGGCATCGGGTGGAACAGGATCATCACGCCGCCCGGCCGCACCACCGGCTTGTTCCGGTACATGTTGAACAGGTAGCCGAGCCCCAGGCAGTGCACGAGGATCGGGTTCATGATCGAGTGCACGTTGTACGGGCCGACGTACGGCAGGCCGATCACCATGACGTCGCTCTGGCCCTGCACCTCGACGAGCTGCTGCTCGTGCAAGCGGGCCAGCGTCCGCTCGTGCACGCCGTCGACGGCGCCGGCGTTGACCCCGGTCACGCCGTAGGGCGACTCGATCCGCGTCCAGATCTGGTGCTTGGCTGCGCTCGGGCCGAGCTCGTTGGCCTTCTTCGCCGCGAGGTACGTGCCCTGCTCGATCAGCGACCATTCCCACTCGCGCTTGTTCATGAAGCCGAAGGGCTTGGGGAAGGTCTCGTTGTTCAGCGTGGTCTCGATCTGGAAGATCTTCAGACCGGCGTCCTTCAGCACGAGGCCCATCCGGGCGCACGAGTCGTGGATCGCCGAGCGCCCGGGCCGGGGGTCCATGTACGACTTCGAGTGCAGCATCGTGTGCACGTTGTGGTGATGGCGGACGCTGCGGTAGCTCGCCAGGCCGACCGGCACGGCCTTGTGGCCACCGTCCATGGCCACGAGGTTGATGTTCACGTAGACGAGCAGGTCCGACTCCATGGCCCGCTTGTTGAGCTCGACCTCCTCGCCCTGGTCGGTGGTGCCGACGAAGACGAGGTTGTCGCGGTCCTCGGCGTCGTGGTTCTTGAGGTCCTTCGGGTAGAACGAGCGGAACACGCGCTCGCCGACGGCGTGCTTGATCTCGTCGGCGGTCATCCGGCGATGCAGCGAGTTGGCCATGTAGAGCTTGACGTCCTCGACGCCCTCGTGGGCCGCGAGCTCGATGACCTCCTCGAGCACGAGCTGGCGGACGTCGGGGCTCCGCATCGGCGGGAGCGGGAGCGAGACGTCGTCGATCGCGATCGTGAGCTTCATGCCGGGCGTGAGCAACTCGCGGAGGGGCTCGGCGTCGACGGGGTGCTCGAGGGCGTGGCGGATCGCGCCGCGGACGTTGCGGATCGCCGGGAGCGAGTCCGGCGGGTAGATCACCCGCGAGCCGAGCGGGAACTTCTGGAGCCGGAACCCCTCGCCCTGGTGGACGAGGAGCGGAGGCGTCCGCTCGTCGACTTCCAACACGAAACCCGGTCGCGCCATGGTTGGTCTCAGTCCTTTCGAGGGTCGAAGGCCACGCGGAGCGTGCCGAGCTTGCCCGCGCCGAGGGCGTGGTCGATGGCCTCGCGCCACCGCGGGAGGGGGTAGGTCGCGCCGACGATCCCGTCGATCGGGTTCTCGCGGGCGATGTCGATGGCGAGGTCGAAGGCGCTGCGTTGCTCGCCCTCGACGGTCTCGATCCCGCCGGTGTAGGCGCCGACGAGCTCGAGCTCGCGGTACCACAGCGGCGTGAGGTCGGCGCCGGGGCCGGGGATGCCGGCCGCAACGACGCGCCCGCCCGCCTTGGTGGTCCGGAGCGCCAGGTCGAGGCTTGCCTTCGAGCCCACGCAGTCGATCGCCACGTCGACACCGCCGAGCAGGAACGAGGGCCCGTACTCGGGCTTCAGCTTCATCGCGTGGCTCGAGCGGCGGACGGCGTTCGTGGCCTCCTTCGTGTCGACGACCTCGGTGGCGCCGAACGCCCTCGCCCACTCGCGCTGGGCGCCGTGTTTGGCCACGACGGTGATCCGGCCCGCCTTCGTCAGCTCCTTCAGCGCGAGGAGGACGAGGACGCCGACCGTCCCCGCGCCGACGACGAGCACGTTCGCGTTCGGCTCGACGTTCGCGCGGAGCGCGGTGTGGACGGCGCACGAGAGCGGCTCGACGAGCACGGCGCGGCGGTCGGAGAGCTCGTCCGGCACCGGGTGGAGCTGCGACCGGTGCGCGACGAACATCCTCGACCAGCCCCCGCCGGTGTCGGCGCAGTACCCGGTCTGGAGGCCGGCGCTGACGTGGCCGGTGGTAACGCGGTCGCACCGGCCGGTGAGGCCGGCGGCGCAGTTCGGGCACGGGTCGAGGCCGCGGGCCAGGCACGACAGGACCGGCTCGAGCGCGATCCGCGTGCCGGCGGGGAGGTCGTCGACGTCGTCGATCAGCTCGCCCACGACCTCGTGGCCGGGGACGAACGGGAGCGAGACGAGCGGCGAGAAATAGAAGCTCGACTTGCCGCTGATCGTGGCGAGGTCGGAGCCGCAGATACCGGAGAGCAGGGGGCGCACACGGGCCCAGCCGGGGCCCTTCACCTCGGGGTCCTTCTTGTTCACGAGCCGCATCGGGGCGAGGGCGCCGGAGAGCAGGCCGGGGACCCTGTCGCCCACCGCGCGAGCCGTCAGGTACCGCGGGGCCGAGCGGAACAGCTCGAGCGCCTGGACCGTCATCGGCCCGGCACCCGGCACACATGCAGACCTCCCGAGACGACTCGATACCGAATTCGAGATCGACCGCGTTCGGAAGGCGCCATCCCTCTCATCAGCGCACCGCCGGCTTCGGGAAACGGACGCGAGGCATGCCGCCGGCCATCTGCCACTCCTCGACCGGCCACCGGCGGCGGCGGGCCAGGCGCAGGAGCGCCGCGTCGGGGCTCACGGCGACGGGGTTGCCGACCGCCCGCAGGAGCGCGAGGTCCGAGTGCGAGTCCGCATACGCGTAGCTCGACTTCAGGTCGGCCCCTTCGAGGAGGGCGTACCGGCGGAGCCACGCTCCCCGGGCCTCGCCCACGAGCGGCGGCTCGGCCAGGTAGCCGGTGTAGATGCCGTTCTCGACCGCCAACCGAGCCCCCACCACCTCGTCGAACAGCGGCGCGAGCGGCTGGATGAACGGCTCGGCGGCGGCCGTGATCATGATCGTGCGGTGGCCGTGCGCGCGGTGCTCGCGGACCCGCCGGACCGCCGCCGCCGAGACCTTCTGGAGCATGAACTCCGACACGACCTCCTCTACGAGCCGGTCGACGCCCTCGACGGTGGCGTTCTCGTACCGGCGGAAGAACGTGCGGAGGAACTCACCGCGGTCTCGGCGGTCGGCCATCAGGTACGAGGGGATCCGCGAGAACACGCTGACGAGCTCATCCGGCCACTGGTCCCACGGCAGGTCTGCCATGCGCGACCACACGTAGGACTCGACGACGTTGGAGGGCAGGATCGTCCCCTCCATGTCGAAGAGCGCCAGGACGAGCTGTTCGCGCTCGCGGATCCGGACCTGGGGCTTCAGTCGCGCGCTCGACAGCATCCGCAGCCCCTGCGTCACCGCGGGGCAGTGCACGTCCTGGAGGTAGTAGCGCCAGTCCATCGCGGCCGAGTCGAACGGGAACCGCTTGCGGTCGGCCGCGGTGAGCGAGCCGAACAGCTCCACCGTGCGGTCGTCGGTGTAGATCACCTCAGCCTCGGTGTACGCACCGTAGAGGTCCGAGTAGCGCCGGATGAAGTCGACCCGCCCCTTGTCGCGATCAAGGCGGCCGACAAGGTCGCGCATCTTCTTCGACTTCGGGAGGTGGGTGACCACCTTGTCGGCCACCTCGACGGCGCGCTCGGCCGTCTTGAGGAGCCGCTCCACGCGGAGATGGCCGGGGAAGGACCACTCGGGTACCTTCACGTCGCCCCGCCCGTGCTGTGGCAGCGGGTCGCGCTCGTAGTACTCCTTCACGTACTCGTACAGGCCCTTGTACTGCAAGGGGTTCCGGGACCCCGAGCTCACGTGGTAGTAGGCGGGCTTCGCCGGCTCGGGCGGGGTGGCTGCGGCCGCGAGCATCGCGTTCACCACGTAGTCGGCCGGGATGATGTCGACGATGCCCTCGGGGATGCCGGGGAACTCGGGGATCGTGCCGCGGCCGTACGCCAGGATGATCGGCTCGGCCATCTTGAAGCCCTCGATCCAGCCGGGGAACGGGTGCGCGTACGCGGACTCGATGATCGAGGGGCGCACGATCGATAGCGGCGCGCCGTGCGCGGCGGCGGTCTCCTCGACGGCGCGCTCCCCCATGGCCTTCGTGAACGTGTAGTTGTCCGGCCACCCGAGCGTCTGCGCCCGGGCCCGCCCGTACTGGACGAGGCGCTTGGTCACCCAGGTCTTGCGGCGGTCCTCGGCGTCGTCGGAGACCGATTGGGGGCCGGCTCGGCCGTGCTCGGCTCGCGCCCTGCGCAGGAACGAGTCCAAGAGCTCGGGCTTGCGGCTGGCCGCCTCGACGTCTTTGCGGGCCTGGAGCGCGAGCTCGGCCTCGACCCGCCAGTCGACGCGATGGTCGAGCGTGGCCTCGGGGATCACACCCTTGCGGTTGCCCGCCACGTACGCCGTCGAGACGTGGAGCAGGTGCGGGGCGTCGTTGCTCGCCAGGACCGCCTCGTAGAAGCGGACCGCACCGAGCAGGTTCGTCAGGAACCCCTCGTCTATCGGCGGGTCGAACGAGACGGTGGCCGCGCAGTGGATGACGACGTCGATCCCGCCCGGGATCTCCAGCCCCTCCTGCGAGAAGTCGCCGTCGACGACCTCGACCCGCTCCTCGAAGGCCGCCTTCATCCCCTCGTTGCCGAGCTTGTCCCGGAGGGCTCCGAAGGTGGGCCGGCCGAACAGCGACTCGACCCGCTGCCGCCCGCTCGAGCCGAGCTGGGGCCGGACCAGCAGCGTGATCCGCGTCTCGGGGAAGTCGTTCAGGAGGCGCTCGAACACGGCCTGCCCGAGGAAGCCGGTCACGCCCGTGACCAGGACGTTCCTGCCCGCGAGCCGCTTCACGATCGAGCTCGCGCGGGGCCGCCGAGGCTCTACCACGCGGCAGATTATGCATCTCTACCGCTCGGTAGACAAATCGACCCCTTGTGGGAACGCTCGGATTCGTTTGGTGCCACTCCGCCAGGGATTCGGCGAGTCGATCAGGATCGAGAGTCCAACTAGGAGTTGTGCTCACGAAGGAAGTCCGGCAATCTCTCCTTGGTGATTCCAGGCTCCTTCGGCTTGTCCCCTCCCGCCATCTGGTCAAGCACCTCACGCGTCCGCGCCTTGATCGCCGGATCCTCGAGCATCTGGCGGCGAGCCTCCCGGGTTCGCTCAAGTGCTTCCCGGCGCTTGCGGGTGCGTTCCGAGATCACCTGAGACTCCTCCCCGTGCTCCGCATCGAACGAGCGTTCGGACATGTTAGGCACGATGTTCCATTCTTTCAACCCCAGGTATCTCAGGGGATTCTCAACCGGGCGAACCTGCTCGAGCCTTCCCTGAGCGTGTGATACCTGAAGTACCGGTGTGCCAGGAAGGGTTGACCACCGGTCGGAGTGCCAAGATCGGCGACCAGTTCGACAAAGGCCTGGTCAAGCGCATTGCGCCCCATCGCCGGGCGCTTGACCGATCGGGTGGGCCGGTCCGGATCTTCAAGGGGCCTGTCGATGGCTGCCGCTCGAGCCCTCAGCGCTTGCGAGCGAGGACACGCAGGTACGCGTTCGGGATGACGATGCCGTCCCCCTCGGGCCGCGCCATCTCGCGAGCGAGGAGCTCGGCCTCGCGCTCGAACTCGACGAGTCGCTCGGGCGGAAGCATCGATCGCAGGATCACCTCCACCCGGTAGTCGCCGAGACCCCACACCATCCGGGCACCGCGCTTGAGCTCCTCGACGTCCATCGCCGCCCTCCTCTCGTGCCGAGGGATGGAGCGTCCCGACGCGCGAGCCCACCGGCACCGACCGCTCGGCCATCGTTCGAGCGCGATGCTGTCCCTTCCGTGACTATCGCGGGCAAGCCGACGTGCTTTCCTGCAGCGACGGCGCCAACCGCCGGCCCGGCCCCACCGGAGCCCGACACCGGCGGTCGATAGGCTGGGCCGGCCATGGCCGACCTCGACCTCCTGGTGCTGGGCGACGTGAACCCCGACCTGGTCCTGCGGGGGGACGTTCGGCCGGCGTTCGGCCAGGTGGAGCAGCTCGTCGAGCACACCCTGGTCGTGGGGGGCTCGGGGGCGATCACCGCGTGCGGCGCCGCGCGACTCGGCCTGCGGACGGCGCTCTGCGGGGTCGTCGGGGACGACCCGTTCGGCGCGTTCATGGTCGGGGCGCTGTCCGAGCGGGGTGTCGGCACGGCGGGGATCGTCACCGGCGGCCGCGGCCCCACGGGACTCTCGGTCATCCTGTCCGATGGGACGGATCGGGCGATCCTCACGTCCCCGGGCACGGTCGAGGCGCTCTCCGCCGACGACGTCGACCTCGATCTCGTGCGGTCGGCGCGCCACGTCCATGTGTCGTCGTACTTCCTGCAGCGTTCGCTCCGTCCCGGGCTGGCGTCGCTGTTCGAGGAGGCGCACCGCGCCGGCGCCACGACATCGGTCGACCCCAACTGGGACGCGAGCGGGGGGTGGGACGACTGGCTCCTCGAGCTCCTGCCGCACACCGACGTGTTCCTCCCCAACGCGGCCGAGGCGATCGCGATCGCTCGCGTCGAGGTCGCCGAGGACGCGGCCCGCACACTCGGCACGCACGGCGGCATCGTCGCCGTGAAGCTCGGAGAGATCGGCGCGGTGGCCGCGCAGGGGGACGAGCTCGTCCACACGGGCGCACCCCGGGTCGACGTCGTCGACGCCGTCGGGGCGGGGGACTCGTTCGACGCGGGGTTCATCGCCGGACTCCTGGCGTCGTGGCCGTTGTCGCGCTGCCTCGGTCTCGCCGTGGCGTGCGGCGCGCTCTCGACCCGCGCGGTGGGGGGCACGGGGGGGCAGCCGACGATGGCGGAGGCGCTCGAAGCCCTTAGACCGGAGCGACCGCTCGGGTCGTGACCACGCTCGCGGGCTGGTGCGACGCGAGCAGCCCAGTCAGATCCGCCAGCGCCGCCTCCACGTCCGTCGCCGCGGCGGCGTGGTGACCCTCGACGACGAACAGCGCCTCGGCCGTGGTCGGACCGGTCGCGCTGCCGGCGCTCTGGCGCCAGCACCACCGTCGCGCGCACACCACCCCGTCCCGGTCGACGAAGATCACCTCGCCGGGCTCGGGGGCGTCGCTCCCGCCGGACCCGAGGTCGTCGAACCGCTCCTCGCCGGTGGCGAACCGGACCGTGATGGGAACGGCCACGGTGGCCAGATTGAACACGGCCACCGGCACGGCGAAGCGGATCGAGACCAGGTTCCCGATGTCGACGAGCGTGTTGATGCTGGGGAGATCGCCCTGCTTGGAGAGCCTGCGCAGCAGGGCTTCCGCCGCGCTGCGGTACTGCGTCGGCTTGGCGCCGAACGCCGAGAACGCGCGCCGCCACGCCGCGATCGAGGGGAGGTCCGCGATCGTCGTGACCGCCAGCCGGTCGGCGGCCGCTCGCTGCTCGGCGCGGAGCTCGGCCAGCAGCTCCGGTCCGCTCGGCCTATTGGTCAGGCCGGCCGCGTGGGCGACCCCGGCGCGGATCGCCGGATAGCGTTCGGCGACCTCGTCGGCGTAGACGAACATCGCCGCGTTCGGGTTCAAGGAGCGAGGACCACCTTGAACAGTGCCGTGCCGTCGACGAGCTCCTCGAACGCGCGCTGACCCTCGGCCATCGAGAAGCCCGTCAGCCACCCGGCGACGTCGATCGAGCCGCCCTCGACGAGCTCGAGCGCGCGGCGGAAGTCTTCGCTCGTCCAGCCGAACGACCCGGAGACCTGGACCTCGCGGCCGACCACGGAGAAGAAGTCGATCGTCCCGGCGGGCGCCCCGAGACCCACCACCTCGATCCGGCCACCCGGACGCACCGAGCGGAGGCCAAGGGCCCACGTCGCCTCGACCCCCACCGCGTCGATCACCACGTCGACGCCGTCGGCGATTTCGCGCCGCATCGAGCCCTCCGGGTCGTCCGGGTCGAGCGGCCGGGCGCCCTGCGCCCGAGCGAGCTCCAGGCGCGAGGGGATGCGATCGGCCGAGAACACGGCCGATGCCCCGCGCTCGACGGCCATCCGCGCCATGAGCGCGCCGATCGGCCCGGCGCCGATCACCAGCACCGTGTCACCGAGGGCCACGCTCCGGCTCGTCACGTGGACGGCGTTCGCCAGCGGCTCGGTCAGGGTGGCGACGTCGTCGGACACGTCCCCGGCGATCGGGACCGTCGCCGGCGCCGGGACGGCGAAGCGCTCGGCGAACCCGCCGGCGAGGTCCCGCCCCACGAGACGTCCCTGCCGGCAGATGTTGTCGCGTCCCTCGAGACACCGGTCGCACGCGCCGCACGCCAGGATCGGCTTGAGCACGACCCGCTCGCCGATGCGCGAGGCGTCCACGCCCTCGCCCACCGCGTCGATCCGGCCCACGGTCTCGTGTCCCATGACGAGCGGGGGGATCCGTCGCGGGCTGGCCTCCCGGAAGCCGTGGAGGTCGGAGCCGCACACGGCCGAGGCCGTGGCCCGGATCACCACCTCCCCCGGGCCCGGCTCGGGATCGGGTTCCTCCTGCCACGACATCCGCCGGGGGCCGAGGTAGACGAGCGCGTTCACGCCGGCCTCGCCGGCGCGAGGACGAACGGCACCTCGCGCGGCGGGACCAGCACGGCGGTCCCGGGGTGCTCGCGCTCGACGCTCTCGACGACGTGGGCCGGGTAGCCGCGGTTCCGCTCGAACAGGTCGTGGTGCATAGGGATGAGCACGCCCGCGTCGATCTCGCCGGCGAGCCACGCGGCCTCGCGCTCGGAGAGGTTCCCCACGATGTCCCGGCCCTCGCGCTCGGGGTCGCGGCCGTTGATCGGCAGGAGGGCGACGTCGATCGACAGCTCGCGGAGCCGCGTCTCCATCCCCTCGTAGTGGATCGTGTCGCCCGCGTGGTACAGCCGCACGCCGCCGAGGTCCACCACGTAGCCGAGGAACCTGATCATCCCCCCGGAGAGCGCCTCGCCGAACCCGTACGCGTCGGCCATCGTGACCCCGTGCATGGCCGGCATGGCGCGGAGCGTGACCCCGGCCACCTCGACGGGGCCCCCCGGCTGAAGCCCCACCACGCGTTCCGCGGCGATGCCCGCCTCGGTCACCATGTCCACGATCGGAGCGGGCACCACGAAGACCGCGCCGGGCGAGGCCTTAGCGATGGCCGGCGCGCTCGCCGCGTCGAAGTGATCGACGTGCTCGTGCGTGCAGAGCACGACGTCGACGCCGGAGGCCTCGGCCGGGGGGAGGGCGCTCTCGTACAACCGCCCGCGGTGGGGCGAGAGGAACGGGTCGATGAGGACGGTCGCCTCCGGCCCGCGCGCGACGAACCCCGCCTGCCCAAGCCAGCACAGCGTGACCTTGCCCGGACCGGTCGGGATCTGCCTGGTGCGATCGAGCGGCGTGGGCACGGGCGTCTCCTTCACATCACCGCGGTCTGGCCGCCGTCCACCACGACGGCGGCGCCGTGGACGAACGAGGCGTCGTCCGAGGCGAGGAACGCGAACACCGCGGCGACCTCCTCGGGCCGGCCCCGGCGGCCGAGCGGGATCTTGTCACGCTCGTACGCGCGCGAGGCATCCTCGTCGGCCAGGGCCGCGTTCAGCGGCGTGTCGATGAACCCGGGGCAGACGCAGTTCACGCGCACGCCGCGGGGGGCGAGCTCGATCGCCATCGTCCGGGTGAGCTGGAGCACGCCGCCCTTCGACGCGTTGTAGTGGGCGAACTCCTCCTCCCCACCGAGGGCGTTCGTCGAGGCCATGTTGACGATGCACCCGCCGCCGCCTCGGCCACCATGCGCCGGGCGACCGCCTGGGCCACGAGGAACATCCCGCGGAGGTTCACCGCGATCGTGCGGTCCCAGCTCGGCCAGGTCCAGGTCGAGGAACCTGGCCTTGCTCGCGATGCCGGCGTTGTTGGCCAGCACGTCGATCCGGCCGAGGAACCGCTCGGCGGCCTCGACCAGGGCGGCGACGCCGTCGGGCCCGCTGACGTCGCACGGCGCGCCGGCGACGGGGCGATCCGGCCCCAGCCGATCCAGCGCCGCCGTCACCTCGGGCTGGTCGACGCCGCACAGGAACACGCGCGCGCCCTCGGCGAGGAATCGCTCGGCGATCGCGAAGCCGATCCCGCTCGACCCGCCGGTGACGAGCACCCCCTGGTCGTCCAGACCGCGCACGGACGCATCTTCTCCCGCTCGCGGCCTCCGTGTCCGGCGCTCGCGCCGAGGGAGCGACGACGCGCCGGGCCGCGGAGCCGCGCCGGGCCGCCGGTCCCCTCGCTCAGGAGCTCTCCTTGGCGGCGCTCCAAGAGCCGCCGCTCCCGTCCTGAACCTCGTACGTGCCCGACATCGAGTCGCCGGAGACCGTTCCCGAGTAGGTGATCGCCGTCGAGCCGACGGTGCCGAAGCTGATCGTGCCCCCCTCCACGGTCCCGTCGATGCTGAGGGTCTGGGCCGGAGACGACAGCTCGATCGTGCCGCTGAGGTTCGTCCCCGATTGCTGCCAGTCGAGGACGAAGGTGCCGTGGTAGGCGCCGTCGTACTGCCCCGACCAGGTGCCCGAGAGTCCGCCGGAGTCCTCCGGTGTGCTCGTCGCGGCCGGTGTGCTCGTCGCGGCCGGAGCCGTCGAACCGGCCGGGGCGGTCGATGCGGCGGCTGCGCCCGTCGGCGACGTCGACGTCGAGTCGTTCGTCGTGCTGCTGCACGCGGCCAGCGCCAGCGCCAGTCCCGCCGAGATCGCGATGATCCCGATCCGTCTCATGAACCTCTCCTTCCGCCTGGGCGGCGTCGATGCGGCCCGACCCTCCTTCGACCGGGGCGCACCGGTGGTTCGCTAGGATCGGCACGACATGCCCTCGGAGACGCCGCGGATCGTGATCGTGGGCGCGGGCGGGTGGGTGTTCCCGCTGGAGCTCGCCCGCGACGTGCTCTCGTTCCCGGCGCTGGGGGGCTCCGAGTTCGTGCTGTACGACCTCGACGTCCCGGCGGCGGAGCGCACCCGCGGCTTCGTCGAGGCCCTGATCGAGATCGGTCGGGTGCCCGCGCGCGTCCGCGTGGCGCGCGAGCTGCGCGAGGCTCTCGCCGGCGCCGACGTCGTGTTGACGGTGTTCCAGGTCGGGGGACTCGACGCGTACGGCGCCGACATCGAGATCCCCCGGGAGTTCGGGATCGACCAGACCGTAGGCGACACGCTCGGGCCGGGCGGGCTGTTCCGCGGGCTGCGGACGGTCGAGGCGCTCCGCGTGGTGGCCGAGACCATGCTCGAGATCTGCCCGGACGCCCTCCTCCTCAACTACGCGAACCCCATGTCGGTGAACTGCTGGGCCACGGACCTCACCCGCGTGAACGTCGTCGGCCTGTGCCACAGCGTCCAGGGGACGTCCGAGCTCCTGGCTCGCGAGCTCGGGGTTCCGCGCGACGAGGTGACCTTCGAGTGCGCCGGCGTGAACCACACGGCCTGGTTCACGACGTTTCGCCGCGGCGACGAGGACCTGATCCCCCGGATCCGCGACGTCATGACGCGGCGGCACGTGGAGCGCTCGATCCCCCTGCTGCCGCGGTCGGACGACGCCTACGAGAGCATCGAGCGCGTCCGGGCCGAGCTCATGCGGCTCACGGGCTACTTCCACACCGAGTCGAGCCACCACGCCAGCGAGTACTGGGCGTGGTTCCGCAAGACGCCCGAGCTGGTCGAGGAGTACCTGGACCGCCGGTGGGACTACCTCGAGATCTGCCGGTCGACGACGGCCGACGTGACGAACGAGGACATCGTCGAGGACGCGCGGACGAACGGGCTCCGGCACGGAGGCGAGTTCGCGGCGCTCATCGTCGACAGCATGGTCACCGGAACGCCGCGCGTCGTGTACGGGAACGTGCGCAACGCCGGGCTGATCGACAACCTCCCGCCCGACGCCTGCGTCGAGGTGGCGTGCTCGGTCGACGCGAACGGCGTGCACCCCACGCCCTACGGTGCGCTCCCGCCGGCCTGCGCCGCGCTCAACGAGGTCCAGGTCAACGTGCAGCGCCTGACCGTCGAGGCGGCGACCACCGGCGACCGGGACCTCGTCCACACGGCCCTCGCACTCGACCCGCTGACGGGCGCCGTGCTCACCCTGCCCCGGATCCACGAGATGGCGGATCGGATGCTCGAAGCGGAGGCGCGATGGCTGCCACAGTTCGACCGGTGAATCGGCTCGTCGTCGCGCTGGCGATCGTCGGAACGCTCCTCAGCGTGCCGTCGACCGCCGCCGCCGAACCCGTCCGCCTGAGCGAGCTCGCGCCGACCGCCCTGACCGACGCCGTCGGCTCGCACGAGGGATCGGTCGAGGCGCTCGCGGCGCGCGATCAGTCGGGGACGCAGGACGACCCGTCCCGCTTCGTCCAGGCTGACCGGGACCGACGAGCCGTACTCGGGCACCCGCACGTACGTCCTGCCGGCCGACGTCGCGCCCTCGGCCGTCACGACGATCACGCTCGTGGCGAACCTCCGCGGCCCGAGGGCGCGATCGAACGCATGGACGTGGAGCGCGTTCGACTGGGCGCGCGACGCGTGGGTCCGGCTCGGGAACCAGAACCACTGCGGCGGCGACGCGGGGACGGCCCAGTGGCCGTGCGACGACCTCCGGCGCGCCCGGTGGAAGTACGTGCAGGACAACGTGATCCACGCGCCGGGCGCGAGCCTCGCCGACCTCGTGGACCCCGGCACGCGTGAGCTGCGGATCCGGCTCCGGGCGGCCGAGCCCGGCGACGCCCGCCTCGATTGGGAGTCCCTGTGGGTCTACTCGAGCGCCGGCCCCGCCTCGGCACCGTGGCTCCCCGCCGTCGGCACCCGTTGGCAGTGGCAGCTCGAGGCCCGGGCTGGGGAGCACGAGGCGACCAACGGGATCGACGTCGACGTCTGCGAACCGCCGTTCGGCGGCGGCCCGTGTGTGCGTCCGGACGTCTTCGACATCGACATCTACGTCGACCCACAGATCGCCGGCCGGTTCGGCTACGTGATCGACACGGCGGCCGTCGACGCGATCCACGCCTCGGACCGCCACGCGATCGGCTACGTGACCGCGGGGGACGCCGAGCGATGGCGCCCCGACTACGCGCAGTTCGTCGACTTCGACCGGCGGTGCGACGGCTGCCTGCTCGGCAACCCGTTCAGCCGCCGCTTCCCCGACGAGTACTGGGCGAACCTGAACGACGACCACGGCCAGCGCGACTTCATGCTCCAGATGATGCGCGCGAGAACCGACCGGGTCGCGGCGGCCGGGTTCGACGGCATCGAGTACGACATCGTCGACACCTACGCGCAGGGACGGGACACGACCGGCTGGCGCGTGAGCTCCCGGACGCAGCTCGCGTACGACCTGGCTCTCGCCGAGATGGCGCACGCCGACGGCCTCTCGGTCGCGCTGAAGAATGACGGCGGCCAGATCGCAGGACCTGCTCTCGTCGTTCGACTACGCGATCAACGAGCAGTGCTTCCAGTACGACGAGTGCGACGGCGGCGGCTATCCCGGCGCCGGCCTGGCGGGCGTTCATCGAGTCCGGCAAGCCGGTCTTCCAGGCCGAGTACCGGCTCGACCCCGGCGAGTTCTGCGACACGGCGAACGCCTGGGACTTCAGCTCGATCGTCAAGGCCCGGAACTACAGCCTCTACGCGAGCCCTGGACGCCCTGCCGGTGATCAGCGGCCGATCGCGACGCCCGTGCGAACGTCGAACAGGTGCACGCGCTCGGGCCGGACGCCGAGCCGGATCCGCTCGCCGGGTCGCAGCCGAACGTCGGGGTCGAACCGCGCGGTGATGGGAGCCCGCGACTCCTCCACGGCGACCGGGACCTCCTCCTCCTCGGCGCCACTCTCGACGGCGGTGCCCGGCGTGGTCCCGTGGACGACCACCTCGTCGCCGAGTGGCTCGACGACGTCGACCAGCAGCTCGAGCGACGGCAGCCCGTCGTCGCCCGGGACGTAGGCCTCCGGGCGCATGCCGATCGCGACCTCCCCGTCCGGGACGCCGCCTCGTTCGAAGGTCAGGTCCCCCGCGGTGACGCGACCGGCCGAGGCCATCCCGCGCACCAGGTTCATCGGCGGGCTCCCGATGAACCCGGCGACGAACAGGTTGCACGGCCGGTCGTAGAGCTCTTGCGGCGGCCCGACCTGCTGCAGGCGGCCGGCGGACAGGACGCCGATGCGGTCGCCGAGGGTCATGGCCTCGACCTGGTCGTGCGTCACGTAGATCGTAGTGATGCCGAGCCGGGCGTGGAGCCGCTTGAGCTCGGCCCGCATCTGCACGCGGAGCTTCGCGTCGAGGTTCGACAGCGGCTCGTCCAGCAGGAACGCCTTCGGCTCGCGCACGAGCGCCCGCCCCATCGCCACCCGCTGCCGCTGCCCGCCCGAGAGCTGCGCCGGGCGGCGCTTGAGCAGGTCGTCGAGGCCGAGCATCGAGCTGATCTCGAGGACCCGCCGCTCGACCTCCGGCTTCGGCGTCCTCCGCTCCTTCAGGCCGAACGCCAGGTTCCGGCGGACCGACATGTGCGGATACAGGGCGTAGCTCTGGAAGACCATGGCGATGTCCCGGTCCCGCGGGGTCACGTCGTTGACGACCCGATCGCCGATCAGGATCCGGCCGCGCGTCGGCCGCTCGAGCCCGGCGACACAGCGGAGCGCGGTCGTCTTCCCGCATCCCGACGGCCCGACCAGGATCATGAACTCGCCGTCGGGGATCTGCAGCGACAGGTCCTCCAGGGCCACCGCGCCGCCGAGGAACTCCTTCGTGACGCCGTCGATCACGACCTCGGCCACGACCTCACCCCTTGAGCCCGGTCGTGGCGATGCCGCGGATGAAGTACCGCTGCAGCACGAGGAACAGCACCAGCATCGGCACGAGGCTCATCACGTTCGCCGCCATGAGCAGGTGCGTGTTCGTCGAATGGGCGCCCTGGAACGTCGCGAGACCGAGCTGCAGCGTCATGTGGTTCGGAGAGTAGATGGTCACGAGCGGGAGCAGGAAGTCGTTCCACGTCCACAGGAACGTGACGATGGCCAGCGTCGCGAGCGCCGGCCCCGACAGCGGCAGCACGATCTTGAACAGCACGCCGAGCCGCGAGGCTCCGTCGATCCGCGCCGCCTCCTCGAGCTCGATCGGGAGCGTCCGGAAGAACTGCCGGAGGAGGAAGATGCCGAACGCGCCCGAGAGGTTCGGCAGGATCAGCGCTCCGAGCGTGTCGATGAGGCCGAGCTTGCGCAGGATCACGAACGTCGGGATCAGGATGACCTGGAACGGGACCATCAGCGTGGCCAGCACGAGCAGGAACACGACGTCCCGACCGAAGAACTTGAACCGCGCGAACGCGTAGCCCGCCAGGCTGCAGAACAGCAGGTTCCCGACGACGACCGCGCCGGTGACGATGACCGTGTTGAGCATCCACCACCCGAACGGGGCCCGCCGCAGGACCTCGGTGTAGTTGTGTCCCTGCAGGCCGCTCGGGATCACGATGGGCGGGAAGTGTCGGGTCTCGTTCAGCGTCTCGAGCGACGTGATCACCATCCAGGCCAGCGGAAGGATCATCAGGAGCGCGAGCGGCAGCAGGACGAGGTGCCACGGGCTGAACAGGAAGCGACGCCGCCGGTTCGCCTCGTCGTCGGGGAGCGGGGAGAGCACGGGGCGTTCGAGGACGTCGGTCATGAGGCGTAGTACACGAGTCGCTTGCCCACCCACAGCTCGATGACCGTGAAGACGAGGATGACCAGGAGCAGGACGTACGCGATCGCCGCGGCGTACCCGGCGATCCCCTGCTGGAACGCCAGCGTGAACAGGTAGTAGACGGGGACGTACGTGGCGCTGCCCGGCCCCCCTCTCGTCGCCAGATACACCTCGTCGAAGAGCTGCCACGCGTTGATCGACGAGAACACGACCAGGAACAGCGTCGCCGGGCCGAGGAGCGGCAGCGTCACGTTCCGGAAGATGCTCCAGGGTCGGGCGCCGTCGATCGACGCGGCCTCGAGCAGGTCGGCGGGGACGCCCTGGAGAGCCGCGAGGTAGATCAGGGCGTCGAACCCGACCCACCCCCACGCCGTCATCACGACGATGGCGAACAGGGCGCCGTTCGAGCTGGTGAAGAAGCCGAACGGGCCCAGCCCCACCTTCCCCAGGAGCCAGTTGGCCAGCCCGTAGTTCGGGTCCAGCAGGACGAGGAACATGATGACGGTCGCGATCGTCGAGATGACCACGGGCACGAACACCGCCAGCCGGTAGAGCCGGATGCCTCGGATCCTCCGGTTGAGGGCCACGGCTGCGAACAGGCCCCCGGCGACGGAGAGCGGGACGAACAGCGCCGTGTAGATCGCGGCGTGGACCATCGCGGTCTTGAAGAGCGGGTCCTGGGGCAGGGCCCGGTAGTTCTCCAGGCCGACCCACTCGGCGGGCGCGATGAGGTTCGTGCGCTGGAAGGACATCAACGCCGACCACAGGATCGGCACGATGCCGAACACGACGACGAGGGCGACCGCGGGGAACGCGAACGCCCAGCCGACGAAGTGCTCGGACTGCACGACGCGGCGGGCGCTCACGGCCACCGGCCGTCAGCCCGGGATCGCCAGGAACCCGTTGCCCTGCTCGGCCGCCTGATCGAGCGCGTCCTGCGGCGAGACGTCACCCTGGAGCGCACTCACGATGGCCTGGCCCAGCGCCGTGGAGATCCTCGGGTACTGGGGGATCTGCGGCCGGGCGTTCACCACGTTCTCCAGGTTGTCGACGAAGACCTCGGTGCCCGGGTACGTCGTGAAGAACGGCTGGAAGTCGCTCATCCCGGCGACTGACGCCCGCGTCGGCAGGTGGCTCGTGTCGAGCGAGTCCTGCAGCACCTGCTCGGGGGAGGTCATGAAGCTGAGGAACCTCCACGCGGCGTCGACGCGCTCGGGACCGTTGTCGAAGATGACCCAGTTGTCCGGGCCGGCGATCGTCTGGTGGTTCCCACCCGGGTCGAACGACGGCATGACCTGCACACCGTAGTTCACGTCGGGGAACCCGCCCAGGTCCCACGGCCCCGTGATCACCATCCCGATCTTGCCCGAGTTGAAGAGCTGTCCGTACTTGCCGGAGTCCGGCTGGAAGTCCAGGTACATGGAACCGTCCTGCTGGATCTCGGTGAGCGTCGTCAGAGCCCGGACGCCGGCGTCGTCGTTGAACGCGACCTGGCTGTTGTCGTCGGTGAGGAGGTCGCCGCCGGCGGCCCACAGCATCGCGTCGTACTGCCACACCGTCGTTTCGCTCCCGTCCGCCGGGAAGACCAGGCCGAAGATCTTGTTCGCCGGGTCGGTGACGGCCTGGGCCGCCGCGCGGAGGTCGGCCCACGTCCAGTCCGGGCCGGGCTCGGGCACGCCGGCCGCCGCGAACAGGTCCTTGTTGTAGACCACGGCCAGGTTGTCGACGAGCGCGGGCACGCCGAGGACCCTCCCGTCCACCGTGGCCACCTTCTGCTCGCCGGGGTAGAAGTCGTCCCAGTTGTAGCCGTCCGCCTGGACGCGGTCGGTCAGGTCGACGAGCTTGGGGCTCGTCGCGAGCTGCGGCATGTTCGTCCCGTACTGGTACGAGATGTCGGGCTGCTTGTCGCCCTGCAGCGCGACCGTGGCCTTCTGCAGCGCGTTGTCGCTGTTCACGTACTGGAGCTCGATCGTGATGTCCGGGTTCTCCGCCTGGAACGCCTCCACCATGCGCTGGACGGAGAGGTACTCGAGGGATTCGGCTTCGGGCGGCGGGGGCGTGTAGCCCATCCACATGACGAGATGGACGTTCCCGCCCGTCGATCCGCCGTCGCCGTCGCCGCCGTCGTCGCCGCTCGTGCATCCCACGGCCACGAGCGTCAGCACGAGCCCCAGCGCGAGCCACCACGAGCGCTTCATCGTCGACCTCCCGTCGAGCAGCACGTCACGACAACACCACCGAGCGCGTCAGGTGCGGCGGGCGATCGGGGTCGAGGCCCCGATGCTCCGCGAGCCGCACCGCCGCCCGTTGGATCCCGATCAGCTCCACCATGGGGTCCAGATCCCCGCCGACGACCGTCGCGCCCGTGGCCCTCGCGTCCTCCAGGACCGAGCCCCCGACGTCGCCGAGCGCCCACACCAGCGTGGAGGGACCGGCCACGCTGATCGGGCCGTGCCGGTACTCCATCGCGGGATAGGACTCGGTCCACACCTGCGCAGCCTCGCGGAGCTTCAGCGCGGCCTCGCTGGCAAGTCCCACGCTCCATCCTCTCCCCAGGAAGACGAAATGGGAGAACCGCACGGGGTCCGCCGGGAGCGCCGAGCCGGCCGTCGCCTCCGCCTCCCGGATCGGCGGGCCGAGCTCCTGGCCGAGGTTCGCGCGCAGCAGCGCGAGCGCCGTCGTCGCGAAGCGCGTCTGGACGACCGATCGCTCGTCGGCGAACTCGAGCGTCACCACGCGGTCGGCGGCGCGGGCCACCGGGGTGTCGGGGACCCCCACGACCGCGACGCGCGTGCCGGCTCGCCCGCTGGAGAGGGTGCGCGCGACCTCCGTCGTCGTCCCGCTCCTCGAGATGGCGAGCAGGTGGTCGTAGGCGCGGCCGGTGGGAACCTCCGACGCGGGGAACGCGTCCGTCTCCCCCTTCCCGAGCGCCTCGCGGAGCGTCGCGTACGCCTGGGCCACGAACAGCGAGGTCCCGCAGCCGATCACCGCGACCCGCGTCCCCGGGGCCGGCAGCGCCTCCCGGACCGAGGGCTCGCGACTCGCGGCCTGCCTCCAACAGGAGGGCTGGCTGGCGATCTCGCGCTCGATTTCGCTCACTTGGGGCGACTATAGAGTCATATCGCTCACGAACGCAACACGAGCGCGCTATGCTCGGGGCGTGCGGCAGTCCGACCGGCTCGGAACGATCCTCGAGGAGCTCTCCACGGGCGGCTCCGTCGCCGTCGCCGACCTCTCCTCCAGGCTCGGCGTCTCCTCGGCCACGATCCGCCGGGACCTGGAGCTGCTGGAGGACCAGCGACTCCTCAGCCGGACCCACGGCGGGGCGGTGGCGCACGGCGTCCTGTACGAGCTCCCGCTGCGGTACAAGGCCTCCCGGCACGAGGAGGAGAAACGTCGACTCGCCCAGGCCGCGGCGGACCGGGTCTCCGACGGCGCCGCGATCGGCCTGACCGGCGGGACGACGACGACCCAGGTCGCCCGGGCCCTGGTGGAGCGACGGCTGACGGTCGTCACGAACGCCCTGAACATCGCCGCCGAGCTCGCGGTGCGGCCCAACATCAAGCTCGTCGTCACGGGCGGGATCGCCCGGAGCGAGTCCTACGAGCTCGTCGGCCCGATCGCGGAGCAGACGCTGGCCGATCTCCATCTCGACGTGGTCTTCCTCGGCGCCGACGGGATCTCCACGCGCGACGGCCTCACGACGCATCACGAGGTCGAGGCCCACACGAACCGCATCCTGCTCGAGCGAGCGGATCGCGTGATCGCGGTGGCCGACGGCTCGAAGCTCGGCGTGGTCGCGTTCGCCCGCATCTGCCCGATCGCGGCGGTCCACGAGCTGCTCACCTCCGGCGCCGAGCCCGCCGCCGTGGCCGAGCTCCGCGAGGCCGGTCTGACCGTGACCGAGGTGTGAGCGGCGCTCAGCGGATGCCCGGCGGCAGGAGCTCGCCGTGCGCCTCGATCAGGTCGTCGCACATGGCCACGATCTGATCGACGGTGAGCGTCGCCGCCGTGTTGGGGTCGAGGAGCGCCGCGTCGTACACGAGGTCGCGACGGCCCTCGAGCGCCGCCCGCACGGTGAGCTCCACCACGTTCACGAACGTCCGGTTCAGCGCGAGGAGCTGTGGCGGGAGCGCGCCGATCCGCGTGGGCTGCACGCCGTTCTTGTCGACGAGCGTGGGGACCTCGACGCAGGCGTCGCGCGGCAGACCATCGATCAGTCCATCGTTGCGGACGTTCGTGTAGACCTCTCGGGGCACGCCGGTCTCGATCGAGTGGATGATCTCCGAGGCCAGCTCGGAGCTCGGCTCGATCTCCAGCTCCTCGCCGCGGTCGAGCGCCGCCTTCGTCGACTCCCAGTCCAGCAGGTTCTCGTCGCTGCGGCGGACGTACTCGT
Organism: uncultured Actinomycetes bacterium; assembly: GCA_963704725.1. Lineage (GTDB taxonomy): Bacteria > Actinomycetota > UBA4738 > UBA4738 > HRBIN12 > CALGFI01. The sequence goes on along the minus strand of OY969934.1, from coordinate 315,056 downwards.
CGATCTCTGAGCGGTACCGCTCGACCTGGTCGTCGTGGTGCAGGAACCACGGGACGTACTCGCTCGAGTGCTCGCTCGACTCGGTGGGGAAGTAGCCGAAGCGCCGGAAGATCTCGACGCGGACGCGCCGGCCGAGCCCCTCGGGATCGGCCTCGACGATCTCGCGGAGCCTGGGGTACAGGTCCTTCCCCGTCCGGCGGTCCCGGAACTCCAGGACGAACGCCTGGTGGTTGAACCCGGCGGTCCGAAAGGCCACGTGCTCCTCGGGCACGCCCACCGTGGCCGCGAGGAAGTGGTGGGTGTCGCGGACCGAATGGCACACGCCCACGACGTTCGAGAACGGCGTGCCGGCGTAGACGCCCCACGGCAGCATCGCCATCGGGTTCGCGTAGTTGAGCAGCAGGGCGTCGGGGCACAACTGGGCCATGTCGTTGCCGATCCCGACCACGACGGGGATCGTCCGCAGTCCGCGGAAGATCCCGCCGATCCCGATCGTGTCCGCGATCGTCTGGCGCAGCCCGTACTTCCTGGGGATCTCGAAGTCCGTCAGCGTCGCACGGTACCCACCGACCTGGATCTCGTTGATGACGTAATCCGCGCCGTCGAGCGCCGCTCGCCGGTCGGCGTGGGCCTCGACCGCGTAGCCGGCGCCGGTCCGTCGAACGATGGACTCCGCCGCCCTGGCCGAGTACGCGAGGCGCTCCTCGTCGATGTCGTGCAGGGCGAACGTGACCTCGCCGTGGAGCTCGGTGAACGAGCACAGGTCGGCGACGACGTTCCGCGTGAACTCCACGCTTCCCGCACCGATCACGACGATCCGACGCATCGGCCGAGTGTAGCGGCCGGCCGGGGCTCGAATGGGACTCGCGGTCGGGAAATCGCCCGGTTCATGGTCGGGGGCCTCCGTAAGCTCTCGTCACGATGACGGACGGAACCACCGACGCCGGGACGGGCGTCGCCGCGGGGCCTCCACGGTGGCGAGAGGTGTTCTCCGGAGCGCGGGGAAGGCTCACGACCGGGCTGCTCCTGCTCGAGGCGCTCGTGGCGATCGAGGCGCTCATCGTCGCGACGATCCTGCCGGCCGTCGAGAGCGACCTCGGCGGGCTGTCGCTCTACGGGTGGATCTTCACCGCGTTCACGCTGGCCTCGCTCGGCTCCGTGCCGATCGCCGGGCGGATCACCGACCGGGTGGGACCACGCCCGGTGCTCGCCGTGACCATCGCACTGTATGCGCTGGGACTGATCATCGCCGCGTCGGCCCCGTCCATGCTCGTGATCGTGCTGGGCCGCTTCGTACAGGGCGTCGGCGGCGGGGGCCTGTACACCGTCTCGCTGGCGGCGGTGGCCAAGACGTACCCGGAGCGGATCCGGCCGCGGGTGATGGCGCTGCTCGCGTCGATGTGGATCCTGCCCGGCCTGGTCGGTCCGCTACTGGGGGCGATCATCGCCGAGTCCATCGGGTGGCGGTGGGCGTTCCTCGCGCCGGTCCCGGCCATCGTGGCCGGCGCGCTCCTGGTGATCCCCTCGCTCCGGGGGATGGAACCCTCTCCGGACGAGCGCCGGCTGCCGGTCCTTCCGGCCCTCCTCGTGATGGCGGGGGTCGGCCTGGTCCTGGCCGGCCTGACTCGCGTGACGTGGGCGACGGCGGTCCTCGTCCCGATCGGGATCGCGCTCGCCGTGCCCGGGCTGCGGCGGATCACGCCGCGCGGCACGCTGTGGGCTCGGCGAGGCGCTCCGGCCGCGGCGGCGTGCGCGTTCCTGGCGTCGTGCGCGTTCCTGGCCGTCGACGGCTTCATCGTGCTGATGCTCCGCAAGGTGCGGGGGCTCACGCTGGCCGAGGCGGGGCTGGTCGTGACGGCCGCGAGCCTGGCGTGGGCTCTCGGGAGCTGGTACGAGTCGCGGACGATCGGCCGTCGCGGTGCGCGGTGGCTGGTCGCCGTCGGTGGACTCCTGATCGCGTCGGGCGCCGTGCTCGTCGGCGGGGGGCTCGTGCGGAGCCTCCCGATCGCCGTCCCGTACGTGGGGTGGGCGGTGGGCTGCCTCGGCATGGGCATCGTGTTCCCCACGATCCCGCTCTCGGTGATGTCGGAGGCCACCCAGGGCCGCGAGGCCGGCGAGCTCTCGTCCATGATCCTGATGGACTACCTCGGCGTCGGTGTCGGCGCCGGACTCGGCGGGGCGAGCGTCGCGCTCGCGGACGCCGGCACGATCTCGCTGCGAGCGGGGATCGCCGGCGCGTTCGGGATCGGGGTCCTCGCGGCCCTCCTCCTCGCCCTCGTGGCCCGGCGGATCCCCGATGCGAGGCCGGTAGACTCGGCGACCTGATGGAGCTCGAAGACCTGCAGCGGACGCTGCGCTCGACCTATTACGAGCGCGACGCGAAGCGCGGGCGCGACGCCACGTTCCGATGGCTCACCGAGGAGGTGGGCGAGCTCGCCCGGGCGCTTCGCCACGGCGACCAGGCCCAGCTCGAGCTGGAGTTCTCCGACGTGCTCGCGTGGCTGGCGTCCCTGGCCAACCTGACCGGCGTCGACCTGGCGACCGCCGCCGCGCGCTACGAGACCGGCTGCCCGAAGTGCGACGCCTCGCCCTGCCGGTGCGAGTTCGTCCGATGACCGAGATCCGTACGCCCGCCGAGGACCACCGCGACCAGGTGGCGAACGTCCTTCGCGTCTCGCTGAACCTGGAGCACGGCTTCCTCGAGCACAGCGGTCCCAAGCTGCCGCTCGAGCGGTTCCGGTGCGCGTTCGAGGGCGACCGGGTCCTCGGCGTGGCCGCCGACCGCGACTTCCGGCAGCGCTTCGGCGGCCGCGACGTCGAGATGTGCGGGATCTGGGGGGTCGGCACGCTCCCCGAGCATCGGGGCGCCGGCCTGGCGACGCTCGCCGTCGGACGCCTCATGCGAGAGGCCAGGGAGCGGGGCGTGCCGCTCACGGCGCTGTTCCCGGCCATCCTGCGCCCGTATCGAGGCCTCGGGTACGAGCTCGCGGGAACGTACACCGAGCACTGCGTCGGTCTGGAGGACCTGCCCAAGGGCGGCGGGCCCCTGCCGGTCGAGGAGTACGAGCCGGACCCCGACCTCGAGGCCGTCCGGGCCTGCTACCGGCGCGCCACCGAGCAGGACAACGGCCCGATCGACAGCGACGACCCCCGGTGGTGGCCGGAGCGGATCATGGGTCGTCGCAAACCCGACGAGCCGCAGCGCGCGGTCGTGGCGCGGGGCGAGGAGGGGACGGTCGAGGGCTACGCGTCGTTCCTGTACGAGAAGGACGAGGGCGACCTCGACGTGGCGTTCCGCCTCTCGTGCAAGCACTTCGTCGCCTCCACGATCGAGGGCTACGCCTCCCTGCTCGGCTACTTCCGCGGCTTCCGAGGGCTCGGGCAGGCGGTGACGTTCCCGGGACCGCTGGCGGATCCGCTCGCCCTGCTCGTCGAGGAGCAGCGCGTGAAGCCGTCGTGGACCTTCCGGTGGATGCTCCGGCTGCTGGACGTCGCCGCCGCGCTCGAGGGCCGGGGCTACCCACCGGTGAGCGGCGAGGCGATCCTCGCGGTCGAGGACGGGATGTTCCCCGACAACCGGGGCCCGTGGAGGATCTCGGCGGAGGGCGGCAAGGTCGAGGTGTCGTCGGCGACCGGTGCGCGCGTCCGGCCGATGCCCGTGGGCATCCTGTCGGCGATGTACACGGGGTTCCTTTCGCCCTTCGACGCCGTGCGGCTCGGCCTCATCGACGGCGACGACCCCGCCGTGCCCGTCCTGGCGCGGCTGTTCGCCGGGCCGGCGCCCTTCATGTACGACTGGTTCTGACCGGGCCGTGGGGCTCGCACACGTCATCCGGCGCGCCACCGTGGACGACTGGCCGCAGGTGGCCGCGCTCCTCGTCGAGCTCGGGCGCGACGTGTCGCCCTCGGCGGCCTCGAACCCGTCGTTCGTGATCCGGTTCGGCGGCCATCTCGCGCTGCGCGAGTCCCGGACCCTGGTCGCCGAGGTCCCGGCGGGCGACGTGATCGGGTTCCTCGACATGGAGTTCCGCCAGCGCCTCGGCCACCCCAGGCCCCAGGCGTGGGTGAACGACCTCGTCGTGACGGAGTCGGCCCGCGGCAAGGGCATCGGGAGCTCGCTGCTGGCGGAGGCCGAGACGCTCGCTCGCAAGCGCGGCTGCTTCCGGATGTCGCTCGAGACCTCCGCCTGGCGGGAGGCGACCCACCGCTTCTACCGCCGGGAGGGCTGGACCGACAACGGCACGTGGTTCGTGAAGCTCCTCGACGAGACCTGGGGCGCGACCGGCTACAACGAATAGGGGGCCGACGATCGATCGGAACCTGGCCTGGTGGGAGGAGCGGGCGGCTCTCCACGGTGACGACGGCGTCTTCTACGACATCGCTGGCAGCAAGTTCACGGTCGCCTCGGACGGACGAGCCGCTCTGGTCGTCGGCGGCGGGCGGATCCCGCTCGAGTTCGGGCTCCGGGCATCGAAGCCCCGATGACGACACGGCTTCCACCGACCACGCTCGCGTGGGCCGCATCAGCCCTTGGGGCTGGGACCAGGATCGTGCGGATCGAGCCAATGCCCAAGGCATCGCACGCGCACCACCACCTCGTCGCCGAGACGGCGGACGGAGCTCGGACCGACACGGTGCTCCGGCGCTACGTGGATGCGGATCGACTCGGCTCCGACCCCTGGTACGACCCTGCATGCGAGATCCAGGCTCTCGAGGTCCTTCGGCCGGTCGACCTGCCGGTGCCGCAGCTGCTCGGGGCCGACATCGGCCCGCTCGAGTGCGACGTCCCGACACTGCTCGTCTCATGGCTGCCGGGAGAACCCATGCCGGACAGGCCGACGCACCTCGATGGGTACATCGGACGCCTCGCCGAGGTGCTTCCGCCGATCCACGCGGCACGAACGAGCGAGCAGCTTCACCGCTACCAGCCGTACTTCGAGTCCGACGGGAAGGCGGTCGGCGACCTTCGACCCCCCCGCTGGTCGAAAGATCCCGGGCCGTGGGAACGAGCCCTCGAGATCCTGGGAGGCCGTCGGCCCGACCACTCGCCCCGCTTCATCCACCGCGACTACCACCAGGGAAACACGCTGTGGATGGGTGAGGATCTCTCGGGCGTCGTCGACTGGACGACCGGCTCGATCGGTCCTGTGGGGATCGACCTCGCCCACATGCGCCTGAACCTCACGTGGGACTTCTCGCTCGCGGTCGCCGACCGATTCCTCGCCGCGTCCGAGAGCATCGGAGTTGCCGGCTACGACCCGTACTGGGATCTCCTCGATGCGATGGAGTGGCTCTCGGACGATCCGCCGGTCGGCTCGGACGAGGAAGAGCGGCACGCGAGGTACGAGGCGTTCGTCCGCCGAGCGGTCTCCCAGATCAGGAGTTAGCTCGCCGGCGACGCCCCTGCGCTGGTAGCTGAGAATCGGCCGTCCACGCACGTCGCCGCGATGCGCAGGCGGCAGGCGCCGGGGCGCGGGGACTCTAGGGCCGGGTTCGATCAGGGCTCTTGGACGACGCAGAATGAGTCTGATGCACGTGGGATCGAAGCCATCCAAAGCCATCCGAGTTGGGCGTTTGTCTCCGGGCTCACCGCTGCTGCTGCTCTTGCGATGGCGGTCGGTTCGGCTGGTGGCCCCTACGACGAGTGGGGATGTCCTCAGGCGCAGGTCGGGCACTCGATCTTCGAACCAGCGGAAGGGGGTGGATACGGTCACCCGAGGAGACCCTCGCCGCTCTCCCTGCCTTCTTGGCCTCCGACGGGCCGCGAGCGGCGGCAGAGTACGCGGCGGCTCTCGCCTCGCGAGCCGGGCCGAACCGTTTCGAGCCTGAGACCGGCAAGCTGTACATCGGTGACAGGGTCGAGGCGCGGATCGCGCTAGGCCAGCTCGCCGACGGAACCTGGACCGTCGACATCGAGACGCTGTGCATGCGGCCACCGACCGCCGAGGAGGCGAGCCCCTACCCGACACCCGGCCTCGACGAGGCCACCGGCTGAGGATCGAACAGGTCCTCCGTGAATAGCCGATCCGGGCGGGCCTGCGGACGCCGGGGCGCATGGACTTCTTCAAACGGAGTCAGAGACCGGTTCGACGACGTCTGCGCTCCGCCCACGCTGTCGTGGCGAACCAGACGGCACACGGGACCGCCAGCACGGTGGCCCACGATCTGTCCGACCCCGTTATGAGTGCGAGTGTCAGCACGATCGTGCCAGCCGCACCGAGCCACAACCACAAGACCAGGATCGGGTCTGCCCCAGGTTTGGTTGACTCGCGGGGTTGACGGCTTTCAGGCCGCATAGGCGACCTCGTGCACGGCCTCGAACTCAATCGGGGTGAGCCTACCGAGGCCGCGCTGACGTCGCCGGCGGTGATAGGTCCGCTCGATCCAGGTGACGATCGCCAGGCGGAGCTCCTCTCTGGTCTGCCAGCGTTGTCGGTCCAAGACGTTCCTTTGCAGCAGGGCGAAGAACGACTCCATGGCGGCGTTGTCGGCGCAGGTCCCGGTGCGACCCATCGACCCGATGAGGCCGTGGTTCCTCAGCAGACGCACGAACTTCCCGGAGCGAAACTGACTGCCGCGGTCCGAGTGAACCAGCGTGCCGGCAGGGCTCCGCAGGCCGATCGCGCCTCGGAGCGCGGCCACGGCCAGAGAAGCCTTCATCCGGTGGTCCATCGAGTAGCCGACGATGCGACCGGAGAAGGCGTCCTTGATCGCACAGAGGTAGAGCTTGCCCTCCGCCGTCGGGTGCTCGGTGATGTCGGTGAACCACAGCTCGTTCGGCCTGCGGGCACCGAACGCACGGCGGACCAGGTCGTCGTGCACCGGCTCTCCGGGCCTGGGCCTTCGTCCCTTCTTGCGGGCGAGCACCGAGAAGATGCCGTGCGCGCTGCACAGACGGTGCACCCGGTTCTCGCTGGCGGTGATGCCGCGCTCGGCGACGAGCTCGTCGGTGATGAACCGGTAGCCGAAGGCCGGATCATCGGCGTGGATCTGCAGGGCGGCGTCGACCAGGTGGGCGGATTCAAGTGGTCGTCGCAACAACTTCCGCGAGTTTCTCCGCCGGTGTCTTCCATCCCAGTGTCTTGCGGGGCCTGCCGTTGAGCAAGTCTGCGACCTGTCGAAGGCGCTTCGGGTCGCCGACGGGCAGGTCGGTGCCCTTCGGGAAGTACTGGCGCAGCAGTCCGTTGGTGTTCTCGTTGCTCCCTCGCTGCCAGGGCGAGTGCGGGTCACAGAAGTAGACCTGCACCCCCGTGTCCACGCTGAATCGCACGTGCTCGGCCATCTCCGGCCCCTGATCCCACGTGAGCGATCGCCGGACCGCTTCGGGCAGCGAGGCGATCGCTCGAGCGATCGCCTCTCGCACCGCCGGGGCGGAGTGATCCACCGGGAGCCTCACCAGCATCGTGAACCGGGTGCTGCGTTCCACCAACGTGCCGATCGCGGTCTTGTTGTCCCGGCCCATCAACAGGTCACCCTCCCAGTGACCGGGAACGGCGCGGTCGGCCACCTCCGGCGGCCGTTCGGAGATCATCACCATGTTTGGGATCATGCGCCGTCGGTTGCCCGTCCAGGCCCTCGGAAGCCGCTTGGCTCGGCCGGTGCGCAGACTGAACCGCCCTGGGTTCCGTAGAGACCTTCAGGCTTGGATTCGCTCCTCGATCTCCGAAGCGTAGAACACCTCCTCGAACTCCGCCGGCGGGACGTGGCCGATCTCTCCGTGCAGCCTTCGGAAGTTGAACCAGTCGATGTACTCAAGCGTGGCGATCTCGACCTGATCGGGGCTCGGCCAGGGCCCACGGCGGCGGATCAGCTCGGTCTTGTAGAGCCCGATCGCCGACTCGGCCATGGCGTTGTCGAAGGAGTCGCCCACGGAGCCGACCGAGGGGACGATGCCGTGCTCTGCCAGGCGCTCGGAGTAGGCCACCGATACGTATTGACCTCCGGCGTCGGAGTGATGAACGAGACCCTCGACGGAGACCCCTCGACGCCACACCGCCATCTCGAGCGCCTCGGTGGCGAGTGAGGTCCGAAGGTGCGTGGCGATCGACCAGCCGACGATCATGCGGGAGAAGACGTCCTGCACGAACGCCACGTAGCAGAACCCGGACCAGGTACGGACGTAGGTGATGTCCGCGAGCCACAGCGCGTTGGGCCGAGCTGCCGTGAAGTCCCGCTCCACGAGATCCGGCGGTCGGGCTGCCTTCTCGTCGCGACGGGTGGTGAACGTCTTCTTCCCTCGCCGGACTCCGTGCAGGCCAGCCTGGCGCATCAGGCGGGCCACCCGGTCGCGCCCGATCGCGATGCCTTCGCGGTGCAGCTGGTGCCACACCTTCCTGGCGCCGTAGACCGAGTAGTTGGCCTTGAAGACCCGTTCGATCTCCTCGTGCAGCCAGGCGTCGGTGATCGCTCTCGCCGACGGGGGACGGCTTCTGCGGGTGTAGTAGGTCGACGGCGATGCCCCCAGGGTCCGGCACAGGAGCTCGACCTCGAAACGATCCCGCCTGGTCTCGATGAAGCGGGTCATCTCCGGGGCCGATCGAGCTCCTGGGCGAAAAACACGCTCGCCTCCTTCAGGATCTGGTTGGCGCGGCGGAGCTCGCGGTTCTCCTTCTCGAGCTCGGCGATCCGGGCACGCTCGTCGGTGCTGAGGCCTGGTCGCGTCCCGTTGTCGATCTCGGCCTGGCGGACCCAGTTGCGGAGCGTCTCCGGGCCGATGTCGAGCTTGCGGGCGATCCGCGTGACGACGCCGTGACGCTCACCGCTTTGCTGCATCGTGGTGAGGACGAGTGAGACCGCTCGGTCCCTCACCTCGGGCGGGTACCGCCTGGACGACGGGTGCTTCTGCTGGGCCATGGATCCTCCTCCGTTTCCAAGGTTCGGAGTCTCCATCAAACCCAGGGCGGTTCAGAGCAACCGACGATGGCGAGAGAGCTTGGTCGGCTTGGGCCTACGTGCCAGGGCGTGAGCCCGCCGGTGGGCCTTCATTGGCCGGTACCAAACACGACCCCCGTTCGCGGCCACCTCGCGGGAAACCGTGGAGGGACTTCGACCGATCCGGTGCGCGATCACGCGAAGCGAGTCTCCGCGCTGGCACCCCAGGCCGACCTCGATCCGGTCCTCCAGGGACAGCCGTGCATCCGAGGGGTGCCAGTCCTCGACCCGGTAGACGCCCCCCTTCGGCAACAGGACCACGCTGACCAGCTGCTGCGATACGCCCAACATCTTGGCGATCTCGCGCTGGAGGATGCCCTGCCTCGCGAGCTGGATCATCTCCCGACGCAGGTCCCTCATCTTCGGCCAGCTGTGCACCTTCGCCGGTGCATGCGGCCGTCTTCGATCCGTCACGCTCCACCCTCCCCTGAGCCGATCGCTCATCTTGCGGGAGGTGTTGCATCGACCGGTTGAACCCAAGGTGGGCGTCGGACCAGTCCCTGGTGCTGACCGGGTTCGCCTTCCACTTGTGATAGGCCTGCGGCGAGAAGCCGAGCACCCGGCAGGTCACCGTGACGGGGATCCCGTCTGCGGCAAGCTCGCGGACCAGCGGGTACATCATTTTGGGTTGACGCCCTGCCCGAGGTAGACGGCGGCCCGGCGGAGCACCTCGTTCTCCTGCTCGAGCAGCCGGTTGCGCTTTCGCAGCTCGCGGATCTCCGCCTCCTCGGCGAGCGTCAGGCCCTCGCGCATGCCGTCCTCGATCTCGGCGCGCTTCACCCAGCGATGCAGACAGGACTCGGAGATCCCGAAGTCCTTCGCGATCTGGCTCATCGGAGCCTCTTTGCGCCGGGCCACGGCGACGACGTCACGGCGGAACTCAAGGGGGAACGCCTGGGGCATCTGCTGCCTCCTTCCGGTGAGGGTCATCCTCACACGTCAGGAGTCAACCAAAGGCTGGGCAGACCCATCCGGTCCGAGGCGCGACTCCACATCCGGCGAGCCGTCGGAGGGGGGCTAGTCTCGGCATCTGGCCGTTCGCCCCACCCGCGCTTGAGACCAGCATGGAACAGCGGCACGGTCACCGGCCACATCACCAAGCCGAGGGTGACCTTGAATCGAACGCTCGCGGGGCCGTCGGCTAGCAGGGGGAACACGAAGGCCATGAAGATCGACGAGAAGGTTGCGAGGTAGCAGGCAGCTAGCCACGGCCGCGCTTTGACCCACTGCGAGCGGGCCGCCAGCGATCTTGGCGGAAGCCAGTCCATAGACGCCATGATGAGCGCGTGTTTCGCCGCGCGCCAGCGACCCCGCCTAAGGGTGCCTCGCGCGCCAGGGCGCGTGGACTTATGTGCTCAGACCATCCTCTTGATTGGGGCCGGTGCGCGAGTGGAGCCCCGAAACGAAGGCGACGCCCACCCATGTCGCTAGGCCAAACTGGAATGGAGAGTCCATATAGAAGCGAGGGGTGGCCAAGAAGTCGGGTAGGGCCTCCCACCTGACGCCAAACAGGACCACGGTGTGGGCGAGGAGCATCACCGGGATTGCCGCCAAGAGCAGCGGAGGGCCGATCCGATAGCGAAGGGTGCTCGGCGGCACCGCGGCAAGGCCGAAGAAGAAGCCGGCCAAGGCGACGACCGCGAGCCAGATGACCCAGTCGGCCACTGATGTTCGACCTCCGAGACCCGCCTCGGCCCAGACGTTCCACCGAGCGATGCCAGCCCAGAGCGCGATAAGCGCAAGAGCCAGGAAGCCGAGTCTGACTGCGGTCTCAGGAACGCGGGCGAGGGGCAAGCGAGTGCCCGTCTCATTCACAACGTCGATTCTGACGGACGGAGAGCGGCCAAGCGACTCGAACGTGGCCCAACTCGCCGGGGCGCGAGATGCCTCAGCGACGGGACCGGATGAGCTCTTCTGCGATCTGGACAGCGTTGAGCGCCGCGCCCTTGCGGAGGTTGTCGCCGCAGGCGAACAGGAGCAGGGCGTCGTCGTGGCCCTCGGGCTGCCGGATCCGGCCGACGAGCACGTCGTCGAGGCCCGCCGCCTCGAGGGGGGTGGGGTAGACGCCGTCCGCCGGGTCGTCGCGGAGCTGGACGCCGGGCGCCTCGGCGAGCACCTCGCGGGCCTCGGCGGTTGAGATCGGGCGGTCGAACGTGGCGTGGACGCTGACGGCGTGGCCGACCGGCACCGGGACCCGGACGCAGGTGGCGGTGATGTCGAGCTCGGGCAGCGAGAGGATCCGTTTGGCCTCGCGGTGCATCTTGATCTCCTCGAACGTGAACCCCGTCGCCTCGTCGAAGACGTCGATCTTGGCCACGACGTTGTAGGCGATCGTCTTGCCGAACACGTCCCCGACCGGGAGCGCGTCGAGGTCGGGGTGGCCGAGCTCCTCCTCCATGCCGTGGAGCTTCTCGATCTGCTCGGCGAGCTCCCGAACGCCCTTCTGCCCGGCGCCGGAGACCGACTGGTACGAGCTCACGATGAGCGACCGCACCCCGGCGGCACGATGCAGCGGCGCGACCGCCATCAGCGTGGTGATGATCGTGCAGTTCGGCACGGCGAAGACTCTGGCGCCGCTCGAAAGCGCCTCGGGGTTCACCTCGGGGATGACCAGCTCCGCCCACGGCTCCATGCGGAACGCGCTCGAGTTGTCGATGCAGATCGTGCCCGCCTCCGCCGCGGCCGGCACCCACGTCTTCGCCGCGGCAGACCCGCACGAGCTGAGCGCGACGTCGACGCCTCGGAGCGCGTCGAGCGAGAGCACGCCGACCTCGCGATCCTCGCCGCGGAACGGCAGCCGTGTGCCCGCCGTCCGTTCCGACGCGAGCGGGATCAGCTCGTCGACCGGGAAGTCGCGCTCCTGCAGGAGACGGACCATGTTCCGGCCGACGGCGCCCGTGGCTCCGACGACGGCAACGCGCATGGTCGGTCCATGGTAGCGGCCGGGCACCCGGCCGCCCGGGAGGCTGCTCAGCCCTCGTCCGGGATGGGTGGGCCCTCGAGCCCGAAGCGCTGGTGGACGGCCCGGACGGCGCGCTCGGCGTCCCCGGCCCGGATCACGCAGGAGACCCGGATCGAGGAGGTCGAGATCATCTCGATGTTGATGCCCTCGGCGGCGAGCGCGTCGAACATGTCCGCCGCGACGCCGGGGTTGCTCTTCATCCCCGCGCCGACGAGCGAGAGCTTGGCGATGCCGGCGTCGGTCGAGTAGCGGATCGCGCCGATGTCGGTGACGATCCCCTGCAGGACGCCGTCGATCCGCGGCAGGTCGTCCCGGGGGACCGTGAACGAGACGTCGGTGCGGTCCTTGCGCGAGACGTTCTGCACGATCGTGTCGACGTTGATCCCCTCCGCCGCGACGGCCTTGAAGATCAGAGCCGCGATACCGGGCCGGTCGGGGACGTCCTCCAGCGTGACCTTCGCCTCGCCGTCGTCGAGCGCCACGCCGCGGATCAGGGCCTGTTCGAGCATGGGGATCTCGTCCTCCTCCACCACCCACGTGCCCTCGTCCTCGAGCTGCGAGTGCCGCACGTGGAGCCGAACGTTGTGCCGTCGAGCGTACTCGACGGAGCGAAGCTGCAGGACCTTGGCGCCCGACGCCGAGAGCTCGAGCATCTCGTGGAACGACACCCGGTCGAGCTTGCGCGCCCTCGGCTCCAGGCGGGGATCCGCCGTGAACACGCCCTCGACGTCCGTGTAGATCTCGCACACGTCGGCGCCGAGCGCGGCCGCCATGGCCACGGCGGTCATGTCCGAGCCGCCCCGGCCGAGCGTGGTGATGTCGTAGTTCGTCGAGAGGCCCTGGTATCCGGCGAGGATCACCACGTTGCCGGCGTCGAGCGACTCGCGGATCCGGCCGGGGCGGATGTCGACGATCTTGGCCTTGCCGTGGTGGGTGTCCGTGATGATCCCGGCCTGCGAGCCGGTGTAGGAGGCGGCGCGGCAGCCCCGCGCGTTCACGGCGATCGCGAGCAGCGACATGGCGATCCGCTCGCCCGCGGTGAGGAGCATGTCCATCTCGCGCGGCTCGGGGACCGGCGTGATCTGCGCGGCGAGCACCACGAGGTCGTCGGTCGTCTCGCCCATCGCCGACACCACGACGACGACGTCGTTGCCCTCCTCGCGGGTCCGGGCGATGCGCTCGGCGACGCGCTGGATCCGCTCGGCGTCGCCGACCGAGGTCCCCCCGTATTTCTGCACCACGATCGGCATGGCCGAAGGGTAGCAGTGGGCTCCGGGCCGCCCGGGGAGGCGCGATCAGACGCCGAGGGATCGCCGCAGGAAGTCGAGCTGGACGCGCAGGAGGTTCTCGGTCACGGCCTCCGAGCGCGTGAGATGGGTCGCGTTCGGGATCAGGACGAGCTCGTGGTGCCGTCCCGCCTCGAACAGCGCCGTCGAGAGTCGGAGCGTGTTCGCCACGTAGACGTTGTCGTCCACGAGCCCGTGGATCAACAGCATGGGCCGTTCGAGCTTGGGCGCGTCCTCAAGGATCGCGTTGCGGTCGTAGACGTCCGGGTGCTCGTCCGGATGCCCGAAGAACCGCTCGGTGTAGTACGTGTCGTACAGGCGCATGTCGGTCACGGGGGCGCCGACCACGCCGGCGTGGAACACGTCCGGCCGCCGGAGCACCGCCATCGCCGAGAGGTACCCGCCGAACGACCAACCGCGGATCCCCACGCGCGACAGGTCGAGGAACGGGTAGCGCTCGGCGGCCGCGTGGAGCGCGTCGACCTGATCCTCGAGCGCCACCGTGAAGTCGAACCGCATCTCCCGGTCCCACGCCGGCCCCCGGCCGTCGACGCCGCGTCCGTCGACGACGAGCACGGCGAGCCCGTGGTCGGCGAACCACTGCGAGGTGGGGAACAGCCCGCCGGCCTTCAGGACCCGAGCGCCGTGGGGGCCCCCGTACGGATCCATCAGGACGGGAAGGGACCCCTCGGGCTCGCGCCCCCCGGGGAGCAGCAGCGCCGTGCGGAGCTCGCGCGCGCCGAGCGCGGTGAACGAGGGCAGCGGCTCGACGACCGGGACCTCGGCGAGGTTGTGGATCTCGCCGACCAGCGCCCCGTGGCGCTGCACGGTCGTCGTCGAGCGCGCCGACCCCGGGGTGGCCGAGGACACGACGATCGTGCCACCGCCGCCGACGGAGGCGGCGTGCACGCCCGGCTCCTCGGTCACCGGGACCGCACCCTCCGCATCGGCCCATCGCCAGACGTGGATCTCGGTCGGCTCCTGCGACGCCCGGAACCACACCTCGGCGCCGGCGTCGAGCACCTGGCGCACCTGGAGCCCCGGCGGCGTGACCGAAACGCCGTCGACGGACAACCGATACGTGTCGGCCTCTCGATCGGCGACGACCTCGACGACGCGGCCGTCCGACAGGCGCACGGGGACGTCGTCCACGAGATCGACCCACTCGGGGTCCGAGGCCTCGCGGACGAGCGTGGTCCCCCCGGTGGCGGGATCGACCTCGAGCAGCCGCGTCCGGCCCTGGTCGCGCGACACGACGAGCACGAGCGGCGCCCCCACGTCGCCCCAGTGGAACCGCCCCAGGTACGGGAACGTCGCGGCGTCCCAGCCGACCTCGGTCCGCTCGCCGGTCGCGACCTCGACGAGATGGAGCGTGACGATGGCGTCGTCGGTCCCCGCCTGGGGATAGCGCACGGCGCGAGGCGGCCGGGCGGGCTCGGTCTGGTCGGCGATGTGCCAGATGAGGACGGGGCGCTCGTCGACGCGGGCGGCCGCGATCGTCGTCCCGTCCGGCGACCACCAGAAGCCCCGCATCCGCTCCATCTCCTCGGCCGCCACGAACTCGGCGAGCCCCCACGAGACGTCCGGATCGTCGTCGGCGGCCACGACGCGGTCTCCGCCCTCGATCTCGCGGACGTGGAGCGCACCGTCCACGACGAACGCGATGCGCTCGCCGGGCGGGTCCAGCCGGGGGTCGTCGACCGCTCCGGGCGAGGCCAGCTCGCGGGCGGAACCCTCCACCAGATCCGCGAGGAACAGCCGTCCCGAGACCGCGAACACCGCCCGCCGGACGTCCCGGTCGGTGGCGTACGCCGTTACCCCCGAGGAGCGCTCCCGGGCGCGCTCGCGCCGGGCCCGCTCGGCGTCGGTGAGCTGCTCCTCGTCCGGGACCGCCTGGTGGCGGGGGTCGAAGACACAGCGCTCCTCCCCGCTCGCGGTATCGAACACCCACAGGCACGACACCGGGTCGTCGCCGGCCTTCGTCCGCAGGAACGCGACCCGCTCGCCGTCGGGCGAGACGGTGAACGAGCGGGGCACGCCGAGCGTGAACCCCCGGGTCCGGGCGACCTGCCGCGGGAACTCCTCGAGCACATCCGCCATGGCCGCGGGAGCGTACCAACGGTCACGGATCGCCGGGGAAGTGGCATGGTCGGGGTGGGACGACCGATCCGGCCGGAGCGGGGATGGACAAGCGGGAGGACTGGAGCGACGTCGAGCTGATCGTCCGCTCCTGGGACGAGCCGGAGGCGTTCGGCCGGGTGTTCGAACGCCACGCCGAGGAGTTCCTGAGCTACTTCGCCCGGCGGACGCTCGATCCCGAGGCCGCCGCCGAGCTGGTGGCCGAGACCTTCGCGGAGGCGTTCGCGTCCCGCAGGCGGTTCCGAGACCGGGGCCTCGGCGGCGTGGGGTGGCTGTACGGGATCGCCCGGCACCAGCTCTCGCGCTTCTTCCGCCGGGGGGCGGTGGACTCCCGGGCCCGGAAGCGGCTGGGGATGCCCGACCGGGACCTCTCGTCCGACGACTACGACCGGATCGAGGAGCTCATCGACTTCGAGAAGGTGGGGCGCGAGATCGGGCAGGCGTTCTCGGTCCTATCGAGCGAGCAACGTGAGGCCCTCACCCTTCGCGTGATCGAGGGCCGCCCCTACCGTGAGGTGGCCGAGACGCTCCGGGTCACCGAGGAGACGGCCCGCGCCCGCGTGAGCCGTGGCCTCCGGCGTCTCGCCACCTCGCTCGACCGAACCGGCATCGAGACCGAAGCGGGGAGCTGATCGTGGACACGGACATCCGATACCTCGAGCTCGTCCGGGCGGACCTGGACGATGCCGCTCGCCGCGTGAAGGAGCTGCGCCGGCGGAGTCGAGACCGCTGGCAATCGGCCCGGCCGCTCCTCGCGGGAGCCGGGGTAACGCTGGCACTCGCCGGACTCATCGGCTTGCTGGTGGTGACCGGTGGCCCCTCGGATGACGCCGGTGGAGGCGGCGCCGTGGGAGGCGTCACGGGGGGATCGGCCGCGACCGGAGCGACGGGCTCTACCGCCGGAGGCAACGAGTTCCAGGCTCTGCCCGGTCTCGCCGCGCCCTCGACGACGCCCGCGCCCAACGATCACAGCGGCGGGGTCCCAGCCGAAGGCCCGCCATCCGACGTATCGAGGGTCATCCGAACCGGCGAGCTCGTGCTGGTGATCCCCCGCGATTCGTTCAACGATCGGTTCTCGCGAGTCTCGCAGATCGCGGACGACAACGGCGGGTACGTCCAGACGTCGTCCAGCCGCAAGCGCGCGGGCAGCCTCACTATCCGCGTGCCCGCCGCGAGCTTCGAGCCCACGCTCCGGGCGCTTCGCGAGCTCGGCGACGTCGAGGTGCAGGGCATCGAGGGACGAGACGTGACGGCCGACTACGTCGACCTGCACGCGCGGCTGCGCATCGCGCGCTCCCGACGTGAGGTGCTCCTGCGCCTCATGGACAAGGCCACGACGATCGAGCAGACGATCCGCGTGCAGAACGCGCTCGACGACACCCAGCTCCGCATCGAGGAGATCCAGGGCCAGCTCAACGTGCTCGACAACCGCACGTCGCTCGCGACGATCCAGGTCGACCTGCGCGAGCAGGGCGTCCGGCCCGTCGAGGAGGTCGAGAAGGCGAGCATCCCGAACGCGTTCGAGCGCGGCGTCGCCGGGTTCGTCGGCGTGATCGCAGGGATCGTGGTCGGGCTCGGCTACCTGCTGCCGCTGATGGTGATCGCCGCCGCGGCGTGGATGGTCGTGGTCATCGTCCGGCGACGCCGGGTCGCCTGAGGGCTTCCATCCCGGTCACTTTGCATGGTGTCCTGTATTATGACCATATGTCCAAGAAACTGACCGCCACCGAAGCGAAGGCCAAGATCCTCGCCCTGCTCGACGAGGTCGCCGCCGGTGATGAGATCGAGATCACCAAGTACGGCCGGACCGTGGCCCGTCTCGTTCCGGCCGGCGGCTCCCGGGCGCTCGAAGGGAGTCTGACCGGGATCGCGATGACCGCAGGCCGGGACGAGAAGCTGTTCACGACGGACGCGTCGTGGAACCTCCCGTGACCATGCTGGTGCTCGACAGCCACATCCTCCACTGGTGGTCGGCGGAAGCACACCGGGTGAGCCGACCCGCGACAGCGGCCTTGCGGGGAGCCGACGAGCTCGCCGTCGCCGCCATCTCGTGGTTCGAGCTCGCGTGGCTCGCCGAACACGAGCGGATCACCGTGACCATCCCTGTCCGCTCGTGGCTCGAGCAGCTCGCCGCCCAGGTGCGGACCCTTCCGCTGACCCCCGCGATCGCGGCCACCGCGGTGTCCTTGCCGTCCTCGTTCCCGGGCGACCCCGCCGACCGCTTGATCTACGCGACGGCGATCGAGCACGGATGTCGGCTCGTCACCAAGGACCGCAAGCTCCGGACGCACCGGCATCCGCGCCCGCTGACGCTCTGGTGAGACGGGTCGCCGCGGCGCGGACCGGTCACATCTCGCGACGGCCCTCGAGCGCTTGCGAGAGCGTCACCTCGTCCGCGTACTCGAGATCGCCGCCTACCGGAAGGCCGCTCGCGAGTCTCGTCACCCGAACGCCGGCCGGCTTCAGCAAGGCGGCCACGTACATCGCGGTGGCGTTCCCTTCGAGGTTGGGGTTCGTGGCGATGATCACCTCGGTGACGCCGTCGCGCTGAACCCGCTCGAGGAGCTCCTGCGTCCGCAGGTCCTCGGGGCCGATCCCGTCGAGCGGGCTGATCGCCCCGCCCAGCACGTGGTACCGCCCCTTGATCACGCCGGCCTTCTCGATCGTCGAGACGTCCTTGGGCTCCTCGACGACGCAGAGCGTGGTCCGCTCGCGGCCTTCGTCCCGGCAGATCCGGCAGAGGTCGCCCTCGGCGACGTTGCCGCACTCCTGACAGAACGAGATGCGTTCCTTCGCGTGCACGATCGCCTCGGCCAACCGCTTGGCGTCCACCGCGTCGCTCTTGACCAGGTAGAACGCCAGCCGCTGCGCCGACTTCGGCCCGATCCCCGGCAGCCGGGAGAGCTCGTCGACCAGCTCCTGGATCGGCCCCTCGTACACCTACGCCCCGTCCTCGGTCGCCGGCGTCGCCCCCAGCTCGGCCGTCAACCGGGCGAGCGCCTCCTCCTCCGACAGCGGCGGGTCGTCCTCGACGTCCGCCATCCCCGCCACCGGATCCCGCATCACGCACTCGATCGCCGGCGCGATCCCGAAGAGCTGGTGCAGCGCGTCCCGCAGCTCGCCCTCCCGCTCCTTCACCTTCGAGCACGCCAGCTTCCGATCCGGGGGGAACACGATCTCGAGCGTCGTCCCGTCGAACGCCGCCGGCGTCCCCACCTCCAGGAACGAGGGGATCACCTTCTTCCCCTCCGTCTGCAGGTGCTGGATCACCGACCGCCAGTTCGACCTCAGCATCGAGACGTCCACCGCCGACGTTCCCGCCCCGAGCACGGGCGTGGTCGCGGCCGGGGTCCGAGCTCCAGGCTCCACAGCGCCGCCGGCATCCACGGCCGGTGATCGCTTCACGGTCGGTTCTCCGGCCGGCGGCGCAGAGTCGCCTTCCGCCCGGACCCCGGCCGCGGTCTGCGCTTGCTTCGGCGGAGGGGGGTCGGCAGAGGGCGACTGTGGAGCGGCGCTCACCGGCGTCGGAGCATCCGTCGAGGGTAATGGCGCCGCGGAACCGGAGCCTGGCGCCGGCACCCCGGAGCCGGACGCCGAACCGGACAAGCCGGCGATGCGCTCGAGGCGCTCGATGCGGGAGACGAGGGCCTCCGGGCGCTCGTCGGCTTCGGGGATGGTGGAGCGGACGAGGGCGAGCTCGAGGGAGAGGCGGGGGGAGGTCGTCCAGCGCATGTCGGTCTGGGCGGCGAGGAGGAGGGAGATCACGCGGGCGAGCTCGGGGGCCGAGTACTTGGTGGCCTGGGTGGTGAGTTTCTCGCCCTCGTCCTCGGTGATGTCGAGGAGGTCGGGTTGGGCGGGGGCGGTCTTGACGACGAGGAGGTTGCGGAAGTGCGCCAGGACCTCGTTGGTCACGAAGCGCATGTCCTGGCCCTCGTGGACGAGCTGGCTGACCAGCTCGAACACACCTTTGGCGTCGCCGACGGCGACCGCGTCGGCGAGCGCGTACTGGACGTCCTGGCGACCCGTGCCGATGAGCGAGGCGACGACGTCCTCGTCGATCGTCCCGCCGCCGAGCACGGAGGCCTGGTCGAGGAGCGAGAGCGAGTCGCGGAACGATCCCTCGGACTGGCGGGCCATCGACTGTGCCGCTTCCTTGGTGAGCGCGACGTTCTCGTCTTTGGCGACGTGGAGGAGGTGGTCGGTTAGCACGTCCATCGAGCCGCGGCGGAAGTCGAAACGCTGGCACCGGCCGACGATCGTGGCGGGCATCTTGTGGGGCTCCGTGGTGGCGAGCACGAACCGCACGCCGGGCGGCGGCTCCTCGAACACCTTGAGCAGCGCGTCGAACGCCTCGCGCGACAGGCGCTGGGCCTCGTCGATGATGTAGACCTTCTCGCGGCCCTGGACCGGCGCCGTCGGCGCCTTCTCGCGGAGATCGCGGGCGTCGTCGACGCCGCCGTGGCTCGCCGCGTCGATCTCGACGACGTCGAGATGCTGTCCCTCCCGGATCCGCAGGCACTGGTCGCAGACGCCGCAAGGTTCGGGGGTGGGGCCCTGCTCGCAGTTGACCATCTTGGCCAGGATCCGGGCGGTGGAGGTCTTGCCCGTGCCTCGCGGCCCGCAGAACAGGAAGGCGTGCGCCAGGCGTCCTTCGCGGACCGCGCCCATCAGGGCCCTCGTGACGTGGTCCTGGCCGAGGACCTCGTTCGGGCCCTGCGGCCGGTACTTCCGGTACAGGGACTGGTACGGCTTCTCCTCGGCCACGCTCTCCCCCAGGTTCCGACGAAGCGTACGGGAAGGTAGTGGCGGCCGCGCACCCGCCGTCGACCACGCCGGACTCGAGCGCATCACCGGCCGGTAGCTCCGGCCAGGCACGCCCGCGGCACCCGCCAGCGCCTCCTTACGGCTGCTTCCTTCCGGACCTGACCGGGTTCAGAGGTTGGCGTCGCGCGGGACCCGACCATCGACGCTCCGTGCCGGGAGCGACATCGGACCCGACGGGCCTCGGGCGGGGATTCAGCCCCGCTGAAGCGGATTGCGGGTACAGGGCACCGCTAGCTCCCCGCCTAGCACGGCCACCGCGACGAGTATACGCGGGGCCCCGGACGAGCCCATCTCGGGCGGGCTAAGCGCTGCCGCCCAACGTCACGATCTCGCCGGAAGGGGGAGCCTCTACCGTGGCGTGCTCGCCGAACTCGGAGAGCTCGCTGACGAGGCGCATCTCACCGCCACCGGCTTCTCGCCCGACGTCGTACACGTAGACCATCCGCCGGATCAGCCCATCGCCGTCGATCCAGACCTCGGCCCCGAGCGTCGTACTCGTGTCCTGAGCCATGATCTCCGACAGGTTCGTCCGCATGGCGTCGCGTGCCCCGTACGGCGTCTCCTCCACGGCGAGCCCAAGGCTCAGGGAGGTGGCATATCCCGTGACCTCGACTCCGTCGATCGAGTCGTGGCCGATGATCTCCGCCTCATCGTCGCCGCCGAACAGGTAGTAGAGCAGCAGGGCGGCATCGTTCCTCCCCGACGTCAACCCCTCCAGCTCGTTGACCAGCTCTCCTGAGGACTCGAGGTCCAAGGAGAGCCACGTGTCGGGCGTGCCGGTGAGCTCGGCGAATGGGGCGCCGCGCAGGTACGCGCTCGACCCGCTGACCACCACCTCGATCGACCCCACCATTCCCGGCACCTCGACGATGAGGTGCATCTGCTTCTCGTCGAGATCGCCGAACGTCGAAGTCCCGGAGCTCCCGAACCGCGTACTGTCTGGTATCTGGTCCGAGCCCTCGAACGACACATGCTGTTCGAATGCGGCAGAACCGGTCGCCAGCGTAGCCTCGGCCGCATTGCGGATCGTGCTCCCCGGCACGGCGGACCCGCCACCGCCGCAGGCCGTGAACAGCGGGAGTGAGACGACCATGGCAGCGATCCATCGACCGGCCCTCATGAGTGCATTCTCCAGGTCGTCTCCGGAGGGAGTCTGGAACGCGGGTCCCGCTCGATTCGGACGTTGTGCCCGCGCCCTGCCCCCGAGACGGCCGTCGCCCGATCGGCCGGATCACAGCCCCTCGCGCTCCGCGGTCGGCCCCGGTCGCGGGCCGGGGCGCACCCAGACCCGCCACTCGGCGACGGCCTCGAAGCCCATCGACGCGTAGAGCGGCCGTCCCATGCTCGTCGGCTGGAGCCAGGCGAGGTCGACGCCCGGCGCGTCGTGGATCGCGAACGAGGTCACGGCGGTGCCGAGACCCCGGCGCCGAAGCTCGGGCACCGTGCCGACGCCGAAGACGCCGACCGCGCCCTCGTGGCTGCTCGTCCAGGCGAACCCCGCCGACGCGCCGTCGAGCGTCGCCAGCGACAAGCGGACGCCGGCCACCCGGAGCATGCCGGCGCCGAGGAGCCGCTCTGCGACCTCGCGCCGGGTGCCGAACACACGCACCTCGAGGTCGGCCATCGCCGGCAGCTCGCCCGTCTCGGTCACGCTGTGGATCTCGACGCCTGTGGGGAGCACGGGCTCCGGGAGGTCGGCGACGCGGATCGCCATCGCCGGGCGGGCGATCCCCACCGTGAGCCCGAGCGTGCGCACGGCCCGGTCGACGCTGGGATGGCGAGCCTCCTCGACCTCGACGCCGAACGCATGGCCGTGCGCCTTGAACAGCCACTCCGAACGTGACAGCGCCCCGAGCGCGTCCTCCGGGGCCCGCTCGATCAACGCGACGTTCAACTCCTCGTCCGGCAGGTTCGAAAGGCAGGTGACGACGCCGTCGTCGGTGCGGAGCAGGTGCGCCTCGAGGTGGCCGACCCGGTTCCGCCACGCCGCGACCATCCCGCCGGCGATCCGATCGGCGACCTCGCGAGACACGGCTCGCAGCGTAGCGGCAGTCGGTAGCCTGGTCGCCCCGTGTTCCCGGTCGGCTCGGTCCTGGTGGACTTCGACGGCACGGCGTGCCTGCACGACGTCGCCGAGCACCTCCTGATCGAGTTCGGCGACCCCACCTGGGTCGAGTACGACGAGGCCGAGGCCCGAGGATCGATCAGTGCCCGCGCGTGCCTGAATGCGCAGGCGGCGATGCTCGGAGCACCGCTCGAACGGCTGGTCTCGTTCGCGCTGGCGCACTGCCCGATCGATCCGACGTTCCCGCCGTTCGTGCGGTGGCTGCGCGACGCCGGGGTCGACGTGACGATCGTCTCCGACGGATTCGGCTTCTACATCGAGCCAATCCTCCGCGCCGCCGGCCTCGACGGCGTTCGGATCATCAGCAACACGTGGGTGGGTGGATCCGAAGCGCTTCGGTTCGAGGATGGTCACCAAGGATGCCGGTTCTGCGGCACCTGCAAGGTCCGGGCGGTGGTCGAGGCCCGAGATCGCGGCACGTCGCGTTCGTCGGCGAGGGTTCGTCGGACCGGCTGGGGGCCCGGTACGCGGACGTCGTGTTCGCCAAGGACCGTCTGGTGGAGATCGCCTCTGCGGACGGCGTGCCCTTCCTGCCGTGGGAGACGTTCGACGACGTGCGAGACCGGCTCCGGGAGCTTGGGGCGACACCCGGGCCAGTGGAGCGCGGGCCTTGCCCGGGATGGCCGACACCGTGATCGAGCTCCCGAAAGGACTCACGATGCGTCCCGCGACGACCGACGACGTCGATCCGATCCTCGAGCTCATCGCGGCGGCCGAGCTCGACCTCGACGGCGTGGCCGAGGTCGAGCGCGACGACGTCCTGATGGGGTTCGACCGCAACGGGTTCGACATCGCGGCGGACTGCATCCTCATCTACGAAGGGATGACGCCGGTGGCGTGGGCGGACGTCTACCAGAACCGCGCGGAGGCGGACGTGCGGCCGTCGCACCGCGGACGGGGCATCGGCGCGGCGATCCTTGCGTGGACCGAGGGGCGAGCGCGGGCGCACGGCGAGGTCAAGGTCAGCCAGACCATCGCCGACGCGAACGCGGCCGGAGCCGCGCTGTTCGTGGCGAACGGCTACGAGCCGACCCGCACCGCATGGATCCTGGAGATCGCGTTCCATGGGCCACCTCCGGCGCCGGCTCCCCCCGAGGGCATCGCGATCCGCCCATACGAGCCCGCTCGCGACGCACCGGCCGTCCATCGGCTGATCGACGATGCCTTCGGCGAGTGGGAGGGGCGCGATCCGATCCCCTTCGAGGAGTGGGCACCGTATGTGATCCGGCACAACGCGTTCTCGCCGGCGTTGTCGCCCCTCGCGTTCGACGGCGACGAGCTGGTCGGAGTCGCGATGTCCTTCGACTACGCGGGCTCCGACGAGGGATGGATCCACCAGCTCGCGACGAGGGCGACGCACCGCCACCGGGGCATCGCCCGGGCCCTGCTCCACGCCGCGTTCCGGGGCTTCTTCGCGAGCGGCAAGGCGCGTTGCGGGCTGTCCACCGACTCGCGGACCGGTGCGCTCGGCCTGTACGAGCGCGTGGGGATGTCCGTCCGTCGGTCCTACACGCGCTACACCAAGGCCCTCGCGTAGCTCCCCGGGGTTGGCCATCCCGAGGTCGTCCGCCTGAGCGAGGATGGTACCCAAGGCTGCGGAGGAACGGTATTGCGGAGTGCGCAGAAACGGTAGCGTGTGACCATTGGGCGCCGCGGGCACCTTCGGCGGAGGCCGCGGGATTCGAACCCGCGAGAGGGTTGCCCCCCTACACGCTCTCCAGGCGTGCCCCTTCGTCCGCTCGGGCAGGCCTCCGCGACCAAGTCTACGGGAGGGCCGACGCTGCTCCGCTCGTCCCTCGCGACCCGCGCCACGGCCTGGGATCGGTTCGAAGCAGCGAGTAGAGCAGGACGTCCTGGTTCCGACCCTCGTTGAAGAACGCGCCGCGCACGGTCCCCTCCAGGGTGAACCCACACTTCTCGGCGATCCGTAGAGAGGCGGCGTTCTCCGGGACGATGACGAGGTGGATCCGATGCTCCTTCTTGGCCCAGAACAGATAGTCGACGAGCAGCTGAACCGCCTCGGTGATGTATCCCTTGCCGGCGTGGCGATCGTCGTACAGCTGGTACGAGAGCTCGAACGCGTCCCAGTACGAGACCGGCCGGAAGAACTCGATATGACCGGCGATCTCCCCCTGCGGGGTCAAGATGACCAGCATCCCCTCGGTCTTCTGCCAGAAGCCGTTCTCCGCGAACTCGCGACGGAACGCCGACTCGGACATCACGCCGAGCGGGAAGTAGCTGCCGCGGGCACGGACGGCGATGTGTGCGTCGTAGAGGCGTTCGAGGTCGCCCTCACGGACCGGCCGAAGAAGGACGCGTCGCCCCTCCAACATGCCCGTCGGCGGCGTGCTTGCGTCGACCATCCATCCCCCCACCAGCAGATCGCCGGATGGCCGCCCCAGCATCGGGGCGGCCGTCCGTTCGCGGAGGCGGCGTGATTCGAACACGCGAGGGGCCGCAAAGCCCCTAACCGCTTTCGAGGCGGTCCCGTTCGTCCGCTCCGGCACGCCTCCGGGGCGAGTCTAGCAAGCAGGCCCTCGCCGCCCTGTGGCAGGATTCGACGGTCGCCGCCCTCGGAGGTCGAACGCGTGGATGCCGATCGTCTCGCCCAGCTGCCCCTGTTCCGCGAGCTCCCCCGCCGCGACGTGGAGCGCGTGGCCCGGTGGGCGGACGACGTCGACGTGCCTGCGGGCCGAAGACTGATGGAGGAGGGCGCCTTCCCGCACGAGTTCATGGTGATCGAGTCGGGCACCGCGGAGGTGCTGCACGAGGGGAACCACCTCGCCGACCTCGGGCCCGGCGACTTCTTCGGCGAGATCGCCCTGCTCGCCGAGCACCGGCGCACGGCCACCGTCACGGCGACGTCGGACATGCGGATCGTGGTCATGCACGACCGGGACTTCCGCATCATGGAGGACCAGATGCCGGAGGTGGCGGCCAAGATCCGCTCCGCGATGGCCGAACGGCGCGAGGAGCACCGCGCCCGGACGGGCGAGGACGCCTGACCGGACTCAGCCGCCGAACAGCACCCGCTCCCACGCCGGTCGCTCGGGCTGGTCCCCGTCCTCCAGCATCGAACGCCAGAGCTCGTCGGAGAGCCGCTCGCCCGGCGGCGACGTGAACTCGTAGTACGAGTACACGCCTCCCACCGCGACCTGGAAGCTCCCTTCGTCGTCCGGCACGAGCACGTAGATCCGATCGATCCGTCCGGTCCCCACCTCGAGCACACCGTCGCCACTGCTGGCCACATCGGCGACGATGGCGGCGTCCTCGTCGGCCTCGGGCTCGCCGGTGTTGGCCTGGTCCGAGGTCCGGAACCAGAACGACTCCAGCTCGCCGCCGAGGAAGGTGAGCCGCTCGTCGTCGGCCGCGGAGATCGGGCGGCCGGCCAGCTCGTCGGTCGCGATGCGCTGGAGGAACTCGAACAGGTCGACCGCGTCCGCCAGGAGCTGGAGCTGCTCCTGCGTGAGCAGATCCCGATTCTCGAGCCCCTCTCGCGCGAGGTCGGCCATGGCTGCCAGGCGCCCGAACACGACCGGGTCGGGCTCGACCCAGTTGCGGCGGTCGGGGATCGGCACGCCGTCGCCGCCCTCGCCGACGGCCTGCTTCGCGTACAGGATCGTGTCGTGCTTCAGCTCGGCGAACGAGCCGAGGCCCGACTGCTGCGCCTTGGCGGCCCAGGCGTCGGTGCGCATGAAGTCCGGGTAGGCCGTGCCGTGCTCGACGAACGAGGGCTCGAGCGCGTGGAGCCAAGCGTCGTAGACCGTGCCGCCCCAGTCCTGCGCCGGGCGGTTCGCCAGGAGCTCCTGCATCTTCTGCAGCTGCTCCTCGTAGCCCGGGATCGACGTGTCCCCGATCTCCTCGAGCACGCCGTGCGCCAACTCGGACCCGAACGCCGCCGCCAGGTCGAGCGCCGACGGAAGCGTGCGGGGATCCTCGGGCGTACCGACGTTCGGCGAGATGAGCTGGTCGAAGATGAACGAGTCGATCACGAACCGCGTCCCCATCAGCCGGATCGCGGCGCGATCGGGGCTGATCCGCACGGGGCGAGTGGCGACGAGCCTCTCCACCACGTCGCCGACGACCGCATCGTCCGCGAAGGCCATCGGGTCGTCGAGCCCGGCC
Source organism: uncultured Actinomycetes bacterium (assembly GCA_963704725.1). Classification (GTDB taxonomy): domain Bacteria; phylum Actinomycetota; class UBA4738; order UBA4738; family HRBIN12; genus CALGFI01. The sequence goes on along the minus strand of OY969934.1, from coordinate 288,664 downwards.
GGCGTGGCGCTCGCGGCAGCGTCGGCGACCTCGAACGGCGTGTAGTCGTCGGCGAGCCCCACGAGGAACGCCGTCGGCTCGAAGATCCGCCGCCATCGCCCGACGAGCGCCGGGTCCTGCACGAGGACGCGAGACGCGAGGATCGACATCCGCGCCGGCTCGATCCCGGGGCAGTCGGTCGTACCGGGCAGGCAGAACGCGAGCTGCCCGAGCACCGACATGCCGAGGAAGAACCGCGTGAGGTCCTCGTTCCGCGTGTAGTGGCCTCGGGGCGTGAACAGGGAGTAGTCGACCTTCCCGCCGACGATCGGCGAGGTCTCGTTCGGGGCGGAGTGCTCGTCGACGAGCGCCTTCTCCTGCTCCGCGAGCGGCCCGAGGGTCACGGGAAGACCAAGCTCGGCCGCAGCGACCTGGTAGAGCTGCTCGACGCGGGAGGCGGCGTCGGCGAGCTGCGTCCCCTCGAGCTCCCCCGCCTGCGCGCGAGCGGCGTCGAGCAGACCGGTGACCAGGTCTTCGAGCTCGGGCAGCAGCACCTCCTGCTCGAGGCTCCGCAGCATCTTGTCGAAGACCTGGTGCCAGACGTGGTACGCGACGTCGGTCGTCACGAACACCGGCCACCCCTCGTACACGTTGCCCTGGTACGCGAAGTGGAACAGGCGCAGGTCCGCCGGCACGACGACGAACCCCTGGTCGGCGAGGGTCTGCTCGATGGCCGGGTCCGAGATGGCGCGGCGCACCGACTGGACGATCCGCACGCCGTCCAGCGACGTCGGCGTGTCCGGCCCCGCGTAGGCGGGTGTGTTCGGGATCGAGCAGCGGCACGTCGGAGTACTCGGCGAAGCGCACGAGCGAGACGGGGAGCGCGTCGAGCTCGGCCGGCGGCGACGGCGACGCCGTCGTGGGGGACTCGGTGACCGACGGCGGCGGGTTGCCCGTGGGCGAAGGCTCCTCCTCGCCGCCGGACGTGCAGGCCGCCGCCACGAGCGCGACCACGGACACGAGCAGGATCGAGCGCTTCATCATCGCGAGCTCCTTCCGAGCACGATGGGATCGAGAGTGCCGTCGCCGTCCACGTCGGCGCAGCCGGGGGTGCCGAAGCCGGGCAGGTCGGGGAGCGGCAGGAACCCGAAGCCGCCCCAGCGCCAGGCGCCGGCCGCGACGATCTCGGGGTCCTCGAGGGTGGTGTAGGCGACGGCGAGGGATCCGTCGCAGGCCGCGAGGGCACCGACGGGCCGCAGCAGCGTCCCGGCGACCCAGCGCGGCCGCAGGTCCTCCGGCCGGTACAGGCCGACGTGGGCCGTCCGCCCTTCGGCGTCGACCAGGCGGCGGCGCGGGTAGAGCGCGTTCACGGCCGTTGCGCGGTACGGCCGGCGGAAGGCCACGGCGAGATCGGGCCGGCCGTCGCCGTCGGCATCGCCGACGGCCGCGTCGAGCACGTCGCCCTCGAACCCGGCGAGCGAACCCGGCCGGGAGATCGGCACGGGGACGAGATCGACCGCGGGCCGCCACCAGCCGCCGTCGAGCGCCACCGCGTCGCCGCGCGGCGGGGGCCATCCGCTGAACGTCACGGGGACATCCGCTTGCTCCGTCGTCCCGACCCGATACGCCCGCACGCCGTCGGGCGTGGCCAGGACCTCGAGGAGCGCGCCGCGGCGCGTCCGGGGGATGTGCTGGTCGAACAGCAGGTTGCCGAGGCTCGTCGCGACCACGGTGGCGCGGCCGTCGCCGTCGGGATCGATGGCGCGGATCGGCTGGACGACGTGCGGACCCTGACCCCAGACCACGTCGACCCCCCACGTGCCGAGCAGCTCGGCGACGTGGAACAGGAACGGGTCGGTCGTCGGCACGTACTCGATGCCGCCGTGGATCCCCACGGCGACGACGTCGGCCTCGGCACGCGCCCGGTCGACCGCCGCGCGCACGAGGTCCTCGTCCCACCACGCCACGCCGCTCGAGCTCGGGCCGGCTCGCGGACCCTGCCCTGTCGCGTCGACGGCGAGGAACGCGACGCGCAGCCCGCCGGCCTCGAGGACCACCGGCTCGAACGCCGCGGACGCGCTCGCACCGCCGCCGATCGCCGCGACCCCCGCAACGTCGAGGGCCGCGAGCGTGTCGCCGACGGTCGAGGGTCCCGCATCGCCGGCGTGGTTGTTGGCCACGCCCATCGCGTCGAAGCCCGCCGCGCGCAGGAGCTCCGCCGAGCCGGGGGATGCCTCGAGAGCGTTCGGGCCGGCGGCCGGGTCGTGCGGCCGGTCCGTCAGGGGAGACTCGAGGTTGGCGACCGCGAGATCGGCCGCCGCGATCTCCGGACGGACGCCCGCGAGCAGCCCCGAGGGGTCGTGCGCCCCGGCCGCCGCGACGCCCCGGCCGAGCATGACGTCGCCGGCGAACAGCAGCCGGACGGCGCCGTGCGCGCTCCGCGCCCTCTCCGGACCGCGATCCGCTCCGGGCTGCGTGGACGGCCCCGAGCACGCCCCCACGAGAACGAGCACGAGCAGGACCCGGCGCACGATCCCGACGGTAGGCGCAGGGGCGCGTCTGCGCGAGGACCTGCGTCCCCGAATCGGCGGGTCTCAGGCCCGGTCGGTTCGCTCGCGCCGGTCGCGGAAGAACCCGCGGAGCAGCGCCCCGGCCTCGTCCTCGAGCACGCCGGACTCGACCTCGACCGCGTGGTTCAACCGCGGATCGCGCACGAGATCGCCGAGCGAGCCGACGAATCCCGCCTTCGGGTCCGCCGCGCCGAACACCAGCCGGTCGATCCTCGCCAGGACGAGCGCGCCGGCGCACATCGCGCAGGGCTCGAGCGTCACGTACATCGTGCAACCCTCGAGGCGCCAGGTCGCGGCGACCCCCGCGGCTTCGCGCAGCGCGAGGATCTCGGCGTGGGCGGTGGGGTCCTGCCGCTCCTCCCGCGCGTTGCCGGCGCGGCCGAGCACCTCGGAGCCGCGGGCGACGATGGCGCCGACGGGGACGTCCCCCCCGATGGCGGCGCGCTCGGCCTCCACGAGCGCGAGCCGCATCAGCTCCTCGTCGCGCTCGTCGGCCATCTCAGTACGCGTCGAGATCGCGGAGCCGCTCGTCCGAGATCCCGAAGAAGTGGGCGACCTCGTGGACGACCGTGTGCGCCACGACCCGGCGCACGTCCTCCTCGTCCCGCGCCTCGCGCTCGATCGTCCGCATGTAGAGGGTGATCGTGTCGGGCAGCACGCCGGCGTAGTTGTGGCGCCGCGTCAGCGGGATCCCGTGGTACCGGCCCAGCAGGTTCGGCTCGCCGCGCGGGGGCCGGTCCTCCACGATGACCTCAACGTTCTCCAGCCGGTCGAGCACCCACTGCGGCAACGAGTCGAGCGCGTCGGCGACGAGCTCCTCGAACCGCGGCCGGGCGATCACCCCGGCTCCCTGCGGGCCGCGAGGGCGCTGATCGCCTCGACCACGATCCGGTGCGCGAGCATCGCCGTGATCTCGCTCTGGTCGTACGGCGGGGAGACCTCGACGACGTCCATGCCCGCCAGCTCGACGGCTCCCACGATCTGGCGGACGGCCCGCAGCATCTCGCGCGCCAGGATGCCGCCCGGCTCGGGCGTCCCCGTGCCCGGAGCCATGCCGGGGTCGACGACGTCGATGTCGACGGACAGGTACACGCAGTCCGGGCCGTCGAGCGCCTCCGCGATCGCGTCGGCCACGACCGCCTCCGCGCCGCGCTCCTCGATCTCGACCATCGTGTGCCAGCGGAAGCCCTGCTCGCGCATCCAGCCGAAGGTCTCGGCGCCCGGCCAGTACCCGCGGAGGCCGACCTGGACGAAGTTCCGGCCGGCGACCCATCCCTCCTCGATCAGCCGGCGCATCGGCTCGCCGTGCGCGTAGAGGTTGCCCCACTGGTCGGCCCCCGTGTCCGCGTGGGCATCGAAGTGCACGACCCCCACCGTCCGCGGCCACCGGTGCCTGGCCACGGCGGCGGCGCTCGGGTAGGTGATCGAATGGTCGCCGCCAAGCACGATGGGGATCGGCCCGGCGCTCGCGACCCGGAAGACTTTCTCGTGGATCACCCGGAGGGCGCGCTCGAACCGCGTCGGCGCGATCGGGGCATCGCCGGCGTCGACGACCTTGACCTTCGCGAACGGCTCGACGTCGAGCTGGATCGACCAGGCCCCGGATGCCTCGTACGCCCTCGGCGCCATCCGGATCGCGCGGGGCCCGAACCGCGCGCCCGGCCTCGACGACGTGCCCTCGTCGAACGGAGCGCCGACGATCGCCACGTCGGGGGCGAGATCGAGCAAGGTCTGCTCGTCCTTCGCCCACGGGAGCTTGTCGAACGAGCCGCTCCAGGCTGTGAAGTACGGGAGGTCCTCGTCCGCGAACTCCGCGAACTCGTCCTCCCCGCGGAGCTCGCTGTTCTCCAGCCGGAAGTCGGGGCGGTCGGCCATCCGGGCGCACGCTACCCGCGCATCACGGCGTCGTCACGTGCAGGGTAGAGTCGGCGGAACCGGACGCAAGGGGGGTGGGCCTGATGCTCAAGACTCGCCGGTTCTTGGCCATAGTCTTCGCGATCGCGCTCAGCACCGTCCCCGCCGTCGCCGGAGCCCATCCGACGGAGCAGTTCGACGCGTGCCTCACCCGCTCCGATGTCGACTTCTGCGACGACATCTTCAGCTACCTCATCGGGGACACGGTCGTCCTGCGGGGGACGGTCTCGCCGGACCACGCGTACGCGCTCGTGCTCGTGAAGGCTCCGCACACGGATCGGTGGGAGCGGTGGGAGCGGGTGGCGATCTCCGACGAGGGCCTGATGACGTTCCGGTGGCACACGCACCGGCCGGACGGCAACCAGCGCCGGCCGTATCAGATGAGGTTCCGGATACCCGGGCATGGTCAGAGCGATGTGGTCCGGGCGTTCGTCCTGTTCGGCGAGTAGGGCTCAGCAGATCCTCGGGAGCTGATCGCCGGCGAGCATGATCAGCGGCCGGGTGGCGCCGAGACCCGTCCTCAGGCCCACGCGGGGCGCGCCCTCCTCGACGGTCCCGATCAGCGAGGCGTGGGCCCCCAGGTCGTTCGCGCGGGCCGCCGCGAGCACCGCGTCGGCGTCCTCGGCGGCGACGATCGCGACCGCGACGCCCTCGTTCGCCACGTACAGCGGGTCGAGGCCGAGCATCTCGCACGCGGCTTTGACCGGCCCGAGCACCGGGATCGACGACTCCTCCGCCGCGATCGCCACGCCGGAGGCCTCGGCGAGCTCGTTCAACACCGTGGCGAGGCCTCCGCGGGTGGCGTCGCGCAGACACCGGACGTCGCCCGCCGCGAGCATGGCCTGGACCAGCTCGGTGAGCGGCGCGCTGTCGCTCGCGAGCTCGCCCTCGAACGAGATCCCCTGGCGCCTCGACATCACGGCCACGCCGTGCGACCCGACCGGCCCGGTCACGATCACGCGGTCGCCGGGGCGTGCCCGCTCAGGCCCGACCTCGACGCCCTCGGGCACCACGCCGAACCCCGCCGTCGTGACGAACAGGCCGTCGGCGCTTCCCTTCTCGACCACCTTGGTGTCGCCGGCGACGAGCGCGACGCCCGCCCGCTCGCACGCGTCGGCCATCGAGGCGACGATCGCGCCGAGGACCTCCATCTCGAGACCCTCCTCGATGATCAGCGCGGCCGACAGGAACAGCGGTCGGGCCCCCATCATCGCGACGTCGTTCACGGTCCCGTTCACGGCGAGCTCGCCGATGTTGGAGCCGGGGAAGAACTTCGGCGTGACGACGAACGAGTCGGTGGAGAACGCCAGTCGCGTCCCGTTCACCTCGACGACGGCGGCGTCCCCGAGCCGGCCCAGCTCCTTGTCGCCGAACACCGGCACGAACAGATCCTTGATGAGCTGCGCGCTGAGCTTGCCACCGCTGCCGTGGCCGAGCGTGATGCGTTCACCGGGCGGGAGCGGGACCGGACAGCTCAGGGCGAACTCGCGGACCTCGTCGTTCATGTCACCGCGTCCTCGCGGCGGCGACCGGCGAGGAAGTAGGCTGCGCACGCGCCCTCGCTCGAGACCATCGGCGCGCCGAGCGGCGACTCGGGGGTGCAGAGCGTGCCGAACGCCGGGCAGTCGTGCGGCTTGGCCCGGCCGATCAACACCTCGCCGGCGATGCAGATCTCGGACTCCGAGGCGGGTGTCCCCTCGAGGCGCGGGAAGCGCACCTCGGCGTCGTGCATCCGGTAGGCCTCGCGGAGGCGGAGCCCGCTCTTGGGGATGACGCCGATCCCCCGCCACGCGCGATCGCAGGTCTCGAAGACCTCGCTCACGACGGCGAGCGCGGGCTTGTTCCCCTCACGCACCACGGTCCGCACGTACTGGTTCTCGACCTCGTGCCGGCCCTCCTCGAGCTGGACGACGAGCATCCGGATGCCCTCGAGGAGGTCGAGGGGCTCGAACCCCGTGACGACGAGGGGGACGCCGTAGTCGCGCGCGATCGGCTCGTACTCGGTCCAGCCCTGGATGGCGCAGACGTGCCCGGGCGCCAGGAACCCCTGCACGCGGTTCCCCGGCGAGACCAGGATCGCCATGATCGCCGGGGGCACCAGCACATGGGCGACGAGCAGCGCGAAGTTCTCGATCCCGAGCAGCTTGGCCTGCTTGACCGCCATGGCGTTGGCCGGCGCGGTCGTCTCGAAGCCCACGGCGAAGAACACCACGGTCTTGTCCGGGTTGCGCCGGGCCACCTCGAGCGCGTCGAGCGGCGAGTAGACGACGCGCACGTCGCCGCCCACCGACCGCGCCATGAACAGGTCCTCCTGGGACCCCGGCACCCGGAGCATGTCGCCGAACGAGCACACGATCGTGTCGGGGCGCTTCGCGATGGCGATGGCCTCGTCGATCATCGCGAGCGGCGTCACACAGACCGGGCATCCCGGCCCGTGCACGAGCTCGAGGCCCGGCGGCAGGAGCTGGTCGATGCCCTGGCGGATCAGGGTGTGTGTCTGGCCGCCGCACACCTCCATCAGCGTCCACGGCTTGGTGACGATGTGGGCGATCTCGTCCAGGAGCCCCCGGGCGATCCGGTCGTCCCGGTACTCGTCCAGGTACCTCACCGGCCGGCGGTCCCTCCGGTCGGCCGGTAGTGCTCGGCCGGGACGCCCTCGGCGGTCTGGGGCAGGTCGATGTCCTCCAGGTTGCCCATCTCCGCCAGGAGCTCGTAGGAGCGGGCCGCCTCCTCCTCGTCGACGACTGAGATGGCGAACCCCACATGGATCACCACGTAGCTGCCGAGGTCGACCTCGGGCGCGTACTCCAGGCACGCGCTCCGCGTGATGCCGCCGAAGTCCACGGTGCCCATGCGGATGCCGTCCTGCTGGAAGATGTCGACGACTTTGCCGGGAACGCCGAGGCACATGGGTTGCCCTAGTGTGCCACGGTCGCGTCGGCGACGAGCACCTGGCCGAGGGCGATGCCCCCGTCGCCCGTGGGCGCGTGCCGAGGAAGGAAGACCTCGAGGCCGACGGTCTCGAGGCGGGCCACCAGATCCGAGGTCAGCAGGTCGTTGTTGAACACGCCCCCGGACAGGCACACGCGGCCCAGCCCGGTCATCCCCCGGATCGCCCGGCAGACCTCCAGGATCGCGGCCGTCATCGTCCGGTGGAAGCGGCCGGCGACCTCGCCGGCGGGCCGGCCCCGTCGGAGGTCCTTCACTACCGCGACCACGATGGGCCGGGTATCGAGGATCAGCCCGCCGTTTCCGGCGACGACCTCGAACCCGTACTCGCGGGTCGCGCCGCACTCGGCGGCCTCCTCCAGAAGCATCGCCGGGTGCCCCTCGTACGTGGCGACGTCGGCCAGCCCGGCCAGCGCGGCCACCGCGTCGAAGAGCCGCCCGCGCGGACGACGTCATCGGCACCGCCGTCCCCGAGCGCAGCTGCTGCAGGACGAGCTCTGCCTCCTCCTCGTGCGGCGCGAGCAGGGCCATCGCCTTGTCGGCGACGCCGGCGTCCTCCGCGTGTGCCAGCGCCATCCGCCAGGGGTTGCGAACCGCGGCGTCGCCGCCCGGAAGCGGGACCGCGCGCAGGTGGCCGATCCGGTCCGCCGAGGCGGCGTCGCAGGCGAAGAACTCGCCGCCCCAGGCGCTCCCGTCGGTCCCCAGCCCGAACCCGTCGAAGGCGACCCCGATCACACGGCCCTCGAGCTGGTGCTCGGCCATCACCGAGGCGACGTGCGCGTGGTGGTGCTGGACCCCGACGGTCGGGATGCCGAGCTCCTCGGCGAAGCGCGTGGTCAGGAAGTCCGGGTGGAGGTCGTGGGCGACGACCTCGGGCTCGACGCCGAACAGGCGCTCGTACCGCTCGAGCGCGTCGCGGTACGCCGCCATCGCCTCCTCGGTCTCGAGGTCGCCGATGTGCTGCGAGAGATACGCCCTGGTCCCGGCGGCGAGGCAGAACGCACCGTGGAGCTCGGCGCCGGTGCCGAGCGTCGGGACGACGTCGACGCCGAGCTTGAGCGGCGAGGGCGCCAGGCTCCGAGCCCGCCGCATCGCCACGGTGTCGGAGCGCCACACCCGCACCACGCTGTCGTCGTAGCGCGCCACGATCTCGCGATCGTGGACGAGGAACGCGTCCGCGATCCCCTCGAGCTGCTGCAGCGCCTCGTCGTTCGTGATGCAGATCGGCTCCTCGCTCCGGTTCCCGCTCGTCATCACGAGGGGGCGGGACACGGCGCGGAGCAGCAGGTGGTGCAGCGGCGTCGAGGGCAGCATGGCGCCCTGGCGGCGATGCTTCGGCGCGACCGACGGGGCGAGCGTTCCCCGGTCCTTGACGAGCACGATCGGGGCGTGCGACGAGGACAGCGCGACCTCCTCGTCGGAGGTGGGATCGAACCTCGCCTTGGCCTCGGCGAGATCGGTCACCATGACGGCGAAGGGCTTGTGGGGCCGGCGCTTGCGCTCGCGCAGCGTGGCCACCGCGGTCTCGTTCGTGGCGTCGCAGGCCAGGTGGAACCCGCCGAGCCCCTTCAGCGCGACGATCCGCCCCTGCGAGATCAACCGGGCGGCCTCCTCGATCGGATCGCCCTCGACCGGCTTGCCCCGCGCGTCGACCAGCTCCAGCGTCGGTCCGCACTCGCGGCAGGCGATCGGCTCGGCGTGGAACCGGCGGTCGCTCGGGTCGAGGTACTCGCTCGCGCAGGTCTGGCACAGCGGGAAGGTCCGCATGCTCGTGCGCTCACGGTCGTAGGGCAGCGACTCGATGATCGTGAAGCGTGGTCCGCAGTCGGTGCAGTTGATGAACGGGTACCGGTAGCGGCGGTCCTTGGGGTCGAGCAGCTCGCGCAGGCAGTTGTCGCACGTGGCGACGTCCGGCGAGATGAGCCGCTCCCCCCCGGGACGGGCCACGCTGTCCTCCACCTCGAAGCTCGTGAACCCGACGGGCGAGACCTCCCGCCAGCAGACCGCCTCGATGTTGGCCAGCGCGGGCGCCTCGGTCTCGAGCGAGTTGCAGAACTCCTCGACCGAACCTCGCGAGCCCTCCACGAGGATCTCGACCACCCCGCTCTTGTTCCGGACGCGCCCCGTCAGGCCCCCTCGGGTGGCGAGGCGCCAGACGAACGGCCGGAACCCCACGCCCTGCACCACGCCGATGACCTCGACCTCGCGCGCGAGGTCGGAGCCGTCGTGCGGCTTCGACGTGGTCTTCGGTGCCACCGAGTGACCTCCGCTGGTCGGTTCCGGGTTCATGGTCGTTCCAGCCCGTCGGACCGGCCCGGGCCGGTCGACCCCTCTGCGGGGGAGCGTTCGACCTCATGGAGGGACCCCGCCAGGGAGGTCGCCTCGGCCACGATCCGCTCGGTGAGCCGGGGAAGGCCCTGCTCGACCGCTTCCGACAGGGGCCTGCCCACGCCCGTCTCCCCGGCCTCGACGCCGAGCACCACGACGCGGGGGGCGGCGCCGATCGCGGCCGCCAGCCCAACCGCCTCGACCACCCCCAGGCCGTGCGTGGAGAGCGAGGAGCGGAGCTCGGCGGGCAGGCCCTCCGGCCCCGACTCGGCCCGCACGAGCGCGCCGACCGGCCGGCCCGAGCCCGGCGAGCGGATGGCGTCGACGACGAGCACCGCGTCGACCCCCTCCAGGAGATGGACGACCGCGAGCGGCTCGGCGCGGGCGACCACCTCGACCCCGGCCAGCGCCTCGAGCGCCGCACGCGCCCGGCCGACCGCCAGGATCCCGACGGCGTCGTCGCCGGCGTCGGGATTGCCACAACCGATCACGCGGACGAGGGCCATCCCGGCCAGGCTACGAGCGCTGGATGTCGAGACGGAGGAAGTGCGTGGCGCAGCTGATGCACGGGTCGTAGTTGCGCACGACCATCTCGCACTGCCGCGTGAGGTCCTCGTCCGGGAGATCGAGCACGCCCGGCAGGAACGCCCGCAGGTCCTCCTCCATGTGGCGGAGGTTCTGAGAGGTGGGCGGGACGATCTTCGCGGCCAGGATCGTGCCGTCGGAGGCGACGTCGTAGCGGTGGTAGAGCGTTCCGCGCGGGGCCTCCGTCGACCACATCGCCCGCCCCGCCACGGGCTCCGGCTGCACCATCGGCGGCTCGGGCGGCTCGTACGCGGTGATGATCCGGATCGACTCCTCGATCGCCAACGTCGTCTCGGCGGCCCGAGCCGCCATCGAGAAGAACGGGTCGCTCTCCGGGACGCGCAGGCCGGCCCGCTCGGCGACCTCGCGGGCCACGGGCGTGAGGAGCGATGCGTTCAGGTTCACGCGCGCCAGCGGGCCGAGGAAGTACGGGGTCTGGGTGTCCGTCATGAGCGAGTGCAGCGCGTTCGAGTGCTCGACGTGCACCTCGTTCGTCACCTGCTCGTGCGTGGTCGCGTCCCACGAACGGCCGTTCGTCGAGCCCATGCCGCCGACGTTGATCGGGTACTCGGTCTCGTTCACCATCGAGACCATCTCGGCCGGCCTGGGGAACGAGGGCGCCGGCAGCGAGGCGATGACGTCGGCGATGGCGGGCATCTGCTCGAGCGCCCACTCCAGGCGCGGGACGAACGGCGCGAGGTCGCGCTTGCGCGGGGCCCGGGAGAAGCCGCCCACGCGGGGCGAGACCGGGTGGATCTCGCGGCCGCCGATGGCCGCCATGAGGTCGTTGCCGACCCGCTTGATGTCGAGCGCCATCTTCACAAGATCGGGCTGGGTCTTGGCCAGCTCGATCGCGTTGGGGAGCCCGAGGAAGTCCGGCGCCGCCAGCAGGAAGATGTGGAGGACGTGGCTCTCGATCCACTCGCCGCAGTACAGGAGCCGCCGGAGCTCGTGGGTGCCCTCGGGGACCTGCGTGCCGAACAGCCGCTCCAGCCCGTGGACCGCGCTCATCTGGTAGGCCACCGGGCAGATGCCGCAGATGCGCGGCACGATGTCCGGGACCTCCGAGAAGTGCCGTCCCGCAAGGAACGCCTCGAAGAACCGCGGCGGCTCGTAGATCTCCAGGCGCAGATCGGTGATCTGGCCGTCGTCCACGGCGATGTGCAGCGCGCCCTCGCCCTCGACCCGCGCGATGACGGGAACCTCCACCGACCGGTGCGTCATCGGGCCGCCTCCTCGAGATGATCGGCGGCCTCGCGGAACGGCGGGGCCCACCCGGTGATGAACCGGAACCGGTCGGACGCATCCTTCGGCGTCAGCCCGAGGTCGATGAACCGGCGGCCCAGCGCGTCCGTGTTCCCGGGCTCCTGCGCCGGGCCGAAGCACCCGTAGCACCCCCGGCCGAATCCGGGGCAGAGCGCCCCGCACCCGGTCCTCGTGACCGGCCCCAGGCACGGCTCGCCCTTGGCCACGACCACGCACACGTAGCCGCGCCGCTTGCACTCGACGCACACCGGCGACGTGGACACGCGCGGCATCGCGCCCCGGAGCAGGAACGAGATCGCGCCCAGCAGCTCGCCACGATCCACGGGACAGCCGGTGAGCTGCAGATCGACCTTCACGTAGTCCGAGATCGGGTGCGAGTCCTCGAGCGAGTGGATGTACTCGGGCGTCGGGTAGACCGTCCGGATGAACTCCTCGTGCTTGCCGGTGGCGTTTCGCAGCGCCTGGACGCCGCCGCTCGTGGCGCAGGCCCCGATCGTGATCAGGACCTTGGACTGCTCGCGGATCTCGCGGATCTGCTCGACGAGCTCGGGCGTCGAGACGGACCCCTCCACGAGCGTCACGTCGTACGGGCCGGGCTCGATGTGGCTCGAGGCCTCCGCGAAGTTGACGATGTCGATCGCGCCGGCCAGCTCGAGCAGGGCCTCCTCGGCGTCGAGGAGCTGGAGCTGGCACCCGTCGCACGAGGCCATCTTGAAGACCGCGACGCGCGGCTTGCCGTTTTCGCTCACAGCTCGCGCACCTCCATCAGCTCGCGGATCGTGTCGTATCGGAAGACCGGCCCGTCCGAGCACACGAACCAGGGGCCGAGCTGACAGTGCCCGCAGAGCTGGATCCCGCACTGCATGTGGCGCTCCATCGAGATCCAGATCCGCTCCTGCGGCATGCCGAGCTCGAGCAGTCCCCTGCCGGCGAATCGCATCATGATCTCGGGGCCGCACACCATCGCGGTGGTGTGCTCCGGGTCGATGTTCGCCTTGGGGAACAGCGTCGTGACCACGCCCTCCTGGTACGGCCAGGTGTCGTCCTTCTGGTCGACGGTGAGGTGCAGCTCGACGCGGAGGTGCTCCATCACGGCCTCCCACGTGTCGAGCTCGATGCGATAGGGCAGCAGGTCGGGCGTCCGCGCCCCCATCAGCAGGATCAGCCGCCGGTAGCGGTCGCGGTGCCGCATCGCGTACTCGATCGCGGGTCGCACCGGACACACGCCGACGCCGCCGGCGATCACGAGGAGGTCCTCGCCCTCGGCCTCGCGCAGCGGCCACGGGCGGCCGAACGGGCCGCGGATCCCGATCTCGTCGCCGGGCTTGACCTGCGAGAGCGCGTCGGTGACCCTCCCGGCGGCTCGGATCGTGTGGCCGAGGCGCTGGGGATGCGCGGGGTCGGATGAGATCGAGATGGCGACCTCGCCCACGCCGAACAGGTAGACCATGTTGAACTGCCCCGGCTGGAACTCGTACCCGTCGCCCTCGCGGCCGCGGAAGTTGCACCAGTAGGTGGCCGACTCCGGCGTCTCCTGCACGACGCGGTTGATCACCGCGATCCGGGTGGGGCCGCCCTCGGGCTGGGTCGAACGGACGTCGCGAACGTCGGTCGCGCTCATGCGCTCACCGCCTTGACCTCGCCGTCGGTGGCTCGGATCGCCGCGATCTCCTCGGTCACGTCGATCCCGACCGGGCACCAGGTGATGCAGCGCCCGCAACCGACGCAGCCGCTCGTGCCGTACTGGTCGATCCAGGAGGCGAACTTGTGCGTGAGCCACTGCCGGTACCGCCCGACGTGCGTGTGACGGACGACCTCGCCGGCCGTCCACGAGTACTCGGCGCTGAAGCAGGTCGCCCATTCCCGGGTCCTCGTGGCGACGTCGCCGGAGAGCGACACGCCGTCGACGACGTCGTGGCAGAAGCACGTGGGGCAGACGTTCGTGCAGTTCCCGCAGGCCAGGCACCGGGCCGCCACGTCGTCCCACCGCGGGTGGGTCCGGTTGCGGTAGAGCAGGTTCGGCATGTCGGAGGTCTCGAGCTCACGTCCCATCCGGGTCGAGGCGACGGCCGCCACCCGTTCGGGCGCCGCCGACTCCTCCGACGAGGTCTCGCGCGTGGGGACGGAGGCGAGCAGCTCCTCCCCGCGGGGGGTGCCCACCTCGACGACGAAGCCGTCGTCGAGCTCGGTGAGCGCGAGGTCGAAGCCGGCCGTGCACCGCGGTCCCGTGTTCATCGAGACGCAGAAGCACGTCGACCCGGGTTCCTCGCAGTTGACGCCGACGAAGACCGCTCCCTCCCGGCGTCGCCGGTAGGCGGGGTCGAGGTCCATGAAGACCCGATCCTGCACGGCGATGGCGTGCAGGTCGCATGAGCGAAGCCCCACGAACGCGAAGGGCCTGGGGTCCTCCGGCGGGGATTCGACCTGCATCGAGCCGTTCGAGCGCGCCACCGTCGCGAGCAGCTCTCGCGGGGGGAACAGGAAACGCTTGCCGGCATCGGGCCCGTGGGCCCATCCGAACATCCGGTCGTCGTCGCGGCTCGTGAGCCGGTACCTGCCGGGCGCCTGCTCCTCGCCGACGCCGGCCGGCAGGTCCGAGGCGCCGTCGAGGTGGTCGAGCACGATCGCGCCGTCCCGGACGGTCGGGCCGATCAGGTCGTAGCCGGCGTCGACGAGCGCGCGCAGGAGCCCGTCGAGCCCGGTTCGGTCGAGGTACCTCAAGCCGGTCACCTCCGCACGGAAGTTTCCACGTCCGGCAACCGTACCCCCCGGGCCCAAGGGCGGGCGAACGAGGGGACCTACGACGTTGCCGGCCCGTCCAGCGCCCGGCGCGTCGGTTCGACGGGACGGAGGCGCGCCCTGCCCGGCATCCGGTTCGCGTACGCTGGCGCCATGCCGCCGGGGGGCCTGCTCACCGACCTGTACGAGCTCAACATGGCCGCGAGCTACCTCCGACGCGGCATGCGGCAGGAGGCCACCTTCAGCCTTTTCGTCCGCGACCTGCCGCCGGGGCGAGGGTTCCTCGTCGCCGCCGGTCTCGACCCCTGTCTCGAGTTCCTGGACGGGTTCGGGTTCGCCGAGTCGGATCTGGACTACCTGGGCCGGGAGCTGGAGTTCCCCCCCGACGTGCTCGATGCGTTCGCCGGCCTGCGGTTCGAGGGTGACGTGTGGGCGGTCCCGGAGGGTCGGATCGTCCACGCCGGCGAGCCCCTGCTCGAGATCACCGCCCCGATCGCGGTCGCCCAGCTCGTCGAGCCCTACCTGCTGAACCAGATCACGTTCCAGACGACGATCGCGTCCAAGGCCGCGCGATGCGTGATCGCGGCGGACGGCCGCGACGTCGTGGACTTCTCGCTCCGGCGGACCCAGGGTCTCGACGCGGCCATGAACGTCGCCCGGGTGAGCTCGATCGTCGGGTTCGCGGCGACGAGCAACGTGGAGGCCGCGCGGAGCTTCGGCCTGCGCGTGGCCGGGACGATGGCGCACTCCTACATCGCGTCCTTCGACAGCGAGGCCGAGGCCTTCCGCACGTTCGCCCGCGACTTCCCGGGACGCACCACGTTCCTGGTGGACACGTTCGACACGCTGAACGGGGTGCGGACGGCCGTCGAAGTCATCCGCGAGCTCGGCCTCGACGGCAACCTGGGCGTCCGCCTGGACAGCGGCGACCTCGAGGCGTTGGCGCACGAGAGCCGGGCCATCCTGGACGAAGCCGGCCTGTCGTCGGTGCGGATCTTCGCCAGCGGCGGCCTGGACGAGTTCGAGGTCGACCGGCTCGTCCGCGCCGGCGCGCCGATCGACGCGTTCGGCGTTGGGACGCGGATCGGGGTCTCGGCCGACGCGCCCTACCTCGACTCGGCCTACAAGCTCGTCGAGTACGACGGCCGCCCGATGATGAAGCTCTCGCCGAACAAGACCTCGGTCCCGGGACGCAAACAGGTGTTCCGGGGGCCCGACGCCGACACGATCGGCCTGCGCGAGGAGCCCCTGCCGGCGGGCCACGAGCCGCTGCTCGTGCCGGTGATGCGGGCGGGGGAGCGAACCGGGCCACACCGTCCCCTCGAGACGGCTCGGGCCCTGTTCCGGGCCGACCTCGAGCGCCTCCCCGAGCCCTCGAGACGGGTCCTCGACCCGGAGCCGCTGGTCCCGCGGGTCTCCGACGGCCTCGCCGAGCTCACCGAGCGGGCCCGCACGGACGCCCTGCGCCGCGCCGGCGTCGCCTGACCGCGGAGGGCTAGGAAACCTCGATGTTCGCCGCGCCGGCCTCGATCACGATGTCGGCGCGGCCGGGCGCCTCGTCGTAGTCGGCCGAGCGGTACACGCCGCCGGATCGGGGGAACCGGACCTCGTCGACCCGGACGCTCGACAGACCACCCCGAACCTCGATCTCGGCGGCCATCCGGTCGGGAACCCGCACCCGGATCTCCGCGGCGCCACCGTGGATCCGCACCTGCGGCCGGCCGCTGCCCGGGATCGTCACACGCGTGCTGCTCGCCCCGGTGTCGATCCTCAGCGCCTCCACGAGCATGTCCGACAGGTCGGCCTCGGTCCTGCTGGCGCCGGTCTTCAAGGTCAGGTCGAGGGGCACCTGCCGCGCGAACGTGACCGACCAGTCGAGCCGGCCGGGGCGCGACCACGGGATCCCCCAGGGCCTCGCCCGCAGCGTGACGTCGAGCAGGTCGCCTTCGCGCTGCTGGCGGACGTCGACACCGCCGAGGAACGTCCCCTCGACGAGATTCCCGGCGCCCGGATGGGACCGGATCCGAAGCTCGCCGGCGCCGTGGTCGATCTCCACGCGGGCGCGGGTCGCGCCGGCGAGCGCGACCTCCGCCCGCTCCTGAGCGCCCCGGTGTCGCGACGGGAACGCCCCGAGGATGAGCCCAACCCCGATCGCGATGGCAACCATCGCGACCACCGCGTCGTCGTCGTCGATCGTGCCGGTGTCCCGCAGCAGCGCGCCGAGACCGATCGCGACGAGGACGAGCGGGACGACGAACCCCGCCCCGCCTCGCCCGCCGGCGACGACCCGTTCGATCAGCAGGTAGCCCCCGACGCCCATCAGCACGATGGGCAGCAGGCTCACGTCCTCGGAGATGACGTCGGCCTGCCGCAGGAGGAGCAGCACCCCCACGCCGATCAGGAGCAACGCGAACGGCAGGGTGTGGTTCCGATCCATCGGGGGAACGATAGCGCCCGACCTCGAGCGGCTACGCGGCGGCGAGCAGTCCGCGGCGGCGGCGGATCCTGCGGTCCACGACCGCGAACAGATAGTCCACCGCCACGCCGATGATCACGATGATCGCCATCGCGCCGAGGATGAGCGAGGTGTCGAAGGCGCTCTGCGCCCGGCCGAGCAGGTGGCCGAGCCCCCGGGCGCCGGTCTGGATCAGCTCGCCGGCCATCAGCGCCCGCCACGCGATGGCCCACCCCTGCTGGAGCCCCGACCAGTAGCCGGGGATCGCCGCCGGCAGCACGATGTCCCGATAGAGCCTCCAGCCTCGCGCGCCGAGCGTTCGCCCCGCCCGCACCAGGATCGGCGGCACCACCCGGACGCTGGCCGCGGTGGCGATGGCGATGGCCGGCACGGCGCCGATCACGACGACGAAGAGGATGGCCCGCTCCGTGAGGCCGAGCCAGATGACGGCGAGCGGCAGCCAGGCGATCGACGGCAGGGCCTGCAGCCCCGTCATGAGGGTTCCGATGCTGCGCTGCACGATGCTCGAGGACGCCATCGCCAGGCCGAGCAACGTCCCGACCACCACGGCGGCGCCCATCCCGAACGCCAGCCGGAGCAGGCTGCGCTCGGCCGCGACGAGCAGGCCGCTGTCGCCGGAGAAGTTCGTCCGGATGGCGCGCCAGACCTCCGCCGGGGTCGGCAGGAGGTAGTCCGCGAACCACCCGGAGGCCGAGATCGCCCACCAGATCAGCAGGATCGCCGCGACGAGGGCGAGCCTAGGCCAGATCCTGTCGAGGACCCTCCTCGCGCGCAGCGCGTTCCACCTCCCTCAGCAGATGCTCGTGGATGTCCAGGACGACCTTGCTCAGCAGGACGTCCTCGAAATGACGCGGCCGGGGCGTCGTGATCCGGTACTCCTCGATCGGGGTTCCCGGCCGGGCCGAGAGCACGATGACGCGATCGGCCAGGAACACGGCCTCGCGGACGTTGTGCGTGACGAAGACGAAGGTGTTGCGGAGCTCCGCCCACACGGTCTGGAGCTCCTTCTGGAGGATCTCCCGCGACTGGGCGTCGAGCGAGCCGAACGGCTCGTCGGCCAGCAGCACGTCCGGCGTGCAGACGAGGGCGCGAGCGAGCGCGGCGCGCTGTCGCATCCCGCCCGACAGCTCGTGCGGCTGGACCTCTGCGAACGCTGTGAGCTGGACCTTGTCCAGCCACGCGGCGGCGCGGGAACGCACCAACGCCCTGGGCAGACCCCGCACCCGGAGGCCGTACTCGACGTTGGCCCGCACGCTCATCCAGGGGAACAACGCCGGCTCCTGGAACAGGACCGCTCGCTCCGGCCCCGGGCCCTGGATCGGCTCGCCGTCGAGCAGGATCGAACCCCCGTCCGGCCGGTCCAGGCCGGCCAGCAGGTTCAGGATCGTCGACTTGCCGCAGCCGGAGGGCCCGATCAGGCAGACGAACTCGCCCACGCCGACGTCGAAGGTCACGTGCTGGAGGGCGCGAACCACCTCTCCGCTCCCCGTGCGGAAGGACTTGTCCACCTCGGCGAGGGAGAGCTTGGGCGGGGAATCCAGGCGCGGGACGACCGAGAGCGCTCGGGACGTGGTCACGCGGCTACCCCCACCGGCGGAAGACCCTCATCGTTCAGGACGTCGTCGAGGTCGTCAAGCCGGAAGAGACCGGCCACCTCGACGGACGGCTCCGGCAGGAACCCGGCCCGAAGGGTCTCCGCGGCAACCCGCTCGAACGACGCGATCATGGGATCCCACGAGAAGGCCAGCTCGGCCCACGCAACGTCGAACACCGCCCGATCCATGACCGGCCCGCCACGGGCGGCGAGCTCCCGCCGGGCGATCTCCTCGGCGCGATCGGGTTGCTCCCGGCACAGGCGGATCGCCTCCACGTTGGCCTCGACGAGCGCTCGAACCACGTCGGGGTGGGCATCCATGAAGGCCGTCGAGACGACCAGGTCGGTCGCGAGGAGCCCGCCCTGCGGGGAGAGCGCGGCCGCGTCCACCAGCCGGTCGGCGACGCCCCGGTCCACCAGGTACGTCGGGTACGGCTCGGGGACGAGCGCTCCGTCGAGCTGGTCGCGCTGCAACAGCGGCAGGAGCTCGGAGCCTCCCACCTCCACCACGGCCACGTCTCCGCCTTCGTCACGTGCTTGCAGGCCGTTGCGGTGCAGCCATGAACGGAGGGCGATGTCCTGGGTGTTGTTGATCCCCGGCACGCCGATCCGCGTGTCGTGCAGGTCGGCGGGGCCTGCGATGCCCTCGCCGGACCGCACCACGAACGACGCCCCGCCGGAGGAGGCCCCGCTGACGATCGCCACACGCCCCGAGCGCAGGTACAGGAGCTCCGCGGGGAAGGGCCCCATGTAGGCCGCGTCGATCGAGCCCGAGAGCAGGGCGACGCCGGCGTCGGTCCCCGAGTCGAAGGTCGTCACCTCGACGCGCGTGCCGCCAAGCACCCGGTCGAAGATCCCGCCGCCGATCCCGACGAGAGCCGGGGCGTGGGTGAGCGCCGCGAAGACCCCGAGCCGGATCACGCCCGCGGTCCCGCGCGCCCGCGACTCGGGACTGGCGCAGGCGGAGAGCAGCACCAGCGCCGAGAGCCCGGCGACCACCCGTGCGCGACTCATCGCAGCCGGATCTTCTCTGCCATCTCGATCTGCACCACCTTGCCATCCTGCACCACGATCAGCACGCTTCCGAACCTGACCTTCCGCAGGAGGTCGGCCACCCGGAGCAGGACCTCGAGCTCGTCCATCGACGGGCCGGCATCCGGGAGCGCGGGTGGTGAGCGGCCCGCCGAGGAGGAGGGCACCCGCTCGGCAGGCCGCTCAGGCTTCGGGGCGCTCACGGCGAAGCGATCGCCCCCACGGGCTCCGGGGTCTCGAACGCCTTCGCCCGCCGCAGGTCGACCCAGACCCGCGAGCCCTCCTCGACGGATCCGAGCTCGTCGTTGGGGAGCTCGGCGATCAGCACCTGGTCGTCGGGCAGGCGCAGGCTCACGCGGGAGAGCCATCCCATCGTCACGACCCGCTCGGCCACGGCGACGACCGAACCGCCGTTGTGCGCGACCGTCGAGACGAGGACGTCGTGCGGGCGAACGAAGGCCCGCGCGGCGATCCCGTCCTCCAGATGGTCCGCGCCGGCCACCCGATGGTCGCCGACCTGGACGTGCCCGTCCATGACTCGGCCGTGCAGGACGTTCGCGGTGCCCACGAACCCGGCCACGAACGGCGTGGCCGGCTCGTTGTAGACCTCGTGCGGCGTCCCCACCTGCTGCACGCCGCCCTCGTGCATCACGACGACCCGGTTGGCGAGCTCGAGTGCCTCGTCCTGATC
This sequence comes from uncultured Actinomycetes bacterium, assembly GCA_963704725.1. Lineage (GTDB taxonomy): Bacteria > Actinomycetota > UBA4738 > UBA4738 > HRBIN12 > CALGFI01. Next base: position 268,541 of record OY969934.1, on the reverse strand, counting down.
GTGGGTGACGAGAAGGCTCGTGACTCCGAGCTCGCGATGGAGCTCGTCGAGCCATCGCCGGAGCTCCTGCCTCACCCGGGCGTCGAGCGCACCGAAGGGCTCGTCCAGCAGGAGCACCTTCGGCCGGGGCGCGAGCGCCCGGGCGAGGGCGACCCGCTGGCGCTGGCCGCCCGAGAGCTGGTCGGGGTAGCGGTCCCGGAACCCGGTGAGCTGGACGAGCTCGAGCAGCTCGTTCACGCGCTCGCGCTGGCGGGCCTTCGGGATCTTGCGTACCGAGAGGCCGAACGCCACGTTCTGCGTGACCGTCATGTGGCGGAACAGGGCGAAGTGCTGGAACACGAACCCGATGCGGCGCTCCTGGACGGACTTGAGGGTCTGCTCCTCCCCCTCCATCCAGATCCGTCCCGCCGTCGGCTCCTCCAGCCCGGCGATCATCCGAAGCACCGTGCTCTTGCCGGAGCCGCTCGGACCCAGGAGCGCGGTGATGCTGCCCGCCTCGGCCGTGAACGTGACGTCGCGCACGGCCTCGAAGTCCCCGAATCGCTTCCACAGGCCCTCGACCCGGATGGGCGTGCCCGTCATCTGCATCGGCTTCGTCATGTCTCCTGCGTCCTCTCCTGCCGGCGTTTGAACATCTCGATCGCGACCAGGAGCACGATCGACGCCAGGGCCAGCGTCAACGCGACGACGTAGCCCTGGGCATCGTGGAACTGATCGAACTCCCGCATGATGTAGAGCGTGGCCGTCTCGGTCCGGCCGTTGAAGCCACCGCTCACGATGGCGACCGCGCCGATCTCGCCGATCGCTCGCGCCGTCGACAAGGCGATGCCGTAGAGCAACCCCCACCGGATGTTCTTCAGCGTGACGCGGAAGAAGGTCTGCAGCGACGAGGCCCCGAGCGTCCGCGCCGCCTCCTCCTCGGACACGCCGAGCTCCTGCAGCACCGGCACGACCTCGCGGATCACGAACGGGATGCAGATGAAGATCGTGACCAGGACCATGGACGGGACCGCGTACAGGACCTCGATGCCACGGGCGCTGAACCAGGGCTCGAACCACCCTCCCGTGCCGAACAGCAGCACCGCCATCACGCCGACGATCACCGGCGACACGGCGATCGGCAGGTTGACGAGCGCGCTCATGAAGGGGCGCAGCCGGAACCGGTCCCTGGCGACCACCAGCGCGACGAGCACGCCGCAGACGCTCGTCGTGACGAGCGTCACGAGCGTGATCACGATGGTCAGCTGGTAGGCGTGCAGGACGTCCGGCGCCGTGAGCGTCTCGGCGATGAGGGACCACCCCGGCTTGAGCGCCGCCCAGGCGATCCCGACGAGCGGCGCGATCACCAGCACGCCGACGTAGACGAGCGCGGCGGCGATGAGCCCGCCGTGCACGAGCCGACGCCGCGACTTCGTGGCGAGCCTGGGCGCGCGGGCCTCGGGGATCTGCACGGTCCCGGGGGCGCTCACGACCGACGCTCCGAACGGCGCACTCCGACGAGCCGCTCCGTGAGCAGCACGACGCCGAACGCGATCGCGAACAGCAGCGTGGAGACCGCCGCCGCCTCCTCGATCTTGAACTGACTCGCGAGCTGGAAGATCAGGTAGGGGGCCGTGAGGGTCTTGCCGATGATGTTGCCCGAGATGATGACGACGGCCCCGAACTCCCCGAGCGCCCGGGCGAACGCGAGCAGCCCGCCGGCGACGATCCCGGGGCGGAGCTTGGGCAGGACCACCCGACGGAACGTCGCCCACCGCGTCGCGCCCAAGACCCTGGCCGCCTCCTCCTCGGTCTCGTCGAGCTCGAGGAGCACCGGCTGCACGGTCCTGACCACCAGCGGCAGCGTCACGAACAGGAGCGCGAGCAGGATCCCGGCCTGCGCGAAGACGATGTGGACGCCGTGACGCTCGAGGAACCCTCCGACGAGCGCGTTGGGCCCGTAGAGCGCCCGGAGCATGACGCCGGTGACGAGCGTCGGGATGGCGAACGGGATGTCGACGACGGTCGACAGGACCCGTCGGCCCGGGAACTCGTAGCGGACGAGCACGTACGCGATGAGCGTGCCGAAGACGACGTTGATGACCGCGGTGACGACCGCGAGGACGATGGTGAGCCCGACCGCCTCCGCGGCGCCGGGGACCTGGAAGGCGCTGCGGAACGCCCCCAGACCGTGTTGGAACCCGCGCCAGATGACGGCCGCCGTCGGAAGCGCGATCAGCAGGCCCAGGTACAACAGGGCGGATCCGCGCAGGCCCCATCGCGCCAGGGCGGATCGCACCCGAACCGAGACGCGCCGCCCCGCCCCCGCGGGAGACGGGGACGGGACCGGCGTCCGAACGAGCGTCTGCGTGCTCACGCTATCCCTGGGCCGCGGCCAGGGCCTTGGTGAACGCGCCGTCCGGCCCGAACACCGTGTCGCTCTGGAGCTGGTCCCAGCCGCCGAGGTCGTCGGTGGTGAACAGGTCGTCGATCGGCTGGTAGGCGCCGTCGTCCCCCGACTGCGCCGCCGCCAGGTCGACCGGCCGCTCGAACCCCACGCTCGCGTAGACGTCCTTGGCGTCCTGCGTGTGCAGGTAGTCGACGAACGCGTTCGCGATGTCCTCGACGCAGTGCTGCTCGGCGTTCGCGTCCACGACCGCCACCGGCGTCCGGATCGAGAGCGTCGACGGCGGGATCACCATCTCGTCCGGGAGTCCCGCCGCCTGCGCGGTCAGGACCGAGTACTCGTACGTGATCGCGACGTCGCCGTTGCCGGCCTGGAAGTTCTTGATCGAGTCGTTGGCGCTCTTGTCCATGACGGTCACGTTCCTGAAGATGTCCGTCAGGAGCTGCTGCGCGGCGGCCGGGTCGTTCGCCGCGTAGCCCGGAACCTCTCCCCGCATGGCGGCGCCGTACGCGGCCACGATGTTCCAGCGCGCACCGCCGCTCGCCGCCGGGTCGGGGGTCAGGATCTGCAGGCCGGGCTGCGTCAGGTCGCTCCAGTTGTGGATGCCCTTCGGGTTGCCGGGGCGCACGTCGAACACGACGGCCGAGGACGCCACGATGCCGTCCTCGGTTCCCTGCATCCAGTCGTGGGTGATGAGCCCGGCGTCCTGGATCAGGCCGACGTCGGGAGCGAGCGACAGGGCGACGATGTCGGCATCGAGCCCGCCGATCACGCTCTGGGCCTGGGTGGTGCTTCCGCCGAACGACGTGAGGAACTGGACCAGCTGCCCGTCGTGCGACTCCTTCCAGTCGCTCTGGAAGTTCGAGATGAGCTTGCCGTAGGTGTCGTAGACGTTGCTGTACGCGGCGAGCGTGACGACGGGAGAGTCCGAAGGCGTGCACGCGGGGCCGACGGAGCCGACGGGCGAGCCGTTGGGGTCGGTGGACCCGTCGCCGGAGTCGCTGCTGCAGGCGGCGGCGACGACGCCGAGCACGGCGATCACCGAGAGCAGCCGGAAGGTGAGGCGGAACCGCACGGGAGCGCTCCTTTCGAGAGCCGGATGGAGTTCGAGCTGGTCCTCGATCTCCGGTTGACCGGTCAATCGAAAGGGCTTCGTGGGCCGGTGGGACGTCGGCCTCCGGTGGTCCGGTCGGCCGAACAGGTCAGGGATATCAGGAGAACGAACGGCGTGTCAACGACCCGAAGGGCCACACTTCGTGGTGTTTCGGTGATTCAGCGGAGACGGATCTTCTCCGCCATCTCGATCTGCACGACCTTGCCGTCCTGAACCACCAGGAGAACGGTCCCGAAGTTGATCTTCCGCAGGACGTCGACGACCTTCAGCAGCACGGCGCGTTCCTCCTGCGAAAGCGCCGCGAACTCGGAACCCGTGGGCTGCCGCGCCTCGTCCTCGGCCACCGGCCGACCATACACCTGGGTCGAGTCGCCTCCCTACCAGGCGTAGGCCTCCGGCGCCGCCCCGCCCGGGCCCGGGAACAGTCGATCGAGGCGCTTCATCGTGTCCCGGTCGAGCGTCACCTCCAAGGACCGCATCGCGCCCTCGAGCTGGTCGAGCGTTCGAGGCCCTAGGATCGGCGCCGTCACGACGGGGTTGGCGAGGACCCACGCGAGCGCAACGGCGGCGGGGGGCTCCCCCAGGTCGGCGCAGAGCCTCTCGTACGCCTCGATCTGCTCCCGGCGCTCGGCGAGCTCCCCCTGGATGCCCCGGCCGGCCCGCCGGCCGCGCTCGGTCTCGGTCAGGACGCCGCCCAGCAGGCCGCCGGCGAGCGGGCTGTACGGCAACACGCCCATGCCGTAGGCCTCGCAGGCGGGAAGCACCTCGAGCTCGCTCGAGCGCTCCGCGAGGTTGTAGAGACACTGCTCGGAGACGAGGCCCAGGAGGTGCTTAGCCCTCGCCGCCTCGTTCGCGCGGGCGATGTGCCAGCCGGCGAAGTTGCTCGAGCCCACGTAGAGGACCTTGCCCTGCTGCACCAGCAGCTCGAACGCCTGCCAGAGCTCGTCGAGCGGCGCCCCCCGATCGATGTGGTGCATCTGGTACAGGTCGACATGGTCGGTCTGCAGGCGCCGAAGCGACTCCTCGCAGGCGCGACGGATGCCGAGCGCGGAGAGCCGGGACTCGTTCGGCCACTTCCCCATCTGGCCGTAGACCTTGGTGGCCAGGACCACCCGCTCACGCCGGCCGCCCCCCTGCGCCAGCCACTTCCCCACGATGGTCTCGGTCGCCCCGACCCCCTTGCTGCGGCCGTAGACGTTCGCCGTGTCGAAGAAGTTGATGCCGAGCTCGAGCGCCCGATCCATGATCGCGTGGCCGTCGGCCTGGGGGGTCTCGGGCCCGAAGTTCATCGTCCCGAGGCACAGAGGGCTGACGGTGAGGCCGAAGCGGCCCAGATGACGGTAGTCCATCCAACGCTCCTCGCCGGCGGGAACCGTTCCATTGGACCCGCGGGAGTGTCGGTTCGGCAACCCGCTGCGGAGCGCGCCCGCCGACCCCGCCGCCGGCGACGGACGGAGGAGGCCGAACGGCCGCCACTCCCGGGACCTCCCGCCCACCCTTCGCCGGGACCGTCGGCCCTCACGGCGCGCTCGGGGGCGGGGGTACCGTGCTCGAATGAACGAGTCGCGCATGCCCCTGCACGCCCGCCCCGTCGTCGGGTCGAAGATCGAGTGCCGCAGCTACCGGCCCGGTCGTGTCTGCCAGGCCGAGGGGTGCACCACGGTGCTCTCGATCTACAACCCCTCATCGCTCTGCTCCCTGCACGAAGGCCGCGCCGGTCACATCGCGGGCCAGCTGCGACGACTCCCCTGGAGCTGAACGAGCCGCCTGCGCGACCCGCCGACCGCCCGGCGCCCCCTCGCGGAACGGTGCATGCTGGTCGCAGGGCCGCCGAGGGCAGGAGGACGCGGTGATCAAGCATCAGATCAAGGGCACGGCCAGCCAGATGGCCGTCTGCCAGCTCGACGCCGATCAGACGATGTACTGCGAGGCCGGCAAGTTCCTGTGGAAGACGGCCAACGTCGAGGTGGAGACGCGTTTCTCCACTCCCGACGGCGGTGACGGCGAGGCGAGCAAGGGCCTGCTCGCCAAGGCCGCGGGCGCCGCCAAGGAGATGGGCAAGCGCGCGCTCGCCGGCGAGTCGCTGGCCTTCCAGTACTTCACGCCGGTCGGTGGCTCCGGGCTGATCGCGTTCGCGGGCAACCTCCCGGGTGAGATGCGCGAGATCCAGCTCGACGGGGCCAAGGGGTGGACGGCGGAGAAGGACGCCTTCGTCGCCGCCGAGGGCTCGGTGCGGTTCGACATCAAGTGGGCCGGCTTCTCCGTCGGCCGCAAGGGCGGCGAGGGCTTCATCCTGGAGCGCTTCACCGGCGAGGGGTCGCTGTTCATCGCCGGCGGGGGGAACTTCATCGAGCTGAACCCCTCGCAGTACGGTGGGAAGATCCAGGTGGACACGGGATGCCTCGTGGCGTTCGAGGATGGCATCACGTACGGGGTCGAGCGGATCGGCAAGTTCGACGCCAAGGGTCTGAAGACGGCGTTCTTCGGCGGTGAGGGGATGACCCTCGCGACGCTGGAGGGCGACGGCAAGGTGGTGCTGCAGTCGGTGTCGATGGTGGCTCTCGCCAGGACCCTGGCCCACGCCGGTGGCCAGGCCTCGACGGAGGGGACGGCCGGCTCGATCCGGGGGCTGCTCGGCGGGAGCACGGACTAGGACGGCGAGAGCGGAGGAGGAGGCGCCATGGGACTGATGGACAAGGTCAAGGCGGCGGCCGAGAAGGCCGCGACCGAGGCCAAGAAGGGCACGGCGCAGATCAAGGAGAAGGTCGGGGACGCCCAGCTCCGGCGGAAGGCCGACGACGCCGCCAAGCGGCTCGGCTACCTCGTCGTCAGGGAGGGCACCGGGGGCGGTGCGGAGGCGGACGCCCTCGTCGCCGAGATCAAGGACCTCGAGGCCAAGATCGCCGAGGAGACCAGCGAGACACCGGCCGCCTCGGAGGCCCCCGCCGCGAGCGAGGCGCCGGAGCCGGCCACCGGTTCGGCATCCGAGGCCGCCCCAGGCGACTTCAAGCTGGAATAGCCCCGGCCGTCGGACGGATCCCGGTCCACGGCAGGCACGGGCGGGCGCGGCCGGCCCCCTGCCAGGACTTAAGGCCGTCGTCTGGAGGCCGACGTCGCGGGTATGGGCGACGGATCCTGGCTGGTCCCACGGGACGCGGACCGCGAACGCATGCTCGAGATGGACCGCCTGCTCCAACCCGTCCGACGAGCCTCGATCGGCGTCCTCGGCCTCGCCCTCCTTGCCTCGGGTCCGTGGCTCGGCTGGTGGACGATCGTGCCGCTGGTTCTGGCGGCGATCGCGTTCCGCCTGGCCGAGACCAGGATCGAGCACTCGAAGCGACCTGAATACGCCCTGTTCGCCGCGTGGACGACGTCGCAGGTGATCATGGCGATCAGCGTCGCGATCTCCGGAGGGCCGCTGGTGCCGACGATGGCGTGGTTCGCGGTTCCGGTCCTGACGCTCGGTGCCCGGTTCTCCGAGCGCGGCATCGTGCTCGGAGTGGGCATCTCGGTCGCCCTGATCACCGCCGTCGCCTTCGGGGTGAACGCCCAGGCGGTGCTCGACGACCCCCCGCTGCTGATCGCGCCCGTCGCCCTCATCGCGTGCGTGGCCCTGTTCCAGATGGTCCTGATGCGGTCCGAGGTCAAGTACCGAGCGGAAGCGGTGCTCGACTCGCTGACCGGGATGCTCAACCGGACCGCGCTCGCGCGTCGACAGGCCGAGCTCGAGCAGCAGTCGAGGATCACTGCGCAGCCGATCGGGTTGATCGTGGGAGACCTCGATCGCTTCAAGCGGATCAACGACACGTACGGGCACGCCGTCGGTGACGCCGTCCTCAAGGACGTCGCCTACGAGATGCGCAAGCAGCTCCGAGCGTTCGACCTGTCCTATCGCCTCGGTGGAGAGGAGTTCCTCGTGCTGCTTCCGGGCGCCGACCTCGAGGGGTCCGTGCTCGTGGCAGAGCGCCTGCGCGCGGCGGTCGCGGCCGGCCCCCTCGGAGGACACCGCGTGACGATGAGCTTCGGCGTGGCTGCCTCCGCGCCCGGAGCGCCCTTCGTCTACGACGCGGTGTTCCGAGATGCGGACGCTCGCCTGTATGCGGCGAAGCGGAACGGTCGCAACCAGGTCCGCCCGGCTCCGACCGCTGTGGCAGGGGCGGCCTGAGTCGGCGAGATTGTCCGATCGATCGACCTGGGGCCCGTTCAGCGCGCCGGGAGGGAGTCGAACCCCCAACCTTCTGATCCGTAGTCAGATGCTCTATCCATTGAGCTACCGGCGCCCGCGCTCGCGAGAACGCGAGCAGCTCACCAGTCTAGCGACCCGACCCGGCCTCGGTCCTCGGGGGGTGGCTACGGGCTCGCGCCGGCCACCGAGGCGAGCTCGGGCGCCAGACCGCGGGACGTGATGATCTCGTCGACGACGCCGTACTCGACGGCGGCCTCGGCGGTGAGGATGAAGTCGCGGTCCGTGTCCCTGGCCACGATCTCGAGGGGCTGGCCCGTGTGCTCAGAGATCAGCTGCTCGAGCAGCTTGCGGTAGCGGGTCATCTCCCTCGCCTGGATCTCGATGTCGACGGCCTGGCCCTCCGCTCCGCCATGCGGCTGGTGCAGCAGGATGCGGGAGTGCGGCAGCGCGAAGCGCTTGCCCTTGGTCCCGGAGAGCGCGAGCACGGCGGCGGCGGACGCCGCCTGACCCATCACGGTGGTCGAGACGTCACAGCGGATGTACTGCATCGTGTCGTAGATCGCGAACAGCGCGGTGATGTCCCCGCCCGGTGAGTTGATGTAGAGGTTCACGTCCTTGTCGGGGTCCTCGGATTCCAGATGCAGGAGCTGGGCCATGATGAGGTTGCCCACGTTGTCGTCGATCGGCGTGCCGAGGAACACGATCCGGTCCTTCAGCAGGCGGGAGTAGATATCGAACGAGCGCTCCCCACGCGAGGTCTGCTCGACGACCACGGGGACGAGGTAGTTCCGCATCGGGATCCTGGAGGTTCCGCTCATCGGTCCGCCTTCCGGTCTGTGGCTGCGGCACCCCGGCTAGAATCGCCTCGATGCGCAGAACGTGGGTGGTTCGCCTGGAGATCGCTCGTGACGACGGCGGCGCTCTGAGCGACGACGGCATCCGCGAGCTCACCGATCTGCTGACGTCGGGCGGCGTGCTCCCCGTCCTCACCCGCGGGGATGGAGGGAACGTCCTCGTTCAGGTGACCGTGGGAGGGACGACCGACATGGCCGCGCGCTCCGAGGCCGAACGGGCCCTGCGGGACCGCGCCCAGGGGCTGTGGACCAAGCTCGGACTGCCCCCGTTCACGATCACGTTCGTGGACGCCACACAGGTCGCGACGCCGATCACGTAGCACGACCGGGCTACTTGCCGGTCGAGAGGTGCGAGGAGGAAGCCCGGGCGGCCTTGTCCTTCTTGGCCTGGCGCTTCTCCTTCAGCGACTTGCTCGCCGCGGTCTTCGAGCTCTTCGAGCCGCCCTTGTCCTTGTTGGCCATCGCCGGCCCCTTTCGAAGAGGTAGACCGTCTATGCAACGTACCACGGTCCTCGTATACTCGAGGTGCTCACGTACCGTGAGCGGATCCACGGCCCCAGCCACCGGCCGCATCGGATCAGCCCCAACACTCGGCTGAACGTTCGATGTTGAAGGGCACCCATGGACTGGCGCGAGCAGGCGGTGGCGTATGAGTTGCGCTCGCGCGACCGCAACGAGTGGATCGAACGAGCCAACGACGAGTTCGGCGACGACCATCCGGCACACAGCTACGTCTGTGAATGCAGCTTCCCCGGCTGTCCGTCCCTGCTGGAGCTCACGCGGAACGAGTACGAGCAGGTTCGCACCGTCGGGACGCACTTCGCCATCGCGCTCGACCACGAGAACCCCGAGATCGACCGGCTGATCTCGGAGAACGGTCGGTTCGCCGTGGTGGAGAAGTTCCTCGCCGACGGCAGGCGGATGGCCCTGCGCGCGGATCCTCGCCGCGGGGACGCCGATCCCGACGAAGGGGATCCCCGATGACGAACCCCCGACCGACCCCGCCCGCCGAGATGCTGAAGCTGCTCGAGCCGACCATGCTCCGCGGCCTGCAGCGGCACCTGTCGGCCGCCACCGAGTGGTTCCCGCACGAGTACGTCCCGTACGAGGTCGGCCGCAACTACCAGGACGAGCCCTGGGAGGAGACCGACAGCGCGCTCGGCATCGTCTCCCGAACCGCGCTCGAGGTGAACCTGCTGACCGAGGACAACCTGCCCTACTACCACCTCGCGCTGTGGGAGATGTTCGGGCGCGGCGGGCCGTGGGGTGAGTGGGTCCGGCGGTGGACGGCCGAGGAGGGCCGGCACGCCATCGTCCTGCGCGACTACCTGACGGTCACGCGAGGCGCCGACCCGGTCGTGCTGGAGCGCGGTCGGATGGACCAGGTCTCGCGCGGCTACTACCCGGACGGCCACGAGGGGTCCTTCGACCCGCTCGACGGCGTCGTGTACACCACGCTGCAGGAGCTCGCCACGCGGATCGCGCATCGCAACACCGGCACGTTCACGCAGGACCCCCTGATCGAGAAGCTGACCGCCCGGATCGCCACCGACGAGAACCTCCACTACGTCTTCTACCGGGAGCTCGGCAAGGCCGCCCTGGAGATCGCGCCGTCGGAGATGCTGCTGGCGATCAACCGCCAGGTCACGGGGTTCGCCATGCCGGGACTCGACATCCCCGAGTTCAAGCAGAAGGCGATCGAGATCGCCAAGGCGGGGATCTACGACCTCCGCATCCACCACGACGAGGTCGTCCTGCCGATCCTGTTCACGCACTGGAAGATCGACGAGCTGACCGGCCTGTCCGAAGAGGCCGAGCAGGCGCGCGACGGGATCGCCACCTACCTGACGATGCTCGACGCCATGGCCACGCACTACGAAGAGCGTCGCGCCGCGCGCGGGTCGGGTTAGATCGACGGCTCGCCGGGACCGGCGCCCTCCGCCTCCCCGGCCGGCAGGAGCCGGAAGCTCGCGACGACGGCCTCGGCCACGTCGACGACCTTCTTCCCGTTGCGGCGCGCGTGGTCGCGGAGCATCTCGAACGCCGCGTGCTCGTCGATCCCGTGCCGCTCCATCAGGATGCCCTTGGCCCGCTCGGTGATGGCCCGGCGGCCGAAGGCGCCCTCGAGGTTCTGATACTCCGCGAACCGCTGCAGGGTCACGTCGATCGAGCTCTGCAGCTCGACCGGGTCCTGCCCGCCACTGATGTAGGCGAAGATGCCTCGCCGCGCCGCCTGCTCGACGAACGCCCGGTCCTGCACGTCAAGCACCGCGATCACGGGACACGCCGCTTCCTGCACGATCCGGTCGATCGCCCGGAGCGCGTCGTCGGAGCTCTCGCCCACGATCACCACGGCCAGGTCCGGACGCTCGACCGCCGTGGCCCGCCGGATCTCGGCCAGGTCGCCCTGCCGGGCGATCACCTCGTGTCCGAGGCTCGCCACGGTGCGGCCGACCTCGTCCATCCGTTCCGGCCGCCCGTCCGCGACGAGGACCCTCAACGACGCTTTCGAAGCCCCCATCGCACCCCATTTCAGCACAAGACGGGAACGGCCGGGAGCTGTGGCGGAGACGACAGGATTCGAACCTGTGAGGGAGTGTTATCCCCCTAACCGCTTAGCAGGCGGCTGCTTTCGGCCACTCAGCCACGTCTCCGGGAGCGATTCTACGGAACGCGCCCGCCGGTAGTCTTCGGGCGATGCCGGACGTGATCGTGGTGGGCGGAGGGATCATCGGCGCCGCCTGCGCGCGGGAGCTCGCGGGCGCCGGGGCCTCGGTCACGCTCCTGGAGAAGGACGAGCTCGCGGCCGGCGCGTCGGGCCGGAACCTCGGCTATCTCGACACCTCCAAGGATCCCGTCCTCGCCCCGCTCGCCCGGGCCGGCCTCGCCGTGTACGGGGAAGCCGTCGACCGGGCGCCGTTCCCGGTCTTCCTCGATGGCGCACCGCTCGGCACGCTCGCGGTGACCCTCGACGAGGACGAGGTCGATGACCTCGCGGCGTGGGTGGCCTCCGCGACGGCGGTGGGGGTCGAGGTCGAGGCCGTCGAGGGCCCAGCGCTGCGCGAGCTTGAGCCCGAGCTCTCACCCGGCGTGCTCGAGGCGTGGCTGCTCCACGAGGGGAGGCGCGTGGACCCCACGGCCCTCACCGTGTGCCTCGCCGCCGAGGCCGGGAGGAACGGCGCCTCGGTCCGGCACCACACGCCGGCTCGGCGGCTCATCGCGCGCGACGACCGCGTCGTGGGCGTCATGACCGACGACGGACCCGTCCCGGGCGACATCGTCGTGTTGGCCGCCGGCCCGTGGTCGGCGGCCCTCGTCCGGCCGCTGGGGCTCGCGCTGCCGATCACCGGGGCGCGCGGCTGGCTCGTGCAGGCGATGCCGGGGCGGCCGCTGGTCCGGCACTGGATCCAGAGCGGCGCGCGCCGGCTGCTCGCGGGGAACGAGGCGGTCGCCGCCCGGGAGCCCCCGCCGAACACGGTCGCGATGGGAGCGTTCGTCGAGGCCGCGGAGACCCGGGACCTGTCGCCCATGATCCAGCCCGCCCCGGACGGCTCCGTCGTCGCGGGCTCCTCGCGAGAGCCGGCGCTCGCCGCCGATGCCTTCGGGCTCGACGTGCCGCGGTCGGTGGCGCGCCAGGCGATCCGTCTGGTCCCCGCCCTCGCCGACGCGCCGATCGTCGCGACGTGGTCGGGCGTCCGCCCGCTTTCGCCCGACGAGCGCCCCCTGATCGGTCGCGTCACCGACGGCCTGGTCCTCGCGAGCGGTCACGGCTCCGAGGGCGTCATCCTCGGAGCGGGCACCGCGCAGCTCGTCCGATCGATCGTTCTGGGCGAGGCTCCACCGTTCGACCCCTCACCGTTCGATCCGCTCCGATTCGAGCGGCCGTGATGGATCGGACCGTCATCCTCGAGATCACCGCTCGTCAGGCCGCGGAGGGCCTCCCGGCGACGACCTCCCACCACAGCGTGGTGAAGCGCATCTGGTCGGCGGCGGCGTCGGCGTCCTTGACGACGCCCGAGAACGCGTTGGCGACCGCGATGGTCCAGGACTGCCCGCTCACCGGGTTGGCGGAGAAGACGGTCCGTCGCACCTCGTACTGGCTGCCCAGCAGGACGGGGGTCGTCGAGTCCACACCGCCGATCGACACCCCGACCTGAGCGCTCAGCGAACGGCTCGCGGCGCTGCGACCGACCGAGAACACCTGGACCGTGTAGACGCCGCTCCCCGCGCTGAGCGGGACCTGAGCCAGCGCGAACGTCGCGGCGTGGGATCCTGCGTCCGCCGCGCTCGCGATGTAGGTGGAGTCGGCGTCCGGGGCGCAGTCATCGACCGCGTCGTTGCCGGTCGCCGTCCCGACCGAGGCGAACCCCGTCGTCGTCGTGCCCGTGGGCGTCCTGGTGAACACCCGCACCGGCCCGGGGTTCACGGCACCACGAGCGTGGAAGATGTCGTCGAGGTAGTACTCGAGCCCGGTCGAGTCCTGCGAGGTTCCGAACCCCCACTTGGTCAGGCGATTGCGGAAGGAACCGGCGACCGTGAGGGTGAGGTCCAGCCGCTCCAGCAGCGCGTCCGTCTGCCCGTCGTAGATGTAGAGCTGCTGCGTCTGCGAGACGCCGTTCTTCCCGTGGAGCACCAGGTCGTACCAGTGGTCCCTGGCGAGCACGGTCTGGCTCTGCACGAAGTTCGTCGAAGCAGAGTTGCTCCCGGACAGGCGGAGACGTCCGGAGGAGCCGATCGTGATGACCGGCTTGTCGTCCGCGCCGAGCACGCCGTCGGTGGGCACGGCGGCCAGGAGCCACACCTGTGCGCTCGTGGAGGGGAACGAACGGAAGCGGTAGGCCCCACCCGCCCACACCTCGAGTCCGCCGAGCGGCAAGGCCCTGGTGAGGTTGTCGATGGTGTGGTCGCCCTGCACGTTGCCGCCCACCGCGTGGTAGCCGCCGGCTCCGGTCCTGGTCACCGACGTCTGCCACTCCATGACCGCGCCGGGCGCATCGGTCTGGTGGAGCCCCGGAACCGTGGATTGGACGGGTCCGTGGTCAAGGCCGGTCGCGAACACGATCTCCACGGACCCGGCCGGTGGTGGTGGTGGTGGTGGTGGCCCTCCCTTCGCGCCTGCAACTCCCTGCGATACCCAGGTCACCGACAGCAGGATCGTGGCGGCGACGAACGCTCTGAACGTCTTCATCTGAACGCGACCCCCTCTCGCGTTCAGGTTCGGCACGGAAGCGTCGCGAGAAGGGAGCCGAAGGGCCCCGTTCCGCAGTTGTGGAACCCCCAGGACCCGGGACCTTCTCCCTACGGTGAGATGGGTCGCCCGTGGCGGGCGAGGACTCCGAGCGTCCGCTCGAGCGGGAGCGCGTGGAGCACGTGGCCGTCGCGCCCCGTGGTGGTCGTCGCGACGAACAGCGCGTTCAGGACCGCCTCCTCGACGGCCTCGACGGTGGCAGCGAAGAGGTCGTTCATCGGCGCCGGGCCCGACCCCGACGCGCCGTCGAGGATCGCCCGCACGTCGAGCAGCCCGTCGGGCGTCTCCAGAGGGATCCGGTTCGCCGTCGAGAACGCGACCATCAGCTCTCCCGAGCCGTTGTGGGCGGTCGAGCCACACCGCGCCAGGCCCAGCGCGCCGCGCATCGCGAGGCGGCGGATCTGATGCGGGATCATCGGCGCGTCCGTCGCCACGACGACCACGCACGAGCCCTCGACGTGCTCCTCGGGCATCAGGTCGGTGATCTCGCGGCCCACGGGGACGCCGTCGATCCGGAGCAGCTCGCGCTCGCCGAAGTTCGTCAGGACGAGCGCGCCCACGGTGAACCCAGAGGGGACGACCCGCGAGGCCGTGCCGATCCCGCCCTTGAAGTCCATGCATTGCATCCCGGTGCCGGCGCCGACACATCCTTCGGCGACGTCGCCGTCGGCAGCGGCGTCGAGCGCCTCGAAGACGTCGCGATCCGAGAGGGGGAACGACGTGACGTCGTTCAGGAACGAGTCGTCGCACTCGGACACGAACGGCATGTCGCCGCCCTCGCTCGTCGTCGTGGCGAATCGCTCCGACCGCCAGCGCACCGTCGCGTCGTACGCGCGGCCGATCGCCAGCGAGCTGGTGAGCACGATCGGCGAGTGGAGGAGCCCCCACTCGTTCACCTGGTTGATGCCGATCATCTCGCCGTAGCCGTTCAGCACGTGCGTGCCGGCGTAGACGCGCTCGACCCAGGGAAGGCCCTCGTGCGGGAACACCGCCGTCACGCCGGTGCGAACGGCGCCCGGGCCGCCCGGGACCGGCTCGCGAACGACCGTGGCGTGCCCAACCCGGACGCCGACGACGTCGGTGATCGCGTTGCGGGGCCCCGTGGGGATCGTCCCGATCACGACCCCAAGGTCCCGCGCCCTGCCTCGGTCCATCCCACCTCGCTCTCGATCGGCGCCCGATGCTATCCGCGGCGCCCGGCCGATCCGGGCTCGCCGCTAGACTCGTGGTCACCCATGGCCATCCTCGCCCTCGGCGTCTCGCACCGCCACGCCACCGTGGAGCTGCTCGAGCGCCTCGCGTTCACCGACGACGACCTGGCCAAGGCGTACCGGCGCGCCGCAGACGATCCCGCCGTCGAGGGGGCGGTGATCCTGTCGACGTGCAACCGGGTGGAGGTGTTCGGCGACGTCCCCTCGTACCACGCCGGGTTCCAGGCGCTGAAGCGCCTGCTCTGCGAGACCCGGGAGATCGATCCCGACGAGATCGCGGAGCCCCTCTACTCCCACTACGAGCTCGAGGCCGCGGAGCACGCGTTCTCGGTGGATGCCGGCCTCGACTCGATGGTGCTCGGGGAGCCGCAGGTCCATTCCCAGGTCCGAGACGCCCTCCGTCACGCCGAGTCCGAAGGCGCCGCGGGACGGGCGCTCGCGGACCTGTTCCACGCGGCCGCTCGGGCCGGGCGCCGCGTGCGGGCGGAGACGTCGGTCGGCGCCGCGCCCGACGCGTTCGTGGCCGCCGGGGCCGACCTGGCCGAGGAGGCGATCGGCTCGCTCCGTGGACGGCACGCCGTCGTCGTCGGGGCGGGCCAGATGCCGGCGCTCGCCGTGAGGCACCTGCGCGGACGTGGGGTGGGAACGGTCCGCATCCTGAACCGATCGCTGGAGCGCGCCCGGGCGCTCGCGGCCAGGACGAACGCCGAGCCCGGCGAGCTCGCGGAGCTGCCGAACTCGATCGCCGACGCCGACCTCCTCGTCTCGGCCACCGGCGCCGCCGGCGTCGTCGTGCAGGCGTCCGTGCTCGCGAACCGGGCCCGGCCGCTGTTCGTGCTCGATCTCGCCGTGCCGAGGGACGTCGAGCCCTCCGCGCGCGACCTCCCGAACGTGACCCTCGTGGACCTCGAGGGGCTCCGCGCGACGCTCGCGGTTCGCGCCGCCGAGACGGCGGCCGACATCGAGCGCGCACACGCGATCGTGGCCGAGGAGGTGCGGCGGTTCGCGTCGCGGCGCCGCGCCGAACGGCTGGCGCCGCTGATCCGCGCTCTCAGCGAGCGTGGCGATCGCGCGGTCGCGGCGGAGCTCCGTCGGTTCCGCTCGGAGCTCGGCGGGATGACCACCGAGCAGCGCCAGACGGTGGAGGCGTTGGCCCGGGGCATCGTGGCCAAGCTCCTGCACGAGCCGATCGTCCGGCTGAAGGACGCTCCCGCCGCCCAGCAGGATCGCCACGCGACGCTGCTCGCCGAGCTGTTCGGCATCGACCCGGCCGGCGAGTGACGCTCCGGATCGGGACCCGCCGCTCGCGGCTCGCCCTCGCGCAGGCCGAGGAGGTCGCCGGGGCGCTTCGGCGCTTGGGTGTCGAGACCGAGCTCGTGCCGATGACCACCTCCGGCGACCGCGGCGCCGGCGTCTCGTCGGACCCGGCCGGGCTGAAGGGGCTGTTCGTGGCCGAGATCGTCCAGGCGCTGCGCGCGGGCGAGGTCGACCTGGCCGTGCACTCCGCGAAGGACCTGCCCGCCGAGGACGAGGACGACCTGACGATCGCCGCGGTCCCCGAGCGCGCCTCGCCACTCGACGTGCTCGTCACGCGCGACGGCGAGCTTCGCCCGGGGGCCAGGGTCGGCACCTCGAGCCTCCGCCGGCAGGCGCAGGTCTTCCGATGGCGCCCGGACGTGCTGCTGAAAGACCTGCGGGGCAACGTCGACACGCGCCTGCGCAGGCTCGCCGACGGGGACGTCGAGGCCATCGTGCTCGCCGCGGCCGGCCTCGTGCGTCTCGGCATCGTGCCCGAACACGTCGCGCCCATGTCCGCTGCCGAGATGGTCCCCGCGCCGGGGCAGGGAACCCTCGCCGTGCAGGCGCGAGCCGACGACGCGCCCACGCTCGCGTCGGTCGCGGGTCTCGATCACGCGCCCAGCCGCGACGCGCTCGTCGCCGAACGGACACTCATGCGGTCGCTCGGAGGCGGGTGCGCGCTCCCGCTCGGTGCGCTCGCCGAGCGGTCCGCGGCGGGCATGCACATGGTCGCGATCGTGCTCACGCCCGAGGGCGGACGCACGGCGCGAGCCGAGGTCGAGGGGGCGACCCCCGAGGTGGCGGCCGAGCTCGCCCGGTCCGAGCTCGTGGCCGGCGGAGCCGAGGGGATCCTGTCGATGGTCCGGCCGTGAAGCCCCTGGCGGGACAGACCGTCCTGGTCACACGGCCTCTCGAACAGGCCGGCGAGCTCGTGCGGGCGCTCGAGCGGCGAGGGGCGATCGCGATCGTGGCCCCCGCGATCGAGATCGTCCCCGTCCGGAGCGCCGCCCTGTCGAAGGCGCTTCGGGAGCTCGAGGCCGGCCGGTTCGCCTGGGTCACCCTGACGAGCCCGCGGACCGTCGACGTGCTGGCCGATCGGCTGCAACCCCGCGAGGTCCACGCGAAGGTGGCGGCGATCGGCGAGGGGACACGCGAGGCGTTCCGCCGATGGTCGCGGCGCGATCCCGACCTGATGCCGCGGACCTTCACCACGGCGGCCCTGGCGCGAGCGTTCCCCCGAGGGTCGGGCGATGTCCTGTGTCCCCGGGCCGACGTGGCGCCGGAGGGTCTGGAGGATGCCCTCGCCGCGAAGGGGTGGAACCCGATCCGGGTGGACGCCTACCGAACCCGGGTGCCCCGGTCCCTGCCGACGCCGGCGCGCGCCGCGCTTCGCCGCGGGGACGTCGACGCCGTGGCGTTCACGAGCGCCTCGACCGTCCGGGGGTTCGTCCGGCTGCTCGGATCGCTGAAGGGCTCGCCGAAGGTCGTCTGCATCGGCCCGGTGACGGCTCGCGAGGCGCGCGCCCACGGCCTCCCGGTCCACGGGGTGGCCCGGCCGCACACCGTCGAGGGCCTGGTCCAGGCGCTCGGGCGCGTCCTCGGCCCCACGCGCTGACCTCTCGAGCTGCAGCGATCTCGCTCCACGCGAGGCCCCCTAGAATCCTCGACATGCCGTACCCACAGCAGCGCCCGAGGCGGATGCGACGCACGCCGGCGCTCCGCGCGCTCGTTCGCGAAACCGAGCTCTCGCCGCGACACCTCATCGCGCCGCTCTTCGTGAAGGAGGGCGTGTCCGAGCCGGTGCCGATCGGCTCCATGCCCGGCCAGCTCCAGCACACGGTCGAGTCGCTCCGCAAGGAGGCCGCCGAGATCGCGAGCCGCGGCGTGCTCGCGTTCATGCTCTTCGGCGTCCCCGAGCGCAAGGACGCCGAGGGCTCGGAGGCGTGGAACCCGGACGGGATCGCGCAGCGCGCCCTCCGCGAGCTCCGCGAGGACCTCGGCGACGAGCACGTCCTGATCGCCGACCTGTGCCTCGACGAATACACGGACCACGGCCACTGCGGCGTGCTCGACGACGACGGGCACGTCGACAACGACGCGACGCTCGAGCGCTACCGGCGGATCGCCATCGCGCAGGCCGAGGCGGGCGCGCACATGGTTGGACCGAGCGGCATGATGGACGGCCAGGTCGCCGCGATCCGCGATGCGCTCGACGGCAACGGCTACGACCGCGTGGGGATCCTGGCATACGCGGCGAAGTTCGCCTCCTCGTTCTACGGCCCGTTCCGCGAGGCCGCCGAGTGCGCGCCGCGGTTCGGAGACCGGACCGGGTATCAGATGGACCCGCCCAACGCCGACGAGGCCGTTCGGGAGGTGATCGCCGATATCGAGGAGGGAGCCGACGTCGTGATGGTCAAGCCCGCGCTCCCCTACCTCGACGTGATCCGCCGCGCCAAGGACGCCACCCACTTCCCGATGGCCGCGTACAACGTGAGCGGCGAGTACGCGATGCTCAAGGCCGCCGCGCAGAACGGCTGGCTCGACGAGCGCAAGGCCGTCCTCGAGGTCCTCACCTCGATCCGCCGGGCCGGCGCCGACCTGGTGCTGACGTACCACGCCAAGGACGCGGCCGAGTGGCTCTCGGCCTAGCTTGTGCTGAGCTGTGTGCTAAGCTCGGCACCCATGCGGATCCATGTCAGCATCGAAGAGTCGCTGGTCCGCGAGCTCGACCGACCTCGGACCGCGCGAGGCCGAAGCTCCGTTCATCGCCGAGGCCGTGCGGAAGGCCGCTGGAGCAGGATCGGCGATGGCAGACTCATGCGTTCCGCGATACGGGTCCATCTCCGACGAAGGCCACCCGTGGGACCCGGACGTTGCCCGCTGGGTCCACGACTCCCGCCGCGAGGACCCGCGCCGCGTCGGCTGATGGCGGCGATCCTCCTCGATTCGACCGTCGGTCGATCGACATCCTTCGAGGGGCTCCGAGGCGCCTCGGCGCGGTTCGCTCGCGCTCCAGCCTCGACGGGCGATATCCCTATGTCTGCGCGGTCACGGTCGAGGAAGTGACGCGCGGACTTCGGCGCACGAGCGCGAGACGGCAGCGAGCTGTTCGAGGGCCTCTCGGTCGCCCCGCTCGGTATCGCTGAGGGCAGGCTCGCGGGTTGGTGGCGGCGGATCCTACCGGGAGAAGGGTCGGACCCTCTCGCCGTCCGACATGCTGATCGCGGCTGCGGCCGTCGGGATCGGCGCCCGATTGGCCACCGGCAATCCCGAAGGACTTCCCGATGAAGGGACTTCATCGTCGAGCACTGGCCGGTCGGCGAGTAGTTCCGTGACCGAACGCGGCGGGCGGCTGCTCGAGGTCGCCCGCTTCTTCACCAGGCTGGGGTTCACGGCGTTCGGCGGACCCGCCGTGCACATCGCGATGATGCAGGACGAGGTCGTCACCCGGCGGGGGTGGGTAAGCCAGCAGGAGTTCCTCGACCTCGTCGGCGCGGCGAACATGATCCCCGGGCCGAGCTCGACCGAGCTCGCCATCCATCTCGGACGTCGACGGGCGGGTTGGGCGGGCCTGCTGCTCGGCGGCGTCTGCTTCATCGTCCCGGCCGTGCTGATCGTGCTCGCGATCGCCTGGGGGTACGAGAGGTACGGGACCACCCGTGAGGCCCGGGCCATCATGGAAGGCGTCGCGCCGGTCGTGATCGCGATCGTGGTGCACGCGATCTGGAAGCTGGGTTCGGTCGCGATCAAGGGCGTCGGCGTCGCGCTGGCCGGCGCGGCGGCGCTCGCCCTGTACTTCGTCGGAGTGAACGCGGTGATCCTGATCTTCGGGACCGGGCTCGTCGTGATGCTCGCCCGAAACCTCACCGCTCAACCGATCCGCGGCCTCGTTCCCTGGCTCGCGCCCGTGCCGCTCCTCGTCGCCGCGACCCACGAGGTCGCCGTTTCGTACGGGCGTTTGTTCCTCACGTTCCTCAAGATCGGCGCGGTCCTGTTCGGGAGCGGGTACGTGCTGCTCGCGTTCCTGCGTGCCGACTTCGTCGATCAGCTCGGATGGCTGACGCACCGGCAGCTGCTCGACGCGGTGGCGATCGGCCAGGTGACCCCGGGACCCGTCTTCACGACGGCAACGTTCGTCGGGTACCTCGTGCTCGGCGTGCCGGGCGCGCTCGTCGCCACGCTCGCGATCTTCCTGCCGTCGTTCGGGTTCGTCGCGGTCACCGCGCCCGCCATCGGGCGCCTGCGCCGGTCGCGCTGGCTGGGCGCGGCGCTCGACGGCGTCACCGCCGCAGCGGTAGCGCTCATGGTGGGCGTGACGTGGCAGCTCGGCCTCGACGCGATCGTCGACGTTCCCACCGCGGCGATCGCGGTGCTCGCCGGGGCTGTCCTGTTCCTGTGGAAGCCGAACACGCTGTGGCTCATCGTGGCCGGTACCGTGGCCGGGTTGCTCCTCGACGCGCTCCGATAGCCTGCAACGCATGGCGCGATCCGAGGAGCTGTTCGAGCGGGCGCGTCGCGTGATCCCGGGCGGCGTCGACTCGCCGGTGCGGGCGTTCGGAGCGGTGGGGGGCGTGCCACGGTTCGCCGTGCGAGGCGAGGGCGCGTACGTCATCGACGCCGACGGCAACCGCTACGTGGACGTGGTGCAGTCGTGGGGCGCGCTGCTGTTCGGCCACGCGCGGCGCGAGATCGTGGAGGCGGCGGTGGCCGCCGCGGAGAGCGGGACGACGTTCGGCGCGCCCACCGAGCTCGAGATCCGGCTCGCCGAGCGCATCACGGAGGCGATGCCCGCCGTCGAGATGGTCCGGCTCCTCTCCTCTGGGACCGAGGCGGCGATGAGCGCCGTGCGGCTGGCGCGGGGGTACACCGGCCGCGATCTCGTCCTCAAGTTCGACGGCTGCTACCACGGGCACTCGGACGCGCTGCTGGCCAAGGGCGCCGGCTCCGGCGTCGCGACGCTCGGCATCCCGGGCTCTCCCGGCGTCACCGAGGGCGCCGCGAAGGACACGCTCACCGTCCCGTTCAACGACCTCGCGGCGCTGCAGCACGAGTTCGACGAGCGCGGCGATCGGATCGCGGCGGCGATCGTCGAGCCGGTCGCGGCGAACATGGGCGTCGTCCCGCCCGAGCCCGGGTTCCTCGAACGGCTCCGGGCGCTGTGCTCCGATCACGGCGCGCTGCTCGTGTTCGACGAGGTCATCACGGGGTTCCGAATCGCGTTCGGTGGGGCGCAGTCCGTCTACGCGATCGCGCCGGACCTCACGGTGCTGGGGAAGGTGATGGGCGGCGGGTTCCCGTGCGCGGCCTTCGGGGGCCGTCGCGAGGTGATGGAGCACCTCGCCCCGGTCGGCCCCGTGTACCAGGCCGGCACGCTCTCGGGGAACCCGGTGGCGATGGCGGCCGGGATCGCCGCGGTCGACCTGGCCCGCGATCTCGATCCGTACGCGGCGCTCGCGGTGACCGCCGAGGAGCTCGCGGATGGCCTGGCGAAGGCCTTCGCCGACCGAGGCATCGTCGCGACCGTCAACCGCGCCGCCTCGATGTTCGGCGTGTTCTTCGCCGAGGGACCCGTTCGGGACCTCGAGGGCGCGCGGGCGGCGGATCACGAGCGGTACGCGCGGTTCTTCCACCACATGCTCGCGCGCGGAGTCTGGCTGCCGCCGTCCGGCTACGAGATGTGGACGCTCGGCACCGAGCACGGTCAACCCGAGGTGGAGCGGATCCTGGCTGCGGCGGCGGCGTTCGAGGGCTGAGGCGTAACGTTCCGCGCTCCCGTGGGACGATGGAGATGAATCCATCCGAAGGAGGGATGCTCCACATGTCGACCGAGATCGCCACGTTCGGGGCCGGCTGCTTCTGGGGTGTCGAGTACGTGTTCGAGCGCGTCCCGGGCGTCGTCGCGACGCAGGTCGGGTACGCCGGCGGGCACACGGAGCGCCCCACGTATCGCGACGTCTGTTCCCACACCACCGGCCACGCCGAGGTCCTGCAGGTCGAGTTCGACCCCGCGGTCGTGACCTACGAGCAGCTCCTCGAGGTGTTCTGGGCGATGCACGACCCAACGCAGGTGAACCGCCAGGGGCCCGACGTCGGCGACCAGTACCGGAGCGCGATCTTCACATCCTCCGAGGAGCAGCAGCGCCTCGCCGAAGCGTCGCGGGACCGAGCACAGGCGCGGTTCGACCGGCCGATCGCCACCGAGATCGCTCCCGCGCCGGCGTTCTGGCCGGCCGAGGACTACCACCAGCGCTACTACGACAAGAACGGCCACGAGCCGTACTGCCACGTGATCCCGTGGGGCACGCTCCGCGAGCTCGGCCTGGTGAGCGCCTCGACCTAGTCGTCCGGCGCCCGGACGACGCAGAACTCGTTGCCCTCGGGGTCGGCGAGCACGATGAAGGGGTCCTCGGGATCGTCCGAGACCCACAGCCTCGTCGCTCCGAGGGCTTCGATGCGCCGGGCCTCGTCCTCCTCGTCGGGGGCGGCAAGATCGACGTGCACCCGGTTCTTGGCGACCCTGCCCTCGGGGACCTTCTGGAACGCGATGCGGATCCGGCGCTCGCCCTCGCCGAGCACGGTGGCCCAGTCGTCGAGCTCGCTCACGAGCTCGTACCCGGTGGCCTCGGCCCAGAAGCGCGCCAGGGCGCCGGGATCGGCGCAGTCGATCACGACCTCGCGGAAGGTGACGGTCACCGGACGCGGTCGG
This sequence comes from uncultured Actinomycetes bacterium, assembly GCA_963704725.1. Taxonomy (GTDB): domain Bacteria; phylum Actinomycetota; class UBA4738; order UBA4738; family HRBIN12; genus CALGFI01. Next base: position 245,537 of record OY969934.1, on the reverse strand, counting down.
CCTTGGCGGCGAAGACGAAGTCCGCCTCGTGCAGGCCGCCGATCTTGTGGGTGAAGACCGTGAGCTTCACGCGCCCCCACGACAGCTCGATGTCGGGATGGTGGCCCACCTCCTCGGCGAGCTCGCCGACCCGGTTCGTGAACTCGAGCGCCTCCCGGAAGTTCTTGAACCGGTAGGTCTTCTCCAGATGGTGATCGCCGGCCGCCTCCCACTCGCCCGCCGAGATCGGACAGGTAGGGCTCGATCTCCTCGTGGGTCAGCGGCGGGACGCCGCCCTTGCACGGCACGCACACCATCGACGCGAGATCGCGGCTCACCTGCGTCTCCCCTCCTCGAGCCGGCGCTCCACGATGCGCTCGGCCGCGGCCCCCGTCGAGATGCCCTCGGCCTCGGCGAGCTCGTAGAGCTCGGTCAGCGTGTCGCCGATCGCCTCGACCGCTCGTCGCGTCGGCGCTCGTCCTCGCCCAGCATCTCGAGCGACGCCAGGTGGATGATCCCGCCGGCGTTGACCACGTAGTCGGGCGCGTACAGGATCCCGCGCTCGTTCAGGCGCTCGGCGTCGGCGGCCTCGGCGAGCTGGTTGTTGGCCGCGCCCGCGACGACCCGGCACCGCAACCGGGGGATCGACTCGGCCGAGAGCACGCCGCCCGTCGCGCACGGCGAGAAGACGTCGCACGGCGTCTCGATCGCTCCCTCGGGCGCGACGACCTCGGCGTCGAGCTCGGCGGCCAGCTCCTTCGCGCGCACGTCGTCGACGTCGGACAGGATGGGCTCCGCGCCCGCCTGCCGGAGCCGCCGGGCGAGCGGACCGCCGACCGCCCCGACGCCCTGCACGACGACGGACCGTCCGGCGAGGTCCGGCGAGCCGAGGGCGTGGCCGACGCTCGCGCGGATCCCCGCGAAGACGCCGTCCGCCGTCGCCGGAGCGGAGGTCCCGGACCCGCCGTTCGCCTCGGTCCGGCCGAACACCGACGAGCAGCGCTCGGCGACGATGTCCATGTCGGCGGAGGCCGTGTTCATGTCGCACGCCGTCCAGTACGTGCCGTGGAGGGACTCCACCAGCTCCGCGTAGCCGGAGCAGGATCGCTCGGCGCGCAGGTCCGCTGGGGATCTCCGGCACCGCCATCACGCCCTTGCCCCCGCCGAGCGGTAGCCCGGCGACGGCGTCCTTGCGGGTCATCGCGCCGGCCAGCCGCAGGCCGTCGCGGAGCGCCGTCGTGGGCCGAGGCGTAGCTCTTCATGCGCGTCCCGCCCGCGGCCGGACCGAGCACCGTGGAGTGCACGCACACGAACATCCAGGCCGCCGCTGGCGCGTCGAACCCGACGGCGATCTCCTCGCCGTCCCAGTCGGGCAGCAGGTCCTCGAACACGGACCGCCTATTCGGCGAGCCGGGTCGCCGCCGCGGTGGCCGTCTGCTTCTTGGCCTTCTTGACGGCGCGCTTCTCCTTGACGGATTTCTGCGCGACCTTCCTGACGTTCTTCGCGCCCTTGTCCTTCGCGTGCGCCACGGGAGACCTCCGTTCATGGTGCCGACGCTTCCATTATCGCTCGGGAGCGCCGGGTGTACGCTCGAAGGCGTGGGGTCCTGGATCGCGTTCGCGGTGATCGTCGTCGTGGCTGCGTTCGGCCTGTTCGTGCTGTTCCGATCCCTCCGAAGGTGGAAGCAGCCCGCGGCCACCAGCCCGGAGGCCAAGGAGGCCGAGGCCCGTCTCTGGCAGACCCGGCTCGGCGAGCAGCGCTAGCCGAGGTCGGCGAACGCGGAACGGACGTCCTTGCGGATCCCGGTCACGAACGGGATCTCGACCTTGGTGAACCGGCGGGCCTCGGCCTCTCGCAATCTCGGCGGATGCAGTCCACGATCCGGTCGAGCTCGTCGGCCTCGAACGCGAGGATCCACTCCCAGTCGTTGATGGCGAACGCGCTCGTGGTGTTGGCCAGGACGTCGGGGAACTCCCGCCCGATCTCGCCGTGATCGCGCAGCAGCGACGAGCGTTCCTCCCGCGGCAGGAGGTACCACTCGGGCGTGCGGACGAAGGGGTAAACGCATGCGTACCGCCTCGGCGCCTCGCCCTTCACGAACGCCGGCGCGTGGTCGGCCGTGAACTCCGCCGGCTTCACGACCCCCATGAACGTCCACGAGAGCTCGAGCCGCCGCCCGGCCTCGGTCCTGCCGAACGCGACGAGAGCGTCCTGGACGGCGTCGGGTGACGGCCCGACGAGCCACAGCATCAGGTCGGTGTCGGCCCGGAACCCCCGCGTCGAGTAGACGCCGCGAACGCTCACGGTGCCGTCCCACGACTTGAACAGGTTCTCCACCTCCTGGGCGGCGTCGTCGCGGTCGAGGTCGCGGAACGCTGCCGTGGCGTGGAAGCACGGGTACATCGCGTAGATCGTCTCGTTCATGGCACTCGCTCCGTTCGTCGGGTCTCGGTGGAACGGCCTCGGAGGTGCGCGAGCACGGCCTCGGCGGCCCCGCCGGCCGAGCGGACCGTGTCGGCGACGCCGACGCCGCCGTACGCGTTTCCGGCCACGACGATACCGGGAGGCAACGCGTCGGTCATCGCCGCGACGTGCTCCTGGTGCCCGACCGCGTACTGCGGCATCGACCGCGGCCAACGCACCACCGCGGACGACCCGGGCCGATCGGGCAGCGGGAGCAGCGCCGCCAGGTGACGGCAGACGGCCTCCACGATCTCGTCGTCGGCGGCGTCGAGCACGTCGTCCGAACCCGCGGCGCCGACGAAGCACCGCAGCACGGCGCGCGAGCCGAACGCCGGGTCCGGCCACTTGCGCGACAGGAACGTTGCGGCCGTCATCGGGGCCCGGCCGCTCGGGACGACGAAGCCGCTCGCCTCCGGGAGCACGTCGGCGGTCCCCTCCTCGTACACGAGCAGCACGACGGCGGTCGAGACGAGCTCGATCTCGGCCAGGCGCGCGGCGGAGAGGGGCGCCACCTCCGCCAGGAGCGCGGCGGCCACGTCGGCCGGCGTCGTCACGACGACCGCCGACGCGGAGCGCTCCCCGCCCGCGGCGTGGACGACGAACCCCGAGCCCTCGGCCGAGACCCGCGTGGCGACGGCCGACGTCCACACGTGGTCGGGGCCCACCGACTCGAGGAGGGCGTTCGGCAGCTCGGCCATCCCCTCGGCCGGTCGGAGGAACATCGGGCCGGCCCCTTTCGAGGCGCCGAGCGCGGCCCTCGCGCCCCGGATCAGGCTGCCCATCTCGGACTCCCATCGCGCCAGCTCGGGGAACGTCGCCAGGACGCCGAGCCCGTCGACGTCGCCGGCGAACAGACCGGCCAACAGGGGCGCGACGAGCGAGTCCGTGGCCTCGTCGCCGAGCCGCCGGCGCAGGAGCGCTCCGAGGGCCTCGTCCTCGTCGCGAGGGCGGGCGCGCCGCACCAGGTCGAGGAGCGCCCGGGCCCGCCCGCCGCGCGAGAGCCCGGGCCACCGGGCGAGCTCGCGGATCGAGGCCGGCACGCCGAGCGCCGTGGCCGGCAGCGGCACGAGCCCCCGCGGCGTCCAGGCGTAGGCGCCGCCCGCGGCCGGCTCGGCGAGCTCCACGCCCAGCTCCGCGCACAGCTCCGCGGCCCACGGCTTGCGAGCCACGAACGAGTCCGGCCCCGCCTCGAGCTCGAGATCGCCGGCGGCGGCGGCGCGGAGGCGACCGCCGGGACGCTCGCCGGCCTCGAGGACCGTCAGGTCGAGCCCGGGTTCTTCATGGAGCAGGCGGTGGGCCACGGTGAGTCCGGCCACGCCCGCCCCGACGACGACGACGCGATCGGTCATGCCGAGGCCGCGGCCAGCTCGTCGCGGACGACCGCGGCGAGCAGCTCGACGAACGCCGGGTCCGCGTTCGGCATCTCGGTCCGGACCACGCGGATCCCCGCCTCCTCCCCGATCCGTCTCGCCTCGACGTCGAGGTCGTACAGGATCTCGAGATGGTCGGCGACGAACCCGGCCGAGCAGACGACGACGGCCGGGTGGCCGCGATCGGCCAGTTCGACGATCACGTCCTCGATCGGAGGGCCCCACCACGGGTCGGGCGTGCGCCCCGCGCTCTGCCACGCGATCGACACGTGCGCCAGCCCGAGCTCGCCCGCGACGAGGTCCGCCGTCTCGCGCAGCCCGTCCGCGTACCGGCACGATGTCTCGCACGCCGCGCAGTGCTTGCAGCGCATCGTGCCGTCGTCGAGCGTCCGCACCGGCAGGCTGTGCGCCGAGAACACGACGGCGGCCTTCTCGCGCTCGGACGGCCCCAGCATCCCCAGGGCGTGGGCCACGCGGCCGGACAACAGCTGCACGAACGCCGGATGGGCGTGGTAGTCACGCACGAACGCGAACGCCGGCGGGCCGTCGCCGGCCGCCTCGCGCACCCGGTCGACGTAGGTCTCCACCGACATGCCGGACCAGTGCGGGGCCATCACGATGCCGACCGCGCGCTCGATCCCGTCGGCGCGCATCGCCTCGACCGCCTCGGCGACGAACGGCGGCGAGTGCTTCATCCCGAGGTACGACCGGAACGTCCCCGCGCCCGCGGCATTGAGCGCGAGCTCGAGCCGGGTCGCCTGCGCTCGCGTGATGTCGAGAAGCGGGAACCGGTTGCCGATCGCCGCGTACCGCTCGGTGAGCTCCGCGAGGTGCTCGGCGCTCGGCGGCCGCCCCCCGCGGATGTCCGTGTAGTAGCGCTCGATGTCCTCGGGTCCGCTCGCGGTGCCGTACGCCATCACCAGCACGCCGATCGGCGCCTCGCTCACGCCGGCCTCCGCTCCGTCCGTTCGTGCACGAGGTCCACGAGGCGCTGCAGGTGCTCGACCGGCGTCTCGGGCAGGACTCCGTGGCCGAGGTTGAACACGTGCCCGTCGCGCCCCTCGGCGCGGTCGAGCACGTCGAGGGCCTTGCGCCGCACGGCGTCCCACGAAGCCAGGCAGACCGCAGGGTCGAGGTTCCCCTGGATCGCGCGGTCGTGGCCGATCCGCGCCCAGACGGCGTCGAGCGGCTCGCGCCAGTCGACGCCGATCGCGTCCCCACCGGCCTCGCGCATCAGCGGGAGGAGGTGGCCGGTCCCCACGCCGAAATGGATCGTGGGCACGCCGAGCCCGGCCAGGATGGGGCGGACGAACGGCAGCACGGAACGCCCGTAATCGTCGGCGTCGAGGGCGCCCACCCACGAGTCGAACAGTTGGACGGCCTGGGCCCCGGCCTCGACCTGCGCGAGCAGGTGGGCGTGCACGATCGCCGCGAGACGCTCCATCAGCGCGCCCCACACCACCGGTTCGGCGTGCATCAGCGCCTTCGTTCGGGCGAGGTCGCGCGAGGGCCCGCCCTCGACGAGATAGCTGGCGAGCGTGAACGGCGCGCCGGCGAACGCGATCAGCGGCACCTCGAGCTCCTTGCGGAGCAGCCGGATCGTCTCGGCCACGTAGGGCTCGTCGATCTCGGCCTCGAGCGGCCGCAGTCGCTCCAGGTCACCCTGGGCCCGGACGGGGTCGTCGACGACCGGCCCCTGCCCCGGCTCGATCCGCACGCCCACGCCGATCGCGGCCAGCGGGACCATGATGTCGCCGAACACGATCGCCGCGTCGAGCGGCATCCGTCGTAGCGGCTGGAGGGTGACCGCCACCGCGAGATCCGGCCGGCGGCACGTCTCGAGGACGTCTCGGTCGCCCCGCAGCTCGCGGTACTCGGGCAGATAGCGGCCCGCCTGCCGCATGAACCACACGGGCGTGCGATCGACGGGCTCACGGCGGAGCGCGCGCAGGAGGCGGTCGTTCACGCTCTCAGGATACGGACGGGCGCGCCGAGGAGCGGGGCGAGCCGTCCGGGGCCATTCGAGCCGGCCCGCCGCGGCCGAGCGCACCGGGTTCACGCGCTCGACCCTCGGTACCATCGGCGGGTGATCTCGACCGAGGTCGTCCGGGGCCGGCACGCGTACCTCGAGCAGCCAGGCCTGTTCGCGCTCTCCGGACTGGATCAGCTCCGAGCCTTCGTCGAAGCCCGCGTGCCCGCTCCGCCCGTGCAGCGACTGACGGGGCTGAGCATCGTCGATGTGGGCCTCGGCAGCTCGACGTGGGAGATGCCCGCCAGCCCGTGGTGGCTGACCGCCACCGGCCTGTTCCCGGGCGGCGCCCTCGCGTTCGCGTCCGACGGCGCCCTGGCCTGCGCGATCTACTCGGCCGTTCCGGCGGGCGTCGCCGTCGTCACGTCGTCGATCTCGATGAGCTTCGTTCGGCCCGCGACACCCGCGAGCGAACGCATCCGCGCTCGCGGGAGCACGATCCACGTCGGCCGTCAGCAGGGCCTGTCGGAGGTGCTCGTCGAGGACGACGGCGGGAGTCTGCTCGCGCACGCGACGTCCCGGTGTCTGCTTCGACCCATCCCGTTCGAGCCGCCGCCTCCTCCCGGGGACTTCCCGGTCGTGGCATCCGATGACGAGGGCTCCGATCCGTTCCGCCGTCCGGTGGAGGGCGGCCCGATCCCTCAGGCGCGATGGAACGACACGCCGGGCCGGGAGCTGGCGCGGATGCTGCTCGACCACGAGCTGGAACGGCCGCCGGTCTGCCACCTGACCGGGTGGCGCCTGCGCGACACGGGCGACGGGACCGCCGCGTGCTCCATGCCCGCCTCCCCGTGGTTCTCGACGGCGCTCGGCACCTTCTACGGCGGCGCGCTCGCGCTCCTGGCCGACGCGGCGATCGGAGTGGCCATCACGACCACGCTGCCCGCGGGAACGTCGTTCGGCACGCTCGACCTCAAGGTCGACTTCCTCCGGCCCGTGACGCCGGACGACCGGGAGCTCTTGGCGCGAGCGGCCGTGGCCCGCCGCGGCCGAACCGTGGCCGTCACCACCGCGACCGTGGACGACGCCGACGGTCGGACGGTGGCCATGGCCACGAGCAGCGCGATGATCCTGCCGGACCGGCCCTGGGTCGCGCCGGAGGACGAGACCCAGCGCGACGGGCCCCAACCCGGGGCCGCGAGTTCGGGGGGGCTGCCTAGAATCCCTGGGCCGTGACATCGATCCCGCCGTCGGTCCGCGACCTCCTCGCCACCGGTCCGTACGCTCACGTGGTCACGCTCGGCCCGGACGGGACCCCGCACGTCACGCTGGCGTGGGCCGGGTTCGACGGGGACGAGATCGTGTGCGCCACCTTCTACGCGCTGGACCAGGCCAAGCTCCGGAACCTCAGCCGAGACCCGCGCATCGTCATGTCCTTCATGGCGAAGGAGTACACGGGGGAGGGACTCCATCCCTACCTCGTCGTCGAAGGGACCGCGCGGATCACCGAGGGCGGCGCGCTCGCGGTGATGGACCGACTGGCCGCCGCCTACCTCGGCCCGGGCCAGCGGTACCCGATGCGCGACGTTCCCGACGGCGTCGTCGTCCACGTCACGGTGAACCGGATCTACGGCCAGGGGCCGTGGCGGGAGCCGTCGACGGACTGAGCCCAGGACCACCCGCTCGGCCGCGAAGGGCAGGTGAGGGTCGGCGGCATCGAGCACACTGTGTCGATGCCCGAGCTCCCCGACGTCGAGAGCGCGCGCCGGTACCTCGCTCGCCACGCCGCCGGCCGTCGCGTCGTGCGGATCGAGGTCACGGACGCCTCGATCGTGCGGAACGCGGAGCCGCGGGACCTGGCCGGCGCCCTGCGGGGCCGGACCTTCCTGGAGCCGGATCGGATCGGCAAGTGGCTCCTGTGCTGGACCGACGGGCCGGGGCTCCTCCTGCACCTCGGGATGACCGGCGAGCTCAACTCGAGCGTCGACGTCCCGTCGCGCCATCGATGGGACCGCGTGATCGTCGAGCTCGACGACGGGACCGAGATCCGGTACCGGAACATGCGCAAGCTGGGCGGCGTGTGGCTCGCGCTGAACGACGAGGGGGCTCGAGCCGTGGTCGGGCACCTCGGCCCGGACGCGCTCGCGATCCGACGGACCGCGTTCCTGGAACGTCTCGCCGGGCGGCGGGGAGGGGTCAAGGCGGCGTTGATGGACCAGACGTTCGTGGCCGGGGTGGGGAACCTGCTCGCCGACGAGATCCTGTGGCAGGCGAGGCTGCACCCGCGCCGCCTGATCGACACGCTGGCCGAGGACGATCGCCGTGAGCTGTTCCGCGTGCTGCACGCCGTGCTGAAGGAGTCTGTCGACCGCTACGACTCCGTGCCCCGCAAGCGATCGTGGCTGTTCCCCGTTCGCGGGCTCCCCGACGCGCGGTGCCCCCGGTGCGGAACGCCCCTGGAGCGCCTCACGGCGGCGGGGCGAACGACGTGGCTCTGTCCGTCGTGCCAGTCCGAGGTCTCGGCCGGACGGCGACCGCTCGGGTAGCTGCCACCCGGCCTCGTCGGCGGGGCGGGCTAGGCTCGTCCGTCGTGGTGACGATCGAGGACGTTCGCGTCCTGGCTCTGACGCTGCCGCGGACCACGGAGGCGCTGGTGCGTGACCGGGTGAAGTTCCGCGTCGGCCGGATCGTCTACCTGGCGTTCTCACGCGACGAGACGGAGATGGGGTTCGCGTTCCCGAAGGAGGAGCGTGAGGCCATGGTGCGTTCGGAGCCGGAGAAGTTCGTGATGCCCGACCGCGGCGACCTCCGGTACCGGTGGCTCGTGGTGCGCCTCGCCGCCATCGATGAGTCCGAGATGCGCGAGCTCGTCGTCGAGGCCTGGCGCATGGTCGTCCCCAAGCGCGTCGCGGCAGCGTACGACGACCTCGGCTGAGGGGTCCCTGGGTATCATCGGCAGCTCTCGGCCTCACAGGTCGCTCTCAGCATCCCGCGATTGACTTCCCGCTCGGAATCCGCGAGCGGACGTGATCGAACCGCGGACAGGGAGGGCATGCGATGCGGTCTTGGAGTTGGAGGCGTTGGCTCGCGATCGGCCTGGGGATCGCGGTCGTCGTGTTCGTCGGCGGCCCATGGGTCTATATCCACGTCATCGAGGGCCCCGCGCCGGATCCGCTGTCACTCGACACGCCTTCCGCGGACGCCTCGGGCGGGACGGGGTCGGCCACCGAGGGCGGGGCGGCCGCGGACGGCACGTGGCGCGTCATGGACGGATCTGTTGTGGGCTACCGCGTCGAGGAGGTGCTCTTCGGTCAATCGAACGAAGCCGTCGGGCGGACCGACGCGGTCACGGGCTCGATCACGATCAGCGGGACGACGATCACGGAGGCCGCGTTCACCGTCGACATGACCACCGTGACGAGCGACGAGTCCCGCCGGGACGCCCAGTTCGACGGACGCATCATGGAGACGGCCACGTTTCCGACCGCGACGTTCGAGCTCACAGATCCGATCGAGCTCGGATCGATCCCCGCCCAGAACGAGGAGCGCACGGTCCGGGCAACGGGTGAGCTGACGCTGCACGGCGTCACGAAGACGACGATGTTCGAGATCAGCGGCCGATACTCGGGATCCGTGGTCCGGATCGCCGGCCAGGTCCCGATCACGTTCGCGGATTGGGGCATCTCGAACCCGAGCTTCGGGCCCGTCACCACCGAGGACCACGGCGTGCTCGAGTTCGCGCTCAACTTCACGAAGGGGTAGCGGCCCGAAGCCCGCCGGCCTCCCGGGCGCCGCCCGTCTCCCAGCTCGTTCCCGTGCTGGCTGAGCGCATCACCGCGGTGAACTACGCCCGGCGCTAGGAGGGGGAGGTGCCGGCGACTCGCTCGCCCTGCTCCGCCATGAGCTCACGGATGACGCCGCGTCGGACGTCGTATCTGTCCCAGTAGTCCAGGACCGAGGCCGCAAGGACGGCGCAGAACCCCGCGATGCCGGCCACGATCCCGACCCCGAGGCCCCAACCCGTTCCGGAGAACCTCCCAGGTGTCAGGGACGCCAGACCCCCGACCAGGACGGCACCAAGGGAGGCCAGGATCCGTAGCGCCGAACGCCGGACCGGTGATCGAGCGATGCGCGCGGCTCGGACCCCCCCGACCCTTCGGACCCAGCGGTCCATCCGCCTCGCATCGCGGAACGCCGCGAGGTTCACGACGAGCGCGATCGAGCCGATCGCAAGGATGGCAGCCTCACCGATCGTCACCGGTGTCTCACTCCCCTCGGCAGATCAGCCAACGCCGGAGCAGGCGAGCATGCCGCCCGGCTCCGGGCAGCCCGATCGTAGGACGGCCACCATCGCGGCGGTATGGCCTCTTTCGAACCATGCGGGACCCCCTCTTGTCCCCGGGCAGATCCGCCATCCATCCTACGGAGCGGAGCGGGTCGCAGAGCCGCCTAGATCATCGCCTCATCGTCGGTGCTCTCGTCCGCGCCGTCGCGGCCGGTCATGAGTCGGAGCGCGTCCTCCTTGCCGGCCGGAGCGAGGATGCTCACGACATCGCCCGCATGGAGCGTCGTTCCGGACTCGGGGAAGACGAGCTGCTCGCCCCGTTGGATGGCGATGATCAAGGTCCCCGCAGGCCACGCGCCGTCCGAGACGGCTCGACCGTCCGACTCGCTGCCCTCCCGCACCTCCTCCTCGAGCAGGGTCGCCCCTCGGAAGGTCGAGCCCAGGCGCCGGAGGCTCTGCTCCAACCACCCCCGGTACGCGCGCACGACGTCGGACGCCGCCACCACTCCCACGATCCGGCGGTCAACGTCCAGGACCGTGACCCGGGCCACGTGGTCGACGGCCAGGATCTCCACGACGGCGTCCAGGTTCGCGTCGAGCGGTACCGTCGGACCTCTCGGATCGCAGGCGCGTCCCACCGCCTCCCCGGGATCGCGGTCGGCCAGACGCTGGATCTCGACCGAGCCCCTGAATCTGCCTCCCCCATCCCGGACCGGAGCACCCGCCATTCCGAGCGCGGCGAGGGCATCGAAGGCCTCGCGAACGGAGGACTCGTCGTCGAGCACGAGCCGGGGCGTTCGCATCGCCTCCGACACGGGAACCGCGGCGAGTAGGGGAAGACCGAAGCGGAAGCCGTGGGCCCCGGATTCCGTTCGGTTCTTGATCTGGCTCGTGTAGATCGTGGCGTCGCCGACGGCGAGTGCGGCCAGCCCTACGGCGACCATGGCCGGCGCGAGGAGCTGAAGGCTCCCCGTCATCTCCGCGACCATCAGCATCACCGCGATCGGCGCATGCGCGATGCTGCCGAAGCAGGCGATCATGCCGACGACCACGAACGGCGCCGGGGTGGCAGGGACCCCCGGCAGGTCGGACAGCAGCCGCCACGCTCCCGCGCCGAGGAAGCCGCCGATGACCATCCCCGGTCCGAAGATGCCGCCCGAGCCGCCCGACCCGATCGAGAGCGAGGTCGCGAGGATCTTGGCGAACGGCAGCGCGATCACGATCCACAACGGCAGCGTGAGAAGTCGCGGCCCCATCGCCGCTTGTACCCATCCGTACCCGGTGCCGAGGATCTGCGGCACCGCAAGGGCCATCAGGCCGACGAGCAACCCGGCCGCCGCGGGCTTCAGCATCCGGCTGCCCGGGACCCGCCGGGCGAGCCGGGTGATGCCGTAGAACGATCCTGCATACAGACGGCCGACGAGCCCCGCCGCGACCCCGATCGCCCCGAAGTAGACGAGCTGCAGTGGGTGGTCGAACCGGTAGCCGCGGAGCACCCCGAAGATCGGCGTGAACCCCTCGACGGCCCCGAACGTGGCGAAGCCGATGATCGACGCGACGATCGAGGGGATCAGCGCCTCGACCTCGACGTCGTCGCGGTACAGCACCTCGGCTCCCAGGATCGCGCCGCCGAGCGGCGCCCGGAAGATCGCCCCGATCCCGGAGCCGATGCCCACGGTCACGGCGATCCGCGCGTCGGCCGGCGTGAGGTCGAGCCACCGGGACAACATGGACCCGAACCCCGCGCTGATCTGCGCTGTGGGTCCTTCCCGCCCGCCCGATCCTCCCGAGCCGATCGTGATCGCCGACGCCACGATCTTGAGCGCCGAGACGCGCGCTCGGATGCCGCGCGGACCGTGGTGGACGGCCGCGATCGCCGCATCGGTCCCGTGTCCCTCGGCCTCGGGCGCCAGCGAGAAGACGAGGACCCCCGAGATCAAACCTCCGAGCGCGACGACGAGCGGGATCACCCAGGGACGCGCGAAGTGGGACCCGGACCCGAAGGAGTGCCCCTCCCCGAACGGCGAGGGCGGTGTGTAGCCGGCCAGGGTCCCGAGGAAGAACCGGCTCGCCCAGTCGAGCGCCGTCGTGAACAGGATGGCCCCCAGCCCGGCCACGATCCCGATCAGGAACCCCAAGATGATCCATTTGCGGAGGTAGCCGGTCCGCCGCAGGCGAGCCGAAGCACCGCCCAGAGCTCGAGACCCGAACCCCGACAGGTTCACGCGTCCCGCACCTGGATCGGGTTCCGCAGGATGCTCACGGCTGTGCGAGACCGTCGAGAAGGGCGGCGAGGGCTCGTTGGACGTTCGCCCATCGGAACCCCGCGGGGTCCAACCCCGCGTGGAGCATCAAGCCGTCGCCGAGAGCCAGCAGGATGGCCGCGAGCGCGTTCGCCGGGATCGCGGCCAGCTCGTCACGTTCGATGCTCTCCTCGATCCAGGATCTCAGCGCGATACGGCGATCGCGGACCACCTCGGCGAACCGTTCACGAACCGCAAGGTTCGCGGACATCTCCGCCCACAGGTCGGCGCGAACCTGCAGCCGCGCTGGATCCTCGCCACGCTCGAGCATCGCTCGGACCAGTCGACGCAGTCGCTCGACGCCCGTGGCGTCGGATCGGCGAACGTCCTGCATGATCGCGTCGACGCCCGCGGCGTCGTCCTCCAGGAGCGCGAGGAGCAGGTCCTGCTTCTGATCGAAGTAGCCGTAGAAGGAGCCCTTGGAGACCCCCGCCTCCTCGCAGACCTCGTCCACCGTGAGCGACTGGAAACCCCGCCGCGAGGCACACCGCCACGCGGCATCGATCAGCTGCTGACGACGCTCGTTTCGGACGGATGGAGCCAAGCGTGGCACCGCATCGCCTCCCGGCCTGGTGGCCGAATCCCACGGTCAGAGCGACTTGCAAACCGACTGGTCAGTTTCCATCGTAGCATCCTGACCTCCTGAGGGAGGACGGCAGAGGAGATGGGACTCCGTTGCCCGCGCGGATCCGCGGATCGATGGGCTAGGTTGGGCGACCACGACACGGGGAGGTGAAGACCTGGCAACGGCGACGGAGGTCTATCGGCTTCATCCGAGCCCTGAGGAGATCGAGGACGTCCTGTCGAAGCGTGTCGCGGCGACGATGGGGACGCTGAACGAGGACGGCTCGATCCACCTCACGTACGTCCTGTTCCTCCACGATCAGGGGCGCGTGTACGTCGAGACATCGTCGGTGACGCGGAAGGCCCGGAACGTCCGTGCGCGTCCCACCACCACCTTCCTCGTGCAGGCCCGCGCCTCCACCGGTCGGACCCTCATGGTCGCCGGGGAGGGCGTCGCGAGGGTCATCGACGGCGCTGATGCCCAGGAGCTCAATCGACGCCTGCGCGCGAAATACCTCGTACCGGGCGCCACCGAGGCGATCGAGCGGGCATGGTCGAAGCTCGACGACGTGGCGCTGGAACTGTCGCCACGAACATGGCGCTCGTGGACCGGGACCCTGCTCCACCAAGAGGCGAGGAACGAGCTGGGATCGGCGATGACGTACGAACAGGCCTGGCTGCCCGACGAGTGAAGCTGGCCGTCCCCGCTGCCGCTCGGCCTGGATGCCGACGGAACCGTCGCCGTGCGTGAGGGATCCGGCCAACAGCCCCGCCCCGGATCGGCCCGGATCGATGGTAGGGGTTCGCGGGTCAACTCTAGGGGAATCCCCGTCGCTACCACTCGTCGCCGGACCATACCGTCCGGCCGGTGGAGACGATCGCGTGGACGGGCGGGCTCCGGCTCCGGCGCGAGCTCGGCCGCTTCGACGCCGTCTGGCTCCTCGTCACCGGGATCGTCGCCATCGACACGATCGGCGCCGTCGCCAGCGGCGGTGCGGAGGCCCTGACCTGGCTGGCGGTCGTCGCCGCGCTGTTCTTCGTCCCCGCCGCCCTCGTCGTGGCCGAGCTCGGGTCGGCGTTCCCGATGGAGGGTGCCCCGTACGTCTGGGTGGCGCTCGCCTTCGGCCGCCTCGTCGGCGCCCTGAGCTCCTTCTGCTACTGGATCGAGGCTCCCGTCTGGCTCGGCGGCTCCCTGGCCATCACGGCCGTCACCGTCACGAACGAGTTCGTGGTGCCGCTGCACGGTGCCGTTCGCGTCGAGGTCGCGCTCGCATTCGTCTGGACCGCCATCCTCGCCGCCGTGATGCCCATCTCGAAGGGGAGGTGGGTCACGGCGACGGGCGCGATCACGCAATTCGCGCTGCTCGGGCTCTTCACCGGGACCGTCGTCGTCTACGCCCTCGCCCACGGCCTGCACGGCGTGAGCGCGACGGGGTTCATGCCCGCCTGGGGCGGCTTGGTCGTCGTGGCGCCGGTGCTCGTGTACTGCTTCCTCGGCTTCGAGCTGCCCTCCTCCGCCGCCGGGGAGATGCGCGACGCGCGGCGTGATGTTCCGGCGGCGATCTGGCGCGCGGGGATCCTCACCGTCCTCATGTACGGCGTGCCGACGCTCGCGATCCTCGTCGTCCTGCCGACGGGGCGCATCACCGGGCTCGGAGGCTTCATCGACGCGATGAAGGCGGTGTTCACGGTGTACGGCGGCTATGAGACGGCCGACGGGCGGCACGTTCTCACGGGCGCGGGCAGCATCCTCGGCACCCTCGCAGCAGCGAGCTTCCTGCTGGTCCTGCTCACCAACGGGCTGGCCTGGGTGATGAGCTCGGCGAGGAGTCAAGCGGTCGCGTGCCTGGATGGCGCGGGTCCGCAACGGCTGGGCCGCTTCTCACCTCGCACCGGCACTCCGGTGGCGATGCTGCTGCTCTCCGGCGTGGTCGCGACGGTGACCTCGGCAACGGCCTTCGCGATCACCGGTGACGACGGCGATCGCTACTTCGGGATCGTCCTCGCCCTGTCGATCGCGCTCCTCGCGCTGGCAAACGTCGCGGTCTTCCCGGCGTTGGTGCGCCTTCGGCGATCGATGCCGGACGTGCCGCGCCCCTTCCGGGTCCCCGGGGGGGTGGCGGGCGCCCGGGCTGCGAGCGGCCTGGCGACGGCGTGGTGCCTCCTTGCCGCGGTGGTCGTACTCGTGCCGGGCATGCCCTCCTCGTCCTGAATCAGCCCGCTGGGGGGTCCTGCGCTTCGTGTCCGTCCGATCGAGTGGGCGCCGGGGTCGGGCGACCACCCAGGGGGGTGAGCGCGAAGACCGTAGGGGAAACCCTCTCGTCACGGGCGCGAGGGGTCCCTAGCCTCGGCTGGTCCGCAAGGCCCGGTCGAGAGGGGACACCATGAGGAAGCACTCCGTGCCGTTCGTCGTGATCGCGCTCGGCGCGTCGTTGCTGCTGCCACCCGCCATCGCGTCCGCCGTCGCGCTCGAGGAAGCCCCGAATCTCGCCTCCACGTCGGATGCAGGAGTCAAGGGGAACGACGGCGGCTCCTACCCAGACCTCGCCGCATCCGGCACCGCCATCGCCTTCAGCTCACTCTCGACGAACCTCGATCCTGCGGATGGAGATGCCGTCAGCGACGTCTACGTGAAGGACCTGGCGAGCGGCGACCTCATCCTGGCCTCGACCTCGGACTCCGAGATCAAGGCCAACGGCCTGAGCGTTTCTCCCGCCATGTCGGGAGACGGCGGGTTCGTCGCCTTCGTGTCGAACGCCACGAACCTCGACCCCGGCGATACCGACATCACCTCGGACGTGTACGTGAAGGACCTCGCCACCGGAGACGTCGTTCTGGCGTCGATCTCGGGTGGGGGGGTCAAGGGAGACGGGAACTCCTTCGATCCGGACGTTTCCGGTGGGGGCGACCGGGTCTCGTTCCTCTCCGTCTCGACGAACCTCGATCCCCTTGCGGCCGACGTGCAGGCAGACCTCTACGTGAAGGACCTTTCGAGCGGTACCCTCGTCCTTGCGTCGACGTCCCTCGCCGGAGTGGAGGCCAACGGGGTCATCTTCGGGACTCCCTCGATCGCTCGATCGGGCAAGTACGTGGCGTTCGCAACCAGCGCGACGAACCTCTCTCCGACGGACACCGACCTCCTGACCGACGTCTACGTCAAGCGCCTCTCCGATGGTTCCCTCTTCCTGGTCTCGACGTCGGACACCGGAGTCAAGGGCCTGGGAAACAGCGCGGACCCGACCCTCTCGGGCAACGGCACCACCGTCGCCTTCTCCTCGCTCTCGCACAACCTGGTCCCGGAGGACACGGACCAGATCGAGGACGTGTTCGTGAAGGACATCCTCACCGGCGACATCCAGCTCGCGTCCACGTCCGACGACGGCGTGAAGGGGAACGGGAACAGCTTCAACCCGCAGATCTCGGGCAGCGGCCGATGGGTGGCGTTCACCTCCTCCGCGACCAATCTGGATCCCGGCGACACCGATCCGGACCTGGACATCTACGCCAAGGACCTGCGGACGGGGAACCTCGTCCTGGTCTCGACGTCCGGCGAGGGTGCCAAGGGGAACGGCCGCAGCTACCAGCCGAGCATCTCGGGGCGAGGCGAGCACGTGGCCTTCCAGTCGGAGGCCACGAACCTGCATCCCGACGACGGCGACACGATCCTCGACGTGTTCGTCAAGGATCCGACGGGATGCACGATCGTCGGGACGGTCGGCGACGACGTCCTCCAGGGAACGTCCGGAAGGGACGTCATCTGTGGCCGGGGAGGGGACGATTTCATCGACGCCGGAGCGGGCGACGACGTCGTCTACGGGGAGGGCGGCGACGACACCCTGGTTGGTGGACCGGGAGCCGACGACCTGCGGGGAGGTGGCGACGTCGACACCCTGGACTACGAGGGTTCCGGCGACGGGATCGTGGTCGACCTCGCCGCCGGGAGCGCCTCGGGCGGAGACGCGGATGGCGACGAGTTCGTCAAGGTCGAGAACCTCCGGGGAAGCGCCTTCGGCGACTGGCTCACCGGTGACGCCAACGCGAACGTGCTCACCGGCCTGGACGGCGAGGACGTGCTCACCGGCGGCGGCGGTGGCGACGTGCTGGAAGGGGGCGCCGGGACCGACCTCGTGGCGTACGAGGAATCTCCGGCGGCGATCACGGTGGACCTCGTCACCTCGTCGTTCAGCGGCGGCGACGCCACCGGCGACATCGTGTCCGAGGTGGAGGGGGTCATCGGCTCCGCGTTCGCGGACTCGCTGACGGGCGACGCCCAGGACAACACGTTCATCGGGATGGCCGGGGCCGACGACCTTCGCGGTGGAGCAGGCATCGACCTCGTGAACTACGTGTTCTCGAGCGCCGGTGTCACGATCAACCTCGACACGCAGACCTACTCGGGTGGCGACGCGACCGGTGACGTCCTCACCGGGTTCGAGGCGGTGGGGGGGTCCGCGTTCGCCGATTCGCTCACGGGCTCGCCGGACGACGACGTGCTCTCCGGCCTGGGCGGGGACGACGATCTGGTGGGACGAGGTGGCGACGACACGCTGGTCGGTGGCGACGGCGTCGACACGTTCGATGGTGGGAAGGGGACGGACACCTGCGACAACGTGGCCGGGGAGCAGGTCAACCAGTGTGAGTTGTGAGCCGTCATCTCCCGGCGACAGGGCTCCCGCCTGGACCGACGTGGCGAGCCCCGAGCGGGCGCCGGTCGTTCTCGGGTATCCCGGGTCGGGTCGATCCTGCGACTCTCAACTCCACGGCCGGAGGGTCACGCAGCACCGCAGGTGGATGGCGGGAGGGCCGGGATTCGAACCCGGGAGCGAGTTGCCCCGCTAGCGGTTTTCAAGACCGCCGCCTTCGTCCGCTCGGCCACCCTCCCGGGGGCGAGCGTAGCAGCGGCGCTTCACTCCAAGCGCGGATTCTGGCACCATTGGCGGGCGATGGACGACCCGGCGAAGCACACCCTGGACGCGCTCCGCGCGGCCAGCGACACGCTGCTGTATCGCAGCCTCGTCGAGCAGGTCCCGGCGGTCGTCTACATCCACTCCAACGAGCACCATCCGCGGTCGCTCTACGTGAGCCCGCAGTGCCTCGAGATGTTCGGCCACACGCAGGCGGACTTCCTCGCCGATCGCGAGTTGTGGGGGCGCTGCATCCATCCGGACGACCGCGAATGGGTGCTGCGGGCGCGGGACGGAGCCGTCGACCGCGAGGAGCCGTTCGAGGCCGAGTACCGGTGGCTCGCCACCGACGGCGAGGTACGTTGGGTGCGCGATCGCTGCGCGCTCGTGCGCACCGACTCCGGCCAGCCGCTCTTCCGACACGGCCTGCTGGAGGACATCAGCATCTCCAAGTCCATCGAGCAGGCGCTGAAGGAGTCGATGGAGCGGTACCGGTTCCTGGTCGAGAACATCCCCGCCGTGGTCTACCTGGTGGCGAACGACGACGACCGCCGGACCCTCTACGTGAGCCCCCAAGTGGAGCGGGCGCTCGGGTACACGAGGGACGAATGGCTCGACCAGCCTGACATCTGGATGGAGCTCCTGCACCCGGACGACCGCGAGATCACGCTCGCCGACCACGACGACCACAACGACACCGGGAAGCCGTGGAGCCAGGAGTATCGCCTCATCGCCAGCGACGGCCGCGCCGTCTGGTTCCGGGACGTCGCCAATCTCGTCCGCGACGAGGCCGGGAAGCCGCTCTACTGGCTCGGCGTGCAGCTCGACGTCACCCAGCTCCAGTTCGCGCAGGAGGACCTGCGGGCGGCGCGAGACGACCTCGAGCATCGCGTCCTGGAGCGCACCGCGGAGCTCGAGGAGGCGAACGAGCTCCTGATGCTCGAGATCTCCGAGCGCCGGCGAGTGGAGGAGGACCTCCGCGCCGCCGAGCACCGCTATCGCCTCCTCGCCGAGCAGATCCCGGCGGTCACCTACGTCTGGCAGACGGACGGATCGCAGGACGTCGAACGCCGGGACTACATGAGCCCGCGCGTCGAGGAGATGCTCGGCTTCACCGCCGAGGAGTGGTGCCGCACACCGGACTTCTGGATGTCGCGGCTGCACCCCGACGACCGGACCGCCGTGCTCGCCGCCACCATGCGCTCCGAGACCACCGGCGAGCCCTTCTCCATGGAGTACCGCTACCTGCGTAAGGACGGGCGGATCGTGTGGGTGCTGGACGAAGCGGTGCTGATCTCGCGGGACGACGGGGGGCGGCCGCACCTGTTCCAGGGCGTGGCCATCGACATCACGGGGCGGAAGGAGGCGGAGGCGAGCGCCCGGGAGAACGAGGCCCGCTTCCGTGGGCTCGCCGAGCAGGTCCCCGGGATCATCTACGTCCTCGACGCTCGAACCGGCGACCTCACCTACGTGAGCCCCCAGATCACGGCGATGCTCGGCTACCAGCCCGGCGACGTCCGGACGGCGAGCGCGTGGCGTTCGACCGTGCACGAGGGCGACCGTGAGCGCGTCTTCCGGATCGCGTCCAAGATCCGCGAGACGGGCGAGCCGTTCGCGATGGAGTACCGCGTCGTGCGTCGGGACGGCCGGGTCCGCTGGGTGCGCGATCAGGGTGTCGTCGTCTCACGGCTGCCGGGCGGCGCGCCCCGCGAGGTGCAGGGCATCATCGTCGACGTGACCTCCGCCCGGCACTCCGACGAAGGGCGCGGGCGGACGGCGCCGTCGCGAGCGCGGCACGCGGCGCCGGCGGATGACACGGTCGTCCGGCTCGAGCGCGACCCGGAGAGCCATTAGGAGATCGGGAGCCGGAACCCCACAGCGGTCCCCGCCGGCGACCGCGGCCCGACGTGGAACGACCCCCCGCCCAGCTCCGCGCGCTCCCGCATCGAACGCAGGCCGATGTGCTTGGGGTCCGGATCCTCGCCCGGCGCGAACCCCACGCCGTCGTCCTCGACCCGCACGACGAGGTGGCCACGATCGAGCGTCAGCAGGACCAGCACGTTGGAGGCTCGAGCGTGCTTGCGGACGTTCTGGAGCGCCTCCTGGATGATCCGGTACGCGACGATGCGCGTCGGGAGCGGCGGCTCCTGCGCCAGCGAGCTCCGCACGTCGTAGGCCAAGGTGTTCCCGAACTCCCGCGCCAGGTACTCGTCGATCGCCGCGGCGAGCCCACCGCTCTCGAGCGCCGGCGGCCACAGCTGGAACATGAGGTGCCGCAGCCGTCCCACGGCCTCCTCGACCGAGTTCCCGAGGTCCGCCAGCCGATCCCGCGTCGCCGGGTCGGTGATCCCGTGCGCGAGCGTGCCGATCTGGAGTCCCAGCGCCGTCATCGCCTGCACATGATCGTCGTGCAGGTCGGTGGCGATGCGCGAGCGTTCCTGCTCCTGCGCTGCGACGATCTTGGCGAACAGCTCGGCCCGTTCGCGCTCGGCCCGGACGCGCGCCGTGACGTCCCGGGCGATCCCCAGGACCAGCTTGACGCCGCCGGCGTCGTCGAACACGGGCTGCCATCCCGAGCCCTCGAGCACGATCTCGTGACCGTCCTCCCGCCGCATCGAGTACCGGACCGGCGCTCCCCGGATCCCTTGCAGGGCCTCCTCGAACGTGTCCCGTGAGTTGACCACGTCCGCGGGTCCGACCCGCTCGTGAGCGTCGCGGCCGACGAGCGCCGTCGGATCGACTCCCAGCACGGCGCGATGGGAGGGTGAGGCGTACACGATCGTGCCCTGGCGATCGGCGAGCACGATGAGGTCCCACGAGTTCTGCACGACGGCCCGGTACCGCTCCTCGGCGGCACGGAGCGCCTCCTCGGCCTGCTTCTGCTCGGTCACGTCCAGGGCGACCCCCAACCATCGAAGCTCGCCCTCCTCGCTGGTGGCCGGCGTGGCGCGGGCGTGGAGCCAGGTCAGCCGCCCGTCTGGGCCCACGATCCGGAACACGGAGTCGAAGCGGTCGATCTCGCCGGAGGCCCGCAGCACCTCGGCCACCACGCGGGCTCGATCCTCGGGGTGGACGGCGCGGGAGAACATCTCGACGTCGCCCATCACGTCCTCGGAGCGATAGCCGGTGATCTGCTCGACCTGGCGGCTCAGGTAGGTGAAGTACATGTCCTCGGGCCGGCCGCCCCGGCGCAGCTCGAAGGTCACCACGGGCAACTGGTCGAAGATCCGCCGGAGGGCGGCCGGGTCGACGAACGGTTCCCGCTCCGCGTTCAAGCCGCCACGCTATGGCGGGCGGCCCGGGTGAGCAAGACGGAAGCTCCTACGAGCGAGGACGAAGCTCCCGCAGGCGCTCGGGGAGGTAGGCGTGGAGGGCCTTCGGGAGCTCCACCGCGCCGTCTGCCTGCTGGTGGTTCTCCAGGATCGCGATCAGCGTGCGACCCACAGCCGTAGCCGTCCCATTCAGGGTGTGCAGGACCTCGATCTCGCCCGAGGCTCGGCGGAGCCGCGCCTGCAGCCGGCGCGCCTGGTAGTCGGTGCAGTTCGAGCACGAGGTCAGCTCCCGGTACCTTCCCTGCCCGGGAAGCCAGACCTCGATGTCGAGCTTCTTCGCGGCGCTCCCGCCGAGGTCGCCGGCGGCGACGTTCACGACCCGGTACGGGAGCTCCAGGCTCGAGACGATCTCCTCCTCGATGCCCACCATCTCCTCGTGCAGGTCCCAGGACTCCTCGGGCCGGGCGAACGCGAACATCTCGACCTTGTCGAACTGGTGCACCCGGAACATCCCACCGAGATCCTTGCCGTACGTCCCCGCCTCGCGGCGGAAGCACGTCGAGATCCCGGCGTACCGCAGGGGGAGCTCCGTCTCGTCGACGATCTCGCCCATGCGGAGGGCGGCGAGCGGAACCTCGGAGGTTCCGGCGAGGTAGAGGTCGTCCTCGCGCGTCACGTAGAGGTTGACGGCGTCGGTCGGCAGGAAGCCCGTCCCGTACATCGCCTCCTCGCGGACGAGCACCGGCGGCACGACCGGGGTGAAGCCCCGCCGCTCCACGACCTCCACGGCGTGTTGGACCAGCGCGAGCTGCACGTGGACGGCGTCGCCGAGGAGGTAGACGAACCGAGACCCGCTGGTCCGGGCGCCCCGCTCGGTGTCCAGCACGCCGAGGAGGGCTCCGAGCTCCGCGTGGTCCCTCGGGGCGAAGCCGAACCCGCGGGGCTCGCCGCGCCGGCGGACCTCGACGGCGTCCTCGTCGGTGAATCCGTCGGGGGCGGACTCGTGTGGGAGGTTCGGCACCCGCGCGAGCAGGTCCGTGAGCGCGTGATCCGCCTCCGCCAGGCCGGGCTCGAGCTCCTTCAGCTCCGCCTTGAGCGCGCCCACCTCGGCGATGCGCCGTTCACGCTCCTCGGCCCGGGCGGCGCCGATCTCCTTCGACGCGCGGTTCTGCGCCGCCCGCAGGTCCTCGACCCGCGCCGTGAGCGATCGCCGTCGCTCGTCCGCCTCCAGCAGCTCGTCCACCGCGTCCGCGAGGCCCCGGCGGGCCAGCCCGCGACGGAAGCGCTCGGGATCCTCGCGGATCGCGCGGATGTCGAGCACTAGACCTTGGCTCTCTCCGGCGCTTCCTCCGCCTTTGGCGGCTCCGCCTTCGCCGGTTGGGCCGGCGCCCCCTGGGCCTGTTGATCCATGACGCTCTGGCCTTGGAAGATCGCGCCCTCCTCGACCACGAGCGTCTTGGACGTGATGTTGCCGTCGACGCGGCCGCCCCGGGCGATCTCGGCCCGCCCCTTCACGACGATCGAGCCCTTGAACCGCCCCGCCACCGACACGTTCTGCGCGCGGATGTCGGCCTCGACGGAGCTTTGCGGTGACAGCATCACGTCCCCGTCCGCGTTCACCTGTCCCTTGATCTGCCCGTCGATCCGGAGCGACCCCGCCGAGACGACGGTGCCCTCGAGCTTCGCGCCCTGACCGACGATCGTGACCTCACCGCCCTGCTGGTCTGCCATCCGTCGTCCCCCCCTCTCGTGTCGAGCCTCGGCGCCGGGATCGGACTCCTCCCGTCTCGCCTCGGCCTCTTCTCGTCTCCAGATCACGTTGCCGTCACCGCCTCCCGGGGACCCGCGAGCGCCTGCCGGATCGCCTCCTCCTCCTCGATCGACAGGTTGTACTGGCTCCCGCCGTCCACGATCGGCTTGGCGTAGACGCGCGTGTCCTGTCGCCCGTTGATCGACGTCAGCACGACCCCGTTGCCGTGATCGTCGAGCATGGCGCACGAGAACGAGAGCCGCCCGCCCACGTCCTCGAAGGCGTCGTATCGGACCAGGCCCACGTGCCGGACCGTGCCCTCGATCAGGCCCTCCTGACGGCGATCGGTGGCCGCGAGCGACCGGACCGCCGCCTCGAGCCGCTGGATCTGCCGGGCCTGGCCCTCGAGCACGCCACGGAGCACGTCGTCCATCTGGATCGGCCCGCGCGGCTCGCTCCGGCGCCGCCCCTGGGACATCGCCGACAGCAGGAGCGCGAACGCGCCGAGCCCCAGCGCGATCAGCGCCAGCAGGCTGAGGGTCTCGGCGGAGAAGGTCATCGATCCTCGGGTTCGGTCGAACGGCTCGGGCGCGCTTCGAACGTCGCTGACCTGCGGCGTTGCGGAGACGGGAGTATACAATCGGCGCTCTCGCGGTCGAACGAACCCCGAGGGACGGACACGGCCGCATGCGGGTTGCCTACTTCGATTGCATCGCCGGGATCACGGGCGACACGGCGCTCGCGGCGCTGCTCGACGCCGGCCTCGACCTCGACGAGGTCCGCAAGCACCTCGGCACGCTCCCGCTCGACCCCTTCGAGCTCGAGGTGGAGGAGGTGGAAGAGCAGGGGCTGCGCGCGACGCGCGTCACGGTCCGCGCCCAGACCACCGGCGTCATCCGAACGTTCGCCAGCGTCCGAGCTCTCGTGGACGGCGGCGGCCTGCCCCCCGAGGCACATCGCTTGGCGCACCGCATGCTCCGGCTGCTGGTCGACGCCGAGGCACGGGTCCACCGGCGCGAGCCCGACAGCGTGACCTTCACGGACGTCGGTGGTCTGGACACCATCGTGGACGTGGTGGGGACGGCCGTCGGGCTGACGTCGCTGGGCGTCGAGCGCATCTTCGCCTCCGCCGTGCCCACCGGGCTCGGCATGACCCGGACCGAGCACGGCGCGATGCCGATCCCCACGCCCACGGTCCTGGAGCTTCTGCGCGGCGCGCCGCTGTACTCGCGCGGCGTCGCGGCCGAGCTGACGAACGCGACCGGCGCGGCGATCCTGGCGGCGACGGTCGAGGGCTACGGCGAGCTGCCGATGATGCGGGTCGAGGCGATCGGCTACGGCGCCGGCCTCCAGCGGCTCGACTTCCCGAACCTGTTCCGGGTGCTGATCGGCGAGGACGAGCCCATGTCGTCCAGGCCGAGCATGCCGGGCGCGCCCGACCTGCACCTGGTGAGCGAGCCCGTCAAGCCGCACGACCCCGGCGACGTGGGGTGAGCGATCGGGGCCGGACACACCGGATGCCGCCCCCATCGGGGCGGCATCCGGCGAAACGCAATGTCTTCAGCTCTGGCTCAGAAGGCCTTCCAGCCCGCTCCGACGGCCATCAGAACGACCGCCAGCCAGCCGAGCAACGCCACCAGTCGGCGGTACCTCTGCACGGCATCGCCTCCCTCTTCCGGGGCAGTACCGTTGGGGCATCGGCACGATGGGGTCGGGACTTAAGGGGATTCCGTCGTAAGTCGATACCGCCTGTGCGGGTCATAGCGCCGGTCGGCCGGCCGTGACATAAAGAGGAGCGATGCGGCTGATCCTGTTCGCGTTTGCCCTGGCCATCGGCCTCGGGTACCTGCTGGGCGGGCGGCTCCACAACCTCGGTGGGATCCGGTTCCGCCACGCCTGGGCGGGGCTGGCCGGGGTCGCCCTCCAGTTCCTCCCGGTCACCGGAACCCTCGGCAACGTCGCCCTCCTCGGCTCGTTCGTCCTGCTCTCGTTCGTGGCCGTCATGAACCGCCGTCTGCCCGGGTTCGCCCTCGTCGTTGTTGGGCTCGGGCTCAACTTCCTCGTGATCGCGGTGAACCAGGGGATGCCCGTCTCGCGCCAGGCGCTCGTCGACTCCGGACAGACGGCGACGATCCAAGACCTTCGGACGGCCGGCGGCTCCAAGCACCACCTCCAGACCTCCGAGGACGACCTGACCTTCCTGGCCGATCGCATCGGGATCCCCCAGCCCATCGGGCAGGCCGTGAGCGCCGGGGACGTCGTGGCCTACGGGGGCGTGATGTGGTTCGTGGTCGCCGCGATGCGTCACCGTGACTGGGGCCCCACGTCCGACCTTCGGACGGTGGAGGCGCTCCCCTGATGGAGACGGCCCAGCCGATCGAGCCGGGGACCCCCGCCCCTCGGTGGTTGCAGACGGCGTACCAGCTCCTCGTCATCGTCCCCACGGTCGCCTACCTGGCGATCGCGCTCCCCGGCCGTCCGGACGTCCTCTTGGGCCGGGTGCCTCTGTTCCTCATCGCGGTGGCCGTGGTCGACCTGATCCCGGTCCCGGGATGGGGCGGGCTCCAGCTCTCGCTCAGCTTCCCGCTCCTGCTCGGCGTGGCGATCGTCTTCGAGCCCCCCGTCGCCACGATGATCGCGTTCCTCGGCTCGGTGGACCCGAGGGAGTTCCGTCGCGAGGTCGGCCCGATCAAGGCGCTGTTCAACCGGAGCCAGATGGCGCTGTCGATCCTCGCGGCCAGCCTCCTGTTCGGCCTCGTCGCGAACAAGAACTCGGTGTGGTACGAGCTCCTGCCGGGCATCCTCCTCGCCGCCAGCGGCGCCTACGCGATCAACGCCGGGCTGGTCGCGCGGCTCGAGGCCTTCGCCCGTGGATACACCGTGCGGCAGGTGCTGGTACGGATGCACGGCTCGGCCCCGTACGAGTTCCTCCTGTCGTACATCGGCCTCGGGCTGTTCGGGGCCGTGATCGCCCAGTTCTACCTCTCCGAGGGCTTCTGGTCGGTGGTCGTGTTCCTCGGTCCGCTGGTGTTCGCGCGGGAGATGTACTTCCGCAGCCGCGCGCTGGCCGACCGCCTGGCGGAGCAGAACGAGACGCTCGCCGAGCAGGCCACACGGCTCGCCGAGCTCCTGGAGAAGGAGCACCACACGGTCGACGAGCTCCGCGAGCTGAACCGGATGAAGGGTGAGTTCGTCGCCGTCGTCTCGCACGAGCTCCGGACGCCGGTGACCGCGCTGATGGGGTACGCGAAGACCCTCCGCCAGCCCGAGTTCGCCGAGGACCGTCAGCTGCGGGAGGAGTTCCTCGAGCGCATGGAGCGCCAGAGCGACCGGCTCCTGCGCCTCGTCGAGAACCTGCTCACCGCCTCGAACCTGGAGAGCCACCAGCTCCCCGTCTCGATCGGCCGCGTCCTGTTCGAGGACCTGGTCCGCGAGGTCGTCGAGAGCCTCGCGGCCGAGGCCGACCGGGTCAAGGTGAACGTCCCCGACGACCTCCCCGTGCTGACGACCGACCGGCAGCTGCTGTCGCGCGTCCTGCAGAACCTCGTGGACAACGCGCTCAAGTACTCGCCGGACGGGTCGCCGTGCGAGCTGGAGGCGCGGGGCCAGGGCGACCACATCATCTTCTGGGTGCGCGACTACGGGATCGGCATCCCGGAGGAGGAGCTCCCCAGGATCTTCGATCGCTTCTACCAGGTGGACTCGTCCACGACGCGGACGTTCCGAGGGGCCGGGCTGGGTCTGTCGCTCGTGCAGGACCTGCTGCAGCACCTGGGCGGCACGATCCGCGTCGAGAGCGAGCCCGGCGAGGGGAGCCGGTTCATCGTCACGCTGCCGATCCGCCACCCCCAGATCCCGCCGCCGGACGCTCCAAACGAACAGGCGCCGGGCAGCGTGGTCGCGAACGCCTGAGGGCTCGATCCGAAGGGGATGGCCGCCGTCAGGCGGTGGGCGTGCGTTGCTGGTCGTACCAGCGCTTCACGTTCTCGACGTGCTCGAGCGGCTCCACCGCGTGCGCGCAGGCCAGGGGATCCTCACAGGAGGGGTTGCCCTCCATCGTGAAGAAGTTGAAGCGGCACGTGTCGCAGAACACGTCCAACTGCTCCGGGAGGTACGGGCAGTCGCCCCACGCGCACGAGCGCTCACCCTCACCCGTCGCGAGGTCGAACCCGCACCCGGGGCACTGCCTGAAGCCTTCCCATCTCGGCATGGCGTTCGCCTCCGCCCTCTTGGTACCTCCGGGAGCAGGTACCCGAGAGGGGCCGGATGGCCCGTATCGCCCACGCCGAACGGCCCTCAGCGGGCCCGGCGCGACGCGGGACGCGCCCCTGCCGACCGGCCCGCGCCCAGGCCGCGGTCGATCTCCGCGACCTCGGCCAGCGTGGTCCGAGCCAGCGAGGCTCGGACGGCCCTGGTCGCCCGGTCCATGGCCGGATGCAGGGCACAGGCCTCGTCCCACCGGCACGGCCCTCCCCGGACGGCGCACCGCTGCGCGGCGAGGCTTCCCTCGGCGGCTTCCACCACCTCCAGCACCGAGATGCGACGGGGGTCTCGCGTCAGCCGGTAGCCCCCCGTCCGGCCCGCCTTGGCTTCGGCCAGCCCCGCCTTCGCGAGGAGGCCGAGGAGCTGCGGCGTGTAGCTCGGAGGCAGGCGCATCTCCTGCGCGATGTCCTTGAGCTTGCGGAACGATCCATCGCCGTCCCAGGCCCCCGCCAGCGCGATGGCCGCCCGCACGACGTAGTTCCCCCGCTTGGTGAAGGTGAGGTCCATGGTCCCCAGTGTAGCGGGACCTTGGGCCTGGACTCCAACGTTGAGTCTTCTACTCTACGTATCGAACGACGTCGGGGTGGAGGAGATGGCGATGCGACGGCTGATCGCGGTTGGGGTGTTCATCGAGGTCGCGCTCTTGATCGTGGGCGTGACGTGGATCGGGGCGCTGGCGAAGGACGAGGCTCCCACGGCCGCCGCCACACCGGGGACACGGAGCGAGGCAACCGAATACCGGATCGAGGGCGATGGGTCGGGAGAGGTCGTCGATGTCGAGCTGGTCGCCCGGGAGACCACGCAGACGATCGCCGACGGCGTCGACTACCAGGTGTGGACGTTCGACGGCACGGCGCCGGCGCCGGTGATCCGGGTGCACCTCGGCGACACGGTCCACTTCACGCTCCGCAACGAGTCGAGCCTCGGGCTCGCGCACTCGATCGACTTCCACGCCGCCCAGACGCCGTGGGACGTGAACTACCAGCCCGTGGCCCCCGGCGAGTCCGCGAGCTTCGACTGGGTGGCCCGATTCCCGGGCGTCTTCATGTACCACTGCGGCGTCCCGCCGGTGCTGCACCACATCGCGAACGGGATGTACGGCGCGATCATCGTCGAGCCCGACGGCCTGGCCCCGGCCCGCGAGTACGTCATGGTCTCGAGCGAGTTCTACGCGACCGACGAGCCGGTCGACGGCGTCTACGTCGGCGACGTGGACAAGATGATGGCGGTCACGCCGACGCAGGTCGTGTTCGACGGAGGGTTCAACCGATACCTCGACGCGCCCCTGGAGGCCAGGCCCGACGAGCTGATCCGCCTGTGGGTCCTCAACGCCGGCCCCACGCTCACGAACGCGTTCCACGTCATCGGCACGCCGTTCGACGAGGTCCATCCGGACGGCAATCCGGCCAACACGCTGTACGGGCTCCAGACCTACGCCATCGCGCCCAGCGCAGGGGCGATGTTCGAGCTGCGGATCCCCGACGCGGGGCTCTACCCCTTCGTGACACACGCGTTCGCGTACACAAGCCTCGGGGCGCTCGGGGTCATCAAGGTCGACCCCGGAGTCGCCGACCCGCCGACCGAGTACCCGACGCTCGCCGACCCGTTCTCGGCGGGGACCGCCCCGTTCCGGCCGGGCACGAGCGACGCGCCTGCGGGCGGTGAGGCCACCACCGGATCGAGTTCGGGCACGTCCTCGGGCGGCGGCACGGCGAACGCGATCGGGCTCGACGTGGCGATCTCGGGCTTCTCGCCGAAGGATCTCGAGGCCACCGAGGGCGACGTCACGATCACGCTGCACAACCTGGACGCGTTCCCCCACGACTTCACGATCGACGAGCTCGGAGTGAAGGTCGCGCTCGACGCGAACGCCACGGTCACCCAGACGTTCCCGGCCGCTGCGGGCGTGTACGACTTCTACTGCTCGATCCCGGGGCATCGGGAGGCCGGGATGCAGGGGACGCTGACGGTCCTGCCGGTGGCCGGCCACTGAGCCGGCGACGGCCCCTCCGCCTCCAGAGTGGCTTCCCCGACGGATCTGCCTCATCGACCCCGTCGGGGCGGCCGATACCTAGCGCGTGAGCCGAACGGACATACGCCGCTGGCGACCCCTCGCGGGGATCGCGGGTTGCCTCCTGCTCGCCTGGTTCTCGATCGTCCGCGACCTCCGGGTCCCCCTGCTCGGCCTGGTCGACCTCGGCTTTCACGAGCTCGGGCACCTGCTCACATACCCGCTGCCCGACGTGGTGACCGCGTCGATGGGGTCGATCGCGCAGGTGGCGGTGCCGCTCGGGCTCGCCGCGTACTTCGCGTTCGTCCGGCCGGACGTCGTCGGATCGGCGCTGTGTCTGGCCTGGGCCGGGACCTCCGCCCGGGACGCAGCCGTCTACATCGCCGACGCGCCGTACCAGCGTCTCGAGCTCATCGGCGGCGAGCACGACTGGGCGTTCGTCCTCGGCCCCGAGCACCTCGACGCCCTGGACGCCGCAGGCACGATCGCCGCGATGGTCCGGATCGCCGGGACCCTGCTGCTGCTGGCCGGGATCGCCTGGTGCGCGTGGTGCGTGGTTCGCGACCGCCCGCGGCCTGCGCGCGTTCCCGAGATCGCGCGGCCGGCGAACCTGGGGTTCGGTGGGCGAGGGGGGACTTGAACCCCCACGAGGTTGCCCTCACAGGAACCTGAATCCTGCGCGTCTGCCAAATTCCGCCACTCGCCCGTGGGGGCAGGCATCGTAGCAACTCCCCCTGTCCCCCGGATTCCCCACTCAAAGAATCGATGTTGCGTACCGATGCATGACCCGAGATGAGGGGGTCATTCACCATCGCCGGAGAGCGGATCCGGTACGAAGACGTACTCCACTGGTTCGCCGTGGCCGGGGAGGTCGCGTTCGCCGCGGTGATCGTGGTGACGATCTTCGGCGTCGCGACGAACATGCTTGCCCCGTTCTACGGCTCGACCCTCCGCTTCCTGTTCGCGGTGCTCCTGGTCACCGCGCCGTACGCCGAACTGCTCGAGATCCGCGCGCACCGGCTCCGCAGGATGTCGCCCGAGGAGCGCCTCGGTTTCGTGCCGTATGGCGCCCCGAGTCCTCCGTAGCGCCCGGCTCGACGGGTTCGTGGTCCCGGGCCGCGGGTAGAATCCGCCCCGAACCGCTGCTGAGCAGCGGGAACGACGACCCCGGGACGGCGCCCGTGCCCATCCTCCGAGACTTCGAGCGACGCCTCGGCAACCTGGTCGAGGGGTTCTTCGCCTCGGCCTTCCGCTCCGGGGTGCAACCGGTCGAGCTCGCCAAGCGCCTGATGCGTGAGATGGACGCGAACAAGACGGTCGGCGTGCGGGAGGTGTGGGCCCCCAACCGGTTCGGCTTCACGCTCTCCGAGGCCGACGGCGAACGGTTCGAGCAGGCCGAGCACGCCCTGGTCACCGAGCTCAAGCGAGTGGTCAGGGAGACCGCCGCCGAACGCGGCTGGGGCCTGGTCGGGCCGCCCGAGATCGAGTTCGTGCTGGACGAGGACCTCGCCCGAGGCCGGTTCGAGGTGGAGGCGTCGTTCGTCGAGGGCGAGGAGGAGCTGGCGCCGCTCGTCGCGGGGCAGGCCACGCTCACGCTGTACGAGGGCGGGCGGCCGGCCCGGACCTACTCGCTGGCCAAGCCCGTCCTCACGCTCGGCCGGCTGCCCGAGAGCGACGTGGTGATCTCCGATCCCGGCGCCTCACGACAGCACGCCAGGATCGCCAACGCGGGCGGCGAGTTCGTCGTGACCGACCTCGGCTCGACGAACGGCACGCTCGTGAACGACGAGGAGGTTCGGGAGCGAGTGCTCGACGACGGCGATCGCATCACGATTGGGGAGACCGTCCTCGAGTTCCGGAGGGGCTGAGTGTCACCGTTCGTCCTGTCGGTCCTGAAGTACGCGCTGGTCGTGCTCCTGTACTTCTTCGTCTTCCGCGCCGTGCGGTCGGTGACCGCGGACGTGGCCGGACGCCGGCGCGAGCGGGGGGCCGCTCCCAACCGCGCCCCCGCCGCCGCCCCGGCCAAGCCCTCGAAGAGCGGGAAGCCCCCGTCGCAGGTGGTCGTGCACGAGCCCGACACGCCCAAGCCGCGGACGGTGCGGCTCTCGGGCTCGGTGGAGATCGGCCGCGGCGACGCGTGTGCGATCCGCCTGGAGGATTCGTACGTTTCCCAGATGCACGCGCGCCTGTACGGGCAGGACGGCGGCTGGTACGTCGAGGACCTCGGGTCGACCAACGGCACGTTCCTGAACGACCGTCGCGTCGTGCAGGCCGTGGCGGTGCACGCCGGCGACGTCGTGAAGGTGGGGAAGACCGTGCTGGAGCTGCGGCGATGAGGGTCCTCGTGGGCGCGGCCTCGGACATCGGCCAGGTGCGCGAGGGCAACGAGGACTCCTATCTCGTCCTCGACCCGCTGTTCGCCGTCGCAGACGGCATGGGCGGCCATCGGGGAGGCGACGTCGCCTCGACCCTCGCGCTCCAGACGGTCGAGCGCATGTTCTCCGCGCACGACGGATCGCTGATCGAGCAGGTCGAGGCGGCGAACCGCGCCGTCTTCGAACGCTCGCAGTCGGACCGGGCGGTCGCCGGCATGGGCACGACCCTCACTGCGGCGCTGGTACAGGGCGGGCGCGTGCGGCTCGCGCACGTCGGCGACTCGCGCGCGTACCTGTACCGCGACGGGGAGCTCCTCCTCCTCACGGAGGACCACACGCTCGTGCACCGCATGGTCGAGGAGGGCGAGATCACGAAGGAGGAGGCCGAGACCCACCCCCACCGCAACATCCTCACCCGCGCCCTCGGCACCGACGACGCGGTCCAGGTCGACGAGGTGCCGGTCGACGTCCGGCCCGGCGACCGGCTGCTGCTCTGCACGGACGGGCTCACCGGCATGGTGCACGAGGACGAGATCCGGGGCGTTCTGCAGCGGACGCGCGAGCCGCAGGCGGCCGTCCAGCAGCTCGTCGACCTGGCCAACCGAGCCGGCGGCATCGACAACATCACCGCCGTGATCCTCGACATCGCGGACGATGGCCCGGGCGACCACGAAGGAGCGGGCGCGCCCACAGCCACGGTCGAGGCCACCGACCGGCGGGCCGCGCCCCTCGCCACTCCGGGGGAGCGTCCGGACGCGAGGACCGTCACCCGCGGTCCCATCCTCGAGGTGCCGGCTCCGCTGCGTGCGCGAACCCCTCGGGTTCTCGTGCTCCGCGCGCTGGTGATCTTCGTCGTGTTCATCGCCGGCATGACGGCGCTGCGCTTCTACATCGACAGCCAGTGGTTCGTGGGGGTCTCGAACGGGCGTGTCGCGGTCTTCCGAGGGCTCCCCGTCGAGATCGGGCGCCTCCACCTCAACTCCGTGGTCGTCGAGACCACCATCCCGGCCGCCGAGGCCGAGTCTCTGGCCGTGTACCGGAACCTGCCCGACGGCATCACCGCCGACGACCGGGCCGCCGCCGACGCCATCGTGGAGCAGATCCGCCAGGACGTCGCTCGGGCCCAGAGCGGCGGGCCGTGAGCAGGGTCGCCTCGCGGTCCGCGCGTTCCCCGATCGCCGCGGCGATCGCGTTCACGGTCCTCGCGCTCATCCTGTCGATCGGCGCGTACGTCATCGCCGGCTACGGCAAGCGAGGACAGCTCCCGGCCACCTTCGCGTTGTACGCCTCGATCTTCGTGGTGGGGTACGGGAGCTCGCTCGTCGTGATCCGTCGATACGCGCCGACGGCAGACCCGGCGTTGTTCCCGGTCGCCGGCGTGCTCGTCGGGCTGGGGTTCGCGACGATCTTCCGGCTCTCGGGGGGCCTGGCCGCCGAGCAGATCACGTGGATCGCCGTCGGCCTGCTCGCGTTCATGGCAACGCTCGTCGTGGTGCGCGACCACCGGATGCTCGACGCCTACACGTACACGATCGGCCTGCTCGGCCTCGTCATGCTGATGCTGCCCATGGTCCCGGGCATCGGCCGGACCATCAACGGAGCCCGGCTGTGGGTGCAGATCGGGCCGCTCGGCTTCCAGCCGGCCGAGATCGGAAAGGTCCTCATCGTGATCTTCCTCGCGTCCTACCTGAACCAGCGGCGCGAGCTGCTTCAGGTGGCCACGTCACGGATCGGCCCGCTTCGGTTGCCGGCGGCCAAGCATCTCGCCCCCGTCCTGCTGGCGTGGGGCGCCTCGCTGGCGATCCTGTTCGTGCAGAAGGACCTCGGCGCCTCGCTCCTGTACTTCGGCATCTTCATGGTGATGATCTGGATCGCCACCGGGCGCGTGGCGTACCTGATCCTCGGACTCGTCCTGTTCGGGATCGGCGCGTACGCGGGGTGGGCGCTGTTCGACCACGTGCAGTTGCGCGTGGACATCTGGCTACACGCCCTCGATCCGGAGAAGGTCTTCAAGGTCGGCTACGGCCAGGTGGCCCAGGCCGAGTTCGGCATGGCGACCGGCGGCCTGGTCGGCTCGGGGCTCGGCCAGGGATCGCCGGGGCTCATCCCGTTCGCGGCCACGGACTTCATCTTCGCGGCGATCGGGGAGGAGCTCGGGCTCCTCGGGACGACCGCCGTGCTCCTGCTCTACGTCGTGTTGGTGGGCAAGGGACTCCGGATCGCGGTCGAGGCCCGGGAGGGGTTCGGGCAGCTCCTGGCCGCCGGGCTCTCGACGCTGATCGCGCTCCAGACGTTCGTGATCGTCGGGGGCGTGACGCGGGTGATCCCGCTGACGGGCGTGACGCTCCCGTTCATGTCGTACGGGGGCTCGAGCCTGGTGTCCAACTCGGTCCTGCTCGCGCTGCTCGTCCGCATCGCGGCCGGGACGGCGCCGCAGCGAGGGGCGACCTGACGTGGAGCGCCAGATCCGCAGGCTGGGGGTGGGGCTCATCGTCCTGTTCCTGATCCTGCTCGCGCAGATCAACTACATCCAGGTGTTCGCGTCCGACGACCTCGAGAACAACTCGGCCAACGCGACCCGTCAGCTCAAGGCGGAGTACGCCGTCCATCGCGGATCGATCCTGGCCAGCGACGGCAGGACCGTGCTCGCGTCGAGCCGCCGGAGCTCGGGCCTGCTGCGGTACCAGCGGCGCTACCCGCAGGGGCCTCGGTACGCGCACGTCACCGGCTACTACTCGTTCATCTTCGGTCGCCGGGACCTCGAGCAGTCGTTCAACAGCTACCTGGCCGGCGACGCGGCCGAGCTGTTCCCGCAGACGCTCACCGATCTGGTGCTCGGCCGCGACAAGCAGGGCGGGACGATCGTGACGACGATCGATCCGGTGATCCAGACGGCCGCCGAGGAGGCCGCCGCCGCGGAATCGGGTGACGTGGCGATCGCCGTCGTCGAGCCCTCGACGGGCAACGTGCTGGCGCTGGTGGCCGAGCCGACGTACGACCCCAACCTCCTTGCGGCGCAGGACGGCCAGAGCGTGCGCGAGGCGTGGGACGAGCTCACCTCCGATCCCGAGAAGCCGATCGTCTCGCGCGCCAGCGAAGAGCTGTTCCCGCCCGGGTCGACGTTCAAGCTCGTGACGGCGTCGGCGGCACTCGAGAACGGGTTCGGGCCCGACAGCAGCTGGCCGAACCCCCACGAGCTCGACCTCCCCCTCACGGACGCGACGATCCAGAACTTCGGCGGCTCGACGTGCTCGGGCGGACCGGAGATCACCCTGGCCGAGGCGCTCCGTCAGTCGTGCAACGTGGTGTTCGGCGGGATCGGGCTCGAGCTCGGGGCGGACCGCCTCGCGGCCGAGGCGCGCAAGTACGGGTTCACCGCGGAGGCCGGCGAGGACGCGGTGCCGTTCGACATCCCGTGGGTCTCCGGCGTGTTCCCGGCGCCCGAGACGTTCGCGCAGCGGGAGCCGGCCGTGGCCATCTCGGCGATCGGCCAGCAGGACGTCGCGGCGAACCCCTTGCAGATGGCGCTCGTCTCCTCGGCGATCGCGAACGGCGGCGTCCTGATGCGCCCTCGGCTGGTCACGGAGATCCGCGACCCGAGCGGCCGGGTCATCAGGTCGTTCGAGCCGGAGGTGTTCTCCCAGCCGCTCTCGGCCACGAACGCCGCCGCCCTGACGCAGATGATGGTCTCCGTCGTGCAGGCCGGCACGGGAACGGCCGCGCAGATCGCCGGGGTCACCGTGGCCGGCAAGACCGGGACCGCCCAGCACGGCGAGGGCGAGCCCCCGCACGCCTGGTTCACGTGCTTCGCCCCCGCGGAATCTCCACAGCTGGCGGTCGCCGTCATCGTCCTCAACGGGGGTAGCCTTGGCAGCGAGGCGACGGGCGGCCAGGTGGCCGCGCCGATCGCGAAGGCGGTCCTGGAGGCCGCGCTCGGCCGATGACGAGGGGGAGTCCGCGATCCAGCAGCCGGTGACGCTCGGGGGGCGCTACCGCGTCGAGCACGAGCTCGGGCGCGGCGGCATGGCCAAGGTCTACCGCGGCGAGGACACGGTCCTGGGGCGGGCGGTGGCCATCAAGATCCTTGCGCCGCAGTTCGCCGACGACCCCAACTTCGTCTCGCGGTTCCGCCGGGAGGCGCAGGCCGCCGCGCGCATCAGCAACCAGAACCTCGTCTCGGTCTTCGACACGGGCTCCGACGACGGCGTGCACTTCATCGTCATGGAGTACGTCGAGGGCAAGACGCTCGCCGAGTTCCTCACGGGCGGCGGCCGCATCATGCCCGACCGCGCCATCGAGATCGCGGCGGACGTGTGCCGGGCGCTCGAGGCGGCCCACGCGCAGGGCGTGATCCACCGCGACATCAAGCCCGGGAACATCATGCTCGACCAGCGCGGCGACGTGAAGGTCACGGACTTCGGGATCGCCCGGATGGTGACGACGGCGGAGACCGTGGCGCAGACCGCCGCCGTGCTGGGCACGGCGTCGTACCTCTCCCCGGAGCAGGCCCAGGGCCAGCCGGTGGACGGACGCTCGGACATCTACTCGCTGGGCTGCGTCCTGTACGAGATGGTGACGGGGCGGCCGCCGTTCCTGGGCGACTCACCGGTCACGGTGGCGTCCAAGCAGGTCCTCGAGCAGCCGACCCCGCCCTCCCGCCTGAACCGCGACGTGTCGGCCGACCTCGAGGCCGTGATCCTGCGAGCGATGGCGAAGAACCCCGCCAACCGCTACCAGACGGCCGCGGAGTTCCGTTCCGATCTGGAGCGCGTGCGACGCGGCATGCCGGTCGAGGCCACCCCGTTGCTGCCCGTGGACGCGGGCTCGACGCAGGTGATCTCGCGCGAGGCCGCCGGCCGAACCGCCGTGCTCCCACCGACCCAGCAGCCCGAGCCCCCGCGCTCGCGCTGGTGGATCCCGGTGCTCGTCACGCTGCTGATCCTCGGGATCCTCGCGCTCGTCCTGTTCCTGCTGGCCAAGAACCTCCTGAACAACAACAACGACGACGGCCAGCAGACGCAGACGGTGATCGTCCCCAACGTCGTCGGCGAGCGCTTGAACGCCGCCAAGTCGGACCTGGAGGCGGAGGGCTTGGTCGTTCCGGACGAAAAGGTGATCCGGGTGCCGGCCCCGGTGGATCAGCCGGACGCCGAGCCCGGAACGGTGATCGAGCAGGACCCCGTGGCCGACACGGAGGTCGACGAGGGGACCGAGGTCGCGCTCACGGTCGTCGAGGAACCGGGGACGGTGACGCTCCCGACCGGTCTGACCGGGCAGACGCCGGAGGAGGTGCAGGCCGCGCTGCTGGCAGTCAGCCTCGACTTCGTCATCACGACCCAGCCTGAGCCGAGCGCCGAGGTCGGTCAGGACCTGGTCACGCGCATCGATCCGCCCGAGGGCACGGCCGACGTCGCACCGGA
This sequence comes from uncultured Actinomycetes bacterium, assembly GCA_963704725.1. GTDB lineage: Bacteria > Actinomycetota > UBA4738 > UBA4738 > HRBIN12 > CALGFI01. The sequence continues at coordinate 208,608 of OY969934.1, read as the reverse complement.
CGCCACGATCACGATCTTCGTCTCGAGCGGCCCCGAGAACGTCACCGTTCCGGACGTGCGCTGCCAGCCGTTCGGCGCCGCCTCCGCCCAGCTGCGGAGTGCTGGTCTCAACCCCGTGATCTCGGACTCGACCGTGGCACCGAACACGCTGTGCCCGAATCCCAACCGCGTGGCCCAGCAGGACCCGACCCCCGGCACGCCGGTGCCGGCCGGGACCACGGTCACGCTCTTCGGCGGAGCCGAGGCGCCGCCCCCGACGGGTCCGACGGGGCCGACCGGCATCAGCGGTGGGACGGGGCCGACGGCGTGAGCCTCTGGTTCGTCCCTGAGGACTACACCGCCGAGGAGCGGGCGCGGCTCGACCCGTACTTCACCAACCTCGAGGGGCCGGTGTTCGCGCTCGTCAACCTGCCGGAGGTGGTGAAGGGCGCGCTCTTCGCACGGTATTCGCGCACGGCCAAGCCGCTGCGACGCCTCTTCCTCGACGAGTTCGCCGAGGAGGTCGGAACCGGCGGTTCGACGAGCGCCGTGGGCACGAGGCGCGCCGAGAAGCTCTACGACAACGTCTTCTTCGAGTTCGGCGACGACTCCGTCGCGCAACTCGGCGGGGTTCACCTTGCGTGCGAGCAGGCCTCGCAGCTCCTGGCGAAAGCGATCGAGTGGGGCCGGCTCGCCGCCTACCTCGAGCAGTCCACGCGGTACATGCGCTACGACGACCGGCCCGGCGGAAGGTGGCGACTCACCGTCCCACCGGAGATCGAGGGCACACCGGCGGCGGAGGCCTACGAGGGCTTCGCCACGCGGACGTTCGAGACCTACGGGCGGATGTTCCAGCCGCTGTACGACCTGTTCACCGAGCGCTTCCCGAAGGACCCGGCCGACTCCGACTTCCTCTACCGCTCGACGATCACGGCGAAGACGTGCGACACGCTCCGCGTCCTCCTGCCGGCGGGGACGCGCTCGAACCTCGGCGTCTACGCCACCGGCCAGAGCTACGAGCAGATGCTGCTCCGCATGCGGGCCCACCCGCTGGCCGAGGTGCGCGAGTACGCGGACCTCATGCTCGTCGAGCTCCGCAAGGTCATCCCTGCCTTCCTGCGGCGCGTCGACCTCCCCGACCGAGGCCTCGCGTGGTCGCGCTACCTCGAGGACACCCGGGAGCGGATGCTCGAGGTGGCCGCGAAGTACACCGAGGGGATCGAGCCCGGCGCGCGAGACGTCGTCACGCTGAGCGAGTACGACCCGCTGGGCGAGGAGAAGGTCGTCGCGGCGGCGCTGTACGCCTCGACCGACCTGCCCGACGACCGCTGCCAGTCCCTCGCGCACACGATGAGCGCCGAGGAGCGCGAGAACGTCCTGCGCGCCTACGTGGGCGAGCGCGGCAACCGCCGGCACAAGCCGGGGCGCGCGTTCGAGCGCACCGGGTATCGGTTCGACGTGCTGTGCGACTACGGGGCGTTCCGCGACCTCCAGCGCCACCGGCCCCTCACGCTGGAGTGGCAGCGCCTGTCGCCCATGCACGGCTACGACACGCCGCCGCAGGTCGAGGAGGCCGGGCTCGCCGACGACTGGCACGCCGTGATGGAGGACTCGGCCGCGACGTGGGAGGCGCTGTTCGCCACGGCCGGCAAGGACGTCGCCCAGTACGCGGTGTCGATGGCATACCGGATCCGATTCGTGATGCAGATGAGCGCCCGCGAGGCGATGCACCTCATCGAGCTGCGCTCGAGCCCGCAGGGACATCCCACGTATCGGCGCGTGGCGCAGACGATGCACGACCTCATCGCGAACACGGCCGGCCATCGCGCGATCGCCGGCGCCATGATCCACGTCGACTACAGCGACGTGGATCTCGAGCGCCTGGAGGCCGAGCGCCGGGCCGAGGCCAAGCGCCGAGCGCCCCGGGCCGGCTGAGCGGACCTACCCTGGCGCCTGGTCGACCAGGACGTCGTCGAAGTTGACCGTGAAGGTCTTCGCCGCCGTGTCGCCGAGGTCGACACGGCCGATGCCCGCGGTGCCCGTGTTCACCACCCACGCGTTCACGATGACCGCGCCGTCGCGGTAGAGGCTCCAGGTGCCCGTCGTCCCGATCGTCCCGCACAGCTCGAGCGTGTGCCAGCCCGCCCCGAGCACGGCGTTCGAGCTCCGCTGCGTTCCCGAGACGTCCGACTTCACGAACAGCGTGCCCGTCCCGTTCACGAACACGCGGATCACGTTCGTGCCGCTCGCGGCCCGGAGCCGGAGGAGGGCCAGCGTCGTGGTCCCGGTCGACGTCGCGCTCACGTTCACGCTCGCGCAGATCGAGGGGAACGCGGACGACAGCATCCGAGAGGCCGAGGCGCTCTGGGACACGACCTGCGCCCGGGCGCTCGGGGGCGCCGCGCCACCGGTCGTCGCGTCGATCGACAGGCGCGTCACCGAGGTCCACCGGGAGAAGTCGCCGGTGGAGAAGTCGTCGGCGAAGATCGGCGGGGTCCCGGAGAGCACGGTGATCGGCGCGGACGGATCGCTGAGACCGCTCTCGTTCCCCGAGGAGTCGACGGCCTGGACCGTGTACGTGTGGGTGCTCCCGGGGGCGAGCCCGGTGTCGACGAAGCCGGTCGAGGCCGTCGTGCCGGCCGGCGTCCCTGCCCCGTCACGGAAGATCCGGTAGGTGATCGGCGAGGCGTCGCTCGACGGTGCCCACGAGACCGTGATGCTGTCCGAGGTCGTGCTCGTGCCGGCGGGCGTCCCCGGCGTGGTGGGGGGATCGACGTCGGGGGAGCTGACGACGAGGGCGACCCCGAAGTCGCGGCCACCCGCCGCCTCGACGATCCCGGCCGGGCCGGGCACCGGCACGGGCGAGGTCCGGTTCGTTGTGGTGCCGTCGCCGAGCTGGCCGAAGTCGTTCAGGCCCCAGGCCCGAAGCGTTCCGTCGGCGAGCACTGCGAAGCTGTGGTCGCGGCCGGCGCCGAGCGCGACGACGCCGCCGAGGCCCGGCACCGGCACCGGCGATCGTCGCTGCGTGAGGGTCCCGTCGCCGAGCTGGCCGCGGTAGTTCCGTCCCCAGGCGCGGACGGTGCCGTCGGAGCGTAGGGCCAGGGAGTGGTGCGCGCCGGCCGTCACCTCGACGACCTGGCTGAGCCCGGGCACCGCCACGGGAGACAGGCGGTTGGTGGTCGACCCGTCCCCCAACTGCCCGTAGGCGTTGTGCCCCCACGCCCACACGGTGCCGTCGGCGAGCAGGGCCAGGCCGTGATCGCGGCCGGCCGCGATCCCGACGACGCCGGAGAGGGATCCCACGCGAACCGGCGTGCGGCGGTTGGTGGTCGTCCCGTCGCCGAGCTGTCCGAGCGTGTTCTGCCCCCACGCCCACACGGTGCCGTCGGCGCGGAGCGCGTAGCTCATGTCTCGGCCGCCGGCGATCTCGACGACCTGGGTGAGCCCGGTGACCGGCACGGGCATCCGGCGGTTGGTGGTCGTCCCGTCGCCGAGCTGCCCAAGGCTGTTGAACCCCCACGCCCACACCGTGCCGTCGGAGCGAAGGGCGAGGGAGTGGTAGTGGCCGGCCGCGATCCGCGTGACACCGGAGAGCCCGGCCACCGGGACCGCGGAGGGACGGTCGACGACGGTCCCGTCGCCCACCTGTCCCATGTCGTTGCTCCCCCACGCCAGGACCGTCCCGTCGCTCCGGAGCGCGAGCACGTGGCCCCGGCCGCCCTCGACGGCCGTGACGTCCGAGGGGATCGCGACCGGGCCCGGTGTCCGGTGGGCGATCGTGGTGCCGTCGCCGAGCTGCCCGAGGCTGTTGTCGCCCCAGGCGAACACCGAGCCGGGGGCGGCCGACGCGGCGCCGGACGCGGCCACCAGGACCGAGGCCGCCAAGGCGCACGCCGCCAGCAGGCGACCGGCTCCGGCTCGAGCACGCCGCGATCGATCGACCACGTTCATGGGGCCCCCTCTGCCTGCGCAAACGCGTGTCGTTGCCGCGATGCTAGTCACGTCCGTTCCGGGCGGCATCGTCCGAATGGAGGGGTTTGCCTCGCCGGGCCCGCCCCGGACCCCCGGACCGCCGACCGTTCACCCCGAGGTCACTCCCCGAGGATCTCGGCCAGGTCGTAGCCGGCCGGCTCCTGGAGCTGGCCGTAGGTGCACGAGCGCGGGTCGCGGTCGGGGCGCCACCGGACGAACTGGGTCGTGTGGCGGAAACGGGGTCCCTCCATGTGGTCGTAGCGAACCTCGACGACCCGCTCGGGCCGAAGCGGCACGAAGGACAGATCCTTCTTCGCGTTCCACCGGCTGCCCTCGCCGGCCCGGGGCGTTCGGACCTCGGCATCGAGCTTGGCCCAGTCCCACGGATGGTCCTCGAACGACGTGACCAGTGGCTGGAGCTCCACGAACAGGGACCGGCGACGCTGCATAGGGAACGCCCCCACGACGCCCACGCTGGCGAGGTCGCCGCGGTCGTCGTACAGGCCGAGCAGCAGCGACCCGATCGCGTCCACGCTGTTCTTGTGGACCCGGTAGCCGGCCACCACGCAGTCCGCCGTCCGGACGTGCTTGATCTTGAACATCACCCGCTTGTCCTGCTGGTAGACCCCGTCCAGCGGCTTGGCGACCACCCCGTCGAGCCCGGCGCCCTCGAACTGGTGGAACCAGCGCTCGGCCACGCGCCGGTCGGTGGTGGCCGGCGTGACGTGGATCGGCGACGAGGCCGCCGCCAGAGCCTCCGCGAGCGCGCCGCGCCGCTCGCGGAACGGGGCGCGGGTGAGATCGCGGTCGCCAAGCGCGAGCAGGTCGAACGCCACGAAGTGGGCGGGCGTCTGCTCGGCGAGCAGGCGGACCCGGCTGGCGGCGGGGTGGATGCGCTGCTGGAGGGTCTCGAACTCGAGCCGCCGGCCGTCGGGGGCGGGGACGACGATCTCTCCGTCCACGACGCAGCGTTCGGGGAGGTTGGCCGTGATGGCCCCGACGACCTCGGGGAAGTAGCGGGTCATGGGGCGCTCGTTCCGGCTCCCGATCTCCACCTCGTCGCCGTCGCGGAACACGATCGAGCGGAACCCGTCCCACTTCGGCTCGTAGCTGAGATCGCCGGTGGGGATGTCCTCCACTGACTTCGCCAGCATGGGCGCGACGGGCGGCATGACCGGCAGGCGCATGGCGCCATCTTCCGCGACCAGGCCCGGGGGCGCGAGCCCGGATCGCAGATCAGCCGGCGATCGGCTCGAGGTGCAGGATCGGCGAGGGGTTCGCGAACGGCACGCCGGCCAGGGTTTCGCCCGTCAGTGGGTCGAGCACGTCCACGCGGTCCGGCGTCGCGACGTAGAGCCGCTCGCCGTCCATCGACAGCCCAAGACCCGAGACGGGGCCCTCGAACGCCCACCGGTCCGAGATCTGGAGTGATGTGGTGTCGAGCGCGAACAGCGTCGAGGCGCCCCCGCCCCCCGCGACGAACAGCGTGGCGCCGTCGGCGCTCACCTGGGCCGTGGCGTCTCCATCCCCGACGACGCCGAACGCGATCTCCGTCTCGTATCGCGTCTCGAGCGTGTCGGTGTTCATCGCGGCCACCACGCCTCGCGCCGCGTCGGCCACGAACAGCGTCGAGCCGTCCGGCGAGACGGCCATGGTCTGCTCGGCGGCGGGGCGGTCCCACAGCTGTCTCGGAAGGGCGACGCAGTGGGCCCACCCCTCGCGCAGGTCGAGCACGTGGACGAAGGACACGTCGGCGTTGGCCGGGACCGGGGCGTCGTGCGGCGCGAAGCCGGGCCGCGAGCTCGAGTACAACGTGTACAGACGGGCGCCGTCGGGCGAGAGGATCTGCTCGAGCCGCGTGCCGGGCATGCGCTCGGCCGGGCCCTTGTACGGGCCGAACACCGGATACACGTCGCCGTGGCGGAGATCGAGCACCGTCACCCGGTACACCTCGGGCGCCTGCGCCGGGAGGAACTGGATCAGGAACAGCCGGTCGTCGGCCACCGAGAACGCCTCGGGCTCGAAGTTCCCCCGCAGGCGGTAGGCCCTCGGCTCGGTCCCGCCCGTAGGATCCGCGACGACGATCGAGGTCCACGCCCGGGGCACCGGCACGGCCGGATCCCAACCCCGGGGCAGGGGGTCCGTGAGCGCGGCCGCGCGGCCACTCCCCGAGACGGCCACGAGCTCGTGCTCGCCGGCGACCGGGGCTCGGGCGATCAGCTCGCCGGAGACGGCGTCGTTGGTCTCCACGACCGTGCGACCGCCGAAGACCGACGCGGCGTACAGCCGCGTCCCGTCCGGCGAGGCCAGGGCGCCGTCGCGCTCGAACAGCACCGAGCCGGCCGGGACCTCGATCGTGGCGGGACCGCTCGGGGTCCGGATGGACAGGACCTCTCGGGGGACGGACGCCGGTCCGCTCCGGTCGGCGGGCGCCGCGGACGTGCAGGCGGCCAGCACGAGACCCAGCAACGGAACGAGGAACCCGGTCTTCCCACGCATGATGGCCTCCCTCCCGCTCGGGCGGCGCCGCTCCGGCGAGCCCTGACCAGACAACTACTGCCCGACCGGCGAGTCGGTTCCCGACCGCCGACCCGCCAGGTCCGGTTGAGGTCGCTCGGCCCCGGGGCGGCCCGTTCGGGTACCCTGAGGGACCCATGACCCGGCAGACGACGCTCCTGCTCGCCCTCGGCCTGCTGTGTGCCGCCGCGGCGTTCGTCTCCGCGAGCGGCTGGGTCCTGTTCGTGCGCGATCGCCGCGCCGGCCGCCCCGCTCCCTCCGCCGAGCATCACGAGGTCGTCGAGGAGCATTAGGTGCTCGAGCTCCTCGACCTCCGGGACCGGAGGGAGCGGCTCGAGCCCAGACGCCTCGAGATCGACCCTCAGGTCGCAGACACCGTTCGCGGGATCGTTCGGCGCGTCCGCGACGAGGGCGACGCCGCGCTCCTGGACCTGACGCTCCGGTTCGACGGTGCCGACCTCGGCGAGCGCGGCCTCGCCGTGACCCCCGACGAGTTCGCCGCCGCGCTCGAGGCCGTCCCCGACCCGCTCCGGCGCGCGCTCGACGACCTGGTCGACCGCGTCGCCGACCTCCACCGGCGGCAGATCCCGCCCGAGTGGCAGGACGAGCGGGGCGGGATCCGCTTCGCCGAACGCGTTCGCCCCATCCGCGCGGCCGGCTGCTACGTGCCGGGGGGCCGAGCCGTCTACCCCTCATCCGTGGCCATGACCGTGACGCCGGCCCTCGTCGCCGGGGTCGCGGAGATCGTCGTGTGCACGCCTCCCCGCTCCGACGGCTCGGTCCACCCGGCGGTGCTGTACGCGGCCCGGCGCGCCGGGGCGACACGCGTCGTCCGGGTGGGCGGCGCCCAGGCGATCGCGGCGCTCGCGTTCGGCACGGACTCGGTCCCGGCGGTGGACAAGGTGGTGGGGCCGGGCAACGCCTACGTGACCGAGGCCAAGCGCCAGCTCAGCGGCGTGATCGGGATCGACGGCCTGGCGGGACCGACCGAGCTCGTCCTGGTGGCGGGATCGGGCACCGACCCCCGGTGGGCGGCCGTCGACCTCGTGGCGCAGGCCGAGCACGATCCCGACGCGCTCGCCACGCTCGTCGCCGTCGATCCCGGGCTCGTCGAGCGGATCGAGAGGGCGCTCGTCGCCGAGGTGGCCGGGGCGGCCAGGCGCGAGGTCGTCGAGTCCGCCCTGTCGCACGCCCGGGCCGTCCTCGTCGCGGACTGGGAGCACGCCGTCGAGGTCGTGAACGGGCTTGCGCCCGAACACCTCCAGCTCTTCCTCGATGGATCCGAGCCGTTCCCGGCCGGCATCCGCAACGCCGGGGCGATCTTCGTCGGCGCGTTCACGCCCGTGCCGTTCGGCGACTACGGCGTGGCGTCGAACCACGTCCTGCCCACCGGCGGAACGGCGCGGTTCGCGAGCGGCCTCCGGGCGGCCGACTTCGTCAAGGTCATGTCGGTCGTCGAGATGGACGAGGCCGCCGCGCGCTCGCTCGCGCCTGCGGTCTCGGCGATCGCTCGCAGCGAGGGGCTGATCGGACACGCCCGGGCCGTCGAGGTCCGCAGCGAGAAGGGCACGTCGTGAACCCGGCACTCCCCCGCCCCGGCCTGCGCGACATCGAGCCCTACGAGGCCCCGCAGCTCGACGTCCGGGTCCGCCTGAACACCAACGAGTGCCCCTACCCGCTTCCCGAGCCCTTCCGCCGCGACCTCTCCGACGCCGTCGGCGACCTGAGCCTGAACCGATACCCCGACCGCGAAGCCGAGACGCTCCGCTCGCGCCTGGCCGACCTGCACGGGCACACCCTCGAGGGCACCTGGGTCGCGAACGGCTCGAACGAGATCCTGATCCAGCTCCTCCAGGCTTACGGAGGTCCGGGCCGTCGTGTGGTCGTGTTCGAGCCCACGTACGCGTTGCACTCGCGGCTGTCCTGGGTGGCCAACGCCGACGTCGTTCCCGTCCGCCTCGAGGCGCCGTGGACGATCGGCGCGCCCGACGTGGCCCGGGCCCTCGGGTTCGGGCCCGACGTGGTCTTCGTCTGCTCGCCGAACAACCCCACCGGCAACGCCCAGCCGCTCGACGTGATCGAGCTGGCCGCCAACACCCCGGCGCTGGTGATCGTCGACGAGGCCTACGTGGAGTTCGGCGGCCGGAGCGCGGCCCCGCTGGTCCCCCGGTACCGGAACCTCGCCGTCGTCCGGACGTTCTCGAAGGCGTTCGCCCTGGCCGGGGCCCGCGTCGGGTACTGCCTGACCTCCCCCGAGATCGTCGGGGACCTGCGGCGGGTCCGTCTTCCCTACCACTTGAGCTCCCTCACGCAGGCGGCCGGGCTCGTGGCGCTCGACCATCGGGACGAGGCGCTCGAGATCCTCGACGCGATCCGCGCGGAACGCGACCGGATCCTGCAGGCGCTCCCTCCGATGGGCGTCGAGGCGTTCCCCTCGGAGGCGAACTTCGTGTTGTTCCGGCCACCTCGGCCGGCCGGGGACGTGTGGCAGGGCCTGCTCGACCGGAGCGTGCTCGTCCGCGACTTCAGCGCGCTCGTACCGGGGTGCCTCCGCGTCACCGCCGGCACGCCGCAGGAGGTCGACCGGTTCCTGTCCGCGCTCGAGGAGGTCCTCGCATGACCCGCCGGGCGACGGTGGCACGCCGGACGAAGGAGACGGACGTCCGCGTCGAGCTGACGCTCGACGGGTCGGGCTCCTCGAGCGCCGACACCGGGCTACCGTTCTTCGACCACATGCTGCAGCAGCTCGGGACGCATGCGCGGTTCGACCTGTCGGTCACCGCGACGGGAGACCTCGACGTCGACGGGCACCACACGGTCGAGGACGTGGGGCTCGCGCTGGGCCAGGCGCTGAAGGAGGCGCTCGGCGACAAGCGCGGGGTGCGGCGGTTCGCCTCGATCACCGTCCCGCTCGACGAGGCGGCGGTGGAGGTCGCGCTCGACCTGTCGGGACGCCCCTTCGTCGTGCACGAGGTGTCGGTGCCGGCCGAGACGATCGGCACGTACGACACCGGTCTCACGGAGGACTTCCTGCGGGCGTTCGCCACGGCGGCCGAGCTCACGCTCCACGTCCGGCTGCGGGCCGGCCGCTCTCCGCACCACGTCGTCGAGGCCGAGTTCAAGGCGCTCGCCGCGTGCCTGCGAGACGCCGTGGGCATCGCCGGGGGCGAGGTCCCGAGCACGAAGGGCACGCTGTGACGATCGCCGTCCTCGATTACGGCATGGGCAACCTGCGGAGCGTGGCCCGGGCCATCGAGCACGTGGGCGGCAAGCCCGACGTGACGGACGACGGATCCGCGGCGCTCGCCGCCGACGGCCTGGTCGTCCCCGGCGTCGGGCACTTCGGCGCGTGCATGCGGAGCCTTCGCGAGCGGGGCCTCGATCGGGTGGTCCGCGAGTTCGCGGGGAGCGAACGGCCGCTCTTCGGCGTCTGCGTCGGCATGCAGGTGCTGTTCGCGGGGAGCGAGGAGGATCCGGAGCCGGGGCTGGGGCTGTTCGAGGGCCTCTCGCGGCGCCTGCCGAGCGAGGTCAAGGTCCCGCACATGGGGTGGAACGGTGTGCGCTGGACCGAGACGCACCCCTTCGTGCGCGACGTGCCCACCGGCACGCGCTTCTACTTCGTGCACTCGTTCGCCCCGGACCCCGACGCCCGCACGACGGTCGGCGTGACCGAGCACGGCCGCCCCTTCGCCGCCGCCGCCGGCCGGGACCGCGTGTTCGCCACGCAGTTCCATCCGGAGAAGTCGGGGGACCCCGGTCTGCGTTTGTACGAAGCGTTCGTCCGGGAGGCGGAGTCGTGATCGTCATCCCCGCCATCGACCTCCGACACGGCCGCTGCGTCCGGCTGTTCCGGGGCGATGTCGACGCCGAGACCGTCTACGACGACGACCCGGTGGAGGTGGCCCGTCGGTTCGAAGCCGAGGGCGCCCGGCGCCTGCATCTCGTCGACCTCGACGCGGCGCGTGAGGACGGCACGAATCGCGACGTCGTCAAGGACATCTGCCGGGCGGTCGCCATCCCGGTCCAGCTCGGCGGAGGGCTGCGCACGACGGCCGACGTCGAGCGCGCGCTCGAGGACGGCGCGGCTCGAGCCATCCTCGGCACCGCGGCCGCGCTCGACCCGAACGTCGTGGCCGAGGCGGTGGCGCTCGCCGGGGACGGCATCGCCGTCGCTGTGGACGTTCGCGACGGCCGGGTCATGACCCACGGCTGGCGACGCGAGGGCCCGCGGCTCGAGGACGTCGTGCCCGCCCTGCAGGGTGTGGGCGCCCCTCGCTTCCTGGTCACCGCGATCGCGCGCGACGGAACGATGGACGGGCCGGATCTCGCCCTGTACGAGGGGATGCTCGAGCTCACCGAGGTGCCGGTGATCGCGAGCGGCGGCATCCGCGTCGCCGACGACGTATGGGCGCTTCGCGAGCTCGGGCTCGAGGCCTGCGTCGTCGGCAAGGCGATGTACGCGGGCACGCTGCGGCTCCAGGAGGTCGTCCGGGGATGACGCTCGCCAAGCGGATCCTGCCGTGCCTCGACGTCGACGGCGGGCGGGTGGTCAAGGGCACGAGGTTCGTCGACCTCGTCGACGCCGGGGACCCGGTCGAGCTCGCCGCGCGCTACGACGCCGAGGGCGCCGACGAGCTGGTCTTCCTCGACATCACCGCGACCGTGGAGGGCCGCCGCGCGACGCTCGACGTCATCTCGCGAACGGCCGACCAGGTGTTCATCCCGCTGACCGTGGGCGGCGGGGTCCGGGCCGAGGACGACGTGCGCGAGCTGCTGCGGGCCGGGGCCGACAAGATCGCCGTCAACAGCGCGGCCGTACGCGATCCGACGCTCCTCGGTCGCTGCGCGGAGCGGTTCGGCACGCAGTGCATGGTGGTGGCGATCGACGCGCGGAGCCGGCCGGGCGACGGGTGGGAGGTGTTCGTGGACGCCGGTCGAACGGCCACCGGGCGCGACGCGGTGGCGTGGGCGGTGGAGGCCACGGAGCGCCACGGTGCCGGCGAGGTGCTCCTGACGTCGATGGATCGCGACGGGACGGGGCAGGGGTACGACCTCGACCTCCTGCGCTCCGTGAGCGACGCCGTCGGTGTCCCGGTCGTCGCGAGCGGCGGCGCGGGAGGCGTGGAGCACTTCGCCGAGGCACTCACCGAGGGACACGCCGATGCCGTGCTCGCCGCCTCGCGCTTCCACTTCGAGGAGCTCACGATCCGGGAGGTCAAGGACCACCTCCTGCGCCGGGGTATCACGGTGAGGGTGGCGTGACCGGGCGCGCGGAGCTCGACGAACTCCGGTTCGACGACCGCGGCCTGATCCCGGCGATCGTCCAGGACGCCGAGAACGGCGACGTGCTCATGATGGCGTGGATGAGCCGCGCGTCGTTGCAGCACACGCTCGACGAGGGACGGACCGTGTTCTGGAGCCGATCGCGGCAGGAGCTGTGGCGCAAGGGCGAGACGAGCGGGCACGTCCAGCACATCGAGGAGGTGCGCGCCGACTGCGACGGCGACGTGGTGCTCGTGCGCGTCCATCAGGAGGGCGCGGCCTGCCACACCGGCGAGCGATCGTGCTTCTTCAGGCCGATCGCGCCGTCGACGGATCGACGATCCTCAGACGCCTGAAAGACCCCCGGTAGAAGCCACGGTCCCTGGTCAGCAGGGCGTCTGCTCGCATCCAGGCGTGCGTGCCGATCAGGAAGTCCGCCATCGACCGGTCACGGCCGTCGTCGGCGCGGAGATGGTTCCACCACAGCGTCCCTGCGGCCAGGGCGACCTCGGGATCGATCGCCGCGAATCGGACGCCGAGCTGATCGAGGCGTTCACGTCCCTCGTCCGCGCTCCGGTAGGAAGCCGCGACCTCCGCCCAGACCACCTCGCACGCCATCACGGCGCCGGCTTCGTGGGCTGCGGCGATCGCCCGGCGAGAGACGGCGCCGAACCGGGCATCGGCCGTGAACACATCGAGGAGCACGTTCGAGTCGACCGCCGTGATCACAGGTCGACCGGGCCCCGCATCTCCTCGATGAGCTCGTCCACCGAGCGATCCAGCTTCAAGGTCCCCCACACCATGTCGACGGGATCTCGCGCGACGACTTTCCGGGCCACGAGACGTCCGCCCTCCTCATCGAAATCGAGCACCTGTCCCGGCTGGATGCCGAGGCGGTATCGAAGGGCCTTGGGGATCGTGACCTGGCCTTTCTCCGAAACGACGGCGTTCATGGATGAATGGTAGGAATTCCTACCTGAGAAGTCAAATCTCGGCCAGCCCCGTAGACTGCGCAGATGCTCCGACTCGTGATCCCGAAGGGCTCGCTCGAGCAACAGACGCTGCGGCTGCTCGAAGAGGCCGATCTGCGGGTGCGGCGAGGGTCCGACCGCGACTACCACGGGACGATCGAAGACGAGCGCATCGACCGCGTCTCGCTGCTCCGGCCGCAGGAGATCCCCGTGTACGTCCAGGACGGGCTCTTCGACCTGGGGATCACGGGGCAGGACTGGATCGCGGAGACCGGCGCCGAGGTCGAGGTCCTGGCCTCGCTCTCCTATGCCAAGAGCGGAACGGGGCACGGCACGAGGATCGTGCTCGCGGTCCCGGCCGAGCACCCCGCCGACGGGGCGAAGGAGATCCCCGCCGGCTCACGGATCTCGACGGAGTTCGTCCGGCTCACGAAGCGTTACTTCGACGACCTCGGCATCGACGTGCGCGTGGTCTGGTCGTTCGGGGCCACCGAGGCCAAGGTCCCCGAGATCGTCGACGCGATCGTCGACATCACGGAGACGGGGAGCACGCTGCGGGCGCACGGCATGAAGATCATCGAGACGCTCATGACCTCCGAGCCGGTCCTGGTGGCCAATCGGGACGCCGCGGCGGACCCGGTGAAGCGCGCCGCGATGGACGACGTGTCCACGCTCCTGCTCGGCGCGCTCCGCGCGGAGGGACGCGTGCTGATCAAGCTCAACGTCGCCGAGTCCCATCTGCCCGGCGTCCTCGAGGTCGTGCCGTCCGCGAAGTCGCCCACGGTGTCGCCGCTGCAGGCCGGGGGGTTCGCCGTCGAGAGCGTGGTGGAGAAGCGTCAGGTCAACACGCTGATCCCGCTGCTGAAGGCGCGTGGCGCGACCGACATCCTCGAGCTCCCGATCTCCAAGATCGTCCCCTGATCCACGGCGGCCGGATCGGCGCGCTCCGTCGACGACATGGTCACGCGGATGGGCGGCTCGGTGTCGGGGGGCGGCAAGGGGTCGGGGAGCGGTTGAGGGCTCGGCGGTCCGGGGTCCGGGATCGGCCCGGGATCTGGCATCGGTCCGGGTGGAACGGGAGAGGGATCGGGCCTCGGCTCCGGGTGCTCGGTCCTCATGTCGCCTCGCCTCCTTCGAACTCGAGCGGCTCGATGGTATCCGGCGAGTGGCGGCGCTCGACGTTCGGGTCGTCGCGGGCCGCCTCCGCGAGGGCCCTGGCTTCGACCGAGTGGCCGCATGAGAACGTGAGGAGCTCGCGGCTGTCCGCGGTCTGCTTCGGCGCGGATCCATCTCGGCCCCAGTCGTAGCCGATGTCGCCGAGCACACCCTCACCGCAAAGCGGGCACCGGACGTCCGATCCCCGCCGAGGCTCCATCGTCATCCCGAGCTCCCTTCGACCGCGTTTCGCGTCGCGGGCTTAGCCGCTTCGTTCCCGCCGGCTCGACGGAACAAACACCGCCGGTACCATGCCCACGTGCTGAGGGGAGCCATCGCCGCCGCCGTCACGCCGCTCACCGACGGCGGCCGCCGTCTGGACGAGGACGCGGTCGGTCCGCTCCTGCGATTCCTGGCCGATGGCGGCGTGGACGGCGTCCTGGCCTGCGGCACGACCGGCGAGGGGATCCTCCTGTCGGTGCAGGAGCGCCGCCGGCTGGTCGAGCGGATGCTCGCGACGCGCCCGGCCGGGTTCCAGGTCGCGGTCCACGCCGGAGCGCAGACGACGGCGGACACGGTCGCCCTCGCCACGCACGCGAGGGAGGCCGGTGCCGACGCCCTTGCGGTGATCGCGCCTCCCTACTTCCCGCTGGACGGGGACGAGATCCTCGCGCACCTCCTCGCTGCGGCGCAGGCGTGCGCCCCGCTCCCGTTCTACGTGTACGAGTTCGCCGCGCGCTCGGGCTACGCCATCCCGGTGCCGACCATGCATCGGCTGCGCGACGCGACGCCCAACCTCGCCGGGATGAAGGTCTCGGACACGCCGTGGAGCGCGGTCGAGCCGTACCTGTTCAGCGGGCTCGATCTGTTCGTGGGGTCCGAGCCGCTCGTGCTCGAGGGGCTCGCGCACGGGGCAGCGGGCGCGGTGAGCGCGCTCGCGTCGGCGTTCCCCGAGATCGTCGCGGCGCTCGTTCACGATCGCAGCGTGGAGGCCGCCAATCGGGTGCGCGTCCTCCGCGAGGATCTCGGAGGCCGCCCGCTCATCGCCGCGTTGAAGGAGATCCTCGTGGCGCGGGGCGTCCCGATCGCGCCGGACGTCCGCCCCCCACTCCGGCGCCTCGACCCCTCGGAGCGGGAGCGCGCCCTGGCGTCCGCTCGGTCCGTGGGCGCCCTGTCCTGACCTGCCGACCCATTCCTCGGCCGGAGCGCCGCCGCTCCAAGAGCCGAGCGCCACCCAGGCGTTCTGCCTCGACACATCGGAGCACGCGGCCGTAGATCGACGCGCTCCTCGTGGAGCGGGCCCGGACGGGCTGGTGGTCGTGCGTCCGAAGGGGGCCACCTGTTCGTGTTCGGCCGCGGAGACGAGGAAGCGCTCGCGTGCCCACGGGCCGGCAACGTTCGTGGTCGGCGAGGTCGTCGCGATCGCCGAACGAGCTCGGCGCCTCTCTCAGCGGCGAACGTGGACGAGCAGCAACGCGCCGGGATCCCCGCCGATGCTCGTCCCGGCGCCGAACACCAGCACGAGGCGCAGCGCCTCGGGTGGGGTGTCGGGTGGGTTGCGATATCGCACGACCAGCTCGACGGGCACGTCGAACTCGCCGTCGTCGAGCGCCTCGACCCTGCCGTCGATCCAGTAGTTCGCCCCTGCCCCAAGGTCGGGAACACGTGCGTCGAACCTCGCCAGGCCGTCGGGCGTCGCCAGCCATTGGAGTCGAGCCAGCGTGCCCTGCAACCAGGTGCCGAGGAAGCCCAGCGCCGCCCGACGAACGTCGCCGTTCGTCGGCCGGACGAACGATGTGTCGGGCTCGACGTGGGGCGGCGGTCGGTAGACCCAATACGAGCGAGGCGAGCCCTCGCAGCCGTAACAGGCGACCCCTCGCCGGCTCAGGGTGATCCCCTCCATCGGCATGACCACCACCGGGCCAGCCGGCACGAGATCCGCGAACCGCCACACCGGGAGATCTCGCCCGTAGGCCTTCGAGTGGACGGTGTCCTCCAGCGGGCCGCCATCGATCCGCCGCCAGGCATCGGTGGTCGAGTCGTACAACGCGGCGGCGCCGCAGAACCATGCGAGCAGCAGCCCCTCCACCACGACGCTGTCCGGGTAGCACTCGCTGAACGCGAGTGGCATGTTCAGCGGCGCGGACCATCGGTTGGTCTCCGGGTCGTACTCCTGCGACATGGTCTCGTAGTCCCACGCGACCATCCGGTCGCCGAGCCACCCGGCGGACGTCGCCTGGGGAGACAGGGCCGACGGCGGCATCATCGCCCATGAGTCGAGCTCTGGGTCGTACGCAGCACCCACCGACGTGGGTGTCGACGCGTGGTTGCGGCTGTCGAGCAGCGAGCCGAAGACCAGCAACCGCCGGCCCGTCCACATGCCGCTCGACAGGTTGAGCCCGAGCGGCGCGTTCGCGAGCCGCCACCACGAATCCGTCGTCGGATCGTAGGCCGCCGCCTCGAGCACCGACTGGTCACTCGGGCCGGCGCCAGCCAGCACGATCAGGTCGGCCCCGGTCCATGCGGCGACGACGACGCCGCCTCGCTCAAGCGGAGCCGGCGCGATCGGCCGCCACATGCCGGAGCTCGGATCGTAGGCCTGACCTCCGATCGGCTCGTTCGTGCCGTACGCCTCGAGGAAGATCGCCTCCGTGCCCGTCCATGCGGAGAGGGCGTGGGTCATCGGTTCTGGGGAAGGGCGGATGCTTCGCCACCGGCCGGACTGCGGATCGAAGTCGAACGCGCTGCGGGTCTCGCGGCAGTGATCAGGGACGCCAGGGTCGCAGCCACCGGCGACGACCAACTCGTCACCGACCCAGACCCACGACTCGCCGCTCCGATGCTGGGGAGGCGTGCGGAGCCTGGTCCACCCGATGGGATAGGCGAACCACGGATCGGCGGAGGCGACCGGGGCGGCCGACACCGCGACCCGGGCGGCGGGGCTCGGGGACGACGGTGTCGTGGCGCGGTCGGATGCGTCACAGGCGGCCACGAGGGACGCGGTCACGCACAGCGCGGCGATCGAGCGACGCACACCGGGCAAGACCCGGTTGGGGACCCCCTGGTTCCCTCAGCCCTCGAACAGGCGGAGGACCTCGATCAGGTCGGGGATCGCCGGGCCGGACCACTCCTCGGCCTCCAGGCGCAGGACCTCCACCGCGGCGTCCTCTGGATCGCGGATCAGGACGGCGTGCATGCCCACCGCCGCGGCGCCGGTCAGCTCGCCGTACGCGCCGTCGCCCACGTACAGGCATCCGGCCGGGTCCACGCCGAGCCGCTCGCAGGCGAGCCGGTAGATCTCGGGTTCGGGCTTTCGGAGCATGACCTCGCACGAGAAGACCTCGACGTCGATCAGCCCGGCGAGGGGGCCGGCGCGCCACAGCGACGGCGTGTCTGGAGCGCACATGCTGATGAGCGCGGTGGGCACCCGTCGCCGGCGCAGCTCTCGCAGGGTCTCTTCGGCGCTCGGCCGGGGGACGAACCACTTGCGGTAGAGCTCGGCCCGGGACTCGAGGATCTCGGTGATCTGCGCGTCGGTCGGCCACGCGCCGGCGCGAGCGGCCACCGTCCGCAGGTTCTCCTCGATGTCGCCGGCCCGGCCGGTCTGCCGATCGATGGCGGTGGCCCGCCAAGCCCCGTGGAACGCCTCCGGGTCGACCTCGAGGACGGCCGCCGCGGTGTCGAGCCACCCCTCCCACTCGTCCCGCGGGAACTCGTACACGAGCGTGCCGAACAGGTCGAAGACGGCGGCGTGGAACCGGCTCACGCGGTCCACTCCCGGTCGAGCAGGCCGTACACGACGAGATCGACGTACCCGCGTGCGTCGGCCCGGCCCGACTCGCGGAGCGCCGCCTCCTGCGTGAAGCCGAGGCGCTCGGGGACGGCGCGGCTCCGGAGGTTGTCCTGGGCGGCCCGGATCTCCACCCGATGCATCCCGAGGTCGCCGAAGGCGTGTCCGATCAGCGCCCGGCACGCCCGGGTCACGAGACCCCGGCCCTCCCACGGCGATCCGATCCAGTAGCCGATCTCGGCGCAGCGGTTCATCGCGTCGACGCGCAGCCCGATGCCGCCCGCGTAGGCGCCGTCGACGAAGACGCCCAGGCCATCCAGCTGCTCCGTGTCGCGGGCGTGCTCGACGAACGCCCGCGAGTCCTTGGGCGAGGTCGTGCCGTCGACCCACGGCATCCACTCACGGAGGCGGCGCCGGTCGCGTTCGACGAGCGCGAACATCTCCTCGGCGTCCGACGGCTCGAGCAGCCTGAGCTCGACACCCTCGCCGAGGTCGAGGAACGGCCGGCTCACCGCGGCACGCCGGCCGAGGACCTTTGGCGCTCCTCCTCCATCAGGACCCGGCGGAGCACCTTGCCGATCATCGTCTCGGGAAGGGCGTCGCGGAACTCGACCTGCTTCGGCGCGCGGTACGCGGTGAGCCCGTTCGCCGGGTCCCGGCCCCACGCGACGATCTCCTCGGCCGTGGCCGCGGTCCCCTCCTTCAGCACCACGAACGCCTTGACGGCCTCGCCGGTCTTGGGGTCGGGGACGCCGATCACGGCGACCTTCGAGATCTTCGGATGCCGGTACAGGGCCTCCTCGACCTCGTTGGGATACACGTTGAAGCCGGAAACGTTGATCATCTCCTTGAGCCGGTCGACGATGTGGAAGTAGCCGTCGTCGTCCATGATCGCCACGTCGCCGGTGTGGAGCCACCCATTACGGATCGTGAGCGCGGTCTCCTCGGGCCGGTTCCAGTAGCCCAGCATCACCTGCGGACCTCGGACGCACAGCTCGCCGCGCGCGCCGAGCCCGAGCTCGTGGTCGGGGTTCTCGAGGTCGACGATCTTGCAGTCGGTGTCGGGCAGCGGCAGCCCGATCGACGCGGGCTTGCGGACCCCGTGGAGCGGGTTGGCGTGGGTGACGGGCGAGGCCTCGGTGAGACCGTAGCCCTCGACGAGGACCGCCCCGTTCGTGATCTCCGCGAACCGTTCGGCGATCGCGGTGGGCAGGGGGGCACCGCCCGAGATGCATGCGCGCACCGACGTGAGGTCGAACTTCTTCACCAGCGGGGACTCGTTCAGCGCGTTGAAGAAGCGCGGCACGCCCGGCACGAACGTCGGCTTCTCCTTGTCGATCTCCTCCATCACGAGGTGGAGGTCGCGAGGATTGGGGATCGGGATGAGCTTGCCGGCCTGCACGATCCCGGCGTTCATCACGAGCATCCCGAACGAGTGGAAGAACGGCAGGGAGCCGAGGAGCGCCTCGACGCCCTCGCCGAGCTCGATGTAGGCGGCGGCCTGCATCGCGTTCGCCACGAGGTTGCGGTGCGAGAGCATCGCGCCCTTGCTGATGCCGGTCGTCCCCCCCGTGTAGATGAATCCGGCGGCGTCGCGCACGGGGTCGATCTCCGGCGCGACGGGGACGGGGCCGGCCGCCTTCATCCAGGCCTCCCACCGCAGCACGGGCGCGCCGCTCGGGACCGGGGGCCACGGCTTGCCCTGCTCGCGCTGGAGCTTCTTGAACTTCAGCGCCGGGGCGAGCTGCTTCTTCGGGAACGGCATGTAGTCCTGCAGTCCGGCGACAACGACGTGCTCGAGGGCGAGCGTCTTGAAGACGTCGGCGAAGTCCGAGTACAGGAGGTCGAGTACGACGACGACCTTGGCCCCGCAGTCCTTGAGCTGGTGCTCCATCTCCCGCTTCGTGTAGAGCGGGTTGTTGCCGACGACGATCGCGCCAAGCCTGGTCGTCGCGTAGTACGCGATCACGTACTGCGGACAGTTGGGCATGATCAGTGCGACGCGGTCGCCCTTGGCCACCCCGAGCCCGGCCAGCGCCGCCGAGCAGCGCTCGGTCTCGGTGAGCAGGTCCCGGTAGCTCATCTTGCGACCGAACCACGCGAGTGCGGGGCGGCTGGGGTACGTGCGGGCCGACGCCTCCATCATCCCGAAGACCGAGATCGCCGGGTACGGCTCGAGCGTGCGCGGAACGACGGACGGATAGCCGCGGAACCAGGGCCGATGGTCGGTCATGGGCGCATCATTCCAGCCCCGGCGTGGCGGCTCAACCGGGGAGGGCCGCGCGGCCTACCCGGTCGATAGGCTCGGCGACGATGGACGACTGGGTCGAGGAGCTCCGGGCCGCCGCCGAGGCGGCGCTCCCACCGCTGGAAGGCGAGCTCGACGTCCCCGGCCTGCGCGCCCCGGTCGAGGTCCTGCGGGACCGGTGGGGGATCCCGTACCTGAGCGCCGGGTCCCTCGAGGACCTGTGGTTCGCGCAGGGCTTCGTCACGGCGTCCGAGCGGTTGTTCCAGATCGACCTGGCCCTTCGGGCCGCGAACGGCCGGCTCTCGGAGCTGTTCGCCGAGCTGACGCTCGACGCCGACCGGTTCGCGCGCGTCGTCGGATTGCACGTCATCGGCGCGCGCGAGGCCGAGCGGTGGACCGAGGTCTCGCGCGCCATGGTGGGCCGGTTCGTGGAGGGCGCGGCGGCGTGGACCGCCGTCATGCCGGCGCCGCCGGTCGAGTACGCGCTCCTCGCCGTCCCGGTCGACCTTCCGACCGACCTCGGGGCGTGGGCCGCCGCGTTCGCGCTGGCGGCGTGGGGGCTCTCCGGCAACTGGGACTCGGAGCTGCTGCGCGTGCACCTGGCCGAGCGCCTCGGCCCGGATGCCGTCCGCGACCTGCTCCCCCCGCTCCCCGAGGATCCGCCGGGCCTGGCCGCCGGCGGGCTCGCCGGCGGGCTCCTCGACGCGCTCCCCCGAGCCCGGGGCCAGGGCTCGAACAACTGGGTCGTGGCGGGGTCGCGGACGGCGAGCGGAAAGCCGTTGCTCGCGAACGACCCCCACCTGCTCGTCCAGCAACCGGGTGCGTGGTTCGAGCTGCACCTGCGGGCGCCGGGCTACGAGGCGCGCGGCGTCGCCTTCCCCTTCGCGCCGGGGGTCCTCGTGGGCACCACCCCGCACCACGCGTGGGGCATCACGAACGTGACCGGCGACGTCCAGGACCTGTACGAGGAGCGCCTGAGCCCCGACGGCGCCGCGGCCGAGTTCGACGGGGCGTGGGAGCCGCTCCGCGTCCGTCGCGAGGTGATCGCCGTCCGGGGGGGCGACCCCGTCGCGTTCGACGTGCGCGAGACCCGGCACGGACCGCTGCTCGAGACGGAGGCGGTCGGGGTCTCCGACGTCGCGTACGAGCCGCTCGACCGAGCCTACGCGCTCCGGTGGACGGCGTCGGACGGGCTCCTGGAGCCGGCCGCGCTGGTCGAGGCCGCGACCGCGCCGAGATTCGAGGCCTTCCGGGAGGCGCTGCGGGGCGTGGCCTGCCCCGGGCAGAACGTCGTGTACGCGGACGTCGACGGGACGATCGGGTACCAGCTCACGGGGCGCTACCCGCTCCGCCGGGCGGGCGACGGGACGACGCCGGTCCCGGGATGGACCTCCGAGCACGAGTGGGACGGCTGGATCCCGTACGAGGACCTCCCGTGGTCGAAGGACCCCGGGCGGGGGTACCTGGTCACGGCCAACAACCGGACCCACGACGCGGGCTATCCCCACCTGATCGGCCGGGACTTCCACACGCCGTTCCGGGCTCGCCGGATCGTCGAGATGATCGGGGCAGCGAGCGACGCCCTCACGGTCGAGGCCGTGGCCCGCATGCAGGTGGACACGATCTCCCTGCCCGCGCGCGCACTCCTGCCGCGGCTCGTGGCGCTCGAGCCGAAGGGACCGGACGAGACGTGGGCCCTCGAGATCCTCCGCGCGTGGGACGGCGATCAGCGCGCCGACTCGGCGGCGGCGGCCCTGTACAACGCCTGGCTGTCGAGCCTTGCCCGGCGCCTCCTCGGCGTCTCGCGGGACCGGGCGGCGTTCGACCGGTACCACGCGTGGCGCGAGGCGTTCGTCTGCGTCGCGCTCCCCGAGTTGCTTCGCCGCGACCCCCCGGCCTGGGCCGCCACCGACGGCGCGGGATGGGACGTTCTCCTGGGCGAGTCGCTCCGGGCGGCGATCGCCCTGCTCGCCGAGCGCCTCGGCCCCGACCGTGGCGCGTGGCGGTGGGGCGGTCTCCATCGGGTGCGCTTCGCCCACGTGCTGGCCCGCATGCCCGGGCTCGCGCCGCTGTTCGTGGCGGCCGAGCACGAGCTCGGCGGGGACGAGCAGACGGTCCTGCAGGGCGGGTTCGACGCGCGCGAGGGCTTCGACCCGGCCGTCGTGCCCTCGTGGCGGCTGGTCGCCGACCTCGGCGACGTCGACCGCTCGGCGGCCGTCGCTCCGACCGGGCAGTCCGGGAACCCGGCCTCTCCGCACTGGAACGACCAGGCCCCGCTGTGGATCGCCGGCGAGCTGCGGCCGGCCCCTGTGACCCGCCCCGCGGTCGAAGCCGCCGCCCGCCGCCGTCTCCTGCTACGGCCCGCCCGGTAACATCTGGCGCGTCATGCCGAAGTCCCGTTCACGCCAGCGACGAACGTCCCGGCCCTACGCGACACCGCCCACGAAGCCGCGACCCAAGGCCAGCCCGACCTGGTACGGCTTCCTCGTCCTCGGGCTCATCCTGCTCGGGGTGGCCCTCATCGTCCTGAACTACATGGACTTCATCCCCGGCGGGACGCAGCAGTACTGGCTGTGGGTGGGCCTCGGGCTCATCGCCGCCGGGTTCGCCGCAGCCACGCAGTGGCGCTGAATCACATCCGTGTGATTTTCCCCACCCCGTCCACAGGTGTGGATGTCCCCCTCCCCGTCTCCTCGGGTTCATGGGGCGTTCGCGCGGCTGGGGAAACCCCGCCGGGGCTGGGGACAAGCTCGGGACATGTGGCCGGAACATGGCCGTCCGATGGGGAGAACGTGGGGAAGAACGTGCAGAAGCTCAGCCCGGAACGGGGCGGTGGACGACCTCCATCGGCTCGCCGCAGTGTCGGGGGATCTGCAGCTCGCCGAGCCGGGTCACCCGGAACTCGGTGCCGCAGTCGCGGCAGACCAGGAAGACCTCCAGCTCCTCGACGTCCTCCACGTCGGGGCGACCGCGGGGCGCGCCGGTCCCCGAGGCGGCCCGCAGCGCCGTGATGCCGATCCAGGCGATGACCAGCCCGATCGCGATGGCGGTGAGGACGACCCAGATGCTCATGGGGCTCGGCGCGAGTGTACGCGTGGTCCGGGCCGTCCGACCCACCGCCGCTGGGCCTTCCGACCTGCACGGAGGTAGCCTCCGAGAGGCACGCTGGCACCGCAGAGTCCGCGTGAGGAGGAGGGCATGGGCGCGTACGTCGAGGACCTGTTGGCGCAGGTCACAACCAAGAACCCGGGAGAGCCGGAGTTCCATCAGGCGGTTCGGGAAGTCGTCGAGTCGCTGGAGCCGGTCCTGGATCGGAAGCCCCGGTACCGCGAGGCGAAGGTGCTCGAGCGCATCATCGAGCCCGAGCGCGTGATCATGTTCCGGGTGCCGTGGGTGGACGACCACGGCGAGGTCCAGGTCAACCGGGGATACCGGGTCGAGATGAACAGCGCGATCGGCCCGTACAAGGGCGGCCTGCGCTTCCACCCCACCGTCTACCTCGGACTGCTGAAGTTCCTCGCGTTCGAGCAGGTCCTCAAGAACGCCCTGACCACGCTGCCCATGGGCGGCGGCAAGGGCGGCGCGGACTTCGACCCCAAGGGCAAGAGCGACAACGAGGTCATGAGGTTCTGCCAATCGTTCATGACCGAGCTGGCGCGGCACATCGGCCCGAACACGGACGTCCCGGCCGGCGACATCGGCGTGGGCGGCCGCGAGATCGGCTTCCTCTTCGGGCAGTACAAGCGGATCAGGAACGAGTTCACCGGCGTCCTGACCGGCAAGGGCGTCGACTGGGGCGGCTCGCTGATCCGTCCCGAGGCGACCGGCTACGGCGCGGTGTACTTCGCGCACGAGATGCTCGGCACTCGCGATGACTCCCTCGAGGGCAAGACCTGCCTCGTGTCCGGGAGCGGCAACGTCGCGCAGTACACGGTCGAGAAGCTCCTGCACATGGGCGCGAAGGCCGTCACGCTGTCGGATTCCGGCGGCTTCGTCCACGATCCGGCCGGCATCGACAACGAGAAGCTGGCCTGGGTGATGGAGCTGAAGAATGTGCGCCGGGGCCGGATCAGCGAGTACGTCGAGCGGTTCCCCGGCTCGACCTACGCACCCGTAGACCCCACGGCCGACGCGAACCCGCTGTGGAGCATCCCCGCCGACTGCGCGTTCCCGAGCGCCACGCAGAACGAGATCAACGCCAAGGACGCGGCCAACCTGCTGAACGGCGGCGTCTTCGTCGTGAGCGAGGGCGCGAACATGCCGACGATCCCAGAGGGCGTCGAGCAGTTCCTCCAGGCCGGCATCCTCTACGGCCCCGGCAAGGCCGCCAACGCCGGCGGCGTCGCGGTCTCCGGGCTGGAGATGTCCCAGGACTCGCTCCGCGTGGCCTGGGCCCGCGAGGAGGTCGACAAGCGCCTCAAGGACATCATGAAGGCGATCCACAAGCAGGCTCGCGAGACCGCCGAGGAGTACGGGGTCCCGGGCAACTACGTGCTCGGGGCCAACATCGCCGGCTTCGTGAAGGTCGCCGACGCGATGCTCGATCAGGGCATCGTCTAGGCACCGGCCTCACGCGGCTCCAAGGGCCCCCGGGGTGGAACCCCCCGGGGGCCCTCTGCGTCGTGGCAGGGTGAGATGGTCGTGACCGAGGAGCGCGAGCAGGCACCCGAACGCACGGACGCCCGAGGGCTGGAGCAGCTCTATCGCGTGCACGCGCCGGACGCGCTCCGGCTCGCCTACCTGCTGACCGGCGACCGCGAGCTGGCCCAGGACCTGGCCCAGGACGCCTTCGTCAAGGTGCTCGGGCGGTTCCACGACCTGCGGAACCGGGACGCGTTCTGGTGGTACCTGCGGCGCACGGTGGTGAACCTGTCCCGGTCGCACTTCCGCCGCCGACGGGTGGAGCGGGCGTGGCTGGAGCGGCAGCACCCCGAGGAGGCATCCACCGATCCCGACCGGGGCGACCGGGACCGGCTCAGGCGGGCGCTGATGACGCTCCGTGCCGAGCAGCGCGCGGCGATCGTGCTCCGCTTCTACGAGGACCTCTCCGAGGCCGACACCGCCGAAGCGCTCGGCGTGGCCGTCGGAACCGTCAAGTCCATGGTCTCCCGCGGGATGGAACGCCTGCGGCACGAGCTACCGGAGGACGAGTGAGATGAGCGAGCGGCTGCCCACCCTGCTGCACGACCTCGCCGGCGAGATGCCCGTCGAGATGGAGCCTTCGACCCGTCGTGTGGTGAGGCGGGCTCGAGCCCGGCGGTTCACCACCGTGCTCGTGTCCGCGACCACCGTCCTCGCCGTCGTTGTCGGCGGCGTCTCGGCCCTGCGCATCGCGTCGCCCTCGGAGGCGGCCGACCCCGCGGCCTCCGGCGTCATGCCCACGCCGTCGCCGACTGGGGCTATCCGGATCCCGTCCGACAGCTTCCCCGGACTCTGGCCCGCCACGACGGCGGACCAGAGTGCCCGGCTGCAAGCGGAGGTGGACGACGGACACCAACCCATGTACCTCGACCCCGCTCAGACGGCCGCCATGCTCGCGACCAACCTGTTCGGCTGGCAACCGGACGACGTGCAGGTCCGCACGACCGTTGCTCAGGACGAGCGGTTCGTCGAGCTCCGGAACCGGACCTTCGGCGAGGACGTGCCCCCCATCACCGTCGACCTCGCCCAGCTCGGTCGGACCGGACCGGACGGGATCTGGAGCGTGGTGAAGGTATCGAGCCCTCTGCTCGACGAGGCCTGGACGTGGGTGGCGCTCGTCAACGGCACCGACGTCGCCGTACAGACGAACCCCTCCGATCTGCCCGACGGCGCCGCCCTTCAGATCGAGGTCCTGAACGGGGCGGTCCCCGAGTCCGGCTCGTCCGCCGCGACGGCCACGCCCAGCGGCGGCGCCTACGGCGCGAGCGTGAGCATCGCGGGGGTCGACCTCGAGTCGGCCGTCCTGTGGGTTCAGGCCGTCGACGAGCACGGGGCCGCGCTCGGCGCGATGGCGTCTCCCCTCTCGTCGCTCGTCGCTCCCGAGACGCCTGCCCCAGGCGAGACCCCGCCGCCCGCCTCCGGCGAGACCCCGCTGCCGGCTGCGGTCATCGCCGCCCACGACGCCATCCAGCTCGCGGCGGTCGACCACGACGCCGCCGCTCTCGACGCGCTCGTCGATCCGAGCCGCTTCGCCTACGACTTCGGCGATGCCCGACGGTTCACGCGAGCCCTCCGAGAGGATCCGTCGATGTTCGACACCATCGCGCAGCTGCTCGCGCTCCCGTTCTGGGTCAACGACACCGAGGGCACGAACGTCACCTACGTGTTCCCGGCGTTCATGCGCCCGGGGGCGCTCGAGCACCTCTCGGACGTCGACCGAGCGCAGCTCCATGGGCTCGGGTTCTCGGACGAGCAGATCGACCAGATGGCGAGCTCGGGCGGCTATCTCGGGCCGCGTCTCGGGATCGCCGAGGACGGAACCTGGATCTACCTCGTAACGGGCGGCGACTAGGTCCCCGGGACGCGGCGGCGAAGGAAGTCGAGGACCGTCCGCCACTCGCGGACCTCCTCGTCGAGCACGAACGAGCTGTGGCCCTCGTCGTACGAGTAGAGCTCGGTGTCGCCGCCGGCCGCCCGAAGCGCGTCGACGTACGCGTGGACCTGGGCCGGGACGCACCGGCTGTCGTGCTCACCGACCAGGACGAGCACCGGCGTCCGCACCCGGTCCACGTACGTGATCGGCGATCGCTCCGCGACGAACTCCGCGAGGTCGTGGACGACCCCGCCGATCAACGATCGGTCGTAGGCCTGCAGGGCCGGCGCCGAGTCGTCGTACGAGCCCATGTAGTCGCCCACCGGAACGCCGGCGACCCCGGCGACGAACCGGTCGGGGTGCGTTCCGACGGCGAGGAGGGTGACATACCCGCCCCACGACCAGCCGCCGATCACCGCGCGAGCCGGATCGGCGATGCCCCGGGCGATCAGGTCGTCGAGACCGGCGACGACGTCCTCGACCTCGGGGAAGCCGATGTTGCCGACGATGTGGTCCCGGAACGCTCGCCCGTAGCCGATCGAGCCTCGGTAGTTGACCATCGCCACCGCGAACCCGTGGTCGAGCAGCATCTGCACGTCCGGGAACCAGGTGTCGAGGTAGAGCCAGTTGGGACCGCCGTGGACCTTGAGGTACGTGGGGAACGGACCCGGGCCCTCGGGGACGACGAGCCACCCGTGGATCGTGTCGCCGGCCGGGTTGCGGAACAGCCACTCGCGGTACGGCGTCCCCTCCCGGATCCCGGCCACCGGGGTGGGGAGCACCTCCTCCCCGTGCTCCTCCAGGACGCGCGACGCGCGCTCGCCGCTCGCGACGCGGAGCCAGACCTCGCCGTTCGGGCGGACGGCCGCCCCCAGGATCTCTCCCCGAGGATGGAGGATCTCGGTCAGCGCCCCCGTGGCCAGATCGCACCGGTAGAGGCGGTCGCGCCCCCGGTACAGGTGGTCCAGCAGGATCGCGCTCCCGTCCGGCCACCAGTCGACCGGGATCGCGTCCCCGGGGAGATCGACGGCCAGGTCGAGACGCTCCCCCGAGACGGGGTCCCAGATGGACGGGCGCATGCGGTCCTGTAGCTCGTGCCCGATCAGCAGCCGGCGGTCCCCGGCCACGGGAGACCACGCGAACGCTCCGAGCCCGAACCCAGGCCCGTCCGCCAGCTCGGCCACGACCGACCCCGTCCTCGGCTCGAACACGCGGAGGGCGCGGTGGATGTTGTCGCCGCCCTGCGCGACCTCGACGCACGCGAGGGTCTCGTCCGGGCAGAGGCCAACGCGGTCGAGGCCCTCCACGTGGTAGTCGGTCGCCGAGAACGAGATCTGGTCGAGATCTCGCATGACGACGCGCGCCGGCCCGCCCCTCTCCGAGACGTGGACGGCGAACCCATCGCGGTCGGCGAGGACGCCGAGCGCGAGGTCGCGCCCCACGGCCAGCCCGTCGGGCCACCCGATCGGCGCGCCGGGCAGGAGGTCTCGAACCTCGCCACCCTCGAACGGCGCGGCGACCCACCGGCCCGACTCGTCGCCGGTGGGATCGGAGAACCAGACCACCTCCGCACCGTCCGCCGAGATCGTCGCCAGGCTCACGCCCACGGACTCGTCAGAACGGCGGTGAAGTTCGCCGCTCCGATCGGCCGCGTAGACCTGGGAAGCTCCCTCCTCGTCCGAGAGGTAGACGAGGCGGTCCGGCATGGCGCGGGACCAGTGCGGGAACGTCTGCGTCGCAGCGCGGAAGCGCTGCTCCCAGAGCGGGGCTTCCCCGTCCGCGGCCATGCCGGGGAGCCTAGCAGCCGCTCAGGAGCCGGGGACGAGCACCACCGGGACCGAGACGAGGTCGGTCTCGGAGCCGTCCTCGGCGCGAGTTGCGAAGACCTCGATCACGCCGGGCTGCCGACGGTCCGTGAAGAACGCGAGCGTGGCCGAGAAGCGCCCCTGCGCCGTCGTCGCGACGACGGCCGCCAGCTCGCCGCCCCGATCGTCGACGACCCGGACGCCCACGTGCGCCTCGGACACGTCCGCCGTCCCCGCGACGGTGATCGGGGACACGAGCTGGTCGCCGGCCGTCGGCGTGCGCACCGCGATCGCCGGTCGCTCACCGCTCGTCGCGCTCGGCTCCGGTGAGGGGGTCTCGGTCGCCGAGGGTGCGAGGGGTCCCGGCACGCCGATCGTCCCCGGTGACGAGCACGCCGCGCAGAGCGAGGCCGCGGTCAGCGCGAGCATCCGGACGGCTCTCATCGTGCGTCACGGATCGCGCGCCACACGCGCTCGGGCGTGAGCGGGGGGTCGATGTGGCGAACCCCGAACGGGGCGAGCGCGTCCACCGCGGCGTTCACGACGGCCGGCGTCGAGCCGACCGTGGCCGACTCGCCGATCCCCTTGGCGCCGAGGGGGTTCAGCGGCGTCGGCGTCTCCATCACCGCGCGCTCGAACGACGGGAGCTCTGAGGCGGCCGGCATCGCGTACGTCGCGAGGTTCGGCGTGAGCGGGTTGCCGAGCTCGTCGTAGAGGACCTCCTCGTACAGCGCCTGGGCGATCCCCTGCCCCAGCCCTCCGTGCACCTGACCCTCGACGAGCATGGGGTTCAGGATCCGCCCGCAGTCGTCGACCGCGACGTGCCGGAGCAGGCGCACGTCCCCCGTCTCGACGTCGACCTCCACCACCGCGACGTGCGCGCCGAACGGATACGTGTACTCCCGCTGGAACGGCCGGGCCTCGGCGAACAGGCCCGGCTCCATCCCCTCGGGGAGCGAGGAGGTGTCGCTCGCCGCGGCCGCGAGGTCGGCCCACGAGACCGACGTTTCGGGGGAGCCCGCGACGGCGAACCCGCCGTCGATCGCCTCCACGTCCTCCGGCGAGGCCTCGAGCAGGTGCGCGGCGAGGGCCCGCGCCTTCGCCAGGACCTCCTCGGACGCCCGGAAGACGGACGTCCCGGCGATCTGCAGCGACCGGGAGCCGAACGTCCCCTCGCCCCGGCGCACCTCGGCCGTGTCGGAGTGGACGACGCGGACGCGGTTGATGGGCAGGCCGAGCACGCCCGACGCGAGCTGGGCGAAGGCGGTCTCGTGCCCTTGGCCGTGCGAGGACGTTCCGGCCCTCACGACCGCCGAACCGTCGCCCTGGATCTCGACCGAGCCCAGCTCCTTGCGCGAGAACCCGGTCACCTCGACGTAGACCGCGACCCCGATCCCGAGCTGCCGCGTGTCCCCCCGCTCCCGCCGGCGAGCCTGAGCCGCCCGAAGGTCCTCGTATCCCGCCGTCCCGAGCGCGAGCTCGAGCGCCGCCGGGTAGTCGGCCGCGTCGTAGATCGAGCCGACCGCCGAGGTGAACGGGAGCTCGTCGGGATGGATCAGGTTGCGGCGCCGGAGCTCCACCGGGTCGATCGCCAGCTCGGACGCCAGGAGGTCCATCGCGCGCTCGATCGTCGCGGCGGCCTCGGGGCGGCCCGCGCCGCGGTACTCGCACGTCGGCACGGTGTTCGTCACGACGGACCGTCCGCGCGCCGCGACCCGCGGGATCCGGTAGGCGCCGGGCAGCATCGTCTTCGTCGTGGCGGGCAGGTACGCCGCGCCGGGATACGCGCCCATGTCCGCCAGGATGTCGACCCGGAGGCCGACGAGCGTCCCGTCCCGGCGTGCTCCGAGCTCCACGTCGTGGATCTGCGCCCGCCCGTGTCCGAGCCCCACCATGCTCTCCGTCCTCGACTCCTGCCAGGCCACCGGACGTCCGAGCCGAGCCGCCGCCGCCGCGCAGATCACGTACTCGGGATAGACGTGGAGCTTGGCGCCGAACCCCCCGCCCACGTCGGGGGCCACCACCCGCACCTTCGAACGGTCTAGCCCGAGCCACTCGGCGACGTCGCTCCGCACATCGAACGGCACCTGAGTCGAGACCCAGATCGTCAGGGCGTCGCCGGCCGGCTCGACGAGGATCGCGTTCGTCTCCATCGGGGCGGGGGCCAGCCGCTGGTGCACGACGCGGGCGCGGACGACGACCTCCGACCCGGCCAGCACGTCGTCGTCCCACGCCTCGACGAACTCGTGCGCGAGGTTGCCGCCCGATCCCGGGAACAGCTCCGGCGCGCCGGCGGCGAGTGCGGCCTCGGTGGTGAGCACCGGCTCGAGCGGGTCGAGCTCGACCACCACGGCCTCGGCGGCGTCGAGCGCGAGCGCAGGGAGGTCCGCCAGGACCAGGGCGATCGGCTCGCCCGCGTACCGGACGACGTCCGCCGCCGGGATCGGGCGATGGAACGGACCGATGACGTTGCCGGCCGGGGGCTGCGGCGCGAGGGCGAGGTCCGAGGCCACGAGGACCGCCGCCACCCCCGGCATCGCCCTTGCCGCGGTGGCGTCGATCCCCGAGATCCGCCCGTGCGCCATGATGGAGCGGACGAACACCGCGTGCAGCGCGCCCTCGGGATGCATCGAGTCGACATAGCGGGCTTCCCCGGTGAGGAATCGGGGGTCCTCGACGCGACGCACGGCGCCGCCGAAGATCGACGTGGTCATGGGTGGCGGGATCGTAACCGGACCATGGGCGAGACGAGGAGCGACGGATGAGGGGACGGCTGGGGATCGTCCTGTGCGCGGCGGCGGCCTTCGTCCTGTGGGCGGCCCCGGCGGCCTCCGCGATCCACGCGACCCGGGTGGTGGGCGGGCTCGACGAGCCCGTGGCGTTCACCTTCGGTCCGGGGAACCGGGTCTGGTACGTCGAGAAGAGCTCGGGCCAGGTCCGGGTGGTCGACCTCGACACGGGGCGGGACGATCTGTTCGTCACGGTGGGCGGCGTGAACGACCAGGGTGAGAGAGGGATGCTCGGGATCGCGCTGCACCCCGACTATCCCGATCAGCCGTTCGTGTACGTCTACGCCACCCGGACGGACGGAGGCGAGCTCCGCAACGAGATCCTGCGGTTCCGGGATGACGGCGGGAGCGGGACCGGGCAGAACGTGCTCTTCTCGGCGCCGGCGAGCTCGAGCCCGTACCACAACGGCGGACGGATCGCGTTCGGGCCCGACGGCATGCTCTACGCGATCGTGGGCGAGGGGCACGACCCCTCGAACGCCCAGGACCTCTCGAACAACGACCGGGGCAAGATCATCCGCATCGACCCCGACGGCGGTGTCCCGGATTCCAACCCGTTCGGCGACCGCATCTGGGCGTATGGGATCCGCAACTCGTTCGGCTTCGCCTTCGACCCCGAGACCGGCGCGTTGTGGGAGACCGAGAACGGGCCCCAGTGCAACGACGAGGTGAACCGGATCCGGCGCGGAGGCAACTACGGCTGGGGGCCGTCGGAGACCTGCGGGGGATCGTCGCCCGCCAACACGAACCAGGACGGCCCGCATCCCATCCGGCCCAGGCTCTTCTACCGGTCCGTCATCGGCATCACCGGGATCGTGTTCTGCCACGGGTGCCACCTCGGCGCGCCGAGCGAGGGCGCGGCGTTCCACGGCGCCGTCAACAACGGCGACGTCACGCGACTCCTGTTCAACCCCCGGCGGACGGGCATCGTCCGGCGGAGCGTGGTCATGGACCACGGCGGCGGCACCCTGTCCTTCGAGGTCGCGCCCAACGGCCGGATCTTCTTCAGCGACTTCGGAGGGATCTACAAGCTCGTGCGAGGCTGAGGGCCCCGGTCCCTCCCTGGCATGCTTCGCGCTCGTCGGGGTACCCTCGGAGGTACGGAACACATCCTCGCGAGGAGGGACGCGTGGACATCGGACCTCTGAAGCGGGTGATCGAGGTGGACCCCGTGACGCTCCCGATCCCCGAGGAACTCCCGGACGCCGAGCCGGTGCAGGAGCCCCAGCCCGCCGAGCCGGCCACGTAGGGGATGCCCGGCGCCGAGATCGCGCCGGTCGGCACGGCGCTGTCGGATCCCATCGACGCCTGGCGGACGTGGACGCTGCGCGGCTCGCGAGACGGCACGCAGGTCCGGCTCCTGCCGATCGCCGGTACGGGCCACCCCTGGCCGCCGCGCCTGCCCGTCCGAGCCGAGTGCGCCCGGCATCGGCGACACCTCGCCCCGGGGATCGACTGCACGTGCGGGATCCACGCCACCCACGAGCCGGATCCCCTTCGGCGGACGCGCGACCCGGCGGTCCTCGGCACGGTCGCCCTGTGGGGCCGGGTCGTCGAGCACGAGCTCGGCTACCGGGCCGAGCACGGGTACCCCCAGCGGCTCGGGCTGATCTGCCCCCTGTGCTTCTGGCAGTGGGGGACGGCGTCGCCGCAGGCGCCCGAGGCGGTCGTCCGCCGGCGCGGGGGGCGCCTCCTGCCGTTCTGCACGCCGCACCTGGAGCTGGCACGGCGCTCCGGCTATCCCGTGGGCCGGCCGCTCGAGGCCGCCCCGGTGGAACGCGCGCTCCTGGACGTCTACGCGGTCGACCTGCTCCGGCCGGCGCGGCGGGGGGCCGCGCCTCACTCCGGCGGTTGCGTGGTGCGGTGACGGGCGGCCGCAGCACGGGCCAGCCGCTCGCGGAGCGAGAGCGGCTCCTCCGGAGGGCCCTCCTCCTGCACCGCCTCCTCTTCGTCCGGAGCTGACTCCGGCGCCGGGGTCGGCGGCCGAACCCGTTCGCGCGGCCTCCGCTCGGGGGCCGGCTCGGCCGGGGTCGGGGCCGGCTCCTGTGCCGGCTCGGCCGGCGCGGCCCGGCTCGCGCCCTCCAGCGCGCGGACCCGCTCCTCCGCCGATCGCAGCTTGCGGTTGGCGTCCATCAGCTCGACCTGGGTGTTCGCGAGGGTCTCCTGAGCACGATGGAGCTCCACGATCTCGCCCCGCCGCTGCGACTCCAGCTGCTCCAGCCGGGCGACGAGCTCGGCCCCGTCCCCGGACTCGGCGGCCGCGACCGGGCGGTCGGCGGCGCGGGCCTGCGCGAGCTCGGCGCGCGCGCGCTCGAGGGCCTCGCTCGTCTGGGCGAGATCTGTCTTGGAGGCGGCGAGCTCGGCGCTCCGGCGCTCGATCTCGGCGCGGGCCTCGGTGAGCTCCGCGCTCGACCGCTCGAGCTCGGCTTGCCATCGCGAACGTTCCGCCAGGTGCAGCTGCTGCTCCTCGCCCGACCGGAGCTCGGCGAGCTCCCGCTCGTGATCCGCCCGCGCCTGCGCGACCTCGGCCCGGGCCTGCTCGAGCTCCGCCCGAACGAGCTCGGTCTCCTCGCCCCTGCGCCCCAGCTCGGCCTGCGCGTGCTCGAGATCCTCCAACCGCTGCTCGAGCTCCGTCCGGGCCGTGGCCAGCTCGGCGCCTGCGGTCGTGAGCTCGATGGTCGAGGTCTCGGCCTCGTCCCTGACCGTGTCGAGCTCGAGGCGGGACCGCTGCAGCTCCAGCTTCGTCGCCTCCGCTTCCGACCGGGCCGCCTCGGCCCCGGCGCGGAGGCGCTCCAGCTCGGCGGCGGCGCCCTCCACCGCGGCGAGCCGGGTCTGCGAGTCCTTGAGCTCGGACTGCGCCTCGGCCAGCGCGAGCTGCAGCTCGCTGACCTGGAGGTGCGCCGTCCGCAGCTCGGTCGCCGACCTCGCGTCCTCGTCCGCGCGCGCCTTGAGGCTCGCCCGCTCGGCCTCGGCGACCGCGTCCGTGATCCGGCGTTCCGCCTCGACGAGCTGGGCCTCGAGCCGGCGGACCTTCGTCTCCGCGTCGGTGGCGCGTCCCTCGGCCGCGGCGGCGAGGGTCCCGACGGCGGCCGCCCGCTGCTCGGCGTCCGCGGCCTGGCGCTCCGCCCGCGCCACCGCGTCGATCGAGCGCGCGCGCTCGACCTCCGTCGAGGCGGTCCCGTCCCGGGCGAGCGCGAGCTCCGCCTCCTTCTCGGACAGGGCTGTTCGAAGACGCTTGGCCTCGGCGGCGAGCTGTTCGCGCTCGGCCCGCTCGGCGCGGAGCTTCAGCTCGGCCTCCTCGAGCTTGGCGCGCGCCTCGGGCGGCAGGTCGGCCTTCGTCAGCTCCTCCAGCCGGCGTTCGGACTCGGCGAGACGGGCCTCGGCGTCCCGGGCGGCGCGCTCGGCGGCGAAGGCCCGATCCTCCGCGTCCTTCAGGGTCCGTTCGTCCCGGGACACCCGCGGCGGCTTCGGGCCCCACCGGGCGTCGCGCGACCTCGACGCCCTGGACGACCGCTGCGACACCGCGAACAGGACCCCGAGGCCGACGAGCGCGATCACCAGCCCGAGCTGCACCGGGCGCCAGATGCGGTTCGCCTCCTGGCCGATCGACGCGTAGCGCTGGTCGATCTCGGCGACCCCCGAGGAGTCGGGGTCGTTCGCGAAGCGCAGTGGGACGTAGGTCGCGTAGAGGGTCTCGTCGGAGCCCTCCAGACCCGCCGGCGGCGGGCTCGTGTCGACGACGATGCTCACCGTCTGACCCTGCGCCGCGAGCCGGATCTGCGGGTCGTTCGTCGCGACGTACTCCTCGACGTCATCGCGCGCCGCGGTGGAGAAGATCAGGTCGCCCCCCGCCTTCCACATCCGCACCCGGACGATGTCCGTGTCCGTGAAGCCGGCCTGCACCAGCGGCAGCAGGGTCCGGTAGGCGGACCCGAGGATGTCGCGCGCGACGAGCTCGGGCGTGACGTCCGGGATCAGCTCCGAGGCCACGTACTGCTCGGCGCGCACCTGGGCATCGGCCTCGGCCTGGTCTCGCGCCTGCCCGGCCATGAGGAAGGACCCGCCGAGCATGAGTACCAGCAGGATCCCGACACCACCCCACACGAGACGGCTCGACCTTCCGACGTCCCGGCGGCGACCGCTCATCTCCCTCGAAGTCTGACCGGTGAGGCCGAGACCAGCAACGACCGGTCAGTGCGCCGGTCCGGCCGTCGACGCCTTGAACAGCCGGAACAGCAGTAGCAGCGAAGGAAGCAGGAGCAGGCCGCCCACCGTGAACCCGATCGCCACGATCCGGACCGTGTCGGCCGGGGCGGCGGAGGCCTCGGCCGTGACGTCGGGCACGACGAGGTACGGCCACTGCGCCGCTCCCCACGCCCACAGCACGGACCCCACGGCGACGGCGGCTGCGGCGCGCGCCCAGCCGGAGCGTCGTGCTGCGATGGCGCCGATCGAGACCACGCCGCCCGCCGCCGAGAGCACGACGAACGGGAGCCCCCGCTCGATCATCCCGTCCCACAGGACGGGCGCCTGGGAGCGCACGACCACCAGCCCGGCCGCGGCGAGGAGCCCGGCCACGACGCCGGCGCCGATGGCCCGCGCCCGGAAGTCGCGCTCGAGCTCCGCATCGCCCCGCGCGGTGGCCTCCACGATCAGGTAGGTGGCCGCGAGGTACGCGCAGATCGCGACGGCGAACAGGCCGGCGAACATCGAGAGCGGCGCCGTCCACGCGGACACCAGTCCGGCCCGCACGTCGCCGTCCACCACGCGGATCCGCCCGCCGGCGATCGACGCGGCCGAGGCGCCCAGCAGGAACGGCGAGACAAGGGACGCGATGCCGAACACCCGCGTCCACGTGCGAACCCACGGCGAGTTACGCCCGCCGTGGGCCCGGAAGGCGAACGCGGCGCCCCGGAACACGATGCCGAGGAGCACGAGGCTGAACGGCACGTACAGCGCGACGGACAGGTCGGCGAAGACGGCCGGGAACGCGGCCAGGAGACCGGTGAGCACGAAGATCAGCCAGACGTGGTTCGCCTCCCAGACCGGCGCGATCGCGGCCGAGATCAGCGCCCGCTGGCGGTCCCGGCGGGGGCCCGATGCGACCAGGTCCCACACGCCGCCGCCGAAATCGGCCCCGCCCAGCAGGAGATACAGCGTCGCACCCATCCACAGGATGCCGAGGACGTACAGCTCGGCGCTCATCGGACGTCGGCGGGGAGCGGCGCCTCGGCCCCCGAGGCCGAGCCGGTGGGGTCACCACCCTGCGCCTGCGGGCCCTCGCGCGGACTCCGCGCCAGGCGCACCAGGAGCACGGCGCAGGCCGTACCGAGCAGCGTGTAGATCAGGATCGTCGCGCTCAGGTGCCACGCGATACCCGGCCTGGTCGTGACGGCATCGGCCGTCCGCAGGAGGCTCTGCACGATCCACGGTTGCCGCCCGACCTCGGTCACGATCCAGCCCGCCTCGATCGCGACGAACGCGGCCGGCCCGGCGACGAGGGCGGCCCGCAGGAACCACCGTCCCTCGGGGAGCCGGCCGCGTCGCAGCCGGGCGGCGAGGGCCCACGCTCCCAGCGCGAGCAGACCGAACCCGATCCCGACCATGGCCTGGAAGGCGAGGTGTACGAGGAGCGTGTTCGGCCGGTCCTGCTCGGGCACGTCCTTCAGACCGCGGACCACCGCGTTCGGATCTCCGTACGCGAGCCACGACAGCCCGCTCGGGATCTCGATGGCGAAGACCGTCTCCTCGCGACCGGGGAGCGGGATCCCGCCGATGCGCAGCGGCGCGTTCGCCCGCGTCACCCACTGTCCCTCGAGCGCGGCGAGCTTGACCGGCTGGGTTTCGGCCACGTGGCGGGCCGCCCAGTCTCCCACCACGACCTGCACCGGGGCGAGCGCCAGGCCGATCGTCAGCCCGAGGGCCAGTCCGCGGCGATGGTAGGCGTCGCGCCGGCCCCGCAGCATCGCGAACGCGTAGACCGCGGCCACGGAGAGCCCCGTCGCCATGTAGGCGGCCAGCATCATGTGGGTGGTCATCACCGGCGTCGACGAGTTCAGCATCGCCCCGATCGGATCGACGTCGACGAGCGTGCCGTCCTGAAGCCGGAATCCGGCGGGCGTCTGCATCCACGCGTTCGCCGTGACGACGAACCACGCGCTCGCTGCGCCCGAGACCGCCACCGGTACGCCCGACCACCAGTGCGCCCACGGCGAGAGCCGATCCCACCCGTAGAGGTAGATGCCGAGGAAGATCGCCTCGAAGAAGAACGCGAAGGCCTCGAGCGCGAACGGCAGGCCGATCACGCCGCCCCACCGGCCCATCAGCCCCGGCCAGAACAGGCCGAGCGAGAACGACAGCACCGTGCCGCTCACGGCGCCGACCGCGAACAGGATCCCGAACCCCTTGGCCCACCGTCGCGCGAGCGCCATCCAGACGTGGTCCCCGGTGCGGTTCGCGCGGTACTCGGCGACGAGGAGCAGGACGGGCAGCCCTACGCCGAGACCCGCGAACACGATGTGGAAGCCGAGCGAGACCGCCATCTGGGCCCGCCCCGCCTCGAGGTTCGAGATGGCGAGGAGCGAGGTCACATCCCGTGATGCTCCACGTTCGGCATAGCGAACGTCCACTCAGGACGGGCGCCGCGCTCAAGACGCAGGTAAGTGCCGGGGGAACCGGAGCTCGTACCAGGCCACGTCCCAGTACCGGTCGAACTTCCTCCCCTGCTCGGAGAAGTAGCCGACGCGACGGAACCCGAACCGCTCGTGCAGCCGTACC
This sequence comes from uncultured Actinomycetes bacterium, assembly GCA_963704725.1. GTDB lineage: Bacteria > Actinomycetota > UBA4738 > UBA4738 > HRBIN12 > CALGFI01. The sequence continues at coordinate 170,829 of OY969934.1, read as the reverse complement.
GACCCGGGGTTCGGCATCGCGATGCCGCCGTACGCGCGGTGGACGTCCTCCCGGTCGAGCTCGCCGAGCAGCGCGGCGTAGAGCGCCGACCCGATCCCCTGTCCGAGGTGGTCGGCCGAGAGGTAGACGCTCGTCTCGACCGACGACCCGTAGGCCGCCCTCGGCCGGAAGGTGTGGCTGCAGGCGTAGCCGAGGACCGCGCCGTCGCTCCGGGCGACGAGGAGCCGGTGGTGCCCACGCTCCCCGAACTGGCCGAACCACTCCCGCCGCCACGCCATCGACTTCGGCTCCACGTCGAACGTGACGGCGGTGGCCTCGACGTAGTGGTTGTAGATCTCGTTGATCCCGCCGAGATCGGCGGCGGTCGCGGCCGTGACGACGGCGTCGGTGACGCTCATGCGCTCAGTCTGCGAATCCGCGAGGCCGTCGTGGTTACGCCGGCGTTACGGTCCGCCGTGCCCGGTCTCGGGGGGCCGGTCGACCCGCGACCGCCGCGGGCCGCCGTCGCATGCTTCGGCCCACGCGCCCGCGAACCCGTGGAGTCGACCGCATGGATCCGCACGACCTCTCGATCAGGCAGGTTGCCGAGTACCTGGGCGTCACCCCTCAGCGCGTCCATCAGCTGCGTGATCGCCAGGACTTCCCCAGGCCGGTCGTCATCGGCTTCCGGGAGGCCGCGTGGAGCGGCCCCGAGATCCGGGCCTGGGCGGAATCTCACCCGTGCGGCCGCCGCCGCTGGGGGTTGCCGTCCGCCGAGCCGCTCAGCCCCTGACGCATCCTCCGGACGTCTCCGCCGCCGAAGTTGGGACAGACCGAGGACACTCCTCGCGCCCCTCCTGGCCTACCGTGAACCGCTGATGCGGCCATGATCCGGTACGTCGTCCGGCGGCTCCTGTGGGTCCTGTTGACCCTGTTGCTGGTCGCCCTCTTCACGTACGTCATCTTCTTCGTGATGCCCTCGACCGATCCCGCGGTCAACTTCGCGGGGAAGCAACCCACGAAGGAGTTGGTCGCGCAGGTCCGACACCAGTTCGGGCTGGACAGGCCGTTCGTCGTCCAGTACGGCCTGTTCGTCGGCCGCCTGGTCGCCGGCGATCGGTACGGGTGGCCGGGTCTGGGCTTCTCGTTCAGCACCCGCTCGGAGCTCCGGTCGATCATCCTCGACCGCATGCTGGTCACCACCCAACTCGCTGTGGGCGCGGCGTTCGTATGGCTGGCGATCGGGATCCCCATCGGGATCGTGTCCGCGCTCCGCCCTCGATCCGTGTTCGACCGGCTGGCGATGGTGTTCGCGCTCTTCGGCGTGTCGGCGCCGGTGTTCTTCGTCGGCCCGGTCGCGCTGTACCTGTTCTGGTTCAAGCTGCACTGGCTGCCGGGAACCGGGTTCTCCCCGGTGGCGCAGGACGGCCTCACCCAGTGGTTCCTGCACATGCTCATGCCGTGGATCGTGCTGGCCCTGGCCTTCGCGGCCAACTACGCCCGCATGTCGAGGGCGAACCTCATCGAGAAGCTGAGCGAGGATTACATCCGGACGGCGAGAGCCAAGGGCCTGTCCGAAGGCCGCGTCGTGATCAAGCACGGCCTGCGATCGGGCCTCACCCCCATCGTCACGATGCTCGGCCTCGATCTCGGCGCCCTCATGGGAGGCGCCATCATCACCGAGACCGTGTTCAACATCCCCGGCATCGGCCAGTACGCGGTGCGATCCGTGTTCTCGGGCGACTTCTACGCGATCCTCGACGTCACCATCATCGCCGCCTTCTTCATCACGATCGCGAACCTCGTCGTCGACGTCGTCTACGCCTTCCTGGACCCGCGGGTCCGGTACGCCTGAGCCCGCGAGGGATCCCTTGTGCACGGCGCGGAGATTCCGGATAGTGCGAGGATGCTCATCCGGGTGTTCCGTGGGGTGATCCGGCTCGGCGCACACGACGCACTGCTGCGTGAGCTGCACGACGATCTCCTGCCCCATCTGCGGAACCATCCCGACGTCACGTACTGCGCCCTGGGGCTGCCCTGGGAGTCCTCGCCCGACGAGTACCTGGTGGAGACGCACTGGAGGACGAGGGAGGCCCTCGCCGCCTTCGCCGGGCCGGACTGGGAACACCCGCGGCTCGAGGAGGCCGAGGCGGAGCTCCTCGTCTCGGTCTCGGCGCACCATTACGTGACGAACCGGATCCCCGGCGACGGCGGGGCGAGCCCGCCCGCCGAGACTCCCGTCCTCAGCCTGTGGGGGGTCGAGATCGACGGCCCACGGCACCGGCTGGGCTGGGAACGCACATCGGTGCACCTGGCGCCCAGGGAGATGTCGGCGATGCTCGCGCTCGCCGCCGTCCCCGGCCGGCCGGTCGGCTCGGCCGCTCTCGCCCGGACCATCTGGCCCGGCAGCGTGGTGGTCACCGCTCACGACGTCCGCCGGGTCATCCATCGCCTGCGGAACCGGCTCCGCTCGATCGGGATCCCGCTGACGATCCTGAACGTCCACGGTGCCGGGTATTCCCTCGAACCCGGCGCGCGGACCTGACGGCGCGCGCGGCAGTCGGCTCCCGCCGCTTGGCCGGGGTGCGCGGGCCGGACGGCCCTGTCGGCGGACGGCGCCCGGGGCGGAAGCTCGTCCCAGCGCTCGGCACCGTCCCACGGGTGCCCGCGAGACGGCGCCGAACTCGCGGATACCCGGCCGTCTGGAGATGGCGCCATGATCCCGAGCCCCGTCGAACGTCTCGCGCAGACCCACCCCGATCTGGAGATCTGGTGGGATTCGTCCCCCCTGGTCTACCGAACGTGGGTGGACACGATGCTGGGCGCCGCCGACCCGGAGCGGCGGCCCGTCCTGGAGGAGCAGTTCGCGCGCCTCTACGACTCGGTCGACCCGGGACGCAGCCTGTTCCGCGGATGCACGACGAACCCACCGCTGTCCTGGCAGGCGGTTGAGGCCGACGTGCCGTCCTGGACCCGTTGGATCGACGAGCTGATCGCCGAGACTCCCCGATCGGACGTGGACGAGCTCACCTGGCTGACGTACAAGGAGGTCGTCCGGCGCGGGGCCGAGATGTACCTCCCCGTGTTCGAGACGTCCCGCGGCCGGTTCGGATTCATCTCCGGCCAGCTCGATCCGCGGCTGCTCACCGAGACGGATCGGATGGTCCAGGACGCGGTCGAGCTCAGCAGCCTGAACCCGAACGTGATGATCAAGGTGCCGGCCAGCATGCAGGGCATCGAGGTCGTGAAGCGGCTGACCGCCAGGGGCATCTCGACGAACACGACGGTCTGCTTCACCCTTCCGCAGATCCTGGCGTCGGCGCGGGCCGCCATGGAGGGCATCGCGCTCGCGCAGCGCGACGGCGTCGACCTCGGCCGATGGCGGGCGGTGATTACGATGATGATCGGACGCCTGACCGAGAATCGGGTGCTCGACCTCCAGGCCGAGCGACGCGGGATCCAGCTCACCTGGCAGGACCGGCACTGGTTCGGCATCGCGGTCTTCCGCCGGGCGTACCGGATGCTGTCCGAGGGCGGGTACGCGAGCAAGATGCTCGCCTGCTCGCTACGCGACGGGCCGCTCGTGGCCGGCAAGCGCCGCTTCTGGGACGTCGAGCTGATCGCGGGTGGCGACATCGTCTACACCTGCCCGCCGTACGTCCTGGAGCCGCTGTTCGCGCTCGGCGACGAGCTGGAGTTCCGACCGCGGATCGACGAATCCGTCCCGGGGGACGTGCTGCGCAAGCTGGAACAGATCCCCTACTGCGTCCAGGCGTTCGATCCCAACGGGCTCGAGCTCGAGCAGTTCAACGATCACCCCGCGACCCTGGACACGGTGCAGACCTTCTCCAAGGGCTTTGCCAGCCTCGAGGCGTTCATCGGCGAGCGGATGCCGGTGCCCGTCGGCTGAGGGAAGGAGAAACGACGAGCTCGGTGGAAACGGGCGGACTCGAAGCGCCGACCCCCTGCTCGCCGCCAGCGAAGGGGTCTCTGAGCCGCGAACGCGGTCTTGATCGAACGGTGCACGAACCGCGGTGGCTTGATCACTGCCGAGACAGTGTCGCTCCCGGTCGGTCGAGTCGCGCGTCCGGCTTCGCAGACGCCCGGCCATTTGCTCGAAACAACGGACTCGCACGACTCCCCGTCGTTGCCCGACCCTGTTGGATCCGACGTTCAGTGGCATGCATGTGGTATAAGAGTGGCATGGCGCGGGTGAGGGTCAGCACGACGGTCGATGAGCAGCTCCTCGCCGAAGCCCGCCGGGCTCGATCGGAGCTGGCGGATTCGGCGCTCCTCGATGAGGCGCTCGCTTCTCTCTTGGCCCGGAACCGCGCCGTCGAGATCGACGCCGCCTATGCGGCGTACGACCGCATCCCACTGGACGCGAGCGACCAGTGGGGAGATCTCGCCTCGTTCCGAAGGGCCGCCGGCGCGTCATGACCGCCCTTCCTGCTCGGGGAGAGGTCTGGTGGTGTGAGCTCGCCGAGGTGGGGCGCCGGCCGGTCCTCGTGCTGTCGCGCGACGCGGCGATCCCGCGGCTGCGACGAGCACTCATCGGACCGTGCACGACCACCGTCCGTGGTATCGCGAGCGAGGTGATGCTCGAGCCCGGCGAGGACCCGATCCCGCAGACTTCGGTCATCAACCTCGACTCCATCGAGAGCGTGTCGGTCGGAACACTTGTTGAGCGCCTCGGCCGTCTCAGCGACGAGCGGATGCGGCAGGTCTGCGAAGCGCTCGAGATCGCGGTCGGCTGCGAAGTCTGATTTCGAGGTCATGCGCGCAGACGCGAGGACGTCCGCGCTCCGGTGCCTGGTTCACACGTACGTGTCGTTCGTGGAGACGAGCGGACTCGAACCGCCGACCCCCTGCTTGCAAAGCAGGTGCTCTACCGACTGAGCTACGTCCCCGAGCGTGATGCCGCGCGGCCGTGGCCACCGCACCCCTCGCTGCCAGTCTAGGACGGGATGAGCCGGGCCCGGCGCTCAACCGATCAGGGGCAGGCGCGGATCGTCGTGGGGGGCTCGTCCCGACGCCGCCCGGACCCAGGCGAGGTCGTCCGCGAGATCCGCGGGGCGCCCCGCCACCGTTCGCCGCGCCAGGAGGTCGTCCAGGATGCCGGCCGTGATCGCGACGGCCTCGGGGCTGGCGACCGTCTCGCGGCCCAGGGCATCGGTCAGATCGAACCCGTGGACGACGGCCTCGACGATGCGGCTCGGCACGAACTCGCCGAGCTCCATCAGCGCGTAGTAGCCGGATCCCACCAGCGTCGGCGGGTTCGCGCGCGCTCCGTCGACCGACCGTTTGAAGGTCTCACGAAGGACGGCCGGCATATCGACCGGCTTCTTCCCCTCCACCATCGTGAACGCGTAGTCGTAGACGACCGGCGCCACGTCCGACCGAGGGAAGATGAAGAAGCTCACCCGGTCGCGGCCCACCTGCCCCTGCTTGGGCTCCTCCGAGAGCATCCACGTGAGTCCGATCGAGATGTCGAAGTGCCCGGCGAGCTCGAACACGGTCCAGTGCGGCAGGGCCGGATCGAGCGGCTGGAGCATCGTTGGCCTGGACCACTCCTCGGATGAGACGCTCTCGAACACGCCGAGCACCCGCTGCAGCTCCCGGTCGAGCACGTCGACGGCGTCCTCGTACGAGCCCACGTCCGCCCCCTTCGGTCCGAGTTGACCGACGATACGCCCCACCCCTGCCCGCGAGCAACGCACGTCCGCGACGAGACCCCTGCCGGGCAAGGCGGGGGAAGCGCTGACGTCCGCCGCGCCGTCGGAGCGGCGGACGCCCGTCTCGGCTCAGGCCGACGAGATCGTCAGCAGATGCGTCACGATGTCGTACCGGAAGGACACCGTCTCGCCCTCGGCGACATCGAACGGGATGTTCGCCCCGTTCGGTACGCCTCCGGCGCCGTAGTTCTCGGTCCACGACCGGTCATGGGCCACCTTCACCTCGTAGCTGCCGGCGGGGATCCGGTTCGTCGTGAACGTGTAGACCCCGTCGTCGTTGAGGTCCTGGAGCCAGGACATCATGCAGGCGGGATCCCAGTCGGACGAGCAACCGATCTCGGATTGGTAGCTCCCGGGCGCCGTCACGATCTCCGAGTTCACGTCGTCGGTGATGAAGTGGGTGTCGGTCTTGTACCAGAACGTCACCGTCGTCGGGGCCGAGAGCGACAGGGCGATGTTCGCGCCGTCGCGCACGCCGCCCGCGCCATAGTTCTCCGTCCACGAGCCGTTCAGCGCGACCTTGTACTCCCAGTCCCCCGCCGGGACGTCGAAGGTGCCGGTCCAGATGTCGCCGTTCGCGTCGTAGGTGAGGGCCGTGTTCGCGCACGCTGGATCCCAGTCGGATGCGCATCCGAGCTCGGACTGCAGGCTTCCGGGCACCACCACGGAGTCGGGCTCGTCGGCGCCGGGGTCGGGCGGGGGCGGCGGCGGCGGGACCTCGCTCGCCAGGTCGGCCGAGGCGAAGTGGCCGTTCAGGTCGTTCACGACGGCCTTGATCTGCAGCGGCGTTCCCTCGGCCAGGCCCTCGGTGGAATAGAAGACCTGGTACGGGGCGTTGTCGTCGGTCCCGATCGGCGCGAACTCGCCGCCGTCGACCGAGACGGCGAACGTGACCTCGGCGTACAGGTCGCGGTCGAGATCGGCGGTGAGCCACAGCCCCTCACGATGGTGCCCGTCCTTGTCCAGGAAGAACGGCTGGGGCTCGCCCAGGGTGATCGCCGGCGCGGAGTCGCTGTCGGGGATCGGCCCGTCGGCCTTCCACACCACGGCGCTCAGCGGCGGCACGGTGATCGTCACGGTGCCGTCGGAGCCCGAGGTGAACCCCGGCGCCCCCGAGGGCCACACCGCCGAGAACCCGGCATCCGGGGTGAGCGCCGCGAAGGTTGCGGTCTGCTCGGTCTCGGCGTTGTTCGCTGCGACGAGGTACTCGACCCGCTCGTCGCGCCCCACCCGGCTGAACGCGTAGATGCCGGCCTGATCGGTCGCGTACCGGTGGATCTGGGCCCCGGTCCGCAGCGCCTCGTTCTCCTGGAGCAGCGCGGCGAGCTCGGACACCTGCTGGTAGATGGGGTGATCGGGATCGAAGTTGTCGTCCTGGGGGCTGGCGTCGGTCCCGAGCTGGTCGTCGTCCCAGTACTCCTCGGTCAGGCTGGGGAACATGTCCTGGCGGGCCAGCTGGTCGCCGCCGGCGCCGGTGAAGCCCTGCTCGTCACCCGAGTAGATGACCGGCTCGCCGCGGGAGAAGAACATGAGCTCGTGCGCGAGTAGGTCCCGGGCCAGGAGCTCGTCGTCGCTCGCTCCGGGGTTCGCGTCGCTCACGAACATCCCGATCCGGCCCATGTCGTGGTTGCCCAGGAAGGTCGGGAGCGCGTACACGTTCGAGTCCGCGTCCGTGTACCAGTCGTCGGAGGCGAAGAACTGCTGGAGTTGGTCGGTAGGGGCCGACTCGGCCGCGAAGCGCTGCGCCCGGTTCTGGAACCCGAAGTCCAGGACGGCCGGCAGGTCGCCGTCCGTCGAGAAGATCGAGGGGAAGTTCGGGTTGGGGTCGAACACCTCGCCGAACATGAAGAAGTCGTCGTTGTGGATCTTGTGGGCCTGGGCCAGCATCGCCGGCGCCCACTGCTGCCAGAACTCGAGGTTGACGTGCTTGGTGGTGTCCACGCGGAAGCCGTCGACGCCGAACCGCACCCACCGGCCGAAGATCTGGGTCATGCCCCGCACCACCCGGGGCTGCTCCGTGAACAGGTCGTCGAGACCGAAGAAGTCGCCGTACACCGAGTTCTCGCCGGAGAACGTCGTGTTCCCGCGGTTGTGGTACAGCGTGACGTCGTTCAGCCACTTCGGCCGCTTCACGTGGCGATCGGCGTTCGAGTTGAACACCGGGGTGTAGGGGAAGCTCACCTCGGGGTCGAGGGCCGGGAAGTCGTTGGTGCCGGCGTAGTCCCGGTCGTCGAAGGGCACGCCGTTCGCATCCAGGTACGGGGCGTCGGCCTTGGGGATGTAGTCGTACACGTGCTCCTGGTAGTCGATGACGTCGGCGGTGTGGTTGGTGATGATGTCGAAGAAGAGCTTCAGGCCGTCCCCGTGCGCCGTGTCGAGGAGGTTCTGCAGCTCCCCGTTCGTGCCGAAGTGCGGGTCGACGCGGGTGAAGTCCGTCGTCCAGTACCCGTGGTACCCCGCGGACACGAACGGGGTGCCGAGCCCCTGCACCGGCCGGTTCTTGAAGACCGGCCCCATCCAGATGGCTGTGACGCCGAGCCCCTGCAGGTAGTCGAGCTTCTGGGTCAGCCCGGCCAGGTCGCCGCCGTGGAAGAAGCCCCGGTTCGTGGGATCGAAGCCGGTCTGGAGCGGACCGCCGGGAAGCTCACCGGTGTCGTTGCCCTGATCGCCGTTGGAGAACCGGTCCGGCAGGACGAAGTAGTAGACCTCGTCCACCGGGTTGCGCACGCTGGGGCTCGCCAGCGCGGCATCTGCTGGATCGGCCTGGGCGGTCCCGGGCCTGCTCGCGGTGGGCACCAGGCCCACCGCGAGCAGCAGCGCGACCCCCAGCGTGACCCAACGAGCCCGGCCGATCCCTCCCATGGGGCACCTCCCTCGGCGCGACGAGACGTGCCCAGGAACCTAGCGGAGCCTTTCTCGCTCGCACAACCCCTTGGCCGGGCTACAGCAACTAGAAGACGCGGTTGGGGATCTCCGCAGGCGCCTCGAGCAGCGAGACCAGCTCGTCGTCGAGCTTGACGAGCGTCACCGAGCACCCGGCCATGTCGAGCGAGGTGCAGTACTCGCCCACGTAGCTCTTGGCGACGTTGATCCCGCGGCCCGTCAGCTGGTCGTGCGCCCGCCCGAACAGCAGGTACAGCTCGCTGATCGGCGTCCCGCCGAGCCCGTTGATCATCAGCGCGATGTTGTCGCCCCGGTTGAAAGGCAGATCCGACGCGGTGGCCTCGACGAGCTCGTCGACGATGGCGTTCGCGTCGGCGAGCTTCTCGCGGCGCCGTCCCGGCTCGCCGTGGATCCCCACGCCCATCTCCATCTCGTCCTCGCCGAGCTCGAACAGCGGCGAACCCTTCGCCGGCGGCGTGCACGACGTGAGTGCCATCCCCATCGTCCGGGTGACCGAGTTGACCCGCTCCCCCAGCTTGATGAGGTCGTCCAGCTCGGCACCCTTCTCCGAGGCCGCGCCGACCGCCTTGATCACGAAGAAGTTCCCGGCGACGCCGCGACGTCCGACCGTGTACGTCGAGTCCTTGACGGCCACGTCGTCGTCCACGATGACGGTGCCGATCCGGACGCCCTCGGCCTCGGCCATCTCGCGGCCCATGTCGAAGGCCATGCGGTCGCCGCTGTAGTTGTTGATGAGGTGCAGCACGCCCTTGGCGGAGTTCAGGAGCTTGGTCGTCTCCAGGACGTAGTCCATCGGCGGCGCGGCGAACACGTCGCCGGGACAGGCGGCGTCGAGCATCCCTTTGCCGACGATCATGACGTGCGCGGGCTCGTGGCCGGATCCGGAGCCCTGGACGATCGACACCTTGTCGTCGCTCGGCGCGTCCGTCCGCATGATGAGGTTGTACTCGGGCACGTACTTGACCATCCCGGGGTTCGCGAGCGCGATGCCCTTCAGCATCTCGGGCACGAACTGCTTCGGGTCGTTCACGAACTTCTTCACGTCGTTCCCCCTTCTCTCGCTCAGCCCTCGCCGGGCCAGACCTCGGCGAGCCGCTCCAACATGACCGCGACCGCGACCGCTCCGGCGTCGAGCGTCCCGATGCTGCGTTCGCCCGTGTATGCGGCGCGGCCCTTCCTGGCCACCAGATCCTTCGTGACTTCGGCCTGCTCGCGGGCCTTGGCCGCCGCCTTCGCGATCGCGGCGCGCGCTCCTTCCCCCCCGCGAAGCGACTCCTCGAGCACGTCGACGGCCGGGACGAGGGCGTCGAGCAGCGTCTTGTCGCCAAGATCCGACTGGCCGCGCTGCTTGATGCCATCGATCGCCGCCCGGAGCATCGCGATCACCTCGTCGACCGTGAGCTCCGTCTTGCCGGCCGAAACGGCCCCGGCCCGCAGGAATGCCGTCCCCCAGATGGGGCCCGAGCTCCCGCCGATCCGGCCCGTGATCACCACGGCGATCTTCTTCAGGAAGGTGCCGATGTCCGCCCGGTCGAAGTTGCCCCAGTCCGCGACCACGATCTCGAAGCCGCGAGCCATCGAGTACCCGAAGTCGCCGTCCCCGACGACCGCGTCGAGGTCGCCGAAGTACTTCTCGTTCTCGACGGCCGTGTCCGCGATCGTGCGCACGACGAGCTCGACATTCTCAAAGCTCGATCCCCCCATCCGCACCTCCTTCTTCGTCGTTCTGCAGGGTCAGCGCGCGCCGAGGCACGCGATGAGGTCGTCCAGGCCCAGTCGGTCGCCGGGATGGGCGGCGCTCCGGTTGGCGAGCACCTTCGCCGGCTCGTCGGGGTCGCCGAGCGAGGTCACGACCAGGGCGGCCTCGGAGAAGTCCTCGTCCTCGGTGTAGCCGTTGACGGTGACCAGGCAGGTGAGGCCGGCGCCGGCAGCCGCCAGCAACCCGTTGCGCGAGTCCTCGACCACCAGCGTGTTCGCCGGGTCGGCGCCGAGGCGCTCGACGGCGAGGAGGTAGATGTCCGGGGCCGGCTTCTTCTTCTCGACCACGTCGCCGGCGAGCACCAGCGCGAAGCGGGCGGCCTGCGCCGGCCCGACCACGTGGTCGAGCACTGCGCGTACCGACGCCTCCGCCGAGGTCGAGGCCACCGCGAGGTCCCAGCCGGCGTCGAGCGCCTCGCCGATGACGCGGGCCACGCCCGGCCGACCCGGCAGCTTGCCCGCCGCCACGAGCTCCGTGTAGATCGCGGTCTTCCGGCGATGCCAGTCGGCGAGCATCGCCTTCTGACCCTCCGGATCGGCCGGGAGCCCCGCCTCCGCGACGAAGTCCTCGGTGAGCAGGCTCTTCATGCGCTCCTTGCCGCCGGCGATCGCGAGCTTGCGGCCGTATTCCTCCTCGGACCAGCGCACGGGCAGGCCGAACTCCTCGAACGTCTGGTTGAATGCGACGAGGTGGCCGTACCGCTCGGTGTCGGCCAGCACGCCGTCGCAGTCGAAGATGAGGGTGCTCACCAGGCCTTGCCCACGCTGCCGAAACGCTTGATGTGATCCGCGGTCAACTCGACGATCTCGGCCCGGACGTGCTTGAAGAGGGACGGCGGATCCCATTTGTCCTTGGCCTCCGCGTCGCGCAGGAACTCCAGGTTGGACTTCATGAACCGCCGCTTGAGCGCGGTCGAGATGTTCACCTTCGCGCAGCCGCGCGCGATCAGGTCGGTGAACTGCGCGTCGGTCATCCCGCTCCCGCCGTGCAGCGCGATCGGGATCGGCTCGGCGGCCTCGATGTCCGACACGCGCTGCGCGTCGAGCTTGGGCTCGCTCGAGTACCACCCGTGCGCGTTCCCGATCGCCGGCGCGTAGCAGTCGACCCCGGTCGACCGGATGAAGTCGAGCGCCACCTCGAGCGACTGGCGGTCGGACTCCTCATCCGAGCCCAGGTCGTCCTCCACGCCCTTGAACGGCTCGATCTCGCCCTCGACGTGGGCGCCGTAGCGGCGCGCCTCCTCGACGACCTCCTTGGCCTGCTTCAGGTTCTCCTGCACGGGAAGCGACGACCCGTCGAACAGCACGGAGTTCCAGCCGGCCTCGAGGCACGAGGTGATGACCTCGCGCTCGGGACAGTGGTCGAGATGCAGGGTGACGGGGACCTCGATCCCGGCCGTCATCGTCTTCCACATCCCGAACAGGACGTCTCGCCCGATCGACTTCACCGTCTTGACCGAGGTCTGGACGATCAGCGGCGCGCGCTGCTCCACCGCCGCCGCCAGCACGGCCTCGAGCGTGAGGTCGTTGACGATGTTGAAGGCCGCGACGCCGTAGCGGTCCTTGTAGGCGCGGTCGATGATGTCCTTGAACGGGACGACGGGCATCCCAATCACCTCCGTTGGCTCGCGAACGCGAGCACAGGCTAGGTGGATGGACGATGCCCCGGCATCGGGGGGATCACCCGTCCCGAGGGCCGGGGTTTCCCCTAGGCGCGAGTGTACTCACGCGCCAACGCGGCAACCTGCGTGCGGTTCTGGCTGCCGGTCTTGCGCAGGATGGAGCCGACGTGCTTCTCGACCGTTTTGATCGAGATATGCAGCGCCGCGGCGATCTCCCGATCTGGCGTTCCGCGTTCGAGGTAGCGAACCACCTCGCGCTCGCGGTCGGTGAGGGCCAGGTAGCCGCCCGACCCATTCAGGTGCGAGCGGAGACGGTCCGCCGCCGCACCCGACAGCACTGTGTCGCCGCGCGAGGCGCTCAGCACTGCGCCGACGAGCTCCGCGACCGTTGCGCTCTTGCCGACGTAGCCGCGCGCGCCGGCTCGGATCGCGCCGGCGACCAGATCGTCGTTCGTGAACGCCGTGAGCGCCACGATGCGAGCCTGCGGGTCCTCGCGACGGATCCGCGCGATCGCGTCGATCCCGTCACCGCCCGGCATCCGGAGGTCCATGAGGACCACGTCCGGCCGAAGCTGGCGCCAGGCCGCCACCGCCTCCTCGCCCGAGGAGGCCTCGCCGACGATCCGAAGCGCGGGGTCGCTCCCCGCCGCGCCCGCCGAGGACAGGAGCCGGACGATCCCCGCCCGGGCGATCGCGTGGTCGTCGACCACGAGCACCCGGACGGGACCGACCAGCGGCTCGGCATCGGCGGGCGAAGCCAGCGGGAGGGGGATCGAGGCGCGGACGCGCGTTCCCCATCCTGGGGTCGAGTCGAGCTCGAGCGTGCCTCCGAGAAGGTGCGCCCGCTCGGCCATCCCCCGGAGGCCCCCGTGCCCGAGCTCGCCGGCCTGATCGATCTGCGCTTGGTCGAACCCCGCCCCGTCGTCCTGGACGAGCAGCGTGACGTCGGCCGGCCCGTACACGAGCCCGAACCGCACCGATCGTGCCCGCGCGTGGCGGAGCGCGTTCGTGAGCGCCTCCTGCGCGATGCGGAAGAGCGTGAGCGCCAGCTCAGCCGGCAACGGTACTTGCGGTCCCGCCGTCACCAGCCGCAGGTCCGCCACGCCGATCCGGTTCGCCCAGTCGACCTCGAGCTCCAGCGCCTCCTCCAGCGAGCGGCCCTCGAGCGGCGACGGCGCCAGGCCGAGCACGCTGCGGCGGGTCTCCTCGAAGGCGGCCTCTGCGGTCGCGCGCGCCTCGCGGAGCGCGGCCACGGCGTCCTCGGACCGCCCCTCGGCGACCGCGCCGTCGGCGGCCCGGAGCTGGAGCAGGACCGAAACCAGCCCCTGCGCCACGGTGTCGTGCACCTCCCGCGCGATGCGCTCCCTCTCGGCCGCGGTCGCCTCCGCCCTCGCGTTGGCCTCCGAGGCCTCGTGCAGGCGCGCGTTCGTCACGGCGATGGCGGCGTGCTTCGCGAACAGCCCGAGCAGCTCGGCGTCCTGCAGGGAGAACGTGCGCCCGGGGTCTCGGGAGAACACCACGCAGGACCCCACGATCTCGCCACGCCACCAGATCGGGACCCCGATCACGCCGCGCAGCGACGCGCGGTCCTCCGGCCGGACGTGGCCGCCCGGCACCTCGGCGTAGTCGGCGAAGATGACCGGGCCCCGACGCTTCACGACCGCGCCGGTCACGCCCTCCGTCAGGGGGAAGACGCGTCCCGATTGGCAGGCCACCCCGATGTCCGCCTCCTTGCGGTAGACACCGGCGGACTCGTCGACGAGGCAGATCGATCCGGCGTCGCACCCGAGCAGCTCGGTCGAGTGCAGGAGGATCCGCTCGAGGAGCGGGCGGAGCGACAGCTCGCCCGCGAGGTCCTCGACCACCGCGGTGAGCGCGGCCGCCGGCTCCCGCCCCCGGCCGAGCCCGGGGCGACGCCCGTTGGCGTTGGTGATCAGGGCGTCGGCGGACATGGACGGATACTCCCACGGCCCCCGGAGGGTTGGGAAGCGGGCGACCGACCCCTCAACCGCCGAGACCGGGCGTCGGGCTCGGTGTCGTCGTGGGTGTGGGCGACGGCGTGATCCCGGGCAGCGGCTGCTCGATCATGCCCTCGTCGGGCACGTGGTCGAGGCAGGTCTGGGGACACGCCGCGCCCGTGAACATCGAGAGCACCGACCAGAAGTACGAGGTTCGCTCGGAGCCGATCGTCAGCCGGTGCAGCGCGACCGAGACCGCGACCCCCGCCCGGCCGTCCTTGGCGGCGTGCAGGTTGGCGACCCGGCGCTCGGAGCCGTCGGCCCGAACCCGGAAGAGGGTGGCGACGAGCTTCCGGCCGTCCGATCGGACGACAATGAGGTGGTCGATCCCGGCCTCGCCCGTCGTGTCGAGCTCGACGACGAGCCCGCCCGCGTCCCAGAGCTGCCGCGTCGTCCACGAGGCGAACGTGGAGATGCGCCACCGCGGCGTCTCGTCGTGAGCCAGCACGACCCCGCGAACGTCGAGGCGGCCGGGCGTATCGTTCGGGTCCGTCTGGTTCGTGTGTGTCGCCCCGGCCGGAAGCGCGAGGGCCGCCACGGCTACGGCGGCCATCCCGGCGACCGCGAGCGCGATCCGCTTCATTGCCGGGCCCCGCGCCGAACGGCGATCGCGGTCTGCGCCCCGGCCCACACGGCGAGCCCCAGCCCGGTCGCGACGATGGCAGCCGGCAGGAGCTCCGATCCCGCCGGCATCCGGAGCGCGGCGACCGGCGCATCCCCCCCGCCTCGCCAGGCCGAGATCGCCGCCACGGCCAGGAGCGCGTTGCGAAGGAGCAGGAGCCGGTAGTCGCGCGGCGTCGCCGATCCGAAGCAGCCGCACGCAAGCCGGCTGCCGCCCCGGATCCGGGCGCGAACCGTCGCCGCGGAAAAGGCCGCCAGGGCCACGAGGGCGACGAGCCCCGCCGTCGAGCGCAGTCCGAGGAACGGCAGTGTCGCCACCACGAGCTCGGCGCCCGGGACCACGACCGAGGCGGCGCGCTCCACGGGGCGGGGGAGCACGTACGCGCCGAGGCCCCGACGCCACGAGCGAAGATCCGCCAGCTTGGCCACGCCGGCCGCGGCGAACGCCACGGCGACGACCGCCGCCGCAACGGCTCCCAGCTGCCGGCCCTCGAGCCGACCTCCGGCCGCGAGCCCGGCGACGGCGACGGCCGCGAGCGCCGCCGAGCGCACCACCCGCCATCCGGGACGGCCCGCAGACCGGGCGATCCGCCCGACGAGCTCGGAGCCGCCCTCCGGCGTCCGGGCGCGCATCGCGACCAGCGCGGTCATCCCCCGCGCCAGCCCGAAGGGCCCCATCAGCATCGCCCCGAGCGCCGGCCGGCCCCCGGCGACGGCCGCCACCACCACCACCACGAGCGTGCCGCCGGACAGGAACGTGAGGAACCCCACCCCGAGCCCGAGCCCGTAGAGGAAGGACGCCGGCCCGAACCCGAAGAACGTCCGCCACCAGTCGGGGACCTGGCGGCGGAGCTGGGGAACCGGGATCCGCAGGCCGACCGTCTCCCGCGCCAGGTACAGGACCGCCGACCCGGCGACGAGCGCGACGCCCGCACTCCCCCACGGCGCGCCGAGCAGCGCGCCGGCCTCGCCGAGCAGGGCGCCGAACGCCACGGCCGCCAGCGTGGCGCCGGCGACGTGCAGGGCGAGGAACGTCGCCCACCTGCTCCGCCGGCCCCCGTGCACCACGGGGGTGATGGTCTCCACCATCGAGAGCCCTCAGGGGCCGAACAGCGCCGTGATCCCGGCGACGACCGACGCGGCGACCACCGCCGCGACGAGCGGCTCGCTCAGCACCGGACGTCCAGCTCACGGTACGTGATGCAGAACACGCGGAGGCTCCGGGCGCAGTACCCCCGGACCGAGCCGTCGCCGTTGATCCGCGTCCGCGATGACGAGCAGCAGTCCTGGATGTGACGGACCCGGCCGTTGCAGCATCGGCTCCATCCACCGCCGTATCGGGGGTGATGGACGAACGGGTAGTGCTCGGGCACCACGGTCTGGCACACCTTGCGGCGCGGCTGTCGCGAGGAGAGGTAGATGAAGCCGTTGTCGTCGACCGGGTAGCCGAAGTGCGGATGGATCGGGAAGCCGTAGGCGTCGGTCCGCGAGAGCGGCGCGTACGGGTGGGGACAGGAGCCCGTCGTGTACGTGTGCCCGCAGATGTGGTTGGCCTCGGCCCGCTCCGGCGCCAGCGCTACCGCGACCATGGGCCCGCCGGCGAGCGCGACGACGGCGCGTCCCACCTTCCCCAGGAACGATCGCCGGCTCGTCCGGCGGGCGAGCTCGGTCTCCGCACGGGCCACCGCTCCCATCAGCCGGTCCGAACCCGCGCGTCGTCGTCGATGCGCCGCCGCGCTGTGTCGACGAGGCCCTCGATCTGCTCGAGCGAGTTGACGGTCCCCTTCGAGCGCACCACGCCGAGCTCGTCCAACACGACCAGGAACGGCACGCCCGGCACCCGGTAGACCGCCTCGAGCTCGGGGTCCGACACCACCTGGGGGATCAGCCCGGCGGCGGCGGCGGCCGCGGGCAGCGAGGGCAGCACACGCTCGCAGATGGGGCACGTCTCGGAGACGAAGGCCAGGAGCCGCATCGGCCCCGGTCCCCCAACGAGCACCGGCGTGCCGTCGCGGGTCCGCGAGGTGCGTTCGGGCGGCGCCTCACCGATCGGGGGGCCCTCGTCGTCCACCTCGAGCGCCCCCAGCGGGTCCAGCCGCAGGTGCAGCACGCCGATCTGCCGCGCCAGCGCCACCACGACGACGGTGAGCACCGCGAGCAGGATCCACTGCACGACGAAGGCCGCGACCCACCACCCCGTCAGGCGGCTTCAGCTCCCCTCCGAGGCCTCCGGCTCGGCCGGGGCTGGTGACGCGGCGGGGGCATCCTCGGTGACGGGATCCTTCCTCGACGATCGTCCGGTCTTGGCGGCGGGTCCCTCGTCGGAGGCCGGGCCCGCGAACGAGCTCGGGGCGGTCCACGTGGGGTCCCCGTCCTTGCCGAGGAACTGCAGGACCGGTGCGCCGTCGCCGGTGAGCCCCATGATGGCGCGGAGCTCGCCGTCCTTGTTCAGGAGCCGCAGGATCGGAGATCCCTCCGCCGCCAGGCCGAGCCGGGCGCGCACCTTCCCGTCCTCGTCCTGCAGCGAGATCGTCGGAGACCCTTGCTGGGCAAGCGAGTACACGAAGCCGAGCTCACCGTCCTTGTTCCGCAGCGCCAGCGTCGGCGAGCCCTCGGAGCCCAGGCCGAACTTGGCACGCACCTTCCCGTTGCGGTCCACCATCGCCATGCTGGCCGAGCCGTCCGAGAAGAGCCCGAAGGTGGCTCGGACCTTTCCCTCCTCGTCGGCGATGGCGAGCCCGGCCGAGCCGTCCGGCTGGACGCCGTACCGGGCCCGGAGCTTCTCGTCCGCTCCGTAGAACGACAGGAACGGGAGGTCCTCGTTCGTCACCCCGAAGCGGGCGCGGACCCTGCCCTCCGAGTCCTCGATCTCGATCTCGCCCGCCCGGATGACCCGTTTCCTCATGGACCGCCCCTCATCGTTCACGCGCGTGCCTTGCGCAGTCTAGGACGGCCGGGCACGCCGACGCGGTCATTCGGCGCCGGATGTGCCGCGGAGACGGGAACCGTTGGATTGCACCCCAGATGCGAGAAACCGCCGCAACCCGAGGGTCGCAGCGGTCTCTCATCGCGCACAGTACGGGCTCGCGCCGGCCGCGGTCAAGCCGGACCCCGCGCTTTTGTCACTCTTTCTCCAACCGCTCGAGCCGCAGGGTGCAGGCCTCGAGACGCTCCGGGATCGGATCCACCCCGATGCCCGGACCGCCGGGCACCGCCATCGTCCCGTCCGGCGAGAGCTCGAACGGCGTCGTGAGGTCCTCGGGGAAGTACCGCGCGCTCGCGCTGGTGTCCCCGGGCAGCGTGAAGCCCGGCATGGCCGAGAGCGCCACGTTCGTGGCGCGACCGATCCCGGTCTCCAGCATGCCCCCGCACCACACCGGCACCCCCTGCGACGCACACACATCGTGCACACGCCTGGCCTCGAGCACGCCGCCCACCCTCCCCTGCTTCACGTTGACGATCCGGCAGGCGCCCAGCTCGATCGCGGCGGCGGCGTCGGCCGGCGAGCGGATCGACTCATCGAGGCACACCGCGGTCTCGATCTCGGACTGCAACTTCGCGTGCTGCACCAGATCCTCATGGTGGAGCGGCTGCTCCACCATGAGCAGGTCGAGCTCGTCGAGGTCCCGGAAGACCTTCACGTCCTCCAGCGTGTACGCGGCGTTCGCGTCGACCGAGAGCACGATGCCGGGGTGGGCCTCGCGGACGGCGCGGACGCGCTCGACGTCGGTGCCGGGCTCGATCTTCAGCTTGATCCGGCGATAGCCCTCGGCGAGGTAGCCACCCACCTGCTCGAGCAGCCGCTCCGTCGTCGGCGCGATGCCCACCGACACGCCGCACGTCACGCGCTCCCGTTCGGCGCCGAGGAACGTCGCGAGGGAACGGCCCTCGGCCCGCAACGCCGCGTCGAGGAAGGCGTCGACGAGGGTCGCCTTGGCCATCGGGTGACCTCGCACGAACGCGAACGCCGGCCCCAGATCGTGCGGCGAAACGTCCCCCGCGCCGAACAGGGCGGGGATCAGGAAGTCGCGCAGCACGAGCCAGGCTCCCTCGTTCCATTCGCCGGAGAAGTCCGGCTCGACCCCGGCGACGCACTCGCCCCAGCCGACCGCCGCGTCGGTCTCCACGCGCGCGAGGACGCACTCCTTGCGCGTCATCTCGCCGAAGCTCGTCCGGAAGGGACGGACGAGCGGGAGGCCGACCAACCGCAGCTCGACCGACCGGACTCTCGTCACGACGCGTCTCGGGTCATGAGGTAGCCGCTCACGGCCTCGGTGCGACGGAATCCCGTCGCGTGCAGGCCGGCGCCGAAGCACGCCTCGAGGGCTTCGGCCACCACGTCCCGCCAGCGGCCCGCGGCCGACGGGTCCGCCTCGCGCAGGGCGTGGTATTCCTCAGGGATCTGCACGAAGACGCGAGCGGCACCGTCGACCGAGGGATCCGAGCGATGCGGGCCTTCCCGTCCGATCGAGATCGCGTCCTGGAATCCCGGCGCGCCGGTCGCCCGAGATCCCGGCTCCCGCTCCAGGTCCCAGCGCACGACGAGCCGGTCGCTTCGGTCGCCGCGGTTGACCGAGTCGGTCATCTCTCCGTAGAAGCTCCGCTCCAGCCGATCCGCGACGGCGCCCAGCTTGCTCAGGTTGAAGTAGGCGTTGCGCGCCACGAGCGGGTCGAAGGTCCACCGAACGGTGCGGATCCCTCGCTCGAGGGCCTGGGCTCGCTGGGCGAGCTTCAGCGCGTACCCCACGCCTCGGTGCCGGCACGCCGGGAGCGCCGCGAGCATGTGCGAGTGGACGTGGACGCCTTCTCCCGGGTCCACCCCCGCCCAGCCCAGGACGTACCCGACGAGCTCCTCACCGGCGAACGCTCCGTACGGCTCGTTCCCGCTCTCGGCGAGGGCACGGAGCATCTCGCGGGGCACGACCTGCTCCTCCCCCCACGTCGCGACGAGGACGCCCGCGATGCGATCGGCGTCCTCCAGGGAGGACAGGGCACGCAGGGTCACGCCGGCAACGGCGGCGGCCCGGTTGGCGAGCGCCCAGGCTTCGCTGCTCACGGCCGCGAGCCTAACGCCGGACGGGTCGGAACATGCCGAGAGCCCGTGTCGCCACGGGCCCTCGGGTGGATCCGGAGACTCAGTCGGTCAGCCGCCCGCTGGTGGCGGGATCTCCTGCCACTCGTCCTCTTCGAGATCCTTGCCGCGCCGGCGTTTGAACACGGCGACGACCGCGCCGACGATCGCCGCGATGAACGCGAACCGCATGAGTCTGCCGAAGAACCCTCGCTTCTTCTTGCCCTCTGCAGTGTCCTCGGCCATGGCCGCCCTCCTCTTCTCAGCGTGGGCCTGGTTGGACTTGAACCAACGACCTCATCCTTATCAGGGATGCGCTCTAACCGAGCTGAGCTACAGGCCCGGAACGAAACCGCGGGGGCCATCGACCCGGCCCGCGGCCAAGCGTACGCGCGCCCTCGAAACCGTGTCAATCACGTCGATGAGCAGCACAAACGTCACCGCCGCTCGGAGAGCGTGACCTCCACTCCGCCGACGATGTCGGAGATCAGGTTGTACAGGAACGCGACGAACACGTTGATGAGCGACCAGATGACGACCATGGCCAGCCCGATCAGGACCGCGCGCGTGAAGAGCCAGTCGCCGTGGATGACGAACTGCTGGTCCGCGAACAGGTCCCGGATCAGGTCCGTCACCGACTTCAGGGCGCCGATCGCGTCGAGCACGCCGTACAGGATCACCAGCGCGCCGAGGATCACCACCATGACGCAGAGGTAGAACAGGAACGAGAGCTTCAGCACCGACCACGGGCCCACCTTGCGGATGACGACCCGAGCCTGACGAGCCTTCGGGCGGCGCAAGCGCTTGGGCTTCGGCGCCTTCTGCGGCGCGTCGGCCTCGACGCGCGGGCGCGTCTGGGTGGTGGCCACGGGGATCGGACCTGCCGGCTCGCTCATCGGTTCCGCCCATTTCTACGCGGCGGCGGAGGCCACGGCAACCATGCCCGGCTGATCAGGGCTCTCGCGAGCGGCCGAACAGCAGCCACGCGTGCAGCGGGGTGAGTCCTCCCAGCATCACCAGCGTGAGGGCCCAATCGGCCCCGCTCGCCCGATCCTGGACCAGCAGGGCGCCCGAGCCGACGATCGCCCCGGCCGCGGCGAGCATGCCGAGGGCAAGCGCCGGGGACAGGCGCCGCCAAGCCAACAGAGCGACGCCGAGTCCGAGCACGGTTCCCCCGCCGATCAGCGCGATCCCCTCGCCCACGATGGGATTATCGCCGAGGCTGATGCGACCGAGCGGCTCCGATGCCACCGAGCACGACCTGCGCGCGATCCTGGCCGTGCAGGCCATCCGCGCCTTCGTGTACGGCTTCGCGAGCGTGATCCTGGGCACCTCCCTCGCGGACGGCGGGCTGTCCGATACACAGGTCGGGCTCGTGTTCACCTCGATGCTCGCCGGCAACGCGCTCGTCTCGGTGGCGGTGGGGAGCGTCGCGGATCGCACGGGGCGCCGGCACCTCTACGCCCTGCTCCTCGCCGTGATGGGCGCCGCCGGGCTCGTCTACGCGTACGCCGACGCCCTTCCGGTGCTCATGGCCGTGGCCCTCAGCGGGACGCTCTCCACCGACCCGAACGAGTCCGGTCCCATCACGTCGATCGAGCAGGCGATGATGGGGGGCTCGCCGCCGGCGCTCCGTGCCAGGGTGTTCGGGAGGTACAACGCCGTGGCGTACGTCGCCGGGGCGTGCGGTGCTCTCGCCGGCGGGGGGCCGGCCCTGCTCCGCCGGTCGCTGCCGTGGATCCCTCCGAACCAGCGATGGCTGCTCGTGTTCCCCCTCGCCGCCGCGGCCTGCGTGGCGATCGCGAGGCGCCTGTCGAGCGCCGTCGAGCACGGCTCGACCACGCCCGGGCGCCCGCTGCAACGCTCGCGAACGACCGTCGCCCGGCTCGCCGTCCTCTTCGGGCTGGACGCGGGAGCGGGTGGGTTCGTGGTGACGACGTTCGTCGCGTTCTGGTTCTCCCGAAGGTTCGGCGCGACCGCGGCGACGATGGGGGTCGTCCTGTTCGCCGTGGGGCTCCTGCAGGCCGGATCCTCGATCGCCTCCGGGAGGCTCGCGGGCCGGATCGGTCTGCTGAACACCATGGTGTTCACCCACCTGCCGTCGAACGTCTTCCTCGCGCTGATCCCCGCCATGCCGGGGCTGGGAACGGCCGTCGCCATGCTGCTGCTGCGCTCGATCCTGTCGCAGATGGACGTCCCCGCACGGCAGGCCTACGTCGTGTCGATGGTCGATCCGCAGGAGCGCGTCGCGGCCGCGGCGTACACCAACACCGCCCGATACGTGGCGCGACCCTTCGGCGCCGCGAGCGCAGGCGTGGTGATGGAGCGGGTGGCGCTCGGCGCGCCGTTCGTGATCGCGGGCACGCTGAAGGTGGTCTACGACCTGCTGCTGTTCCGGGCCTTCCGCCACGTCCCGCTGCCCGAGGAGGGTGGGGCGGCTACTCCTCCTCGGCCTGCGCGATGACGGGCGCGAGCGCCACGACGGTGGCGCCCTCCTCGACGCGCATCGTCCGCACGCCCTGAGAGGCCCGTCCCACCCGGCGGATGTCGCCGGCCGCCACGCGGATCACGATCCCCGACGAGGAGATCACGAACATGTCCTGGTCCTTGGAGCCGACGAACGCCCCGGCCAGCAGCCCGGTCTTGCGCGTCAGCGTGTGACCGATCACGCCCTTGCCGCTGCGGCCCTTGACCGGGTAGTCCCTCAACGGCGTCCGCTTGCCGTACCCCTGGTGCGTGACGCTGATGACCTCCTCGCCCTCGGACGCGATGCCGAGCGCGATGACCTCGTCGTCCTCGGCCAGCCGCATCCCGATCACGCCGGCCGTCTGGCGCCCCATGGGACGAACCGCGCCCTCGCGGAACCGGATCGTCTGTCCCTTCCGCGAGATCAGGAGGACGTCGTCCTTGCCGTCGGTCAGGCGGACGTCGATGAGCTCGTCGCCCGGGTGGAGGTTGATCGCCGCCAACCCCGTGCGCGGCGAGTCGTACTCGGGCAGCGTGGTCTTCTTGACCATGCCCTTGCGCGTGGCGAAGAGCAGGTACCGGCCGTCCTCGTACTCCTTGAGGTCGATGACGGCCTGGACGCGCTCGTCGCCCGAGATCGCCACGCCGGGAAGGTTGGCGGCGTAGGTCCCTCGCGCGGTGCGCGAGGCCTCAGGGACCTCGTGGACCTTGACCCGGTACACCTTGCCCTTGCTCGTGAAGAAGAGCAGCCAGTGGTGGGTCGTCGTCGTGAAGACGCCGCGGACGACGTCCTCCTCCTTCAGGTTCTGTCCCCGAACGCCCTTGCCCCCCCGACCCTGCCGCCGGAAGTTCTCGATCGGCTGGCGCTTCACGTAGCCGGCGCGGCTGACCGTGATGACCACGTCCTCCTCGGCGATGAGATCCTCGACGTCGAGCTCGCCCTCGTCCGCCTTGAGCTGGGAGCGACGGGGGTTCGCGTACCTCTGCTTGATCTCGAGGAGCTCCTCCTTGATGACGCCGCGGATCTTCTTGGGGTCGCGGAGCAGCCCCTTCAGGTACCGGATCCGAGCCAGGAGCTCCTTGTGCTCCTGGTCGAGCTCGGCGCGCGCCAGCCTCGTCAGGCGGCGCAGCGGCATGTCCAGGATGTGGTTGGCCTGGATCTCGCTGAGCTTGAACTGCTTCATCAGCTTGGTCCGGGCCTCCTCGGCGTCCTGCGACCCGCGGATGACCCGGATCACGGCGTCGAGGTTGTCCAGGGCGATCAGCAGCCCCAGGACGATGTGGTCGCGCTCCTCGGCGCGCCTCAGCTGGTAGCGCGTGCGCCGGGTCACGACGTCGACCTGGTGGTCGACGTAGTACCCGACCATCTCCGCCAGGTTCAGCGTCCGGGGGACTCCGTCGACGAGCGAGAGCATGATGACGCCGAAGTTGTCCTGCAGCTGGGTGTGCTTGTAGAGCTGGTTCAGGACCACCTGGGGGTTGGCGCCCCGCTTCAACGAGATCACGAGCCGCATGCCGTTGCGGCCGCTCGAATGGTCGCTGATGTTCGCGATGTCCTTCACCCGACCGGCGTGGAAGAGCTCGGCGATCTTGGCCGCGAGCCGCGCCTTGTTCACCTGGTACGGCAGCTCGGTCACGACGATCTGCTGGGTCCCGCGTGCGGACTCCTCGATCGTGCACACCGCCCGCACCTTGACGGAGCCTCGGCCGGTCTCGAAGGCGTCCTTGATCCCGTCCCGGCCCATCACGATGCCGCCGGTCGGGAAGTCCGGACCCTTGATGAACTTCATGAGGTCCGCCGGCGTGGCTTCGGGATGGTCGATGAAGTGCACGACGCCGTCGATCACCTCGCCGAGGTTGTGCGGGGGGATGTTCGTGGCCATGCCGACGGCGATCCCGCCGGAGCCGTTCACGAGCAGGTTGGGGAAGCGCGACGGCAGCACCGTGGGCTGCTGCTCGTAGCCGTCGTAGTTGGGGACGAAGTCGACCGTCTCGGCGTCGATGTCGCGCAGGAGCTCGAGCGCGATGGGCGCCAGGCGCGCCTCGGTATACCGCATGGCCGCAGGCGGGTCGCCGTCGACCGAGCCGAAGTTGCCGTGCGGGTCCACCAGCGGATGCCGGAGCGAGAAGTCCTGCGCCATCCGCACCAACGAGTCGTACACGGCCTCGAGCCCGTGTGGGTGGTACTTCTTCACGACCTCGCCGACCGCCCAGGCCGACTTGCGGTGGGGGCGGTCCGGGCGCAGGCCGCCCTCGAGCATCGACCACAGGATCCGGCGGTGGACGGGCTTCAATCCGTCGCGGACGTCGGGCAGAGCGCGCCCGACGATGACGGACATCGAGTAGTCGAGGTACGAGGTCTGGATCTGGTCCTCGAGCTGGACGTCCTCGATCCGTCCCTGAAAGAGATTCTCCGACATCTAGGCCTCGCTGCTCACACGTCCAGGTTCACGACGTCCTTGGCGTTGTCCTCGATCCACTCCTTGCGCGCCTGGACGTCCTCGCCCATCAGCACCGTGAAGAGCCGGTCGGCGGTGGCCGCGTCCTCCAGGGTCACCCGCATGAGCGTCCGGCGCTCGGGGTCCATCGTCGTCTCCCAGAGCTGGCTCGCGTCCATCTCGCCGAGGCCCTTGAACCGCTGCGGGTCGAGCTTCTTCTCGCCGTCCGCCTGCTTGCGGTACTGGTCCCACTCGCGCTCGGTGTAGAAGTACAGCTCCTCCTTGCCGTTCTTGAGCAAGTAGAGCGGAGGCTTGGCCAGGTAGATGTAGCCGGTGTCGATCAGCTCGCGCATGTACCGGAAGAAGAACGTCAGCAGCAGCGTCTGGATGTGGGCTCCGTCCACATCGGCGTCGGCCATCAGCACGATGTGGTGGTAGCGCGCCTTCGAGATGTCGAACTCCTCGTCCCCGACCCCGGTCCCGATGGCGGTGATCAGCGCCTGGATCTCGAGGTTCTCCAGGATCTTGTGCAGCCGGGCCTTCTCGACGTTGAGGATCTTCCCGCGGATCGGCAGGATGGCCTGGGTCTGCGGGTCGCGAGCCTGCTTGGCCGACCCGCCGGCCGAATCCCCCTCGACGATGTACAGCTCGGTGGCCGCGGGATCGGTGAGCTGGCAGTCGGCGAGCTTGCCGGGCAGCCCCCCGCCCTCGAGGAACGACTTGCGCCGCGTGAGGTCTCGAGCCTGCTTGGCCGCCATCCGCGCCTTGGCCGCCTGCGAGGTCTTGGCCACGATGCGCTTGGCGTCGCCGGGGTGCTCCTCCAGCCACGTCAAGAGGTGCTCGTTCACGGTGGTCTCGACGAGCGAGCGCATCGTGGTGTTGCCGAGCTTGGTCTTCGTCTGGCCCTCGAACTGCGGCGCGCGCAGTCGGACGCTCACGATCGCGATGAGCCCCTCCCGGACGTCCTCGCCGAGGAGGTTCTCCTCCTTCTCCTTGAGCAGCCCGTGCGCCCGGGCGTAGCGGTTGACGACGTTGGTCAGGGCCTTCTTCAGGCCCTCCTCGTGCATGCCGCCCTCGTGCGTGTTGATCGTGTTGGCGAAGGAATGGAGCGACTCGGCGTAGCCGGAGGTCCACTGCAGCGCGACGTCGGCCTCCGCGTCCTCCTCGCGGGCCTCCATCGAGATGATCTTGGTGTGGATCGTCTCCTTGCCCGCTGCGAGGTGCTTCACGAAGTCGACGATGCCGCCCGTCGCCTTGAACACCTGCTTGACCGCCGGAGCCTCCCGTTCGTCGATCAGCTGGATCTCGACGCCCTTGGTCAGGAAGGCCTGTTCCTGCAGCCGCTCCGCCAACATCTTCCGGTCGAACTCGACGCCCTCCACGAAGATGTCGGGGTCGGGCCAGAACGTCACGATCACGCCGGACTTCGTGGTCGGCTTGCCGCGGGTGAGCTTGGACGTGGCCTTGCCCCGTGAGTAGGACTGCGTCCAGGTGCCGCCGTCCCGCATCACCTGGATGGTCAGCTTGGCGGACAGCGCGTTCACGACCGAGACGCCGACGCCGTGCAGGCCGCCGGAGATCCGGTATCCCCCGCCGCCGAACTTCCCGCCCGCGTTCAGGGTCGTCAGCACGACCTCGACGGCCGGCCGCCGGTCCTTGGCCCTGGGGATCGGCCGGACGGGGATCCCGCGACCGTTGTCCTCGATCTGGCAGCCGCCGTCCTTGAGCACGCGCACGACGATCCGGTCGCATACCCCGGCCATGGCCTCGTCGATCGAGTTGTCCACCACCTCGAAGACGAGGTGGTGCAGGCCTCGGGCCGAGGTGGTGCCGATGTACATGCCGGGGCGGAGCCGCACGTGCTCGACGCCCTCCAGGACCTGGATGTCGGCCGACTCGTACTGTCGTGGCTTTCGGGTCTTCGGCCCTCGTGCTGCGGTGACCAAACAACCTCCCGTCGGGGGGCCGCGGGCACGCGGGCGCCCCGGCCGTGCGCCAGGGGGCACCGCGGGATCGCGGTTACACGCTCGGACACATTCTACCAACAGGGGGTGACGCCGAACGCGGTTTCGATGGCCGTTCGGACGCTCCAGGACCTCGCTTGACCCCTTGCGCTACAACGGTCTCGAGCGAGGCTCGCGGACGACGACCTGGACGCGGCGAACCGCGGCGGAGCCGAGCGCCTCGTTGGCCTTCTTTCGGATCTCGGCGGCGAGGAAGCGGACCTGCGCCCCCCACGGTCCGTCGGTCGTGGCGACCACGAGCACGCCTCCCTCCAGGCTGAGCGGCGCGGACTCGCCGGCCAGGCGCTCCCCAACGATCGCGCTCCACGAGGCCGCGAGCTGGCCGATCGGGACCCCTCGGGCGAACGCTCGCTCGCGCATCAGGCCGTCGACGATGTCTCCGATCGTCGTCTCTCGGAGCGTGCGCTCGTCCTTGCGGCCCCGCCATCCCTTGCTGTGCGGCATCAGGGCGCCCCCGAGGTTCCGCGCTCGGAGACCGCCCCGCCGGCCACGTCCCACACCCGAGCCGCGTCCTGCGGGACGTGGGACTCATCCGCCACGCTGACGAACACCTGACCCCGATCCACGAGCCGCTCCGCGACCCGTTGCTGCCGGCGGGGGTCGAGCGCCGAGAAGGGGTCGTCGAGCAGCAGCACCGGCCGCTCGCGGACCTCCTCGGTCACGGCCGCGGCCAGCCCGAGGCGCAGGCACAGCGCCGCCGCCCATCCCTCACCGTGACTGGCGAAGCTCCGGGCGCCCAGGTCGCGGACCGCCAGCGCGACGTCGTCTCGGTGCGGACCGACCAGCGTGGTCCGGCGAACGACCTCGTCCTCGCGGCGGGCCGCCAGCCGTTCGGCGAACGCCGCCTCGAGAGGCTCCTCGCCGACGTTGGGCGCGTACGTGCACGCGAGCCCGTATCCGGCCAGATGCCGGTACTCCTCGCTCGCGGGCGGCGCCAGTCGCTCGATGGCTTCGCGGCGGAGCCGGACCAGCGCGCACCCCGCCTCGGTGAGCTCGGCGTCCCACGCCTCGAGGTCCGCCGGCGCGCCCCGTCCCTCCCATTCCTTCAGCAGCCGGTTCCGCTGGCGCAGGGCCCGGTCGTAGGCGGTGATCGCGCCCTCCTTGAGCGGCCACAGCGTTCGCACGGCCTCGTCCATGAAGTCTCGGCGGCGCGACGGGTCGCCGATCACCACGACGAGGTCGTCCGGACCGAAGAACACCCCGCGGACCTGGCGTCGGACGTCGCGCTTGCGCCGGACGGGCGACCGATTGAGCTGTACGCGGTTGGCTCCTCGACCGGGGATCTCGACCTCCACCAGCATCCGGCCGTTCTCCGTCTCGGTCTCGCCGCGCGCGTAGGCCGCCTCGGCGCTCCGGCGGACGATCGGCTCGGTCGAGGACGTACGAGGCGACTGGAGCAGGAACAGGAAGGCGATCCCCTCGAGGAGGTTGGTCTTGCCCTCCCCGTTCGGGCCCACGGCCACGACGAGGCCTTCGGGGATCTCCTCGAGCCTCGTCTCCGCGTGGTTGCGGAAGTCCCGGAGCTCGACCCAGGACAGGCGCACGCCGTCGGCGCTATCCGACGGGCGTGGGGAGCCGGACCGGCATCACGAGATAGGTGAAATCGTCCGAGTCACCGCGCACGATGCCCGGCTTCAGCCCGTCCCGCACCTCGAGGCGCACCATCTCCCCCGTCGCCGCCCCGAGCCCGTCCGCCAGATAGGTCGGGTTGAACGCGGCGGTGAGGTCCTCGCCCTCGAACCGTGCCTCGACCGCTTCGACGGCCTGCCCCAGGTCCGGGGACGACGAGGACAGCTTCACACCGAGCGCGTTGAACTCCAGCCGGACGGGCGACGTGTCCCGCGCCAGGAGCCCCACCCGGCGGACGGCGTCCATGAGCTGCTGTCTCGAGACCGTGAGCCGGCTCTCGTACTGCTCGGGCAGCAGCGCCCGGTAGTTGGGAAACTCGCCCTCGATGAGGCGCGAGGTCAGCGTGAGGCCCCCCAGGTGGAACGAGACCTGGCTCTCGTCGAGGAACAGCTCGACGTCACCCTTCTCGATCGCCTGCGAGGCGCGGCCCGCCTCGGCCAGCGCCCGCTCCGGCACGATCGCCTTCGACTCCCCGCCGGCGGTCGCGACGAGCTCGCGCACCGCCAGCCGGTACGAGTCGGTCGCGACGAGCGTCAGGCCCTCCCGGCTCACCTCGAGGAGGACGCCGGTGAGCACCGGCCGGGCCTCGTCGCGCGAGGCCGCTCGCGCCACCTGCCCCACCGCCTCCGCGAACCGCGCCGCCTCGACCACCACGCGGGTCCCGGTCGGCGGCTGCAACGCCGGGAAGTCCTCGGCCGGGAGCAGTCGGAGGGCCCCCTCGTAGGCCGCGCAGCGGATCCGCGCCTGGGCCCGGTCCGCCTCGAGGTCCACCGGCGCGTCCGACAGGCTCTTGACCGTGTCGCCGAGGAGCCGGGCCGGCACCAGCGCGATCCCCTCCTCCGACACCTGGACCTCGATCGAGAGCTGCGCCGACACCTCGAGATCGGTGGTCGTGAGCGTGAGCGTTCCGTCCGTCGATGCCTCGATGAGCACCCCGGTCAGGGCCGGGATGCCGGGACGGGACGAGACGCCTCGCTGGACGGTCTGGAGCGCCTCGGAGAGCGCATCGCGGTCGCACCGGAACTTCACGGTTTCACCCTCCTCACTGCTTCTACCGGCTTCCGTATATCTCTCTTAGTAGTGGTAGGGGCTGGGGAAAACGGGATAACCCCCCCAAAACCCGAGCGTACCGTGCCCCTAGGACATGGGGACGGGCTGTGGGAAACGGTGCACGACCCGCTCGGATGTCCCTCTCGCTCCCAGCCCGTTCCCGGGTTGTCCCACGCGTCTGCACCGGGCCGGTCATGCGCTCCTCGCCCGGTCCCGGATGATGCGGGAGAGGTCCTGGACCTGGCGGTAGGTGGTGGTACGGGCCCGGATGTCGCGCTCGATCTTCAAGATCCCGTGGCGCGCGGTGGTGTGGTCACGCCCCCCGAAGGTCTCGCCGATCTTGACCAGGCTCTGGCCGCTGCACTCGCGCATGAGGTACATGGCGACGTGGCGGGCGGTCGTGAGCGGCCGTGAGCGGTTGGGGCTGACCAGGTCGTCGACCGAGAGCCCGAAGTACTTGGCGCTCTCCTCCAGGATCAGCAGGGGTGGGATCTCCGCCTCCGCCTGGGGCAGGAGGTCCTCGAGCGCGTGCTCGGCGAGCTCGGTCGTGATGGGGTGGCCGGTGAGGTCCGACCAGGCGACGACGCGCACCAGGGCGCCCTCCAGCTCGCGGATGTTCTGGTCGAACTTGCTCGCGATGAACTCGATCACGTCGTCGGGAACGTGGACGTGCTCGCGCTGGGCCTTGAGCTGCAGGATCGCGATGCGCGTCTCCAGGTCGGGAGGCTGGACGTCCACGCACAGGCCGAGCCGGAAGCGAGACTGCAGGCGCTCCTCCATGCCGAGCTCCTGGGGTGGGCGGTCCGACGCGATGACGATCTGGCGCTCCTTCTCGTGGAGCGCGTTGAACGTGTGGAAGAACTCGGTCTGCGTCTCCTCGCGTTTGGCCAGGAACTGGATGTCGTCGACGAGGAGCACGTCGACGTCTCGGTAGCGGGCGGCGAACTGGTAGCCCTGGCGCTCACGAACCGCCTTGATGAACTCCGCCATGAAGCTCTCGCTCGTCACGTACTTGACGTGGAGCCGCGGGGAGAGCCGGTGCATGTGGTGCCCGATCGCCACGAGGAGGTGCGTCTTGCCCAGCCCGACGCCGCCGTAGATGAACAGCGGGTTGTACGCCTTGGAGGGTGGGGTCTCGGCCACGGCCATGGCGGCGGCGTGGGCGAACCGATTGGACGGGCCCGGGACGAACGCCTCGAACGTGTACGCCGGGAACGGGAGGCCGGGAGCCCCCATGGCCGGCCGGTCGATGGGAGCTCGTTCCGGTGGCGGTGTGTCAGGAATGCGTTGCGGTGCAATGTTCTCGGAGCGGTCGGCGTCGAGCCGGATCCGGACTGGGAGGCCGGCGGCCTCGGTGGCGGCCGACTGGATCAGGCCGAGGTAGTGCTTGGCCAGCCAGTCCTTGACGTACTCGGAGGGCGCCAGGACCTCGAGGACGCCGTCGTGCAAGGTGGTGGCCCGGACCTCCTGAAACCACATCGAGAACGAGCTCTCCGAGAGCTCGCGTCGCGCCCGCTCGACGACGTGTGTCCAGGTGGTTGCGGCGGCTTCCTCGAAGGATGCGACGGCCATGCCTCTATCCACAGAACCTTTCCACATATGTGGAAACCCTTGGGGGAAGGGCGGAGGCCACCCGCGGGGAGTGCGGGCGCCGGGGGATGCGCGGCGGGAATATAGCACCAGGCTTTTCCCCATCGCTCGCGGAGCGAGGCCTTTTGGCGCACTTTCTCCTTTCCCCGCTCGGATCGCGGGGACCGACCGCCGTCCTCGAATCTCGCCCTCCCCGAGCCACCCGCTATACTTCCGCGGCCGGCCGAACGGCCGGCTTTCGTCGGCCCGAGACGATCACGGCGACGAGCGGGCGATCGCCTACCGAGGGCGGAGCGATGTCGAAGCGGACCTATCAGCCGAACAACCGCAGGCGGGCCAAGCGCCACGGTTTTCGCATCCGGATGCGGACCCGTGCGGGGCGCGCCATCCTGGCGCGCCGGCGGGCCAAGGGCCGCACCCGGCTGTCGGCGTAACCGGCCACGAGCAGGGAAGACGTCGGTCGCGTGCTGTCCACCGGCCGGGCATTCCATGGAGACCGGATGGTAGTGTTTGTCGCGCCTGGCTCGGGGGTGGTCGCGTTCGTGGCCGGCCGCCGTGTCGGCGATGCGGTTGTCCGCAACCGGGCCCGGCGGATCCTCCGGGCCGCGTGGCGGGAGCTCGCGCCCAAGGTCCGAGAGGGATACGACGTCGCATTGGTTGCCCGAGGAACGATCCGCGGGGCCCGAACGCCCGACCTGGTGCCGGAGGTGGAGGGGTTGCTCTCGCGTGCGAACGTGATCCCGTCGTGACCGCTCTCCGCCGCGCCGTCTGGGTGGTCGGAGCGCCGGCACGCCTCGCGTTGGTCTTCCTGATCCGCCTGTATCGCCTGTCCCTGTCGGGGTGGCTGGGCGGGCAGTGCCGCTTCTACCCAACGTGCTCTCACTACGCCGAGGACGCGGTCCGGATCCACGGCGCGGTTCGCGGTTCGCTCATGGCCGCATGGAGGATCGCCCGATGCGGCCCGTTCACCGCCGGTGGCGTCGATCACGTCCCGCCGCGAGCTCGGCGCGACGTGTATGACCACGTCATACAGCAGAGTACGGCGTCATGATCGCGCTGGGCGCCTGGCAGGCGCTGCTCGACGGACTGGGATGGGTCGTCGGCCGGCTCTACGAGGTGATCCCCAACTTCGGGGTCACGATCATCGTGCTCACGATCCTCATCCGAGTCGTGTTGCTCCCGCTCGGGATCCGCCAGGTTCGGTCGATGCAGCACATGCAGATCATCCAGCCGAAGGTGAAGCAGATCCAGCAGAAGTTCAAGGGGAACAAGCAGCGTCAACAGGAAGAGATCATGAAGCTGTACAAGGAGTACGGGGTGAACCCGTTCTCCGGCTGCTGGCCGGTCCTGCTTCAGTTCCCGATCCTCATCGCGATGTACTCGGTGGTGCGCTTCCCCCAGCACCCCATCCACGTCCCGACGGACACGAAGCTGTACGCCGCGGTCGTGGCGCAGATCCCGCAGAGCATCGACGGTCAGCCGGTCACCTCGCAGGCGCAGATCGACGCCCAGGGTCCCGGCGACTCCGGAGGGACGTCCTTCCTCGGGATGAACCTGCTGTGCTCGGCGATGCAGGCCGGCAACCAGGATGCGACCATCTCGGACACCCGCATCAAGTTCCAGAACGGGAAGAACCCCCAGTACCAGGTCGACTGCGGCAAGGCGGTCAACCGGGTGCCCTACTACGTCTTCGCCGCGCTGATGTTCGGCACGACCTTCTACCAGCAGCGGCAGATGCAAAAGGCCAGCCCCCCGGGCGCGGCGTCGTCGCAGCAGCAGACGCTGATGAAGGTCATGCCGATCATGTTCGGCGTGTTCGGGATCTTCTTCCCCGCGGGTCTGGTGATCTACTGGACGACGTCGAACGCGTGGCAGATCGGCCAGCAGTACTACATGCTCCGCACGCGCCCCACCGCCGAGACGCTGGCCGCCGCGGCCGCGGACGGCAAGAAGGACGAGAGCTCGTCCAAGAAGGGGTTCTTCGCCTCGATGTCCGATCGAGCGGAGATGGAGCGGAAGCGCCGGGCGACCACTCGGCCCGGTTCGGCCACCCGGCGCCCGGGCACGCCCAAGCCGGGCACGCCCAAGCCGGGCACGCGTCCCGGTCAGCCCAAGAAGCCCGGTTCCGGAGGCTCTGGTGGAGGAGATCCAAAGAAGCGCCCCAAGCGTTGAGGAGGCCGTCGAGGCGGCCCTCGCCGAGCTGGGCGTGAGCGAGCAGGAGGTGGACGTCACCGTCCTGCAGGAGCCGCGTCAGGGGATCCTCGGGATCGGATCGCAGGCCGCCGAGGTGCTGGTGCGCGTCCGCAGACGAGCCGAGGAGCTCTCCGAGGAGGATCTCGAGGAGCAGGGGGACGTGGGGGCCGAGTTCCTCGAGGGACTGCTGGAGCGCATGGGAGTCACCGCGGACGTCGAGCCGACGATGGAGGGCGGCACCATGTACGTGGACGTGCTGGGGCGGGGGCCCGACGACGAGGACATGGGCCTGCTGATCGGGCGCCACGGCCAGACCCTCGACGCCCTCCAGGAGCTGACGCGCGTGGCGGTGGGGCAGCGGACCGGGATGCGAGCGAGGATCGTCGTGGACGTCGAGGAGTACAAGCGGCGCCAACGCGAGCGGCTCGAGGCCCGGGCCCGTGAGATCGCCAAGCGGGTGGCTCGATCGGGGCGCGAGGAGGAGCTCGAGCCGATGAACCCGTTCGAGCGCAAGGTGGTCCACGATGCCGTGGCCAACGTCAGCGGAGCACGGAGCTCGAGCCGAGGCGAGGACCCCGAGCGCAGGGTCGTCATCTTCCCCTCCTGACCCCCCCTTCAGCTCGACCTCAGGTCGTCTCGAGGCGCCCTCGTCGGCCCGTGTTCCTGGGGGATCGTCGCGGGGGTATCCTCGGACGGTGATCCGAGATCCCTCAAGGTTCTGTTTCACGTGAAACACGTGGAGTCGTCCATCCGTCCTGTGATCGCCCGTTTCGGGGTCGAGGTGCCGGAAGAGGCGCCTGACCGATTGGAGGCATTCGAGGGGCTGCTCCGGGAATGGGCCGTGCCCCTTGGGATCGTCGCTGCCTCGGATCTGTCCCGGATCCGCCGCCGTCACGTGCTCGATTGTCTTCGAGCGGCTGTCGCCGTCAGTGCTTCGGACGCCGATGCCTACGACATCGGCTCGGGGGCGGGACTCCCCGGGGTCGTGGTGGCTGTGGCGAGGCCCGGGCTCGTCGTCCGGCTCGTCGAGCCACGGCGGAGCCGGGCCGCCTTCCTGGAGCTGGTCGTGGAGCGCCTCGAGCTCGCCAACGCGTTCGTCCTGCACTCCCGCATCGAGGACGTGGCAGAACCCGTCGACCTGTGCTTCGCGAGGGCGTTCGCTCCCCTTCCCGCGGCGTGGTCGGTGGCCCGTCTCCGACTTCGCCCCGGAGGGCGGCTGGTGTACTTCTCCGGCCCGACCCGTGAACCGCTTGCTCTGCTTGAGGGGGCGACCAAGGTCGGCGTGCTCGAGACACCCTTGCTTGCAAGCTCCGGTCCGCTCACTATCATGACCCGGTAGTGGCCGAGCGCACCGCACCTCGGGTACCTCCCGCGACCCCTTCCAAGGCCCCGAACGGGAGGCGCCGGGGCGCTCGGAAGGCCTCGAGACCGTCCGGATCGGCCGTCCAGGACCCCGACACGAGGAATCGCAGAACCCCTACCGTGCCGAATCTCCACGCGCGCGTCATCGCGGTCGCCAACCAGAAGGGCGGCGTCGGCAAGAGCACCACAGCGGTGAGCCTGGGCGCCGCCCTGGCCGAGATCGGCAAGCGCGTCCTGGTCGTGGACCTCGACCCGCAGGGCAACGCCTCGACCGGGCTGGGGATCCGACACGAGGCCCGCGAGGTGACCGTGTACGACGTCCTGGCGGCGGAGGCACCGATCGAGGGCGCTATCGTCCAGACGCCGATCGAGAACCTGTACGCGATCCCGTCCACGATCGACCTGGCCGGCGCCGAGATCGAGCTGGTCAGCCAGTTCTCACGCGAGATGAGGCTCCGCCGGGCCCTGGATCCCCTCAGGGAGGGTGAGTTCGACTTCATCCTGCTGGACTGCCCGCCCTCCCTCGGGCTGCTCACGGTGAACGCTCTGGCGGCGGCCGAGGAGCTCATCGTCCCGATCCAGTGCGAGTACTACGCCCTGGAGGGCCTCGGACAGCTCCTTCGGAACGTTCGTCTCGTCCAGCAGAACGTGAACCAGCAGCTCAGGCTGACCGGGATCGTGATGACGATGTTCGACCCCCGGACGAGGCTCTCCGAGCAGGTGGTGCAGGAGGTTCGGCGGTACTTCGGCGATCGTGTGTACGACACCATCATCCCGCGCACGGTGCGTCTCTCCGAGGCTCCGGGCTTCGGGCAACCGATCACCGTGTACGACCCCCGCTCGCGCGGGGCCCAGCGATATCGCGACCTGGCCAAGGAGGTCGTCGACAAGCTGCCGCAGGAGGGCCCGCTCCCGGTGATCGAGGACCTTCCCACCGTGGTCATCCCGCCCCCCGAGCCGGTGCCGGTTCGCGCCCCTCGGCCTCTCGTGCGCGAAGAGGCCGACCTCGAGGAGACGATCGAGGAGGCGGACGCTCCCCCGGACCTCGAGGTGGACTCCGGGGGGTCTTCGGAAGCGGAAGCGCCGGCCGAGGCGGAGGTCGACGTCGCACCGAAGGTGGAGCCGAACCCGACACCGGGCACGATGCCACAGGAGGATGCCCAACCGCTGATCGAGACCACCGAGACGGAGGAGCAGGCTGAGGTCGAGGATGCCGGCGAACCGGTCCCTGATCCGTCGAGCACCCAACAGGGTCGACCCGTCGTAGAGTCGGAGACCCTTGGCAACGCCGACGGCTCACGGCGGAGGTCGGATGCCGCCTCGGACGGTGAACGTGCGGAAGAGGCCGGCCTCGACGTCGGCCGGGTGGTCGTGATCGAGGACGCCTCGAGCGCGGACGCCGAGGAGCTCGCCGAGACGGTTCAACCGGAGCCGGAGGCGACCCCGAAGAAGCGGTGGAGCCTGTTCCGACGAGGGGGGGACCGATGACGAAGCGAGGTGGGCTGGGGCGGGGGCTCTCGGCCCTGATCCCGGGAGCGGTGGAGGAGGGAGCCGGGGCCGGGCTCCTCGAGATCCCCGTGAACGCGGTGGCGCCCAATCCCAGGCAGCCTCGAACGACGTTCGAGGACGACTCCCTGGACGCCCTCGCGCTGTCGATCCAAGAGGTCGGCGTGCTCCAGCCGATCGTCGTGCGCAAGGCGGCGAGCGGGTTCGAGCTCATCGCCGGCGAACGCCGGCTCCGGGCGGCCAAGAAGGCCGGCCTGGCCACCATCCCGGCCGTGATCCGCGACAGCGACGATGCCGAGTCCCTCCGCGAGGCGCTGATCGAGAACATCCACCGTGAGGACCTCAACCCCGTAGAGCTGGCCGAGGCGTTCCGGGAGCTGCTCGAGGAGCTCGGGTTGAAGCAGGAGACCCTCGCCGAGCGCCTCGGCATGTCGCGATCGCACATCGCGAACACGATCCGGCTCCTGCAGCTCCCCCCCGACGTCCAGCGCCTCCTGGCGCAGGGGAGGATCCAGGCGGGGCACGGGCGCGCCCTCCTCTCGCTCGCCGACGGCGAGGCGCAGGGCACCCTGGCCGTGCGCATCGCCGCGGAGGACCTCACCGTCCGTGAGGTCGAGGAGCTGGTGCGGAACTACCTCGAGCATCCGGCCGGGGCTGCGCCGAAGGCGGCACTCCAGGCCGTTCCCGACGAGCCCACGGCCAACCCGCTGGCCGAGGTCGAGGAGCTGCTCTCGGAGCAGCTGGCGACGCGGGTCACGATCCAGATGGGGCGGCGTCGGGGCAAGGTCGTGATCGAGTTCGGCTCGGCGGACGATCTGGACCGCATCGTCTCGGAGATCATCGGGTCCGGGCCGGGCCTCGCGCCAGAGTAGCAAGCGGACTCTCGTAACTCCTTGTGGTGCAACGCTCTTAGGCGATCACGGCTCCCGTTCGAGCGCCAGCTGCAGGACGCGATCGCACAGCTCGTCGAAGGCGATGCCGGCCGCCAGGGCGGCCATCGGCAGCAGGCTGGTGTCGGTCATCCCGGGCGAGACGTTGACGTCGACCACCCAGGGCGAACCGGATCCGTCGATCATGACGTCGACGCGCCCCACGTCGCGCAGCCCGAGGACCTCGAAGGCTCGGGCCGCGGCGGCCTGCGCGGCCGTCGCGACGTCGAGGTCCACTCGAGCCGGCGCGAAGTACTCCGTCGAGCCGGCCGTGTACCTCGCGGCGTAGTCGAACACCCCGGACTTGGGGACGATCTCGACGAGGGGGAGGGCCTCGGCGCCCGCCAGGAGTCCGGCCGCGACCTCGACGCCCTCGATCCGGCGCTCGATGACGGCGGTGTCGGCGAAGGACAGCGCAGTCATGACCGCGCCCGGAAGATCGCGCTCGTGGCCGACGAAGGTCAGCCCCATGGCCGACCCGGCGCGGGACGGCTTCACGACCAGGGGGAGTCCGAGCCGCTCGACGACCGAGTGCAGGGCGTGGCCCGCCTGGAGATCCCGAAGGGCCGAGGCCTGGATTCCGGCCCAGGCGGGCGTCGGAACCCCGGCCGCGTCGAGGGATTCCTTCGCCAGCACCTTGTCGAATGCGAGCTGGCAGGCTCGGGGCTCGCTCCCCGTGTACGCGATCCCCAGGAGATCGAGCAGCCGCTGGACCGTTCCGTCCTCCCCCTCCTTCCCGTGGAGCGCGACGTAACACGCCGAAACCGTTGCGGCGGAGAGGTTCTCGACGAAGGGCCCCTCCGACGGGTCGAGGAGCACGGCCTCGAGGCCGCGCCCCTGCAGCGCCGACGCGACCCGATGGCCCGAGCGCAGGGAGACCTCGCGCTCGGGGGAGCGACCGCCGGCGAGGACCGAGATCCGCCTCATTGGGACAGCGACCGGTACAGCTCCTCCTCATCCGCGAGGAGCTCGCCGAGACGCCGCACCCCCTCTTCGATGCGGTCCTCCGTCGGATAGCAGAAGGACAGCCGCATCTGCCGCCGGCCGCGGCCGTCCGGGTAGAACGCGGTTCCGGGAACGTAGGCGACCTTGCGGTCCACCGCGGCGGCGAGCAACGTCGGCGTGTCGAAGTACTCGGGGAGGGTCACCCAGACGTAGAAGCCGCCCGACGGACTCGTCCACGTGGCGTCGGTCGGGAAGCGCTCGGCCAGCGATGCGAGCATCACGTCGCGCCGGCTGCGGTAGGTCTCGACCAGCTTCGCCAGGGTGCTCCGCCACAGCTCGCCGTCGAAGTACCGCTCGGTCACGAGCATCGTGAACTGGCTGCCGCACAGGTCGGCAGCCTCCTTCGCGAGCACCAACCGTTGCAGCACACCGGGTTCGGCCACCGCCCACCCGACGCGAACGCCCGGAGCGAAGACCTTCGACACCGTCCCGAGGTAGATGACGTTGTGCGGGTCGAGCGAGCGGAGCGTCGGCTCCGGCGCGCCCTCGAAGCGCAGGAGGCCGTACGGGTTGTCCTCGACGATGGGGACGCGGGCCTCTCGGCAGAGCGCGACGAGCTGCTCGCGCCTGCGTCGGGACATCGTCACGCCGGCGGGGTTGTGGAAGTTGGGGACCGTGTACACGAACTTCGGGCGCTCGCCGTGCAGGAGCGCCTCCTCGAGCTGGTCGACGACCATGCCGTCGTCGTCCAGGTCGATCTGGAGGTAGCGGGGCTCGTAGGCGCTGAACGCCGACAGGGCCCCCACGTACGCCGGCGCCTCGACCACGATCGTGTCCCCGGGGTCGATGAGGATCTTGCCGACGAGGTCGAGTGCCTGCTGGGCCCCCGTCGTGACCACGAGGTCCTCCGGGTCGGCCGGCGTCACCTCCTCGGCCATGAGCATCGCCAACCGCTCGCGAAGGTGGGGCGACCCCTGCCCCGCGCCGTACTGCAGCGCGACGTCGGCCCGCTCCATCAGGACCGCCTCCACGACCTCCAGCACGTGCTCGGTGGGCAGGGCCTGCACGAACGGCATGCCGCCGGCCAGGGACACGACGTCGGGTCGCGAGGCCACCGCGAACAGCGCGCGCACCTCGGACGCGGACATC
This sequence comes from uncultured Actinomycetes bacterium, assembly GCA_963704725.1. Classification (GTDB taxonomy): domain Bacteria; phylum Actinomycetota; class UBA4738; order UBA4738; family HRBIN12; genus CALGFI01. The sequence continues at coordinate 131,840 of OY969934.1, read as the reverse complement.
CCGGCCGCGCGGCGCGCGTAGCGGTCGGAGAACGGGTCGACGTTGAACTCGGCCATGGGCCGACGATGCTATCGCGTGTTCGGCCTGGGTCACGCGGGCGAGCTCACGCCACGACGTGGGGGAGGATCTCCGTGGCGATGAGCTCGATGTGCTCGAGGTCGTCGAACAGCTCGTGGTTCAGGACGAAGCGTTGCACGCCCGCGTCGGCATACGCGTTCATGCGATCGATGGCCCGATCGACGGTGCCGACGATGCAGTCCCGCGAGACGTCCTCCAGGTACGCGTCGAGCGGGCCCGCCGTGGGGTCGAGCGAACGCGCGCGGTCGGCCCGGGCACGCCATTCGTCCTCCGTCCGGCCCACGAAGACCCAGGTCATGAACGACGTCGTGAACGACGCCTGATCCCGGTCCGCTGCGCCGACGGCCGCGCGAACGCGTTCGAACGCCTCGCGCACGTCCTCGGGCGTGCCGCCCACCCGGTTGAACTCGTCCGCCCACCGGGCGGCGAGCCGGGCGATGGCCGGTCCGCCCTTGCCGCCGACGATGATCGGCGGGTGCGGCCGCTGCACCGGCTTGGGCTCGAAGCGTCCCCCTTCGATCGTGTAGTGGCGGCCGGCGAAGGAGAGCTCCTCCTCGGTCCACAGACCGTGGACGATCTCCAGCTGCTCCTCGAGCATCTCCAGGCGCTCGCCGACGGGGGGGAACGGGAAGCCGTGGGTCCGGTGCTCCTGCTCCCACCAGCCCGCGCCCATCCCGACGTCCACCCGGCCCCCCGAGATCCGGTCGACCGTCGTGGCGGCCTTGGCCAGGACGGCCGGAAGCCGGAACGTCACGGGGGAGACCATCGTGCCCAGGCGAAGCGTCTGGGTCCGCGCGGCCAGGGCGCCGAGCAGCGTCCACGCGTCGTTCGAGCCGGGCTCGGGCACGACCGAGAGGTAGTGGTCGGAGGTGAACAGGCCCTCGAACCCGAGCCGCTCGCAGGCCTGCGCGATCGCGAGCCACTGCGGCCACGACACGCCCTCCTGCCCCTCCAGCATCAGGCTGAACCGCACGGGCATCTCCCTCCGGGTCGGGCTGGCTACGATACCGAGGTGAACCGCCTCTCCCCGGACGAGGTTCGGCGCGCCGGCAAGGCGGTCGGCCTGGGCGCGCTCCTGGGGGTGCTGCTCCTGTTCCTCTCGCGCCGATCGCGCCCGCCGGCGACCCGACGCTCAGCCTGACGCGGCCCGCGTCTGCGAGGGACGCCCGGCGCCGAGGAACCGCTCGATGCCCTCGGCGATCGCGCCCCCGGCTTGTTGGTCGAAGGTCGGTTCACGGATCCGAGCGGCCTCCTTCGGATCGGCCACCACCGCGAGCTCGATCTGGACGGCCGGCATGCGCGTCTCGCGCAGGATCGCGATCGCGAGCGGCCGCACGCCGCCGTCGGGCAGGGCCATCCGGGCCAGCTCCGCGCGGATCGATTCGGCCAGGTGCAGGCCCATGGGGGAGTGGGTCGTGGGCGTGCCGTAGTAGCAGCACACGCCGCCGGACGGGGTGAGCTCGCCCCCGCCGAGATGGATCGAGACGCACAGGATCGCCTCGGCGGCGTTGGCGCGGCGAGCGCGGTCGCTCACCTCGGGGTTCTCGTCTCGCGCTCGCAGGAGGAGGGCGCGGGCGCCTCGCCGGCCCAGCTCCGCCGCGAGTGCCTCGCTCACGCGCCACGTCAGCTCGGACTCGACGACCCCGTTCGCGACGAGCCCCGGGTCGCCCGAGCCGTGACCCGGATCCACCGCGACCACGGATCCCGACAGGGTGGCGCCCATGTGGCGGGCCGCCTCTGCCTCGCGGACCACGGCCCGCCCGGGAGCTCCGAGTGGCGGGCGCATGCCCTCCAGGGAGCGGACGGTGTCGAGCCCGACGATGCCGTCGATCCTGGCTCCCACGTTGTGCTGGAAGTCCCGGACCGCTCCCGACGTCTGGGCGCCGAGGATCCCGTCCTCCTTGCCGGCGTCGAATCCCAGGGCGTTCAGCATGCGCTGCAGCTCCCGGACGTCGTCGCCGCGGAAGGCGGGGGAGCGCAGGTACAGGGTGCGGTCGCCGATCCGGTAGCCGGCCTCGACGAGCTGGTTCCAGGTGTCGAGGCCGACCAGCCCGTCCGGCGGAAGGCCGCGCCGGCGCTGGAACTCCTGGACCGCGCGCTCGGTCGAGGCTCCGAACGTCCCGTCGAGCTCGTCGGCGTCGACGCGCAGCCCGGCCGCCAGGAGTCGGTGCTGGACGTCGCGCACGGCCTCGCCCCGGTTGCCCTTGCGGATCAGGTCCACGCACGCAGTGTCCCGGCAGGCGAACCGGGACGGCAACCGGCGGTCGGGCTCAGACCGCCACGAGGTGCGGGTCGATCTCGCGAAGGAGCGCGTCCTTGCCGCGAGCGCCGACCACGCGGGCCGCCTCCGCGCCATCCTTGAACAGCATCAGCGTGGGGATACTCATGACGCCGTACTTCCGCGTGACCTCGGGGTTCTCGTCGATGTTCAGCTTCGCCACCTGCAGGGTCGAGCCCTTGTCGCGCCCGATCTCCTCGACCACCGGCGAGACCATGTGGCAGGGCACGCACCACTCGGCCCAGAAGTCCACCAGCACCGGCGTGTCCGACCGGAGCACCAGCTCCTCGAAGTCCCCGTCAGTCACCGCACCCATCAGCGCCACGTCCTCGGTCCTTTCCCTCGTCGATCCGATGGTGTCGTTACCCGATCGCCTCGCGGCTCAACTCGGTGGCCGGGACCCTGTGACCCTCGGCCTCGAGGAACCGCTCGGCGTCGATCGCTGCCTTGCAGCCCTGGCCCGCCGCCGTCACCGCCTGACGATAGATCCGGTCGGTGACGTCTCCCGCCGCGAACACGCCTGGAACGCTCGTCCGGGTCGTGGGCTCCTCGACGACGAGGTAGCCGCTCTCGGTGAGCTCGAGCTGTCCCTGGAGCAGGGACGTGTTGGGCGTGTGGCCGATCGCCACGAACACCCCGTCGGTGTCCACCCCGCGGACCTCGCCGGTCCGCAGGTTCTCGAGCCGAACGCCCGTCACCGCGCCGTCGCCGAGGATCTCCTGCACGGCGCTGTCCCACACGACCGAGATCTTCGGGTTGGAAAGGGCGCGCTCCTGCATGATCTTCGACGCGCGGAACTCGTCACGCCGATGCACGATCGTGACGTCGCTGGCGAACTTGGTGAGGAAGGTCGCTTCCTCCATCGCCGTGTCCCCTCCGCCGACCACGACGAGCCGCCGGTCGCGGAAGAAGAAGCCGTCGCACGTCGCACAGGCCGAGACGCCCCGGCCCCGGAGCCGCTCCTCGCCGGGGACGCCGAGCCACTTCGCGCTCGCCCCGGTGGCGACGATCAGCGTGCGGCCCCGCCACTCCTCGTCGCCGGCCCAGACGCGGAACGGACGCTCGGACAGGTCGATCCGGGTGGCGCTCTGCGCCACGACCTCCGCCTCGAACCGAGCCGCCTGCTTCTCCATCGCGTCCATGAGCTCGGGGCCGAGGATGCCGTCGGCGAAGCCCGGGTAGTTCTCGACGTCGGTGGTGAGCATGAGCTGGCCCCCGGCCTCGAGCCCCTTCAGCAGGAGCGGCCGGAGGTTGGCCCGGGCCGCGTACAGGGCCGCCGTGTAGCCGGCCGGCCCCGAGCCCAGGATCACCACGTCGCGCGTCTCGGTCATCTCAACGGCCTCCCAACGAGGATAACCCGCGCCTATTCCACCTCGGGGAGGGCGGCCCGGCGGAGCTTGCCGGAGACCGTCCGCGGCAGCTCGGGCACGATCTCGAGCTCGCGGGGCGCCTTGTGCCTCCCGATCCGATCGGCGACGAAGTCCCGCAGCTCCGCGAGCGTGGGAGGCCGGTCCGGATCGGACGGCACGACGAACGCCACGACCCGCTGCCCCCACTCCGGGTCGAGCCGGCCACCCACGCCCACCTCCGCGACGAGGGCGTGCTCGCGCATCGCGGCCTCGACCTCCTCCGGCCACACCTTCTCGCCGCCGGTGTTGATGAGGTCGTCGATCCGACCGACGACGTGCAGGTGTCCCTCGGCGTCGATCTCGCCGGCGTCGCCCGGTTTCAGCCACCCGTCCTGGGTGAACGCGCGCTTCGTCGCCTCGACGTCGAACCGATACCCCAGCATCAGCATCGGCCCCCGGAGCTCGATCCCGCCGTCCTCGTTCACCCGCATCTCGACCCCCGGCAGCGGCAGGCCGTCGTAGACCACGCCGCCGCACGACTCGGTCAGGCCGTAGGTCTCGATCACGCGGGCGCCTGCGCGCTCGGCACGGGCACGGAGGTCGGGGGTCAAGTGCGCGCCTCCCACCAGGATCGCCCGGAAGCGCGCCAGGTCCACGCCCGCGACGAGGAGGCGGCCGAGCATCGTCGGGACCAGCGACATGAACGCGACGTCGGGCTCGGCGCGGATGAACGCCGGGTCGAACGACCGGTGGACCGTCACGGGCGCCCCCAGCAGCACCCCGCGAAGGAGGACGAGGATCCCTCCGACGTGGGCCAGGGGCAGACAACAGATCCACGGGTCGCGGGGGGTGGCCTCGAGGGCGAACGTCGAGGCGGCGACGGCGCCGTCGATCGCCCCTCGGTCGAACTGGACCAGCTTCGGGTCCCCGGCCGTGCCGGATGTGGGGATGACGAGGGTCACTCCCTCATCGACGGGAACGCCCTCGGGCCGGCGATCGAGGTCCGGGGCGCCATCGACGTCCGAGATGAGGGCGGTCGGCCGGGCCAGGTGCAACAGGGTGCCCACCTCGGCATACGGCAGTCGGGGATCGATCGGCATGAGCGCCGCCCCGGCCGCCCACACCTCGCGGACCAGGTCCATCCACCCCGGCCCCGGGGTGAGCGCGACCGCCACCAGGTCCCCCTCGCGGATGCCGCCCGAGCCCCAGAGCGTCCGGCTCACATCCGGTAGGCTAGCCCAGACCTTGTGAGTGGCCGCTCTCGGAGTGAACGGTCGAATGAACTGGACGCCGTCGGGCGAGTACCGAGACATCCGATACGAGACGGACGAGGGCATCGCGAAGATCACGATCGCGCGGCCCGAGGTGCGCAACGCGTTCCGCCCGCTCACCGTGCGCGAGCTCTCGCGCGCCTTCGAGGCGGCGCGGGACGACCCTGCGGTGGGGGTCGTGATCCTGACCGGCGAGGGCCCCGACGCGTTCTGTAGCGGAGGGGATCAGCGCATCCGGGGCGACGACGGGTACCTCGACGAGGCCGGGACCTCGCGCCTGAACGTCCTCGACCTGCAGATCCAGATCCGCCGGCTCCCCAAGCCCGTCGTCGCCATGGTGGCCGGCTACGCGATCGGCGGCGGGCACGTGCTCCACGTCTGCTGCGACCTCACGATCGCCGCGGACAACGCCCGGTTCGGGCAGACGGGGCCGAGGGTCGGCTCGTTCGACGGCGGGTACGGCATCCACCTCCTGGCTCGGCAGGTCGGCGAGAAGCGGGCCAAGGAGATCTGGTTCCTGTGCCGGCAGGTCGACGCGGCGACCGCGCTCGCCTGGGGCCTCGTGAACGCGGTCGTGCCGCTTGACGAGCTCGAGGCCGAGACCGTCCGGTGGTGCCGCGAGATGCTCCGGATGAGCCCACTCGCGCTCCGGCTCCTCAAGTCCGGCTACAACGCCGGCGTCGACGGCCTGGCCGGCGTGCAGCACCTCGCCGGCGACGCGACGCTCCTGTACTACATGACCGAGGAAGCGCAGGAGGGCCGGGACGCCTTCGTCGAGCGGCGCGATCCGGACTTCACGCGGTTCCCCAAGCGTCCGTGAGCCGACTCGGCGTCTGGGTCCACGGCGCCCGGCCCCGAACGCTCGGCGCGAGCGTGACGCCCGTCGTCGTGGGCACGGCCGCGGCCGGGCACGCCGAGCCCTGGCGCTTCGTCGCCGCGCTGCTCGTCGGGCTCGGGCTGCAGGTCGGCGTGAACTACGCGAACGACTTCCACGACGGCGTCCGCGGCGTCGACACCGCCGAGCGCTTGGGACCGCCCCGGCTCACGTCGTCGGGGATGACCTCGCCGAGATCGGTCCTGTTCGCCTCGTTGGCCGCGATCGCCGTGGCCGGCATCGCCGGGCTGGCGCTCGCCGCCGCGACGACATGGTGGCTCGTCCCGCTCGGTGCGGTCGCGATGCTCGCGCTGTGGCTCTACAGCGGCGGGCCGAGGCCCTACGCGGAGCTGGGCCTCGGCGAGGTGATGGTGTTCCTGTTCTTCGGGGTGATGGCCACGGCGGGAACGGCGTACGTCCAGGCCGAGACCGTCTCGGCCTCCGCGTGGTGGTCGAGCGCGACGATGGGGCTGCTGGCGGTGGCGATCCTGGTCGCGAACAACCTGCGGGACATCCCGACGGACGCCGCGTCCGGCAAGCGGACGCTGGCGGTCCGGCTCGGCGAGGACCGGACGAGGACGACGTATCGGGCCTGCGTGGTCGGGGCCTTCGTGATCGTCGTCGCCGGGGCCGCCGCGACGGCGGCGATCGACCCGGCGGCGGGCCTCGGTGGGTGGTCCCTCCTGGCGCTCGGGGCGGCGCCGCTCGCGATCCGGCCCCTCGTCGAGGTCGGGACCGCTCGGGGCCGAGCCCTCGTCCCCGTCCTCGTCGGAACGGGACTCCTCCAGGTCACGTTCGGGGGCCTGCTCTCGCTCGGACTGTGGATCGCCGGGGTTCGGGCGTCATGAGTGAAGGCGACGTCGCGCTCGCGTGCGCCTCGGCGTTCGTGGGCACCCTCGCCGTCATGGGGCTGCGCGACGCGTGCATCTCGCCGGGTTCGCGCTCGACGCCGATCGCGCTCGCGCTGGCGCGGGACGACCGGATCCGCGTGCACGTCCATCTCGACGAGCGATCCTCGGCCTTCTTCGCGCTCGGCCTGGCGAAGGCGTCGAACCGCCCGGTCGTCGTCGTCTGCACGAGCGGCACGGCCGCCGCGAACCTGTTCCCCGCGGTCGTCGAGGCGTCGATGTCACGGGCGCCTCTCATCGCGCTCACGGCCGATCGGCCGCCCGCGCTCCGCGGCACGGGGGCGAACCAGACGATCGACCAGCTCGAGCTCTTCGGCCGGTACGTCCGGTGGTTCGTTGACGCGCCGCTCCCGGCCGAGGCGCCGGACGCGTTCCGGACGTGGACGGAGCTGGGGCTCGAGTCGTACCGACGGGCCTGCTCGCCGGGGCCCGTCCACGTGAACCTGCCGTTCGGCGACGGGCTCGTCCCGGCGGGAGCGCCGGTCGATCTCGGCGAGGAGACCGTCCTCGCGCTGGGGCACGTTGGGATCGGTGAAGGGCGCCGGGCTACCGACGGCGAGGTGACCGAGCTCGCGACGTCGATGGTGAAGGGCGTTCGGGGGCTCGTCTACCTCGGGTCGCAGCGGGCGCCGGTCCCGGGGGCGCTGGAGCTCGCCGCGCGGCTCGGCTGGCCGGTGGTCGCCGAGCCGACCTCCGGCACCCGGATCCCGGGCGTCCTCGAGGCGGGGCAGCTCCTGCTCGCGGACGAGGCGTTCCGAGCCGGCCACCTCCCGGACGTGCTCCTGCAGGTCGGCGCCGCGCCGACGTCCCGCCCGGCGCTGGCCCTGGCCCGCTCGGCCGAACGGCTCGTGATCGTCGATCCGGACCTGGTGGTTGGGGACCCGAACCGGCGGACGGAGCGCCGCTTCGCCGTCCACGGCGAGCACGTGCTGCACACGGCGGCCGAGCAGATCGCGCCTCGCGAGGAGGGGACGTGGCTCGCGGCGTGGCGCGAGGCCGACGATCGGGCCCGGCGGGCCGTGGACGGGACGATCGGATCGTGGGACGAGCCGTTCGAGGGCCGGGTGGCGCGCGATCTCGCCGCATCGCTCCCCGACGGGTCCGCGCTCCTCGTCGGGTCCAGCATGCCGGTGCGGGATCTCGACGCGTACATGCTGCCGCGCCACGGTCTCCGTGTGCTGGCGAACCGGGGGGCCAGCGGGATCGACGGGTTCGTCTCGACCGCCCTGGGCGCGGCGGCCGACGGCGCGCCGACGGCGGCGCTGTGCGGAGACCTGACGCTGCTGCACGACGTGGGGTCGCTGATGTGGAGCGCACGGCGAGGTCTCGACGCGGTGTTCGTCGTGCCGAACAACGGCGGCGGCGTGATCTTCTCGTTCCTCGAACAGCGCACGCTGCCCGAGCTTCGAGAGCTGTTCACCACGCCCCATGGACTCGATCTCGCCGCGGTCTGCGCGGCGGCCGGCGCGGGCCACACGCGCGTGGAGCGGGCGAACGAACTGGTCCCGGCCGTCGAGCGGGCGCGCGCGTCGGGCGGGGTTCGGGTGGTCGAGGTCCCCATCGACCCCGAGGCGAACGTCCGGCGCCACGCCGAGGTCCACGCCGCGGTGTCGGCGGCCGTACGCTCGGCCCCATGACGAGATCGTCGATCCGCGTCGCGACCGTCGCCGACACGGAGGAGCTGGCCCGCCTGCGCTGGGAGTTCCGGATCGAGGACGGAACCCCGCCCGGCCTGGATCGTGCGCGTTTCGACCAGGAGATGCGGTCGTTCGTGGCGGACGCCCTGGCGGAGGGCGGGGCGTGGCGCGTGTGGGTGGCCGAGGACGGCGGCCGCCTCGTCGGCTGCGTGTGGCTACAGCTCGTCGAGAAGGTGCCGCACCCCAACCGCGCCCGGTGGCAGCGCCCCATCGCCTACGTCACGAACATGTACCTCGAGCCCGAACGGCGGGGCGCCGGGCTCGGCCGCGAGCTGCTCGACGTCGCGGTGGCGTTCGCCGGGTCGAAGGAGGCCGACGGCGTCCTGCTGTGGCCGAGCCCGCGGTCCGTGTCGTTCTACGAACGGGCGGGGTTCGGTCCCGGAGGCGCCTGGATGTGGCTGGGGATCGCCGGGGACTGATCAGCCCCACCGGAGCGCGTCGAGCAGGGCGCGGAACTTCCGCTCGGTCTCGTCGACCTCGGCCTCCGGCTCGGAGTCGGCCACGATCCCGGCGCCGGCGAACAGCCGGGCCGTCTTCCCGGTGATCTCGGCGCACCGGAGCGCGATCGCCCACTCACCGTCCCCCGCTGCGTCGACCCAGCCCACCGGCCCGGCGTAGGCGCCCCGGTCGATGGGCTCGAGGTCGGCCAGGGTCTCCCGGGCGGCCTCACGGGGGGTGCCGCACACGGCCGCGGTGGGGTGCAGGGCCGCGACGAGCTCGAGGACGGAGGTCCCGGTTCGATGGAGCTTGCCGCGGAAGGCCGTGGCCAGGTGCCAGACGTTCGCGGTGCCGAGCAGCTCCGGCTCGTGCGGGTGGACGAGGTCGTCGCAGTAGGCCTCGAGCACGTGCGCGACGTCCTCGACCACCACGGCGTGCTCCTCCCGGTCCTTGGCCGATCGGAACAGTCGATCGGCCGAGGCGCGGTCGCGCACCGGGTCCCCGAACCGCTGGGCCGAGCCCGCCAGCGGCGTCGCCTCGACGAGACGGCCGCGCTTGCGCACGAGCAGCTCCGGCGTGGCGCCGACCAACACGCCCCGACGGGCGTCGCCGAACCCCGGCGTCGCGAACGCGTAGCAGTCGGGGTCGACGGCGCGCAGGCGCCACAGGAGCTGCTTGGCGTCGAGCTCGCGGTCCGCGTCGACGAGGAGGGATCGGGCCAGCACCACCTTGCGCAGGCCGCCGCTCCGGATCTTCGCCGTGGCCCGCTCGACCGCGGCCGCGTACTCCTCGGGCTCGGGCTCTGGCCACAGCTGCATGTCCTCGAACGCGTCGTGCGGCGTGGCGCGGCCCGTCCATCGCTCGCCCAGGTCGTCCGGGGCGCCGAGCCCCTCCGCCCACACGTCGAGCCGCCACGTCTCGCCCGCCGAGCGGCGGATCGCCGTCCGAGCCGGGATCGTCGCCTCGGCCGGTGCCTGGTCGGAGAACGGGATCGAGGCCACCGCGACCGGGGGCGGCCCGTCCTCGGGCCCCTTCACCTCGGCGAGCGCCTCGGCGAGCATCCGCGAGAGGCGCAGGATGCGCTCGGCTCCCTCGCCGGCCGAGACGGTCTCGGCGATGCCGGATGCGGACACGCCGAGCCCCGAGCGCTCGAAGAAGAAGCCGCCGGGGTGGTAGCCCGCGAGGAGGTCGAAGGCCGGGCCGAGCCGGGACGCGTGGACGGTGAACGGCGGGCGGCTCATCTCCGAGTTCCCGTCAGCAGCTGCGCCGCGCCCCCGGCCAGCAACGTCCGGGCGGCGTCGGCGAACCCGGCGGTTCCGAGCATCGCGACGAGCTCGTGCGGGGGCGGCAGGTACGCCATCGACCGTGGCAGGTACCGGTACGCTCGCCGGTCCGACAACGCGCCGCCGATCAACGGCACCACCTTCCCGAAGTACACCCAGTGTCCCGCACGCAGGACCCGTCCGTCCGGCCGCCCGGCCTCGAGCAGCGCCACCCGGCCCCCCGGGCGCACGACCCGAGCGATCTCCGCGAACAGCGCGCCGAGGTCGACCACGTTGCGTAGGGCGAACCCGCACGTCGCCCCGTCGACGCTCGCCGGCCCGAGCGGCAGCGCGAGCACGTCCGCCTGGGCGAGCGGGGCCGCGGTCGTCGCGTTGGCCAGCATGCCGATCGAGAAGTCGAACCCCGCGGCCCGGTAGCCGGCCCTCGTCAGCTCGTTGCACAGGTCTCCCGTGCCGCACGCGAGGTCGGCGACGAGGGACCCGCCGGGCAGACGCAGCTCGGTGACCGCGCGGCGGCGCCATCCGACGTCGAGCCCGAACGTCATCACGCGGTTCACCAGGTCGTAGCGGCCGGCGATGGCATCGAACATGCCGCGCACCGTCCGCGCCTTCTCGTCCCCTCGGGGAAGGTCCGCCGAGCTCACGGGAGCCGCTCCTCGGCCTCGGCCAAGAGCACGCGGCGGAAGTGGTTGGCGACGAGGTTCGTCACGGCCGGCAGCAGCGTGTCGAACGCCTCCACCAGCTGCGCGGCGGCCGCCGCGTCCGATCCGGCCGTGTCGCGGATCGGCTTGCGAACGTGCTCGTCGAACAGCTCGACGGCGCGGTCCGCCAGCTTCACCATCGCCTCGTTCGTCTCGCGCGCCAGGGCGAGGAGCTCGCCGAGCGGCAGGCCGAACTCCAGCAACCGCAGCGCGCCCCGGACCATCTCGATGTCGGACGCCGTATATCGCTCCTCGCCGCCGGCGGTGCGTCCGAGCTTGATGCCCTCGCGCTCAACGGCCTGGATCAGCGATGCGGGGACGCCGCTGCGGGCGGCGAACTCCTCGAGCGGAAGGAGCTCCTCCCGGTCGCCGTCGCCCTGAGCGGCGTGGACGGCGGCGGCGAGGTCGGCGTCGGGGCGACCGAGCTCGCCGCGGAGCACGCGCTCGATCGCCGCGAGCGTCAGGCCCTTGCGTTGCAGCGTCCGGATCTCGCGGATCCGCGCGGCGTGCTCGACCTCGTACCACGCGACCCGGCCCTCGCGCCGGGGCGGGGCGAGCAGCCCTCGGGACTGGTAGTACCGGACGGTGTCGACGGAGACGTCGCACGCGGCCGCCAGCTGCTCGACGCGATACCTCACAGCCACAACTCTACGAGTGCGCGCTCGAACCTTCCAAGCGCCGCGGCGTCAGATGGGGAGCGAGGCCTGGTCCAGGATCCGGCAGTCGTTCGTGGCAGAGACCCAGACGATAGCGTGGTCGGCGGGCTGGCCGGCCCCGGGGCTCTGCAGGAAGACGCCGAAGAAGGCCGGCGTCCCCTTGAACTTCGCCTCGACCAGGCGGACGAGCTGGTAGTCGGGCTGGCCGACCGGCGCGCCCGACGCCCTGAGGCATCTGAGCGCGTCGGTGGAAGCGGCGAGCGCGGTGTCCGCGGACGCCCCCGCAGTCGACCTCTCCTTCGCGGCGTCCTCGGCCAGGGAGCGAACCCCAGCGTCGTCGTAGTTCACGTCCGGCTGCCGCTGGAGGCCGGGCGACGGCAGGGCGGCCTGGGGGGCGGCCAGCTCGGCCGCCGGACCCGAGGCGGCCGAGCCCCCGCCGGCCGCCTCGACGGTGGCACGGTTCGCGCCGTCGCCCGACCCCAGGTCGGTCAGGTTCAGGCCGACCACGAGGACGAGCGCCGCCGCGGCCGCCGCTCCGGCCGCCCACTGCAGTCGCCGCCACGCGACCACCCGCCGCCGCTCGAATCGCTTCCCCGACTCCGCCAGGATCGGCCCGGTCACGCCGAGGGGCACGGGCACCTCCTCGAGCGTGGCGAGCGCCGTCACGGCCGCCCTGGCCAGCTCGATCTCCTCCCGGCAGACCGGGCACGTCTCGAGGTGCGCGTCGACGGCGGCGCGCTCCTGGTCTCGGAGCGAGCCGTCGACGTAGTCGGCGAGGAGGTCCTCAGGGTGGGTCATCGGATCACCGTCCCGTCAGACGGACCGGACGCACCCCGGCGTTCCCGCTCGACGTGCAGGGCCCGAGCCAGGGCCACCCGCCCCCGATGCAGACGCGACTTCACGGTGCCGACCGGGACGCCCAGGATCGCCGCCACCTCCTCCTGCGGCAGATCCTGCACGTCGTGCAGGATCATCGCGGCGCGGAAGTCCTCGGGCACCTCGAGCAGGGCGCGTTGCACGTCGATCGACAGGATGGTGTCGTCGGCGTGGTCGGGGGCCGGCGGCGGCTCCGGGCGAGGGAGATCGTCCCCGCCGCGATCGAGCAGCGGCTGACGCTGACGTTTGCGCAGCAGGTCGTAGCACGCGTTGACGGTGACGCGATGGAGCCACGTGGTGAAGGCCGCCTCGCCCCGGAACGAGGACAGCTTGCGGAGCGCGGTGAGGAACGCGTCCTGCGCGGCGTCGCGGGCGTCCTCCTCCTTGCCCGTCATCCGCAGCGCGAGGTTGTAGACCCGCCGCTCGTGCCGCTCGACCAGCACGGCGAACGCGCCCCGGTCGCCGGACAGGTATCGGCGGACGAGGTCCTCGTCCCGGTCGCCCGGCTCAGGCACGGGGCGCGACCACCACGTCGAACTCGCCGACCTCGGCCCGGTGGCCGTCCTCGACGGGCACCACGCTGGTGATCCAGACGAGCACGTACCGCCCCGAGGCCGAGAGCTCCCCCCGGGTGTCGGCCAGGGCCGTGTACGACGAGCCGACCCCGTCCAGGAGCACCTGCGGGTCGTCTCCCACGGCGACCTGGAACGTGAAGCCGGGATGCGGCGTCCGCATCCGGAACCCCACGACGTCGCGCCGGTCGCCGAGATCGAACACGAGCCCGACGCCCGGCTTGTTCAGTCGCCCGTCGAAGTAGTTCTCCGATCGCCACGACGTCGCCTCGTCACCGTCGATCGCGAGCGGAGCGGAGGCGTCGTTCTCGCCGAGGGTGCCGAAGGGATCGAACACCGCGACCGAGGTGGGACGCAGGGTGGTGGGCGGTGCGGCCGCCGCCGGGCTGGGGGAGTCCTCGGCGGGGCGGATCCCCAGCGGGCCGCCCAGCTCGATGCGTCCGAGCCACAGCCCGGCCGCGATCGCCGCCGCGGCGACCACCGCGATCGCGAGCGGCACGCCGAGCCACGCACCCAGCACGCCCCGATGCCCGCCGTCGCCCGTCCGGTCCTCCGCGGCGGCGGACCGGAGCGCGGCCACCAGTCCCGCGGCGCTCTCGAACCGCTCGTCGGGATCGGTGGCGAGGGCGCGCGCGACGACGCGGTCGAGCGCCCGGGGCACGGACGGGCGAACCTCCCGGGGCGACCGGCGGCCACCCGGCGGTTCCCCGGTCACCGTCTCGAACAGGACCGCTCCCACCTGGAAGAGATCGGCCCGCGCATCGGCGGGCCCCTCCTCGGAGAGCTCGGGAGCGAGCGCTCCTCCGAGGAGCTCGACGGCCTCTGCCGGTGGCCGGGTGTCCGCCACCACCTGCCCGATGCCGAGGTCGGTGAGCCGCACGCCGCCGTCCGGTGTGAGCAGGACGTCGTCGGTGTCGACGTGCAGGTGCAGGACGCCGGCGTCGTGCGCGGGCGCCAGAGCCTCCAGGACGGCGATCGCGATCCGGGCGGCCTCGGCGGGGGCGAGCGGACCCCCCAGGCGGAGACGCGAACGGACGCTCATCCCCTCGACGTGCTCGCGCACGAGGTAGGGGACGCCGTCCTCCACCCCGGTGTCGAGCAGCGGCACGAGACCCGGCGAGGACAGCGCCACGACGCGGCGCGCCTCCTCCGCGAGTCGCCGGGCGAAGGCGGGGTCGTCGCCGAGGTTCGGGTGGATCAGCTTGACCGTCACCGTCCGGCGCAGCAACCGATCCTCGGCGCGCCAGGCCATACCGGTCCCGCTGCGGCCGAGCTCCTCCTGGAGCGCGTAGCGGCCGGAGAGCACCGTCGTCGGGTCCCGGGTCTGCACGACGCGTCAGTCTATGCCGCTGACCTGCTCTTCCCGGCCTCGCGGACGGGGTCGACCGCTCAGCCGCCGCTCGAGGCCGAGGCCGAGATCCTCGCCAGGTCCTTCAGGAAGCCGACCCGCCCGACCAGCACCGTGCCGGCGTGGTCCGTGACGGTCAGGCTGACCTCGCCCCGCCGGGTGACGTGGAAGTTCTCGAGCTGCGCGCCCTCGCCACCGTCGGCCACGGTGGCGAGCGCCGAACGCAGGGCCTCCTGGCGGTCCCGCGTGTCGGCGTACTCCTGCGCCGCCGCCGACGCGGCGTCGCGGGCCAGCTCGGCGGTCCGGACGTGCGCGAGCAGGATCGAGCCGCCGTCGACGGCCGCCACCACGACCAGGGCGAGCACGACGAGCCACAGCACGAGGATCTTGCCGATGAGGCCGCGCTCGTCTCGGTGGAGCCTCATCGACGCCATCTCCTGAACATCTGCGCCCGCACCATCGCCACCTCCTCGATCCGCAGCAGCGTCGCCGATGCCACGAACACGGCGACCCCGGCGGCCACGGCGCCGAGGACCTGCACGGTCTGTTCGAGGATCGTCGCCGTGCCGAGCGACTGCCCGAGCCAGCGGGCTGCGAGCCATGCGACGCCGGCCGTCGCCGCGCCCGCCGCCGCCGTCCGGACGATGCTGGTGAGGAGCCGGTCGCCGTCGAGTCCCCGCAACCGCCGCCGGATGATCGCCGCCAGCACGACGACGCCGGCCACGTACTCCAGCGCGAACCCGAGCGCCAGCCCCTGCACGCCGAGGTCGAGCCCGAAGAAGAAGACGAGATCGAGCGCGACGTTGAGCGCGATCGCCGCGACGTTGACGAGGGCCGGGGTCCGAGAGTCCTGCATCGAGTAGAACGCGCGCAGCAGCAGCTGCCACGCGGAGAAGGGGAACAGGCCCACCGCGAACATCACGAGCACATCGGCGACGAGGTCGCCACTCGCGGCCCCGGTCGCGCCGTGCTCCAGGAGCAGCCGGACGATGGGGCGCGCCAGCACCAGGTAGCCGAGCGAGGCGGGGATCACGATCGCTGCCGTCGCGCGCAGGCCCTGCGAGAGCAGGTGGCGAAACCCGTCGACGTCGCCGGCCGCCCACCGCCCGGACATCGCGGGGAGCAGCGCCGTGAAGATCGAGACGGCGAAGATCGCGTGGGGGAGCTGGAACAGGATGAACGCGCTCGCGTACGCCGTGTACCAGCCGCGGTGCTCGCCGGACAGCACGATGACGACGAGGACCAGGACCTGGTTCGCGACCACGTAGACGAAGACCCACGCGGCGAGGCGAGCCATCCGGGCCACCGCCTCGTGCCGCCATCCCGCACGCCACCCGAATCGGAACCCCGTGGCGCGGACGAAGGGCAACAGCACGAGCGTCATGCCGGCGACGCCGGCGGTCGTGCCGATTGCCAGCACGAGCCGCTGGGCGGTCGTGGCCAGATCCCCGGATCCGCGCGCCGGTCCCGGCATGGTCGCGAACGCCACGAACGTCGCGATGACGATCAGGTTGTTCAGGATCGGGGCGAACATCGGCGCGGCGAACCTGCGATGCGCGTTCAGCAGTCCGGTCGCCACCGCGCCGATGCCGTAGAAGACGATCTGCGGCATGAACCAGCGCAGGAAGAACGTCGCCAAGGCGCGCACCGTCTCGCGGTCCTCGGCGCCATGGGCGATGCCCGACGTGTAGAGACGCACGATCCACGGGGCGAGCGCGATCCCGATCGCGGCGATCGCCGTCAGCGCGACCGCGGCGAACGTGAAGAGGCGCCGCACGACGTCCCACGCCTCGTCGCGCCCACGCGTCTGCAGCCATTCCACCACGACCGGCACGACGACCGACGTGAGGATCCCGCCGAGAGCGAGCTCGTAGACGATGTTCGGCGTGACGTTGGCGATGTTGTACGCGTCGGCCAGCCGCGTCTCCGTGATCCCGAGCGCGTACGCCATCGCGGCGAGGCGGAGGAAGCCCGTGAGGCGGGACAGCGCCGTCCCCACGGACATGACGGCCGTGTTGCGGACGAAGGCCCCGGCGGAGTCGTCCGGCTCGCCGGCGGCGTGCGGAGCCCCCGGCGGACCCCCCACGTCCGCGCCCCCCTCCGTCACGACGTCCGACGTCGCAGGAACCTCCTCACCCACAGCGCCATCAGGCCCAGGGCGGCGGCGATCGTGATCGCCAGCGCGATCCGGTTGTACACCGTCGAGCGCACCAGGAGCGGCACCGGCTCGCCGATCGGGCGCCCCGCAGGCGCGAAGACCTGGAGGAGCGCCTGGAACCGCCCCGTGCGCACGGCGTCGACCCGGAACGTGACGGTCTGCGAATCGCCGGGCGCGAGCTCGAGGTCGGTGCTGAGGGACCCACGGAGGTTCTGGGACTGGAGCCGAACCGTGACGCGCAGCGCTTCGTCGTCGCCGTTGCTCACGGTGACCGGGATGCCGCTGCCGTGGCTCGAGGTGAGGGTGATCTCGGGCGGCGAGTTGACCGTGATGGCGCCGAACACCGCACCCACCGAGTCGCGGACGTTCGTGATGAACGCGAGGCCCTCGCTCGGGTTCGACAGGAACTGCCGGGACTCGGCGAGCAGCAGCATCCGGTCGTACTGGTCGGGGCGATCGCTCGGCTCGGTGAGCATCGAGCGATAGATGGCCACGCGGCGCCGGGCCTGCCGGAGCTCCGCGACGTAGGTGGTGGAGAATCGACGTGGAGCCGGCGCGGTGAGCGACGAGGGCTCGTCGGGCGGGTAGCGGATCGCGAACTCCCCCGCGTGCATCGGCGTGAGCCACGGGGCGCGCGCGACGTCCCGGAAGAAGGTCCCGAAGAAGCCCGGCGGGAGTTGAAGGTCCTCGGTCAGCGCGAGGGCTACCCCGCGCTCCAGCCCCGGCTGCTCCTGCCAGATCGTGGCGAGCTCGCCGAGCGCGATCTGGGCGGTGAGGGCCGGGTCGGTTGCGGCGGCGGTCGACTGGAAGAGCGCCATGACCCCCGGCTCGGGGACGATGGCCGTGACCTCCCCGTCCTCGCCGAGCCCGGCGGTGGGCGGTCCCACGAAGCCGAGCGGCTGGGGAGAGGGAGAGACGGTGGCCGGACCGGCCACGATCGTCGAGACGCCGAGGCCGGGCAGGGCCCGGACGGTCGGATCGTCGAGCGCGGCGCCCGGGGGCCGCAGGACGCTCGTGTCGGGCGACGTCTGCAGGGAGGTCCCCACGAGCTCCCGCCCTTGCTGGATCTGGACGTCGGCGTCCCGGGGCAGACCACCGGAGAGCAGCGACGGCAGCTCCGGGGAGGCGTAGGGCAGGGCGCTGATGCGGACGTTGGGGGCCTGTGCGATCCGGCGGAGGTCGTCGATGGCCTCCGCGGCGAGGAGGGCGGCCCCCTGGTCGGGTCCGACCTCGCGAACGCCGGTGCCGGAGGCCACGTCGTACCCATCGGCCATGTCGGCGAGCTGGCCGAGGAGCGTTGGCGAGATCGCCACGTCGACGGCCGGGTGTATCGGGTCCGCGACGAGCTCGAGGAGCGCGCTCAGCTCGGCGGCGAGTCGTCCTCCGGGCGCGAGCGCGGTCTCGAGTCCGGTCGACGTGAACACCCCGTCGGGCCCGAACTCGATCGGGTGGTCCACGACGAGCGTCCAGGACAGATCCACGGGGACCTCGGGCTGGCGCACCAGGAAGATCACCGCGCTCCGGATGGCGGCGATCGAGACGAGGCCGCTCCGCAGGTCGACCTTCAGCGGATAGACGCCCGAGTCGACGGGGTCGATGCTCGGCGAGTCCAGCGGGAACGCGACGGAGAAGTCGCGCGGCTGGCCGGGAAGGAGGGGGCCGTCGCGCGTGAGCGTCACGGCGCTGATCACCACGGGGGGATCCGCGGTGAGCGAGGTCTCGTACTGGGTGCGCGTGATGACCCTGCCGTAGAGCGTCACGCCGATCGAGAGCTCGTCGACCACCGTGGTCCCGAGGTTCTCGGCGCGGAAGGCGACGAGCACGTCGCGGCCGTGCGCGGGATCGAAGGACGAGTTCCACGAGGTCTGCGACAGCAGCGTCAGACGCACCTCGATGGGCTCCTGGGCTGAGGCCGTCGTCGGCTGCAGCGCGAGCGCGCCGAGAACCGCGAGCAGAGCGGGGAGCCGTCGCATGATCGGCGGGGCCATCCTAGCCGCGGCTCTGGACCAGAGCGACGAGCTCGTCGATCCCGTACAGGACGGCGATCGCCAGCAGGAAGAGACCGACCGCCACCCGCAAGGTGCGCTCGCTGGCGCCGAGCGCGAGCTTGGAGCCGAGCCGTGCCCCGGGAACGACGCCGATCGCGAGCACGAGGAAGATCGCCCAGTCGATGTGCCCGAGCGCCCAGTGTCGCAGGGTGGCAGGCACGACCAGGACGGAGATCACGACGAGCGAGGTGCCGAGCGCTCGCTTGATCGGCATGCCGATCAAGATCGTGAAGGCCGGCACCATCACGATCCCTCCTCCGACGCCGAGGATCCCTGAGATGAATCCGGCCGCGAGTCCGATGACCGCGTACTTCCAGCCGGGAGTCGCCCCCAACCGCCACTCGCTCGGGGTCCTGCGTCCCCGCATCACCCGCACCGCCGTCCAGGCCATGAGGATGGACGTGGTGATGAGCAGGAGGTGGGGATTCACGTAGGCGCTCAGCGACGCGCCCAGATAGGCCCCCGGCGCGCCGGGGATCGCCGTCCACCACGCCGCTCGGAGCCCCACCTCTCCCGCTTTCGAGTACGTGTAGGCGCCGACGAGCGAGGTAGGGAAGATCACCGGCAGCGGCGTCCCGATGGCCTGGTAGGCGGTCCCGCCCAGCAGGACGTTCACCGCCGGCGTCGTCACGACGCCGCCGCCGACGCCGAACAACCCCGAGAGCACGCCGGCGACGAAGCCCGCCGCGATGCCGAGGGGGACCTGCCAAGGCGTCACGAGAGCATGCCGACCGCTCGCGCGAGCACCTCACGCTCGCCACGGTAGGCCGCGCGCTTCACGACGCGCCCGGCCGGGAACCACCGAACCTCCTCCATCTCGTGGTCGTGGTCGGCGACGTCGCCTCCGGTGGCGTGCATCAGGAAGAAGCGCACCTGCTTTCGGATCCGGACGCCCTCCCACACGTAGAAGTACCGGATCGTCCCGAGGTCGTGTTCGATCTCGGCGACGAGGCCCGTCTCCTCAAGGACCTCGCGGACCGCGGCGGCCTCCGGCGTCTCCTCGAGCTCCACCGCCCCCTTGGGAAGCCCCCACGCGAGCTGTCCGCGACGGGTCCGGCGGGCGGCGAGGCAGACGTGTATGGCGCCGCCCTCGACGCGATACACGACGCCGCCGGCCGAGACCTCCTGGCGTGTCTCCATCAGTCCCTCGGGCAGTCCCTCGGGTCCCGGGTCCACGAGAGCCCCTTCCTATACTGAGCGCCAGTGCTCGACCGCATCCTCGCGTTCCTCGACCCGTACCTCGGCGCGCCGTGGGGATACGCCATCATCGGCCTCGCCACGTTCCTGGAGAACTCGGTCGGTGCGGGCGTCGTCGTGCCGGGCGAGACCCTCGTCATCGTCGGCGGATTCTATGCGTGGCGAGGCGACCTCTGGCTGCCAGCGGTCGCGGTCGTCGCGGTGGTGGGCGCGGTCCTCGGCGACAACCTCGGCTTCTGGATCGGGCGGCGGTTCGGGCGGGGCTTCCTCGAGCGCCACGGGCGGAAGGTCCTCGTGACGCCGGAGCGGCTGACCGCGGCCGAGGGCTACTACGCCGCCCATGGGGGCAAGACGGTGTTCCTCGGCCGATTCATCCCTGTGGTCCGCAGCGTGGGGTTCATCGTGGCGGGGGCGGCGCACATGCGCTGGAGGCGGTTCCTCGTCTACGACGTGGCCGGGGCGGCGATCTGGGGCACCCTGCACTCGGTGATCGGATTCGTGCTCGGGAAGTCCTACCAGCGCTGGGAGCGGTACGCGACCCCCCTCGGCCTGGCCCTGCTGGGGGTCCTGCTTTTCTCGATCGGGGTCTCAAAGTTCCTCGCGGCGCGCCGAAGAAGGAGAGTGGACCTCGTCACGATCGAGGCCGGGCTGGAGCGCGAGCGGGAGCTCGACCCGGGGTTGGAGCCCGGGCTGGCGCCCGAAGGAGAGAGGGACTAGGGGTGGACGTCACCGACCTGCTCCGCTACACGGTCGAGATGGGAGGAAGCGACCTCCACATCAAGGCCGGGAACGTTCCCTTCATCCGGGTGGACGGCGAGCTCGAGCCGACGCCGTTCCCGGCGATGTCCTCGAACGACACCGCGGGCGCCGCGATCGCGATCATGCCCGAGCACAAGCGCAAGGAGTTCGAGACCTCCAGCGAGGCCGACTTCGGCTACACGATGCCGGGCGTGGGCCGGTTCCGGGTCAACGTGTTCCGCCAGCGGGGGATGGTCGGGCTCGCGGTCCGCCGCGTGCGCTCGGACGTCCCGACGATCGAGGAGCTCATGCTCCCGCCGGTGGTCGCCGAGCTGGCGGAGTCGCCGCGGGGGCTGGTGCTGCTCACCGGGCCGACGGGGACCGGGAAGACGACGTCGATCGCCGCGATGATCGGTCACATCAACCGGACGCGCCGGGCACACATCGTCACCGTCGAGGACCCCATCGAGGTCGTGCACGACGACGACCGCTCGATCATCCAGCAGCGCGAGATCGGGCTCGACACCGACTCGTACGCGGCCGCCCTCAAGCACGTGATCCGTCAGGACCCCGACGTCATCTTCGTCGGCGAGATCCGGGACCCGGAGTCCGCGCTGTCCGCGATCCAGGCGGCCGAGACCGGGCACCTGGTCATCTCGACCCTGCACACGATCGACGCGACCGAGACGATCAACCGGCTGCTCGACCTCTTCCCGCCATCGCAGCAGCGGGAGGTCCGCTCGTCCTTCGCCGGAGCGCTCAAGGGGATCGTGTCGCAGCGGCTCCTGTCGCGGGCCGACGGCAAGGGGCGGGTGCCGGCCGTCGAGGTCCTGATCGCGACGGGCCGCGTGTACGACCGCATCGTCGACCCGTCGGCAACCGTCGAGATCAAGGACGTGATCGCCGAGGGTTCGTACTACGGCATGCAGACCTTCGACCAGGCCCTGGTCAAGCTCGTGAACGAGGGCCTGGTGACCGAGGAGGACGCTCGTCGAGCCTCGACGAACCCGCACGACTTCGTCCTGGCGCTCCACGGGAGCACCGTGCGGACCATGCCCGCCGGCGTGCCGTAGGGCTCGAGCCCGACGCTCGCTCCCGGAAGAGCTCGCTACGACTCTCCGCCCACCACGACGGTCCACGCTCGGATCTCCCGCCGCGTGACGAGGCCGTTCCGCACGTACGGGTCGCGCTCGGCGAAGGCCTCGGCGGCCTCGGCGGACGTGAAGACGAGGACGGCCCGGTCGACGGGGTCCGCGAGCGCCCCGGCGAGCACGAGGTCGCCTCGCTCGTGCGCCGCGCGGGCCAGACCGAGATGGTCGTCGCGGAACTCGGGGCGACGGTCCAGGTAGTCGTCGACCAGCTCGTAGGTCATCACGTAGTGGCTCATGTCAACGAGGGTACTCAGTCGTCTTCGTCCGCGGCACGGCGAGCGGCACGCTCCATGGGGTGCCGGCGATAGCCGAAGGGGATCGCCAGCCCGAAGTAGACCGGGATGAACAGCGGTCCCAGCGCCATGAACTGACGGATGTGGTGCCGCTCGTGCACCAGCAGTCGTCCCTCGACCGGGACCGCGCCGAGGATCACGAACCCCACGGTCATCGCGGTGCGGTGCATCGCCTTCAGGAGGGCCGTCACCCCGCGGGGTCCGCGGTCGAAGACGATGGCGCCCCCGTGGAGCCTCGGCCGCTGGAACGTGAGCGCGCCGAGGACCAGGCCGAGCAGCGTGTTCGGCAACGTCCAGGCGAAACCGACCAGCTTGAGCGCGCTCACGCGCGGACGGTAGCGCAGTCGGCCCGAGGGCCCGGGGTATCCTGACCCGGTCATGGCCGCTCGCTCGCGCCGCGACGACGGCGCGCTGCTCGAGGTCCCCCCCGTCGCCAAGGAGCTCGGCGAACGCTTCCGCCTGGCTGGCCACGAGCTCTACCTGGTCGGCGGCGTGGTCCGCGACCTCCTGCTCCACCGACCGCACGGGGACCTCGACTTCGCGACGGACGCGCTCCCCCGCGAGACCCTTTCCGTGCTCCGCGGGTGGCCGGACCGGCACTACCTGGTCGGCGTGAAGTACGGGACCGTCGGCGCGCGCAAGGGCGATCAGACGTTCGAGATCACGACCTTCCGCCAGGAGGTCTACGCGGAGGAGCATCGCAAGCCCGCGGTCACGTTCGGCAAGGACGTGGAGACCGATCTGTCGCGCCGCGACTTCACCGTGAACGCGATGGCCGTGCGGCTGCCCGAGGGGGAGTTCGTCGATCCCTTCGGCGGCGTGAAGCATCTCGCCACCAAGCGTCTCGACACGCCGCTCGACCCGGAGATCTCCTTCGGCGACGACCCGCTGCGGATGCTCCGGGCGGCGCGGTTCGCGTCGCAGCTCGAGCTGGAGCCGGCGCCGAGGGTGCTCGAGGCGATCGAACGGATGCGCGAGCGCCTGCGGATCGTGTCGGCCGAGCGGATCTCGGACGAGCTCTCGAAGCTGCTCCAGGGTGCGAAGCCCTCGAAGGGCCTCGAGCTCGTCGTGCGGACCGCTCTGGCGGAGGAGTTCCTGCCCGAGCTCCCCGCCCTCCGCCTCGAGCAGGACCCCGTGCAGCGGCACAAGGACGTGCTGCACCACACGTACGCGGTCGTGGAGAAGTGCGATCCGCGAGACCTCACGCTGCGCCTGGCCGCGCTCCTGCACGACGTCGGCAAGCCCGCCACTCGAGAGATCGGGGCGGACGGGGTGTCCTTCCACCACCACGAGGTGGTCGGTGCCCGCATGGCGCGGGAGCGGCTCCAGACCCTGCGCTACCCGGGGCACGTCGTCGAGGACGTGGTGCACCTGGTCGAGATGCACCTGCGCTTCCACGGCTACAGCGAGTGGAGCGACAGCGCCGTCCGGCGCTACGTCCGCGACGCGGGCCCGCTGCTCGACCGGCTGAACCAGCTCACGCGCGCCGACTGCACGACGCAGAACCCCCTCAAGGCCAAGCAGCTCGAGGCGCTGCAGGACGACCTCGAGGAGCGGATCGCCCGGCTGGCCGAGGAGGAGAACGTCGAGCAGATGCGCCCGCCGCTCGACGGCAACCAGATCATGGAGCACCTCGGACTTGCACCGGGCCCGGCCGTGGGGAGGGCGCGCGAGCACCTGATGGAGCTCCGGCTCGATCGCGGTCCCCTCGACGACGAGGAGGCCTACCGTCTGCTCGACGAGTGGTGGGCCGCCGAGCAGCGGGGTGGCTGAGCCCCGGCGCTTCGGCTAGCCTGCGCCGATGCCGGACGTTCACACGCTGCTCGTGTTCGCCCCGGTCGCGCTCGCGCTCCTCGTGGTGCCCGGTCCCGCCGTCCTGTACATCGTGACGCGCTCGATCGACCAGGGGCGGACCGCGGGGTTCGTGTCGGTGGCGGGGATCCACGTGGGCTCGCTCGTCCACGTCGCCGGGGCCGCGCTCGGCCTCTCCGCGATCCTCGCGTCGTCCGCGGTCGCGTTCAGCGTGGTGAAGTACGCCGGCGCCGCCTATCTGATCGCGCTCGGCCTCCGCAAGATCCTGGGCAGGGAAGAGCGCGAGCCGGAGGCCGCCGAGGCGTCCCCCCGCAGCCTGCGGCGCATCTTCGGCCAGGGCGTCGTCGTCAACGTGCTGAACCCCAAGACGGCGCTGTTCTTCCTGGCGTTCCTGCCGCAGTTCGTGGACACGGGCCGCGGCGCAGTCTGGCTGCAGATGATCGTGCTCGGCCTGACGTTCATCGCCCTCGGGCTGTGCTCCGACGGGACGTACGCGCTCATCGCGGCGCGGGCGGGGGGCTGGTTGCGCTCGAGCGCGCGGTTCCGCCGGGTGCAGCGCTACGTGAGCGGCGGCATCTACCTGTCGCTCGGGGCCGTCGCGGCCCTGTCGGGCTCGCGCTCCGAGTCCTGAGCGCTCCCGGCCGGGGCTAGGCTCTGAACGCCATGTCCTCCCCCATCGACGGCCTCACGCTCGCCGAGGTGGCCGAGCGCCGGGCGCGCGGGGAGGTCAACGACGTCCCGGCGACCGCCTCCCGCACGGTCGCCGAGATCGTGCGGGCCAACGTCTTCACGCGGTTCAACGCGCTGCTCGGCTCGCTGCTGGTCGTGATCCTGATCGTCGGGCCGATCCAGGACGCGCTGTTCGGCTTCGTCCTGATCGCCAACGCGAGCGTCGGAATCTTCCAGGAGGTCCGGGCGAAGGGGACCCTGGACCGGCTGGCCGTGCTGACCTCGCCGCACGCGAGGATCGTGCGGGCGGGCGCCGTGGGCGAGGCCCCCGTGACCGACGTGGTCCTGGGCGACGTGCTCGAGCTGCGGCCGGGCGATCAGGTCGTGGTGGACGGTGAGGTGCTCGACGCGAGGGGCCTCGAGGTCGACGAGTCGTTGCTCACCGGCGAGTCGGAGCCGGTCGCGAAGCGAACCGGCGACGAGGTTCTCTCCGGGTCGTTCGTCGCCGCCGGCGACGGTCGATTCCGCGCCACGCGCGTCGGGGCGCAGGCCTACGCGGCCGGCCTCGCCGAGCAGGCCAGGCGGTTCACGCTGACGCGGTCCGAGCTCCGAGGCGGCATCGACCGGATCCTGCGCATCGTCACCTGGGCGCTGGTCCCGACGGCGATCCTGCTCGTGATCAGCCAGCTCCGTGCGAGCGCGAGCGTGCGGGACGCCCTCCGCGGCTCCGTCGCGGGCACGGTGGCCATGGTGCCGGAGGGGCTCGTCCTGCTCACGAGCGTCGCGTTCGCCGTCGGCGTCGTTCGGCTGGCTCGGCAGCGGGTCCTCGTCCAGGAGCTCCCGGCCGTCGAGGTCCTGGCCCGGGTGGACGTGCTGTGCATCGACAAGACCGGCACCCTCACCGAGGGCCGGCTCGTCGTGGAGGAGGTCGAGATCCTGCGCGAGGACGGGACCCACCGGGACGCCCTCGCCGCGCTGGCGGCCGCCGACCCCAACCCGAACGCGACGCTGCTGGCGATCGGCGAGGCGTTCCCGGACGCCGCCGAGGGGTGGCTCGCG
This sequence comes from uncultured Actinomycetes bacterium, assembly GCA_963704725.1. Lineage (GTDB taxonomy): Bacteria > Actinomycetota > UBA4738 > UBA4738 > HRBIN12 > CALGFI01. The sequence goes on along the minus strand of OY969934.1, from coordinate 106,386 downwards.
GGCGACGTGGTGCCGTTCTCGTCCGCGCGGAAGTGGAGCGGGGCGACGTTCGGCGCGAGAGGGACGTGGGTGCTCGGGGCGCCGGACGTGCTGCTCGCGGCGGTCGCCGCCGACGCCGAGCTGCGCCGGGCGCTCGAGCACGCCGGGTCGGGTCGGCGCGTCGTGCTCCTGGCCAGGACCGACGCCGACCTGTCCGGGGACCGGGTCCCCGGGAGCGTCGTCCCGGTGGCGTTCGTGATCCTCGGAGATCGCGTCCGCGAGACCGCGTCGGACACCCTCGCGTACTTCGCGCGGCAGTCGGTCGAGGTCAAGGTGATCAGTGGTGACCACCCCGAGACCGTCGCCGCCGTGGCCCGCCGCGTCGGCCTGGCCGGCGCCGGCGCGCCCGTGGATGCCAAGACCCTGCCGACCGATCCGCGCGCGCTTGCTGAGGTCCTCGAGGCGAGCTCGATCTTCGGCCGGGTTACGCCGCAGCAGAAGCGGGCCATGGTGGGCGCCCTGCAGTCCCGCGGCCACGTGGTCGCGATGACCGGCGACGGCGTGAACGACGTGCTCGCGCTCAAGGACTCGGACATCGGGATCGCCATGGGGTCGGGCAGCTCGGCGACGAGGGCGGTCGCCCAGCTCGTGCTCCTGGACTCGTCGTTCGACGCGCTGCCCTCGGTGGTGGGCGAGGGGCGCCGGGTGCTCGGCAACATCGAGCGGACCTCGAACCTGTACGTGACGAAGACCGTGTACGCGATGCTCATCGCGCTCGGGGTGGGCGTGGTCGGGCTGCCGTTCCCCTTCCTGCCCCGGCACCTCACGCTGATCGGGGCGCTCACGATCGGCATCCCGTCGTTCTTCCTGGCGCTGGCGCCGAATCACGAGCGGGCGCGCCGGGGATTCCTGCGCCGCGTGCTCCGGTTCACGGTCCCGGCCGGGACGCTGGCGGCGGTCGCGACGTTCCTCGGCTACGTGCTCGCCCGCGACGACCCGAGCGTGAGCCTGCCCGAGGCGCAGACCACGGCCACGATGGTGCTGCTGTGGATCGGGTTCCTGGTGCTGACCGTGATCGCGGCGCCCCTGACGCGGGCGAGGCTCGCGCTGGTGTGGGCGATGCCGGCGTTGTTCGCGCTCACGCTGGTGGTCCCCGCCAGCAGGAAGTTCTTCGCGCTCGACGCACCCCCGCTGATCGTGGGGCTGGCGGCGTTCGGGATCGCGGCGCTCGTGTGGTCGCTGGCGCGGCTGTTCCTGCCGCCCGAGCGGCCGATCGGCCCGGGCGCGCCGGCAGCGCCGGGCTGAGGACCGCTAGCCGAGGCCGCCGAGGTGCGAGGGCGGCCAGATCACGACGAAGGCCTTGCCGATGACCTTGTCTCGCGGCACGAACCCGAGCCCGTACCGGCTGTCGGCGGAGTTGCCGCGGTTGTCGCCCATCACGAAGTAGCTGTCCTGCGGCACCTCGAAGTGCATCCCCGTGCCGTTGAACTGAGCCGCGCCGGCGGGAAGGTAGGACTCGTCGATCGGCTGCCCGTCCACGAGCACGACGTTGTTCCGGATGTCGATCGTCTCGCCGGGCAGGCCCACGACGCGCTTGATGAAGTCCTCGTCCTCGGGCTGGGCGAACCCGATCCCCTCGCCGAGCCAGTGGAGGAACCCGCCGACGACGCCCCGGTCGGGTGCCGCCGCCGGGTTGGGGTTGGAGAAGACGATGACGTCGCCCCGCTCGACGTCGCCGAGGTGGTAGGCGACCTTGTTCACGAAGACCCGGTCCCCGATGTCGAGCGTCGGCTCCATCGAGGCCGAGGGGATGTAGAACGCCTGGACCAGGAACGTCTTCACGACGATCGCGACCACGATCGCCACGAGGATCAGGAACGGCGTGGACCCGACGAACCGGCTCGAGCGGCTCGGCGTGCCGGCGGTCTTGCCCTGCGGGGGCCCTCCCTCCGGCGCCGGCGACGCCTCGGCCGGGGGAAGGTCCGAGACGTCCGCGTCTTCGGGCGTGCTGAGGCCGCGCGCCTCGGTGTCGGCCATAGGTCCCTCAGCTTACGGCCTGGCCTCCGGATGCGAGGCGAACGCGCTCTGGGGTCCGGGGGCCTCGCCGGGCCCGCCGGGCTCGGGATCGCCGAGGACCTGCACCTCGACCGCCTTGAACGACGCCCAGACCGGGATCCCCTCCCGGAGCTCGAGCCGCTCGAGCGAACCAAGGGTCACATCGGCCACGAGCGGGGGTGACGACGCGATCCGGACGCGGGCCCGTTCGCCCTCCACGGCCACCGAGCCGATGCGCCCCTCGAACACGTTGCGGGCGGAGCCGCCCGGCGGCCGTGGCGAGAGGGTCACGTCGGCGGGCCGCAGGAGCGCGACGACCTGCCGGCCCGGGCTGCCGGTGGGCCAGGGGACCAGGACCTCGCCGTCGCCGGTCTCGATCCGCCCCAGCCCCTCGCCGAGGGGCTCGAGGCGCCCATGGAAGGCGTTCACGCCGACGAGGTCGGCCGCGTAGCGGGAGCGGGGCGCGGATCGGATCTCCTCGGGCGTCCCGATCTGCGTGATGTGGCCCTCCTCGAGGAGCACGAGCCGATCCGCCAGCGTCGAGGCCTCGACGGGGTCGTGGGTGACGAGGATCCGCACGCCGTCGAAGCCGGCCAGCACGTCTCGGACCAGCTCACGGACGCGGGCGCGCGCCCCGACGTCGAGCGCCGATAGGGGCTCGTCGAGCAGTAGCAGCGCCGGTTCGGCGACCAGCGCACGGGCGAGCGCCACGCGCTGGGCCTCGCCCCCGGAGAGGTCGCGAGGCCGGGCGTTCGCGCGCCCCGCCATCCCCAGGCGCTCGAGCAACCCCCCCGCCCGGTCGCGCGCCGAGGCCCTCGGCGTCCCCGTCGCCCGCAGGGGGAAAGCCACGTTCTCGAGCGCCGACAGATGCGGGAACAGCAGCAGGTCCTGGAACACGACGCCCACCGGTCGCCGCTCCGGCGGGACGTGGACGTTCGCGACGGCGTCGTCGAGCACGTTCGCTCCGAGCGCGATCCGGCCGGAGACCGGCGGCCGCAGACCCGCGATCGCCGCCACGAGCGTCGACTTGCCGGAGCCGTTCGGCCCGAGCAGCCCGACGGTGGAGCCCGCCTCGGCCTCGAACGTCGCCCGGACCTCGAACGCCCCTGCACGGACCGCGACGTCGAGCGACAACGGCGCCGGGCTCATCGCAGGAACCGGCCGCGGAGCGCCACGATGACGGTGAACGCCACGGCGATGAGCAGGACGGACAGCGCGAACGCCGCATCCTGATCGGTCTGCAGGCGCTCGAAGACGGCGAGCGGGAGCGTCTGCGTCCGGCCGCGGAGGTTGCCGGCGAACGTGATCGTGGCACCGAACTCCCCGAGCGCCCGGGCCCAGGACAGCACGAACGCCGCGGCGAGCTGCGGCCCGAGGAGGGGGACCGTGACCCGGCGCAGGACGTACCAGCGCGAGGCGCCGAGGGTGGCGGCCGCGTCCTCGAGGCGTTCGTCGAGCCCGCGAAGCCCCGCCTCGATCGCGAGGACCGCCAGCGGGAACGAGACGAACGCCGCGGCCAGCACGGCGGCGGCCGTCGTGAACGTGATCTGGATCCCGAACCAGTCGAACAACCACGACCCGACGATGCCCCGGCGCCCGAACGCCGCGAGGAGTCCGACGCCGGCCACGACCGGCGGCATCACCAGCGGGAGCACGACGAGCGCGCGCACGAGGGTCTTCCCCCGAAACGACCCCCGCGCCAGCGCCCAGGCCAGAGGGAAGCCCATGACGAACGAGACGGCGCCGGCCGCCGTCGCCACGAAGAGCGACAGGCGCAGGGCGTCCAGGGCGGTCTCGCCCGCCAGGATCTCGCCGATCCGCGACCACGGGGTGCGGATCAGCAGGCCGGCCACGGGCAGGCCGACGAGCGCGACGCCGAGCGCCGCGAGCACGGCGAAGGGGACCGGCGTTCGGCCCCTACGGGGCGGGGAGGAACCCGTAGCGCTCGAGGGTTCGTTGCCCGTCGCCGAGGACGAAGTCGACGAAACGCTGCGCGAGGCGAGCCTCCTGGGAGCCGGACACGACCGCGATCGGATAGGTCGCGGTCACGTTCACGTCGTCGGGGATCGAGATGAGGGTGAGCCGGTCGGACAGGTCGGGGGTGACGTCGGTGACGTACCCCATGCCCACGTCGGCGTCGCCGGAGAGCAGCTTGGCGATGACGGCCCGAACGTCCGGCTCGTTCGAGACGACGTTTGCGAGCGCCGCGTCGGCGATCCCGGCGTCGTCGAGGATCTGGCGAGCGTAGTCGCCGGCAGGGACCCCTTCGGCCGCGAGGACCAGCTGCACGCCTTCCGATGTCAGGTCGTCGAGCCCCCGGATCCCCGCCGGGTTCTCCGTCGGCACGATGATCGCCAGCCGGTTCCGGGCGAAGTCGGCCCGGCCGGTCACGCCGGGACCGTCGTCCGCGACGGCGTCCATCCAGGCCGGGCTGGCGGACGCGAACACGTCGACCGGGGCGCCCTCCTCGATCTGGCTCGTGAGCTGGTCCGAGGCCCCGAAGTTGAGGGCGACCGTCACCCCTGGGGTGGCGTCCTCGAAGGCCGATCCGATGTCGGTGAACGCGTCGGTGAGCGAAGCGGCGGCCGAGACCGTGAGCTCGCGCGTCCCCGTGGCGCCGGAGGAGGTCCCGCACGCCGGCAGGAGGAGTATCGCGGCGGCGACGAGCCCAACCCGTCTCACTCGTCGACCTCGACCATGACGTTCGTCGCCTTCACCGTGGCGACGGCGTGCATGCCCGACTTCAGGCCCATCTCGTCGACGGCCTCGCGTGTGACGAAGGCGAGGATGCGGTGTGGTCCGGCCAGGATCTCGACCGTCGCCGCCAGCTTGTCCCGCTTGATCTCGGTCACCACGCCGGGGAACCGGTTCCGGGCGCTCGCCGCGGTCACGCGGGGGCGCTCCCGTCGCCCCGCGAGCAGGCGCGCGACCTCGGCGGCGGGGATCAGCCGTTGCCCTCCCGCGGTCCGCGTCGTGGCGAGCCGGCCGTCGCGTTCCCAGCGCCGGAGGGTCTCGACGCGCACGCCGAGAAGCCCCGCGGCCTCGCCGATGCGATAGGTCTCGTCCATATGGATGCAGAGCACGATAGCAAGGTTTCTCTGACCAAAGCGAGGGAGAACCTGGGGATGGGACCCTCAGACGGCGAAGCGGACGTGGAGGATGTCGCCCTCGCGGACCTCGTAGTCCTTGCCCTCGACGCGGACCTGGCCCTTCGCCTTGGCCTGCTCCATCGAGCCGGCGGCGACGAGCTCGTCGTACGCGATGACCTCGGCGCGGATGAAGCCGCGCTCGAGGTCCGTGTGGATGACCCCGGCCGCCTCCGGCGCCTTCGCGCCGCGGCGGACCTCCCACGCCCTCGTCTCGTCCTCGCCCGTCGTGAGGAAGGTGATCAGGTCGAGGGCGCCGTAGCACGCCCGGATCACCCGCTCGAGCCCGGGCTCGTGCACGCCGAACTCGTCGAGGAGGGCCCGGGCCTCGTCGGGGTCCATCTCGGCGGTCTCGGCCTCGATCGACGCGTAGACGCCCGCCGCGCCCGGGGGTAGGTCGGCGGGGATCTCCGTCCCCTCCTCGAGGTTGGCCACGACGACCTCGGGCTTGAGGGTCAGCGGCGCGATCGGCTTCAGCTCGCGCCGGTCCTCGTCCGACAGGCCGGCCACGCGGAGCGGGGTCTCGGCCGCGAGGGCGTCGTTGGCCCGCGCCAGGGCCTCGATCTCCGAGGTCGACCCGCCGCGGGCGCGCTTGCGCGCCTTCGCCAGGGCCGGTTCGATCACCGCCTGGTCCGAGAGGAGGAGGTCGGCGCGGATGCCCTCGAGCTCCGCCGCCGGGCGGGCGTCGGGACCGAAGCACCGGACGACGAGGGCGAGCGCATCGGTCTCGCGGAGCTTGGCGACGCCCTGGGCCGACGCGATCCCCCCCGGGACGTCCACGAACCCCACCTGCGCGTGCACCGTCTTGCGGGAACGTTCCATCTCCGTGAGCACCTCGACGCGGGGATCCGGCACCGGCACGAGCGCGTGGTTGGCCTGGCCGCCGTGCGAGCCCGATCGCGTCAACGCCGTGAACAGCGTCGACTTCCCGCTGAACGGCACGCCGACGAGGCCGATGTCCTTCACGCGGGCGAGCCTAGCAGCGGCCTCGACGCCGATCCGCTCCGGACGCGAGAGGGCGGAGCCGCCCGGCCCCGCCCTCGCAGTGCTCGCGTGGTTCGGCTACGCCTTGGTCTCCCAGAAGATCTTGCCGAGCTCGTCGATCGCGTCCAGGAGCTTCTGGCCCTGCTCGGGATCTTGGGACTTCTTGGCGAGCCCGGCCTCCTTCGTCGCCTTCCAGAACAGCTCGTGAAGCTGTGGGTACTTCTCGGCGTGCTCCGGCTTGAAGTAGTCGGTCCACAGCACCCACAGGTGGTGCTTCACGAGGTCGGCCCGCTCCTCCTTGATGCCGAGGCACCGCGCCCGGTAGTCGTCGGCGGTCTCGCCGGCCGACTTCATCTTCTCCGCGTCCTGGTAGCGGGTCTGGATCGCCTTCACCGATTCCGCCTCGATCCGCGCCTGCGCGGGGTCGTAGACGCCGCACGGCAGGTCGCAGTGGGCGTGGACGAGACGGCGGGGCCTGAGCAAAGCTTTGAGCATGAACCTTCCCCTTTCGGACGGACGGCCTCTCGATCGAACCTACCACCGCCCCCGAGCTTGGCGGAAGGCGTTCCTGGCCGCCGTGGTCGTTGCCGGGGCGGGCTGGACGTACTTGCGCTGGAATCCCTTCCGGGTCGAGATCGTCGGTTCGTCGATGCGTCCCGCCCTCGAGCCGGGCGAGTGGGCCCTGGCGGTGGTGCCCGGGCGCATCCGCAGGGGCGGCGTGGTGGTGGTGGAGCATCCGGCGCGCCCGGGTTTCGAGATGGTGAAACGCGTGATCGCCGTCCCCGGCGACCGCGCGCCGGACGGCCGCGTCCTGGGGGGCGATGAGCTCTGGGTGGAGGGCGATGCCGCCGACGGCTCGACCGACAGCCGCGCGTTCGGACCCGTGCGCCGGGCGGGCGTGAAGGGGAGCGTTCGGCTGGTGTACTGGCCGCCGGACCGGCGGCGGCTCGTGTGAACGGCCCTAGAGATGCTCGCAGCGGACGAACGCGTCGGGGTCGTTGCCCCCCTTGCAGCGGTCGTTCCCCTCCCCGCCGTCGAGCTGGTCCTTGCCGTCCTCGCCCTTGAGGGTGTCGTTGCCCTTGCCGCCGAACAGCCGGTCGTTCCCGTTGCCGCCGGCCAGCTGGTCGACGCCGTTGCCGCCGCTGAGCACGTCGGGCCCGTTGACGCCGTCGAGGAAGTTCGAGGCGCCGTTGCCGCGGATCTCGTCGCCCTTGCGGCTCCCCACGACGTTCTCGAACCCGTCGAGCGTGTCGGCGCCGTCTCCCTCGGCCGTGCCCGCCTTGAGGTCGACCGTGACGCTCGCGCGGGACGAGGCGAACGAGGCCGTGTCCATCCCCTCCCCGCCGAGCAGGGTGTCGGCTTCTCCGCCGCCGTCGATCGTGTCGTTCCCGTCCCCGCCGGCAAGCACGTTGGCCTGATCGTCGCCGGTGATCGTGTCGTTGCCCGGCGATCCGGTCACGTTCTCGACGGCGGTGACCGTGTCGGTGCCGGTGGCCCCCGCGGTTCCCGCGGCCAGGTCCACCGTGACGCCGCTCAGGATCGCGTAGTCGATCGTGTCCGTGCCGGCCCCACCGTCGAACGCGCTCCCTCCGGTGCCGGCCTGCAGGAGGTCCGCGCCGTCCTCGCCCTGCAGGGTCGCCCCGGGGCTGGGCTCGCCCGTTCCCGCGCCGCCCGCGACGGAGAGCCGGTCGTCGCCGGCCCCGCCCAAGACGGTGATCACGGGCCCACCGGCGGGAACCATCACGTCGACGTCGCCCGTCGTCTCGCCCGCATTGAGGTTGATCCCGTCGGCGCCGACCACGATCGAATCGGCGTCCGCGCCGCCGACGATGCGGAGCACCGGTGTCGCCGTCCCGAGATTGAGCGTGAACTCGATCTCCGAGCCGTCCGGCTCGGGGGTAAGGCCGGGCTCGAAGCGCCCGCCGGACTCGTCGATCGCGATCTCCGTGGGGGCGCCCGTCGCGTTGACCACGATGCTGTCCGCGGTCGTGACCGTCGCCGCCTCACACGGCGTGCCGTTCAGGGTGATGACCTCACCCGTGCGGGCGATCGTGGCGGTCTCGCCCTGCGCCACCTCGATCGTGACGGTCGGCGCCGTGAACGTGCAGGAGGCGGCCGCGGCCGGCAGCGCCAGGCCCACCGACGCGACGGCCAGGACCGCCGCGGTCACGAGGAGGCGCCGGGTCCAACGCATCGCCGACACGATACCGGCCCGCAGGCCCGCGGTCCCGTTAGAGGGGCGAGTTCCACGCACGGTCGTTCGTGGCTCCGGTCGCGGTCCACGCCTCGGCTGCCTGTCTTGCCGCGAACCGCACATCCCCGGTAGGATTTGCAGTTGCAAATGATCCGGACACGCTGCCGCGGGCTCGTGGGGGCCATGATCCCCGACCGGTGCTGCTGTCCCGGGGTGCCGAGCGCCGGCCGCTAGGCCGCGCCCCACCGGCACCGTCCCCCACCCGACCGGATCCCGAGGAGGTCTCCCGCCCATGAACGTCATCTCCACCACCGTCGACGCCCGCGGTCAATCCTGCCCGGGGCCTCTCGTCACGCTGCACCGCTCGCTCAAGGAGGCCCGGTCCGGCGACCTGCTCGAGCTGCTGGCGACCGATCCCGGCTCGAGATCCGACGTGCCGAGCTGGGCGACGCTCTCGGGCAACGAGCTCGTCGAGGCGAGCGAGGATGCCGGCGTCTTCCGGTACGTGATCCGGAAGGCCTGAGCGATGGGCGATGAGACGCCTGCCGCCGTGGACGAGACCGCGCTTCGCGAGCTGATCGACCGCGCGGTCACCGAGCGCGACGGCATCAACAAGAAGAACAAGATCACGATCGTCGCGTGGGACGGGCACCTCGACCGCATCTGGCCGACGCTCATCCTGTCGACCACGGCCGCCGCCTCCGGCATGGAGGTCGGCGTGTTCTTCACGTTCTGGGGCCTGTTCCCGCTCGTGCGACCCGACCGGCGACGCAAGACCGGCAAGGACTGGATGACGAAGGCGCTCGGCGTGATGAACCCGGGCTCGACCGCCAAGGCCAAGCTCTCGCGGTACCAGTTCGCCGGGATGGGGCCGTGGATGCTCGGCAAGGTGGCCGAGAACTACAAGACGCCGCACCCCACCGAGCTCCTCGAGATGGCCATGGACATGGGCGTCCGCCTCATCCCGTGCCAGATGACGATGGACCTGATGGGGATCGGGAAGGACGACCTCATCGAGGGGCTCGAGGAGCCCATCGGGGCCGCCACCGCGCTGCTCGAGATGAAGGAGAGCGCGATCCAGCTCTTCATCTGAGCAGTTGGGGCGGCCGGGGCGGACGCCGCGTCCGCCCCGGCCGCATTCGATTGCCCCCTCGGTTCCTCCGCTCAGAGCCCCAGCTCCACGCGGACCTTCGCGAACCGCTCGACCTGTGCGTAGATCGCCTCGCCCACGGTGAGGATGTCCGCACGGGGGTGCTCGACGACCAGTGTCATCTTGGTCATGAGCGCCCGGTAGTCCTCGTCCTCCATGAGCTTGAAGATCTCGGGGGCCGGGCCCTTGATGATGTGGAAGCCCAGGTCCTCCTCGAGGTCGCTCGTCGTCAGGAAGAACGGCTCGAAGTAGGTGATCACCCGCTCGGCGAGCTTCTCCTTGAAGAACCGCTCGCCGGCGGCGAAGAGCTCGACCGCCTCGGTCTCCCGGCCGGGCACGATCTTGCCGTAGCGGATCAGAAGCCCGACGTCCATGGTTGCCCTCCCGTGCCAGGATCGTCGCAACCGGCCCCCGGCCGACCCATCACCTCCCCGCGGCGGGACGGCCGTCGGCCGCATCCAGTCACTCGCCACCGTCGACGGGAAGGGTCGGAGGTCCCCGGTGCCACGGGACCGCGGGGGCGGCTACCCGCGGCGACGCGCCCGGATGTTCAGCCGGACGTAGTCGATCTCGAGCCCCGGCATCCGCTCCGCCACGCTGCGGGCGAACGCGCGGGCGTCGTCCGGAGCCATCGCCTCGACGTGGTCGCCCAGGATGATCGTTCGCAGGTACGTCTCGAGGTCCTCGCGCGTCGCGAACGGCGTGGGCTCCGCCTGGAGCCAGCACTCGACCTCGGTGAATCCCGCTGCGACCAGCCGGGCCGAGGTCTCCTCGGGCGTCGCGTACACCTTCGACCCGTACGGCTCGGCGCCGAGGTCGCGCAGGGTCCGGGCGATCGTCTCGATGTTCCCGGCGCCGCCGCACTGGGCGCCGAGCGCCCCGCCCGGCCGAAGCACCGCGGCGAGGTTGTGGAACAGCGCGTCGTGGTCCCGGACCCAGTGGAACGTCGCGGTGGACAGGATCGCGTCGACCGGCCGGTCGAGCGGGAGTGGCAGGGCCAGGTCGGCCAGGACGAACTCGACCCGGTCGCCGAAGCGCCGGAGCCGGCCCCGGGCCCCCTCGAGCATCGAGGGCGAACCGTCGAGGGCCACGACACGCCCTCGAGGGAGTCGCTCGACGAGGAGCTCCGTGACCCGCCCCGAACCGCAGCCGGCGTCGAGCACGGTCTCCTGGCCCTCCAGCTCGAGGCGGCCGACCACGATGCCGCCCCATCGGAACATCGGGTCGGCGATCCTGTCGTACGTCGCGGCGTCCCAGTCCCGCGGCACGGGGCCGAGTATCTCAGCGGCCGAGCAGTGAGAAGTGCATGTAGTCTCGGTCGCCGCTCCAGCGCCCGCCCCACTCCCACCCGATGGCCGCGAACGACCGCACGACGACGTCGCCGTCGTGGACCATGCCGGGCCGGTACCGCGAGCGGTCGACGAACGGGCGCGCGAACCGGTTGCGGACCCACCCGTCGGTGCGCACGAACGGGTTCTGCAGGGGGTTCACGTCGACGGCAAGGCCGTAGGAATGCTGGGAGAACTCGTCGCCCGCGCCGGCAGGCGTCACGACGGGGCGGCAGTTGAACGACGCCGTCACGCTCCGCCTCGTGTCGGGGTGCGTCTCAAGTCGCGACTCGCGGAACCCCCGCGCCAGGCCGACGCGCTGCAGCGGGAACCGAGCCTCGAACAGCCGCCGGAACACCCAGAGCACGTCGGTCGCGACCGAGGCGTTGACGACCATCGGTCCGCGCTCCACGTCGCCGCGCGGGGTCCAGTAGTTGAAGCGAAGGAGTCGCAGGTCCTGCAGGGGGACGGGGCAGCCCGGCTTCCAGGTCGTCCCGCGCATCTCGTCGGCGATGGGTCCGGGCAGCGCCGAGACCCGGCCCCCGAACCGGGTCCGAGCCGCCTCTGCGGTCTCCGGCACCGCCGGGGACGGCGACGGGGACGGGGACGCGCTCGACGGCGGCGAGGGTGACGCCGTCGCAGCGGGGCGGGCGTGATCGGCGGCGCTCGACGCGGTGCAGGCCGACGCCAGGAGCATCAGCAGCAGCAGGATCGATCGTGGTCGTCCCATCCGGACCTCCGGGATCGAGTGTGGCACCCCCGCCACCGAGCCGACGCGAGGCGCACGCCCTCGGTTCCCGTCGGTCGGGGATCCGGCCGGTGCGGCGGAGTCCTTCGCTGCGCTAATTAGCATTGCGTAGTATCCTGCGGATCGTGACGACCACCGCCCCCGCAGACACCGCCGCCCTGGCCGCCCGGCTCCGCCTGGGCGTCACGCGGCTCGCGCGACGGCTGCGGCAGCAGGCCGAGACCGGCATCACGCCGACGATGCTGTCCGCGCTGTCGTCGGCGGACCGGCTGGGGCCCCTCACGATGCGCGAGCTGTGCGGGGCCGAACAGGTCCAGCCGCCGACCCTGACGCGGGTCGTGGCCGCGCTCGTCGAGGTCGGTCTCGTCGTCCGAGAGCACGATCCCGCGGACCGCCGGGTGGTCTGGGTGCGGGTCACGGCCGAGGGCCGGCGCCTCCTCGATCGGAGCCGGCGCCGCAAGGAGGCCTACCTGGCGAAGGCCCTTCGGTCGCTGGAGCCGGGGGAGATCGACACGCTCGAGGCCGCGGCGGGCCTCCTGGAGCGGCTCACCGAGGGTCAGTCGTGAGTCCCGTCCGCCGCGTCGTCCACCGCACGTTCCACTCGATCGGGCACTCCCGGAACTTCCGCCTGTTCTTCATCGGCCAGGCCGTCTCGGTCAGCGGAACCTGGATGCAGATGGTCGCCGCGGCGTGGTTGGTGTTCCGTCTCACCGGCAGTGGCGTGGCGCTCGGCATCGACACGGCGCTCGCCTTCGGCCCGATGCTGCTGTTCGGATCGCTGGGCGGGGCGTTCGCGGACGGCCACGACAAGCGGCGGATCCTCCTCGCCACGCAGGTCGCGTTTGGCCTGCTCGCGCTGGCGCTGTGGGGGTTGGTGGCGGCCGGCGTCGTCGAGCTGTGGATGGTCTACTCGCTGTCCTTCCTGCAGGGCGTGGTGACGTCGATCGACCAGCCCACGCGGCAGAGCTTCTTCGCCGAGATGGTCGAGCCGCGGGACCTGACGAACGCGGTCAGCCTCAACAGCGCCGTGATGACCGGCACGAGGATCGTGGGTCCGGCGCTGGCCGGCCTGCTGATCCACGGCGTCGGGATGCAGTGGTGCTTCCTCGTCAACGCCGTCTCGTACCTGGGCGTGATCGCCGGTCTGCTCGCCATGCGCCCCGCCGAGCTCCGTCCGTTGCGGGCGCCGCGGGAGGCCGGCGCGATCCGCAAGGGCCTGCGGTACGTATGGGGGACCGGCGAGCTGCGCCGGCCGCTCCTGCTGATGTCGGTCCTGTTCCTGTTCACGTTCAACTACACGGTGCTGATGCCGCTGTTCGCTCGTCGGACCTTCGGCGGCGACGCCGGCACGCTCGGCCTGCTCTTCTCGGTCACCGGCGTCGGATCGCTCCTGGGGGCGCTCGTCATGGCCGGACGGAGCGGCTTCGGCGAGCGCCGCCTGGCGATCTCGGCCGCGGTCGTCGGCGTGGTGACGACGCTCGTCGCGATCGCGCCGACCCTCGACCTCGCCGTGGTGTCGATGGTCCCGCTCGGGATCGCGTCGATCGTCTTCTTCATCACCGCGAACGCCACCCTCCAGCTCACGGCGCGCCCCGACATGCGCGGCCGGGTGATGGCGCTCTACGGGATCGTGTTCCTGGGTTCGACGCCGATCGGCGGTCCCGTCGCGGGCTGGGTCGCCGAGCGCTTCGGCGCGCGGGCCGGGTTCGCCGGCGGCGGCGTGATCGCCGTCGTGACCGGGATCGTCGGACTGTGGCTCGTCGCGCGGCGGGAGTCCCGCGGGTCTGCGGAGCTCGCCCCGGTGGGGCCCGAGCCGGCGGCGGACGCACTCCCGGCCTAGTCCGACTCGCGGTCCAGTCGCCAGTCGGACTCGGACTCCGCCTTCGACACGTCGATGACGGTTCCGTCGCGCATGGCGAGGCGGTACCGCATGCGCCGCTCCCCGTCGCGCTCGTCGAGCCACCGCCGCTCCACCTCGACGTCTTCCTCCACGCCCCCCCACACGACGGCGCGGGGCTCCTCCTCCGCCCTCGCCCCCTCGTAGAACCGGATGCGGATGCCCGGGGAGCGCCCGATCCAGCGGGGGAGCACGGGCGACCACAGCACGAACGCGACACCGACCACGGCGACGGACCAGGCCTCGCCCAGGGCGGGCAGCATCGGGATGGCCAGGAACGCGGCGACCACGCGCGACAGGTTGTAGGACACGTCGTACACGGCGAAGACCCGGCCCCGGTACCCGTCGGGCACGGCCTCCTGCACCAACGTGTCGACCGGGATCTTCTTCCACGCGAACGTCAGGCCGACGCCGAAGCTCGCCAGGAGCACCGTCCACTGCGTGATGGCGAGCGAGAGGGCGACGAGCACCAGGCCGCCGATCGCGAACGACCCGGCGACGATGCGCTCCTTGGCGAAGCGCTCCTCGAGCTTGCCGACGGTGAAGATCCCGACCAGCACGCCGACGCCCCCGGCGCCGATCAGGTTCGAGAACGAGGCCACGCCCTGCTTGTACTGCTCCCGGAAGAAGAACAGCGACAGGACCAGGATGATCCCCTGCCCCATCTGGTCGAGCGTGATCGAGACGATGGGTCCGAGCGCTCGCGGCGTGTGGAACAGCCGCGACGCGCCGTCGGCGAACTCGTGCGCGACACGCCGCAGCTCGTCGCGCATCGGCGCCTCGGGCAGCTGGTGCGGAACGAGCGGTGAGCCGATCCGGGCGGCGATCCCGGAGGCGATCAGCCACTGCGCTCCCGCCAGGGCGATCACCGGCGTGTTCCCCCCCGCGAGATCGTGGAGCCAGCCGCCGACGAAGACGCCGACGAGCAACGCGACCGTACCCCCGACGATCGAGATCGAGTTGGCGATGAGCAGGTCCTCGATCGGCACCAGTCGGGGTACCACGGCCACCGCCGTCGAGAGGTAGAACCGGTTGACGGACAGCACCCACAGCGCGCCCAGGTAGAACGGGAGCGCGGCGGTCTCAGGCTCGAACAGGACCAGCCACACGAGGGCCACCCGGAGCAGCGGCGCGACGATCAGGATCCGGCGGCGCGACCACCGGTCGATGAACACGCCGGTGAACGGGCCGAGGACCGAGAAGGGGAGGGAGACGACCAGGGTGGCGATGGCGAACCCGGTCGTGGTGCTTTGGTCCGTGGGCGAGAACACGACCGAGGCCACCAGCGCGGCCTGGAACAGCCCGTCGGCCGACTGCGAGACGAGGCGGATCGCGAACAGCCGGCGAAAGTCGGGGCTTCGGAGCGCCCCGCGGGCCCGGCCGAGCGTTCCCTCCATACGAGCGATGGTAGGGGCCCGCCGGCCCGGCTACACCGAGAGCGGGCGTGGATCGGGCAGTCGCAGCCGGAGGCAGGTCTCGCCGTTGCTCCGGACGTCGAGCGTGCCGCCGGCGAGCTCCGCGACCTCCTCCAGCAGGGGCCGGTCGGCGTCGGCGAGGCGACCCCGGCCGCGGTGGCACACCTCGACGAGGAGACCGTCCTCCCACACGACGCGCACCTGGGCCGTCCCCGGCGCGAGCGCGGCCAGCGCCTCGCGCACGAATCGGTACGCGACCGAGCGGGCTTCGTCGGACAGCGCGACGCCTGCAGCGTCCTCGACGTGCACCTCGAGATCCCAGGCGGCGAGCATCCGCGCCGCGAGCTCCTCCACTGCGGGACCGACACCGTGGTCGAGTGCGGTCGGCCGGAGGTCGAAGACCACCTGTCGAACCCGCTGCATCGATCCGCGGACGGCCTCGGTGACGCGCGCGAGCTCCTGGGCGTCGTGCGCGGCGATCCGGGAGCCGATGAGGTCGAGCCGGAGCAGGAGCGCCGAGAGCATCTGCAGGAGGCCGTCCTGCAGGATCTCGGCCACCTCCCGCCGATCGGCCTCCCGCATCTCGACCACCCGGGCGAGCAGGCGCCGGGCCTCCTCCTCGAGCAGGACCCGCTCGGTGACCTCCTGGGCCGTGCCGACCACGCGCATCGGCGCACCCTCCGGGTCGACCTCCAGCTCGCCCTGCGCCTGGACCCACCGGATCTCGTCCCCGGGTCCGAGCACACGGATCAGGACGGAGGGGACGACGCGATCCTGCAGGATGTGGTCGATCGTCGATGCGATCGTCGGCACGTCGTCGGGGTGGATCCGCTCGAGCGCGTCGGCGAGCGTCCCGTCGAACGTGGCCGAGTCGATCGAGAGCAGTCGGAGAAGCTCGTCCGAGGGCAGGACCTCGTTGGTCCGCAGGTCGAACACGAAGCTCCCGGTCCGGGAGATGGCCTGAGCTCTGGCCAGGTCGGCCCGGCTGCGCTCGAGCTCGACCAGGAGCTGCCGCTCGTGAGTCAGGTCGGTGATGCTTCGAAGCAGGAGCGGCTCGCCGTCGACCTCGACCGGTCTGGCGCGCTCGTCGACGATGCGGAACTCTCCCGAGCGGGTGCGCAGCTCCACCTCCCGGCGCGTCGACGAGGGGTCGTGCTCCTCCTGGGGATCCGAAGCCGCGGTGAGGGCGAGGTCGGACCACGCCCGCCCTTCGACCTCGGCGCGTTCGTATCCGGTGAGCTCACACCAGGCGTCGTTCACAGCGACGACAACGCCATCGCCCGGCCCCACGAGCAGCATGCCCTCGGAGGCGAGATCGAAGAACGGCCAGCGGCGGCGAGCCCCCGGACGCGAATCTCCACGTCCGGCATCCACCGGGGAGGTTCTATCCCGCCACGGGGTCTCCTGTCGAATCCGAGGCCGGGCAACCGGCGCGTTCAGCCTCGCACCGCCGCGACCACGGCCGTGTTGTCGTCGTCCGCCCTGCCTCCGGCGATCGCCTCATCGCATCGCGCCACGGCTGCGGCGGGGACGGACAGCGAGACGCCGACCCCGGCGCCCTCGTCGATCGCGAGCCCGAGATCCTTGCGGGCCAAGGCCAGCCTGAAGTCGACCCGGCTGACCTTGCCGGTGATCTTGTCGCGCCAGCGCTCGATGAGCGAGGCCATGGGTCCCTGGCTCATGCCGTCGAGCGCGACCTCGGGATCGATCCCCAGCCGGTCGGTGAACGCGAGGACCTCCCCCAGGCCCACGAGCGCGGACATCACCGCGGCGTTGTTGGCGAGCTTCAGCGCGGCGCCGGCTCCGGAGGCGCCCACGTGGCGGACGGAGCCCATCGCGCCGAGCAGCTCCAGATGACGCCGGATCACGATGGGGTCGCCTCCCGCCAGGATCGTCAGGGTGCCGCTCTCGGCGTGCGGGACGCTCCCGAGCACCGGCGCATCGACGACGGCGACCGGTCGCAGCGACTCGGCGGCCTCCCGGATCGCACCGGGGCCGACGGTGGACATCTCGACGAGCGTTGCCTCCGGCGCGATCGTCTCGGCGACGCCTCCGGGGCCGATCAGGACGTCCCGAAGGGCCGCCGGGTCGGCGAGCATCGTGATCACGACCTCGGCGTCGCGCGTCGCCTCCGCCGGGGTCGCCGCCCGGGCCGCACCCGACGCGACGAGCTCGTCGGCCCGTGCCGGCGTCCGGTTCCAGACCCGGAGGTCGTGGCCCGCCGCCAGGAGCCGGCCGGCCATCGGCCGCCCCATGGCCCCCAGTCCGAGGAACGCCACGCGGGTCATGCCGGCACCGCCGCGACGACGTCGACCTCGATCAGCGCCTCGGGGTGCAGGAGTGCCACCACCTGCACCGCGGTGCTCGCCGGGGGCTCGGCGGGCAGGTACCGGGCGCGGACCTCCCGGCTGCCGGCAAGCCCGTCGAGCGTGGTCAGGTAGGTCTGGATCTTCACCACGTCGGCGAAGGTCGCGCCGTTCGCCTCCAGGACACTGGCTAGGTTCTCGAAGACCCGTTCGGTCTGGGCGGGCAGGTCGCCCGGCCCGGACAGGTTCCCGTCGGGGTCGAGCGCGATCTGCCCGGAGACGTGGATCCAGACCGCATCCTGCGTCTCGACGCGAACGGCGTGCGAGTAGCTGCCGATCGGCGGCGCGACGGTGGGCGGGTTCAGGCGGGACGTGCGCATGGCCTCTCCTTCCGTCGGGTCGGCGGGCGCCGGGCGTGGCGCCGTCACCGGTCCACGATGGTAGAGGAGACGGTGAGTTGACCGGCCGGGCTCAACCGGCGGTCGGCAGCCCCGGCGCGTCGAGGTCCCACACCAGCGTCGCGAGATCGTCGAACGTCTCGACGCCCGCGGGGATCCGGTCGGCGAACGGGCCGACCATGTCGAAGTCGTGCGCCAGGGTGAGCGCCATCATCCGCCGGGGCCACCGCTTGCCGAGCTCGCCCCACCCGTAGGCCTCCAGGAACGCCCGGAGCAGCGCCTTGTCCGTGCCGAACGTCCTCGCGTGGATCGCCACGAGGTCGTAGTGGGGGTCCCCTTCGTAGGCGTCGTCGAAGTCGACGATCCCGTGCGGCTCGAGGGTGCCGGGTTCGCCGTCGACGAACACGTTGCCCTCGTGCAGATCGCCATGTAGGAACACCGGCTTCTGGCGCTCCGGGTCGATCAGGGAGCGGGCGTTCCACAGGTAGTCGCGGATCTGTCCGACGAGCAGGTCCGGGAGCGAGGCCCACTGCTCGTGGTCGCGATGCGCCCGCTGCATCCGGACCTGGATCAGGTCGCAGTAGACCTCGTGGCTGATGCGCTCGCCGTCGTGGATGGGAACACCGTGGAGATCGTGGACGGCCTTCCCGAGCCAGCCGGCCACGCGGTGGCGATCCTCGGGCATCACGCCGCCGTCCGCCTCCCGCAACGAGCGTCCGCCCATCGCCGTGGTGACGAGGAAGGGCCACCGCCACGCCTCGTCGTACAGCGCGCCCTCGGCCAGCAGCTCGGGGACGGGCAGGCCGCGGTCGGCGAGCATCCGATACGCCTCGCGCTCGGTCTGGAAGCAATCCTCGCCGAACCAGTCCTCGTGATGGAGCTTGACGACGTACCGATCGCCCACGAACGCCGCAACGTGGGTCGTGGGGAAATGAGTCCGCACCTCGCCGTCGTCCTCCAGGCCCGACATGCGCAGCGCCGCCCGCGCGTACGGAGCCCAGAACCCGGCGTCGCGGAGCGACCGCTCGTACTCGTCGTCGTCGGCGAATCGAGGTGGCGGGGGAACGGTCATCGCGCCGTCAGTCTCTCAGAGGGGGTTGGACGGCATCGGGACCATCGGCCCTGGTCCGGGTGTGCGGAACGGCCGTCGGACCTCAGGCCGACGCGTCTGCCTCCTCCGGATGGACGTCGAAGAACGCGGTCCAGTCCGCGGCCTTGCTCTGGCCGTTGCCGATGATGAACTCCTCGACCATCTCGCGGGCGGCCTCGTCGCTGAACTGCACCGGTGGCGACTTCATGAAGTAGGCGCTGGGGCCGATGAGCGGGCCGGCCACGCCACGGTCGAGCCCGAGCTTCGCGCACCGGATCGCGTCGATCACGATGCCGGCCGAGTTCGGGCTGTCCCACACCTCGAGCTTCAGCTCGATGTTCAGCGGCACGTCGCCGAAGTTCTGCCCCTCGAGACGGATCTGCGCCCACTTGCGGTCGTCGAGCCACGGCACGTAGTCGGAGGGGCCGATGTGGATGTCGTGTCCGTCGAGCTGCTTGCGCATCTGCGACTGCACCGACTGCGTCTTCGACTTCTTCTTCGAAGCGAGCCGGTCGCGCTCGAGCATGTTCATGAAGTCCATGTTGCCGCCGAAGTTGAGCTGGTAGGTCCGGTTGAGCTTCACGCCGCGATCCTCGAACAGCTTGGTCAGGATGCGGTGGACGATCGTCGCGCCGACCTGGCTCTTGATGTCGTCGCCCACGATCGGCACGCCCGCGGCCACGAACTTCTGCGCCCACGTCTCGTCCGAAGAGATGAACACCGGCAGGCAGTTGACGAGCGCCACGCCGGCGTCGATCGCGGCCTGCGCGTAGTGCTTGGCCGCCTCCTCCGAGCCGACGGGGAGATAGCTGACGAGCACGTCGGCCTCGCTGTCCCGAAGCGCTTGCGCCACATCGACCGGCGGGGCGTCGGACTCCTCGATCGTCTCGCGGTAGTACCGGCCGAGCCCGTCGAGCGTCGGCCCGCGACGGACCTCGACACCGAGGTGCGGAACGTCGGCGAACCGGATCGTGTTGTTGGGCTCGGAGACGATCGCGTCCGACACGTCCGTGTGGACCTTCTTCGCGTCGACGTCGAACGCGACCACGATCTCCACGTCGCGGATGTGGTAGCCGCCGAGGTCGACGTGCATCAGACCGGGCACCGTGTCCTTCGGGTCCGCGTCCTTGTAGTACTCGAGGCCCTGCACGAGCGACGAGGCGCAGTTCCCGACGCCGACGATCGCGAGTCTGACCTTGCTCATGTGGCGCGCTCCTTCCTCCGAAGCGCCCGCTGTGCCCGGCGCTTGGGATGGTTCGCAGTGGTGATCGTCTCGGTGGTCCGGCGCTCCGCCGCGATCAGGCCGGTGAGCCACGCGATGTCCTGCTCGGTGGTCTCGCGGCCGTGCTCCACCAACGAGAGCGTGTACGTGTCGTGGTGACCGGCCAGGGAGGTCCGAAGCGTGGCGAGCCGTTCCTCGAGGAACGCGCGGCGTCGCTCCAGCAGCCGGATCCGCGACTCCGGCGCGAGGTACTTGAAGAACGCCAACCGCACGCGGAATCGGTTCTCCTCACCGGACGCGTCCGAGCCCGCCTCCTCGAGGAGCTCGCGGAACAGCACCTCGCCCGGCTCGGTGATCCGGTAGACGTTCTTGCGCCGGCCGACCTCCTGCTCGTCGAAGACCTGCTCGACCGCTCCGTGGCGCTCCAGACGCTTGAGCGACGGGTACAGCGAGCCGTAGGAGACCCGCCAGAACCCGCCGAGCGTGTCGGTCAGGCGCTTCGAGAGCTGGTAGCCGTGCATGGACCGCTCCTTGAGCAGCCCCAGGATCGCCAGCTCCAGCATCTCGTTCCCTTCTCCTGCCGCGGGCCACCCGCCCGCGGGAGCCGGTATCCGGAGCGGCGTGTTGCGCCTCGATATATCGGCTCCATATATCGCTTCGATATATCTAACCGCTACGGGGTGGGGGCGTCAAGCGCCCCCGACTCCACCGGCGAGGCCGTGGGCGGCGGCGGGGCGTTCTCGTGGACGGGGACGGGGAAGCGCCTGGCGAAGACGGCCAGGCTCGCCGCGACAAGCCCGAGGACGCCGCACCCCACCCACAAGGTGCTCTCCCCGTGCTCGAACACCGCGGTGCCGACGATGGGACCGATCATCCAGGCCGCGCCGAACATCGAGCCGTACGCGGACTGGTAGCGGCCGCGCGCGTGGCCCGGCGCCCGGTCGGCCGCGATGGCCGAGGCGACCGGGGACTCGAGCATCTCGCCGGCCGACCACACGACCACCATCGCCACAAGCGCCGGGACGCTGTGCGCCACCAGGAGCGAGAAGAACCCCAGGCCGATGAGCAGCTCGCCCCCGGCGACGACGAGGAGCCGGTCGTGTCGCTGCGACCACGCGATCACGGGCAGCTCGAACAGCACGACGAGGACGCCGTTCAGGGACTGGAGCAGGCCGAAGACCGAGGCCGGGTGTCCGGACAGGTGGATGTGGAGCGGGAAGGTCGCCACGTTCTGCGAGTAGACCGACCCCGTGACGAGGACGGCGCCGAGGAACAGCAGGAACCCGCGGTCGGCCAGGATCGAGCGGCGTGCGGAGACAAGGTGCGTCTCCTGGTGCCGCGCGGTGCGCCGTCCGTGCGGGAGGGCGACCAGCGCGATCGCGCCGAAGGCCGCGGAGGTGGCGGCGTCACCCAGGAACATGAAGGCGAACGACCGGTCGATCAGGAAGCCGCCCATGGCCAGTCCGCACGCCCAGCCGACGTTCACCGCGAGCCGGTACAGGGTGAACGCGGTGACGCGCCGCTCGCTCGGCAGCAGGTCGGCGATCAGCGCGCCCGAGGCAGGCCGGTAGAGCTCCGCCGTCGCGGCGAGGACGAACATCAGGGGGTAGATCTCGGCCAGCGATCCGGCGCGCCACAGGGCCACGGTCACGGCGGCCGCCCCGAACATCGAGATGGCGATCGTGTTCCGCCTCCCGATCCGGTCCGCGATCAACCCGCCGCCCATCATCGCGATGAGCCCGCCGAGCCCGTACGCGGCGATCGCCACGCCCGCCTGGGTGGCCGAGTACCCGGTACGGGTCAGGTACAAGGTCATGAACGGGAGCACGAAGGTGCCGAGCCGGTTGACGAACGAGCCCGCGAACAGCACCCAGGCCTGCGGCGGCATCGTGCGGATGCTCCGAAGGAGGTTCGGTCGGTCGGGTCCGTCCATCGCCGACCCAGCCTACGGGCTCGTCCCGACGACCCCTGAGGGCCTCAGCGGCGAGACCGCAGGTAGCCCGTGAGGTAGGCGGGCGGTGCGATCCCCGGTCGGAGGGTGGCCGCCGGCTCCGGGTCCCCCGTCGCAAGGCGGAGCGGCAGGACCCCCGCCCACACCGGCGCGTCGAGGTCCTCCTCGGGGTCCTTGGGGTCGCCCGTGCGGACCTTGGCGGAGGCCTCGTCGAGCGTGATCGCCAGGATCGAGGTCTCCTTCAGCTCCTTGTCGTTCGGCATCCGGACCTCCGCGGTCCGGCCGGGGACGACGTGCTCGACGAGCGCGCGCTGCGCGAGGTCCATCTCGTCCGGGTCGGTCACCTCGCGCGCCACCCCGTACACGACGACGGAGCGGTAGTTCAGCGAGTGCAGCGGCGTCGAGCGCGCGAGCACGATGCCGTCGATCACCGTGGCCTCGAGGCAGCACTCGATGCCGGTGCGGAGCGCCCGGAGCGTGCGGGAGGCCTCGGAGCCGTGGACGTAGACGAGATCGCCGACCCGGACGTGGATCGTGGGGATCACGCGTGGACCCCCGTCGGGTCCCACCCACGCCAGGTGACAGATCAGGGCCTCGTCCAGGACCTGGTCGATCGTCTCGCGGTCGTAGGCGCCGCGCTCGGGGTGGCGCCGGACCCGGGTCCGGTCCGACGGTGGTGGCGAGGCCATGTCAGGCCATCGGCGCCTGGCCGCCGCCCTCGCGCTGCTGCAGGAACCGCTCGATCTCGCTCACGAGCTCGTCGCCGGTGGGAACCTGCTGCGTGTCGACGGCGGTCTCAAGCCGCGCCACGTAGGTCCGCGAGTCCTCGTCGGCCGCCACGACCGCGTCGAGACGCTCGCGCTGCGCCATCGCCTCGTCGGGGAGGTCGCCGAGCGGGACCTCCACGCCGAGATGGCGGGCGGTGTGCTCGAGGATGGCGATCGTGGCCCCCGTGTAGTTGCCGCCGACGTAGTGGGGGACCTGCGCGAAGAACCCGACGGCCGGGATCCCGCTGCCGGCCACCGTGTGCTCCAGCGTGGAGATGGCCGCGGCGGGCACTCGGAGGAGTCCCTGGGGGCCGACCTGCTCGTCGGCATGGAGGAGGCCGGGCCCGGAGGCGGTGGCCAGGATCGGAACGGGCCGGGTGTGCGGCACCGCCGCGGGGATCGCGCCCAGGCTGATCCACTCGACCACGCCGAGGCGCACCGACGCCTCGAGGAGGTCGCCTCCGAGCTCGCGCCAGCGGAAGTCCGGCTCGGCGCCGGTCAGCACGAGCACGTCGCGAGCCCCGATCCGGGAGCGCTTGATCGAGATCTCGGGCCAGCTGAGCTGCGTCAGCGTGCCGTCGACCACGTCCAGGACGGGGCGGCGCGAACGGTAGTCGTACAGCAGGTCGCAGGCGAAGGTGACGAGCGGTCCGGCGTCCCGGCTCAGGAGCTGGGCGGCGGCCGTCGAGGCGCCGCCCGCGTCGATCCACCCGTCGAAGGCGGCCACGATGGCCGGGGCCACCAGGGGCTCGTCGGGCTCGTGCACCTCCAGCAGGGCCATGCGGCGAGGATAGCCGCCAGGCCGGGAACCGCCGAGGCGCCCGTCACATGGTGGGCGTTCCGGTCTCCGTGACCGTCGGCACGTCCGCCCGTCCCATCCACTCGCCCTGCCCGTCGCCCGTGGTGCGGGCCCGGATCCACGCGAAGGCCCCGCCGCCGAGCGCCATCACGAACAGGAGCCAGCGCCCGCGGTGCCTCCGCTTCTCGACCCCCGCCTCGACCTCCGGCTCCGACAGGCGTGTCTCCAGCGCATCGAGGATGCGATGGTGCTCCTGCCGCGTCTCGGAGACCTCGTCGCGGAGCACGTCGTTCTCCAACCGCAGCCGGTGGGCCTCCTCGGACAGGTGCTCCAGCCGCTTCTCCAGCGCCCGATCCTTCATCGAGTGCCCCACGGCGCTCGCCCGGTTCCTGGCGCTCTTGCCCATCCACTTCATCGTGTCGGTCGCGCTCATGGCGTCTCCTTCCCTCGTGCCGCCGACGATTGAAGCGGTACCCACGACGGCGCACCCGGAACCCCGTGGCATGCTTCGCCGGGATGGGAACGGAACCGCAGGTCGGAGAGCGCGTCGAGGAAGGCCGGGCGCGCCGGCCGGGCCCGGGAACGCTCCGGGGCCGTTACGTGCGACTCGAGCCCATCGACGCGAAGGCGCATGGCGACGCGCTGTGGCGGGCCGCCCACGACGGAAGCGACGAGGCGGCGCGGCTGTGGACGTACATGCCGTACGGACCGTTCGCCCGAGCCGAGGAGATGCGCGCGTGGATCGCGTCGATCGCGCCCTCGGAGGATCCGCGGTTCTACGCCGTCTGCAGCGGCCGCGGCCCCGTCGGCATGACGAGCTACCTGAACGTGGACACGGCGATGCGCCGGATAGAGCTCGGTCACATCTGGCACGCGCCGGTGGCGCAGCGGACGGAGGCGAACACGGAGGCGGTCGCCCTGATGCTCGCCGAGGCTTTCGATGCGCTCGGGTACCGGCGGGTCGAGTGGAAGTGCGATGCGCTGAACGCGCGCTCCCGCGCCGCGGCGCTCCGCCTGGGGTTCACGTTCGAGGGCGTGTTCCGCCAGCACATGATCGTGAAGGGGCGCAACCGCGACACGGCGTGGTTCTCGATGCTCGATCGCGAATGGCCGGCGGTGCGGTCGGCGTTCGAGCGGTGGCTCGCGGCGCCGGCGGGAGCACGGCCCCCGCTCGCGTCGCTCAGGGCACCCGGTTCGTAGCCGTCAGCCCGGCGTGTCCCCGGAGGGGACGAAGCTCGGCCCGTGTCCCGGCACGATGCGGACGAGGCCGGGGAGCGCGAGCACCCGGGCCCGGTTCTCGTGGACCAGAGCCGGGTCGGGCGCGTAGGGGTCCTCCTCCGGGCCGGTCGCCGTCCACCACAGGTGCGTCGCGACGACGAGGCCCTCGTCCGTGTCGACGAGCGTCGAGATGTCCTGCGGGGTGTGGCCGGGCGTCTCGATCAGCCGGACGCCGCCGGAGATCTCGAACCCCTCGGCCGGTCGCGACGTCCACAGATCGTCGCGATACCACGCCCAGTGGTCGTGCAGACGCGCGTTCGGGAACAGCGCGACGTTCAGCGTGTGGTCGGGATGGTGGTGGGAGATCACGACGTCGGTGATCGCCTCGGGCGCCACCCCGAGGGCGGCGAGCGGATCGAGGATCGAGCGACGCGAGGCCACCAGGCCCGGATCGACGACCACGAGCGCTTCGCCGTCGCGGACGAAGCTCACCGTCGAGCCCACGCGGTCGTCGTGGTCGGAGAGGTAACCGTCGGACAGGACATGGAACTCGGCCATGGGAGGCTCCTTCGTGTGGCGGTCGTCGCGAATGCTAGACCGGACGCGTGCCGAGCACCGCGGCCGGGACCCGGCGGCGAGACCGCCGTCGCGCCACGCGGGCCGCGGTCATGGCGGCCGCCACCGTCGTGACCGCCAGCACGACCAGGACGTAGGCGTGCACCCCCCGGTCGGTGCCGACCGTGAGCGCGTGGGCCGTCGTCGCGGCGAACACCGCGAAGCCGCCGAAGTGGACCCGCCGCCACAGGCGGTGCGGCACGTGACGCCGGGCGAGCGAGGTGAGCTCCACCGCGAGCAGGGCGTAGAAGCCCACGATGCCCCAGGCCACGGCGACCGGGTGCCAGGAGCCCGTGAACGGGACGAGCACGTTCACCAGACCGAAGTGGACGTACCCGTCGAGCAGGACCGACAGGACGTGCAGGCCGGTGAACGACATGGCCGCACCGCCCAGGAACCGGTGGAGGTCGAGCACCCACCCGGGACGGGACCGGCGGCGCATCACGTCGGTCGACAGGACGAGCCCCCACAGCACCGAGCCGGCGGCGAGCGACCAGGCGACGATGCCGCTCGCCCGGGCCGAGTACCAGAGCAGCTGCCCGCTCACGGCGTTGCTCCCACGGTCCGCGGTCCGGTGAACCGGGCGAGGCCGGGTGTCGGGTGCAGGCGTCCGTCGTCGTCCACGAGCACCCCGTCCAGGCCGAAGGCGTGCAGGAGCGCCGTCCCGTCCTTGACGCCGGACACGAACGCGGCCTTCGCGGCGACCTCCGCCTGCCACCCCCGACCCGCAACCACGCTGGCGGACCGGACGCCCGCGGCCGCGGGATCTCCGGTCGACGGGTCGATCA
The DNA here is from genome assembly GCA_963704725.1 of uncultured Actinomycetes bacterium. Taxonomy (GTDB): domain Bacteria; phylum Actinomycetota; class UBA4738; order UBA4738; family HRBIN12; genus CALGFI01. The sequence continues at coordinate 80,336 of OY969934.1, read as the reverse complement.
GGTGGTGCCGCCCCTCGGCGGCCGGGCCGAGCGTCCGGCGGGTCCGGGTGCTCGTCGCCACCGCGCCCCCGTACATCCCCACGAGGGCGATCTCGTTCCCGGAGCGCTCGGGATCGATGGCGAACGCCCAGGGTTCCCCGTCCTCGGTGGCGCCCTCCGCCCGCAGGTCACCACCGACGTTCACGCAGGCGCCGGCCGCGCCCTCCGCGAGCAGCTCGTCGACGACGAGGTCGGCGGCGTAGCCCTTGCCGATGCCCCCGGGGTCGAAGCCGACTCCCCGTGGCACCGTGACGGTCGAGGCGCGCTCGTCGACGAGGATCGCCTCCCACCCCAGCTCGAGGAGCGAGGTGCCGGGCGGCGAGGCGTCGTCCAGCAGCTCGAAGGAGCGGTCGTAGCCGGCGCGGATGACCGCCCCCAGGACCGTGGGGTCGAACCGGCCGGCCGTGATGCGGGCGCCCTCGAGCGCTCGCATCACCAGGGTCAGGGTCTCGCTCGAGACGGTCACCGGCCGGCCGGCCATCGCGTTCAGACGGCTCACCTCGCTGGTGGGGCGGAACCGGCTCCACAGCTCCTCCAGTCGCTCGATGTGCCCGACCGCCCGATCCCCGAGCGACGCAGCGCCGCCCACGACCACGACGTGGACGTCGGTGCCCATCGCGCGGAAGCGGCGCTCAGCTGCCACCGCTGGTGCTCGTCGGTGTCTGGCCGAAGACGGGAGCCGCGGGCTGAGCTCCCGTCAGCAGATCCTGGGACGAGACCGTGGTTTCGCCGGTCGCGGCGTCCGCTCCGCCGGCCCGCTCCTGACTCGTGGTCCCGCTCGGGACGGCGTTCGCGGCCATGGCGCCGCCGAGTCCGAGGAACGCCAGAGCGCTGATCGCGCCGGTGACGAGCCTCGAGCGCGCCGCGGGGTGTCGCCGCCGGGGTCGCCGCCGTGGTGCGGGGTTCGCGGGCCTCGGGGGCGGGGGCAGCCGGAGGGCGGTCGCCCCACCGGGCATGCTCGTCGATCGGTCGTTCATCTCGTGGTCCTCCGTCGTCGGCTCCGTCTCTCGACCGATGGCACCACCCGGAGCTGGGAGCGCACGAGGAGGACCCTGGGCGTCCGCTGTGAGTGAGGCGGTCAGCGAACCTTCACCCCCCTCTCAGGCTCTCCTCACACGTCGGGGGGACCCTGGGTGTGAACGGATCGATCCACCGGAGGAAGGAGCCCTCGATGGCCGGTCGGAAGCTGGTGATGGCGGGGATGGTGGCGGGCTCGGTGACCGTGGGCATGGTCGTCGGCGCCGTCGTCTTCACCCCGGGGCTCGGGCTGGCCGCATCCCCGGCTGGCGACGGGCCGGTGACGGCCATCTGCGACCGCTTCCTCGGGGACGGGCCGCTCGCGGCCGCCGCGGACGCCATCGGCGTCGAGCCGGCCACCCTCGTTTCGGCCCTCCGCGACGGTCGCACGATCGCCGACGTGGCGGAGGCGCACGGCATCGATCCCGCCGACGTGGTCGACGCGATCGTGGCGGACGAGCGCGCCCGGCTGGACCGGCTCGTGCAGGACGGCGTGCTCAGCCAACAGGAGGCGGACGAGCGCGCGGCCGATCTCGAGCAGCGCGTGACCGATCTCGTGAACGGCGACCTCCCGATGCCCGACGTCCGGATGCCGATCGTCGGTCATCCCGGCCTGTGGGGGTTCGCCGACGGGCCCCTCGCCGCGGCCGCCGACGCGATCGGCATCAGGCCGGCCGAGCTCCTGTCGGAGGTCGCGAGCGGCGCGACGGTGGCCGAGGTCGCCGAGGACCACGGGGTCGCGGTGTCGGACGTGGTCGACGCGATCGTCGGCGCGCTCCAGGACCGGCTCGACGCGGCCACCCGGAACGGGTGGATCACTAGCGACGAGGCCGACGAGCGCGCGGCGGACCTCCACGACCAGGCGGGCGCGATCGTGAACGGAGATCTCGCGCCGTTCCCCTTCCCCCCCATGCCGGGCGGTCCGGGCCGCGGGATGTTCGGCGGGCACTTCGACCGCTCGACCACCGACACGGCGGAGTCGTCCCTGTAGCTGCCTCCCTCTCCCCCAGGGCGCTCCGAACGCGATCCCCGGCGACCCGCGGCCGGGGATCGCTCCGTGTCCGCTCTCATTCCGCTCTCAGCGCGTTCGGGCACACTGGAGCCGTGATGAAGGTGCTGGTCGTCGACGACGAGCCGGCCGTGCGCGATGCGCTCGAGCGCGCGCTCCGCTCCAACGGGTACGGCGTGACGACCGCGGTCGACGGGCGCGACGGGCTCGAACGCATGGCGGCCGACGCGCCCGACGTCGTCGTGCTCGACATCTTGATGCCGCGGCTCGACGGTCTCGGGGCCTGCCGTGAGCTCCGCGCCTCGGGCGATCGGACGCCGGTGCTCATGCTCACCGCCCGCGACGCGGTCGGCGACCGCGTGGAGGGCCTCGACGCCGGGGCCGACGACTACCTGGTCAAGCCGTTCGCCCTGGAGGAGCTGCTGGCGAGGATCCGCGCCCTGCTCCGGCGCACGGTGCCCAACGCCGACGAGAAGCCGCTCGTGTTCGCCGGGCTCACGCTGGATCCGGTGACCCACGAGGTCCGTCGCGACGACCGGGCGATCGACCTCACGAGGACCGAGTACCTGCTCCTGGAGCTCTTCCTCCTCAACCCGCGCCGGGTGCTCACGCGAGAGGTGATCTTCGATCGCGTGTGGGGCTACGACTTCGGGCCGACGTCGAACGCGCTCGAGGTGTACGTGGGGTACCTGCGGCGCAAGACGGAGGCGAACGGAGAGCCGCGCCTGATCCACACCGTCCGGGGGGTCGGCTACGTGATGAAGGAGGCGCCGTGACCTTCCGCCGCCGGCTCACGGTGTCGGCCGCCGCGGCCGTCGCCGTCGCGGTCGTGCTGGCCTCCCTCGCATCGTGGTTCGTCGTCCGGGCGCAGCTCCGGGGCGAGGTCGATGACGAGCTCCGGGCGCGAGCGGACCTCATCCACCAACGCGCGCCGCTGCCGCAGGTGGTCGGCGGATCGGTCTCGGTGCCGGCGCCGCTCGCCGGCGACCGCGTCTTCTACATGCAGGTGGAGACGCCGCGGGGTGCCGTGATCCGCGTCGGCGGCGGGCCGGAGTTCCCGGCCGCCTCGCCCGGCCCCCCCACGATGAACGACCAGGACGTCTCGGGGATTCACTACCGCGTGTACACGGAGGGCATCGGCGGATTCACGCTCACGCTTGCCGCTCCGCTCACCGACGTCGACCGGTCCCTCCGTCGGCTCGCGCTCATCCTCCTCGTGGTGGCCGGCGGGGGAGTCGCCCTTGCGGTCGCTCTGGGCGGTGGGGTCTCGGCTGCGGCGGTCGGTCCCGTCCGGCGGCTGACCGAGGCGGCGGAGCGGGTCACCGAGACGGGCGACCTCTCGCACCGGATCGACGCGCCGCCGGCCGGGGACGACGAGATCGGCCGCCTCGCCACGACCTTCAACGGGATGCTGGCGGCGCTGGAGGCGTCGGTGGGCGCGCAGAAGCAGCTCGTGGCCGACGCGTCGCACGAGCTTCGCACGCCGATCACGAGCATCCGGACGAACATCGACGTGCTGGCCAGCGGCGCCGAGCTCGGGCCGGCCGAGCGCGAGCGGCTGCTCCGTGATCTCACGGACCAGCTCGAGGAGCTGACCACGACCGTGAACGACCTCGTCGAGCTCGCACGCGACGGCGCGCAACCGGCCGTGCTCGGGGACGTCCGGCTCGACCGGGTGGTGGCGGGGGCGGTGCGGGCGTTCGAGCGTCGCGTCCGCGACGTGCGGGTCGTCTCCGACCTGGACCCCTGTGTGGTGGTCGGGGACGCCTCCCGGATCGATCGAGCCGCGCGGAACCTGCTCGACAACGCGGAGAAGTGGAGTCCACCGGACGGGGTGATCGAGGTCGCGGTGCGCGACGGCGTGCTCACCGTTCGTGACCACGGCTCGGGGTTCCCGCGCGAGGACCTGCCGCACGTGTTCGATCGGTTCTACCGATCCACCGCGGCGCGCTCCAAGCCCGGCTCCGGGCTCGGGCTGGCGATCGTGCGACAGGTCGTCGAGTCACACGGCGGCCGGGTCTTCGCGACGAACGCCGACGACGGTGGGGCGATCGTCCGGGTCGAGCTTCCCGCCTCGGGCACGGAGCTCCCGCCTCCCCCCTGACCGCGCCCCGTCTCAGCCCCCTCTCAGCCCCGCTTCATCGAGCGCTCACGCATGCCCGGTTCACTGCCGGTGGAATCCGAACGAGGAGGGACGCCCGCATGAGGAAGGTGTGGAAGACGCTCGCGCTCGTCGCGGCACTGTCGCTCGCGCTCGTCGCGTGCGGGAGCGAGCAGGGCGACGGCGTGGCGACGCTGCAGGGAGGCGAGGACCCCTCGAGCTCGCCGAGCGCGAGCCCGTCGGTCGACCCGGAGGACGCGCTCGCCGACTTCGCCCAGTGCATGCGCGACAACGGGATCGAGGACTTCCCCGACCCGACGATCGGCGAGGACGGCGGGATCACGATCGGCGTCGGCGGCGGCGGCGGGGGGCCGCCCAGCGACGCGGACCGCGAGCAGATCGCGGACGCGATGGACGCGTGCCAGGAGCTGCTGCCGCGGGGCGAGGGGCCGGGGCAGATCTCGCCTGAGGACCAGGCCGCCTTCCAGGACGCGATGGTCGAGTACGCGCAGTGCATGCGCGATCACGGGATCGACATGCCCGACCCGGACTTCTCGGGCAACGGCGGATTCATCCAGCAGGGCGGCGACGGCATCGATCCGCAGGATTCGGACTTCCAGGTGGCCGACGAGGCGTGCCGCCCGATCCTCGACGACGTCCTTCCCGGCGGCGGCCAGAGGGTGGTGAACGGCGATGACGGCAACTAAGCGGTGGCTGGCCGCCGGCGCGGTGGCGGTGATGGCCGCCGGCGCCGTCGGGTGGTTCGCCTTCTCCGGCGACGGTTCGAGCCAGGCGGCGGCCGCCGAGGACTCCAACGACCTCGCGACCGCCGCGGTGGAGCGGCGCGATCTCGTCGAGCGCGAGACGTTCGACGGGTCGCTCGGGTACGCGGACGAGCGAGCCCTGACCGCCGGGCGCTCGGGAACCCTCACGTGGATCGCCGAGGAGGGCGCCGAGCTCCGCCGGGGGGACGTCCTGTACGAGGTGGACGACCGGCCGGTGGTGCTGATGATCGGCGAGATGCCGGCGTACCGGGCGCTGTCGTCCGGCGATGAAGGGCTCGACGTCCGACAGCTCCAGCGCAACCTGCTCGCGTTGGGGTTCGACGATGGCGGCGACCTCGAGGTGACGGGCGAGTTCGACTCGGACACGGCCGAGGCCGTCCGCGACTGGCAGGAGGATCTCGGGCTGGACCGGACCGGTGTGGTCGAGCTCGGAGACGTGGCGTTCTTCCCCACCGCCCGCCGCATGGGGTCGCACACGCTCGAGATCGGCCAGGGCGTGGCGGCCGCCGTCCAGGTCGCGACGACGTCGTCCCTCGAGCGCGTCGTGACGCTCGACCTCGATGCCACCGATCAGGACCTCGTCGCCAAGGGGGATCGGGTCCGGGTCGAGCTGCCGAGCGGCCAGCGGATCGGCGGACGCGTGTCGTTCGTCTCGCGCGTCGCGGAGACCAACCCTGACGATCCCACGGCGGATCCGACCGTCGAGGTGACGATCCGCCTCGCGGGCGACGTCGACACCGACCTCGACGAAGCTCCCGTGGACGTCGACGTCGAGACCTCCCGGGCCCAGGGCGTGCTGGCCGTCCCGGTCGAGGGGCTCCTCGCGCTGGCCGAGGGCGGGTTCGCGCTCGAGGTCGTGGACGGCGGCGGTGCGACGCACCTCGTCGCCGTCGACACCGGCGACTTCGCTGACGGGTTCGTCGAGGTGACCGGCGATGGCGTCTCGGAGGGCCTCGAGGTGGTGACCGCCTCGTGAAGACCCGGTTCGCGGTCGACGTGTCGCTCGACGGTGAGGGACCCGCCACGGTCATCGCGGTCCGCGACGTGTGGAAGGAGTACCCGGGCGGCGTCTCGGCGCTCGCCGGGGTCTCGCTCGAGGTCGAGCCGGGGGAGCTGCTCGCGGTCGTCGGGCCGAGCGGCTCCGGCAAGTCGACGCTGCTCCACATCCTGGGGACGCTCGACCGGCCCACACGCGGTGAGGTGCGGATCGCGGGCGTGGACGTGGGGAGCGCGAGCGACGGTGTGCTGGCCGGACTGCGGTCCCGGCATATCGGGTTCGTGTTCCAGCAGTTCTTCCTGCTCGATGGGATGACCGCCCTCGAGAACGTCGCGAACGGCCTGCTGTACTCGGGCGTTCCCGCCGACGAACGCCGGTCGCGGGCGGCGGCGACGCTGGAACGCGTGGGATTGTCGCACCGGGCGCTCTTCCACGCGTCGCAGCTCTCCGGCGGCGAGCGGCAGCGCGTCGCGATCGCTCGCGCCCTGCTGGCGATGCCCGACCTCGTGCTCGCCGACGAGCCGACCGGCAACCTCGACTCGACGAGCGGCGCCGACGTCATGCGGCTCCTCCGCGACCTGCACGACGAGGGCACGACGATCGTCGTGATCACCCACGACCACGACATCGCCGGCTCGATGCCCCGCCGCGTGTCGATGCGCGACGGCCGGATCGTCGAGGACGTGCGGTCGTGAGCGCGGCCTCGACCACGCTGTCGCTGGCCGACCTGTTCCGCGTGGGAGCGGTGGGGCTCCGCACGCGCCGGCTCCGGGCCGCGCTGTCGGCGCTCGGCATCGCGATCGGGATCGCGTCGATGGTGGCGGTCCTGGGCATCAGCGACTCGAGCCGGGCGGACCTGCTGGCCCAGCTCGATGAGCTCGGCACGAACCTGCTCACCGTGAGCGCGGGCAACTCCGTGTTCGGCGAGAGCTCGAGCCTGCCCGAGCCCTCCGAGGAGATGGTGCGGCGGATCGGCCCGGTCCAGGCGGCGAGTGGGACGACGAGCGTGAGCGCGAACGTCTACCGGTCCGACGCCGTCCCCGAGACCGAGACGAACGGCCTCTCGGTGGTGGCGGCCGACGTCGACCTGCTCGACACGTTGAGCGGTACGGTGGCCGAGGGCGCGTTCCTCAACGAGGCCACGGCGCGATACCCCGCGGTCGTGTTGGGGAGCGTCGCGGCCGAACGGCTCGGCATCACGCGGACGGGGGTGGCCGTGTGGGTCGGCGACCGGTGGTTCACGGTCGTCGGCATCCTCGAGGCGCTGCCGCTCTCGCCCGACCTCGACCGCAGCGCCATCATCGGCCGGCCCGCCGCCGAGCGACTGTTCGACGCGGACGAGAGCGCGAGCCAGATCTACGTCCGGGCCGATCCCGAGGACGTCGAGTCCGTCCGCGGCGTGCTGGCGTCCACGGTGAACCCCGAGAGCCCGGAGGAGGTCTCGGTGGCCCGGCCCTCCGACGCGCTCGAGGCGCGGGCGGCGGCCGACGACGCGTTCACGTCGCTCCTTCTCGGTCTCGGCGCGGTGGCGCTCCTCGTGGGCGGGGTGGGCATCGCGAACGTGATGGTCATCGGGGTCCTCGAGCGGCGCCAGGAGATCGGTCTGCGACGGGCGCTCGGCGCGACGAAGCGCCACGTGTGGGCGCAGTTCCTGACGGAGTCGCTGATCCTGTCGGCCGTGGGAGGCCTGGCGGGGGCGGCGCTCGGGGCCGGGGTGACGGCGGTCTACGCCGGCACCCGGGACTGGTCGGTGGTGGTCCCCGTCGCCGGGCTCGGGGCGGGCGTCGCCGCGGCGCTCGTGATCGGGGCGGTCGCGGGTCTGTACCCGGCCTGGCGGGCGGCCCGCCTGTCGCCCACGGAGGCGCTGCGGTCGGTCTAGCGGGTCGCCGGCCGGGACTCGGCGCGGCCGTGGCCGGCCGGCCGAGCCCGAGCCGGCCGCCGCCCGGCGGCGGAGCTCCGAACCTTGCCGGTCAGATACCGCTGCAAGGTCGGCGCGATCGCCGCGACGAGGTCCTCCTCGCCGGCGCTCGCGAGCGGCTCCAGGCGGACGACGTAGCGGGCGATCCCCAGGCCGAGGATCTGGCTCGCGACCAGCGAGGCGCGGTACTCGGGCTCGTCGTCGTGGGCGACCGTGGCGATCGAGCCGAGGATCGCGCTCGTGACGAACCCGCGGACCATGTCGGCGGCCCGCTCGTTCGTGACGGCCGAGCGCAAGAGCGCGACGGACTGCGCGCGCGTCTCCTCCCGCTCCCAGACGCCGAGCACGGTCCGCACGATCGTCTCGCCCAGGTGCCCCCGCTCGACGGCCGCAACCCGGCCGATCACCTCGCTGGGGACGATGGGGAATCGCATCGCGGCGACGAACAGCCGCTCCTTCGTCCCGTAGAAGTGGTGCACCAGCGCGGGATCGACGCCGGCGTCGGCGGCGATGGCGCGGATCGTGGCCCCGTCGTAGCCGTGGTCGGCGAACCGGCCGCGGGCGGCCTCCAGGATCGCCTCGCGCGTGCCGCTGTCGCCGGCGCGCCGACCGGTCCGTCCGGCGGCCGGGCTCATGCCGCGCCCCGGCGGCCCGAGACCGTCAGCTCCAGGAAGCGCTCCTCGAGCGTGGCCGCGTCCTCGCGGATCCGGGCATCGACGCCCCGGAGCGCACGCTCCACGTCGGCGACGGTCGCGTCGACGACGCGCAGGGTCCGTCCCACGAGGGCGGCCGAGCGACCCGCCCGCTCGATCGCCTCGAACGCGCGCCCCCACGCATCCGTCTCGACCACGACGACGCGCGCCCGGCCGACGATCTCGGCGACGGTGCCCTCGGCCACGACGCGGCCGTCGGCCATCACGACCAGGCGGTCGCACTCCTCGGCCTCGTCCATGTGGTGCGTCGTGACGAGCACGCCGGCTCCCTCGTCGGCCGCCTCCCGGATCGTCTCCCACAGCCGGGCCCGAGCGAGCGGGTCGACGCCCGAGGTCGGCTCGTCGAGGACGAGCAGGTCGGGCCGGTGCGCCAACGCCTGCGCGAACGCCACCCGGCGCTGGACGCCGAGCGACAGCCGCCCCACCGGGACGCGGGCCAGGGAGCGGAGGCCCGCCGGGAGCTCGGCCCGCTCGCCCCCGAACGCGGCGTGCGCGAACGCCAGGTTCTCCTCCGGCGTGAGGTCGTCGTACAGCCCCAGGCCCTGCGGCACGTACCCGATCCGCCGCCGCGTCTCGCGCGAGGGCGCCGTCCCGAACAGCCGAACCGCGCCGCCCGACGGCGACAGGAGCCCGAGGAGGATCCGGATCAGCGTCGTCTTGCCCGCGCCGTTGGCTCCGAGCAGTCCCACGACCTCGCCCCGTTCCACGACGAGATCGACGGCGTCGACCGCCACCACGCGTCCGAAGCGCCGCGTGACGGCCCGGCTCTCGGCGAGCGCAGTCATGCCGCTTCCCCTCCCAGCTCGCCGGGCAGCTCGCGCCGGAGGGCGGCCACGGTCACGGCGTCGTGGAGGTCGGGGCGCACGCGATCGACGTCCGCCTCCGTGGGCTCCTCGGGCGACCAGACGCGCCACCTCGCGCCGCGGCGCCACGCGCGCGCCCCGGCGTCACCCGCGGGGCGGGCCGACGCGGTCCGGATGGTCCCGGGGACGCCGTCGGCGATGCGGTCCGCCGTGCCCTCCGCGAGCACCCGGCCCTCGTCGAGGGCCAGCACCCACGAGGCGCGCTCGGCCTCGTCCAGGTATGCGGTGGCGAACACGACCGCCGCTCCGTCCGCCGCAGCGCGGGCGATCAGCCACCACAGGTCGGCCCGGCTCACCGGGTCCACGCCGGTCGTCGGCTCGTCGAGCACCAGGAGCTCGGGGCGGTGGACCATCGCCCGGATCACGCCGAGCTTCTGTCGCATCCCGCCGGACAGGTTGCCGGCCAGGCGGTCCCGGGCGGCCTCGAGCCCCGTCCGCTCGAGGTACTCGGAGACCCGGTCGCGCGCCTCGGCGGGTGGGACCCCGTAGGCCGACGCCGCGAACGCGAGGTTCTCCTGCACGGACAGGTCGGGATACGTGCCGGAGGTCGAGGACAGGTAGCCGATGCGAGGGCGCTCGGGCCGGCGCACCTCGCCGGCGTCCGGCGAGAGCACACCGACGAGGCATCGCAGCAGCGTCGTCTTCCCGGCGCCGTCTCCTCCCACCACGCCGGTCACCCGGCCGCCGGGAGCCTCGAGCGTCACACCCTGCAGCGCCATGTGTCCGCCGAGCCGAACCGTGACGTCCCTCACGCCCCAGGTCATCGCGCCGTCCCCTCGACCGCGGGCTCGAGCGTGTGTCGGCGGCTCGTCCGGGCCGGGGCCAGGGACCGGCGGAACCGCATCGTCGCCAGGCCGAAGACCACCGCGCCGATGATCGCGAGGTACAGGAAGGGCGCCCACAGGGCGCCGATCGGCGCGCCCCGGAGCATCACGCCGCGGGAGATCTCGATGAAGTACGTGAGCGGCAGCACGTAGCCGATCCACCGCACCCCGGCCGCCATCGACGAGAGCGGGAAGATCAGCCCGGACAGCATGACCTGCGGGAGCAGGGTCATGAGCGCGAGCTGGATGGCCTGCCCCTGGTTCTGCGAGACGCTCGAGATGAGGACGCCGATCCCGAGCGTCACGAACATGAAGAGCAGCGCGCCGAGCGCCAGGACGAGCACCGACCCGCGGAACGGCACGTCGAAGAGCCAGATCCCGGCGAGGACGATGACGGCCAGGTCGACCACGCCGACCACGAAGTAGGGGGCGATCTTGCCGAGGAACACGTCCGTGGGCCGCAGCGGCATCACCGCGAGCTGCTCGAGCGTGCCGGCCTGTCGCTCCCGCACGACTCCCAGGCTCGTGATGACGGTCCCGACGAACAGCAGGATCATCGCTGCAAGGCCGGGCACCATGATCGCGGAGGTCTCGAGCTTCTCGTTGAACAGCACCTGGATCTCCGCGGAGATCCCGGCAGGGATGCGCTCGGCGAGCGAGGACAGCGACGCCTTCGCGGCGTTGGCGATGAACAGCTCGGACCCGTCCAGCAGGATCGTGACCCCCGTGTCGCTCGTCACGAACGCCACCGGGACGTCGCCGTCGCGAAGCGCCGTGACCGCCTCGCCCCGGCCGGCCGAGGCGTCGACGTTCCGGACCTCGAACGGATCGGGGAGCATGGGAGCGAGGCGTTCGGCCTGCGGGCCCACGACGTCGGCCGCGATCGAGGAGACGTCGAAGCTCGCGGCGTAGCCGAACACGACGAGCATGAGGATCGGCAGGAAGACCATCATCGCGAGCGTGCGGCGGTCGCGCCGCAGCTGCCGGAACTCCTTCACGATCATCGCCCACATCGCGTGGCTCCCTTCCGAGGTTGTCGCTGAATTCAACGCAGGATGAACTCTACAACTGTTGAATTCCGTCCGTCAACCGGGGAAGATGGGGCCGTGAGCGAGACGAGGGGGCGGGTCGAGGTCGTCGCCGGCCCGATGTTCGCCGGCAAGACCGAGGAGCTCCTCCGCCGGGTGCGGCGAGCGGTCATCGCCGGGCAGCGCGTGCTCGTCCTGACGCACGTCCTCGACACGCGCGCCGGCACCGATCGGATCGCCTCGCACGCCGGACGGGCGGCGCCGTCCCGAGCGATCTCCGCGGCCGGCGAGATCGGGCCGGCCACGGGACCCGACGTCGACATGGTCGCGATCGACGAAGCCCACTTCTTCGGGCCGGACCTCGTCGGGGCGGTGGGCGAGCTCGCGGCTCGTGGGATCGTCGTGGTGGTGGCGGGGCTCGACGTCACGTTCGAGGGCCGCCCGTTCGAGCCGCTGCCCTCGCTCATGGCGCTCGCGGAGCGCGTGGACAAGCTGACCGCGATCTGCGTGATCTGCGGCGCCGAGGCCATCTTCCACACCCGCGTGGCGGACGAGAGTCGCGACGTCGGCCTGGTCCCGGACAACATCGGCGGCGCCGAGAAGTACCAGGCGCGGTGCCGCCGCCACTTCGCGATCGGCGGTGCGGCCGGGGCCCGTGGAGTAGTTGGGCTCGGCGGGTCGTCGCCGATGCCGTTCGCCCGATGGCTCAGGATGCGGCGATGAGGGCGAGGGCCGCGCCGGCGAGCGCGATCCCGGCGAGCTGGAGCCGGTGCAGCCGTTCCCCCAGGACCCATCGGGCCAGCACGACCGTGCTCGCCGGGTACATGGCGACGATGACGCCGACGATCGAGAGCAGCTCGCGGTGCGTGGCGAGCAGGAACAGGACGTTCGCCGCCATGTCGGTGAGGCCGGCCCCGACCGCGAGGGTGAGCGCTCCGCCGGCCGAGGCGGCGGGCCGCAGGGCGACGGCGATCGGGACGAGGACGACGAGGGCCAGGATGCGCTCGGGCAGGAGCGGCCAGAGCCCGGAGCTCGCCGACGCGTGTGCGAGCAGCGCGTAGAAGCCGCCGAAGCCGGCCCCGCCGAGCAGGGCCGGCACGACCGCCCGGCGGCTCGCGCGCTCCGACCTCCGGCGCGGTGGCGCGCTGAGGAGCCCGACCGCGGTCACGCCGACGGCCACGCCGAGGAGCGCGGCCGAGCCCGGTCGCTCTCCGCCCGCGACGCCGGTGGCGAGCGGGACGACCGCGGACACGACCGCCGCGACGGGAGCGGCGACCGACATCGGGCCGATCGACAGCGCGTGGTAGTACAGCGCGATGCCGGCGATCCCCGAAACCCCCGCCGCGGCTCCCCACCACAGGTCGGCCGCCCGAACCGCGGGCGCGTCGACGAGCGCGAGGCCGGCGATCAGCACGGGCACCCCCGAGACCTGGGACACGGCGGTGGCGCGCAGCGCGTTCCACCGGGCCGCGGACCGGCCGCCGAGGAAGTCGGCCGCCCCGTACATCGCGGCGGCCGCGGCGGACATCAGGACCGCGAGCACGCTGCTCCGATCGCCATGGGGATGACCATGCAGTCAGTATAATGACCGAACGGTGAACGGAGCCACGAGGGAGGAGGGAGACGTCGGGCGCGCGATCGCCGACAACGTGCATCGCGCCCGGACCGGGGTGGGCTGGTCGCTCGACGAGCTCGCCGCCCGCAGCGGCGTGAGCAAAGGCATCGTCGTGCAGATCGAGCAGGCCCGGGCCAATCCGAGCATCGGCACGCTGCTGAAGGTGGCCGACGGCCTCGGCATCCCGCTCACGCGGCTGCTCGAGCGGCCCGCGGCCGCGGCCGTCACCCTGTTCCCCCCCGAGCGGGCCCCCCGCCTGCGGACGGGGGAGTCGGGAGAGCTGTCCCTGGTCGCCGTGGCCGAGTGGATCGCGGGGTCGCACGTCGAGCTGTGGGACTGGTCGCTCGAGCGCGGCGGTTCGCTCGAGAGCGACGCCCACCGCGCCGGGACGTGGGAGATCGTCCACGTCCGTCACGGCACCCTGGAGCTCCGGGTGTCGGGCGAGCGTCACGTGATCGAGGAGGGGACGGCCGTCCGGTTCTCCGCCCATGCGCCGCACGCCTACCGCAACGCCGGACGGGGCCGGCTGGGGATGGTGATGGTGGTGCTCGAGCCACCCGGCGGGGGCTCGGTCGGCCCGCTCGAGCAGGCTCCGCCGCCATCTCCACGCCGGAGATCGCCGACGGGAACGCCTCGAGGAGGGCCGCGAGCCCGACGAGAGCCGTGACCGCCTCGCCCCGGCGGCCTCCGCTGCGCCTCCTGGAGGCGATCAACCCGTTCGTGCGCCCAGTGCTTCGGTCTCCGCTGCATCGCATCCTGAGTGGCCGCCTCATGCTCCTCGAGTACACGGGTCGCAGGTCCGGACGCGAGTACACGACGCCGGTCGGCTACTTCCGGTGGGACGAGAACACGGTCGTCGCGTTCAGCTCGGCGGGATGGTGGCGGAGCCTGCGCGACGGGGGTCCCGTCCGGTTGCGGATCCGAGGGCGGTGGCTCGACGCCGTGCCCACCGTCGTGGAGGACGTCGAGGAGCGAGCCGCCCTCCTGGACGAATTCCTCCGGCGCTTCGGACCCGGTCTCGCCCGCCGGTTCTACCTTGGCCTTCCCGAGGATCGGGCGCCGACCCGCGAAGACCTCCTGGTCGCGGCGGCGAACCGGGCGGTCGTGCGATTCGGGCTGTCGGCGGCCGGTCGCTAGACCCCCGGCCGGTCGGATAGCTACCGGCTCTCGAGGAGGTGCTCGAGCCAATCGGGGGCGACCCGCCCCTCGAGCCGCAGGAACGGCGGTTCGAGCTCGGGCACCCGCTCGAGGACGGCCTCGGCCTCCTCGGGCGAGATCGAGGCGACCCGCCGCTCCGCCTCGATCAGCATCGGCAGGAGCCGGACGTCGCCCGCCGTGCAGAGCCCCGTCGCCTCGCGGCGACCGAGCGCGAACGCGATCGCGGCGTCGATCGAGCGCTGCTCGTCGAGCGGCTCGTACCACGTGGAGAACGTCGGCTCCTGTCCCGCTCGCCACTGGTTGCGGGCCACGGCCTTGATGAGCATCAGCGCCGCGTCCTGCCGCCGGATCTCTCGCACCAGCGCCTCGAAGTCGCGCACGTACTCGGGGAATCGCGAGAGCCGGTAGCTGTACGGGGTCAGCACGGTGTCGAACGGGAATCGCCGGAGCGCCTCGAGATGGACGGCCGGCACCCGCATGCCGTGGCCCGTGATGCCGATCCCGCCGACGAGGTCCTCGTCCCGCGCCCGGATCGCGCCCTCGAGCGCCCCGCCGGCTCGGGTGCGACGGTCGAGGTCGTCGAGATCGCCCACGGAATGAAGCTGGATGAGGTCGACGCGATCCACGCGCAGCCGCTCCAGCGAGCGGCGGATGCCCTCGTACGCGCCGGCCGCCGAGGCCTCGCCGGTCTTCGTGGCCAGGAAGATGCGATCCCGGATCCTCCGCATCCACGGGCCGAGCCGGAGCTCGGACTCTCCGTAGCCGGCGGCGGTGTCGACGTGGTTGATCCCGGCCTCGAGCGCGAGTCGGATCGACCGGTCGGCCACCTCTTGCGAGACGTCGGATAGCGCCGCCCCACCGTAGATCAGCACGCTGCTCTCGTGTCCCAGACGTCCCAGCCGGCGCCGCTCCATCGGTCTCGAACGTACCCCGTCCGGCGGTCGCGCCACCGAGGGCCGGAGGGGGACCATGGGCTCACGGGTGAGGCTTCCCGGCTCCGGCCTCGTTCGATACCGTGACGGCATGCCGATCACCCGCCTGAACCACGCCGTGCTCTACGTCTCCGAACTCGGCCGCAGCGTCGCGTTCTATACCGACGTTCTCGGGTTCCGCGTGATCCCGATGGGCCCGGAGGGATTCGCCGGAGCCGCCTTCCTCCAGGCGCCCGGCTCGACGAACGATCACGATCTCGGGCTGTTCGAGATGGGAGCCCAGGCCGGTCCTTCGCCCGCGGAACGAACCACGGTCGGCCTTTATCACCTGGCCTGGGAGGTCGATACCCTGGCCGAGCTCGAGCGGCTGGCCCAGGCGCTCGCCGAGCACGGTGCGCTCACCGGCGCGAGCGACCACGGGACGACGAAGAGCCTCTACGGGCGCGACCCCGACGGCCTCGAGTTCGAGGTCGCGTGGATCATCCCCAAGGAGCTGCTCGACGACGCCGCGCTGGAAGGCCGCAAGCGCATCGGACGCCTCCAGCTCGAGCGCGACAAGGATCGGTACGGCGCCGACACGCCCGGGGGCGTGGGCATCTCGCACTAGGAGCGACCCGGGGGAGGCGGCCGCCGACCCGGCCTCGGCTCGTCGAGCCGCAGGAGGGTTGCGCCGGGCCGACTCTCGCGGTGTCCGGGCTCGTCGGGTACCCTGGAGTGGACCGGGCGCCGCCCGGACTCGCGTCGAGCGACCGACGGATGGCCCCGGGTTGGGTGCACTCGCCTCTCGCGCAGATCGAGTGATCGCCAGCGAGGAGGCGAGATGGCCAGACCGAGCAACGGCGTCGTGTTCGGAGCCCCGGAACGCGGCAAGGGGCCGCCGAAGGCGGCGAGGCGGGGGCGGCGGTGTGACGAGCCCGGCTGCAGCACCGTCCTGTCGACGTACAACCCGTCCGTGAGGTGCTACCTACACACCTCGCCGACGATGGCGCCGCCGCTCCAGCGGTCCCTCTGAGCGAGGCTCGGAGGGTCCGGGGAGACACCGATCCGCCGAGGAGGAGCGTATGCCCGAGAGCATGGGGAAGCGCAAACGCCGTGACGTCACGGCGAGGAAGCACGCGGCCCGCGAGGAGCGCCGCGTGGCGCGCGCCGGCCGCCGCCGCGATCGCGAGGCCGGCCTGATCGAGCCCGGCCCGCCGATCGGCCCGGCCGAGCAGCAGGAATGGCTTCCGGGGCGCGACGAGCTGGAGGAGTCCTCCGAGGTCGAGGCCACCGACACCGTCTGACGCGGCGCGCGACGCGCTCGCGAACACGGGGCAAAAGAGAAGACCCGGCGCGATGCGCCGGGTCTCTCGTCGTTCCGGCCTCTCTAGACGGCCCGGACGTTGGCGGCCTGGGGGCCCTTTTGCCCCTGAGTCACCTCGTACTCGACCCGCTGGTTCTCCTCCAGGTTGCGGTACCCCTCACCCGTGATCGCGCTGAAGTGCACGAACACGTCGGCGGTCCCGTCCTCCGGAGTGATGAAGCCGAAGCCCTTCTCGGGGCTGAACCACTTCACGGTTCCAGTTGCCACGTGCGATCCCTCCTTCCTTCCGCCGTCCGGGCCTGGATGCTGCCCTTCACGGCGCCGGCCGTGACAGCCGGGCGAGGGACTGCTCGTAGCCAAGACCGCGATCGGTGCCCTCGGGCGACACGTTAACAGGTCTCCGTCGTCCGACGCGACCCCCGGTGCGTCCTGACGAAACGCTTCGCGCTCGCGCCGGACTCATCGCGCGTTCTCAGCGTGCTCACGGCTCCCTCTCAGGGCGCGGCGCTCTCATACGGGATGAGTACGGAAAGGAGGTCCAGAGGATGAACCGGTTCCCGTACCACGTCGCCGGGCACTCGGACGGGTGGTGGTTCCTGTGGGGGATCGTGCCGATCGTTCTGCTCGCCGGCCTCATGGCCGCGGTGGTCGTCATGCTGCTGCGCTCTCGAGATCGCGTCCCGGCCGTCGCGGCCGGATCCCGCTCGTTCCCCGCGGTCCCCCGGGACCCCGCGCTCGATGCGCTCCGGCTCCGGTACGCGCGGGGCGAGGTCGAGCGCGACGTCTACCTCTCGGCCGCCGCGGATCTCGCCACCCCCGGCGGTGACGCCGCCGCCTCCCCGGCGCCGGAGGTCCCGGCCCGGGGCGATCCGGGTCCCTCGGCCACCGACGCTCCGACGTGAGCCCCTCGCTCCCCGTCGGTTCCCGAGCGCGTGGCGCGAGGACGACGCAGACGCCGCCGGTGCTCCCGGCGGCGTCTGCGTCGTACGGGCGGCGCAGGTCTCAGTGAACCTTCATGCCCTTCCCAGCGAGCCCACATCTGCGCGATGTGAGCTGTCCGCACATGCGACGGACGATCGGAGGTCTCGCCATGGACGAACTCGAACCGCTCGGGGAGAACCGTGCCGACATCCCGGCGAGCCTTCCCCAGCCGCCCCCTCGCCGACGCCGGGCGCGCAGGTGGCTCGATCCACTCGTCGTCGCCCTCGCGGCGGTGAGCCTGATCGAGGGCGGGGTGATCGTCGGCCGGGCGAGCGGCGGGACCGACGCCGCGAGCGACACCGTCGGCTCGCGGTTGGAGAGCACGGCGGCGAGCTCGACCTCGAGCACCCTGCCCGGCGTGATCGACACGGCGCTGCGATCCGTCGTGGCCGTCCGTGCCACCTCGACGGTGGCGACCCCGTTCGGGGGCTCGGCTCAGGCCGAGAGCCAGGGTTCTGGCGTCATCGTGGCGGACGGCATCGTCCTCACGAACGCCCACGTCGTGGACGGCGCCTCGCAGGTCACGGTCTCCTTCGGCGACGAGGGCGGTCGGAGCACCGCGACCGTCCTGGGGACCGACGCGACGCACGACCTCGCGGTTCTCTCCGTCGACACCGGCGGGAGGCCGGCCATCACCATCGGGTCGTCCTCGGGCCTCGAGCTCGGTGACACGGTGGTGGCCCTCGGCTACCCGCTCGGGCTCGGCAGCACCGCGACCGCCGGCATTGTGTCCGGCCTCGATCGCTCGATCGACGTCTCGACGGGGCAGGCCGTGGAGCACCTCGAGGGGTTGCTGCAGACCGATGCCGCGATCAACCCCGGCAACTCGGGAGGCCCTCTGATCGACGCGAACGGCCGGCTCGTGGGGATCAACACCGCGGGCGCATCGGCGTCTTCCGCCGAGAACATCGGGTTCGCCATCGCGATCGACCAGGCGCTGCCGATCGCGCAGCAGCTCTCGGGCGCATCGATCTGACGGCGCAGCGCGACCCGCCGCTCGAGGCCGCCCGCTGCCATAGGCTGGAGGCGGGAAGGGCGCTCGGGCGAGGAGGTCGCGATGCGAGGGATCACACGGCGCGCGGCGGTGCTGGTCTCGGTCGTCGGGCTGTTCCTCGTCGGGCTGTTCGCGCAGGTCGCCGCCGGGCAGTCGGCCGACGACGTCCGCGATCAGATCGTGATCACGGGAACGCTGGACGTCCCCTCAGGCGAGACGGTGGACACCGCCGTGATCCTGAACGGGCCGGCGACGATCGAGGGCACCGTGCGCGAGACGCTGGTCGTCCTCAACGGCCGAACGGAGATCGCGGGGACCATCGGCGGGGACGTGGTGGTCGTCAACGGATCGGTCGTGATCCGGTCCGGCGCCGAGGTCGGCGGCGACGTTCGCAGCCGCGAGGATCCCACGATCGAGGACGGCGCGGTCGTCCGCGGCGCCGTCCGCGGCATCGCCGCGCGATTCGACGTCAAGGGCCTCGGCCTCGCGACGCGGTTCGCGTGGTGGATCGCCTACTCCGTCTCGACCCTCGTCCTCGGCGGGCTCCTGCTGGCGTTCGCGCCGGCGCTCGACGGCGCGCTCGCCGGGGCCGCCCGGAACCGGATGGGCGCGGGGTTCGGCGTCGGCGCCGCTCTGTTCTTCCTCGTCCCGATCGGGGCGGTCGTGCTCCTGGTCACGATCGTGGGGATCCCCCTCGGCGTGTTCGTCCTGCTCGGCCTGGCGCTCCTGTACACCGTGGGGTACGTGGCCGGGGCCCACGGCATCGGCCGGCTCCTCGTGAAGCCGCCCTCGTCGCGCTTCGCCGCGTACCTGGCCGGATGGGCGATCCTGCGTGGCATCGGGCTGATCCCGGTGGCCGGTGGCCTCGCGTGGTTGCTCGCGTCGATCCTCGGCCTGGGCCTCCTCGCCGTCTCGTCGCGGCGGCGACCGGCCGTGCCGGGGCCGGCGCTCATCCCCCCGCCGCCGGCCCCCGCGTAGCGCTCGAGCGACCGCTCGTTTCCTTGATGGGAATCGTCATACGCCCATTCGGCCTACAGCCGTGCGTGGCGCGCGCTTCGGGAGTTGACAGGAAGCGCAAGCGCGGGTGACAGTTCGCGTCTCGGCGCCGAGGGCGCCGCGGGTAGGGGCGAACGGGCGGAAGCCATCCCACCGCCCGCTCGGTCCGGGGAAGGTGAGGCCTAGCGGATCCGTTCGGACGTTCTCGCGTAGGAGTCGGCTGCCCGTGAGACCCCATAGCGGGAGGTGGATGATGCATCGAAGGCCGATGGCCGGCGCGGGGATCCGAGGTCCGTCCCCAGTGCCGCCACACCCAGAGCTCAAGCGCCGGATGCGGGATCGTCTTGACTCGATCCGATCCTCGGCGAACGGCGAGCTCGGCACGCTGTTCAACTTCCTCCGCATCCGCGAGCCCGCTCGGCCCGGGTTGAACGACGGCGTGTTGATCCCCGGTACCGAGTTCCCCGTGGGGACCTCGCTCCAGGCCGTGCGGCGGGCGTCGCTCGAACGGGCGCCGCTCCGCGGCACGATCCGCGTGATCGTGGTCCTGGCCGACTTCGACGATCGGCAGCTGACCCGCCCGAAGGCCGAGATCGAGGATCTCTTCTTCTCGATCGGATCGCTGGAGCACGGCAGCGTCCGCGAGTACTACCGGGAGGTCAGCGACGGCCTCGTCGACGTGGAGGGGCAGGTCGTCGGCCCCTACCGCATGCCCAGGACGCTCGCCGAGTACGCGCATGGCGAGTCGGGCATGAGCGCGGAGGGTCCGAACGCCCGGACCATGGCCCGGGACGCGGCGACCGCGGCCGACGCCGACATCGACTTCACCGCGTACGACAACGACGGCGACGGCTTCGTCGACGCCTTCGTCGTGATCCACGCCGGGGCCGAGGCCGCCGAGACGGGCCGGTCCGGCGACATCTGGGCGCACAAATGGGTCCTCGAGGGCGGTGCCCTCCCGCTCGACGGGACGAAGGCGTTCGCGTACCTGACCGTCGCCGAGAACTGCCGCGCGGGCGTGTGCTGCCACGAGCTCGGTCACCTGCTGTTCGGGTGGCCGGACCTGTACGACGTCGACGGCAGCTCGGAGGGACTGGGGAACTGGTGTCTCATGGCCGGCGGGAGCTGGAACGGGGAGGGCGACGTCCCCGCGCACCCGTCCGCCTGGTGCAAGGCGACGCAGGGGTGGGTCACCGTGGTGACGCCGACCACGAACGGGGTGATCGAGGTGGTCGAGGTGAAGGACACCACCACGGTCTTCCGGCTGTGGAAGGACGGTCTGGGGGGCGAGGAGTACTTCCTGGTGGAGAACCGGCTCCGAGACCGGTTCGACGCCGGGCTGCCCGGCGAGGGCCTCCTCGTCTACCACGTGGACGACGCGATGGAGGACAACTCCAACGAGCTCCACTACCGCGTCGGGCTGCTGCAGGCCGACGGGACGCGGGATCTCGAGTCGGCGAGGAACCGCGGCGACGCGGGCGATCCGTACCCCGGCGCCCTGGGCAACACCGCGCTCGACGCGACCACGACGCCGAGCTCGCTCTCCTTCGCCGGCGCGCCGACGTGCGTGTCGATCACGGAGGTGCCGGCCGCGGGCCCGAAGGCGATCGTGCGCGTGACGGTCTCGTGCGCCGAGGACGCGGGATCGGAGGAGGCGGTGCCGATCGAGCGCTGACGTGGGGCCCACAGGATTAGGTCGAGAGCCCCCCTCGGCCTACTCGGGGTAGCCTTCGACGGGATGGCGCAGGTCGTCGAGAACTGGGCCGACGTCACCGGATCGGTCACGGCGATCGAGCCGGATCCGGCGTCGGAGTCGGGGTTCGCGACGATCCGTGTGGCCGTGGAGCGCGTCGATCCCGTCGAGGGCTCCCCGAACCTCCTCGAGGACCGCGTCGGGACCTCGCTCGACGTTCGGGTGTCCAGGGCCGGCGTCGGTCCGGACATCGTCCCGGGCGTCGTGATCCGGTGCCGCGCCCGCAAGGCCGCCGCCGGCGTGGTGTTCGCGCACCCCGACGGGCCTCGCGTCGAGCCCTGATCCCGGCGCAGGTCCCGAACGCGATCCGGCGGGCCGGGGGATGCGTCATCCTTCCCGGATCCGGCCCGAAGCCCGGGCGCGAGAAGGGGGGCGTCGTGACGCGGTACCTGTGGCAGGCCTCGTACACACCGGACGGCATCCGCGGGATCCTCAAGGAGGGCGGGACCGGTCGGCTCTCGGCGATCGAGCGGGTCACCGTGGAGGACTTCGGCGGCGTGGTCGAGGCCTTCTACTTCGCGTTCGGCGAGCACGATGTGTACGTGATCGCGGACGTTCCCGACGCCGAGACCGCCGCGGCCATCAGCCTGACCGTGGCCGCCTCCGGGGCCGTCCGGGTGAAGACGACGGTGCTGCTCACACCGGAAGAGGTGGACGCCGCGGCGAAGAAGGCCGTGGCGTACCGTCCGCCGGGGGGCCTAGCGCCGGCCTCGACGAAGCCGCCTGAGCCGCCGTTCTAGGGGCGGGCGACCTTGCCGAGCAGGTCGTCCAGGAGCGAGGGCCCGTCGAGCGCGACGAGGTCCAGCAGGTGGGGGTTCTCGACGCCGATGGCGAGCGCCCGGGCGCCCTCGATCGCCGTGGGGTCGCCGAGCTCCCGCCGGTACAGGTATGCGCGGACCGACAGCTCTCGCATCCCCGACCGGCCCGTGAGCGAGGCGAGGTCGGTGACCCAACGTCCGGCCTTGGGGTGGCCGGCCCTGACGGCTACCGCGCACAGCGCGTCGAGCACGTAGGCGCGCAGCCACAGGTGTGTGTCTCGCTGGCGCGCGCACCGGGTGATCGCCTCGTCCATGCTCTCCACGGCTCCGTCGAGGTCGCCCCGGGCCGCCTTGAGCAGGCCGAAGCCTCGGACGCCGTACGCCTCCCAGCAGGCGTCGTCGACCTGGCAGCCGAGCGCGAACGCGTGCTCGAACGCCTCGGCCGCCCGGGTCAGGTCGCCCCGGCGGACCCACACCTCGGCGAGCAACGCCTCGGGATATGCGAGGAACGCCGTCCAGCGCTCGGCCTTCGTCAGCTCGCGCGCTCGGCTGAGTGACTCCTCGGCCAGGTCGAGCTCGCCGCGGAGTAACCGCGTGCGACCGAGGACGGCCGTGGACCACGCCTCCTGCTTGGCCTGCCCCGACCGGGACGCGAGCCGGATCGAATGGGCGAAGGCTTCGATCGCCCGGTCGTGGGCGCCGGCGTCGGCGAGCCGGGTCCCCGTCATCGCGTGGATCTTCGAGAGCTCGACCGCGTCGCCGTCGGCGAGCTCCTCGGCGGTCTCGAGCCATGTTCGCGAGCGCACGTAGTCCCCGCGTAGCAGCTCGACGTACCCGAGCTCCCGGTGGGCCGAGGCGGCGATGGCTCGCTCGCCCGCCGTCTCGGCGGCGGCGATGCTCCGGTGGAGCGCGGCGGCGCCCTCCTCGTCCTTGCCCTTCGTCGCATGGATCAGGGCGGTGCCGAGCGCCAGCAGGGCGGCGGCCTCGAGCGCGGTCTCGTCCGATTCGCTGCATCCGGCCACGGCGTTGCGGAGGATCTCGATCCCCGGCCCGATCGCGCCGGCGTTCACAGCGGCCTCACCGGACTCGAGGAGCGCACGCAGCGCGACGAGCCCACCTCCCGCGCCGCCGCGCGACTCGCTCCCGTCCATCCGCGCCGCCTCGGCGAGCTCGGGTCCGGGCTCCACACCCAGCTCCCGCCGGAACAGCTCGGCCGAGGCCGAGAGTTGGCGCCGAACGGCGATCTCGTCCCCGGTCCCGGCGAACGCGCGGATCAGGAGCGCGTGGGCGTCCTCGTCCAGCGGGCTCGCGGCGACCAGACGCGTGGCGAGCTCGACGGCCGCCCGGGCGTTGCCCGAGGCGAGCGCGCGCAGCGCACCCTCGCGGAGCACCGCCTCGCTCAGCGCTTGGAGCCGCCGCCGCTCGCCGAGGAGCCACGCCGCGAACCCCGGACTCGCCTCGACCTCGACGCCCTCGAGCAGCTCCCGGCCGAGGCCGGGCAGGTCGACGGCCTCGACCGAGCTCCCCGCCATGAGGACCTGGACGTCGACCACCGATCCCTCGGGGAGGCGAAGCTGGACGGTGGTCGCGCTGCCGACGGTGTTCGGCCCGCCGAGCAGCCGGCGCAGCTCGGACAGGTTCCATCGCAGTGCCCCGCCGGGGTCCTCCGCGTCGGGGAACAGCAGGTCGATGAGCTGCTGCCGGCTCGGCGGGCGCTCGGCGAGCGCGAGGTAGGCCAGGATGGCCCAGGCCTTGCGACCCTTCGGGGCGGCGTACACGACCCCGTCCCGGACCACGAGCGGCGGGCCGAGCAGGTGTGCGGTGACCGGCATGACCGGCCCATCCTGGGGGTTCGGCCGGATCCGGACAAGGGTGACGCGCGTCACCGACTCTCACGACGGTTCACACCTAGCTTCACACCCCGGCTCACACGAGGCGGCCGTACGGTGCCGCCCGGGCCCGAGTTGGAGGAGGCTTCGCATGCAGACGCTGGCGATCGACGAGCTCCGCGCTCAGGTGCGGGGTGACGTGATCGGATCCGACGACGAGCGCTACGACGAGGCCCGTCGCGTCTACAACGCCATGATCGAACGGCGGCCGGCGGTGGTCGTTCGGGCGGCGAACGCCGGCGACGTCATGGCCGCCGTGAACCTCGCGCGCGAGGCCGGTGTGGACCTCGCGGTGCGCGACGGCGGCCACAGCGTGCCCGGGTTCGGCACGTGCGACGACGGTGTCGTGATCGACCTGTCGCGGATGCGCGGCGTCCGAGTGGACCCCGTCACCCAGACGGCGCGCGCCGAAGGCGGGGCCACGTGGGGCGACTTCAACGCCGCGACGTATCCGTTCGGTCTCGCCACGACCGGTGGGATCATCTCGACGACCGGCGTCGCCGGCCTCACGCTCGGGGGCGGCATCGGCTACCTCGCACGGAGCTGCGGCCTGTCGCTGGACAACCTGATCTCGGCCGACGTGGTGACGGCCGACGGGCGGTTCCTGGTGGCGAGCGAGGACGAGCACGCGGACCTGTTCTGGGCGCTGCGGGGCGGCGGCGGGAACTTCGGCGTCGTCACGTCGCTCGAGTTCCGGCTCCACCCGGTGAAGGACATCTACGGCGGCCCCATGTTCTTCGAGCTGAGCGAGGTCGAGAACGTCCTGCGCTTCTATCGCGACTACATCGCCGACGCTCCGGAGCAGATGGGCGCGTTCCCCGCGTTCCAGATCGCGCCGCCCCTCCCGTTCATCCCCGAGGATCGCCACGGCGACACGTTCATCGCGATGGTCGCCTGCTGGGCGGGGCCGCTTGAGGAGGGGGAGAAGGCGCTGAAGCCGTTCCACGACGTGGCTCCGGTGGTCGCGGAGCACGTCGGCCCGATGCCGTATCCCGCACTGAACAGCGCGTTCGACGCGCTCGTGCCCGCGGGGCTCCAACACTACTGGAAGGCCAACTTCGTGACCGAGCTGACCGACGCGGCGATCGCCGCCCACGCAGCCAACGGACCGGACGTGCCGGTCGTGAACTCGACTGTGCACATCTACCCGATCAACGGGGCTGTGCACCGCGTGGCGTCAGATGCGACGGCGTTCGCGTACCGAGACGCCAACTTCGCCACGGTCATCGCCGGCATGTGGCCGGAGCCGGGCCACAACGAGGCGAACATCGCCTGGGTGCGCCGGTACTACGAAGCGACGGCTCCGCTCTCGGAGGAGGGCGGGTACGTGAACTTCATGGCCGACGACGACCAGGATCGGATCAAGGCCAACTACCGCGGGAACTACGATCGGCTCGTCGACGTCAAGCGCGCGTACGACCCCGGCAACCTGCTCCACCTGAACCAGAACATCAAGCCCTGAGGCAGCTCGCGGCGCTCAGCCGACGGCCCAGTCGCGCGTCGTGAGGACGGCGCGGCGGAGCTCGCACGTGTCGTCCACCGCGACGAACGTGAGGGTGGAACCCACCCGCGACCACGCGTAGGTCGCGGGTGGGCCGCCGTCGCACAGGGCCGCGGAGAACAGGTTGGTCACGATGCGGCGACCCGATGCCTCGAACGTGTCGAGCGGCAGGCCCTCGAAGAGCCCCGAGCGCCTCGGCGCGCGCCACCCTACCTGCCCGTCGCCCCTGAAGGCGAGCATCCACCGGCCCGATAGGCCCGCGCTCGCGAGCGGTTCGCCCGCTTCGGCGAGGTCCGTGTTGAAGAACCCGGCGAATCGGACCGACGGCGACGGCGCGGGAGCACGACCATCGGTCCCGCCTGTGTCGAGGGCCCGCGGGCCGAGGACGACGGCCGCCAGGGCGAGGCCACCGAGTGCGAGCACGCCGGCCGCCCGGCGCCGGAGCACGACGCGACCGGTCCGACGCCGGACCGACGAGAGCGCCCGTCCCGCGTCAGCGTCGGCCTGCGGCGCCGAGCGCTCGAGGGCCTCTCGAACGCGGGCGTCCAGGGTCTGTGGGTCCTCATCCCCGAGCGCGCTCGCCAGGTGTTCGCGAGCGCGGAGGAGGTGATGTCGCGCCGAGGCGCTCGAGCCGCCGATGAGGTGGACGACCTCGGGCAGAGACCGGTCCTCCACGAGAAACAGAACGAGCACGACGCGTTCCATCAGCGGCAGATCGCGGATCGCCGTGGGGACCCGCCCGTCGCCGGGGGTCGGTCCCGGTGGGCGAGCGCGCCGGGCAAGCGAGCGAAGCCGCCCGTGCCGTTCGGCTTTCGACGCGATCTTGATGGCGAACAGGCGCACCCACTTCTCGGGCTGACCCGCTCGAGCCACCCTTCGCCACCTTCGAAGCAGCTGGACGAACGCGTCCTGGGTGATCGTCTCGGCCCGGGTGGCGTCCTGCACCATCATCAAGACGGACCTCGCGACGGCCGGGTACTCGCCCGAGAACAGGAGGTCGTACTCGGTGGTGGCGTCGTTCACGGTCGTTCCCACCCCATCCCGGCGTCGGAGTGGGCTCATTGTGAGCCGGTTCCGAGAGGGTGGGTAGCTGGAGAGGAATGCCCGGCTTTCGGGCGCTTGGCACACCCTCCCGGCCGGGGCTACTCGCTCGGGTGTTCCGAGTGCCCGCCGCCGTTGCCGGGGTTGTCGTCCGAGTTCCCGCCGGAGTTGCCGGGGTTGTCGTCCGAGCTCCCGCCGCCGTTGCCGGGGTTGTCGTCCGAGCTCCCGCCGGAGTTGCCGGGGTTGTCGTCCGAGCTCCCGCCGCCGTTCCCGCCGCCGTTGCCGGGGTTGTCGTCCGAGCTCCCGCCGGAGTTGCCGGGGTTGTCGTCCGAGCTCCCGCCGGAGTTGCCGGGGTTGTCGTCCGAGCTCCCGCCGCCGTTCCCGCCGCCGTTGCCGGGGTTGTCGTCCGAGCTCCCGCCGGAGTTGCCGGGGTTGTCGTCCGAGCTCCCGCCGGAGTTGCCGGGGTTGTCGTCCGAGCTCCCGCCGCCGTTCCCGCCGGAGTTGCCGGGGTTGTCGTCCGAGCTCCCGCCGCCGTTCCCGCCGGAGTTGCCGGGGTTGTCGTCCGAGCTCCCGCCGGAGTTGTCGATCCCCTCGCTCCCAGCGCCTTGGCCGGTGCCGGTGGCTGTGGTGCGCGGGACCTCTACGCCGTCGGCATGGTGCTGGCCGTCGTCGGTGCCGCTCGTGTTCAGCTCCCGGTGGGCCGGAGATGGAACGCCGTTCTCCCCGTCGTCGAGGCGGTGCTCGCGTGACGTTGGAACGTCGATCCCTACCTTCGAGAGGATCTGGTGTGCGGCGTCTTGGATGGGCGCGGGCAGGACACCCGCCGCTGCGAGCCCGGTCGTTCCGAGGAGGCCGCCGGCGAATGCCAGGGACGCAACCTTCGCCTTGAAGGGCATCGCCCGTCGCCGCCGTGATGGTGAGATGGCGACCGGCCGCTGGATCACGGCCGCCGCCGCCGCGACGGCCGTGTCCTTCCCTACGAGCTCGAGCGCCGTCGCCGGGGCGGCCAGCGCTCGGACGATCTCCGCCACGTGTTCGTATCCCCGTGGGGCGATGCCCGGCGGCATCCGGCCCGAGAGCAGCCGTGCCGCCGTACCTTCGTCCAGGGCTCGAACGGTTCGCAGGCCGGGGTGGTCGTCGTCGGCGCGGATCATGCCGTGACCTCCTGTTGCATCGAGCGCTCCGCCAGCTTGCGAAGGGCCCGGTCTTGGATGAGTCGAACGGTGCCCGGCCGCCTCGACAGGACCCGAGCCACGTCCTCGACGGGAAGGCCACCCAGGACCCTGAGCAGGAGCACCTCGGCCTGGTCATCGGAGAGTCCGGCGACTTGCGCCAACGCCTCCTCGGTCGCGAGCTCGGTCATCGCCTCCTCGTCAGCCTCGCTCGAGGCAGGCTCCTCGTGCCAGTGGTCGACCTCCGCCGGGAAGGAGGGATGGCGGCTGCCCCGCCTCTGCGCCTCGGTCATCCTTCGCCGGGCGATGGTGAACGCGAGCATGCGCAATCCACGCTCGTCTCCCTCGAACCGGTCGAGGGCGGCCGCGACGTCGAGCCACACGTCCGACGCGAGATCCTCGGCTTCTCCCGGTTCGAGGACCCGGAGGTACCGGTAGATCCGAGGATGGAGATCGTGGAACAGGTCGCCGAGAGCCGACCCGTGGCCGGCGCGCGCGGCGGCGAGGGTTTCGGCGAACCCAAGCGAGAAGGACATCCTCGTTGAGGTATCGGCCGATCGGGCCTCCCCTGAAGCGCCTACGGCCGGAATCTGGCGGGGCTCAGCGCTCGGTCGCGGGCCGCCCGCGGCGGGCGGCCTTCCAGCGCTCCTGCTGCGGGAGCAGGACCTTGCGCAGGCGGACGTGGTTGGGGGTGACCTCGACGCACTCGTCCTCGCGGATGAACTCGAGCGCCTGCTCGAGCGTCAGCGTCCGCCGCGGGATGAGACGGGTGAACTCCTCGGCCGTCGATTGACGGATGTTCGTGAGCTTCTTCTCCCTGGCCGGGTTGACGTCGATGTCCTCGGCGCGAGAGTTCTCGCCGACGATCATGCCCTCGTAGATCTCCTCGCCCGGACCGACGAACAACGAGCCGCGCTCCTGCAGGGTGAGGAGGGCGAACGCCGTGCTCATCCCGATGCGGTCCGCGATGAGCGAGCCGGTCGGGCGCGTCCGGAGGTCTCCGTGCCACGGCTCGTATCCCTCGAACACGTGGTGGAGCTGGCCGGTGCCTCGGGTCTCCGTGAGGAACTCGGTCCGAAAGCCGATCAGGCCCCGGGCCGGGACGAGGTGCTCCATGCGGATCCATCCCGTGCCGTGGTTCACGAGGTTCTCCATCCGCCCCTTGCGGAGGGCGAGGAGCTGCGAGACGACGCCGAGGTACTCCTCGGGGGCGTCGACGGACACGCGCTCCACCGGTTCGTTCAGCGCACCGTCGATCGTCCGGGTGACGACCTGGGGCTTGCCCACCGTGAGCTCGAAGCCCTCGCGCCGCATCGTCTCGACGAGCACCGCGAGCTGGAGCTCGCCCCGGCCCTGCACCTCCCACCGTTCGGGACGGTCGCCGTCCAGGACGCGGATGGAGACGTTGCCGACCACCTCGGCGTCCAGGCGGTTCTTCACCTGGCGGGCGGTGAGCCGCGTGCCGTCGCGCCCGGACAGCGGCGAGGTGTTGATGCCGATCGTCATCGACAGGGACGGCTCGTCGACGTGGGTGACCGGCAGCGGACGGGGGTCGTCCGGATCGGCGAGCGTCTCGCCGATCGTGATCTCCTCGATCCCGGCGACGGCGACGATCTCGCCGGGCCCGGCCTCCTCGGCGTCCACGCGATCGAGCGCCTCGCTCACGAAGAGCTCGGTGATCTTGGCCGGCTCGATCGTGCCGTCTGCCCGGCACCAGGCGACCGCCTGCCCTCGTCGGATCGTGCCGTGGCGAACGCGGCACAGCGCGAGGCGTCCGACGTAGGGCGAGGCGTCGAGGTTCGTCACGAGGGCCTGGAGCGGATGGTCCGCCTCGTACGAGGGCGCGGGGATGTTGGTGCGCAGCGCGTCGAACAGCGGCTCGAGATCGGGTGGGAGGTGCTCGGGATCAGGGCCGCAGCGCCCCGCCCGCGCGTCCGCGTACAGGATCGGGAACTCGATCTGGTGCTCGTCCGCGTCGAGGTCGAGGAAGAGCTGGTAGACCTCGTCGACGACCTCCTTCGTCCGGGCATCGGGCCGGTCGACCTTGTTCACGACGAGGATCACCGGCAGGCGCGCCTCGAGCGATTTGCGGAGCACGAACCGCGTCTGCGGCAGCGGGCCCTCGGACGCGTCGACGAGCAGCAGGACGCCGTCCACCATCGTCAGCCCGCGCTCGACCTCGCCCCCGAAGTCCGCGTGCCCCGGCGTGTCGACGATGTTGATCTTCATCTCGCCGTGGCGGACCGCCGTGTTCTTGGCCAGGATCGTGATGCCCTTCTCGCGCTCCAGGTCGGTCGAGTCCATGACGCGCTCGGCCACGTCCTGGTTGGCGCGGAACGCGCCGGACTGCCACAGCATCGCGTCGACCAGCGTGGTCTTGCCGTGGTCCACGTGGGCCACGATGGCGACGTTGCGGATGTCGGAGCGCGTTGGCATCGAGGCCCATGGTAGGGGGTCGCCCTCGGATCGCCCGGCGACGGCGCGAGGACGCGGGGATGCATCGGTGCTCTCGCGTCACCGGTCGGTCAGGATCCGCTCCAGCGGGGTTCGGAAACGCGGCGTGATGCGCACGTCGCCGAGCCACTCCCGCAGCCGTTCGCGCTCGGCATCGATGCGGGCACGGGTGCGAGCGTCGACCTCATCGAGGAGCTCGACCGCGATCTCGCCGTCGCGGGTCTGGATCCAGCCGCCGACGACGCGACCGTTCGCCCACACCGTGGGGCCGGCGTTGCCGTTGCGGTCGAAGAGCATCGATGCGTGCCCGCCCAGGTACCAGTCGCGTTCCTTCCACCCCATGACCGTGGAGTCGAGGCCCGGAAGCAGCGCCACCCACGGCCCCGTCCGGCCCACCGCGCCCAGATCGTCGGGCAGCACGTAGGCGACGCCCTCGTCGAGCTCGACCGGGACGGCGCCGATGGCCTCGAGCGTCGTCGCGGCGAGCTTGGCCGTCCATCCCGTCCACCACCGGATGTCCGTCGAGGTCGCGGGCCCGAACGCCCGGAGCCACCGCCCGAGCAGGTCGGCGCACGCCTCGGCGTGATCGATCTGGGGCAGCGGACCGCCGAGCCACGTCTCCGTGGTGGCCCACCGGTACTGCCCCGAGGTCCACCCGCCGAGTGGGCGGGCCCGCACGATCCGTCCCTGCGTCGCGAGCAGGAACAGCACGCGGGTCGACACGCCGACGGTCCCGGCCCACGTCTTGCCCTCGCCGAAGCTGAACTTGGCACCGAGCTCGGGGACGTCCTTCGTGAGCTCCCGCGCGGTGGCCTCGCCCCGGGCGGACAGCGCCGAGTAGGTTCGATCCGCCACCCGATCGAGCCACGACGCACCGCGGCCGGCGAGGGCGATGCCCTGCTCTTCGAGCATCCGCACGGTTCGGGCGTGCTCTCGCGGCGCGAGCGCCTTCGTGCACGCGGCGTCCATCACGGCCGCGACGTCCCGTGGGACGACGAACAGCGTGCGGCGCATCCCGAGCATGCGCACGAGCGACCGGCGTTCGTACAGGGCGTCCTCGAGCGCGGCGGGGACGAACTCGCGGACCCGGGCTCGAGCGGAGAGGAAGACCGTGGTGGGGTCGCTCGAGTGCAGGCCCACCAGGCCGGCGGCGACCCCCTCCGGTGCGGCGGCGGGCCGCGCCAGGCGGTGGTGGAGCCCGAGCCGGGCGCGTCGCTCCTGGACCCCGATCCGTCGCACGGGTTGCACGCTACCGCCGAGTCACGACGGCTCGGTCGCGCTCGATCAGCCGACCCGGAGCGGGCGATGAGTTCCGCGCGGCCGGCCGGTCATCCTTTCGGATGGGGGTGAACGAACGACCGCGGCTCGTCCTCCGGCGGGAGCCGCCCCGTGCTCCGGTCCCCGATCCGTGCCCGCCGCCCGGCGCGGGTTCGAGCGTCCTGATCCTGTCCGGGGCGATCGTCACTGCCGACGTCCCGGCGCTGTGCGATCGGGCCCGGGCGCTGCTGGAGCGATGCGACGCCGACCTCGTGGTCTGCGACGTGGAAGGCCTGGCCGATCCGGACGCCCTGACGATCGACACCCTGGCCCGGATCCAGCTGATCGCCCGACGGCTGGGCCGCCGCGTCCGGTTCCGCCGGGCGTGCGGCGAGCTCGAGCAGCTGCTCGCGCTGGCCGGGCTCGACGACGTGCTGCCGTGCGGCCCGTCGTCAGGGATCGAGGCGCGGGGGCAGCCCGAAGAGGGGAAAGAGCCTCTGCGTGTCGAGGAAGAAGCTGATCCCGGCGATCCGGCCCTGTGAGATCTCGAGGACCTGGAGCGACCACGGCTCGAGCCCGCCGTCGGGGCCCGGCTTGTACTGCCCGAACGCGGGCGATCCGTTGGCCGTGGTCGGCACGAGACGGGAGCCGCGACAACCGATGCCCGGACCGAGGCACCACCGGCGGATGTCGTCGTGGGTCTGGAGCCACAGCTCGTACGGCGGCATCGACCACGTCGCGTCCTCGTGGAGCAGCGAGGTGAGCGAGTCCATGTCGTAGCGCTCGAACGCGTCGACGTAGCGCTCCAGGAGCGCACGCTGCGCCTCGTCCGCCGGTTCGATCGGACGGGCGGTCTCGGCGTCGACGCTCTCGAGCGTCGCGCGCGCCCGTTGGAGCGCGCTGTTGACCGAGGCCACCGAGGTCTCGAGCAGCTCGGCCACCTCGCTGGCCTTCCACCGCAAGACCTCGCGGAGGATCAGCACGGCGCGCTGCCGCGGCGGGAGGTGCTGCAGCGCGGCGACGAACGCGAGACGGATCGACTCGCGGGACTCGATGACCTCGGCCGGGTCGCCCTCGGCCGGCAGCACGCGGTCGTCGGGGACCGGCAGGATCCAGGTCGCCTCGGGCAGCGGGTCGGGGAGCGGCGTGTCCGCCGTCCTGGCCGGCGCGAGGTCCATGGGCCGGGCCCGGCGCTCCGCGCCGCCCAGCATGTCGAGGCAGACGTTGGTGGCGATGGTGTAGAGCCACGAGCGCAGGGACGAGCGGCCCTCGAACCGGTCGAAGCTCCGCCACGCGCGCAGCATGGTCTCCTGGACGGCGTCCTCCGCCTCGAACGCCGAGCCGAGCATGCGGTAGGCGTAAGCCGTCAGCTCGGAGCGGTGCTGCTCGGTCCTGATCTCGAACTCGTCGGACCCACGCGTGGCCGTGCCCCGACCTGCGATCGACTCCCCCACGCCCCCGCTCCTTTCGACGAGCCTGAAACACTACGACGCCCGACGGACGAACGGATCCCGGTTCGTCTGGCGGCGGAAGCAGGTGGGCGCCGTCGGGCGAGTCAGACCGGGATCGACGTCACTGCCCGCCCGCGGCGGCCCGGTTCGGAGGCTCGAGGTTGCCCTCGGCCCACCGCGCGAGCTCCAGGAGCGCCGGCTCCAGCGCTCGGCCCCGTTCGGTGAGCCGGTAGACCGTGGCGAGCGGCGGTCCCTCGAGCACCTCGCGCTCGACGAGCCCGACGTGCTGGAGCTCGCGCAGGCGCGTCGAGAGCATCCCCTCGGTGATGCCCGGAACGGCCCGGGCGATCTCGGCGAACCGGGCCGGCCCGCCGCACATCGAGCCGATGATGACGCCGGTCCACCGCTTGCCGAGCACGCCGAACACGCGAGTGAGCGCCTCGTCGAAGACGGCGGGATCCCGATCGCTCATGACAGCTCCTACTCTTACGACCGGGGCTGTGACCCTTGTTGGAACTACGGAATCCGTAGCCACAAGCATGCACGAGTCTGGGAGGGCCGGCGATGAAGGTGTTCGGGTTGGCCGGCGATGGTTCATCCGCGGCGACGATCGAGGTGCCGGTGCCCGACGTCGGGCCGGGCGAGGTCCGAGTCGCCGTCCGCGCGTCCTCGGTGGGCGCGTGCAGGCGATCTCCCCGTGGCTTGCCTCAGACTCGCCCTTGTGGGTATGAAGGACGGGCCGGAAAGACCGGACACGATCGCGAAGATGCCCGAGGAGATGCGATGCAGACGGAATCGACCGGGGTGAGCTACGAGGGCGACGTCAAGCCGCTCTTCCGAGAGCTGGACCGGGAGTCCATGCTGGAGTCCTTCGATCTGTGGTCGTACGAGGCGGTGAAGGAGAACGCCGCCTCGATCCTCGGCGTCCTCGAGGGTGGCTCGATGCCGTGCGACGGCGCCTGGCCCGAGGACCAGGTCGCGACGTTCCGGCGGTGGGTGGAGGCCGGAACGCCTCCCTGAGCTCTCCTCGTTGAGGTCGAGCGACCAACACTGGTGCGGCACGACGCAAGGGTGGGCGGCGACCTCCTGTTCCGGCGTTTCGACGCGCTCGCCGGATCTCCGCCGTGCTCCCGCACGAGCGGGCTAGGCGCGGTCGCGGTCCCAGACGGTGAACTCGGCCACGGTCCGGTATCCCATCCGTTCGTAGATCGGCCGCCCCATCGGGCTCGCCTGCAGCGTCGCCGGTAGGTCCGGTCGGCACAGGGTGGCCGCCCACGTCACGGCCTCGCCGTACCCTCGTCCGCGAGCTTCGTCGGACGTGGCCACCGCGTAGATGCCGACGAAGCCGTCGGCGACGTAGGCGGTCGCGGTGGTCACGGGTCTGCCGTCGACC
Source organism: uncultured Actinomycetes bacterium (assembly GCA_963704725.1). Classification (GTDB taxonomy): domain Bacteria; phylum Actinomycetota; class UBA4738; order UBA4738; family HRBIN12; genus CALGFI01. Next base: position 46,394 of record OY969934.1, on the reverse strand, counting down.
CGGCCGACCCACACCCGCAAGTCCTCGCCGAGGCACGCGACCGTCAGCAGCGATCCGATGGGAGCTTCGGCTCCGTAGACCTCATCGATGAGCGCCTCGGCCTCCCGAACGCTCGGCCCGTCGCTCGCCTCGACGATCTCGAGCTCGACGGGAGGCGGACGCCCGGTGCCTGCCGCTTCCCGGATCATGCACGGACACGTCCAGACCTGCGTTCCGGGCGGTGGCTCGTCCGGGAGCGGCCACAGGCTCCAGACCTCGTAGCCGCCCCCCGGACGGTCGGAGAAGAAGTCCGCCGCACGCTCGAGCACGCCGTCGACCCCGCCCTTCGTGGGCTCCCGCAGGAGGGTCGCGTTGTTCGGCGGCAGGTTGACCGAGAGCCCGAGGTCCCCGCACGAGAGGTCCTCCCAGATCCGCGTCGGCTTCCCGAGGCGCTCGGCCCACGTCCGGTACGCGCCCGCGCAGTTGGCGACCGCCCGATCCAGCATGACGGGATTCAACGGCATCGAACGCACGCACGTCGAGACCCCGAGCGACATCGTCGAGCTCGAGCGTCAGGCGGGGCTGTATCGGACGGTCACGTCGCCGCCGTCCGAGCTCGCGGTGATGACCCGGTCGCTCGTGGGGTCGGTCCGGACCGCGGACTCGGTCCCGCCGCCGTCCGACGACACGTCGACCCGGTACGTGTCGAGCGTGTCGGGCAGGACGATCTCGACGTCGCCGCCGTCCGACGAGGCGTCGACGGACGTCGGCGACGTCTCGAGCGCGAGGAGCACGCTCCCGCCGTCGGACGACGCCTCGATCGAGGAGGCGGAGAGCTCGGTCGCCGTGACGTCGCCGCCGTCCGACTCGAGCCGGACCCGCTGCGACTCGCCGCCGAGCACCGAGACCTTGCCGCCGTCGGAACCGAGATCGAGGGTGCCGTGGACGTTGGACACCGAGACGTCGCCGCCGTCGCTGCGCGCGATCACCGACACGCCCGTGGGGATCCGGATGACGTAGTCGACCTGGCAGAAAGCGGACACGACCCACAGGCATCGGCTCCGCACGACGAGGCGGTCGCCCTCGACCGTCTCGGAGTGCGACGGCGTCTCCAGGCCGCGGCTCACCGTCATGTCGATGGTCACCGGGCCGGCGGCGTCCCGGCCCACGACCCGGATCGAGCCGCCCGTAGGGGTGTCCACGTCGACGAGCTTCACCGCGTCGGTGACGACGCGATGGACCCGCGTGGTGTCGTGGGCGAGCGCGCCGACGGCGTTGGCCGTCCCGAACGCCAGCATGAGGACGGCGAGGACGCTCCCGGCGATCCGCCAGGCAGTTCTGCCGCCGGCTCGCGTCGGACCCTGCGTCTCGATCATGGCGCTCACTCTCCCAACCATCTGAGGACCGCCAGCACCCGACGATGGTCCTGCTCGGTCGGGGGGAGGTCGAGCTTGGCGAAGATGCTGCTCACGTGCTTCTCCACGGCGCTGGCGCTGAGGAACAGCTGCTCGGCCACCGCGGCGTTCGAGCGGCCCTCGGCCATGAGGCCGAGCACCTCGCGCTCGCGCGGGGTGAGCCGATCGAGCGGGTCCCGGTGCCGGCTCCGGGCCAGGATCTGCGAGACCACCTCGGGGTCGAGCGCCGTCCCGCCCTCGCCGACCCGGCGGACGGCGGCGACGAACTCGGACACGTCGGCCACCCGGTCCTTCAGGAGGTAGCCGATGCCGCGCGTCGTGTTCGCCAGCAGGTCGGCCGCGTACCGCTCCTCGACGTACTGCGAGAGCACGAGCACGCCGACCTCCGGCCACCGCTCCCGGATCTGGATCGCGGCGCGCAGCCCCTCGTCCGTGAACGTGGGCGGCATCCGCACGTCGACGACCGTGAGGTCCGGCCGGTGACGCTCGACCGTCTCGATCAGGGCCTCCCCGTCGCCGACCGCGGCGACGACGTCCTCGCCGGCGTCGGTGAGCAGCCGGGTCAGCCCGGCGCGCAGCAGCACCGAGTCCTCCGCGATCACGATCCGCACGGCATCTCCACCAGGATCGTGGTCGGCCCACCGGTCGGGCTCAGGACCTGCATCCAACCGTCGACGGCGGACACCCGTTCGACGAGACCCCGGAGCCCGGTTCCCGTCGCCGGGTCCGCGCCGCCGACGCCGTCGTCGGTGACCTCCACGACGAGGCGATCGTTGCGCCGGGCGATGGCGACGGCGACCCTCGTCGCCTTGGCGTGCTTGGCGACGTTCGTCAGGGCCTCCGAGACGATGAAGTAGGCCGTGCTCTCGATGATCGAGGGCGGGCGCTCGGCGACGTCCACGTTCAGCGTGACCGGGACCGGCGAGCGTGCGACCACCGCCGAGAGCGCGGCGTCGAGCCCGCGATCCTCCAGGATCGCCGGGTGGAACCCCCGGACCAGGTCCCGGAGATCGGTCAGGGCGGCCTTGGCTTCCTGGTGCGCCTCGACGACCAGCTCCTTGGCCGTGTCCAGGTCGGTGTCGAACCGCTCGGTGGCCTGCCCGAGGTCCATGGCCAGGGAGACCAGGCGCTGCTGCGCGCCGTCGTGGAGGTCGCGCTCGATGCGCCGCCGCTCCGCCTCGGCGCTGTCGACCGCCGCCGTCCGGCTCGCCTCGAGGTGCTCGACCTGGCGCGAGAGCTCCTCGCGGCGCGGCGGGCCGAGCAGCCGGCGGGCCATCGCACCCTCCACGGTCGCCGTCGCGACCGTGGCCCAGGGCGCGAGCAGCGCGAGCCCCACGAGCCCCACCACCGCCGCGAGCGCGACCTCCGGTCCCCAGGTCAGGTCGAACAGCCCGAACCGCGCCGTGTCGTGGGGCAGCGCGCCGAGGTAGGCCGGGAGGAACAGGAGCGCCGCGGACCCGCACCAGGCCCCGGTGGTGACGACCACGCCGACCGCCGAGACGGGAAGGCTCGCCAGGTGGTAGCCGATCTCCCGCCACCGACTCCCGCTGCCGGCACGGGCCTTGAGCTTCGACCACCACGATCCCGACGGCGCAGGCCCGTGCGGATCGGTGAGCTCGATCCCGAGGAGCGCCCGGACGCGCGAGCGCTCGAGGCGGCCGAGAGCGGCGGACAGCCAGAACAGCAGCCACGCGAAGGGGACGGCGAGCGGCAGGACGATGAGCAGACCCACCGTCACGGACAGGAGCGTGATGACGAACGTGAAGGTCACGGTGGACAGGACGATCCCGAGCTGGGCGAAGGCCAGCCCCCACCAGGTGCCGGCTCGACGCCACGGACCGAAGAGTGTCTGGATCACGATGACCTCACCCTAGCCACGGCGCGCCGCCGCGAGAATGGGGCGCTCGGCACGATCTGCCTGGGGATAACCGCACTCTCGTGCGTCGTGGACGCGGAACGGGGAGGGGCCCCGGAAGGCCCCTCCCCAAGGAGAGCTCGCGAGACGGCGTCATCGGTCGCCGGCCGGGACCACCGCGACGTCGCCGAGCACGACGGGCTCGATGCGGGGCTCGAGCACGTGCTGCGTGGGCTCGTGTCCCTCGACGTTGATCGTGGGGAGCCAGCGGAGCCATCTCGGCAGGTACCAGTTCCAGTCGCCGAGCAGCCGCATGCTCGCCGGGACCAGCAGCGTCCGGACGATCGTGGCGTCCATGAGGATGGCCACGCCCAGCCCGAACCCCATCTGCTGGAGCTCCGTGACGCCGCCGGCGGCGAACCCGGTGAAGACGGCGACCATGATCAACGCCGCGCCGGTGATGATCCCCGCCGTCGTGCGCAGGCCGTACGCCACCGCCTCCGTGTTGTCGCCCGTCTTGTCGTACTCCTCGCGGATCCGCGTGAGCAGGAACACGTGGTAGTCCATCGACAGGCCGAACAGGACCGAGAACATCAGGAGCGGCAGCCAGGCCACGATCGCGTCCGTCTGGTGGAACTGCAGCCCGATCGCGTCGAAGACGCCGGCCCCCACGCCCTTCTGGAACACGAGGACGAGCGCGCCGTACGCGGCGCCGACCGAGAGCAGGTTCATCGCGATCGCCTTGATCGGCACGACGATCGAGCGGAAGACGGCGGTCAGGAGCAGGAACGACAACCCGAGCACGAAGACCAGCACGATCCCCTGATAGCGGTCCGTGATGCCGAGGAAGTCGGTCCACATGGCGGGATCGCCTCCCACCAGGACCTCGACGCCGCCCACGCCGTCGAACGCCGTCGGCACGATGGTCTCGCGAAGGTCGCGGATGCCCCGAACCGTCACCTCGTCGGAGGGGTCGCCCCGGAAGTAGGCGTCGAGGACGATCGCGCTCCCGTCGCCGCTCGTCTGCGGCAGGGTCTGCGGCGCGAACGTGTGGTCGGCGGCGATGCCTGCCTGGAGCCGTCCGATCGCCTTCTGCGCGTCGGGGGAGGCGACGTCGCCGGTGAGAACGATCCTGGCCGGAGAGGTCCGGTCGCCCCCGAACTCGCGCTGGAGGGTCACGAACGCCTGCTTCGAGGGCAGGTCGTCGGGGAGCTGCGCGAGCCCGTCCGTCGAGCCCCGGTTGAGCTGGAAGTAGAAGGAGCCGAGCCCGCCCAGCACCAGGACGCTCGCCACCAGGAAGACCACCGGCCGGGCCATGACCCCGCGGGTCAGGCGGTCCCAGAACCCGCCGGGGCGGTCGTGGCTCGAGTCCACGCGGGCGCGCCGGGCGAGGCGCGGCCAGTTGACGCGATCGCCGATGAGGGCGAGCAGCGCGGGGAGCAGGGTCATCGACGCGGCGAGCGCGGCGATCGTGACCAGGATCGCGCCGCCGGCGAGCGAGCGGAAGATCGAGACGGGGATGATCATCATGCCGAGCAGCGCGAGCACGACCGTGAGCCCGCTGAAGAAGACCGCGCGGTTGGCCGTCGCGCCGGCCGCGCCGATCGCGTCGAGCTTGGCGAACCCCTTCTTCCGCTCCTCGCGGTAGCGCGACACGATGAACAGCGAGTAGTCGATGCCGACCGCCAGACCGATCATCGTCACCATGTTCTCGACGAACAGGTTGAAGCTGAAGAGCTGACCGATCAGCGCGACCAGGCCGAGCGCCACCATGACGGCGGCCAGGGCCAGGACGACCGGGACGACCGCGGCCACGACGGCCGCGAACACGACGACCAGCACGACCAGGGCGACGCCGATGCCGGCCATCTCGCCCCTCGCCAGGTCCTCCTCGGCCATCTTCGTCATGTCGACGCCGAGGACCCCTTCGCCGGCGACCTGCACCGTGAACCCGTCGGTCCCCGAGGACGCCGCGGCCTCGCGCAGGCGTTCGATCGTGGCGTCATCGGTGTCGGCGAGCTCGACCGGGACGAGCGTGGTGCGTCGATCCTCGGACACGAGGTTCGCGGCCTGCTCCGGCGAACGGTCGGCCAGGTCGTAGTAGGTCGTCGGAGGGCTCGCGAGAGCGCCGTGGTCGATGGCGGCGACGGCGCCGCGGACCTTCGCGACGGCCGCCTCGAACCGCGGATCGTCCACGGTGAGCGAGCCCGACTGCACGATGACGTACTCGGTGTCCGTGCTCGCGCCGCCGAACTTCGCGTCGAGCACGGCCTGGGCCCGCGCCGACTCCGGATTGTTCGTGAACTCGGCGTCCTCGCTCAGGACACCGGAGAGCAGCCGGGAGCCGACCGCGCCCATCGCCACGATCAGCACCACCCAGAGCCCGAGCGTCCGCCACGGGTGGCGGCTGCTCGCTCTGGCCATGGATTCCGGGTTCAGCTTCATGAGCTCCCTCCCTTGGGTGTCGGCCCGGCGGTGACGCCGCGGCGCGCCTTCTCCGTCGAGCGCCACGCTAGGGAGAGCGGAGCGGGGTTCCATTGGTGCGGGTTGCAGACTTCGAGTGGGGCTGCCTCGGGTCGAGGGGTGGGGTTGGCCTCAGCCCGGGCAGCGGGTCTCGTAGCCGGCGGCGCAGACCTCGAGGCCGCCGCCGACGAACACCATCGCCACGTCGACCTGTCCGAGCTCGGTGCGCGGGACCGCCCGCGGGTCGTCGGAGAGCACGACGAGGTCGGCGAGCTTGCCCACGGCGAGGGAGCCGAGGTCGTCCTCGGCGGAGATCGCGTACGCACCCCGGATCGTGAGGAGCCGGAGCCCCTGCATCACCGTCAGGCGCTGGTCGAGCATGTACGTGGTCGGCGCGACGCCGGGCGCGCCGACCCGCGTCGTCGCCTCCGCGAGCGCCTCCATCACCGTGGACGGCCGCAGGGGCGCGCCCTCGCCATACGGGCTGTCCGTGCTGCCGACCGCGTGGAGCCGTGGGTCGCTCGCCAGGTCGCGCCATCGCCCGAGGAGGTCGAACCTGCCGGGGTCGAACGCGCGCTGCAGGTCCGCCGCCCACGTCGAGTCGACGAACGTGAGCTGGAACGAGGGGAGCACGTGCAGGCGCCGCATCCGGGCGATCTGGTCGTCGCGCAGGGCGATCAGGTGCTCGATCCGGTCGCGGAGCGAGCCCACGCCGCTGTGCCGGTACGCGAGCCGGAGCGCGTCGAGGATCTCGTCGGTGGCGGCGTCGCCGCACGAGTGGGCGGCGATCTGCCACCCGGCGTCGTGCACGCGGCGGACCATCCGACGGAGCTCGCGTCGCGTCCAGTCGAACTGTCCGACGTTCGTCGGGTCGTCGGCGTGCGGCTCGCTCAGGTAGTACGTGTCCGGACCGCAGCCGTCGATGAAGAACTTCACGCCGGCCAGTCGGAGCCTCGGGCCGACGATCTCGCCCGGCGTGTGGTCCGAGAACCACATGCCGAACCGTTGGTCGGGGCCGAAGTTGACGGGCAGGTACGCGTTCACCCGCACGCGGAGCTCGCCCGCGGCGTCGAGCGCCGTGAGCTCGTCCAGGCGGTCCTGGTTCACGAACAGCTCGTCGAGGCTCGTCCAGCCGCCCTCCAGCGCCATCTCGATCGCGTCGTGCGGATCCGTCACGCCGTAGAGGTCCCGGTCGCCGATCCAGTGGCCGTGTGAGTCGATGAACCCCGGCGTCACCGTCAACCCGTCGAGATCGACCACCGTGGTGTTCGGCCCGGCGAGCGCGAGGACCTCGTCGTCGCTCCCGACCGCAACGATCCGGGCACCCGAGATCGCGATCGCCGACGCGTGCGGGATGCCGGGGTCCATCGTGATCACCACGGCGTCGTGCAAGATGAGGTCGGGTTCATCGGCGGCGGCGGCCGGTGCGACCGCGACGCTGCACAGGGCCACGAGCGCGATCGAGATCGCGGCGTTCGTGATCGTTCGCACCGGGTCTCCCTCCCTCGGGCGGGCCGACACTAGGCGGGCGGGAGCGGTCGGGTCAAGGATTCCCCGAGAGGAGAGGGATCGGTGGGGACGAAGAGCCGTGGAGCGGCGGATGTTCGCGTCGGCGGGACGGTCGCCTTCACCGGCCACGTGCTCGGTGCCGACAACGGTGCGGCGGCTACAGAGGGGTGATCGTCGAGGCGCCGGAGACGTCGGGACGGAGGAACTGCGGGGTGCCCCCGTATCGGAGCGTTGAGGCCCCCGAGAGTCGAGCCGAGATCGATCCCGTGACCTCGAGCGCGGCCGTGCACGCCCCCGCCAGGTCGAGATCGAGCGTGCTCGCCGTTAGACCGCGGGCGTTCAGATGGCTCGCGCCCTCGCCTCGCACGGTGAGATCGGACACGATCCCCCTGAGCGTGGCCGTCGAGCCACCCTCCAGCCGTAGGTCGATCGACCGGGTGTCGACGAGCAGATCGAGGGTGCCGGCGCCCGAAGCCATGAGCTCGAGCGCATCACCGGCGAGCCGCCCGGTGAGGCGGACGCTCGACGCCCCCTCGACGTCGATACCGGACAGCTCGCTCACCACGACGTCGGCCTCGAGCGTGACGTCCCGGAAGGACGTGTTCGGTTCCAGTCCGAGATGGAGCGTCCCGTCGGCGACGCCGGCGTCCAGCAGGTCGACGAGGTTGTCGTCCAGCCGCACCGTCACGGATTCGGGCCCGCCGAGCGTGACGTGAACCTGGAAGGCGGTCATCGCCTTGATGTGATCGAACCCTGTGGTCCGGATGACCCGTTCCACGATATTCCCGGATCCGGTCACGGTGTCGGTCTTCGTGCAGGCGACGCCAAGCATGACCAGCGACGACGCGACGATGATTCTGGCGATCGCGTTCGTGCGCACGGGACCTCCCTTCCGTCGGCCTCGGCTTGAGGCTAGTGCCGCCCGGCGGGAGGATCCCGGGTCGAGCGACGCGCGCCGGCCGGGCTGTTGGTCCCACCGATCCCGCCGGTGAGGGAGACTAGGCGGAGGTTCGATCGAGCCCGGAGCAGGAGAGGACACCATGGCGTACTTCGATGCCGAGACGTTCGCGTTCCTTCGCGAGCTGAAGCGCCACAACGACCGGGAGTGGTTCGCGAAGAACAAGGAGCGGTACGAGGAGTCCCTCAAGGAGCCGTTCCTCCAGTTCATCTCCGACGTCGGCCCCGAGCTGCGGAAGCTGAGCCGCAACCTCGTGGCCGATCCCCGGCCCGTCGGCGGCTCGCTGTTCCGGATCTACCGTGACGTCCGGTTCTCCAAAGACAAGAGCCCGTACAAGACGCACGCGGGCGCGCACTTCCCGCTCGGGGCCGGCGTGCACGGCCCCGGCTACTACCTGCATGTCGAGCCGGGGGAGTGCTTCGTGGCGGGCGGCATGTGGATGCCCGAGCCGGCCGCCCTCCAACGGATCCGCGAGCGGATCGTCGAGCGCCCGTCCGACTGGAGGAAGGTCCGCGGCACGCTCAACCCCTCCGAGGACGCGCTGAAGCGCCCGCCGCGGGGGTTCGACGCGGGCCACCCAATGATCGAGGACATCAAGCGGAAGAGCTTCACCGCCTCGGTCCCGCTGACGGACGCGCAGATGCAGCGGTCCGATCTCCCCAAGGTCTTCGTCCGCAGCTGCGAGAAGATCTCGCCGCTCATGAGGTTCCTCGCCGCCGCGGTCGGCGCGAGCTGGTAACCCCGGCGCCCTGCGGGCCGATCCGGAAGCAGGAGGACTCCCTCCTGTCGGCCGATCGGTGCCTTGCGCGGGCGCCTTCGACCCGGGTACAACCGAGGGCGCGGCTCGGACCGTCGAGCCGCGGCGTCGGGAAGGAGCGTGGGCGATGGACAAGGTCGTGCACTTCGAGATCACGGTCGACGATCTCGGCCGGGCCAAGGAGTTCTACGGTTCGTCGTTCGAGTGGGACCTGCAGGACATGCAGTTCGGGGAGGGGACGTACACGACGGTGACCACCGTCCCGGTCGACGACAAGATGATGCCGAAGGAGCCCGGCGCGATCAACGGCGGCATGATGCTGCGCTCGCCCGACATCCCGTCTCCGGTCGTCACGGTGAACGTGGACTCGATCGACGACGCGCTGAAGCGCATCGAGGCGGCCGGCGGGAGCGTCGTCCAGCCCCGGCAGGAGATCCCGGACATGGGCGCGTTCGCCTACTTCAGGGACACCGAGGGCAACACGCTCGGGCTGTGGGAGAGCCTGATCTAGCCGGTCTGCGTACGCTGCCGGTCCCGCGACGAGGAGGCGAGGGTGGACTTCGGCGTGCATCTCCCGCTGCTCTCTTGGGACGAGCCGCGGTACGACCTGACGACCTTGATCGAGTACGTCAGGACGGCCGAGCGCCTCGGCTTCGCGGCCGTCTCGGTCAACGACCACCTCCAGTTCCGCCGGCCCTGGCTCGACGGCCCGACCGCGCTGGCGTCGGTTCTCGGGGCGACGGGTGGGATGACGGTCGCGACGACGATCGCGCTCGCCGTCGTCCGGGGCCCCATCCCGCTCGCGAAGTCCCTCGGCGCGATCGACCTGTTGTCAGGCGGCCGGCTGGTGGTCGGCGTGGGCCCGGGCTCGTACCGCCCCGACTACGAGGCCGCCGAGCTCGACTGGGACGAGCGCTGGCCGAGGTTCGAGGAGGCGATCCAGGCGCTGCGGGCCCTATGGCGTCCGGAGGGCGAGCCGTTCGAGGGCACGTTCTACTCCACCCGCGGCGTCCGCCTGGAGCCCGCACCGGCGCAGCCCGGCGGCCCGCCGATCTGGGTGGGGAGCTGGGGCTCGGACGCCGGTCTCCGCCGCGTGGCGCGCCTCGGCGACGGGTGGCTGGCGTCGGCGTACAACACGACTCCGGAGGGCTTCGCCGGGGCTTGGGCCGTGCTCCGCGAGCGGCTCCCGCTCCACGGCAAGGACCCGGAGACGTTCCCGAACGCGCTTGCCACCATGTGGTTCCGTCTCGAGGACGACCCGGCGGCCGCGCGCCGCGTGCTCGAGGAGTGGGTGAGTCCAGCCGTCGGCCGCGACCCCGACGAGCTGGCCGAGCGGCTCCTGGTCGGACCCGCCGACCGGTGCGCCGAACGGCTGGCCGCGTACGCGGAGGCGGGCGTCCGGCGCGTATTCCTCTGGCCCGTGGGGGACGGCGTGGAGCAGCTCGAGCGGTTCGGCGAGGAGGTGGCACCTGCGCTCGGCCGTCTCTGAGCCGCGCGGGGCGCTCTACCCTTAGCTTCGGCCGCGGTTGGAGGAACCAGGGTGGGCATCGAGATCGAGCGGGCGCGGACGGCGATGGCGGCGGGGGCGTGGGCGGACGCGTACGCCGGCTTTCGGGCGGTGGACGCCTCGGAGCTCTCGGCCCGGGACCTCGAGGGGCTCGCCGACGCGGCGTGGTGGCTCTCCAAGCTCGATGAGTCCCTCGACCTGCGACACAAGGCCTACGCGGCCTACGCGGCCGCCGGCGACGAGCGGGGTGCCGCCGCCGTGGCGGCGCGCCTCGCCATCGAGCACTTCATCCGGGACGAGGTCTCCGTCGGCGCCGGCTTCCTGATGCGCGCGCAGCGGCACGCCGAGGGGATCGCGAACGGGCCCGAGGCCGGGTTCCTGGCCATGGTCGAGGCGGCCGTCGCATTGCACACCGGGGATCCCGACCGCGCCGTGGAGCTGTCCGAGCGCGCGATCGAGATCGGCCGCCGTCATGGCGTGAGCGACCTCGTCGCGATGGCCGTCCACAACGAAGGGCTGGCCCTCCTGGCGGCCGGCCGGGTGCCCGAGGGCATCGCGCTGCTGGACGAGGCCATGGCGGCGGTCCTCACCGGCGAGCTGAGCCCGTACTTCACCGGGATCATCTACTGCGCCGTGATCGGCGCCTGCCTCGGGCTTGGCGACCTCCGTCGTGCGGGCGAATGGAGCGACGCCGCGGTCGCCTGGTGCGACACCCTGCCGCCGGGCACGCCGTTCACCCCGCGGTGCCGGGTCAACCGGGCCGAGGTGGCGCGGCTGCGCGGATCGTGGGCGGAGGCAGAGGCGGAGGCCATGCTCGCGACCGACGAGCTCGTTGGCCAAGAGCCCGGGCTGGTCGCCTCGGCGTACGTCCAGCTGGGCGAGATCCGACGGCGGCTCGGCGACCTGGCCGGCGCCGAGGACGCATTCGAGCGGGCTCAGGAGCTCGGGGATGACCCACAGCCTGGCCTGGCGCTCGTCCGGCTCGCTCAGGGCGAAGTCGACGCGGCGCGCTCCGCGCTGCGCTTCGCCCTGTCGGCGCCGCACTATCCACCCACTCGCGCCCGTCTCCTTGCTGCGCAGGTCGAGGCCTGCATCGCCGCCGGCGCGACCGAGGAGGCCCAGGCGGCCGCGCACGAGCTCCGGGCGATGGCCGAGGTCGTCGACCTGCCGGCCTTCTCGGCGACGGCCGCGACCGCCGAGGGCTCCCTCGCGCTCGCCGAGGGCGACGCGTCGGCGGCCCTCGACGCGCTCCGGCGCGCCACGGCGAAGTGGCAGGACCTCCGGCTCCCGTACGAGACGGCCCGGGCGCGAGCCGTCCTCGGCCGGGCTCTCCTCGCTGGTGGGGACGAGGACGGCGCGAGGCGGGAGCTGAGGGGAGCGCTCGCCGCGTTCGAGCGCCTCGGCGCGGCCGGCGACGTCGCCGAGGTGACCGCCGCCCTCGCGGACCGGCGGCCCCTGCCGGCCGGCCTCACGGCCCGGGAGGCCGAGGTCCTGCGGCTCGTCGCCACGGGGAAGACGAACCGTGACATCGCCGTCGAGCTCGTGCTCAGCGAGCACACCGTCGGGCGGCACCTGCAGAACATCTTCGCCAAGCTCGGGGTCTCCTCCCGGGCCGCGGCCACCGCCTTCGCGTTCGAGCACGGCCTGGCCTAGGGCCCGGCATGGTGCGAACGCACCATCGCCGCCCATGACCAAGATGGTGCCTTCCGGCGATGAGCCGCCGGAGCCGCCCGCATACCGTCCGGCCCACGACCGACGGAAGGGGTGCGCGATGGGACCCGAGACGTTCGACACCGTGGTGATCGGGGCGGGACAGGCCGGGCTGGCGGCGGGCTACTTCCTGCGGAAGGCGGGGCGAACCTTCGTGATCCTCGACGGCAACGCGTGCGTCGGCGACAACTGGCGCCAGCGGTACGACTCGCTCCGGCTGTTCACGCCGGCGTGGGCGATCAAGCTCCCCGGGTGGCGGTTCCCCCACAAGGGCGTCACCACGCCGACGAAGGACGAGCTGGCGGACTACCTCGAGGCCTATGCGGCGAGGTTCTCGCTCCCGGTCGAGAACGGCGTCCGCGTCGACGGCGTCCGGCGGAACGGCGAGGGCCTGGTGGTGACGGCCGGCGATCGCTGGTTCCGCGCCGTCAACGTGATCGTTGCCACGGGGGCAAACAGGGACGCGAGGGTCCCTGCGATCGCGGGCGATCTCGATCCGACGATCGTGCAGCTGCACTCGACCGCCTATCGGAACCCGTCCCAGCTCCGCGAGGGCGCCGTGCTCGTCGTCGGGTCGGGCAACTCAGGCGCCGACATCTCGCTCGAGCTGTCGAGGACGCATCCGACGTGGCTCTCCGGGCCGGTCCGCGGGCACATCCCGTTCGACATCGACAAGCCGTTCGCGCGCCGCGTCGGGTTTCGCGTTGTCCGGTTCCTCTTCATGCACGTCTTCACGATCCGAACGCCGATGGGCCGCAAGTTGCGCGCGAAGGTTGCGACGCAGGGCGATCAACTGGTCCGCGTGAAGCCGAAGTGGCTCGAGGCGGCCGGCATCCGACGGGTGGGGAAGACGGTCGCCGTGCAAGACGGCCGCCCCGTGCTCGAGGACGGGACGGTCCTCGAGGTCGCCAACGTGATCTGGTGCACGGGGTTCCGGCACGACCTGTCCTGGATCGCCCTCCCGATCTTCGGGGAGGACGGGATGCCGGTGCACGAGCGCGGCGTCTCGACGAGCGAGCCCGGCGTGTACTTCGTCGGACTGCCGTTCCAGTACGCGCTAGCCTCGGAGGTCCTCCCCGGCGTGAGCCGGGACGCCGAGTACGTCGTCCGGCACCTCGTGCGCCGAGGCGAGGACGCGACGCGCCGGCCTGAGGTGTTGATCCCCGCGTAGCTCTTGGGGGAGCTCGTCCCGGTCCGGCGTGCCATGATCTGCGCACGATGGCCTCCGAGGTCGGGACCGACCCGCTCGGGCGCGGCGCGACGGCGCTCGCCGAGCGCGACTGGCAGGTCGCGAGGATCGCGTTCGAGGAGGCGCTGGCCACCGCCGAGACGCCCGAGGCCCACGACGGGCTCGGCCTCTCGCTCTGGTGGCTCCGCGACGTCGACGCCGCGATCGCCCATCGCGAGCAGGCGTACGCGACCTTCCGGGAGCGGGGCGACCTCGCGGCAGCGCTGCGCATCGCGCTCTGGCTCGCGACCGAGTACCTGGAGGCCGTCGGCAACGAGCCGGCGAGCCGGGGGTGGCTCGCCCGGGCCGAGGGCCTCCTGCCCGAGCTCCCGGACGGCCCGCACACCGGATGGTTCGCGCTCACGCGCGGGCGCCTGCGTCCGGACCCCGCCGACGCGGTCGATGACGCCGAGGCCGCGATCGCCATGGGACGCGAGCGGCGGGACCCGGACCTCGAGGCGAGCGGGATCGCGCTGCTCGGGCTCGCCCTGGTCGACCGCGGCGACGTCGAGCAGGGTCTCGCGCGCCTCGACGAGGCGATGGCCGCCGCGACCGGCGGCGAGGTCGCCGACCCGGCCGTGTTCGGCGACGTGTGCTGCCTCGTGACCCGCGCCGCCGAGGACGCGGGCGACGTGAGCCGGTTGATGCGGTGGAACGAGGTCGTGATGGCGTTCATGGAGCGCTCGGGCCACGCCGGGCTGCTCGAGTTCTGTGGCACGTGCTGCGCCGAGGTGCTGATCGCGAACGGCCAGCTCGCGGAGGCCGAGGGATGGCTCGCCCGGACGCTGCGCGAGCTCGAGGGCACGGGCCACCGAGCGCGCTGCATCCATCCGGCGGCCAAGTTCGCCGAGCTCCGGATGCTCCAGGGCCGCGTCGAGGACGCCGAGCGCCTGCTCGCCGGGTACGAGGACCGGGCCGACGCCCTGCGCGCCACGGCGAGGCTCCACCTCCTCCGCGGGGAGCCCGCCGTTGCTGCCGCGCTCCTGCATCGGCGGCTCAACCAGGTCGGCGACGGGCTGCTCGCCCTGCCGCTGCTCGCCCTGCTCGTGGAGGTGCAGGTGGCCCGCGGCGATGCCGCCTCGGCCGGTGAGCTCCGCCGATCGCCTCGCCTCGATCGCTCGCTCGACCGGCCAGGCCCGCCAGCTCGCCGTCGCGGACCTCGCACTCGGAAGGGCGGGGCGCGCGACCGGAGATGCCGGCGCCCGGGAGCGCCTCGAGGCGGCGGTCCTCGCATTCGCCGAGCTCCAGATGCCACTCGAGGCCGCCGCCGCTCGCATCGAGCTCGCGACGCTGCTTCGCCGACGCCGAGCCGGAGGTCGCCGCGAACGAGGCCCGCCTGGCGGTCGAAGCGGCCGAACGGGCCGGCGCCGGTGCGCTGGCGGACCGGGCCGCCGCGCTCGTCCGCGAGCTCGGCGGCCCGGCACGCACCGGCCCGAAGCTGCTCGGCGTGCTCAGCAAGCGCGAGACCGAGGTCCTCCGCCTCCTCGGGGAGGGCCTGACGAACGCCGAGATCGCTGCCCGGCTGTTCATCAGCACGAAGACGGCCGGGAACCACGTGAGCAGCGTGCTGTCCAAGCTCAACTTGCGCAGCCGCTCCGAGGCCGCCGCCTACGCGATCCGCTACCTGAGCGAGGTTCGGGCCGAAGAATAGGGAACGCTCCCCATCCTCCCCGCGCCCCGCGGGCGCACGCTCCCGTGGTCCCCGAACACGAGGAGGTGCGGGATGCAGCAGACGACAGGGGCGAGGGCGAACGCGCTGAAGCGCGAGCTCGTCGTCGCCGTCGAGGTGACCGGCCGAGTGGCCGCCGAGCAGGTGTACGACGTGCTCGCGGAGCTCGGGTCACATCTCACCTGGGCCGGCGATCGACAGTCGAAGACCGGCCGGTTGCTCTCGATCGAGGCTCCCGAGGGTGCGGCCTCGGTCGGGACGGAGTTCACGACGACCGGGTCGGACCCGATGGGTCGGTTCACCGACCGGTCGGTCGTGACGGAGGCGACCCGTCCGTCCGAGTTCGAGTTCGTGACCGAGTCCCGCCTCGAGACGAAGAAGGGTGAGGTCGCCGAGTGGACGAACGTGCACCGGTACGAGCTCACCCCGACCGCCGATGGGTGTCGGGTCGCGTACACGCTCCGGGTCACCCGGATCAGCGCCCTGCCCGGGATGCTGAAGCTGTTCAACGCGCCCGTGCTCTCGGCTCTGGTGCGGAAGGCGGCGGCGGGCGTGGGACGTCGGGGCCTCGAGAACCTGGTGGCGCTCGCGGAGGAGCGCGCGGGCGCCCGCTGATCGCGGCCGTGCACGTCGGAACCAAGGAGAGGAGACGCACGATGGGAACGGGCATCACGCTGTCGAAGGCGAACGCACCGCAGGTCGAGTCGATGCCGGGCTTCGAGGGCCGGTACGCGCGGGAGGACGGCTACAACCTGGGCTTCGAGTCGTTCGAGGCGGCCGGCGACTTCACGCCGATGTACCGGGGCCTTCCCGACGACCTCTGCCAGTCCCACCACTGGGGCTACGTGATCAAGGGACGGATGATCTTCCACCGTCCCGAGGGCGACCTCCTCGCCGAGGAGGGCGAGGCCTACTACGTCGGCCCCGGCCACACCGGCGAGGTCGGCCTGCCCGGCACCGAGGTGATCGAGTTCAGCCCCGCCGCGGAGTACGACCAGACGATGGCCGTCGTCGCGAAGAACCTCGCTGAAGCCGCCGGCGCCTGAGCGAGACCGCATGCGGCTCAGGCCGGCCGGCATCGGGACGCCAGGGCCGCCTCGAGCTGCACCGCGACGAGCGCCCTGGTGCGACGGTTCGAAGATGCGCGCGGCGCTCAGGCGCGGACGCGGAGCTCGGCGAGCCCCCGGAGCACGTAGCCGGGCTTCCAGGCCGGCTCGCGGACGAGCTCGATCCTCGGCAGGCGGTCGAGCACCGTGGCGAACGACACGGTGAGCTCCTGGCGGCCGAGCGGCGCGCCGAGGCAGAAGTGGATCCCGGCACCGAACGTGAGGTGCGGGTTCGGGTCGCGCGCCAGGTCGAGCTCGTCCGGGCGGTCGAACACCGCGGGGTCTCGGTTCGCCGAGCCGAACAGCAGCCCGAGCTCGGCGCCGCGCGGGATCCTCACGCCGTGGAGCTCGACGTCGTCGAGCACCCACCGCTCGAACATCTGCGCCGGCGTGTCGAACCGCAGGAGCTCGTCGACGGCCGTCGGCAGCAGCGAGCGGTCCTCGCGCAGCCGCTCGAGCGCTCCCGGGGTCCGGAACACCGTCCACCACCCGATGCCCGTCGCGTTCACGGTGGCCTCGTGCCCGGCGTTCAGGAGCAGGACGCACGTGCCGACGAGCTCGTCCTCGCTCAGGCGCTCCCCCTCGTCGAGCACGAGCGCGAGCTGTGAGACGAGGTCCTCACCGGGATCGGCGCGCCGCTCCCGGGCCAGCGCCCGCAGGTACTCGGAGAACTCGGCGCTCGCGCGGACCGAGTCCCGTTGCATCTCGAGCGAGGGGTTCAGCTCGTACATCTTGCAGATGTCGGCCGACCACGGCCGGAGCAGGTGGCGGTCGGGCTCGGGCACACCGAGCATCTCGGCGATCACGGTCACCGGCAGCGGCTCGGCGACCTCGGCGAGCAGGTCGAACTCGCCCGCCCCGGCCACCCGGTCCACGAGCCCGTCGGTGATCGCCTGCACCCGCGGCCGGAGGCCCTCGACGTACCGGGGCGTGAACGCCTTCGACACCAGCCGCCGCACCCGCGTGTGATCCGGGGGCTCCATGTCCAGGATCCCCGCGTTGATGAGGTTCCAGAACGGGTCGTGCCAGCCCGGCGGATCGGGATGTCCCATCTCGGTGTGCGTCGCCGTGTGCAGGTACGTCCGCCCGAACCGTCGATCGCGCAGCAGCGCGTTCACGTCCTCGTACCGCGAGATCAGGTAGTGGTCCGTCGCCTCGTCGTAGAGCACCGGCGCGTGTTCTCGCAGGTGCGCGTAGACGGGGTAGGGGTCGGCGACGAACCCCAGGTCGTTCGGCGCGAACCGCAGCTCGGCTGCCGTGTCAGCCATGGGACAGGACTGTATCGCCGAGTGAGGGAGTGGTCCTGCTTGTCCGTCCCTGGGATTGTCTCGACGCGCGTCTGACCGCTCTTCACGACGATCGGCCACGACCTCGCCGCGCCGCGCTATTCGGCGAGGTCGCCAAGACCTCGGCCAACCGCTCCGGCGCCGAGAACATCGGCCAGTGGCTCGAGGGCATCTCGACGAACGACCACGCGGGCCCGCGCATCTCGGCGAACCACGGGTGGCCGCTGTCGATGAGCCGCCGAACCTGGTCGAGCGGGAAGCAGCACGAGACCAGGGATTGCGGCAGCTCCCGCCGGGCCGGGTTCTTGAGCGAGATCGGCTGCGTATACGTGCCGTACGGCTGCGGCGTGGCCCGCTCGTGGACCCGCCGTCGGGTGTCGTCGTCGATCCCGTCGATCTTCGCCCCGTTGACCCGCTCGAGCTCCTCCCACGGGGGCATCGGCAGGCGCCACCCATCTCCCTCCTCTGCGACATGCCGATCTGCCGCCTCCCGCATCGGTGGCGGCGAGGTGTCGACGAAAGCGGCTCCGTCCGGCGGCGGCCCGGAGTCGACGTACACGACCTTCGCGATCCGCTCCGGGACACGGTCGGCCGCCCCCGTGACCGGGACCCCACCGTAGCTATGTCCCACGAGCACGACGTCCCGCAGGCCCGCGTCCTCGATGGCCCGGACGACGTCCTGGATGTGGTCGTCGAGATCGACGTCGGGGCTCGCCTCGGCGGCGCGCTCCCCGAGCCCCGTCAGCGTGACCGGGAAGCATCGATGCCCCTGCCTCCGCATCGACTCGGCCACCTCGTCCCACGCCCATCCACCCAGCCAGGCTCCCGCCACCAATACGTAGTCGGCCATGTCGTTTCTCCTCTCGGCTGCGCATCTCCCCGGTGAATGTCTCCGTCTTCGGTCGCTCCGCGTGATCAGGACCTTGTCACCGGAAGCCCCGGAAGAACGTCCTCAGGTCCTCGACCAGCAGATCGGGGGCGTCCGAGGCGGCGAAGTGCCCGCCACGACCCATCTGCGACCAGTGGACGATGTTGTTCGAGCGCTCGGCGAACGCCCGCACGGAGCGGAAGTCGTACGGGAACACCACCACGCCGGTCGGCGTCTCGTTCGGCAGCTCGCGGTAGCCCGCACCCGACTTCGCGTCCTCCAGGTACTGCCGCGCCGACGAGCCCGCGGTCGCGGTGAACCAGAAGATCGACACGTGCGTGAGGAACCGATCGCGATCAGCGTTCCCGACGTTCTCGCCGCCCCATCCCATGAAGAGCTCGCTGTTCCACGCGAGCTGACCGGCCGGCGAGTCGGTCAGCGCGTACGCGAGCGTCTGCGGCCGCGTCTGCTGGATCTTCAGATAGCCGGAGTGCTCGTCGAAGCTCGCGAGGTTCGCCATCCCCTCCTTCTCGAACGCGTCCATCCGCGCCATCTCGTCGGGGTCGCCCGAAGGGAACGCGAAGATCTGGAGCAGGTGCACGCCGACGAGCCCCTGCGGCTTCAGGATGCCGAGCTCGCGCGTGATGAGGGCGCCCGTGTCGCCCCCGTGCGCGCCGTACCGCTCGTATCCGAGGCGCGTCATGAGCGCGTCCCACGCCTTCGCGACGCGCGCGCTGTCCCATCCGGTGTCGTTCGTCGGCCCCGAGAACCCGTAGCCGGGGATCGACGGGATCACCAGGTCGAACGCATCGGCCGGGTCACCGCCGTGCGGCGCCGGGTCGGCGAGCGGCCCGATCACGTCGAGGAACTCGGCGACCGAGCCCGGCCATCCGTGCGTGAGGATCAAGGGCATCGCGTTCGGCTCGGGCGAGCGCACGTGCAGGCAGTGCACGTCGGTGCCGTCGATCGTCGTGGTGAACTGCGGGAACTCGTTGAGCGCGGCCTCCTGCGCGCGCCAGTCGAACGAGGTCCGCCAGTGCTCGGCCATCTCCTTCACGTAGTCGAGCCCGACGCCGTAGCCCCAGCCGACACCCGGCAGCTCGTCGGGCCACCGCGTTCGGGCGAGCCGGTCGCGGAGGTCTTCGAGCTCGGCGTCGGTGACCTGGATCCGGAACGGGCGGATCTCTTCGGCGGTCATGACGGCGCTCATGGCCTCGCCTCCTTCTCTTCGCTGGCCGCGCCGGTCGCGGCCGCCTCGAATGACCAGGCTAGGGATGGTTGCGGACGATTTCGGTCCTGATCCCGAGCTATCCTCGCGTTCGATGAGCGCATCCAGGCCGGCGACCCGCCTGCTGACGATGCTCGAGGTCCTCCAGGCGCGCGGAACGGTGGGCGGGCGCGAGCTCGCTGACCGGCTCGAGGTCGACCCGCGCACCGTCCGGCGCTACGCGGCCAGGCTCGAGGAGCTGGGCATCCCCGTCGAGACCGAGCGCGGACCCTACGGCGGCTACCGGCTGCGGCCGGGCTTCAAGCTCCCCCCGCTGATGCTGACCGACGACGAGGCGACGGCCGTCGTGCTCGGGCTCATCGTCAGCCGGCAGTCCGGGATCTCGACCGCGGATGCGGCCGTCGAGGAGGCGCTCGCGAAGATCCTGCGCGTGCTCCCGACCGAGCTCCGCGACCGTGTCGGCGCGCTGGAGGGAACCCTGGGGTGGACGTGGACGCCGAGGGAGCGGCAGCCGCCGGCGACGGAGGTCGTGCTCACGCTCGCGGCGGCGATCCGCTCGAGACGTCGCGCCCGGATCCGGTACGCGACGCCCGGCCGCGAGGAGACCGACCGGATCGTGGCCCCGTACGGGCTGGTGCTCCACGTCGGACGGTGGTACCTGGCGGCCGACGACGACCGCTCGGGCGAGATCCGCACGTTCCGGGTGGACCGCGTGCGTTCGGCGGAGCTTCGGTCCGAACGCGCGACGCCGCCGGAGGGTTTCGACGCCGTCGAGCACGTCGAGCGCTCGATCGCGGCGACGCCGTGGGGATGGCGGCTCGAGATCGTGTTCGACACCACCCTGGATGAGGCGAGGCGCCGCATCCCGCGATGGGTCGGCGAGCCGGAGCAGGTCGAGGAGGGGGTGCTCCTGCGAGCGCACGCCGACGACCTCGACGCCGCGGCCCGCATGCTCGCGTCGCTCGGCTGGCCGTTCACGGTGCGGGAGCCTGCCGAGCTGCGCGATTCCCTCCGCAGGGTTGCCGACCTCGTCTCCGCAGCGGCGCGGAGGTGACCGAGGACGTGTCTGATCAGAGCTCCAAGCCGCCGCCGCATCCTTCGGCGTAGTCGTTCCCGCCCGGCTCCTGAGCCCCTACCGAATCGGAGTGGTCCACCGGCGGTCGCTGCGGTTTGTGACCTAGCCGGGTCCCCAGTCGGGGAAGAAGTCCTGCAGCCCGAATGTCTGGTGGGTCGGATCCGTCCCGTCGGCGTTCATGATCCAAACGCCGAGGCGCCCCGAGTTCGTCACGCGGTTGAAGGCGATCTTCGTCCCGTCCGGTGAGTAGGCCGGAGCGAACTCGTCCCGGTTCTCGGTGAGGGTGATCCGGGTCAGGCTCGACCCGTCCGGCGCGACGCTCCAGAGGTCGTTGCCGTTGCGCGAGAAGACGATCGTCGTCCCGTCGGGCGACCAATCCGGTCGCTCGTCGATCTTCGGGCCGTGCGTGACGCGCGTCTGGTTCGACCCGTCGGCGTCCATGACGAAGATGTCGTCGAGCGCCGATCGGTCGCTCGTGAAGGCGATGCGGGCGCCGTCGGGGGACCACTCGGGGAACGCGTCGAACCCCGCTGTGGTCGTCAACCGGGTCTGGTTCGACCCATCGGCGTCCATCACGTAGACGTCCTGGAAGGCGTCGTCGACGTTCGAGGTGTACGCGATCTTCGTCCCATCCGGCGACCACGCTGGCCAGGTCTCCTGGGCATCGGGCGACGTGGTGAGCCTGGTCGGGTTCGACCCGTCGGCGTCCATGACCCAGATGTCGCAGTTCGAGAGCTCGCCCAGACCGCACCGCGCGTACGCGATCTTCGTCCCGTCGGCGCTCCAGTCGGGCATGTCCTCGTTCTTCCGGTCGGTCCGCGTGAGCCGGACCGTGCTCGTGGAGTTCGCGTCGACCGTCCAGATGTCGAACTGCCCGTGTGTCAGCCGGTTGAACGCGATGTCGCCGTTCGTCCCCGGGAACGCCGCGTGTGCGACCGGCAGGGATGCGAACGACGCGGCGGCGACCAGCGCCGTGGCGATGGAGTTCTTCGCGGTGTGCCTCACGGCCACCTCCGTCGGGTCGGATCGCTGACCCTAGACGCGCGACGAAGGGGAGTCAACGCGTCCGGTCCTGCCGGTCTTGCGCCGGATCATCGAAGAGGGCGATCCGGGCACACGCCCCCAGAGACCTGGTCAGGCGGGCCGATCGAGCTCGACCCGGACGTCCGTGTGGGGTGCGAGGAACGACCCGAGCCGCACGGCCTCCTCGCGGGTCGCGGCGGCCTCCCGGCGCGCGAGCCGGCGGAACGGCTCGACGCGGAGCGTCCCGCGGGTCTTCTCCTCGAAGAGCCTCCACCGCGCGGCGACCATCCCGTCGACGAGCACCGACCCCCAACCGATCTCGGTGAACCGCGGGATGCCCTGGGGGACGATGCGGGTCCGGTCCTTGTGGCCGATCGTCACGTTGTCGTACTCGGGGAGGAAGCGGACCGGTGCGGGGAGATACGGGTCGGGGAGCGGCGCGCGCGGGAGGTCGAAGAGCTCGTGTCCGCCCTCGTCGCGGACGGTGCGGAGCCCGGGCCGGAGGCGCTCGAAGACCTCGGCCAGGCCGGGCACGCCAGACCAGTACTGCGCGTCGGCCGGCGTGGCGGGACCGAACACCGCGAGGTACCGCCGCACGAGGGCCTCGACGTCGGCCGCGGGATCCGGCGACGCCCCGAGCCACGCCTGCATCGTCGTGAAGGCGGAGCGCCCGCTCCGCCTCCAGAGCCCGCGAGGCGTCACCTGCACCGTCGGCAGGGCGTACATCGCGTAGCCGAGGGAGTCGGCGTCGGCCTTCGGCCACCGCACCGCGATCTCCCTCACGAGCTCGGCGCGCGTGCGCGGGCGCTCCTCGAGCCACCCACGGAGCGCCGCGAACAGCCCGTCCATGTCGACGGTGCCGACGGCCTTCCGCAGCGGGCTCGAGCCGTAGATCACCCCCTCGATCGCCGGCTGGACGAGCGCGCGGAGGCCGACCGCGTCGCGAGCGGTCACGAGATGCAGCGTGCCGCGGAGCAGCGTCATCCGCACCGCGTGGCGCTTCTCGAGCGCGTCGGACAGCGTCTCGGCGCGCAACGGCGCGACCCGGGACCAGAGCGCAACGTACGGATCGCGAGGCACCTGCGACTGGAGCGCGACGAGCCGCTCCACGGCCTCGAGCACCGGCATCCGCCGACGCCGCAGGAGCAGCTGGCGCTCGAGCAGCGCGCGGTTCAGGGCGCGTGTCGTCAGGGCGCGACGCGGGGACACGCCGTCACGATACCGACGGGGCCCGACGGGGCCGGCCTCGTCCCGTCAGGGGAAGACGTCGAGCACGTCACGCCCGAGGGCGACCGCGGCCGCGACGCCGAGCGCGACGAGCGTGGCCCTCCCCATCCACGCCACCGGGGCCGAGGACCATGCCCCCGCCGCCCCCGGAACCGCGCGCGCGATCAGGAACACCACGAGCGCGACGACGACGATCGCGAGCCCGGTGGGCCCGGCCAGGACCGGCACCACGACCACCACGAGGCTTCCGAGCACGGCGCGAACGCGCCCGAACCCCGGTGCGCGCGGGAGCGCCCGCTCGGCGAGCCGGCTCGCCGCCACACCGTACGCCGCGGGGAGCGCGACGAACATCGCCACGGCGAGCCACCGGGGCTCGAGCCGCGTGAAGTCCACGCCGCCGGGCCGGATCACGAGCGCGCCGCCGACAAGCCCGCACAGCACCCCGAAGACGATCGGGCGCACGCGCGGGGGGAGCCACGACCGGACGAGCAGGTAGGCCACGCCGCCCAGCACGCCGAGCAGGGTCGTCGCGCCGAGCAGGAACGTCGTGGCCGAGCTGACCACGCCGATCGTGAACCCGTCGTCGCTGGTGAGGCCGCGCACCCCCGGGTCGGACGTCAGCCGTAGGAGCAGCATCGCGATCCGGCCTCCCACGCCTCCGATCAGGAACCCGGACAGCGCCCCCGCCCCCACCACGGCCGACAGCGGCCTGGCCAGGTCCAGCAGGTCGTCGACGACCCGTCGCCGCGGGGGCCGGTCCAGCGCGACGGTCACCCGGCCCCCCCGATCGGGATGCGTCCCGACAGGGTCGTGCCGGCGCCCGGCGCCGAGGCGATCTCCAGGACGCCACCGAGCGCCTCGAGCCGGTCCCGCATGTTCAGGAGGCCGGCGCCGGTCCTGGCGCTGGCGGGATCGAACCCTGCACCGTCGTCACGGACCGAGAAGTCGAGCGCACCGTCGTCGTCGGCGAGCCGGATCGTCGCCCCGGTCGCCCGTGCGTACTTGGCGACGTTCTGCAGGGCCTCCAGACAGCAGAAATACACCGTGGCCTCGACCTCCTGCTCGTAACGGCCCACGCCGTCCGCTTCGAGGGTCACGGGGATCGCCGCCTTGCTCGCCTGGGCCCGGAGCGCGGCCCCGAGCCCCTCGTCGGCCAGCAGCGGCGGGTAGATCCCCCGGGCCAGGTCGCGCAGGTTCTGGAGCGCGTCGTTCGCGTCGGCCCGGAGCCGCGCGAGGGTCTCGCGTGTGCCCTCGTCGGCGGTCCGCTCGGCCAGGGCGATCTTCACGGCGAGCGCGACGAGCTGTTGCTGCGCGCCGTCGTGCAAGTCGCGCTCGAGCTTGCGGGCCCGCTCGTCCTGCGCGCTGACGATCCGTTGGCGCGACGCCCGGAGCTCGACGATGGTCGCCTTGAGCTCCTCGGTCAGGCGAACGTTGCGAAGGACCAGGCCGGCCTGGGTGGCCAGGTCGGCCGCCAGCCGCTCGCTCGGTGCCGAGAGGGGCTCGCTCGGCGGCATCTCGACCGTGAAGGCGCCGAGCAGCTCGCCCTGGTGTCGGACGGGGAAGGGTCGCCCCGGCAGGTCCGCAAGGTCGACCCCGTTCACGCGGACCGGCCCCGGCCGGGGCGCGCCCGATCGAGGGCGAGACGGCCGCCTCGACCAGCTCGTCGCCGAGGTGGAGCCATACCCGAGCGGTCACGGCGCCGGTCGATGCACGCAGGATCTCGGCGGTCCGGGGCAGGACGTCCTCGGTCGAATAGGCCTCGCCCAGCCGGTCTGCGAACTCGGCGATCACCTCGTACGGCGACGCCCGCCGTCCGTACACGGCCCGACGGGCGAACCGCTTGAGCCAGCCGAACGAGACCGCGAACGCGAGGACGGCGATGAGGAGTCCCGACACGATCCGGCTCACCGGCGTCCCTCCCGACGAGGTGTCCGTCCCCACCATGAGCGGCGAGAAGGCGAACAGGATCAGGCCGAGCCCGAGCGCGCTCGCCGCGACGAGGATCCCGTACACGATCGTCTTCTTGACGACGACCCCCACGTCGTACAGGCCGAACGTGAGGACCGCGATCGCCGTGGACCCGGGGATGCCCACCAGGATGCCGAACCCGTCCACGAGGATGGCGAGCGCGGCGAAGATCCACAGCGCCTCGACCCTCGCCGACCATCCCCACGCGATCAGGGCCAGAGCCGAGGAGGCGACCATCGCGGCGAGCATCGTCATGAGCCACTTCAGCTGCTGGCGGTCTTCGGGCGCGGCCCGCCGGTACCGCAGGACGAGGCTGGCGAACCCTGCGACGGTGGCGGCCGCCGTGAGCGAGACGCCCACCACCGCGAACGCCCCGATCCCCGGGATCGCGTCGACCCACCCCGGCGTGTCGAAGGGCCGCCCCGTCGACGGGAGCGACACCAGCCCCAACGTCAGCACGACCGCGGCGAGCCCTCCGAGCCCCACGGCCGCGCGCCAGCGGGGCGAGAGCAGGCGCCCCTCCGGGAACAGCAGCAGGAACGTCGGCAGTGCCGCCGGCAGCACGAGCCCGGGAACGGCGACCGCCAGCAGCCCCGCCGGCCCCGCCCCGGTGAGCGGGCGACCCTCGTACCCCGCGTAGTGGCCCATCGCGGAGGTGGCGCCGAGGCAGATCCCCACGGCGAGGAACAGCCACCCGATCGGGTTGCGGGGATGCCGGTTGGCGATCAGACCGCCGACCGTGGCGTACGCCACCGTAGCCAGGAGCAGGAACCCCGACGTGACCAGGGAGGCGGGCTCGACGACCGCGACGAACACGACGGCGGCCAGGGCCAGCGTCGCGGCCAAGGCCCCCGCGGTCCACGCGAGACGGATCGCCCTGCCGCGCAGCGACCCCGAGGTCGGTGCCCCCACCACCGGGCCATCCTGCTCCCGTTCGCGCCCGGGCACACGCGGGACACCACCCCACCCCGCCGGTGCCAGCACCCCCCTGCCGTGCGCGGGCAGGTGCCGCCCGGCCACCCTCGGGCGGCGCGTCAGGGCAGGATCTCGACGTACCCGTCCGTCCCGTGCACGCGGATCCGCTGCCCATCCCGGATCAGCCGGGTGGCATGCTCCACCCCCACGACCGCCGGCAGGCCGTACTCCCGTGCGATCACCGCGCCGTGGGTCATCAGGCCTCCCACCTCCGTCACCAGGCCCTCGATCGCGACGAACAGGGGCGTCCAGCTGGGATCCGTGGAGGCGGTGACCAGGATGTCGCCCGCTTCGAGATCGGCCTCCGCCATGTCCAGGATGACCCGGGCCCGCCCCTCGATCGTCCCGGCGGAAACCGGCAAGCCGACCAGCGCGCCGGCCGGAAGGTCGTCGCGTCGGTACGCCCCGGCGATCATCTCGCCGTCCGACGTGAGCACCCGGGGCGGCGTGAGCGCGAGATACGACCTGAACGCGTCCTTGCGCTCGCGGATGAGCCGGTCATCCACACGGTTCGTGCGCACGACGTCGTGGAGCTCCTGGAACGTGAGGTAGAAGATGTCCTCCGGCTCGCGGATCACGTGGGCCTGCACGAGGCGCTCGGCCTCTTCCAACAAGGCCTGCTTGTAGACGAAGTACCGGCTGACCATGCCGTACTTCGGATACTCCCGGTACCCGATGAAGGTCCGGACCTGGTCGATCCTCCGCTTGGCCTCGTCGGCCTTCCGCTCCCCGTCCGGCAAGGCCCGCAAGCGCTCCAGCAACCGCTGTTCCTTCCCCTGGGCCTCCCGCCGCCCCTGCTCGAAGCGCCGCTCGCCGGCGCCCGGCTCGAAGTCCTTGACGTGGCTGAGGATCAAGGGGACGAGCGTGACGGGGCGTTCGCTCCAACGCGGCCTCGTGATGTCGATCTCGCCGACGCAGCGCATGCCGTACGTGTCGAGCCAGGCACGGATGGCGTCTCCCGCCTCCGCCCCGCCCGCGAGCTCGGGCAGCTCGTCCAGGAAGCCTTCGTCGTCGACACGTTGCAGGAAGGCCACCACGTCCGGATGCGGACGGATGACGTCCGCGACGTCCAGAAGCGCCAGCCCCATCTCCGACGTGACGTTGTGGGGGACGGACCGCGTGAGTACATCGGCCGCGTTCTTCTCGCCCAGCCACGCCTCCAGCCGCTCGTTGAGCCACCAGGTGGCCTCCATCGCCGTCATGAACACCTGATGGCTCGTCGGGTCGAACAGGATCCGCCTCAGCTCCTGGATGTCGGCCAGGATGAAGTCGAGCAGCGCCGATCCGGATCTCGTCCGGATGTCGCGCTTCACGGCGGCGATGGACTCCTGGCTGTGCTCGATCAGCTCGGTGACGATGGCCGGATCGGTCTCGATCGGGGCCGCCGCGGCGGCCGGCGGCTCGCCGGGACCCTCGTCCGTGAGCGACGGGATGAAGTCGCCCCGGTCGAGGACCGTCTGCAGCGCGTCCCCGATCAGTGGATCGGATCTCCCCGCGAGCTCCAGGAAGCCGGCGCGGCTCGCCGGCGAGGCCAGGATCCGGGTGACGTCGACGAACAGCCTCCCGCCGGCCTCGGCCATGGGTCGGGGGGTCGTCATCTGCCAGAAGGAGAGCCCCAGCGGCTTCATGGGGTCGGTCATCATCTGTTGATGACCGACGGAGATGTAGACGTGGTTCTCTCGGTCGCCGGCCTCGGGGATGGGGAACAGCGTGGTGATCGGCCGGCTCTGGACGATGTGGAAGGCGTCGTCGGCCAGGCACCATTCGATGTCCTGGGGGCGGCCGAAGTGCGCTTCGATCCGCCGGCCCAGGTCCGCGAGCCGCACGACCTGCGCATCCGCCAGCGCCGGCTGCTCCTGCCGCTCCGGCTCGATCGTCACTTCCCGAGTCCCGCCGGCCGGCGAGGCGTGGATGGCACGTTGCTTGGTGGCGATCGACGTGGCGACGACCCGGCCGTCCCGCACCGTGTAGACGTCCGCGTTCACCAGGCCGGAGACGAAGCCCTCGCCGAGGCCGAAGCCGGCCTCTACGGAGGCGACCTTCCGGTTGCCCGTGACGGGGTCGGCCGTGAACAGGATGCCGGCCGCCTGGGGAAGGACCATCTGCTGCACGACCACCGCCATGTGGACCTTCCGGTGGTCGAAGCCGTTCCGCAGGCGGTAGGTCACGGCCCGCTCGGTGAAGAGCGAGGCCCAGCACCGGCCGACGTGCCGGAGGATCGCCGCCGGCCCCATGACGTTCAGGTACGTGTCCTGCTGGCCCGCGAAGGAGGCCGTCGGCAGGTCCTCCGCCGTCGCGCTGGATCGGACGGCGTAGGCGGCGTGCTCGCCGAGCCGTGCGAGCGGGCGGGTGATCGCCGCCGCCAGATCCTCGGGGATGGCGATCCCTTCGAGGGTCCGGCGGATCTCCGCGCCGAGCGCGCGGATCGCCACCCGGTCGTCCGGCCTCAGGCGCGACAACCGGTCGAGCCGATCGTCGATCGAAGGCGCTTCCGCCAAGATCCGCCGGAAGGCGTCCGTCGTCACGCAGAAGCCGGGAGGCACCCGGACGCCCTCCATCCGCGAGAGTTCCCCCAGGTGCGCACCCTTGCCGCCGACGAGCGCGACCTGCGTCCGGTCGATCTCCGCGAGGTCCAACACGTAGCGGCCCATCCGCTCCCCGCTCCCATGCCGTAGGTTCCGGCGCTTCGGCCGGCGAGTATGCGGCACGACCCCGGGGTTGCCGCAAGCCCCCCGGTGTGCCGCATACTGGGAGTGGCGGGAGCGAACGATGGTGCCTCCCGGTGCCTACACTTCGGCCGATGGCCGGCTGTCCCTCGTGCGGTGCCGAGCTCGTCGCCGGCGCACCCTTCTGCGCGTATTGCGGAACCCGCGTGGACGCGCCGCGTGAGCTGTCCGAGGAGCGCCGCACCGTGACGGTCCTCTTCGCGGACCTGGTCGGCTTCACGGAGCGCTCCGATCGCGCCGATCCGGAGGACGTCCGACGGACGCTCGTGCCGTTCCACCGGCGGGTGAAGGACGACCTGGAGGCATTCGGCGGCACGCTCGACAAGTTCATCGGCGACGCCGTGATGGGGGTGTTCGGCGCGCCCGTCGCGCACGAGGACGACCCGGTGCGGGCGGTACGCGCCGCCCTGAAGGTCCTCGACTCGATCGCCGACCTTCGGCGGGAGGACCCGGACATCGCCGTCCGGATCGCCGTGGAGACGGGCGAGGCCGTCGTCTCGTTCGGCGTCGGCCCGCAGGTCGGGGAGGCGGTGGCCGGGGATGTCGTGAACACCACGTCACGGATGCAGTCGCTCGCGCCGCTCGACTCGGTCGTGATCGGCGAGTCGACGCTGCGCGCCGTCCTGGACCGCTTCGAGGTCGAGGCGCTGCCGATCGCGACGGTGAAGGGCAAGAGCGAGCCGTTGCGCGTCTGGCGCGTCCTCGCCGAGCGCGCCCGGGTCGAGATCGATCGCACGCCGTTCGTCGGTCGTCGTTCCGAGCTCGCGGCGCTGGGCGACCGGTTCGACGAGGTGAGCCGCTCGGGGACGAGCCACGTCGTGACGATCGTTGCCGATGCCGGTGTGGGGAAGTCCCGGCTCGTCGCGGAGCTCGGGCGCGAGCTCGGTGACCGGGCGCGGCGGCTCACCGGGTCCTGCCTCCCCTACGGCGAGGGCGTCACGTTCGCGCCCGTCGAGCAGACCGTGCGGGAGCTGATCGGCATCGACCCCTCGGCCGACGCGGCGATCTCCACCGGGCTCCTGGAGGCGCACGCGGCGCGCATCGAGGCCGACCCGGACGAGCGCCGCTGGCTGGTCCGGACCTTGTGTGCGGTCCTCAGGATCGAGGCGACCCGGGAGGGGCCGTCGCTCGGCGCCGGCGAGATCGCCCAGGCGTGGGCCCGAGTCCTCGGCGCGACGGCGGACGAGCGCCCGGTGCTGCTCGTGATCGAGGACCTGCACGACGCGACGCCGGCGTTCGTCGACGTGCTGGTGGCGGCGGCCGAGCTCCTGCGGACGAGACCCGTGCTGATCCTCGTCACGACGCGACCGAAGGACGCTCCTGCCCTGGACGCGCTCGAGCGATCCTCGTCGCTCGTCGTCGGCGCCCTGGACGAGCACGACACGCGCGCGCTGGTCGGCGCCGTGCTGCTCGAGAGCGACGTGCCCGAGGCGGTGCGCGCGACCGCGCTCGAGCGGTCGGCCGGGAACCCGCTGTACGCGATCGAGTTCGCGCGGATGCTCGCGGAGGGCGGAGCCGCCGATGCCGCGCCGCCGTCCGTGCAGGCGCTGATCGCCGCCCGGCTCGACGCGATCCCGGCGGAGGTTCGCGCGCTCGCGCTCGAGGCCGCCGTGCTCGGCGACGAGGTGTGGCCCGATGCGCTCGCGACCGCCGACGGCCGTGAGCCTGGCGACGTGCGCGACGGGCTCGAGGACCTCGCGCGTCGAGGGCTGATGGTGACTCGGCCCTCATCGGTCCCGGGCCGGGAGGCCTATGGGTTCGCTCACGGGCTGATCCGCGAGGTCGCGTACGGGCGGCTCCCCCGCGCCGCCCGGGCCCGCCGGCACCTGGCCGCGGCGCGCTGGCTCGAGGCGGAGGTCGGCGACCGCTCGGACGAGTGGGCGGAGTCGCTCGCGCGCCACTACGCGTCGGCGGCGGAGCTCGGTGCGGCCTCGGGGGAGCGCGAGGTCGTCGAGGACGCGTCGGGCCCGGCGATCCGTTGGCTCGTCGGCGCGGGCGACCGCGCGGCACGGGTGGATGTGGCGGCCGCGTTCGCGGCGTTCGAGCGCGCGCTCGCCCTCGCACCGGCGGGGACGCTCGAACGCGCCGACGCGCTGCTGCGCGCCGGGCTCGCCGGACGCCGGAGCGGCCTGCTGGACGCGCGCGAGGTGCTCGCTCGCCACGAGGAGGCGCTCGAGATCGCGCGGGCCCGAGGCGACGCGTTCGCGGTGGGCGATGCGCTCACGCGGATCGGCACCCAGCTCGCCGTCGTCGGGGAGGTCGAGCGGTCGAGGGCGGCGTTCGCCGAGGCCGTCGAGACGCTCGAGTCTTTGCCGCCGGGCCGGGCGCTCGCAAGGGCCTACGCCTACCGCGCCGAGGAGGAGCTGTTCGCCGGCGACACGCCGGACGCGATGGCATTCGCCGATCGCGCGCTCGCGCTGCTCGAGGACGGTCGCGACGAGGTCGCGGTGATCGCCCTGCACATCCGGGGCGATGCCCGCTGCTCGATGGGCGACCTCGACGCCGGGCTCGCGGACCTTCGCGAAGCGCTCCGTCGGGCGGAGGAGGCCGGCAGCGTCGGCGACATCGTCGCATCGCGCAACTACCTCGCCGAGTGGCGGTGGGCGACCGAGGGGCCGGCCGCCGGTCTCGCCGAGTGGGAGATGGCGCTCGAGCTCGCCGAGCGAAGGAACGTGCGATCCCAGGGCACGTACACGAAGGGGGCGGCGCTCTGGGCGTTGCTGGAGGGCGGCGACTGGGATCGCGTCCTCGCGTGGAGCGACGATCTTCTCGCGCTCCCACCCGGACGTCTGGACCCGGCCGTCTCCGTCAACGCGCGGGCCGCGCGCGCACACGTGCTGCTCGCACGGGGCCGGCGCTCGGAGGTCGCCGATCCCAAGGAGCTCGTCCGAGACGCGGAACGGACCCAGGAGGTGGCCTCGCACGCCGCGGCCCTCGTCACCGCCGCGGCGATCGCGCTCGCGGACGGGGAGGCCGCGCGGGCGGTGGCGTGGCTCGAGGCGTTCGCGTCGGTCACCGAGGACGTCGCCCCCGAGTACCGAGCGATCGATCTCGTGCGCGCGGTGCGGCTGTGCGTCGCCTCCGGCCGGCCGGACACCGCCGAGCGCCTGGTCGCATCGATCGAGCCCCGCGCACGCTGCGCGACCGGCTCCGCCTCGACACCGCGGGAGCGATGCTGGCCGAGGCCCGCGGCGAGCCCGGGGCCGCCGACGCGTACGCCCGCGTCGCGGAGCGACTCCGCGCCTACGGCGATCCCTTCGAGGAGGCCATGGCGCTCCTCGGCCGAGCGCGGGTGACCGGTGCGGTGCCGCCGCGCGAGCGAGCGCGGGAGCTGCTCGAGCGTCTTCAGGTCGGGGCGTCAGGCGGGCCGGTGTGATGATCCGCCCGGCCTCGCGACCGGGCGGATCACGTCGCGCGGGACCGCTCGCGCGGGAGCGGTCGGCCGGCGGGTCAGGAGCCGTACGTCCCGAGGAGCATCGCGGCCACCGGCTTCTCGAGGTGCCCGGCCTCCTGGAGGATCGGCGGGACCGCGGGGTCGGACACGAAGTTCTTCCAGCCCTCCTCGTCCCAGTCGAACAGGACCCAGACCCGGTTCTCCTCGCTCGGGTCGCGGAAGACCGTCGAGCCCGTCGAGCCGTGCTCCGCGCGCTTCTCGGCGCTCGTGGTCCCGAACACCTCCAGCCAGTGGTCCACGTCCTTCACCTTGGTCGTCGCGAGGATCATCCGTGTCTCCTTTCCGGTTCCTGCATCCGGTGTGGTCGGGGCCGTTCGGTTCGCTGAGGTTCCTCCGCCGTCCTCCCTCCTGCCGAGTGGCGGGGCCAGCGTGTACGTTCCCCGGACCGTCTCGCATCGGGAGGTCTCCCTATTCCGGCTCCGCCCCTGCGCCTGGGTGAGCTGATCGCGACCTTCGCGCTGGCGCAGGACAACGCGTTCGGCCAGCCGCTCGAGTCGCAGCTGCGCTCGTGCCTGCTCGCGGACGCGCTCTGCGGAGAGGCGGGGTTCGATGCGGAGCTCCGGGAGACCGTGTACTGGCTCACCCTGCTCCGCTACGTCGGGTGCACGAGCCACGCGCACGAGATCTCGGCCGTCTTCGGGGACGACGTCGCGATCCTCGCCGAGACGCTCGTGTTCGACGCAGGGGATCCGGCCGACGTCGGGCGCACCATGGTGACGTACGCGACCGCGGGCCATCCCCCCGAGGAGCATGAGCAGATCGTTCGGACGATCCAGGAGCACGGGCACGACTGGGCGGTCAACAACTTCGCGACCGGGTGCGAGGTGGGCGACATGCTGATCGAGCGGCTCGGGTTCGGTCCCGACGTCCGGGAGGCGTTCCGGTTCACCTACGAGCGGTGGAACGGGGCCGGCTTCCCCTCGGGCGCGAAGGGCGAGGAGATCCCGCTCGCGATGCGCGTCGTGCACCTCACGCACGACATGGAGGCGCTCGGCCGCCGCCGCTCGCCGGCGGAGGCGATCGACGCGGCGCGCGACCGTCGAGACCGGACCTACGACCCGGAGCTCGCCGACCTGTTCGCCGCGCATGGGAGCACCTGGTTCGAGCGGCTCGGGAAGGTGGAGCCGTGGGACGCCGTGCTCGACCTGGAGCCCGAGCCGCATCGCACCCTGGAGGGCGCCGAGCTCGACGGCGCGCTCACGGTGGCCGCGGACTTCATCGACCTGAAGTCGCCGTATCGGGCCGGCCACAGCCGGCGGTGCGCGCAGCTCGCGGCCACCGCCGCCGCCGTGCTCGGCGCCGCCGACGACGAGATCGCGACGCTTCGGCGGGCTGCGCTCGTGCATGAGCTCGGCATCGGCGCGATCCCGAACTCGATCTGGGACAAGGCCGGCCCCCTGACGCGGGCCGAGTTCGACCGCGTGGAGCGCCACCCCATGCTCACCGAGCAGATGCTGCGCCGTTCGCCGGCGCTCGCCGCGCTGAACCCGGCCGCGGCCGCGCATCACGAGAGGGGCGACGGGTCCGGCTACCACAAGGGATTGCGAGGCGACGCCACAGATCGCGGCGCCGCCGTCCTCGCCGCCGTGGATGTCTACGTGGGGCTCACGACGGACCGGGCCGACCGCCCCGCATCCTCCGACGCCGCCGCCGCGGCCGATCTCCGCCGGCTCGCGTCAGACGGCGTGCTCGAGGCCGACGCGGTCGAGGCCGTCCTCACGGCGACCGGTCACGGCGAGGCGCCCTTGCGCACGTCCCGGCCCCAGCATCCCGCCGGACTCTCCGGCCGTGAGGTCGAGGTGCTGCGCCTCGCGGCGAGGGGGCTCACCACGCGGGAGATCGCCGAGCGCCTCTACATCTCGCCCAAGACCGCCGACCACCACATCCAGCACGTCTACGCGAAGATCGACGTGTCGACGCGAGCCGCAGCCGCCCTCTGGGCGATGCAGCACGACGTGGTCCGCTGAGCGTCCTGTTCAGCCCGGTCGGGGTGGGTGCGGCTCGAGGACGACGACCGCCGTCTCCCGCGGGCGTCGCGCAGCATAGGCGTCGAGGTTCTCGTCCAGCTCACGCCAACGCTGCCACAGCCGCTCTCGCTCCTCGCCGCTCGCAGCCCGGCCGAGCACCTCGCGCGGCGCTCCGTCGGCCACGTCGACGACGGCGTCCGGATGGGCTTGCAGGTTCAGCCACCAGGCCGGCTCGGCTGCACCCCAGCCGTTCATCGCCATCGTGACCAGGTTGGGACCGTCCTCGTAGTAGCCGACGATGACGCTCCGTGAGTCTCCGCTGCGCCGACCTACGGTGGTGAGCCGCAACGCGCCCCACTTCCCCGGTCGTGGAGCCCACAACCCCTTGCGCCGCCTCGTCATCCGAACGACCCACCGGTGCACGTGCCAGAAGGACACGACGAACCACCGCGGTGGCAGGCGCGCCTTGTTGCTCGCCATGCCTCCTCCTCTCTGCCTCGTGACAGCCTGGACCGTGACGACGGGCCGGAGCGAGGCCGTTCGGCCCGGAACCCGTGCGGTGGTCGGGCTTCACACCCAGAGCCTGGGGAGCACATTTGCCATGACATGGCAAGAACGTCCGTGCCAGCGACCACCGACACATCGATCGAGGAGCTGCGTCGCGTCGTCCGGCTAGGAGCGAAGACCCGCTCCGGGAAGAGGTCGTGGTACTCGCGATACGCGAACAGCCGATTCGGTTCTTCCCCGTCAACTCCCTCATCCAGGACCGGCTGTTCGATAAGGCTAGCGCCGAATCCTCTACCCCCTGCCCGCCCTCGCTCATCGCCCGTCACCTCCCTTCTCTCAACACGGCTTTTCGTTAAGACCTACTCTGATATCCTTATCCTTGCCCACTCGCGCGCAGCCCGAGCCTTATTCCCGCGACCCTTGGAAGGAACGGGTGGTCCGTATCCGTGGCCGCCGCTCGACTCGAACGTGTCCGAGTGTCACCCTAGGCGCTCGAGGACGCCGGCTTGCGCGGGCTCTCCACGCGCCAGAAGCCGGCCGAGTGAACGCCCACGGCGACGACCCCGGTCCCGAGGAACGTCACCCCCGCGACCCACGTGATGTGCCAGAAGCCGGCCGTGATCCCGACGAACGCGGCCAGTTGGCCGGTCGAATGCGCGATCGCGACCAACACGGACGTGGTTCGTCGACCACGGAACAGCTCCTGGCGGTTGACCATCACGAGCGCCGCCAGCAGCGGGATGGCCACCGCGAACGCGATGATGCTGACCCTGCCGGGGGCGTCGAGCGTCGCGGTGCTGAGGAACGGCTGCACCATGACCAACGCGATCGCGATCAGCCCCCCGTAGATCACCCCGACCTGTCGGAGCACTTCGCCCCCCGCCTCGCCGCTCTGCGCCTCGGCCGCGATCCGCTCGGCCTCCGCCTTCAACCGCTCCCCCTCCTCCCGGGCCATCCGTCTCGCCTCGTCGGCACCGCGAGCGCGTTCGAGCTCAGAGTCGTCACTCACGAGTCGCTCCTCTCTCGGTCGTTCCGCTCGATCGAAGGTAGACGTCCGGCGCGAGAAGCGGTGCCGCGGCGCCGGATCCCTCGCGCCGAGCGGCGAGCGCCGAAACCGACGAGGTCACTCGCTCGGGGGCGGGACCTGCCGGAGGTAGACCTCGGCGCCGCAGGCGGCGAAGAGCTCCATCGCGCGGGTGCGATCGGTCTCGGCGTCCACGCCGAGGTCCACCAGGTCGAGGAGCACGCGGCCCTCGTCGATCGGTCGGGTCAGCTCGGCGAACCGATCCGCGGCCGCCCGGAGCTTCGGCCCGTCGCGGTCGAGGACTCCCTCGGCCCACCACAGGAACGCCTCGGCGTTCGGCCGGCCGGGGGCGACCCCGCGGAGCTGCTCGAGGTACTGCCCGGTCTCGGAGGCGCGTCCGCGCCGGACGAGCGCGCGGACCGTCTCGCTGAGGAGCTCGTCGATCATCCCTCCCATCAGGTCCTCGCCGAGGAGCTCGAGCGCGTCGAGGTACCACCGCAGCTCCGCCTCGTCGTCGCCCCGCGCTCGCGCGATCCACCCGAACAGCAGGTCCTGATAGGGGGCCGCCTGGACCTCGGAGTGGGCATCGAGCGCCCGCGCCGCATCCTCCGCGAACCGCTGGGCCGCCTCCAGCTCGCCGCGCAGGAACGCCGCCTGGCCGAGGAGCATCGCCTCCGGCCCCCAGCCCGTACGGGTAGGAGTGCGAGCGGCCGATCTCCATGCACGTCGCGCCGGCGAGCTCCAACTCGTCGATCCGGCCGAGGTCGAACGCGTAGTTGCCGACGTTGGACCACATCCACATCTCGTGGTCGCGTCGCCCCGACCGCCGCGACAGCTCGATGCCCTCGTCGAGGATCCGGCGCCCGCGCTCGTAGTCGGGCGCGTAGTCCATGAGCGTCGACGGGACGGCGTTGTGGGCCCGCAACAGCAGCTCGAGATGGTGCTCCCGGGAGGCGATCTCGTACCCCTCGTTCATGAGCGCCATCCCCTCGGACACCTGCCCCAGGTACAGCAGGACGACCCCGAGCGAGATGGCCGCGTGCCCCCTCGCGACGGGCGCGTCGACGCGGGCGGCCATCTCGTAGCTCCGACGCAACGGCGGCTCTCCCCCCGCCGGCGACCCCAGGCGACGCCGCAGGTTGCCGAGGATCTCGAGCGCGTGGGCGAGGTCCGCGCTCTCGCCGTGGCGCTCGAGCGCGGCGATGCCGCGCTCGACCCACGTCTGGGCCTCGGAGAGCCGGCCGGCCGTGACCATCGCGTAGCCGATCGCCACCTGCATCCGGCCGACGTCCGGGTCGCGGCCGAGCGCCTCGTAGCGCTCGATCGCCGCGCGATAGCGCTCGACGAGCTCCTCCGTGGGCGCGAGGCCGTCCGCCGCGGCCGCCGCCGCCTCCGCGATCTCCGCCAGGCGCTCGGCATCCGCGCCGCTCCGCTCCCCGAGCGACAGGGCGAGGTCGAACCAGCGGCCCGCCTCCTCCTGCTGCCACAGGTCCCACGCCCGGCCGCCGGCCTCCCACGCCCAGCGGCTCGCGGCCGCGTCGAGCTCGCGGTCGGCCGGCTCCCCGAGCTCGTCGCGATACTCGATCGCCCGCAGGTAGTGGGCGGCGACGACCTCGGCGAGCTCGCGGCCGCGGTCGCCGGCGCGCTCCTCCGCCCACCGTGCGACGGCGACGTGCTTGCGCGCGCGGAGGAGCTTCGGCAGCGATTCGTAGGCGACGTCGCGGATCAGGACGTGGCGGAACGCGAACTCGAGCTCGCCCGAGAAGACCGGCGGCTCGCGCGGCGTGACGATCTCCTTCACGCGAAGGCGCCCGAGTGCCTCGCGCACGTCGGCGGCGGGCCGCTCCGAGAGCGCGGCGGCCGCGCCCAGCCAGAAGATGCGGCCGGCGACGGCGGCGTCCTGGACGAGGGCCTTCTCCTCGGCCGGGAGCGTGTCGAGCCGCGCGGCGATCAGCGCGTGGATCGAGCGGGGGACCTCGACCTCGTCGAGCGGCTGGGCCAGCTCCCACTTGGCGGCCTCGGTGGCGCGGAGCACGCCGCGGTCGATCAGCATCCGGACGATCTCCTCGGCGTAGAGCGGGTTGCCCTCGCTGCGCTCGGCGACGAGCCGCTTCACCGACTCGGGCAGGTCGGAGGACAGGAGGTCCTCGACCATGGCCTCGCACTCGGTCTCGGAGAGCGGGTCGAGGAAGATCGCCGCGTAGTTCCGCTTGCCGCCGCCCCACCCCGGCCGGGTCTCGAGCAGCTCGGGCCGGGCGAGCGTGAGGATCAGGATCGGCCCGGTGGCCCAGTCGGCGAGGTGGTCGACGAAGTCCATCAGCCCGGCGTCGGCCCAGTGCAGGTCCTCGAGCGCGAGGACGAGCGGGTAGCGCGCGGCCATCCGCTCCAGGAACCGCCGCCACGCGTCGAACAGCTCCTCGCGGGACAGGCGCTGCTCGGTGCGGGCGCCGACGAGCGCGCGGACGTGCGGCGCGACCTCGAGATCGCCGAACAGCTCCTTCACGGTGCGGTCGACCTTCTCGGCGACGACCTCGGGCGGGTCGTCCTCGAGGACCTCGCACTGCGCCTTCACCGCCTCGGCCAGCGCGGAGTACGAGACGTTCCCGTACGCGAGCGAGCGCCCCCGCCGCCAGTACAGGATCTGCGGGAGCCCCTCGACGTACTTCGCGAACTCCCACGCCAGCCGCGACTTCCCCACGCCGGCGTTGCCGAGGACCGTGACGAGCGCGGGCCGTCCCTCCGACTCGACCCGCTGGAGCGTCTGCTTCAGGACGGCGAGCTCCTCGTCCCGCCCGACCAGGCGCGCCTCGAGCCCGAGCGGCGGCCGCTCGCCGCGGCGCCGGGCCCGGACGCCGGAGCGCCGACCAGGCCGGGACGGGCCCGGCCTTGCCCTTGAGGTCGAGCGGCTCGAGGTCCCGGTAGTCGATGACCTCCTTCGTGGAGGCGTACACGGCCGGCCCCACGACGACGTGCCCCGGGGTGGCCGCCGACTGGAGCCGGGCCGCGGTGTTCACGGCGTCCCCGGTCAGCATCCGGTCGCGGGAGCCGCCGGCCCGCTCGAGGTCCACGAGCACCTCGCCCGCCTCGACCCCGACCCGCATCTCGAGCTCGGGCCGCCCCTCGGCCGCGAACGAGCGGTTCAGCTCGGACAGGACGGCCTGCATCTCGAGCCCGGCCCGCACGGCCCGCTCGGGGTCGTCCTCGTGCGCCGAGGGCACCCCGAACACGGCGAGCACCGCGTCCCCCACGAACTTCTCGATCAGCCCCCCGTACCGCTCGATCTCGGCCGAGAGCCGGTCGAACGCCCGGCCCACGAGCCCCTGGACGACCTCGGGATCCTCCCGCTCGGCGAGCTCGGTCGACCCCACGATGTCGGCGAACAGGGCGGTCGCGAACTTCCGCTCGTGCCGG
Source organism: uncultured Actinomycetes bacterium (assembly GCA_963704725.1). Lineage (GTDB taxonomy): Bacteria > Actinomycetota > UBA4738 > UBA4738 > HRBIN12 > CALGFI01. The sequence goes on along the minus strand of OY969934.1, from coordinate 7,499 downwards.
GAGGCGGTGGGGTGCAGGGGGCGCCGAGCAGTTCAGGCAGAACCGGGCTCGGTCGGGGTTCTCCTCACCGCAGGTTGGACACGTCGGCACCGGCCGAGTCTATGTGAGCGATGTCTGCCTCCGGACCCAAGGCGTCGAGCCGCACGCAGATCTCGGCGAGCGCCGGCGCGTTCGCCTCGGTCATCTCGAAGTCGGGCGCGACCGCCTTCGCGCGCTCGATGAACAGCGCGACCGCGTCGTACTGCGATAGCGCCGAGAGCTCGGGCAGGCGCGCGGGGTCCGGCACCCCGAGCGGCGGCACCGGGTAGACGCGCTCGGCCGCGACGCGCAGCGCCTCGCGGCTGGTCGACAGGAGCTTCACCGAGCGCGTCGCCGCGAGCGTCTGCGCGAGCAGCTCCCGGCGTCTTGCGACCGTGCCACTGCGGCGGCCGAGTTGGCAGTCAACGCGTGTGCAGATGGGACTTGCGTATGTCGAAGCTCGACGGTGTCGAGGCGACCTGGCCCATTCCGGAGCTCGAGTTTGCACGGTAGGCCGACGACAACGCGGCCGGGCTCGGCCGAGACCTGACGCCTGGCGGCGGGTGTTCACGGCGTCGTCGGTGAGCATCCAGTCGCGGGTGCCGCCGGCCCGCTCGAGGTTGACGAGCACCTCGCCGCCTCGACGCCGATCTGCATCTCGAGCCGCGGGCGGTCGGTAGCGCCAGTGTCAGCCAACCAGGAGGCGCCGAAGCGCTCTGAATCGCACCTCCTCTGGAAGCCCCGCGACGAGTCGCTGGACTTCAGAGACCGCTAGGCGGGGGTCCAGGGACTCGCTCAGGTCCGCAGCCAGGGCGCCCACGACGGATTCCAGCAGCCCCGACCGGCCCTGCTCTGCTTCGATGCCCAGAGCGGAAGTCATGAGCTGTGAGAAGACCTGAGCGTCGTACCCAGTGGCCCAGGTCGTGAATAGACAGGCGGCTCCGCCCAGCTGGCGCCAGTCCTCGATGGAGCTGGCTGAGTGAGCGAGTCCTCTCAGGGCCGCTTCCGTCCACAATGAAGGCGTTGGGGCTGCTGACGCGAGATTCCCCACGATGAGTCGATGGAATGCCCGGAACGCTGATTCCTGATCGCGCCAGAAGATTGGCCTCGTTAGCTGGAAAGTGGAAGCCCCCACGGCCCACCCGTCAGACTCCGCAGTCGCAACCAGCAAGTCCTTCTCGTATGCAACGTCAACAGCGAAGTTGCGGAGCAACGTGAGCCGTGCGTTATTCAGCGTCTGGCTCGTGATCGCGCCGCGCGACACGAGAGACTCCATCAATGACAACGTTCCGAACGCGCCAACGCCAGCCTCCTCAGCAAGCGTCCTCAGGCCCACATCGTCGGCATACAGAGCAATTCCCTCTTGCTTCGCAACTTCTATGGCGCCGAGCCATGAACCGAACCTTTCACCGTCAAGGAGGGGGAAGGTGGTTAGCCGTTTGTCGCCAATCGCACGAATCGCTGTGGCCTTTTCGGCGATCCAGGCCGCACGTCTCGCAAGCTCCTCCGCAGTCGCAGCGTCAAGCTCATGCATGACCGGCCTGCCAGCTGTCGAATCCCAACCGAGGCTTCGCGTGCTCTTCATTGCGAGGTTGCGTGCCCCGGACTGCGAATCCAAAGATGCGTCTATATGCAGAACAAACCCCGAGAATCTAGCCGAGACTACCTGCCAGAAATCGGGAAGCAGGGAGATGGTGTTCAGAGCGCTGAGGTCAAGCGCCACCGGTCGTTCCAGCGAGTCGGTCGCCACATCCAGTTCGTGAGCACGCACTGCGTCTAGGGCGCTTGATATCACCATGGCCCCTGCTGCCCGACTGACAAGAGCTTCCGTGTACGACCTCCCTGACATAAGGGAAAGGATCCCCGCCGGATAGCCCGACTCGGACACGCGACGGGCATTAACGTTGTACAGAGCAGCGCTGGGCTCCAGCACCCCTCTAAGCTGTTCGAGCAGAACCTCGGGCGAGGAGAAGTCATACCTGCGCAGAATCGTGCTCTCGGGGTATCGATCGACGAACAGGTCAATCAACCCCTGGGCCCTTTCCGCTGTTTCGTGGCCCACCTGCACGTGACTGGACATCTCAAGCGCAACCAAGAGGGCCGTTCCCATCACGTCCTCGTTCTCCGCGTACTCAGCTGCGAGATCGAGACTTCTATTCAGTCTCTCGTCTGAAGGAGGGAGCTCGCGCTGGAGAACCAGCCACGTGGTCGCCTCTTCAGTTGATGTGATCGGCAACTCTGGGTGATCATCGAGAACGCGGCTCGCGTCGCGTAGCAAAGCCTGGTTCCCGAGCGAGGTGACTAGCGCCCAGAGCACCTGTGCGTCGTCGCCCTCGAGACTCGCAAGGTAGGCGCGAGCCCGCGCCGCGGCAGCTGACCAGTCGCGGCAATCGAGGGCCACTTGTATCGAGAGTCGTCGGATCGCAGGGTAAGACGGAGCGTCTTCGGAGACGGCTGCGATCGCCTGAGCCACTTCTCTCTCCGCGTCATCACTTCGGCCGTCGCGTAGCAGCAGACGGATCGCATAGACCAGCAAGCTTGAGTCCTGAAACCTGCGGAAGGCATCTCTTAGCGTGGCAACTGCCGCATTGGTATCAAGCGCCAACGATTGTGTCCGGGCGAGGAGTTCTGCGGCCTTTGCGGAGGTAGCAGCGTATGGGCGCAACCGAATCGTGGCCTGCTCGTACAGCCCTCGTTCTGATTCTGACATTGCAGTCAACAACTCGACCTTCTCGAGAGAGAGCGCCTCGATCTCAGCCAACCGAGGAAGCGGCCACTCGCCAAGACTCGCCAAGCCCATCAGTGCCGCATAGAGCTGCTCCAGTGAGGAAGCCGCATCCAGCGCTTGCATCTGAAGTTCTCGGACCTCCTCACGTGGACGATCTTCGTGCTCAGCCAAGAGCGATCGTTGGTGCGCCGACTCGAAGGGATCGTCGAGCAGTGGTATGAGGGACTCGGCGAGAGCGTTGTCGTCAGCGACGATAGCTGCCGCGATGACCGAGGGGAGAACATGCGGTGAGTTCGACTCATCTGGAGTCGCATCCCCACGGGGAGGTCCGAGACCAAGCTTCATGCAAAGTGCCCAGTCTCTTCCCACTATTGCGGCCTTGCAGGCCCACTCAACGGCCTCTGCGCTTGGTCCATTCCATTGCCTTCGGATGTCTCGGCTCTCAACGAGTAGTCCCAGCGCCCTTCGCCAGTCGCTAGTCCGATCTCGACTGACACCTGACTCAATGCGCGCGAGAAGAGCACGGGCGACCACGATTCTCGAGCCCGTGGCTCGTGGCCTCTCCTTGAGGAACTCCTCTCCGGCTTGGACTGCCCTATCCCACTCATGCTGCAGCAGCAACGAGCTCGCTTTGAAGGCGAGCCCGAGCGTGCGCGCCTCGTTGTCATCAATCAGTCGATTGGCTGCCACTTCGAGCGCCACCCAATCGTCGCCTCGGATCGCCTGAAGGACATCTAGGAAGGCCGTTCCACCTGCGGCGAGAGCACGAACTGCCAAGGCGTCGGCTGCATCAGGATCTCCCGCATTCAACATCTCGAGGGCAGCGCGACCGAGTGCTGTCGCTTGACGTTCCCCTAGAAGTGACGCTTGCTCGAAGGCCTTCGCCGCTGCAGTATGCAGGTCGTACGCTGCGGCGGACTCTCCGAGTGCTTCCCACGCGGCCATCGACTTGTCGCGTGTCAACCACTCGGGTGGCGAAGTAATGAGCCTGTCGAACCCCTCCTGCGGGGCATCGCGCGCTGCGATGATCAGTGAAAGTAGCTCTGCCGCGTGTGCCTGGTCAATCCTGGAGTACTCGCCGAGTGTCTCATCGACACCTGCTGGCACCTGAAGGAGTAGGTCATTGAACGAATCCTCCCGTACCAGCACCCTCAACGTCTGATGGTGCAGCTGGATCGCTTCATCTTGCTTGCGGTCGATAGTCGCAAGCAGCGACAGCTGTCTTTCGCTTGCCACAGACACAGCCCTGGATGGATCCAACGCCGCAAGGAACTCACGGAGAAGTACGTTGAGCGCACGATCGGCTCTGGCTGTTAACAGCTCCCGATCCTGCTCTGTCCTGGGCGGCGCGAGTCTGCTTACCAGAGCATTCTCAAGGAGACGCCTTAATGTCACGACGTCCTGTGGATTGCCAGAAGCGAGGAGGCCAAACACTTGTGGGGACTTCAAGAAACGAGAAACACGATGGATCGAGACGCCTGGCACGTGCTTGGACACGTTGTGGGCAAGTCGCCTCCGCCAGCCACGGTCCAACTTCCTAAGGCCGAGTCCTGCCAGCTCGCCAGCTACGGCTTCGGCAATCCACGCTAACGCCACTGCGACCATCGTGACTCGCTTTCTACACCACTGATGCGCCCGATGCGTCACTGTTGCGCCTGAGGACGGAGCAGCCATACGAGGTGTCGTGATCAGTTGGTCACTCGCCTGTTCACGTCTAGACTCACCAGGCTGACTAGCGCATCAATCAAGAGAGAGACTTGGATGTCGCCACGAGTACTGCTCATCGGATGGGACGGCGCCGACTGGCGCATCCTCGACCCGCTGCTCGAGCGGGGTGACCTGCCGAACCTGCAGGCCCTGATCGGCCGGGGGCAGCGGGGGGTCCTGCGGTCGACAGTGCCGACCCACTCATGGGCGGCCTGGCCGTCGTTCCTGACCGGGGTCGACCCGGCCGATCACGGGGTCTACGACATCCTCGAGACCGTCCCGGGGACCCACAAGCAGTACCCGATCACCTTCAAGTCGATCAGGGAGCGGACGTTCGTCGAGGACCTCTCGGCGGCCGGCAAGGTGGGGGTCTACGCGGACCTGCCGCTGATGTTCCCGCCGCCGGCCATCAACGGGTTGGCCCTCGCCGGCGGTGTGCTGCCGAAGGGGCGGACCTACTCGCACCCGGCGGACCTCCCCGACCAGCTCGAAAAAGCCGGCGTGCCGTGGGTGATCAACGGCATGTCGTGGACGACCTACCGGAACAAGCCCGACGCCTACCTGGCCGAAGCGCTCGAGATCACCGGCAAGCGGATCCGCGCCACCGAGTGGCTGATGGACAACTCGGACTGGGACCTCATGGCCTCGGTCTGGGTCTCGGTCGACCGCACCCAGCACGCGCTCTCGAACTACGTCGCGCCCGACCACCCCGACTACGCGAGGAACGACAAGACCGCGATCGGCGCGAAGGTCCGCGACGTCTACAAGCAGCTCGACGACGCGATCGGCTCGTTCGTCTCGCGCACGCGGTCCGACGACCTGGTCCTGTTCATCTCCGACCACGGGTTCCAGGCGGTCACGCGCACGATCCACATGGACCACCTGCTGAAGCAGCTCGGCTTCCTCGAGTTCAGCGCGTCGAACGTGGTCTTCGGGCCGATGCAGTGGGGGCCGGTCCGCAAGATCGCGCGCAGGGCGTACGACCTCCTCGGCCTCCACGGCAAGGTCTCGCTCCCGCAGTCGGTGAACTGGCACAAGACGAAGGCCTTCACGACGATCCGCTCGACGGGCGAGGGCGTCTCGATCAACCTGGCCGGGCGCGAGCCCGACGGCATCGTCGACCCGGCCGACTTCGAGAAGGTGCGCGACCAGGTCATGGACGCGCTCTCCTCGTTCACCGACCCGGTCACCGGGCGCAAGCCCGTGAAGGCGATCTACCGGCGCGAGGAGATCTTCAAGGGCAAGCACGCCGACACCGCCCCCGACATCCTCATGGAGCCGGCCGAGCAGTACTCGCTCACCCACGCCAAGTCGGCGATCGAGAAGGCCGACTGGATCTCGGGCGATCACCGCATCGAGGGCGTGATCGTCGCCGCGGGGCCAACCGTGCAGCCGTTCGAGCAGCCACCGCTGCTGATCGACATGGCCCCGACGATCCTGGCCGCGCTCGGCGCGCCGGCCACGATCCACCACACCGGGCGCGTCCTGCACGAGGTGGTCGGCTCCGAGGCCAAGGTCGAGACGAAGGCCCCTGTCGTCCCCGGCATGCCGACCGGCGAGGCCGAGACCGTCAGCGACACCGAGGCCGATGAGATGGAGGAGCACCTCCGAGGCCTCGGCTACCTCGAGTAGCGGCTCCGGCGGGCTCGGCTCTATGCCACGGAGCCCCCGCGCACTGTGATCCAGTTCACAGACAGTGCCGAACGCTTGTTCGATGATGGAGTCCATGCGATCCATCGGCGACGAGCTGCTCCAGGACATCGACGACCTGAACGCCCTGGCCTGCCGCACGCAACGGCACATGCTCTTGCAGCTGGCCGAGGCCGACCGCCTGGAGGTCTGGCGGGAGCACGGCGCGCACGACATGGCGCACCTCGCCTCCATGCGATACGGCATCAGCTGGTGGAAGGCCGACCGTTGGATCAAAGCCGGCCACGCGTTGCCGGAGCTGCCGCTGATCGCCGCGGCGCTGGACCGGGGTGAGCTCTCGATCGACGCGGTCGTCGAGCTGGCCAGGTTCGCCACCCCCAAGACCGAGGCCGGGCTCGTCCGGTGGGCCAAGCAGGTCTCCGTCGGCGCCATCCGCCGGCGAGGAGATCTCGAGACCCGGCGCTCCAGGGAACACGCCGAGCAGGTCGAGCGGGATCGCTACCTTCGCTGGTGGACCTTCGACGACGGGCGGCGGTTCGCGCTCGAGGCCGAGCTTCCGGCGGCGGACGGCGCCGCGGTGGCGAGGGCGATCGATCGCCTCGCCGCCAGGATGCCATCGGAGCCCGATGGGTCGGGACTCCACGGTGCCGTCGCTCGCCGGGCCGACGCGCTCGTGTCGCTGGCGCTCACGTCCGGCGGCGCGGCCGATCCTGCCCATTCGACGGTCGTGATCCACACCTCAGCCGAGGCCCTCGCGTCCGACGACCGTTCGGGCCAGGTCGAGGGCGGAGGCGTGGCGCACGTCGAGACCGTTCGGCGACTCGCCTGCGCGGGTCGGCTCCAGGTCGTGCTCGAGGACGAGGGCGGCAACGCGGTCGGCCTCGGTCGGTCCTCACGCGAGCCGTCGGCGGCGATGATGCGTCAGCTCCGGTACCGGGACCAGGAGTGCCGGTTCCCGGGCTGCGGCTCGCGCCGGTTCACCGAGGCCCACCACATCCGGTGGTGGAGCCGGGGCGGGCGGACAGACCTCGGGAACCTCGTGCTGACGTGCACGTTCCACCACAAGCTGGTGCACGAGTACGGATGGAGCCTGGCGCGGGGTCCCGACAACACCGTCCGGTGGCATCGACCCGACGACACCCGCCATCGCGCCGGCCCCTCCCCGCGATCCGGCAGCCGCGAGTCGCGGGCCGTCCTCGCAGGCGTGGGGTGACCGGGCGCTCGCCTCGCATCCCTTCCTGTCGCTCGATGCTCGTCTGGCCGAGGTGGCTCGCCAGGAAGGTTTCGACCTCCTGACGGTGCCGGAGGAGTAGGCGTCCGTCTCGCCCTGTCTGTTGCTCGCCAGCACGACGTTCGGGGTACCCTTCGCCCCACCGTCGTGGAGGGGGACGGATGT